>NZ_SJZI01000052.1 GCF_004337505.1 Flaviaestuariibacter flavus | reverse complement strand
TATAATACTCCCCTTTATTGAGACCAAAAGGTCAGGATGCTAAGTTAATAAGTGGGTTTGTTTCCAGGTTGTGTTCAAGTGATACGAGGGTTGTTTTTTGCTGGTAACGATCGTTAGGTTTCTGCTTTGTGGTGCTGTGGATTTTCTGGTTGTAGTAGTTGATGTAGCCCTCGATGCCTTCAGCTAATTCGCCGCCGTCTTCAGCCGGGTTCAGATACACATGGTTGTACTTGAGTGACTTCCAGAACCGCTCGATCCAGATGTTGTCCGTTGCCCGTCCTTTTCCATCCATGGATATATTGATTCCGTTCTTTTCCAGGTACTGGGTCCAGCCGGCGCAAGTGTACTGCACGCCCTGATCCGAGTTGATGATCTCCGGAGTGCCATGTTCTGCGATCGCTTCCTGCAGCACCTCCAGGCACCAGCGCGCAGCCAGTGAGTTGGAGATGCCCCATCCGACGATCCTGCGGCTATACACATCAATGATGGCCGTGAGGTACATGAAGCCTCGCCGCATCGGGATGTAGGTGATGTCGGTGGACCATACCTGGTTGGGCCGGCTGATATCCAGCCCGCGCAGCAAATACGGTTTTATGAACACCTTCAGTCCCATTTTAGTGAGGTTTCGTCTGCGGTAGATGGTTTGATGGCCCAAGAGCCGGAACAGCCGCCGGACGCGCTTGGGACCAACCGGATAGCCACGGTCGCGCAAAAGGTGCACGACCGAGAGCACACCCTCAGTGGGATGATCGAGCAGGTGACGGTCCATGAGCTGCATCATTTTTAGATTCTCCGGCTTTTCAGGGCGGGGCTTGTAATAGATCCGGCTGCGGTGTACAGCCAGCAAGTCGCACTGCCGGCGTACCGACAGCTTTTTGGAGCGTGGTTGCACCAGCGAAGCGCGTGTGGTCAGATTCCCAGTTTCCTGCAACTTTTTTTTAGAAATTCATTTTCCACCCTGAGCTGTCCGATCTGGGCGTACAGCTCGCGGGTGTCGACGGATTCACCTTCTGATTCAGAAGGCTTCTCAAAAACAGCACTCATGTTTTCCAGGAATTCCGACTTCCAGCGCGAGATCATCACGGCGGAGACTTCGAACTTTGTAGACAGTTCAGCGAGCGTTTGCTGTCCCTTTATAGCCTCAAGGGCCACTTTGGCTTTGAACGCGGAGGAGAATTTGCGGCGGGTTTGCTTCTTCATTTCAGGTAGTTAAAAGTACATCGCTTTTTAACCAACCCTCTGGTCTTAATTTACGGGAGTATTATAGACCATATACATAACGGCGTCCATCCGCATTCAAAACGTCGATCTCGGAAATATGGTGAGGCTTTCGGAAATTATTCACGCGCTTTTCACGGGTAAGGTAGTTGCCAACCGTATAGCTTAATGCCGCTGGCTTATAGAGGTATTGAGGCGGAATTGGGGACCATCCCCCGTCTCCTGGCTTCGCCCATTTTATATGTATACCCGCCTGCTCATTGTATTCGAAATATTCAATGCGCATCCGGTAGAATTCTCCTCCCACCAGATTAACCTCGCAGCTCCGCTCCTGCGAACCGTGGATACTCCAATCATCAATTAATAAAGAATCATTTATCCAGATCCGAACACCATCGTCAGAAGCGACATAGAACTGGTATTTACCGGATACGGGCGGCTTAATCCGGCCCGTCCAACGGATAGAAAACTGGTCAACTTTCGGAAAACCGGGCAGGGGCCCGTTGAGTGCCCAAGGTGGCGAATGTTCCAAATAACCGTCCACCTGGGTTGCCCAAGGGGTACCCTCCAAATCCATATTGGTATAATATTCCGCCAGCAAACCAGTCCCGTCCGCGTTTCCATCCTCGGTGGTCGGCGGAGCACAAATAGCCGAAGGGAAGGTGTTGACCATATAATTTTCGATATAGCGTGCGAGTCCTACTTTATCAGCTTCATCCGCATTCAGATAGGAAATAACCTGCGTTCGCTTGTCCCGCTCTGGCTTTACCGCATTTTCACGGCTCAGTGCAATTTGCCCAACCGGACGTTGATTGCGATAACGCGTAAGGAAACTGGTTGCCGCCATATTCGGGTCGCTGACAAAGGGCTGAAACAGGCTGGTCGTGACGACGTCATCGCCACCGATGGCATCATAAAAAGCTTTGCTGTTGATCGCTTTTTCGCCAGGATTTCGGAAATAGGAAGCCTGAAAAAGGCCGTTATTATCCCGAAAGTCCACGCTTTTGGCCATTATGTTTTGGGAAAGCCAAGGGCCGTTTTGCGTGAATGCGCGGGTCACGTTAATATCGAACCCACCATGAACTACGTTCCCTACCCCTACGTCTATACTGCCACGGGCCGATTGGTCGCGCGTGCGCATTTGGTGGTCGTAAACAAATCCGATGTCACCACGGTATGCGCGAAACATTCCGCCGGTGCCTTCACCGGAAATACTGTATGCGTCGTACGTATAAAAAGGCAGTGCAATATGCGGAACGGCAGGCTTCTCGCGATAAGGTATTTCCTTTTCCCGGTTGAAATCCAGCAATGCGCTGCGATTACGGGCACCAGCCTGAGCATTCAGGTAGCCGAACGCCGGGAGCGAAGTGGTTTTGTCCGCTTCCGCGATGTACTGCTTTGACACATAGCCTGTTAGAGAGAGGTTCGGGTGCGCCACAAACATTTCCAGTCCGACCTTGGCGGTGAATGAATATTGTTCGCTCGTAAACGGTATTGTTATCGACGGATTTGTAGTTGGAGATGCAAAAGAAATAGAAGAAGAAATAGACCCCGCGGACTCAGTACTCGCAGCCTGATCTTTTGTTGCTGCCTTATATTGTTGTAAGCCAATGCCTAGTTGCAGCCCCTTCAATCCTGTGCGGCTATTATAGGATGTTCCGATGTTAAAACTTCCAATTCCGGTTGATCCGCTGCTACCATCAGCTGAACTCAATCTTACGCTAATAGATGGTGAAATCGTTATTCCTTCTTGTGAATTATTAGTAATGGAAAGCCCGCCAGAAAGACTACCCGCTGCTTTCGAGCCAGAATTTAAAGTCGCATTTAATGATCGTTCAACCCCAATTCCCTTGTAGGTGTTTTTAAATACGCCTAAACTGCCCCCCAAACGCAGGATCGGGAGCGCAGCCAGTTCGAAATCAGCTCCACCAGTTACGCCAACCGTTTGATTGGGCCTAATGCTGGTGGTTTTCGTAATAGAATCTGTCCCGTTGAAATCATCCGGCACCCCGCGCAGGTTGCGGGAAATTGTTCCCGGGTTAATATTCCATCCCAAACCCACCCAGCTGGCCTCCTGGTCCATCCCCACTCCCCCGCGATACGCAAGGTTAACCGGGTATCCGCCTACGTCCAACAAGGGAATATTGTAGGAAAAATCGCCGGAAAACAGGTCGACCATATTTTTTGCGTTTACCGATGAAAACGAGGACATTTCTGGTTGTCCAGGACCGCCAATGTCTTCCACCTCCGGTACGTGCTCTTTTTGATCACTAGGCTCCGATCCTTCTGAAACAACACTTACCGGACGTTTCAGATCCTCAATTCGCAGAGGAGTCATTTCCGATCCAGTGCCCGGCAGAACGCGGACGGGCTGCTTGCCTCGACGATTATTGCCTGACTGAACAATAAATTGAGCGCGGGTTCCGACACGACCGGCCAAAACGGTTTCGGCATAAATCAAGAAAAAGAAAAACAGTGCGATTGCCTTCGCTTTGGCATTTAAAAACTGCAGAATCATGAAGTCAGTTGTTTGGTTTGCCTTGGTGGCTTATTTAATACGATAAGTAAACTTGAGGAACCATTTGCGGTTATCCGCGTCGGATATAGAAAGCAGATAGGTATGTCCCTCCTGTAGTAAATCCAGAATATCTACCGAAAGGAAGTTGTCGCCGGGCTTCACATAAACGTCTTTGAATACAGAACCGGAACTACTTTTCGATACGTCTACGAAAGACAAATGAATCACGCGTTGATTTTGCTCGTTCGGATAAACAAAGCGTAATGGGCTACCCGTTGGCTCAGCCGACAAAGGCTCTTCCCGTGACAAACGCCGAGAGTACACTCCGCGTTCAGCTCCCGACGGCGTTGTACCTTTCAGCGAGAAATGAAAGGTCCACACCTCGCTTGCCACAATTGACTTTCCGCCATTTTTTGCAATCACTTGCCAGGCATATACCGACGCCGAGTCAAGCTTAGGTGCAGATTGCGGATACTGCAATTGCGACGTCTTCACATCGCTCAACTCAAAGACCGGGAAGTTCCGACTGATTGCATCTGCGCCGCTTTGCGTGGCTTCGACACGAACCAATTTGAAGTCGAACGATAATGATGGAAAGATATTTGGTGGGCCAGGGGGTATCCAGGAAAACAGCGGATTCTCCTGTTCCAGGCCAGCATTATCTTCGGGTAGTTGCAATACCGGCCCGTTAAGTGCTTCAACAGCGACGTTTTCGCAGTTTTCACTCAAGGTTTCCATTCCGTTGATTCCCTTGGCGAGAACGGAATAGCATACCGTGTAAGCTCCGGCCGGCAGATATCCACTTTGATCCGTGGTGATACCAGCATTCGGATCAAAGACTGCGTAGGTAATCGGAAGCAAGTCACCACTCCGGAAATTTAGAGCGCCCCTTCTGATGACGATCCGTGAAGAAGTACCGGAAAACAGGCGCCGGTTGTCGCGGGCGTCACTAACTAATACTTCTACCTGTGCCTCGCGCTCCTGAGTGCCGGCATTCGATATAATGAAGTTCCAAAGCTGATTCTTCATAACCAGACCAGAAGCCGGTAATTGCGGCTGGAGGAAAACCTGGCTTTTCGCAAGCAGCGAGAGACCGGATAGTCCTAAAAGCAATAAAAAACGTCGCATAAGCCCGAATTCATGTTATTAAAATGTTCTTCGAATCCCAATCGAACCCGAATTATTCCTTGTCAGTTTACTGGTGGTACCCGGCCAGAAGCCGCGCTCAACTCTGGCCGTTACCATCTGTTTCCCAACCGGGAATACCAGTTCGAAATTTTGCCCGACCTTCAAATCCGCACCATTCAACTCATTGATCTTGAAACCGAAAGAAAGGCTGCCGGCCGCTTTAAAAGGTATTCGAATCAAATTTTCGAAAACCATATAACGTGTCGGCCATGCAATAGACCGGGAAAAAGAAACCGTCAGATCGAAGGATTTGAAAAAAATAGAGTTGGTGAAAAAGTAATTGTCCGCATTCGATAATGCAAAAGCGCTGTCGGAGAGATGGTTTTGAAAGCAGGATAACAGCAAGGTAGATGTCGCGGTGGCTACGCCGAGCTTGTATGTGTGGGTAGCAGACCCTGTGATAGCTTCAAACCGGTTTTCAAAAAGCTGATCGCCCAATGCAGTCACCTGCGAGACAGGTTGCATGCCTAAAGAAATCGAGGGCCAGCCACGTTTTCTAAACCCAGCAGTGAACGTTTTCATGACATTACGGGCCTCGTAACGATGCATAACATAGGGGTTAGCATAGTCATTGGTAGAAAGCCCGGCGTCAAACCTTAGGTGGTTGCGAAAAAAGCCTTTTTTTACCCGAACCGACCATTCGGTTTGCTCCGAATTCGTTTGAAAGCGGTTAAAAGCCTGGTAGTTCGCGCCCTGATAGCGGTAGTAGCTTTCAAAATTCAGAAGGTGGCGCTCAACTCCCCCGCTCAAGCGAACGGCATACGCACGATCTCCGGATTCCGAAATCTTGTTTCCGGATTTGCCAATCGTATCAAAACTCCGGTAGTCGGGAGCGAAAGTCTGAGCGCCCTCCGCATACAGGGCGACTGTGGGCGCGATCTGCCAGCGGCCGCCAAGCGACAATCCCTTCGTCCTGATTGGTGTCCCGCCGGTCGAGTTTAACCCGTAGATGCGCTTTTCTCCTCCGAAGGCGGACAGCAAAACGTGGTTCCCCTCAATGGATCCAATGCCGAACCGAACCTGATACATATGTTGCGGCGTCCGAGGTGTGTTCGACATCAAAAAATCCCGGAAACGATTCTCCAAAACACCGGCAGTCACACCGAAAATGAACCAGGAATTATATTCAAAATTGATCCCGTTGATTGTGATATTTTTTGCCGTCAGGTCGGAAGTATACACATTGCTTCTTCCAAGCTGAAAGGCGCGGACATTCCGGATCCACCCCATCGGCACCTGTTTTCGATCAGCTAATAACGCTTCACCTTCAGGTGTCCGCCGCAATTTTCGAAGTGCTGTACGATCGCCTCCGTCGGCTAGTCGCAGCAACTTCTCGTAGTCTCTTGCCGCAGAAAGCAAAAGGTCTTGTTCATTTTTCAAGGAATCAGAAGCGTCCGAAAGCGATTTCAACTCCTTTTTGACGTTTTCATACTTTTCGATGAACGATTCGGCTTCTTTCCGGATCGAATCGTAGCGAACATGGTTTGCGCTATCGCTCAACTTACGATCGGAGCTCAGGGCCGGTACATTGATAAGTTCCCGATATTGAAGAAGTTGCAACTTGTTGGCGGGCTCGTTAAGCCATGTCTTCTTCTTTTCAATGCTTTGCTGCAGCGAACGATAGGATGCGATCGAAGCTGTATCATACATTTTCCGAAGCTTGTCCTCCCGCCTGGCCTGCAATCGAACCAGCACCGTTCTTTTTAACTCAGTTACATCGAGCGATATCTGGATGTCTGTGATATCCTGCAAAAACTCCGAATTGCTTCGGCGCACGAAAGCTCCGACCTGCAGGGGAAGTTGATCCTTTACCACAACGCCGGCGCGGACGGAAAACTGGTGCTGGCTCAGGTCTTTCGCAGGGAACAGACTGTCGACGGTTGAGCGGAGTAAAAAATTGTACTCAGCTACTCCACCGTTAAATCGAAAAACACGCTTTTTCGAAATGACGTTTATTCCGGAAGGCTGGCTTAATGAAAAGTTATTCGGAAAAAAACTGCTCTTTACTGCACTATCGCCCTCCTGCGCGTTGGCATCTCGCGCAATAAGCACAATCGCTATGAAAATCAAAGCAGCAGTTGGTCGCATTAGGTTGGCTATCAATGCGTTTTACAAAACGCATGTGGTTTTGGCTAACAAATACAGTCGGTAACAGTCAATACAAAGCTAATAAAAACTTTTAATTGCTCAGCTTAACATCCACCCTTCGGTTCCTAGCTCTTCCTTCCGGAGTTGTATTGGCTCCTATCGGCAAAGTATCCCCGAATCCTTTTGAACTGAGTCTTTGTAGAAATACCCCTTTAGCCACGAGATAGTCCACGACGGCGCTTGCACGTGCCTCGCTTAACAATAGATTTTCCGCGCTCGAGCCAATGTTATCCGTATGCCCTTCCACAACTATAGAAATGAAGGAATTTTGACTTAAGTAGTCTGCGAGAGCGTTAAGTGTAGGCAGGGAAGTTGAATCCAAAATAGCACTGCCGCTTTCAAATTGAATTTTGCTCGCATACCCAGTCAACTGGGCATTAATTCTTTGTCTATCAATTGGGCAACCATTATTTCCGGCAGGACCAGCATTTAAGATACAGGAATCTTGTAGGTCGTTCAACCCATCACCGTCGGAGTCCGGTACCGGACACCCGGAAAACTCCTTGGAACCGGAAACCGTCGGACACCGATCCTCATCATCATTGAAACCATCGCCGTCAGTGTCCGGCACTGGACAGCCAAACCGATCGACAGAACCAGGCTGCAATGGACAACGATCTTTATCGTCTGGAACACCATCTTGGTCTGTATCCGGGCAGCCTTTGAAACTAATTGCACCTGGTACTAAGGGACACAAGTCGTCACCATCGGGCACGCCATCACGATCAGTGTCTAGTAATTTTAATGATTGTGCACTTTTCGTTCGTTTTTTGCCAGCGCCAACTACCCCGCCCAAAGACAGCCTAATGAAACCTAACGTAGGCAAAAGCTTGTTTTTTAACGATACTCCACCCTGGACATCCAGATAAAACGATCCCGCCCTTACCTGATTACCAACAGCAAAAGAAAATTGTGGTTTTACTAAAGACTCAAAAGATTGGATCCCGATGGCCGGAGAGAAATACGGCTGGATCTTCTTTTCTGATTGAAAAACGCGGAACCGCGTAAAAATCGAAGCTGCCGATCCTAGTTTTTTTAGATTTTCACTATTGTTTGATCCAATTGAGTAAAATTGAAAATCCGCTTTTGCACCGGCATCTATATGTTGAGTATAGCCTTTGACAAACCAAATCGACAGCCCAGGCGCAGCGTTGATGCCATAACTATTGCCAAAGTTCTTGGGTAAGCTTATTCCAGCCGAAAGGATATTTTCGTGCTTTTGAGCGAAGAGGCAGCTATCAAAAAAAAGAATTGGACAAACTATAGTAAAAAACAAAAAATGCAACAGGGGCAATGACCGCTTCAAACCTTTAAGTTTCACGTAATTGATAAGGAACCGAATACCGTCGAATAAAAACCAATTAGTACATTAAAATTACATTAATCGAGATGAAACGAATGTACGATGGTGCTTTTTTCGGCTTGACACATCGCAGTCACGCTGCTATTGTTGCTGATTACGCATACATTATCATTATACTGAAGACGTTCCGACGATTTTTAAGCCGTTTGAAGCGGTGCCAACAAATGTAAAATGTCGATCGTGCTTCTTCAATATTTGTAGCGTCATTCGATCGAATAAATCGTAGATCTCGCTTCCAAATTGATACTCGGGTGTATTTTCTTTGACAATAGAACTTCCGAGCAACTTGGTCGCCTCATCAATATCGATGACAAAATCATGGTCTTTATAATGGTAGACCAGTTTTTCCGCAACGGAGTGTACAGTTTCTTCGGAAGCCACTTCTTTCGCCCCTAACAAACGTTCGGCATATTGAACAGCCGATTCGCTGACTCGCTCAAAGTAGCCAAGTTGATTCGGCTCTAACTTGGTAGCTAGATATTGAGCAAACATGGACGCCGATCCCGGATGTTGACACACTAATTTAGCAATGTATTCCAAAGAATGGCCTATTCCCAATGCAGGCCAACTTTGTGTGTCTCCAATAAGTTTTATTTGCGGGTCAATTGGACCAAGTTCACTTAGCATACCCATGTGGATTTCATCAGCACCTAAAGAAAGAAGCGTCGCTGCTGATTTAGCTTTCCGGGGTACTGTAACAGAAAACTTGTGTTTCGTTTTCTTTTTGCAGGTCTGGCTAATAAGATATGCTGGCTCTATTGAGCCGCCGATACTATGCAGCACTAATAAAAGGTTCTTCTCCTCTCGAAGTTCATTTAATGCTTGATAAATCGTATTGGATTCCCATGATGAGATCAACGTAAACTCATCAACCAGAAATAAAACATTATAATTCGGGACGAGGCGCTGCATTAATTGGAGTAGATGCTTTTCTATCTCCCTTTGCATACCCTCCTGATCAATCTCCTCACATAATGCTTCAATATGATCATGTTTTGCCAAGTTATAAGCGAAAGCCCCTTTTTCTGGGGCATTTTCACTTGGCAAAGAAGAAGTTTGACTCATTTGCATTGTTTAATTAACGACACTTCATTGGCTTACACGCCGTTCGACATTTAGGCGCTTTGCACTTCGGGGCTTGGCCAACATAATCAATCCCGAAATGTTTTTTGTACAGCACTTTCGTTTCCTCAAATGCATTATTTAAATTTTCAGCATCCTGTTCACCATTCATACCAAAATAGGGGTAGTGGTGAAGGAAATAACCAAAAACCTGTTCGCAGTCATCTGCATATTTTGCAGTGTCCAGAATGTGTTGGTGCCAGAACATATCAATCGCCTTATTGGGCACTACCTCCAAAGTGGGATATGTACGTTTGAGAGCCAAGAAGCGTTTATATTCAACTTCAGCTTCATTGCACTGTTTTCTTGTCCATCCTTGACCTTCTTCCTTGTCTTTCAATTTCATCTTGATCATGGAAAAGTCCAATTGATCAATATCAGTCATAAACAAAACCTCTGATTGAGATGCTACTATTTCCATATTTATCATTTTTGGATTTGATTTAACATTGTCAAATTCAGCGAAGAGCAACACCGTTAAAACATTTTATGCGCTGTATGAACCGCTAGATACCAAGATAATAAAAATGTGTTGAAGAGCTTAGAAAGTCTTTCGATTTTTCCCACTCTCGACATTTACTATATTAGCATAAACCACTACATGGCACGAAACGTTCGGATTGACTTTGATAGAGAATTCAACTTTACCGAAATTTCTAAGGATTTTCGAATTGGGGTTTTCCCTACCGAGTTGGTAGACGGCACTATTGTCCCTCTTAAAGTTGAAATCCATAATGAGGAAATGGAGCTTCTTCCAAATGTTTTCAACCTGGCATTTGGGCCAATAGATGCCAAGGGAGGCATTGATGACAGGATTCAGCTGACCCACAAAGACTATTCGGCTGTGTTTTCTACCATTATGTTTGAAGCGTTGGGATATCTGCGCGATAACCCTGATCACTTTATCGGTGTAGATGGCTCAAATAACGAGCGAGCCGCCTTGTACCACTTTTTATTGAAGCGCAATTACGATTACCTCGACCCGCTATTTGAATTCTTTGGCATTAAATATTACGTCCGAATTACAAGGTTTGGGAAAACGCAGTATGAAAATCCCTTTGATTTTCAGGACATTATGCCCGCCCCGGTTCGCATTCTGAAAGATGATCCTCGTCCCAACCCCATGTTTAACTACTTCATCTTTGGCCTACGGAACCAAGATCAGGCGCGATAATTGTGAATTTTATTAATAAAAATTATTAGAAATAGTAATAGCTTTATCCTGTGGAAAAGAAACTTCAACAGAAATTAGAGGCGCTGCAGAAGCAAGCGCAGGGAAATGGTAAGGTTACACATTCAACCCGCCGTAATCGCTCTTCTTTGTCTCAAATTATCAAGACCAAAGAACAAGCGGACCGGTTTATGAAATTGCTCAAGTCCGCGTAATTGCGATTATCTTTTTAGAGAAGCCTGTTTGAAAAAGCAGGCTTTTTACTTTCCCGACTACTTCAATTTGTAACAATCGACTCAAAGAGGATACTAGCAATAAGTAGGAATTCCCAATTGCTCCCCTCCCTATTCGGCGGATTGCCCAGCAGGTCTTTCTGCCATTTAAAGCGGCAATTGAATCGAAACTCCGTTTGTGAGGATAGCCGCCATTAGATAGCAGGATCCACAGCATAAACATGGTCGCTGATTGGCCACCGGTTGATTTAAATGACTGAGGTTCCAATCCACATAAACCAGATGCCCGGCCGTATTTAGCACCGCATTCTCAAACCCCAATATCCGGCGTTGCACGATGGGATGAAACCATTATCAAGGTCTGCTTTGAGATTTTTGATTCAGAGACATTGAAACATTGGTTCAACAAAAAAGGGGTTGGAATAGAAGGGGAAATGCTAAAAAGAGTGATATTCCGGCCATTTCGTTAGATATTGGTATCGCTAAATTAGTCCATTCGATACAGAACCTCCTTTCTGTCCTGAAAGAGATAACAAAGATTCCGGAAATCAAAGCGGACCTATGCGATTTGCTTTATTCATTGGAAGAACATAATGGAGACGATGATACCATTAAGTCGAATAATGTTGATTGCACGTTCGGCAGACCATACGCCCTAGATGCGTTAGGCTGCATAAGTACTTTTTAAGAATTGATCACGGCATTCAGCAATTCACGTTTGATTTCCTCGACTGCATCAGTGTATTTATTGATTTGAAAAGGATTGAGCTGAAGGCTCTGCCCATTGTTTACTGGATTCACGTTCGTTATGTCTGCCTTAAAAGCATTGTACTTGGCTATAATAGATGGAAGAGTTGAGCAGTCAATCTTTTTGACAGTCCGATATAGTTTCTCGATAGAGCGTAAGCGAATGTTGCCTGCCCGAAGATGTTTCCGTAATTCTAGAAAGGGAATATTGCCAGATTCCACCCAATCGTCCA
Organism: Flaviaestuariibacter flavus; assembly: GCF_004337505.1. Taxonomy (GTDB): domain Bacteria; phylum Bacteroidota; class Bacteroidia; order Chitinophagales; family Chitinophagaceae; genus Flavisolibacter; species Flavisolibacter flavus. The sequence goes on along the minus strand of NZ_SJZI01000052.1, from coordinate 257,525 downwards.
ACTTACGCATGTTGGCGATGAAGTTTTTTATTTCATCCTGATAAAGCGCCTTGATTGACTGAAGAGAAGAAAGGTTTTTGGCGATTACATATGCGATCACTAACCCGACGATCGAGGACCCGAGGAAAATGAACAGGTCACTCATTGAGATCTCTTTATTGATCTCAAAATAGGACCAGCGCGTTGCTACGACGCCACAAATCCATCCAATACCAACAAGTAGAAGGGTAACGAAAACTGCTACCCAACGATCAAGCCGCAACACGCTTCTTTCGCTTAGGGGCGTTTGGAATGTAATCCGTCAGAATCTTTTCCTTCCAATCGGGCTCGTCATTCGAAATGATTTCGATGTTTTTGAGCACTGTGGCCACCGTAAAGTCTTCAGCTAAACGGCCAAATGACTCATCGAGGAAAGAGGACGCGTACCCAGCTGTGTCATCCAAATCAACAGTCAGCTTTTCGCCGTTGGCAATAGCATCCTGGAACGCCTGCTTGAGCCGCTCTTCATAAAACTTCTGCCCGGATTCCTCGCCGTCGCTTAAGTAGCGAGCGCCGGGAAAGGGGGAAAAGTCGGTGCTAATTTTCAGAATTGCCATGGTTACACGTGTCATCTAAGGTCCAAAAATACACAGTTCCTTCAAAACTATTTGCCAATTTCGTACCAGACCCAGTTTCAAAATCGTACAAGTGATTGTTTGTCACCACTTTAAGTTGGCGCACACTACGCTTGGTCGAAACCTCCCGGATCGACACCAAACCCTTGCCGCGTTCGGCTTGTTGGGTACGGGAACGATACTCCCCAGAAAAGGCCTTGTGGAGTATCCGAGTATCGTCAACCTGATCAGCTACAAGCTGTCCGAACCGCCGGCGGATCGTGTTAATGATGCCAACACCATTGTCAACAAAGCTGAAGAATACCTTTTTTCCCTCTGGATCATGGAAAACAGATAAATACCAAGGTTTTTCTTCCAGGAATAGCTCCAGATAGGTGCTGATTTGGTCATCCCCTGCTGGAAAGGCATGATTAACGGAATTGGCCATCATTTCGATCAGAGCCGTTTGGATTGGTCGGTTGTAGGCCCTTTTCCCGAAGACAGTCTCCATAGCGCGTACTGTTTCTATAGCAGCGTCCATTTGTAAGGTTTTCCCACGACCTTGAATTAGATGATTTGTACACGCCCGGTGCCGTCCGCGTCCGTCAATGAAATGCTCAAGGATGCCTGAATCGTTGAAAATTTTTCGCGCCGGGGGAAATACTGGCTTGCTTCCGATTACTTTCACCCCTTGACTCTCCAAATCGTGTGCGACCGAAAGAACCATTGCCATAGCCCCAGCGTCGAGCACTCTCACGCGGCGGAAATTTAGATAGACGATTGCCTTATTCGAAATCTCTACCGATTTGAATTTGGTGATATACTCAAGAACGCCAGCAATATCCACTGCCGTTGAGAATTCTTTCGGCGCTGCAAGCCGAATGGTCATTGGCTTGTTCTTGGGGTGGTGAAGAAAGTTTTGGATCGCGCGGTCACCTTTCGAAAGCTTATTTATTCTCCGATTTCGAGCTTTTTTCCAAAGAGACCATGCTCGGCGCCTCCGATACACCCATATTTCTTTTTTCGATTCACGACTCATTCAGAGCAGATCGTTTGGTTTAGGCAATTAAATGATTTGGAAAGCAGATTGAAAGCGTGGATGACAAATTTACTCTTTCTGCAGGGATTTCCCCAGAGTAATAGCCTTATTATTAAACAGTTTATGCACAAATGTGGACAGGTAAAAGAATTTTCGACGCAGATGCCTTTGGTTGGTGCCAAGCGAGTTCTAGGTCGAAAAAGGGAATACCGTTCATGGCCCATTGTCAAATGGATGCGAGATCGACATGATGACGCTGGTTATTTTGTTTTGTCTGATCACAAATTGCCCCATCCTGCTGAGCACTAGAACAGCATAAGGAAGCAAGTTCGATAGTCTTTACATCCATTTTGCTTGTGAAAGTGCCACCGCCCTAGTATACCTAGAATGGCACTAAGCTGTGCCCTGAAGGATTATGCGGGAAAATTCGAAAACCCAGAAAAAAAAGTGACCGATTTAAATGCCATTATTTCCGGCGAAAATGGAGAAATAACCCTTTGAAACGTGGTGCAAGATTCTCAGCCCCAATTAACTACTATTGAAAATCAATTACATTCATTAGTGAAACTGGTAAAAAGTTCGAACTCTGGCCAGATCTGCGCACAGTTAGAAAAGGCAATCCGGAAGGGTTGCCTTTTTTTTTGCTAGAACATGCTCCAGTAGCGGACTTTACAGACTTATTCATGATGCATTATAGGGTTCGAACGCATAAAACCACCATTGATACAAAATCGTACAAAGAGTGCAAAACTCATCGGCTACGCTCGCCCATCATCAGAACAAAAACCATGGTAGGCCTAGCTTTAGCCATCACGAGGCTTGCGAATTGGCCGCTAATCAATTAGTTCGAAATTTCAACGGGTCAATTGCGCAAAAACTACCAAGTAGGTGCTGTTGCCATAGACGTTAACTTATTGGCAGAGCAGTAAGGAATGAAGAATTTAGTCACCGTATTTGGAATACTATAATACTCCCGTAAATTAAGACCAGAGGGTTGGTTAAAAAGCGATGTACTTTTAACTACCTGAAATGAAGAAGCAAACCCGCCGCAAATTCTCCTCCGCGTTCAAAGCCAAAGTGGCCCTTGAGGCTATAAAGGGACAGCAAACGCTCGCTGAACTGTCTACAAAGTTCGAAGTCTCCGCCGTGATGATCTCGCGCTGGAAGTCGGAATTCCTGGAAAACATGAGTGCTGTTTTTGAGAAGCCTTCTGAATCAGAAGGTGAATCCGTCGACACCCGCGAGCTGTACGCCCAGATCGGACAGCTCAGGGTGGAAAATGAATTTCTAAAAAAAAGTTGCAGGAAACTGGGAATCTGACCACACGCGCTTCGCTGGTGCAACCACGCTCCAAAAAGCTGTCGGTACGCCGGCAGTGCGACTTGCTGGCTGTACACCGCAGCCGGATCTATTACAAGCCCCGCCCTGAAAAGCCGGAGAATCTAAAAATGATGCAGCTCATGGACCGTCACCTGCTCGATCATCCCACTGAGGGTGTGCTCTCGGTCGTGCACCTTTTGCGCGACCGTGGCTATCCGGTTGGTCCCAAGCGCGTCCGGCGGCTGTTCCGGCTCTTGGGCCATCAAACCATCTACCGCAGACGAAACCTCACTAAAATGGGACTGAAGGTGTTCATAAAACCGTATTTGCTGCGCGGGCTGGATATCAGCCGGCCCAACCAGGTATGGTCCACCGACATCACCTACATCCCGATGCGGCGAGGCTTCATGTACCTCACGGCCATCATTGATGTGTATAGCCGCAGGATCGTCGGATGGGGCATCTCCAACTCACTGGCTGCGCGCTGGTGCCTGGAGGTGCTGCAGGAAGCGATCGCAGAACATGGCACTCCGGAGATCATCAACTCGGATCAGGGCGTGCAGTACACTTGCGCCGGCTGGACCCAGTACCTGGAAAAGAACGGAATCAATATATCCATGGATGGAAAAGGACGGGCAACGGACAACATCTGGATCGAGCGGTTCTGGAAGTCACTCAAGTACAACCATGTGTATCTGAACCCGGCTGAAGACGGCGGCGAATTAGCTGAAGGCATCGAGGGCTACATCAACTACTACAACCAGAAAATCCACAGCACCACAAAGCAGAAACCTAACGATCGTTACCAGCAAAAAACAACCCTCGTATCACTTGAACACAACCTGGAAACAAACCCACTTATTAACTTAGCATCCTGACCTTTTGGTCTCAATAAAGGGGAGTATTATACCTGAAACCATTCATTTACCCAATAGTTTAGTGTAGGAGTGTTGTATAGTGAATCATGCACAACAATAATCGGGTATACCAGTAGCGCTTGGTGTGCGTATCCCCCATCGAGAATAAGCTCTTCTTTCAAAACACGTAAGGCGTTTGTGGCTGATTGTAGTACAGCTTTACCTAGCCTACCATCTGCCTGGAGACCAGCCACAATTTGATCAAAATCATAGGACAACTTATCTGCAGCAGGCATGAAAAAATCCTTTGACTCCATCAACAAAACGCGGTTATCATAATGATAATAATAGTCTGGCTCACGCTGTAAGCCACTATCTTTAAATTCGTTACCAGTAAACTTAACGCCAGGTTGTTGTTCTAATATTTCTCCCATTGTGTTGTAAAGAAGAACTCCCTCTGAAAAGTCATTACGGATCGCTCCGAAAAAGGGCCCTCGCATAAGTGTGCTGTTGCGATTGACGTAGTCGGACAATTTGAAAATGATTCCATTGTAAAGCTTTTTAACAAGAAAGTAGTCAAAGACAACTCTGTACTCATTTCCATCCCTTTGAAGCGGACGATCGCGGAGTGTCTTGTAATCGTTTGGCCCGAGCGTAACGTCCCCTGGGTCGAAAACTAACTTATTCAGAAACCGACTGGATTTTTCAGGGTCTTTTTGTTCGTCTAGAACAAGGTAGTTTATCCCAGTTTTCCTTGGATTAAGAGGAATAATAACTGCACCACCTAAAGCCTTAAAGAACTCCTGCTTATCACTGCATTGGAAATCGGCTAACATATGCGAGAAAAGTGCTTGATAAGCTGGTGTCCCTTCCAAAAAGTTCAGAAGCTCCATAAGTTTATACAACTGTGTATATACGAGCTTGCCGTAGTCTATCTCAACAATGTCGTTTTGAGGAAATCTCTGAGCAAGGAAGAGCCTCATAAGAACTCTATCTTGGTACTTCTGAGCCGAATGCAATGCCTTTTCGTAGTTCGCTAAAACATCGTCGTTGAATAATAAAAGCAACATGAAAAGGCGAACCATAAAAGAACCGTCTTGATGATTCAACGACTCTGGTATCTCCTGATTTTCCGTCGCCCAGACATACATGTTTAATAACGCTTCTTCAGAAAGCAGGAAGAAGTTTTCGTGTCTTGATCTTCTTATCAATGATCTATAGGCGTCAATTATGGTATGATACGCAACACTATCAGTATAGCTCTTGCCCATGTACTGAAACCATTGCGCAATTAAGACGTGATTTGGGGGCGTATTTCCTATTTTACAATAGGTCAACATTAGGCAACAGAGTTTTTGTATTTCGTCCTTGCCGATTTGGTTTGCATATGCTTGCTTTGTTCCAGGCGCATCTGCCGGGAAAAATTCTCTGAACCCAAGTAACTGCACTGCTGTCATTACTGTATTGAATTAAACTTACCCAAAAAACATTAGGTTATATCAATTCTTTACAAACCAATTTGTCATTTTCAGTTTGAGACAAAATATGTGTCTAACATAATTTTCAATACCAGCCTATATTTTTCAAGACAGGCAAAAATGGTCGGAAATAGACGAAAACCGGCACACTTTCCGGCACAACTAAACGAGTCCCCGCACAAATTTGACACAACAGACTTTCAAGATATTGATTGTCAACGACTAAAGAATCCAGTCCCGGGCACTTTTCGTAGATAGGATTTTGAGGATTGACGACATTTTTAATGTCTTGATTATCAGAAGCCTTTCTTATTTAGAATAGGGCTACGATGAACTATTAGCGGGACAGAACTATCTGTTCGAACATTAAAAAACTTGATCCGTAGTACGTCCGAGATCTGACACGGATTCTCATTAATTCGCGCAGTTTCAGCGCAATGGGATTGCAGGGCCCGGGAAGCGCCCGGCCGACTTTAGCAGCCTGTAAAAGGCAGGCTGTCCCGTCAGAGAGCGACCCACCAATTATTATCTTACGGTATTACGCTAAAGAACCACTTCTTCTTCCCGAGCCGGTGCACCCGTTGTGGCGGCAGGCCGCCCCCCTTTCGCTTTACGGTTAAAGACCCAGAAAATGATCGGGAAGGCCAACAGGGTCAGCACCGTAGCGCTGATCAGGCCGCCGATAATGACGATGGCCAGCGGCTTTTGAGACTCGGAGCCGATGCCCGTAGAGAGCGCAGCCGGCAGGAGCCCGATCGAGGCCATCAGGGCGGTCATTACCACCGGGCGGGTGCGCACCCGGATCGCTTCCAGGATCGCCGCGTCGAGGCCCAGTTTCTTTTTCAGATTGCTGTGAAACTCGGAGATCAGGATGACGCCGTTTTGAATACAGATCCCGAAGAGTGCAATGAACCCGACACCCGCGGAAATACCAAAGTTGATGCCGGTCAGGTGCAGGGCCAGGATTCCGCCGATGAGTGCGAAGGGAACGTTGGCTAGCACGAGCAGCGCGTCTTTCACATTTCCGAACATCACGAACAGGAAGAGGAAGATCGCCAGCAGGCTGATGGGCACCATCTCCCCCAGCCGTCCGCTGGCCCGCACCTGGTTCTCGAACTCGCCGGTCCAGCCGATCGCATAGCCTTGCGGCAGCACCACTTTTTCCGCCACACGGGCTTGGGCCTCGGCAATGGTGCTTCCCAGGTCGCGCTCACGCACCGAAAATTTCACCCCGATAAAGCGCCGGTTGTTGTCGCGGTAAATAAAGGCCGGCCCCGTTTGCGTGTGCACCGTACAAATTTCTTTGAGTGGGATCTTTGCGCCGTGCAGAGTCGGCACCATCAGGGCCGCAATGTCCTGTTCGTCTTTCCGGTATTCTTTTTCATACCGCACCCGCACCTCGAACCGGCGCTCCCCTTCGTATTTGGTGGTAGCCGTTTTGCCACCGAAGGCCATTTCCAGCACCGCCTGCGCATCGGCTACTGTTACGCCGAGGGCCGCCATTTTCTCTTTGTCCAAGGTCACAGTCATCTCAGGCTGGCCCACGTTGCGCAGAATACCCGCGTCGCGGATACCCCTCACGCCCTCGATCTGGCGGAGCACTTCGTTGGCTAGTGCGTCCAGCTTGTCCAAGTCGTCACCGTAGATCTTCACCGCGTTGGAGGCATTGATACCCGCGACGGATTCCGCCACATTGTCGATAATGGGCTGCGAGTAATTGTATACGATGCCCTGGAAGTTCCGGAGCTTCCTATCCATTTCCTCCACGAGGTCGTCCATACTGATCTTGCGTGTCCATTCCTCTTTCGGCTTCAGGTTGACCTGCATCTGCACGTAATAAAAGCCGCTGGGGTCGGTGCCGTCGTTGCTACGACCTGTCTGGGAAAGCACACCGTTGACCTCGGGAAAGGAGCGCAGCTCCTGGCGAAGCGTCGCTACCGTTTTTACGGTTTCCTGAAGGCTGCTGCTCATCGGCAGCTTCGCTTCCACCCAAAGGGCGCCTTCGTTGAGCTGCGGCAGGAATTCCGTTCCCAGGAAGCGGGTGGAAAATAGCGTGAGCGCCAGCAGCCCGAAAGACAGCACCAGCGTTAGTTGCTTACGGCGGTATGCAACGCGGAATCCGCGCTCCACCACCCGGTTCCAGAAGCGCACAAACGGGTTGTGCTTTTCGCGGACGTTTTTATGGAGCAGCAGGTGCGACAGCACCGGCACGAGCGTGAGCGTGAAAAGCAGTGCCCCGAGGAGGGCAAAGCCAAGCGTCCAGGCCAACGGCGAGAACATCTTACCCTCCACCTTCTGGAAAGCAAAAATGGGTAGCAGGGCCGTGATGATGATCAGTTTGGAAAAGAATATCGCCTTGCCCATCTGTGTCCCCGTCTTCCGGATCAGCCCCGATTTGGCCAGCAGGTTGAACCGCTGCATGCCGTTGCGGTGCGCCTGGTGGTCCAGGGCGACGAACAGGCCCTCCACCATCACCACGGCGCCATCGATGATTATCCCGAAGTCGACCGCGCCCAGGGACAGCAGGTTGGCACTCATACCTTTCAGCTTCAGGCACAGGAAGGCAAAAAGCAGCGACAGGGGTATGATGACTGAGACGATAACAGTAGCGCGCCAGTCGGCCATAAACAGGAACACCACCACCGTCACAAGCAGGATGCCTTCCAGGAGGTTGTGCATCACAGTGCGGGTGGTATAGTTCATCAGCACGTCACGGTCGTAAAATGTTTCCAGCTTTACGTCGGAGGGCAGGATGCGGGTATTGAGTTCGTGAATCTTTTCTTTTACTCTGGCCAGCACTTCCTGGGGATTCTCTCCTTTGCGCATCACCACGATGCCTTCCACGATGTCGTCATTGTCGTTGAGGCCGGCCTGCCCTACGCGAGGAGCGCTGCCCTGGCGCACATCGGCCAGGTGCTTCACAAGGATGGGGTTGCCGCCGGCGTCAGTGACGATGATATTCCCGATGTCGGCTTCCGAGCGCAGCAGGCCAAGGCCGCGCACCACGTAGGCCTGGCCGTTTTTTTCGATAACGTCACCACCTACGTTGAGGTTGCTCCGGCTCACGGCCTCGTACACGTCCAGTGGCGTGACGTTGTATTTTGACAACTTGTTCGGGTCTACGTTGATCTCGTAAATCTTTTCCTGTCCGCCGAAGGCCACGAGGTCGGCCACGCCTGGCACGGAGCGCAGGTGCCGATCCACGACCCAGTTTTGAAAGGTGAGAAGGTCCCTCGTATCGCGGCCCTTACCGTGTAGCACATAGCGGAAGATCTCCCCGGTTGGCCCGTAGGGCGGTTGCACGTCGGGGGCGACGCCGTCGGGCAGGGAAACGCTGCGCAGCCCGTTGGTAACCTGTTGGCGCGCAAAGAAGTCTTCCACCCCGTCGTCAAAGATGATTTTGACCACCGACAGCCCGAACATGGTGCTGCTGCGCACGCTCGCCTTCTTTTGCACGGGGTTCATCGCGATCTCGATCGGCGTCGTCACGAAACGCTCGATCTCTTCGGCGCTGCGGCCGTTCCACTCCGTTACGATGATGATTTGTGTATTGGTAACGTCCGGGAAGGCCTCAATGGGCATGGAGCGGAACGCCACGAACCCGGCAACCGCGAGGAGGCCCGCCCAGAAAAAGGTGAAGCCCCGGTTCTTGAGAGAGAACGAAATGATCTTGCGAATAAAGCGGTTCATGGACTCAGTCGTTTAGTGCGTCGTAGATGAGGAGTTGGTTGTGCGTGATCACTTTTTCACCTTCCGCGAGGCCCGCGGCGAGGAACGCGGTGCCGGCTACCTGCCGCGCTACTTCAACGGGGCGGGTTTCGATATTGTGCCGGTCACGGTAGACCATCACGAAGCTGCGGTTTTTGTCGAAGATGATCGCTTCCGCCGGCACAGCGATCATTTGGCCCGGCTCCTCGTAGGAGACGCGGATCGAGGTACGCATGTCGGGCTTCAGCAGGAAGCCGGGGTTGGGCAGGCGGATGCGCACCTTCATGGCCATTGTTTCCGGGTCGATCACGTTGAAGATCTTATCGACCTTGCCGGTAAATACGCGGTCGGGGTAGCTGAGGGTGTTCACTTCGGCGTCGTGGCCGATACGCACCTGGTTGATGTCGCTTTCGTTCACGTTGGCAAGGGCCCACACCTCGTTGATCTCGGCGATGTCGAAGATGTTGTCGGTGCGGTCGCTGCGCAGGAGCATGTCTTCGTTGATGCGCTTTTGAATGATGAAGCCGCTGATCGGCGCCCGCACTTCGTAAGTAGACCCGGAACGAAGGTGGTAGATGCGATAGGTTTCCTGCACCCGCGCAAGCTGCGAGCGGGCCTTATCGAGTGCGGTGCGTGCTTCCAGTACTTCGCGTTCCGTGTTGATCTTTCCGTCGAACAGTTCCTGGGCCACGCGCAGGTTGTTGCGGGCCAGCTGCTCGTCTTTCCGGGCGTCCTGGAGCTCTTTTTCAAAGGCGGCCACTTCGGTGCTCCGGATGATGGCCAGCACCTGGCCTTTTTTCACATAGTCGCCCAACTCGGCAAACACCCTTGTCACACTCCCTCCAACTACCGGGAATACCTCTACGAACTTGTTGTTGTCGGCGGTGATCTTGCCAAAGAACTTCAACTCATTGCGCAGTGGCCTCAGCGTTGCCGTGGCGGTGGTCGTGGTTTTGAGCATGGTGTCGCTCAGCACAAAGGTCTGGGCCAGGCCACCGGCGGCGGGCGCCTGTTTTTCAGCGCACCCGGCAAGCAGCAGGGCCAGTGCCGTAAAGCAGTATATTGTTTTCATATGTTCGTCAGAATTGCAGCGTGCCGGTAGTTAAATTGATCTGTTCGCAGCTTTCCATCAGCGTTTTGCGTGCGTTGTTGTAGTGTATGAGCGCCTCGTTATAGCTTTCCATGAAGTCTGTGAATTCCACCAAGGCCACGTTGCGCCGCTGGAAGTTGCGCAGCATGCCGGTGTACACCTCGTCGAGCCGGACAGCCCGCTCCGGGGTAAAGGAATCGAAATGGGCGCGGGCCGCTTCATATTGCGCATAGGCCGTAGCTACCTCGCGGCGCACGGTCTGCTCGTAATCGGCCCGCACCGCTGCCGCGCGCCCGCTCTGAGCCTGAGCCGCGCGGATGTTTCCCTGGTTGCGGTTCCAAAGGCGCAGGGGCGCCCCAATCGTTAGGTTTACCTGATTATTGAAAGGCCCGCTGCGCTGGTCATAGGCAAGGCCGAGCGTCAGGTCGGGCACCGACAACGCCTGCTGCAAGCGCAGGTTCACTTGCGCAGCCTCCTGCTGCACCAGGGCCCACGACAGGTCGGCGCGGTTAATCAGGGCCATCGCCTCCAGCTCAGGAAGCGTGGCGTGCAGCCGGCGCTCATAACGGTCCGCTTCCTCCGGGGCCGGCCGCACGGCACTTATCGTATCCGTCGTGGTCAGCAGGGCGAGGCGCTCCCGCAGTTCCGCGTTCTCAGACCGCATTGCGTGGCGGGTGGCCCGAACGCCCACCTGCAGCGTTTGCAGACGCACGAGGTCGCGTAAGGGCAGCGTCCCTTTTGCTACCTGTATCTCGTAATAACCCACCAGGCTGTCCAGCTGGGCGAGCTGCCGGTCGGCGACCACCAGCGCCTGCTCGTTGTAGTAGAGCCGGAAATAAGCCTGACGCAGCTCGAAGCGCAGGTGGCGCAGCAGATCTTCCAGCTCGCGGGCCGCAGCCTCGGCATTCTTTGTGGCGAGGTCCATCCCCTTCTTTCTTTTTCCGCCGAGGTAGACGAGTTGCTGGATGGCCACAGCCTTTTGCCCCGTGGCGCCCACGTCGAGCCACCGGTGGCGTTCGGGGTTGAACAGGTTGAGGTCCGCCGTCACGTAGGGATTCTCAAAAAGCTTTGCCTGGATGATCTGTGCTCGGGCCGCCTCGACGTTGAAATGAGCGGCAAGCAGGCGCAGGTTGTTTTTTTGAAACAGTGCCTCGCACTCAGCGAGTGATAGCGGACCCTGTGCCGCGGTGCGGAGCCCCGAAAGGAGCAATAGAAGGAAGAAAAATCGTGTCATGGAAAAGTACGTGTCCCTTAAGGCTGCAAAGCTTCGACGGCACGATTAAGCCCCCCTTAAACGGCGCTTAAAATCGGCTTAAAGTGCACGACAGCAAAAGAAAAGGCCAAGGCAAAAGCCCCGGCCCGGTCAACTAAAATCCAAAAAGCAACCTGCGTTGCACGCAGATGCACACACACACATCGGTTGGATGGGATGCCCCGCCCAATTATTTTTCCAGGAGCTGGAAGAACTGGTCCAGCTGCGGCAGGATGACGATCCGGGTTCTCCGGTTGGCCGCTTTTCCGGCTGCCGACGCGTTGCTGGCAGCAGGCAGGTACTCGCCGCGACCGCCGGCGGTCATGCGCCGCGGGGCAATGCCGAAACGAGTTTGCAGCAGCCGCACCACGGAGGTGGCGCGCTTGGTGCTCAGGTCCCAGTTGTCGGCAATGCAGGTGTTGCGGATCGTTACGTTATCGGTATGCCCCTCTACAAGGAACTCGATGTCGGGACGGCTGTTCAGCACCTGCGCCACTTTTTGCAACACACTCATGGCCCGGGCGGTGACCGTGTAGCTGCCGCTGTTGAAAAGCAATTTGTCAGAAATGGAAACAAAAACAACTCCTTTATCCACCTTGATCTCGATGTCCTGGTCATTGACGTCAGAGAGGGCGCTCTTAAGGTTGCTGACGAGCAGCGCATGGAGCGAGTCCTTGCGACTCATTGCCTGCTGCAGGTCATTGATATAGGCGTCTTTGGCGCCGAGGTTTTCCAGCGACCTGCGGATGCTTTCAGCCTGGGCGCCGGAGATCACCGAAAGGTCCCGAAGCTGGCTCACCATCACGTTGCTGCTTTCCTTCAGGCCTTCGGCCTTGTCGCGGAGCTGCCGATTTTCCTGCTCCAGCGCGTTGCGGCGCCGGGCAATCTCGTCCGCCTCGTCGCGGCACTTGCGCAAGTCTGCCTGCACCTGCTCATAGAACCCGTTGAGGCGGTTGTATTCTGCGTCTTTCTGCTTTAGCTTTTTGGACGAGGCACAAGAACTTGCCAGTAAAAGCGTACCCAGTACTACTACCGGGGTTTTGAGGGAATGGAAAATCATGGTCACTATTGTTTGGTGACGGCAAAATTTTACCAGCCCGATTAAAAAAACCTTAAAGGGGGCTTAAGGACGGCTTAAAAAGCCCAAAGGGAACGTTAATGCGCTACGGCCCTACCCCCGCCGCGTGGGAAAAGAGAGCAGGACCTGGTTGGTGCGGGGCGCCGGAATATGATACCGGATCCCGATGCCATAGCGTTCCAGCACCCGCCGCACGATGGAGAGGCCGATTCCGCTGCCAGGATGGTGGTGACTATTGCTTCCGCGCGAAAACGGCCGGAAGAGCAGGCCGGTGTCCTCGATGTCGGGAGTGTCGCCCTGGTTGGTAATGGAAAGGAGCAGCAGGCCGGCTTCCTGGCGCACTTCACAGACGATCAGGTGGTCGTCGGAGTAGGTGTACGCGTTCTTCAGGAGATTCAACAGCGCAATGCCGAGCAGTGTCTCGTCGCCACCTACTTCCATGGTCATCGTTTCCTCTTCGGAGGGTAAAATTTCGAAGTGCAGGCGGAAGTCGGAACAGCTTTTGGCAAGCTGCGCGCCGGCAGCGAACAGGATCTCGTCGAGCCGGCTCCACTGCAGGTGAGCCTCGTCCTGCTCTTCTTCCGCGCGAGAAAGAAAGAGCAGGGACGTGACGATGTCGGATAACTGTCCTGTGTCCTGCACCACGCTTTTGATCACCCTTTCAGATGTCTCCCGAAGCGACTCGCCGGCGAGCAGGTTTTCCAGTTGCATGACGATTCGCGAAAGCGGGGTGCGCAGCTCGTGGGAGGCGTTGCTCGTGAAATCGCGCTGGCTTTTATAGGCCAGGTCGATACGGTCCAGCATCTGGTTGAACGAACGGGACAGAGCTTTGATCTCGTCTTCCCGGGCCGGCTCCGCTACGCGCGCAGTGAGGTTGCGGCTGGTGACGTCCTGCATCTGGCGCCGCAACAGGTCCAGCGGACGCAGCGTCCGCTTGCTAAGCAGGAAAGAGATAAGCCAGATGGCCACGGTGCTGGCAGCAAATGCACCGAACAGCACCATCTTCAGATAGGCGAGCTTGCGGATGCCGTAGGTGTCTTCGGCCGAGATGAGCACGTAGTAATCACGCCCCTTGTACTCGTAATAGATCCCCAGCACATCATAACCCTTGTTGCGGCGAAACAGCTCCTTGCGTGCCTTGATCGCATCGAGGTCCTGCTTTGACCAATTGATGACGGCATCGTCGATGCTGCTGTAGATCACTTTTTTGCCTTCATCGAAGACGATTGTCTTTTCGTTATACAGCGCGTTGATGGAATTGCGGTCGAAAGTGCGGAGCATCTGCCGGTCGATCACTTCCACCTCCAGCAAAATCTTGACCGTGGTACGTGCCTTTTCCGACAGGCGGTCCTTGAATTCGGTTTTCCGGAAGTTGGCAAAAAGCAGGTAAACGACCGAAAGCACGGTGGCCAGCAGCCCCGAGAAAAGAAAGCTGAAGAAAAGAGGTATGCGCCGGGTAAGCTTCACGCTACTTGGTTGCTCTGAGGTAATACCCGAAACCGGGACGCGTATGAATCAGGGGCAGCTCGTGTCCCTTGTCGATCTTGTTGCGAAGAAAGGAAATATAGACCTCAATGGTATTGGTGCCGGTTTCGAAATTCAGGTCCCATACCTGCTCCGCGATGGTTTGCTTGGATACGGTGCGGCCCTTTTGCTTGCCGAGCAGCTCCAGCAATTTGTATTCCTTCGGCGTAAGTGCGATTTCGCGCCCGGCGCGGAACACCTTCATTTCGGTGGTGTTGATCTGGAGGTCTGCCACTTCGATAAGCTGGCCGGCGGGGTGCTGCGGCTGGCTGCTCCTCCGCAACAGAGCCTTGACCCGCGCCAGCAGCTCTTCCAGATGAAAGGGTTTTACCAGGTAATCATCCGCCCCGTAGTTGAGGGCCTGCACCTTGTCACCGACGGCGCCATAGGCCGTCAGCATCAGGATCGGTGTACTGGTATCACTTTGCCGGAGCCTGCGGCAAACCTCCAGCCCGTTCATCAAGGGCACATTGATATCCAAAACGTACAGGTCAAAGCGCTCCCGAACGATCTCTTTGAAAAAGATCTCGCCATCGTAGACGTTCGTGCAGTCAAAGTCCTGCTTTTGCAGGTACAGGCGCAGTTCCGCCGCCAGCTTTTGGTCATCTTCCAGTAACAGGATCTTCAAATTATTCGGGGTTAGCAACGGCCCGGTGAAAGCCATTTCCGGCGTAAAGAAAACATATCTCCCGCTGCAGGCAGTTTAAAAAAAGCTTAAAATGGGCCGTAGGCTTCCCTCCCACCCGCTACCCTTGCAAAGTTTCCAAAGCCTGGTTTGTAAACCTGAGCCCAATTATTTAGACAAATCAAGCTAAAGCTGATAATCAATGAGCTGTGAAACTGAATGGCCTAAAAAGTTCGAACTCAGGCTAGTTCTGTGCACTTAAAAAGGCTCTGATCAAAAGATCAGAGCCTTTTTATTATTTTCTACGCTCAGCTTCCGGACTCAGGCCAGATCCCGGATCCCGCCCGCCGAGTAAGCTTCAGCCCGGTTATGTGTTTTGCGGGTACTAACCGTATACAACCTAGCTAACCACTTTAAAATTGAATGCTCCGTTTTGCGTAGCGTTCCAGATTCGCAACCAGACCGGCAGCACCGCTTCCGTTCCCCTGGCCGAAGAAATATCCCCCAGGTCAAGTATGTTTTCGTTCTTCCAGCCAAACTCATTCAGTAAGGCTTTCACCTGCTGTTTGGCTTCGGCATCATTACCACAAATAAAATTGGTGTGGTCGCCGCCACCCACCATTGCAGGATTCACCATAAGCCCACACCACATCGTGTTCAGCGTTTTTACCACTTTGGTAGCGGGGAAGGTCTTCTGGATTTCTTCGCCCAGGGAATGGGTGTTGCTCAATGCAGGGATCAGGCTGGGCGGCATCCCGTTGCTAAAGTCCAGCGGGTTGGCGATATCTACGGCAATCTTGCCAGCCACATTGGCTTCACCGGCCATTTTCAACGCGTCAACAGAAGCGGCACCAGCCGTACAGTTGAAAATAATTTCACCAAAGGCAGCGGCATCCGCAAAAGTACCGGCACTTGCATTGCGCTCATGCTTCGCCACGAACGCCCTGGCTTTTTCATTGTCAGCGGTACGGCTGCCCATTTTTACTTCATGTCCGAGTTCGATCAGCCGGGAGCCGATCGTATCACCGACCATGCCCGTTCCTAAAACAGCTATTTTCATTTGTATCTATTTAATGAATAATTGATGGCACAAAGCTGCCCCTTTTTACAAGGACAGTATGGTCAATATCTTGGATGTACTGGTAAATTAGCGCCCTGCCTGGCAAACAGGGCGCGCTTCACAGATACGCTTTCCTTACTAATTCACAACCATTCCCATCTGCGGCGCCGCATAGCGGGTTCCGGCAAAGGACCCCTCCGGAAAGGTCTTGTCCAGCCAATCCAGCTCCTCTTTTGTCAGTACAATATCCGCGGCATGAATATTCTCCTGCAAGCGGCTTTTTTTGGTGGTACCGAAAAGAGGCAGGATATCACTCCCCTGGTGCAACACCCAAGCCAGGGCGAGTTGGGAGGGTGTACATCCTTTTTGCCGGGCCAGCTCCTGCAATTGGGAAACCTTCCGTTTGTTCTCCTCGAAGTTTTCGCCGCTGAACCGGGGCGCGTGCGCCCGGAAGTCAGAAGGAGCAAACTGGCCGGTAAGCTCACCCGACAGCAAGCCCCTGCTCAATACACCGTAAGCGACAATACCAATTCCCAGCTCGCGGCAAACGGACAACAGCTCTTTTTCAATCACCCGGGAGGCGAGGGAATATTCAACCTCTATGGCCGTAATTGGATGGACCTTATGGGCACGGCGAATAATGTCCGGACTGGCTTCGGAAAGCCCGATGTATTTCACTTTCCCTTGCTGAATAAGGTCCGCAATGGCACCGACCGTATCCTCGATGGGAATGGCCGGGTGAACGCGGCCGGGCTGGTAAATATCAATGGCGTCAACGCCCAACCGGTTGAGCGAATAGGCGGCAAACGTCTTCACAGCCTCAGGACGCGTATCGAAACCGAGCCAGTCACCGGCCGGGGAGCGCAAGGCCCCAAACTTTACGCTGATCACCGGTTTTTCGCTTCGCCCCTTCAGAGCCTCCTGGATCAGCAGTTCGTTGTGCCCCATGCCGTAATAGTCTCCCGTGTCCAGGAAATTGATGCCCATCTCCAGGGCCGCCCGAACCGTTTCAATGCTTTCATTGTCGTTGCGGCTTTCCTTACTGCCATACATATCACTCATTCCCATAGTTCCAAGACCGGGTGCCGATACCAGGGGACCGGCTTTACCTAATTAACCTTGTTTCATTTCTCCTGATTTTAGAATTCAAAGCAAAAGTCGGACACTACTCCCGTTCGATTATGGTGAGAAGTTCAGGAAAATCGCGGCAGCGCTGAGATCAGGACCGATGGGCGTCGCGGAACTTTTTGGGAGTAATTCCGGTAAAATGCCGGAAGAACTTGCTGAAGTTGGAAGGATCAAATGTTAGCTGCCGGGCGATGGCGGCTATGGAAAGATCGGTCGTAAGAATAAGTTCTTTGGCTATTCCCAACAACCGTTCTTCCTAGATATCGCAGGGCGATCGCTTCAGTTCTTCCTGAATCGTATTGCTCAGGTGAGTGGGATGAATGTGCAGGAGCGCGGCAATATCCTTTATTTCAAAGGTGTCCGCAGCCTTGCCGGACTTCAGCTCCTCCAGGTGCTTGTCCAGCTCTTTTAAATAGGCTTCGGTAATTTCCCGGGGACGCTTCATTGACTTTTGATATGGGATTTTCGAAATTCCAGCGGCGTTTGCCCTGTATGCCGCTTGAAAAACTTTCCAAAGTTAGCCGGGTCGGAGAAATTCAATTGCCATGCGATCTGAGCTATATCGAAATCCGTATAGAGGATGAGCGAGCGGGCCTCGGCAACTATACGCTCATTGACAAAGGCAAGGGCATTTTTGCCGGAGGCGGCTTTAATCGATTGCGACAGGTGGTTGGGTGTGATAAAAAGAAGGTCTGCATATTCCTCGATCGTTCGTTTTTCGAGGTAGTAGTTATTTACGAGTTGCGTGAATTTTTTCAGGAGTGTCTGCTGCGGTGTAGCAAAGCCCCGCTCCCACTGGTTGAAAGCGGCAGCGAACTCTTTGAGCTGGTATAAAAGAGTCAATAGTTTCAAGGCTGCAATCTTGTGCTCTTTATCGGACGTGGCTTCATACGCTGTAAACACTTCTTCAAACAGTGGGGCAAACTCATTGAAACGCGGCTGGCTGAGCTTGAAGAAGTTGGTATGCAGTAAGTCGAAAAACGGAAACTCACTTTCAAAATCAGGCTTGAAAAAAGAGAATGATTCTTTTTTGAAATAAATCAGGTATCCGGACGCAGAATCATCGCGAAAGAAGCTGTACAACAGACCGGGTGACTGAAACACAAGGAAAGAGTTGAGTTCGGTGACGCTGGTGGTGTCGTAGATGATCTTTGTCTTGCCCGCATTTTTCACCAGCGCCAGGAAATAAAAATCCTTTTTGAACGGCGGCTTGTATCGTTCCATTGCCGGCATATTTTCTTTCAACCGAAGACAGAACAGGTTGGGATCGCTGGATTGGTAACCGGATGAAAACGATTGAAGAAATGCATTGATTTCTTTGTAAGCCGGTATGGTGAACGGTCCATGTTCCATGGAATAAAGATAAAAGCTGCCACTCTAGGTTTGTACCAATACAGAAGGAGTCGTCAACATTTTATGCGGAACCGTACTTTAAGACAGGTACCATGGAGGCTTCGGGAAAAATCGCCGCTGAGGTTGACAGACCACTATTGAGCAGAATTTACGCGACTTCCCAATTAACCGTTGTCTGGTTTTGAAAAAACCCGTTACACATTTGATAGCCCAACTGACATCGGCACAAAAAAAGGGGAGCTTACAAGCTTACTTTAGGCTTTCAAGTATTGGCGAAATATACATAAGGATTCATGCGTTGCAGAGGCGGGAAAATTTATTGCTGCCGTTCATTGGAAATCCAAATGTTGAATTACTTCCGTCAACTCAATAGCACGATGTCAGCGTCGATTGGGGCCATACGTTTTTAGCGGTCAGGATCCCTTTCTTGACTTACGGTTGACCAATTGGTTTGTTCCCTCTTTCAGGGATGACATGTAATATAACTGGGATTAAGAATAAATATAGAACAAAGGAAGAGGTTACAAAATATGAAATAACAATGATAGCCATGTAAATGTAGACAGTAAACAAAATCCTGTGTTTTGCATGCGTAAAATGTTCTATGGTAAAATGCGGTTTAATGTATTCCTTTTTCCATGCATACCAGAGCATAAGGTAGTTTCCCAAACTTGAAAGAATCAGGTTAATCCCCAGAAAAATGATGCTCAAATTATCATGCTTGTAATCAGAAAGAAAGCCAATTGAAAAAGGAATGATGCAAACGAACATTAAGAAAATGATATTTAACCAACTACTAGTCCTGTCAGTTTTCATTACGTGATGGTGATGAAAATGAGAGCCAATCCAAAGAATGCCCAGCGTTACAAAGCCTAAAATGTAAATAAGTAGTTTTTGAAAAGTGTGTTCGAAAAAGTAGTCATTAAGTTCAATAGAATTCAACCCGGTGGGAATCTTGACCTCTAGAATCAAGATGGTCATTGCTATCGAGAAAGCCCCATCTGTCAATGACTGTATCCGTTTTATATCTAACTCTGTTTCTAAAGACATGTTGATAGAAATTTGAATTTCACAAAAGGCTTGCGGCCAACAATTGCATTCTCTCGTGCCCTTGTTCAAATGTAAATTGGCTGCGCCGAAATCTAATTCATCTAATGTATCATCCCAATCTAGCTACCAGGAAAAATGAAGATCAAAATTGCTTGATTAATACACTATGACAGCTTTTGAACAGATAGCGGGGTGCCTGATCGAGGATCTGCTCCTGCGGGCTTCTTGAAGTGAAGCGCCTGAGACCGCAACCTCACCGGCGGTGCATCGAAAGGAAACGGTGGTAAGTACTTCTAATACCAATGCAAGAGAAGCCGATAAATTTTCTTTGACAAGCTGCAGAACATTAGCGGGAATGAAGAATTGCTCCGCTCCTGGCAGCACATCCTGCGCGACCACTACCAGAAGGACGGCGGAGAGAAGAACGCGGAACAGGAAAAGCCAGTGAAGGAAGTGGAGCTCTTGCACAAGCGTCTGGACGATTACCGGAACATCAAGGCTAAACCGGAGCCCAAACTGAAGCGGCTTACTCGCCCGAAAAGTGAACAGGAGGAAAAAGGCTCAGATATTTCATAAGTGCTTGACTTGTGCTTCTATTTCCTGCGCAACCTGCCGGAACTTTTTCTGGAAGCGAATCTCAACTAAGTGGCGCTAATTCTTGGTTCGACCTTTCCGGAAATAATCGTGTTATGGTTTAGAACCCAACAGGTACGTCACCTACACCTGGCCATCGTGAAAAACCTCAAGCCCCATTCCGGCATGAGCGAATAAAGCCGAAGCGAACACCTCCAGGTCGCCGTCGTCTGCGTAGAGAATCAGGTCATGTGCCATTTGTTTTTTGAAAAAGGGCCAGGCATCAGCAACAACAAACGGGCCCTGCAGAGACGGCGATCAGCTTCGACCGAATAAATTTCACGGCCAGGACATCGGGAAATAAAGGGAAAAGCGAGCGCCCTCATTCGGCAAGCCATCCGCGGTGGCGAGCCCTCCATGCCGGTGCATAATACGGCGCACGATGGCGAGCCCGATGCCGGTGCCAGGATATGCGCCCACGGAATGCAACGTACGAAAAACATCGAAGATGCGCTCGTTGAAGCGGGGCTCGAAGCCGATGCCGTTGTCCTGTATTGAAATGCGAAAGTATCCACGGTCTTGCGTCAGAGCGGCGATCCCGAAGCCGGCACCTGTATTACAGGTGCCGCTGATGTGGATTTGGGGCGGAATGCCGGGTCGCGAAAAGGTAAGCGCATTATCGATCACCTGGCGAAATGCTTCGTGAAATTGTTCGCCAGCGAGCGGAAGGGTAATCGCCAGCTCATTCACAACCCTTGCGCCAGCCTGGTCCAGCCGTCCGGCAAACCCATCGAGCACCTGATCAACAAGCTTATCAGCTTCAACCTCCTCTGGCTGTTGCTCGTGGAGGTTGACCCGGGCATACCGGTAGATATCCTGTATCATGTTGCTCATCCGCATGGCGCCGCGCTCGATACGGTACAGGTCTTCCCGGCCTTTGGCGGACAGAGCAGCCGATTCAGTACCGAGGAGTCGGTCGGCGAAAAGGCGGATCTTGCGCAGTGGCTCCTGCAGGTGGTGGCTGGTGATGTAGGCGAACGCTTTCAAGTCGTCCAGTGCCGCGGCCAACTCGGCGGCTCGTCGCTCTTTCAGCAACCCCTGGCGCTCTAGTTCGGCATTGGCGATCTCCAGCTCACCGGCACGCTGCGCCTTCTCGTAGCTCTGAAAAAGCAGCTCCTTGTTGGCAAGCAGCAACTCGGCGGCCCGGCGCCCTTTCTCGTCCTCCTGATGCCGCAGTTGCTCAAGCAGGTCGGCCAGTTGTTCCTCGCAACGGTCTTGCGACACACTCATGCTTCCCACTGCTTCAATTCTGGCTGGCGTCCGGTGTGCTCTTTTTGTCCACCGGCCCCGCTTTACCGCAACGGGCCCTTTTTTCTTGTTCCCGACTAGCTGCTTTTTCTGTTTCATTTATTCCTCCGGTACTTTAGGTGCAGCCTATCCATGCAAAACCCGCAGTCCTTCCTCAAAAGGAAATAAGCGATCATGAATAGATCGGCGCATGGGCAATAAATAGCCTGCCTTCACTTTTTAGTCGTTTCTGAACCCGGCGTGTCCATGTTGTTCGACTTCGCGCAAAGCTCTTTATGAATTCAGGTGGCCCCGTGATCACCATCGAAGATGACAAAGACAACCAGGATACGCGACCAGGTAAAGATGAACGCGAAGCTGCGGGTCAAATGCATACCGTACCTGTTTTTCACAACCGCTAGCGACCAAAGCATTGTCATCGACGCGTATAGTAAATCCGTTCAGGGTTTCTTTATAAAGCCGAATTCCTATCCCGCGCTCATGGAAACCATCCGCGTCATCATGGAAAACGGGACACTCTGTTCTTCCCCTACAAGGTCGCAGCACTAATGCGGCAATTCCTTTTCGCCATCGCATAGGGAAAGTTCCTTCCCCTTGAGCGCAAAGTAAAGATTCTGGAGCTGGTGCAGCGATGCGATCCTGCGCACAATCGGGCGGCGCATAAAATCGAGCAGGTTGAAATCGTTGTCGAGGTCCAGTTCGGATCGATCGTTGCCGCTGCCGGCAATGAGCTGCCAGAAATGGAAATAGTCGCGAAATACAAAACCGCATCGCAGCAGAATGCTTTCGGAGAGCGCCACCGGCGACAGGTCTTCCGGCTTGTATCCCTGGATCTGGGTTGTCAATGCATCGCTATCGGCCTGTACAGTGTTCCGCCCGATGGCGGTCAGCTGGCGCCATTTGTTACCCACGCTCACATAGTTTCCGATCCGCAATTCCTGTACAGGTATCATAAAGGTTCTTTTTACAAGGTTAACAGAGGCTTTACCGGGCCTCCATTTCGAGAAGTAATTGCCTGATGACATGCGGCGTTTCCTCATTCATCCGGTAGGCACCCGCCAGGCAGCGCTTCCCTGTAAATGGAGCGCAATCTCAGGGGTCGGCAGGTCCTTAGCTGTTCGTCCACCGCTAGTAGGGTCACCACCCGGTAGTCATCGCCATCAACGAAGAGACCGAACGTAACCGCCTCAACAGTTTCTTCCACAAAGTGCCCGGAACGCAGCGCCTTACCGACATTTGGAAGTTTGGCGTCGTCGGGTTTGTTTTTGTTCAGGCATCCTCGGGGCCGACGCTGTTGCGGTTCCGAATCGCCTGGGTCACATAGGCTTCGAGATCGTGCTGGAAGAGCGCCTATGGACGGCTCGCCTCAAAAAGCTGCTCCAGCACGGAAAGCGGGATATCCTTCGAGCCGATCCGGTCGGCCAGCTCTGGATACCGCACCGCCAGCCGGCTGTTAAGCCAATGATGTTTCGCAAAAGACAAGAACATGGATGCGGTTGCGTCGATGGGCGTTGAAGTCGAGTGCGGTAGTGCCTTGCTGAGTTGCGCCTCCAGCTCCGGATAATTGGATAAATAAAACCGGTCGGCTGGCCCGATGAGATAAATGCGGTAGGTGTTCATGGTCCATTATTTTTGAGAGTCAACTAGGCGGGAAGCGGGAAAGAAAAGGCAAGAAAGGAAACATGCACCGCGGCGGCCCGCCAGCGGTAAAAAAAGACAGCGGCTCGTTGCAGGAGCCCTTGCTAATACGGGGAATATCATGCCACGATAGCGGCAAGACCATGCGCGTCGCTTTTTCGGGAACCTACCGCTCCCGAGTCTTCACTACAAACTGGTGTAGGTAATACTGGATGTGGCGCTGCAGGTTTTGCGATAGATCATTCTCCTGCCGGTTATGTTGGTGCGCCTGCAAGAGCCCGGACGCCAGTGCTTCGAGACGGGCTTTTAGTGCCAGGCCAAATGCGTGGCGAGTCTTTTGAAATTGCTGCTCCTCCTTTTCGCGGTGGAGGGCCTGCGCGGCCTGGTCGAAATCGGCAAACAACTCGAAAAATGCGCCGCGCGCCTGCTCGTGGAATTCAGCCAGGATCTGCTCGTTGTCGTCTTTCATACATTGTCGTTTACGGATTTCCGAACGGGTGGGTACAGGAGCATTGGGCAGAAACCAAATTATTATGCCGGCAACCAGACTGTGAAGGTGGAGCCGGCGCCGGGCACGCTACGCACCTGAATGATCCCGTGATGGTTTTCCACCATTTTCTTTACGATGGCGAGGCCGACACCCGATCCGCTGAACTCGGCCTTCCCGTGCAAGCGGGCGAACATCTGGAAGATCTTCGCTTCGTATTCCTGCGGAAAACCGATCCCATTGTCGCGAACGCTGATGGCCTGGAAGTGCCGGCCGTCGCACTCTTGTTGCACCGCCGAAACGGAAATATGCGGTGGCACCTGTGGCTTGCTGTACTTCAGCGCATTGCCCACCAGGTTTTGAAAAAGCTGCTGCAACTGGCAGCGATAGCCCTTTACGACGGGCAGGGGGTGCACCTGCACGACGGCCCCTTTCTGCTGGATGTGCAACTCCAGGTCTTCGAGCACCTGCTGCACCACAAGGTTCAGGTCTACCGGTGCCATTTCGTGCGGCAGCTGGCTTACATGCGCATATTGCATCAGGTCGTCGATGAGGCTGCCCATGCGCTGTGTAGCTGTTTCGATCCGTTCGAAGGAATGGGCTTTCCCATCGTAAAGCTTGTTCTCAAGTTGCTTCTTCAGATGGCTGGTAAAGTAGCGGATCTTGCGTACCGGCTCCTGCAGGTCGTGCGAAGCCGCATAGGCGAATTCCTCGAGATTCGCATTGGAGCGCTTGAGCTCCTGGTTCGCCTCCTGGAGGGCGCGGTTGATGTCGGACAGCTCCCGGGTTCGGTGCGCCACCACTTCCTCAATCTTGCGGCATGCGATCGCCTGCCGGGTTACGTCGATGGCGATCACCAGCACGCTTTCGGGCAGCATTGCGCCCGGTTGGCGGAAAGGTTGGCAGACGTAGTTGAAATAGCCGGTCTCTTCCGGGCCCGCCTGCCCGCGCGGCAAAGGCACCTCGTAAGCGTGCCTGGTGGCGCCGGTTTGGAGCACGTCGTGCAAGAGCGTACTGAATCCCTGCTCGCGCAGATCAGGAACCACGTCAAAGTAGCGCTGTCCCAGTACGTCGGAAGATTTGCCCCAGTGTGCCAGCGCGGGCGGATTCGCCAGGTCAATCCTAAAATGCGGGCCAGTCAGCATATAGATGGCAAAGGGCGCCTGCATGAAAAGGCCGTAGGCCTGCTTTAGGCCTTTGATCTTTTCATCCTGCTCCATGGCGCTGACCTCGGGAGAAATGTCTTCGGCGGTATGAATGATGAAGGCTACTTTGCCATCCGGAGAAAGCACCGGTCTGTTGCTGACGCGCCGATAGTGTTTGGTGAAACCTTCATCGGCACCCGCAATGTCGTAGCGCTGCACCGGCAGCGCGTGCGGCTTCCGGAAGCGGAGCACCTGGGCGAGCGAATGGGTAAGGTCGTGCACGCCGGTATCGGAATGGCTATCCGTGCAGGACGGTGCTATTTCGAAGATACTTTTGCCGAGGAGCGCTTCTTTCCTGCAACCCATCTGGGCCAGGTATGCGGGAGTGGCGGCAAGCACCGTATACAGGGGCGCATTGTTTTGCAGCAAGATGCAACTTCCAGGCAGCGCCTCAAACAAGGCCTCCGTAAAATAATCGGGTTGCGGCAAAATGGAATCATTAGGCATAATGGCTTTTATGAAGGTTGGCTTTATAGATACGGTTTACCAGGTAATTTCCGAAGGATCGGAGGGCGTCCGGGCAAGGGTTGCTGCAAGTCCTCGTTGGTTCGTCTTTCGGCCTGCGCGCCAACTTTATGCCTACCAACGGCACCGGTCAGTAAGAACGTCTGGTGCTGGTTTCCTGCCTGCCGTTGACGGTGTGTTCATTCCCGAAGTAGCCCCATTCCAACAGCACAGGCACGCGCGACCGGAAATAGGCGGCGCGGGCCGCATAGCTGCGGGGCAGGGCATTGCGGTAGCCACGCTCCCGGATATTCCAGAGGGTATCTGCCTCAAAGAAATATTCACTGGCGCAGTTGCGGCAATCCGAGGCCGGCGGGGTAACGTTCACCTTAGTCAGTCGGTTCTTCCAGAAATCATAGACCACCTGTGTGCCCCGTCGCGGAAAAGCGGCGTTGCTGCTCTCCCGCACAGAGTGGAGCATACGTTCTTTTTTATCAAAAAAATAACTGCGGCTCGACCGCAGAGTTTTTCCGGCGGAATCAACGGTTTCGCCTGTTTCGTAGGTGATCAGGTAATACTTGTCGGGCTGAAAGCGCCGCACCTTTGCCTGCACCCGCACCGTGTCGATCTCCTGCGCCTGGGCTGCGAAAGCAAGCAAAATGGCCATTGCGAATGCGGCTACCAGGTTTTTCATAACATTTTTTTAGATGTTCAAGGATATAGTGAGGGTTATCGGCAGAAAAGATTGCCTCTTTTGCAGGTATGAAAAAATCAACTGCTGTGGGCACCACAAAGGAGGGAGGATCGAAAGCGTGAAATAAAGGGATACTCCTTTTCAGGAGCAACAATCAGTCCACGAAAAGCCGCTCACTGCGTGCGCGTGCAACGGGCCGTAAAGTGGTCAACTTGTCTGCACCGGCGCATCCTGCTACTTTATCGCACTATGCACGGGCTTCACTGTTGGGATGCCTTCGGAAGGCGGACGGTGCTGTTGGCGCCGCTTCGACCGAATATATTAGACATTATGAGCTATTAAACCTACCTTCTCGCTTCCGCTGGCATTGCTACTGCCTCTGCTTTTCGCCCTATTCCTAAGCTGACGGCCTTCCCTTTTTGTTCACTCCTCCTAATCAATGCGTATGCGCCCCCTTGTGGTTCAATCCCTGTTCACACCGCGAAAAGTCGACCGGCTGGAAAGTTACCTGTCCGAGGTGAATCGCTTGCCCATGGTGAGCGCTGAAAATGAGGCCCTTCTTGCACGGAGCATCCGGAACGGCGACCCGGAAGCGCTGCAGCAACTGGTGCAAGCCAACCTGCGCTTCGTTGTCACGGTAGCCAAACAATACCAGCACCGTGGCCTGGCGCTGTCCGACCTCATCAATGAAGGTAACCTGGGCCTGATCAAAGCAGCAGCCCGGTTTGATGAGAGCCGCGGCTTCAAGTTTATTTCCTGTGCTGTATGGTGGATTCGCCAGAGCATCGCTCAGGCCCTTTCTGATAAGGGACGACTGGCGCGCATACCTTCCAACCGCATCGGGGCGGGCATTCGGGTACAGCACATGCAGGCACTCCTGGAGCAGGAACATGAACGACTTCCATCCACTGAAGAATTGGCCGAAGCCATGGGCATCTCTGTCGAAGATGTGCGGTTGGCGCATTCGGTCAATGAGCGGGTTAACAGTCTTGATGCGCCCTTACCCGGAAGGGAAGACGCAACGCCTTGCGACGAGCTGTCCAGCGAAGACGAAAGAATGGCTGCAGATCATTCCCTGGCACATACGCTATCACTGCAGATTGAGCTACGCCGTTCCCTCGCAGGCCTTAAGGAGCGTGACCAGCTGATACTTTGCGCCTTTTTCGGAATCGGGCATGCGCGCCCGCACACTCTACGGGAGATCGCTTTATCGCTCGACATGACAACGGAACGCATTCGCCAGATTAAAGACAAGGCATTGCAACTACTACGGCAGCGCAACAATGCCGTATTGCTGCGTGCCTTTCTCTGACGGACGGACACGGATACGAAAGCCCCGCCTTCGCATCTCCAACCGGCCGCTGACGAGCCAGGCGAAACATTTCGATTCGCGGAGCGATTATTGCATTTGCTACAGTAACGGGACATCAGGTCCAACATTAATCAACAGGTTATTTCTTCCGGGTTTCAGCGCGCTTGCCGAAGATTTAAGCATGCAGCAGGAACATTGGGTAACTGACGCGCATTCCGAAGCTATACAACGCGATGACACTACAGCTGCGATCGTTACACTAGAGTAATCATTTTTAAAATACCGCAAATGTTGTCAGACGAAATGGGCTTCTTCCCGCTCGAAGTGCAATTAAGCGAATTGGAAACCGCTTATGCGGAATGTTTTATGGAAGCGGATAAGGAAGTGCTGGCATCGCTGTGGCTCCGAATTCAGGAAGTCAAAAACCAGCTCGGAATTAAAAATCCTGACAACCTGGGTAACAAAATTTAATAGAGAAGTACTTGCATCGATTTTGTCCGATGCTATCATTCAGAATCTTGTTTTTCACGCATACCGGCACCATAATCATTTTTGCATTGGCGCAAAGCCTCTTCGTCAGTCAAAATTGTTACAACGACCTGAAGGATTTAGTCGATCTGATCATCAAGTGCTGTTTGAAAGGTTCTTCTCCGAACAAATCCTGATGCACCAGCTGCGCCGGCGCTGCTGTCGGAACCACGGCGGTTCTGTTCAAATAAGAGGCGCACAAAAGAATAGAGCCGAAGATGCAATAATAAGCGTAGCTCACACCAGTTATCATTTGAGCCTCGCATTCAGTACCGGCTACACCCTTGCCTTCGCATTCAACCTGCTTCCGCATTTATCTCTCCCCTACTCCTTGCCTTTCTTAGATATTTATCTGATCCTTTCAAACAAACATGTACGATCCTTTACGTATTGAATCTTGATTTTACTATGGGAAATCAGGATCTCCAGGACCTTTTTACGCCCTTTGGCGAAGTCACTTCCATGTTTCGCGCCGTTACATTCGATCACGCTGCTTCTTAATCGATTCAGGAAAGAGATTTCTGGTGCTTATCAACTTCTTTCCACCATTCCGTAAATACCTGCGTGCTGTCATTTAGGTTACATCGACCGGGCCGGTGTCGGCGTGCCCGGCGTTGCCGAAGCTCCTACGATAATAATTTTCATTTTATGTAATTTTATTTGACACAAAACTACTTTCAGTGGCAGGCGCCGGGTAGGACAGCCGTAGAGTTGTATCGGACTTAAATATGCTTATCGCGAACTGCTACAATTCCGACCATATGTAAAGGGGAACGCCAAAGGCGACAAGCGGCTACAAAGTGAAGTTCCAGCCACTGATCTTTAGCTGTTTAGAAAATCGGTGAGATGCTTGTTGAAGATCTCCGTTTGATCAATCAGAGGTAAATGCCCCGCATTCCCAATGATATGAATCTTTGCATGTGGAATAATCCTGGCAGCCCTTTCACCCGCTTCAACAGAAAACATCCGATCTTGCTTTCCCCAGATAATTAAAGTTTTGCTTTTGATTTGCTGCAGGGATACATCATCGATTTTCGAAACAGCAGCACCCCTTCCTAGTCTGAAAACGTTTTTCCCTCCAGTAGATTTAATAACAGCAACAGAGTAAAGACTATGATTTGGATCCCTATTTTCTGGCTTATAGAGAATAAAATGAGCATTAAAACGACTTGCAATCATGGATGGAAAAGTATTCAACCATACCATTCCGAACAGAGACCAAAAAGAAACTTTTGCTTCCAGGCCAGCTGAATCAACCAAAACAAGTTTATCGACCATCTCCGGATTATCTATGGCAAACTGCAATGCTATAGCGCCTCCTTGTGACAGCCCAACTATATGAGCGCGCGATATATTTAAATTAACCAGGAAATCTTTTAGCCACTTTGAGAAATAGCGGCGATCATAAGGCGCAGCGGGTTTGTCGGATTCTCCATATCCCACGATATCTGGCGCCAGAACGTGAAAGAGTTTGGCCACCGCCGCTATCGCCGGATACCAGGTGACGGCACCTGCACCGGCTCCATGTAATAAGATCACCGGATGACCAGTTCCAGCCGATAAATAAGCTGTCCTAACCGCGCCTACCATTATTTCACTTTCTTCTACGGCAACCCCCATCTTGCCTATCAGCGATTGCCTAAAACTGTTTTTTGTATTTGCATTCAAGACTTTGCAGTTTGATATAATACCGTTGAAAATAGTGCTACCAAATTTCATTTTTCGATCGGTTACGAGAATTTTAGAATTCGTTGTAATTGCCGGGCACTCTTAAAGCCGCATTGAGCTGCGATATATTCAATGGTATACTCCGGATTGTTGAGCATGGTTCCGGCATATTCTTTCCTAAGCAGCGTGAGGTATTCCAAAACGGTCGAACCAGTCTTTTCCTTAAACACCCGGCTTAGGTTTCTTGGACTCATCCCCACGGGCGCAGCCAGATCTTCGACATTATTGTCCTATGCGAGGTTCTCGATCATATAATCCTGCACTTCGTGGATCTGTGGATTAATATGGTTTCGATAATCAAGATAGATGCTTTGCTGACGATGTTTTCCACTTCGCCGGTGATAGACAACTAGGCCTCTTGCAACCTTGTGTGTAAATAGCGGTCCTTGTAAATCCTCCAGGATCGCGAGTGCGAGATCAATACCCGCGCTGATTCCTGCACTTGTGTACACGTTGTTGCTTTTGATGAAGAGAATATCGGATAACACGCGGGCCTCCGGGAATTTGGACTGTAGCTCTTTTACTCTTCTCCAATGCGTTGTGCATTCCGTATCCTTAAGCAGGCCTTCTTCTCCAAGCGCAAAGGCCCCGTTGCAGACCGAGCACACCGTTATCTTTTCTCGGGAGCACGCCTTGAGCCAAGCAAAAAAATTTTGCTCTGCTCGGAAGGCAATGCTACCAACATAGTCGAAACTCATTCCTGGCACGAATAGGTAATCCCCCTCTTTTAGAAGTGCATCGTTGAAATTCCTCAGTTCCCCAAAAGCAAGTCCGGAGGTGCTAACAGGCTCCTCTCCAATCGTATAAAATTCTTTACCACAATTGGAGATTTGCTTTTCGCAACGATGTCCACATTGGCTTTTCCAGTCGCATTAAAAAGATAATAGGGCGCCAACATATCGAAGAGCTCGGTTCCGTCGTTGTTGGCTATTATAACGACATTTTTTTCAGGTTGTCGTGAAGCGGAAGCCCGTAAGCGAAGTTGTTGCCCCCTTTATAAGCGGGTGTTGTTCCGAACTCGCGAAGTGCGCACAAGCTGTGAGTAAGAACATGGTAACTACAGCCAACAAAATGAACGCGTCAAAATATCTGCGATTTTTCATTATATTTCCTTTTAGGATTTATGGTATTTGCGTTGCGAATCAGCGACCGTCCTGCAGCCTTCAAGAGATGCCTTGGCTTACCTGTTTGGACTAGGGGATGCGTTCAAACAACTCCGTTCGGCCGAACAGAGAAAATCCTACGTACCCCCGTACCTTAATATTGGAGCCGCTGAACGAAATTTTGCAGCTGTATGTCTTCCCGCTTTCAGGGTCGTAAACCTGGCCATTGGTATAAATACCCTCCTCGAAAGAAAAGCTGGTCAGCAGATCCAGGCCAACCAAGGCCCTGCTTCTTAGTCGCACATCAGGGTTCTCGGTGTCTTTCCGGGGATGGAGCGCCCAGACCGTTCTTCCGAAGTAACGATCGCCCTTTTTGTACATTTCGATCTTAGCATCCTTTTTGGGAGACCAGTACAAGCCTAATATTTTATCTGGTGCCGCCTGACCGTCTTGTGCAAAGGCGTTCACGGCAAAAACGAATAGAACAATCGTAAGAATGATTGTTTTTGAAAGCTGTTTCACGTTGATATTTTTTTTGATGGATGGTGCAGTTGGTGGCAGCTTGACGAGGTAAAATTAGACTGGCTGCAAAGCGCCTGGAGGACAGGAAGATGTCAAAAACAGACAAGATGTCCGTATCAACATGTTTGCGGAAGCAGGCCTTAAAAAATACCGTGCTGCGGCATGCAGAAGGTGCCGTCATTAACAGGACCATACAGGTGGCGCTGGCGTGGATGCCGGCTGCGCAATCGTTATTCGGCCTTAAGACTTCACCAGGCTTTCCTGTCGGGACGACGAACCGCTTTTCAGCGTCTTGAAAAGAAAGAGAAAGTACAGGCCATCAATAATATCGATTACGAAACAAAAGGTTGGCCAATAGCCTGGTATATCCGTCTGAACAGGCACGCCGTTGTGATGAAATATATCCCAGACGCCGTGGAGCAGGATCCCGTAAGCCAGTAGCAGGACGTTCCGGGTATAGCCGATGATCGCCATGAAATAGAAACCAAGGGCGATGGCCACTTCTAAGATGATAAAGCGAATCCCGTTGCCCTTAAGCGAGAAACCAACATAAATAAAGGCAATGGCTACCAGGATCGTGGCTGCTACCAGCTTCATTTTAAAATATCCTGATAACAGCTGGCATAGAACGATGATCAATGCAGCGGTTATTAGGCCGAAAATTGTCTCTAACATGATGAAGGATTTTATTGCTAACCAACCGCTTTAAGCCATTCTCCTTTTGTTCCCGAATACAAATATGTTTCGGTTTATGAGCCTGTGAAAGACCGACAGGTGTCATAAACGGACAGGCGATTTGCAAGACCGCTTGATACTTAAAATGAGAAACACCAGGTAACGCTTTTTTGAACCGAATGCGAACTGCGTCAATAGCTTATGCTGAAGCCCGCTCCCCAGCCCATATCGCTGTCGTAATGCGATGAGAGCAAGAAATATCTGGTCAGAACATACCTGAACCCGGTCATATATTCCTTATCCGAGTTGAAATAGAAGCTAAAGCGCAGACGGCTGCTGAGTGCCATGTCTTCCCTTCCTACCTGCAGGCGAAGCTTTCCTTGCATATCGATCCGGGCATCTGCCTTCAGCAACATCGGCAATACGTATTGAACACCTGCGCATAAGACGCTTCTTTCATTCCTCGTGTTAACCTGTCCAAAAAGATCGCGTTCGATGGTACCATGTGCGTCCTGCGGCTCTATCTTCCTGGACCTCCAGTCAAAGCCTACATAGGGCATCAGCCATTGGTTGGCCCCGATGTAGCTTCCGATATGGGTTTCGCTTTCATAACCTCTTTCTTTAGTGCTTCCCAACCGCCATTCTGTCTGCAGTCGCCAACGCGTATTGGAAAGTGCAAATTCTCCATCGCTGCCGTTGCTTTCAATACTTACCTGCGCTGACGGATAGAACTTTTTATCGTCCCGGTATACTTTCCGCATGTCCTGCCGGTAAGCAGCTCGCACACTGGCCGTGTCCGTATTCTCATAGCTGAATATGCGGCCCATGCCTGCCATCATATGATAGAGAATGTGGCAATGAAAATACCAGTCACCGCTATTTTCGGAAGCGTGAAACTCGATGGTATCTGTTTCCATGGGCATCACGTCGAGCACTGTCTTCAGGGGCGCAAAGTCGCCCCGCCCGTTCAGCACCCTGAAAAAGTGGCCGTGAAGGTGCATGGGGTGACGCATCATGGAATTATTCTGAATGACGATCCGTATGTTCTCCCCTTTCTTAATCAGGATCTTGTCCGACTCCGAAACCGTTTTGTTGTTTACGGTCCAAACATATCGATTCATGTTCCCGGTGAGCCCGAACTTCATTTCCCTGAGCTTTCCAGGCGGCAAAGTAGTTTGTTCGGGCGCCTTTAACATAGCGTAGTTCAAAGTGCTGATGGCCCCATTGCTGTCCGATATTTCCGGGTACATCACCGTGTTCATATCCATCTGTTGCAGGCCCATATCCATGCCCATATCATTCATGCTGCCGTCCATGTTCATCATGTCATTCATCATCTTCATGCCATCAAAATATTTGAGCATCGGCAATGGCTTGAGGGCTTGCCGGGCGCCATCGCCTATCCAGAGCGAAGTGCTCCTGGTCCTGTCTTCCGATGTGGCCATGAACTCATAGCTTCCTTCATCCGGAACGGTTACCTCCACATCGTAGGTCTCAGACGCGCCAACAATAAGCCTGTCAACGGCTACAGGCACAACGTCCTTCCCGTCTGTTGCCACAACGCTTATCTGCCCTCCAGCGTAGCGCAGCCAGAAGTACGTAGACGAACTTCCGTTTATGACTCGCAGCCGCACTTTATCACCAGCCTTAAAACCACCTGCGTGGTCAGTTGGCTTGCCGTTTACAGTAAACAGATCGTAATAGACATCGCTTACATCCATAGCCATCATCCGCTTCCATTCATTTCCAAGCTTTGTTTTTAACCGCGCTTGCTTCAGGGCCTGCCAATAGTCTTGCGTGGCGCCTTTTTTTATAGCGTACCAATCCGAAGCATTGTGCAAAGCGCGCTCGATGCGCTCTGGCTTTTCATTGGTCCAGTCACTCAATAAAACGGTGTATTCTTTTTCCGCCTGTTTTCCTCTTTTGTGAATAATGAAAGCTCCATACATTCCGGATTGCTCCTGGAGCATGGAATGCGAATGATACCAATACGTGCCATTTTGCACGATGGGAAATTTATATATAAAGGTTTCGTGCCCTTTTATAGGCGCCGTTGTGAGGTAGGGAACACCGTCCTGACTATTCGGCAGAATCAACCCGTGCCAATGAATAGAGGTTTCCATATGCATTATATTATGAACATGGATTTCGGCGGTATCGCCCTCTGTAAATTCAAGCTGCGGCGCAGGAATAGAGCCATTAATGGCAATTGCCTCCGTCTTTTTACCTGTATAGTTAACGATGGTGTCGGTTACGTACAAATGATAAATAACCCTGCCACCCATTTTCATCCGAAAAGGTTTACGGCCGTGTTCCTCTTTACCGGGCATCAACACGCCGTGTTGGCCCTGCACCATCAGGGCAGCAAGCAAAAAAACGCACACTAATAACTTTCTCATATGCATCATGGCATTAATAAATTGGAGCAGTCGATTATTTTATCGTTTCGGTCACTTTACCGCAGGTGAGCATACTGCTTCCGTAATAGGGATTTCTTATTCCGGATTCAGCGCTGATCCAGTATGCTTTTTTCATCGGGCAGTACGCGATATAGGCGGGCTTTACAAGCTGCGACGCCCTGACTGTGATTATTATGTTTTCAGATAAACTTTGAAAGAAAACACGCTGCTTTGAAATCTCCTTCGCGCTTGCGACTGCACTTGCATCTGCCAACAGCGGGGCCTGAACACTTTTGAATGCTACCTGTTCAACGGTGGACAAAGCAGACGCATCCATCCCTTTTATCAATGCGACGAAAGCATCCGCTGCCCTGGCGGCAGCCGCAACGTCGCTGGCAACCAATGCATTCTTGATATCATAATATGCTGAGAGCAGCGTGGGCACCGGTTGCGGAATTTCACGGCTGAAAGATTGGAACGGAGCCATCAGGAACGTGGTCAAGGCTAAAAAAACGGTAGTTGCTTTTTTCATATCTAATCGTTTGAGGGAGCAAAGCTATTTGCAATGAATGGCGTGCTTGTTATACAATAAGGGCTAAACATTACATGATTATGAGGCAGGCTTGCCGGAGGCATTAAATAAAAAAAATCCCTGCAACAGGGATTTCTTTAAGAAAGACACGGCTCTGTTTTTAGCAGGCCGGGCCAACCAGCCCGGAGGCCAGTCTATTACAGACGTTCTGCTTTATAGCCGGCAGCCTCGATCGCTTTCACAACGGCGGAAGCATCTACTTCCTCAGCTGGTGCAATGGTCAGAATTTTTTCTGGGGACACGATATCTACGCGCCAGTTATCGGCTCCTACGGCATCGTTCAAAACCGGCTTTACGGCAGCTACACAACCCGAACATTTGATCGTTGTTTTAAATTTTAATGTTTCCATGATTTATTATTTATTCTGCAAAGCTATTTCGCACCTGCGGGGCGCCTCTTATACAATAGGGCGTTCCCTGTATAAAATTGTGGCGCTGTTCCCTAATGATGCTGGCGCCATGAAACGGGCTTTAGCTACATAAAATGGAGGTATCCTGCGCCAGAGCCCATTGTCATTTTTTTTGCCAGAAGCATGTTGCGGGTGCTTGTGGATCCTGCTTAAAAAGATGCCGAGCACATGTGCCAGGTATCTTTCGTCGAAGTTTCGCTCATAATCTGGTAAACTTTAGGCGAAGGCTGTTGCCAACTACACTTACAGAACTGAGCGCCATGGCTGCACCCGCGATCATCGGGTTTAGCAAAAAGCCGTTGAGCGGGTATAAAAGACCGGCAGCCAATGGAATCCCGATAATATTATAAATAAAAGCCCAAAACAAGTTCTGCCTGATCGTTCTTACTGTTTTCCGCGAAAGCTTCAGCGCTTTGGGGATAGCATTTAGGTCGGATGTGATCAGGGTCATTTTGGCTACGTCCATCGCAATATCAGAGCCACGCCCCATCGCGATACTCACGTCGGCCTGGGCCAGCGCTTGCGAATCATTGATACCATCCCCTACCATCGCAACCGTTTTCCCCTGCTTCTGCAGCAGCCTGATAAATTCGGCCTTATTGTTGGGCATTACTTCGGCTTTGAATTCCTTTATTCCAGCTTCCTGTGCCACTGCTGCTGCCGTATGCTTATTATCTCCAGTGAGCATATATACCTCGATGCCCTGACGCACCAAGCTTTGAACCGCTGCAACTGACCCTGCTTTTACTTTATCTGTAATAGCGATCGCAGCCAGAAGCGAACGGTCTTTAGCGTACATAACCACCGTTTTTGCGTCGGTTTGCCAGGAAGCAATGCGCTCGTCGAGGGGGGCATTCGGAAGCACTCCATGCGCAGCCATCAGCCGCCGGTTCCCGACCAAGTACAAGTCGCCGTTGACGACCGCCTTCAGGCCCTGACCGGTAATACTTTCAATCGCATCGACTTTTGCGGCGATTGCACCTTCCGCTTGAAGGCGATTGACGGCAGCCTCGGCAAGCGGATGTTCCGACTGCGCCTCGATAGCAAGCAGTATGCTCTTGAGAAGCGGCACATCGCGGTTGGTTGCGAACTCCATACCCGCCACGGACGGCTTTCCCTCCGTTATGGTGCCGGTTTTATCCAGCACTACTGCGTTTACTTTATGCGCTAACTCCAGGCTTTCAGCATCCCTGATGAGCATATTCTCTTCTGCACCTTTGCCTACCCCTACCATAATGGCCGTTGGAGTTGCCAGTCCCAAGGCACAGGGACAAGCGATCACTAAAACTGTTATCGCATTAATCAGACCCTGCGTAAACGCGTTTTCGCCACCAAATAGCATCCATGCCGCAAACGTCAGAAGCGCAATGAGTATAACTACCGGCACAAAAATCCCTGCGATCTTATCAACCAGCTTTTGAACCGGCGCTTTGCTTCCCTGTGCTTCCTGCACCATCTTTACGATCTGCGCAAGCACCGTTTCAGCGCCCACCTTTTCCGCTTTCAGCTGAAAGCTTCCCTTTTGATTGATGGTGCCCGCAAAGACCTTTTCATTCGCGATCTTTAAAACGGCCACGGGTTCTCCAGTGATCATGCTTTCGTCTACAAAAGATTCGCCTGAGCTGACAACGCCATCTACGGGCACCTTATCGCCAGGCTTCACAAGAAGCGTATCACCTGCTTTAACAGCGGTGATGTGCACTTCCAGCCGTTGCACTCCGTTATGGATCAAAGTGACGGTCTTAGGCTGTAAGCCCATTAACTTTTTCAGTGCCGATGAAGTATTCGACTTCGCTTTTTCTTCCAGTAATTTTCCCAGCGAAATAAATGCTATGACCACCGAGGCTGCCTCAAAATAAACATAGGGACGTAATCCGCGTTGAAGCCAGAAATCCGGCCAGATCGTATTAAACGCACTGAATATGTAGGCAACACCTGTGCTCAGGGCTACCAGCGTATCCATATTGGCCTTTTTATGCATCGCCTGTTTCCAGGCATTGACAAAAAAGGTCTTTCCGAAATAGAACACAACTGGCGTTGCCAGCGCCATCATGATCCAGTTGCCGTAGGGCATACGCATGTAAAACATCCCAATGATCACGATAGGAAGCGATAAGGCAGAAGACCAGATCGTTCGTTGCTGAACCTCTCTTAAATGCCTGCGTTGGGCGGTCTCCTTGATTTCTTCGCTGTTCTCGGTATCGATCACCAGGTCGTAGCCAATTGAACGAACAACGTTCTGCAGGTCGTTTTTAGTTGCCAGGGCGGGATCGTATTCCACCCAAGCACTTTGATTGGCAAAGTTCACGCCGGCGTCTTTTATTCCGGGGGCTGATTTGAGCATCGACTCAACACTTACAGCACATGCTGCACAGGTCATTTCCAGTACCGGGAAGGTCTCCCTGACCAATAATGCGGCTTCCGTTCCCGACTTATCTTTTATCTTAACTATGCTGGCCATGATTATTCTTTTCACAAAGGTCAGCAAGCCCGCATAGTCCCCTATTATACTTTGAAAGGCCGGATGTATAAGATTTTAGGCCTTCGATAACGAAGCCTGCGTGGCTTCTTTTGATGTTTTCAATTTCCTGAAGTAGGATGGATTGAGGCCCGTATGCGTTTTGAATTGTTTCGAGACGTGTGCTACGCTGCTGAATCCAAAAGCAACGGCAATATCGGCCAGGCTTTTATTGGTATAAACCAGCTCCTCTTTTATTTTATCGATGCGAAAAGAAATGGAGAACTGTTCCAGAGACGTTTTTTCCAGTGCATAAAAATCGTTACTGATTTTATCATACGACATATTCATGCGGCTTGCCAGAAATGCAGAAAACCTGAAATGATCCGCAAAATCAAAATGACCGGAATACATTTCTGAAATGAGCGCCTTCACATCCTTGACCACTTTAGACCGCTTATCGGAAAGAAGCGTAAATCCGAGCGGTCGCAGCCGTTCCCCGATAAGTGCCTCATCTATCAAAAACGGTGCTTGCAGGATCACCTGTCCGAGGCTTACTTCCATCACCTGCACATCGAGCTTTAATAATTCATCAGTGACGGAAGAAATACAGCGTTCACAAACCATTCCCTTGATAACTATTTTTTGTACCTGCATTGGACTATAACTTGAAGGCACAAATTAGCCAGCCAGGAGGCCCGGCCTGTTATAAAATACGGGGAGCGGTTTATATAATTTTAGGAATCAAACCTTGTCTAAAGGCTTTCGGTTGTTTTCTTTCAGATTGCGGAACTGGGAGGGCGTCATCCCGGTGACCTTCTTGAATTGCTGGGATAAATGCTGAACGCTGCTGTAGCCCATCTGGTACGAGATCTCACTCAGGCTCAATTCGTTGTACGCCAATAACTCCTTAGCTTTTTCAATGCGTTGCAGTATAGTATACTTTTCAATGGTCACACCTTCGATTGATGTAAAAAGCGAGGTGAGATAATGGTAATCCATTTGAAGCTTTTCTTCGAGCAACGCGGATAGCTTCATGTTAAACTCGTCATCGCCCCGGTGTACCAGTGAAACGATTGCATTCTTTATTTTTTCTACGATTCGTGCCTTTTTATCATCCAGCAACTCAAATCCTATTTCTCTTAAGGAAGTTCTCAACGCTTCCTGCTGCTCCTGAGATAGGGAACCGGGAAGTTCCACTTCGCCCAATCTGACGTCCGTATATGCCAGGCCCTGCTGATCCAGTGTACGTTGTACCGCCATGATACAGCGGTCGCATACCATATTTTTGATAAACAGGTGCATGCAACAAAAATAGTTTTGTTTTCCGTAAAAATTCGCCGGCGATCATGAGCGCGCACTATTCGGTTTGTGGCTGCGCACGCGGCTCAGGCTCTGGGGGGTAATGCCAAGATACGAAGCAATATAATGGTTCGGAACACGCTGATCGATCTCGGGATATTTAGCGATAAATTCCTGGTAACGTTCAAGGGCCGTCTTGCTGATGGAGGAATGAATGCGGCGTTGTGAGGCCACGTATGCCGCCTGTATGAGCTTTCTGAAATGCCGCTCCAGCTTAGGGATCGCCATACAAAGCTCCTCGTTCTTTTCCTGCGTGATCTGCAACACCTCGCAGTCCTCCACGCAATCGATATTGAGCGTAGAAGGCGTGCCTGTCCAGTAGCTCAGCAGGTCTCCTACCCACCAGTCTTCGACGCCGAACTGCAGGATATGCTCCTGCCCTTTTTCGTCCACTTCGTAAACACGGATGCAGCCCTTGAGGATATAGGTTTCGTGGCGGCTTACATCACCTTCCTGCAGAAGATATTGATGCTTTCGCAGCTTGCGGTACTGAAAAAAATCTATACACAAGTCCTGCTCTTCCGGAGTCAGTGAAACGTATCGGTTAAAGTGCTTAATCAGCAAATCGTACATAATGTGGTAGTAAGCTTCGCTTAAAAGTAGCCAAAATATTTTCTACTCCCGGATAGCGCGACATTGGCAAAGCCCCTGTTACTACAGGGGCCCGGAAAGATTTGCGGAAGAGCAACGCCAGGCTGCGACATGCAATCAGGCAGTCTTCCTGTTTGCAGAAATACCAGGTACCAGATCTGTTTCGGAACGCTTCCGGCGTGCTTCTTTACGCGATGCGACCAGGTTGTCTGCGGACCATTTCCCGGCGCCGCCCGACACCAGCGATAATGCCATTCCAATCGCAAGAAGGAAGTATTCCATTCCCTCCGATTTGTGGTCACCGAACCAGTTCATAAAAAAGTAGTCGTTCATCGTAGTTGCCACGATTCCAAGCATCACACAGCCAACTGCCATTGCCGAAAGCCGGGTAGCGAAGCCCGCTATCAGGAACAGCGAACCAAATACCTCGATGAGGATTACCAGGAAGCCCATGATCCAAGGCAAGCCAACAGTTCCCGTAAAATAAGCCATCGTGCCTTCGAACCCGGAACCGCCGAACCATCCGAACAGTTTTTGTGCCCCGTGCGGGAATAACACCAATCCCAATAAAAGGCGGACAAAGAGTGGGGCAATGGTTTCCTGCGAAGCGAAAAATGATTGTTTCATATTTGATTAGTTTGAGTAAATGAATTGTTCGCTGATGATCTGGCCATCCTTCCAGTGCTGAACAGAAACCTGCGTGTAGTTGCGGACTCCCCATTCCTTATGGGTATAGTCGTAGTGCCATTGTACAAACGACACGTTGTCCCCTATAGCAACGCTTTTTACCTGTGCATTACGGAACTCCACGATGTTATCCAGGAAAGCGATCTCCCTTTCGCGGTTGGCCGATTTTGAGATAGTCGGTAGCAAGTTATTTTCCTGCATTGTCACATCGCTGTGATAATACTTTTCAAAGGCCTCGAGCACCTTGCCTTCCAGCACGAGCTGATTGAGCGCGGTGAGCGAGCTCTCGATTTCAGTTCTTGTCATGTTTGTTTTTATGATAAAATGGTATGCGCATGTCGGCGGGTAACGTCGAGGATCTGGACGGCAAATAATTCAGCAGTCAGTTCGTCGCCGGGATGTAGTTCGCCGGCGGTAGTCCCGTTATCACATTGAGCCATGAGGCCAATAGCTGGCTAGCCTGTTCTGACCATCGGTTTGTTGGTCGTTGATAAAGCGCGGCAACACGCCCAGTGGAATCCAGACCATGCTATGCTGCGCAGCGAAGAGAGCAAGCGATACAAAGGTGTGCAACTTGTCGCCATTGGTAGTTGAAGAAACCGTAAAGCCCGCTGCCAGCTTATTCTTCCAGGCCTGCTTATACCAAAAGGCACCCGTACTATCCATAAATTCTTTGAAAGGGGCTGCCACATTCCCGAAGTTTGTAGGTGTACGGAAAATGAGCGTCTGGGCCTCCATGATGGCTTCCATCTTTGCCGGCACTTCGGCAACAGGCACCAGCAACACATCCGCTGCACCGGCCGTTAGTCGCTTTTTGATCGCCTCCGCGATGCGTTGCGTATGCCCGCCACGGCTATAATAAATGATGGCAATTTGGGGGGTGGTCATTTCCGTAAGAATCTTCAGCAAAAATGCGTTTCGAGGGATGCCGTGTCCAATCGCATTTGCGAAAAAAATTCGTTACCAATTGTTCATAAAACGCCGGTGAACATTGCGCTGAAACTAGTTCAGCAAAACAGTGAGTTTCTTAAACAACTTGAATATTCATCCAGTTCTAAGACTTCTTTTCAAAACAACCGCACTTGGAAATCAATTGCTTGCCTAATATCTATGGCTAAAAAGTTCGAACTCAGGCTAGTTCTGGGCACAGAAGCCCCGATCGAAAGATCGGGGCTTCCTTTTTTGGCAATGGTGAAAACGATCGCTTTCAGAACATGGTTTTGGGTAAAGACCACTTTCTTTCCTATGCCGTATTTTAAGGTACGTTTCGACAGACGTCACGGGAGCAAAAGGACCTGAGGACTACGTGACCGCAGTCACGCCAGGAATGCTTTTGCAGCCGCAACTTCGACCCTCAACAAACAACGAGATGCGACTGACGGAAAACTGGAAGCAGTTCTGGCTGCTGGTGCTCATCAACGCCTTCGTGGGGGCCATGATCGGCCTGGAGCGCTCCGTGCTGCCGGGGCTTGCCGCCTCGGAGTTTCACATCAATGGGAAAACGGCGGTCCTCAGCTTTATTATCGCTTTCGGCGCCACCAAGGCGCTCTTCAACCTGGTCACCCGATGCCTCATGAAGCGGTATTCGCGCAAAGCGGTACTGATCTTGGGCTGGCTGGCCGCTCTGCCCGTCCCCTTCCTGCTGATGTACGCCCCTGCCTGGACCTGGATCCTTTTGGCCAACGTACTACTCGGAATCAACCAGGGATTAGCCTGGTCCACTACCGTCATCATGAAGATCGACCTTATCGGCGAGAAGAACCGTGGGCTTGCCATGGGCATTAACGAATTCGCCGGCTACCTTTCCGTGGGCCTGGCTGCCTACCTTGCGGCCTATCTCGGCGGGGCGGCGGGGAGCCGGGTGCTTTCCTTCGCGCCGGGCGCACTCTTCGCGGTCGCAGGCCTTGTGCTCAGCCTCCTGTTTGTAAAGGACACCGGCGTACTCGTGCACGCAGAAGGGCTATCGAGCCCGATCCCACGTCTCCGCAACATCTGGAAAGAAACGACTTACAAACATAGCAACCTCGGAAGCGTCACCCTCAATGGACTCGTGAACAACCTGAATGACGGCATCACCTGGGGCCTGCTTCCCTTTCTGCTGTTGCAGAAAGGATACACCACAGGCCAGGTC
This sequence comes from Flaviaestuariibacter flavus, assembly GCF_004337505.1. Taxonomy (GTDB): domain Bacteria; phylum Bacteroidota; class Bacteroidia; order Chitinophagales; family Chitinophagaceae; genus Flavisolibacter; species Flavisolibacter flavus. The sequence goes on along the minus strand of NZ_SJZI01000052.1, from coordinate 215,523 downwards.
GGTATCCTTGCAGGCATATATCCCGCTGTGTGGGGCATTGGGCAGCTCCTGACCGGCCGGCTCGGCGACCGCTTTTGCAAAAAGCAACTGATCATCCTGGGCATGTGGGTGCAGGCGATCGCGCTCGCGTTGGTAGCTTTTCAAAGCAGCTTCACCGCCGATGTGATACTCGTATCCATGCTCGGCCTCGGCACGGCGCTGGTATACCCTAACTTCCTTACCACCGTCGCGGAGAACCTGCACCCTGCTCAACGGGCAGAGGGGCTTGCGATCTTTCGCTTCTGGCGGGATGCCGGTTATGTGATCGGGGCACTGCTTGCAGGTGTGATCGCGGACGCCTTTGGCATCGGTGCAGCTTTTGGGGCGGTATCGGCGATTACCGCAGGCGCCGGGCTCGTTGCGCAGGTGCGGATGTGCTGCAGCCGGAAGCTGCTTTGGACCAGCGTCATCTGCCCCTGACCTATTGCGCCAGGTCAATGCGGAAGCCGTTCGCGGAAGTAGCCATACACCCAGGTGCCGGCGATGGCACTCAGCAGCACGACAACAACCACCCCGAAGCCGGAAGCGATCTGCGCGAACAGCGGACCCGGACAGGCTCCGGTCATGGCCCAGCCGAGGCCAAAAAGCAAGCCCCCGTAGATTTGTCCTTTGTTGAACTTCTTGGGATGAAACTCGATCGGCTCGCCATAGATCGTCTTCACCCCAAAGCGCTTGATGAGCCATACGGAAATGATGCCGACTGCGACCGCGGAGCCGATGACACCGTACATATGAAAACTTTGCAGGCGGAACATCTCCTGGATGCGGAACCACGAGATGATCTCCGCCTTGACGAAGACGATGCCAAATACCAAGCCTACCAGCAGGTACTTGAAGTTGTACCACCAGGGGTGCACCTGGCGCGATTCGTTAATACAGATCGTGTCGAGGCTACGTACTTCGAAATCGGTATCGATAGCCTGCGGAGCGCCGGCTGTAGTTTGTGTTTTTTCCATTAGGAAAATGTTCTAAGAGTTACAGGGAAAGAATGAAGGGAAGGATCCAGTTGGCCATGATAAAGCCCCCGGCCATAAAGGAGCATGTGGCAATGAGCGAGGGCACCTGCAGATTGCTCAGGCCCATGATGGCGTGACCGGAAGTGCAGCCGCCGGCGTAGCGGGCACCAAAGCCCACCAGGAAGCCTCCTCCCACCAGCAGGATTAATCCACGCAAAGTAAAGAGACTACTGAAGCTGAAGATCTCGGCGGGCAGGAGCCTGCTTTGATCATGGATACCATAACCGGCAAGCTCCCTGGTAAGTTCCGGGTGCACCGCGATGGGTTCCGGATTCGCCAGCAGCCATACGGCCAGGAATGCGCCCACGAAAATGCCGCCCACGAAGAAGAAGTTCCAGATCTCTTTCTTCCATTCGTATTTAAAAAACGGGATGCTTGCAGGAAAACAAGCCGCGCAGGCATGCCGCAGGTTTGCCGAGATGCCGAAGTGCTTGTTGCCGATCAGCAGCAGCGTGGGCACAATCAGGCCAATGAGCGGCCCGGCTATGTACCAGGGCCAAGGGTGACGGAGAAATTCGAGCATATTCAAAGTTTTAAGCAAAGGTGCGGGGATAAAAAAAGCCCCTACGTGACCGGAGTCACCCAGGGCGTTTTATGAAATTCATGCAACAAATGATGCGAAACGGTTCCGCAGGCCGCCGACTACACCTGAAAACTACGGATATTCTCCCCCATGTCATAGACCTTGGTGTTGCCATCGGTCAGGGAGGCCAGCAGGGAGGCTGCCGCTGCGCTTCGGTAGCCACCGGCGCAATGCACCACGATGGGCTTATCGGTCGGAATATCGTGGGCCCGCTCGCGGAGGTCGGCCAAGGGGATGGTGATGCTGTGGCCAAAAGGCTTGCCTTGACTCGTCTCGGACGGGTTCCGCACGTCCACAACAGTGTACCTGTCTGGACCTTCCCGGAAAGCAGCTACATCAAAGGTTTCTTCCCGCACAGAACCGCCCTGCAGCACAAAGGCTTCCCGAATCTGCGCTTCATAGCCAATTGCGGCGGCACGACTGAGCAAACGCCATAGCTGCCCCTCATCTTCTGCGGCGAGATAAAACGGTTCGCCAGGTGCGATGATCGAGCCTAGCCAGGTCTCAAATTTGTTGCCCTCCATCAGGTTCACCGAATGTGGCAGGTGACCCGACTTGAACACATCTTCTTTCCGACCGTCTATGATCCAGGTGTGCGGATCCAGGCGCCCGAAAGTCTTCTCGTTTACGGGAGTGCCGATCACGACGTCATGTAACGAGGCTTTCAATGCTGGCGCGCCTGTGCGGTTCAGCTCCACATCAAACGGGAAATATTTCGGCACGAAAGGCTGATCAGACAGCAGCTCCGCTACGAATTCGGCCTCACTCATTTCCTGTAGCGACCAGTTCGTTTGCCGCTCGGCACCGATGGTACTTACCGAAGCCTTACTGAGCGCCTTACCACATAAGGTGCCTGCGCCGTGCGCCGGGTACAGCAATACATCGTCGGGCAGCGCCATCAATTTATCGCGCAGCGAGTGATACATCTGCCGGGCGAGGTCTTCCCGCGTAGCCTGCATGGCGCCCGCCCCCTCGCGCAGGTCGGGACGGCCGCAGTCGCCGATAAAGAGCGTGTCACCAGTGAATGCCGCCTTTAGCTTGCCGTCATGCTCCAGCACGATCGAGAGGCTGTCGGGCGAATGACCGGGGGTATGCAGCGCCCGCAGGAGCACCTTGCCGATGCGCAGCTCACTGCCTTCTTTGAGGGGCTCGTGTGGGTACTGAGCGCCGGCCAGCTCACTCACGTAGATCGTAGCGCCTGCTTTTTCGTGTACTTCCAGGTGGCTGCTCACAAAGTCGGCATGCGGATGCGTTTCGATCACGCCCACGATCTGAGCTCCTTCCGCAGCCGCATACTCGAGATAAGGTGACGCATCGCGTGCCGGGTCGATGAGGACAATCTTCTTTTCACAATCACTGAGCACTGCGTAGCTGAAGTGCGCGAGGCTTTTGTCTTCCCATTGTTTGATCTGCATATCGTATCGTTTAAGCGTGCTGTTCAGTGCTGCCTGCTGGCTTCGTATCTTTTTGTTCCTTTTTGAAAAAACCGAAGAGCAAGGCGCCCATTCCGGCAAAATAGAGTGTACTCCTTAGCGGGTTGGAAGTGATGGCACAGGAGCCGGTGAGGCAACCCACATTGCGCCAGTACAGGTACCCGGCTGAAGCGCCTGCGATCGCCCCGATGAAGTATACCTTATTGCGGTAGATCCAGCTTTTCATAATCGATTTTCCTTTTTTGTTGTGAAACGTTGTTTTCCATCCGTCGCGTGCAACCGGCTGCCCCGCATCCTCCAATATTCAACAAGGCCATGGTTGAAAATAAGGCGCCTGCCGCTATCATACCAGCCGAGCTGTTTGAAATTCCAAACCCGGCAATCGCGAGTCCCGCAATCAGCCGCAGGACCCTGAAAATGTACCAGCTTCTCCTAGTCATTCTCTTCTTTTTTTCACAAGCCGTCAGAAAGACAGCTGCATTATTAAGTTATACTGTATCAGATTCACCTTATTGAACACATAGGGATCGGGCCAGACAGCCTTACCGGGCGTTCCTTTGCCTACGACCGTTGCTTCAACCCGCAACCGATGCGTCTGAATCATTGATTCGTAACGAAGCGATGCTCCCGCATGGCGGTTACCGGCTTGGGTTATCGGGCTTCGCGTTTCATATCATCAAGACCGCCGCCGTTGTACACCTCGGCAAGCCCTTGCAGCTTGAGCAGCGACAAAGCCATGCCACTCCGGTTGCCACTGCGGCAATAGAGCACTACCGGCTTGTTCCAGGCCCTGATCTCAGCGGCACGGGCGCCAACCTGGTCGAGGGGAATGTTTACTGCGTTCGGGAAGTGCTCCTGCCGGTATTCGTCCGGCGTGCGCACATCTACAATTACTGCGTCTGTCAGCTTATTCATCATAACAAAGTGATTTACGTGTATTCGTGATTATTTAGCAAGCGTACTCGGGCACAGATAGGCTGTTACCGGTACCGCGCCGCTCTCTTTGATGGCTTTGAAGCCGCCTTGTACATCTACCAGCTTGTGGAAGCCGCGGGCGCGCAGGATCGAGTTAAAGATCATGGAGCGGTAGCCGCCGGCGCAGTGTACGAAGTAGGTCTGCTCGGGGTCGAGTGAAGCGATGTGGTCATTGATGTTATCGAGCGGCAGGTTCTGGGAACCCACTACGTGTTCGCTCACGACCTCCCCAGGCTTCCGCACATCAAGGATCTTTACATCCGGCAGCGCAGCAAACGCTGCAAAGGATGTCGCAGATATTGAATCGACATGGTCCACTTCTTTCCCGTCAGCCTGCCAGGCATCGAAGCCGCCGTCCAGGTAACCGATTGTTCCGTCGTAGCCGACCCGTGCCAGGCGGGTCACCACCTCTTCCTCGCGGCCGGGTTCCGTTACCAGCAGAATGGGCTGCCGGATGTCGGGGATCAGCGCACCTACCCAAGGGGCAAAAGAGCCATCGATACCAATGTTTATCGCGTTCGGAATAAATCCATTCGCGAAGACTTGCGGCGCCCGCGTATCCAGGATGAGCGCACCGGTTTCATTGGCAGCTGCCTCGAACGCATCCGGGTCCAAGGCTTGCTGGCCGCGCTTCAGCACTTCGCCGATGTTGTCGTAGCCGTGCTTATTGAGCATCACATTCAAGGGGAAGAATGCCGGCGGAGTTGTAAGCCCATCCGTTACTTCATGAATGAATTCCCCCCGCGTCATATCGGCACGAAGGGCATAATTCGTCCGCTTCTGGTTGCCAAGCGTGTCGGAGGTGTCTTTGCTCATGTTCTTACCGCAGGCAGAGCCGGCACCGTGCGCGGGATAAACGACCACTTCGTCGGGCAGCGTCATCACTTTTGTACGGAGCGAGTCATACAGCGTTCCTGCCAGCTCTTCCTGCGTCATATGCGCGGCTTTTTGTGCGAGGTCAGGACGGCCCACATCGCCGATAAAAAGAGTGTCACCGCTGAACAGGGCCACGGCCTTACCGGTCTCATCCTTCAAAAGAAAGCAGGCGCTCTCCAGGGTGTGACCTGGCGTGTGGAGCAATTGAAAGGTGACCGTACCTTCGCGAAACTCTTCACCATCCTGAGCAACGTGCGCTTCAAAGGCAGTATCTGCGCCCGGACCGTAAACGATCGGGGCACCCGTTTCCCGGGAGAGATCCACGTGACCTGAAACAAAGTCGGCATGGAAGTGCGTCTCAAAAATGTACTTGATCCGCGCACCATCACCCGCAGCTTTGGCCAGGTAAGGGGCCACCTCGCGCAGGGGGTCGATCACCACGGCCTCGCCGTCGCTTTCGATATAGTAGGCGCCTTGTGCCAGGCAACCGGTATAGATCTGTTCAATTTTCATATTGTTTCGTTTATACCTGTAAAGTTCTCCTGTTGTTTCCGGGCCATCCGTGACCTGAGTCACAGTGCGCGGTCGGCTTATTTCAGAAGGGTTTCGCGGACCAGGATGTAGGTGCCCATCAGCAACACAAACCAGCCAAAACCTTTTTTGAGGCGCTCGCCTGCGATCTTTTTACCGATGGCGCCACCCAGGAAAATTCCGGCTACTGCGATTGCAGTGATCCGCAGCAGGAAGCCCCACCGGATCGCCACGTGGCCGAGATCACCGGCAAAGCCGATCAGCGAGTTCAGTGCAATGATGAGTAGAGAAGTACCCACCGCCATCTTCATGGGGAGCCTAAGAAGCAGCACGAGCGCAGGAATCAGGAGAAATCCGCCCCCGGCGCCCAAAAGCCCGGTAATCAGACCGATGCCGATGCCATAGTCAAGCAGCTTTTTAACGGTGAAGTATTCAGCGCACTCCGATGCATGAGCCTCCTCTTTACGGCCACGGATCATGCTCACTGAAGCCAGCAGCATCAGTACCGCAAAAAGCACCATCGTGAGCAGCGAAGAAGTAAGCGTGAAACTTCCCACCTGTGCCAGGTTCTGGGGAATTGCCGGCACGAGGAAGCGCCGGGTGGCAAAGACGGTGACCAGCGAAGAGGAGCCGAAAAGAACAACTGCCTTCAGGTGTACCAATCGCTTACGGAAGTTGTTGAGGGCACCGACGAAGCTCGTGGAGCCCACCACAAAGAGTGAATAGGAGGTTGCCAGGAGCGGGTTCAACCCGAAGAGGTACACCAGCACCGGGACGGTGAGAATGGATCCGCCACCACCGATGAGGCCGAGCGACACACCGATCAGCAGGGATGCGAAATAGCCAAATAACGCCATGCTTTCTGTTTGGAAAGCGAAGGTGGACGTTGTGTCCGCAGCGAAACGTGACCCGGGTCACGGGAGTACAGTGCCGAGATCCACGATCTCAACATACGATTTGAAGAGGCGAACGGCGCCCCGCTCCGAGAGCTTTTTCATGAGGCGGGAGATCACCTCGCGCGAAGAGTTGAGATCCTGGGCGATCTCGGTGAACGGGACCGGCACCTGCCTGGTTCCGAACTTTTCCTGGTAGCGCCGCAGGTAAAACACAAGACGTTCATCCAGGCTGCGGAACGCGATCTGGTCGATGGTCTGTAACAGCTCATCGAAGCGATCGCGGTAGGAAGAAACGGAAAACTGCGCCCAGCTTTTGTATTTGCCCATCCAGGCGTCCACCTGCTGCAGGGGAATGGCCAGGACCGTAGCGTTGGTAACCGCCTTTACCATGAGGCCGCTTTGCTCTTTTCCCAGCTCGCACACCAGCGAAACGGCGCAGGCTTTCCCGGAGTCGAGGTAATACATCAGGAACTCATTGCCTTCTTCATCTTCGCGGTAGACCTTGACCAGTCCTTCGAGCACGAGCAGGGCCGTACGGATATTTTGCCCGGTGCGCATGAGTACCGTCCCTTCCGGCAACTCCCGAACGTCCGCAACCCGGATCATTTCGGCAAGCAGTTCCGGCTCAAGCGTAGGAAAATACAGGCTCAACTCTTTTTCGGTCATGAAAACAAAGGTAGCATTCGACCTGTATCACAATTCGGACGCATACACCTGTCACAAGCTCTAAAAAGCTATCCCGTTCACTCCTGTTCCAAATCCTGGTGCCTGACCGGATGAAATTGCCGGCGCAACAATTGTGCGTTGAATGCTACTACGATGGTACTCAGGCTCATCAGCACAGCACCCATCGCCGGACTTAGCATGAACTTAGGGTAGAGTACCCCGGCGGCCAATGGAATAGCAACCAGGTTATAACCTACAGCCCAGAAAAGATTCTGTTTCATTTTCCGGTAGGTAGCTCGCCCAAAAGCGATCATATTCACCACATCCTGCGGGTCGCTGTTTACCAGGATGATGTCCGCCGTCTCGGCGGCCACGTCGGTGCCGCTTCCTACGGCTATGCCCACATCCGCCTGTGCCAATGCGGGCGCGTCATTCACGCCATCGCCGGTCATGGCTACAATTTCCCCTTTTTGCTGGAGCGACTGCAGCCGCTCCTGCTTTTGGTGCGGCAATACATTGGCCATAAATCCGTCCATATGGAGCTTTTGGGCCACTGAAGCGGCTACCTGTTCATTATCGCCGGTAAGAAGGAAGGAGCGGATGCCCATCGATTTCAGGTGCCGGATCGCGTCCGGGGCTGTTTCGCGGATCGAGTCGGCAAGGGTAATATAGCCTGCGAGTGTCCCGTCAATCAGGACGAAGCTCACTGTCTCGGCAGCCTGGTCAACGGAGGAGGGGATCGCCGGAACGGGGCTATTCCGGCTGCCGAAATAATTCGGTCCACCAACGGCGATCTTCTTACCTGCAACCGTAGCTTCCACGCCCGCACCTTGCTCATTACGGAAGCCGGAGGAAGGCAATAGTGCTATATTTTGCTGCTTCAGGGCGCGAAGCATTCCGCGGGCGATATAGTGCTCTGAATTTTGTTGCGCAGAAGCGGCGAGCTGCAACAGGCTTTCCGCGTTGATTGACTCATTTGCCGGCAAAACCTGCTGCACTTCGTGCGATCCTTTTGTCAGGGTACCGGTCTTGTCGAAAATGACGGTAGTAAGCTTCCGTGCATTCTCAAAGGCAGTACGGTTGCGGATCAGCAGGCCGCTGATAGCAGCACGGGTGGTAGAGATAGCGACGACCAGCGGTATGGCCACTCCGAGCGCATGCGGGCAGGAGGTGACCATCACAGTTACGAGCCGTTCCAGCGCGAAGGCCAGGTTCCGGTCCTGCAGGTACCAGAAAAGGAAAGTGCCGACTCCTACGATGATGGAAATAAAAGTGAGCCACTTAGCTACCCGGTCGGCCAGGTTTTGGGTAGCCGATTTGGCATTCTGCGCCGACTGAACCAGGGCAATGACCTTATTCAGGTAGCTGTCTGCACCCGCGCCGGTAACATGCAGGCGCAGGGCCCCATCACCGTTGATTGCGCCGGCAATCACCCGGTCACCCCTGGTCTTGCGGACAGGTACACTCTCGCCGGTCAGCATGCTTTCGTCGACAAAGCTTTCTCCCGCCACCACATGGCCATCCGCCGGCATTTTCTCCCCTGGCTTGACCAGCACTATATCGTTATTGTGCAGGTCTATTAATTCAATGTCCCGAACGCCATCCGTTTCAACAAGGTGCACCTGGGAAGGCAAAAGCGCCACCAGCGACTGCAAGGCATTTGATGCGGCCGTTTGGGACCGCATTTCCAGCCAGTGCCCTAGCAGCATGATGTCGATAAGCGTGGCCAGCTCCCAGAAAAAGTCCATGCCGCGAAGCCCAAAGACCACGGCCACGCTGTAGAAAAAGGCTACCGAGATCGCGAGGGCCACCAGGGTCATCATGCCGATCGCACGATCGCGGATTTCGCTGATCATTCCTTTTAAAAACGGAAGCCCGCCATAGAAATAGATAAAGGCGCCTAATGCCAACAGGACATATATGTCGCCCGGAAAGCGCAACGAGTAGCCGAGCCAGGACTGGATCATAGGAGACAGCAAAAGCACCGGCACAGTTACCACCAGGCATACCCAAAACCGGGTCAGGAAATCCTGGGTATGATGGCCGGCGTGCTTGTCGTGTCCGCCATGAACTTCGGGAGAAACGGGATCAGAAGCAGTATTATGAGCGACGTGTGAAGAACCCTTTTGACCGTGGTGCTGGTGAGGTGTCTGTTCCATAGCAGGAATATTTTAATCTACGCATACCCCCTACTGACTGTTTTTCAGGCGAGTAATCATTGCATCCATTTCTGCAATCTCGCGCTCCTGTGCGGCTATTATCTGTTCCGATAGTCTTTTCACCTCAGGATCCGTGATTTTTGCGTGTTTACTAACCATAATGGCTGAAGAGTGGTGCGGGATCATCGCTTTCATATACTGAATGTCGCCAATCGGCGTTTGCGTACGCAAAGCGATCAGTGAAAGGAAGAACACGACTATTCCGCCGAAAATAATGGCCATGTTCGTGTTTTTGTTTGGATACATAGTGCCCATCATTGCCATCATTACAACCGCCATTGGTGCAACCATCAGCAGCGCCATGTAAATACGTGTTAAGCTGGTGTGATAATGGCTGGCATTATCAATGTTCAGGAACATGACGGTGTACATAATAATGAAGGAAATGAACATTGTAAGCCAAAACTTTTTGTAACTCATTCCTTTCATTGGTTGCATCTTTTTCATTTGCATCATTGCCATCTTCAAACAATTTTTTAATGTTGGGAAATCAATAACCGCTACTCTTCCGGTTCAACAATGACATACCGAACCTTTTGCCGGTGTTCTTTCAACTTCTCCACTATCTTTTCGGCGCACATCTTCTTAATTTCCTGCTCGATATCTCTGGTCATTTCAGCAACTTCTTCTTCCGCCGCAATGCCGTCTAATTCAACAATCTCCGCGCTCAGCTCACTGATACTTTCCTTTTTCAGGACGGAAAGCACATATAAAATTTTTTCGCTGAGCAAAAGGCTGCGATCGTAATGGACAGGAACGCTCATATGACTTATTTATTAACAGGTAAATGCAATTCCGCCCCCTGATCCGATATCGCTGTCGCAATGAGTCGAAAGTGCGAATCACCTGGATACAATGTACCGGAAACCGGCCATATACTCCTTATCCGAATTTCCCATGATTGCAAACGGAGCCGGGAAGTAATGCGAATGTCTTCCCGGCTTAACTGAAAGCGCAGTTTACCGTTTCTGCCGATCCGCGCAGCCGGCAGAAAGAGAAAGGGGGTGATGTATTGAACGCCACCGGTTATGGTACTACGGTTGCTTTTATTACTGATCTGCCAAGCAGGTTCCTTTCTTAAGGCAGGCACATCCATATTTCCGTGCTGCATTCCAGCCAGAATGTGGTCGCCGTCGGGGCTCGCCTGCTTTGGAATGGCTCCAGCGCCCTCCTGGTCCCCCACCCCACCCGTTATTTCAGGATACATCACCATATTCATGTCCATCCGCTGCAGGCTCATAGCCATACTCATATCCTTCATCTTGCCATGTCGGCATCAGCTGAATGTCAGGGGAAATTACCTAACCGATAAATTCGAATTATTACGAATAAGCCGCTTGTGCTCGAACCAGATTCTTTTCCGTTCCGTTTTATCAGGCGGCTCGTGTGTCATTCTATCTTTGGTTTGACAGTGAAAAAGCGAATAAAACTCAACCGTCACGCTACCCATTAACCTATTTGATTTATGTCACAAAAGAACACAAGTGACTTTAAGAAATTGAGGCTTAACGACTAACGAATCCGGTCCTGACCTCACCGTCCAGTATTCGACAACACGCCTTAGATGCTCAGCCAAATGGTACGACCACCTGCCGTTTCTGTGCACTTTTTGTAGACAGGCTTTTGATGATTAAGTAGATTTTTAAAGCCCTGATCCAACGTTATTGCATTTACAGAGGTCGTTGACGATCAGCCGAGCCGCTCATCAGGCATGCAACGTCAAAAGCGGGATCTCCGTCCGAAGGGCCATCTCGCGGGTCATGCTGGAACTGAACAGGTGCGGCACACTGGCATTGGCGCGGGTGATCATCACCAGCAGGTTCATATCCTGATCTTCTGCATAGTTCTCTATCGTTTCACAAAATCCCGAACCCACAAGATGCTCGCTCTTTAGTTCGGGAAGCGAAAATGACGCTTTCCACCGGCCGGTAGCCTGGGCTACACCATGCTCATGATCGATATAGGTACCCACCGGCTCGTTCGTGTCGGAGAATACGACCGTCTTCAACGAAGCGCCAAACAACTCGCGTAAATGGAAGGCGGGAGCCAGAACCGTTTCCGATTCTTCTTCCTGAACAGCCAGGAGTATGTTTTTCGGCGCGCCGCCGGTATAGCTTTCGGGTACGGCAATCACCGGGATGCGGCTGGCGGCGATCACCGCCTCGGTGCGGGTGCCAAACAACAGAGTCTTCAGGCTGCCGGCGCCACGGGTGCCCATAACAATCAGGTCCACCTCGTACCGGCGCGACTTTTCCAAAATGGCGTCAACAGTTCTGCCGTCAACCAGCAGGGTCTTCACCTGTCCGGGTGCAGCGAGCAGGTAGTCATCGAGACGCTCCTGCAACCCGAGGGCGCGGACGCGGTTGTATTGCCGCAGGTCTTCCGGCTGCTCCGCATACTCCGGTAGCGGGAAGGCGCACGCATGCAGTACAAGGAGCTCTGCGCCTGTCTTACCGGCGATCTGCACCGCGTAGTCAAATGCCTTGTCAGCGTTCGGAGAGAAATCAGTGGGGACCAGTATGCGTTTCATAATCTGCTTTTTGTATTACAAAGGACCGCCGTCGTGCACTGCGGGGAGCTGACGCTACCGTCACCGTGCCCTGATTCTTATCATATACCGCGGTGCTTTAAACAGGCAAACGGAAACAAGACGAATGTGGGGATCAAAGCTGATGAAAGTCAGCAGATCGAATAAAAGCACCAGAATACTTTTACCCGCAAATCAACCAGTATGCAAACTCCCGATATTGTTTCCGCACCGGCAAATGCCGGTATTTTCACCCTGGAGGTAACGACCATCGAGCCCCGGTTCAAACACCCCACGATCTTCCGGCATTTTGATGAACTCGCACCGGGCACGGCTTTCCGTATCCGCAACGATCACGACCCGAAGCCATTGTATTACCAGCTCATAGCCGAGCGCGGCAATGTATTCGGGTGGACCTACCTCGAAAAAGGACCGGAATGGTGGCTTGTAGAAATACGGAAGATCGAAGAATCTTCGGGCGAAACAGTCGGTGAGATTGCCGCGAAAGACCTGCGCAAGGCTGAAGTTTTTCGCAAGTACGGCATTGATTTCTGCTGCGGCGGTAAGAAATCGCTCCAACAAACCTGCGCGGAAAAAGGCCTTGACCTTGCAGCCGTCGAAGCCGAGCTCGACCAGGCAGGCCAGTCGGGTGCTCCAACCGAAAATTATGAGGGCTGGGACCCGGCCTTTCTTGCCGACTACATCTATAACAAGCACCACCGCTACTACTATGACGAAGCACCCATAATCGCCGACCTGTTGAACCGGGTGTCCGGGCATCATGGCGCTACGCATCCCCAGCTGGCAGAACTGAAACAGGCCTGTGATGTGTTGTTTGCTGAATTGGGCGGACACTTCGCCAAGGAAGAAAAAGTGCTGTTTCCCTTCATCAAAGCTTTAGCGCAGGCAGAAGCCAGCGGCGACACGCGTGTGTTGCAACAGCAGTTTTCGCTGCGCGAGCCGGTGCAGATGATGGAGGCCGACCACGAAGCTGCCGGCGAACTGCTGGAGTCGATCCGCCGCATCACTAATAATTATAATCTGCCCGAAGGCACTTGCAACAGCTTTGCGCTGCTGTATTCAAAGCTGAAAAACCTGGAGGCTGACCTGCATACACATATTCACCTTGAAAACAACGTACTCTTCCCCAAAGCACTGAAGCTGGAGCGGAAGCTCCGCAACTGACAGTTTCGGGCCATTTTTGCTTATGCGCTCCCAATCCTGTAAATACGCCCTGCGGGCAGCCGTTTACCTGGCGGCCCGCTCGCCACAGGGTGCCCGCGCAGGCATCCGCGAGGTGGCGGCCGGTATCGAAGCAAATGGGCACAGCACTGCCAAAATCCTGCAGCAACTCGCACGCGAAGGTGTGATTGCTTCGGCAAAGGGACCGAACGGCGGCTTCTTTATTCCCGCCGACGCGAAAACGATCTACCTGATCGATGATTTTGAAAGTGGCATCGCCTTTCTCAAACGTTCCCGATGAAACCCATTCCCGCGGCTCTGCCGCTGATCCTGCTGTCGCTGCTGGCCGCCATCTGGACGGGTTGGATACGTGGCGGCTGGGAGCTGCCGCTGCCACAGGCGGCCGGGCAGCATGGCAACCTGATGGTCAACTGTTTCCTCGCTACGCTGATCTTGCTGGAGCGCGCGGTCACCTTCCGGCAATGGTGGGTACGCCTGCTGCCGCTGCTGAATGCGCTGGCGCTGCTGCCGCTACTTGCCGGCGCACCTCAGGCTGCCCTGGGCATGCAGTTGGCCGGAAGCGTAGGCTTTGCCGTGCTTTGTGGCTGGCTGCTGTACCGGCACCGCGAACTATACTATCTCGTTTTTCTTACCGGTGCACTCAGCCTCGTGGTCGCCAATAGCGTGCTGCTCCAGAGCGGCTCCTACCCTGCCGCTACCGGCTGGTGGGTCGCCTTCCTCCTGCTGACGATCGTTGCCGAACGCCTTGAGCTGAGTAAGTTCCTGCCCCGTAGTCCCGCACAGCGCAATGCCTTGCTCGCTTGCCTGGCACTAATTCTGCCCGGATTATTGCTCCCTATGACCACTGGTAAGTGGCTTCTGGCAGCCGCTCTCGGCGGCACCGGTTGCTGGTTGCTGCGCTATGACATGGCGCGTATTTCCGTACGGCTTCCCGGCGCGCACCGGTACTCGGGGCGCCTGTTGCTGGCCGGCTACTGCTGGCTGCCGGTGGCATCCGTGCTTATACTATTGCAGCACCGGATCCCGCTTGGCTACGATGCCGTACTGCATAGTTTCTTCCTGGGCTTTGTGTTTTCGATGATCTTCGCACATGCGCCGGTTATTCTCCCGGCCGTGCTGAAAAAACGATTGACGGTTTACCATCCACTGCTGTATGCCTGGTTCGGATGGCTGCAGGTATCGCTGCTGGTACGGATCGGGGCCGATATTGCCGGTGACGCTTCGTGGCGCCGCGGAGCCCTGCTCGGTAACGGTTTGCCGATACTGCTGTTCTTTGTAACGGTGGCCGTGCGGGTGTCCAGCGGCCTGCGCTCAGGAAAAGCCTAGCTGCGCACGGGCTTCGGCGCTCATCCGCGCATTGGTCCAGCGGGGCTCGAAGGTTACGTCCACGTGCACTGCTTCAATGCCGGGTACCTGTGTCACCGCAGCCCGCACCGCTTCCGGCATGAAAGCCGCGGCCGGGCAGGCGGCGGTCGTGAGCGTCATCACGATATAGGCTTCCGAGCCGATGACCCGGATATTATAAATAAGACCCAGGTCATAGATATTTACCGGGATCTCGGGATCGTAAATCGTTTTGAGCTGGTTGATCACTTCCGGGATGCTCATGAGGTTGCGGTTTGCGGCGAAGTTCCGCCGGTGGCCGATGCGACACGCTGAGTGGCGGCCCGCGGCACGCTGACTTTGCTCAGCTTCGCCTGGCGCTTCAAAGCTTTCGCAAAAGGCTGATCATGTTGTTGTCGGTATACTTTCGAACTACTACAAAAACAAACGGACGAGTAAACAGGAATTGCTTCATAACCTATTATCGATTCAGAACGTGGCTTGATGTTTCAATTTACCAGCCGCGGCCGAACACGACCTATCATGGAAACCATGCACAACAAGCATTTTTATTTCCGCCTCGCCCTCCTCAACCTGGCTATCGTTGCGCTACTCGGACTCTCGCTTCGCCTCAAGATTCTATTTGAACTTCCTTTTATCGACTACCACAACCTGCTTACCGGGCATTCGCATTTTGCCTTTACGGGCTGGGTAAGCTTTACGCTACTCGTCCTGTTAGTATACGGGCTTTTGCCGGGGGCGGAACTGCAACGCAGGTTCTCCTGGATGCTCATCGCCGTTAACGTATGCGCTTATGGCATGCTCGCGAGTTTTCCTTTCCAGGGCTATGGTCCGGTTGCGCTGCTCTTTTCAACACTGTTCATCATCGTCACCTTTGTGTTTGCAGCCCGCTTTCTGCCATTGCTAAGAAACAACGTAGACAAAAGCATCCACCTCTTCAGCCTCTGCGCGATTCTGGCCTTGCTTTTTTCAGCAGCCGGTCCGATGATGCTCGGCTACATTGCTGCCGGTAAATCAAAGGATGCCAACCTGTACCGGACAGCGATCTATTGGTTCCTGCATTTTCAATACAATGGCTTTTTCACATTGGGCATTTTCGCGCATCTTTTCCGTGTCCTTTATTTTAATGCGGGCACGCCGCCGTTAGCAGCGCGTCGCTTTGCGTTCTGCCTGTGTGCCTCGGTGCTGCCAACCCTTTTCCTGTCGTTACTCTGGCACAACAAGACGCTCTTTTATGTTATCGGCGCAATCGGCGTACTGTTGCTTTTCGCTGCACTTTTTTATTTTATCCGGCTCTGGCTTCCCGGCGGACCGGCTCAGCGATTCCGCACAAAGCTCGGGCGGCGCCTGCTGCGGCTTTCCCTGCTTTCCTTTGCATTGAAGCTGCTTTTACAGGCCGGTACACTGATCCCGGCCCTGGGCAACGCCGTATATGGCGACCGCCCGGTAATCATCGGTTTCCTGCACCTTGTGTTCCTCGGCTTTGTGAGCTTTTACCTGCTGGCGACACTTGTGGAAGAAGGATACTTCACGCGCGCGCGGCGGATGCGGGCTTTACCTGTTTATGTGTTCGGTGGCGGGGTCTTTGCCAACGAGATACTGCTGATGTGCCAGGGGCTGGGTGTGTTGCTGCAAACCAACAGCTACCTGTTCAACTGGGGCCTGCTTGGCGCGGCGCTGTTGCTGTTTTCAGGTGCCGTGCTCATGGCGGTATCGGCCTGGCGCAGACGTATACAATAAAAAAACCGCCGGGTCGCGGCGGTTTAATGATAAAGAATTCCGAACGGATGCTATTTCTTTCCGTCGTTGCTGAACATGAATTCGAGCACCGACCGGGCATCGGTTTCGGTGAGGCTTTGGTTAGGCATGCGCACCATGCACACCTCCAGCATCTTCTGCGCTTCGGCGTCTTTGTTCAGCATCTCTTCGGTGTTCATCACGAAGTTCATGATCCACTCCGGGGTGCGACGTGTGGTTACGCCCTTCCAGCCCGGACCTACCAGCTTTTCGCCCGAGAGTTTGTGGCAAGAGGCGCATTTCACTTCGTACACACTCTTGCCGGAAGCTGCCAGCTTTTGGTCAAGCGGGTTATTGAGCTTCACCTCGCTGATAGGGCCGACGCCCTTGGGATTCGTACCGGCGGTAGCTTCGGTTGTGCCGGTGGAGCTGCCCGCATCGGTGCCGGTGGTCGTGGTGGTCGCGCTTCCGGATCCGCTATTGTTGTCGGACCCAGAGCCGCACGAAACGGCAAAAAGGCTACATAATGCAACCGTCGCCGACCAGATTGTCTTTCTCATAAAGAAGGGTTTAATGTGAATAATTCGGGACTATCCCGCGTAAAGACTCATGCCAGTGCCGGCCAGATTAAAGCCGGATTAGCAACATCAGTTATTGCACGATGAAGGGTATGGTACGCACATATTGGTTGCCCTCATGATCAAGCGTCAGGCTGATCCGAAGCTCCAGGCCCTGGGCCTCGGCGCGGTCGTTGACCCAGTACCTGTCAATCTGCAGTGTGTCGTTGTGATCATGAATATGCGCGTAATAAATCCGGGAAGTGTCACCGGGCCGCTGAATGGAAAGCTCATAGCCATGGATGGTAGCCGGCGCGATGGCCTCGGCCTTGATCCGTACGGTGTCGCCGATGCGATAGATCGAATTTGCTGTGGGCCGGGCAACCCTTAGCTGCGCCTTATCAGCCTCAACGGAACCCGGATCGGTATCGCCGGCATGCTTGCTGCAGGCGGCGAACAGGATGAGTGCAAAGGAAAAAAACAAAATGTGTTTCATAATATTTTGCCGCTTGTGATTTTAGAATGTAACGGATGTGCGTAGCGAGAGGCGAGGTTGTACCCGGATCTGCCCGCCGGCCAGATCCTGCGCGGCTGCAAACTGGTAACTGGCGCCAAAGGCAAGCCTGCGGTTGTTTACATCGAACCCGCCGCCCGCATAGCACACCGAACCGCCCGAAACGGTCTGCAGCACATGCTGATCGGCATCTTTCAGCATCCAATCCCCGCTTACCTGCACATAAGGTGACAGCGACCAGCGGCGCCACTCCTGGCGCCAGGCAGCCTGGATACCAACGTTGGCTATATCGCCGAAACGGTAATCATCGCTGTTTGCGTTGTTGTATTTATACGACGCGCTGACACTGAAGGTGAGCTTGCGCAGGCTGACGCGGTAGGAGCCGTTCAGCAGGAGGTCGTTACTGCCGGAGCCGAGTTGAAAATTCTGGTCGTCAGCTTTATTGGTCGCCGCCGGTACATAGCGTCCCGTGGCCAGCTTCACCCCCGCGCCAACAAGCACCGCCTGGCGGATGCCCTTATCCGAATTGTGTTCCCAAGGACGGTATTGCCCCAGCAGCGTAACATCGCCGGCACCAGACAGGTGACGCTCGCCGGTGCTGCTTTGCAGGGTATTGAATTGCCAGGGAAGCATCCCAACCAGCTGGATCTTCCGGCTAAGCGAGTATTGGGCGGTAAGCAATAAAGTATGATACCGCTCGCGGCTTGCATCGCCTTCGTGCGACAGGGTTGTATAGGTGCGGTGGATGGAGCTCAGTCCGATGTAGCTTTTCGACAGATGCGGGAACAGATAAGGGTTGTAATAGCTCACTCCGCAGCCGCAGATGTCACAGGCCGCCGCGGGTGTGGCCGCCAGCAGGATGCCGGCCAGGACTGTCGTCAGAATTCGTTTCATAGAAGCAGTTTGTTGTTACAGAACGCAAGACACCAGTAACCGTTTTCGTTAACCCATTTACGCTATCCGCCGGGGCTGCGATGGTGGCTTCGTTAGAAAATCAAAATTCCCGATAACCTGAATGCTGGCAGATAATCCAACTCAACCATCCGGGTGACTCTCATCAGCCGGCACCTCTATGGAAAAAGGCATTCTCCGAAGCGGCTTCAACGATGCGCGGTTTTGTTGCGGTAGTGTCTGCCGGCTGCGGTTTGGAGCCAAGCACCCGCAGAAGCGGCACAATGACCAGGACAAGCCCGGCGACAATGAAAACACCGCTGCCGGCGAAGAGGCGGAACAGGGGCGCGGAGCGCTGCATGATGGTGGCAAAAGACTGGCCCGCCGAGGCGCCCGCGATCTTTACAAGGCCGGTGCCGAGCAACGCAATCCAGAAGAGCAGCAGGGCGCCGTTCGTAAGCAGCACACCGCGCCGGATTGTGCGCGCATGCCGCGCCAGCGCGGCGGGGCGCACCCGCTTCAGGATATACGAAATGGAAGCTAGCTCCAGCATCGTGTTTATCCCGATGGTGGCGCCCATGGCATGCGCGACGGTGATATGGGTTCCATGCGTGTAGCGGTTGATTGCCGGCACCGACAAGGCGATGGCCAGGCCGAGGTTGAGTAGTACCCATATGTCAGCCAGGCATAGCAGGCGATATGTAAGCTGGTGAAACTTCTTCCGTGCATGGCTCAGCGTACGGCGGAACTGGAAGAGGAGCTGCGCAAACAACAGCAGCTCGGTCATACTGATGATGTAGGATACGTTGCGTACCCACGAGGCCGCCGGCACGATGTAGGTATGATGGCCCCAGTTGAACAGCAGGTTGGTAAACCCCAGAAAAAAGAAGAAGAAAGCCGTCCTTGAGCGCGCCACCGCATCATCGCCCTTCAGTTGCGTCATCACATACATACTGCAGCCATAGATCAGCATGTTCCAGCTCCCCACCATCGATCCGAGCGCTTTCCATTGCACGGTAACATCGCGCACCGGGTTGCCGAAAAAATGATCAAAAAGCCACAGGTAACTTTCGGAAAGGGTAATAAAGAAAAAGAGGATGCCGGCTGTCCAGCTGAAATAATATACGGGTGCATTGCGGTAGCGCGGACGCAGCGTAGCGAAAAAATTTATGGCCAGCGGCACCCAACTGAGTGCAATCAGTCCGCCGAGCGCCGGCGGAAACTCGAGGTATTCCCGTCCGCCGAAGCGGCCCGCAAAAAAGCAGCCGACAATCAGCAGCGAAGTGGTCAGTTGTGATACGAAGTGGATCCAGCCTCCGTCGGGCCAGCGCAAGGGCCGTCCCGCTACGCGCGGCACGTAGAAATACAGGCCTCCCTGCGCTGCTGTATAGATCCATGACGTTACCAGGTAAACATGCAGGGGCCGCGTTTTCTGAAAGGAAAGCGCCTCGCGCAAAAACTGCGGCAGCACGTACTGCATACTTCCAAGGGTGCCGAATAACAATCCGAGCAGCAGGTAAGACAGTGCGAGGCCGAGAAAGGCCAGTGCCACCCGGTCGCCGGACCGGTGCAGGGAATCAGTGGGAGGGAGTTTCATGGCTTGAAGCATCAACGGCACGCAGGTAGGCCAGCAGGCTTTCTACCTCGCCGGGAGTAAAATGAAAATCGGGCATCCGGCTGCCACCCGACTGCAGCAAGGCCCGCATAAAGGCCGGCCCGCGCCGCGGGTCGCTCCAGGCCTGTGTCAGGTCGGGACCGAGGTAGCCACCCAAACCATAAAGCTGGTGGCAGGCCGTGCAGTTGTGCTTTTGAAACAGCGCCTTGCCCGCGGCCGCCTCGTCGGTCCACAGCTTTGCTGCGGCGGGCGCCTCTGTGCCGCGGGTATACACCAGCGCACTGTAACCGGCATAGGCCGTCAGCAAGAACAAGACTACAAAAACACGCGTCATTCTTCGTAATTCGATATTCGATATTCGTTATTCGCTATTCTCAGAGGTCTTTCCGTTTGAAGATCCGCAGCGCCCAGAGCAGGGGCAACAGCACCCACAGCAGCAGGATGCCCAGAGTAAGACCGGTACCGGTGGCAGTGCCGAGAAAGTCTTTGTACAGCGCGCCCGTATAGCCCATCAACGCGCTCACGTCGAGGTGCAGCATGATGAAGATGCGGCCCAGGTCGACCGGATTGAGGCAGGACAGGATCATGGTGGGCCCTTCCAGCGGGTAATCGCTGAAAGCAAAGAGTACCAGCAAGACCAGGCCGTCATAGATCAGCGAAAAATAAAACCACAGGAGCAGCGCGGCACCAATACCGCGTGCTTTATCACGGCTCCGCACCGAGGCAAGAAATGCCAGCGAGGTAAAAGCCAGCGTGAGCAAACCACCCACCAGCAGGAGTGCCAGCCCCGTTGCATTGCCGTTGTACAATAATACCGGGATGCCTACGCCGATCATAAAGGCGGTGAGCAGCGAGCCGCCGACTCCTGCCCATTCCGACAGCAATACCCTGGTGCGGCTCACCGGCTGTGTCAGCATCAGCTCAAGAAATTCGTAGGAGTTGTACCAGTGGATGGTGGCGAAGACCATGCTTACCAGGGGCACCACGATGAGGATGATGTTGAGGAGGCTCAGGACGGCTTTGGAGGTATCTTCCTCCATCTGGAAAAGACTCAGCGAAACCACCAGGAGAAACAAGGTATAAGCGAGCACCACCTTGTTGCGGATGATGTCGTACAATACGTACCGGGATATTTTGAGCATGATCAGTTCGCGATTTTGAGGTAAAGGAATTCGTGCGCCGATCCCGGCACCGTCTTCAGCCCGTTCTGCATGACGTGGGCAATGGCCTTGCCCAGCTTTTCTTCGCCGGTGAGTCGCTGCAGTTCTTCGAGCTTTTCGTTGAACAGGATGCGGCCGTCCTGCAGGTAGAGAATGTCCGTGGTCACTTCCTCCAGGTCGGTGAGCACGTGCGAGGTAATGAGGACCAGCTTTCCGTTTGCCTTTTCACGCTGGATCTTTTTCTTCAGCACCTCGCTCGACAGCGGGTCGAGGCCGGCCGTGGGCTCATCCAGTATTAATACGGGCGGATTGAACAGGAAAGCCAGGGCCGCGCTCACCTTCTGGCGCGTGCCGCCCGAAAGCGCGCGCATCGGCTTGTCCTGGATCGTATCTAGTTTATACTGGTAATAGATTTCTTCATCGAGGTCGGTCTCGTCTTTGCGCAGGTCGCGGATCATCCGGAACAGCTGCCCGATTGTCATGTTATCCGGGTAGCGCCCGATCTGCGGCATGTAACCGATCTGGCTGCGGTACGCCACGCCTTCGGTGATGGGCCGCCCCTGGAAAAGGATGCTTCCCCCATCGGGGCGCACGAGTCCGAGGATCGTCTTGATCAGGGTCGTCTTCCCCGAGCCGTTGGGACCGATGAGGGCAACCACCTGGCCGGCGTTAAAAGAAGCATTGATATCGTCGAGGGCTGCGAGCTTTTTAAAGCGCTTGCCGATGTGCTTAATGTCGATCATAGCGGTAGGGTTTCATGAGTGGGGCAGCATCCACCATCTGCCCGGGCGTGAGGCTCGGCATCGCCTTCTCGGCTTTGTCGAGCAGCGTCACCATAAAGCTGCGGAGGAGCATCACCGACTGCGGGTTGCGCTCGATGACCATCGAATACAGGCTCACCGGGTGGTAGGGCACATCGCCTTTGCCATCACGGTTTAGATCGTACCCGTCGTACTTATCCCAATAATTATTGAAAAAGCGGTTCAGCATGAGGTCGCCGTTGGTGGCAACGTCAAACGTGTTTCCCTGGAAGTTGTTAAGGCACACGGTGTTTTCGTTGCACGACGCAGAGATACGCAGCGCCCAGCCGTTGCTGCGGAAGGCGTTGGCGAGCACCTCCACCCGGTTCGTGCTTTCCATCATGATGCCGGCAGTGTTGGCCTCGAAAACATTTTCCCGGATCTGCGCGTCGGAAATCTCCTTCAACAGCAGGCCGTAGGCATTGGCGCCCCAGTTGCGGCGGAAAAAGTTGCGCTCCATCCGCACATGGTTCGAATACATTACGGCGACACCGGCACCGTTCGAAGCAAACGTATTTGCTTCGTAGGCATCGTTGTTGGAGAACATAAAATGGAGCCCGTAGCGGATGTTGTCGTGACTGTAATTCCGGCGGATCTCCGAAGCGGTCACAAATTCGAAATAAATGCCGTCGCGGTGGCCCTGCACATCATTGTGCTGCACTAGCATCCGTGCGCACTTCCAGAGGTGAATGCCGTTTCCGGAAGTCTGTTCCGTTCTAGGAATGCCGGCAATACGGTTGTTGGCGATGGTGCAGTAGCTGGCGTTTGCGACGTGGATGGCGAAGTAGGCGCGCTCGATGCAATTGCCTTCTATTGTAACAAAGCGCGCATCGATGATGCTGATGGCAGCATTGTCATTCATGCTCGAATAACCCGTGCCGGTGAAGCGCAGGCCACGCACCCTGATGCGCTCGCCGCTGATGGTGAGCTGCTCGAAGCGGCCCTGGCCATCGAGCACGGGTCCGCCAATTCCAATCAGGGTCAGCGGTTTGCTGATGATGATGTTGCCTTCGCGGTAGGTGCCGGCATGCAGCAGCACAGTGTCGCCACTATGTGCGAGGGCGATCCCCCGGCGCAGGGAGCAGACCGCCTTCGTGGCCCCCACCTCGATGGTCCGGCCAAAAGCGGAGCCAGTCGCCAACAAGAAAAGGTATAGCAGGAGCGCGCGCATCATTTATAGTTTATCAAGAATAGCAATACCCGCAACAGGCTCGCCTTTACCGGCAGCCCTGGCGGCAGCGGCACTTTCAAACGAAACCGCGTTGCTGTTCATCGGGCTTTTGAATGAAGGATCGGACAGGCTCCAGCTTGCAGCAGCCGGAATCAGTTTCGACTGCGCGAAGTCGGAGAAGAGCAGCTGCGCATCCATTGCAATCCCCGGGTTGGCTTTACGGAAATGCGCGAGGCAATGCAGGTCGTCGAACTTGTAGATGCGGCCTTTCTTCGTAATGAGCTCCGCGCCGAAGCGGGCATCGGCGATGGTCATCTTGCAATCATCGCAGGCATCGCGCCCCAGTTGAAACGGCTCGGGGCCGGCTTTGCAGGAAGCAAGTCCTGCGGACAGCAGCAGGGAAGCGGCGGCAGCGGCATTTCGTGGCAGGTGCACGGTCTTAACCGGCTG
Source organism: Flaviaestuariibacter flavus (assembly GCF_004337505.1). GTDB lineage: Bacteria > Bacteroidota > Bacteroidia > Chitinophagales > Chitinophagaceae > Flavisolibacter > Flavisolibacter flavus. Next base: position 192,320 of record NZ_SJZI01000052.1, on the reverse strand, counting down.
TGCGCCTTTGCGGCCGAAGCGCTCCCAGCCCCAAACCGCTATGCACAGCAGGCCGGCGCCAATCACCACCCAGCCACCCTGGTCGGGATAGGAATAGGCGTCGAAGTTGAGGAGCTTCTTGTGGCCCAGCAGCGGCGGCTGGTAAAAAAGCCCGGGCACCTGGATGGCTGCCTTCGGGTCGAGGTTATGGCCGTAGTCGTAGCCCCAGGAATAAAAATCATACATCGCCGCGCCAGCTGCCGCAACCAGCAGTATAAGGTAAGCGAAGAGGTGCTTGCGGCGGCCCGTGGCTGCTACCAGCAGCCCGAGCACGATGAAGGCCCCCACGATGTACCCGAGGTATTGAAACTCGGGAAACATCGCCTCGTTGATATGCTTCATGCCGATGTAGTGATTGAGGCCGTTGATGATCTCCACCTGCCCGCTGAGCCGGCTGAGCCAGATATTCATGGTGAGCCCTTCCGGGTACTGCGGCGCCAGCAGAAAAATGAACCACACCGGCAGGATATAGGTCAGGCTGAGTGAAAGCGCTGCCAGGGCGATCAGGATCCGGGAAAGGGGACGCATTTGGGGTTGCATAACTTCAGTTTTGGATTCCGTGGGGCGGCCCGCACGACGGCCGGCCGCTTCGGAACCATAAGCAAAATGACTGAAAAAGGGGGGCGAAAGGAATGAGCCGGGCGGCCGCGGAGACTGATCTTTCCCCATGCCCGGCCTGAGCGAAAGCAGGTTTCCGTTATTTGGCAGGCGGCAGCAGCACCGCGTCGATGACATGGATGATGCCATTGGAAGCCGGGATGGAGGCGATGATCGTAGCATTACCGTTGATGATAACCTTGCCATCTTTTTTGCTGATGCTGATATTGCCACCGTTCACCTGGTTGAGCGTCTGCCCGTCCTGCATGAGGTCGGTCTTGAGGCTGCCCACATACACGTGGTATTGCAGGAGGTCCTGCAGCTTTGTCTTATTCTCCGGCTTCAGCAACTCGTCCACCGTTCCGGCCGGAAGCTTTTCAAAAGCGGCATTAGTAGGTGCGAATAGGGTAAAGGGACCGGCATTGGACAGTGCGTCGACCAACGCGCCGGCCTTCACCGCGGCTACAAGCGTGCTGTGGTCTTTCGAGCCGGCAGCGACCTTCACCACATCTTTCTGCGATTCATCGTCCTGCACACCCGATTGACCCGCGTTGGCCGTTGCGGCCGCATCGGCCACCTTGGGTGCTTGCTGGACGGCATTGTTACAAGCCGGCATCGAAAGCAGCAGCAGGCCGGTGCAGAAGGAAAAGAATACTTTTTTCATGACAGTGTGTTTTGAAAAAGGGCCGCCGGGATGCGGCGACCCTTTCCGGTTTATTGTTTGGTTTGTTTTGCGGGAGCTTTGCCTCCAGCTGCAACCGGGTCAGGCGCGGTCTTGCCGGTGCTGAACGTGATGGGAACATTCGATCCCGCCGGCGAAACGCGCACGTAGCCTTGCATTTCCTGGTGCAGCGCCGAACAGAAGTCGGTGCAATAGATCGGGAAGATGCCTACGCGTTCCGGTGTCCACTTCAGGGTCTGGGTTTCGCCCGGCATGACAAGGATCTCGGCGTTGTTGGCCCCCTTCACCGCAAAGCCGTGCGGCACGTCCCAGTCCTGCTCCAGGTTGGTCACGTGGAAATACACCACATCGCCCATCTTGACGCCCTCGATATTGTCCGGAGTGAAGTGCGAGCGGATCGAGGTCATGTACACGTGCACTTCGTTGCCTTTGCGTTCCACCTTGGCGTTGATATCGCCCTTTGCGGCATAGGGACTGGCGTTCTCTTCGATCTTGAAGATCTTCTGGGTGCGCCTGGTGATCAGCTCGGCAGGGATCGCCTCGGCATAGTGCGGCTCACCAACGGTCGGGAAGTCGAGCAACAGCTTCATCTTGTCGCCATCGATCGAGTACAGCTGCGCACTCTGGGTAAGCTCCGGGCCAGTGGGCAAGTAGCGATCCTTGGTGATCTTGTTGTACGCGATCACATACTTGCCCCAGGGCTTCGCGGTGGGCCCGCCCGGAACGCTCAGGTGACCGATCGAATAGTAGGTAGGTACACGGTCGAGCACCTTGAGGTCTTTTACGCTCCACTTTACGATCTCCGACGACACGAAGAAGGAAGTGTAAGCATTGCCCTTGTCGTCGAACTCAGTGTGCAGGGGCCCGAGTCCCGGCTTCTGCACCTCACCACGGAGCGCAGCTTCGTACTTGATTACCGGGATGCCATCGTAGTTGCCATCAAAAGCCTTGTCGGCGATGGCTTTCTGAATCTTATCAAAGGAAAATACGGGGATTACCGCCGCGAGCTTTCCGGATCCCACAATGCTCTCACCATCGGGGCTTACATCACAGCCGTGCGGCGACTTGGGGCAGGGAATGAAATACACCATGTCGGGGCAATCCTTCGGATCGAGTACCAGCACGGAGTTTTCGATCGTGGAAGTGGCGCTGTGTGTCTTGTCGCTATATACGTTGTGCGCATAGCGTACATTTTCCTTTACCGCCTTGCCATTGCGTACGTACTCTTCGGCCTTCTTCCAGTTCACTGCCATGATGAAGTCCTTGTCCTTGGCGGAGGCATTCACTTCCAGCAGCGTGTTGGCTTTCTCCGAGTTGTAGCAGGAGAAAAAGAACCACCCGTTCGACTTGCCTTTGCCGGCGCGCGCCAGGTCGAAATCGATGCCCGGAAGGCGCAGCTGGAAAGCGATGTTCATGTGACCGGCGGTGTCGACTTTGATAAAAGAAACGGTGCCTTTGAAATTTTCCTTGTAGGTGTTGATCGGTACGTCTCCGTTCTGGTTATCGAGCGGTACGGAAAAGCGCGTGCCGGCGATCACGTATTCGGTGTTCTCCGTGATAAAGGGCGATGAGTGGTTACCGGCGCTGTTGGGGATTTCGATGATCTCTTCGGTGCGGAAGGTGGACATGCTCACACGGGCGATACGGGGCGTGTTGTTGGCATTGCCGAAGGCCCAGCGGCCGTCGTGTATGCCCTTCGTGGTAGAGAGTGCAATGTGGTGGAGGTCGTCCCAGGGAACAAAGCCGTGCGAGGTGTTGAGCATCGGCTTGGTCTCCTCGCTGTAGCCCCAACCGTTTTCGGGGAACTGGGAGAAGACAGGAATAATACGGAACATGCGGCCCGAAGGGATACCGTACACCGACATCTGGCCGTTGAAGCCACCGGATACGATATTATAAAACTCATCGTATTTGCCGGGTGCGACATACACCTTGCTGGCGGCATCGCCCGTAACGGCCGATTCGGCACCTTTGGGCTTGCAACTAAACAGCGAAACAGCGGCAACGGCTGCAACGCTCATGCGGGTTATCAAAGCGGTGGAAGACATAAAATTGGTTTGTGTTGAACGAAATGTATTCAGTTAGTCGGGGAGCCGACCGGCTCCTTCTTTTATGTGACCAATTCTTGCGACTGGTCTTGTTTCAAAGGCCAAAACTATTCTCACCGGAATGCAGAACCGTTGACGGGCATCAAACCGAAAGATGATTGAAGTCAGAAGGTCCTGAAGAAAAGGCTAGACGTGGTGCTAATTTGCGGCCCTGGCTGACAGAACAGGAGCCGGCAAGCAAGCTTAATTTTCCGGAAAAGCGGAACAGGAGAAAAAGTGAACAGCTGCAATTAACTGCCTCCCAATAAGACCTGCAGCATTGAAATAACTTCTAATTTCACCCCTCCATCACGCCAAAACTATTTATGCAATTCCGTTTCGTACTCCTTTGTGCTGCCTTATTGGGCACGACGCCTTCGTTTGCCCAGGTAAAGGTCCTTTTTGATGCTACCAAGGCCCAGACCGCCGGGAACGCGGATTGGGTGATCGACGCTGACCTGCGCGACCTGGGTTGGACGCCGAATGCCGTCGTTGGCGTTTCGCATACCGGGAGCAACGCGCAACGTTTTCCGACACCGGCGCAATCCGGTATTACGGCTACAACTGCCGAAACATATTGGGATGGTGCACTCTCCGCCTGGGGCGTGGATTGCGTTAAGCGGGGTTATACGGTTGAAACATTGCCTTATAACGGCACGATCTCCTATGGCAACAGCAGCAATTTGCAGGATCTGTCGAATTACAAAGTGTTTATCATCGACGAGCCGAACATCCGGTTCACGGCGGCTGAAAAGACGGCGATCCTGCAGTGGGTGCAGGCCGGAGGCGGGTTGTTTATGATATCCGACCATACGCAAAGCGACCGCAACAACGATGGCTGGGATTCTCCGGCCATCTGGAACGATTTCCTAACCAACAACGGCAGTGTGAGCGACCCTTTTGGAATTTCTTTTGACCTTGCCAATTTTTCGCAAACCTCGTCCAACATTATTGCGTCCGCTTCCGATTCCATCATCCACGGTTCCATGGGAAATGTTACCCAGGTAAAATGGTCCAATGGCACGTCCATGACCCTTAATACGACGGCAAACTCCAGCGTGAAAGGCGTGGTTTATATGACCGGCAGCAGCGGCAATACGGGTGTGATGCTGGCCTATGCCCGTTATGGCAACGGCAAAGTGGCTGCCCTTGGCGACTCCTCACCTGCGGACGATGGCACAGGCAATCCCGCCTGTTCCCTTTTCAATGGTTATTTCTCCGACGCCGGCGGCAACCACCAGCGATTGCTGATGAATGCAACCATCTGGCTGGCAACGCCCGGCATTACCACCGCGGTTACAGACCTGCGCCCCGACGCCGGCATTCAAATCCGGCCGGGTAAAGGATCCGTTTGGATTCTTGCATCCGGCAACCTTCCGGCGCTTCAGCTCTACGATTTACAGGGACGCTTACTCGCTCAGCGGCCGCGCAGTGGAAGCAGTGCGAAATTTGACAATCTGACACCCGGCATCTACATTTTACAGGCAACCGCCGGCGGTCGCAGCTGCTCTTCTAAGGTCTTCGTATTTTGATCGGGAAAGTGTAGAAGCGGGTTGACCGGTTATTTTATCGGCTCGATTCGGGTGATGGGATGAATTTCGTTCCAGCCGTTGTGTGTATCGTTTACCAAACTGCCTGATACGCGCACATGATCGCCAACCTTGGGCAATTGGATATGATTCAGGTAGCCCTCACAGGTTGCACCGACCTTCTTCAGCAGGACTTTGTTGGCGCAAACCGCCTCGATGACCAGGTCGCCCTGCTTTTTCTTCATATTTTTCTTGGTGAGCAGCGACTCCTGGCCATTGTCCAGTTTCAACAACATATGCTGGTCGCCATCGTCATCGGCATTGGTTTCCTCAATGACGCCTGTTACTGTTTTGCAATACTCAATCACCTGCAAACGGGCAGGGTTGTAAACATAGCGCCAAATGGCCGTGTCGCAGGGAGCGGCTGGCGCCGTGGATGCTTGCGCGTTATCCCCGGTATTCGCCTCCTGCTCTTCTTTTTCTTTCTTGTGGTGCTTTTTGCCTTTGCCCTCCTGGCAGGCGACTAAGAACAGCAGCGCAGCGAACGCGGTTAATTTCCAGATAAGCTTCTTCATCGCTGATTTTTTGATTGTTTTTAAAGTCAAATACGATCAAATACTTTTTATGAATCCGGTTTCCCTATCGTGTCACGTCGCATTCGGATGCGTCACGAGCTCCTTTTGCTCGCGATCTGCTTTCTTTTTCAGTTTTTCCATGAAATAGATGGTAAGTAGCAGCCAGGCAAAGCCGATACAAACTCCTGCTGCGACATCGCTCGGATAATGGACACGCAGGTACATGCGGCTGAAGCCAATAAGCAGGGAAAAGCCGACCAGTAGGCATCCGATGGCGTATTTGATCGGCTTGGCCAGTTCTGTCTTCCAAATGAGATAAGCCAGAAGCCCGTAAAAAATGAATCCCGAGGTAGCATGACCGCTGGGGAAGCTGAAATTAGCTAACGGGTCAACAAGGGGATTGACCGGCCGGGGCCGGTGAAAGGACAGCTTCATGAAATAGTTGACGATGAAACCGCCAACCCCGACCACGATAATTTCGAATGCCCGCTTTGTATTTTTTAGGAGCAGGTAGGTCAGGAACAAGAGCGCGTAAGCAACCTGTAAAAATGTGGCCGATGCGAAATAGGTCACGGCCTTCATCACGGAGGTAAGATCGGGTGTGATTACATGCGCTGCCAGGAACCGGAAGATCCGGAAGTCGACCACATCTTCCCGCTCCGACAGGACCTCGTGAACAATGAATGTAAAACCGAAGACTACCAGGAAAAAAAGGGACAGGAAGATGATCATCCGAAGCGACAGCTTGCGGATGTACCTGCGTAGGAATGATGCTTTGTCGGGCCGCTGTTTCATGGTCGATAGAAGGTAAACCAAGCTGATGTATGCAAATCTTTGACCACGTTGCGTTACGCTCCCATCGCATGCTACTTTTCGTGCATCTATCATGGGTTTTCGAACCGGATTCCTTTCCGTTTCCAAAAATATAATGGTGCACCCGTGTGTCATTTTAGCTGCTTTTTGACAGGGAAATCGGCCTCCGGCCAGTTCGGTGCCCGAAGGCCCCCGCGCCGACGTACCAGGTTGACGGGGGCAATCCGGTCCCGGGCACAGAAGCAAAAGGTACTAAGGATGAGGTGGCCTTTTGTTTGCGCAACACTTTGCCGGCCGCGGTTCCCCCAAATTGAAATTCGTGATTGCCCTGAAACAGCGATATTTACAGGAAGGGAAACCGTACAAACCTAAAAGTAGAATGAACCCGCACCTATTCTTCTGCATGGCCGCAATAGTGGTCGGTGTGCAGCAATCGGAAGCACAGACGCCTGTTGCTGCCCCGCAGCGTCAGCAAACCGCTTTTCCGAAAGCAGCACCGGCCGCGCCGCCCCTCTATGAAAACAAGCGTCTCGGCCTCTCCTTTCTTTATCCCGGCTCCTGGAAAAAGGACCCGGCAGAAACGGAGCAGCGCAACCTGGATGATGAGCCGTCCACGATCGGGATTGACTTCCGGGACAGCGTCACCGGGGCCATATTTCGTCTCGAATATTACTTGCAGCCATCCGGCCGCCTGATCTACGAAAACGCGCTGGCGTCGGCCGCCAGGCAAAAAGCCCGCCGGCGCACCTTAGACAACGCACCTTCGGTAGAGACCGTGTGCCTGCTTACCAAAAACGGAAGAGGCGAACCATTGCCGGAACAGCTGGAGCTGCGGATCCTAGATGCCCCGGACCAGCGAAACGGCAAAAACCTGCGCATCACTTTTCAATACCCGGCTGCCTACCGCGCCGGATCTGTAAAACAATTTGAGGAGCTGCTGGCTTCTTTCCGGTTCGTCTCGAACTGAGCTGCATTGGCCAATCCTTAACCTTAACTGCACGATGAAGAATTTATACCGACTGCTTTGGGCCTTCGCCCTGCTGAACTCCGCATTCGTAAACGCACAGCAATGCCTCAGCGGCGGCTGCACTAATTTCGGAAGCCAATACCCGAGCTCAGGCGCCCCCTACACACCACCGGCTAGCTGGCAGGTACTGGTGAACCCCACCAATGGCAATGCCGCACTGATGAATGCCGGCAACTACACTTTGTTTAGTGTCGTGGCCGGCACCCGGTATGAATGGTCGTACTGCGAAAATTACGGCGGCACCTCCGCGGGCTGGGATGCGCAGCTGACGCTTTTCAACAATACGAACCTCACCACCCCGATTTGTTTCTCAACGGACAACTGCGGCAGCAATAACCTGGCGCCCTATATCAGCTGGGTGGCGACCTTTACAGGCACCGTGCGGCTGCTGACCACCGCCTACAACGGCGGCACCTGCAAGACCAATTCCGGCGCCCCCTACAACAAGCTCGTATATCGCCAGGTGGCATCGAGCACTTATACGCTCACCATACATGTGAACGATGCCGCGGGCAATCCGGCCCCGGGCGTGAAGGTGGTTTTGCGGGATGCATCCAATACCCAGCTTACCTCGGCCTCCGCCGACGCATCCGGAGACGCGGTATTCACGGGTCTCGCCAGCGCCGCCTATAATTATGAAGTGTACCGCACACCTTCAGCAACCAACAGCCCCGTGGTGCCCAATGAAGAATTCTGGGGCAGTGGCACGGCAACGGTTGCAGGCGCCAATGCCAGCGTCACCTTCGGCAGAAACCTACCCTATCTCAGCAACACGCCGGGCTTCATCCCCTCGACCCTGCAAACCGGGCAGCAAAGCAGCACCGACCTGTCTGTGAAAAATCCCAACGGGGTGACGCAAACCACCTTCGTACGGGTTTGGGTTGACCGCGACCAGGCGGCGCCCTTCGACCATACGGTCACATCGGCCACAGCTCCCACGACGGCCGGCGGCACCCGCACGGCAAGCTTCAACATTACCCCGGCGAGTGGCGGCACGCACTATTATTACGCTGCGGTGTATACCGACGTGAACGGCAGCTCCGTGCTGACCGACCAGTACGGCTGGACGACCGCGTTCACCGCAAATTCGGCCAATTGCACCACGCCGGCGGCACCGGCTACGCTCACGGCCACTCCTTCGGGACAGATCACGGTCAACCTGGATTGGACGGCGGGCAGCACCGCCGGCACGGCACCGGTGACGTATTATTGGGTGATCGGAACAACGCCCACGGTGGCTTATGGAAGCGGCGTGGCGCAAGGTTCCACCAGTGCCACCAGCGTTTCGGCTACCGGCCTTAACTGCAATACAGCGTACTATGCGCGGGTTTACGCCCGCACCTCCTGCGACGGCACGAGCTCGCCCTATACCACTTCGGGCGCATTCACCACCGGGGCTTGCGCAGTTACGCAATACGGCATCGATGTCTCGGCTATACAGGGCACGATCAACTGGAACCAGGTAGCCGCAGCCGGCAAGACGTTTGCGTTCATCAAATCCACGAAAGGCACCTGCTATACCGACGGCTATTTGAACTCGAATATCACCAACAGCCGGAATGCGGGACTGAAAGCGGGTGTGTACCACTTCGCCCTGCCGGAAGACAATAACGCCGTCACCGAGGCCAACTACTTCCTGACCGTGGCCCGTGCCTATATCGGCCCTGGCTTTCTGCCGCCCGTTCTCGACATAGAAGACCCGGCGGGCACCTGCATCACCAATACGCAAGCGCTTTCCAACTATTTCACCGCAAACGGGCTCGCACAATGGGTGCGCGATTTCGCCGATGTGGTGTATACGCAGACTGGTGTGATGCCGATCGTGTATACGAGCCGTTGCCAGGCAGCCTACATTGCACCCTACGTCAGCAGCGGCCTCATTCCCTGCAAGCTCTGGATCGCAGATTATGGTAACCCCGCCGGGGCCCCCGCCAATACGACCTCCTGTACCTGGAGCAGCTGGCCCTGGCTGTTTCACCAGTATTCATCCACCGGAACGGTTGCCGGCGTCTCCGGCGCCGTCGACCTGGATGTCTACCGCGGGAGTGCAGCCGAACTCACCGGGCTCGTCACCGCGGTACGGGCACCGGAAGCAGAACGATTCGTCCGGGTCTATCCCAATCCGAACCACGGCACCTTTGTCCTGGATGTCCGGACGCCCCTCAACAATGCCCGCCTGCGGGTACTCAGTGCAACCGGGCAAACCGTATATGAAGAAAACATCAGCAACCGGGCACCACAGCTGACAAAGCAGCTTTCACTGCATGTACCGCCCGGAATTTATTTCCTCGAGCTGGTGAACCGGAACGAAAGGATAATAAAGAAAATTATTATTCATTAGACCTGATAGGCTTCCCGGGCTTCAGGTGTCAAAAACAACCTTTTGCAGGTAAGAAATGCTCCTCTGGCGGAACGTTTTCTGCTTCTTTGCCGATATATTAACTCAACTCAGATGTAATGGCTACCAAAACAGGCACCGGATTCAGCTCCAAAATCGACTCCTTTCTTTCGGGCAAGGAAGCGGCGGCAAATGCAATGGCACAAATCGCACCGCTACTGCCGCACCTGGTTCTTTGCTTTTGCAGCGACAAGCACGATCCGCAGCAATTTTTAGCCGGCGTCCGTTCTCAAACCGGCAGCGCACAGGTAGCGGGCGGCGCCGCATTCGGCGTCTTTACCAATACCGCATTGAGCTACGAAGGCTACGAAGGCAATGTAGCGGTACTTTCTTCCGATACCATCTCATTTAAAGTCCTTGCACAGGGAGGGCTGAACAAAAACGAATACACCGCGGGCGCCGCACTGGCAGACAGCATCAAGGCGGAGCAAACAGGTGAGGAAAAAGGACTGATCCTGCTTTATGATTCGGCAAAAAGCGCGGAGCCGCCCCTGCTCAATTTCGCGACGCCTTTATGCAAAGCCATCTCGGAGCGCCTCGACCCGTCTCTCCCTATCGTTGGCGGCGGGGTGATGGCCAATTTAACCCTGACCAACTGCTTCCAGTTTTACAACGAAAAAGTAGTGACCCAACACGTGCTTGCCATCTTGATCAGTGGAGAATGCGCCTTTCACGATACCATCATTCACGGCTGCTCTCCTGCCAGCAGCTACAAGAAAATCACCCGGGCCGAGGGACCGATGCTCTATGAAATTGAAAACCGTCCCGCGGTAGAGGTTGTTGACGAGTTGCTTGGCGACAGGAGTATCAATTGGAGCGAGTACGCACTCTATATTACTTTCGGCGTGAACCGCGGCGAAAAGTTCGGTACGTTCAAAGAAGAAGAATATGCCAACAGGGTTTGCCTTGCCGTAGACGAACAACAAAAGGCAATGGTGATGTTCGAACCCGACCTGAAAGCAGGTGACGAGGTACAGCTCATGGCGCGTAGCATCAATTTAGACTACGTGGAAAACGGCATCAGAAACCTGAAGGAAAAAGCCGCCGGCAATACACCGCTGTTCTATTTTTATATCAACTGTGGCGGCCGGATGAAATCCTATGCGGGTACCGAGCTCGAAGACGTGGAAGCGGTGCAGCGGGTCATCGGCACCGATGTCCCTCTTATGGGATTTTACTCAGGAGTGGAAATTGCCAAAGTGGGCGGCCGGCTGCAGCCGCTCGACTGGACGGGCGTCCTTTGCTTATTAACGGAAAAATAAATGGATCCGCACCGCGAACCAGATAGCGCCAGCAAAGAGCTCGATTACTACAAGCGCCAGCTTGATAAGCTTACCGGCGATCACCTGCGTAACCAGTATGTCATATCCAAACTGACAACCGGGATAAAGGAATATACAAAAGGGTTTCAGATCCTTGCCGAGGTGCACCGCTCCTTCAGCTTCCTGAAAAAACCGGAGGTCTTTCACGAGCAGGTGTTGGAAGCGGTCATCGCGCACATGTCGGTGGACAGTATCGTCTTATTAAAGTATGATCCGGTGCGGCAAACGATGATCCCTTACCTGGGCAAAGGAACTCCCGCACCCGACGAACGGATGCTGCTTTCGCATCCGCTGCCCGCCCGGTTTTACCAGGAGCCGCATACCCTCTATGCCGGCCTTGACCCGGTTATGAGCGAGCCCGTAAGAAACGTCCGGGCTTTGTTTGGTCAACCGTATTTTATCCTGACGCCTTTGTTTATAAACGGGAACTGCTGGGGCGTTTTGTATGCAGGCCGCAAACACCAGGTGCGGCCTATGTTCCTGCCGTTTTCTACCAGCGACGTAGATGTATTCGAGGCGATAGCGGGCATGATCGCATCGCTGACACAGCAATTGCAGCAACACGACGCCATAGAGCGGGAACGGAACCGGATTGCGCAGGAAATGCACGACGACATCGGAAGCGGACTGACGCACATTGCACTGCTTAGCGAATTGCTTCAGATCAGGCAGCAGGCGGACCCGGAAACGCTGGCCGAGATTTCCAAAATTGCCAGCACCTCCCGGTCGCTGACCGATAGCATCGGCGAGATTATCTGGGCGCTCAATAGCCAGTTTGGCACGCTTACAGACCTGCTGACCTACCTGCGGGAACAGACATTTCCCTACTTCGAATCTTTCAATGTAAACTATATCATTTCTTTCCCGGATGAACTTCCGGACATCCGCCTCAACAACCAGCAGCGGCGCAATCTTTACCTGGTCCTAAAAGAAGCCCTGAATAATGCCCTCAAGCATTCCGGCGCCGGCCGGATCGAACTTAGCCTCGCGCTGGAATCGCGACGCCTTTGCTTCAGGGTGACCGACAATGGCTGCGGCATCGATGCCGCGAAGCGACGAAGTTCCTCCAACGGACTGCGCAACTTCGCCAGGAGAATGGATCATATCGGTGGCAGCTGCGTTATCGAATCGTCTGAAAAAGGCACCACGGTCGCTTTCCTGCTCCCGCTGCCCTGAACCGTACTACTACTTTTTTCACATCGGTAAAAGCCCGCGCCCCGGGTATTTTTGAGCTAATGATATCCCTTGTAATTATTGAAGACGATGAAAAGATCCGGAATTACCTGAGTGCGCTCCTGGCAGGCTCGGGCGAGTTCAACCTGGCCGCTACCTTCGGCAGCTCCGAAGAGGCGATGCATTACTTTGAAAACGACCTGGGTAATGATGTTGAACTGGTGCTGAGCGACATTCAGCTTCCCGGCAGCAGTGGTATCGATTTCATAGCCTGGCTCAAGCCCCTGCGGCCGGAGATCCAGTTCATGGTACTCAGTGCTTTCGACGATGCCGACAATGTGTTCAAGGCATTGACCGCCGGCGCGTCGGGCTATATCCTGAAAAATACTCCCGCGGCGAAGCTCATTGAAGGCCTCCACGATCTGCATCGTGGCGGATCACCAATGAGTGGCCGGATTGCCCGCATGGTGGTCTCCGCATTTCAGAAAACCGTCACCTACACCAGCCCCCAGGAAGTTCTTTCCGGGCGCGAGAAAGAAGTACTGGCCTGGCTTTCAAAAGGCTTTAGCTACAAGGAAATTGCAGCCCAGCTTTTCATCTCCGTTGAAACGGTGCGTACCCATATCCGCAATATCTACGAGAAGCTCCATGCCAGCAACCGGTCGGAAGCCCTCCGTAAGGCCGGACTACGCTGATACTACTTTTTTCACATTTTCCGGGGATTCCATCACGGTTAGTTTCGCTGCAAAACAACCGATATGCGAATCTTATTAGCCTCTCTCCTGGCAGTCATCATTTCCTGCCCCAAGGACGCCGTTGCGCAGCCGAAGCATTCCGCCCCGGAAAAAAATGTATCTACCGACCGGCTCATCGCTGCCTGGAACAAGAGTTGGAACGACAGGGACTCGGCAGCCATTACGTCGCAGCTTACCAACGACGCCGTCATGCTCAGCTCCGCGAAAACGATGAACGGCAGGTCGCAGATCGCCAAACAGTTCGTCAGCCACTATTACAGGAGCATGCTGAACCTGAAGACCCGCAAGTTCTACGAAAGCGCGGGCGGCAACATCGCCGTTCAATCCGGCACCTATACCCATGACATCCAGACGGCCGAAGGCAAACCCAATACCCTTTCGGGCGGCTACACGTTTGTATGGGAACTCCAGGCCGACAAAAGCTGGAAGCTTCGCTTCCTGGAACTTGAATAAGAACGGGGCCCGCCTCTGCAACGACTTCGGCAGCAGGCCGTTCCCGGGCCCTGGTTGCACACCATGACCTCCGGCTGAGGCCATGGAAGACAATGCTGGTTCCAAACACCTATAAATTCAACCCAGAACCTGGCCGTGGCAACATCAAACTCGTCGTTAAAAGCCTACCATTTTGCAGACGAACGTCCGGCACCCGGCAACAACTTTTACCGCCTGAAGATCATCAGCCAGACCGGAACTTTTTCCTACAGCAAGATCATTGCGGTGCGCGACGACACAGATGCAAGCATAACCCTCTTTCCAAACCCGGCCGCCAGCCTGCTCCAGGTGCAAACCAGCTCACAACCCGGAACGATCCAACTTGAAATTCAGGATATGATGGGGCGCGTGCTCCAGAAACAAACCATTGTTTCCGCGGGTCCCCGCATGGCCACATCTGTTGATATCGAAAACCTGAGAAGCGGGATCTACCAGGTCGTCATCAAAAACGGCGGCACGTTTTACGCAGCACGGTTCACAAAACAATAAACAAGCCTGCGTACGCTTAAATACCTTCCGGGTGAAAGAGCGTATAGAATTCACCAAACGAAAAAGCCGCTTTCGTCGGAAAGCGGCTTTTTCGTGCTTAATTGCCGGTCTTTACTACCTGCCAGAAAGAGCAGAGAAAGCGACGGGCTTATGCTCCACCTGTTCAGTTGGTAACAATACCTTGAACGTCGCTCCCTGGCCCGGTTGCGACTCCGCCCAGATGAATCCATGATGGTTCTCGATAACTCTACGCACGATGGACAGCCCCACACCCGTGCCTATGTATTCGGAGGCCCCGTGAAGACGGGTAAATACGTTGAAGATCCGCTCAGCGTCGGCCTGGTTAAAGCCGATACCATTGTCGGTCACGGCAAGCAGGTGAAAATCCCTCGCTTTTTCTTCCTCCGTCAGCTGTAAGCCGGTATTCTGGCCTTTGATCCTGCTGCATTCAAGGGTAATGACCGGATGTTTTCCGGGAAGCGAATACTTAAGCGCATTGCTGAAAATATTTTGGAACGCCTGTTGCAACTGGCGATGGTGCCCCGTTATCGTGAATAACTCCGGGATAATGATGGTTGCGCCTCTCTGCTCTATTTCGAGGTCCAGGTCAGTCAGCACCTGCTGCATCAGCTCATTCATGTCGACGGTATCCTCTGCCGGAGCCCGCTGGCCCACCTGGGAATAAGACAACAGGTCGTCAATGAGGGTTTTCATCCGGATCGACGCCGACTCCATGCGCTCAAAGTATTTCCTTTCGCTGTCCAGGATCCGGTCGCCCAAACTGTCTTTCAACCGTTGTGAAAAGAAATGGATCTTTCGGACGGGTTCCTTCAGGTCATGTGAAGCGGCATAGGCAAACTGTTCCAGGTCCTTATTGGTCCGTTTCAGATCTTCCAGGGAGCGCTCCAGCCGTAGCTGCGCCTGCTTGATCGGCGTCACGTCCGAAAAAACATGAATCAGGTGGTCCTGGTCCAGTTTGGAAACCGTTAGTTCCAACCATTTATCGGTGGATTCCATCAGGTATTGCGTCAGGAAGGCTTCGCCCGTCTCCAGCGTCTGTACGCATTGCCGGAAATAAGGCGACGTTTTGATATGCGGCTCTATCTCGGTAGCCGTTTTGGTCAGGTATATTTCTTTCGGCAAGCCGATGAATCTGACCGCGGCATCATTGGCCATAATAGTGCGGGCATCAATCACCTCGCCCCCGTCATCCCGGTATACCCGGCTTACGGAAATACCATTGGAGGAGTTTTTCAAAATGCTGTCCAGCAGGTTTCGCTGTTCTTCGATGTGGAGGGCCGCCTGTTTTTTCTCCGTGATATCTTCGGTGGAGACCACCAACGTGTCTTTATCGAGGGGAACAATGGCGTACCGGTACCAGCTATTGATATTTTGCGCTACGAAATGAGTCTCGCCCTGCGTGGTTTCGCCGGTTCGGAGCAACGTACAAAACAGGTCGAAAAAGCCGTTATCCCTGTTTTCCGGGAGCACGGTGAGCATGGAGGCGCCGATGATCTCCCCTGTGTTTTTCTGAAGCAATTGCGCTGTGTTGCTGTTGGCAAACAGGTACTCAAAATCCGTAATACTTCCATCGCCTTCGCGAACGGCCCTGAGCGCATAGATACCGTCCAGGGAAGCCTCCAGAATATTGGCAATAAGCCCTTTTTGTTCTTCCAGATCCGCCGTTCTTTCCGCCACCCGCTGCTGCAGGAGAATTTCGTTTTCCTCCAGCTTTTTTTGTGCTGCAATCTGCTCGGTCACCTCGGTGGCTACGGCTATGATACCTGCGATGGTGCCATCAAACTCCCTGTAAGCCTCGTACAGCAGGTTGATATATACTGTTTCGGTGGTGTTATTCCTGGGCAGTATTACCGGAATACCGAAAGCTGTAAACCGTTCACCCGTGGTAAACACCCCGTTGAGCAGTTCTTCATACCCCTGGTTGCGCACCTCGGGAAGACCTTCAAAAACCGATTTTCCAACGAGTTCTTCTTCGCCTCTCCCCCATAATTCATACATGTGGTCGTTGGCTATTTCAATAACGTGGTTGCTTCCCCGCAAGATGGCCATGGCCACGGGAGCCTGCAGGATCGTATTCCTGAGATTCTGTTCGCTCTTCCGGAGCGCCTCCGCCGCCTGCTTCCGATCTTCGATATCCACACCGGTCCCGATATTGCCGAGCAGGCTTCCATCACTGCTGTACCTGGGGCCACCCGTAAAAAGGAAACACCGGTAAACTCCATCCCGTCGCCGCATTCGTGCTTCCGCGGAATAGCTCTGATGTGACGCCGTAGCCTGCAGGTAGGTATTGAGCAGGGATTCGAAATCGTCCGGATGAACAACATCCTTCCAGGCTCTGCCCAAGGCCTCCTCAACACTTTGCCCGGTATATTGAAGCCAGTAGCGGTTGCAAAAAGTTACAGCGGCTCCCGTGTCCGCCATAAAGACCATCATCGGCGCCTGGTCGGCAAGCACCCGGAAGCGGTCTTCACTTTCCTCCGCTTTTCGCCGTGCCAGCACAGTTTCGGTTACTTCATTGGAGATCGTAAACACACCGTTGACAATACTGCTCCCCTCGTCATAATAAGGTTTGTAATAGAGATCAAAATAGCGCATGACGGGCGCTCCATCCTTGACAGAAGCCACCGGCACCGCGGCTGCATGATAGAGCGCACCTGTTTGAAAAACGCGGTCTATTTCTGCACACACCGGCTGGCCCTTCAGTTCAGGAATGGCTACCAGCAAGGGCTTGCCAATGATCGCATCCGTCTTATTCCAGAATTTTAACGCGTCTTCGTTTACCAGTTCGATGATATGCTCCGGGCCGCGTAAAATGCCGATCACAACCGGCGCTTGTAAAAAAATATGGTGCGCCTGCTCTATACCTTTTATCCGTTCTTTCAGTTGACCGGCAAGGACCTGGCTGGTAATATCCGTCGCCGAATGGATGATAAAGGCTACTTCACCATCGGCACCAAAAACGGGTTTGTTGCTGGTTTCCCAGTATTTCTCGCTGAAACTGCCGTCTTCATCCATTAAGTCATAACGCTGCAGGGGCAGGTACTGCGGCTCGTTTGTATCCAGTACTGCCCGAAGCGAAGCATGCACCCTGCGTTCGCCCGTATTTGATGGATTGGAACTGGCGGGGAAAGCCTCGAAGAGTCCCTTGCCAACTAGGTATTCACCCGGATAGCCCGTTTGCGCTATGTAAGCCGGGGTAGCCGCAACAATGGTAAAGCGCGGCGCATCATTCCTCAGCAAAACGCTGCTGCCGGGCATCGCTTCAAAAAGGGCGCTATATGAAATCTCAGCACCGAAAGTGGCGCCTGGCGGGTTGTCGGTCATAAGGGTTGACATTGAAGGTAAGCCTAATACGCTACGGACCTTCCTTTTTTAACACAACCCGCGACGGCGGAGGCCGTGGCGTCCGGGCGCCGACCGGAACTGAGCACGTTGCTCCTGCAGATCTTCTATTAGAAACCAGTTAGAACTTCCGTACCCCAGGCCGAAAATTGGAAAGCAGGACTGCAGCGCGCTCGGAAAATCAAGAAAGGCAATCCTTTCGGCTTGCCTTTCTTTTGCCGGTATCGGTAATGTCGGAAGCGAAAAGCTCTCGAACATTATTCCTTCAGTTTGACGGGTAAAGCGGGCAACAAGCTTAGGCAGAGGCCAGTCTTCGCTTCCTGAAATCGAGAAAAGCCAGCAGCAGGAACAGGGCTGCATAGCCCGTGGAGGTCCAGGCGACCTGCGTAAGCCTGGGCTGAAGCTGCGCCGCGAACGGGAATACCTGGAAGCTGTAGGGGAAATAATACACGAGGTCCGACCGGAATTCAATGGCCATCATCATACCCGTTACCCAAAGCACGAAGCCGATTGCGGTAGGAACGACGAAGTTGCGGAAGCGCAGGCCGAGCCAGAACTGCAGTGTGCACACCGCCAGCATTAACACGTAGCTGTTTGCGGTGCGCAGCAGCAACCTTTTCATGTCGAAAGGCTGGTGAAACAGATCGAGGCCGGGGTACCGAAAATGCGTCACCACCACAGCGAGCGAGGTAAACACAAGGCCCGCAAGCAGAAAGAGCAAAAGAAGCAGGTTGATGTTGCCGAACTTAGCCAGGAACACATTGCGCTTCGACTGCGGCGCCACCAACACCTGTTTCCAGGTATTATTACGATACTCGATCTGCGGCAGCAGGGTGCACACCAGGATCACGAACACCGGGAGAAAAACGATGTGGCTGCGCTCGGCGCACAACTCGAAAATGGCGTTCAGTGAGTCTTTGCGGATGGCATTGATGTCGCTGCCGTCTGTAAGTAAATTGAGCAGGAGAATCGCCGGGATGATTAGGGCACCAATCAGTGCCAGGTAGACCGAAGCGGTTCTTCTTGTCTTGAGCAGTTCGGCGCGGAATGCGGTAAGCAGTTTCATGATTGGACGGTTGTAAGTTCAATGAATAATTGTTCGAGGTCATTTTCTTTGGGGCGCAGCAGGTACACATCGAGCCGGTGGTCGGCCAGCAGGCGGCTGATGGCGGCCACCTGCTCCGCATTTTCATAGGCAACGCTCAGACCTCCGGCACCAAGCTCAGGTCCGTGCGCACCTAAAAGCCTGCAGGCTGCCTCGTCATCTGACGTTTGAATGAGCAGGCGCGCGCTTCGTTTCTGCAAACCGTGAAGCTCGCCAAGCGTCCCCTGGAACAGCATCTTCCCTTTGTAGATGATGCCCACATGGCTCACCATTTTCTCGATCTCACCCAGCAGGTGGCTCGAAATCAGGATGGTCATTCCGTGCTCCCTGTTCAGCTTTTTCACAAGTGTGCGGAGCTCGAGGATGCCGGCGGGGTCGAGGCCGTTGGAAGGCTCGTCGAGGATCAGCAGCTCCGGGTTGGGCAGCAGGGCCAGCGCGATGGAAAGACGCTGCTTCATACCCAGCGAGAATTTCTTTGCTGCTTTTTTACCGGTGTCGCCGAGCCCGACGATCTCCAGCACCTCGTCGATCCGCTCTTTCGACGCGCCATAGGTGCGGCGGTACACTTCCAGGTTTTCACGTGCCGTAAGGTGCGCGTACAGCGAGGGTGTTTCGATAAGTGATCCGATCCGGCCGAGAATGGCCTCGCGTGCAATTGCTGGCCGAAGATCTCGATGTCGCCTTTCTGCTTATTAAAAAGCCCGAGCAAGAGGGAAAGAGTGGTGGTCTTGCCGGAGCCGTTGGGACCGAGAAAGCCATAAATGCTGCCGCGCTCCACACGGAGGTCGACGTCGAAGAGGGTCTGCGCCTCGCGGGAGTAATGATAGCTAAGCCCGGATGTGCGGATGATCGGTTGCTGGTTCATAATGTAGGTTTAGAAATTCGTTCGCTACAAAGCAACGCGTGCCGGTCCGCAGGAGAAAATGAGATATGCCGGTGCCGGGAAGAAATCGACGAGTGCCTCCTTCGCCCCTGCCGGATCACCGGCAGATCCGAACCGGTGTTTCGCAGACCGGAAGCCGTCCACAGTCGAACAGGCCGGCCCCGTGTAGCAGGATCGGATACTTTTGCCCTATGAATCGGATCAAAAAGGCATTCCGGGTGGTACACATCGTCCTTTGGACGCTGTTTATCCTGATGGCGGCCCTTCAGCTGAGCCAGGAAGGTCCGTACTGGCCGCGCCTGACCACGGCGGTCGTCCTTACCTGCCTGTATGTTTTTTATACTCATTTCATCCTGCTCACGCGTTATCCGGGCAAGGGAAAGAAGCGGCCTTACTATTCGCGGCTGGCAGCGATCCTGCTCACCGCGCCATTGCTGTATCTCGTGCTGCATCCGCGCCTGCCGGAATCCGCGGCGCGCTTTTTGGATAATTATATCGTCGCGCTCCTGTCGATCGTTCTCCCGTTTACCTTCCTGGGCTGGCTGGCACGGTTCACCGAAAACCTGTTCATCAACACCGTAAAGAAAGAGCAGCTGGAAAAGCAGGCCGCGGAGGCCGAGCTGCACTACCTCAAGTCGCAGATCAACCCGCACTTCCTGTTCAACACGCTCAACAACATTCATACGCTGGTGTACAAGCAGGCCGCCACCGCCCCGGACGCCGTGATGCAGCTCGCTTCACTCATGCGGTACATGATCTACGAGTCGAACGCACCCACGGTGCCGCTGACGCGGGAGATGAAATACCTGCAGGATTATATGAGCCTGCAACAGCTGCGGTACAGGCAAAGCCCCGTGGCCGGACTGAGCACTGAAGGCGTTGCCGAAGGCATCCACATTGCGCCGTTGCTGTTCATTCACCTCCTGGAGAATGCTTACAAACACAGCACCGCCCGCCTTGCACCGGGCGAGCTTAAGGTGCGGGTAGCGGTGACTGGCGATACGCTTACCTTCAGCGTGCAGAACCCGGTGGGCGGCAAACCCGTGAAGGCCCTGGAAGATGCGGGCGGTATCGGCTTGCCGAATGTCCGGAAAAGACTGGCGCTGCTCTACCCGGGTCAGCACAACCTGGCAATTCACAACACGGGCGAAACCTTTACAGTCGTGCTTACCATTCACGGTCTTCAACCTCAGCCTCATGAAAGAAAAGCTCACCTGCTTCATCATTGACGATGAGCCGCTGGCGCAGGAGATCCTGGAGGAATACATCGCCAAGGTGCCCTTCCTGGAGCTGAAGGGCGTCTTTATGAGCCCGCTGGAAGCGGCGGGCGCCATCCGGGAGTCGCGGCCCGACCTGCTCTTCCTCGACATCAGCATGCCCGACCTCGACGGGCTCAGCTTCATCCCGATGCTGAACCCGAAGCCGATGATCATCCTCACCACTGCCTACGACCAGTATGCGCTGAAAGCCTTTGAGCTGGAGGTGAAAGATTACCTGCTGAAGCCCATTTTGTTCGAACGATTCTACAAGGGTGTACTGCGCCTGTACCAGGAACAAAGCGGGCGGCCCGGGCCGGAACCGAAGGAAACAACACCGGCACCCAAAGACGGGCAGGAACACATCTTTCTGAAAGTGGGCCACCGTATCCAAAAAATCGCGACCCGGGATATCCTGTTTGCAGAAGGCATGAAGGATTACCTGCGGATACACACCCGGGACGAAGCCATCATGACGCTGCTGAATTTTGCGCGGCTCGAGGATATGCTGCCCGCCCGCGGGTTTGCCCGTGTACACCGCTCCTTCCTGGTGGCGATCGACAAGATCGACCACATCGAAAAGAACCGGATCCGGATCGGCGAACAGCTGATCCCCATTAGCGACACCTACGCCGAGGCATTTTATAAATTGCTAAATGGTATGGAGTAGGCCGGCCCTCAGCGATAACCAGGGAGATATTTACACCAGTTTCTTAGCTACTTCCAGGCGCTCCGCCACATTATCCCAGTTGATGATCGGGAACAGCGCGTCCACGAAGTCGCTGCGTTTGTTCTTGTATTTGAGGTAGTAGGCGTGCTCCCACACGTCGATCACCAGCAGCGGAATGACGCCCCACTGGGTAAGCTTTTCATGTTTCTCGCATTGCAGCACGGTCAGCTTGCGCGCATAGGGCTGGTAACCGAGAATGCCCCAGCCGGAGCCATCCACGTTCTTCGACGTTTGCGCGATATAACCTTTGAGCCGGTCATAAGAGCCGAAGTGCGTGTCGATCTCCCGCAGCAGTTCGCCCCTCGGCTCTGTTTTCCTGTTCGTGAGGTTCGTCCAGAAGATCGTGTGCAGCACATGGCTGGAGAAATGGTAAGCCAGTTTGCGGGTCCAGTAGTCTACCGTTTCGAGGTTGTTTTCATCCATCGCCCTGCGGATCATCTCCAGGTCTTTGTTGGCCGCTTTCACCGCGCCGCCGTGGTGAAAGGTGTGGTGCAGGTGCAGCGTCTCGGCATCCATGGAAGGCTCCAGCAGGCTTTCGCTGTACGGCAGCGGGTTGAGTATGAAGTTACCCTGTGCATCCGTCAGCCGGTCAAGGCCGCCGCCACCAGGTTCGAAGGGATGGGCAAAGACGCTGGAAGCAGGAAGGATGGAAGCGCCTGCGAGGATCGATGCATTTTGGAGGAAGGCTTTGCGATCCATAGTGCGGGATTTTGAAGCATAAGTTACTTTAATCCGGACAATACCGGCCGGTACGATGCTTGTGGCTTTTACTGCTACCGCTGATTTCTATTTGATCATATCTGTAAAACCTGAGCTATGGACCACCGACTCACCTTTGCCAGCCTGGACGAGCTGAAAAACATTGTCTCCGGCATTCAACAATCAAAAACAAAAGCCAGCTTGTTGCTCGACCGCGCCGGGCTTACGCGTATGGAAGGCACCATCACCGATGTGGAAGAAGATAAAACAGCGCCCGACCGGACGGCCTTCCGCATCACCGGCGGTGAACGCATCGCCCTCAACGAAGTGATCGCCATCAACGGGATCTTCCGGTCGGATTATTCGGAATGCTAAGCAGGCAGACGTTTTCTGAAAGATAGCCCGGCCAGATGAAGCAGCGACCTCGTGCCCGGCTGCCGCGACTATTTCTTCAGTCCCGCCCGCCGCTTCAGCTCCTCCACCGGCATGTTGTTGAAACGGCCCACCTGCTTTTTGCCCCGGTAGGTTACCACCTTCAGCATAACGGCATCTTTGGGCGGGGTAAGGGCGGTAGTGTATTTAGGGTAAAAACGATCGGGGAACGAATTGTCGAAGCTGTAATAAATGTCCAGTCCTTCCACCTCGGTACTCAGCTCCACCCGCACCAGGCTGTCCCTCGTTTTTGTCACGGTAAAAATGGGATCGTAGGCACTGGGCGCATATTTGATTTCCGCCTCGTCGAAGCGGCCGAAATGGGTCTCTACCTTGCTGAAAAAATGCTTCCAGTTTTTCTTCTCCCGCGGTGACCATACCGATTCCGCAATTGCCAGGCCGCGCGGCCAGAGCATATACTGGGCCTGGCGGAGATTGTATACCTGCTCGGTCCAGAGGTTGCCCTGGCCGCCTTTGATGTTGGTCGTGCGCACCGTGTCGGGCTGGGGGTCAAACTGGTATGCCTTGCTCAGGCGCAGCGAGGCGTAAATCCGGGTTTCAATCACCGGGTCAGCCTGCATGTAGTCGAGATACGCATACGTAGCCGGGCTCATCACCACTTCATGTCCCTGCCTCGCAGCTTCCACGCCGTTTTTCATTCCGCGCCAGCTCATGATGGCCGCGCCCGGCGACACACCGCCTTCCATCACCTCGTCCCACCCCATGAACTTCCTGCCCTTTGACAGCACGATCTTCTCCAGGCGTTTTTCAAAATATCCCTGAACCTCCGGCATTGTCTTCAGTCCTTCGCGCTGCATGAGCGCCTTCACCTGGGCATTCTGCTCCCAGTAATTATGCGGGGCCTCGTCACCACCTACGTGGATGTATTCGAAGGGAAACAGCTGCGCTACTTCCGTAATGACTTTGTCCATGAATTCGTAAACTTTTTCGTTTGCGGGACAAAGGGTATTATCTACCAGCGCGATCGGCGGAGCTCCCCGCGACCAGTCCATGATCGGTTCGCCGGAGCGCACCGCGTACCGGTCCGCTCCTTCGGTACAGGAAAGTTCCGGGTAAGATGCGATGGCAGCCAGGCTATGCCCCGGTACGTCTACTTCGGGCAGGATATTCACGAAGCGCTCCTTTGCATACCGAACGATCTCCCGGATGTCTTCGTGCGTATAGAATCCGCCGAAGTTGCGCGGCTCTTCGGATGAGGGTTTTGAAAAGGTTCCGAAGTATCCTTCCTTTTTAACGTTCCAGGCACCCACCTCCGTAAGCCGGGGAAGGCTTTTTATCTGGATGCGCCAGCCTTCATCGTCGGTAAGGTGGAGGTGCAGGATATTGTATTTATACCGGACCATGCCGTCGATAAACTTTTTTACATCTTCCTTCGTGAAAAAATGGCGGGTCACATCGAACATCAGTCCCCGCCAGCCAAAGCGCGGGTAGTCGCGGATCTCGACCACGGGCGCCGACCACCGGGTGCGGGCCGACGGCGAAAGCGATTCGATCTCTTTCGGGAACAACTGCACCAGGGTTTGCGCCCCGTAAAACAACCCGGCGGCATCATTGGCCCGAATGACGATCCCTTTTGCCGCAACGCTTAATGCATAGCCTTCTTTCGGAAGCGCGTTGTCTGCGGGCTTGTTCAAAACCAGCCGGATGGCGGGGGAAGCCGCCTTTGCAGCAATAGCAACCTCCGCACCCGTAGGTATCGAAAGCCGCTCTTTTAGAAAAGAAAGCGTGCTCTGGAGTTCACCCGTGGCCGGGGCTTCGATCACGATGCTTTTCGGAAGAATGAACTGACCATTGCCTCTTTTTACCGAAACCGGTTCCGGGATGATGGCGATAGAGTCGGCCTGGGCAAAAGCCGGAAGCCGGGCCAGGGTGATGAAGAGTAAGACAAAGAGTTTTTTCATGTGGGAAGTTGGGAGTACCTGGTTAAGCAGTGATAAATGTAGCGCGGTGTGCCGGTAGCGCGAAATGGGCGGGCTTTTTTTATCAGTCTCCAGCCAACCGGGGTGAAGATCTGCGGCCTCAGCCTGCGGGATATTTCCGCCCGGAAACCAATGCGGCACGTTTCGGGGAAAGGCTGCTGAGCTTTTTAACAAAGTTAAAATGAGCTTTACAGCAAAGCAGCACCGGTTGATTCCCCGCACCTTTGCAGCAGAAACCAATCCATGGCCGCGAACGAAACCAAGATCTCCCGCATTATGAGCTCCTGTTACACCAACATGAGCCACGAAGGCGAGCACTTTATCCCCGACCACCGCTTTATCCTGCAGGTGTCGGGGGAGCTCACCGTGCAGGACGGGCGGGAGAGCTATGTGTTTGGGCCGGGTCACTTCCGGTTCAGCCGCCGCAACCACCTGGCCCGCTTTGTAAAGCAGCCGCCGGCCGGCGGGGCCTTCGAGGCTTTCGGCGTGCTCCTCGACCAGGAAACCCTGCGCCGCATGAGCCATGAGCTCGGCCTGCAAGCCTCGGGCAATTTTGAAGGACCGCCGATGCTGAAGCTGGAGGCCCATGAACTTTACGGGAATTATTTCCGCTCCCTCCAGCCCTACCTCGACATGGAAACGGCCGCCAACGACCCGCTGTTGGAGGTGAAGGTGCGCGAAGCGGTGCTCATCCTGCTGCGCACGCAGCCCTGGCTGAAAGATGTGCTCTTCGACTTCACCGAGCCGGGCAAGATCAACCTCGAAGAGTTCATGCACAGTCATTTTCATTTCAACGTCAGCATGGAGCGCTTTGCCTACCTCACGGGCCGCAGCCTCGCCACGTTCAAACGCGACTTTGAAAAGACCTTCCATACCACGCCAAGCCGGTGGTTGCAGCAGAAACGGCTGGAGCAGGCCTGGCACCTCATTCACGACAAGCGGCGAAAGCCTTCCGATGTCTACCTCGAAGTAGGCTTCGAAGACCTGTCGCACTTCTCCTTTGCCTTCAAGAAGGCCTTTGGAACCGCGCCTTCACGGGTGTGATGGCCACCGCCGGAAACAGCCTTAACGATCGCTTGCGCTTTTTAAACTGAAACCGATTTTTCGAATGAAAAAGATCGTCCTCCTTCTTATTGCCCTCACCGGGGCAGCGGCCACCTATGCGCAGCAACCGCGCGATTCTTTTGCCGCGCCCGCCAGCCTCGACCAATGTATCCGCTATGCCCTCACGCACCAGCCGCTGATCGCCGGCGCCGCTACCGACGAAGAAATCACGGCGGCCAATATCCGTGGACGCCTCGCCGACTGGTACCCGCAGGTAGGCGCGGCCTGGAGCCTGCAGCACAACTTCCAGCGGCCTACAAGCGTCTTCAACGGGAGCCCGGTACCGGTAGGCACCGCCAATTCGTCTACGGGCCAGCTGTATCTCAACCAGGCGCTCTTCAACCGCGATGTGCTGCTGGCCCTGCGCAGCCAGGGCGACCTGCGTTTGCAGGCACGCCAGGCAACGTCGGCGCGTAAGATCGACCTCGCGGTAGCCGTCAGCAAATCATTTTACGACATCCTCACCACGCAGCAACAGGTGCGTGTGACCGACGAGAACATCGCACGCCTCCAAAAGAGCTATAACGACGCTTACCAGCGCTACCGCAGCGGTGTGTCGGACAAGACCGACTACAAGCGCGCGCAGATCGCGCTCAACAACGCACTGGCGCTACGGCGCTCCAATGAAACGGCACTCGACGGCCGGATCGCGGTGCTCCGCAGCCTGCTGGGATACCCTGAGGGCGCGCCGCTCGCCATTGCGTACGACAGCGCCCGCCTCGAGCGCGACATCGCCTTCGACACCCTGCAGCGCCCCGACGCGGCACAGCGGATCGAATTCCAGCAACTGAGCACCCAGCGTCGTCTCCAGGAAACGGCACTGCGCTACCAGCGCTGGAGCTACCTGCCTGCGGTGTCGGCCAGCGCCGTCTATAACCTCAATTACCTGAACAACCAGATCGGTAAGCTGTATGCGGACAATTTCCCGAATTCCTATTTCGGCATCAGCGCCGCGCTGCCCATCTTCCAGGGAGGTCGCCGCAAGGCCGCTATCCGCACCGCGCAGCTGTCGCTGGCCCGCACCGACTTCGAAATCGAAAACGTCCGGAACACGGTGAGCAGCCAGTTTGCCACCGCGCTCGCCGCCTACCAGGGCCAGCTGGCGAATTACCGGGCCATCAAGGAAAATGTGCAGCTGGCGCGCGACGTCTTTGAAGTGCTGCAACTGCAATACCGGGCCGGTATCAAAACCTATTTCGAAGTCATCAGCGCCGAAACCGACCTGCACACCGCCCAGATCAATTACTTCAACGCCCTTAACGCCGTGCTTTCGGCCAAAGTGGACGCCGAGCGCGCACTCGGTCAATACAGCTATTAACCAACAACTCCTCCATCAACGCATTTTATGAATACGACCGCTCTTACGCTTTCCTCCCTCCTGCTTGCTTCCGCCGCCCTGCTGAGTGCCTGCGGCGAACACAAGGTTGCCGCCGCCGTGGCGCCGCCACCCGTATTTGTACGGATCGATACCGTGCAGGAAGGGAACGCTACTTTTTTCGATGAGTACCCCGCCACCCTTACCGCGCTCAACGAGGTGCGCCTCACCGCGCAGGTGAGCGGCTATATCACCGGTGTGCACTTCCGGGATGGTGACGTGGTGACCAAGGGCCAGACCCTGTACACCATCGACCGCCAGGTGTACGCCGCCAACCTGCAGGGCGCTGTCGCGGCCCAGCAGGTGCAGGAAACGAACCTGCTCAAGGCACAGAAAGACGCCGACCGCTACCACGAGCTGGATCGCCAGGATGCGGTGGCGAAGCAGCAGGTAGACTATGCCGACGCCGCGCTGGAAGCAGCCCGCAAGCAGGTGGCTGCCGCCCGCGCCGGAGTGGCCGCCATGCGGGCCAACGTAAGCTTTTCGGTTATCCGCGCTCCATTCACCGGCACCATCGGCATCTCGCAGGTAAAATCGGGAACGGCGGTGGTAGCCGGGCAAACGCTGCTGAATACCGTATCCACCAACGACCCGATAGCGGTTGATATCAACGTGGACCAGAAAGATGTGTTCCGCTTTACGACGCTCCAGCAAAAAGGAGCGGCCGACAGCACCTTCCTGCTGGCCTTTGGCGATGACCTGTACCCGGTGCCCGGCCGCCTGGCCCTGCTGGACCGTGGTGTGGACCCGCAGACCGGGACCCTGAAAGCACGCCTGCTTTTTGCCAACCCGAAAGGCCTGCTGCGCCCGGGCATGAACGCCACCGTGCGGGTACGCAACACCGGCGGCACGCGCGGTATCGTGATCCCTGCCAAAGCGCTCGTGGAGCAGCTCGGAGAATTCTACGTGTATGTTGCCGGCGACAGCAGCAAGGCCCTGCAGCGCAAGGTGGAACCCGGACGCCCCGCAGGCAGTGGCATCATCATCCGCTCGGGGCTGCAACCCGGCGAGCGCATCGTAACCGAAGGCCAGCAGAACCTTAAGGAAGGTGCGGTCTACACCACAACGCCCCCGGCGCCGAAAAAGTAAGCACCGCCGACCTACCGATTTATTCATGGCTTTCGCCGCAACTACTTTCCATGATCGCAGAAACTTTTATCAAACGCCCCATCACCGCCATCGTCATCTCCATCGTGATCGTGCTGGTGGGCGCCATCGCCCTGATGACGCTGCCGGTGGCGCAATACCCCGACATCACCCCGCCTACCGTATCCATCTCGGGCAACTTCACCGGGGCCGATGCCGAAACCGTGGAGCAAACCACGACCACTTCAATTGAAACGCAGGTCAACGGCTCGCCCGGCATGTCGTACCTGAGCTCCAATAGCACGGCCAGCGGCCAGAGCTCCATCACCGCCACGTTCGATGTGGGCACAGACATCAACATCGCCACCCTCGACGTGCAGAACCGCGTGAGCGTGGCCCAGCCGACGCTCCCCGACGCCGTCAAGCGACTCGGTCTTACGGTGCGCAAACGCAACCCCAGCGTCATGGTGGCCCTTGCCTTTTATTCGCCCAAGGGTACGCACGACGCCAAGTTCATCGGCAACTTCACCAATATCTACATGAAAGACGCGCTGCAGCGGGTGAAGGGCGTGGGCGATATCGTATCGCGCTCCACCGACTTCAGCATGCGCGTGTGGATGAACCCGCGAAAGCTGGCCGCGCTCAACCTGACACCGGCCGATGTGACCGCCGCGCTCTCGGAGCAGAACCTGCAAGTGGCAGCCGGCGCCGTTGGCGGCAGCCCGCAGCCCAACGTGCAAAGCTTTGAATACAGTGTGCTTACCAACAGCCGTATCAATACAAAAGAGCAGTTCGAAAATATCATCATCCGTAATTCTACGGCCACCGGCAGCCTGGTTTACCTCCGGGATGTTGCCCGTGTGGAGCTCGGTGTGTTCGACTACGCGTCCAACAGCTTTGTCAACGGAAAGCCGGCTTCCTTCCTGCTGCTGTACCAGGCGCCCGGTGCCAATGCACTCGATACCTACGACGGCGTGATGAAGGCACTCGGGGAAGCCCGCAAAACCTTCCCCGCCGATATCGACTTTCTCATCCCGCTCGAAACCGTCTCGGTGGTGAAGACCTCCATCAGCGAGGTGCTGCACACCCTGCTGGAAGCGCTGGCGCTGGTGGTGCTGGTGGTGTTCCTCTTCCTGCAAAACTGGCGTGCCACGCTCATCCCGGTGCTGGCCATCCCGGTATCGCTCATCGGCACCTTCATTTTCTTTATCCCCTTCGGCTTTACTATCAATACGCTGACGCTGTTCGCCTTTGTGCTGGCCATCGGCATCGTAGTGGATGACGCCATCGTGGTGGTGGAAGCGGTGCAGCATTATATCGATCATTTCAAGATGACGCCGAAGCAGGCAACGCGTGCGGCCATGAAGGATATCTCGGGCCCGGTGATCGCCATCGCGCTCATCCTGGCGGCCGTATTTGTACCGGTGGGTTTCATCCCCGGAATCGTTGGCCGCCTGTACCAGCAGTTTGCCATCACCATCGCGGTATCGGTGCTCATCTCCGCCTTCGTTGCCCTCTCGCTGACGCCCGCCCTGTGCACGCTGATGCTGCGCCCGGCCCAAGCGACCTCGCGCGATGGAATCATGGACCGCTTTTTCGCCGGCTTCAACCGGGGCTTTTACCGCCTTACGATCGGCTATAGCAAAGGCGTTTCTTCCTGGATCCGCCGCACACCCTACGTACTGGTGATGCTGGCGGTGGTGTTCGTGGGCCTCGGCATTCTGTTTAAGAACAAGCCCACCGGCTTTATTCCCACCGAGGACGAAGGCCGCGTGCTGGTGACCTATGAGCTGCCCGAAGCTGCCTCCACCACCCGCAGCGTGGCCATGGCCAATGAGATCGTGGCCCGTATCCGGCAGCTGCCCGAAGTGCGCGTAGCGGGTGCCATCGCTGGATTGAACATCATTTCGTATTCCAACAAGACCAATGTGGGTACCGTGTTCGTGATGCTTCATCCCTGGGACGACCGCAAGGGCGCCGAGCACCACGTGCAGGCCGTTACCGGCAAGATCCGCGCCGCCGTGGCCGACCTGCGCGAAGCGCGTGTGCTGGCCATCCTGCCCCCTGCCATTCCCGGTCTCGGGCAGTCATCGGGGTTCAATTTCCAGCTGCAGCAAACTACCAGCACCGACGACATCCGCCAGTTTGAAAAGGTGGCGCAGAAGTTCCTGGCAGCCGTCAACGCGCGGCCGGAAATCGAAAAGGCCTTTACCTTCTTCAATGCGCGCACACCAACGTACAAGATCGACGTTGACCGCGAAAAGGCGCGGCAGCTGAATGTTAATATCGCGTCGGTTTACAGCACCTTGTCGACGCTGCTTGGCTCGAGCTATGTAAACGACATCAACCTGTACGGCCGCAACTTCCGGGTGATGGCCCAGGCCGACAGCTCCTACCGCGCGAGCGTGGACCAACTTGGAGGTTATTACGTGCGAAACGGCGGCGGCGGTATGGTACCGCTCACATCGCTCATCACCACCAAACAGGTGGAAGCACCTGCACTCGTGTCGCATTACAATATCTACCGCTCCATCGAGATCAACGGCAACGCAAAGCCGGGCTATAGCTCCGGAGAAGCGATCAATGCGCTGAAGGAAGTGGCGGCGCAGACGCTCCCCGCCGGCTATGGCTACGAGTTCTCCGGCATGAGCCGGGAGGAGATCAAGGCCGGCTCCTCGGCGGTGTACATCTTCAGCCTCTCGTTGGTGTTCGTGTTCCTGTTCCTGGCGGCACTCTATGAAAGCTGGTCGATCCCCTTCTCGGTGCTCTTTGCCGTACCCATCGGGGCGCTGGGCTCGATCATTACGCTGACGCTGATGCCCAGCCTCACCAACAATATTTACGCACAGATCGGGCTGATCACCCTCATCGGGCTTTCGGCGAAGAACGCCATCCTGATCGTGGAATATGCCAAGGAGCGGGTAGACCACGGCGCGGGACTCATCGCCGCCACGCTTACGGCCGTGCGCCTGCGCCTGCGGCCCATCGTGATGACCTCGCTGGCCTTCATCCTCGGTGTGCTGCCACTGGCACTTGCATCGGGCGCCGCCGCGGAGAGCCGCCGCACCATCGGCTGGACGGTCTTCGGCGGCATGATCGGCGCTACGACGCTGGCCATCTTCGTGGTGCCGGTGCTCTTCGTGCTGATCAGCAAGGCCACGGCTAAGAAGCAACGCGGGCCGAAAGCGGACAGCTTTTCAACGGCAAGCGTTCACCTGACCACAGACCCGCACGAATAGACCCGGATTGAAAAGAAGGGATACAGCAGCGCAAACTGATGTTCCTGCTTTCGATAAAAAAGCCCCGACCAAAAGTTCGGGGCTTTTTATTTCTTGGTTTCGTTGCTGCTTTATTGAAACTGCAAAACACAACCGGGAATGGTTCGCAATTGGGACGGGCAGCCAGGAGTTACTCGTGGATACCCGCATCCTGTTGAACGTCGACAATCTCAAAGGTCCGCACTCCGCCGGGCAGCCGGCAACTTACAATATCCCCTTTCCGGTAGCCGATCAGCGCGGCGGCCATCGGGGAAACGAAGGAGATCAGGCGCCGCGAGGCGTCGGCCTTAGCCGGTGCGACTACGGTCAGTCGGATCGGCTGGCGTCCTTCTTCCTGTATTACTACAACTGAGTTGATCCGAACCACGTCGGGCGGGATTTCACCCGGCTCCACCAGGACTGCCTTCCGGAGCTCTTCTTCCAGATCGTCCTTTTCATCCTGGCGCGTGCCTAAGCGGCCCGTAGCGAGCCGGAGATGCGCGTGTATCAGCGCATGGTCCTCCCGCGTCATTGTGATTCCTTTGTTTTCCTGTGACATTACCTATCAGTTTAAAGTGTTTTTGAATAAAGGTTTCAGCAGGCCCCCTGTCTTGTTGAAATAGATCTGGTGAAAAGTCCGGACCTCCTGCTCGCTGGTGCGCCGGAAAAAGTGCGCGGGATCCACCTCGTTTCCCTGGAGGAAGCCACAGGCCTCCATCAGCTCGCAGGTTGCTTCGATCGTCTTTCGGTGAAAATTGTATATCCGCACCGCTTTGTCGGCCGGGTCAAGGCCTTTGTACAGCGACGGGTTCTGCGTCGCCACGCCCACGGGGCAGCGTCCACTGTCGCAAACCAGGGCCTGGATGCAACCGAGCGCCATCATCATTCCACGAGCGCTGTAGCAAACCGAGGCACCAAGGGCCATGGCCTTGAGCAGGTCGAAACCGGTGATGATTTTGCCGGCAGCGATCACCGTAATACGCTCCGCCAGGTTATACTTTTTCAAAGTCTGGTGCACGAATGCAAGCGCATCATAAATAGGCATACCAAGATGGTCGGTGAACTCAAGGGGCGCCGCGCCGGTGCCGCCTTCGCCGCCGTCGACGGTGATAAAATCCGGTATGATCCCGGTGGCTGTTATCGCCTCGCAGATTTCTACAAACTCCTGCTGGTTCCCGATACACAACTTGAAGCCGACGGGCTTGCCTTCGCTCAGCACCCGAAGCAGCTGCAGGAACTCCACGAGGCCTTCGGCCGAATCGAATTGCGCGTGCCGCTTCGGCGAATGCACCGTGGTGCCGGGCTCTACCAACCGGATCGCTGCGATCTCGGCGGTATTCTTCGCGGCCGGAAGGATGCCCCCGTGGCCCGGCTTTGCGCCCTGCGAAAGTTTGAGTTCGATCATCTTCACCTGGGGTCGCAACGCATTCCTGCGATATGCCGCTGCGCTGAATCGGCCTTCTGCATCGCGGCAGCCAAAGTAACCGGTACCGATCTGCCAGATGAGGTCGCCTCCGCCCAGGTGGTGCTCGCTGATGCCGCCCTCGCCGGTATTGTGGGCAAAGCCGCCCATGCGTGCGCCTTCATTGAGGGCGGCGATCGCGGTTTTACTGAGCGCGCCATAGCTCATAGCCCCGATATTGTAAATACTGGCGCTGTAAGGCTGCAGGCACTGCGCGTTGCCGATCTGCACGCGTAGGTCACGGTCCGGTATCTCCACCGGGTAGATCGAGTGTGCCGCCCATTCATAACCCGGCGCCGACGGGTTGGCCTGCATACCAAATGCAACGGTCTGGCGCTGGTTTTTCGCCCGCTGGTAAACGACGGAGCGCTGCCTTCGGTTGAAGGGCTTGCCGTCGAGGTCCGATTCGAAAAAGTATTGGCGCAGCTCCGGCCGGATCGCCTCAAACAGGTAGCGCAGGTGCCCGAGCACGGGGTAGTTCCGCGTCACGGCGTGCCGCTTCTGGAGTATATCATAAACCGCAAGCGCCAGCAAGGGCACCGTCAGCCAAAGCCACCAGGCACCGGCGCCGCTGAATAGTACCCGTGCAGCCAGGAGCGCATTAGCGATAAAAATCAAAATGAGAATTATTGCCCGGGCCGGAACCCGGACTGTTTCTTTCCACATCATCGTCAGATTATTATTTGTAAAAATTATTGGAGCGTCCATCGAAGGAGATCAGAAAGCTTTACGATGCCGGTTGTATTCAGCAATAGCAAACGCACCCTGTACCGAACGGAACATCCGGGCAGCACCGTGGCTGGCCTTCTTCATGTCAGGAAAAAAGACGCAGCCCCGGGCTTTCCGGCATAGGACCATTCATGTTATCACAGGAAACAACGGGAACCGGCTACGATGCAGCGAAAGCCGCAGGCAGCAAGCATTTACAATGACATCCTTCAGCGAAGGGAAGCCGCCTTGTAGATCTTAAAGCTGGAGATATAGTACAGGTCTGTACAAAAAGGAAGAAACTCTGGAAACGACCAGGTATAGCAATCCTGCAGGTCAAGCACGAGATGCTTCACCGAAGATGCGGAAACGATATGGTGTACGGCCGTTTGCACGAATACAAACATACCTGAAATCCGGGGAAGTAATCGTCGTTCGCGGAGGCGGGTTGTGTTAGCAGCCGGGAGTTTTAACGTTTCGGAAATCCACCAGGGCGTTCTACACAAGTTTCCTCCTTATGTTTGCAACAATGGTATCGGCTCATATAAATACGCATCGTCCAACGATCGTCCGGGCACTGGTTCTGGATATGAGCGATTGTTATACCTGGTCTTTCCCCGAATTCATTCCGTTCTGCGCGGAACTCTTCTACTACTCCAGCCTCAAGCACTTCAAGGTCGCTGCATAAGCACAGGCGTTTCGGGCCTGCTTTCTATTTTTTCCTGATCACTTTCTAAAAATCGGCGTCATGTCCAGAAACTGGAAGGAAGTTTCTGTACCCGGCACGGTAACGCTGATGCTCGCACTGGTGAACGGCGCGGTGCTGGCAGCGGGGCTAACCGGCGGACCGGCCTGGTACCAACTCCTGTACATCTCCGTTCCCGTGTTCATCATCGCGATGATCGCGGGAAAAAGAAACAGGAACAAGGATTCCTGATTCACGTTTCCGTAGTACAACTTAAATGGATTTTTATGGAATGGATGGCATCGCTGCTGCTGCTGGTTTTTCTGGAACTGGCGCTGGGGCTGGAAAACATGGCCTTTCTTACGATGGTTACCGAAAGGCTGCCGCGAAGGCGGCGCATCCGCGCACGGTGGGCCGGGACTATTTTGGCGCTTTGTTTCCGGTTTCTTTTTCTTGGCGGGCTCTCGGCGGTAATGTCCCCGGACGGTTCCGTATTTCTACCGGATGGGGCGGCCGTTCCGTTGTGGACGATCATTCTGCTTTCCGGCGGCGCTTTTCTCCTGTACCAGTCGATAAAAGAAATACGCGGCGCGCTCGCGCCGGCGCCCCTGCTGGTGCTCATTAGCGAAAAACGGCTGCTGGCCGGTGTTTCCATGCAGGTACTTGCGATCAACCTGATCTTTTCCGTCGCCAGCACGATGACGGCAGTTGGGCTTACCCGCGACCCCGGCATTATGTATTGCGCGGTAGCGGTGGCTTCCGGGATACTCCTGTTAGCATCAGGGCCGGTCGGCCGCCTCCTGAACAAACGCGTGCTCTTCAAGATCCTGATCCCGGGCGCGAGGGCGCTTATCGGCGGCACACTGCTTTCTGAAGGGCTCGGCATTACCGTTCCCCGGTTCGCACTGATACTCATCCTCTTACTTGGCTTCGCACTGGCCATTACAAATCTGTGGCCGCGCGGCTTTCGGTCCCATCCCCAATAGCGGTGAAGACTCCTGCCGCGTATGGCCGCTACACTATCACGAATGCTGTGTGTGATTGGCCGTTGCCTTGCCATGGGCATGGCCGTGTTTCGCCAACAAGCCCCGGTTTCTACCGGGGCTTTCCATTGGTTGCCGGCGCGCTGCAAGAGCGGTAAAAAGCCAAAAGTCGTATTCAGAAATTCACTAACTTGAATAGAATCTAACCTGAACCGACAAGTGCTTTGCGGAAGTTGTGCGCTTTGAAAACCGGCGGAAATAAAAACGCTTTGATCATTCACCAAAATGAATCTATATGCAACAGAAAACAATGGTTTTTGCGCTTGCTGCCCTCTTTTTGGTTCCGATGACAGCCTGTAACAACACGCAGCGGGAGCCGGTTAATAAAATGGAAACCGCAACCACCGGAAACACTCCGCCCAATAATGAGCAGTTGACACAGGAGCGGCTGCGGCGTTTTGACAGCCTCGATTTTCAATTCTACAGTCACCAGCAGTGGGACAGCTTTGCCATCAGCCACGATAAAAATATCCGGGTGATCTACCCCGACGGGACGGTGACCACCGGCCTGTTCCCGCAGCACATCAACATGCTGACGCCGCTCTTCGCCTTTGCACCCGACACCAAAATAACCAGTCACCCCGTGAAGTTTGGTACCGGCGACTGGACGGCGGTTATCGGTGAGATGGAAGGCACTTTTTCGAAGCCGATGAACCTGGGCAATGGAAAGGTCATCCAGCCAACCGGCAAGAAGTTCAAGCTCACCATGTCGACCATCGGGCACTGGAAAGACGGGAAGATGATCGAGGAGTACCTGCATTGGGACAACCAGACGATGATGAAGCAGATCGGGCTGGCGCAATAAAAACAGAACAATGATGGATGCTGCATATAAAATACCCGCCGCAACGCGGATCGGCCATGTGCACCTGAAGGTGTCCGACCTTGAGCGGGCACTCCGGTTTTACCGCGACCTGCTCGGCTTCGAGCTCGTGCAGTACTACGGCGACAGCGCCGCCTTTGTTTCGGCAGGCGGGTACCATCATCATATCGGCCTGAACACCTGGCACAGCAAGGGTGCTCCTCCCGCCTCCCGGGGCGGCGTTGGGTTGTACCATGTAGCCATCCTGTATCCGACGCGGAAAGACCTCGCTGATATCCTCAAACGCTTACACGCGGCGGGCTATCCTATCGCCGGTGCATCCGACCATGGTGTATCGGAAGCCCTGTATCTCTCCGACCCGGATGGAAACGGCATCGAGTTGTATTGCGACCGGCCCGAAGCGCAGTGGCCGCGTAATGAGGACGGCTCGCTGAATATTACGACCGACCCGCTCGATATCGGTGATTTGCTGCAGCAGGCAGACTAAAAATCCGCTGCTTGAATGACCGGTTTCCGCGTTCACAAAAAGAAGCTGGTAAAAGTGTGCACGCGGCTGCTAACGGCGGTATCCCAGCAGCCGCAAGGCGTTGAAGACAACCACCAGCGTGGACCCTTCATGCCCGATCACTGCGGGCCCGATCGGCGCGATGCCGGATATCGTCAGCGGCACCAGCAGCGCCACCATGCCCAGGCTGATCACCAGGTTTTGGCGGATGATGCTGCGCGCTTTCCGGCTCAGCCCGATAGCGAAAGGAAGGTTCGCCAGGTTGTCGGCCATCAGGGCGATGTCGGCGGTCTCCAGCGCCACATCAGAGCCCGCCGCGCCCATGGCGATGCCGACGGTGCTGCGGGCCATCGCGGGGGCGTCGTTGACGCCGTCGCCGACCATAGCCACCCGTCCCTCCTGCGCCCGCAGCTGTTCAATGGCCTGCACTTTCTGTTCCGGCAACAGGTTGCCCCGGGCCTCCGTGATCCCGATCTGTTTTGCGATCGCCTCGGCAACCTGCTGGTTGTCGCCCGTGAGCAGGATCATCTTCCGGATGCCGACGCCGCTCAGCTGGGTCAGGGCTTCACCCGCGCCGCCCCGGGCGGTATCCATCAGTGTAATGATCCCGACCAGCTTGTCGTTTTGCTGTACCAGCATGGTGGTGTTCCCCTGCTTTTCCAACGCTTCCACCCGGCCCCGTATTTCTACGGACAGTTCGCCGTTTCGCTCCGCAAACAGTTCCTTGTTGCCTACATGCACCACCGCTCCCCCGTGTTCGGCCCGGATGCCACGGCCCTGGATCGCCGTTACGTTCGATGCCGCCGGAATATCGCGCTGTAATTTCTCCGTGCCGCCTTTTACAATGGCGGCCGCAAGCGGATGGTCACTCAGCTTCTCCACCGCAACCACGGTCTCCAGCAGCCGCTCCTCCGGAATGCCGTCGAGTGGGTAAACACCCGTGAGTCTGGGCCGGCCTTCGGTCAGCGTCCCCGTCTTGTCGAAGGCAATGGCGGTGAGCGCGCCTAAATCCTCAAGCGGCGCGCCACCCTTCACCAACACCCCACCCCGCGCGGCCCGGGCCACGCCGCTCAGCACGGCGCTGGGTGTCGAAATAGCAAGCGCACAGGGACTGGCCGCTACCAACACCGCCATTGCCCGGTAAAAGCTTTTGCTGAACGGCTCATCGATCACCAGGAAGGCAAAGTGCAGCAGCACTACCAGAATCAGCACGGCGGGCACATAATACTTCTCGAGCTTGTCGGTGAAGTTTTGCGTTGGCGATTTCTGTGTCTGTGCTTCGTTGACCAGTTTTACCAACCGGGCCAGGGTGCTGTCGGCGGCTACCTTCGTCACACGAATCTCCAGGTTTTCACCACCGTTGATGGTACCGGCAAACACGCGGTGCTTCTCATCAAGGCTGCCCGCTTTTTCGAGGTCGAATGACGGGTCTTCAATCGCTGTTTTGTCCACCGGGATACTTTCACCGGTGATCGGCGCCTGGTTGACGCTGCTGCTTCCTTTTACCACGATGCCGTCGGCGGATATTTTCGAATTGGGCTTCACCACGATGATGTCGCCGGGCTTCAACTCACCGATGCTGATCTCGCGGACGTCACCACTCGTTTTTACCAATGCCGTTTTCGGGGCCAGCTCCGTCAGCGCTGCGATGGACTTCCGCGCCCGCTCCATGGCATAATGCTCCAGGGAGTGGCCGAGGCTGAACAGGAAAAGCAGCAAGGCACCTTCCGCCCAATGACCAAGTATCGCCGCACCTGCCGCCGCAACCAGCATCAGGAAGTCAATCTCGAAGCGCCCTTTGCGGATGCCTTCGATGGCTTCCTTTGTTGTGTAAAAGCCGCCAAAGAAATAAGCGCCGATATAACAACCGATGGATACAAAAGGCGACAGCCGCTCCGCGAACGACAACGCAAAGCCGAGGGCTAATAAAATGCCGCAGGCCAGGGCGAAAATAACTTCGGTGTATTTCCCGAAAAGGCCGCCGTGCGCGTGCGCATGACCATGGCCGGCGTGATCGTGCGGCCCGTGGTGCTGCGGATGCGCCTCTTCGTGTTCGCCGGCATACTCCTGCGCGGCTATTTCGCCGCGGTCGTGGCGGCGAAAATCTTCCACGTTCCCGACCCGGAGCCCCGACCTTTCAATGGCGTCCAGCATTTCGGTATCCGATGTGGCCTTTTTATCATACTCCAGCTCGATAAAGCCGGTGCCCGAAACAGAAACGGTCTTCACGCCTTTTTGCCCCCTCAGCTCACCTTCAATCAGCCGCGCATGGCGGGGATGTCTTACGCCGGTGGTTTCAACCAGCAGGTGCCCGAAGTTTTCCGTCAGCGCCGCACCCGCCTGTTTTGCCAGTTGCTCTACCTTGTGTACCGAAGTAACGGACGGGTCGTAGTGAAAACACAGTTGCGCCTTTTGCCCGTCGCCGTGGGTAACGACATGGATCCGGTCGATACCGCGCCGGAACTGCAGCTGGCGGATGATCCGCGCAACACATTCGTCCCGCTCATGGGGAACTTCCGGAAGCAGTATGTCGAGATTGATCCTTATTTTTTCCATGTCCGGCGGGAATTTATCGGGTAGCTTCTGCCGTTGAGCAACAAGCAAAAGCCGAGCCCGTCATTGCCGGCGAGTGGGGCACATTGCCATTTGGGTGCCGTTTTTGCGGCTTTGTTGGAAACAGTACACGATGATTCATCAAAATCCCGCCCACCATCATTCGGGCCACCCGCACATCGATCTCATCAATACGCTGCTGGAGTGCGCCCAGGCCTGCGAACGATGCATGTCGGCCTGCCTGGAAGAAAAGGACGTTACCATGATGGCACATTGTATTGAGCTGGATCGTGACTGTGCGGAGGTATGCTTCATCGGGGCAAAGCTCCTGCTTCGCGATTCGGAGCTTACCAATGCCTACCTGCGTGTTTGTGAAGAAGCCTGCCGTCTCT
Organism: Flaviaestuariibacter flavus; assembly: GCF_004337505.1. GTDB lineage: Bacteria > Bacteroidota > Bacteroidia > Chitinophagales > Chitinophagaceae > Flavisolibacter > Flavisolibacter flavus. The sequence goes on along the minus strand of NZ_SJZI01000052.1, from coordinate 152,941 downwards.
GCGGAGAAGAATGCAGCATGCACCACCACGAGCACTGCATACGCTGCGCGGAGGCCTGCCGCCGTTGCCAGGCAGCCTGCCACCGGCACCACGGCGGGGCCGATCTCCGCTGACAGGGTGCAAAAAACAGCGCGCCGCCCGGTTGCCCGGGGAATCCTGAATGTCCGGGTGATACCTTTGTGCTGCAGCAGCCCGCTTTGCCTGCCCGTGACAAGCTGCCGATGGAGAAATTGTTGCGGCACGTCGGATCCAAAAGCCTGAAAAATGAAAACGCTCCTCATCCCGGTCGATCGTTCGGAGACAGCACAGAATGCGGTGGGTTACGCGGCGGCGCTCGTCTCCTACCTGGGTTATGAACGCGTCATCCTGCTGGAATCTTTATACGATACGCTTTTCGATGAAATGGTGCTCAGCTCGGAGCTGCAGACCACCAATGCCGAATACCGGGTGCAGGACCGCGAAGCTGCCGAAGCGCAACTCGTAGCCATGGCCCGTCAGCTGAAGACCGCGCAGCCGGCACTCGAAGTGGAAGCCATACTGAGCGAGCGCCCGATCGTGAGGGCAACGCTGGAGTTGGTGGCCCGGGAAAGCCCGTCGCTGATCCTGGTCGGAAGCGACAACCGGGAATACGACAGCGACAGCTACGTGAGCAGCCACATCATCGAAATAACAAAAGCCAGCACCGTGAGCGTGCTCATCGTGCCGGCGGGCCAGTTGTTCCGCCCGATCCGCCACGCGCTGATCCCCATCGATACCTACTCGAGACCGGCACTGAACCTGATCGACCAGCTTGCCGCCAACCCGCTGTCGCGGGATGTGGAATTCGATATCCTGAACGCCGCCGGCGATCGTAATGAGAGCCGCGATACGACCCGGGATGAATCCAGGCAACAGGACGAGACGCTGAAAAACGTGCGCCACGCATTATATTTTTCGGAACAGAAGGAAATCCTCAAAGCCATTTCGGCTTTCGTGGAAAAAAATGCGGCCGACCTGATCATTGCCCTGCCGGGGAAATACAGCTTCCTGTACCAGCTCACGCACCGCTCCCTCTCGGAGGCGATCTGCCGCAATACAAAGCGCCCCGTGCTGATCCTGAAAAAATTGTTTTAAACCTATGAACGCCACCGAGTCCACCAAAAAAGCAGTCCCTCCAAAAACCACCAGTCGATTAACAACCAGCATACCTGCTACGCTGCCTGCCGAAATCAATATCCGCAAAGTCGGCTTCCGGCAGATGCTTGCTTACCTCGGTCTTGAAAATGATTTTTTCTACGTCGCCGACTCTTTGGAACAACCCATGAGCCGGTCGCTGCTGCGACCTTTCAAATCGCAGGGACTTTATGTTTTATTTGTCGACAGCGGAACGCTGACGCTCCGGCACAATACGGCTACCCTGACACTCGGTGCGGGTTCGCTGCTGCTCCGGACAAAGGACGCCGTCATCCAGGTACGCCACTTCAGCGCCGATTGCCGGGTGCGCGTTTTCGGGTTTACCCAGGAGCTGATCAGCCGTTCTTCCATTCACAAAAAGCACCTGGAAGCCCTGTCCTTTCTATCGGCGCAGGCGGCACCGGTGATCCAGCTCGACCCGTCGGAAGCGGGCACGATGCAGAACGTGCTCGACATACTCCAGGAGAAAAGTAAAATGCCGCAGCGCTCGCCTTACTACGAAGAAGCGGTTGCGCATGCCTTCGCCCTGTTCGTTTTCGAGGTGGCGGCCAGCCTGGGCCGCCGCAGCGGCACCGACGTCAATCCCTCCCACCGGAATGAGCACCTCACCTACCAGTTTCTCCGACTGGTGCCGGCCCATGTGCTCCGCGAACGCAGCGTTCAATTCTATGCCGCGCAGCTTAACGTGAGCGCCAAATACCTCTCGCGCTGCGTGAAGGAAGTGACCGGCAATACCTGCAGCGCGATCATCGACGGGATGGTCATCCAGGAAGCGAAGGCACTGCTCGACGATCCCGATCTCTCCATCAAGCAGGTAGCAAACGGGCTGGGCTTCAATAACCCGTTTCACTTCAGCAAATTCTTCAAGGAACAAACCGGCATCGCGCCCACCGGTTACCGCGAAAGCAACTGATACGAAGTCATCAACAGCGTCCCTTTCCGGACGCTTTTCTTTTCCGGTACATTGAAAAAATGCCGCTTCCCTTCAAAAGGGAAAATCAGGTATGTTTTGGAGCCGTATGGACATTGCCCCCGCGCTGCCCCGCAGCCAATTTTGCCCTGTCAAACCGAAACAAGAACAATCAAAAAACATCAGGAAATGAAAAAGACAATAGTGGCTGCACTTGGCTTTGCAGCGATCCTCGGCACCTCCTCCGCCCACGCCCAGAAAGGTTTTTCGCTCGGCGTAACCGCGGTTCCCCAGTTCAGTTTTCTCCAGAACAAAAACGACAACGACAACAGCAGCATCAACCGCAAGGCTACCTTCGACGCTGCCTTCGGCATCTCGGGCGGCTATAATTTCAGCGACAGGTATGGCATCGGCCTCGACCTGCTTTACGGGCTCCAGGGCCAGAAGTACGAGAGCGGCAACAATACCGCTTTCCAGAAGGTGAACTACGTGAAGATCCCCGTCTACTTCGCGTACACAGCAGCTCCCGCCAGCGCGATTTCGTTCACCGCGAAAGTTGGCCCGCAACTGGGCATCCTCACCGGGTCAAAGGTTACCGATGGCAACGGCAACGACATTATCTCCGATACGAAAGGAGCTTTTGAAAACACCACCTTTGGTGCCGCCGCCGCCGCCGGAGTGCGCTTCCGCCTGTCGAAGAGCCTTTCGCTGAACACGCTTGCGCGCTTCGACCACGACTTTACCAACGCAGAAAGCGACTCCTATCCCGGCTACAACAGCAGCCGCGCAAAGACCTATAACATGACCACCGGCCTGGAAGTCGGTCTTAAGTACGCGTTTTAATCAACCGTTTTCTCATCAGCAGTTGTTTTGGTTTACAGCGCCTTTCCAGGCGCCGAAAAGAAAAGGAGCTTCGCGCTCCTTTTCTGTTTTTGCAATTGCCTGAAAATTTACGGATTGATTTCCGGAATGCGGACGGCGGGTGAACAAACAAGCGGTCAGCCGGGTTGTCTTTATACCAAAAAAATACTTACGCAGCGATGAGTGTCTGCGGCGCAGCCGACTTCATGCGGGTGAGCAGCCAGGAAACCTGTCGCTGCGAGTGTTTTTCAATATGATCGCAGACGGCGAACAGCTCTTTATCACGGAGCCCGCTGGCGGCCTGCCGCAGGATGAGTGCGCCCCGGGGTTATCCCGGTATCCATACCAAATCATTGGTTTTTAAAGTTCAACTGCCTTTCCCGGGCGGTATCGCTCCCTTCTCCTTGCGAAGGCGCCGGGGGATGGGTCCGGACGCAAAAAGCCCCGATCGGGGCTTTCATAATGCGGAGCTACCGTCAGCGCACAACCGCGTCAAACCGCCGGCGCGGCACCCGCCGCCTCGGAAGCTGCCGTACGCGCCTTCAGCAGGCGCAGGTCGAAATACCTTGAACAAGCAGCCACGTCGCCGGGATGCAGGGCCGCCACCTCGTGCATCTCGGTGAGCAGGGCCAGCTCCAGGGCGGCGCGGGCGGCGCCCGTTTCGGCCTTCTGCTCCTCCACCTGCTCCTTGCCGCTCTCCTGGCGGTTGAAGGCGGCTGCCCAGTCGGCGCCCATGCGCTGGAGGCGCGTGGTTACCTCCGCCGGCAGCAGCGCCGCGTGCTTTACCGCCCCCAGGCGCAGGCGCTCCGCGAGGCCGGCCATGGTGGTCTTGTTCACATCGCCATATTCCGTCATGCCGTTGGGAAAGAAGTCGCGGTACAGTTCCGACTTCTTCCAGCCCTCGCCGGCGGCGTAGCGGATGGCGCCCTCGGCCACCTTGACGTACTTGCGGAAGCCTGCCAGCTGCTCGTCGGCCGAGGCCACATGGCCCTGCTTGTCGCGCTCGGCGCTGTCACCCAGTCCTGCCTCCTGCTCAAAGGCCTCCAGCTTTGGCTTCAGCCGGGCCGAGCGCGCCGGGTGATCGGCAGCGAGGCGGCCGATCGAGCTCCGCCCGAACTTCTGCAGCTGCAGGGCGGCGGAGGTGGCGAAAATGTTCCCGAAAAAGAAATACTGTTTTTTCATCGTTTTGGTATTTGTGGGTTAAAGAATGATAACAGTGCGTTGAACGGATCAGGACGGAGCCAGGGGTTCGCCGGGAGCGGGTGTTTTACCGGTCCGGAACCTTACGGGAAATCCGGGATCGGGAGCCACGAACGCGGCAGGTGCCGCGGGAATTCCGGGAAGGGTGCCCGCGTACGCACGAGGGATTGCGGGAATTCCGGGAAGGGTGGATCCGGGCGACGGGAGGCCAGCCGGAATTCCCGGAAAGGTCTTTTCAGACGCAGGGAGGCGTCCGGGAAATGCCGGAAGGGTTGTTTCGGGCGCAGGGAGGCTTCCGGGATTTCCGGAAAAGCAATTTTTGGTCGCGGAAGGGGTTCCGGGATTTCCGGGAAGACCTTCTGCGGTCGCAGCCGGCAGTAAAGAAATTGCCGGGATGATTCTTTCGGATGTGGATGTGTCCGCCGGCGGGCCGGAAGCACCGGGTTGATGAAATAAGCTGCGATGTGTTGCCGTTGCGGGTGGTTGCGGCATAGCGCGTTGGTTTTGGTAGCAACAAGATAATACTCCTTTCGGAAAAAAAGAAAACCAGGAAACGGGCATTCGGGACACGTGGGGCACTCCTTTACCGAGGGCGACCTGTTGTTCACCATGACCCAATCGCTCGAAGGCACGCTCTGGTGGCCCTGCCGATCATGGAGGTGCGACGGCTGCCGCTGAAGAAAATGGCGGAGGAGGAAGAAGCCAAGGCTGGACGCGCAGCGCCGCCCGGAAGCGCGAGCGCGAAGCCGAGATGCGGACGCACATCGACCGCCTCAAGGAGATCCTTTTCGCCGGGCAGCCGGCCGCCGACGAAGGCCGCCCCGATGACAAGCTGCGGAAGGCGTCGTTACCGCCCGTAGTGATACGTATTATCCAGGTAATAAGAGCCGCGCAGGCGCGGCTTGCGGGGCTGGCGCCCCTTTTCACGAAGACGCGAAGCATAACGGACTATAGCGCTGAAAAATAATCCCGGTTTCCTGCCAGGAATCCTTTCTAAGTGTATTCGCAGCAGCGAAAAATAAGATCCCGATCGCTTGCGATCGGGATGACAGGGGCTTGAAAGAGATAACGGGGCGGCCCGTAGTGTGCCTCCCGGCCGCGCAACTGCCGCCCGGGCCGCCCACTGAAATACCCAGGATTTGTCATCCCGATGCCCGCATCGGGATCTATCGGGTTAGCGCAGGCGCGGTTAACGGGGCTGCCGCCCGACGCATCACAATCGCCACTGCCAAACGATCACTTACTTCTGCTCGAGGTATTCCTCCACATCCAGTACATACACGAAAGTCATCCCGGTCTTCGGAGGCAGGTAGGCCAGCAGCTCCTTGATGGCTTCGATACCTCCTGCTGAAGCGCCGATGGCTACAATCGGGTAGGGTTTCGATGTTGGTACCGGGGGGGGTGCGGAAGCCGTATTCTCCATGTTCATTTGTGCCCAATTAATGCGCCATGCGGTGAACCCTGCAATTTAGGAAAAGCCCGCAGCATGCGCCTCATTTGGGTTTTGAACACCTTCCCGGACGCCCGGGCCTGAGGCAGGGCGGCACGAAAAGTGTAGATCTGAAAGGAGTGTCTTTTCACCACGCATCTACAGCCTAGCTTATCTCTTTTACCGGAAAAGCAGCAGCCTGTGCATCATTCCCATTCGTCCAACGACTCCGACGCCGGCCGCGTTATATACCTGTTCCTTGATGACCATTCCTGGAAGCTGGAAGGCCGCTGGCAATGGCCTGCGGCAAGCACGGCCCTCTTCGGCAGCGACGTTGCCGCCGAAGCGCCGGAGTTTTTCGAAGGCACCCGCGGCATTCTTCATCCCGACGATGTGGCTTCGCTGCGCACCGCCCTCGAGCTGGCAAACGGGAAGCCGTTGCGCGTCCGCTTCCGCCTCATCACTACCTACGGCAGCGTGCTGCCGGTGGAAGGTGTTTCCGTCAACGCAAGTGCAGCCGGGCAGGAGCAATCGCCGGAGCCCGTGCCGCCCTGGCGCGAAGCGGAAGAACGAAGCACGGAAAAGAAAGAAGCCGCGCGCCTGCGCTACCGCGCCACCGCCGCCGACCTGGCCGAGCGGCAAAGCGGCACCGGCACCTGGTACTACAACGCCGGCACCGGCGAAGCCTGGTATTCCGACAACTGCTACCGCCTTCACGGATTGCAGCCCCAGAGCAGCAACGCGCACCTGTTCACCTTCGCCGCCTATGTGCACCCGGCCGACGCGCACACGGTGGAAGACAGCTTCGACCGCGCTTACCGGCGGCGCCTGCCCCTCGACATCACCTACCGCATCCAGACGGCGGGCCACCAGGAGCGCTCCATCCGCCTGTGCACGTCGTGGAGCCAGGACGAGGCCGGCGCCGACATTTTATACGCCCTCCTGCAGGACTGCTCGGAGCAGGCGGCGCTGGAAGAGCAGCTGGCGGAAGCCAACGACCGGGCGCAGGAAAGGCACGAAGCCCTGTGCGCCGCGGAGCGCCTCGGCTACCTGGGCAGCTGGGCGCTGAATGCACACACGGGCAAATGGAGTTTTTCCGACCACTATTACCGCCTCCTCGGGCTGCAGCCGCGCTCGGTGGAACCTTCGGACGCCTTGTTGCTGCAATACGTTCACCCCGATGACCGCGAAATGCTCGCCGAAGCCTGCCGCCGCTTCGAGGATGAGCATGTGAGCCCCGAGCTCGAGTACCGCGCCCTGCGCAACGACGGGCAGGTGCGGCACCTGCAGCTGCGCGGGCGCACCGCGCTGCTGCCCTCGGGCGAGCTGTTGCTGATCGGGAGTGTGCGCGACATCACCCTGCAGCATGCCCTGGAGCGGCGGGAAGCCCGCTGGCGCGAAACGGCGGCCCTGCGCGAGGAGGTGCAGCACCTCGGCGAACGCGCCGCCGCCGGCTGCACCTGGACCTGGGACATCAGGCACGACAAGATGGAATGGAGCCCGGGCTTTTACGAGCTCCTCGGCTACAAACCCAACTCGCTCCCGCTGACGCAAAAGCTGCTGAGCAGCTTCCTGCACCCCGACGACCGCAAGAAATTCAGCGAACACGTCAATACGGTACTGCAAACCAAGGGCGCCGCCGACCTGCAGCTGCGGCTCCAGACCAAAGACAGCCTGCGTTACCTCAACGTACATCTCCAGGTGCTGCGGGAGACTGCCGGCGCCCACTTCGTTGCCACCTTCCACGACGAGACGGCACTGCGCCAAGAGCAGCATGCCGGGGCCGAACGCGAGCGCCTCCTGGCGGTGCTGGCCAACACCTTCACCGGCAAGCTGCTTATTACCGACGGGGCCCACACCATCACGCGGATCAATGACGGGGCGCAGAAATGGCTGCAGGGTCGCGGGAAAAACGCGGTGGGACAAAACCTCTTCGAGGTCATTCCGCGCCTCAGGGCGCACGGCTTCCAGGAACTGCTGAACCGCGCACTCAAAGGCGTTTCGGGCGCCATGCCTTCGCTGCTGCCGGGCGACGCGGGCGGCACCCATCATGTGGTGCCCGTGGCCGACGGGTCGGGCTGCGTGACGGCGGTGCTGCACCTGCTGCGCGAAGCGTCTCCGCCTGCCGAAGCCGGCGGCGTGCAACTGGCCGAAAAGCTGGCCGACGCGGTGCCCGAGCGGATCATCGTGCTCGACCGGCATATGAACTACCAGGTATGGAACGAAGCCTGCGAAAAACACTACGGCCTTTCCCGCGGTGCGGTGCTGGGCCACAACCTGCTGGAGGTAGCACCCGGCTTTATCGACGACCCGGGCTACCAGGAATTCAAGCGGGCACTGAAGGGCGAGACGGTGCATCTTTCCGGCGACGGCGATCCCGCACACCCGGTTGATATCGCGCTCGTGCCGGTGCCCGACGAAGAAGGCAATGTGGCGGCCGTGCTGTGGGTGGCAGGCAACAACACGGAAGCAACGGGAGCGGTGCGCCATTGAACGCCTAGAGCAGCGGACCGGCATTTTTCAGCAAAATGGCATCCAGGTGCGAACAGTGCTGCTGCCGCAGCGATTCGGGAACGGCACCTTCGAAGATCCAGCTGCACTCGAGCTGCCAGGCTACCACGCAGGGGAAACGCGTGATGCCGGCCTCGGGCCGGAAATGATACTTGCGGTCGGAAGGATGGTAATACAACTTGTACGGAACAACCGCGCCCTCCAAAAAAAGACTGATATAGCCCAGTAGTTGCATCATTTCTTTACGATTCAATGAAAGCAGATGCGGGCGAACGGTGATGACTTCTGATAAAACCCCGAAGTGGTCGCTGTGACTTGTGACGGGCTGCATGCGACCACTGCCGGGGAGTGGTTTCAAATAGGAGATTGCCCGTTACGGCCTGCTCTTTCAATAACCTTTCCGGTTCCGACGTTTCTGCGCACGATGGTAAGTTACCGGCTTTTATAGCGGCTTTCGGAGCTTACTTATCCGCCTCCCGTTTCTTCAACGCGCTACGGCCGCGTAAGGAGGGGTGTGCATAACATAGCCAGGACACTGAAATCCAAAGGGCTGCAAAAACGCTTCGCTATTTCTTTCCGGGGCTGCGCTCCACGAGCCCGTTGAGCGTTTGCAGGTTGGCCAGCGCGTCGCCCATGGTGTTGTTGAAATAAGCATACACATCCTTCCCCGCCCCTAGCCAGCCGGCAATGCGGGCGGCATATGCCTCGAGCACTTCATGGTCGTAGCTGCCGCGGTAGCGCCCTCCCGGACCGTGAAAGCGCAGGTAGGCAAAGCGCTCCGACACATTTGCGGGCGGCGTGGCCGAGGCGGGCATATCCTGCTCCACCATACCTGCCCCGTGGCGCTGCAGCATCCGGTACACTTCCCTGTGGTACCACGAAACATGACGAAACTCCACCGCGATGTGCCACCCGGCAGTATCGCCCGCAAGGGTTTCCAGCAGTCCCTCGAGTTCTTCCTCATGATCCCGTTTCAGCGAGGGCGGCAGCTGCACCAGCAGGCACCCCTTTTTATCGCCGGCCTCCGCAACCGCTTCGGCGAAGCGCGCTACATCTTCACTAATGAACTGCAGGCCCTTTGCATGGGTGACCGACTTCGGAACCTTGAAGGTGAACCGGAAGCCTTCGGGTACACTGTCGCGCCACTTCGCTACCGTGGCCGGCCGCGGCAACTTATAGAACGAGGAGTTGACCTCCAGCGACGTAAAAAGCGAAGCATAATAGGTAAGCCGGCTCGCGCCTTCGAAGCTGGTCGGAAATTCGGATTGCTTGAGCGGCACCAGGATATTGCTGGTGCCTGAATAAAATGCGGTTGCGCGCGCCTGTTGCATACCCGCACGTCTAGCAAAAGCTTTGCCTTGAAAAGAAACTGCCCGATCCCGGGCCGGAAAAAGAGGAGGCGATGGGGGGCGCACCGGGACACAAATGAATCGGAAGGGAGCGCTGGATATTAATTAAGTTTGTACTAAGTACACATTGCGAAACCAACGGTAATCAACCCGCCCAAAAACGTATCCATGTCCCGATCTGCACTCCTGCGCAGCAAACTGCTCTCTTTGCTGCTCGTGTTCTGCCTCACGGCCTGCTCGAAAAAAGAATCGCCGGCGCCAACGCCCACCCCGACGCCCGTGGCCCCCTCCCCGACCGCTGCGGCAGTCGGCTCATTCGGCTGCTCGTCGGCCGCGGTGAGTACGGCGGCAACCGCCGGTCTTTCCTACACGGGAACAATCACGATGCCCTATAGCGGCGGCAACGGCCTGGCCTACCCGGCCGGCACGGCCATCGCCTCCACCGGTGTCACCGGGCTGAGTGCCACGCTGCCCGCGGGTACCCTGGCCAGCGGAAACGGCAGCCTGGTATTCAATATCACCGGCACGCCATCGTCGGCAGGTCTCGCCTATTTCAATATCGTATTCGGCACCCAGTCCTGCTCGGTGCCGCTGGCCGTTAACGAGGATCCCAACTTCACCCAGTACGGAACGCCCTTCCAGGCGGTGCCCGACCGCCGCGACGCGGTCATCTACCAGGTGAATATGCGCGCCTTCAGCAGCACGCGGAACTTCCAGGGCGTGCTGGCCCGCCTCGATTCCATCAAGGCGTTGGGCGTTAACGTGGTTTACCTGATGCCGATCTACCCGGTAGGCAACGTCAACTCGGTGAACTCACCCTACGCAGTGCGCGACTACCGCGCTGTAAACCCCGAGTTCGGCACGCTTACCGACCTGCGCGCGTTGGTAGACGGCGCCCACAGCCGCAACCTGACCGTGCTGCTCGACTGGGTGGCGAACCATACGGCCTGGGATAATCCCTGGATCTCGGCGCACCCCGACTGGTACCTGAAGAACGGCAGCGGCGCAATCGTAAGCCCGCCCGGCACCGGCTGGAACGATGTGGCGCAACTTGACTTCAACAACACCGCCATGCGCCTGGAGATGATCCGCAGCATGAAATACTGGGTGTATACCGCAAACGTTGACGGCTTCCGTTTTGATTATGCCGACGGCCCGCCGGCTACCTTCTGGCGCCAGGCCGTGGACAGCCTCCGCGCCATCACCACGCACAACCTGCTGCTGCTTGCAGAAGGCAACCGCGCCGACCATTTCGCCTCCGGCTTCGACTATATCTTCGGCTTCAGCTATTATGGCGGCCTTAAAAGCATCGTACAGGGCGGGCAGCCAGTAACGAATCTCGATAACCTGAATAGCTCAGAATATTCCGGCGCCACCAACGGGCAGCAGGTAGTGCGCTACCTCACCAACCACGACGTGAACGGGTCGGACGGCACACCGCAGCAGCTGTTTGGCGGCATTCCTGGCTCGCTGGCTTCCTTTGTGGTGACAGCCTATATGAAAGGCGTTCCGATGATCTACAACGGTCAGGAAGCCGCTTACCCCAACCGGATCACCTTCCCGTTCACCGGCCCCACCATCACCTGGGGCATCAATCCCGATGTGACGGCGCAATACAAGCAACTGCTCGCTTTCCGCAGCAGCAGCGCCGCGCTCCGTCGCGGCACGCTCAGCACCTATCATAGCACCGACGTGGCTGCCTTCACCCGCGAACAGGGCACGGAGCGCGTACTGGTGATCGCCAACCTGCGCAACGGTGCCCGTACTTATACGGTTCCGGCGGCGCTGGCCGGCAACTGGATCAATGCCTTCACCGGCGCAGCAGTGCCGCTGCCGCCGTCTGTATCGCTCGGTGCTTACGAATACCTCGTGCTGAAAAATCAATAACCACCGCTTCGCTTGTAAAAGCTTCAAACCTTAATCGAAATCATGATCCGGAAAATTATTTCACGCGCTCTTCTCGCTGCACTGGCGTCGGTGGCCGGCGTTTCTGCTGCCACCGCGCAGGCCGACCATACACCCGGCTGGAGCAAGGGCATTGTATGGTACCAGATCTTTCCCGAACGCTTCCGAAACGGCGACCGGGGCAATGACCCCACCAGGGCCGACCTTGGCGGCGCCTATCCCTTCGACGACACCTCGGCCTTCAGCATCCACCCGTGGACCAGCGACTGGTATGAACTGCAACCCTACGAAAAAGCCAACGGAAAGGACATCTGGTTCAACATCCAGCGCCGCCGCTATGGCGGCGACCTCCAGGGCATGATCGACCGCCTCGATTACCTGAAGACGCTGGGCGTGGAAGCTATTTACACAACGCCGCTTTTCTGGTCGCCTTCATCGCATAAATACGATGCGTTGATGTACCACCATATCGACCCCACCTTTGGTCCCGACCCCGAAGGCGACAAAAAGCTTATCGCACGGGAGAACCCGCTCGACACAGCCTCCTGGAGCTGGACAAAGGCCGACCTTCTTGCCCTGCGCCTCATTGATGAAGTGCATCGCCGAGGCATGCGGATCATCTTCGACGGGGTGTTCAACCACGTGGGCATCCGCAACTTCGCCTTCCAGGACCTGGAGAAAAACCAGGAGGCCTCGCCCTACAAAGACTGGTTCATCGTACAAAGCTTCCGCGACTCGGCCAAGGGCACACCGTTCCGCTACAAAGGCTGGTTCGGGGTACGCACGCTGCCCGAGTTCCGCGAAGACAGCGGCGGCATCGTGGCCGGTCCGAAGCAATACATCTTCAACGCCACGCGACGCTGGATGAACCCGATGAACAAGGGCATCGCCCATGGCATCGACGGCTGGCGTCTCGACGTGGCCTACGACGTAGGCCATGCGTTCTGGAAAGACTGGCGCAGGCACGTCCGCTCCATCAACCCGCAGGCCTATATGACCGCTGAGCTCGTAGACCCCATCGAAAAAACACGGCCCTACCTCCAGGGTGATGAATTCGACGCGACGATGAACTACAACTTCGCCTTTATCATGCACGACTTTTTTGTGCAGGACAGCCTGGCGATCAAAGCAAGTGCCTTCGACCAGCGCCTGAAGGCCCTGCGCGAAGCATTCGGAAACGGCGTTGCGCTGAATATGCAAAACCTCATGAACAGCCATGACGCCACCCGCATCGCGAGCGCCGTGGCCAACCCCGACGGCAGGCGCTTTGGCGACTGGGGCAAGTATTTCAACTGGAGCCAGAAGAGCAACAATAAGGGCTACAACGCACGCAAGCCTACCCCGGAGCAGCGCCGCAAGCAAAAGCTCATCGCGGCCTTTCAGCTGCTTTACCTGGGCGCGCCGATGATCTATTACGGCGACGAAGCCGGCATGTGGGGCGCCAACGATCCCGACTGCCGCAAGCCCATGGTTTGGAAAGAGCTTTCTTATTCACCCGAAACGCACAACCCCGACCAGAGTCTTCATGCCCCCGATGCGGTGGCCTTCGATGCGGACCTTTTCTCCTGGTACAAGCGCTTTATCGGCCTGCGCAAGAAATACCCGGCGATCCGCACCGGCTCTTATGAAACCCTGGTTACGGATGATGCAAGACAGGTCTATTCCTTCAGCCGCAAGCTGGGCAATGAAGAAGTGGTGGTGGCCGTCAACCGCGGTGCAAAGCCGGTAGAATTTACCCATCCGCGGATCGCGGGCGGTGGCTTCCGCGATGCCCTCAACGGCAAAGCTGCCCGCACCGCCCGGGTTGCCCCCATGGGTATTGTCGTTCTTGTAAAAAAATAATACGAAGACGCGCAAGGCCGTGCCGGTTTCCCTCCGTGGAACTGGCACGGCCTTGGCGTTTCTGTTGCACAAAAAGTATCTATGGCAACGATCCGGATGAGCACGCAGGATTTCAAGGATAAAGTATTCAATTACGAGGAAGACAAAGAGTGGGAGTATAAGGGCGCGCTACCGGCGATCATCGACTTTTACGCCGACTGGTGCGGTCCCTGCAGGGCCATTGCCCCGGTGCTGGAAGAGCTGGCGGCGGAATATGAAGGCCGGCTGCTGATTTATAAAGTAGACACCGAAGCCGAGCAGGAGCTTTCTGCTGTTTTTGGAATCCAGAGCATCCCTACCCTGCTGTTCATCCCGACCGAAGGGACACCGATGATGCAGAAAGGTGCCATTCCCAAAAATGCGTTTCAGCAGGTGATCGAAGAGCAGCTGCTGCAGCGGGCCGGTGATGCCTGATCAGGCTGCAGCCGCGGGCTTCCGAAGGTAGAAAACCAGGAGCCCTATAAGTGCGGACAATGTGGAAGCCAGCAGGATGCCGAGCTTCGACGCGGTAACCAGCGCGCCGTCGGTAAAGGAGAGGTTGGCGATGAACATCGACATCGTAAAACCGATACCGCCCAGGAAGCCCGCCCCGGTCAGTGCGCGCCAGCCGAGCCCCTCCTGCCGGTCGGCGATACGCAGCCGCAACACAAGCCAGGACGCGAACAGGATACCGGTCACTTTTCCTACGAACAGTCCGAGGATAACTCCAAGCGAGTTGCGGCCGGAAAGTGCCGCCATGATATCGGCGGGCAGCGCAATCGCCGTATTGGCAAGCGCAAATACCGGGAGGATCAAAAAGGCCACCGGCTTGTGCAGGAAGTGCTGGAGCCGGAGCGATATATTGCGGTCATCGACTTCGTGAAACGGGATGGCAAAGGCCAGCAGCACACCGGCAATAGTGGCGTGCACCCCGGATTGCAGGAGACAATACCACAGCAGCACGCCGGGTACCAGGTACAGCAGCAGTTGCCGTACGCGGAGCCGGTTCATCAACAGCAGGCCGGCGAAAATGCCAAGTGCTCCTAACAGGTAGGCCAACTGTATCGTCCTGGTGTAAAAGAAAGCGATCATCAGTATGGCACCGATGTCGTCGATGATGGCCAGGGCTGCCAGGAACACTTTCACGGCGACGGGTGCGCGACGACCCGCAAGTGAGAGAATGCCGAGCGCAAAAGCAATATCGGTGGCCATCGGGATGGCAAAGCCCGACTGGGTGGATGTGCCGCGATTCAGTGCAAAGTGGATAAGCGCCGGCACCACCATACCACCGACGGCAGCGACCAGCGGCAGCACGGCTTTGCGCAGGCTGGCCAGCTCACCCACATAAAGCTCCCGTTCCACCTCGAGGCCCACCATCAGGAAAAAGATCGCCATCAACCCATCGTTGACCCAGTGCTCTATGCTGAGGTGGAGCTTTGCGCCGGCGGGACCCAGTTCCTGGTGAAAGAAATGAATATACCCTGCGCCTCCGGGGCCGTTGGCGATAAGCAGGGAAACGAGGGTGCAAACGACGAGCAGCCCGCCCGCCACTTTCTCGCTGTGGAAGAAATTATGAAAAAAGTCCCTCGATCGCCTCATGGCTGTGATTGGCGCCGAAGATAGGAACAGGAAGCCGGTTCGAAAGTGTTGAACAACCCCGGCAAGGCCCGAGCCTTTGCAAATAATTGGCACTATTCTGCCGGTAAAATCGTACCTTTACAGGGTTAAAATTTGAGCCTCGCATCTAGTATCGGCTAATTATCCTGCAACGCAGCCTCTGCCTCCGCAATTTAGTTATTCACTTACTCCTTGCCTTACTCAGATAATTTTCTGAATTTTCAACACTACACGTATGAACATCTACGTTTCAAACCTGAGCTACGGCATCCAGGATGGAGATCTGGGAGACTTTTTTGCGCCTTATGGCCAAGTGAGCTCTGCAAAAGTTATTATGGACAAATTCACGAACAAAAGCAAAGGCTTTGGTTTCGTTGAAATGAGCGACGACGAAGCCGCCCGCAAGGCGATCGCCGAGCTCGACGGCGCTTCTGTTGACGGCCGCACCATCCGCGTGATGGAAGCCCGTCCGAAAGAAGATCGCCCGGAGCGCAGCAACAATGGCGGCGGCCGCGGTGGTCGCTGGTAAGATACCCGTGAAGGCCTCCTGCGGGAGGCCTTCTGTTTTAAACAATAACCGGGAGCGTACGGCCCTTTTGAACCGGCACTTCCGTCACCTCTAAAAACAATAAATGGCAAGATCAAAAGAAACCTTCAGCAAGCGCGAAGTAGAAAACAAAAAGCGCAAGCAGCGCCAGGAAAAAAAGGAGCGCATGGCAGCCCGCAAAGAGCAGCCCGCAAAATCCTTTGACGACATGATTGCCTACCTCGATGAGAACGGCAACCTCACTACTACCCCGATCGACTACAAAAAGAAAAAAGTGTACAAGCTCGAGGAGATCCCCGATGCTGTGCCCAAGGCAGAGCAGTTCTTCGCGGACGATTCCTTGCACAACGGCACCGTGCAGTACTTCGGAAAATCGAAAGGCTTCGGCTTTATCGAAGACAGCACCACCGGCGAGCGCATCTTCGTTCACAAAGACCAGTGCAATTTCCCCATTCAGGAAGGCGACAAGGTTACCTTCCTCAAGCGGATGGGTGATCGTGGCCTGCTGGCTATGAACGTGCGCAAGCAATAAGCATCGCAGTTACTGTACACAACAAGAAAGGGAAGCCGTAGCTTCCCTTCGTGTTTTTCATCTATCAGCAGGACCTTCCTTTACTTCAGCCATTCAAAGGAGTTCGCTTGTAAATCAGAAGCCGTGCCCTTGCTCCGGCATATTTTGAGGGGTAAAGGATTTGAGGTGTTCCAATAACTGGTGATACTTCAGGATGAAGCGGGTGCGAAAATCCAGGTAGCGATCCATCGCGCGCACCGGGTCGTCTTCACGGTCGAGCTCGGGCTATTGCCGCGCCGTCTTCCCTAACACGGGGTGGTTAAAAAATTTCGCGGCACTTATGGCATTCTTTTCGCGCCGTTTTCCCAAACTACCATTTATGGCAAATAATAACAACCGCGGCAACAACCCGGGCCGTGAAAATGAAGGCAGCAAGCCGTCAACGAAGAGCCGCACCCAAGGTGCGCCGAAAACCACGCAGACCGGCGGTCAGAGCGGTGGCGGCACGCATCGCAGGGGCTTCAATGAGGAGCCCCACCAGGGCAAGCGCACCCCTTCCGACGACCGGAAATAAAGATGCAGCGCAACAACAGAAAAGGCAGCCTTGTCGGGCTGCCTTTTCTGTTTACTCACCGCTGTCAAAAAAAAAGCGGCCAAAGCCGCTCCGTCATTTTGCTATACAACCGGTCCGCCCGGAGGCGCGGCCGCATCGCTATAGGTATCGCTTAGCGGCCGGTGCCCTTCCACTACGGCACGGTAGCGCACAAGGTCTACCTCGTTCTCGCTCCGGGCGATCACAACGGTGGCCACCGTGTTGCCCATGAAATTGATCAGGGCGCGGCCCTCGCTCATAAAGCGGTCGACACCGATGAGCATCGCCACGCCTTCTACCGGCACCACCTTGAGTGCGGCCAGCGTGGAGGTAAGCACGATGAACCCGGAGCCGGTAACCCCCGCGGCCCCCTTGCTCGTCAGCAGCAGGATCCCGATAACCGTTGCCTGCTGGCCAATGCTGAGGTCGACGCCAAAGACCTGCGCCAGGAAGATGACACTCATACTCAGGTAGATCGTCGTTCCGTCGAGGTTGAAGCTGTAACCCGTCGGGATCACCAGGCCCACGACGTCTTTGCGGCAGCCGGCGTCGGTCAGCTTTTGCATTACCGATGGCAGCACGGCCTCGCTGCTGGACGCGCCGAGCACGATCAGGATCTCCTCCTTTATATAAACCAGCAGCTTCCAGAGGCTGATGCGGTAATACCGGCACACGAGGTTCAGTACCACGAAGATGAACAGCAGGCCGGTGGCATAAAAGGTCAGCAGCAGCTTGCCCAGCACCGCCAGGGTGCCGAAGCCAAACTTGCCGATCGTAAAGGCCATCCCGCCAAAGGCACCAAGCGGGCTCACCTTCATGATCATCTTCAGGATATTGAAAAGCACTTTATTGATGAGCTCGAAGCCCTGCAGCACCGGCTGCCCGGCAAGACCGAGCCCACGCAGACCGAGAGCAAAAAGCACGCTGAAGAACAGCACCTGGAGAATATCACCCTTGGCAAAGGCCTCGACGATGTTTGCCGGCACGATGTGCGAAAAGAACTCGCCCCAGTTCATATCGGCGCCCGCTTTTACGGCAGTTGCAGCGGCAGCCGCCGCATGGGGCGGGGCGATGCCCGCGCCGGGCCGGATCCAGTTGGCCGTTACCAGCCCGATAAGCAGCGCCAGGGTGGTGACCACCTCGAAATACACCAGCGCCTTGAGGCCAACGCGGCCCACCTTCCGCACGTCGCCCGCCCCGGCAATACCGAGTACGATCGTAATAAAAATCAGGGGCGCGATCACCATACGGATCGCGTTGATGAAAGTTTCGGAGATCAGCTTTGCCGCCGGTGCGAAGGAAGGGAAAAGCCAGCCCGTGAGAATGCCCAGGGCAATGCCGATCAACACCTGTATATAAAGGACTTTGAAGATTTTCATGCGGCGCAGGCGCCTCCCTACATCGATGCCGGCAGCAGCATCGCCCGGGTGGCCTTCCGGCTCCAAAATACGCGAAGCCGGCAACTTCTGCCGGCTTCGCTGATTCGTTTTTCCTTTATCGGGTCAGGCCTGACCTCTTTTCGACTTCTTTTTGGAGGATGGTGCAGCCGCCAGCACTTTTGGTGCGCCCTTAACATAAGGCAGCGGGTTTACCCAATGGCTGCCCTTCGTAACCCCGAAATGCAGGTGTGACGGCGTGGTGCGGGCATTGCCGGTGTTGCCTACCGTCCCGATCACCTGGCCCTTGTGCACCCATTGCCCCTCGCGCACGTATTGCTTGTCGAGGTGGGCGTAGTAAGCGGTCCATCCCTGGTGGGCCGACTTGAGCCAAAGCGTTTTCCCGCCGATCGGCATCTGTGCCCGCTCCACAATCCGGCCATCGGTGAGCGCCACTACGGGCGTCCCTTTCCGGGCATGAATGTCGATCCCTTTATGCCGGCGGATACCGCCATCACGGCTTGCGCCCCATTTATCACGGATGATGCTTTTTTTACCGGCTACCGGGAACACCACGGCAGCGGTCCGGCCCGTTCGTACGGACGTCTTGTGCTTGCGGGGAGCGGCAAATGCAGAAGAAAAGGCGACCAGGGCGGTCAGCAACAGCAGGGAGGTTCTTTTCATCAGGAAGGATTTAGGCTTATAACCCGATTCGCGCGCTTTTATTTTACAGGAGATGCAAAGAGATTCTTAAAATGAAGCGGCACCCTGCAAACCGGCTGGCAGCCTGCTGCGACATCCGCCATTACCGGCACATTCTTTCAGATAAAGCCGAAATATTCATGGTCCCCATCCACCGGCTGCGGGTACGACCCGGGGCGACGGCTTTAACAAGCGACCGCCGGCATCAGGCTTTGAGCAGGTTGAGCGGCGCCCCGATCAGGAGCAGCAGGCCAATGAGCAGGAGCACCAAAAGGTATTGCACCAGTAGCTGCCAGGGATTTTTGCCTGCGGGCGATGATGGACTTGTCGGCTTATGCACTTTTGAACGAGTATTGTAGTTCTACGGTAATAATCAGGCGACGGCGATCGCCCGACAGGCGCCGAAAATAAGACAGGCCTTTTAGTCTACAAAATTTATATAGTAAACAAAATACCCGACTGTCGACCGCAAGCGAAAAATTGCTAGCTTGTCGGCCTAAGAAAACCCGACCATGCGTATCGCTACTTACAATGTCAATGGGATTTCCGCCCGCCTGCCGGTGTTGCTGCGCTGGCTGGAAGAAACGGCACCCGATATCACCTGCCTGCAGGAGCTGAAAGCACCGCAGGAAAAATTCCCGGAAGAAGCAATCCGCGCCGCGGGCTACAGCGCCGTGTGGCACGGACAAAAGAGCTGGAACGGGGTGGCGATCCTCTCCCGCATCGGCGATCCTGTAGAAATACGGAAAGGCCTTCCCGGAAACGACGAAGACGAGCATAGCCGTTACATCGAGGCGGAAGTTGGCGGCATCACGGTCGGCTGCCTCTACCTGCCGAACGGCAACCCCGCACCCGGGCCCAAATTCGACTACAAGCTGTCGTGGATGGAGCACTTCCACCAACATGCGGCAAGTCTGCTGAAAAAGGGCGGCCCGGTAGTGCTTACCGGCGACTACAACGTGATCCCGGAAAACATCGATGCTTACCGCCCCGAGCGCTGGGTTACCGACGCACTCTTCTTTCCCGAATCGCGCGCGGCCTATGCCGCCCTGCTGAAAAGCGGCTGGACGGACGCGCTCCGGCACCTGTACCCCGAAGAAGGGATCTATACTTACTGGGACTATTTCCGCAACGCCTTCGGGCGCAATGCGGGCATCCGGATCGACCATTTCCTGCTCAGCAAAGACCTGGTAAAACGACTGAAATCCGGTGGTGTAGACCGCGATGTGCGCGGCTGGGAAAAGACCTCGGACCATGCGCCGGTATGGATCGAGATCAAGGACTGATTTGGGTTAGCATAGAATGAGGACCGCTCCGTGCGGATGTCACCTCCGGAACAGCCGCTTGTCGAATGAGAACGGCGTCGTGGCTTTTACGATCACTTTTCCGAAGTCGGTATGCGCCGGGTTGAGGAGGTAGTTGAAATCACCTTCCACCACCGCTGATGGCACGCGCAACACCAGGAACCTGCCTTCGCGCGCAAAGGCGTCTCCCACCCGTTGTGTCGCGTCGGCATGCGGGAAGTCGTTCCACCCGGCGGGCAGCGTCGCCGGGTCGATTTCATGAATTGCCGCTTTGTCGGGAAACTGGATGGTGACCATGTGGTAATCTTTCGGCACGATCCCATAGGGCAGGTTTACAGCGAGTTCGGCCATGCAAAGCGCCCGCGAGGAAGCGGTGTACAGGAGCGCCGTTCCGCGGCTGTTCCAGCGACCGCCATAAAGCTCTGCGCCTTTACCCGAAAGGTCGTTCTTGAAAGCACCCTTGCTGAGGCGGTAAACGATCATGCGAAGAGGCCGTGTTCGATGCGCCCGAGTGCGTCTTTAACGAGGGTGACACCGAATTTGGTATCCAGCAATTCCTTCGGCACATAACCGCCGAGCGCGATATTGCGCTCACCGAGCCAGGTATTGAACGCGTCCTGGTCGCCGAATACCGACACACCGTATTGATACAGCATCGTCAGCTCGATAATGCGTTCCGATTGAATGGCGGGCCAGGGCTTTTGCTCTTTCTGGTTGCGCTGCATGGTGCGCTCCGACACCTGCAGGTAACCCGCCCACTCGGCCTGAGAAAAAGGGGTGATCTTGGAGATCTCGTTGAAATCATGCACCGATACGCCCGCCCGCACCAGCTCAATGATGGCCAGCAGGTTCTTATCATCGTCCGACAGGTGCGCGATGGTGCCGTCAGCCGGCGACTTGCCGCCTTTGATCGGAAGCAGGGAATACCAGGCTCCTTTGCTGCGCCGGCCCGCGGATGAACGTTGTGCCATATCAGTGCGTTTCGCCAAAGTTAGGAAAAATGTCGTAAAAATAGTGCCAAATGTCGCCAGGGAGATGGCACACAAAAAAGCCCCGCGGATGCGGGGCTGCAATACGGAACCGATCAATTATTTAACGGCGGTCTTGAGGTAGTTGCTGATGCTCTCGTCGCTCTTCCCGACATTGGACACCAGCAGCTTATCGTCGCCGATCAGCAGGGTGGCCTTCAGGCTGTGCATGTCGAAGGGAACGCCGTTGAGTACGAAGCTGTGCTCGTTGCCGGCGTCCACCTGTACGTTCTTTCCGAAAAACTTGCCGAGGATGCCGCGGAGTTCAGGCTCGCTGCTCCAGCGCATCGAAAATACTTCCACCTTCTTGCCTTTATAGGCGGCGCGGATGGCGTTGAGGGAGGCTTCGTCCTGCGCAGTGGGCGGCTCGGAAGGATTCCAGAGCTGTACCACATAATAATTCTTAACCGGGCTCTTTACGGGAGCGGCGGCGGCCTGCGGGGCCGCTTTGCGGGCAGTGCCCTGGGCCTGGACGGCTCCGGTGGTATACAGGGCAAGGGCCAGGAGCGCCAGCTTGGAAAGCGATTTCATGATGCAATAATTTGGCTAAATATAGCAAATCTGCCCGATCAGGCGGCTATGGCCTCTTCCGAAGCTCCCATCAGGGCGCCGGAAAACACAGTATAGCAGGCGGCCCAGGCTCCTTGCGGTTCGTCATTCCAGGCGGTGCCAGCCCCTGCTCCAGTATACATAGCCGCGCCGGGGCCAGGGGCTTCTGCCTTAGTTGAGCAGGAGGCGGTATGGACTGCCGCTTCCGGGTACGGGAGTGGGGGCATTCGCCCCGATTCCTTAATTTTATACGACCAGCTGCACGATGCTGACCAAAACACAATCCTTATGCGCTTTTTTCGTAGTGCCCTCCTGCTGCTTTTCGTAATGGCGGCCGGGACGGCGGCGGCCCAGCTCCGCCAGGTTTATGTTGACCTGTCCACCACCGACAATAACATCTCCAAGCTCTCCTTCTTCGGGCCCGCCAAAGGTTATATCGCCTCGTCGGGCGCGCCCGACTGGATCGGGTATACCACCGACAGCGGACACAGCTTCGTACGCAAGCCCATCACCCTGACCAACGTAGATTTCAACGGGTATCCCGTCAACCTCACCTTCGGCTTCACGGTCAACGGGGTGCATGCCTTCAGCCAGGATACGGTGATCGCTTATGGCGACTACGGCCTCGTCCCGGCGATCCTTTACTCGGTCGACGGGGGCAACACCTTCAAACTTGTTTACCATTCGCAGTTCAACAACTTCCAGTTGCGCACCGGGGTGATGGACATGATCTTTCCCGGCGGCGGCAGCACCGGCATTGCCGTCGACGCCGACCGCATCCTGCGCTCCACCGACCGGGGCAAGACCTGGAGCACGGCGCAGGTGACGGCGGGTCTTTACCTCGAGCACCTCGAAGCGCCCGATGCCAATACCGTTATCGCCTTCAACAAGGTGTATGGCGACAGCCGCGCCTTCCGGAGCACCAACGGGGGACAATTCTTCTCCGCGCTCACGATTCCCAACAACAACAACTCGACCTCGAAGCTCGGGTACATTCATTTCCTGACCGCCCAGAAGGGGTGGATGAGCGTGTACAACTACAACCAGAACGGGCTTGTGTATTACACCGGCAACGGGGGCAGCAGCTGGACGCTTCAGAACAACGAGCTGGTGACGCCCTTCCACGGCGGCAAGTTCGAGTTCGTCAACGACAGCACCGGCTATGCCCTGTATATGTACGATGTGTACCGCACCAGCGACTCGGGCAAGGTATGGGAACCCCTGCCCCGCGACAACAACTTCTCCTACCTCGGCTACGGCAACAACGACGTCCAATGCCTCACGCCCCAGCAGTTCTGGGTGGGCGGCGGCCGCGATCACCTGCAGCTGAGCACCAACGGCGGCGGCACGCCCTTGCCGCGCGCGGCCTTCACTGCCGATACCCTCGGCGTGCTGTCGACGGGCATCGTGCGGCTCCAGAATTACTCGAAGCGTTTTTACACCAGCCGCTGGATCGTGAACGGCACGCAGGTGAGCACCTCGTACAACACCACCTACAGCCATGCCGTGGCGCGGAGCTCCGACACCGTGCAGCTGATCGTGAGCAACGGCCAGAAGGCCGACACCCTGCAGCAGATCCTGTATTTCTACGTACCGCCGATTCCCTTTATCACCGTTTTCAGCCCGGCCTCGGGAAGCACCGGCACACGGGTCCGGATCCAGGGCGACAACTTCAACACGGTAACCTCGGTGCGCTTCGGAGGGCTGTCCGCCACCTCGTTCACGATACTCAACAACAATACCATCGATGCCATCGTCGCCGGGGGCAGCTCCGGCAACGTATCGCTGGTGAATGCCTACGGGACGATCAGCGCGCCGGGCTTTACCTATATCGCGCCGCCATCGGCGGCCGCCCCGGTTGTTACGGCCCTCAGCCCGGCCTCGGGCCCCGTCGGCACGCAGGTCACCCTCACCGGCAATAATTTTGCGCCCACGCCTGCGGGGAACATCGTTTACTTCGGCGGCATGAAGGCCACGGTGAGCGCCGCCACCGCTACGCAGATCGTTTGCCAGGTACCGGTGAGTGCCTCCTTCGGACCGATCACGGTGCTCAACACCCTCAACGGGCTACAAACCCGTACCGAAAAGCGCTTTGCCGTGACCCGCCCCGACAGCAGCAATTTCAATACACAATCCTTCCGGTATGCCTACGGCTTCAGCTTCCCCTACCCTATCGGCTCGAAGGGCGCCGCGGCCGGGGACGTGGACGGCGACGGAAAGCCCGACCTGCTGACCCTGAAGTCGTCACCGGACTCCCTGTTCGTTTACCGGAACCGCAGCACCGGGGGCAACTTCGACTTCGCGCCGCCGGTATTCATCCGGAAAAGCCTGGCCTTCAACTTCGGCGATCTCTACCTGCGCGACGTGGACGGTGACGGCCGGCAAGACCTTATCTCGCCCACCAATTCCGACTCCGTTCTCGTATTCCGGAACAACAGCACGCCGGGAACGATTGCCTTCGACGAGCCGCTCAACCTCGGCACGCCTACCTCCACGCACGGCACCGACGCCATCGACCTGGATGGCGACGGCCGTCCGGAGCTGGCCATTGCCTGCTTCAGCGACTCCAGGCTGTCGGTGCTGCGCAATACCAGCGCCCCCGGCCGGATCTCCTTCGGCGCCCCGGGCAACTTTGTGCTTCCCGGGCCGGGCGTAGGCCTCGCCACGGACGATATGGACGGCGACGGCAAGCCGGATGTGGTGGTAATGAGCGATAACAGCCTGGTGACGGTGGTTTCGGTATTCCGCAACACCAGCACGACTGGAAACATCGGTTTCGCCACCCGCCTGGACCTGCCGGGCATCAACGACTGGACCGGCAACGGCCGCACCATCAACGTCGCCGATTTCGACGGCGACGGAAAAAAAGACATTATCCTGAACGGGTCGGACAGCATCACCATCTTCCGCAACACCAGCACCGCCGGTGCCCTTTCGTTCGCGCGCGCTTTCCACGTCAACGATGCCCGCTCCTTCAACCGCGGCCTGGTGGAGAACCTGAGCGGCGACAGCAAGCCTGACCTGGCCGTCTGTTCCTGGGGCGGACGCACGCTGTTCCTGGTGCGCAACACTTCCACCCCGGGACAAATCAGCGTCGACCCGACGGTCTCCATCACCGAACCATACCCGAACAATACCGCGATGTACGATATCTGCGCCGCCGACTTCAACCTGGACGGCCATATCGACATCGGCGTTTCCTCGCCCGAGCAGCGGTTTTCGATCTTCACCAACAACCTCAACGGGGTAGACGAACGCGAGCTGTGTGTGAACGGGTATGCCGAACTCCTTTCTGACCTCACCGGCACGAGCTACCAATGGCAGGTGGATAGCGGTTCGGGTTATGCGAACGTGCCGGCTAGCGCCACCGTTACCGGCACTGCCGCCAGGACGCTTACGATCACCCGCTTCCCCGCGACCTGGGGCGGCGCCCGCTTCCGTTGCCTGGTCGACGGCAGCCGCTACAGCGCCAGAACCCGTTTCGCTCTCCGGACCTACCCGGTGCCGGCAGTTACGGTAAGCGCGAGCGCCACTACGGCCTGCTCGGGCAGCAACGTCACCTTTACCGCTTCCGGCAGCAACTGGGGCAGCAACCCCTTCATCCAATGGTTTGTCGACGGCAACTATGTCTCCACGGGCAGCCCCGTATTTTCATCCAGCAGCCTGGGCAACGGCGCCATCATCCAAGCGCAGATCACGAACAACGACTCGTTTCGCTGCACGTCGTACTCGCGCGACACGAGCCTGCGGATCGTAATGACCATCAATCCAACGCAGCCCCTGGCGGCCACCATCACCGGCAACACCACGGTGGCTCCGGGCAATAGCACGCTCATCAGCGCCGCACAGGTCAACGGCGGCACTTCGCCGGCCTACCAATGGTCGGACAGCACGAGCGCGACCGGCTGGCACGACATAGGCGGAGCCACGGCTGCGTCGGTCACGTATGCGCCCGCCGTCAACGGCGCCCGGCTGCGCTGCCGGGTCACCAGCAATGCGACCTGCGCATCGCCGGCGACGGTTTACAGCAATACGCTCACTTTCATCGTTGGCAGCACCACCGCGCTCCCGGGCATACCAGCCGCGGAATACGGAATCTCGTGGTATCCCGTGCCGGCGCGGACGCAGCTCAATATGTCCGGGCTGCGTCTTTCAGACAAATGGGAGCACCTGAAGCTACTTTCAGCTGATGGCTGTACAATTCTCATAAGAAACATCACGGGCCAGCGTAGTCTCATCCTTCCGCTGTCGGGGTTGCCGGCAGGCGAGTACCTGATACTGCTCCAGGGCCGCGGCAGCGAAGCGCGCTTCCGCATCGTTCACTAACAAGCCGATTTGAAAATCAAAAGGCGGCCGCATGCGGCCGCCTTTTGATTACGTATTTATACGGTTAACCCTTTTTCGCGATGCGGTAAAGCCTGCCCTCGTCCGTAACGGCATAAAGCGCACCGTCCTTTCCTTCTGTGATATCGCGAAAGCGCTGCCCCTCGCTCCGCAGGAGGCGCTCCTCCCCGGTCACACGGTTGTCGCGGATAACAAGGCGCGCAATGTGGTTGCTGTTCAGGCCGCAGATAAACAGGTCGTGCTTCCACTCGCCAATGCCGGCGCCGCTGTAAAAGGTCATGCCGCTTGGCGACAGCACCGGGTCCCAGTAATACACCGGCTGCTCCAGCCCGGCTTTCCCGGTCAGCGCTTCGCCGATGCGGGCACCACTGTATTCGTAACCGTAGGTGATGATCGGCCAGCCGTAATTCTTTCCCGCCTCAATGCGGTTGAGCTCGTCGCCGCCGCGGGGCCCGAACTCGTTCTCCCACAGGTCGCCAGTGACGGGATGAAAGGCCAGGCCCTGCACGTTGCGGTGCCCGTAGGACCAGATCTCGGGACGGGCGTCGGCACGGCCGGCAAAGGGTCCGCCCGGTGCCGGCTTGCCGTCTTTGGTGATGTGCAGGATCTTGCCCAGGGCCGAATTGAGCTGCTGCGCCTGTGGCCGGGTAACGAGGTCGGAGCGCTCGCCGGTGCTAATAAAAAGATAGCCCTGGCGGTCCACCAGGATGCGCCCGCCATAATGCAGGTTGCCATTGTATGCCGGCGTGGCCCGGTAGATGACGGTGGCGCCTTCGATCCGCGACTCGTCGGCCGACAGCCTGCCCCGGGCCACGGCCGTCAGGTTGCCTTCGTGCAGGTGCTCCGAGAATACCCAGAACACCGTGCGGTTGCTGGCAAATTCGGGGTCGATGGCCAGCCCGAGCAGCCCGCCCTGCCCGGACGCATTCACCGGGGGCAGCCCCCCGATAGCGCCGCTGAGCGTCCCGTCGGTCTTTGCGATGCGGAAGGTGCCGCCCTTCTCGGTGATCAGCAGCCGGCCATCGGGCAGCGTGGCAATGCCCCAGGGGCGCTTCAGGTCGCGGCTGAGCACCCGCCCTTCCCAGGCAGTAGCTGTGTGTACGCCGCGCACACGGGTTTGCCCCGCGAATGCCGGGCGGTAATCCGTGTTGGGGCTGCGGGTTTCTACCGGTGCACCGGTGGTGTCGCTGGTACCGGAGCCCGACGAGGAGCCGCCGGATGCTACCGTGTTGTTGCCGCAGGCGACAGCCAATACCGGGAAAAGCAGGAAAAACAAACGGGTCATGGTGTAAGGTCTTGGGTGAAAAATGGGTTCGCCAAAAGTAGGACCCGGCCAGCCTGGAAACGGGCTGTACTTGCCTTCACAGCCAGTACCGGCCCCTGGCCCGACCTGCATGCGCTTCCGAAAAGGGTGCATTTGCGCACCGCCAACCTTCCGGCAGGGCCGTTAAATCCACGCTAATGCGCCCAGCTCATCGGGTCGCAAACGCCTTTTTACCCGATCTTTGCGCGTCAGACTCATTAAATCTAAGTATCGCTCATGGCTGTTCTTGTTATTGTTCTCTTGTTTATTGCACATTGGTACCTGTCGCTTTTCACACAGACCTTTTTCCTGCACCGTTACGCCGCCCACCGCTCTTTTACGATGAGCAAAGGATGGGAGCGCTTTTTCTTTGTGCTCACGTGGCTCACACAGGGCTCGTCTTACCTCAGCCCGCGTGCCTATGGCATCATGCACCGCATTCACCATGCCTATACCGATACCGAGCTCGACCCGCATAGCCCGGCCTACGATAAAAACCTGTTTGCCATGATGTGGCGCACCAAGACCATCTTCACCAATATCCTCGAGGATAAAGTGCCGGTGGAAGAGCGCTTCAAAAAGAATATCCCGGAATGGCGCGGTTTCGACCGCTTTGCTTCCTCGGGCTTCTCCCGCCTGCTCTGGATCGGCATTTATACGGCATTGTACGTGATGTTTGCCCCCTCGCTCTGGTGGCTGCTCCTGGTGCCCATCCACGCGATAATGGGCCCCCTGCATGGTGTGGTGATCAACTGGTACGCCCATAAATACGGCCATGTCAACTTCGAGACCGACAACACCTCGAAGAACCTGTTCCGCATCGACTGGCTGATGTTCGGCGAAGGTTATCACAACAACCACC
Organism: Flaviaestuariibacter flavus; assembly: GCF_004337505.1. Classification (GTDB taxonomy): domain Bacteria; phylum Bacteroidota; class Bacteroidia; order Chitinophagales; family Chitinophagaceae; genus Flavisolibacter; species Flavisolibacter flavus. The sequence continues at coordinate 125,008 of NZ_SJZI01000052.1, read as the reverse complement.
ACGTACATCCTTCGCGTCCCAACTTCGCCACCAACAAAGGCGAGTTCGACCCCTGCTACCCGATTATCCGGATGCTGGCCCGTTTCGGCGTGATCCGGATCGCCCGCGCCGAGACACAACTGGCCCAGGCCGCCTAGGTTATCGTATTTCTACGTAGGCAGCTCAACTTGGCCCCGGAAGCGTTATTTTAGCAGTATCAACCTTGACTGCATGAAAATCCGCATTCTGGCGAGCCTTCTTGGCTGCCTGCTGCTCCTGAACGTTCAGGCCCGCACCATCTTCGTCCGTCCCAATGCCACCGGGAACAATAACGGAAGCTCCTGGCTCCACGCTTACACCAGCCTTACAGCCGGCCTGAATGTGGCCCTTGCGGGCGACACGGTGCGCGTGGCCGCCGGCACCTATGTCCCGGGCATCTTTATTTCCTCACGCTTTTTTATGCCCAACGGCACGGTGGTACTGGGCGGCTATTCGGCCACCGACACCCTGCAGGCCCGCGACTGGCGCCGCAATGCCTCGATCCTGAGCGGCATCACCGGCAACTCCAGCCCGCACCAGCGCATCGCCACCATCCTGTATGGGCAAGGCAGCAACGCCAGCACCGTATGGGACGGCTTCGTGGTGCAGGATTGCGAAGGCGGCGACACCATTACCACCGGTCCCGTCGCCCTTCGTTCCAGCCAGGCAACGCTGCGCAACTTCATCATCCGGAATAACGAAGGCGGTGTTTCGCTGCACGGCAGTAACGCTGTGCTGGAAAACATCATCTTTCTCCGGAACCATTTCAAGGCAGCACTTGTTACCACGGGCAGCAGTCCCCAAGTGCGCAACTGCGTATTTGCCAAAACCAACAGCAACGACTGGACCGGGAGCGCGATCGCCATCAACGGCGGCAGCCCCGAAGTGCTGCATTGCACCTTCCTCCACAATGCCAGCAACACGGTTCGTGCGGAGGGCGGCGCCACACTCAAGGTGCGCAACTCGATTTTTTATGAAAACGGGCTGGGCCTCACGCCGGGCTATTTCAATTCGGAGCAGAACATACAGCTGGCTGGCAGCACCGCGGTGATCGCGAACACGCTCTTCGACGTGGATCATCCGGGCACCGCCCTGAAGATCTCGGTAAACCCGCGCTTCCGCGACACGGCCAACCTGGCCGGCCCCGACGGGTTCTTTTTCACTGCTGATGACGGCCTCCAGTTGCTGGCGCCCTGCTCCCCTGCGCTCAACGCAGGCAACAGCGCCTTCCTGAACGGGCTGAGCACCGATATCACCGGTGCGCCCCGCAGCATCGGCCTTCCCGACCTTGGCGCTTATGAATTCCAGGGAAGCACCGGCACGGCACCGAATACCATTTATGTGCGCGCCGGGGCCACCGGCAGCGGCGACGGCAGCAGCTGGACGAATGCCTTCACGAGCCTGCAGAAGGCACTCGATGCCTGCGGCGACACCATCAAGATTTCCGCCGGCACCTATGTTCCCGCAGGATATTATTCCACCAGCTTCCAGTTGGAAAAGGGACGGGTGCTTCTGGGTGGCTATCCCGCTACCGGCACGCCCACCGACGCACAACGCGCACCGCTGGCCAACCCAACGATCCTCTCCGGCCGCGAATCAGCAACATCGGTGCGTGCCGCCGTTATCCTAACGCGCAACAGCGATACCAGCACCATCATTGACGGCTTCACAATCCGCGATGCAAAAAGCAGCGCGGTAGGAATTAATGTGATCGTAGGCGGTATCGCCCTGGCCGAGAAAGCCGGGCTCCGGGTACGCAATTGTAGCATCACTGCCAATGAAGGCAGCGGCATTACTGCCCGTCGCGGCAGCAGCGTTCTGCTCACGGATAGCTACGTGGATGGCAATACCGGCACCGGCTTTTTCATCGATTCGTCTACGCTGCGCTTCCGGCGCGGCTCGCTCAGCAACAACAGTACAACTATCGATGCGTCCATCGCAGGCTACAATGGCGGCGGTGCCGTGCTGCGCAGTGCCGATGTCAGCTTCGATTCGGTGCTGGTGCGCAGCAACCGCGCCAACTATTATGGCGGCGCCTTCTTTGCCGCGAAGAGCAGGATGACCTTCCGCTACTGCGCCGTCTACCACAACAATGCTGGCAGCCACGCCCAGGATTTCTACAACGATTCCTGCACGGCCTCCTTTGAATATTGCAGCTTCCGCGACAGTGTAAACGGCGGCGATCACGAGAACTTCTACCAGTTCAATAACAGCAACAGCACCTTCCGCTTTACCACCTTCCGGAAGCTTAGCGCCAACACAAACAGCGGTGGCGCTTTCATGAGCGACGCAAGCAAGGCCAGCTTCGTATCCTGCGTGTTCGACAGCTGCCAGGCGCCGGTGCTTTATATCAGCAACAACAGTACCCTCAACTTCACCAACTCGGTGCTGGCCAGCAACCGCGGCACGGTGCTCCGCAACCGGCACAGCATTGCCGACCTGCTTAACTGCACCATCGTCCGCAACTACACCACGAACAACGTTTTCGATGTCTTCCAGGCGGGCGGCACCGACCGCGTGATCAGCAATGCCGACAGCGCGCGGCTCTACCTGCGCAACAGCATTCTCTGGGCCAACTACCTGTGGGCGATCAATGCGCCGCCTGTGGAAATTGAAAAGCTGGGCGGCGCCCAGGCCGACGACTCCTCGGTAGTGGTGCTGCAGAACAGCATCACCCAGTTTTACGGCACCGCCGGCGTCAACGGCAACCTCAAAGGCAGCGACCCGCGCCTGGTGAACTACTACCGCCCGGCGGGCCCCGATAATATCTGGATGACATCCGACGATGGCATCCGCCTCATGCCCTGCTCTCCCGCCATCAACGCGGGACAGGCCGGCATCAATACCGAACCGACCGACATCATGGCCAACCCGCGCAGCTCGGGCACGATTGATATGGGTCCTTACGAGTTCCAGGGCGCGCCGGCCCAGACCCGTACCGTATACGTAAACGCGGCGGCCACCGGTGCCAATGACGGCAGCTCCTGGAACAGTGCCTACACTTCGCTCTGGAGTGCCATCAACAACACCTGCTCCGATACCATCAAGGTTGCTGAAGGCGTGTATAAGCCGGCGGTACACAACCGCGACAGCGGCTTCTTCCTGCAGCGCAACCGCGTGCTGCTCGGCGGCTACCCGGCTACGGGCAACCCGACAGACGCACAGCGCGCCCCTTTCCGCTACAAGACCATCCTCGACGGTGATATCGGCGTCGTGGGTGATACAAGTGATAATATTTCCGGTGTGGTGAAGATCTTCAGCACCGATACCGCTGTGGTGCTCGATGGCTTCCACGTACGCGGCGGCAAGGCCTTCTGGATCCCGCTCACCAACACGACAGACTTCCCGGCGGCTGCCTCCAATGGAGGTGGCATCTATATCTACAACGCGAAAGCAACGATCCGGAACTGTACCTTCTCCGAAAATGGTGCCGACCTGAATGGCGGTGCCGTCTACTACCAGAACAGCCGCGTCAACTTCGACAACTGCCGCTTCTTCAATAACTGGGCAGGACAATGGGGTGGCGCGGTGTGCTCGCGGCTCGACAACCAGGGCAATACTTTCCGGAACTGCATCTTTGCCAACAACCGCGCCTACAGCGGCAACTTCGGCGATGGGGGCGCCATCTTCGCCTATAGCGGTGGTGTCCGCATTGAGAACTCAGTCTTCTATAAGAACGAATCACGTCGCGGCGGCGGGGCTGTCTATGGCTATTTTGTCGCATCGGACATGAATATCAGCAACAGCACCTTTGTTCAGAACATGGCCGGCGACACGCTCGGCTCTGCTATCTACGCGCGCCTGAATACCTCGATTAATTCTTCATTACTGAAGTATACCAACAACATCTTCAAAGGCAACAGCCGCGACACGGCCCGCTACTGGAGCGACATTTACGACGACGGTTGCGTATCTACCGCTATCGGATGCCCGCGCAGCTCGATCACGTACAACCGCGTTCAGCCCTTCTTCTTTTATTCGGGCGATGTCAACTTCCGCTCCGAGCCGCTGTTCGTGAATGAGAATGATGGTGACGGCCCGGATGATGAATGGGGTACGGCCGACGACGGCCTGCGCCTTCAGCCCTGCTCGCCGCTGGTCAATATCGGCCTCACCAGCGCCGTCACCGGCAACCCCACCGACCTGCTGTCGGGCCCGCGCACCATCGGCAGCAAGCCCGACCTCGGTGCCTACGAGTTTGACGGCAACCCGGCCGGCATGCCGCTCCTGCTCAACGCCAACGACTCGCTCATCGCCAACCGCGAGTATACCACCGCCGATGGCTGGACCCACTACTACCAGGACTGCCGGTACCTGCTTTCGGTAAGGAAGAACGGCCGCAATATCGGCACCGTCGGATCAGGAACCTTCCGGGTAAAGGTGGGCACCACTACTTCGTGGTCTTCCGGCGCGGGCAGCGATCTTACCGGCGCCGCCTGGAACAGCGCGGGTACGCCCTTCGTGGCCATGAACCGCTTCTTCCAGATCACACCAACCACCGCGGTACCCGACTCCATCCTCGTGCGTTTCCCCTACAGCAGCCGCGACTGGAGCGACCTCCGGGGCAGCAACCCGGCGCTGGGCGCCCACACAGATCTGCAGTTCTTCGCCAACAACAACAGCCAGGCACCCTTCGATGGGAGCATCCCGGCCACTGCATGGAACGGGCTCAATCACGGAAGCACGCCAACGCTGCGCACCTGGACCTGGACGCAATCCGATACAAGCACCTTCTTCGCCGAATACTATGTGCGCAACTTCGGTGGCGGCTCAGGTGGCACCCGCCTTGCTGCGCCGCTCGTTGACCTCGTAGTGGCATCGGCAACGGTGAACCCTGCCGGCGCGGCGCCGAATGGTCCCGCGGTGGTCACCTTTACCGAATCCAATAACGGCACGGCCGCGGCCGGCCCGCATGCGGTGTATTTCTACCTTTCCACCGACAACGTGCTGACGCCTGGTGCCAACGGCGATGTACTGGCAGGCCAGGTGAACATTGCCGGCGCGCTTGCCGCCGGTGCCACCTCGGCGCCGGTTACAGGTACTTTCAATGTGCCCTGCGCGCTGGCTGCCGGCAACTACACACTTTTTGTGGTTACCGATGCCGCGGCCGCGATCCCCGAGATCAACGAGGCGAATAACAGCCGGCCGGTAGCCTTCACCGTAGCGGCCGGTAGCGCCACGCCGCCGGCCCCGGTCATCGGGGCAAGTCCCTCGGCCACCGTATGCGCCGGCACGCCCGTTACGCTTACCGCCAACACCGGTAATTGCGCGGGCTGTGTAGTAACCTGGAGCAACGGCGCGAGCGGCAGCAGTATTACCGTGAGCACCGCGGGCACCTATACAGCCACGGTCACCAATGGCTGCGGCACCAGCAACGCAAGCCAGGTGGTTACCGTCAATACGCTTCCGAATGTTACGCTGGGCTCCGCCACGTCCACTTATTGCGTCGGCAGTTCCTACACGCTTACTGCAGCCGGCGCCAGCACCTACGCCTGGAGCGGCAGTGACCTGAGCGCTGCTACCGGGAACCCCGTAATTTATACACCTGCCACTGCAGGCACCTTTAGCATCGTGGTTACCGGCACCGACGCCAATGGATGCACCAAAACCGCGACCCGAAACGTTACGGTAGGCACCACCCCGGTGGCTGATATCCTTCAAGGTCCCATCACCATCTGCAGCGGCACAACGGTGAACCTGCAGGTGCAGGGAAACGCCACGCTCTATGTATGGAACCCCACGGTAAGTGACAATTTCGGCACCCTGGTTACCGCTACTCCCTCCACTACGACAACCTACTATGTTACCGCCTCGCGCTCGCATCCGGTTTCGGGCGTGTGCAGCGTGAAAGACTCGGTGAAGATCACCGTACTGCCGGCAGGCAGCTGCAGCGGCATCCAGCCGGACATCGTGCTCCGCGCCGGCAGCTTCAGCCCCGCCTCGGTCAATGCCGGCAGCCCGCTCAGCACCACCTCTTCGGAAATCAACCAGGGCGGGGTGGCTACCGGAACACATAAGGTGTATATCTACCTTTCTCCCGACAACAACCTCACACCCGGTGCCAACGGCGACCTCCTGATCGGCCAGTACAATTCCTTTTCGCTGTCACCGGGATTTATCGCGACCGCTACCAACTACTCGGTTACGGTGCCCTGTACGGTTGCCGCGGGCAGCTATTATGTTTTCTATGCAGGCGATGGCGCTTCGGAGGTAACGGAAAGCAATGAAGTGAACAACATCTTTATGGTACCAACGCCGCTTACCGTCAACGGAGTGAACCTGAATGTCAGCGCGGGAAGCAGTACGCTCTGCTCCGGAAGCAGCACCACGCTTACGGCCAGCGGTGCAAGCACCTACAGCTGGTCGCCGGCAACCGGTCTCAGTGCCACAACCGGCACGACCGTAACCGCAACTCCGGCGGCGACTACAACCTATACGGTGACCAGCACTTCCGGTGGCTGCGGTGTTACCCGTACGATCACCCTGACGGTCATTCCTACCGTGATCCCTTCGGTAACGGTTACGGCCAGTGGCTGTCCTTCGGCAAATCTCACCTTCACCGCCAATCCGGTCAACGGAGGCGGCAGCCCGTCATTCACCTGGCTGCTCAACGGTACCCAGGCTGGAAGCGGCCCTACCTACTCCATTCCGGCAGCCGTGAACGGTATGCAGGTGCAGGTGCAGCTGACTTCCTCCGCCGCCTGTGCCACCCCAGCCTCGGTAAGCTCCGCGAGCACGACGGTCAGCTGCATCACCACCGCTGTGAGCAGCATCAGCGGCGTGGACGAAATGAGTGTTGCACCGAACCCGAGCCGGGGGCTCGTCACTGTGCGTGTGCGTCTTGCCACGATGCGCCGCGTTTCTTTTGTACTGCGCGACGGTAATGGTGCGCTGCTCCAGCAAACGCTACCGCAACAGGCGACCGGAACGCTAAGCCGCAGCTTCAACCTGCAGCCTTATGCCAATGGGGTATACTACCTCGAAACATGGGTTAATAATGAAAAGCGGATCGACCGGATCCTGTTGGTTCACTAAGCAAATGAAAAAAGCCCCGTTCGGGGCTTTTTTCATTTGCGGCACGAAATATCGCAGTTCATGCAGCCCCGTCGACGGCTGGTAGCCGGAAACGCTAGTTTCACTGTGTAAATCAACCGAAAACTACTGTCATGAAAAAAGTATTCCGCTACCTCGGGATCACGGTGCTGGTGATCATCGTATTGGTAGGTATTCTCGCCGCCGTGATCGCGGTACGGGGGATTCCTTCCTACAAAGCCGAAAAGATCGAGCTCGCGGTCAGCGCCACTCCCGAACGCATTGCACAGGGCCAGAAGCTGGCTACCATGCTTTGCCGCAACTGCCATTTCGACCAGAACACGGGCCGTTTTACCGGTCACCGGATGGACGACATACCACAGTTCGGCACCATCTACGCACGCAACATCACGCGAGACAAGCAGCATGGTATCGGCAACTGGACCGACGGCCAGATCGCCTACCTGCTCCGCACGGGCCTGAAGCCGGACGGCACCTACCTGCCGCCCTATATGCCCAAGCTGCCCCACCTCGCCGACGAAGACCTTTACTCCATCATTGCCTTCCTGCGCTCGGAGCATCCCTGGGTGAAGGCCGACCCGACCGTGGTGCCGCCCTCCTCCCCTTCCTTCCTGACCAAGATGATCACCGGCCTCGGGCTGATGAAGCCCTTCCCTTACCCGAAACAACCCATTGCGCTGCCCGACACCAACAACAAGGTGGCCTGGGGTAAATACATCGCGCTCGGGCAGCTGGACTGCTTTGCCTGTCACTCGCGCGACTTCGCGAAGAACGACTACTTCAACCCGGAGAAGTCGCCCGGCTTTTTCGGCGGCGGCAACGAGATGGCGAACTCATCCGGCAAAAAGATCGTGTCGCTGAATATTACCATGGACGAAGAAACCGGTATTGGCCGCTGGAGCGAGGACGATTTCATAAAGGCGGTAAAGACCGGGCAGTTGCCGCACGGCGAGAGTGCGCTTCGTGAGCCGATGACCCCTTACGCAATGCTTACCGACAGCGAGGTACGCGCCATCTGGGCCTACCTGCAGACGGTACCGAAGCTCCAAAACAAGGTGGAACGCGCCCAATAAGTTTCGTTTTTCGGGTTATAGAAAAAATCCCTGCCTTGTGCGGGGATTTTTCGTTTGTGCGGGCACGTTAGCTCGCGATCGCATTGTTGCCGGTGCGATTCCTGCAGTTCATGGTTCAAAAAAGGCCATTCAGTGTTGTCCTTTTACAGTACAGCCACGGCACCGGAGGGATGCCTGACATTTATCGCATATTGCACCAGCTAACAAAGACCACCACCATGGAACACCCAGAGATCGTTCGGGCTACGGGCCGTCCCGTCGCGGACCAATTCAAGCGACGTTTTCTCATCCGCATCAGCGAAAGGCTGATCCCGGTGGAAGCGCAGGAGATCGCCTACTTCTTCGTCGACAACAATATCACCTTTATCAAAACCTGGGACGACAAGCGCTACATCGTGGAGTTTTCGCTTACCGACCTGCAGCAACTGCTCGACCCGGAGCAGTTCTTCCGCATCAACCGGTCGCACCTCGTATCGTTCCGTTCGCTTTCCGGCATCACGCTGCATTACTCCAACCGGCTGCGGCTCAACCTGACGCCGCCTTTCCGCGAAGAGGTATTCGTAAGCCGCGACAAAGTGCCTGATTTCAAAAAGTGGATCGGGGGTTAAAAAGAAGAAGCACCAAAATGGTGCTTCTTCAAAAATCATTCTTCAGTTAGGATCCTGTCAGGAGTATGGCCAAGGCAGCAAGCAATGGTGGCTGTTGTGGTTTTTCCTGGATAGAATGATCTTCTGGTCTTTCAAAGGATCGGATCGGTTTCATAGGATACCGGCAGTTTTCATAGGGAGTGACAGTGTGTGAACGCTCTCTGTAACAAAGAAGCTAAATAGTTGTTTGTACAACAAATGCGATGCTGCGAACGGCCGGACGGGACATGTGAATCGTAAAAGACGTGCCGCCAGTGGTTTTCAGCGTCCCGCCCGTAACACCGCCCCCGAGCAAAGCACCGTGCCGCGCGCGTCCCGCACCACCACCAGATACATGCCTGCTGCGAGCGTTTGGGTTGGAATCTCCACCGCGCCCGCCCGTGCCTGCAGGTGTATCGGCGCAAGAAGAGCACCCGAAGCGGTTGTCACTGCCACCGAGACGGCACCCGAATATTCGCCCGGCAGACTTGCCCGTACGTGTTCGGCACAGGGGTTCGGAAACAGCCCCGCGGACCGGCTTCCGCCGTCCCGTATTTCTACGGGAACCGAACTCACCTGCTGCCCCGAGGCTTCCGTCAGGGTAAGCCGGTACCACAGCGGCCCGGCCCCTGGCGCCCGGTCATTGAACTGGTACCGTGCCTGCCCATCAATGCCGCGGAGCTGGTGCACAACGGTAAAGCGGCGACCATCCTCCGAGCGCAGTAGCTCCTGCGTGCTGCCGCTGCCGGCACCGGAGGCTTCCCAGTATAACTGCACGCGCTCGCCTTGCCGCGCTCCCTGCAGCACCGGTGCCCGGAGGGCAAGGGTAAAAGAGGTCGGTGGCTTCCGGATGCGGATGATACTCCCCTGCGCCTCCCCCTTGAAGGAACTGAAGAAGCCGCCCAGCACGAGGCTGTCGTCGGTGCCCTGGAAGGCCACGCGCATCACGCAATGATCGAAACCGGTGCCGGTAACGCAGGTGGCGTCGTAAGACCCGTCTGTGTTGAGGCGGGCCACGCGGTAGGCCGTATTGCCTTTATAATCGGTGAAATTGCCGCCTACCACCACCTTGCCGTTACTCATGAACGCCAGCGATTTGCTCTCGATGCCCTGCGTGCAGCTGGAGGAAGTGGAGCCGCCAAAACCGGGCGCGGTATTGAAGGTGGCGTCGTAAGCGCCATCCGTATTTATACGGACAAGGTGGCCAGCATTGTTGCCCCGGTATTGTGTGAAGAAACCGCCGACGTAGATCTTGCCGCCGTATACCTGTACATTGCCCACCGAGCTGTTGAAGCCATCCCAGCGCCCGGTCCACAACGTATTGTCGGTAGTGCCGTTCGTATTGATGCGCACAAAGCGCCAGCAGTCGGCGCCGTTGACGCGGTAGAACTCCCCGCCGGCCAGGATCCTGCCGTTTTCATCCACCGTGAGCGCATAAACGGGTCCGCCGTCGATGATGGGCAGCGCGGCATTATCAAGCGAGCCGTCGGTCTTGAGCTGCACCAGGCCGCCGCCGTTTCCGGCCGACACGAGCGTGCCGTTGAAGTAATTGAATTGGCCGCCGGCGATGATCCGTCGCTTCAGCGGGTCGGCGTCGTTGCGCACGCCTACCGCCCACACGATGAGCTCGCCCGCATAGCTGCCCGAGATGCCTGTGCCGGGATTAAAGCCGGCGTCGAGCGCACCCGAAGGCAGCAGCCGGGCAATGCCGCTGCGGCTGCTGCCATTAACGTTCGTAAACGATCCGGCGATGATAATGGCACTGTCCCAGGGTTGCACCGCGATGCAGTTGATCCGGCCGCCACTGACAACAGGCACGGTAAAGGTTGGATCGGGCGTGCCATTGGGCGACAGGCGCAGGATGCGGTTGTAGGCGAAAGACCCCTGGTAGGCATGAAACTCGCCCCCGATCAGGATGCGCTTGTCGGAATAGATCACCATATCGCGCACATTGATGGTGCTGGTGGGCAGGTTAAGGTTGAAGAGATTGTCGCGCACAAAGGATTGTGCGGGGCATGTGGCAGCGCAAAGCATCGCCAGGCACAGAAGCCAAAGCTGTCTCATAGGATCGGATTTTAGATGGTGCGTTGAGGCAGCGCTAATGTGGACATACCGGCGCCAAATGAGAAAGCAACATCCGGGAATTGCAGCGAGCGAAAGCTGAACAGTAAAAACCGACAGGTGAGCCGTATTAGGAAAAACATCCATGAATGGATGAGCTTGAACGAACCGTCACTCCTGGAAATAAAAACACCCCCGGAAGCGGGGGTGACGAAAAATTACAATTACCGGATTTACAGTCCCTGGTAGCCGCCGGAGGGATAGCGCCGCTGGTAGCGCCGCGCCTTTTCCTGGAGCTCCAGAACTTCAGGCGATACCCACGGCATCCGTGCCGGTGCGGTCGTTTGCTCCATTTGAGGTTGAGCTTGCGATTCCCGTACCGGGATGCTGCGCTCTTTCACTTTCTTCTCCATCTCGCCTTGGTTTTTTGTGGTGAATAATTGATTGGCCGTATGCCACCTTAAGTGTTTCTGGTGACATTGTAAAACTACAATTACCATTAGGGTAAAACAAGCTCTACTACCATTGTTTCTGGCACCGGGAAAAAGCCGCTGAGCCGCGTAAACCCTTGCTGGTCCGGCATTTGCGCCTGATCCGGATGGAACGGCCAAGTATTTTCAGCTTTGTTAAAAGAAGTGGATTCAGAGTGTGGTCCGGCCCGTTTCGCGCATCCGCAGGTAAACGATGAGCGAACAGCAAACGCAGGCAGATACATAAAGGTAAAACCAGGTTTCATGACCGGCTTTTTTGGCCCAAAGCGCAACATACTCGGCCGTGCCTCCAAAAACGGCTGCGGCGATCGCGTAGGGGAAGCCGACACCCAGGGCACGCACCCCGGCGGGAAAGAGCTCTGCTTTAACAACCGCGTTAATGGAAGTATAGCCGCTCACCAGCAGCAACCCCAGCAGCATCAGCGCAAAGGCAGCCCCGGGTGTGGTCACGTGGCTCAGCGCCAGCAGCAGCGGGTAGGTAGCCAGCGTGCCGCCGAAGCCAAATGCGAGCAGCAAAGGCCTACGCCCGATGCGGTCGGACAGGGCGCCGAAAGCGGGCTGCAAGGCCGCGAAGATCAGCAGGCTCCAGAACGAAAGGCGGGTTGCCGTGGCCAGCGGCAGGTGCACCGTATTGACCAGGAACTTTTGCATATAAACCGACCAGGTGTAAAAGGCGAGCGTACCTCCCATCGTCATACCCACCACAATGCCCACTGCCCTGGGATGCCGCATCAATTCGCGCAGGGAGCCTGTGCCTGCATACTCCTGCGCCTCGGCAAAGGCCTCGGTTTCTTCAAGGTGGCGGCGCAGGTAAAAGACGAACACCGCGAGGGCGGCGCCGATGAAAAACGGGATCCGCCAACCCCAGTCCCGCAGCCCGGATTCGGGCAGAAGGCGCTGGAGCAGCAATTGTACGGCAAGAGCCACCAGCTGTCCGCCGATCAGCGTCACATACTGAAAGCTCGAGTAGAAGCCGCGGTGCCTGCTGTGCGCCATTTCGGAGAGGTAGGTGGCGGAGGTGCCGTATTCACCGCCGACGCTCAGGCCCTGCAGCAGGCGGGCCGAAAAAAGAATGACCGGCGCCCAGAAACCGATGCGGTCATAGGCCGGGGTACAGGCAATGAGCAGTGACCCGAAACTCATGAGCAGGATCGAAAGGGTCATCGACAGTTTGCGGCCTTTCCGGTCGGCAAGACGCCCGAAGAGCCAGGCGCCGATCGGGCGCATGAAGAAGCCGACTGCGAAAATGCCGGCGGAATTGAGCAGCTGCGCGGTCGGGTCGGCGCCCGGGAAAAAACGGGGGGAGAAATACAGGGAAAAAGCCGCGTAGGCATACCAATCGTACCATTCCACCAGGTTGCCCGCCGAACCGCCGGCAATGGCCCGGAGGCGGCGACGGTGGCCCGCCCGGGAGTTATCAGTTGACTGCATCGGGCGAAAAACTAGGACAAATAAAGTAGCGCCCGAAATATCTTTCTCCTTTTTGCGTTTTAACACGACACATAAATGTATCGGTCGTAACTTGGTTCCAGATTCAAACAAATAAAAACCCTACCTACATGAGCCTGAGAGAAGTAATCGCTGTGCTGCTTGGTTTGAACAAAAAGCCTGTGCTCGTTCCCGTCCCGGTAAAAAACAATCAGCGGAAAAGCTAATTCCCTACATAATTAATTTATCGATCCCCGACGCTGCCGTCGGGGCTTTTTTTACCTCACCCCCGGCCCCTCTCCGGGACGGAGAGGGGTGCCTCAGTTCAACATTCATTACTATTTGAACCTTTACGCTGATTGAGCTCCAAAGCAAAGAGCGGATATTATCCAGTTTATTATCCAGGCCAAACAAAAGACTGTTCGAAATAGAAATAACTATCCCGGAGAGGGGCCGGGGGTGAGGTCTGGGGTGAGGTTACACCACCACCTTACGGCCCGTCGCCGTCGTTCGCTTGTTTTTAAGAAACTTCTCGTGGATCACCTGCGCCATCGATTTCTGGTGCACCTTGGCTTCGAGCCAGGAGATGATGTCGAGGTAAGCAAAGGCGCGTGTTTCGAAGCGGCTTTTCTCATAGCGCTTCATCTGCTCCAGCAGGGTGCGGAAGGCCTCGTGCACCTTGCGCGGCGAATGATGAAAATGCTGGCGCAGGAAGGCGAACATCTGCTCCTCGATCACGGTCAGGTTCTGCATCTTGGCCATATAGCGGTACACCGAGCGCACCAAGTATTCCATCAGGTCGTAGTTGCCCAGCTCGTAGTGTGCCAGCAGGTGCAGCAGGCGGGCATAGCACTGCAGGTCGTTGCGCAGGTCTACCTTCCAGTGAATGATCTTGTGCACGTAGTCGATGGCCTTCTCATAATCGCCCGAACCGAAGTACAGGGACGCGATCTTATAGTAAAATACCAGCACGCGGTGGCGGTCGATAAAGCCGTTGTATTCTTCCAGCATCTGCTCCACATAGGGCACCAGCGCCAGCCCCTCGCGGAAGGTGCCTTCCATGAAATGCTGGTTGATGCGCGCCGTGGTAAGGTAGATAAAGACCTGCACCCGGTTGTTGTGGTTCTTCTGCACGATGTCGGAAGCGGCAAAGGCCTCGAAGCGGTCGAGGGTCTCCTGGAACCCGCTGAAGTTGCGCAGGTCGAAGTGGGCATTGCACAGGTTGTGCAGCCCCTTGATATAATGCCCCGTCTCCACCTGGATCATCTGCGGGTTCTGGTGAAAGAGATCCACCCATTTCTGCACGTAGCGGTAGTACTGGATAAAGTCCTGCCGGATAAAGGCAAACCACATATAGCTCTGGTAGAGGTAGAGCGCTTCGTAAAAGCCCATCTTCGCCAGCTCGCCCGTATTCACGCCCATCTTGGCGAGCTCGGCGGCCGTAGTGCCTTCGGGAAGCGTCGTTTCCAGACCCGGCACAAGGTGCTTGGCGGCTACCCGCAGGGCGCGGTTGATGCGGTTGCGGAAGAACTCCTTCACATCCGCTTCATCCTGCTCGTTGCGGGCATGACCGTTCTGGATATACCAGCTGTAAAGCTGCAGCGACAGGTTGGACAGGTGCGTGATGATGCGCCGCTTTTCATTGATCTCCTGCGCTTCCTGCGTCAGTTGCTCCGCGCGGCCTTCCATGGAGCGGGTGATGTGCAGCACCTCGATCTTCTTTTCGAGTGAAATGATCTGGATCAGGAAAGAATCCTGGTTATAGGACTTTGCCGTTTCCTTAAGACGCTCCAGGATGCGGAGGCTTTGCAGGTAAAGACCTTTATTGTACAGGATGCGGGCATAATCGAGCTGCTCGTGCAGCTGGATGTCGATGTTCTCATCGTTGCTCAGCAGGCGCAGGGATGCCAGGAGCTGGCGGTACAGGTGCGCCTTGCTGTTGGACAGCTGCTGCTTTTTGATCGAAGGCACACGCTTCAGGAGCTGCGCTTCGTCGTAATCCTTCATCTTATCGAGCGCGTCGAAAAGGTGCACGATCTTGAGGTCCTCGTTGGAGGAGTTCCGCGTGATATACAGCTTGAAGTTCCTTTTCTCCGCCTTTTGCAGCGAATGAATCAGGTTGAACAGGTCGTCACTCGATCGGTTGGGCATCGTAGCAAAATTACGCCGAATTGCAGCACGGGAAAGGCCGGGGCCGTACGGTGCCGTCATTCAGGATGATAAAAAAGCCTGCAATCGTTCGGTGAAGCGGGCTACGCGGGGCGTCACCCGGGTACTAATTTAAATAACTTTAACAGCGATGCAAAACGAAACGATCGTTATCGCCCCGCCCGCGGCAGCTCCCGCCGCCAACGGCCGCCCTTCGCGTCGCCGGCTGTCCCTCCTGCCCGTATTGGTATTGGCAGCAGTGCCGGCGCTCTGCCTGCTGGTGCCCGCCCTTCCCGCGGGCAGCGCCAGCACCGGCATCAACGCGGCCGACACGGCCTGGATGCTCACCGCAACCGCCCTCGTGCTGATCATGACGCCCGGCCTCGCCTTCTTTTATGGTGGGATGGTAAACAAGAAAAACGTGCTCTCCACCATGCTCCAAAGCTTTATCTGCATGGTTGTGATCACGATGCTCTGGGTGATGGTAGGCTTCTCGCTTTCCTTCGGCGACTCGGTCGGCGGCGTAGTCGGCGACCCGCGCACTTTCTTTATGTTGCGCCACGTATTCGACGGCGCTCCCTTCCGGCTGGCACCGACCATCCCGCTGGTGCTTTTCGTCATTTTCCAGCTCAAATTCGCCATCGTTACGCCGGCGCTTATCACCGGTGCTTTTGCGGAGCGCATCCGCTTCAGCTCCTACCTCCTTTTCATCGTGCTTTTCTCCCTGTTCATATACTGCCCGCTCGCCCACGCCACCTGGCATCCCGGGGGCCTGCTTGCCCAGCTCGGTGTGCTCGACTTCGCCGGCGGCACCGTGGTGCATATGAGCGCCGGCTGGGCCGCGCTTGCCAGCGCGCTTTATATGAAGAAACGCGCCGAACCGGTACACAACCCCGCGCGCATCACCTACGTGCTGCTCGGCACCGGCCTGCTCTGGTTCGGGTGGTTTGGCTTCAATGCGGGCTCGGCCTTTGCTGCCAACGGCACGGCCGCCATTGCCCTGGCCACCACCACCACGGCCTCGGCAGCCGCCGCCTTCGGGTGGATCGTGTTCGACGCGGCGCGGGGCAAGAAGATGTCGGCCATGGGCACCTGCATCGGCGCGGTGGTGGGCCTCGTTGCCATCACGCCGGCGGCGGGCTTTGTCACCATACCGCATTCCATCCTCATCGGGCTGGGCAGCGCTGTTGTTTCCAACATCATGGTCATCCTGCGCAGCCGCACCAATATCGACGATACGCTCGACGTATTTCCCTGCCACGGCATGGGCGGCATCACGGGCATGCTGCTCACCGGTGTGTTCGCGCACAAGAGCGTAAACAGCATGGTAAGCAGCAACGGGCTTTTCTTTGGCGAAACGCGCCTCTTCCTGGTGCAGCTCGGCGCGCTCGTGGGTGTATCGGTGTTTGCGTTCGGAGGAACGCTGCTGCTGCTGAAGATCACCGATGCCATCAAGCCGCTCCGCGTATCGGATGATGAAGAACGTATTGGTCTCGACCAGAGCCAGCACGGCGAGCGGTTGTAAGCACAGCTCCTATTTTCAAAAGGTACCACCCTAAACTCAGAACCCCAGAACCTCAGAACCCTTAAGACGGTTGTCCTCGGATTAAAATATATTTACATCCGAAACTCCGCCGCATGATCCCCGCCGCCCTCCCTGAAAACGAGCAGCAACGTCTTGAAGATCTTTATTCCTTCAACATCCTCGACACCACCGCCGAGCGCGACTTCGACGAGCTGGTGGAACTGGCCAGCATGATCTGCGGCACTCCCATGTCGACGGTGACGCTTGTGGATCGCGGTCGGCAATGGTTCAAGGCGCGTGTGGGGCTTACCGCTCCCGAAACGCCGCGCGACGAGGCCATCTGCGCCCACGCCATTTTGCAGGACGGCATCTTCGTGGTGGAGAATACACTTGAAGACGAGCGCTTCTTTGATCTTCCTTCTGTACTTACCGACCCGCATATCCGCTTTTATGCCGGCGCGCCCATCGTATCACAGAATGGCTATAAGCTCGGTACCGTGTGCGTCATCGACGACCGGCCACGGCAGCTCTCCGAAGTGCAGCAGGAGGCGCTGCTGAAGCTTGCCCGGCAGGCCTCCCTCCTGCTCGAGTTCCGCAAGAAGAACGCGCAGCTCAAACGCATCGCCCGCGAGCAGCTCCAGCAAAAGCAGCTTGCCGAGATCGCATCGAAAACGCAGAAGCAGTTTCTCTCTACCATGAGCCACGAGATCCGGACGCCGCTCAACGGCATCATCGGGATGACCAACCTGCTTCTGACCGAAAACCCGCGCCCCGACCAGCTCGAATACCTCAACTCGCTCCGCTTTGCCGGCGACCACCTGCTCAACGTGGTCAACGATATTCTTGATTACAACAAGATCACCGGCGCCAACCTCACCTTTGAAAGCATCGACTTCAACCTGCCGCAACTGGTGCAGGAGATCGGCCGTGGCCATGCCGTCAACGCGCGCAACAAGGGGCTGCTGCTGGAAGTAAATGTGGAAGCCTCGGTGCCTGAATGGGTCAACGGCGACCCGGCGCGGCTGACACAGGTGCTGCACAATCTGGTGGGCAATGCCGTCAAGTTTACCAACGAAGGCAGCGTGCAACTTCGTGTAGCTTTTAAGAACGGCAGCAAAGACGGGTACGGGATTGACTTTGCGGTGAAGGATACCGGCATCGGCATCGCCGAAGACAAACTGGAAAAGGTGTTTGAAGAATTCGGCCAGGCACATGCGGGCATCAACCGGCAGTTTGGCGGCACTGGCCTCGGTCTCGCCATCAGCAAGAAACTTCTCGAGCTGCAGGGATCGGAGATCTTCCTGCAATCGGCACCGGGCGAGGGCTCCTGCTTTTCGTTCACCCTCATTTTCAAAAAGCCGCTACGCGCCACCGAAGCAAAGCGGGTGTGCGCTCCGGAAGACAGTGCCCGCTTCTCCGACCTCAGGGTGCTGGTGGTGGAGGACAACCAGCTCAATTGGGTGGTGCTGCGCAAATACCTGCAGCTGTGGGGCGTGGAGGCCGACCATGCCGCGGATGGCGCCCTTGCGCTAGAAAAAGCCCGGGCCTGCAACTACGATATCATTTTTATGGATCTGCAGATGCCGGTAATGGATGGTTACGAAGCCACCCGCCGCCTGCGTGAAGAGCTCGCCTACAATGGAACCATCTTCGCCATCACCGCCGATGCCTTCGTAAGCAAGGAGCAGGATCTCACCGCCATCGGGTTTACCGATTCGGTGGTGAAGCCCTTCGACCGGAATGAGCTATGTGCGAAGATTAATGCGGTCCATGCGCAAAGCGCACGAGAGAAAGCACGCTGATTCCACTGAAGTGGAATACGCAGATTGTTTATGATTTACGCGGATGTTGGTACCGATATCAGCGCACATCATAACAGATCATAAAGAATCTGCGTTCTTTCTCTCCATCCCGGCCACAAAACAAAAGGCCACCCAAAAGGGCGGCCCTATTCCTCAATTCAAAAGTAGCCTATCGTCTGTTGCCACCGCCGCGAAGACGTTCTTCGATCTTCTCGCGGCTGTTGCCCACCTCTTTGATGATGCGGCGCACTTCCTCTGCCGACACATTGAACTTCTCGGCTATGTGCTGCACCTCGTATTTCTCGCTCGCCGATACACGGCTTCGGTCGCGCCCATCGCGCATATTTTTATTATCTGACATAGGTGATTGTTTAATATAAAAGCCCAAAAAAGCGTGCCACTTAGACAGGATCTCAGACGTCAGATCTGAGATCTGACGTCTGAGATCCCTAAATGTGTTCTTCGAACTTATTCCCGCTGAACCTCCGCGTTTCGATATCGAACTCATCGGCGTGGGTCATGATGTGCACGCGGAGGCCGCCAACCGACACGGGCGCGCTTTTCCGTACTTCGGTGATGTTGTTGTAATAGACGTCGTGCCCGTCCACCACCACCACCGACGAGGACCCGATGGCGCGGCAGCGGGTGCCGCCTTGCACGATGATACCGGTGTCTTCGCCAAGGCCGATGCCGATGGCTCCGGGCTGCGTGGCGATGGCCTGCACAAGACGGCCGAAGCGACCACGCTTGTCGAAGTGCGTATCGATAATGACGTCGTTCATAAAGCCGAAGCCCATACTCAGTTGCACCTCGCCCTTGAAATAGGCCCGCGCGGGGTCGCCGCCGCTGATCATGGTATTGCTCATCGAGGCGGCGCCGGCCGAAGTACCGGCAACCACGAAATCTTCGTTGAGGTAACGCTCACGGATGATGTCGAACACGGGTGTGCCGCCCAGCACGGCACAGAGGCGCGACTGGTCGCCGCCGGAGATCATCACGCCATCGCAGCGCCGGAGGCGTTCAAGAAATGCGGGATCGCAGGCATCATTGCGGTCGCGGATGCGCAGGTGGCCCACCTCACCGAAACCGAGGCTCCGGAAGGCTTTCTCATATTCGCGGAAATAATCGTCGGGAATGCCGGAGGCAGTGGTGATCACTTCAACGTGCGGCTTTTCTTTGCGCATCAGCGCACGGACATTCTCCAGGATACCGTATTTAAAAAAATCCAGTTCATAGCGTTCGTCCAATTCCGAACGGTCGCCTTTGTCTTCGGCGCCCCCGATCGATACCAGAAATCCTTTGGGGTACTTCATGCACACAGGGGTTATAAAACCTGTGCCGCAAAACACGATCCTTATTAACAGGCAGGACGACATTCCTTTCTGGATCATGCTTTTAACTCAACCGGTGCCACCGCATATGGCATAAAAATTTCTCATCTGTTGGTACAAAACCACGGAGGATTGCATGCTACTTAAAAGTATGAATGTGCTGCGCGGACCGAATTTCTGGTCGATGCAGCACCACCAACTGATCGTGCTGCACCTGGACCTGCAGCCCCTGCTCGAAACCCAATCAGCCCATATTCCCCAACTGGCCGCCGCGCTTAAAGAGGTGCTTCCCGGCATCAGCCGCCGCACCTTTACCCCCGGCCGTGGCGATGGGCTTCTTTCACTCCCGCCCGGACAGGTGCTCTGCGAGCTCATCGTGAGCGCCGCCCTTGAGCTTCAGCAGCAGGCGGGGATGACCGCTTTCTTTAGCGACGTGCTGGCTACCGGCGGTAAGCCGGGTGAGTACCAGGCCGCCTTTATGTACTGCGAGGAGCCCTGCGGCCGGCTGGCGGGAACCACGGCTGTAGCCTTGCTGGAAGCCCTGCTCACCGGCCAGCCCTATGACCTCGGCCCCGTCATCGACGAGCTGCGCGTGCTTCGCGAGGATGTCGCCTTCGGACCCAGCACAGCCTCCCTGGTGCTGGAGGCCCGCCGACGCCGCATTCCCATAATCCGCCTCGACGACGGCGCCTATGTACAGCTTGGGTACGGCGCGCGCCAGCAGCGCATTGAAGCCACCATTACGGGGCGAACCAGCGGCATTGCCATCGATAAGGCCGGCGACAAGCAGGCCACCAAGCAGTTACTCAGCGATGCTTTCATACCCGTTCCGAATGGGACCGTATTGAGGCATGTGGAAAACCTCCCCGAGGCCATCGCCGAGCTGGGTTTCCCCATTGTGGTGAAACCGCTCGACGGTCACCAGGGCAAGGGCGCTACCGTGAATATCCGCACGGAAGCCGCCGCCCGTGAAGCTTTTGCTAAAGCTTTGCTCTATTCCAACCGGGTATTGATTGAGCGGTATATCTACGGCTCAGATTTCCGCGCACTCGTCATCAACAACCGCTTCGTGGCGGCCGCGCGCCGCACTCCGGCTGCAGTCTTCGGCGACGGCCTGCATACCATCGCGCAGCTGGTGGAAGAAGTGAACCGCGACCCGCGCCGCGGCAATGGCCACGCCAACGTGCTTACAAAAATCTGCATCGACGGCGCCTCCCTCGAGCTCCTTGCGCGCAAAGGCTACACACTCGACACCGTGCCTAAGGAAGGCGAGGAAGTACATCTCAAGTCGACCGCCAACCTGAGCACCGGCGGTACCGCCGAAGACATAACGGGCCGCGTGCACCCGCAGAATATCCGGTTGTTCGAACGCGTTGCCCGCATCATCAGTCTTGACATCTGCGGCATCGACATCATGGCGCCCGATCTTTCCACGCCCATCATGACCAACGGCGGCGCGATTATCGAGGTAAACGCCGCGCCCGGCTTCCGGATGCACCTGGACCCGACCTTTGGCGAGCCGCGCAACGTGGCAGCGCCGGTGCTCGACATGCTCTTCCCGGAAGGCGGCACCGGTCGCATCCCGGTGGTGGCTGTAACGGGCACCAACGGCAAAACCACCACCACGCGTCTCATTGCACAGATGGCGCGGCAGGGTGGGTTCAACACCGGCCTCACCACCACCGATGGTATCTACCTCAATGGCGATCTTATTTATAAAGGCGACTGCTCCGGGCCTGCCTCCGCGCAGGCTGTGCTGAAAGACACCTCGGTTGAATTCGCGGTGCTCGAATGCGCACGCGGCGGCATCCTTCGCTCCGGTCTCGGCTTCGACAGCAGCGATGTGGCGGTCATTACCAATATTGCCGAAGACCACCTCGGGCTCGGCGGCATCTACGACCTCGAAGCCCTGGCCCGCGTGAAGGGCGTGGTAGCCGCGTCGGTGCGTCCTGGCGGCCATGTGATCCTCAATGCCGACGACGACCGCGTATACGCGATGCGCAACTTTGTGCAGGGTGAGGTGGTACTCTTCTCGCTGCACGCCGATAATATCCGCGTGCAGCGGCACTGCGAAGCCGGCGGGCTTGCAGCCACCTACGATGAAGGCTATATCATGATCCGAAAGGGCAACCAGCTCATTCCCATCGAAGCGGTGGAGAACGTACCGATCGCCTTCGGCGGCGCGGCACGCTTCAATATTGCCAACGTGCTCGGAGCAACGCTGGCGGCCTATGTATCGGGCATCAGCATGCCGGCCATCCGTTGCGTGCTGCGCCGCTTCCGGAATTCCACCGAAGACACGCCGGGCCGCATGAACCACTTCAATGTAGGCGAGGTGACGGTGCTGGTAGACTATGCGCACAATGCTCATGGCCTCAGGGCACTCGGCGAATACGTGCGTGCGGCGCGCGCGGAGCGCAGGCTCGGTGTCATCACCGGCGTCGGTGACCGCCGCAACGAAGACATCATCGCCATGGGTGCAGAGTCGGCCCGCATCTTCGACGAGATCGTGATCCGCTGTGATGTTGATCTCCGCGGCCGCACCGAGTTTGAGATCGCCTCACTGCTGCGCAGCGGCATTATGAATGCCAACCCGTACATGAAAGTGGCGTACTGCCCCGACGAGCTCGAGGCGGTTGGCTACGCACTGGGTAAGGCGCAGCCCGGCGACCTTGTGGTAATACTGGTAGAGAACGTGCAGCAGGTGATCGCGCGGCTCAAGGAGCTGGCGCATAAGCAGGTAACCGCGATGGCGGGATAAAAGAGATCTGGGATCTCATATCTCAGAATGCAAATGCCCGGAACCGCTTGGTTCCGGGCATTTGTTTTTTTATGTGACAGGAAGCAAAAACCTGAGCAAGGTTGCGGGCAGCCGAACTACACCGCTACTAATAAATTCCCACCATTATCGATCCATCACTGCCTTTACAGCCCCGGTGCATGCGATCGGAGTTGAACTTGAACACCACCTCGCCGTTGGTGTCGATGGAAAGGATGCCCATATCTCCTTTTTCGTCTTTACAGCGCTCGTCGATCAGGTAATCACAAGCCTCCTGAAGGGAGAATTCTTTGTATTCCATGAGGGCGGCCACGTGAAAGGAAGTAACGTGACGGATGAGGCTTTCGCCTTCACCGGTCGTGGACACAGCGAAAAAGCGGTTGTCGGCGTAAGAGCCGATACCCGCCATGGAAGAGTCGCCGATGCGGCCGGCTTTTTCAAACTCGGTGCCGCCGGTGGAGGTAGCGACGGCGAGATTGCCATGCGTGTCGAGCGCTACTGCCCCTACGGTGCCGTGCGCCCGTCGCTCCACCTGCGGCATCGCCGCATCGATGCCCTTGTGGCGTTTTTTCTCACGCTCCTCGAGGTACACATCAAACTGGTGTTCCGTAATGAAATAGGCGTCGGGCTCCATGGGCGCCTTGATCTCTTTGGCAAACTCCAGTGCACCGAAAGCGCCGAGCGAAATATGCTTTGTCTTTTCCATCACCTCGCGCGCCAGCGATACAGGGTTGCGCACATTCCTGACCAGAGCCACCGATCCCATTTTGAGTTTTTTGCCATCGCAGATAGAAGAACACATTTGTACTTCGCCGGCGTCATTGATAGCAGCCCCACGGCCTGCGTTAAAGAGCGGGTTGTCTTCAAGCGAATTCACCGCTGCCTCCACTGCGTCGAGGGCCGAGCCGCCCTTTTCCAAAACCTTGTAACCGGCGTTCAGCGCGTCATCGATGCCTTTCTTATAGCCGTCCATATTCTTGCGGATGTGGTCCGAATCCGGGCCCGCACCGCCGTGTACCGCTAGTGCAAACTTTTTCATGTCCGATCTTTTAGAGGTTGATACGCGACTGTGTTGCCGTCAGGTGGAGAACCGCACTAACTCTACCAGCAAAGCACCTACCAGCTCCCGGTAATTCTCCAGGTCACTTATCCACACTTTTCCTTTACGACGGATATGGATCTTGCTCGGGATATATTCAGGCCCCTGCTGCGTGTACCCGTTGAGGCAAAGGCGGTATACATCTTTCTCCTGCGCGGTCACGTCGTAGGTCACCGCCTGCTGATTGTAATCCACCACGATCTGCATCCCCATGACGAAGGTTTTTGTTTGAATACGGAGGAAGAAAAAACATGCCACAATCCACGCCCGGCGCCGCTTTTAACGGGCCGACAAGGTGATACACTTAGCGCCCCCGGAAGTGTTAGAAGATGAGAAACCGACCTGTTAAGCCCGGCCGCAAGCGGCCTTGTTCACCAAGGCATGACGGCGCAAAGACACGACGGGGAAAACGTACTTATTCGTCGTTTGTAGGATATATTAGCCGCAACCTGTCGACGGTGAAATAAAGGAAAAACATTGTGCCTTCGTGTCGTCGTGCCGTTGTGGAAAAGAGAGCCGCAGGCCCGCCCTCTTTGAAACGTTAATCAACGACAGCCGCGCTACTACCGGGCCGTGATCCAAGCGGAGGGCTCGGTGCCGCGGAAGAAGGTCAGCGGAAGGCCCGCACCCTTGGTGCTGCGCTTGCCCATGAGCACGGCTATTGTTGCCGCCACCTGTTTCTGGTAGAGCTGCCGCTGGTCGGCGCATTCGCCCATCGGTTGCACCGCGTTGCCCAGCAAGGCCATCCAGGTCTGCGAGGAGCCTCCCACGAAGAAGCCATGCCCCGACCAGTTACGCGGGTTGTCGCCGCGGCCATGGTCGGTGGTGATAAGCAGCGTAGTGCGCCCGCGGTATTCGGGGTCCGACTGCAGGTAAGCCCACAGCTCCCCGATCATGCGGTCGGCCTCGTTGGCGCTGCGTAGGTAGCGGTCGTAGCTTTTTTCATGACCCGCATCGTCGGTGCCGCTGAACCCGAGGTAAAACACGCGCGGTTTATGACGGCGTACATAGTCGAGCGCCGACAAAAAAGTAATCCGGTCGTCACGCGTGGCACGCTCAGCGTTTTCAGGATGCTCCAGCAGGCGGTTGAGCTGCTTCTGTCCCTCGCCGATACCTTCATCCTGAACGCTCTCGGCGCCGGCGTTGAGGTAAAAGCCGCTGCGGTCGCGATTGAGGATATAAGGCATCACATCCCAGGAAGCAAAAGCCGCCACCCGGCCGTTGAGCGCGGGATCTGCGGCGAGCTGCTCCAGCACGTTGCGGTTCTGGTTGCGCACTTTCTCGTTGGTGGAAATGAACAGGTCGGGGGAACCGGTGAAGATCTCGTTATACCCTGGATAGGAAATGCCATACAGGTTGCTGGTGTTGACGAAGTTGCCGAGGCGGCGGTTGCCGTGCAGCTGTCCCTGCTTTGCGATCACGTTCCAGAAAAAGGGCATCAGGCGTTCGCGCCGGCGTTGCGGGTCGGCATCCCAATAGAGGGCGCGGGTAAAAGCGGTATCGGCAGTGTATTTCGGATCCCGGATGATCGTCTCGTCGGCGCCGCCAAAGAGTTCCTGCCACCGGTATCCGTCAAGGGTGATGATAAAGAGCCGCTGCTCGTTCGTTTCGTCGGAGGAGGGCAGCTCACCACCACCAAGGGTAGCGCTGCCGGATAACAGTAAGGCCAGGGCAAAAAGCCATTTCATGGGTGTGTGTTTTCAGTCGGTCGTCCTCCTTATACAACACAAATCTGTGCCACAAAAACAGTGTGCTCATGGGATAGTGTGCTCATGTGCTGAATCATTCGAGATACCGGAAAAGATGAAACCCTGCCAGGGGCAGGGTTTCATCTTTAGCACACTAGCAAACCAGCACACTACTCCAGGGTAAGTACGAGGTCATCCGCCTTCACCATCTTTCCCGCAGGAAGCACAAGGCGGCCCACCTTCCCGGTGCGGGTGGCCGTAATGGTGGTTTCCATTTTCATTGCTTCGATCACGAAGAGGGGCTGGTTCAGCTTTACCTCCTGCCCTTCCTTGATGAGGAATTGCGAGAGCTTGCCCTGTAGCGGAGCGGCAATATGGCCGGGGTTGTTCTTTTGCGCTTTTTCGTTTTCTACCACCACCGTTTTGATCGAGGCGTCCTGCACTTCCATGATGCGGGTTTGCCCGTTGAGGCGCAGGAACACCTTGCGCTTGCCCTCGGCATCCGGCTCGCTGCAGGTAAGCAGGCGCACCAGGATGCTCTTGCCGCGGTCGATGTTGATGAGCACCTCCTCGTCGTTGCGCAGCCCGTAGAAGAAGTTCGGGGTAGGCAGGGGCCACAGCTCGCCGTAGGCCTGGCGCTTCTGCCAGTATTCCTCAAACACCTTCGGGTACAGCAACCACGACAGCAGGTCTTTTTCTGTCACCGCTTCGCCGAAAAGCTTTTTGAAGTCCGCGAAGGTCGCCTCAAAGTCCACCGGCTCGAGGTGCTCGTTCGGACGCTCGGTATACGGAACGATGTCGCGAAGTATGATCTTCTGGAGCGTCGGGTCGAAGCCGCCCACGGGCTGCCCGATGTCGCCGCGGAAGAGCGACACCACCGACTCGGGAAAAGAAAGGGTGTGGCCGCGCTCGAGAATGTCTTCCTTCCGCAGGTTGTTCGACACCATGAAGAGCGCCATATCGCCCACTACCTTCGAGGAAGGCGTTACCTTGACGATATCGCCGAACAATTCGTTCACCTCCCGGTAGGCCTTTTTAATGTCTTCCATATGATCGCCGAGGCCAAGTGATTGCGCCTGCGGTTTCAGGTTGGAATACTGGCCGCCGGGAATCTCGTGGTAGAAAACCTCGGCACTGGAAGCCTTGAGCCCGCTTTCGAAAGGATAATAATATTCGCGCACCGCCTCCCAATAGGTGGAATGCTTGTTCAGTGTTTCGATGTCGTAGGGAAGCTCCCGCTCCTGGAAGCGCATCATTTCCACCAGCGCATTGAGGTTGGGCTGCGAGGTGAGTCCCGACAGCGCGCCGATGGCGCCGTCCACCACATCTACCCCGGCCTCGATGGCCTTGAGATAGGTAGCAGCCTGCAGCGACGAAGTATCGTGGGTGTGCAGGTGGATCGGGATCTTCACGGTCTGCTTCAGTTCACTCACAAGCTCGTAGGCGGCCATCGGTTTCAGCAGGCCGCTCATGTCTTTGACGGCAAGAATATGAGCGCCGGCGTTCTCGATGTCGCGGGCAAACTGCTTGTAGTACTGGAGTGTATACTTGGTTCGCGACGGGTCCTGGATATCGCCCGTATAGCACATCGCCACTTCGGCCACGGCCCCGGTTTTCATCCGCACCGCCCCGATGCTTTTCTCCATATTCGGCATCCAGTTGAGCGAGTCGAAGATGCGGAACACGTCGATACCGGTCTCCCAGCTTTTCACCACAAACTCCTCCACGAGGTTGTCGGGGTAGGCTTTATACCCGACCGCGTTGGCGCCGCGCAGCAGCATCTGCAACAGGATGTTGGGAATGGCCGCGCGCAGCAGCCGCAGGCGCTCCCAGGGATCTTCATAGAGGAAGCGCATGCACACGTCGAAGGTGGCGCCGCCCCACACTTCCATGGAGAAGGTTTGCGGGAAGTGCTGCGCAAACGACGATGCGGCCTTGAGCATATCCGTGGTACGCACCCGTGTGGCCAGCAGGCTTTGGTGCGCGTCGCGGTAGGTGGTGTCGGTATAATGGATCGGCTTTTCCTGGAGCAGCCACTGGGCAAGTCCCTCCGGACCGAGGCGCTGCAGCAATTGTTTCGTACCGTCGGCAAAGCCGCGCTCCTTGTCGAAGGGCAGGTCAATGGGTTTTTCAAAAACCTTGCGCTTGTCGGGATGCTTTACGTCGGGATGACCGTTTACCGAGATGTCGGCGAGGTAACGCAGGATTCGGGTGCCGCGGTCCTGGGCGGTGCGGTAGGTAAACACCTCGGGGTGCTGCTGCAGGAAGTTGACCGTAGACCGGCCCGCGATGAATTCGGGGTGCGTGATGATGTTGAGGAGGAACCGGATATTGGTTTTTACCCCGCGGATGCGGAACTCGTTGAGTGCGCGCCGCAGCTTCTGTACGGCGTCGCGCACGGTGGAGGAGTGCGCGGTGACCTTTACCAGCAGCGAGTCGAAGAAGGGCGAGATCTTGACGCCGTTGTATACCGATCCTTCGTCGAGGCGGATGCCGAAGCCTTCGGCCGAGCGGTAGGCCAGCACGGTGCCGTAGTCGGGCATAAAGTCGTTCTCGGGGTCTTCCGTGGTGATGCGGCACTGGATAGCGTAACCGTTGAGCGGCACTGCGTCCTGCGCCGGGAAGCCGATCACCTCGCCATGAAGCGGGTACCCTTCGGCAATGCGAATCTGCGTCTTTACAATGTCGAAGCCGGTCACCATCTCGGTTACGGTGTGCTCCACCTGGATGCGCGGGTTCACTTCAATGAAATAAACTTCGCCATCCGTGTCCACCAGGAACTCTACGGTGCCGACGTTATTGTAGCCTACTTCACGGCATAGCTGCACGGCGTAGTCATACAGCTTTTGCCGCGACTGCTGCGGCAGGTCGAATGCCGGCGCCACCTCCACGATCTTCTGGAAACGGCGCTGCAGGCTGCAGTCGCGCTCGTAGAGGTGCATCACGTTGCCGTGCCGGTCGGCCACCACCTGCACCTCGATGTGTTTGGGCTGCTCGATGAATTTTTCAAAAAATACGGTATCGTCGCCGAAGGCATTCTTTGCCTCGCGGCGGGCTTCGGGGAAGCTCTTTTCCAGCTCCTCCCCGCTGCGGATGACGCGCATGCCGCGTCCGCCGCCGCCGGCAGCCGCTTTGAGCATCAGCGGGAAGCCGATGCGGGCCGCCTCGGCCTGCGCCGCCTCCAGTGAATCCAGCGGCACCTGGCTGCTCTCGATCATGGGCACGCCGCATTTGCGGGCGATATTTTTAGCAAGAACCTTATCGCCGAGCTGCTGCATCACCTCGGGGTCGGGGCCGATGAAGACGATGCCTTCCTCGCGGCAGCGCTGCGCAAAGTGGTAGTTCTCCGACAGGAAGCCGTAGCCCGGGTGGATGGCTTCGGCGCCGCAATCGCGGGCAATGGCCAGTATCGCTTCGATATCGAGGTAGGGCTTCAGCGGGTCGTCGTCGCGGCCCACCTGGTAGGCTTCGTCTGCCTTATAGCGGTGCAGCGAATAGCGGTCTTCAAAGGTGTAGATGGCCACGGTGCGGATCTCCAGCTCGGAGCAGGCGCGGAGCACACGGATGGCAATCTCGCCGCGGTTGGCGACCAGGAGTTTGGCAATTTTCTTTTCCATGAAGTGTGTGGTGTCGGGTGTTGCACAAAAGTGCCGAATCCGTCAATGCCTTCCGGCCTTCTTGTACGAGGTACATAAAGGTTTCTCCGTGGGCAAGCAATCGTAACGGAATAGCTATAAAATCTGGGCCACGGGTCGGGGGCGGGAATCGGCAATCGGGAATCGGGAATGGCTGGCGCGCCTGTGTTGTCAGGCGAAGCAGACAGCGAAGCTGTCATTGCGAGCGAAGCGAAGCAACCTCCCAGACCTTGAGAATGGCCGTGGGCAGTAAGAGCTTCACTTCGCAAATGCATTGGTTTCGAACACCCTGCGTAAATGAGGAGTTTGCTTCGCTTCGCTCGCAATGACGCCAAAGGCGTCGCTATCGCGACGCCTTTGGCTTTTACTGCGGATTCCCGATTGACGATTCACGATTCCCGATCACCCATCTCCCCCGCCGGTTTGCTCGCGGCGCTCCTGCTTCAGCGGCAGGATGAGGATGAAGGTGCTCCCTTCGTTTTCCTTGCTGTGGGCCGTCACGAGACCGTTGTGGCGGTCGAGGATCTTCTTGGTGATGGCCAGGCCGATGCCGGTGCCGTCGTATTTCTCGCGCGAATGCAGGCGCTGGAAGATGGTGAAGATCTTGGCGGCGTACTGGTCGTCAAAACCGATACCATTGTCGGTGATGGAGATACGGCAATACGGCCCTTCGGACACTGCCGGCGCATCCAGTGCCAGTCGGTCCTGGTAGGTGCAGCGAATCTGTATAAGCGGGGCCACGCCGGGGCGCGTAAACTTGAGTGCGTTGGAGATGATATTCTGCAGCACCTGGCGCAACTGCCCGGGCACAGCTTCGAGTTCGGGCAGCTGGTCGGCCTCCACCCGCGCATGGCGCTCCTCGATGAAGAGCTCCAGGTCGCTCAGCACCTCCTGCAGCACCGCGTTGAGGTCCACGTGCTCGAAGAAGTGATTTACCGAAAGCCGCGAATAAGCCAGCAGGTCGTTGATCAGCTTGGTCATCCGGGCCGAGGAGTTGATGATGCGGTCGATATAGTCGCGCGCGCCATCCTGCGCCATGTCGAGGTAGCGGTCGCGGATGATATTCGAGAAGATGTGGATCTTGCGCAGGGGCTCCTTAAGGTCGTGGGAAGCCACCGAAGCAAACTGGAGCAGCTCGGAGTTGGAGGCTTCGAGCTCGCTGTTGGAGCGGGTTAGCTCCGCGGTACGCTCGCGCACTTTCTGCTCCAGCACGTCGGCCTGCAGTTTGGCATCGTGAATGTCGGTGCAGGTACCGAACCACTTCACCACTTCGTCGCGCTCGTTGCGCAGGGGCAGCGCGCGGCCAAGGAACCAACGGTAAACACCATCGTGGCGGCGGAAGCGGTATTCCACCTCGTACACGCTGCCGGTAGCCAGCGATTGCAGCCAGGCCTGGCGCGCACGCGCCTGGTCTTCGGGGTGCACCACGGAGCCCCAGCCGTCCTCGCCCTTGAGCTGGTCGTAGCCAAGGCCGGTATAATCGTACATCTGCTTGTTGAAGAAATCATGGAAGCCATCCGCGCGCGACGACCATACCATCTGCGGCATGAAGTCGGTCACAAAGCGGAACTCATCGTAAAGACGCTGCAGCTCCTGGTTCTGCTCCTGCAACAGGCCTTCCGTCCGCTCGGCATACGATATATCTACCAGTGCGCCTACCATCCGGTACGGCACGCCGTATTCATCCACCACCAGCACACCCTTTCCGGAGATGATGGCTTCGCTGCCATCAGCCTTGCAAAGCCGGAAACGTGCGGTCCAGGATTCCCCCCCATTAACCGCCTGGTGAATGCTCGATTCCACGCGGGCCCGGTCGTCGGGATGCACGTGGGCCAGCCACTCTTTGGGGGTAAGCACCGGCGCATCTTCCGGCAGGCCTACGAGGCGCAGGAAAGACTCGCTCCACCACATTTCGTTGAGGGCAAGGTTCCAGTCCCACACCATATCGTTGGTGTTGGCCGCAATGAGGCGGAAGCGCTCTTCGGAAGCCGACAATTCAGCCGTACGCTGGAGCACTTTTTCTTCCAGGCTGGCATTGAGCGTCTTGAGGTTTTCCTTTGTCCGCATCAGCTCCTGGTAGCTGCGGCGCAGCTTTTCCTCGGCCAGCTTCTTCTCGGTTATATCGGTCAGCGTCAGCACAAGGCCGTCGAGCATCTTGATGCCGACCACCTCGTACCAGGTTTCCACGTTGTTGTCGGTCAGCATCAGCTCCTTGTGCAGCTGCTTTTCCTCTTCCACCACAACGATCATCTGGTCGAAAAGGCCGACGTTCATTACTTTAGGGAAGTGCGCGCGCAGCGACTCATTTACGTATTCGAAGTTGCGAAGACCGAGCAACTCGTCGGCGGCGTGGTTGGCCGCGTTGACGGTAAAGTCGACGATGCGGTCTTCGAGGTCGCGCACCGAACGCAGTGCAAAGACGGCGCTCAGCGAGGCATTAAACACGCCTTTGATGATATGATTGAGCTCGCGCGTGGTCGTTATGTCAAAGAACGTGATCACCACACCATCTACAACATGGTCCAGGCGGATATACGGCAGGATCCGCATCAGCACCGAACGCCCGGCAAATGTGGACACTTCTTTTTCGATCTGCACCTGCTGGGTAAGCACGCGGCGGACGTCTTCCATCAGGTTCTCATCGCGCACGTTGGTGGAAATGTGGTCAATGGGACGGCCGATATCCGATTCGATCAGGTTGATCAGCTGCACCGCCGCCGGGTTGAACTTGCGGATGCGGCCATTGCGGTCAACGAACACCTGGCCGATATCGGTGCTGCGGAAATAGTTATTGAGGTCATCGTTGAGTTCGAGCAGTTCCTTGATGCGCAGCTGGTGCTCTGTATTCAATGTATGGAGCTCTTCGTTGAGCGACTGCAGTTCTTCATTGGAAGACTGGAGCTCTTCGTTCGCGGAAAGCAGTTCCTCATTGGAAGACTGCAGCTCCTCGTTGGTCGTTTCAAGGCTTTCCACCGCCATCTGGAGGTTGACACGGGTTTCTTTCAGCTCCTCTTCGATCTCGGCGATATAAGCCGCCGTGTCGGAATCGGGCTGCGCTGTCAGTTCGGTCTGTCCGCGGAACTGCACCTGCTCATGCCCTTCGCCCAGCACCACCAGGATGAGGCCGTCCGGCTGCTTCGGCGGCTTGATGATCAGTTGTACCGGCCGCTCCTCGCTACCGGCGCGCGGACGCACCTGGAGGGCTACCTTCACGTTCTCCTTAAGCGCCTTCCGAAGACCCGAATTGAGTGCAACGGCAAGGTCCTGACCCACCATTTTCAGCAGGTTGAGGTTGACGATCTTTTGCGGGAGCGACAGGTAGTGGCGAAAATCGCCCAGCGCTTCCTTGATCTCGTAATTGCGGTCAACATAAATCGCCGCATACCGGTACTCGTCGGTGAGCACGTTTCGGAAATCCTCGGCCAGCTCGCGGGCCGTCGTATTTTCCTTCACCACCTGCCCGGTGCGGCTGGCGCGGATGGACTGCGCGGGCTCATACACGTGCTGCTGGTGTTTTTCGTTGCCGATCTTCCGGTAGATGCGCCACTTCCCGTTGATCTCCTGCAGCGTGCTGCTGATGGAAGACGGGATCTCGCTCGGGCCGAGGAAAAGAACACCGCCGTTGTTGAGGGCATACTGGAGGGTGGAGAACACCCGGCGCTGCAGGATGCTGTTCATATAGATCAGCATATTGCGGCAGGTGACCAGGTCATTCTTGATGAAGGGCGGATCCTTCAATATGTTGTGGCGGGCGAAAACGATCTGCTTGCGCAGCGCCGATGAAACGATGTAATGGCTTCCCTGCTTTTGAAAGTAACGGGCAACGATTTCGTCTTCCACGTCGGCCAGCAGTGAGGCCGGGTAAGAGCCGCGCGACGCGAACTCGATTGCATCGATATCGATGTCGGTGGCAAAGATCTTCACCTCGATGCTCTTTTCGATGCGGCGCAGGTGCTCGCTGATGAGGATCGCGAGCGAGTAGGCTTCCTGGCCGGTGCTGCAGGCCGTCACCCACACCTTCAGCACGTCGCCGTCGATCTTCGACCGGATCATTTCCGGCAGTACCTCGTTGGCAAAGATCTCGAAGGCAGCGCGGTCGCGGAAGAACTTGGTAACACCGATCAGGAATTCCTTACCGAGTGATTTACATTCTTCGGAATCGCCGCGAAGCTGTTCCAGGTAGTCGGCGAATTTCTTTTTACCCAGGTGATTCATCCGGCGGATGATGCGGCGGATGATGGTGGGCGACTTGTAATTGTGAAAATCGTAGCCGCAGCTTTTCTCAATGAGGCGCAGCACTTCGGGAAGGCTGTTCTCGTCGGGCCGGTCGGCGTATTGGCGGCGGTCCGTCTTTTCCTTCGAATACGACACGATCTCGTCGGGCATCTGTGCCGGGCTCAGCACGAAATCGGCATAGCCGGCGGCGATGGCACTGTTGGGCATGCCGTCGAACTTGGCGCTGCCGGGCTCCTGCACGATGATCATACCGCCGGCCTGCTGGATTGCCTCGATGCCGCGCGTGCCGTCGGTGCCGGTGCCGGAAAGAATGACCGCAATTGCACGGGCGCCGCGGTCTTCGGCCAGCGACTTCAGGAAGATATCGATGGCGGTATTGATCGAATTATCGAAATGCTTTTCGGTCAGCTGCAGGCGCATGCCCCGCAGTTGCAGGATTTTGTTGTTCGGGATGACGTAAACGCAGTTCGGCTCCAGCACGCCGTTGTGCTGGGCTTCAAGCACCCGCATCTTGGTGTGCTTGGAAACGAGCTCAACGAGCAGGCTTTTATAATCGGGCGAAAGATGCTGGATAATGACGAAAGAACAGTTGCTGTCGGGCGGCATGTGGTCGAAGAATTCATGAATTGCTTCGAGGCCACCCGCGGATGCGCCGATCGCCACTACAAATTGCTCTTCCGCTTCCGTTAAGGGTATGGTTCTTTCACGCTCCATGGTAAGGGTGCACTAAAATACCTTTTTTGTTTAACCGGGCAATTGCCGCAGCAGAAATTCCACCAAAAACTGGCGGAAGTTGTCGACAAGCCATTCTTCGGTTTCACTCCATTCCGGCGCCGTGTGCTCCACCTTTTGCTGCCAGACCTTGAACGAATTCCGGGGATGATAGCGCCGGCCATCGGCCTCGAATTGAACTGCTTCGTTCGGATTTCCGCTCCAGTTGATGCGCCGGATGGCTTCACGCCGGAAGCCCAGCAGGTAGTTGCCTCGCTCAGGCTGCAGGGGCAGCGCCAGCAGCCCGCTCGCGGTCGCCGCATATGCAGCCGCCGGCTCGAATACCTGTGCCAGCGACGCCTCCTGGCGGAGCTTGTCTACAGAATGCGTCTGCAGCCAGTAGGCCAGATCCTGGACCTCGGTGCTATCCGGCGCCAGCCCCCAGGAGTATACCTTGCGATTGTGTACCAGCGAAAAGCCGTCGGCGCTCAGCAGTTGCAGCACCAGTTCCGACTGGCGGCCCAGTCCTTCCGCCAAGCTGTTGGCGTCGAGAACGGAATCCACTACGCGGCTGAGCTGCAGGAGCCCTTCGGCACGGGCGGCTTCAACCTCGGCATTTTCTATGGCCCCGATCCGGGAGGTAATGAAGGTCGACAGCAGCTCAAACACGGAGCAGTGCTGGTAGCTGAGGTAACGCGGCGTGCGGTGGTGGCAGGCGATCAGCCCCCAGAGCCGTCCGTCCTTGAGAATGCGGGTCGACATCGAAGCCTGTACGTTCATATTACGGAGGTACTCCAGGTGAACGCCGGCCACGCTGCGGAGGTTGCTGTTAGAGAGGTTGGTGAACGAGTGCGTCACCGGGTTAAGTACCGGGTAAAGCTTTACCGGCGTATAATCGATATTGGGAATAAGGCGGTAGGGGTTCTTCCGGTAAAGCTCGCGGGCCTGCTTCGGAATGTCGGAGGCCGGGAAAAACTGGTTCATATAGCTTTCCATGCCCTCCTCCCGTTCTTCGGCAATGACCTCGCCGTTCCAGTCGCGGTCGAAGCGGTAAATCATCACCTTGTCGAAGCCGGAAAAGTTCTTCAGCTCGCGGGCTACGAGCCCGGCGGCTTCTTCTACGGTGGAGGTGCCTTCGATGGCGGCCATCACGTACTTCAGCTGCTCGTATACGTCGACAAAACTGATGGGCTCGGCCGATACCGGCTCGGCCTCGAGCAGCAGGAACCCGTCGTTGCTTTCCACCACGAAAAGAAAGTCGCGCCCGTTGACCGATGCCTGTAGCGGGAACTTCCCTTCCACGCCGGCCACAAGCCGCTCCCGCAGCCGCGCAAACTGTTCTTTGGTAAAAAAGTCGGCCAGCGGCTTCCCGGCCAAATCGGCAGCCGCGATGCCGAAGATGTCCTCCGCATTCTCGCTGCATTGCAGCACGTTCAGGCTGTCGCGGTCCAGTACGAGCAACACGCCGTGCGGCTGCACGAGGTTGGTCTGGTTGAGCGGCACGCGCCCGCAAAATTCAGAGTCGTAGTTCACACGCCCGTTGGCGCTCACAGGGTTTGCTTGATCCACAGGCGGAAATTTTGAAAGGTGAGGTTGGCGGCTTCGGTAACGGAAGCCGGGTCGTTTTTTTCGCCCCAGGCTTCGAGGGCCGCACGGAAGGCAACCCAGCGCGGGCCGGTTTCGGCGCCATAGCCTTCGAAGAACCGCAGCGGAGCATCGGGCAAGGCTTTGCGGATAATGCCGCAGATATGGCGGCCGCCGAGGGTGGAACCTTCGAGCACATAAAGCGCGCCCCAGGCGGCGTCGGCGTTGTTGATATCGGGAAGAAAGGTGCTGGCCGGCGGTGTTTCGGGCACGCCGAGTGCTGCGAGATCCGACAGAATCCAACTCGCCTTGCGGCGTTGCGGGATGTCGGGCAGTGCCGTCACCGGGAAATTACGATCGATGCTCTTTTCCACCGGAGCAAAAAAGCCATGAAAGGATTGCAGGAGGCGTGCATAAACACCGGGCTCCTGCAGGCGCTCCCACACAGGAGCGATGGCAGCCTCGAGATCGAGGTGATTTTTTTCCGTGGCGTTTTTGACAAGGGTAGGAAGAGGCGTACGCAGGTCAGGGCCAATCATTGATTAAAAGTAGGGAAATGCCGTTAACACGACTGTTAAAAGCCCCCGGAGCCCGATAACGTCAAGCCCTATCTTTGCCCGGCTCATCCTTTACAAATTATGGAACAAAAAACGATTGCGCCCCTCCACGAACTTGTCGACAAAACAAACGCCCTTCTTGAAAAAATTCATGAAGGCGGCGGCAAGAAAGCCATTGCCAAACAAAAGGAAAAAGGAAAGCTGACTGCGCGCGAGCGGATCGCCTACCTCCTGGATAAAGGAACGCCCTTCGTGGAAATCGGAGCCTTTGCCGGTTATGGCATGTACGAGGAGCACGGTGGCTGCCCGGCGGGTGGCACCGTGGCCGGTCTCGGTTATGTGAGCGGCCGCCAGTGCGTGATCGTAGCCAACGACCAGACGGTGAAGGCAGGTGCCTGGTTCCCCATCACCGGGAAGAAAAACCTGCGCCTGCAGGAGATCGCATTGCAGAATCACCTGCCGGTCGTTTACCTCGTGGACAGCGCCGGCGTGTACCTCCCGATGCAGGACGAGATCTTTCCCGACAAGGAGCACTTCGGACGGATCTTTTATAACAATGCGCAGATGAGCGCGGCTGGCATCGTGCAGATCGCCGCCGTGATGGGCGCCTGTGTTGCCGGCGGTGCTTACCTGCCAATCATGAGCGACGAAACCCTGATGGTGGAAGGCGCGGGTTCCATCTTTCTTGCCGGCCCCTACCTCGTAAAGGCGGCGGTGGGCGAAGACATCGACACCGAAACCCTCGGCGGCGCGGTGACGCATACCGAGATATCGGGTATCGCCGATTATAAATTCAAAACCGAGGAAGAATGCCTCGACCAGGTGAAGAAGATCATCGGCAAGATCGGTGCTCCCAAATCCGCGGGCTTTGACCGCGTGAAAGCGGAAGCCCCTGCCCTGCCGGCAAAAGACCTCTATAGCCTTGTATCGCCCGACAACAGCCGTCCTTACGACATGGTGGAGCTGATCAAGCGGATCGTAGACAGCTCCGAGTTCGACGAATTCAAAAAAGACTATGGCAAAACCATCGTTTGCGGCACGGCCCGCATCGACGGGTGGGCAGTAGGCATCGTAGCCAACCAACGAAAGATCGTCAAGAACAAAAAAGGCGAGATGCAGATGGGCGGTGTGATCTATAATGACAGCGCCGACAAGGCCGCGCGCTTTATCCTCAACTGCAACCAGAAGCGGATCCCCCTTGTATTTCTACAGGATGTGACGGGCTTCATGGTGGGCAGCCGCAGCGAGCATGCCGGCATCATCAAAGACGGTGCGAAGCTGGTGAATGCCGTTGCCAATTCGGTAGTGCCCAAGATCACCATCGTGGTGGGCAACTCGTATGGCGCCGGCAACTATGCCATGTGCGGCAAAGCCTACGACCCGCGCTTTATCTACGCGTGGCCGGGCGCCCGGATCGCCGTAATGGGCGGAGAGCAGGCAGCCAAAACGCTGCTGCAGATCCAGGTGGCCGGGCTCAAAGCCCGCGGCGAGGTGATCACGCCCGAAGCGGAAGCCGAACTGCTGCAACGCATCAAGGGCCGCTACGAGCAGCAGACTTCGCCCTACTACGCCGCCGCGCGCCTCTGGGTAGACGCCATCATCGACCCGGCCGACACCCGTCGCATAATTTCCGAATCGCTCTATGCCGCGCAGCAGGCGCCGATCGAGAAGGAGTTTAAGATCGGCGTGTTCCAGGTGTGAGCGTGAACCGTCAACCGTGAGCGCTGACGCCTGTTTACGAGAAACGGATGCCAAAGGCATCCGTTTCTTATTTCATCACATCGCGGGCTCACAGTTGACAGCTCAGGGCTGACGAAACCGTATTTTCGCGCCCGATGGCATCCTCCCCTATTATCATGTACACCGACGGCGCGGCCCGTGGCAATCCCGGCCCGGGCGGCTACGGTGTTATTCTTATGAGCGGCCCGCACCTGAAAGAGCTTTGCGGTGGCTTTCGCCGCACTACCAACAACCGCATGGAACTGCTCGCTGTTATTATGGGTCTTTCGGCTCTTAAGAGCCCGGGACAGTCGGTAACCGTTTACTCCGACAGCCAGTACGTGGTGAAAGCGATCGAGGAAGGCTGGCTCCGCAACTGGATCCGCATCGGCTTCAAAGGAAAAAAGAACGCCGACCTCTGGATGCGCTACCACGATCTGGCGCAAAAACACACCGTGCGCTTTGTATGGGTGAAAGGTCATGCCGACAATCCCTACAACAACCGCTGCGATGAACTCGCAACAGCCGCCGCCGACGGCAAAGGACTGCAGGTGGATAGCGGTTATGAGAATATTGAATAACGAATATCGAATATCGCATGTCTAATGGTTGGAATATTCAATGATCAATACACAAGTCAAAATGCCGGGAGCTGCTCATTCGAAAACTGATTAATTGAACATTGCACATTGAACATTAAACATGCAAAAACCCGCCTGTGGCGGGTTTTTGCTATTTCAATATTCGAAATTCAGTATTCGATATTCGTTATTCAGAAGGCCAGCTCGCGCTGCTTCTGGTTGATGGCATACCAGGCGCTGAAGAACAGGCCCGAGAACAGCACCGTAGCCGCCAGGCTGCCACCGTAGAAAGGCAGGCCGTCCGCCAGGGTCTGCATCAGTCCGCCAAAGTTCTTGGGGTGACCGTAGCCGCCGCCGCCGGTCCAAACCAGGAAGTTGCTGAGGAGGAAGTAAGCTGTAGGAGCAGCCAGGGAGGCACCGAGGATACGGCCTACATTGAAGTTTTTGATGAAGAAGCCAAACACCGTCATGGCCATGAACAGCACGTAGTTCGTAGCCTGCCCGCCATAAAAGCCCGGGGTCTTACTCAGGCCGTTCACATACAGGAGCTGGTACAGCGAATCCGAAAGCAGCATGGAAGCCAGCGGCATCAGAAAGGCGTATTTCTTTTCGCGGATGATGGCACCGCTGAACAGGGCGATGGCGATCTGCGGCGCAAAGCCCCAGGGACGGCCGTCCCATACGCGGTAGAGCGAGCAGGCCAGCACCAGCAGGCCGAAGGAGAGAATGACGGAAGTATTGCGTTTCATCGATGCTAGAAATTAGGCGACAAAAATAGGGACTTCGGGCGTTAGCTATTCACATTTTATGCACCGGGCACGGAGGCGGTGTAAAGGCTAAGCGGTGCTTCGGCACTGATCATGAGGGCGGCATCGGGCAAGGCGAAAAAAGCCTGACCCGCGCCTACCGGGAAGCTGCGCGCACCTTCCTGTGCCATGCCGCTGCCTTCGAGCACCAGCAGGATGGAAGGTCCTTCGGCATAGAAGAAGTGCTTATCGCCTTCTGGTACCCGGCAATGCTCCAGCTGGAACTCGTCCACCGGCGCCTCGAAGGTGGCGCAGGTACCGGCCTTTCGGCGCCACACCTGCGGGTGCGTGGCTTCGAAGCGCACGAGGCGCAGCAGCTCGGGCACATCGCAGTGCTTGGGCGTTAGGCCGGCGCGCAGCACGTTGTCGGAATTCGCCATCAGCTCCACGCATTGTCCTTCCAGGTAAGCGTGCGGAAGACCGGCGCCCTGGAAAATGCCTTCCCCTGGCCGCAGCATCACAATATTGAACAGGTAGATCGAAAAAAGCCCGCGGTCCAGGTTGCCATCCGGAGAAAAAGTTTCTACGGCGCGCGCCGCCCAGAAGTCCGGACTGCGCTTCGACAGCTGCCCGGCCCGGTACAGCGGCAGGATCCGGTCGACCAGCGGCTGCAGAATCCGGTTTACTTCTTCCTGCGGCAGTCGCAGCAAGTGTCCGTATAAACCTTTGTAACCACCCGACCGGAACAGCGGCAGCAGGCCCGACAGTTCCTCCGTCTCCTGCAATACAGCTTCCACGAGCTCTTCGGGGCGGAAGCCATGGAGAAGCCAGAATTCGCTGAGCGCGATCATCAGCTCGGGCTTGTGATTGTCGTCCTTGTAATTGCGGTGCGGCGCGTCGCGCGGGATGCCGGCCGCTTCTTCGCGGGCAAAGCCTTCGCGCGCCTGCTTCTTATCGGGATGCACCTGAATCGAAAGCATCTGCGCAACATCGAGCACCTTAAGCAGGTAAGGAAGTCCGCCGAAGCGTTCCCGGACTTTAGTTCCCAGCGCATCCTGGGGCTCACGGGCAATAAAGCGGTCGAGCGGCTCGCGGCGGCCACCCGCCATTTGCAATGCAGACGGTGATGCAGGGTGAACGCCGAGCCAGTATTCGGCAAAAGGCTTTCCATCGGTGTTTTTTTCACCCAAAAGCGTGGGCAGAAAAACACGGCCGCCCCAGGCATAATGCTGCACGACGCCGGTGATGGGAATAACACGTTGGTGGGCTTGGAGGTCGGTCATACTTTGCCCGTAAAAATAAGTATGGCCGTGCACAACGAACGGGGAAAGAACGGCGAGACGCTTGCCGCCGCCTGGCTGGAGCGGGAAGGCTACCGCATCGTCGCCACCAACTGGCGCTGGGGGCATCTGGAAGTAGACCTGGTGGCAGTGAAAGACAGCCTGCCGCATTTCATCGAAGTGAAGTATAAAACTTCAGGGCGCTTCGGCCCGCCCGAACTCAAGGTAAACAGGCAGAAATTCCGCAACCTCACCAACGCCGCTTCCGGCTGGCTGCGCAAGCATCCGCAGTACCGCGATTTCCGCATCGACATCATGGCCATCACGGAGCTGCCGGGAAAGGCACCGGAGTATTGCTTTATCCGGAACGTATTCTTTTAAAAGAGATGACAGGAGAGAAAGAACGCAGATTTTTTTTGATCTGTCAGGATGAACGCAGATATCGGTACCAACATCCGCGTAATCATAACCAATCTGCGTATTCCGCTCGCGGAATCAGCGTTCTTTCTCTAACGGCGTCACAACTTTCCTACACGCTCGATCATCTTCTCCACGAACGTGAAGGTGGCCGGACAATACTGCACGTTGGCTTTGTGAATGTGCATGTACGTCTTCGCGGGCTTTTTGGCCAGGTGTGGAAAGCCGGCGCAGTCGGCCGGGCGGATCGGGTAAATGGAGCACATATTGGTGCGCTTGTCGAGAAACTGACAGGGCTGCGTGCGGTTCATCCACTCGCCTTTCCGGTCTTTGAACAGCCACTTTTCCTTGAAGGCGTCCACCGTCATGCCGAGATGCGCCGAGATGCGCTTCAGGTCGGCGGGTGTGTAGGTGGGCGTCATGGCGCGGCAGCAGTTGGAGCAGGCCAGGCAGTCCACCTCGGCCCACACTTCGCGGTCTACCTCCACGGCAATCGCGTCGTAGCCACGGGGCAGGTTGTTTTCCAGCTTGGTGAGAAAACGACGAAGGCGCGAGCGGTGCACCAGCACCTTTTCATTGAATTTGCGGCGGTAGGCAGACATGGCCCCGAAGATAGGGCTTCAGGAATATTCAATGTTCAATGTGCAAGGCACACGGTAGTGGGGCCCCTCCTTGAAAATTGATCATTGAGCATTGAATATTGAATATTGTTCACCTTTACATCGTGTGGGACGCATATAAAAAAGGATTCAAGGCCTATCTCCAGCTCGAGAAGTCGCTGTCGGCGCACTCCATCGAGGCCTACCTCCGCGACCTCGGAAAACTCACAACCTTCCTGGAACTGGAAACGGGCGCACGGCAGCCCTCGGAGCTGTCGCTGAAAGAGCTGCAGGCCTTTGTAAAGTGGGCGGCGGAGCTGGGCCTCACACCGGCGTCGCAGACGCGGGTGATATCCGGCATCCGCGCATTTTACAAATACTGCCTGCTCGAAGACATTTCGCGC
Source organism: Flaviaestuariibacter flavus (assembly GCF_004337505.1). Classification (GTDB taxonomy): domain Bacteria; phylum Bacteroidota; class Bacteroidia; order Chitinophagales; family Chitinophagaceae; genus Flavisolibacter; species Flavisolibacter flavus. The sequence continues at coordinate 83,417 of NZ_SJZI01000052.1, read as the reverse complement.
ACCGACCCCACTACCCTGCTGGAGGCACCCAGGCTCAAACGCGCGCTCCCCGATGTGCTCAGCACCGGCGAGATCGACGCCATCCTTGCGCAGGTAGACCGCAGCAAACCCGAGGGCGAACGCAACTACGCGCTCCTCCATACGCTGTACAGCTGCGGGCTGCGTGTCAGCGAAGCGGTCAACCTCAAACTGTCGCAATTGTATTTCGATGTGGAGTTTGTACGGGTGACCGGCAAAGGCAACAAGGAACGCATCGTGCCCATCGGGTCGGAAGCGATCAGGGCCATCACGAATTATGTGCGCCACGTGCGGGTGCACCTCCCGATACAGAAAGGCGAGGAAGACATTCTCTTTCTCAACCGCCGCGGCCGCCGCCTTAGCCGCGTGATGGTCTTCCTGGTCATCAAAGAACTCGTGCAGGCCGCGGGCATCAGGAAAAATGTTTCTCCGCACACCTTCCGGCATTCCTTTGCCACGCACCTCGTGGAAGCCGGCGCCGACCTGCGCGCCGTGCAGGAAATGCTCGGCCACGAAAGCATCACCACCACCGAGATCTATACGCACCTCGACCGGGAATTCTTGCGAAGGACGTTGCAGGAATTTCATCCGGCATTCCGGGGGCGCAAATCGTGAATCGTCGATCGTGACAGCCTTTCAATGCAGCATTTGAACGCTCCGGGAATCGCTCTTTTCATCCAACGGCCACTTTCCTCCTTTTCCCGACCACCACATTCTTTACATTTGTTCAAAACCAAAAAGTCATGCTTAAAAGCTTACTTGTAACGATTGCTGCCAGCTGCGTGCTTGGTACTGCCCAGGCCCAGCAATTACGCACGCCCGCCCCGAGTCCTTCGCAGATGGTCCGCCAGGATTTCGGCATCTCCAACGTAGAACTCAACTACTCGCGTCCCGGTATCAAGGGCCGCAAGCTGTTTACCGACCTCGCGCCCTACGGACAGGTTTGGCGCACCGGTGCCAACGCTGCTACCCGTCTTAAATTCGCCGATGATGTCACCATTGGTGGCCAGCCGCTGAAGGCCGGCGAATACGCCGTATTCACCATCCCCAACCAGAACGAATGGGAAGTGATCATCAACAAGGGTTCCGCCAACTGGGGTACCGACTACAACAAAGACCTCGACGTGCTGCGCTTCAAAGTGCCTTCCACCACCAGCTCCAATTTTGTTGAGACCTTCACCATGCAGTTCGGAAATATCAAGAACAACTCGATGGACCTGCAGCTGATGTGGGCCAACACAGTCGTAAACGTTCCCATCTCTGTCGACATCGACAAGAAGATCATGGGCCAGATCGACCAGCTGATGAACAAGGACAACCGTCCTTACTATGCCGCCGCCATGTACTATATGGACAATGGCAAAGACCTCAACCAGGCGGCGCAGTGGCTCGACAAAGCCGTGGAAGCACAGCCCAACGCCTACTGGGTACACTACCAGCGCGCCAATGCACTGGCCAAACTCGGCAAGAAAAAGGAAGCCATGGAAGCTTCGCAAAAGTCGATGGCACTTGCTAAAGAGCAGAATAACCCCGACTATGTGCGGATGAACGAAAAGCTCCAGGCATCGCTCAAGTAATGTTTGATGTAAGATCTCAGATTGACAAAGCCCGCTTCGTTGAAGCGGGCTTTTTTTTTGCAGGAAGCGGGCAATTACACGTCCACGGCAATGTGCTTCCTGGCTGCAAACATTTGCGCGATGAGCGCTACTAAGACCACGCCGATGGCACCGATGGCATTGAGCCAGAGGAAGGAAATATCGGGCAGGAAACGGAGCAGCGGGATCTGCTCATTAAAGAAAAGCAGCACGACGAAAACTTCCACAAGTAGGGCAGCAATAAAGATCGCGTTGCCGCCAACCCGCTTCAGGTAAAAAGCCACGAGGAAGATGCCGAGAATGACGCCGTAAAACAGCGATCCCAATATGTTGACCGTTTCGATAAGGCTTTGCCCCAGGCGGTGCGCAAACTGCGCCACCACGATTGAAAAGACGCCCCAGGCAAAGGTGTAAGCCTGCGACAACCGGTAGTCGTCGCTGCCCGCTCCCTTGCGCAGCCGCTGGTGAAAGTCGACCACGGAGCTGGCGGCAAGCGCGTTCAGGGCGGCGGCAATAGAGCCCCAGGCCGCCAGGAAGATGACCGCGATGAGCAGTCCACGGAGCCCCGCGGGCAGGTACTCTTTTACAAAAGAAAGAAACACGTAGTTGGTATCGTTGGCGTCGCGGCTGCTCACTTTCGGCGTCCAGGCCTTGAATTGCGCACGCAGCGAGTCGGACTGGTTTTGCTGGGTTTTGAGTCGGGCGGTATAAAATGCAAGCGAGTCGCTGCCGGGCCGTTCCGCCCAATGCGCAAAGCGCACCGCGGTGTGTGCCCGGCCCGCGTTTAGCGCCTCGGCCCGCGCCTGCAGCCCGGCAAGAGAATCTTTATAAGTAGAGCCGGCGACGTCTTCCACCAATGCGCTGTTGAAAGAAAGCGGCGTACCGCGGAACTGGTAAAACGTAAAGATCAGCACGCCGATCAGCAGGATGCCGAACTGCATCGGGATCTTCACCAGCCCGTTGATCAGCAGCCCGAGGCGGCTTTCGGTATTGTTCTGCGCCGTGAGGTAGCGTCCCACCTGGCTTTGATCGGTTCCGAAATAAGAAAGCGCCAGGAAAAAACCACCGATCACGCCGCTCCAGATATTGTAGCGGTCGTTCCAGTTGAAACCGCCGTGTGTCGTTCCGCTGGTGATGATATTGAGTCGTCCGAGCTTCCCGCCAACGTGCAGGGCTTCACCGATGCTCACGCCCTCCGGCATGAGGTGCACCACCCACCAGCCCACGAGTGCCATACCGGCAAAGATGATGAACAGCTGCAGCTTCTGGGTGTAAGCCACGGCGCGGGCGCCGCCGGCCACCGTGTAGATGATCAGCAGCCCACCCATGAGGATATTGGTCCAGAAAACATCCCAGCCAAAAAGGGCGCACAGGATGATGGTGGGCGCGTAGATGGAGATGCCCGTGGAAAGCCCGCGTTGCAGCAGGAAAAGAAAAGAAGTAAGCAGCCGGGTCTTTTCATCGAAGCGCTGCTCGAGGTACTCATAGGCGGTGAACACCTTCAGCCGGTTGAAGATCGGGACGAAGGTGATGCAGATGACGATCATGGCCAGCGGCAGCCCGAAGTAATACTGCACAAAGCGCATCCCGTCGGCAAAGGCTTGCCCGGGGCCCGACAGAAACGTGATTGCTGATGCCTGCGTTCCCATGATGGAAAGCAACACCAGCCACCAGGGCATGCTGCGGTTGCTCAGGAAGTAGCCTTCCAGGTTGCGGCTTGCACGGCTTTTATAAAGGCCGTACAACACAATCGCCAGCAGGGTCAGCACCAGCACGCTCCAGTCGAGTCCGTTCATGCGTAGCGGCGGGTTAGGTACCAGAAAAAGAAGATGAGCGCCATCAGCACGCCGAATACGAGCCAGTACCAGCCTCGCCAGGAGCGGAAGAACGGAACGCGGTCATGGGCCATATGCGAGCAAGATAAATATTCAATATGCAATGCTCAATATTCAAATTACAAGTGGTTTCTCCACTCCTTGAACATTGAAAATTGAACATTGATTGTTGAAAATTCCACTCAATGTCTTTTCAATCCTCCTGCCAGTACACCCAGCAGGAGCCCCAGCAAAAGGCCGAGGGTCAGCTTTTTGATCGCGATGCCGAGCACAAGCCCGAGCACAATTACGAACACAATGCCGATGCGGCGGCGTGTAGGATCCGGAGCGGGTGCCATCAGAGTTCCTTTTTCTGGTTAAGCGCAATCAGGTTGGCCAGCAGCCGGTACGCACCCGGAACACCCGCAGGCAGCTCGCGGAAAAACACGAGTCCCGTATAGGTGAAATAGCCCTTGCCGTATTTCGCAATGATCAGGCTGCCGTCGTCGGGCGCTTCACCGGGATCGTTCATCCGGAACACCATTTCGAATTCTTTCGGCAGGTCGCTGGTAGACGCATGGTAAATGCTGCGCTCCTGGATCCAGCCGTTGAAGTCGGTGGCATTGATCTTATTCGGGAAATTCAGCACCGGGTGCTCCGGCTTCAGGATGGTTACTGCGGCATTTTCATCGGTAATGCGGTTGCGGGTGATGTTGAAGTTATACGGTCCGATCTTGGCACGCACCGGCCCGATCTGGTTACTGGTGTTGTACTGCACGATCAGGTTGCCGCCGTCTTCCACGTATTTCATCAGCTTGCCGTGCAGCGGGTTGAGCCAGTCGTTGGTATTGTAAGCCCGCACCCCGCTGATGATGGCGTCGAAGCTTTTCAGGTTGAGCCGTTGCAGTTCCTTCTCTCCCAGCACCGTCACGTCGAAGCCCATTTGCTCGAGTGCCGCCGGCACCTTGTCACCGGCGCCTACGATATAACCGATCTTCTTACCGCGTGTTTTCAGGTCGATGTTGAGCAGGCTCAGCGGGTCGGTAAGGAAATAACGGATCGACGGGATGTGCGCATAGTTGATGGCACGCATCGCCACGTCGGCATCGTGCTGCTCCGTGCCTTTGAAATGCGCATAAGCAAGCGCCGATTCGAGGCGGTTCTGATAGATAAGTCCGGTATCGGTTTTCGTAAACCGATCGGTGCCCGACACCTGGAAAGCATATTGCTTGTTGGCATTCCGCTGCAGCGAAAAGCTATTGTCGCGCACCGGCCCGCTGTTGGGATAGCCACGCAGCTCCACTTCAACCGGCGCCTTGATGTCTTTGTGCGCTTTGACCTGCGCCACGGCCTGCCGGGGCTCCTTGTCGCCGCGCGGCAGCAGCAGCACATCGGGCCCCGTAGTGATGGTGGCGGCCGGAATGATGTACAGCGGATGGTACTGCTCGCCCTTCACCGGGTCGGTAAACTTATACCGCACCGGTCGTGTCAGCGTGAACGGAACGCCATCGATGGAAATGCGGAACTGCGCCTCGAATGCAGGCTCCACATCGGGGCGGCCGATGAGGCTTTGATCGGTCACGGTATAATACCCTTCGCTCATTTTTTCCCGGAGCCAGTAAGGCTGCGTCAGCGGAAAGCTCGAGTCGACCGCGAGGCTGCGGACCAATATAATATTCTTGTTGGCCGCGGCGTCTGCACGCATAGCCGTATCAAGACCACGGGTAGTGATGCGCTCAAGGATAACCGGAACGCCAAGGCGGCTGTTGAGCACGAAATTGAGTCGCACCGAATCGCCCTGCACCGCGTAAGGTTCCATGCTGAAGGCTTCGATCCAAAGTCCGCTCGCCGACTCGATCAGGTCTTTCACTTCGGAAAGCTTCTGGTCGCGCCAATAGCTTTGCGGTGCCGCCTGGAGCGCCTTATAAAGCACGATCAGCGCCGGCACCGACTTCTGCGGCGCCATGAAATCATAGTTCGCCAGCACGTTGTTTACCAGCGGGCGGATCGCCGCGCCGCCGGGCATGCGGTCCCAGGAGAGGTCAACATCATCCATGAGGTCCTTACTGAAAGCCGCGCCTCCGGTTTGCTTGAAATATTCAAGCGCCTCACCCCGCTGCCGCGGCACGCCGAAGCCCTGGCTCTTGTGCTGGCTGCGGCTATCGGCGGCGATCTCGCCATAGCTTTTGCCCAGCACCGGGTTATAACCGCCTACGTCGAAATGATGCTGATCCTCGCGGATGGTATTGGTACTGCCGAAGTTGAACGTATTCCACAAAATGCGTTTGGCCTGCCAGGGGCGTACCCACCGGAGCTGCTCGGGAAAACGCTTCGGGTCGGCGGCGGCGGTAAAGGCCTCGTTGGCCAGGATTGCGGACGCCGTATGGTGGCCGTGCCCGCCTTCACCGGTAGTGGGAAAGCGCGTAATGATTACATCGGGCTGAAACTTCCGGATGACCCATACCACGTCGGAGAGGATCTTTTCCCGGTCCCATTTGGTAAAGGTTTCGACCGGTGTTTTTGAAAACCCGAAGTCGAAGGCCCGGGTAAAGAACTGCTCGGCGCCATCGATGCGGCGCGCTGCCAGCAGCTCCTGGGTGCGGATGAGGCCGAGCTCTACGCCCTGCTCATCGCCGATCAGGTTCTGCCCGCCGTCGCCGCGGGTGAGCGACAGGTAGCCGGTGCGGTACATCCGGTCTTTGGCCAGGTAAGCCAGCAGGCGCGTGTTCTCGTCATCGGGATGCGCTGCCAGGTACAGCACCGACCCAAGCACATTCAGCTTGCGCAGGCCCAGGTAGATGTCCGCCGAAGTACGAAAGACCGGCTCCTGGGCATTTGCAGTGAAAGAAGCCAGAAGCAAAAAGTATAGTAACCGTTTCATAAATAGCATTCGTTTTTGGTTGTCACGAGAAGAGAAAGAACGCTGATGGCGCCGTTGGCGCCATGCGCAGATTGGTTATGATTTTTTATGATGGGCTGACGCACGCATGGTTCGGCAAGCTCACCATGACATTGTCAGCCTGAGCGAAGTCGAAGGCTGCGTAAATCATATCAATCATAAAAGATCTGCATTCTTCCTCATTGCCCTACAAGAAACACCGCGTTGGCAAACAGCAGCTTTCCATTTTCCCAGAAGCTGCGGAACAGCACATCGTCGGCAAAATAAACCACCGAGCCGCTGCCCAGGTCCTGCACACCAAATACGAGCGCATCCTGCATCCGCGGCTGCAGCTTGTTGCCTACAAAGCCGGCGAGCGGTTTTTCTTTTTTCACTACACCAACGTTCCAACCGCCTTCGTTGAAGAACTCATACACACGGTCGTCCTGGCGCAGCGTGTAATAGGTGCCCGAATAGCCATAAGCCAACGGGTGCGTATTGTCGAGTGTAACCCGGTAAATGGAGCCCGGTGTGAAGTTGGCGATCTCTTCCCGCTCGCGGTCGCCGTAAGTGCGTAATGCCGCATAAGGGTTGCGCGCCGCATCGGCACTGTCTTCGCCCTTGCGCGCTTTGAGTCCCCAGTCAAGTCCCGCCAGCTGGCTCACCGCGCCTTCCAGGGCAATGAGCTTGCCCCCGCGCGAAACCCAGGTGCGCAGGCTCTCGGCCATCAGCTTGTCGGAAAGAAAGCGGTAGTTGCCGTTGGGAAGCACTACCACGTTGAACTGCGACAAGTCGGTGCGGCCAAAATCCGTTGTATTGATAAGCGTTACGGGGTAATCGATCACCTGCTCGAAGTAGTGCCATACCTCGCCCACGGCGTTGTTGCTCGTGCCTTCGCCCGCCAGCACCGCAACTTTTGGTGTCCCGAGCGGCCGTACGGATGAAGCACCGAAATCACTTCCTGACTCCACCAGGCCGGTACTCACCGGCACGAGCTCGACGGCGCTTTCAGCGGCTTTAGCCCGCAGCAGCGTACTCAGGTCGCCAACGGCGCGGTTGGCATTGCTCAGCACGATGACGGTGCCGCGTTCGAAGCGACGGCCGCCAAGGGTGAAGGGCCGCTCGCTGAAGCGCAGGCGCACGCCTGCCTGCAGCAGCGCCCCCGCGAAGCGGGCCGCGCCAACACCATCCCAGCGAACTACATAGCCATAAGCATCGCCCAAAGGAGCGGCCGGCGCCACAGGGCGCGCCGCGCTGCGCAGCCCGCCCAGATCGCGGGCGGCATAGGCTTTCAATCCATATACGTAGGGCAAAGCCCAGGCAGTAATATCATAAGTGAGCGAGTCGGCGAGCCTGGGGTTGGGCTCAAAGAGCACGCGCACCAGGGCGCTGCGCTGCTGCACCGACGGGATAACGAGGTCTTCGGCCCCGATCGTGAAGCTCTCGTCGCGGGTGCTTTCGTAGCTGAAGCCACGGGCAGCGCCCGACTGCCCGTCGGTATAATGGATCCCATTGCGGTCGAGCAGGCGACGCAGTGCGGCGATACGCCCGCCGTCTTCGGGGCGGTGCTTCACCACGTAGTTCCGGTAGCCTCCCTGCCCGCTGCTTTGCGCCGTACGGAAATAGTTGCGGTATTCCTGCAGCAGTTGCGTGGCATTGGCGGAGGCGGTTTCAATGGTACTCATGCCCGTAGTGAAATGATGCTCCACCCGGTCGGCAAGCGTCAGCGTATCGCCCGAATGGGTCAGCGCCGCCAGGCCGCCGGCGGGACCGCCGCCCTGTTCGTAGGTCATGCCGATAGCACCGCTGTAGAGCGGGTACGTATCGCCGTAAGAAGGATAGAAAAGGTCAAACACCTCGCGGGTGAAATAAAGCCAGCCGGCCTTGTCGAAATAGCGGGCGTGGTTTTGCCCGATCATTTTCTGGAACTCCCGCTGCCAGGGGGTGATCACCTCGTGGTAGGGCTCCGCGGCCGGTGCGAAGTAGTAGGGGTTATTGACGCCCTGCTCGTGGAAGTCGACGTGCACCTGCGGCAGCCACGACTGGTAGAGCGCCATCCGCGCCTGCGACTCCACCTGTGTTTGCCAGGCCCAGTCGCGGTTAAGATCGAAATAATAATGGTTGACGCGCCCGCCGGGCCAGGGCTCGCGGTGCTCGCGCGCGTCCGGCAAGGCGTTGGGCTTTTTCCCCGACACAGACTGGAACCAGTTCACATAGCGGTCGCGCCCGTCCGGGTTCAGGCAGGGGTCGATCACAACCACGGTATTGCGCAGCCATTCGGAAGAGTGGCCTTCGCCGCTGACAAGCGCATAGGCGGTGCGCAGGGCGGCCTCCGATGAAGAAGGTTCATTGCCGTGCACATTGTAGGAAAGCCACACGATCACGGGCGTTCCGGCGCGCTGGTCCTGGCCGGCAGCCAGCCCCAGGTTGGCGCTGCGGATGGCATCCAGGCGGGCAATGTTTTCGGGCGACGAGATAAAAGCCGCCACCAGCGGGCGCCCTTCGTTGGTGCTGCCGTACACCTGCAGCTTTACGCGATCGCGGGCCTGGGCGGACAGGTGCTCAAAATAGGATACAAGGCGGTGATGCGGGGTGTACCGGCTGCCCACCGCATAGCCGAGAAAGCGCTCAGGACTTTGAAGCTGCGCGCTGGCGGCGATTATGGAACCGAGAAAAAACAGCAGGAGAAAGCGTAGGCGCATGCCGGAAAAATTTGGGGGCAATTTAAGCCAAAGGCAGTATTGGCACCCTTTTGGCGCGGAATCGTAACCCACGTACCAACGGGCGGAATGGGGATAACTCCCCGCCCGCAGCCTTCCGTCGATTGATTTGTGAACTACTGAAAGAGTGAGTTATGACTAAGAAGGCAATTACGCCGGAGCTTTTCCGCGATATGCCCCCCGACACGCAGATGAACCTGCTGCAACGCGACGGGGCATACATCGGCAAACGTATCGCTGAGGGGCAACCGGCTATATTATACCAGCTACAGGGATTTTATGTAGAGGTCCGCTACGAGGCCTACCGCAAGCATGTGGAGCAGATCGTCGCCTCCGACGATACGGCTTTGCTGCAGCCTTACCTCGAACAGGTGAAGGTGCGCGACCTCGACACGCCGGCACCCGGCGATCAGTCGAGCGCGTAAAGCTGGTTGAAGAGGAATTTGTAGGTGCCCTGCGCCTGGCCGCGGAAAATGATCTCGGGGCCGAACGCATAAAAGGTGCCCTTGCCAACCGGCGCGGCAAAGGCGGCGACGCCATCCTTCAGGTAGTTCTGCCCCCAGGCCCAGCCGCTGCGCAGCGGGCGCTCCGTTGCAAACCAGGCAAGCGGCCGCACCTGGCGGCTCAGCACGGCCTCCGGCCCAACGCGGAACACCGGGCTGCGGGCAAACACGGCGTCGGCGCGCCGCGGCATGCCCAGCGTGGCCCGGTCGGTGGTGCTTACCTGCAATTCCAGCACAGAGCCGGGGATATAAAACTTCTCACCCGGGAGCGGGCGCTCTTCGCCGTTCACCACTTCGGTGAGCGCGTTGCGTACGGGCAGCTTCAGGTGATAGGCAAGTGCCGTGCTGCTGCCGATGGCCAGCACCGAGCCGCCTTCTTCAAGGAAGCGGCGCAGGTGCCGGATCGTCGTGTCCGTAGAAATACGGCCCAGCATGCGGCGGTATTCCTCCGGGATTTCTTCCGGCCGCGGGCCGCCCCTCCCTTCCCGCAGCCCGGGAGGTGGTATGGTGCCGGTAACAAAAAGAAGCACGTCGAAGCGCTTGCGTATATCCCCCGAGTCGATGTCTTTTACATACACCTGCGCGGCCGGGAAGTGGTACTGCTCCAGGATCCAGCGGGCCCAGCCCGACGGCTCCGAGCCGCCATAGGGCTCAAAGAGCCCTACACGCCGCGGCCGCACCGCGGTAAGCGACCGCGGCTTGCGGTCGAGGCTGCGGACGGGCAGGCCCCAGGTAGCGGCAAGACGGTGCACGGCCGCATTAGCGGATGCCGGCACATAGAAAGCACCGGCGTCTTCCCCCGTAACAATACGGGATACCGGCACACCTTCGCGCAGCAGGTCGTTCACCAGCGCATAGCTGTTATTGACCTGCCCGTTCAACAGAAAACCGGCTTTCCCCTTCCCGCTGATCACCACATTGGCAGTTTGCAACTCACCGTACGGGATTGTTTCCAGATTGGCCTGAACGGGCTGCAGCAGGCGTTCGAAGCGAATGCCCATCGTAAAGGCAGGCGTCCAGCCGGCGGCGTCGTAGGGCGGCACCGGCGGCCCGCCCGGGTATTGCAGGTCGTTGGGGTGATCCTGCGGCTCGAACATATCGAGTACGTGCGGGCGGAAGGCCTGCGCGGCCGGCACCACGTACGACCCTGCCGGATAGGTTTTCCCTCCCGCATTAAAGGAAGCGGTTGAACGCTGCACCTTGACGCCACTGTAGAGCAACGCATTGATGAATTTGGTGGCCGTGGGCATGTCGGCCTGCGGCGGGATCACGTAGGCCCGCGCATCGCGGAGTGAAGTGTCGCGGAACACCAGGTCGTAGTAACGCTGCGCCACCGTGTCGGGGGTGCGTGGCACCCCTTCGCGGCCACGCTGGTCTTTGCGCCAGGCAGCGACCACCGAATCGGAAAGCCGCGGGCCCAGCGTCCAGTTGTCGCGGCTGCCGGCATCGATGCCATTGCGGCCCATGCGCCAGATATTGTACAGCAGGTGTTCGCGGTTGCGGCTGGCGTAGTCGAGCACGGCATAGTTGAGCGACACAGAGTAATCGATAGAGCGCCGGAAGGTCCAGCGCTGCGGCGTTACCGGGTTGGGCGTGGCGCCGTTGGGCACGAGGCGCGCGGGCACCACCGGCACCTGCGACGGCGTAGGGTCGCCGATGATCTCGGTGAGGATACCGACGATATTGTGGTAATACGGTGTGGTGCGCAGCCCGCCGTTCCACCAGGTGGAGTACACGGAGCCCGCGCGCTGCGTGTAGCCCGGCTTTCCTTCCGTGTTGAGGCGGTTGTTCATGGCGGCACCGACCGCATCGAGCGAGGTGATCACCAGCGGGTCGTATACATAGTTGAAGGGATCGCGGTAGGGCGGACCGGCCAGCACCGAGCCGGCGGGGCCGGTCTGGTGGTGGTTGTAAATGATCTGCGGGATCCACTCCACGTATTGCTGCCGGCTCATGTTCTGCGTCTCCTTCATATTCATCATGTAGAAGTCGCGGTTGTTGTCGTGGCCTACGTATTTCTGGTATTGCCGCGGCAGGTAGCGGTACGAGCGCTTTAGTGTATCGGCGTTGCGCATGTACCAGTTGCTCACGAGTTCCTGTCCATCAGGATTGGCATGTACAAAAAGTATGATCACATCGTTGAGGATGCGCTGTGTTTCGGCGTCGTTGCGGCTCACGAAGTTCCAGATCGTCTCCACCAGTTGGTGCGCACCGACAGTCTCGGTGGCGTGCAGTCCGCCGTCGATCCATACCACGGCCTTGCCTTCCGTGGCCAGGCGGCGCGCCGTGCTTTCGTCGATGCCCTCGGCGCGCGCAAGCTGCTGCGAGATGCCTTTATACTTTTCGAGCTGCGCCAGGTTGCCGGGCGCCGACACCACGAGCATCCATTGCGATCGCCCTTCCTCGGTCTTGCCGATATCCACCAGCCGCACCCGGTCGGAAGCCGCCGCCAGCTTCTTGAAATAAGCCTCGGTTTGCGTATAGGTAGCGAGCTGGTAATTATCGCCGATGTTGAATCCGAAATGACTGCGCGGCGAAGGCGGCTGCGCGATGGCGGTGATGGCGGCAAGCAAAGTACCAAGCAGGAAGGTCCGTCTCATGAAGGGTGGTTTGGAGGCAGGAAGATACATCCTGCGTACCTTTCCCGCAATTCCTCCCTCCATGCGTAATTACCTTTTCGTCGCCCTGCTCGCACTCGCCGCCTGCCGCGGTACCCGCATCACCGCCCCCATCGACGCCTATCATGTTACCGTTCAGAAAAAAGCCGAAGCGACGCATGGCGCCGTCGTGTCGGCGCACCCGCTGGCCTCGCAGGTAGGACTCTCGATTTTAAAAGCCGGCGGCAATGCCGTAGATGCGGCCATCGCCACACAGCTGGCGCTGGCCGTGGTATATCCCGGTGCCGGCAATATCGGCGGAGGCGGCTTTATGGTGGCCCGCCTCGCCGATGGCAAAAGCCTCGCCCTCGACTACCGCGAGACCGCTCCCGCGGCCGCGCACCGCGATATCTACCTCGACGCGCAGGGCAACGTGATCGAAGGCGCTTCGGTCAACGGGCACCGTGCGGGCGGCGTGCCCGGCACCGTGGCCGGTCTTTTCGAAAGTCATCGCTACGGGCGACTCCCCTTCCGACGGCTCATAGAGCCGGCCATCCAGCTGGCGGAAAAAGGCTTTGTGCTGACGGAGCGCGAAGCCGCCGGCCTCAACAACATCCAGCAAGACCTGGCGCGCTACAACACGCGTCCCAACGCGTTTCAAAAGTCGGGCCGGTGGAAGGGCGGCGACACCCTCCTGCAGCCCGAGCTCGCCGCCACCCTGCGCCGCATCCGCGACGGCGGTGCCGCGGGTTTTTATTCCGGCGAAACCGCGCGCCTGATCGTTGACGAAATGCAGCGGGGCAGCGGCCTCATCACGCCCGCCGACCTGTCTGCGTATAAAGCAAAGTGGCGCGAGCCGCATACGTTCACCTATAAAGGCCACGAAGTGATCGGGATGCCGATGCCCAGCAGCGGCGGCACCCTGCTGCACGCCATGATGAAGATGGTGGAGGAATGGCCGATCTACACCTACGGCCACAACACACCCGAGACCGTCAACCTGATGGCCGAGGCCGAGCGCCGCGCCTATGCCGACCGCGCCGAGCATATGGGCGATGCCGACTTCTACCCGGTGCCCGAAAAGGCGCTCGTGAGCGAGGCCTACCTGCGCGACCGTATGAAAGATTATGTGCCCGGCAAAGCGGGCAACAGCACCCTCATCAAGCCCGGCACACCCGGCAAGGAAAGCGAGCAGACGACCCACCTCAGCGTGCTCGACGGCGAGGGCAACGCCGTATCCGTCACCACGACCCTCAACAACTCCTATGGCAGCAAGACCGTCATCGGCGGTGCCGGCTTTTTGCTGAACGACGAGATGGACGACTTCAGCGCGAAGCCGGGCGTACCGAATATCTACGGTGCCGTGGGCGGCGCGGCCAACGCGGTGGCACCCGGCAAACGCATGCTGTCTTCGATGACGCCCACCATCGTGCTGAAGGACGGCAAGCCCTGGATCGTGGTGGGCACACCGGGCGGCACCACCATTCCCACCTCGGTGTTCCAGGCCCTGGTCAATATCATCGACCTGCAGCTCGATGCCGAAACGGCCATCAACGCGCCCAAGTTTCACCACCAGTGGCTACCCGACGTGCTGTATGTGGAAAAAGGATTTCCCGCCGACGTGCGGACACGCCTCGAAGCCATGGGCTATAAGATCGAAGAGCGCGGGCAGATCGGTCGTACCGAAATCATCCAGGTGCGCGACAACGGCACTATCATTGCTGTAGGAGACCGGCGCGGCGATGATGATGCGCGTGGGTACTGAGAACAAGAGAACGAGAGAACAATAAAACGAGAATCCGAAACCTCAGAACCCCAGAACCCCAGAACCTCAGAACCTTAGAACCCCATAACTTATTTTCGTCGATGCTTCTTCGAATCCTTACTTCGCTCCTGCTGCTTTCTTCGCTGCAGGAAGCGGCTGCACAAAAAACCGAGTATGGCTTTTTTGTTGGCGGGCAGGCCACCAGTGCCGGTTATTACCTGCACGGCCACCGGCAGGCCACTACCTGGCTGCCCGGCGCGCACGCGGGCGCCATCCTGCGCATCCCCTTTGAAGGAAATTTCTACTTCTCCCCTTCGCTGGCCTACAGCCTGAAAGGGTTTGACGTGAACCTCACCGACACCTCGAGCAACCCGGGTATCAACGTCGTGGGCAACCGCCTGCGGGTGCACACCTTCGAACTCGCACCGCTGTTTACCCTCTACTTCGCGTCGGCAGGCACGCGGCCCTTTATACAGTTCGGGCCGGCGGCCGACTTTGCCGTGTGGGGCACCGAAGACCTGCGCCTGCGCGACGGCAGCACTTCGGGCCGCACGATGAATTTTTCCAACGACGCCTACGGGCGCATCACCGCCTCGCTCATCGTTCGCCTCGGCGTGGAAACGCGCAGCGGCTTCTTCTTCAACGCCCACTACAACCACGGCGTCGGCAGCCTCAACCAGAATGATTTTGGCCCAAGCATCAAGCACCAGGTGGCCGGAATGAGCATCGGAAAGATCTTTTCACGGAAATAATCCATACAGTGCGGCCGCAAGCGGCCTTATTCACAATGGCACGACGGCACCACGACACGACGTGTTTATTTATTACGTGCATTCATTTTTAAGGCGTTTGAATTGATTGGTGTAGCTAACGACCTTATGCTGTTCTAAATTCCTGACTGCCCCGATATTGCCAATAACAATAAACATTTCTTCGTCGTGCCGTTGCGCCGTCGTGCAAAAAAGAGGGCCGCAAGGCCCTCAAAAATTTATTGCTCTTTGTAAATTTTGACCACCGGCTTTCCATCGGGCCGGATATACCCGCGGTACATCCCTTCGGTGTTGAAAGAGAAGGTAAAGTTGCCGTTCCTGTCGAGGGCGATGAGACCGCCGTCGCCGCCGAGGGCCGGCACTTTTTTCTGGATCATTTCGTCGGCGGCGGCCTGCACGCTCATGCCTTTGTATTCCATGAGGTCGGATACGCTGCGGGCCACGGAGAGACGGATAAAGTATTCGCCCCAGCCGGTGCACGACACGGCGCAGGTGGCATTGGAGGCAAAGGTGCCGGCGCCGATGATGGGTGCATCGCCCACGCGGCCGTACTTCTTGTTGGTCATGCCGCCGGTGGAGGTGGCGGCTGCCAGGTTGCCGGCCTTGTCGAGGGCCACGGCTCCCACGGTGCCGTATTTATAGTCATGGTTGCCGGGCTGCCGCAGGAAGGCCTCCTGCTTCGGGGTGGCGCCGCCGGCCTGCTGTACCGCTTTCAGCGAATCAAGCGTTTTTGCCCGCTGCAGGGCGCGCCAGGCGCGCTCGGTGCGGAAGTACGACGGGTCTACGATGACAAGGCCCTGCTCCCTGGCAAACTTTTCGGCACCGGGGCCGATCAGCATCACGTGCTCCGTTTTGTCCATAACGGCGCGGGCGGCCGTGACCGGGTTCCGGACGGTTGTCACAGAGGCTACGGCGCCCGCCTTGAGCGTACGGCCGTCCATGATGGCGGCATCGAGCTCGTTGCGGCCCTCGTTGGTAAACACGGCGCCGCGGCCCGCGTTGAACAGGGAGTCGTCTTCCAGCACCCGCACGGTGGCTTCCACCGCATCGAGGGCGGTGCCGCCGCGGTTGAGGATGGCGTAGCCGGCCTGAAGGGCGCGCTCGAGGCCCTGCTGGTATTGCCGCTCCAGCTCGGGGGTCATGTTCTTTTTCAGGATGGTGCCGGCGCCGCCGTGAATCACCAGCATAAAATCGGGACGCTGCTGCTGGGCCGTGGCCAAAAGCGAAAGCAGCACTGTAGAAATCGTCAGGAGTAGTCTCATGGCAGAGGGATTGCAATAGTGGGACGGAAAGTTACGGGGTTTGTGGGTTTGGAAGCGGATGGGGTGAACATGTGGGGACGAGCGGGCGCTGCGCAGGTCTGCTTGTAGGCGAAGCGACGCGAAGCGTCATTGCGAGCATATCGAAGCAAGCTCCCCGACCTGAAGACTGATTGCAGCCGAAAAAGCTTCAATGCGCAATTTTCCGGCTGCGAACACCCTGCGTAACGCCGGAGTTTGCTTCGCTCCGCTCGCAATGACGGGCATTCGCCCGTCGCGCAAAGCGGCGCCAGCAGTAGCAACGACAACCACTCTGCGGCGGCGGCAGAGGCAACCCAAAGGGGAACTTTCACATCTTTTTGCTTACCACTGTTCCTTTTCTGAAGTCACAGGGGATGCGAAACGACTATTTTTACAACCATTAAAGGCGAAACAGACTGAAAAGAGCGGCTAAAATATCCGGTGCGGTCATCCTCTCCCTGCTGATCCTTCTTTGTTTAACCCTGGCTTTCGTGCAAACGGAGTGGGGGCAAACCTGGCTTGTTCACCAGGTTACCGGCCGCCTTTCGCGCGAGCTGCAGTCGAAGATCCGCATCGACCGGGTGCGGATCGGCTTCTTCAACAAGCTCAACCTCGAAGGGGTGCTGGTGGAAGACCGCAAGCGAGATACCCTCCTCGCCGCCGGCCTCGTGCAGGTACGCATCACCGATTGGTTCTTCCTGAAAGACAAGGCCGACCTCGAATACATCGGCCTCAAAAACGCCACCATCAAGCTCCAGCGCACCGACTCGGTGTGGAACTACCGCTACCTCGTTGACTATTTCGCCTCCCCCTCCACCGGTAAGAAGAAAGAGTCGGGCATCGACTTCAGCCTGAAGAAAGTCGTGCTCGAAAATATCCGCTTCACCCAGCACGACGCCTGGAAGGGCGACGATCTCTATGCGCGGGTGGGCCGCCTCGATATGGATGCGAAGCAACTGAGCCTCACCGGGAAGGTCTTCGACATCGACCGCCTCCTGCTCGACGGCTTCGTGTACCACGAGTTCGGCTATAAGGGAGCCCGCCCCCGCGCCTCCAAGGTGGCCGATTCGCTCCGCCCGGCGCCGAAAGACACCGCCACCCTCCGCTGGAACCCCGGCCGCATGTACATCCACGTGGCGCAGCTGCAGCTGAAGAACGCACAGTTCCGCTCCGACAAGGACGGCATCCTGGGCAGTAAGGCACCTTATTTCGACGGCCGCCACATCGACTTCAACGGCATCACCGGCAACCTGCAGAACCTGAGCCTCGTGCACGATACGATGCGCGCCCGCGTAGACCTCGTAGCCAAAGAGCGCGGCGGGCTGCTGGTGCGCACCCTCCGCGGCAACCTGAACTTCAACCCGGGGCAGATGGAGTTCCGCAACCTGCTGATCCGCACCAACAACTCCACCCTGCGCGACTACTTCGTGATGCGCTTCGGCTCTTTCGCCGACCTGAGCGACTTCGCCGACAAGGTGCGGATGGAAGGCCATTTCGACAACAGCCTCATCACCTCCGACGATATCGCCATCTTCGCCCCCGACCTCAAAAGCTGGAAGCGGCAGTTTTATATCGACGGAAAGATCAGGGGGATGGTGGATGCCTTTGACGGTGAGAACGTAAAGCTGCGCACCGGGCAGACGGCGCTCAACGGCAACTTTACCGTGCAGGGATTGACCGACCCGGCCAAGACCTTCCTCAACATCGAGGCGCGGGACCTGGTGACCAATTACCATGACGCCGTCACCTTCATCCCCGACCTGCGCTCGGTGACCATGCCCAATCTCCGCAAGCTGGGCACCATCCGCTTTACGGGTACCTACACCGGCTTCTTCAAAGACTTTGTTGCCTTCGGCACCCTGCACACCGCGCTGGGCTCGCTGAAGACCGACCTTAACATGAAACTCCCCGACCGAGCGGCGCCGGTGTACTCCGGCAGTGTTTCTACGGGTGCCTTCAACCTCGGTCAGTTTTTCAACAACAGCGACCTGGGCATCGTCGATTTCCACGGCGACCTGAAGGGCCGCGGCTTCACCCGCAGCCAACTCGACCTCGACATCAACGGCACCATTCACCGCTTCCAGTTTCGCGGCTACACCTACCGCAACATCACCGCCAAGGGACGCATCGATGCCAACACCTTCAACGGCGATTTCGGTATCAAGGACCCAAACGTGGAGGGTACGGTGAAAGGTCTCGTGACCTTCGGCGGCCCCGAGCCCACCTTTAATGCCACGGCCAATATCGTAAAGGGCAACCTGCGCGCCCTCGGCCTCGCCAGCGAAGACCTCTCGCTCAACGGCCGCTTCGCGCTCAACCTCACGGGCCGCTCACTGGCCGACTTCACCGGCACCGCCAACATCACCGACGCGGTGCTGCTGCAGGGCGGCCGCCGTCTTTCCTTCGACTCACTGTACGTGTCGAGCACCTACGCCGGCGGCGCGCGCACCCTGCGCATCCGCTCCAACGAGCTCGACGCGCTCGTGCATGGGCAGTTCGACATCCCGAGCCTGCCGGAGGCCGTGCAACTGTTCCTGCACCAGTATTACCCGGCTTATATCAAGTCGCCGCACCGCTCCGGCATGCCGAAGCAATCCTTTACGTTTGAAATCCGTACCGGCATCATTGAAGACTACCTGAAAATTTTTGACAAGCGCCTGTCGGGTGGCAACAACAGCCAGGTGCGCGGGGCGCTCGACCTCGGCTCCAACACGCTGACGCTCGATGCGCAGGTGCCGGCCTTCGGCTACAAGCAATTCAATTTCTCCGACATCCGGCTCTTTGGCAACGGCAACCTCTCGCAGCTGCGGCTGGAGGGCGAGGTGGGCAACTCCACCGTGTCGGATTCGGTGACACTGCCACAGACCAAATTCAGCATCCAGGTGGCCAACGACGTGTCGGATATCTCCATTACAACCACCTCCAACCAGGCCATCAATGAAGCGGCGCTGTCGGCCCGTGTGAATACGTACAGCGATGGACTGAGCGTGCTGTTCAACAAGTCGACCTTCGTGCTGAACGGGAAGACCTGGAGCATCGCCGAAGGCGGCACGCTCGACTTCCGCAGAAATACGGTAACGCAGGGCGACGTAGTGCTGCGGGAATCCAACCAGGAGATCCGCCTCAGCACGCGGCCCTCGGAAGAAGGTGCCAACCTGAACGACCTCGTGATCGATCTGAAGGACCTCAACCTCAGCGACGTGATGCCCTTTGTGGCGCCGAAGAACCGCATCGAGGGCCTGGCCAACGGCCGCGCGGTGATCGAGGACCCGGCGAACCGCTTTTTCGTTACCAGCGACCTCCGCTTCGACCAGCTGCGCGTCGACAACGATTCCATCGGGCAGCTGCAGGCGAGCGGCAGCTACAATAAGAAAACCGGCAAGCTGCTGGCAAAAGGCAATAACGTTGACCCGAACCACCGGATCGCTTTCGATGTGAATATGGATCTCGACAGCGCCAGCACCGGTGCCGCGGACCGCATCCAGCTGGAAGCGGTGAACTACTCGGTGAAATACCTCGAGAACTTCCTCGGCTCGCTGTTCTCGGAGATGCAGGGCTTCGTCACCGGCAACCTCGAGATCCGCGACCCGCGCAACAACCCGCGCTACGTGGGCCGCGCGCGCCTCAAAGACGCGTCGATGAAGGTCAACTTCACCCAGGTGAAATACTGGCTGTACGACGCCGATATCGAGCTCGAAGAGAACCGGATCAATTTCGGAAGGCTGCGTCTCCGCGACGACTCGGTAGCCTCGGTTGCCGAGCGGGCCGGGCGCACCGCCACGGTTACGGGTGCCATCGAGCACACCGGTTTCAAGAATATGGTTTTCGACCTGGCGCTGCGTACCGACGACGGTCCCATCCAGCTGCTCAACACCACCTATGCCGACAACCAGACCTTTTACGGGCGCGCGCGCGGCACCGGCTCGATGACGCTGAGCGGGCCGCAGAGCGCCATGAATATGGAGATCAACATCAAGGCCTCCGAGCGCGACTCCTCCTATATCACCCTGCCGCCTTCGCGCAGCCGCGAAACGGGCGCGGCCGACTTCCTGGTGGAGCGGAAATACGGTACGGAAATGACGCCCGAAACCTTCCGCAACGAGGAGAGCAATATCCACTACAGCCTCAACCTGACGGCCAACCCGATGGTGAACGTGGAGGTGATCCTCGACGACCTCACCGGCGATGCCATCAAGGGCCGCGGCACCGGCGACCTCTTTATCGAGTCGGGCACCAACGAGCCGCTTGCCATCAGCGGCCGCTACAACATCGAGGAAGGAAGCTACCTGTTTACGTTCCAGTCGTTCTTCAAAAAGCCCTTCGAGCTGCGCAAGGGAGCCAACAACTTCATCGAGTGGACCGGCGACCCGTACAATGCGCGTATCCGCTTCGAGGCCATCTACAAGGCCGAGAACGTGCGCTTCGCACCGCTGGTGACCTCGCTGTCACTCAACGACGACCGCCTGGAGCGGATGCGCGGCGACGTCAACGTGGTGGCCATCCTCACGGGCGATCTCTTCCGCCCCGACTTCGCCTTCCACCTCGAGTTCCCGAACAACAGCCCGGTGTACACCAACCCATCGTTTGCCTACGGCCTGCAGGAAATCGAAAAGAACACCAACGAGATCAACAAGCAGGTGACCTACCTGATCGTATTCAACTCCTTTGCGCCGGTGCAGACGGGCACCGACAACTCCTCGGCCGGCACGCTCAACGAATTTGCCTATAGTACCATCTCGGGGCTTTTCTTCGGCGAGGTGAACCGCCTGCTCAACCAGGTGCTGGGCAAGGTGCTGGCCAACAACAAGGTGACGCTTAACTTCTCGGGATCGCTGTACAACCGCAACCTGCTCAACCAGACCAACCGGGGCTTCGGCATCAACCAGAGCACACTCAACGTAAGTCTCTCCGCCCCCATCGCCGGCGAGCGCGTGCAGATCACCTTTGGCGGGTCTTTCGACGTTCCGATTCCCGGCAATAACGACATCAGCCAGCGTGTATACATTTATCCCGACGTGAGCATCGACGTACTGATCAACCCGACCGGCTCTATCCGGGCTACCTTCTTCTATTCACAGTCGCCCGATCTCATTTCCGGATCCACGAATCCCGTCACCAACAAGCGCGTCGGCGCCAAGCTCTCTTACCGCAAGGAGTTCGACTCGCTGAAGGATCTTTTCCGCAAAAAGAAAAAAGAGCAGCCTGTGGATTCAACTTCCGTCAACCGCGAAGCCGATATCAACTCCGCGCAAAAGCAACGGTAGGCCGTCCGATCTACATTCGTTATTCGATATTCAATATTCAATATTCGTCATCCCTTCGCGCCTTCCGTATTTTTGACAAAACCCGCCTTTATGCCCGCTACCTATATACTTATGCTGGGACATGACCACGACGACCAGCAGCTGACGGTGTCTGTTCTCGAAGAACTCGGGATTGACGTGCCCCTGCGATTTGTCCCCAACGGCGACTGCCTGGTGGACGCGCTGGAAGCACAGGAGCCGATGCTGGTGCTGCTCGACTTCAACGTGAAGCCCGAGACCGGCCTCGACATCCTGGACCGCATCAAGGCCGGCACCCGCTGGACACACCTCCCGGTGGTGGTGCTGGGCGACAGCCCGGACCCGTCCTTTGTGAAGCGCTGCTACCAGAAGGGGGCCAGCAGCTATATCATCAAGCCCACGAGCCTGGAGGCGACGCGGCGGGTGATTGGCGGCTTTTTCGCCTATTGGCTGCAGGTGGCGGAGACGCCCGCGCACCGCGCCGAATTTAACCTCCTTGCCCGATGAAAAAGATCGCCGTAGCCATCACCGGCGCCAGCGGCGCCATCTATGCCCGCCTCCTGCTGCAGCGCCTTGAAGCCCTGAAGGAGCAGTGTGCCGAGGTGTCGGTGGTGATGAGCGACAATGCGCGCTACAACTGGAAGACCGAGCTTGGCGACGAGGACTGGAACCGGTTTCCGTTCCGCTATTTTGAAAAAAATGACTTCATGGCGCCCTTCGCTTCCGGTTCGGCGCGCTACGACGCGCTGGTGGTGGCGCCCTGCTCGATGGGCACGCTGGGCCGCATCGCGTCGGGCACGTCCAACGACCTCACCACCCGCGGCGCCGACGTGATGCTGAAGGAACGCAAAAAGCTGGTGCTGGTGGTGCGTGAAACGCCTTACAGCCTCGTGCATATCCGCAATATGGAAACGGTTACCCTCGCCGGCGGGATCATCTGCCCGGCAACACCCTCCTTTTACAGCCGCCCCCAAACAATTGAAGAAGCGGCCGCTACCGTGATCGATCGCGTGATCGATCTTATCGGGCTGGAGAATAAATCGTATCGCTGGGGACAGTAGGTGAAGCCGATAGCGAGGCTTCGCCGGCAACGAAAAAGCCTCGCAACGCGAGGCTTTTTCGTTGTTGGTTTTTCACAATAATATTCCGCGATTTCAGCGTTTTCAGCGAGCCACTAGTTGCTGTAGCCGCCGCCGGCGTTCACCCAGTTGGTGATGGTGGCGCGCTCGGAGGCCGTCAGTGCCGCCCGCGGGGGCTGCGGCATCTGGCTCGGTGTGTTGGCAAGATCCACCGCGCGGGCCTTGATACGGTCGGCCTGCTGCACGATGGTGCAGATGTCGGAGAAGTTGAGGCCGTTTTGCTGGGTGCTGATATTATGACAGCCCGACACGGCGCAATTGGCCTGGAGAATGGACTTGACCTGTGAGAAAAGTGTGCCCATCGGGGTGACGCCGACGTTGACGTTGGTGTTAGCCGAGCTACAGCCGTTGGCGTCGCGAACGATCACCGGGTAAGGACCCGCGTCGAGGCCTGTCATGGCGTTTCCTCCCTGGAAGCTGCTGCCGCCATTGAAGCTATAGGTGTAGGGTGCCGAGCCGCCCGTGGCGTTGATGGTGATAGAGCCGTTAAAGGGCAAGGTACAGGGCGTGGCCGTCTGCACCGTCGGTGTAAAGCCGACCGTTACGCCCGCGCAGGGATTGATCGTGCCAACGGTGGCAGTTGCGGTTCCGGTACAGCCGTTGGCATCTTTCGCAACTACAGTATAGTTACCTGCCGCGAGGTTGGCGAAGGTGCCCGATGACTGGAATGCGCCGTTGTTGAGGCTGAAGGTGTACGGGCCGCTGCCACCGGTAGCCGTTGCGTTCACCGCACCGTTTGACTGGCCGGGCATCGCATTGTCGGCGCGCGCTGTAACGGTGATGGTTACGCCCGCGCAGGGGTTGACAGAGGCCACGGTAGCCGTTGCCGAACCGGTGCAACCGTTGGCGTCGCGCACAATGATCGTGTAGCTGCCCGCGGCCAGGCCGGTAAAGGAACCGGATGCCTGGAAGGTAGTGCCGCCATCTTTGCTGAAGGTGTACGGCGATGCACCGCCGGTGGCCGTTACACCAATGGAGCCGTTGGATTGGCCGGTGGTGGCGCCTATGGGTGTAGCCGTAACGTTGATGGTCACGCCGGTGCAGGGGTTGGTGGCGCCCACGGTAAACTGCGCGCTGCCGGTGCAGCCGCTGCTGTTTTTCGCGGTAATGGTATAGGTGCCGGCCGCCAGGTTAGCGAAGGAGCCGGACGCCCCGAAATTGGTTCCGTCTTTGGAAAAGGTGAAGCCCGAGCCGCCCGTAGCCGTTACGCTGATAGCACCGTTCGATTGTCCGGTGGTGGCGTTGGTAACCGTGCCGGTGACGGTCACCGTTACACCCACGCAGGGATTAGCAGGTGGCGTAACAGGGGCCGTGTTGTCGTTGCCGGACGGTTTCGAGCAGGCATAGAAAAGCAGGAGCAGTACCGGGATTGCAATACCGGCCCGCTTCACGAGCGAAGAAAGCATAAAGGGATGGTTTGTGAGTATGTACGGCGGTGCTCAAAAAGCGTTGCCTGCTGAAGAGAAAGAACGCAGATTTTTTTATGATGATTATGATTTTCCGGGATTCAGGGTATTATCGTCATATGTTCTGGTTAACACGAAATCGATGTAGCTGCTGCGTCTGCTTGCCCTGTGTTTTATTACCGCAAAAAAGAAGCGAGGCACTTGCCTCGCTTCTTACAATTATTCCGTGGTTTCCGCATTTTCCGCGTGCCCCTTATGCCGCTGCAAACTGCTTGCGGATCAGGTTCAGCGCCGAGCCGGCCTTGAACCATTCGATCTGCTGCTGGTTGTACGTGTGGTTTACCTTGATCTTGTCGCAGGAGCCGTCTTTGTGGTTCAGCACAAGCGTCAGCTGCTTGCCGGGCGCGAAATCCGTCAGGCCCTGGATATCGATCGTATCGTCTTCCTGGATCTTGTCGTAGTCGGCCTTGTCGGCGAAGGTGAGGGCCAGCATGCCCTGCTTCTTCAGGTTGGTTTCATGGATGCGCGCGAAGCTTTTCACCAGGATGGCGCGCACGCCGAGGTGGCGGGGCTCCATGGCGGCGTGCTCGCGGCTCGAGCCTTCACCGTAGTTTTCATCACCTACCACAACGGAGCCGAAGTTGCGCGCCTTGTAATCGCGCTGCGTTGCCGGCACCGGGCCATACTCGCCGGTGATGGCGTTCTTCACCTTGTCGGTTTCGTTGTTGAAATAGTTGATGGCGCCGATCAGCATGTTGTTGGAGATGTTGTCGAGGTGACCGCGGTATTTCAGCCAGGGACCGGCCATCGAGATATGGTCGGTGGTGCACTTGCCTTTCACCTTGATCAGCAGCTTCAGGCCTTTCAGGTCGGTGCCTTCCCATGCCGGGAACGGCTCCAGCAGTTGGAGGCGGGTGCTGTCGCCGGCCACTTTCACCTGTACGCCGGTGCCGTCAGCGGCGGGCGCCTGGTAGCCGGGGTCTTCCACCTTGAAGCCGGTGGGCGGCAGCTCGAAGCCTTTCGGCTCGTCGAGCATCACCTGCTCGCCTTTTTCGTTGGTCAGCTTGTCCGTCATGGGGTTGAAGGAAAGACGGCCGGCGATGGCGAAGGCTGTAACGAGCTCGGGCGAGGCCACGAAGGCGTGCGTGGAAGCAAAGCCGTCGTTACGCTTGGCGAAGTTGCGGTTGAAGGAGGTTACAATCGTATTCTTACGGGTCGGATCGTCCATGTGGCGGGCCCACTGACCGATGCAGGGACCGCAGGCATTGGCCAGCACGATGCCGCCGATCTCGTCGAAGGTGCCGAGGTAGCCGTCCTTCTCGATGGTGTAGCGTACCACCTCGGAGCCCGGGGTGATGGTGAATTCGGAAGCAACCTTGAGTCCCTTCGTCTTGGCCTGCGCAGCTACCGAAGCCGAGCGCGAGATGTCTTCGTACGAAGAGTTGGTGCAGGAACCGATGAGGGCTACTTCCACCGTGTCGGGCCAGCCGTTGGCGGCTACGGTTTCGGCCATCTTGGAGATGGGCGTGGCGAGGTCCGGGGTAAAGGGACCGTTCACATAAGGCTCCAGGGTGCTCAGGTCGAGCTCGAGCACCTGGTCGAAAAACTTGGAGGGGTTCTTATATACTTCCTCGTCGGGGCGGAGGTGCTCGCGTACCGCGTTGGCGGCAGCAGCTACTTCTTCGCGGCCGGTGGCGCTCAGGTAGGCCGCCATCTTGTCGTCGTAAGCAAATACCGAGCAGGTAGCGCCGATCTCGGCACCCATGTTACAGATGGTGGCCTTGCCGGTGCAGGAAAGGCTGTCGGCGCCTTCGCCGAAGTATTCTACGATCGCGCCGGTCCCCCCTTTTACGGTAAGCTGCCCGGCAACCCACAGGATGATGTCTTTGGCAGAAGCCCAGCCGCTCAGCTTCCCGGTGAGCTTCACACCGATCTGCTTGGGCATTTTCAGCTCCCAGGCAAGTCCGGCCATTACGTCAACGGCATCTGCGCCGCCCACGCCGATGGCGAGCATGCCGAGACCGCCCGCGTTAGGGGTGTGGGAGTCGGTACCGATCATCATGCCGCCGGGGAAAGCGTAGTTTTCGAGCACCACCTGGTGGATGATGCCGGCGCCGGGCTTCCAGAAGCCGATGCCGTATTTGTTGGAGATGGACGACAGGAAGTCGTATACCTCGCGGTTGGTATCGATGGCCTGGTCAAGGTCTTGCTTGGCGCCAACCTTGGCCTGGATCAGGTGGTCGCAGTGCACCGTGGAGGGCACCGCTACGCGGCTGCGGCCGCAGGTATCGAACTGGAGCAGGGCCATCTGCGCGGTGGCGTCCTGCATGGCCACGCGGTCGGGGGCAAAGTCAACATAGTCTTTGCCGCGCTCGAGCACGCGGGTGGCGGGAGTGAAGGTATGGGAGTACAGGATCTTCTCGGCGAGCGTGAGCGGGCGCTTCACCAGGTTGCGCGCGGATGCGACTTTGAAAGGGAGTTCTTCGTAAACTTTCCGGATCAAGTCTAAATCAAATAACATTGGCTCTTGTTTTTTGGCCTGGGGCGAACTCAGGCATTGTGTTTGTAGAAGCGTTTTCGTAAAAGTGGTGCAAATCTACAAAAAAGCCGCTTTCGTACGTTGGATGTACGGGGCTGCCAAACGCATCTCCGAAAAAACTAAATTCGTGCAATGAACCGGTTCAAGGATTTCATCGAATGGCAGGCCTTTGGTGTGTGCACCGCCATCGGCGACCGTATGGGCATCGCCACTTCCCGCATCCGCATGTGGTTCATTTACGTGTCGCTCCTCTCCCTCGGCTCTCCCGTGATCGTATACATGGTGCTGGCCTTCTGGATGAATATGAAGCGCTACATTTTCGCTGCACGCAGAAACCCCTGGTGGAATCTCTGAACGTGTGCTAGTGGGTTAGTGTGCTGATGTGCTAAACATTAACCGACCTTCAATATTGTGAAAGCCGCCCCTTTAGGAGCGGCTTTCACCTTTTTAGCTGACTAGCAAATTAGTTCACTAGCACACTAAACCAATTCTTTCAACGCATCCACCACCCGGTCAATTTCATCGATCGTATTGAAGCGGCTGAAGGAGAAGCGGATCGTCACCCAGTCGTTGGCCTTGTTGAGGGCCTTCATCACGTGCGAGCCGATATCGGCGCCCGAGGAGCAGGCCGAGCCGCCCGACACGCAGATGTGGCGCATGTCGAGGTTCATCAGCAGGAACTCGGTCTTTTCGTTTTTCGGAAAACACACGGAAAGCACCGTATAAAGCGAATCGGCGCTGCAGTTGAAGCTCACACCCGGGATCTCGGCCTCAACGCGCCCACGCATGTGGCGGCGCAGCCCCTGGATATACTGGCTGTCGGCGTCGTAGTTGTCCATGGCGATCTCAAGCGCCTTGGCGAAGCCCACGATGCCATAAACGTTTTCGGTGCCGGCGCGCATATTGCGCTCCTGGCCGCCGCCTAGGATATAGGGCTTGATGTTGACATCCTCGCTCACATAGAGGATTCCCGTACCCTTGGGCCCGTGAAACTTGTGGCCGGCGCCCGAGATGAAATGTACATTCAGCTCGTCGAGCTTCAGCGGGTAATGCCCGACGGTCTGCACGCAGTCGGAGTGGAAAATCGCGTCGTATTTCTTGCAGGTCTCTCCCACCTTCTTGATCGGCAGCAGCACGCCGATCTCGTTGTTGGCATGCATCAGTGTCACGAGGCAGCGTACGCCTTTGGCGTGCTGTTCGGCCAGCTGGCGGTCGAGGTCGGAGATGTTCACCGATCCGTCTTCTTTCAGTGCCACGAAGCTGTGGGTCACCTCGTTGCCATGGGCCCAGTATTCCACGGTATGGAGCACGGCGTGGTGCTCGATGGGCGAGGTGATGATATGGCGGCAGCCGAGATCGCGCACGGCGGCGGCGATGGCGGTGTTATTGCTCTCCGTACCGCCGGAAGTAAAGAAGATCGCGCCGGGGCGGGTGCCCAGCAGGCGGGCGACCGTTTTACGCGCCGTTTCGATGGCCAGCCGCGTTTCACGTCCGTACGAATAGATCGACGAAGGATTGCCGAAATGCGTCTGCATATACGGCAACATCGTCTGCAGCACCTCGGGATCGAGGGGCGTCGTGGCGGCGTTGTCGAAATAGATGCGGTTGTCAGTCATAGCGGCGGCCGTTGTTACGGGTTGGAAGAGTGTTTCCGGCATATTGCAAGCGTTACGGCCGCAAAGTTACGACCTATTGGATTATCGGGACACGCACATGGCGCGGTAGCAGCGGAACTGCACAGGGCACAGCCACAAGCTGAAAAAAACGCACATGGTGCGTCTTTACAGAATACTGTACGCATTTCCTTTTGGGTATTACCCCCATTAGCACATTACCCGTTGCTGCATTCGCGGAT
Source organism: Flaviaestuariibacter flavus (assembly GCF_004337505.1). Taxonomy (GTDB): domain Bacteria; phylum Bacteroidota; class Bacteroidia; order Chitinophagales; family Chitinophagaceae; genus Flavisolibacter; species Flavisolibacter flavus. The sequence continues at coordinate 55,256 of NZ_SJZI01000052.1, read as the reverse complement.
ATCGTTCATCAGCTTCCGGGCGATGTTGTTCGCCGTCGTTTCGAAATTGCTTTCGGCGTAGATGCGGATGATGGGTTCCGTATTGGAGGTGCGGAGGTGCACCCAGTCGGTATCGAACTCGATCTTGAGGCCGTCCTCGGTGTTGATCGGGTTGTTCTTGTATTTTTTCATGATCTGCTCGAAAATGGCCGGCACGTCGAGCCCTTTTTCCAGCTCCATCTTCTGCTTGGAGATGAAGTAGTCGGGGTAGTTGGCGCGGAACGACTTGAGGCTCGTTTTCTTCGAAGAGGCAAAGTGCGACAGGAAAAGCGCGATGCCGATCAGGGCGTCGCGGCCGTAGTGGAAGTCGGGAACGATGATCCCGCCATTGCCTTCACCGCCGATGACGGCGTTCTGATCCTTCATTTTCTTCACCACGTTCACCTCGCCCACGGCCGACGGGAAATACTGGCCACCCTGCCTGAGGGTCACTTCCTTGAGGGCCTTGGTGGAGCTCATATTGCTGACGGTGTTGCCGGGGCGCTTGCCCAGCACATAATCGGCGACGGCCACGAGGGTGTATTCTTCGCCAAACATGGAGCCGTCCTCGCACACAAAGCAGAGGCGGTCTACATCGGGGTCTACGGCGATGCCGAGATGGGCGTTCTGCTTTACCACCTCGTTGCTCAGCTGCGAAAGGTGCTCGGGCAGGGGCTCGGGGTTGTGGGCAAAGCGGCCGTTCACCTCGCCGTTGAGCACGATCACCTCGGTGGCGCCGAGGGCCGTGAGGAGCTGGGGCACGATGAGGGCTCCGGTGGAATTAACGCAATCCACCACCACCTTGAATTCCTTCTTCTCGATGGCCTTTTTATTGGTCAGCGGGTAGTCGAGCACCAGGTCGATATGTTTTTGCATCCAGCTGTCGTCGCGGGAGACGGAGCCGAGCTTGTCTACGTTGGGAAAAAGGATCTGCTCGGTGGCGGCCAGCTCGAGCACACGGGCGCCGAGCTCGGCGGAGATGAATTCGCCTTCGCTGTTGAGCAGTTTGAGGGCATTCCACTCCTTCGGGTTGTGGGAGGCGGTGATGATGATACCGCCCGCGGCGCCTTCCGCCTTGGTGGCCAGCTCCACGGTGGGGGTAGTAGACAGGCCCAGGTCGATCACCTGCAGGCCAAGACCGATGAGGGTGTTGATCACGAGCCCGCTGACCAGCTCGCCACTCATGCGGCCGTCGCGGCCCACCACGATTTTAGCGGGGACGCTTTTGTCGGCGCCCTCCAGGATCAGCGATCCGTAAGCTGCTGTAAACTTCACTACATCGATGGGCGTCAGGTTCTCCCCCGGCTTGCCGCCGATGGTGCCCCGGATACCCGAGATACTCTTTATTAATGCCACGTAAGGTCCTTTTTTAAGGGGCCAAAAATACGGTAAAGCCACCGAAGGTTCTAAGGTTCTATGGTTCCGGGGGTTCTGAGGTCAGGGTTGACGCTTTAAAAAACCAACCCCAGAACCCTAAAACCTCAGAACCCCAGAACCTTACCTTTGCGGCATGGCAGGCACAGCAGAACGGGAATGGTACCGCGACTGGTTCAATTCGGACTACTACCACAAGCTCTATTTTGAGCGCGATGAGCGGGAGGCCGAGGCCTTCCTGGAGCGCCTCATCGGGCACCTGCAGCCGGCGCCGGGCGCCACCGCCCTCGACGTGGCCTGTGGCAAGGGGCGCCACAGCCGCTTCCTGGCTGCCCGCGGCTTCGACGTTACCGGTATCGACATTTCGGCCGAAAGCATCGCCTACGCCCGCCAGTTCGAGAACGAGCACCTCAACTTCGCGGTGCACGACATGCGCCTCCCCTACCGCGTGCGCTATTTCGACTACGCGTTCAACTTCTTTACCTCCTTCGGGTATTTCGCCACGCGCCGCGAGCACGACGCCGCCCTGCGTACCATGGCCCACAGCATCCGCCCGCGCGGCACCCTCCTCATCGACTACCTCAATGTGCACTGGGTGGAAGAACGCCTCGTGCACAACGAGAAAAAAACAGTGGGCGACACACAGTACGAGATCCACCGCTGGCACGATGAGCATTATTTCTACAAAAAGATCATCGTCACGGACCCCGCGATGGACCGCCCCCTCGTGCACACCGAAAAGGTGGCCAAATTCTCGCTCGGCGATTTTACCGAGATGCTGGCCTTCCAGGGAATGCAGATCCAGGAGGTATTCGGCGACTATTCGCTCGGGCACTACGATGTGCGCCGGTGCCCGCGCCTCATTGTACTCGCGCGCCCGGTGTAGCGCGCAACGGCACAGCCTCCGCATAAGCGAACCGGTGCTTCCGACCAGAGATCGGACATCAGAAATCGGAGATCGAAATATCCATCCCGGTATGATGTTGGCAGCGCACATTCGTAAAAACATGCTATGGATGTGATCATTCAATCGCTGGGCTTCAAGCACAGCTCTGAACTGGAAGGCTATATTCAAAAGAAACTGGAAAAGCTCAAGCCCTCGGACCGGATCATCCGGGCAAACGTGGTGCTGTTTCAAGGTCCCGACCGTAATACGCCGGAAGACTATTGCGAGATCCGGCTCGAGGTACCCGGCCCGGACCTGTTTGTAAAGGAACACGGACTTTCCTTTGAGCAGTCGGTGGACTCCTGTGTGGATGTGCTGGCCCGCCAGCTGAAGAAGGCCCATGAAAAGCAGGTAGACCATACCCAGCGCAACAATCCCAACGACATACTGACAGACCAGCTGCTCAGCTCGGAAGACGATAACGAGGAAGGCGGGAGCCTCAATGCCCAATGATGTGCTGGCGCGATAATTGAACCAGTGCCATGGAACGGAATTATCATTAAAGAAAAACGTATGAAACACAATCTGATCTATGCCCGCGCACATCGTGCGGCACTGGTGCTGTTGCTGTGCGGTTTCCAGGCGGCTGTCTGGGCACAGGACGGCGGCTCCTCTTCCGGTGGCAGCGGTGGCGGCTCTTCCTCGTCAACCACGAGCTCGAGTTCCAGCACTACCAGCATCTCCGAAGGCGTTTCGGGTAACTGGTACAACTCGCCCTGGGTGTGGGTAATCGGCGCGGCCGTATTTATCCTGCTCCTGGTGGCCCTGCTCGGCGGCGGCCGCAGCCGGACCACAACAGTGGATACCACCACTACGCGTGCCGGCGCCGGCGACCGCGTGACCGTAGAAAAGACGGTACGCCGCGATGATATCGATGAAGTTTAAACGTCAATCGTAAATCGTCAATCGTGAAAGAAAACATCAGTCGCGAGCCTGCTGGAACCTTTTCACGATTGACGATTGACAATTTGCGACCTTACGCCATTCCGGAAGGCCGACCGGGGATCGCGTATCTTGCCCACCTAAACATGCAAAGAGCGCCCTATGGACGAAAAAGCCTTCCTTCAGCTTCTTAACGACAAGGCCCAATCACTCGGGATCAACCCGTTTTTATTGCTTTCGGGGCTGGAAGGTCTCTATACGTTCCGCGAAGTACCGCTGAACGAGATCAACATGGAATTTCTCGACAGCCTCGTGCTGACCCTCCTGGCCCTGCGTATCGGTGACCAGTTTCATGGCCTTGCCGAAGAGCAGCTCGGCCATGAGCGCCCGCAGGTGCAGGAAGCAGCGCGCCGTGAGCTGGAGATCATCCCAGACGCTGAGCTGGAAGCGAGCAACGACCCCTACCTCCGCTCTTTTGCGGCGGTGCTGAGCGGAAAGGCGCCCATCCGGCGCTACCACATCAAGGCACTGGAAGCGGCCGCGCAGGAGGTGCATCATGTACAGCTGCGCTACAACAACTCTTCCATTGGTGCCATCATGATCGAGGTATGTAAAACGGAGCTCAGCGACGTGCTGCCCCTGGGAAGTCTTTTCAACGCCTGACAAACCCCGCGGCTTACTCCCGTAATTCTACTTAGCGCCCCGAATATTGGGGCTTTTCGTATTTATCCGATGGTTCGTTTTTGCTACATTTGTTTTTCACACCCTTAATCACCACCGTATGCAAAAGCTGGCCTACCGGATTTTGCTTGTTGAAGACGATGCCGATGACCGCTATATCATGCATCAGGCATTCAGCGAGCTGCGTTTTAATAATGAGGTAAAGATGTTCAGTTCCGGCCAGGAACTGTTGGAATACCTGGAACACCTTCCGGCCCAATCCTTCCCCGAACTTTTCGTGCTCGATTACAATATGCCCGCCATCAATGGTGCCGAACTGGCGCTCTTCCTGCGCCAGCAAGCGTGCTACAGCGACATCCCCGTGGTTCTCTATTCCACCGGCATGAGTCCCAAGCTGCAGCGCGAGCTGCTGCAGGCCGGCGTCCAGCGCTGCTACGAAAAAGGCATGGAATACAGCGAGGTGCTCGACCTGGCGCGCACGCTGGTGGACCTGATTTCAAAAACCAATCACACAAAGGCCACACATGGCATCCGATTTGAGTCGCTTTCAGAAAGCTAACCTCAAACCGATGACATCCGACACATTTAACGCACTCGACTCCGCCGCGCAGCGGCGCTACCTGCTTGAGCAGGGCGCTTACCTGGGACACCGAAAAGACAACCCCTGGTCGGTACTCCTTTACCAGGTCCGTGACTTCTACGTCGAAGTCACCTTCTCCATGAACAGCCTTGACATCCACTCCGTGGAAGCTTTCAGCGGTACTGCCTGCCTGGAGCCTTACCTGGAGCGCATCTCCATTGAAGGCTTGCTCGCCTGCTGATGCGCGACCGGATGGGCAGCGCCTACCACACCAAGCTCATGTTCGTAGAAATTAACCGACAGCAAAGCTGCCCCACAGGTCAGGCCCGGCGCCTCATATACAAATAATTATCAGGTGTTTTAAACGGAAAACAGGTCGGGATTTCTCAAAAACGGAACGTTCTACACCTGGGGCGGGAATCAGTTCGGAACGAGGCACAGTTTTTTTGTTATATGATAACAGGTTGCACACCTTCTTAACCATTCAAAACGCATAAACGTTTATTTTATGAACGAAAACAGAATCAACGGAGAAAACCAAGGTCAACGCGAGCAAAACAACAGCGAACGCAAGCGTTCCAACCGCGGTTTTGCTGCAATGAGTCCGGAACGCCAGCGCGAAATCGCATCCAAAGGTGGCCGCGCCGCCCACGAGCAGGGAGTTGCCCACCAGTGGACGAGCGAGGAAGCCCGCGAGGCAGGTCGCAAAGGCGGTATGAACTCGCGCGGCGGTCGTCGCCAGCAAAGCCGCGGACAGGAAGGACCTGTCCTTTAAGCGTCCTTGGCTTCAACGAGTCTGGAAAAGCCCCGGTGTGCACCGGGGCTTTTTGCTGCCCTGAACAGGCACCGGAAAATTTTCAATAATTCAATTTTCAATCCTCAAGACCCAAGGTGCGGGAGCTACAACTTGAACATTGCGAATTGAGCATTTACGATTGAATATTCCTGCGACTCTCCAGAAGGCCGGCGATAGGCAAGGTAAAGCTGCACTGGGGCCGGGGTTGAGGTCACAGTGCCAGCAGGCTGCAGCCCCGGATATCCGTATGATCCAGCCTTCCCAGCACCTCGAAGCGCCCGCCTTCGTGGAGACGCACGCTGTCGCCGGTGGCGATAAAGGCGCAGGAGTGTACGTTGGCAAGGTCGATCACGCACAGCCGGCCGCTGTTGCCGGCGGTGGTGTGGGCGGCGCCGGGGTCGTCTTCTTCCACCGCCAGCACACGCGTCCAGGGCGGGCAGGAAAACAGGCCGGCGGCAGGCGCATAGGCCTGTGAAAGAAGCTCCGTCATGCCGTACTCCGAGTGGATCGCCGCAAGGCCGAAAGCGGCCTGCAATTCCCGGTGCACCTCGGCGCGGAGCAACTCGCGGCGGCGGCCCTTCATGCCACCGGTCTCCATCACCACAGTATGTTGCAACGGCTGTGGAAAAGCAGCGGCAAAATCAAGAAGGGCATAGGTCACCCCAATCAGGAGCGTCTTCTGCCCCACCGCTTCGAGATGCCGCAACCTGCCGGCCAGCACCGCATGATCGTACAGGAAAAAACCACTCTCGGGATGCCCGCCCCTTTCCACAAAATGCTGCACCATGTGCACCAGCGAGCTTTGCCCGCGCTCCAGGTAGGAAGGCAGCAGCGCCAGGATGCACCAATCTTCCAGCGGTCCGTAGATCCGTTCGAAGCCGGCACGTGCAACGGTATTGTATAATCCGGTGTCGGCAACGCGGTGACGGCTCGGGATGGTGCCGGTGGTACCGCTGCTTTCAAACACGGCCTGCGGGGTAAATATGCCGGTGCGCAGGTCGTGGTCGCGGAAGAACGTGATCGGCAGAAAAGGGATCCGCGTCCAGTCCTGCAGGTCGGCAGGGGCGCCCACAAGAGAGCAGAAGCGGCCGTAGATCGGGTTGTGGTCCCGCTGGTGGCGGTAAAGCGCCAGGGCCGCGTCGGGGAAGCCCGTTTCGGTAATGTGAATTATTTGCCCTGCGGTTTGTAATGCGTTCAAAATGTTAGCGGCAAAGTTTTAAATTTGTTTGGATCAACCCTTCCTGATGAAATATACACTTCTGAGTTTTCTGACCATCGCGCTGGTTGCCGGATGCAGCAAAGGTAAACTGGAGACGAAGCCGAAACTGGAACTCGTATCCACATCCGACCTGTTCGTTCCGCTGCCGACCCAGGAAAACCCTTCGGGTCTTCGGGTGGTGCTCGGGTTTCTCGACAAGGAAGGAGATGCCGGCGACTCGCTGATCATCCGCCGCGTACGCACCAACCGCCGCCAGGGCTGCGACCCCCAGGGCAGCGGTATCTGCACGCTTCGCGACACCATCAAAATGAAGATCCCCGACTTCCCCCAGAATTCGAAGGGTGAATTCGAGATCAACTTCCGCCACGCCGACCTTGTTTCGTCTTTCGCACCGCCGGTGGGCGCGGGCGGCCGCAAGGAGCCCGACACGCTTGTGTACCGGTTCGTGGTACGCGACCGTGCCGGTAACAAAAGCGATACGTTGGTGCTCGAGAATGTAGTGGTAGAGCGTTGATCGATGGGTTTTGCCCGTTCCCTCGCCGATTTTTTCCTGTTTACCAGTTTGTTCATAGCCTGCTGCGCCGTGGCCATGACCCTGCATGCGGCACAGTTTTACGGTATCCCTGCCGACAGCCGCCTGTTACTGTTCGTGCTCTGCGGCACCTTGAGCAGCTATAACTTTCACTGGATGCTGACACCGGCCCTTTATGGCGAGAGCCGCAAGGCTGCCTGGTCTTACGGGCACCGCAAGCTGCACGCCGCGCTATTCGGCGTGAGCGCTGCCGGCGCCGCCTGGTGGGGCCTGCAGCTGATCGCGCACTGGCGCTGGCTCCTGCTGACGGCCTTTATCACTTTCCTGTATTCGGCACCCAAGATACCCGGTCCGCTCTTTCGCCACCTGAAGCGCGTAGCCGTGGGCAAGACGGCCTTCCTGGCCCTTGCCTGGACCCATATCCCCTACATCCTGCCCCTGCTGCTTTCGGGGCGAGAATGGCGGATGATGGACTACCTGCTGGTGTTCAACCGCTTTTACCTCATCTACGCCATCTGCATCCTGTTCGACTACCGCGACCGCGAATCGGACCGCGCCGAAGGCATCCGCAGCCTCGTTACGGCGCTGCCGGAAGCGGGCATCCGGCGCCTTTTTACGGGCGCCCTGGCCGTTTTCTTTGCCAGCGGCGGCCTGCTTCCCTTCCTGGGCGTCCCGATGACGGAAACGGCCTGGCTCCTGCTCCCGGGCATCCTGCTTGCCTTTGCCTACCGGCGGAGCCTGCGGGGGCGGTCTGATTATTTTTACTATTTCGCGCTTGACGGGCTTATGGCACTGAGCGCCATCGGCTCCCTGATAACCGCGTTTACCTAATTTTGAATTTAAACAGAGGATATGGCGAAAGCAGCTAAAGCAGCAAAACCGAAAGGCAAAAGCACCCTTGCAGACGAATCGATGGCCTTCCTGGCGGATTATATCAACAACCCCTCCCCCGTTGGTTTTGAGTGGAGTGGACAGCGCCTCTGGCTCGACTATGTTTCCCGGTTCGTGGATGAAACCTTTACCGATCCTTATGGAACGGCGGTGGGCGTCATCAATCCCGGCCAACCTTTTAAAGTAGTGATCGAAGCACATGCCGACGAGATCTCCTGGTTTGTCAACTACATTACCGACTCGGGGCTTATTTACCTGAAGCGCAACGGTGGCGTTGATCACCAGATCGCGCCGAGTATGCGGGTATTCATCCATGGCAAGAAAGGCCTGGTAAAAGCCGTTTTCGGCTGGCCCGCCATCCACACCCGCCTCGGCGGCGGTGAAAAGGAGCAGCAGCCCAAGACCGAAAACCTCTGGCTGGATTGCGGCGCGCGCAGCAAGCAGGAAGTGGCCGACCTCGGCATTCACGTGGGCGCGGTGGTTACCTACCAGGACGGCTTCGACGAGCTCGCCAACGACTACCTCATCGGCCGGGCGTTCGACAACCGCATCGGCGGCTTTATGATCGCCGAAGTGGGCCGTTTGCTGCAGGAAAATAAAAAGAAACTTCCCTATAGCCTCTATATCGTCAACGCGGTGCAGGAAGAGATCGGCCTGCGCGGCGCAGAAATGATCGCCCGCCGCATCAAGCCCGACGTGGCCATCATCACCGACGTTACGCACGACACCAGCACCCCGATGATCAACAAGATGATTGAAGGCGATACGGTGTGCGGCAAAGGACCTTCCCTCTCCTATGGCCCGGCGGTGCACAACAAGCTGCTGCAGCTGGTGCAGGATGTAGCCGAGGGCGCCGGCATTCCCGTACAACTACGGGCCGTGTCGCGCAGCACCGGAACCGACACCGACTCCTTCGCCTATGCCAATGACGGTTGTCCGTCGGTACTCATTTCCATCCCGCTGCGCTATATGCACACCACGGTGGAGATGCTGCACAAGAACGATATCGAGGCAACGATCCGCCTCATGTATGAAACCCTCCTGACGCTGACCCCGAAAACAAACCTGAGTTATTTCCAATGAGATCCTTCCTGCTTTATATCGAACCCGGATCCGGCAGCTACCTGCTGCAGGTGATCGTAGCCGGCATCATGGGCGCCGGCGTGGTGGTGAAAACTTATTGGTGGCGGATCCGGATGTTTTTCGGAAAAAAGAAGAACGCTTCTCAGGATAAACAGGACTCGATATAAGCGATCCCGTTGGACCAGTAAGCCGGACCATAAACCGTTTCGGCTTCCAGCTTTTCCAATACGGGCGCAAACGAGGCGGCCTCCGCAAGCAATGTTGCAGCAACGGAGGCCGCTTTTTCTATTTCACCCGGTGCCACCGATCGCCCCAGCAGCGGCCGCAGCCGGTCTTCCGTCGGGGTAAGCCCGAGCGCGCCGAAATCAGGGTTATAAACCTTCGGTGGTGTATCGACAAACAGCACCGGCCGGCGCCGCGCAAATGCGTATTCAAGGGCAATGCCCGAGCGGTCGGTTACCAGCAGCCGGGCGGCAGCCAGTTGTGTAAATACTTCAGCCGACCGGTCGATGGACAGGCGCGGGTTGCGGCGGACCTGGGCCTCAAGTTCTTTCATTGCTTTGGGGTTGCGTTTTACAAACTCGGGATGTGGCCGTACCTGCACCGGCAACCCAAGCTGTAGCAACTGCTCCAGCAGCGGTTTCAGGCAGGTGTTCAGGATACCCTCCGGGTGCCAGCTCGGCGCCAGCAGGATGCAGGGCTCCTGGCCGGAATCCTTCAACCGCAAGTCTTCGAGGAGTGGATAACCGTAAGCAATGAGGTCGCGCGGGGGGATACCCTCGAGCGCATCCTCCTTACCTGCCTCCGCCTCATGGTCGGGACCGCAGCAAAATAAAGCGTCATAGTAGCGGAACGCACCGGGGCGGTATTGCTGGTGGGTGCTTACCAGCGCATGAAATACATAGACGTAACGACCGATTCCCGGGGAGCGCTTATAGCCGTGCTGGCCGATGCCCGGCATCGTGCTGATCAGCACTTTGGCCTGCAGGCGCGGCCACACAAACAGCAGGGTTTTGCGGATATACCAGGTGTCGAGGCCCTGGATTTTTGTGTTCAGTACCGGGTCGCTCTTCTCGGAGCTGATATAAGCGATCCGCAGTCCCGGACGACCGGCAAATGCTTCGAACAGGTGCCGCAGGTATTGAAAATAGTAGGCGCCTTCCGTGTAAAACACGATGTCGTATTGCTGCGCCACGAGTTTCTGGCTGTCGCTGTATTCTTTGAAAAAGGAAAGCATGGCATCTACCAGGTTGCGCGGAGCACTGCTTCGAGTTCCGCGGCCCGGAAAGGTACCGGGTTATTGGCAAATCGTTCTGCGTTGATATGGGTAAACCATTCCGGGATACAACGGGGAGAAAGGCCCAGGTCAGACAGGCGGGCGGCAAGGCCCAGCCCGGCCACAAAAGCCTGCCATCCCGAGGCCGCCTCCTCACCATTGGCGGCACCCAGGAGCTGAAGCGCCGAGTCGTAACCCGCTCCCGACGCCGTGTTGTACCGTAGAAATACAGGCAAGAGCAGCGCTACGGCATGGCCGTGGTCGATGCCATGGACGGCCGTGAGGTAATACGAGAGTGCATGCGCGCCCGTGGTGCGGCTTTGCTGGATGGCCGCGCCCGAGCCGTGCGCCGCATATAATGCACCGAGCGCCAGGTCATCGTTGCCGGGCTCCCGAACGAACGCAGGCAGGTTGGCCCGCAGCCAGCTTCCGGCTTCCCAGGCGCGCACCGACGATGCCGGTGTGGCCCGCCGGCTCCAGAGTGCCTCAACGCATTGTGCAAGCGCATCGAGGCCCGACAGGGCCCGCTGCCGGGCAGGCAGGCCCCGGAGCAATTCGACGTCCCAAACTACCGCATGGGGCAGCAGGGCCGGGTGCTCCAGTGAAATTTTTTCCGTACCGCGGTACACCACGGCAAAGGAGGTAGCATCGGAACCACTGCCCGCAGTGGTGGGCACCGCCACAAAGAGGCGTGTCTCCTTGCGGGCATAATACAAAAGTGCTTTGGCGCAGTCGATGCTTCGGCCGCCACCGATGACGATCACCGAATCAATCCCCGCTGTCATGGCGGCGGCAACCGGCTCCAGGACGCTTTGCTGGAGGAGTCCCGCCGGTACTTCAAACCCGGATACAAGCCGGTCCCCGAGACGGGTCCGCAGGTCGGCCGCTGCAGCCGACCGGATGAAATGCCCGCCTCCCACCAGCAACACTTTTTCCGCCGCGGCACCGCGTAGCAACTGTTCCAGCTGCGGTGCCACAGCACCAATGCGGTAGGCAGGCGTCATCATTGCTCAAAGGATTTTCGGAAACGCGCGCCCGCTAACCGGGGTTCTTCCGAAGGGCGCGACAGCTTCGCGGGTGTATGGGTGTTGATCCGTATTTCTACAAAGGCGCCGCGGGCATCGCCATGACGGTTCCAGCCATGCAGGTCGGCTGCCGTTGTGAGCCGCGACGCGAAGCGGAAGCCGCAGGCTTTGGCAATGCACACAAAGTCGGTGCGGAAGCCAAGTGTGGGCTGGCGACCAACCGATTCGTGCGCCCCGTTGTTGAGCACGACATAAAACAGGTTGTCCAGCCCCAGGCTGCCGGAAAGTGCCAATGCGCCGAGGTGCATCAGTAGGGCGCCGTCGCCATCCAGTACCAGAACCGGCCCGTTGCTGTGCAGGGCGATGGCGGTGGCGATGCTGCCGGCGTGCCCCATGGCACCAACGTTCAGCAAAGCATCAAGCGGTTGTTCCTGCCCGTTGTTCCATTCGTTGAAAATGCGGCCGATCTTGCCGGTGCTGCACACAACGCGGGTTCCTTTCGAAAGGCCCGTGCACAGGATATCGATGGCAGACGCCGCCGAAAGCGGGTAGTCTTCCTGCTGCGGGAGCGCCAATTCCTCAAAAACACCCCTGGCCACTACGATAGCTACCGGGCGGCTTTCGCCAAGGGCCTGTGCAGCTGCCTGGCGTATTGTTTCCTGCCAGTTTCCATCAGTCGGATGCAGGTAGTGCAAGGGCACCTCCAGTGCTTCAAGGAGCGGGCCGGTGGCGGCACCCATGCGGGTATGCTGCGGCTCATCAGGCCGGCCGGGCTCTCCGCGCCATCCTACCAGCAGCAGCATCGGGATGCTGTATACGGTCGGGTCGGCCAGGGAGGTAAGCGGGTTAACGAGGTTGCCCAGCCCTGAGTTCTGCAAATACACCAGTGGCAGCCCGCCGGTGGCAAAATGGTAGCCGGCGGCAAGCCCGAGGGCCGCGCCTTCGTTGACGGCCACGAGGTGCTGCTCCGGGGGCGCAGCCGCCAGCGCCGCGCTGAAACTGGAAAGCAGGGAATCGGGTACGCCAGCGAAAAAGCCGACACCCGATGCACGCAGGGACTGTATAAATACGGATGCCGCGATCATTGCCCGGGTATCAGTTTAAAAAAATCCTTGATGGAAATGATATCCTGCTCCACGCCTTCGGCACGCCCTTCGCGAAGCAGGCGCTGCGCGGTACGGGCCATCGCCGGGTAGGCACTGCGCAGCAGGTGGTTGGCATAGATGACCAGGTTAAAACCGGCCTCCTGCAAGGCATCAATCGAAACCGCGGGGTAGGTGCTCGGTACCGCCACCAGCGGCACGTCGGGGTGCGCCATCCGGAAGCGCCGTGCGAATTCGATGACATCTTCTCCGGAGGTATTCTTGCTGTGGATCATGATGCCGCCGGCACCGGCGGCAACGTAGGCTTCGGCACGCGCATAGGCGTCCTCCATGCCCTTCCCGAGGATGAGGCTTTCGATGCGGGCAATGATCCGGAAGTCCGCGGTAATGCGGCTTGCATTGCCGGCGCGGATCTTTTCGCAAAAGTCGATGATGCTGTCCTGCTCGTGCACCGAGCTCTCCTCGAGCAAGGAGTTGCGCTTGGCGCCGATCTTGTCTTCCACGATAATGGCCGAAACGCCGAGGCGCTCCAGGGTGCGTACCATAAAGGGGAACTGGTCGATGCGCCCGCCGGTGTCGCCGTCGAAGATGATCGGGCGGGTGGTCACCTCGAGAATTTCGTTTACGGTTTGCAGGCGCGAGGTAAAGTCAACGGCTTCGATGTCGGGCTTGCCCTTGGCGGTGGAGTCGGTGAGCGAGGAAAGCCAGATGGCATCGAACTCGAGCGCCCGCCCTTCGTCGTCGAAAGCGGTAGCGCCTTCCACGATCATCGCGCTGAGGCCGTTGTGCGCCTCAAGCGCGCGGAGGATAGGCTTTACCGAAAGCAGTCGCCCGAAGCGCTTGCGGCGGGCTTCCGGTGTGATGCCGATCTCGCGGAGCGAGCGTTGGATTGCCGTGGAGGAAATGCCGCGGGTGTAGGGAACCTCAATGAGCTCGCCGCCCCATTCGGCGAGCACCTCGATCACGCGCTGCCGCGTGGCTTGCTGCACGCCTGTTTTCCAGTCGTCGCCGTGGACCACGTAGCGCGGCCGCAGCCGGCGCAGGTTGGCGCTGTAGTCAAGGGTTTCCTGGGCCACCACCTCGCTCACGTCGCGGAGGCCGGCCACAATGGCACGGCGCTGTTCGAAGCTAAGCAAGGGCACGCGCTTGTAGCTGGCGATGGCTTCGTCGGTAAGCAGGCCCACCACCACCGGCCCGAGCTCACGCCCCCTGCTGATAATATTGAGATGCCCGGGATGTATGAGGTCGGCACTCATGCCGATGTAAACAAGATTATCCATATTCGGAATGCGGCTTCAACGCGCCGCGCCCAAAAATAGCCATTCGGTGGCGGAGCGCTGCGGGCAATGGCTCCATTGTAACATCCTTGTCGCTAAAATTGCGTTTATTTGGCCGCAGCCGCGCACATTCTACCATGCTTTCCAAACGATCCGACAAGTTCCGGCAACTCCTTTTTTGCTTTTGCGTGACGCTGGCGTACGTGCTGCTGTTCCAGGTTGCTTTTCACCCGGTATATGGCACCGTGGAAGATGCCTTCATCCTCTACCAGCTTTCCGGCGGCTTTGGCAGCCCGCCAACCGAGCTCGTTCACTACAACCATATCCTTCACCCGATCTTTTCGCTCCCCCTGAAGTTTTTGTTTGTGCTGACGGCGAACATCAACTGGTATTCCCTGTTTCTTGTTGCGGGCCACCTGGCGGCAGGCACCATCTTAAGTTTCTGTCTCGTGCGCGCCAACGCCCCCCTTCGCGGCGTTCTTTTCTTCACGTTCTTCTTCTGGGTATACGAAGCCCGCTTCCTGCTCAGCCCCAATTTCACCAACACTGCGCTCGTGCTCGGCATGGCGGGCGTGCTGCTGCTGTTTACAGGCGCACCGCCCACCGGGAGAAGTATCCGGGCCGGCGCGGTCACCTACGTGGCCGCCTCGCTGGTCCGCATCCACGTGATCCTCCCGCTGCTCCCCCTGGCGGCGCCCTTCTGGCTGCTGCGGCGGGGCTGGCAGCCGCGCCTGCGCGTGGCCGCCTGGACTGGTGGCGCCCTGCTCACCATCCTGTTGCTGCACGTTGTGCACCGGCAGTATTACGAGGCACGCATACCGGGCTGGAAAGAAGAAGAAGCTTACCGCCAGGTAGCCTACCGTTTTTATAATCACCGCAACCTCGCGAAGCCCGCGCCCGGCGACAGCGGCTACCTCGAAAGCCGTCTCATTAACTACGGCCCGCTGCTCGATACCGCGGTGCTTTCCACCCAAAAGCTGGAAGCGCTTTACCAGCGCGGCACCCGGCCCGGCTTCGCCGTCGATCCCGGTTCGGAAACCTTTCGTTGGTTCATGATCAATAACCGCCTGTTTTTCCTAAGCCTGCTGGCAGCACCGCTTTTCATCCGCAGGCGCGCGGTGCTCCTTGCCTTCGCAGGCAGTGTACTGATTGCGGTTGCACTCTGGGCAGTGCTCGTTTATCTTTTTGCCAAAGTGCCCGACTACCTCCTGTTCACGTTGCTCGGGTTCCCGGTGCTCCTGGCACTGGCATCGAACGAGCCGGCACCGGAAGCCGGCCGTCGCCGCTGGCTGCTCGCCCTTCCGCTGTTTTTAGCGGCCTGGGGTGCGCGCCTGCTGCTGCAATACGACCGGGCGAACCTGCAGCAACGTACGGCCTTCCGCCAGGCGCACGCCCTGTTGGCGAAGCACCCGCACCTGCTCTTTTTTACAAGCATGGAATATTACCCGCTTTACGGCTACCCGGTATGGGAGCCACCGGCGCGCTACCCGATGCATAATATCATCGGGAGCGAACATTTCCTGCACCGTATTTCCGCTCCGGTTTTGCACCGCTTTGGGTTGGAGTCGGTGCGCGACTTTCCCCGACATGCAAACGCCTGCCTCATCGGCTGGAACGAGCAGGATATGCTGCACTATTTTCAACTTTTTTACCGCGAGCCGCTCGGGCTGCGAGCGCTGCCCTGGCACCAGGGCAGGCTCCGTCCCTACCAGGTGCGTGTTATCCAAGGTCCATGAGCAACCGTAGTTTCATACCGCGTTCACTACACCGCTGGCCACTCTTCCTGGCCCTGCTGCCCATGCTTTCTTTGTGGCATGCCGGCAACGAGCTGTTCGGCTTCGTGCGCGCCGGCGAAGCCCTCCAGTACCTGCTGTATTGCGGCACCTGGATTGCGGTGTTCTTCGGGTGCGCGCGCCTGCTGCTCCGCTCCACTGCTGCGGCGGTACTGCTTGCTTTTTTCCTCGCCGTCTTCTTCGTTTTTTTCGGAGCCGTTTATGACGCCGCGGCGAAACTGCTGCCCGTACGCCTTGTCTCTTACAAGCTTTTCCCTTTTGTCCTGCTGGCCGTTCTGCTGCTGGCGGCCCGTGGGTGCATCCGCGCCCGGCGCGCCGGCAAACCGGTCTATTATTATCTCAACCTGCTGCTGCTGGTGTTGTGCGCCACCGAAGCGGTGACCTCCGTATTCCGCTACAGCGATTACCGCCGCCATCACAATCTGATCATCGCCGATATGCCGCTCTCGGAGCGCTTTCAGCCGGCGATGCCGCAACCGGAGAAGCCCGACGTGTATGTGCTGGTGCTGGATGAGTACAGCCGCGCCGATGCCTTGCAGCGTATGGGCTTCAACAACCAGCCTTTTGTCGACAGTCTGCGCGCACTCCGATTCTTTGTGGCCGACAGCAGCCGCGCCAACTACAACTTCACGCCCTATGCCATGGGCAGCTGCCTCAACATGCGCTACGTGGATCCGGCATCCGGCACCAATGGCACGGACCCGGTGCTGATGCTGCGCGCCGTGCATTCGGTGAGCGACAATGAAACCTTCCGCATCTTCCGGAAGATGGGTTACGAGCTGCGCTTCTACGCCTCGCTCGACAACCCGTACCAGAAGCGCAAAAGCCTCAACGAATTCGGCAACTTCACTTATGTGCAGGTATTCGGCGGGCTCTTCACCTCCCGCCTTGTGCGCGATCTTGGCTGGCGTGGCGAGCCCCTTACCGCGCTCATCACCTCGAAGCCTTACCACTATTTCGACCTGGATCAGCGCGAGCGTGACATCCGGTATTACCTGGACGAAACCTGCCGCAGTGCCGACAGCGCCCGCCGCGCGCCGCGGCTGGTATATTGTCACCTGCTGCTTACCCACAAGCCTTTTCTATTTGACAGCGCCGGTCGGCGCAAGCCCGCCGACCGGGTGCTCCACGAAGAAGGCGTCAGCGATTACCTCGACCAGGTGCGCGTGGCCAACCGGGAAATGCTGGACCTTATTTCCTGTATCCGGGAAAACGGGAAAAAGAATTCGATTATCCTGCTGCTTAGCGATCATGGCAGCCGCCTCGAAAAAGCGCACAAGGCCGATGCCTTTAAAAACCTTTGCGCGATTTATTATCCCGACAGCGCCTACGGCGGGCTTTCGCCGGAACAAAGCCCGGTGAACCTGTTCCGGTACCTGTTCAACCAGCGCTTCGGGCAGCACTACCCACTGCTGCCAGACAGCTCGGTATTCGTTCGCTATGAATAAGAAGGCTGTTCAGACCCTGCGCTGCAGCGGCAGTTGCAGCCCTAACTGGTTGTAGGCATTGCCGCGCTGGAAATAAGCGCGCGCATATTGCACCTGCAGGCGGTTGAAACGGGCACGGAAACCCGTAGAGAAGCCATTCAGCCCATTGCCCGAGCTGCCGACGTTCAGCTCGTAGCGGCGCAGGAAGTTGTAGCCGAAAGTGACCTCGAAATTGCGTCCGAGGTACAGGTGCGATGCCAGCACAAAGTGATTGAACAGCTTTGCGGCGAAACCATCCTTTCCTGTGAATCCATTTTCTGCATTAAAGTTCCCGTCGTTATAGGTCGTGTTGAAGCCGTTGATATGCTGGGCCGTCAGCGAAAAGCCGAAGGGTGCCCGGGCAAGCCGCTTGGTGACGCCTGCCTGTAAGTCAAAAGGCAGGTCCTCGCGGCTGCCGCCGTAGCCCGAAAGCTGCCCGCCCATATTGCGTGCTGTGAGACCGGCGCTGAAGCGGCGGGCCGTGTCGGCATAGTGCAGGCCGAGATCAAAGGCGAGACCGGTGGAGCGGTAGCTGCCAAAGCTGGAGCGGATTACTTTCGCGGTAAGCCCATAGCGCCAGCGTTCGCCATAGCTGCGGGCAGCCGACACCTGGAAGGAAAAATCGGTGGGATGAAAGTTCCCGAGTTCATTGCCGTAGATATCGCCCTGCGGCAGGCTGCCGTAGTCAACGAAAAACAAGCCGCCGCCAAAGGTGGTGTTCCACTTTTTCGCATAGTAAACACCGCCCAGCTGGTAGGCTTTCGTGGCGGCAAAGAATGCATTGAAGTTGGCGCTCACCTGGCTGTGCAGGGATGGGTCGAGCAGGGCCGGGTTATTGAGTGCAAGCCCCACGTCGCCGCCGTTGTACGACACGTTGACACCGCCCGCGGCCGATAGCGCCGGCGTTGCCGGGAGGTTGAGAAAATTATAGACCGTGCTGCCCCCGACAGTCTGCGCCGAAAGCCGCGGGGAGGCAATCAAAAAAAGTAAAGCGAATGGTGTCAGTTTCCGGAGTCGCACGGGTGGCAGCATTGAGCCATGAAGATACACCGGCCTGTGGGAAAGGAAATGTTCAATATTCAATACGCAATTTTCAATGTTCAAGTCGGGGATTGCCGCCACCTGAGCCCTTGAGTTTTGAATATTGATTATTGAACATTATTTTTTTTCCAGCGCCAGTTCCAGCACCTCATTCATGGTACGCACGTAGTGAAACTTCAGGCCCTTGATAAAAGCCGGATTGATCTCCTGCACGTCTTTTTCGTTTTGCCAGCACAGGATCAGCGAGCGGAGACCCGAGCGTTTTGCCGCAAGCACTTTCTCCTTGATGCCGCCTACCGGCAGCACCTGGCCACGCAGGGTGATTTCGCCGGTCATACCGAGGTGCGAGCGCACGCGGCGGCCGGTATAGGCCGACGCCAACGCGGTGAGCATGGTAACGCCGGCGCTGGGACCATCCTTGGGCACCGCACCTTCCGGAACGTGGATATGCGCCGTCTTCTTTTCAAAAACGGACGGCTCAAGACCTGCCAGTGCGGCATTCGACTGGAGCCAGGAAAGCGCCGTGGCCGCACTCTCCTTCATCACCTGGCCGAGGTTGCCGGTAAGCCGCAGCTCGCCCTTTCCTTCGCTCAGGGTCGTTTCAATAAAAAGAATATCGCCACCAACATATGTGTAAGCGAGGCCGACGGCGACGCCGGGCATTTTTACCGTCTGGTATAATTCATTGTTGTGACGCGGGCGGCCGAGGATGCGCTCCACGTCTTCGACACTCACCGAAGGCTTCAGCTTTTCATCCATGGCCAGCGTCCGTGCCTGGTGGCGCATGATGGCTGCCAGCTGCCGGTCGAGCTCACGCACGCCGCTTTCGCGGGTGTAGCTGGCGATGATATGCTCCAGCACTTTGTCGGAGACCTTGAACCTGGCATCGCGGAGACCGTGCGCTTCTTTCTGCTTCGGCACGAGGTGGCGTTTCGCGATCTCGATCTTTTCTTCCATCGCGTAGCCGCTCAGCTCGATGATCTCGAGGCGGTCGCGGAGCGCGGGCTGGATCGTCTGCAGGTTGTTGGCCGTGGCGATGAACAGCACCTTGCTCAGGTCGTATTCGAGCTCGAGGTAGTTGTCGTAAAAAGTATTGTTCTGTTCCGGGTCAAGCACCTCCAGCAGCGCGCTGCTCGGGTCGCCGCGGTGGTCGGCCCCGACCTTGTCGATCTCGTCGAGTATCATCACGGGGTTGGCGGAGTGCACCTTGCGCAGCGATTGCAGGATGCGCCCCGGCATGGCGCCGATATAGGTTTTGCGGTGGCCGCGCACCTCGCTTTCGTCGTGGATGCCGCCGAGCGACAGCCGCACGTACTTGCGGCCGATGGCGCTGGCGATGGACCGGCCGAGCGAGGTTTTGCCGATACCCGGCGGACCGTAGAAACACAGGATGGGTGATTTCATATCGCCCTTCAGCTTCAGCACGGCGATGTATTCGAGAATGCGCTCTTTGATTTTGTCCATCCCGTAATGATCGGCATCGAGAATGGCGCGCGCATGCTTCAGGTCGTACTTGTCGTCGGTGTGCTCGTTCCAGGGCAGGTCGAGCATGAAGTCGAGGTGGTTGTACACCACCGAGTAGTCGGGTGTGCTGGGATGCATCCGCTCCAGCTTTTCCACGCCCTTGCGAAAGAGGTCGCGCGCCGCGTCGGTCCACTGCTTGGTCTCGGCCTTTTTGCGCAGCTCCTGCAGCTCGCGCTCGTTGACGTCGCCACCGAGTTCTTCCTTGATGCTTTTGAGCTGTTGCTGCAGGAAGTATTCGCGCTGCTGCTTGTCGAGCTCCGCGCGCGTTTTGTTGGTCACCTTGTTTTTGAGCTCGGCAAACTGCAACTCTTTCTGCAGGAAGCCAAGCAGCAGCTCGGCCCGCTCGCTGATATCGTTGGAGGCAAGCAGCTGCTGCTTTTCGTGGAGCTCGGTATTGAGGTTGCTCGATACGAAGTTGAGCAGGAAGTTGGGGCTTTCGATATTCTTCAGGATCACCGAAGCTTCGGAAGGCAGGTTGGGTGAGAGCTGGATCAGTTCGGCGGCCATGTCTTTGATATTGGCGACATAGGCGCCGAAATCCGGATCGGCGGGCACGGGCGCGTCGGGCACCAGGGCCACTTCGGCGCGGAACCAGGGCTCCTCGGCCGTCACCTCGGTGATGGAAAAGCGCGTCTTCCCCTGGATGATGATGGTAATGCCGCCATCGGGCATCTTAATCTGCTTTACGATCCGGGCTACGGTTCCGATTCTTTCGAGGTCGGCGCCGGTGGGGTTTTCCACGGCCGGGTCTTTCTGGGCTACGACGCCGATATAGCGGCCGCCGCCATAGGCTTCGTTGACGGCGC
The DNA here is from genome assembly GCF_004337505.1 of Flaviaestuariibacter flavus. Lineage (GTDB taxonomy): Bacteria > Bacteroidota > Bacteroidia > Chitinophagales > Chitinophagaceae > Flavisolibacter > Flavisolibacter flavus. The sequence continues at coordinate 34,943 of NZ_SJZI01000052.1, read as the reverse complement.
GGATGCTTTTGTCGCGACCCACCGTGATGGGCAGCACCACGCCCGGGAACAGCACGGTGTTCCGCAGCGGCAGCAGCGTCAGCTCAGAAGGCACCGTCGCCGGATCAAACGATTCGGCGTCCTGCTCATTGAGCGGGATAATGGGCAGGAAGTCCATCTCGTCTTCACTGGCCAGGAATTTATTCAGATCGGAAAGCTTCATTGGAAAACAGCAAACGGCAAAGATAATGGCGGGATCCTAGGATCTGGAATCTGAAAATCTGGAATTTGGGCTACCTATTTCCTTGTTTTCTTTTCTGACAATGTTTTCTCCGAAGCAGTAAAAATGGCCGTTAGCTCGCGCGCCTCCACCCGTAAGCGACGTGATTCTATATCGTTGACCATAGTTTCTTCTATAACCCCCAGCCAGTATTCCGATTCATCCGCTTCTTCCAGAACAACCTTGATTTTATAATGAAAATCTGTGTTCGACTTTGCCCTAGCCGAAGCCCGATAATTAGCGGCAACCGAACCGGCCGCACGAATCAATTGTTTTGCCGTCTCAAAACCGGCAGGATCACCAGGAAGCCGCTTACAAAGCCGGATGACGTCAACATGAAATTGCCGGGTGCGCCCCTCTAATTCTTTACGATTCATTTTTTATGCAAAATGAAATGCTGTTCCTGATGCAACCATGGGAAAACCCTCACCATTTTAAAGGAAAATTCACCCGGTTTGGGTGAATTCAAACATTCTCAATTCGAAATTTCTACCAGATTCCAGATAGTCCAGATTCCAGATCTAAAGAGTGAACCCCACCGACAGCTGTATCGCTTGGTTTTTCCACTTGCTGGTGGTCCCTATGTCGTTGATGTTGTTGAGGCCAACGGCATAGCGGCCGGAGAAGCGCAGCTTGCTGAGCGCGATTTGCGCGCCGCCCAGGAGCGAGAAGTCGCCCCTTTTGAAAGCATTGCTCCCGTTCTGCAGCAGGTTTTCATCCTTGTTGATCAGCACGCCGAACTGCGGGCCGGCCTGCAGGCTGAATACGGAGCCCAGCTTGTAGTTGAGCAGGATCGGGATGGAGAGGTAGTTGAGTTTCACATTGCCCGATGTGGCGTCGCTGAACGCATTTGAATAGACCTGGCGGAAGGAGGTGTCGTAGCGCGACTGGTACTGGTTGAAGAGCACTTCCGGCTGAATGCCGAACTTCTTGCCGAGCCCGATCTCGGCAAAGCCGCCGAGGTGGTAGCCGGTGTTGAAGCCTTCTTTGAAGGATTGCCCTTCGACCTTTGATAAGTTGACACCACCCTTAACACCGAAGTGAAACTGGGCGAAGACCGCCTGCGCCGAAAACAGCGCCGCGGACAAGAGTAGCCATTTTCCTTTCATGGAAGTTGTTTTTGCATCGCGATCAAGGTTCATGCCATCAAATGCAGAGGTCACGTTAAAGCTGAGGGGTAGGTTGGTTAATTGGTAAGGAGAACTAAAAGTCGAACCCTCTAACCGTTTCGGACAGTCTGAATTTCATTGTTATTTCGGTTAGGCTTCTCCGTTAACACAAGAAATCTCAAATCGAAAATCCGAAATCAAAAATCTGAAATCTAAAATATGAGCCCCGCGTTGAAGCGGAAGATGCCCATAAAACGGTTGCTGGAGGCGGGAAAGTAGTAATTGGTCACGTATTGCGGCTGCAGCAGGAAGCACTTCCAGGTCCATTCGAGTTTGAGGGAGGCCGCGGCCGAGAGCGGCTGAAAATACAGCTGGTCGTCGAGGTACTGGTTTTCGGTGGCTACGAGCTCATTGAGGTTGGTGGCGCGCGTAGTGCCGTAGGTGTTGGCGTTCTGGTTGAAACCGAACTTCTGGGTGCCGGCGGTAAACACCAGCTGCGGGGTGATGCGCAGGGCCGCGCCTTTTAATCCGGCGTTCAGAAAGTAGAAATCATGCCGCAGGGAAAGCGCCGCGGAAAAATCGCTCACCTTCTCGTCGGTGCGGATGCGGGTAAACCCATCGGGCCGCAGGCGGAGCGAGATGATGTAGGCCTCCCGCTCTTCAACTGCCGACCGGCTGCCCCAGCCATAGCTTAGCAGCATGGAGGGGCGCACCCACCAGCGCTTCCAGCTGAAGTAAGCCCCTAGCTCATTGAGCAGCGGCGTGGTATAAAAGGGAAGATTTTTCCGGGTGAAATAGCGGGTGAAGCTGGCACCGGTCACGAAGTTGTCGCTCCCGAGGTAATCGTAAGAGCCGGTGGCGAGGTACTGAAAGGGATTGAGTTTTTCGCCGTCGTTCACCACCGTGGCCGACAGGTTGAGGCCGAAGCCGCTTTTGTGAAAATAACCGAATGCCGGTGTGTAGGTGGTTTGCCTGCGGGCCGCAAGCTCGTAATTGCCACTTTGCTGGTAATTGAAATAAGCCTGGCTGATGCCGAGTTCGGCAAGCACGAAGGTGTGGGGCGCCAGTACGGAGTCGAGATAGGACTCCATATCTCCGAACAGCTCGTCGTAATAGGCGGTGGAGTCCACAACGACGCGGGTCGAGTCTTTCCGTTGCGCGTTGACCGCGCCGCCGGCAAAAAGCAGGAGCACACAAACGATTCCGATTCTCATGGCGGCGGCAGGGGCTGGTACGCCGCCCCAACTGTTGACGTGAGAAAAAGGAAATCGTTTAATCACAGTGAGTTAGATAGGAAGGAAAATTAAGGGAAAGAAGTTTTTCACCGCAAAGAGAAAAAGAAAAGGAGTTGATACGCTAAGGAAAGGTTCTGTGGTTCTGAGGTTCTGGGGTTGGTTTAAGCTCATTCAAAAAAAGACCAACAATCAAGAGTATGCTCAATAAAGTGTGTCAGTTTAATAATGATTAAATTGATATACGATGGAGAAGAAACCATTTGACTTTGAAGCTTTTGTGAGGGAGGCTGGCGAGCAGCTTCGTTCAGGCAAGCCTTTAGTGGGTGCGGAAGGTGTTTTTACACCACTTTTAAAGCGCGTTATTGAAGCTTCGCTGGAAGGCGAGTTGGATGCGCACCTGAAGGCGGGTAAAAGGGGTGGTGGCAACCGACGCAATGGCCACACACAAAAAAACATACAAAGCTCTTTGGGCGGTTTTGCTGTTTTTTCGCCCCGCGACCGCGACGCCTCCTTCGAGCCGCAGACAGTGGCCAAGCGCCAGCGGGTGATCTCCGAGGACATGGATCAGAAGATTTTAAGCCTCTATGGGATGGGGTTATCTTATTCGGACATCCAGCAGCATCTAAAAGAGATCTATGACTTTGATATCTCGGACGGAACCCTGACGGCGATTACCGACCGGATCATTCCGGCTATCAAAGAGTGGCAAAACCGGGTACTGGAGAGCGTTTATCCCGTGGTGTGGCTCGACGCCATCCACTTCAAGGTCCGCCAGGACGGCGTTGTCAAGACCCGCGCCATCTACTCCATACTGGCCGTTTCCACAGAGGGGCAAAAGGAAGTGATCGGTATTTACTTCGGTGAAAATGAAGGCGCTGCCTTCTGGCGCTCGGTGCTCGCCGACCTGAGACACCGGGGTGTCCAGGACATCCTGATTGCCTGCATCGATAACCTGAAGGGGTTTGCAGAAGCCATAGAAGACTTATTCCCCCAGACCGAAGTGCAGCTGTGCCTGGTGCACCAGATGCGCAACTCGATGAAGTATATGAACTGGAAGGACCTGAAGCCTTTTGTGCGCGATCTGAAGCAGATCTATAAGGCCGTCAATGCAGCCATGGGCCTGCACTACCTGGAGGAAGCCGAGAAGAAGTGGGGTAGCAAATACAGCGTCATCTTCAAGAGCTGGCGAACCAATTGGGAGCGGCTCCGCACGTTCTTCAACTACTCGCCTGCTATCAGAAAAATCATCTATACCACCAATCCCATTGAGAGCTACCACCGCATGGTGCGCAAAGTCACCAAGACAAAAGGCGCGTTCTCTTCCGAAGATGCTATCGTCAAGCAAATCTACCTGGCCACCATAAATGCTAACACCAGGTGGCAAGGCACCATGTTCGGATGGACAACCGTCCGTACAGAGCTAACTTTGAAGTACGCAGACAGGCTGAATAAATAAATGACACACTTAACTGAGCACTACCACAATCAAAATAAAAAGTCCCGCTGCAGGCGGGACCTTATCAATCGTATTCCTTATGCGAAACGCTTATTCAACTTCTTTTCTTCGCGGTGAAAGACTCTTCTTCTCTTTCAAAACCTTACACCAGCTCCAGCAGTGTTATCTCCGGCATGATGCCCACGCGGCCCGGGTAGCCAAGAAATCCGAAGCCGCGGTTGACATAGAGCCGCTGCCGGCCGGCTTCGTAAAGCCCCGCCCACTGCCGGTACACATACTGCACCGGGCTCCAGCGAAAGCCGGGAAGCTCCACGCCGAACTGCATCCCGTGGGTATGCCCCGAAAGCGTCAGGTCGATGTCGCCGAATTTCGGGCGCACCTCGGCATCCCAGTGCGAGGGGTCGTGGCTCATGAGTATCTTGAAAGGAACGGCCTCGGTGCCCGGGTAAGCCTTGTCCATCCTGCCGTATTTCGGAAAGCGGGCCTTGGCGCCCCAGTTTTCAATGCCGATGAGTGCGATCTGCGCGCCGCCGCGCTCCAGCAGCACGTGCTCGTTCATCAGCAGGCGCCAGCCCATGCGGGCCTGCCCGTCTTTCAAAGCCTGTAGGTTGGCCCGCTTGGCCTCCGGAGAAGGCCAGCTGACATAATCGCCGTAATCGTGGTTGCCCAGCACCGAGTAAACACCCATCGGTGCTTTGAGCCGCGAAAAGATCGCCCAGTAGGGATTCATCTCGTCGGACGTATTGTTGACCAGGTCGCCGGTAAACAGAATGAGATCGGGCTGCAGGGCGAGCACTTTCTCCACGCCGCGCGCCACGGCAGCGGGGTCGGTAAAAGAGCCGCTGTGAATGTCGGACAGCTGCACCACCCTGAGCCCGCGAAAGGCGGCCGGCAGGTTGGGCGACTGGATCCGGACGCGTTTTACCCGGTAGCTGTATTTATTGCCCATCCCCCAGATCAGCGTCCCGAACAGCGTGCCCCCGGCTGCCAGCCCCAGCCAGCTCAGGAACACCGAGCGGGCAATGCCGCCACCCTGGATCTGCTGGCCTTCGGTGTTGGAAAAGAACAGGCGCCCGGCGCCCCACTGGAGCAGCCGCCGGATATCATCAATGAGAAAAAAGATGGCAGCAATGAGCTGCCCGAAGAACAGTCCCACCACGCTGACGAAAAGAAAATTGCGCAGCCCTTTGGGCAGTCCCGATGCGTTGATGGCGGGCAGAAAGAGCAGCACCACCAGGGCGAGGCCCGCCAACACCCAGTAGGCTACAAAGAGCACGGCGCGGGTGCGGTGCGTGGCCCCGGCCGACACCACCTTGAGTACCGAAAAAACGTACCAGTCGAGCAACAGCATCAGCCCAATGAGAATGAGCGAGAAGGTCGGGTTACGCATTCAAAGCATTTAGCCCTGCAAGTACGGCAAGAAACAGGCACGAAAACCGGGGCGGGTATCAGGCTACGGGCAGCAGCACATGAAAAACAGCGCCTTCGCCGGGTGTTCCCTCCGCCCAGATCTCGCCGCCGTGCCCGCGGGCCACCTTGCGGCAAAGTGCGAGCCCGACGCCGGTGCCCGTGTAGGCGTCGCGGCTGTGAAGACGCTGGAAGAGGGTAAAGATGCGCTCGGCCTGCTCCGGGTCGAAACCGATACCGTTGTCGGCCACCCGGATGCTGTGGTAGCTGCGCGCCCGGTCCAGCTCGGGAAAGCGCTCGAAGATGGCTTCCCCGGCGGGCTCTACGCTCACTGTCACCCGCGGCGTTCCCTCCGGGCGGGTGTATTTGAGCGCATTGGCCACGAGGTTGCCAAAGAGCTGGTGCAGCTGGTGGCGGATGCCGCGCACAAGCGGCAGGCTGCCCACGTGAACTTCGGCGCCTTTCTCCTGGATGCGCAGTTCCTCGTCCAGAAGAACTTCCGCCAGCACTTCGCCGAGCGGTACGGGCTCCAGGTCGGGCGCTTCGTGCCGTACGCTTGAAAACTCCAGCAGGTCGTCCACCAGCTGCTTCATCCGGGTGGCGGCCTGGCGGATCCGCTGCAGGTAGGTCGGGTTGCCTGCGTCTTCGGGCTCGAGGAGGCGCTCCGTGAAAACCAGGATCTTCCGGAGGGGCTCCTTCAGGTCGTGCGAGGCGATATAGGCAAACTGCTCGAGCTCTTCGTTCGACCGCCGCAGCGCCAGGGTGCGCTCGGCCACGGTACGCTCGAGGAATTCGGCGTTGAGCTTCTGGTCATGGATGTCGCTGGAGCTTCCAAGCCAGTAGAGGATGGCGCCGGTATGGTCCCGGATGGGCTCGGCGCGCGCGGCGTGCCAGCGGAGCGCGCCGTCGTGCCGGCGGTAGTGCATCTCGGCCTCGAACACCGTCCCTTCGCGCAGGCAGCGCTCCCATTTGACGGCGAGCTCCGGCCGCTCTGCCTCGGGGATCACGTTGATCCAGCCGCCGCTGAGCGCTTCGGCCGGCTCCTGTCCGGAGTAGGAGAACCAGCGCTGGTTGAAATACTGCATCAGGCCTTCGGGCGAAGCGGTCCAGGCCATCTGGGGCAGGGCGTTGAGCATGCGGCGAAGGCGCTCCTCTTCCTGGGCGGCGCGCTGCCGCGCCAGCACCTGGGTGGTCACCTCGAAGCCGAAGATCATCACCCCGGCGGTCTTTCCCTCCGCCAGGTAGGGCGCATACACCATGTTGAAGTACTTGGTGGTCGGGCGGCCCTCGCTGTTCCAGTCGGCAACGCCGGGAAATTCGTAGCCGTACACCGGCTCACCGGTGGCGTATACCGTGTCGAGCATCTCGAAATAGCCCTGTCCCTCCAGCTCGGGGGCCACCTCACGGGGCGTGCGCCCCAGGAGGGTCTTGCCTTCGTAAAGCCTGGAAAAAAGCGGGTTGGTGAAGGTGCAGCGCAGTTCGGGTCCTTCCAGGATCATGATCATGGCGGGTGCCTGCATGAACAGGCCGGTCATATTGGGATCGGAAGCGAGGGCTCCCGGGGTCGTTTCAGGGGGCATATGGTAAGGGAGAAAGGGGGCAAGATACGAAGCGGCGGGCAGCAGGAACGAGGGCCGCGGGCTTCCGGATCACCAGCCGGTGCTCCGAAATGACCGGCCGATGCTTCGGGATGACCGGGCGAAGCACCAGGATGGCTTGCCGGAAGGCCCGGGCGGGTGCAGGATGCCCCGGGTGCATAAACCCCGGAAAATGGGGGTCGGCCGGCGCCCGCCCTGAGGCCGGGCAATGGGGACAACTGCCCCCCACGCTTTAACGGCAAAAATGTATTTTTGCACCTATTCGATTGGTTATGAGACTGACGTATTACGGACATGCTTCTTTTGCGGTGGAAACCGGCGGCAAGGCCCTCCTTTTCGACCCCTTTATCACGCCGAACCCGGCGGCGAAGGCGATCGACATCGAAACCCTGCCCTGCGATTACCTGCTCCTCTCCCACGGGCACGGCGACCACGTGGCCGACGCGCCTGCCATCGCGCAGCGTACCGGCGCCACCGTCATTGCCTCGGCGGAAGTAGCCGGCTGGATGGAAAAGCAGGGTGCCGGAAACTGCATCGGGATGAACCAGGGCGGCAGGAAAAGCTTCGACTTCGGCGCCGTGAAATGCGTCAACGCCATCCACTCTTCGGGCCTGCCCGACGGCAGCTATGGCGGCAACCCGCTCGGCTTCGTGGTTACGACGCCGGAGCGCAGCTTCTACTACAGCGGCGATACGGCACTGACGATGGACATGCAGCTCATTCCGCGCTGGGCGAAGCTCGATTTCGCGGTGCTCTGCATCGGCGACCATTTCACGATGGGCTACGAAGACGCCGTGGAAGCGGCCCGCATGTGCGGCGCCACCCGCGTGGTGGGCGTTCACTACAACACCTTCCCGCCCATCGCCATCGACGTGGCAGCCGCCCGCAAGGCCTTTGCCGAAGCCGGCATCGAGCTGCTCCTGCCAGCCGTAGGAGAATCTATCGATCTCTGATCTCCGATGTCTGATTTGAAAGACAAAAAATAATTGACCCAAAAACAGATCCGAGATCCGAGATCGGAGATCTTAAGATTTACTTTATGGCTAGAATCATCGGCGTAGCGAATCAGAAAGGCGGCGTTGGAAAGACCACGACGGCCATCAACCTGGCGGCCTCCTTCGGCGTGCTCGAATACCGCACCCTGCTCATCGATGCCGACCCGCAGGCAAACAGCACCACGGGCGTCGGCTTCGACCTGCAGAACATCACCCACAGCCTTTATGACTGTATGGTGAACCAGGCCGGCGCACGCGACGTGATCCTCAAAACCGAAATTCCCAACCTCGATCTCATCCCCTCGCACATCGACCTGGTGGGCGCCGAGATCGAAATGATCAATTATCCCAACCGCGAAAACGTGCTCCGCCAGCTGGTGCACGAGGTGAAGGACGACTACGATTTTATCGTCATCGACTGCTCGCCTTCGCTCGGCCTCATCACTGTCAACGCGCTTACGGGCGCCGACTCGGTGATCGTGCCGGTGCAGTGCGAGTTCTTCGCCCTGGAAGGCCTGGGCAAACTGCTCAACACCATCAAGATCGTGCAGAGCCGCCTCAACCCCGAGCTCGCCATCGAGGGCATCCTCATGACCATGTACGACGGCCGCCTCCGCCTCTGCAACCAGGTGGTGGGTGAAGTACGCCGCCACTTCGAGGAGCTTGTGTTCAACACCATCATCCACCGCAACTCGCGCCTTTCCGAGGCGCCCTCCGTCGGCAAACCCGTCATCCTCTACGATGCCCACTCCAAGGGCTCGATGAACTACCTCAACCTCGCCAAGGAGATCCTGCAGAAGAACAATATGACGCGCATCTCGCAGGAGGAGCGCACGATGGAGGATGTCTGATCTCAGATCTCAGATTCCAGATTAAAAGATTCCAGATTAAAGAAAGGATCGCTACGCGATCCTTTCTTTTTGCTTGCGCCGGCCCGATCTGAGATCCGAGCTCCGAGATAAACAGATCTTTAAGAGTTTCACAATCGTTCCACGTCCGCTGCTTTCCGTACCTTCGTCGCCCTATTGTGACCGTGTATGAGTACTTCGAAGCAAAGCAACAAAGATGCGCTCGGTAAAGGCATCCGTTCCCTTCTCCAGAGCATCGATTCCGACCTGAAAACGCCGGCAGGCGCTGTAAAGCCGGGCGTGGTGCAGGAAGTGACCGGCATCCTGCGCATCCCCGTAGACCAGGTGGAGCCCAACCCCAAGCAGCCGCGCCGCGACTTCGACGAGACGGCCCTGCAGGAGCTGAGCACCTCCATCGGGATGCACGACATCATCCAGCCCATCACCGTGTCGAAGCTGCCGGGCGGCAAGTACCGCCTCATCTCGGGTGAGCGCCGCTGGCGCGCTTCCAAGATGGCCGGGCTCAAAGACATTCCGGCCTATATCCGCCAGGCCAACGACCAGGAGCTGCTCGAGCTCGCCCTGCTGGAAAACCTGCAGCGCGAAGACCTCAACGCCATGGAAGTAGCCCTCTCCTACAAGCGGATGATGGAAGAACTCACCTACACCCAAGAGCAGGTGGCCGAACGCATGGGCAAGGACCGCTCCACCGTCACCAACTACATCCGCCTGCTGAAGCTGCCGCCCGATATCCAGGTGGCGGTGCGCAACGGCGAGCTCAGCATGGGTCATGCCCGCGCGCTGATCAACGTAGACACGATCGATAAGCAGCTCTATATTTTCGAGGAGATCAAGGCCAAGGGCCTGTCGGTGCGCCAGACGGAAAACCTGGTACGCAATTTTTACAAAGACGGCAACGAGCCGAAGAAGGCGGACGCACCCAGCCTGCCGCCGACCTTCAAGAAGATCGAGGACAAGCTCGCCTCCCACTTCGCCACGCGCATCAAGATGCGCCACGCCAAGAACGGGTCGGGGCAGATCACCTTCGATTACTACTCGCTCGAGGAGCTCAACAAGTTGCTGGACCTCATGAACGTGACCATTGACTAAGAAGATCCATAGCGTGTTGCTGGCCGGCCTCCTGCTGCTTGCGGGAGGCGCCGGCGCGCAAACCGTTTCCGATGCCCACAACAAGCCGGTAAACGTGGACAGTGCCGTGGCCGCCGCGCCCCTGAGCCACGACCGGCAGATCGACTCCCTGCTGCGGTATCATACGCCGAAGAAGGCGGCGATCCGATCGGCCATACTTCCCGGTCTCGGTCAGATATACAACGGCAAGTACTGGAAGCTGCCGCTCGTGTACACCGCTATCGGAATACCGACGGCGATGTTCATTTACAACCTCACCTGGTACAAACGTACGCGCGAAGCCTATACCATCCTGGCCACGCACGACGTGGCGCGCTACCCGGAAATCCACGAGAAGCTGCAAGGATACGTGCGGTACAACAACGCCGCTGGCGTGCAAGCGCTGCGCAACCAGTTTCGCCGTGATGTCGACTTTTCTTTTCTCTATATCGTGCTGGCCTGGGGTCTCAACGTTGTGGACGCCACGGTAGACGCACACCTCAAGAGCTTCGACGTGAGTCCCGACCTGAGTCTGCGGATGAAGGCGGGCTACAGCGAGCTGGCGCAGACCAACGGGTTGAGCCTGGTGCTGAGTTTTCATTAAGGCCCACGCGCCCTTACCTTCGTTTCATGAAAATCGCACTGATTGGGTACGGTAAAATGGGCCAGCTGATCGACCGGATCGCGCAGGAGCGCGGGCACGAGGTGCTGTACCGCATTCATAGCGACAACCGCGAGGAATTCAACGAAGCCAACCTGCGTCGTGCCGACGTCGCCATTGAGTTTACCGGTCCGGAAAGTGCTTTTGACAACGTACGCCACTGCCTCGAATGGGGCGTGCCGGTAGTGAGCGGCTCCACCGGCTGGAACGAGCGGCTTGAAGAAGCCCGCCGTATTTGTACGGAAAGGGGAGGCACCTTTCTGCATGCCTCCAACTTCAGCATCGGCGTGAACCTTTTCTTCGAAGTAAACAAGCACCTCGCCCGCCTGATGGCCGCCCAGCCCCAGTATGATGTGGAGCTCAAAGAGATCCACCATACGGCGAAAAAAGACGCGCCGAGCGGCACCGCCGTTACGCTTGCCGAGCAGGTGCTGGAAGCGCTCGGCCGCAAGCAGCAATGGGTAAAGGAAACGGCTGCCGGCGCGCAGGACCTCGTTATCCGCAGCGAGCGCACCGACCCGGCACCCGGCACCCACCACGTGCGCTATTTCTCCCCCATCGACGACATCGAGATCATTCATACCGCCCACAGCCGCGAGGGTTTTGCCGCCGGCGCGCTCACCGCTGCCGAATTCGTGCACAACCGCAAAGGCGTCTTTACGATGAAAGACGTTCTCGGTTTCTAAATACTTTACCTGCAAAGCCCTTCAGCCGGTTTTAGGTACTGATGAGTTTAAAAATCCGTACCTTAAAATCCTAAACGGCATTGATATGGAACTACTGCTTTTACCCGCCAATCTCTTTGCCTCGCCACCGGCCGCAGCATTGAACGACCCGACGCGCGTAATGTCCGGCGGCTGAGCCCGTCTCCCCTGTCTAACCTATGATTGCAGTCTTCCGAATCCCGATCATTTCCTGACGGCAATCCATCGTCTATGCACCTGAGAACGATCCTACCGGTCGCCCTGGTATTTCTCTGTACTCATAGCCGGGCCCAGTTCCCCGACAGCTTTACCCGCCGGGTATCGGCAATCAGCGACCCGGCACAACGGCTGGAACAATACATCACTTACCTGGAGCCGCTGGCTGCGCGCGACTTCAACGCGGCCATGGCAGGCGGTGCCCCGGCGCTACGTCTTGCCCGCAGCCTCGGCAACACGGCAGCCGCCGGCCGCATAGAGCGGGTACTTGGCGAAGCGAGCTATTTCAAGGGACAATACGATGTGGCCGCCGGCCACCTGTACCGGTCGGTGCAGCTGCTGGAGAATTCGGGCCAGCCCGTGTACCTGGGCCACTCGCTGAATGCGCTTGCAAAGCTTTACCGCAAAACCCGCGACCTGCCGCGGGCACTGCAGCACTACGAGCGGGCCCTCGGGATATTCCGCGAGGCCGGCGATTCGGCCGGCGTTTCGATGATCCTAAACGAGTCGGGCGTAGTATTCGAATATGCGGGCAATTACGACGCAGCCGCAGCGCGCTACAGTGCCTCGCTCCGCATCGACGAGGAACGGCGCGACCCGCTCGGCATCTCCTACGCACTCAGTAATCTCGCAGGCGTATTTATCCTGCAGAAAAAATTCGCTGCAGCCGAACAATTCCTGCTTCGCGCCCTGCGCGTGCGCCAGGAGCTGAAAGACAGCTTCGCCCTCGCCCTCACCTATTCCGACCTCGGCTCCCTGTACCTTTCGGCGCAGGACCTGGGCAGCGCCCGTAGTTATACGGATACGTCTAATCGCCTGGCAGCTGCGATGGGTTACCGCGAGCTCCAGCGCAATAACCTCGACCTCCTGGCGCGCATTGCCGAAGCCGGCGGCAACAATGCCGCGGCGCTGGCGCTGTATCGCCAGAAATCGGCACTACAGGACAGCCTTTTCTCGCTGGAAAAAGCCCGTAGCATCGAAGAGCTCAACACGCGCTTCGAAACACTGAAGAAAGAACAAACGATCCGGGAGCAGCAGTTTGCCCTTGACCGGAAAAACCTCCTGCTGATCGCGTCGGCGGCGCTTCTTGTGCTCGGCACGGCGCTGGCGTATTCGGGTTACCGGCGGCGCCGGCTTGTGCACCGCCACGCACTGCAGCAACTGCTGATCCAGCAACAGGAAGCCGCCACCCGCGCCATCATCGAGGCCGAAGAATCGGAGCGGCAGCGGATCGCAAAAGAGCTGCACGACGGCGTAGGCCAGATGATGAGCGCCGCGCGGATGAACCTCTCGTCCCTCGGCAGCCGCCTGCCGCTCGGTGATGCCGACAACCGGAAAACCTTCGACAACGTCATCACGCTTGTTGACGAAAGCTGTCGCGAAGTGCGGGCCGTAAGTCATAACATGATGCCGAATGCCCTGCTCAGGAGCAGCCTTGCCGCGGCGCTGCGCGCGTTCATTGACAAGATCGACATAAAAGCCCTGCAGGTGCATTTGTACACCGAGGGGCTCGACGACCGGCTCGAAGACAACGTACAAACAGTGCTCTACCGCGTGGTGCAGGAATGTGTCAACAACGTGATCCGGCATTCCGGTGCCAGCCGCCTCGACATATCCCTCATCCGCGAGGGCAACGAGCTGACGGCAACTATTGAAGACAACGGCAGCGGCTTCGACCCGCAGGAGGCGGCCCAGGGGCTCGGACTGCGCAATATCCGCACCCGCATCGGCTACCTGAAAGGAAGCGTGGATTTCGATTCGCGTCCCGGGCGCGGCACGCTGGTGGCCTTTACGGTTCCGCTACAGGAAAGGATTTAGTGTTTCATTTTTTTGCATTGCTTATGAGAAAGATTTCTCTTGCTATTGTCGACGACCACCAGATCGTGATCGACGGCCTCCTGTCGCTGTTGGGGGATGAGCCGCAGTTTCATTTTGCCTTCGCCACCAACAACCCGGCAGAGGTGCTGCAGCGCCTGCAATCCGAGCCGGTCGACATCCTGCTTACCGACGTTATGATGCCCCGCATCCCGGGCAATGTGCTGGCCCGCGAAGTGCGGCGACACTTTCCCGCGATCAGGATTCTCGCCTTATCGATGAACGGTGATGGCGCACTGGTGCAAGAAATGATCGAAGAAGCGGGCATCTCTGGTTACATGCTGAAAAACACCAGCAAGGAAGAACTGGTGCGCGCACTCGAAAAGATCGCCCGTGGCGGGATCTGGTTTTCGGAGGAGGTGCTGACGGAACTGGAGCGCGCATCCGGACGCCACCGCGAAAACAGGCAGGCGCACCTGACCGACCGCGAGGTGGAAATAATCCGGCTCATTGAAAAAGAATATGGCAACAAGCTGATCGCAGAAACCCTGTTCATTTCTGAACGCACTGTAGAAACGCACCGCAAGAATATCCTGCGCAAGACCGGCACCAGCAGTGTGCTGGGGCTGATCAAGTATGCGTATGAGCACGGGGTTATCCGCTAAAGGCCCGGATGGCGGCAATGATCGCGGAATCGTCGTGGTCGCGCATCTCCGGCAGCTCGATCTTGCGTTGGTAAAGATTTCCCTGTTCGTCGTAATGCTGCACCAGCAGCACCTGGCGTACCTGGTCGATTCCGCGCGTGGACCGGAATTCTTCGGTCCGCACCTGCGCGCGAACAAAGCGGTCCCAGCCCGTAACCAGATTACCACCATGCTGAATGCCGCCCGGCCCGATGGCCAGGATCACCGGGCTGCGCCACCCTTTGATGATAGTGCCGATGCCGGCCAGCAGGATGATGCCCGCAACGATGGGACCAGCCGCCCCGATCAGGGCCATCACCACCCCGAAAACAATTATCGCCGCGCCGATGACGTAGTTAAATCGCTTCGACTCGCGAACCACCAGGGCCCCGGAAGAAAATTCGTTTGTTGTCGTGCTCGGCATCTGCTAAATATCGCTGAATGTTTTCTTTCTGAAAAAGGAACTTACACATCGTAATGCGTATCGCCGTCGTCGAGCCAGATTTCGCGGCCGCGACCAGGAACCACCTTAATGACAGCGGAACCCTGGAAATGAGCGATCGCTTCCATCAGCTGCGGCTCGTTGAAGCGCGGGGCATCGCTGATGTTGAGGCGCCGCCGGAAAACACCTCCGCCTTCGTGAAAATGGTCGACCTCCAGTATCAGGTAGACCATGGTGTTCCCTTTGCGCTGGCGCACCGTCTCCGTTGTAATACGTGCGCGCACAAAGCCCGCCCAATCGGTAATGTATTCCTTGCCGGCCCAGATGCCGTTGGGCCCGATCTCCACCAGCACGCGGGCCCGCTTTGCGCGCCACAGGGCCGTGGCGCCGGCCGCCATCAGTCCGCCCCAGAGAATCCAGACCTCAAACTTCCAGAAGGCCATGAGGATGCCAACGGCGCCGAAGGCGTATCCGGCACCCCGGTGCAGGCGGGTATCATCGGAAAGCACAAAAGACGGACGGCTGAGAAAGTTGGCCATAAACTAAAAATACGACAGCCGGCCCAGATCGCTTACTTCTTCAGGTTGGCAAGCATGTCGGTGGTCATCCGCGCCAGGTCGTATTCTTCCTTCCAGCCCCAGTCGCGACGGGCCACCGAGTCATCGATGCTTTGCGGCCAGGAGTCGGCGATGGCCTGCCGGTAGTCGGGCTCGTAGGTGATGCGGAATTCCGGGATATGCTTTTTGATCTCGGCGGCGATCTCTTTCGGTGAGAAGCTCATGCCGGAAAGGTTGTACGAGGTGCGTGTTTTGATCTGCTCCACCGGTGCTTCCATCAGCTCGATGGTGGCCCGGATGGCATCGGGCATATACATCATGGGCAGGTAGGTATCTTCCTGCAGGAAGCATTCATACCGGGCGTCGCTCAGGGCTTCGTGGTAGATCTCCACGGCATAGTCGGTGGTGCCGCCCCCGGGCGCCGACTTATACGAGATGAGGCCCGGGTAGCGCAGCGAGCGCACATCCACGCCGTATTTCATGTGGTAGTAGTTACACCAGAACTCACCGGCGTACTTCGAAATGCCGTACACCGTAGTGGGCTCGATGATGGTTTGCTGCGGGCAATTCTTCCTGGGCGATGTGGGACCGAATACGGCGATGGAAGACGGCCAGTAGACCTTGGTGAGCTTCTCCTCGCGGGCGATGTCGAGCACGTTGAGCAGGCCCTGCATGTTGAGGTGCCAGGCCAGGCCGGGATTCTTCTCCCCCGTCGCCGACAGGATCGCGGCCAGCAGGTAGATCTGCGTCACGTTCTGCCGGATCACCTGCACGTGCAGCATCTCCTTGTTCATCACGTCGAGGGCCACGTAGGGGCCGGTGCCTTCGAGCAGCGGGTTCTGCTCGCGCAGGTCGGAAGCAATCACGTTTTGCGCGCCGTAGCGCTGGCGGAGGGCGAGTGTGAGTTCAACACCGATCTGGCCCGAGGCCCCGATCACGAGGATTTTTTCTTGTTTCATATGGCAGCCGCGAAGATAATGGGGTAATGCGGTAATGCGGTAATGTGGTAATGCGGTAATGCGGTGATGGGGTGATGCGGTAAAGATGGTGGCGAATAGAATTTTGCTTTTTACCCAGGGGAGCATTTCAGCAGATCTGAGATCCGAGATCTGAGATCTGAGATCTGAGATGAACAAAACCCGGCTTTCGCCGGGTTTTGTTTACTTGGTTAATGCGAGCTTGATGATCTGCCGTTCGCCGTCGCCGGTGAGGCTGACGAGGTAGGTGCCGCTGCTAAGGCCTTCGGTAGGAAGGTCCGCGGACTGCCAGCCGGCGGTGTAAGCGCGTTCGGGCAGCTGGCGGAGCAGGCGGCCATCCACCGTGTACAGGGCAACCACGTAGCGACCCGCCGGCACGCGGAAGCGCACCCGGGCCCTGTCGGCCCCCGGCGCATTGCTGACGGTGAGTCCGGACGCACCGTTCGCCTTCTTTATTTCAGCGGGCACTTCTGACGTGTTCATCCGAGCCGGGTAGGAGGCGGTACTGATGGTGCGGGGCGCTGTGTAGGCAGCCTTAACCCAGAACTTCTGCGCGGGGTTGGTGGTGCTGGTGTTGCGCACCTTGATCTTATAGAAACCGGTAGCGGTCGGCGTATAGCTCAGTGTAAGCGTTCCGGTGCCGCTGGTGGACGTCAGCAGCGCGTCGCTGTTGTTATAAATACCAACGGTAAGGCTGTAGGTGCTGTTGTTCGGAAACACGTTCACGGTGATGGATTTCCCGGCCTCGTCGAAGACCTTGCCGGCATAGCGCAGCGCGGTGGAAGAAGCCGGCAGCGCGCCGCCCTGCCCGAGCGAGGAAGCATGGCTATCGCCAAGGTCATTGTCCATCTCCCACTCCTGGGTAGTGGAACGCTGCGCCGGCGCAAAGCCGCCGGTAATGCCTGCCGGACCCCAGATGCAATAGCCGCGGCGTGTATTGGAGCCGTCGCAGGGCGGCACCCAGATGGTGACGCGGCCGCTGGCGTCGGTCCAGATATCGTTGGCGTTGGCGCCGCTGTAATCGTGCAGCTGGCGGTTCGGTCCGAAATCGGTCTGGATATTGGCACTCTGCCAGGTGTTCCAGTTGTCGTTGACGCCGATGATGGCGTAGGAAGCCTCCGGGCCGGCATTGTAGCCGCGCTCTATAAGCAGCAGGTCGGCTGCCTGCCAGCGCACCTTGTAAGCGCCTTTCTTGAAATTGAGCTTCTGGTGGCACCAGATGATATTGGCGATATCGCTGCGCTCCGGCAGATCAGTTGCCGATGAGGGCAGGTGGGTGTAGCGCTTCGCGGTGTTGCCTAGGTTGAACAGGTCTTCGAAAAAAACCTGCGGCGAGCCGTCCACCGCGAAGGTCACGGCGTAAGCCACGGCCAGGCGCGGATCGAAGGGATCGATATGACCGCCGCCGAGCTCGTTGGCGCCATCCCATCCCGTATAATTACCGTTGGCGTCTTTCGTGGGCCGGAAGGTGTCGTGGTTGTTGACAAAGGGTACGGTGCGGTAGCGGTTCGACTGCTGTGCCGCGGGCAGGGATCCCAGGTCATAGGAGCCGCCGGCGCTTACCATATTTTTCACCGCCTGCCGCAGGCTGAAGTCGAAGGTGCCCACGAGGTCTTCACTGCCGCCGTTGGATGTTTTCACGCCGCTTATCCAGGCATCCTGCTCGGAGGCGCTGCCCACATATTCGCCCACGGCAAACATATTGGCGCCGCCGTTGGCCCAGCCCGCATTGTACTTCACGTTGTAGAGAAAGTCCTGCGTGGCCCAGGTTTCGAAGTGCTTCACCGCATCCAGCCGGAAGCCATCCACGCCCGTTTGTTTTTTCATCCACACAAACCAGTTGCGGGCGCCGCTGCGCATCCAGTCGGAACCCTGCGTGGGGTTGAACGTGGCGTTGGAGCTTTGTCCATAGGCGCCGGCGACATAGCAGATGTCGGGGCCGAAGAACGGCGAGCAGATATCGCCCGAAAGGCAATTGTGACTTGTGGTGGCGTGGAAGTTGGGCCAGTTCTTCGGCCAGCGGCCGTTGCGGGCCAGGTAGTTGGTAGCCGTTTCGTCGGTGGCGGGCCTGGTGTAGCTAACATAGCGGAAGTTCTTGTACGTATTGCCGTCACCGTTATTAGCCGCCGGGTCGGAGCCGCCCGAGCCGTTGGCCGAGCCGGCATTGTCCATGTGGTTGAACACCACGTCCTGGATGACGTCGATGCCATTGGCGTGCATCACGCCCACAAGGCGCAGCAACTCGTCTTTCGACCCGAGCCGCGTCTTCAGCGAGCCCTTCTGGTACTTGTCACCCAGGTCGTAATGATCGAAGGGCGAGTAGCCGTTCGACGAGGTGCTGGCATTCTTGACGGAAGGCGGGATCCAGACGGCATCGATCCCGAGGTCGCGCAGGCGGGGCGCCAGGTCGGTAAGGTAGTTCGACCAGCCGTTGGGGTAATTGTTGTTCCAGTAATCCCACCAGTAACCCTGGAAGACGACCTTCCCGTTCCAGGGATTTTGCGCATGGGCGGAAACAGAAAGCAGGATGCCGGAAAGGCACAGGGCGAGGAGCCTCGCCCGGAGGAAATTTGTCATGTAGCAAGCGGTTTTCGGTTAAATGGGTACCATTGCGTAGCTCCTACAAAAATGTACAGAGTACACAATGATTATCATGTAAAAGGTACACATCGCTAACGGTCACGTCCAACTAATTTTTACGATGATCAGGACTTTTCCTTAGAGCGTCCGCTATCAAAAGCTAATCACACCGGGGCGGGCTCGTGAGCGTCGCGGATGCACAGAAACTTGGGAATTGCACCCGTGGTCCGAATTTCGATTCTCCTATTACCCCGTTACCGCATTACCGTACTACCGCATTCCCCATTAACTCGTCACCCCATTACCTTTGCCGCATGATCCCTTCCTACTTAGAGCGCCTCTTCACAGGCCAGCAATACGATCCCAGGACGTTTTTCCTCATTGCCGGCCCCTGCGTGGTGGAGACGGAAGAAAACGTGTTCGAGATCAGCGCCCACCTGAAGGCGGTGTGCAGGCGCCTTGGCATTCCCCTTATCCTGAAAGCTTCTTACCGCAAAGCCAACCGCACGAGCGCTGCTTCGTTCACCGGTCACGGCGACATGTTCGGGCTGGAGATCCTCCAAAAGGCCGGCATGCGCTTCGGGCTGCCCACCACCACCGATATTCACTCGGAGCGCGAGGCCGAGGAAGCCGCCAAATTCGTGGACGTGCTCCAGATCCCGGCTTTCCTGTGCCGGCAGACGGAGCTCCTGCTTGCCGCTGGCCGCACGGGCCGCATCGTGAACGTAAAGAAGGGACAGTTTCTGAACGGTCCTTCGATGAAATTCGCCGCCGACAAGATCCGCAGCACCGGAAATGAGCAGGTGATCCTGACCGAGCGCGGCACCACCTTTGGCTACCAGGACCTGGTAGTGGATTACCGCAATATTCCCTGGATGCAGGAAGCCGGCGCACCGGTGGTGATGGACTGCACCCATGCCCTGCAGCAGCCCAACCAGACCGGCGGCGTTACGGGCGGCAACCCGCAACTGATCGGAACCATCGCCAAGGCCGCCATCGCCGCGGGCGCCGACGGGCTTTTTATCGAAACGCATCCCAACCCCGGGAAGGCGCTTTCGGATGGCGCTAACATGCTGCAGCTGGAGCGCCTGGAAAGCCTCCTGGAGCAATTGGTGCGGATCCGGAAAGCGGTGGCTTAGGTTTCAAGCAGATCGGCCGTTCATCAAATGATTTAGAGCGCTTCGATGACCGGCGGAGTCCTGATTCCCAATTAACGAATCGACCAATTAACCCGTTTACCTTTCTCGCCTATATTTGCCGCACTTCAAACTCCCCACTATGGCGTCAAAAATCGTTGAACTGCTGGGCGACCAGGCCGAATACCTGCTCAACCACACCTGCACTACCATCGATAAATCCACCCTGCACCTCCCCTCGCCCACGCATGTGGACGACATCTGGGTGAACTCCAACCGCACCCCGCAGGTGCTGCGCTCCCTGCAGCAACTCCTCGGCACCGGCCGCCTTTCCGATACGGGCTTTTGCTCCATCTTCCCGGTAGACCAGGGCATCGAGCACAGCGCCGGCTCCGCCTTCGCGCCCAACCCGATCTACTTCGACCCCGAAAATATCATCCGCCTCGCCATCGAGGGCGGCTGCAATGCCGTGGCCTCCACCTTCGGCGTGCTGGGCATCATGGCCCGCAAATACGCGCACAAGATCCCCTTCGTGGTCAAGATCAACCACAACGAGTTCCTGAGCCATCCCAACCGCTACGACCAGACCATGTTCGGCAGCATCAAGAGCGCCTGGAACATGGGTGCCGTTGCCGTTGGTGCTACCATCTACTGGGGTTCTGCCGAAAGCGCCCGCCAGCTGAAAGAGGTTGCAGAAGCCTTCGAATACGCACACGAGCTGGGCATGGCCACCATCCTGTGGTGCTATACCCGCAACAACGCCTTCAAGGTTGACGGCGTGGATTACCACACTTCCGCCGACCTCACCGGCCAGGCCAACCACCTCGGTGTGACGCTGCAGGCCGACATCATCAAGCAAAAGCTTCCCACCAACAACGGCGGCTACCTCGCTACCAAGCACGGCAAGACGCACAAGCTGGTTTACGAAAAGCTCACCACCGATCACCCGATCGACCTGACCCGCTACCAGGTGCTCAACTGCTACAATGGTCGCGTGGGTCTCATCAACTCGGGTGGCGAAAGCAAGGGTGAAAGCGACCTCGTGGAAGCGATCACCACCGCCGTTATCAACAAGCGCGCGGGTGGCATGGGTCTTATCCTCGGCCGCAAAGCCTTCCAGCGCCCCTTCGAAGACGGCGTGAAAATGCTCCAGGCGATCCAGGACGTATACCTCGACGAAAGCATCACCATCGCGTAAGCTTCTTAATAGTTTTAACAAAGACCCTTCTGTTGAAGGGTCTTTTTTTTTTGAGGGAAGAGCAAATGATTACAGAGTACATGAATACATGATTTAAGAGGGGGTGTGAACGACCACCTCCACCCCACCTCATGTACTCATGTATTCATGTATTCTGTGATCATGTAATCAACCCTCCCTATTTCCCTTGGAACAAAAAATGCAGCCCCATTCCCCCATGGAAAATTATGATGTCCTTGTGCTCGGCGCCGGCGCGGCGGGCCTGATGGCGGCGCGCGAGCTGGCGCTTGCCGGCAGGCGGGTAGCGATCATCGAAGCGCGCGACCGCGTGGGCGGCCGGGTGCTGACCCTGCAGGATGGCGGCGCGCGCGAGCTCGGGGCCGAATTCATCCACGGCGAAGGAAAGCTTACCAAAGAGTTGCTGCGGCGCTCCGGCAACGGCAGCGCGCCATCGGCCGGAAAGTTCTACCAGCACCGCAACGGCCGTCTCGAAGCCGCCTGGTCTTTTATCGACCGCGAGGAGGAGTTGCAGGAGCGTCTTTCCGATGCGGCAGAGGACCTCCCGCTGGAGCAATTCTTTGAACGCTACATCGACGGCCCCGAATGGGAAAAAACGCGAACGCAGGTGCGGCGCTATGCCGAGGGCTACTATGCCGCCGATCTCGCCCGGGCAAGTACCCTGGCCTTCCGCAGGGAGCTAATGGCGTCCGACCATGAAGACGATGAACGTCCCTTCACCGGCTATGGCCCCTTGCTGGAACACCTCGCCCGCGAATGCCGCGACGCCGGCGTACAAATCTGCTTGAACGAAAGGGCCGCAACGATTGAATGGGCACCCGGTAAAGTGACCGTGTTGACCAATAACGGCTCCTTCACCGGTAGCAGGCTGGTGTTCACCCTTCCCGTTGGGGTGTGGCGTTCCGGGGCGGTATCCTTTAATCCTGCATTGCGGGAAAAGCATAACGCAGTGCAGCAACTGGGTTACGGTTCCGTGGTCAAGATCGTGCTGGCCTTTAGCGAGCGTTTCTGGGAAGACGTGGCCCTTTGCCGTAACCCGGCTTCCGGGCTTGGCTTTCTTTTCAGTGAGGAGAACATACCTACCTGGTGGACAGGCGCCCCTGAACAGGGCAACGTGCTGGTGGGCTGGAAAGGTGGACCGCCGGCCGAAGCCATGGCGGGCCGGGACGAAGCCGAATTATTATCCGTGGCGCTGCGCTCACTCAGTACCCTTTTCGGCATTGCGGAGGACGCACTTCGCGGGCTGCTGCGGGGACACTATTTCCACAACTGGCTGAAGGACCCCTTCGCGCAGGGTGGCTATTCGTTTGAAGTGGTTTCGGGAAGCCGCTTGCAGGAAGCCGCGGAAGCTCCCGTGGCCGGTACGCTTTATTTCGCCGGCGAAGGGCTTTACGACGGCCCGCTCATCGGTACCGTAGAGGCGGCCCTCCATACCGGCAAACGCGCCGCTGACCGCATCCTCGACCGCTTGCCGCCACAAGAGTAGATCCGGAACTGACCTGCCGCTTTTGGTACGGTTTTGCGGAACATATATCTATTAAACAGAATATTATGAAAGGATCAAGGCAGCAAAATAATATGCAAAGCAAGCAGTTCGCCGGTCACCGCCCGCGTCCCGACATCCGCGACGATATCGACAGCCGCTCCAAGGAAGAGCAGGATACGAAGGGCGACGACGTGACGCACAACGCGAAAGATGTGCGCAACAACCGGCCTAAGAATCATCACCGGAATGATTCGCGTAAGTGAGTTCGTGAGCCGTGAGCCGTGAGCGGCTGACGCCTGATTACGACGAAAGGATGCCTTGGGCATCCTTTCGTCTTTTTGCGCATTGCGGGTTCACGGCTCACGGTTCACGCGGTAATCTTGAATTCCTTTTGCGGCAGGCGTGCCCGGATATGGCGGCGGAAGGTCCACACCTGCTTCAGTTCAGACACGGCCAGCGGCACCTGCGGGTAGGCTTCTTCGTTATCCGAGATAAGTACCCATTCGGTTGCACTCTTGCGGTAGACGCGCTTCACCATGAGGCGCTCGGAGGTAAGAAGCACGTATACGCCGAAATTCTTCACATCGTCCCAGTCTTCCTGGGGGAGCATTGAAGCCAGGATCAGGTCGCCGGCAAAGAATACGGGCTCCATGGAGTCGCCATCCACCTCGAAATAGCTCCACACGGCGCCGGTGGGATTCACCCCCGGGGGCAGGGAATATTTCTCCAGCCCGTCGAGGTAGTCGGTCTGCTCGAAGCCGCGCACGTAGCCTGCCTGGGCCTTGATACCTACAAGGGGCACCTCCGTGGGGCGGTGGCTGCCCTGGCGCGACTGCCGCTCCAGGAAGTAAGGCTGCTGGGCGCGCGGGCGGGCGCTGCCGAAAATTTGCACATCGCTAACAGTTGCCTG
Source organism: Flaviaestuariibacter flavus (assembly GCF_004337505.1). Classification (GTDB taxonomy): domain Bacteria; phylum Bacteroidota; class Bacteroidia; order Chitinophagales; family Chitinophagaceae; genus Flavisolibacter; species Flavisolibacter flavus. Next base: position 11,525 of record NZ_SJZI01000052.1, on the reverse strand, counting down.
TGAATATTCTTCACGTTTTTGGGCCTCCTGGAAGTTCTGGATCAGAATCCGGGTGGCTTTGGAAACAGCGCACTTTCCTTTCTCCATCTTGTTCACCAGCTCCCGCGTAATGCCAAGTGCCTGGGCGAATTCTTCCTGGGTAAGATTGTATAACTGCCTGATTTCCTTGATGTTGGGTGTCATAAAAACGCGCGTTAAGCAAATGTGAAGATAAATGTGAAAAACTTGTGCATAATGTGAAAACTCGTAACTTTATGCTTCACAAATTTAGAACATTTATTCACAAAAGCAAGAGACGATGAAGCGCATTGAGAAAGAGTTCGTTTTTCACTATCCCCTGAAGCATAAGGTGGTTCGCGACCTCAAGATCGTGACCGAGCACGTGGGCGACCTGGTGATCGAGGGTACCGGCTACTTCAACCCCGAGGCCTCTCCCATCGATGTGTTCGACCGCTACAGCGTCGACATCGACTTTGTGAAGTGGAACGGCACCGACATCCGGCCCGTGCTGGAAGTAACCGGCCAGATCGAAGACCTCGAAGAAGCCGCCATCCGCTACTTCGCCAACCTCCTGGAAAACAGACAGGCCAAAGCAGCGTAAAAAATTTACGATGTCCGATCTCCGATTTATATCGGACATCGGACATCAGAGATCGACACATTCCCTCCCGAGTACGATAAACACGACATAAAATGCAACTAAGAAAAGCAACAAGAAAGCAAGCAAAGATCCGCCTCGGCCTCTCCGCCGTTTCCGGCGGCGGTAAAACCTATAGCGCCATCCTGGTAGCCAAGGGCCTCGTGGGCGACCTCTCCAAAGTAGCCATCATCGACACCGAGAACGGCTCGGCCGACCTCTATGCGCATATGGGCGACTTCAACGTGCTGCCCCTCACCGCGCCCTTTTCACCGGAGCGGTATATCGACGCCATCCGTGCCTGTGAGAAGGCCGGCATGGAAGTGATCATCATCGACTCCATCTCCCAGGAATGGGAAGGCAAAGGCGGCTGTCTCGAGATCGTGGAAAGCCTCGGCGGCAAATACCAGGACTGGGCGAAGGTAACCCCGCGTCACCAGGCCTTCCTGGAAGCCATCCTGCACAGCCCCTGCCACGTCATCACCACGGTACGCCGCAAGCAGGACTACGAGATGATCAAGGATAACAACGGCAAGGTGAAGGTGGAAAAAGCCGGGCTCCGTGAGGTAACCCGCGAAGGCTTCGAGTATGAGCTGACCATCAACCTCGAACTCGACACCCGCCACATGGCGACGGCCTCCAAAGACCGTACGGGCCTGTTCATGGGCAAGCCTTCCTTTATGCCGGATGAAAAGACCGGCGAGCTGATCGCACAGTGGTGCGAGCAGGGCGAAGAAGCCTTCAACACCGTAAAGCCGGGTTCCGACTGGTACGGCAAGGTGGAAGCCTGCGGCAGCCAGAAAGAACTCGTGGAGCTGTACTCCAAAAACAAGGCTGAAGTGGACGGCAACCCGCTGCTCCAGCAGCTGATCGCTAACCGTAGAAATACCATCAATGGAAAACTCAGTGCCGCATAACAACTGGGCTTTACCCGCCATACGAGAAGGCCTCACCAAGCGGCAGGTACGCGACCTCGCCGACCAGTCCGTGGAACGCGTGCTCGAAGAAGGGCACGTGTTCCAGGTCGCGGAGGCGCTGGCCGCCATGGAGGAATTTGTGAAAACGATCCGCAAGGACGAGCGCTATATCCAGTTTCTCCGCGACGAGCTGGCGAAGCACCACGGGCGCCTCGTGATGGCCTCGGGCGCGAAGATCGAAGCCTGTGAGGCCGGCGTGACCTACGACTACAGCACCAACGCCGACTGGCGCCTGCTGGACGCGCAGGTAAAGCTCCTGAACGATCATAAGAAAGCCCTCGAAGAACGCCTCCGCGCCATCGCGCCCGGCCGCATCGGCGTAGACCATGAGACCGGTGAGGTGATCGAAGGCGCTTTTAAAAGCTCTAAATCAACCTATCGAATAACCCTGGCAGCAAGATGACACCAACAATCTTACAGGAATGCATCGACATCGTGAAAGACCTGGCCGGCCATGAGTACCTGTACTTCGACACCGCGGTCCAGGTGAAGCTCACGCCCCACTCCTTTCCGTTCGCGGCATGGGCGGTGTGTGTGAGCCCCGAGGGCGTTCTGTACGTGATGGACGCCGGCGAGCAGTGGTACCCGTTCAGCCTGAGCGATGCCAATGCGCACCTGCTGGCGGGTAGCCTGTACCAGCGCCTGCGCATGATGCGCCGCGATTACAAAAAAGCAGGCTGATCCCTTCCGGGTCCGGCCGCAGTAAACAAAGGAGAACAAGACATGATACGCAAGATCAATTATAAGAATACGCCGCCGCCCGCTGCCGAAGCCGGGGCGAAGGCGGACAAGCCGAAGCGCCAGCCCTCGCGGCTTTTTACCAGCACGGTGGAATATACGCTCATCGCCAATCTGGTTGTGCAGCAATACCAGCAGGGCCATGATGTGTTGTGGGACAAGGTGCTCTCGCTTCCGTTCGAAGACCGCATCCCGGGCCTGATGGAGCGCTATGGCAAGAAAACGATGCACAAGTTGCTGCTCATGATCCTGAAGGAATTCGTGGGACAGATGAACCTGGCAGCGTACAAGCGTCCCACCGAAACACGGGTGAGCGTAGCCGCCTGTGAGCTGATGCTCACTGCCCACGAAGACTTCCTGGGCATCGAAGACATCATCCTTTTTCTGCAGCGCGCCCGCGCGGGCTACTATGGGCCCATCAAAACACTGGTGAATATGAACCTGCTGCTGATACAGCTCGATCGCTACCGCCAGGAGCGCCATGAAGCCTATATGAAGCTGAAAGAAAAACGCGAGGCCGAATACAAGCAGCTCGGTCCCATCGAGCGTACCGCCCCGCAGCCCACGCTGCTCGGCGACCTGTTCAACCAGGCGCTGGTGGTGGATATGAATAAGAAAATGAGCGGCTGATGAAAACGAGAGAACCAGTGAAAAAGAGGAAGAGTGAATGTGACGAGTGACCCTGTGTGAACAAAAAGGGGGAGCCTGCCTGCAGGTCTCCCCATTTTTATTTTTCCTCGTCCCGTTCTCTTGTTCTCCCGTTCTCCCTAGCGCGACGCCGTCACCTGCTTCTTCTCTTTCTCGGGTATGATGATGATGGACGACACATATACCTTTCTATCTTCCTGCATCGCCGATTCCGAATCCACCACACTCTGCCGTTCGGCCGCGGTGTTGCTGTTAGCGCAGTTGAGACAGCTCAGCACGATACCCAGATGGTCGAAATCAAGCTTGCCGCCGCTGGTCTTGGTGAGCATGCCGGGCTTCTCGCTGCCAAAGCCGTGGAAGCTGACCTTTCCCTGGTTGAGCGCCTGCAACTCCTCGAGCTTCATGCCGGCATACACTCCCTGCTTCGACTGCCATTCGTTCGAGGTGATCATGTTGGCATTGCGTGCCGTTCCGTTGGTGAGCATGTTGCCGCCAATGATGAGGAAGGATATGTCGCGGTAGTTGGCTTCATCCTCCCAGATAAAGATCACTTCCCGCGGCGTATTGGGGAAGAGCACCGAGCAGTGATTCGTATCCGATTCTGTATAATGGAAGACATCGCGCGATACGTTTTGGGGTCCGAAGGTAGCCAGCAGGTATTCGTGCGACTTCAGCGCCAGCAGGTCTTCGGCATACTGGATCTCCCGCAGGCGCGGCAGAACCTGTTTTTCCACACGTACCGTATAAAACGTGGTGGAGTCCTGGATCTCCAGGCTGGTGCCCACGACGGTGTTTTCGTGCTGGTAGAGCACGGGGACTGACAGGTCGTTTGAAGGAGTGTAGGTGATGAATCCCTGCTTCTTCAGGTCGTGGCGGAGGTTGTCAAACTCTTCCAGCGAGCTCGTCTGGTACTCGATCACCGGTGCACCGGGGCGCTCGATAAAGGAAAGCCGGTGGATGACCTCCGTATCCTCGCTCTTCCGCTTCTTTTTAACCTGGATATAGTTGTAATTGGTCCTTGTTTCCCGCGGCGACTCGTAATCGCGGAGCCAGGACTTCTTGGCAATATGTCCGTCGAATTTGGAGATACTGTAGCCCGTGAAATCGAGCAGGTCATTAAGGTCGAAAGACTGTTGAGCCTTCGCAACGCCGGTTAGCAGGAGCGTCAGCGCAAGCGCGTAAAATTTGGTCATGGCATCTGGTTTTGAACCATAGCCTGGGAGGTACACAGGTTAGCAAGAGTGGTGCATCTGCATCCGCACAGGGCTACAGAACGGTTAAGGGTGTTTTTCAGGCTTACCAGATACAATAAAAATACCAGCAGCCCTCCGGGGAGGGCTGCTGGTTAAAAATTCCACAAAAAAGCGGTTATCCATGGGTGCCACTGGCCTGCGTCACCTGCTCCAGCCGCAGATCGGGCAATATGAAATTGCGGTGATCCTGCGATTCGGGGAGCGTGATGATGAAAGTAGCTCCCTGATTGAGCTCGCCAACGGCGCGGATATTCCCCTTATGGCGCTCGATGATCTTCTTGCAGATCGAAAGACCGATGCCCGATCCCTCAAACTCGTGGTAGCTATGGAGCCGCTTGAAGACCACGAAAATGTCTTCGGCATATTTCGAATCGAAGCCGATGCCGTTGTCCTGCACGTAGATACGATGCTGTCGGATCGCCCCGTTGTTGCTTTCCTCCATAAATACCGGTTCGCTGTAAACGCGGATATGCGGCGCCACATCGCTACGCGAAAACTTGAGCGCATTGCCCAGGAGATTCTGGAAGAGCTGGCGCACCTGGCTGGGGATACATTCGAGCAGGGGCATGTCGCTGATCTCCACAACCGCTCCTTTCTGCTGGATATCCGATTCCAGGTCGCCCATCACTTCCTGCACCACATCCTTAAGGCTGAGCATGGTAAAGTCTTCGTGGCTGCTCGCATGCCTGGAGAACTTCAGCAGGTCGTTGATGAGCTTCTGCATCCGGTCGGACGCGCGCACGATCTTGTCAAGCGAATTCTGGACATCCGGCTCCACCTTGCCGGCGAGCTTGGTGGATACCACATCCGAGAAAACCATGATCTTCCGCAAAGGCTCCTGCAGGTCGTGCGACGCCACATATGCGAAGCGGTCAAGCTCCTCGTTGATGATTTTGAGCTCGTCGTTGTTCTGGGTGAGCTGGAAATTGAGCAGGCGGATCTTCTCCTCGTTCATCTTGCGCTCCTCCACCTCACGTTCCAGGTTGGCCTTTGCCGCCAGCAGGCTTTGCTCCTGGCGCATCAGCTCCTGGGTTTTGCGGTAGAGATCGGCAAAAACGCTCACCTTGAAACGCATCAGCTCGGGGTTGATGGGCTTGTAGATAAAGTCCACGGCCCCCATCTTATACCCCTTGAACATGTACTCCTCATCCTTGTTGTGGGCGGTGATGAAGATAATCGGGATATTCTTGAGCTTTTCCCGCTCGTAAATGAGCGAGGCCGTCTCGAAGCCGTTCATATCCGGCATCTGCACGTCCATGAGGATAAGGGTGAAGTCCTGCTCGGTAAGCAGGATCTTCAGCGCCTGTCGTCCGGACTGCGCCTTGCGGATCTGATAGCCATCACGCTCCAGGATGGTTTCGATCGAGAGGAGGTTATCCTCCCGATCGTCCACCACCAGGATCTTGACGACGGATTTCGTCGGAACGTTTTCTTTCAATACTTCCATTTGGCTCATTTGTACAGCCACACGCGCATCAGCGACAGCAACTGGTCGATTTTCACCGGCTTGGTAATATAATCGGATGCGCCGGCCTCGATACACTTCTCACGGTCACCCTTCATGGCCTTCGCCGTTACTGCGATGATCGGGAGGTTGCTGTTCTTGTGCTCGCGGCGGATCTTTTGTGTCGTTTCGTAGCCATCCATCTCGGGCATCATGATATCCATGAGTACCATGTCGATGGCGTTGTTGTCGCCCAGGATGTTGATCGCTTCCTGGCCGCTTTCCGCCGTGATGACGTTGATATTGTAGCGCTCGAAGGCCGTGGTCAGGGCGAAGAGGTTTCGCACGTCGTCGTCCACAACAAGCACGGTCTTGTTCGCCAGCACATCCTCGCGGCTACGCAGGTTCTCGATGATCCGGCGCTTTTCGGGCAGCAGGTCCTTATGATCGATGTGCAGGTGCAGCACCACTTCTTCCAGCAGCAGCTCCAGCGACTGTACGTCCTTGAGCAGGATGCGGTTGGCGAACTGCTTCAGCTGGGTCTTCTCCTTGGGCGAGAAGTCTTTGGCCGAGTACACGATCACCGGTGTCAGCGCAAGCTTCTTCACGTTGTTGATTTCCTGTACAAATTCGAGGCCGCCGATATCGGGGAGCATATAATCCACGATAATGCAATCGTATTCATTCTCCTTGATCATTTCCAGGGCGCTGCGACCGGAGTCGGCCAGGTGGATCGCTACATGATCTTCATGCTGCAGCATCTTCACGATACCGGAGTAGTCGATCTCGTTGTCTTCCACCACCAGCACGTGCTTCGGACGGTAGTCCTTATAGCGCACGATGTCTTCAAAGAGCACATGCAGCGACTCGTTCTTCAGCGGCTTCAGGCTGAAGGAGCGGGCGCCGCGCTGCATGGCCAGCAGCCGGTTTTCCTCGCCCGAAATGAGGTGCACGGGGATATGACGGAAATTAATATCGTTCTTGAACAGGTCGAGGATTCGCCAGCCGCTTGCGTCGGGGAGCTTCACGTCGAGGGTAACGGCGATCGGCTTGAACTTGTTGGCCAGGTCGAACACGTCGCCGAAGGAAGTGGCCACCACGGCTTTCAGTCCCATCTCATGGGCTTTATCCACCATGATCTTGGCAAAGCGGAGGTCGTCTTCCACCACCATCACCACCTTGTCGTCGGTGGCGATCATGTTGCGGTCGTCGCCTGTTTCGTTGATAATCTCGTTGAACACTTCCAGGTCACGCGTCTCCGGCAACTTCACCGTCGGCACGGACTGGATCGTCGTTCCGTCTTCGTCGTCATGCGACACTTCGTATTCCGAGATCGTCAGCGAGGAAGGCTTCTCCTTCTTCACGTGATCGGGGTTGTAGTCGATCGGCAGGAACAGCGTGAAGGTGGAGCCGATACCGGGTTCGGATTCGAGTTCGATCACGCCGCCGAGCAGGTCGGCCAGGCCGCGGGAGATGGAGAGACCGAGACCGGTACCGCCATACTTACGCGAAGTGGAACCTTCGGCCTGCTGGAAGGCTTCGAAGATGATGTTCTGCTTGTCTTTCGAAATACCGATACCCGTATCGCGGATCTCGAAGGCCACCACGCGGCGGGCATTGTCGAGGCTGGGCACCTGCGAGCGCCAGGACTTGCGGGCCGGCTCGAAGATCTTCAGCGTTACGCCGCCTTTCTCGGTAAACTTGAAGGCGTTCGAAAGCAGGTTCTTGAGGATCTGGTTGAGGCGCTGCACGTCCGTTTCGAGTACGTCGGGCAGACGCTTGTCCATTTCGATGAGGAACTTGAGGTTCTTGTTCTCCGATACGTGCTTGAAGGTCGTTTCCACGAAGGAAGTGATCTCGTTGAAGCGCACGTTGACGAAGTCTGTGGAGATATAACCCGATTCGATCTTCGAAAGGTCAAGGATGTCGTTGATGAGCTGGATCAGGTCATCACCGCAGCTGTGGATGGTCTTCGCGTAGCGCACCTGCTTTTCCGACAGGTTGCCTTCGTGGTTCTCATACAGCTGCTGGGCGAGGATGAGCAGCGAGTTAAGCGGCGTACGCAGCTCGTGCGACATGTTGGCAAGGAACTCGGACTTGTACTTGGAAGTGAGCTGGAGCTGCTCGGCTTTTTCTTCGAGCGACTTGCGGGCGTCTTCCACTTCCTTGTTTTTCGCTTCCACTTCTTCCTTCTGCTTTACCAGCAGGTGTGCCTTGTCCTGGAGCTCTTCGTTGGTACGGCGCAGCTCGTCGGCGAGGCTTTGCGACTGCTCGAGCAGCGACTCCGTACGGGAGTTGGCCTCGATCGTGTTCAGTACGATACCGATCGACTCGGTGAGCTGGCCAAGGAAGTCGAGGTGGGTTACGGAGAAGGGCTCAAAGGAACCGAGCTCGATAACGGCTTTTACTTCGGTTTCGAACAGTACGGGAAGAACGATTACGTTTTTCGGAACGGCCTGGCCGAGGCCGGTGCCGATCTTGAAGTACGATTTCGGTACGTTGGTCAGGAGGATCCGCTCTTTTTCCACGGCGCACTGGCCTACGAGGCCCTGGCCGAGGGCGAATTCCTTCTGTATTGCCACTTCTTCATTATAGGCATAGGCCGAGAACAGCTTCAGCTTCTTCGCGCGCTCCTCGTCGTCCTGCTCCAGGATGTAGAACATACCCTGCTGGGCGTTTACTACCTGGGCAAGCTCGGAAAGGATCCGGCGGGTTACCGTGGCGAGGTCTTTCTGACCCTGCAGCATCTGCGTGAACTTGGCGAGGTTGGATTTCAGCCAGTCCTGCTCCTGGTTACGGAGCGTGGTTTCCCGCAGGTTGGCGATCATCTGGTTGATGGTATCCTTCAGTTCCTCGAGCTCACCCTTCGCTTCCACGCGGATAAGTCGGGTCAGGTCACCTTTCGTTACCGAGAGGGCCACCTCGGAGATGGCGCGCACCTGGATGGTGAGGTTTTCCGCGAGCTGGTTTACGTTCTCGGTCAGGTTCTTCCAGATACCGGAGGCGCCGGGCACTACGGCCTGGCCGCCAAGTCGTCCTTCAACACCCACCTCACGGGCAACCGTGGTTACCTGGTCGGCGAAGAGGGCGAGCGTATCAATCATCTCGTTGATGGTGTCGGTCAGCTGGGCCACCTCACCACGCGATACGATCGAGAGTTTTTGTTTCAGGTTACCGGTGGCCACCGCGGTTACCACCTTGGCGATACCGCGCACCTGGTTGGTCAGGTTGGAGGCCATCATGTTCACCGAGTCGGTCAGGTCCTTCCAGGTACCGGCCACGCCCTGTACCTCGGCCTGTCCACCCAGCTTACCTTCCGTACCTACTTCACGCGCCACACGGGTCACCTCGAAGGCGAAGGAGTTCAGCTGGTCCACCATCGTGTTGATGGTGTTCTTCAGGTCAAGGATCTCACCTTTTACGTCGATGGTTACTTTCTTGGAAAGGTCACCCGAGGCCACCGCTTTCGTTACCTCGGCGATGTTACGTACCTGCAGGGTCAGGTTACCCGTCATCTGGTTTACGGAGTCGGTAAGGTCCTTCCACGTACCGGCGACCCCGGGCACGAAGGCCTGACCACCGAGCTTACCGTCGGTACCTACCTCACGAGCCACACGCGTCACCTCGGAGGCGAAGGCGCGGAGCTGGTCCACCATCGTGTTCAGCGTTTCCTTCAGCTGGAGGATCTCGCCGCGCACGTCTACCGTAATCTTTTTGGACATGTCCCCGTTTGCCACCGCGATGGCCACCTCGGCGATGTTCCGCACCTGGGCGGTCAGGTTGGAGGCCATCTGGTTTACGGAGTCGGTCAGGTCCTTCCAGGTACCGGCGACCCCGGGCACGTGCGCCTGGCCACCGAGCTTACCTTCCGTACCTACCTCACGGGCCACACGGGTTACTTCCGATGCGAAGGCGCGGAGCTGTTCCACCATCGTATTAATGGTGTTCTTCAGCTCGAGGATCTCGCCTTTTACGTCCACCTCGATCTTGCGCGACAGGTCACCGTTTGCCACCGCGGTTGTTACTTCCGCGATGTTACGTACCTGCGCCGTCAGGTTCGAGGCCATTTTATTTACCGAGTCGGTAAGGTCCTTCCACAGGCCCTCCACACCCGGTACGTCTGCCTGGCCGCCCAGCTTACCTTCGGAACCTACTTCCCGCGCAACGCGGAATACTTCGGAACCGAACGAGTTCAGCTGGTCCACCATCGTGTTGATCGTATTCTTCAGCTCCAGGATCTCCCCTTTTACGTCCACCGTAATCTTACGGGACAGGTCACCTTTCGCTACCGCCGTCGTTACCTCGGCGATGTTACGCACCTGGGCCGTCAGGTTCGATGCCATCTGGTTCACCGAATCCGTCAAGTCTTTCCAGGTACCACCAACGCCCTGCACTTTCGCCTGGCCACCGAGTTTACCCTCGGTACCTACTTCAAGCGCCACACGCGTTACTTCCGATGCAAAGGAGTTGAGCTGGTCCACCATCGTGTTGATGGTTTTTTTCAGCTCGAGGATCTCGCCGGCCACGTTTACGGTGATCTTCTTGGAAAGGTCACCGTTTGCCACGGCCGTTGTTACTTCGGCGATATTTCGTACCTGGGCGGTCAGGTTGGAGGCCATCTGATTTACCGAGTCGGTGAGGTCCTTCCAGGTACCTCCTACTCCCTGTACCTTGGCCTGGCCACCGAGCTTACCTTCGGTACCCACTTCAAGGGCCACACGGGTCACCTCGGAGGCGAAGGAGTTCAGCTGGTCCACCATTCGGTTAATTACATCCTTGATCTGGAGGATCTCTCCTTTTACGTCCACGGTGATCTTCTGGGTAAGGTCACCGTTGGCGATGGCGGTTGCCACCTTGGATACGTCGCGGAGCTGTACGGTCAGGTTACCGGCAAGGAGGTTTACGTTGTCGGTAAGGTCTTTCCACACACCACCAACGCCTTTCACCGTTGCCTGGCCACCGAGCTTACCTTCGGAACCCACCTCACGGGCCACCCGGCTTACTTCCGCCGAGAAGGAGTTCAGCTGGTCCACCATCGTATTAATGGTGTTCTTCAGCTCGAGGATCTCGCCTTTTACGTCCACCTCGATCTTGCGCGACAGGTCACCGTTTGCCACCGCGGTTGTTACTTCCGCGATGTTACGTACCTGCGCCGTCAGGTTCGAGGCCATTTTATTTACCGAGTCGGTAAGGTCCTTCCACAGGCCCTCCACACCCGGTACGTCTGCCTGGCCGCCCAGCTTACCTTCGGAACCTACTTCCCGCGCAACGCGGAATACTTCGGAACCGAACGAGTTCAGCTGGTCCACCATCGTGTTGATCGTATTCTTCAGCTCCAGGATCTCCCCTTTTACGTCCACCGTAATCTTACGGGACAGGTCACCTTTCGCTACCGCCGTCGTTACCTCGGCGATGTTACGCACCTGGGCCGTCAGGTTCGATGCCATCTGGTTCACCGAATCCGTCAAGTCTTTCCAGGTACCACCAACGCCCTGCACTTTCGCCTGGCCACCGAGTTTACCCTCGGTACCTACTTCAAGCGCCACACGCGTTACTTCCGATGCAAAGGAGTTGAGCTGGTCCACCATCGTGTTGATGGTTTTTTTCAGCTCGAGGATCTCGCCGGCCACGTTTACGGTGATCTTCTTGGAAAGGTCACCGTTTGCCACGGCCGTTGTTACTTCGGCGATATTTCGTACCTGGGCGGTCAGGTTGGAGGCCATCTGATTTACCGAGTCGGTGAGGTCCTTCCAGGTACCTCCTACTCCCTGTACCTTGGCCTGGCCACCGAGCTTACCTTCGGTACCCACTTCAAGGGCCACACGGGT
>NZ_SJZI01000051.1 GCF_004337505.1 Flaviaestuariibacter flavus | reverse complement strand
TGGAGGGGAACTACCTATACGGCTTCGGGCAACTATAATGCATACTCCACCGGTGTCAACGGCTGTCCCGACACCGCCACCCTGCACCTGACCATCAACCAGGGCGTGCATACCGATACCACCGCTACGGCCTGTACCTCCTTCAGCTGGAGGGGAACTACCTATACGGCTTCGGGCAACTATAATGCATACTCCACCGGTGTCAACGGCTGTCCCGACACCGCCACCCTGCACCTGACCATCAACCAGGGCGTGCACACCGATACCACCGCAGTAGCCTGCAGCCAGTATGTGTGGAGAGGCACCACTTATACAACCAGTGGTAATTACAACGTCTATACAACGGGTGCCAACGGCTGTCCCGACACCGCCACCCTGCACCTGACCATCAACCAGGGCGTGCATACCGATACCACCGCTACGGCCTGCAGCCAGTATGTGTGGAGAGGAACCACTTATACCACCAGTGGTAATTACAACGTCTATACAACGGGCGTCAACGGCTGCCCCGATACCGCCACCCTGCACCTCACCATCAACCAGGGCGCGCGCAGTGACACTACCGCCACTGCCTGCGGATCCTATAGCTGGAGGGGAACTACCTACACGGCTTCCGGTAACTACACAGTGACTACTGTAAACGGTGCCTGCACCGATACAGCTGTCCTGCACCTGACCATCAATCAGGGTGTGCGCAGCGACACCACCGCCACTGCCTGTGGTACCTACAGCTGGAGGGGTCAGAGCTATAGCCAGAGTGGAGATTACACCCTCACCACACCCAACGGTGCCTGCACCGATACAGCTGTCCTGCACCTCACCATCGCCCAGGG
>NZ_SJZI01000050.1:294852-376267 GCF_004337505.1 Flaviaestuariibacter flavus | reverse complement strand
TACGGTAAAACGTCGTAACCGGCGCGGCGATTACCGCAACGGCCACCTGATCGGCTGCGCTGGTGGCGCCCTGGTTGTCCGTCACTACCAGGGCAAACACATAGGTACCCGCTACAAGGCCGCTGACCGTGGGATTGGAAACCGTTTTACTGCTGAACGTCGCTGTATTCGGTCCGCTTACCTGGCTCCAGCTGTAGCCGGCAATGCTGCCGCCCGCATCGGTGCCCGAGCCGTTAAGTGTAGCAGAACTGGTGGGAAGCGTGATCGTTACATCCGGCCCGGCATTGGCCACCGGCGGCTGGTTAGCGGCGCTTGCGCCCAGGATCTCGATGGCGGACACCTTCGCGTTATCCTTTCCACCGGCTGCGGTGAGCGAGCTGAAGCCGATGTTCAGCACGCCGTCGGTTACGTTCACCGTAAAGGTTTCGGTGGTGGCCGCGAAGGCACCCACCTTGGCAAAGATGTCGTAGTTATCGAGTACGCGTACACCCTCGATGGTTACGTCAAACACGCGGCTGTTGGCCGCTGTCCAGTAGATCTCCGCAAAGTGCAGCACCACCTTGTACTGGCCGTTGCTTACCGGGAAAGCATAGCTGAAGTTGTTGCCCCAGCGCTCGCTTTGATAAATGGCATCATCCGTTGTATTGGCAATGGCCGAGGTGGTGCTATACCGGTTGCCGGGCGATGGCGTGAAATAATTATCCGCCGCGAAAACGCCGATGCTGTTGGTCACCTGCGCGCCGCCCGCATTAATACGGTAAAACGTCGTAACCGGCGCGGCGATTACCGCAACGGCCACCTGATCGGCTGCGCTGGTGGCGCCCTGGTTGTCCGTCACTACCAGGGCAAACACATAGGTACCCGCTACAAGGCCGCTGACCGTGGGATTGGAAACCGTTTTACTGCTGAACGTCGCTGTATTCGGTCCGCTTACCTGGCTCCAGCTGTAGCCGGCAATGCTGCCGCCCGCATCGGTGCCCGAGCCGTTAAGTGTAGCAGAACTGGTGGGAAGCGTGATCGTTACATCCGGCCCGGCATTGGCCACCGGCGGCTGGTTAGCGGCGCTTGCGCCCAGGATCTCGATGGCGGACACCTTCGCGTTATCCTTTCCACCGGCTGCGGTGAGCGAGCTGAAGCCGATGTTCAGCACGCCGTCGGTTACGTTCACCGTAAAGGTTTCGGTGGTGGCCGCGAAGGCACCCACCTTGGCAAAGATGTCGTAGTTATCGAGTACGCGTACACCCTCGATGGTTACGTCAAACACGCGGCTGTTGGCCGCTGTCCAGTAGATCTCCGCAAAGTGCAGCACCACCTTGTACTGGCCGTTGCTTACCGGGAAAGCATAGCTGAAGTTGTTGCCCCAGCGCTCGCTTTGATAAATGGCATCATCCGTTGTATTACTGATAGCTGCTGACGTAGTAAAGGTATTTCCCGGCGCGGGCGAAAAGCTGTTGTCTGCAGCGAAAACGCCGATGCTGTTGGTCACCTGCGCACCTCCTGCATTAACGCGGTAGCTGGCCGTTGGCGCAGCCACGTCGGCAGCCAGGTTGACAAAATCCCAGGTTGCCGTAAATGGAGTGCCGCCCCTGGATGTTGCGATCACCCCGGCCGCCAGTGTCGTAGTGCCTTTCAACGCGTTCAGAACAGCACCACTCACTACCACCGGAGCGCCAACGTTCACTACCGTGCCGCGGTTGACTGCATAGGCCGGCTGTATGGTATTGGCAACCGGATCATATTTCAGCAGCAGGTCAAGTGTAGTGCCGGGGATGCCGCCGGGAAGCGGGTACTGGCTGCTCGCTGCCACGCCCGCGTTTTCATACACCACCTGGATGCCGCCCGCGCCGCCGTTGGCGTTCAGCACGATCTTCAGGTAATTGTCCTGGTCGCCGTTGCCAAGGTAAATGCCCTGCGACTGCGAACCCTGTGGCGTTGCATTGTTGAAGAAAGGACCCGTCATGCCCGAGCGCATCGTAAAAGCAACCCCGTTGGTTTTTACGCCGAACTGGAAAGCATATTGCTGCGAATTCAGGGTGCCGAGTGCGTCGCCCGCAGGTACGTTTACTATCGAAAAGGCGCCGATCGCGCCGCCGGCGATCAGGTTATTCTCGTCATACAGCGCCCGGTAATCGCTAATGCCATTGGTCATCAGCCCGGTGAATCCGATGCCGAAGAACCCGGTACCGGGATCGTTATTGAAAAGGTTATACGCAACGGGGAGACCCGTTGTGCCCCCGTTACTTGCATCGATAGCGAAAAAATCAGTCTTGTCGTTGATGCCGTCGTTGTCATCGTCCGGGTCGTTGAGGTCGGAGATATGATCCTGGTCGAAATCAGCAGGCTTGCTGGCCCCCGAGCAGGGGTTGGTGCCGTTGGCAATTTCGTCGGCATTGGTATAGCCGTCGCCATCCTCGTCCGAAGTATTGTTGGCGCCGGTGCAGGTGACAGTTTGCGGCTCGAAGATGGTCACGGCGTCGGCACCGTAGGTGATGGCCCATACGGTTCCGGGGAAGATATCGTTGTCGCCCTGCGCCACCAGGTCGAGCGGGGTGGCGCCGAAATTGGACGCAAAATCCGGTTCCTGGTTGAGTTTGGTCATGGGGTCGCGGGCATTGGTAACACCGGTGCCGTCGGCGGTGAGCTTAATGAGCGCGATAGTCCCATTATATTCTGCGGCCAGCAGGCAGCCTTTCAGCGCGCCGTTAAAGTTGGACGCGGTGTACTCGGTGATGCCGTTGGTAGAGGAGGTGAACGTCAGCGGGGAGCCGTCTTCGGTTCCCGGCATCCGGAAATCGCCCTGCCGCGGGTCGGCCATACTTACGGGCACCGGCGGCCAGTTAGCCGGCAAGGGATTGGCACCCGTGGTGCTGGTGCGGAATACCCCGGTGGTGCCATCGTGGGTATACAGGCCCGCCCCGGCCGGGTTGGCGCGTATCGGGTTGGGATGCCCGGCGTAATAGCTGCCGGGAACATAGGTGTCGATATTGCCGATATAGTGGAAGTTGTCGAGGTTATTGACCGTTCCTTCATTGGCTGTTGGCGTTGTTGAGCCCGGCTCGCCCGGCACATAGTTGTTCGTGACGTTGGCGGTGCCTTCGCCGGCGGGGTAGCCGCCCCAGCCCTGGTTGGCGCCATTGTCGATGGTGTAGAGCTTCCGTGCCTTGGTCAGCACGATGTCGTAGGCGTTGCGGTAGCCGGAAGAATAGATCTGCACCGGTCCCCCGGGAACAAGCATGGCCTGGTTCAACCCGTCGTTGCCGCCGAAGGGATCGTTCACATCGGATCCGTCGGGGTTATTGGCGCGGGTGGGATCATCGAGCGTAGGCAGGTCATACTTGTAGGCATTGTTGCCGCTGCCTTTGGTGGGCAGTGCCATGATCGCATTCAGGTTGATGGAAAGAATAGCTGCCGAAAGGGCATACTCGCAGGTGTAGTTGAAATTGGTGGAAGGCGATCCGGCATTGGTGTGACCGCCCACTGCCACAAACAACGTGTTGGTCTGCCCGTCGAGCTGCATGCCGTTGACGGAGTGGTATTCCTCCGAGCGTGGCAGTCCGCGCACCAGGTCCATCTTCACCCAGGCGCTGCCGTTCCAGGTGAGCATCGAGATGATGCCGGAGTTCGTATCCAGGTTCGTTTCAAGTCCTGCGCCCGTGGCGGCCCGGTAGTCGCTGGAGCTGACGTAGATCACCGGGTTGGCGGCCGTGCCTGTTACGAGGATGCCCGTTATCTGGCGATGGGTTTCTGATGCATTTACCACGCCGTTGTCGTCGTGGTTCGGTATCGCGTTGATCAGCGAAATGGTTTCAAAGGCGGTAGTGACATAATCATTCGGACCATTGCGCCGGATGGTATGGATGCGGATGAAGCCCGCCTGCTCGGCGATATAGAGGCGGTTGTCGGGACCAAACTGGAGTGACGTGGGATTGAATATCGTGGCGCCCGCCATCAGCTTGAGGCCGCTGGAAGAAAAGCTGAATTGCGCCCGCGCCGCTGGAATATGCAGCAGGAGCAGCAGGAAGGGAAGTACGGCACTGACGCAAACGCGCCTGCAGGAAACTTGTCGGAACATCATGGTTGGTTTTATTGTTTAAGGTTAGCATAAGCATATCCGGAGCCTTGCCGTCAGGCCCGCTGTTTCGTTCAATACCCCGGCCTCAGGCTCTAATGGCCGGATGTGAGTACAACCGGTATTGTTTCCCTTCGTTTTCCCACCCGCACGTCGAGGTAATAAGTTCCGCTACCGATATGGTATTTACCCAGGTCGAGGTACATCACCGAAGTAGCGGGCAGCACCTGCTTCGCCGCCACCACACGGCTCCCTTCCGGGGCAAAAAGCGTATACGACACCAACCCCTGCACCACCCCGCCAAAGCGCACGGTAAGCTGCCCTGTCGTTGGGTTGGGATAGACAACCAGGCCCAGGCTGTCGGCGCTTCCCGCCTCGCTGCCGGTAGCGGCGCTGCCGCGGCGGGCGGCAACCGGCGGATTGTTGACCACGGTAAAGCTCACCGTCAGCGGCGTGCCCGCGGTACCGGTCCCGCCCGGGCCCGTGTAAGGTGTCGCTTTCAGGGTATAGGAACCAACGGCCGGCGTCCAGGCGTTGTAGTTACCCGAATTGTCTCCGAATAGCGCATAGGGCGCCGTGGTCTCGGTCGCGTTTTTCGATTGCTGGCCCGTCAGCACAAACACAACGCTGCCTACCGTTGCCGGCGTTGTGTTGGCGCGGATGTTCAGGCTCTGGCTGGGTAAAGTAGCCAGGTTAATAGTAGCCCCGTTGACGAGTGTCTGGATGTCCTGCTCATTGCTGGCATTCACCAGCGTGAACGAGCTCAGGGCCTGCGAGGTGGTACCAGCGGGGTTGACGGTAACAGTCACCTGGTCGGGAGTGCTCGAAGCTCCCTGGTTGTCGGTCACCACAAGGGCAAAGACATAGCTGCCTTGTACCAGCCCGCTCACCGTGGGTGCGGCAACGGTGGTGCTGCTGAAGGTTGCGGTGTTGGGACCGCTCACCTGGCTCCAGCTGTAGCCGGCAATGCTGCCGCCCGCATCGGTGCCCGAGCCGTTGAGCGTAGTAGAGCTGGAGGGAAGCGTAATCGTCTTGTCAGATCCCGCATTGGCCACCGGCGGCTGGTTGCTGCCCGCCTGGTCGGTCACGGTAAACGTGATGGTGAGCGGTGTGCCCGCTGTGCCCGTTCCGCCCGAACCCGTATAGGGCGTTGCTTTCAGCGTGTAGGTGCCAACAGCCGGCGTCCAGTCATTATAATTCCCTGCGTTATCGCCAAAGAGCGAATAAGGCGCGCCCGATTCGGTAACGTTTCTCGTTTGCGTGCCGCTCAGCGCAAACACCACGCTGCCTACGGTTGCGGGCGAAGTGTTGGCGCGGATGTTCAGGTTGCGGCCCGGCAGCGTTGCCAGGTTGATCGTAACGCCATTGGCCACGGTCTGGATGTCCTGCTCGTTGGTGGAATTCACCAGCGTAAAGGAACTCAGGGTCTGCCCATTGCTGTTCACCGGCAGCACCTCGATAGCGGACACCTTCGCATTGTCCTTCCCGCCGGCAGCGGTGAGTGAGCTGAAGTTGATGTTGAGCATGCCATCCGTTACGCCAACCGTAAAGGTTTCGGTAGTGGCGGTAAAGGCGCCCACTTTAGCCACGATGTCGTAATTGTCGAGCACCTTTACCCCTTCGATCGTTACGTCGAACACGCGGCTGCCGGCGGTGGTCCAGTAGGTCTCGGCGAAGTGCAGCACTACTTTGTACTGCCCGTTATTTACCGGGAAGGCATAGTCAAAGTTGTTGCCCCAGCGCTCGCTCTGGTAGATGGCATCGTCGGTCGTGCCGTTGATGGCCGCCGTGGTATCGTGGATATTTCCGGGCGATGGCGAGAAATAATTATCCGCCGCAAAAGTGCCGATGCTGTTGGTCACCTGCGGGCCGCCGGCATTGATCCGGTAAGAGGCGGATACGGTCGTGGTACCACCCGTGCCGCTGAGAGCCGTCGTTGTGCTGGCATTCGAGCCCGAGTGGGCGATGACCAGGTTTGCCGTCTGGCTGCCCGTAGCGGTCGGCTGGAACTTAACGCTGATCGTTGCGCTCTGACCCGGTGCGAGCACGAAGGGCAGGGCCCTCGACGAGGTATAGGTAAAGGAAGCCGCGCCGGTAAGGGTAATGGAGGAAATCAATATCCCCTGGTTGCCCGTCGTGTTCGACAACTGCAGCGACAGGGTCGAAGAGCTGTTCACGCCCACCGTTCCGAAGCTGAGGGAAGCCGGCACCGACAACTGGCTTTGCGTCAGCGCCGTTCCTGTCGGCGTCGTGGCCGAGAAGAAGTAGAAGGCTTCCTGCGTGGTCAGTAGTGGGGTGCCCCCGCGGTTGCCCGGGCCGGCGGCGGTGTAGATGCCGCCGTTGCTGGCGATGGCCTGTGTGCCGTGGCGTCCCTGCTGCAGGTCGGCGAGGCGGCGCCAGGTGCCGGTGGTCACATCAAGCGCTTCGGTCTGCACGTGGGCGGCGGTCTGCGCGGCACTCTCGCCCCCGATTACGATCACCTCATTGCCCAGCACCACGTTGCTTGCGCCCGACCGCGGTGTTGGAATATTGCTGCCCGCCGGCAGCGTCGACCAGGTGCCGGTTGCGAAATCATAAACATCCACTTCCACCACCACGAAGTCAAAATCCTGGCCGGTGCTTGCCGAAGAGCGGCGCCCGCCGGCCACGTAAAGCTTGTTGTTCACGACGGTCACCTGCACGTGGTCGCGTTCGCGCGGCGCATCCGGGAGGGCCCTCCAGGTATTGGTGGCCGGGTCGTATTCGTCGAACCATTTCACCCAACCGGCCCAGTGGCCGTCGGTGATGCCGCCCACGAGGTAGATCTTGTTGTTGTACACCACCGCTCCGCCCCCTCCGCGGCGGCGTGCCTGCGGAATGGAAGCGCCCGTAAGCCACTTGTCGGAAGCCGGGTTGTATAAATACACATTGGCAACGGGTGTCTCATGCGGGTAGGGACCGGTAAAGGCACCCACCGCATAGATCAATCCATCCAGGGTCACTGCCTGGAAGTGGTGCAGTTCCAGCGGCTGGCTGGCCTTGTCCACCCAGGCTTTCGTTGCGGGATTGTATTCCTGCACGGGCTTGTTGCCGCGCCCGCCAAGCAGGTAGAACCTGTTGCCGGCCTGCACGTAGGCATTCTCTTCGCGGGGCGTGAAGTTGCCCGTGGTGGGCGTAATGATCTGCCAGCTGCCCGTTGCGGTGACCGCATCCGCATCAAGGTAGATATAGTCCCAGGTAGCGGTAAATTTCTGTCCGCCGCTGGAAGTGGAGATAATGCCTGCGGCCAGGGTCGTCGTTCCTTTCAGGGCATTCAGCAGGGCACCGCTAACCACTACCGGCGATCCGGCATTGGTCACAGCGCCACCGGTGCCCGATGCATAGGCCGCCTGCACGCTGTTGGTAGCGGGATTGAACTTCAGCAGCAGGTCGAGCTGCGATGCCGGAATGCCGCCGGCGATCGCATACTGGCTGCTGCTGGCAACGCCTGCATTTTCATACACAACCTGGATACCGCCGGCACCGCCGTTGGCATTGAGTACGATCTTGATATAATTATCCTGGTCGCCGGTGCCGAGGTACACGCCCTGCGATTGCGCCCCCTGCGGCGTCTGGTTGTTAAAGAAAGGTCCGGTCATCCGGGAGCGAAGCGTAAAGGGCACGCCATTCGTTCGCACGCCAAACTGGAAGGCATTCTGCTGGGTGTTTGCCGATCCCAGCGCATTGCCTGCGGGAACATTTACCACCGAAAAAGCACCCACTGCCCCGCCGGCAATGAGGTTATCACTGCTGAACAATTTCAGGTAATCGCTGTCGCGGTTGACCATCAGCCCTGTAAAGCCAAGCCCGAAGAAGCCCGTTCCGGGATCGTTGTTGAACAGGTTATAGTGCACGGGCAAGGAGGTCGTGCTTCCGTTGTTGGGATCCAGCGCAAAGAAATCATTCTTGTCGTTGATGCCGTCGTTATCGTCATCCGGGTCGTTAAGATCGGAAATATGGTCTCCGTCGAAATCCGGCGGTCTGCTGGCAGCGGAGCAGGGATTGGTTCCGTTGGCGATCTCGTCGGCATTGGTATAGCCGTCGCCATCATCGTCGGACGTATTGTTGGCACCGGTACAGTTGGCAACATCCTGCGGCTCGAAGATGGTCACCGCATCATTGCCATAGGTGACCGCCCAGACACTTCCGGGAAAAATATCGTTGTCGCCCTGCGCCACCAGGTCGAGCGGCGAGGAGCCGAAGTTGGAAGCGAAGGGAGGTTCCTGATTGAGTTTGGTGGTGGCGTTTTTCGCATTGGTAACACCGGTGCCGTCGGCAGTAAGCTTGATGATTGCGATCGAACCGTCGTATTCCGCCGCCAGCAGTGCTCCTTTCAACGCACCATTGAAATTAGAAGCGGTGTATTCGGTGATGCCGTTCGTAGACGAGCTGAACGTCAGCGGGGAGCCGTCTTCGGTTCCCGGCATCCGGAAATCGCCCTGCCTCGAATCCGCCATACTTACGGGCACCGGCGGCCAGTTGGCCGGCAAGGGGTTGGGGCCCGTTTTGCTGGTGCGGAAAACGCCGGTTGTTCCGTTATGCGTATACAATCCGGCACCTGCCGGGTTAGCCCTTACCGGACATGGATGCCCGCCATAGAAGGAGCCCGGCGTGTACGTATCTATGGATCCGATATAGTGAAAGTTATCGAGGTTGTTCACCACGGGTTCGGTGGGCGTGCCGGTAGTGGAGCCGGGCTCACCCGACACATAGTTATTCGTAACGTTGGCGGTGCCTTCTCCGGCGGGGTAACCGCCCCAGCCCTGGTTGGCGCCGTTATCGATGGTGTAAAGCTTCCGTGCCTTGGTCAGCACGATGTCGTAGGCGTTGCGATAACCGGCCGAATAGATCTGCACCGGTCCCCCGGAAACGAGCATGGCCTGGTTGAGCCCGTCATTGCCACCGAAGGGATCGTTGATATCGGTACCATCGGGATTGTTGCTGCGCGTAGGATCATCGAGCGTAGGCAGATCATACTTGTAGGTGTTATTACCGCTGCCTTTCGTCGGCATCGCCATGATCGCATTCAGGTTGATGGAAAGAATAGCGGCCGAAAGCGCGTACTCCGTTGTAAAATTAAAATTGGTGGAAGGCGATCCGGCATTGGTATGGCCACCCACCGCAAGGAACAAAGTATTGGTCTGATCGTCGAGCTGCATGCCGTTGACCGAGTGATTTTCTTCCGAGCGCGGCAGTCCCCGCACCAGGTCGATTTTCACCCAGGCCGTACCGTTCCAGGTAAGCATGGAAATGATACCCGAGTTAGTGTCCAGGTTGGTTTCGCCGCTGGGACCGCCGATGCGGCTATCGCTGGAGCTCACATAAATAACCGGGTTAGCGGCAGTGCCCCGCAGCAGGATGCCGGTGATCTGCCTTTCGGTAACCGTGGTGTTCAACGTTCCGTCGTCGTTATGATTCGGGATCTGCCTTACCAACGTGATCGTTTCGAAGGAGGTAACCGAATAATCATTGGGCCCATTACGCTTGATCGTATAGATTCGGATAAATCCCGCCTGCTCGGAAATATAGAGGCGCTTGTCGGGCCCGAACTGGATGGACGTCGGGTTGAAGATCGTGGCGCCGTTCAGCTTCAGCCCGCTGGCCGAAAAACTGTACTGCGCATCCGATACCGAAGAGAAAAAGAGCAGGACAAAGAGGGTCCATACGCCGGTGGCGGTTTTCCTGAAGCGATCCGGTTGGTACATAACTACACGGTTTCGTTAATGGTGATCATTTAAGCACGGCACCAACGTCAACGCGCGGGTAACCCGGCATTGAGGCCGTTGGTGAAATGATTCATTAGCCATTACCGAAGAGCATAAAGAAAAAATCAGGAGGTCTAACCGGAGGGCACATAAAAACCCATGCATCGGTGCAGGTTGCTGCAGATGCGAAATCCGACCGCCCGATGCCGGAATTTCTATTGGTTTTTTTCGCAATATCTATACCGAAGGCCGGTAGCGCCGGGTTGCGCCACCACTATTTTTGCTCCCGGTGCGTTCATTCCGTTTACTTTTTTTTAAGTGAAAAAAAAGCACCCGGCGGGCGCACGTCCCGTGAATCCGGCTTTTGGTAAAATTTGACACCTTCATTCCGCCAGCCAGAGTAATTTGGTCCTCGTAACCACAAAACCTCAGAACCCTAAAACCTTTCCCAGATATGAATTCGCACGAAATAGATTTCCGGATTTTTGGTGAAGAGCTGCAATGCATCGAGATCGAGCTCGATCCGCAGGAGACGGCTGTTGCCGAGCCTGGCGCCTTTATGATGATGGACGACGGCATCCAGATGCAGACCATCTTCGGCGACGGCTCGCAGCAGCAGGGCGGCCTGCTCGGCAAGCTCTTCTCGGCCGGCAAGCGCCTCCTCACCGGTGAAAACCTCTTCATGACGGCTTACACCAATATCGGCCACGGCAAGCGCCGCGTGTCCTTTGCCTCCCCCTACCCCGGCAAGATCATCCCGCTCAACCTTCAGCGGCTCGGCGGCAAGATGATCTGCCAGAAAGACGCCTTCCTTTGCGCCGCTAAGGGCGTGAGCGTCGGCATCGAGTTCCAGCGCAAGCTCGGCACCGGCCTTTTCGGCGGTGAAGGCTTTATCATGCAAAAGCTCGAGGGCGACGGCCTTGCCTTCGTGCACGCCGGTGGCCACGTGATCGAGCGCACCCTGCAAGCGGGCGAGCTGCTCAAGATCGACACGGGCTGTATCGTGGCCTTTACGCCGAGCTGCGACTACGACATCCAGTTCATCGGCGGTATCAAGAACACCTTCTTTGGCGGCGAGGGCCTTTTCTTCGCCACGCTGCGCGGCCCCGGCACTGTCTGGATCCAGTCGCTGCCCATCTCGCGCCTTGCCAGCCGCGTGCTGCAATACGGCTCGGTGGGTGGCCGCAAGGAAGAAGGCTCCGTACTCGGCGGCCTCGGCAATATGCTGGATGGTGATGGCTGGTGATCGTCAATCGTGAATGCTGACGCCTGTTTAAAAAGAAAGGATGCCTTTGGCATCCTTTCTTTTTGCCGCACATCGCGGGTTCACGATTCACAAAAAGCCCCCGGCGGGAACACCAGGGGCTGTTTTATTGGTAGCATTCGACAAAGACGGATTTCGGCTGCTACGAGGTGTAACACTTTTCAAGCAGCAGCTTTTCAGCATCAAGATAACGAAAGCAGATGATGTAACAGCACGTGCACTGAAACATCGGACATGCCTGTAGCCGGATGCCGCCTCAGCGCAGGGCCAGGCCCACCGGGCGGGCGGCGCCGGGATAATCGGTTGCCAGCAGCAGCTCCAGGTCGTCGCGCTCTTTGAGTGCCTGCAGGAAGCGACGCAGCTCCAGCGAATCGGCGCTCTTGCCGAAGGCCTGGTCGTGGGCCAGCAGCACGAGGTGGCCGGGGCGGCGCGTGCGGTTGTGGGCGAACACGGAATCGATCTGCCGCAGCAGCGTGGCCGCGTCCTGCTCCACGTTGAAGTGGCGGTGATCAAAGCTCCACTCCGCGTCCCAGCCCATGACGATAAAGCCCGCTGCATGCAGCGAGTCGACAGCGGCGGTGGATGCTTTCAGGTCGGTGAAGCACAGGGAGTCGATACGCCAGCAGTTACGGCCCGGGGTACGGGCTACGTGGTTGTCGAGCGCCAGGGTATCCTGCGTGCGGCGGAAGTCGGCCACCACCGAGTCGGGCAGGCTGTAGTACGCCCGGTAACGCTGACGGGCATGCGAAAAACTGTGGTTGCACACTTCAATCCACGGAGAAGCCTGGAGGCTGTCGTAGAGGGCGCGCTGCCAGTGGCTGTCGAACACGTGCTCCCCCACGATGAAAAAGGTCACCGGCACGGCTTCGTCCGACACAATGCGGTACACGTTGGCCGTTCCCTTGTTGGGGCCATCGTCGAAGGTGAGGTACAGCTTTTTCCGATGTTTTTTCGATTTCGGGGGCGGCAGCTGCCGGGTGGCAGGCGTGCGGAGCGCTACCGGGTGGGTGGCCCTGGTGAGCGGTCGCGGGCGCGACTGGGGCTGGTAGCAAAACAGGAGGCAGGAGGCAAAGAGCAGGAGACGGAGAGCACCGGCAGGGTCGCCTTCGTCGTCGTCGGAGGAGGTTTCCATTTGCAGTATAATTTGCTGCTGAAGCTAATGCGCCGGGAATATTGCCCGTATGCATGGTTACGTTAATGTTTCGTGAATCGTGAACCGTGAGCCGTGAACGCTGCCCCTACCCAACCCTCACTAATAGGGAGGGATATAGTTGAAAACCCAAAACTAGTAACCGCCAACCTGCCCGCGGCTCACGGCTCACGTTTTGGCCCCTTTTTTGCCAAGTGGCGACTGACACCACTCAAAAACGCCAGCCTATGCAACCCAAGATCCTCCTGGTCGACGACAACGACGACCTGCTGCTCGTAACGCAGATCATTCTCAAAGGTCAGGGTTATGAAACCTTTCTTGCCCGGAGCGCCGCCGAAGCGGAGCGCAAGATCCGGGTGCACCATCCTTCCCTGTTGCTGCTCGACGTAGGCCTGGGCGATGAAAACGGCAGCGAATTCTGCCGGCGGCTCCGCGAGGACGCTGCCACCCGCGACCTGCGCGTGATCCTGATGTCGGGCGACGACAGCTGGTCGGACTGCGCGCGCATGGCAGACGACTTCCTGCCCAAACCCTTTGATTTCAACCAGCTCATCGATAAAGTGGCGGCCCAGCTGATGGCCGAACCCATGGGCCGCTACGCCGAATAAATGCCGGCGAATGGGATTTTTTTGCTTAATTACAGCAAACATCTCCCTATGGTCGCAGAGTTGAAAACATCAGCCACGAAGGCGGACGCCTTTTTCGGTGTCCGCTCCTATTACGTGGAAGAGCGGCGTACCGCCATCGGCGGCGGCAACCGCTCGCGCCTTTTCGACGATGCCGGCCACCCGGCCGGCGCGCTGATCCAGCGTACCGGTTTCGCGATTCGCTTCTGGCGGATCTTCCTGAAAGCTTCCCTCCTGCCCTTCCGCTTGGAACTGCACGACAACAGCGGCCGTACCGTGGCCGCCATCCGCCGCGGCTGGACCATCCTGCGCTCGCGTACCGAGATCGTTGACGGCCGCGACAAAGTCATCGGCTTTCTCAAACACAAGGATACCGCCCGCAGGCCCCGCATCAAAGTATTCAATGAAGAAGGCAAAAAGATCGGCGAAGTAACCGGCACCACGGGCACCTGGGATATGAATATCATCGACCGCGAATACCTGCACCTCGGGCAGATCCACGCATTCGCACCGGAAACGACACCCGGTGAAACCCGCGGCCAGGACACTTACTTCGTGAACATCGACGGAGAAGGCGCTACGCCCCGGGAGCGACGCCTGTTGCTGATCGTGTCCATCGCCATCGACCGGCTGCTGGAACACAAATGATGATTTTTGATTCCAGGCTGGATTTGTGAAGGTCAGCTTAAATACGGAATCACAAATCAGACATCTGCAATCTTTGTTATATTTGTTTTCATACGATGCTTGTCCCCCACCAGGGGCAAGCATTTATTTTATCAGCCGGGCCTGCGTGGCCCGCTTCAAACTGAAATTGTATGTGTGGAATCGTAGGCGTATTCGACCTCAAGAAAAAAGCAGAAGACCTCCGGCCCCAGGCCCTCAATATGTCGCGGCGCCAGCGCCACCGCGGCCCCGACTGGTCGGGCATCTTCATGTGCGAAAGCTCCATCCTGGTGCACGAGCGGCTTTCGATCGTAGACCCCACCTCGGGCAAACAGCCGCTCTTCAACGGCGACGGCTCACTGGCGCTGGCCGTCAATGGTGAGATCTATAACCACCGCGAGCTTAAAAAGAACCTGCAGCATCCCTATACGTTCCAGACGCAGTCCGACTGCGAGGTGATCCTCGCCCTGTACGAAGAAAAAGGCGCCGGCTTTCTCGAAGACCTCAACGGCATCTTCGCCTTCGCGCTTTTCAACCACAACGATAACAGCTACCTCATTGCCCGCGACCATATGGGTATCATCCCGCTCTATATGGGCTGGGATGAGTGGGGCACCTTTTACGTAGCCTCCGAGCTCAAGGCGCTTTCGGGCGTATGCACGAAGATCCAGGAGTTCCCGGCAGGTCACTACCTGCGCAGCGGCGATGCACAGCCGACGCGCTGGTACAGCCGCGAGTGGACGGAGTACGACAACGTGAAAGACAACCACACCGATATCGCCGCGGTGAAGAAGGCGCTCGAAGAAGCCGTGCATCGCCAGCTGATGTCGGACGTTCCCTACGGCGTGCTGCTATCGGGTGGCCTCGACTCTTCGGTCATTTCAGCCATCGCCAAGAAATTCGCCGCGCGCCGCGTGGAAAGCGAAGACCTAAAGGACGCCTGGTGGCCCCAGCTGCACTCCTTTGCCGTCGGCCTCAAGGACGCACCCGATCTCATCGCCGCGCGCAAGGTGGCCGACCATATCGGCACCGTGCACCACGAGGTCAACTTCACCATCCAGGAAGGACTCGACGCCATCCGCGACGTGATCTACCATATCGAGACCTACGACGTCACCACCATCCGTGCGTCCACGCCGATGTACCTGCTGGCACGCGTCATCAAATCGATGGGCGTGAAGATGGTGCTCACCGGCGAAGGCTCCGACGAGCTGTTCGGCGGCTACCTGTATTTCCACAAGGCGCCCGACCCGAAAGCCTTCCACGAAGAGACGGTACGCAAGCTTTCCAAGCTGCATTTATACGACTGCCTCCGCGCCAACAAATCGCTCGCCGCCTGGGGCGTGGAAGGACGTGTGCCTTTCCTCGACAAGGAATTCATGGACGTGGCCATGCGCTGCAACCCGAAAGATAAAATGAGCGGCAACGGCAAGATCGAGAAGTGGATCCTGCGCAAGGCTTTCGAAGACTACCTGCCTGCCGAAGTGGCCTGGCGCCAGAAGGAGCAGTTCTCCGACGGCGTGGGCTATAGCTGGATCGACACGCTCAAGAAAGTGACCTCCGACGCCGTCAGCGACGAGCAGCTTGCCAACGCGGCCTTCCGCTTCCCGGTAAATACACCGCGCAGCAAGGAGGAGTATTTCTACAGGAGCATCTTCGCCGAGCATTTCCCGGGCGAAGAAGCGGCTCGTTGCGTGCCTTCCGAGCCCTCCGTCGCCTGCAGCACCGCCATCGCCCTGGAGTGGGACGAAGCCTTCAAGAAAATGAACGATCCTTCGGGCCGCGCCGTGAAAAGCGTACACGAGCAGGCCTATGAGTGATTTTGTATTCTGATTTCCTGATTTCAGATTTAAAGCCTCGAAAGAGGCTTTTTGTTGCACAAATCCAAAAACGGAAATCGGAAATCTGAAATCCGTGCCCATCTTTCGTAACTTTCGTACCCGAATTAATACAGGTACCCTCCTGAAGACGATGAACCACGAAACAACCCCCACCTTCCGGGACCACGAAGCCCTTGTATCGCTTCCCGGCCACCGGATGTCTTTTCAAACCGGCACGGACCTTCGCGTGAGGAGCTGCAATACGCTGCTAAGCCGGTTTTTGGGGCTCCCGGAGGATGATGTTATCGGGCTCGATTTCAGCGCCCTGCCGGTACCGGAAGAACAAGGGCTTGCGCGGCAGCTTTTGGAAAATGCGGCCAACGGGATGCCCGATACCGGCTACCTCGCATTCGCAACGCCAGCCGGCCGCAAGCTGGGGCAGATCACGGTGGTGCCGCAATTTCACGACGGCAAGCCCACCGGCGTTTTCGGCTTCCTGCTCGATGCCACCGACCGCATCGAAAAAACGCGGATGCTCATCGAAAGCGAGCACCGCTACCGTGCCCTGCTTGAGCGGCACCAGTTTGTTTCCGAGGCCACCAGCGACGTGCTCTGGGACTGGAACCTGGAAACGGGCGATATCTATATCAACCAATCCATCGTTCGCATCCTGGGCCACGAACCCCCTGTGGCCGAGGCGCATCGCATGTGGTGGGAACACCTTCATCCCGAAGACCGTGAGCGCGTCGTGGAACAACAGCAGGCGGCCATAAAGGACAACACCCGCGGCTACTGGCAGGATCATTACCGTTTTGTGCGTCCCGACGGCACCGTGCTGCACCTCGAAGACCGCGCCCTCATCATGCGCAATGAGCAGGGGCGCGCGGTGCGGATGGTGGGCGCCGTGCACGACGTTACGAGCCAGAAAGAAAGCGAACTGCGCATCCGCCGCGGCGAGCGCCGCTTTCGCGCCATGGTGCAGTCGGGCCTCGACGTCATCGTACTGCTCGACCGCAACTTCGCCGTTACCTACATCAGCCCCAACGCTCACAAGCTGGGAGGGTACCATCCCGACGAAATGATGGGCGTGGTGGGCTTCGAGGCCATTCACCCCGACGACTTCGCCCGTGTGCTGATGGTGGGGCAAGACATCAGCAAGACACCCGAAGTGCTGCTTCCTCCCTTCCGCTTCCGCGCCAAGAACGGCTCCTACCGCTGGGTGGAGGCCATCCTGGTTAACCACCTCCACGATCCCGATATCGAAGCGGTGGTAATCAATATGCGCGACATCACCGAACGCAAGGAGATCGAAGAGACGATCCTGCTGTCGGAAGAAAAATACCGCCTGCTGTTTTACCAGAGCCCGGTGCCGAAGTGGATCTTCAACCGCGAAACGCTTCACTTTGTGGAAGTGAACGAAGCGGCGCTCGATCATTACGGCTACACCCGCGAGGAGTTTCTCGCCATGTCGGTGCTCGACCTGCAGCCGCAGGCGGAACGAAAGCGGGTGCAGCGCATGCTGCTGAGCCCCGACTTCCTTCCCGCCGGGCGCCTGAACAACATCTCCCAGCACCTCGTGGCCGACGGCCGCACCATCTGGGTGGAACTGACGCTGCATGGTATCTACCTCGAAGAAGGCTACCACGTGATGGCGATCGCCAACGACGTTACCGAAAAACGGGCGCTGGAGCAAAAGGTGCTCCGCGAAAAGATCAACACCCAGAAGGAGATCGCCCGTACCATCATTAACACACAGGAAAAGGAACGCAGCGAGATCAGCAAGGAGCTGCACGACAACGTCAACCAGCTGCTGACCACCGCCAAGCTGTATATTGAAAATATCCGCTACTACCCCGACCAGTCGGCGGGCTATATTGACAAAAGCGCCGGGCTGCTGCAAAAAGCCATCACCGAGATCCGCAACCTTTCCAAGGCCCTCGTGACGCCGGTGATCTACGACATCGGCTTCCGCGCCACGCTCGAAGAGCTCATCGGCCAGTACCGCGCGCTCAACCTCTTTGCGCTCGATTTCCAGTATACGGTGCCCGACGACCTGATCGAAAGCGGGCTCCGGCTGACCATCTACCGTATCCTGCAGGAGCAGCTCAATAATATCGTGAAGCACGCCCGCGCCACGAAGGTCAGTATCGACATCGGCAACGCCGGCGACAAACTGACCATCTGCATCAGCGACAACGGCGTGGGCTTCGACACGAAGGCCGCCCGCAGCGGGCTCGGCATCAACAATATGAAGAACCGCATCGACGTCTTCCAGGGCTCGGTTGATATTGATTCGGCGCCCAACAAAGGCTGTTCCATCTGCATTTACTTCCCGCTGGAAACGGCCCGCTAAGCGACAGCCGGCACAGTAATAAATAAAAGGCACCGCCATCGCGATGCCTTTTATCAAACCGTATAAATACGGTCAGCGGGCTGCAGTAAATTCATATTGCGGCACCGGTACCCGGTTGCGGTGCACGGGCAGGTAGCTTACCTGCTTCAATTGCCCGTTATCGAGCACACTGATCTTTACCGGCTTGGTGGCGTCGCCAAAATGAATGTTCATCCCCTGCAACAGCTGGCCGTCGCGCAGACCGGCCTTCCACGCTTCGCTTCCCGCTACCACGCCCGAAAGCGGCTTCCCTTTTTTAAGTTCCTTATCGTCAAAACCCAGCTCAAAAAAACCCATGTTTACATCGGTAAAGCGCAGGCCGCGCAACTCCGGCAGCGGAGGCACCGGCACTGTTCCACCCGCCAGGATCCAGTCCTGGTAAGCCTTTCCCGCAGCGACACCTTCGGAGGCGAAGGCCGATAAAAACCGGTCTATAGAAAGCGAGTCGCCCGGAGGGGTGCTTGAAAGCAGCTTTTTCATTACGCCGTCGAGCGAACGCTTTCCGCCGCTTTTCTGCTGCAGCTGCACATCGAGGTACATGGCAAACGTGAAGCCTTTTACATAGGGCAGGCGCTGGAAGGAGCGGTCGAGCCAGAACGAATCCGCGGCAGCTGTATTTGGGGCATTCCGTTTAGGCGAGAGATAATATTCCGATACGGTGCGGTTTACAGCCGCCACATATTCACCGGTATCGATGATTCGGTTTTGAAACAAGGTCTTGTACGTATAGTATTCCGTGAATCCTTCGCTGAACCAGTACTGCTCTTCTTCCCGGCCGCGCAGCACGAGGCCGATGCCGATCCAGCGATGCATGTATTCATGGGCCAGGAGCGCGTGCATATGGGCAGCCGCCAGCGAATCGGTCGACATGCCCATGAAAAACGCATGGTGCAGGGCCGACCCGTTTATGTTGAAGCCGGGTCCGCCTTCAAAGGGCACCAGGCTGACAAGGAAGTAGGGCTCATCATGCTGCTTCCAGAAATTGCGTTCACCACCGATGATCCGGGTCGTCTTTGCTACCATTTCCGTATCCGCGAAAGACCATTCCTTTCCCCGGATGGCGGTATACACCGGCTTGCCCTCTATGTTTTTCGGGTAAAGCCGGAAATCACCGGCCACGAGGAGGACATTATCGAGGTTGTCGGCGGTGCAGCGTCCCTGCCAGTTTCTTCCCGTTGCATGAAAGCTGTTGGCAAGGCACCAGCCCGCGGGCATCCCGCGCCAGTCGAGCTGCAGCAGCAGTGCCTGGCTTTTGGCCCAGTCGGGCCGGACTACGAAAGCATAGCCGGTTGCCTGCATCCACTCTTTGCGGAGCACCGCCCTGTAGTTATACGGGTACAGGAGCGGGCCGTCCCAATCCTGTTGCAACACATAACGCAGGTGAATGCCGGCACCCGGTGCATGACGCAGCAAGCGCTGCGCCGGCCCGGCACCGCTATCGATGCGTACACCCGGCGTTTTTGATTCGAGCACGGAAACCGCTTTCCAGAGTTCTTTCTGGCTCGCCCACGCATCGGGCAGGCGCAGTACGGTGGTGCCCGAAACATCGCCACGGAAACGCAGGTCTACCGTAAGCGCGGGCTTTGCCGCGGCCGTATCATACGAAAACGTGTAGGAAAGCGTCCGGGGTGCCTGTGCCAATATGTAAAGCGAAAAAACGGTTGCCAGCAGGGTTAGCAATACTCTCATAAACGGGCTTATAACTCAAAGCTATACCGCCTGCCCAGGGCTGTGGAAATAAATCGGATGAAACCGCGCATTGAGCGTGCGAACTCAGCCAAGCGCATTGATGGCGTCGGCCATCTCACCCGGCTTCAGGATGCGGTCGGCAAAGCCGCGATCGACGGCACCCTGCGGCATGAAAGCCACCTGCGCCGTGGCAGGATCCTGCGCCCAGGCACCACCACCGGCGGCCCGGATAAGTCCCAGGCCCGCTACACCATCGTGGTTGGCGCCCGACAACAGCAGCCCCACGGCACGGCTGCCGTAGCTATCGGCAATGGTTTCAAAGGTGACGTCGATGCTGGGGCGGCTGTAATGGATCTTCTCGGAGCAGTCGAGCGAAAGGGAACCGTCCGCTTCCACAAGCAGGTGATAACCGGGCGGTGCTACCATGATAGCACCGGGCTGGAGGACATCCTTGTCTTCAGCTTCGCGCACGGGCAATTCCGTCCGGCTGCTGAGCAGTTCTGCCAGCACCGACTCCTGGCTGGCGCGGTGGGTGATCACCACGATCGGGAAAGGCAGGCCTCGCCGGAGCAGGGGAAACACCTGCAACAGCACTTCCAGGCTTCCCGCCGAGCCGCCAATCGCCAGTATCATCCCGTCTTGCGCCATATCTTTTCTTTCCCCCATGCTGTAAAATGCTGTGCCACCGGCGAAAAGCGGAGGTTCTCCTTGCTGCCGAGACAGAGAAACCCAAGCGGTTCGAGGCTGGCGTCGAAGAGGCGCAGCACCCGGTCCTGGAGCGGCTTGTCGAAATAGATCATCACATTGCGGCAGAGTATGAGCTGGAACTCGTTGAAGGAACGGTCGGAAACGAGATTGTGCGTGGCGAAGATCATTTTGGAACTGAGCTCGCGGTTAAATACGGCATGATCGTAGCGCGCCGTATAGTATTCCGAAAAATCGCGCAGCCCGCCCGATTGCATGTAGTTCTCCGAATGGGCCTTCATATGTGACAGCGGAAAGATGCCCTTGCGCGCCCGCTCGAGTGCCTCGGGGTTGAGGTCGGTGGCGTAAAGCAGCGACTTATGCAGCAGGTTGGCCTCGTGCAGCAGGATGGCCATCGAATACACTTCCTCGCCGGTGGCGCAGCCGGCGTGCCAGATGCGGATGAGCGGCCAGGTAGCAAGCACTTTGAGCACCTCGTTGCGCAGCACGCGGAAGAAGGCCGGGTCGCGGAACATTTCCGTTACGTTCACCGTGATCTCCTCCACGAATCGTTGAAAGTAAACGGGGTCGGTGCGGAGGCGATACCGGAACTCCGCAAAAGAAGGAAAGCGGTCAAGGCTGAGCAAGCGGTTCACACGGCGCTTCAGCGAGGCCCGCGCATAATCAGAGAAATCGTAGCCATGTATTTCCAGCAAGTCGTTCAGCAACAGCTCCAGCTCGGCATCCCCGATCATGTCAATTGGTTAATTGATGAGATAGATAATTGTTCAAACCCTTCAGAACCTTCTTATTCGTAACGCTTCAGCAGCTCCACCAGTTTATCTACGTCCACCGGTTTTGAAATGTAGTCGTCAGCGCCGGCCTCCAGGGCTTTTTCGCGATCGCCGGTCATGGCCTTCGCTGTCACAGCAATAACGGGCAGCCCCCGGAGCCGCTCGTCGGCGCGGATGGTTGCCAGCGCCTCCGTACCATCCATATCGGGCATCATCATGTCGAGCAACACCACGCCGATGCCGCCTCCCTGCCGCAGCCGCTCGATGCCCTCAGGCGCCGAAGCCGCCGACTGCACCCGGTAGCCCCGCGACTGCAAAACAGCCTTGAGGGCAAAAATGTTCCGCGGCTCGTCGTCTATGATCAGAATTTCCATGTTGATTCGTTAATTAGTCTATTGGCTAATTGGCAACAACGACTTACCAACCACCTGAACCTCTTGAACTCTTTAATCCTACTTTAGCACATTAGCATATCAGCACACCAGCACACTACTCATACAGCCACACGCGCAGCAACGATAATAACTGGTCCACGTCCACCGGCTTGGAGATGTAATCGGAAGCCCCCGCCTCGATGCACTTTTCGCGGTCGCCGCTCATGGCTTTTGCGGTAACGGCAATAATGGGCAGGTTGCGGAACTGCGGCTTGCGGCGGATGGCCTGCATCGCCTGGTAGCCGTCCATCTCGGGCATCATGATATCCATCAGCACCACGTCGATGCCCGGGTTCTGCTCCAGCTGCTGCAGCGCGTCGCGGCCATCGGTGGCCGAATACACTTCCATGCCGTGCTGCTCCAGCGCCTTCGACAGCGAAAAGATATTGCGCACGTCGTCATCGGCGATGAGCACTTTCTTTCCCGGCAGCACCTCGCCGAGGGCACCGAGCCTGCGGGTGCGCGCGGGCTTCTCCTGGCCATTCTCCTCCACCAGGTGCAGGAAGAGCGACACCTCGTCGAGGATGCGCTGGTAGGAATGCGCGGTCTTCACCACGATGGAGTCGGCGTATTGCTTGATGCGCAGCTCTTCGTTGCGCGAAAGGCTACGGCCGGTGAACACGATGATGGGCAGGCCTTCCAAGCCTTGCTGCTGCTTCAGCGCGTCGAGTGTTTCATAAGCCTGCGGGTCGGGTACGCCCATGTCGAGGATCACGCAATCCACGTCGCTGCGCTGCAGCGCCTCCTGCGAAGCGTTTACCGATCCTGCGATCTGCGCGTTCACGTTGAAGGTCTCGAGGAAGTAAGCCAGGGCCTGCGCATGGCGCGGGTTTTCCTCCACGATGAGGACCTTCTTATTTTCCTTGGCCACTACCTGCTCGATCTTTTTAAATACATCCTGCATCTGCTCAAAGGCCATCGGCTTGCTGATGAAATCCACCGCGCCTTTAAGACGGCTCTCCTTTTTCGCTTCGAGCGACGACATCATATGCACCGGGATGGCACGGGTGCGCGGGTCGGCCTTCAGGGCCTCCATTACTTGCCAGCCGTCTTTTACCGGAAGTTGAATATCCAGCAGGATGCCTTGCGGCTTGAAGCGCCGCGCCAGCTCGATGCCTTCGTCGCCGCGCACCGCCACCAGTCCTTTGTAGCCGCGCTTGCGGGTAAAGTCGAGCAGGGCACGGGCAAAGCCGGTGTCGTCTTCGATAATGAGTATCGACGGACCGCCATCCTGCGCTTCTTCGCGGTCGTCGGGAACGGCCGCCGGGATATTGATAGGCGCATGGCCCGCGCCGGGAAGGGTTTCCTCCAAAGAGGCGACCTCCGCTTCCTCAGACGGGGGCGGCGCGGCGGGCGCGGGTGCGGGCGCCGGGGCCGCAAACGGGCGTGCCGCTTCCTTCGGCCCTTCGGGCTTCTGCACCGGCAGCTCAAAGAAGAAGGTGCTTCCTTTCCCGGGCTCGCTCTCCAGCTGCAGCTCGCCGCCTAGCAGGCGCGTCAGCTCGCGGCTGATGGAAAGTCCCAGGCCGGTGCCGCCATACTTGCGGCGGGTGGAGCCGTCAGCCTGCCGGAAAGCCTCAAAAACAAGTTGCTGCTTGTCGGGCGCGATGCCGATACCGGTATCGCTCACCGCAAAACGCACATGCCCCGGCGCACCGGGACGCAGCAGCAGCTGCACCTTTCCTTCGGAGGTAAACTTGAGCGCATTCGACAACAGGTTTTTGAGCACCTGCTCGAGGCGCATCCGGTCGGTTTCGATACTGGACGGAAGTCCCTCCTCCAGCCGCACTTCAAAAGCAAGTCCTTTATCGTGCGCCAGCGGCACAAACATTCCCCTCAGGTCGTGCACCGTGGCGGCCGGCGACACCGGTGCGAATTCAAGCTCCATCTTCCCGGCCTCGATCTTCGACAGGTCGAGGATCTCGTCGATGAGCGAAAGCAGGCCTTGTCCCGAGTTCAGGATCACCTGCGCATATTCCACCTGGTCGGCGCTCAGGTTTTTCTCGTTGTTTTCTGATAACAGGCGCGAAAGCAGCAGGATTGAATTGAGCGGCGTGCGCAGCTCGTGGCTCATATTGGCAAGGAACTCCGACTTGTAGCGCGTGCTCAGGGCAAGCTCTTCGGCCTTCTGCTGGATTTCGCGGTTGCGCTGCGCGATGAGCGTATTGCGCTCTTCCAGCAGGCGCGTGCGCTCCTCGAGCTCCTGGTTGGCTTCCATAAGCTCTTCCTGCTGCACCTTGAGCTCCTCTTCCGATGCCTGCAGTTTTTCCGCCTGCGCTTCGAGCTCGGCATTGATGTGTTCGAGCTCCTGGTGCTGTGCCTGCAACTCTTCGGACTGCGCCTGTGTTTCGTGCAGCAGCTCCTGCAGGCGCGCCCGGTTGCGGGCAGTGTGCAGGGCCACGCCCAGCACGGGCTGCAGCTGCGTAAGAAATTCAATGGTACGCGGCGGCACCTCGATAAGGAAGGCCAGCTCGAGCACGCCTTCCGTACTGTCGTTGAACA
Organism: Flaviaestuariibacter flavus; assembly: GCF_004337505.1. Classification (GTDB taxonomy): domain Bacteria; phylum Bacteroidota; class Bacteroidia; order Chitinophagales; family Chitinophagaceae; genus Flavisolibacter; species Flavisolibacter flavus. The sequence continues at coordinate 352,457 of NZ_SJZI01000050.1, read as the reverse complement.
GTGCCGGCAACAGCACCATATGTGCGGGCGGCGCGTCGCCCAGCCCGGTGCTCACCCGAATAAAGTTGCCCGGAACATTCTTCAGCTGCGTGATGCGGCGCTTCTGAGCGGCCTCGCCCACCAGCGTCTCTCCGAATGCCAGCCGCTGCGGTATATCCAGGTTAGATGTCAGCGCATAGGAAGCGGTGTGATGCAGCACATCGGCCTGGCGTACGTAAAGCAGGCCGGCGCGCGCATTGACATAGTCGGCGATCGCGGCCAATACGTCTTTGGCAACCTGGTCCAGCTCTTTCTCGCCGCGCAGGCTGTTGTTCACGGCTTCCATACCGCCGTGCAGCCAGAGCTTATCCTCGTTCTCTGCGTGGTAATGCTGCAGGTCGTCGCGCATGCGCACGAGGGCATTTCCCAGTATATCGTCTGCGCCCCGCGGCTCGATGGCTACGTTGAAATTACCCGAGCCGATGGCATCGGCCGCCTGCGCCATGCGGTGGTTGGCGGCATCCAGGTCTAGTACCGACTGGCTAAGGCTGCCCACCACATCATTGGCCTCCCGCCTGATGTGCACCCCGCTGCCGCCACGCGCAATCTGGCGGGCCGCCGCGTTGACATCCTTCAGGTTGCCGCTGATATTATAGATGACGGCCGACACCACGATGCCCGCCGCCATGAGGCAAATAACGAGGTATACCAGGGTGCGGTTGCGGCTGTCTTTTTCTTCTTCATAAATCTGCTGCACCCCTTCCTGTGCCCGGTTAAGGGTCCGCCGCTGCAGCTGGCGCAGCTGGTCTACGGCCGCGCTGGAAAGCTCCCACCAGCGCTCGGCCTGCAGGCTGCTGTCGACACGCGTGCCGTTGAAGAGGGAGTCGAGGTACACATTGGCCGGGCGCAGAAGCGAGGCCTGCTGCAGCTGCCGGTACTGGCTGATCGACTGCTGCGAGGAACGAATGAGAAATTCCTTTTCATAGCTGCGGTAGATCTCATACAGGCTCCGCATTCCCTCGATGGAGGAGCTGTTGAGCTGGCGGAGCTGCATCGACATATACAGGCTGGAGCGGAGAATACCGAAATAGATAACCATCTCCGAAAGAAGCCTTTGGCCCACCAGCTCGCGGCTGACCGGCTTGAGCATCTGGTTGTAGCCGATGGAGAGACCGTTGAGGGAGTTGATCCGGAAGATCGCGTTGGTGTAATAGTTCATGATCAGCTGCGGCGCCAGCTGGTCGGCGTCCACGCTGCGCCGGACGGCGGAAAGACTATCAAGAAAGGTGTACTCCTGTAGCCGTGTTAATACGGTATCCACCTCCTGCAGGTGCTCCAGCGCCGAGTCGGTGATGCGGCGCTGTTCGAGCAGCTCGCGGCGGTATTCGTGGCGGAGGGCATAAACGAAGGCATAGCGCCGCTCTGCCTGCAGGCCGTCGGCCAGCATGCTGAGGGCCGCCGAGCGGTTGATGCTGGTCTGGTAGCCCTGCAGCAACTGCATGCGGTCCTGCTTCTCGCGAAAGATCTGGATGGCAAAAAACAGCAGCAGCACCATGGGAAGCGCGGCCACCAGTAAAAGTTTCAGCGGCAGGGGCAATCGTCGGAGCAGGTTCTTCATGTCGTCTGGTCGTTAAAGGTGGCGGCGGCAGGCGGGACAGGCTGCTGGCCGCCGGTGGCGGGAAGGAAGATGATAAAGCGGGCGCCTTCTCCCGGCGTGCTCCGCGGGAAGATGAGGCCCTTGTGTTTTTCAACGATCTTTTTCACGATGGCGAGCCCGATGCCGGTGCCTTCGTATTCCTCGCGGGCATGCAGGCGCTGAAAGAGGGTGAAGATCTTGCCGGCATACTTCTCATCGAAGCCGATCCCGTTGTCGGAGATCTCGATGCGGCAATAGGCGCCCGAACCGGCAAGGGGTGCTTCCGGGTCGGGAGTTTCAGTAAAGCCGGCGCGCACCTGGATGAGCGGTGGCACCCCGGGCCGCGAAAACTTGAGCGCGTTGCCGATGATGTTGAGGAAAAGCTGGCGGATAAGCCCGGGGATTACATACAATTGCGGAAGCGGCCCGATATCGATTGTCGCGCCCTTTTCGCGGATAACGAGCTCCAGGTCAGACAACACCTCGTCCACGAGCGTCGCCAGGTCGGCCCGTGCGAAGTGCACGCTCTCCGAAAGCCGGGTAACGCTCAGCAGGTCCTGGATCAGGTTGCTCATCCGCTCCGCCGACCCGATGATCTTCTCAAGATGGCTTGCGGGCCGCCCGTGCAGCACATCGGCGTCCTTGATCATATTTCCGAAAAGCTGGATCTTGCGCAGGGGCTCCTTCAGGTCGTGCGAGGCTACGGAAGCAAACTGCTGCAGGTCGTGGTTGCTGATCTCGAGTTCGCGGTTGGTTTCCAGCAGCTCGCGCGTCCGCTCGGCCACGCGCCGCTCCAGCCCTTCATTAAGCAACTTGAGCTCGCGCTCGGCTGCCTTCAGGGCCTGGGTTTTCTCATAGAGGCGGTAAAAGTTGCGCACCTTGAGGATGAGGATGTCGGGGTCGACCGGCTTGGTGATATAATCCACCGCACCGGTCTCGAATCCTTTGGTTACAAACCGCTTATGCGTATTGACGGCCGAGAGGAAGATGATCGGCGTATCGCGGGTCTTGTTGAGGCTGGTGATGGCTTCGGCCACCTCGAAACCATCCATTCCGGGCATCTGCACGTCGAGGATGATGAGCGCATATTCCTGGCGCAGCACTTTCTTGAGCGCATCTTCACCCGAGGGGGCTGAGTCGGTTGCAAAACCGTTCAACGCCAGGATACGCTCCAGTGAAAAAATATTTTCCGGCTTATCGTCAACGATAAGGATCATAAAAAGGTCAGTTAAGGGCGGATGCGCAAGGACAATGCCGCGGTGAATTTACAGGAAAACCGGCTGGCCGACTGTACCGGGCAACAGTAAGTGTCGGGAAGCAGGCCTATCAAGACGCTGTGCTTCAATAACCGACACCGGCAGCAATAAAAAAAGCCCCTCCGAGGAGGGGCCTTTGATTTCTGAAACTAACCAAACAAAACTATCGTGCGATAACAACGCGGGCCTGGAGTACCTGCGTGCCATCGGAGATGCGGATCGTGTAGATACCGGCGGCGGCCGACTGCAGGTCGAGCTGTAGGTTTTCCTGCTTGCTGCTGACGTTGGCAGCGCGGCGGGCAACGGTGTTGCCACGGCTGTCTACCACTGCGAGCTGCACTTGTCCGGTGATGCCGGCGATGCGCAGGTTAACGATACCGCGGCTCGGGTTGGGATAAGCCACTACCGAAGCGTCTACCGTAGCTTCCACCTCAGGCTGCTGGCCGTTGATGGTGCGCGCCTCGGTTGTTGCCGGCACAGAAGTAGTGCGGGCGATGGGGGCCGGAGCGCAGGAGAAGCCGCCATTCCAGGTGATGTTCTTGTTTTCGCTCCGCACCTCTTCGGCGATGAACACCCCGGTCATCTGGCAGGCAATGCTGCCGCCGTCTACCCGGATGGTGCCGTTGGGGAGCAAAACATTAGCCGTAACGGTCGTACCGTTTCCGTCGACACGGAACTTCTCGTCATCACACTGCTGGTCGCCGACATAGAAGGTCACGTCGCGGCCTTCGCCGTTGACGCGGCTATATTCCTCGATGAGCACCTGCTGCGATACGCGGACGCTGGTGGCACCGGCGAACGAAATGGTCGTGATCTTATTGGATTTACCCTTCGACATTACCAGCGACTCGAGGTTCACCACGGGCTGCGTGAAGGTTACACGGGCGCCTTCTTCGAGCTTGATGGAGCGGAACACGGTTCCGTTGAGCGTCGCCTGGGCGCCTTTGCGTACGGTAAGCGTAGCGTAGTTGCCCGTGAGCGTCACGGTGGCGTTGTCCGGCACGGTGTAGTTAGCAAGGCCGCTGAAGGAGCCGCTGTACACCTGCATGGCAGGCAGCGACACCGAGGCGGGGGCGTAGATGCGGCTGCCGATGGTTACCGGCGAGGAGATGGTGGTAATGTATTTGGCTTTTACAAAACCGGCCACGCTGGAGTTCTTCTTGATGCGCGCTTCGCCATTGGAAGCTACTACGCCTACGCCGCCCTTCACCACGGTGTTGTTCTCACCCAGGTTCACTTCCTTGAGGCCGACGATGGTATAGTTACCCACCAGATTCTGAGCGGAGAATGCATAAGCGGCCGCCGCTACCGACGTACAACCATTGACATCGGTTACGCTCACCCGGTACGTACCGTCGGTGCTGGCCGAAGAAAGGTTGAGGGTTGCGGCCGACGAATAGACGTTGTTGTTGAGCGTCCAGGCAAAGGCAAGCGGGCCCTGGGCGCCGGATTGCGCCGTCAGGGTGATCGAAGTACAGAAGCTGTTGTCGGTACGGATCGTCACCACGGGCGTCGCATTTACCCGCACCACCTGGCTGCAGGTACGCTTATTACCCGATGCATCGGTGGCTGTCCAGGTGATCGTGGTGATCCCCGGGTTGAAGCTGCCGCTCGCGTTGGCGCCTGCGCCGCTGCGTACGGTGGCACCGGTCAGCTTGTAGCTGATCGTAACCACGCCGGAGTTATCGGTGGCCACTGCCGGGGTCAGGGTATATATACCGGAAGCCGACTGACAGAACTCCTGCGGTGCAGGACAATCGAACTGCGGGCTGACCGAGTCGACAGTGGGGGTTTCAGCACTGCACTGGTTGCTGCTCCAAATCACGCTGACACCGCTTTCCACTTCTCCGGCGATAAAGCGGCCGGTCATATAAGTGGGCGCGCAGGTGCTTTTGAACTGGCCGAGCAGGGTGCTCAGGATATCGCCCGGGCTGTAATGGGCGGTCGCAGTGCCGCCGGTGCGGCGACGGTCGTCGTCGTCGTCATCGTGGCAATCGTGCCAGCCACTTGAGTTGCTGCGGCAGTTATACTGCACCGAGAGCTTGCCACCCGGCATCAGCAGGTTGGCCGTCACGCGGGTGCCGTTGCCCTTTACGATAAACTTCTCTTCCGTGCAGGGTGCGTCGTTGACATAGATGTTCAGCGCCACGCCCTCGGGGTTTACCTGGGCCATCTCCTCCACCTTCACCTGGCGGCTCACACGAAGGGCGGTGCCGGGGGCGAAGCGAACTTCTGCCACAGCGGTGGCACTCGTGTTGTTGCCGATGAAAAGCGACTCCATGTTGAGCACCGTCGAGGAGAACCGGACGCGGGCGCCTTCTTCCAGGGTCAGGGTGCGGAAGGTGGTGCCGTTCAGGGTCACGTTGGCGCCGCGGCGGATGTAAAGGCTATTGTAGTCGCCCGCTACCGTACCGGTTGCCGTAGCCCCGATGGTGGTGCTGGGCAGACCGTAGTAGCTACCCGTAAAGGACTGCATGGCGGGTAAGATCACCGGTGCGGGACCATATACCTTCTGGGGGATATAGTATCCGTACTGGGCATAGATATTCGGGGCCATCACAAAAGCTCCGGGTGCGACAACCGAGTCGCGGTTGCGGAAGTAGGCATAGCCACCGGGGCTCATTACGCCCACGCTTCCGCTGCGCACGCTGTTGTATTCACCAAGCGACACCTTGTCGATTCCGATAACGGTATAGTTACCCGGTGCGGTTTCCTTGATATAGGTATAGGAAGCCGCCTGCGGGCTGCGGCAGCCCTTTCCATCTGTCACAAACAGCGTATATACGCCGGATGCCGATGCGTTGCCCAGGGTAAGGGCCTGGCTGCTGCCGACCTGTGCACCACTGAAGTACCATTGGTAGCCGAAGGGACCGCTCAGCGTGGAGGCGCCACTTAACGTAACGCCGTTACAGAAGGCATCAGCGCCCGAGGCCGTCAGTGATGCTGCCGGCAGCGGGTTGATGGTAACGAGGGTCGTGGCCGTCGTTACATTGCCGCAGGCATCCGTTACGGTCCAAAGGATCGTGTTGGCGCCGAGCGGGAAGGTTCCGGAGGCGTTGTTACCCGTACCGCTGCGCAGCAGGTTACCGGATGCATTCTTAACCGAGAAGCTATAGTTCACGGCATTGCAATTGTCCGTGGCCTGGAGCGGCGCCACGGCATAGGTGGCGGCAGCCGTTGTGTCGAAGCAACGCTCGATGGCACCGGCATTAACCGTTACCACGGGAGCCGTGCGGTCAACCACATTCACGGTCTGCGTAAACAGGGCGGAGGTGTTGCCCGAGGGATCAGTGAAGTTCCACTGGCGAACGCGGGTATAAGTCGTGCCGCAATTGGCAGTTGTCACATCGCTTACCAGGTGGATGCTTACCGGCGCGCAGTTATCGGTAGCAGCCGGGGCAAGGGCCAGGGTTGCAGCGATGGCTTTTGCATCGGAGCACTCAACGGTGCGGTCCAGGTCACCGGTCACATTGGTGATCACAGGAGCTACGTTGTCTTCAACCGTAACAACTGCCGTAGCGCTGTTCACGTTGCCGTGGATGTCGGTAACCGACAGGGTAACGGTGTTGGCGCCCACGTTGGAGCAGTTGAAGGAGGTCTTGTCTACAGAGATAGCAGCCACACCGCAGTTGTCGGTAGAAGCGTTGTCTACCTGTGCCGCCGTGATCGAAGCAGCACCCGAGGCATCCAGCTGGATGGTCAGGTTCTGTGTGCGAACAACAGGCACTTCGGTATCATTAACCGTCACGATGAAGGTCTTCACCGTCTGGTTACCGCAGGCATCGGTGGCAGTAGCAGTCACCGTGGTAGTACCCACAGGGAAGTAGGTGCCGGGATTCTGGCTGTAGGCTACAGTAACATCACCGCAGTTGTCGGACGCAGTAGCTGCGAAAGCAACAGCAGCGCCGCACTGGCCGGCATCATTGGTAACGGTAACATCCTGAACGTTCAGGGCCGGAGCCTTCGTGTCCTGTACAGTAACTACCTGGGTAGCTACTGTTGTGTTGCCGCCGATGTCGGTTACACTCCAGGTGCGGGTCAGTGTGTAGTTGGAGATGCAGTTGCCGTTGGTGCGTACTTCATTGTACGATACGGGGCCGGCTTCGCAGTTGTCGGTAGCGGTTACCACGGCAGCCGCGGGAACAGCGTCGCATTCCACGGTCTCGTTGGCCGGAACGCCCACGAGTACAGGAGCGGTAACGTCCTTGATCACCACTTTCTGATCCTGCGATGTGCGGTTGCCGGCAGCATCGGTGTAGGTCCAGTGGATGATATAGGTGCCCTGCTGCGAATAGGTCGTAGCGTCGCTGGTAGTACCCGTGATGATAGCGCCACAGTTGTCGGTGGCGGTGGGCGCCGGTACGGTTACCGAGCACTCCGCGTTTACATCCGGCAGTGTGCCTGCCGACTGAGCCGTGTAGTTGAGCGTGAGGCTGCCACCGTTGAAGTAGCCAACCCAGCCCGGGTAGGTGTCGAAGTCCTGGCGCACATAGTTGGTGCCGCCATAGTTATAGCCGGCGATAGCGCCGCTGTAATTGATGGAGAAGCCCTGGTTCCAGCCGAAGTACTGACCGGAGCCAATGTGCGTGCCCGAAACGATCATGCGGGCCCAGGCACCGGTACCACCCCAGCCCTGGTCGTGACCCGACCAGCTCATGGAAGCATCTGTTACAGTCGCACCTGCGGGCAGGGGATCCTGGAAGTTGTGCTGGTACATTACCCAGTTATACGAATAACCGCTGGGAAGACCGATGGTAACCGAACCGTTCGACTGGCTGGTGCCGGTGCCCACGGTGGGAACAGGAGCTTCGTTGTCGGTAACGGTTACCGTAAAGCTGCCGGTCGACTTGTTGCCGGCTGCGTCGGTAGCCTCGAAAGTAACGGTGGTCGTGCCTACCGGGAACACCGAGCCCGAAGCGGGGCCGCCGATCTGCGCTACCGTAACGGCACCGCAGTTGTCGGAAGCAACGGGAGCGGGGAACATAACCACGGCGCCGCACTGGCCGGCATCGGTGTTTACGTTCATCGGGGCGACAGCGGAAAGCGACGGCGCTTCCTTGTCGGTTACAACAACCGTCTGGGTAGCCGTAGCGATCTTACCGGCGGCGTCTTTTGCCGTCCAGGTTACGATCGTCGTGCCCTTGGGGAAGATTGCCGGAGCATCGTTGCTGACAATTACGCTTCCGCAGTTGTCGGTGGCCACGGCGTTGCCGAGGGCGACATTCGAAGCAGAGCAAGCGCCCGCGTCGGTGTTGACCGCAACAGCTGCAGGAGCTGTGATAACGGGGCTTTCATTGTCTACCACCGTAACGTTCTGGGTAGCGGTAGTTGTAAGACCAGCACCGTCTTTCGCCGTCCAGGTAACCAGAGTGGTACCCTTGGGGAATACGGCCGGAGCGTTGTTGCTGATGGTCACGGAACCGCAGTTGTCAGAAGCGACGGCATTGCCGAGCGCTACGTTGGTTGCGGAACACTGACCGGGGTTGGTGCTTACCGTAACTGCTGCAGGAGCAGTGATGGCGGGCGCCTGGTTGTCTGCTACAGTCACCAGCTGCGTAGCAGTTGCCGTTCTGCCGGAAGCGTCTTTAACGGTCCAGGTCACTACAGTAGTGCCTTTAGCGAAAGTAGCGGGGGCGTTGTTCGATACGATGAAGCCGGTGCAGTTGTCGTTGGCAACCGGGCTGCCGAGGGCAACATTGGTGGCAACGCAGGCGTTGGCATTCGTATTTACCGTAACGGCAGCAGGTGCCGTGATCGTCGGGTTCTGGTTGTCTAACACGGTAACCGTGAAAGAGCAGGTGGCGCGGTTACCGCCGGCATCAACAGCTTCATATGTCACCACCGTGTTGCCGATGGGGAAAGTAGAGCCGCTGGCAGGGCCGCTCACGAGCGTGGTGGGGATGTTACCACCTTCGAACTCGACAACGAAAAGCGCCGAAGAATTATAGGTCCAGTCGTTCCAGGTGCCGTTGGGGCCCCAGTTGATAACAGCCCAGTCTTCGTCACCGGCATTGTTCGGCTCACCGGAGTTCCAGTTGGTATAGGAAACCGGCTCGCTGGTCACCCACTTGAAGCTGCCTTCAACGGCGCGGTCCGTATAACCGATCCAGATGTAGGCCGGGCTCATGGCCGATACGAACTGGTTTTCCGCCAGGCTGCTGATGGTCACGAGGTGACCGCCGAGGGCGATTGCCTTGGCGTGCGCATCTTCAGGAGTGGTAGCCGTGTTCGAGATGAAATAGGTATGACCACCAAAGGTGCCTTTGTAGGTGTAACCCGGAAGGCTGGTGGGCAGCGTGCCGTTACCGCAGTTGTCGGTAGCGGAAGGCGTATTGTAGGTTACCACGGCACCGCAGCTGTTGGCAGCGGCATTCACCGTGATGTTGAACGGACAGGCAATCACCGGCGGTGTTACGTCCTTCACGATCACCGTCTGGCTCTGCGTGGAGGTATTGCCGGTTGCATCCTTATACACCCATTGGATGGTATAGGTGCCTTGCTGGTTGTAAACCAGCGGGCTGCTCGTTGTTGCAGTGATGGTACCCGAGCAGTTGTCGGTTGCGGTGGGCGCGGTAGCAGTGACACCGCACTCGCCCGTAAGCGTCGGAAGGCTGGCTACGTTCGGTACCGGCGCTACGTTGTCAATAACCGTTACTGTCACCGGGAAAGTGAGCGTGGAGGTATTGCCGTTGGCGTCGGAAGAAGTTGCGGTTACGTTGGTTGTACCCACCGGGAAGAAAGAGCCCGGTGCAATGTTAAAGCTGACCGAAGGGTTGGCCGTACAGTTATCTACCGAAGTGGCGGAGAAGTTTACGTTCGTACCCGTGCTGCCGCAGCCTACGGTAGCAGTGGTGTTCTGGGGCATGATGGTCGGTCCGGCGTTGTCGTTGAAGGTGCCCGAAATGGTCTGGGGCCAGATATTCGCGCTTTCTTCTTCGAGAACGACCGTCAGGCCGCCGTTAAGTACGATCTGCACCGGTACATTACATGCAGCGGGGGCGAAATCGTAATAAGCCCAATCATTATACTGGTTGGCACTAGGGCCCGCGGAAAGGATGTGCAGGTTCGGACCCGAAAAAGGCAACGCATTCCAGGCAGTGTTGTTGACCGCACCGGTGGGGTTGACGTTTTGCGTAACCGTAGTGGAGCCATAGGTGGTGGTGATGCTCATCCCGTTGTTTACCAGGGTAGCAGTGGTTTGATCACCGTGCCAATGCTCGATGTAAACACGAATAAACCCGTTGGGGAGCACATAATACCCAACCTGTACGGCGTGCGCCGAAGCAGTCAGGTTGAAGAGGAGGATCAGTAGCAAGGTACTGAGCACCATTTTGCTTCGCTGCCATGTTCGCCGCAGCAAATCGAAGGCGGGTAGAGAACTTCTCATAATTAGAAGGGTTTTAGTGTTAAATGCAGTGTTTTCATTGGTCAGGTTCCACGTATTGAAACAGCTTTCGTGCGCAGGCGGGTACGGGTCCGCCGTGCGCAACAATATTTTCGCGCAGCCGATAGCAACGGGTCATCGTCCCGGCATGGAACTACCAGCCTGGCTGTCAGCAGACAGGGCGCTGGCGATTACCAATCGCGTCTTAGCTGTGATCGTAAATCAAGGATAATCAGACCTTGGTCTGACAGGTGCAAGCTTAGGTTGGCAGTTTAGTTGGTTGTCAGAGGCAGCATAGTGGCACCTTACAGAATATCAGACTGCAAAGACAATCAAAATAATCGATACGGCAAAAGCCTGACGAGCTTTTTTATTTTTCACTAATACTATACCCCTAAATAACTCCGTATTTCTACGCTGGTTCCCGGGACCGCCGATCGTTTAAATGCGATGATTTACAACACCTTTCTTCTGTATTAGTACGGGATTAGATTATTAAGCCGCCGGGCCGGTCGATGGCGCGGACCTCGCCGGGCGCCAGGTCACCAAGGCGAACGGAGCCGATGGCCACGCGCACAAGGCGCAGCGTGGGCAGGCCCGCGGCGGCCGTCATGCGGCGCACCTGGCGGTTCTTTCCTTCGGTTATCGTGAGCTCGATCCATGCGGTTGGGATGCTTTTGCGGTAGCGGATCGGCGGGTTGCGCTCGGGAAGCCGTGGCTCCGCCTCCAGCAGCCGCACCCGGGCCGGCGCTGTACGGTGCTCCTTGCCGTTGATCCGGATGGTGACGCCGGCAGCGAGCCTCGCGATGGCTTCCGCGGTGGGCAACCCTTCCACCTGCGCCCAGTAGGTTTTCGGCAGCTTGAATTTCGGCTCCAGGTAGCGGGTCTTGAGCGCGTTGTCGTTGGTAAGCAGCAGCAGCCCCTCGCTGTCGCGGTCGAGGCGGCCCACCGGGTACACGTCGGGCGGAAAGGAGAAGCCCAGGTCGGCAAGGGTGCGGTCGCCGGGAGCGTCGGGTGTAAACTGCGACAGCACGTCGAAGGGCTTATAGAGGATAAAATACCGGAATGCCACGGCTGCAATATCGGGGAAAAGCATCAGGAGGCCGCGCCGGCCTTGAGCTGCTCCCGGGCGCGGCGTACCCATTCGCGGGCAGCGCCCCGCCCGGCGCCGGAAAGCTGCCGCCCTTCAGCTACGAGCGCTTCAAAGATGCCGGCGGCTTCTTCTACCCCCTCTTTCCGCCACAGCAGGCAGGCATAGTAATAGCGGGCCCCGACGAAGCTGAATCGTCCCTGCATCGGTTGCCACAGCTCTCCTGCCGCCGAAACGCCGGGAACTCCTATTTTTGCCGACCCGGCCTTCGCGAATGCTTTGGCCGGGAGTACCGGCCCGGTAGTTCAATGGATAGAATAGGAGTTTCCTAAACTCTAGATACAGGTTCGATTCCTGTCCGGGCTACAAAATGGCCGTTTTGACAAAAACGGGAAGGCTGGGGCAAAGCCTTTATACGCACCCCTCACTTTTACTGATGCGCTTTTTCAGGCCTGTGCTTCAGAACTTTATTTTTGTACAATAACTGAAACAGTTGATGTACGAACTCTTCTTCCAGAAATTCAACGAAAAAGTCGGCCTATCAAAGGAAGAAGAAGCGCTGATAAAGCAACATCTTACACCCAAGAAGTTACGGAAGAAGCAATATCTCCTGCAAGAAGGTGACGTATGCAAATATGTTGCGTTTGTGGAAAAGGGTGCATTGAAGGCATACGTTGTTGCTGAAGCAGGAACGGAAAGCATTGTACAGTTCGCACTGGAAGGCTGGATCATCTCTGACCTGTATAGCTTTCTTACCGGAGAACCTGCTACCTATAATATCGATGCCTTAGAGGATACAGAACTGGTTTTGATCAGCAAAGCAGCACATGAAAAGCTCCTGCAAATCCTTCCTAAATACGAAACATACATACGAATACAAATCACAGGGGCGTACATCGCTTTGCAGAAACGGCTTACTTCTATAATAAGCCTGCCCTTAGAAGAAAGATACAGGAACTTCCTTGCCCTTTATCCCGATATAGCCCAACGTGTACCCCAGCACATGATTGCTTCCTACATGGGACTCACACCCGAGACATTAAGCCGTGTGAGAAGTCGAATGTCTTCCCGTAAATAACGGCTTTCACTGCCCGTCTCATTGACAAAAGTCAATGGTTTTTCTTGCCTGAACGTAATGGAACAGGGCAGGGTATGGCGGTAGTTTTGTGTTATCGAAAACAATAAAAATGAACACAAAACAAACCATAGCGATAATCGGGGCTTCAGGAAATATGGGCTCCGCGATTTCTAAAAGTCTTTCAAAAGGAAACAACCGATTGTTACTTTTCGCCAACGAAAAAGAAAAGGCAGAAGCAGTCGTAAAGGACATTAAAAGCGGCAATGCCGCAGCGGATGTGGAAGCACTGGAATGTCCTACCGATGCAAGCTGGGAAGCAGACGTCATTATCCTGGCCGTTCCCTTCCAGGCAGAAAAAGAACTCGCTGAAAAAATCCGGGAAGTGGCCAATCAGAAAATTGTTATCAGCATCGCCAATCCATTGAACGCAACATTCAACGGAATGGTAACAGCAACTGATACCAGCGCAGCCGAAGAATTGCAAAAGCTCCTGCCCAACTCCAAAGTGGTCAAGGCGTTCAATACAACTTTCGCGGCCGACTTTTCAACACCCGTTATTGACGGCAAACAGGCCGATGCCTTTGTCGCCGGCAACGATGAAGAAGCTGTAAACACCGTTTCAGAACTGGTGAAAACCGCAGGCTTTAACCCAATTGTCGCGGGCGATTTATCCGTAAGCAGAACACTGGAAAACATGCAGCTTTTGCTGATTCAGTTAGGGATGAAGTACCACTACAACTGGTTGGCAGGCTGGAAAATCTTACACAATTAAAAAACATTCACAACAACCAATAAAACATTATAAAATGAAAACGCTATTCGCAACAAATCCAGAAAACAACACAGCCTTAATTGCACGGCTTGCATTGGGTATCACTGTATTTCCGCACGGTGCTCAAAAATTATTGGGCTGGTTCGGCGGGTATGGCTTCGAGGGAACAATGGGCTTTCTCACAGGAACAGCCGGTCTGCCATCGGTTATTGCACTATCGGTAATTCTGATTGAGTTTTTTGGCGCCCTGTTTCTCATTGCAGGCTTTGCCACACGTTTCGCTGCCATTGGTATCATAGGTAACTTCTTGGGAGTGGTACTGACATCACACGTAAACAACTGTTTTTTTATGAACTGGTACAGTCAGGCAAACAAAGGAGAAGGCCTTGAGTACTTCGTTCTTCTATTCGGCCTGGCAATCGTATCGCTTATTGCCGGCGGCGGTAAAGCAAGTATCGATGCAGCCATTACCAAGGTGACAAGCAATAGAAAAGCGACCAGTCCGGCGTTAGCGCATAACGAATTGTAAAATCAGTTAATGGTGCTGACATGAGAAGAAAACAATTCATAAAAACAATAGTAACAGGAGTAGCAGGTATGACAACATTATCCGCATTCAGAGGTTTCACCAATGGCTTGCCAGAACAGGATCAGGTAATGCCGGTTCTGTTCATCGGTCACGGCTCGCCCATGAATGGCATAGAAGATACAGAGTTCAGTCGCAGGTGGACGCAGATGGCCAAAGAAATTACAAAGCCTAAAGCCGTGTTGGTGGTATCCGCCCACTGGTTCACGAAGGGAACAAAAATCACAGCAATGGACTTTCCGAAAACCATTCATGATTTTGGCGGCTTTCCGCAGGAACTTTTCGACGTGCAGTATCCTGCACCCGGGAACCCGGCGTTGGCGAAAGAAACGGCAGGATTACTGCATTCAGCTCACGTTGAGTTAGACCACGATTGGGGTTTGGACCACGGTGCATGGACTATCATCAGACACATGTATCCCGAAGCCGACATACCGGTATTGCAATTGAGTATCGACTATACAAAAGGACCGCAATACCACTATGACCTGGCAAAGGAACTGAGTGCATTACGGAAAAAGGGGGTGCTGATTATTGGCAGCGGCAACATGGTTCACAACCTTCGGATGGTAGCCTGGGACAGGCTGAACGACAATGAGTATGGCTACGATTGGGCAAAGAACATCAACGGAAAGTTCAAGGCTTTGATACAGGATGGCGACCACAAACCACTGATCAACTACAGCACGTTAGGCAGAGATGCCATGTTGGCTATCCCGACACCGGAACACTACCTGCCGTTGATGTATACATTGGGAGTAAAAGGCACTAAAGACAATATCTCATTTTTCAATGACAAAGCAGTGGGCGGTTCATTGACAATGACATCAGTAAAGATTGGATAATGAGTGGCAGCACTGCCTTTTTATTGATATTCCTTGCCTTCAACGTTCATTCAACAAACAATATTAAAATGACAGACGCAACGATAAAGCAGGCGACCGAAATCTCAGATAGTGCGGCATTGCAATACCTGGTTCGAGAACCACAGGTAAAATCGCCAAAAAATAAGGCAATTATCCTGCTGCACGGTGTGGGAAGTAACGAGCAGGATCTATTCAGTCTGGCAAGTCAACTGCCAAATGATTTTTATATCATCGCGCCTCGCGGTCAATACACGTTAGGTGCAGGCAGGTACGCCTGGTACAATGTAGATTTTTCAACTGGAAAACCTGTTTACAATACAGACCAGGAACTTTCCAGCAGAAAAGCCATCGGATCATTTATCAGGCAGGTGAAAGAGAAATACGATCTTGACGAAATATACCTGGGCGGTTTCAGCCAGGGTGCCATCATGAGCTACAGCATTGGCTTATTATACCCAAATGAAGTAAAGGGCGTTATCGCCTTTAGCGGCAGATTGCTTGAAGAGTTAAAACCGCTGGTTAAAAAAGGTGGCTACCTTCAGGAACTGAAAGTTTTCGTTGCACATGGAATGCAGGACAACACCTTGCCCATCCATTACGCAAGGGAAGCGAAGCACTACATTGAAAGTTTGGGCATTAAAGTAAGCTACCATGAATACACCCTGGGGCACCAAATCAGCAGCGAAGTGGTTCGGGATCTGAATAGTTGGCTAATTGATTGAAGCGCGCAGTAATAACAATCAAAATAGGTTTCGTGAACAAAAGGATTTCCATCACAGCAGGCGCAGCAGGTATCGGGAAAGAAATTGCAAAAGCTTTTTATGCCCTGGGTGACTTGGAAGCAGAAATACCATGCAAGTGCGGTCGATTAAACAATTTGCTGACCCCAAAGACATTGCAGTGCTAGCGGTATTTCTCGCATCCGATGCGGCAAATCGACCTCCGGACAATTGTTGCCGATTGATAACGATATGCAATCAGCTTCGTAAATTAAACATTTGAAAGTGCCATGTATAACATCGTCATTATTTCCGGAAGCGTCAGAACAGGAAGGAAAAGTCACCGGGTTGCGTTATATCTGAAAAAGTACATCGCGGACAATAAGCTTGGCAATGTGGAAATCCTGGACCTGTACGAGTACCAGTTCCCACTATTTAGCGAACGATTGCAATACCTGCAAAACCAACCCGATAATGTTCTACAATTTGCAGAGAAAATAAAGGAGGCTGATGGTGTCATCGTGGTAACACCGGAATACAATGGTGGTTACCCGGCAGCCGTGAAAAATGCCGTTGACCTTTTATATGCCGAATGGAAAAGAAAGCCGGTTGGAATTTCTACTGTTTCGGCAGGTTCGTTCGGTGGTTCACAGGTAGGGACTTCTTTGTCATTTACATTTCTGAAGATTGGCGCTTGGGTCGCCCCTGCCGTTTATCGTGTGCCTACAGTGCAGAACGCCTACGATGAAAATGGAGTTCCCGCAGAAAAGGAAATAACAGACAAAAGGGTCAAAACATTTTTGGACGAGTTTTTCTGGTGCGTGGAAGCCAGGCGACGAATGGAGACGAACTAAGCTTAATATAAAAAAGGTCGAACCAATGGTTCGACCTTTCTGTTTCGCATTTGTTTTCTTTAAAACAAGGCAGAAAGCTATTTCCCCGACAAGCGCGCCAGCAGCTCTTCCAGGTTTTTCTGCGTCATGGTGAAGCCTTCCCTGAAGCCCATCTCCAGCATTTTTTCCATCCGCTCACGCGATTCGTTGTAGATGGAGACACGCACCAGCGTATTGCCGTTCTCCAGCTCGCTGAAATGCAGGTCCCACTCCGAGCCGGGCAATTCGGGGTTTTCGTGCTCGTCGGCAAACGTGTTGAGCAGCTTGAAGTGCGTCTTCGGGGAAATGGACAGATACTGCTGCAGCGACCAGCGCTCTACGCCCTCGGGGCTTACCATGGCATAGAACCGGCGGCCGCCGGGCTTGAAGTCCATCACCTTCGTTCGCGAAGACCAGGGTTTCGGCGCCCACCATTGGTCGAGCAGCTCCGGCTTGGTGTACGCGTCCCATACAAGGGAAGGCTCGGCGGCAAACTCCCGCGTGATAGTAGCCGTCCTGGCTTCCTTGTCTACGATGAAATCGAACAGCAGATCGGTTGTCATTTCTTTGATTTTTTAAGGTTTGATAATACGTCGTCGAGTTGATTGTAACGGGTTTCCCAGAGTTTCCGGAACTGCTCCAGCCACTTGTCGATCTCCTTCATTTTCTTCAGTTCAAGTGAATAATAGATCTCGCGGCCCTGCTGCTCGGGCTTCACCAGGTCGCATTCCGTAAGGATGCGGAGGTGCTTGGAAATGGCCTGCCGGGTGCTGTTGAAATTTTCGGCGATGGCATTGGGCGTCATCGCCTGCAGGGCAATCAGCGTCAGGATCGCCCGCCGCGTGGGGTCTGCAATGGCCTGGAATATGTCGCGTCGCATGTTGCCGGTTTTTAATTGTGAAACCATTCAGTTGCAAATATAAGCGCAACTAACCGGTTTCGCGTTTTTTTGCGGGATTTTTTTTGCAAGCCGGCATTTCCCTGCTAGCCGGACCGTATCCCCGAAGCGCCAGCACAGCTCCCGGCCACCTTCCGCACGCTGGTAAAAGAAGCGTTCCGGTTGCACCCGACTACCGGAAACAACTAAGTGATAACCCGCATTAAGCCCAAATCGTTTCGCTACGATAAACCGGAACACCTAGCTTTGGCATCTCCCTATTAAAACTTTAGAACGGCCTGGTAGCAATACCGGGCTTTTCTTTTTCCCGGCTACGCTGCTTGTTTTATTCGCCGTATTTTGTTGTACGCGGCCGGAAGTCGCATCAACCATCTTTCGCGCCCGCTCCTACCATTCACGCCAACACATACCACATGCTTAACCCACAACGCTCCCTGCTGGCCGCCCTCCTGCTGGCGGCCGCCGCGCCGGCATCCGCGCAGAACACGACGGACACCCGCCTCCTCTGGCAACCCGCCGTCAGCAAGAATGCCATCGCCTTCATCTACGCCGAAGACCTCTGGGTAGCGGCCCGCGACGGCTCCTACCCGCGCCGCATCACCGTCAGCGAAGGCGCCGAGTCGAACCCCGTGTTCTCGCCCGACGGCAGCACCATCGCCTTCACGGCGCAGTACGACGGCAACACCGACGTATTTGTGGTGCCCGCGGCCGGCGGCGTGCCCCGCCGTCTTACCTGGCACCCGGGCGCCGACCTCGTGCGCGACTTCACCCCCGACGGCAGGAAGATCCTCTTCGCCTCGCAGCGCAGCTCCTTCACCAACCGCTACTACCAGCTCTATACCGTAGATATACAAACCGGCGCCGAGCAGCAGCTGCCCATCCCCAACGCCTTCTGGGCCTCCTACAGTCCCGACGGCAACAGCATCGCCTACACCACCATCCCCGACCGCTTTGAGCAGTGGAAGAACTACCGTGGCGGCACCGCGTCGCGCATCTGGGTGTACGACACCAAATCGCACAACGTAACCGAGATCCCCAAACCCAAGGGGGGCGCCAACGACTCCAAGCCGGTGTGGAAAGGCAACAAGGTGTACTTCCGCAGCGACCGCAACGGGGAATTCAACATCTACAGCTACGATGTGGCCACGAAGGCTGTTACCCAGCATACCAAATTCACCGACTTCCCCGTCTCCAGCCTCGAGGGCAGCAATGACGCCATCGTGTTCTCCCAGGCCGGATACCTGCACCTGCTCAACCCGGCCACCGGCAATGCATCTAAATTGAAAATCGGCATCGCCGCCGACCTGCTCGACCAGCGCGAGCGCTACGTGAAGGGCGAGCAGTACATCCGCGGCGGCGACATCTCTCCCTCGGGCGCCCGCGTGGTGATGGATTACCGCGGCGAGATCCTCACCCTGCCCGCGCAGAAGGGCGACGTGTTCAACCTCACCAACACCCCGGGCGTGCATGAAAAGTCGCCTTCCTGGTCGCCCGACGGAAAGCTCATTTGCTATTTCAGCGACGCATCCGGTGAATACGAGCTGCACGTGAAGAACCAGGACGGCAGCGGCGAAACGCGCGTGATCAAACCGAATGGCTCGGGCTTTTACAATGCCCCGCACTGGTCGCCCGACAGTAAGAAGATCGCCTTTGTGGACAACGGCCGCCGCCTCTATATGGCCGATGTAACCACGGGCAAGGTGACCAGGATCGCCGAAGACACGCACTTTGTGCCCGGCACCTTCCGCGACCTGTTCGGCAGCTGGTCGGCCGATGCCAATCACATCGCCTACACCACCATCACCGAAACCAACTTCGAGCGCGCCTGGATCTACTCGCTGGCCGAGGGCAAGTCAAGCCCCGTTACCGATGCGCTCTCCAACGTTACCGAACCCACCTTCGATCCTTCGGGCAAATACCTCTACGTGCTGAGCAGCACCGACGCGGGCCCGGTGGTGAACTGGTTCGACCAGTCGAACAACGACATGGAATCCACCAACGGCATCTACCTCATCACCCTGCAAAAGAGCGTGCCCTCGCCCTTTGCCAAGGAGAACGAGCTGGAGCTGATCCCCGACAGCACCACCAAGGCACCCTACAAAGCCGACTCGAGCCGCACCCGCCTCCGCATCGACTGGGATGGCATCCAGAACCGCATCGTGCCGCTGCCGCTGGCGAAGGGGCGCTTTAGTTCGCTATCGGCCGTAAAGGAAGGCGAGCTCTTTTACCTCGCCGCCGCGCCGCACAACGCCACGCCCACGATGCTCAATATGTATTCGCTCAAAAAGCGCAAGGAGGAAAGCATCATGCCCGCCGACGGCTACAACATCGCGGCCAAGGGCGAGAAGACCCTCTTTGTTACGAAAGGCAAATGGGGCATCGCCGCCACCGGCCAGAAGCCCGTGCCCGAGTCGATGATCAACACCGCGGCGCTGCAGGTGAAGATCAATCCGAAGGAAGAATGGAAGAACATCTTCAACGAAGCCTGGCGCGTGAACCGCGACTTCTTTTACGATCCCAATATGCACGGGGTGAACTGGGCGGCGATGAAGAAAAAGTACGAAGCGCTGCTGCCGGATGTTGCGAGCAACAACGACCTCTACCGCGTGATGCAGTGGATGTTCAGCGAGCTCTCCGTGGGCCATCACCGCTTTGATGCCGCCGGCGACCGCCGCGCCAATCCGGAGACGGTGCCGGGCGGCCTGCTGGGTGCCGACTATGAGACCGTGGGCAACCGCTACCGCATCAAGAAGATCTACGGCGGTCTCAACTGGACACCCGAGCTGCGCTCGCCGCTGACCGAGCCGGGCGCCAACGTGCAGGTGGGCGACTTCATCCTGAAGGTGAACGGCGCCGACGTAACGGCCGACAAGAATTTCTACAGCTACTTCGAAAACACGGCCGACAAGATCGTGACCCTCACCGTGGCTTCCTCCGCCGACGGCGCCAATACGCGTACCGTGAAGGTGGTGCCCGTGGCCAGCGAGGCGGCGCTCCGCAACCGCGACTGGGTGGAAGGCAATATGCGCAAGGTGAATGAGGCCACCAACGGGCAGATCGCCTACGTGTACGTGCCCAACACCGCGGCCCTCGGCCACGAATATTTCAAGCGGTACTTCTACCCGCAGGCCAACAAGGCCGGCATCATCGTGGACGAGCGCTTCAATGGCGGCGGGCAGCTGGCCGACTACTATATCGACCTGCTGAAGCGGCCGCTCAACTCGTACTGGCGCTACCGCTACGGCAAAGACCAGAAGGCGCCCAACGCCTCCATCCAGGGACCCAAGGTGATGCTGATTGACGAGACCGCCGGCTCGGGTGGCGACTACCTCCCCTACCTGTTCCGCCAGGCCAGGCTGGGCACCCTCGTGGGCAAGACCACCTGGGGCGGCCTCGTGGGTGTGCTCGGCTACCCCGAGTTCATCGACGGCGGCGTGGTGACCGCTCCCAACGTAGCCTTCTTCGACGAGAAGGGCTTCGGCATCGAAAACGTGGGTACACCGCCCGACGTGGAGGTGGAGCAGTGGCCCTCCGCCGTTATCGCCGGCCACGACCCGCAGCTGGAGAAAGCGATCCAGATTGCGCTGGATGAACTGAAGGCCCACCCGCTGCCGCAGGCACCGCAGCCGAAGGCGCCCGTGAAGACGATGCGGCCATAAGCAATGCCATCCCTTACACACAAAGCCGAACGAAATCGTTCGGCTTTGTGCTTTTCCGACGACCTGCAAGTACCTGTTTCATTTGTACCGGAACAGTTTGCATGGTTCGCGGAAAGGCGGCTCCCTGCAACCCCTTTCCGGGGTAAATTTGTGGGATGCTCCCACTGAAAACCAGCGACTTCGACATTAGCAGCTTTTTTGAGCGAACACCGGACCTCGTTTGCATCGCCGGCAGGGACGGTTATTTCAAGAAAGTAAACAACGCGGTGGCGGCTAAGCTGGAATATTCGGAGGAAGAGCTCTTCAGCCAGCCAATTGCCACTTTTATACACCCGGACGACCGCGAGCGCACGGGCGCCAAACGCGAAAAGCTGCTGGCCGGGGAGACACTGACCAACTTTCAGAACCGCTATCTGGCCAAAAGCGGCAAGGTCGTGTGGCTGCAATGGACCTCTGTTTACTTCCCGGAACAGGAAGTAGTATTTGCCATTGCCAAAGACATCACCGAAAAGAAGATACTGGAGCAGGAAATGGAAGAACGCTACAAGGAGTTCGAAAGCCTCGCGCGGTATTTCAAACAAACCATGGAGCGCGACCGGAAATACGTGGCCGTTGAACTGCACGAAGAACTGGCCCAGCTGGCTTCCTTGATCAAAATGAATACCGATTGGCTGAGCAGCTGGCAGGACGAGCTCCCGGAAAGCGCCCGTGCCCGGATGGCCCACATTTCCAGTCTTACGGAGCGCATGATCCATACGATCCGGGAAATAGCGTTCTCCTTCAGCCCGGCGATGCTCGAAGACCTTGGACTGAAAGAAACCCTGGCCGTGCTGTGCCGCGAGTTCAGTACGCTGAAAGGCATTCGCTGCTCGCTCCACTGCCGCCTCGAGCCGGGCCTGCTGACGCAGGAGGCCTCCCTGGACTTTTTCAGGATCTGCCAGGAGGTGCTGGGCGCCATTGAAAGGGGCTCTCCGGTTGATGAAGTGAGCATCCGTGTGGAAAAGGAGCAGGACAGTGCCCGCCTGCAAATAACCGGCCGGGCAAGTCATGAAGGTGCGCTACCTGATGCGTATATACCCGCCCTGGCGGATGTGCGCCAACGGGTCGCCTACATGAACGGCAGGGTTTCGCTGGCCCGTGAGGGCGACCGCGGATGGCAACTGACCGTTTTGCTGCCCCTGGTTCAACCGACGCTTTAATAATGCTGCAGTAAGTACCGGCCATCGTCCCGGTTTGTGCCGGGTGGTCCGGAGCGGCTGTATTTCGGGGTGCGCCGCGCCGGCCGGGCCTGCCCGCTCCCTGGCTTCATTCGCACGAGGCCCATCTCGAGCCCGGTAACGGGTATGATGGTGCGGTCGAATTCGTCGTAGTGGTATCCGCGGTGGGTGGTTGCCAGGAGAACCGGTCCGGCGTTCTTTCGTTTGTACCGACTGCTTAATTCCCCCCGATCTCCTCGATCAGCTTCTCCAGCGTCGTGCAAAGCTCCTGGAAAGACCCGGGCTTGGTGAGGTAGGGAATGGCGTAGGCGTCCATCCGCTGGGCGTCTACGGGGCTGATGGTTTGTTTGACAAAAGATGCGGGCAGGCAAGCCCTCTTTAGTAGTCGTCATTGCGAGGAGGCGAGTGACCTCACCCCCAGCCCCTCTCCGGAGCGGAGAAGGGAGCAGAGAACCCGGCCGCCCTAATAATGCCGTCATTGCGAGGAGGCGACTGTAAGGAGACGACGAAGCAATCTCCCTTTCTATGGGGACACCCTTTGCTTCGGGATAGGGCAGTGCCATAGATGGGGAGATTGCTTCGGGACTCCACTTCGTTCCGTCCCTCGCAATGACGGCCCTGAAGGAGTAAGGGTTTAAGATCCCCGTTCCCTGCGACCGGGATGACAGGGGCAAGGGAAAACAATGAGGCGGCCCGTGGTGGCGCTGCGGGCCGGGAAATGCCTGTCGGGCCGCCCGCTAAATCCTCTTTTGCTTCTTGTCATCCCGATGCGCAGCATCGGGATCGCGTCCAACGGCACCTGCGATTGCTTCGTGTGCCCGCGATGACGGCTTGTATTGCGCGGCTGCCTTTCACCCGCAGTCTTCAAACAGGAACACCGCATTCTTATTGGGATCGAAAAATCCGAACTCGTTGGTGCCCCAGGGTGTGCTGGCGCGGAAGTCATCGGCGGCAACGGTGCCGCGCTGTACGAACTCATCGAAGAGGGGCCTGATGTTCTTAACCCAGACCCGGATCACCGATCCGCCGAGCAGCGGATCGCCGGGCGTGTCGGCATGCCACTGCAGGTGCAGCACGAGCCCGTCGCGCTGGAGCACGGCGTACATGCCGTCGGAGTAGCGGTGTGTGAAGCCGGTGTGGGCGGCATACCAGTTAATGTCGCGGGCGATGTCGGCGGAAGGCAATACGGGGATGATGGAGCGCAGCTCGGTGGTCATGCTCATAAAGTTAAGGTGCCGGCACTGCGCTCGGGCGCAGCGCAACCAGGTAAGAAAAGATGCTCCTGGCTCTTACTCTCCCTTACCGGTACAGCTCCTGCTCCAGGTGCTCCTGCGTAGCCGGGTACACCAGCTTGCTTTTGTGCCCGAGCACTTCCGGGTCCTTGCCGCCGTACTCCACGTGGCGGAGCAGGTGGGAAATGAGGGCAATGTGCATTTCGTTCTTGTCTTCGGCGTTGGCCACGTACCAGGGTGCGCGGTCGAAGCTGGTCTTGCGCAGCATCTTGTTGCGGGCGGCGGAGTATTCGTCCCACAGCCGCTGGGCCTTTTCGTCGATCGGGCTGATCTTCCACTGCTTCAGCGGGTCTTCGCGGCGGTCGGCGAGGCGGGCGGCCTGCTCTTCCTTGCTGATGTCGAGGTAATACTTGAGGAGGATGATGCCGGAGTCGGTGAGCATGCGCTCGAAGAGCTCCACCTCTTTGAAGAAAGCCTGGTATTCTGCCTCGGTGCAAAAGCCCATCACCTTTTCCACCCCGGCGCGGTTGTACCAGCTGCGGTTGAAGATGACGAACTCGCCGCTGGCGGGCAGGAATTTGCTGAAGCGCTGGAAGTACCACTGGCTCTGCTGGCGGTCGGAGGGCTTGTTGAGGGCCACCACGCGTGTCTCCCGCGGGCTCAGGTGCCTGATGATCCGCTTTACCGTGCCGTCCTTGCCGGCGGCGTCGCGCCCCTCGAGGATCAACAGGAGCTTGAGCCCCGAGGCGATGACCTCCTTCTGCAGCTTTACGAGCTCGACGTAGAGGGATTGCATTTGCTTTTTCTGCTCTTTTTTCATGGCGGAGGTGAGAAGCGGGTTTGAGAGCGACCTTCCGGGGGAGTTATTTCAAAAGTTGGGCCCAGACCCTCAACCCACCCTGTAGCCGGGAGGGATTGCAGAGCAAATAATCACAGAGTACCTGAATACATGATTATAGAGGGGGAGCACCCTCATGTATTCATTTGCTCATTTGTTCTGTGATCATGTATTCTGCCCTCCTTTTGTGGGAGCAATGGCTGCGTTTACCAAGCCGTCATTGCGAGGAGGCGACTGCCCCCATAGTACTGTCATTGCGAGGAGCGTAGCGACGAAGCAACCTCCCCATCTATGGGGCAACTCCCTTGTTTCGGTTAGCGCACTGCCATAGATGGGGAGATTGCTTCTGTCCTCCACTTCGTTCCGTCCCTCGCAATGACGGCTCTGAAGTAGCCGCAACACCGGCGCGGGAACGAGCAAAAAAAGCCGGGAGTAAAAACTCCCGGCCGTTATCATTCAATAACCATAAAACTGCGCTCATGCGCCCGTTGCGGCGGTGCTGCCGGCAGCGGCGGTGCTGCGCGTGGCGCGGCGGTCGGTTTTGCGGCGGGCGATGAAATAGGTTTCGATGAATTCTTTGTTCTCGATAAGGCCTTCGACTTCGTCGTCGAGGATGTCGAGTATTTCGCGGGCTTTGCCGATCAATTCGTCAATGCGGCCCGTGCAGTAGATGCGGTGGTTGCCCTTTTCCTTGTAGCCGCCGCGGAGGGCGTCGAATGTGTTGATGGCGGTTTCGAGCGCGGTGAGGGCCTCGTCGGTCACCTGGTAGGCGGCCAGTTCGGCTTTGTTATCGCTGGCGTAGCGGTGAATGAGGCGGTGGCGTTGCAGCAGGTCGGCTTCGGCGCCCTGCAGCAGGTCGCTTTTGCTGAAGTCGACGGCGGCCACTACGTCGGCCCTGCCGGTTTTCTTGGCCCAGGCCAGCACGCGGCGGCCCATGGTGTACGATTTGCCGGCCGACAGTTCGAGGGCCATGTCTTTGGCCGCCTTCGATCCCGAGGTGCCGTCGGTCTGCACGAGGGCGCAGAGGTCGATCTCGCGCTTCGTTTCGGTGAGGGCCTGTACGGATTCGGAGACCGGGAGAAGGTGCGTCCAGTAGGGCCGGTGCGCGTCGCAATGCAGTTGGGTATTTCCCAGCATCTCCAAAAAGTTGTCTTGCTCTTGATTCATGGGGAAAGGTTTTGATGTGTTACTAATCTACTCTTATTGCCGGGCTTTGAGAAAGATTTGGGAAGGAAAATTTGGATGTTTTTGCAAGTGATTGTTTTTCAATTGGATTGGGTTTATGGGGTGCGGAGAAGGGTTAATGGAGGGCGGAGGAGGAATAATAAAGGTGGAAAATGGAATTATAGAGGGCGGAGATGGAATAATGAAGCGTGGAGGAAGAATAATAGCGTGCGGAGATCGGATTATAGGGTGAAGAGATGGAATTACAGCCTGCGGAGACCGGATTATAGCCCGCGGAGTTGTAATTATGGCAGGCAGAGATGCAATTTTGGCGGGCGGAGATGGAATTATAGTGTGGGGAGATGGGATTTTGCAACAAGGAGACCGATTTCGGGTAGTGCTCAGTTAAGTGTGTCATTTATTTATTCAGCCTGTCTCCGTACTTCAAAGTTAACTCTGTGCGGACGGTGGTCCATGCGAACATGGTGCCTTGCCACCTGGTGTTTGCATTTATGGTAGCCAGGTAGATTTGTTTGACGATAGCATCTTCGGAAGAGAAGGCGCCTTTCGTCTTGGTGACCTTGCGCACCATGCGATGATAACTTTCGATGGGGTTGGTCGTGTATATGATCTTACGGATGGCAGGTGAATAGTTGAAGAACGTGCTGAGCCGCTCCCAATTGGCCCGCCAGCTTTTGAATATGATGCTGTACCTGGCACCCCACTTCTTTTCTGCTTCCTCCAGGTAGTGCAGGCCCATGGCGGCATTGACAGCTTTATAGACCTGCTTCAGATCACGCACAAAAGGCTTCAGGTCCTTCCAGTTCATATACTTCATCGAGTTGCGCATCTGGTGCACCAGGCACAGCTGCACTTCGGTCTGAGGGAATAAGTCTTCTATGGCTTCTGCAAACCCCTTCAGGTTATCGATGCAGGCAATGCAGATGTCTTCCACGCCCCGGTGCCTGAGATCAGCGAGCACCGAGCGCCAGAAAGCCGCTCCCTCGTTTTCTCCAAAGTAAATGCCGATCACTTCCTTTTGCCCTTCCGTGGAAACGGCCAGTATGGAATAGATGGCCCGGGTCTTCACCACGCCGTCCTGGCGGACTTTGAAGTGGATGGCATCGAGCCACACCACCGGGTAAACGCTCTCCAGTACCCGGTTCTGCCACTCCTTGATCGCCGGGATGATCCGGTCGGTAATGGCCGTCAGCGTGCCATCCGAGATGTCGAAGTCATAAATCTCCTTCAGGTGCTTCTGAATGTCTGAATAAGACAGGCCCATGCCATACAGGCTCAGGATCTTCTGGTCCATATCCTCGGAGATGACCCGCTGACGCTTGGCCACTGTCTGTGGCTCGAAGGAGGCGTCGCGGTCGCGGGGAGAAAAAATATCAAAGCCGCCCAACGAGCTTTGTATATTTTTTTGTGTGTGGCCGTTGCGCCGGTTGCCGCCCGGCCTTTTCTTCTCCTTAAGGTGCTCGTCCATCTCACCTTCTAAAGAAGCTTCAATAACGCGCTTTAAAAGCGGCGTAAAAACACCTTCCGCTCCAACTAAAGGCTTGCCGGAGCGAAGCTGCTCACCAGCCTCCTTTACAAAAGCATCAAAATCAAATGATTTCTTTTCCATCGTATATCAATTTAATCAGTTTTAAATTGACACACTTTATTGAGCATACTCTTCCTTGTTTTCATTCTTTTTCTCGGGCTCTTTTTCTTTCGGTCTCTCCTATTCCCGCATTACCGGATTACCGCATTATCCTATTACTGCATCAGCACATTATTCCATTAGCACATTACCACATTATCTTCGGTGCATGTTGCGCTCGCTGTTGAATATCCGCTCCCTGCTGGCCCTGATCGCTATCCTCATTGTAAGCGGCACGGTCTGGTATTCGTCTTACCTCGCGGCCAAGATCGAACGGGAGGAACGCCTCAAGGTGGAAGAATGGATTGAAGCCAGCAACAGCATCCTTAATATCAACAATAAGGAAACAACGCTGGCGCTGAAGATCCAGCGCGACAACACCGACATCCCGATCATCATCACCGACGAGCGGGGCCGGATCATGGAAGTGAAGAACCTCGATTCAACGCGCCTGAACGATTCGGCTTACCTGAAAGAGCGGCTGAAGTCGTTCCGCGCCGCGCACCAGCCCCTCCTCTACCAGGACCCGATCGACCCGAGCCGGCAGAACCATTATTACTATGGTAACAGCCGCCTGCTCGACGAGGTGCGGTATTATCCCTATGTACAACTGGTGATCGTGGCGCTATTTATCGGGCTTGCCATTCTCTCTTTGCGCAGCTCTTATCGCTCCACCCAAAACCAGGTGTGGGCCGGCATGGCCAAGGAAACGGCCCACCAGCTCGGCACACCGGTATCATCGCTCGAAGGCTGGGTGGAACTACTGAAGGAAACGCACCCTGAAGAAGACTTCGTGGCGGAGATTGAAAAAGACGTGAGCCGTCTCCGCCTCGTGAGCGACCGTTTTGGCAAGATCGGCTCGACACCCAAACTCGAGCCGCGCAATGTGGTGGAGCAGGTGCACCAGATGATGGAGTATGTGCGCAAGCGCGCCCCGGGGCGTGTGCGTTTCGACCTGGAAACCGGCGGGCGCGAGACGATCCTGGTACCGTTGTCGGGGCCGCTCTTCGACTGGGTGATTGAGAACCTACTCAAGAATGGTCTGGATGCACTCGAGGGCCGGGGCCTTCTGCGTATCGACATCCAGGAACGCGCAAACGATGTCGTGCTCGACGTCACCGATACCGGCAAGGGCATCAGCAAAGGAAACGTGGCCAAAGTTTTCAAGCCCGGCTTTACTACAAAGAAGCGTGGCTGGGGCCTCGGGCTTAGTCTTTCCAAGCGGATCGTGGAGCAATATCATCGCGGCCAGCTCTTTGTAAAAAATTCTGAGCCGGGAAAAGGAACAACTTTTCGCATTGTATTAAAAAAGTAATTACATTTGCACTCCCCAATCGGGGATAAGATCTTTCTAAGGTTGCCCAGGTGGCGAAATTGGTAGACGCACTACCTTGAGGTGGTAGCGCTCGCAAGGGCGTGCTGGTTCGAATCCAGTCTTGGGCACAAAAAGCCTCCCGACATTTGTCGGGAGGCTTTTTTATTTTACGGCTCGCCCACCCCTGGTTGATCGTCATTGCACATTAACCGGATATACATAACACACCAAGGCGCGCCCATTCCGGCGCGCCTTGGTGCTGGTAAAGGTTCTGCTGCAACGGCTGGTGCCAGATATGACTCCTATCTCCAGCTGAATTGGTGTGCGCCGCCGCTGATCCGGTATCCTTTCTGATCGCGCGGCCATACCGCGGCTTTATCACTCAGCACAACCGGCGTCTTCGACGATGCCGGCACGATGGCGATCGCGGTATAATAAGAGCGCTCGAATGTTTTGTAAGTCCAGCAAGCCACAGACTTCCCGTCGGGCGACCATGCAGGGTAGGTTTCAACATTGTCGCGGTCAACGTCGGTTACCTGATGCGCGCCCGTACCATCGATGTTCATCACCCACACATGCCCGTTCAAAATAAATGCAACGCGTTTCCCGTCGGGGCTTGGCGTGGCGTGGTACGGGGCCGGGTCGTCGAGGTCTTTGTCGATACGCTGCGGGTTGGCGAGCGCTGCGTCGGTGAGGAAGATGCCGGGCGCAGGCTCCTTGTACAGGGTCCCGTCGGAGCTCTCTGCTTTGTGCCAGCCCGACATCAGCAGGCGCCCGTCGGGCATCCACTGACCATAGTATTTGCCTTCAAATTTGTACAGCAGCTTCCGGCTGGCAATATCGAATACAGCAACGCAATTTTTTTCAAAGCCCTGGCCCTTGTATCCGTAAATCGTAAGCGACAGGAAACGCCCGTCCGGCGATACGCGCGGGTCGCTCATCCCGGAAAGAACGGCGGAAATCCCGGTGCCACGAATCACGCTGTAGGCCTCAAGTGCCTCTTTGTAATCGGGGTTATCGCTGCCCAGGTCGAGCACATCGCGAAACTGGCCGGAGGCCGTACGCTTGCGCACGAGGATGTTGCGCTTGGGAAACGCATAATTGATATAGATGATCTCGCCGGAGGAAGTGACAAAGGGATGGGTGCCTTGCTGGAACAGCATCTTGTCCTTCTTTGCCGCCAGGTCGTATTCGTTGATATCCGTGCTGTGTTCGTAAATGAACTTCCCCTTCCACGATGCGGATTGGCCGCATGCTGTCAGCAAAGGAAGCAGTCCGCATAAGAGCAGCAGTGCCCGTGTTGTGCGCATAACTGGATTCGGTTGAAACGTGTGAGATAATAGTGCCGGCTTGCGCAGCTCAATAGGCCGCGGCCGTCCATTTAAGCAGGTATGTATCACAACCCAGGTTGTTGATATTCATCCGGAAGGTTCCCGAGGCCGTGGACTTCTGTATCGCCGCGTCAATGTCGAAGCGCCAGGCGGTAGCGCCGCCTCCTGGAGGTTCGGAAAGATATCCTTTTACCTTTCCGTTTGCAACGGGAAAGCTGCCCTTTGGCCCGGCGGTCATTTGTTCCAGCTTGCCGCTGCAACGCCAGTAGCCTTTAAAGGTCAGGTTGCGTAATTGTTTGCCGTCCGGAGAAAGATCGAAGAAAAGCGAGTCGCCCTTCATACCATTGGAGATGGCTCCGCGATAGCGGCGTGTGGTCCCATCGGAACCGGCAGCAGCCGTATGTGGAGCGCCTGGTGCGTTGCCGCAGCCGGCAAATATTCCGGCAAGCAAACAGCAGTAAAATCGGGTCATGAAAATTACTTTTTAATAAAAAATGGAGACGGCACAAACCCGTCTCCACAAGAACGTTACTGTTTCCAAACGGCCGCAAACATTTCCGCGGTACCGTGCGCCTTTGCCAGGTTGCCTTCATTCCAAACCCCGCCCCAGGCCTTTTTCAGCTCGTCCCAGGTCATTTTGTTGTCCGGAAAATTGGTAACATACACATACTTTGAATCGTACCCGTACGCCACTACCCAGTGGCCCGTGAACCATTTGTAGCCATACTGCGGCAGGGTGCCCGTGTCGAGCATAAACAGGCAGGGAACGTTCTTGCGCAGCTCGTTTTTGAGCGCATCGATCCCTTTTTGCCAGTTGTAGCGGATGCCCTGGCTTTTGTACCCGTCGAGGCCATAGTTGATCTGGCGCCAGTCGGTACCCAGCGAGCCTTTCGCTTCCACGAGTCCACCGACGGTGATCTTCGGCGGCGCATAGCCGTAGAAGCTTTTCGCAAGCGCCTTAGGATCGCCATAGCTGGCACCGAGGCCGGCATGCCACATGGCCGTCACCGCGGCTGCCTGCCCACAGGTGGTGTTGCGCACCGGGAAGTCGTCGTTGGTAAATTCGGTAATGGCGCAGATACCGTTGTAGCCGCTCGTGCCGCAGTGGCCCATGGCCTG
Source organism: Flaviaestuariibacter flavus (assembly GCF_004337505.1). Classification (GTDB taxonomy): domain Bacteria; phylum Bacteroidota; class Bacteroidia; order Chitinophagales; family Chitinophagaceae; genus Flavisolibacter; species Flavisolibacter flavus. The sequence goes on along the minus strand of NZ_SJZI01000050.1, from coordinate 321,798 downwards.
CTGCTTGCCATTGGAAGCAAACTGGGGCGTGCCGCCGCTGGTTTTATTATAGGTTTTGATATACCCTTTTAACTGGTCGTAGCTGTTCCAGGAACCATTGTTGTAGTTCCGGATGTTGCACTCCGTACCGTTGGGCTCGCGGCCGAAAAGCTCCTTGTATGCCTGCTTGATCCAGGGATCGCAGTTCTGGGCATGCGCGGCGGTGAAGCAGATCGATGCCAGCACCGGAAGAAAAAGTTTCAGTTTCATACGCTTGGTTTATGGGTTTGATAAAAGGGAAGACAATCAGTTGCCGCCACCCGGTGCCACCACGTTCATTCCTCCGGCCGCCACCACCTGGCCACCATTGGGCGCAATGATGTTCATGCCACCCGCGGCCACTACGCCGGCCATCGCGCCGGAACTGAGGGCGGCAGTAGAAATACCGTTCTCGCGCATGTTCGGCTTGATCTGTCCCATCTTCGACGAGCCCTGGTTCTGCAGCTTCCAGGTCGTATGCATAGCCACCAGCTGCGCAAAGGAACAGGTCGGTTGTGCCATCCAGTAGCGGAGCTCGTCGGCATTGGCAGTGCGTCCGAAAACCTTGTAATAGGATTGCTTGATCACGTGCGCCTTCCGGTCGGGGTATACATTGAGCCAGTTGTTGATGTGGTAGCTCATCATCTCGGCGTAGGTCTTGTTCTGGCCCGACCACTGGCGCAACTCCTGGCTGCTCGGGTTCCATCCGAAAGCATCCATGAAGGAGCGCTTCACCGTTTCCTCCCGTTCCGATTGGGTTGAGCGCAGGTAGGTCTTGTGATTGTCTACCATCTGCTGGATATTGCGGTTGCCGAGGTTCTGGCGCCAATAGGCCAGTTCACCAGCATTCGCATAACGCCCGAAAGCTACAAAGTAGCTGGCGTGTATGATTTCGTCGCGCGACTGAGCCTGCGCGGTTGCGGGCATGAGAAAAAGGGAGCCGATCGCCAGCAGGCAAAAGGTAAGTTTCGTAAGGAGCGCCTTCTTCATAAAATAGCTTTTGTGGGTGAACTACAAAAGAACCGCGAAGGGCAAGCCCCGTCAATACCTACGGGTAGGTAAAATCAGTTTTTACAGCAGTCCGTGCTCCTGCGCATAACGAACAAGACTGATAGCATTCTTCGCGCCGGTCTTGCGCCCGATGTTCTTGCGATGGGTTTCTACCGTGAGCTCCGACAGGAACAGGCGCGCGCTGATGTCCGCGGAAGACAGGCCTTCCACCACGAGGCGCAGCACCTCGATCTCACGGGGCGAGAGGCGGCTTTGGCGCTCTGCCTCCTGGTGCTGGCGCAGCCCGCGCGTGTAAGTTCCGGCGATGGATTGCTGCAGGTAACGCTCTCCTTTCATCACCTGACCGATGGCATGCAACAGCTCGTCCTGCTTGACGCTTTTCAGGAGGTAGGCATCGGCGCCGGCTTCCAGGAGTGCATGAATATGCTGCACGCCTTCATGCATCGACAGCACCATGATCTTCATCAATGGAAAACGTTTCGAAACCTGCTCGGTAAGCCATTGCCCCGATCGCTCCCCCATACTCACATCGGTAATCAGCAGTGCGGGTTGCAGCTTTTCCACGAGTGCCAGGGCGGCCTCCGCCGAAGCGGCCTTGCCCACAATACGAAGCCACGGCTGCTCCGCCAGGATCGAGCCGATGCCATCGAGCAGGATTTCGTGATCGTCCGCAAGAACGATCGTGACTGGATTCGCATTAGCCAAGTTGCCCATTTTCTTTATTGGTTTGAGGACGTTTTACCTGGAGGATGATGGTGCTGCCTTTTGCCGGGGTACTATCCACGGCTACGCTTCCCTCGTAAAAAGCCATACGGCTTTGGAGGTTCTTCAGCCCGAGACCCGCAGCTGCGGTAGCCGGGTCAAAGCCCTTGCCGTTGTCTTCAACGATCAACTGCACTTCCTCCCCGTCGATCGTCAGCTGCACGGTGGCTTCGGTGGCTTCCGAGTGTTTCAGGATATTGGTGCACAATTCCTGGAAAGAACGGTACAGGGCCAGCGATAGCAGGTTGTCGTGGAGCGGCCCGTCTACATGTGTAAAGAGGGTGAAGCGGGTTTTCGGGCCCGCGTCGTTGAGTTCATTCACCGCCTGGGCCATTGTTTTGGCCAACCCAAAATGGAGCAGCAGTTCGGGTGTCATCTGGTGCGACAGGGAGCGCACCTCGGTGCCGGCTTGCTCCAGCAGGTTTTCCACCCGGTCGAGGCTGGCCTGGCCCGAGCGCGCTTTTGCCAGCTGCAAGGCTGCGGCGGCCAGCGTTTGCGCTACGCCGTCGTGCAGCTCACCGGCGATGCGGCGACGCTCGGCTTCTTCGGCCTGCATTACCGCGATGGTACGCTGGCGCTGCTCACCGATCTGCTCCAGCGCCAGCCGGGTCTGGTAGCGGCTTTTCAGCAGCTTCGACACATAAATACCCGAGGCCGCCAGCAACAAGGCCACGGCGCCAAGCAGCAGGAGCCAGCGTTGCTGCAGGCTGTTGCGCAGCTTCGCCTCGAGGTTCTCCTTTTTCAGGCGCAGGTTCTCTGTTGTTTTCTTTTGCGTTTCAAATTGCACCTGCATTTCTGCAAAAGCACGGTTATAGCGATCGGCTTCCACGCTGTCTTTTTGCGCCAGAAGCTTCTTCAGGTAGCGGGCCGCCATGGCGTCGTTGCCGAGCGACTCGTAGCTTTCGGCGAGCGCTTTATAGGCGTCGGTGAGCTTCAGGTTGTTGCCAAGGCGCGCGCTCAGGGCTTCCGATTTACTTGCCCACAAAACAGCTTTCCCGGGCTGCCCGTTTTTGCGAAAAAGGTCGGCGAGCTCGAGGTAGTCGGATGCCAGCATAGATGGATCGGAAATCTTTTCACGGGTAAGGGCGGCTTCCTGGAGCATCGCCAGGGCTTCCTTCATCCGTCCCTGCATATAATAGCTGCGCCCCAGGATATTGAGCCCGTTGCCCAGGTCGATATGGTTGCCGCGGCTGCGCGCAATGGAGATGCCTTGCCGCGCGTACTGCTCCCCTTTCTTAAAATCGCCGACCATATTGTAGCACGAAGCAATGTTGCACAACAGCACCGACCGGTGATCGTATTGCGCGCCGGGGTTGATCCGCAGCACCTCGTCGAAAAAGCGAATCGCCTCCAGCGGCTTTCCGCTCTCCATATAAGCCCAGCCGATGCTGATCATCGTACTCGTTGCACTCACATCATCGCCGCGCTTCCGGGCCACACGAAGGGCATTGTTGAATTCCGCCAGCGCCTTGCCGAAGTCGGCCAGCTTCACATAGCATTGACCTTTCAGGATATAATATTTTACCAGGGCGGTATCGTCGTTGATGCCCGCGATCTTGCCGAGTGCGCTGTCGATCTTTTGAATTGAACGCTCGGGCGCTTCGTGCCGGTAGCTAAGCCAGGAATTAAAAAAGGCCGCCTGTATGATGCCATGGCGGTGATTTTCACGGACAGCTCTTTGGTCGAGGGCGCTGATCAGGATACGCGCTGCCGGCTCGTCGCTGCGCATGAGCCCGGGTATGACGCGGATCATCGAATCGATTGGCGGTGCAGGCACCTGTGCCCCCGCCGGCAGGAAAAGCAGGCATAGCAGCAAAAGCCCTGTTGAGCGCAGTTTGATGGTTGCAAAAGGAAGCATAGCGAACGGAATACGCAGCGAATAAAGTTCTAATCTAGGAAAAAATTACCGCTTGCGCTCCCGCCGAAGGATGTGACCTTATTGCTTTTCCTTCTTTCCGAAAATCTTCTCCAGCCACCGGCCCACGCGGGTCTTCCGCTTTGGAGCCTCTTCAGGCGGGGGCGGTGGCGCTAGTTTCGGCACGGCCGCAAGTGAATCCTCGACCCGTTTTCGTGCCAGCTCGTCGCGGTCGGCAAAGCGCGCTGTACCATAAATGAGCCGGTGCTGGGCATTGTCGCGGTACACCGGCACGCCTGGATCGGCAATACGCACCGCGGGCCCGGGGCTTCCTTCCAACGTATCCCTGCGCGTCCATTGCTGCTCCACGCTGTCGAATACGAGGTAAACGCCGTTCTCCTCATCGCGGTAGGCGTCGCGTTGCGGGTAATAGAGAATGCTGTTTCCCTGGTGGTATTCGGGGGTGGAACAAGAGGCCGCGAACACCGTAATTAAAACAGCCACGAACGCCAGTATCCGTACGGGTTTGATGCGCATCAGGGAAGGTATTGCTGGTTGTTATTGGGAGCATTGGTAGCCGGATCGTCGAGGTGAAATTCCTCCACGAGCTTCCGCGCGGCCTCGTCGCCTTTCGCCGCTGCCTCGAGCAGCAGCTTGGAGCCTTTGAATACATCGCGGTCGTAGGTGCAGCCGTCGTAATTATTCACCCGCAGCACCTCGGGGTTGTCGGCAAACACATAGAGAAAGCCGAGCGTGCGTTTTGCAGGCACATATCGTTTGTCGCTGGCCTTCTGCACCAGCACAAACGCGTCTTTGCAGCTGAGAGCGCTGTGGCGTCCCTGGAGGCCCAGGTTACCGTATTCATACATCGCCTCCGGCACCTCCTTTGCCGCCAGGAACTGGTAAAGGAAAAGTGCTTCCTGCAGTTGCCCCGACTCAAGTCGGCTGCGGGCCTCCGTCAGCTGGCGGTTGATCTCCTCCTGCGTCAGTGCGGCTTCTTCCTGCTTCCGCGTTTGGTCGTTCCATTGGTCCAGCGTCATCAGGTCGCGGACCCGCAGCCAACCCCTGGAACGCTGCCCGCGGCTGTTGACGAAATCGGTATAGACGAAACCGTTGTCTTCTTTCGTCGTATTCACCACTTCCGATGAAGGCACCATATACGCATTACGCCGTGACGCTGCGTCGGGGCGATCATAGAAGTAAGCGCGTGCCGCCTTCACCATGTACTGGCCGGCTACAAGCGTTTCTGTTCCTTTGTCTGTTTGGGTTATGGGAGCGGCAGCTTCCTTATTCACCATCCCTGGCTTTTTGATCACCAGCCAGGCTGCAACGCCCAGCACGGCGAGTACCAGCAACACCGAAATAAGGCCTGCGTTGCTGCGCCGGCGTGGCGGCACGTAGGCAGGCGTATAGCTTTGTGGCTCTTCCTGGCGCGCCTGTAGTTGCTGCACCCGCCGGCGCAGCTCTTCGTTCTCCTGCCGCAACTGCTGCAATTCGCTTTCAAAAGCCGCCGCGGGGGCAGCAGAAAGAAACACTTCGGCAGCCTCCGGCTTTTGGGTGCTGCGGAGCACGATATGATCGTGCAACACCATGCCATCGCTAAAGCGGCTCTGCGGTGCCTTCTGCAGGCAGATATAAACCGTGTCGATGAGCCACTGCGGCACCTGCAGCTCGCGCGCCTGCTTCTCTTCGCTCCAACCCGCGGGGAGGTTCCTGCGGCGTAATTCCATCAGGTCGGGCGGCGGCGCTTCCATATGAGCCAGCATCACCTGCGTACGCGCCGTCTCACCCCGCTCGCTGAGCGGGAAAGGCACCGAACCTGCAACCAGCTCGAAGAGGATGACACCAAAACTGTACACGTCGGTCTGGAAAAGGATCTCGCCGTTATTCTGCTCCGGCGCCATAAACTCGATGGCACCCGCATGCCGCAGGCTGGTGCGGCGCTGCTCGTCCGACATAATGGCCATCCCGAAGTCGAGCAGTACATAGTTGCCGGTATGAACGTTGTACTTTACGTTATTGCTTTTTACATCGCCATGCTTCACACCTACGCGGTGGCAGTGCGCCAGCGCATTCGACAACTGGTCGGCGAGGCGGACTGCTTCCTTGATGGTGAATACGGGATCATGCGGCGCTTTCAGCAACTCCTCAAGGTCGGGGCCTTCCACGAAATCCATCTCGATGAATGGAAAGGAACCGCTCTCCGTAAGGCCAGAACTCAGGATCCGCACCACGTGCGGGTTGGGCACTTCATTCACTTTACGCAGCTTCGCCACTTCGTTTTGGAAGGCCATATAATGCTTGTCTTCGGGCGACTCGGAATGGATCGGCGTTGGCAGCAGCTTTACCGCGGTGATGATCTCACCTACGCGCCGGCCTTTGTAAACAGAACCTTGTCCGCCGGTCTTCAGCGCGCCCATGTTCTCGAGTCCTGCCGTAATGGTAAACACTTTACCCATGCGCTTCTGCTTTACCGGTGATGAATTCGAGCAGGGCCGAGTGGCCCAGGATGATCTGGTCGCCATGCCGCAGCAGGTGTGGCACTTCAGCGCTCTGCAGCTTGATCGCGGCCGCATCGCCGGCGCCCTTCACCTTGGTTTTGTTGTGCGGCGGCAGGCCGCCCGCGTCGGCGAAAAGCAGGAACTGCCCCAGCCCCGCGTCGTAGCGGATATGTGCGTGCTGGCGCGACACGAAGCGGTTGGCTTCAAGCGTTGCATCATCCGTGAACGCCACCGTATTAATACGGGCAAAGCCGTCGGGCAGCTGCGCCTGGGCGCCCCGCCCGATATTGACCCGGCTACCGTCGGTTGGCAGCGGGTAGAGCTGCTGCTCCGCTACGCCGGCGAGCACCCGCAGCTGCGCGGCGCCCACAGCCGGCGCGGCCTTCGAGCCCGTGGCGATCCAGATACCCGCTGCCAGCGCCGGCACCGGCTCAGCCTCCTCCGGTAGCGTTTCGCAAAACTGTGTCTTCAGCTCCCAGGCGGCGGGCAGCGCCAGGTTGTAGTCGTCGGCAATGCGCGCCACCTCCTGATGCAGGCGCCCGGGCTCATGGAAAAACACGGCCGCCTCGTATTCGGCACGCCCGGCAGGCGTCGGGGTGAGGAAAAGGTGCAGGCTGCGCAGCCCCTGTCCTTCGTTGCCCTGGAACGCTGAAAGCCGGCTACGGATCGCATATAAAAGCCCTTCGCGGATGGACTTCGCGTCGGTGGCTTCGTTTGTTTTAAATCGGTCAAAAAAACCCATGGTTGCTTATTCGTTTGGTGGCAGGGGACGGATGCGGATCATTGAATCGGTAGCGCCGGCGCCGGGAAAGCTACGTACATATCCCCGGCGGAGCAGTTCTGGGATCACCAGCCTGCCCGCCAGCTGAACCGCATCGCTCGAGCCCTTTGTGGCTTCAATACGAATGCAGCACACGATATTTCCGTCGCCTCTGGATGCCGGGGCAAAAAACACGTACCAGCCGTCGTTGATGCGCTGTCCCCGCAAAATCCGCTCCGGAGTTCCGGTTTTACCGGCAACGGTGAGACCGAGTATGCCGCGCTTGCCTGCACTTTGCGCTTTCATGAAGCCGGTGAGGAGTTGTGCCAGCTGCGGCGTGTGCGCGATGGGCTCGGCGTTTTTTACCGGCAGCGTTGAGTCGGCGATCTTCAAAACAATCCGATGGGGCACCAGTGCGCCGCCATTGGCAATACCTGCGGCGAGCCGCGCCACGGCGGCAGGCGTTGCGGTAAGCTCACCCTGGCCCCAGGCGGCGCCGGAAACGCCTTGCCCGCGCGTGCGGCGGATATCATTCGGATTATAGCGGCGCAGGCTGGTAAATTCCGTGCGGCGCCACAGGTCGCGCCAGCTTTCTTCGCGTGCACCGTTGTTGATCGGGCGCTCATAAAAGTAGCCACCGACACCACGCCAGAACATCCCGGTCTGCAGGTAAATCGTCGCCATCTCCTCCTGCAGCTTCATTTCGTTGGCCAGCTTAATAAAATAGCTGTTGTTCGATTTAACGATGGCGCGCTCCATCCCGATCATACCCGGCTCGTCGGGCTCGGCGCTGCGCACGCGGATCAGGTCCTGCGGACGGATCAGCAATTTCTTTTCCGCCAGCTCGGGGCCGTATTTGTTCAATCCAGCGAGGGCCGTTGCAAGCTTGGCTGTAGATCCGGGCTGGGTGGCATGCGAAAAACCCAGGTCGCGCAGGGTGAGCAGCCAGGGCTGGCGCGCAGCCTCGCGCGGCGTCATCGTAAGCGCCTCCCAGTCTTCGGTGGGCGGCAGCGGCCAGCAGGCAGAAGCAAGCACATCGCCGCTGCGATCGGAAAGCACCACGATCGAAACGCGGTTGTCGCGCAGCGAATCTGAAGCCGCGAGGCCGCGTTGCAAGGCGGTTTGCAGGGCTGCATCGATACTGAGCTGCACATCGCGGTTGCGTTGTTTAAAGGATTCTACTTCCTTACTGTCGATACCCGCGAGGAGCAAGGGGGCGAGTGCACTGTAATCGCGCCCCACCACGGTCATATCGCGCTCGGAAGGCGGCAGGAAGCGGCTTTCGCGGTAATGATGCGCCCGCACCTCGTATGTCGTTTCAGGTGTGGAAAATCCGCGGAGTTCGGCCGCCATCCGGTACTCGCCAAACCAGCCGTTGAGCGAGCCGGTAAACACGCCGGTGTTGGCATCGCCGGTCCAGAAAAAGAGTTCGTCGCCATAGGGATAATAGCGGTCGAGACGGCGCCGCGATAGGCGGGTGAGCGCACCGGGAGTAACGCCGCCGCTAAGCAGCGTATCGCGCTGCCGCAGCAGGTGCTCACTCCGGCTCGTTGCCACCAGGCGATGCTCGCGGTCGTACAACGCACCTGCTTCGAGGCGGTTCATCAGGATGGCGATGCGCGGGTTGTAGCTGAACATGCGGGCGCCCGAACGATCAGCAACCAGTGCCGGCTGCACCACCCAGCGCGCGGGCTGAAAGAGGTAGCGCCCCAGGTTTACGGAAAGCGCTACGATTCCAAGCAGGGCCACCGCCATCGCGGGCACGAGGTTGTGGTCCTGCCGCCGGCGTACGTAATCGAGTTGCGCCTCGCTGCCGCGTACGAAAGATGCGGACAGCAGGAAGCCCGCGGCCACCAGGTTGATGATCAGCGATGAGCCTCCGTAACTGATAAAAGGTAAGGTGATACCGGAGAGCGGCAGGGCGCCGGTAGAGCCGCCCGCGATCAGCAGGAACTGGATAAAAGTGCTGATACCGATACCGGCACAGAGATAGAACAGGAAGGGCCGCCCCGTGGCTCGGCCGATCAGCAGCGCGCGGTGCAGGTAAACCAAGAAAAGCAGGAAGAGACAAACAACACCCGCCCAGCCGAGCTCCTCCCCGATCGCGGGAAGGATCATGTCGGTATGCGCTTCGGGGATTGTCTTGGCAAAACCTTCACCGATCCCCTGTCCGCTGGCACCACCGGAAGCCATGCCCCAGATGCCGTTGGCGATCTGGTCGCCGCCGAACACTTCGTTGTCCCAGGGGTTTTGCCAGATCGCCCGACGGTCTACAAGCCGCTGCACGGGGCCGGGAAACAGCCGGTCAAGCATCGGCACCTGGTCGAGCAATAAGAAGCCGGCCAGCACCGTGAGTGCAATCACCGAGGATTCGGAAAGGCGCTTGTAAAAGAAACGCAGGTAGACAGACAGTAGAACTACGGTAACGCCCGTGGCGATGAGCGGATTGCCGATAACCAGGTTGGCCAGCACAAAGAGTGCTACGGTGGCGGCCATGATCCAGAAATCGCCGCGGCTGAAGGAAAACAGCACGATAAACGTAAAGCACACAACGAGCGCAGGTCCCAGGTCGCCAAGCATGAGAAAGAGCAGGATCGTTCCGGCCACCGCAGCGAGGGCCGGGTAGAAGAACGACCATCTGCGGCGCGCGGTTGCATACTCGGAGATCAGCCGCTCGTTGGCTGCAAAGAAACCGGCAAGAAATAATACGATCAGGAAGCGGATGCTCTCACTGGGCTGGAAGCCGAAGAGGTTTACCTTGACGCCGCTGCCCTCGGGGCCGCTACCGAAAATGATAGTGGCCACCAGCAGGGCAAGCGCGGCAAGGCCCCATTGCAGGCCACGCTCACCCTTTCGGCCTTTTACGGCAAACATCCGGTAAGCCCCGGCATCCGGTGTAAAGCGGGCCATATTGAATAGCAGCACAACGAAAACGCCCACCATCCCGGCCAGGAAATACCAAAATGTGCTGCGTGCCAGGAAGCGGTCGCGTAAAGGATCCTGCAGGCTGAGCAGGGTCAGGAAAGAAAGCCCGGTGAGCAGCATCAGGAGCGGTAACAAAAACGGGTCGGTGCCCGGCAGGCGCGCGCTCAGGAACAGGTGCAGCAACAGGAAGATGACCAGGATACCGACACCAATAACCCAGAACCAGGTCCGGGCTTCGTCCGGTGTGCGCACGATGAGCGCTCCTTCGCGTTTCAGCAGGTTGAAATCGCGGCCGGAGAACAGCCGCAGTGTCAGGGGACTTCTTGTAAATGCTCGGCGGGCGGTACCCTTTAATTCAGCGACACCCTTTACCGGCCCGAAAGTATACCCCGGTTGCAGCGGCAGCACCTCGTAAGCGGCGCCTTCGGCAAGGCCTTCGAAGCGCCAGTTGCCCGAAGCATCGGTGCGGGCATAGGCCGCCACCCAAACCGGCTGCGCTCCCGGTGCGCGGCGGTAGCGCAGTCCGTCTTTCAGCAGATCAACCGCCGCCTCGGCGTCGGTGCCGGCACTGCTGTCTTGCGGCAACACCCGCTCAAGCCGCACCAGCACGCCCGCCGCGGGCAGACCCGCGGCATCGCGGATAGTACCGGCAAGAGCACCACGGCCCATCGCCAATTGCTGCACCGCGGGTAGCGGAGGTGGCGCTTTCTTTTCCTGGAGGTAACGCATCGAATCCGGTCCATCAAAGCCGATGAGGCGATTGGCCAGGCGCGCGCGTTTCTGGAGCGCGGTGCCGCCGCGCGCCAGGGCATCCCCGGCAGGCACCAGGAAGGGCCGCTTGTTGAGCGCGCCGGTATTGTCCAGCTCCGTCACCGACTGGCGGCCCGATGCAACCGCTTCTTTTATGAGGCGCACATCGCGCGGGTCTTCAAAATAATATTGATCCAGCAGCAGGCGGGCGAGTGCCTCGCCGTTGGGATCGGCGTTGAGGTTCACCATGGTGCCCTCCGAAAGCCGCTGCGGTACGGCGGCGAAGTCGGCTTCCTGCTTCCGGTAAAGCAAGGCGAACAGCCCGCCGAGCACCAGCGCGATGGCGAGCAGTAACACCCGTTCGGTGCGGCGCTTAGTCACGGGCACCTCCTTTTTTGTATGTGCTGTACAAAGCGCCGGTGATAATGGTGTCGCGGAAAAACAGTGGATGCGCCACCCCGATCGACACGTTGCGAAGACGCACCGAATCAAAGCGCAGGGCCGAAACGTTGCTGCTGCTTACACGGATGTCGGCATCGCGTAATTCGAGCCGCCCGAACGAAAGCAGCTTTACCGTGGGCGCCACCTGGAGTACCGTATGGCCGGCTTCCGGGCGAAGCAAAGTGGTATCGCGGCCTACGAGGTGCAGCGTATCGCGCTCCAGGCGGACCGTATCCGGAAGCGCGATTCCCGATGTATTATTTACCTGGTCAAGTAATAAGGTGTCCCCTCCGGCAGCCAGTGCCTGCACCAGGGTGGGCGGCTGCGACGGCGCGGGGGCGACCGGCACCTCCGGATCTTTTTTTCGCAGCAGCCACCAGGCTGCAACCACCAGCAGAAGCGCGGCGGCGATCCAGGGCCAGGGTGAAACCCGAGCCTGCCGCGCCGGGGCCGGAGTATAAACCGGCTTCTCCGGAATTTCCGCGGGCTCCGGCTTTCGTTCCACTTTTCTTGGCTGGCCCACGGGAGCCGGCCCCGAACGTCCGCTGCGATGGGCTACGAGCACCACCGTGATATTATCTTTTCCGCCTTTTTCATTCGCGGCCCGCACAAGCGCACCGGCTTTTTGCTCCAGGCTAACCGGCGCCTGCAGGTGTGCGGCGATCTCGGCACGTGTCAGCAGGTCGGTAAGCCCGTCGCTGCACAGCAGCAGCAGATCGCCGGGAAGAAAAGGCGAGTCCCCTGTTTCCACGTAGGCCCCGGCGTCATTGCCTATTGCTCCAAAACCGAGCGCCCGGTCTACCTCGTTGCGCTTCGGGTGGGCAAGGGCCTCTGCCTCGGTGATGCGCCCGCTGTCTTCAAGCATCCCTACAAAAGAATGATCCTGGGAGATCTTCACCAGCGAAGCGTCGCGATAGAGGTAAAGCCGTGTGTCACCGACATGCGCGTAATAAAAGGTGGCAGCGGCTTCGTCCACCAGCAGCGCCGTCAGCACACAAGCCATCTGGGCGAGTTCGGGCTGCCGGGTTTTAGCATTGCCCATAGCGGTTTCGATCACCGGAAAAACCGCGGCAAGCGCGCCTGCGCCGCCTTTGATGGAGCCTGCCGCGGCCGCGAAGGCATCCCGCGCAATCCGCGCGGCCACCTCGCCTCCTTCATAGCCGCCCACGCCGTCGATGACACAGGCCAGCAGGCGTCCGCCTTCAAGCGGTTGCAACAGGAACGCATCCTCGTTGTTGGTGCGGACAAGGCCGGTATCGGTAAGGCCGAAATACGATTCACTCATGCGTACGGTTTGAGCTGCGCACATCGCGGAAGTGCAACACCGCGAGGATGACGCACAGCAACAGCAGGAGAACGGAAAGAATGCCGGACATGTTTCAGGCTTTATAAAAATTCACACCAACGATGCCGTTGAGCACAATCCGCGAGTTGAGCGGAAGCTCGATCCAGTCGGGCTGCTGCGGCGCGCTCCGGGGCGCTTCTTTTTCGTTGACGACCGTTTTTTCGCCGAAGGCGGCGAGGTAAAACTTGTTCTCGGCACGTGAAAAGCGGATGTGCAGGTGGGGAGTATCCACCCATTCGGAAGGCACGCGAAACACATCGCCGCCGTTGCGCGGATCCGCCGGACCGGTAAGCATCACCTCGTCACCGGTCATCAGGAACTCGATGCGCTTGCCGGCATATTCCCGGTCGGGCACGATGGCCTCGAAGCGGGCGTTGGCGCCGGCGCTGCCCGAAGGCCCGGAAGCCTTGCCCGACGGCAGCTCCAGCCGGAAAGGCAGCTCGTAATATCCTTCACTATAATAGGTAAAAGCCGACAGGGAATCGGCACTGAGCTCCGAGGTTTCGGCACGCCCCGTTTGCCTTGGGATATAGGTGACGCGCAGGTTCGGCTGCGCTTCCTGCCCGCCGCCCTCGGGCAGCAGCTTACCGATAAAGCCCAGGTCGCCGGGTGCATAGCCGGGGTGCGACACAAAGCGAAAAACCCAACGCGCGCCGGCAGGCATTACCGTGCGGCCGGCCTGCGCTGCCTCCTGCAGCACCCGGGTAAACTCGGTGACGCATTCCTGCGCGATCATCCCGAGAAGTCCTTTGCGCTCCTGCTGAAACCGGGCATAGTCGTCCGGGTGAAAGACCACAATATATTCCTGGTAAAAAACAACACGGTTGGCGAAGGAAAGCGTGCGCACCGACTCCCCGAACTGTGCCTGGATGAACTGGTAGATCCGCTCGGGACTGAGCCCCGTATTCCGCTCGGGCACAGCGGCCTCCGGCTTGTTTACAAACCAGTCGTGGAGGCCAAGTCGCTGCCAGAAAGAAGGCTTATCGCTCATGGTAAAGGGTTGACGTGTAAATGTACCTATTTCCGTTTTCCCCGATACAGGCAGTCAGCCCATCCACGGTTCTTGCCGCCATTTTAACGAAATGCGTTACCCCCGGTAAATATTTTTCGGATAGTGCTTACCGTTTGGCCGATCAGAACTTTTCTCTATCTTACCGCACAGCCAAACCATTACTGCGCAGGACGAAGGAGATTCTGATATGAAAATCGTTCTGCTGACGACGAGTTCCATTGCCCTGCCCTCGCTGGTGAAGATCCGCGAGCACGGCGACCTGCATGCTCTTTACACGACCGACCCGCTTCCGCAGGACGCACCCGACCTGCAACAGTTTGCCGCTGCACACGGCATCCCCTTCCTGGCGGTTTCGAAGGCGCGCCTGGAGGAGGAATTACTCACTTTCACCCTGCTGCACCCCGATCACCTGGTGCTTTGCATCGGCTTTTCCTGGAAGCTGCCGGCTTCCTTGCTCCCGGACGCCAACCGGGTTTACAATATTCATTTCAGCTTGCTGCCCCGCTATGCTGGCCCGGTGCCGCTTTTCTGGCAGATCCGCAACGGCGACCGTCGTGGCGGTATCACCATCCACCGCATGACCGGGCGCTTTGACGCCGGCCCTGTAGCGGCGAGACAGGAGATCGCCCTGATGCCCGGAGAAAATTATGGGCTCTACTCGGCCCGTCTCAGCTTGGCCGCGGCCGCCCTAGTATTGTCGCTCATCGAAGCCGGCAGCAGCGGGCAATGGCCGGCCGAGACTGCACAGGATCTCCATCACCGGAGCTACCAGCGGCGTCCCGCGCAGAACGACCTGGTCATCGACTGGAAGCAAAAGGCCGATGCCGTGGAAGCACTGGTCAACGCCTGCAACCCGATAGCCGGCGGTGCCCGGACCTACTTCCGCGGTCTTCCGCTCCAGGTGCTCGAAGTGAGTCCCGCCGATGGTCGCATGAAATCACCCGCGGGCACGATCGTACATGCCGATGCGGCGCAGGGCCTGTTCGTATGCTGCGGCGACGGGGGGCTGCTGCGCATCAATATCGCCCGGATGCCCGAAGGCACCTTTTCCGGGACCAAGCTTGTGGCGCTCGGCTTCGGCCGCGGCGAACGCTTCGGCGAGGCACAGCCTGCTGCGCAACCACGCATAACTACTGCTATTCATTCCTCACTTTAAAACCCACTAACAATGGAACCTTATGTTGGAGAGATCAAGATGATCGGATTTAGCTACGCGCCGGATGGCTGGCTGCCCTGCGACGGGCGCCTCGTACCGATCACGCAATTCCAGGCTTTGTTTTCGCTGCTCGGTAACAAGTACGGCGGCGACGGCCGTACAAACTTCGGATTACCCGACCTGCGTGGCCGCGTCCCCGTAGGCATCGGCGCCGGCCCCGGCCTCAGCGGCATTGAGCAGGGACAGCTCGGCGGCGTTGAATCGGTTACCCTGACCAACAGCCAGATGCCGGCCCACAATCACACCTTTGCCGTGGCCAATGTTAACGGCGACACGACAGTGCCCGTTGCGGGCGCATCGCTTGCCGTTGTAAATACCGGCGGGCGCGAGCCGGAGCAGCACCCGGCCTACCTGGCCAGCGGTAATCCGTCGATCCCGCTGAACCCGACAACGGTGCAGCCTTCCGGGGGCAGCCAGCCACACGAAAACCGCCAACCCTTCATCGGCACGATGTTCATCATCGCCACGAACGGCGTTTTCCCGCCGCGCCCCTGATAAATAGCTTTCATCATTTCAATCACCAATAACTACCAAAGCTTATGGATCCTTACATTGGCGAAATCCGGATGTTTGCCGGCACCTTCGCACCCCGCGGCTGGATGTTCTGCACGGGACAACTGCTTTCAATTGCGCAAAACTCCGCGCTGTTTTCTATTCTCGGCACCAATTACGGCGGCGACGGGGTATCGACCTTCGGCCTACCCAACCTGGCCGGCCGTGTTCCCGTTGGCACCGGCCAGGGACCCGGCCTCAGCCGCAAAGAACTTGGCCAGATGGGCGGCACGGAAAGCGTAACGCTGCTGAGTAACCAGATGCCTGCGCATACGCACGGCTTTGCCGTATCAAACACCAATGGCGACACGACGGTGCCCGCTGCCGGCGCCGTGCTTGCCGTTGTAAATACCGGCGGACGCGAACCGGAGCAACACCCGGCCTACCTGGCCAGCGGCACGCCCAACACACCGCTGAACCCAGCTTCAGTGCAGCCTGCCGGTGGCAGCCAGCCGCACGACAATATGATGCCCTACCTGGGAATGAACTATATCATTGCCGTAGAGGGTCTCTACCCGCCGCGGCCCTAAGCTACGAACCACCATCTCCTGCAAGGCCGCACCTGTGGGTGCGGCCTTTTCCGTATTCCTACGGGGCCACCAGGCTGCGGCGGCGAAAGCGTGCATACAGGAAAAACGATGCGAAGGAGAGCCCGAGGATGAGTCCGAGCCAGAAGCCGGCCGCGCCCATCGCGAGGCGGAACCCGAGCAGGCAGCCCACCGGCAAGCCGATGATCCAGTAAGCAACGAAGATGAGCCAGGTAGGAACCTTGACGTCTTTAATACCCCGCAGAAGCCCGGCCCCTACCGCCTGCGTTGCGTCGGACACCTGGAAGATGGCCGCGAAAAGGAGCAGCAGTGCCGCAAGGGCCGCTACCTCGGGGTTGTTGTTGAAAAAGAGCGGCAGCTGTTGCCGGAAGGCGACGAAGCCCAGCGCACAGGTAATCCCGTAAGCAAGCGCAATGAGGAGCGTGCCGTTTCCGATCTGTATGATCTGCCTGCTGCTGCCACGCCCGAAAGCGTTGGAAACGCGGATCGAGCCGGCCTGTGCCAGCCCCATCGACACCATGAAGGTGAAGGCCGCGCAGCTCAGCGCAATCTGGTGCGCCGCCTGTGCCACCGCGCCCAGCGTGCCGATCAGGATGCCGGTAACGGCAAAGGCGCCCGCCTCCATGCCCACCTGGAGCGCGCTCGGAATGCCGATGCCCAGCAGGGCCTTGAGCGTTTTGGCGCGGAGCACCCACTCTTCGCGCAGGGCCACGTAGGGACGGAATGCCCGGTGCCGCAGTACCACGATCGCCAGCAGGACGCACATGATGCTCCGGGTCACCAGCGTCGCCCAGCCGGCGCCGTTCAGCCCAAGCCGGGGCGCGCCCCAATGACCGTAGATCAGGATCCAGTTGAGACCCGCATTCACAGGCAGCGCCAGCAGCGAAAAGATCATGGCGGTACGGGTATACTCAAGGCCATCGGCGAACTGCTTCAAGGTCATAAAGAGCAACATGGGCAGGATGGAGAAGCCCATAAGCCGCATGAAAGGCACGGCAGCCACGGCCACATCGGGATCCTGGCCGAGGTGCAGCAGCAGCGGGCTGCCCGCCAGCAGCAGTGCTGCGATAAGTACCGCCGTGAGCCCGCACAGCACGAAGCCGTTGAACGCGTAGTGCGTCACCGCGCGCTCATCGCCCCGGCCATGCGCCATGGCCACAAGCTGCGACACGGAGATCGTCATGCCGATACCCAGCACAAAGGGAATATTCATAGCGTTGATGACCAGCGCCGCCGCGGCCAGCTGCCGGTAGTCGAGGGCGCCGATCATGGCCGTGTCGATGATGTGTAAGCCCATTTGCGCCAGCTCGCCCACGATGATGGGGCCGGCGAGCCGCAGGGTCTGGATCGCTTCTTTTCGCATGAGGCCGGCAAAGGTAAGCGGGCAGGCGGACGCAGCACCCTGAAAAGAATCGATGACGCACCAGCAAATTTTAATTTATTTTGGATACGGAGCGCCAGTACCGGAAACGGTACCCGGGCCGTCAAACCAAAACGCTATGCCCCCGCTCAAACGACTGATTCGTTTTACCTTCTTTTTACTGTTCGCCGTACTCCTGTTCAATGTGGCGGGCTTTTTCCTGATCAACGGCCTCAGCGTGCAGAACCGCATCACCGAGGAAGGAGAAAACAACGCCGCCAGCCAGCAGATCTACGTGCAGCAGATCGTGGGAAAGATCGCCGCTCTGGCCATTCACCACCACTTTTCGCAGGAGCAGTTTACCAACCAGCTTGAATACCTCAAGACGGCCGCCGGCGGCTTTCGCCGCGGGCACGAAGAGCTGCGGCAGCTGACCGGCGACCTGAAGGCTTTGGGAAAAAAAGGCTTCAGCGACGTTTATGATAGCACCGACGCGGCCTTCCGGTTCATCTACAGTGAGTCGCAGGTGCTGCTGAGCGCATCGCGCGTGAACCGCACGGAGGAGCCCGAGCCCGGGCACCTGTATGCCGCATCAGGCTCCTACCTCGCGCAGATGAAGCGGCTACAGGATCATTTTCATGAACTGGAAATACGCACCGAGTCCCGCATCGGCTACATCAACCAGGGGCTGATTATTTCGCATGTTGTGTGTCTTCTTTACCTGGCCATCCTCGTGATCGCCCCGGTCTTCCGCCAGAGCGCCCGTAACTACAACGAGCTGCAGCGCAGCCTCGAAGAGGTGCGCGAAACGAAGGACCTGCTCCACCATTCGGAACGCAAATACCGGCACCTGTTTGAGCGGAGCCCGCAGCCAATGTGGATCTTCGACGCGGAGACGCTCCGCTTTCTCGAAGTGAACCAGACAGCCGTCGCCCACTATGGCTACTCGGCCGCCGAATTCGGGGGAATGACGATCCTTGATATCCGGCCGGAGACCGAACGCAAGCGCCTGGACGGGGGCGTACCGGGCGAGATGGCTGTGCAGGTCACCGGGGAATGGACGCACATCAAAAAAGACGGGCAGCAAATTTTCGTAGAGATTTCTTCACACGGCATTGATTACAACGGCAGGCCGGCGGTGCTGGCGCTGGCGAAGGATATAACCCGCAATATCGAGTTGCAGCGGGCCCTCCTCGGCGAGAAGATCGCCCACCAGCGCGATATTGCCCGTGCGAGCATTACGGTGCAGGAAAAGGAACGCAACGAGATCGGGCGCGAACTCCACGACAACGTCAACCAGATTCTCACTTCGGTGAAGCTCCACCTCGAATTCATGGGGCAGCCGGGCGCCGACACCGAAAAACACCGGGGCATCAGCCTGAATATGGTATCATCGGTGATCCAGGAGATCCGTCGCCTGTCGCGCTCGCTGGTGCCGCCAACCCTCGATGACGTGGGACTCATTCCGTCGATCGCCGACCTGGCGGAAGGCATCAACACCCTGGGCGGGATGCAGGTACTTTTCAAACTCGAAGGCTTTGAAGAAGACGTGTTGCCGGCCGGGCTGAAGCTGACGGTGTTGCGCATCATACAAGAGCAGACCACCAACATCCTCAAGTATGCAAAGGCCACGGAAACCAGGATCGAGCTGCGCCAGGAAGGGAGTCACCTTTACCTGGGCGTATCCGACAACGGGGTTGGCTTCGACCCGCAGCAGGTGCGGCGGGGCATGGGGCTCACCAATATCACCAACCGCGCCGACATCTACCATGGTGAGCTGCACCTGCGCGCACTGCCCGGCGAGGGTTGCCTGCTCGAAGTTCACTTCGACCTCGACAAAGTGCTGGAGCTCGACCCGCGCGTAACGGAAGCTCAGGCCGAATAAACGGGCCGGCCTTCTGCTTTGAGCGCCTGTACCTCAAAGCGAAAGAGGCGCTCGGCCTGGATTTTTTCCTGGATGGCCACCGGCAAAATCAGCTGGTTGAATTCAGCCGAGTTGGCGGCAAACTCATCGAGGGTGAGCTGCACATCGGAAAATGCTTTTTCCGCATTGGCGCGAAGGCGTTGCTTATCGGGTACATCCTTACCCAGCGGCTCATGGCTCCATTCAGTATACGTCAGCCCGTTCTTCGCGATCGAAAGACCTTCCATGCAGGTACGCATCGGCAGCAGGTCTTCCACGAACTCATCGAAAAGAAATCCGGCCCTGGCCGTATAGTAGTACGCCTTCGTTTTCTTACGCAGGCGAAAGTCCTCGGGCCCTTCGCCGGGCGCGAGGTCTTTTTCGTGGTAGTCTTCTTTCAGCTTTTCGCGGTCGATGTCGGGCACCGTGATGGAATATTCCTTCAAAAGCTGGTCAGGAAGACCGAAGTCGGCCAGCTGCTCGTCTTTGAGCTCGTGTATCGCAATCTCCAGCATATTCAGCCGGCGCTCGTAGAGGTAATGCATGTGTGGTGATTTTTTATATTAGCCCATGGCGTGGCTGCCGCGGGCGGTTACCAGCTTATTGTTCCGGGAGGCGGCCAGGCGGTTGCCCTGTGTCATCAGGAGGAGTCCTGCAATGGCGGCTCCCACGAGCCCTGCGGCGATCAGCATGTTTTTCATTTAGCTATTTTTCCTAGCTGATGCAAGGCGCGTACCACATTAAAAGCAAAAGCGCCCGGGAAAACCCCAAGGCGCTTTTGTCTATGTATGCCTAACTCCTGCCTTCTTTACATACCACCGCCGGTGGCCTTGACTTCAACGGCATCACCCTTTACCTTGGTCTTGCCATTCTTGGTCTTCGTCTTCATCAGCTTGCCATCATCCGTCTTTACCTTATGCTTGGTCTTCACATTGGGATCCGTTACCGGCGTGCTCATATTGCTGTTCGTTCCCGACGTGGCCGAGCTGTTGTTCATCGTACCGCTCGTGTCGGTGCTGTTCATGTTCGAGTTGCTGTTCATCTCGGCATTGGCCGCATTGCTCGAAGAGTTGTTCATATTACCCATGTCGTTCACGTCGCTGCGGAAAACATTTACCGCGGCCACCGAGGAACCGTCCTCACCGATAAATTCGGAGCGCGACATGCCATTTTCGATAATGGTCACCTGGTAGTTGTCGAGGCCGTTGGCGCCGCGAACCCGGTTAATGGAGTAAACGTTGCTGCCATACATGCTGAGCGCTTTGGTCACGACCTCTTCGGGAACAAAGCTCTGCACCACAGGCAGCGCCACGGTGTAGTTGTCACCATTGGGCGCGTAGTACACCTGCATGTTGCGGTTCATGTTGTTGAACGAGGCCCGGTACCAGTCGCCGCGCTGCTCCCAGGTAGGGCTGAAAGCACTCGGGTAAGTGGTCTGCAGATTGGTTTGCAGGTTGGAGGGCACATTGGCTGCGGTGCCGAAGGCGGCATAGTTGCCGGAGCTTTGCAGCGTGGTGCTGGTTGTATTGGTTCTCAGCGTTGTATCCTGCGCCCAACACATTGCGCCGGTTCCAAAGAGGGCAACCAGTGCAAGAATCGACTTTTTCATAGATCAGTTTTTTGTTAAGAATTCAATGACTGCCAGTGTAAAACAAGGATGATGCCTACAAGGACTCATCGGTAAATAAAAACCAGCCTGCCCGTAATTCTACAATAAAGTACCGGACGCTTTTTTAAGGTGCCGTTGCCGTCATTTCCGGGGCGCCGGAAAATTGCTGCCGCCGGGCCAATTGTTTCCGTCCGGAAAAAGTTAGGGAGAATAATCCACAACTTCCCGGCGGCGGCGATAGATGGAAAACGGCGCCGGGGGCGGATTTCGCGCCGGGACTGCGGAAACAGGCCTTTGAAAAATATTCCGGCGCGTATGGATGAGGCAGGAACGCTTTTTGCTCTTCTATGTGTATGACAAAGCCTTCCGTAAACTCCATCAATGAAGCGATCCAGGTGACGAGCAGCTCTCTTAAAGTAGTGCATTCGGTGGTGCACACGGAAAAAGCGATTACCCGCAATATCGCAGGCACGCCTACGGTGCCCGCGCAACCCATCTATTACCCCTCCTCCTACTCAAAGGATGGCCCCGGTGGCAACTATCAGGGCTTATGATTATCTGCGTCGCGGTCGCGTAAGCGCGAGGGCGGCAGCGTTACGGGGCTGCCGCTGAGCCGCACCCGGTTGCCATAGATGCCCGGGCCCGCATAGAAATTCTTACCATTAACACCCGGCGCAACACCACTGATGCCCACCGCACCCGGGCTGGTACCGGTGCCGACCGCGCCACCGCCCGTATTACCGCCATTACTGTTCCCTATCGTATTCATGAAAAGCAGGCGCCCATGGGCCACGCCGTAGCGCAGTTTCGGCATCCCGATGATCGGGCGCCAGACATCCTCGTCCGGGATGGCACCGCTCACCCGCCCGTTATAAAAATTGACCACGGGGTCGGATATCTCATAGGTGCTGCTACCCGCGGCAGGAGCCTTCGCCGCGTTGGCAGACGTATGCTCCATCCGGATGGCAGGGCTTTCCGGGCTCTTTAACGGCTTCGCCTTTTTCTTTTCCTGGGCGGCCGCCCCCGCGCACAGCAACGCCATTATTCCTGCACTCAGTATCAGCTTCTTCATAACGGGTTCTTTCCCTTAAGCCGGCAAAGGCATTGCCAGAAAATCAGGGCTTTTGCGGAGTACCGTCATCGCCATAAGCCTGGCGCAGCTTATCGAGCGTACGACGCTCTTCCGGCCCGTTCTGGCCCTCGGATTTTTCCAGCTGCTGTTGCAGGGGGTCGCGCATGCTGTTCGGTTCCTGCGACGCATTGAGCACGTCTTCGGGGAGCTTCTGGTTCTGCTGGCGCTCGTCCTTTTTGTTCTGTTCCATCTTGTTGCTTTTCCCCGAAACGGAGAAAGAATGATGCCATCACCCCGGGTGGCCCCAGTCTTTACGCAGCAAATAATAGTAGGCCTCAAAGGAATGATGGATCCACACGCCGTGCGGGTGCGCCGCATCAAAGGGGAAGCGCGCGGTGTACGCCGAATCCGGCATCAGCACCACCGGGCTGCCGGCGCGCATATAATCGAGCCCCGGTTGGGTGCCGGGCAACTGCAACTGCGGGAAGACCTTACGCACTTCCTTTCCCACCCGCTCGCCGAGGTATTTCTGGTATTTCGCCACCGCCTTCCGCCCCGAGTGCGTGAGCTTGTTGTACACCATACTGCCGTAAACCCGCACCGGCAGCTTTTGCCGGCGCAGCGCGCCCTTCAGGTTTACCAGCGGGTTCACCGGGTTAAGGTCGCTGATCTGCTGCAGGCTGAGGGGGGTCTCCGGCACCCAGTCCGCCGCGTTGACCACGGTATGCGACCAGCCGCCGCGCGTGATGTAGTCGTAATCGTAGGCAAAGTCCAGGTTGCCCGGCTTGGGCGCCGCGCTGCAGTAGGTTTTATACGTAATGTCGGCGGGCAGCGCGCCTTCCTGTGTGCGGTAGTACAGATAAGCCCGCAGCAGGTAGGCGATGGCGCCTCCCTGGCTGTGCCCGCTGATGATGAATTGCCGGGCGCCCTTGTCGTACAGCTCCCGGATCTTGCGCT
Source organism: Flaviaestuariibacter flavus (assembly GCF_004337505.1). Classification (GTDB taxonomy): domain Bacteria; phylum Bacteroidota; class Bacteroidia; order Chitinophagales; family Chitinophagaceae; genus Flavisolibacter; species Flavisolibacter flavus. The sequence continues at coordinate 299,201 of NZ_SJZI01000050.1, read as the reverse complement.
CCACATCGGCTGTCATCGAGCAAAGAGCGATGAGCCAGCCGGTATGCACGGCTGCGCCTTCGCGGGCGGCCAGGCGGTAAGGCACCCGGGTGCTGTCGTTCAGCTGAAGCACGCCGGCAGCGGGCTGCATTACCGAGTAGATATTGGCGAGCCAGCTTTTGGTGCTGCCCACCGTGCCACGCACCCCGATCACAACAGTGCGGGTATCGGCGTGCTGCCAGGCGGTCCAGCGGTTGTCGAGCCCCGTGACGGGCGAGGTATAGATGCGGCGATAGCCGCCAGGACGGCCCTCCGCCTTCACGATGCTATCGTAGCGCCCGAAGTTGAGCGCCAGCACATCGCCGAATTCAGCGGCATCGAAGCCGGCCTTCAGGCCGGTTTGCGCGCAAACCCACAACGGGAAAAAGAAGAAAAGGAAAAGGAAGGTGTTTTTCATCGGGGCCAAAGATAAATGTTGTCCGCCCCGGCGGTAACGTGCATTGGCAGTACATTCGCCCCACCCACTACTATGATCAGACTGGAATATTTCACCCGCGACGATTTTCAACAACTGATAGACTGGATCCACAACGAGCACCTGCTCACCAACTGGGCCGGCTCCCTGTTTCGCTTCCCGCTTACCAAAGACAGCCTCGAGTGGTATATCCGCGACACCAACGACCTCGGGGAGTCCGACGCGCTGGTGTATAAGGTGGTAGATACCGTCACCGACAAAACCGTCGGGCATGTGTCGCTCGGAAGCATCAGCCGCAAGAACCGCTCGGGCCGTATCAGCCGGGTGCTGGTGGGCGACGCGGCACAAAAAGGCCGCGGGCTCTGCACGGCCATGATCAATGCGCTGCTGCGCATCGGCTTCGAAGAGATCGGGCTGCACCGCATCAGCCTCGGCGTTTACGACTTCAACCATGGCGCCATCCGCTGCTACGAAAAATGCGGCTTTGTGCGCGAAGGTGTGCAGCGCGACATACTGCGCTACGAAGACCACTACTGGAGCCTGCTGGAAATGAGCATCCTCGAAGACGAATGGCGCGCCCGGAGGGAGCTTACCTAGAGTGGGCCTGCCGGCCCTCTTTTTCACGACGGCACCACGACACAACGTTTATTCTTTCTTATTCCGACAACAGGTTTTGGATAAAGTCTCCTGGCAGCGACACACAAGAACGTTTTTTCGTCGTGCCGCCGCGTCGTCGTGCCGTCGCGAGCAGGGCCGCTTGCGGCCGCTATTTTCCCAAAAGCAAGATGCTGATAATTGAATCGGCTACCGGCATATCGTTCCGCTCCCGCACCAGCGGTGCCAGCTGCCCGATAAAGGGCCCGGCCATAAGGCGCTGGGGAGTGGCCAGGATCACCGCTGTATTTTGCCCCAGGAATTTTTTGATGACCACCAGCAGTTGCGCGAAAGCCGCCGGCTCGTAGTTGACATCGCTCAGCAGCAGCACATCGGCCCGCAGGTCTTCGGGCAGCGCGTTCCAGTCGAGGCGGCGCGCGCTGACGTTCTTCATTCCCGAGAACGCGATATTGCGCTCCAGCAGGTCCACCGCCTCGGGCAGGTAATCGCTCACGACTACGGCAGCCGCGGCCTCCGCCGCCACAAGCCCCGGCAGGCCGAGGCCCGCCGCAAGCTCCAGCACCCGCTTCCCCGCGATGAGTTCGGGGCGCTGCAGCAAAAAAGCCGCGAGCGCGGTGGCCGAATGCCAGATGCGGCTCCAATAGGGAAGCTCAGGCTGTTCGCCCGCCTCCTGCCGCCGCCGGAAACGCGCCTCGACGCCGCCCGGTTCGGGCACGAGCAGCTCGAAACTGCGGTTGCCCAAGGGCACCGCCACCCGTTGCAGCGCAATGTCGTCCATGCCGCAAAGAAAAGCCCTTAACTGCCTCTTCGAAAGCCCACCCGCCATTCCGTTGCAATTCCTGCCGTCGCTCCGGCTCAGCGGCCGAACGATTCGGGGCGCTCAACAGGCGCTTCCGACAGCCCCGCGAACGGTGCGCGGAAGCGTCCAATCGGTTTAACCCGCACCGCGCGTTTTGCGCGGCGTCGTCCAATGGGTTTGGACGATGGGGCGAACAACGCGCAAAAGCGTCTGATCCCTTTCACCTATTCCCCGAATGGCGCGCGGAGCTGTCCATACCGTTTGGACGGTACCGCGAACGGCGCGGGGCCTTGTCCATACCGATTGGACAGCTCCGCGCGTTACCCGCGCATCCGGATGAACGTAAAGCGCAAGGGTCCGGCGGACGCCACCCATCGGGGGCAGAAAAGCTGTCGGGCCCGCTCCTTCCCCGGTCGTTTCGTCGTGCGGGAGCGGCTTTTTCTTCCGGGATACGCAGCCGCCGGTGGCGCAGGCCGCTTCCCCGCTGACAATCTGGCAAGCCGCCCGCGTTTGGAATGGCCCTTGCTCAGGTGGGTCGATCCAAAACGAATCGAATACCATGGTACAAGAAAAAGGAACCATCTCGATCCACACCGAGAACATCTTCCCCATCATTAAAAAATTCCTTTACTCCGATAACGAGATCTTCCTGCGCGAGCTGGTGAGCAATGCCGTCGACGCCACGCAGAAGATCCGCCGCCTCGCCGCCCTGGGCAAGTACGGCAGCGAGCTCGGCGACACCACCATCCAGGTGTCGGTAAACAAGGAGGCCAGGACCCTCACCATCTCCGACCGCGGCATCGGCATGACCGCCGAAGAGGTGAAGAAATACATCAACCAGATCGCTTTCTCGGGCGCTACGGAATTCATGGAGAAATTCAAGGAAGCCCGCGACGCCAACGAGATCATCGGCCGCTTCGGCCTGGGCTTCTACTCGGCTTTTATGGTGGCCGACAAGGTGGAAATCCAGACCCTCAGCTACCAGGAAGGCGCCGAGCCGGCACGCTGGATCTGCGACGGCTCCACGGAGTTTGAGCTGACGGAAGGCAACCGCACCGAGCGCGGCACCGACATCATCCTGTATATCAACACCGAGTCGGAAGAATTCCTCGAGGAGTCGCGCATCCAGGCCATCCTCGACAAATACGCCAAGTTCATGCCCGTGCCCATCCAGTTCGGCACCCGCAACACTTCGGAAGAAGACGGCACCGACGAGTCGGGCGAGCCGCGCTACAAGACGGTCGAGATCCCGAATATCATCAACAACACGAACCCGATCTGGACGAAGGCGCCCTCGGAGCTGAAAGACGAGGACTACCTCAACTTCTACCGCGAGCTCTACCCGCTTTCCGAAGACCCGCTTTTCTGGATCCACCTCAACGTAGACTATCCCTTCAACCTGACGGGCGTGCTCTACTTCCCCAAGATCAAAAACGACTTCGAGCTGCAGCGCAACAAGATCAAGCTCTTCTCGCGCCAGGTATTCATCACCGACGAGGTGAAGGACATCGTGCCCGAGTTCCTGATGCTGCTTCATGGTGTCATCGATTCGCCCGACATCCCGCTCAACGTGAGCCGCTCCTTCCTCCAGGCCGACTCGAACGTGAAGAAGATCAACGCGCACATCACCAAGAAGGTGGCCGACAAGCTGCAGGAGCTGTTCCGCAAAGACCGCAAGTCGTTCGAAGAGAAGTGGGATGACATCAGCATTTTCGTCAAGTACGGCGCCCTTTCCGATGAGAAGTTCTATGAGAAGGCGAAAGATTTTGTGTTGCTCGAGAATACGCAGAAAGAGCGTTACACCCTGGAAGAATACAACGCGAAAGTGAAGGACTTCCAGACCGATAAAGATGGCAAGCTGATTTACCTCTATACGAATGACGCCGACCGCCAGGATGCCTTTATCCAGGCGGCCCGCAAGCGCGACTACGATGTGCTGCTGATGAATGCCCCGCTCGACAACCACTTCATGCAGCACCTGGAGATGAAGCTTGAAAAGACCTCGTTCAAGCGCGTTGATTCCGATGTGCTCGACAAGCTGATCGTAAAAGACGACAGCAAAACGCACAGCCTCACCGAGGAGCAAAGCGCAAGCGTGAAGGAAGTGTTTGAAAAAGCCATCGGCAACCCGTCGATGCAGGTAGAAGTAGAAGCGCTGGGCGACAGCGAGCTGCCCGTTACCATCACTATGGACGAATGGATGCGCCGCATGAAAGACATGGCGAAGCTCGGTGGTGGCGGCATGCAGTTTTACGGCTCGCTGCCCGACAACTACAAGGTGGCCGTAAATGCCAACCACAAGCTCATTGAGCGCATCCTGCAGGCCGGCGGCGACGAGCAAACGAAGCTGGCACGCCAGGCCTTCGACCTTGCGCTCCTGTCGCAGGGCATGCTCAAGGGCGCCGACCTTACCGCCTTCGTGGAGCGCAGCGTTCAGATGATCTGATGCTGCAAACGATAAAATAAAAAGGAGCCGCGCGG
>NZ_SJZI01000050.1:0-294832 GCF_004337505.1 Flaviaestuariibacter flavus | reverse complement strand
CTCCTTTTTTTATATCAATTGATCGGCTACTGACCAACAGGCGTCACCGGTGCCAATACCCGCACCTGCCCGTCTTCGGCTGCAGGCGGCACCGGCAGGGGCTTGAGCCCGCGGTTGCCGGTAAGGATGCCGAACACCGGGGGTGCCAGCTGCTTCAGCAGTGCGCCCAGCGCGATCGCGGCCAGTATGATCACCGAGGGCAATAACAGGTACGTAGCAAGCCGGTAATACCGGAAGCCTTGCAGGAGTCGATGCACCGGGTCGATCATATAGGTGATCAGCGGCACATGCAGGGCATAGATCATAAACGACTGGTCGGAGGCGTGGCGGAACCAGCGGCGCTGCAGGCACCAGGCGGCGAGGCGGTCGGCGCCAAACCAGGCGACCAGCATCCCGGAGGCCACCACCACCTTGTGCAGCAGCCAGATCGGCGCTCCGATCGCGAAGGGGTTGCGGAAATCGCCGTAGAAGGCCAGGATCGTTTTGGTTACCGCCAGTCCAACGAAAAGGCATCCGAAAACGGGCATCGAGAACCAGCGTGGTGTCTTCGAAAGGTCCTTGCCGCGCTTGCACAGCCAGATGCCGAGGCAGAAAGGAAGGAGTCCTTCGCTATCGAGCAGGATCTCCCAGGGGCCGTGGAGCCGGAACAAGGCCTGTCCCAGCGGTGTACCCGGCCCGGCGATCTCACCGGCGAGGTTGAGCATGCCCACCGGTGTGAAGACCCACAGCAAGGTGACATACGAAAACCAGGCGGCGCTGGCTTTCAGCGACAGCCAGCGAAGCACCGGGTAGACCAGGTTGAGGATAAAGAGACTCCGGAGAAACCAGAGCTGGTAGCTCACATTGGTGCTCAGGATCGTATCGCGCCATTCGCGCCAGCCGAACTGGTTCCAGTTCTTATTGGTTGGCTGCATGTGGATGTTGCTGACCGACTGGTGGGTGAAGGACCAGTGAAAAAGGCCATAGGCGATGAGTGCGCCGAGCGCCGCCCAGAGCAGCAGCGGAATGGCCAGTGTGCGGAAGCGCTTCCCGATGATACGCCAGTAGCCTTTGCTGTCGCCCAGGGCAAGCAGGTAACCTGAAATAGCAAAAAGCATCGGGATGCGGAAACGGAAAAGACCATTAGCGGTGAGGTACTCGAAGAACGTGGTCACCGTCATCTTCTCCTGCACAAAGGTGAAGGGCTGCAGGTAACGGTCGTTCAGGTCGTAGCCGTGCACGAACACCAGCAGCACCATCGACACAAAGGAGAAGAACCGCATCTTGCGGCTCCATTCGGGGCGAAGCAGGGATTGCATGATTGTGGGACGCCGTGGTCAGTAGCGGCGTTACACAAATGTGTTCTTTTTCACCGGAACGGGCCGGCCTTCCGGGATGGATCCACCGGATTGTGGGATGGACCGCCCGAAAGCGTTGTCCTGCCGGTAATGGGGATGAGCTCAGGAGATTTTACAGGTAGCGGAAAACCGATTCGCGATAGCGCTCCAGGTCGTCGAGGGTGGAAAATTCATCGAATGCATTCCTGCGCCCCTCGCGGTCGCTGCGCAACAGTATCACCCGCTCCCCGTTCACAATCGTGCTTTTGGCGCGCTGGAAGATGCGCTCCAACGCATCCGTATCGCGGATCGTTTGCCATTCTTCCACCTGCGTCACATCGATGATATACTCCTGCATGGCGCAAATGTATCGTGAAACGGGAAACGGGAATGCTATGCTGGCGTGCGAAGCGACAGCGAAGCTGTCATTGCGAGCGAAGCGAAGCAAACTCCCTGACCTTGATACGGGTCCTGGCCGAAAGTGTCTCAATGCAAAAGGTCCCTGCGGCTGTGAACACCCTGCGTAAATCAGGAGTTTGCTTCGCTTCGCCCGCAATGACGCCAAAGGCATCGCTTAAGCGACGCCTTTGGCTGTTTACGATTTCCGGCTCACGCCTAAAGGCTTACCGGGCAACGCAGCTTGTCCGCCGAGCTGTTCCGGATGTTCAGGAAGTTCTTGTAGCTGAGCGTGAGCTCGAAGCCGCCCTGACCGCCGTTGCCGCTCTTGAGCTTGCTCACGGTGGCATCATACGAAAGACCGATCGACCATTGGTAGTAATCCAGCTTGATAACGGGAGCGATCGCGTCGTTGAGGCGGTACATGGCGCCCGCGCCGAGGGTTACGGTCTCGCCTTCGTCGCCAAGGGAGCGCAGGTCGTGGCGGAAGATAAAGCCGCCCTGGGCCTGGCTATGACCGCCCTGCACAAAAAGATCGCCGTACACAACGAGGTTGTCCGACTCGCTCGTCGGCACCGATAGCCCCGCGTTGAACGACACCTTGCTGTTGAGACGCACATCATTGGCCGGGTTGAAGGCGACGCGCGGCTGGTTGAAGTGATAGAAGGAGCCGCCGACATAATACCTCACATCGCTTCCGGCCTCGCTGCTGTACGCGATGCCCACACCCGCATCCCAGTAAATGAGATTGGTGTTGGTAAAGGATTGCCGCGTAGGATTGGCGGGGCTGTACGAACCGTTTACAAACTGGTCGTCGAAATGCAGTCCCGTCGGGTCGAAGCGTTGCTGCACGATGCCGCCGATAAAGCCAACCGACAGGTATGCATCGCGGTCGGCGCTCATCGACTTATGGTAAGCCAGCACCGGCAGTAATTGCGTCTTGCCCATTTTGGAGTCGCCCGCAACGTCGTTGGTAACCTGCATGCCGAAGCTCATATAGTCGTCGGAATTAACGCTGACGCCGAACTTCGACTCGGCGCCGAGGGCCTGCGTCTTGTATGCCGCCGTGGCGCTGTTCCACTGGCTGCGGTAGGCGGCGGCCACCCGCACATCGCCCCGGAAAGTACCGGTAAGGGCGGGGTTGCGGAGCAAGGGCATCTCGTAGAACTGGGAGAAGTTGATGTCCTGCCCGAATGCGGCCGCATGCAGCAGAAGCCCCCCTGTGAATACCAATAGTTTTTTCATACAGTTAGTTATTTTAATACCGACACGTTGCCTTTGTAAGTGAATGTGGTGCCATTCTCGCAGATCACTTCCGCGGTATACACGAATACATCCGGCGGGGTTACCACGCCCTTCACCTTACCGTCCCAGCCGAAAGTGGGATCGTTGGGGTTGAAGTTGGCGCGTTCAAAAACCACCTCGCCCCAGCGGTTGAAGATGCGGAAGGATTTCACCTGGACGATGCCGGAGCCACGCACCATCAGCACGTCGTTGATGCCGTCGCCGTCCGGAGAAAACGCATTCGGGATATAGGCCTGCGCTTTTTCGCAGAAGGTGCGGATGTTGAGTGTGTCGGTGGCCACGCAGCCATAAGCGTTCGCCGCCGTCACCACGTAGGTCATGGCATTGCGGATGGTGGCTGTGGGTTGCGGACAGGTGGTGCAACTGAGGTCGGTGCCGGGTGTCCAGAGCCAGCTCGTAACCGGTCCTCCGGTGACGGTGCTTGTGAGCGGCCTGATCGTGCCCGCAGGCAGCAACAGGTCGGGGCCGAGGTTGACGCTCGGATAAGTGCCCACACCGATCGGGATGGTTGCCGAACGCGTGAAGCAGCTGTTGGTGCCCGTCACGGTCAGGGTCCACTCACCGGGCAGCGAAGGTTTGAATACCGGGTTCGGGCAGGTGGTGCAGCGCAGGTCGGCCGGGTTCGGTGTATTGGCGCTCCAGGTGAAGCTGGTGGCGCCGCTGGCAAAGAGCTGCAGCGAATCGCCCAGGCAAAGGCTGTCGCTGGCCGGGCGCACCGTCAGCGTGATGGGCTGGATAACGGTCACCACCGTGCTAGCCTGTGCCGAGCAGCCAGCGCTGTTGGTTACGGTCAGGATATAGTTAGTGGTCGAATCGGGACTAGCTACCGGGTTTCCGATGCCGGCATTGTTGAGGCCGGCAGACGGCGACCAGCTATAGCTGGTAGCACCCGTGGCGCTCGAGTTGATCTGGACGGATCCGCCGCGGCAGATTGCGGGCGGGTCAACGATCGAAACGGTCGGCGACGGGTTGATGGTGAGCGGGTTGCTGGTGAGCACACGCGTACAGCCATTTACAGTTGAAACAGTGAGAGTGATGGTGTAGACACCCGGCGTTCCGAAAACCGGGCGGAACCGCGGTCCCGTGCCGTTGACACCATTGCTGGTGCTCCACTGGATGTTGGCGATGGGGTCTGCAGAATTGGTCACCGCCTCGTACAGCAGCTGCTGGCGGGCACAGCCGGTAAAGCCCGGGGGCTCGCTCATCGTCACGTTGGGCGTGTTCCAAACAGCAATCGGGAGGTCGCGGCGCGTGGTATCGGTACAGCCGCTATTGCTGGTAACCACCATCATTACATTAATTGTTGCCGAGTTGAAGAGCGTCAGCGACGGCGATGCGCCGGTAGCAGTACCGTTGCCGCCGCCAAAGGTCCACCGGATGGACGCTTTGCCGAAGAAGGCGGCCGATGTATCCTGGAAGTTGATGCGGGTGCTGTCGCAAAACTGCTGGAAGGTGGCAGTGAAGCCTTTCACCATCCGCTCGATGCGCACAGAATCCACGCCGGTCAGCACTACCGCGCAGCCACCGCCATTGAGCGTCACCTTAGGCAGGTAAACGCCCGCGCTGGGGTATGTGTAATTGATCGACGGCGCAGTGGTGGTTTGGGTAACGGCATTACCGAAGTCCCAGGTGTAGCTCGTTGCACCAGCGCCGGCCACATCGAGCTGAACACCCTGGCCGTTGCACTTGTAGCCACCGGTGTAGGTGAGCGTGCCCGAAGGACCGCCGACCGTGATATTCCGGGTGCTGGTGAAGGTGCAGCCACCCGCGGTGCTCACGCTCAGGGTTACCGCATAAGTGCCTGAATTGTTGAAAGTATGCGACACGGTATTCAGCGAGGAGGTATTCGCCGCGCCCGAAGCCGGGTCGGCAAAGTTCCAGAGCACCGAAGTATTCGGCGTCGTATTGTTGGTGAAGTCAACAGTAAAGGGAGCGCAGGCGCTGGAGGTTCCCGACACCGTCATCGAACCGGTTTGCGTGGCGCCGATGGTCACATCCATCTGCGTGCTGTCAGTGCAGGTTACAGTACCGCCCGCGTTCGTATTGAATGCAATCAGGCGCACGGTATAAGTGCCCGCCGCATTGAACGGCACGCTCGGGCTCTGGGCCGAGCTGGTGGTCACCGTAGTGCCGTTAATGAACTTCCATAGGTAGTTCGTAGCGCCGGTGGAGTTGTTGGTAAACGTGATCGGGTTGCCCACGCAGGCGGTGAGCGAACTCGGTGTGAACGCAGCCGTCGGCTTCGCATACACAACAATGTCCACGAAACCGGTAGTGTCGGAGCAGTTGTTGGTGCCGCGCAGCGTTACGTGGTAGGTGCCCGGTGCATTGAAGATATGTTCGATCGAATCGAGCGGGTTCGTGGTATTCACGTTCGGGCTCGGCGGATCGTTGAAGTTCCAGGTAAAGGCCGTACCGCCCGGCGAGCTGTTGTAGAACATCACCTTATGCGGCGCGCAGCCGGCCAGCTGCGAAGAGCTGACTGCCAGGTTCAGGTTCACTGAGTTGGGCTGCACCGTCACGTCGATGGTGCGTGTATCCATGCCGCAACTGTTGTCGGCGGTGAGCGAAATGGTGAAGGTGCGGAGCGAGCCCGTGGTAAACACGTGCTGGATCGGCGCATTGGAAGTGGTCACCGTGTTCGCAGAGAGATCGCCCCAGTTCCAGGTGTAGGTGTTGCCGGCGCCAGAAGTGTTGTTGGTCACCGTTACCGTTAGCGGCGAACATCCTGTGACCGGGCTCGGCACAAAGGAAGCGACAGGCGCCGGGGTGATGATCACGGTGTCGATGTTCGACTGGCCACCGGTTGGCGACGGACAACGCGGAGAACGCACGATGCGGCGGAAATAGGTGGTTTGCGTCAGCACACCCGGTGCGAAGTTCTGCGAATTTGCCCCACCCACAGGAGTCCACACGGCACCATTGGTGCTCGACTCCCACTGGAACGTCAGGGGTTGCGAGGGCGAACCGCCGTTGGGCACCGAGCCGGTAAGCGGCGCGGGCGCCGTGTTGATACAAATCGTCTGGTTCCCCGAGATCGTGTTGTTCGAAATCGGGTCTTCTACCCACACCTTGATGGTATCGCTGACGGAGGAGCAGCCGCCGATGGTCACAAGGCGGCGCAGCCAGATGGTCTGCGAGGTGCTGAAGTCGAACGAAACCGAGTTGGCGCCTGGCACAGTGGTAAAGCCGGTGCCCGTAAGGCTGCTTTCCCACTGGTATACCGGCGGGGTATTGTTGCCGCCGGAAGCGGCGGGTGAATTGGAATTGTAAAGTGTGTTGGAGCAAACCGAGTCGATGCGGGCGCCGATGACGTTCACGATGGGCTTGCCTACCGGGATGATCCCCACGACGGTGTCGCGCTTCAGGCAAAGGGCATTCACCGGGGCCACGATAAACTGCAGCGCCACATCATCCTGCAGGTTGGTGAGGGTGATGGCAGGTGTGGCGTTCGCTTGGTTTACCCAGGGGTTGGTGGCCAGAGGCGCATCCTTGCGCTCCCAGCCAACGATGTTTCCGGTATAGCCGGAAGCGTTTACGGTCACGCCGTTGTTATAGCAAAGCGGCGTCAGCGGTGCCAGGGTGCCGGCAACCGGCTGGCGCACGAGGCGGATCACCAGGGTGTCACGTGAGGGGGTGCAGCCCGCGTCGTTGGAGATCGTCCAAACCAGCGTTACAACACCCTGCTGGAGACCGGTTGCAAGGCCCACGCCATCAATAGTGGTGACGGGCTGGCCGGGGTTATTGATCGAAACCGGCGTGCCGATAGTGGTCTGGCTGGCAACTTCCGTCCACATACCCAGTTCCCAGGGATGGGTGGTGGGATTGCCGCGCAGCGGCAGCGTAGGCGAACCGCCGACATATCCGCAGATCAGCGTATCGGGGCCCGCGTTTGCCGTAGTCGGCAGCGGACGGTTCAGCACCGTTACCGTATCGCTCACCGTATTACAGATGCCGGTGCCGGTAACGGTCCACTTAAACTGGTAGGTATTGAGCGGTGTGAGGCCGGTGATGGTGGTGGTTGGCGAAGTGGGGCTGGTGATCGTCGCGGCGGGGCCGGTGCTGATCTGCGTCCAGGTGCCGGTGGTGCCGGATGCCAGCACCGCGGCCATGGTGGTAGATGTTGCGTTACAGAGAATCTGGTCGTCGCCCGCGTCGATCGGCGGCGTCGGGTTCACCGTGATGGTGAAAGTCCTGGACGGGCCGCTGCAGGTAGTGCTTACCGGGGTAACGGTGATGGTGGCCACCTTGGGTGTGTTGCCCGTATTGATAGCCGTGAAGGCCGGGATATTGCCCGTGCCGCTGGCCGCAAGACCAATGGAAGGATCGCTGTTGGTCCAGTTGAAAGTGAGCCCTGCCTGGGCGCTGGTGAAATTGGTTGCCGGCGCTGTAAGCGTGTTGCACACCACGATATCCGCGGGCTGGTCAACCGCAGGCGTCGGGTTCACCTGTACGGGCTGGGTAACCGTTGTGGTACCGCATTCGTTGGTGACATCGAGCTGGATGCTGAAGGTGCCCGGGTTCGGGTAGGTTGCAGTCGGTGACTGAAGGGTGGACGTCGGGGTTGCAGCTCCGGTAAATGTCCAGAGGTAGGTTTCGGCCGTGCTGGAAAAGCAGTTGTTGACCGCGGCCACCGGGCTGAATACACCCGGGCAGATCGGCGCGATGGGATCGAAAACCACGTTGGGCTTTGCCTTCACGGTAACGGTCTTTGTGGAGGTATTGGAGCAGGTGTTTCCCGGAGGGGTTACCTTAAGATCGATGGTGTACACACCGGGATTCACAAAATTGAAAGCCGGGTTGGGCGAGTTGGCCGCAGTGCCGCCGGTAAAGTTCCAGTTGCTGGTGGCAGGCTGGCAGTTCACAGGGTTCGTATAGCTGACCGTCCACGCGAAGGTATTCGGGTTGCAGTTGGCAGGTGCCGTCAGGTTGGTAGCGGTAACGGGTACGGGCCCGCAGCCCGCCAGGGTGCTCAGGGTGAAGTCGGAAACCGGCTGCCCGTTCACGCAGATCGTCTGCACAATTTCATCGGTGCCGCAAAGCTGTGTGTTACCAACCTGGAGGCGCACCTGGTAGGTGCCGGGAGCGGTAAACACTACGTTGAGCGCATTGGAACCGCCGGTCCAGAAGGCCGGGTCGGACGAACTGTTGGTGGTTCCGGTAGCGCCGGTGACGGTCCAGCCGGTGGCCGGCGTGATTGTCCAGACACCTTTGCCGGGGGTGCAGACGCCGTTGCTGACGCTGCTCATGTTACCGGAGGTGTTGACGATATTGACATTGATATTGGTACAAACCGTATCGTTGGGACCGATGCTCATGGCAGCCTTCGGCTTTTTCGAAACATAGATCGGCACGATCGAGGCGCTGGAGGAGCCGCAGGGGTTCGTGGCGCGGATGGTGGCCGAGAAAGCGTTCTGGTAGGTGGTGGTTCCGCTCTGGCTGTTGGTGCCACACGAAGAGAGGTTGAACGTATGGCTGATGCTGGCCGGGGCCGGGTGGCTGAAGTTGATCGGCGCGGAGCCATCGTTAAAGGAGACCGTATAATTCGTTCCGGGCGAGTTGGAGCCCGTGCTCGTGATCGGAAAGGTCAGCGCGCTTTCCGAGCAGGTAATGGTGTTGCCCGGGTTGCTCAGGCCCACCGCGGGGTTCGATCCGACAAAAACCGTATAGTAGCCGGTGTCGCGGCAGTTAGACCCGTTGCCTGGGTCGAGGAAGCTGACTATGAACTGCAGCGTCCAGGTGCCTGCTGAATAAGAATGGTTGACGTTGGTCATGGTCGTGCCGGTAAAATCCGGCGTTGCATCGCCCCAGATGATCCGGTAATCCAGGTTGGTTGCCGCGGTGCTCGACTGGTTCTGAAAGGTAAGCGTCGCGCCCGTGGAAGTACAGGAAGTGAATACCGGGTTGCCGTTGTAAACCACCAGCCCGGTTCCGCCAAGCTGCGTGCCCGGAGAAACGGTATTGACCGTTTTGGTAACCGAGTCGATACAACCGAGGTTATTGGTAGCATAGAGCTTTACCGGGAAGGACTGGTTGCCGCCCAGCGCCGAACCTGCAAACCAGTGCGTGGGGTCGGAAGCCGCGGTAGTATTGGCCGCCCCGGAGTTGGGATCGGCAAAATTCCAGCTATAGGTATTGCCCGCCCCTGCGGTCAGGTTGGTGAAGGAAACAGGCGTGCTGCTGCATTGATTGTTTACCGAGAAACTGAAATCGGGCACCGGCTTGGAAAAACCAACGACGGTCAGCGTCGGCCAGTTATAAGTATCCGGCCCGTTCACCACGATCACGCTGTAATCGCCTGGGGTAGCGGTTACCAGGATGGAGTCGGTGGCTCCCGGAACCGGTGTGCCGTTGAGGGTCCATTGGTAGGTGGAATTCTGCGGGCTGTGCAAAGCGTGCAGGGTGATTGTCAGGCCGGGACATACGCCGGCAGGTACCGGGCCGGTATGGCTGATGCTGTCGGTGGGCACAAAGTCGGGGGATTCAACAGGATGGCCCGGGTTCGGGCCATGAGCGTTCGCATAGGAGTCGCTGGCGGATTGCGCGTTGCCGCAAAAGGCAAGCAGCATTCCAAGCCCGAGGGCAAGAATTTTCTTCATGTCAGCAATTAGTGATAGTATACGTTTATCCGGGACGGTTGCGAAACTAAAAATAAGGGAAATTGCTCAATCGGGGCCCGGATAAACAGTGTAAAGGGCCGCCTCAACCGGCAGGAAAGGCGGCCGTATTGTCGGGTAGCCAACCCTCAGCCGTGCACCGGCGTCGATATCCCTTTCAGCCGACGGTAGATCTCGGTGGCATACTCGTCGGTCATCCCGCTTAGGAAGTCGAGAGCGTTGAGTATCTTCTCATAGCCGGTGCCGGCTTCACGGAACTCAGTAAGCTGGTACGGAAAAAGGCGCAGGATGATCGACGCCCGGTGGCCCGGCGCCTCCTGCAGTAGTGCCGGCACCAGCAGCTGCAGCATCTCCGACATCACATTGTAGCCCGCGAGCTCTATTTGCAGTACCGTGTCGTGCCCGTAGATCTTCTCCACGCTCAGGCGCCGTACGGTTTCAAAGCATTTGGTTTCGTCGTGCAGGTGGTCGATGAGCGTATCGTTGAAAGTGCCGGCAAGAATCGCCTCCCGGTTGTCGAGAAAGATGCGGCTGCAGGCCTGCACGAGCCCGTTGATAACCCGGGCGCGCAGGAAGGCGATGCCTTCATTGGTATCCGAGATATCGTCATAGTGCTTGCGGGTACGGTCTTCGCCCGTGGGTCGGACGGCCTCCCACACTTCGAAAAAGGCATCGCGCACCTCCGCGGTCGACAGGATGCCGAGGCGGTGGGCGTCTTCCATATCCACGATGGAATAGCAGATATCGTCGGCGGCCTCCACGAGGTATACAAAAGGATGACGGCGAAAGACGACCGGGTCTTCGCCTTCGGCGATCATATTGCAGCCCCGCATTACTTCGAGCACGGTTTCCTTTTCGCTCTGGAAAAAGCCATACTTCTTGCGGTGCTTGTATTTTTTGTCCACGCAGACGCTTTCGCAGGGATATTTCAGGATCGAAGCAAGGGTGGTGTAGGTGAGGCCAAATCCGCCGCGGAAGCGCCCTTTAAAAGAATGGGTGAGGATGCGGATGGCGTTGGCGTTGCCTTCGAAGGTGGTCAGGTCTTTCCACTCCCGTTCGTTGAAGAAGCTACGCAGCTCCTTGCCGTCAATGCACGTTTTTTCATTGTCGATAAACCAGGCGGAGATCGCCTTTTCACCCGAATGCCCGAAGGCGGGGTTGCCGATATCATGTGCCAGGCAGCCCGCCGCGATGACGTTGGGCAGCTCGTAGCGGTAAAACTCGTACACGTCGTCGTTGCCCTTGTAGGCGGCCGAGATCGCCTCCCCTACCATCTTGCCCAGCGAGCGGCCAACCGAAGCCACCTCGAGGGAGTGCGTGAGCCGGTTGTGCACAAAGGCCGTTCCCGGCAGCGGGAACACCTGCGTTTTGTTCTGCAGGCGGCGGAAAGCGGAGGAAAAGATGAGGCGGTCGAAGTCGCGCTGAAACCCCGAGCGCGGCCCCTCCGGTATCTTGTCGGTGCCGGTGCGGCGGTGGGTGAAGATCGTGTCAAAGGTCATCGCCATAGGGGCGAAGATAAGACCCAGGATCTCTGATGTCCGATCTCAGATCCCAGATTTGCCTCCGGCTATCAACGAACAACGGAAGCCGATGTCTTCCGTTGTTCGTTATCGTTTCGATCTGAGATCCGAGATCTGAGATTTACATGAGGTTCTCATCATCCACCTGGTAGTTCTTCCGGATCTTCCGCAGCACTTCATCCATCGAGGCGCGGTAGTCTTTGGCGTTCCATTCGCCCCGCTCCCACTTGTCCAGCTCCTCGTCGATGTGCTTGCGCTGCAGCTCGGTGAGCTTGTCCACCAGCTCGGTCGACAGCGCGCGCTGGCGCTCGTAGAACTTTTTCTTCTTATCAAACAGCAGGTCGCGGCCCTTGAACATCGCGTTTTCATCGGCGGCCATCTGCAGCAGCTCCTCACGCGCCAGTGCGATGTCGTAAGGCCCCACCGGCATGATCAGTTTCGAAAGGATCGGGCCCGTTTCGAGCAGGATGATCAGCAGCGATACCATCAGCGTCGTCCACCATACGCTCGGCTCTTCGTCGGAAAGATCCGAAAGGGCTTTGTTGCGCTCGAGAAAACCCAGGTTGGCACCGGCCGTAGCCTCGTAGCCGCGGCGTTTGCCTTCCATGCCGTTGCGGGCGTCGGCGATGAGCGAGTCCTGCGTCCGCAGGGATGCGGCCAGCTGCGCCAGCTCGGGGGTGTACTGCGCCTGCGCGGTCTGCCAGGCATTCATCTTCAGGCGGGTCAGCTGCTCGATGCCACGCCGCCCCGAGCCGCCGGTGCCGTCGGCTTCCTGCACATACGCGTTCTGCAGCACGCGGAGCGAATCTTCGAGGGAATTGCGGCGCGCCACGATCCGTCCGCGCTCCGCTTCGGCCGAAGCCACCTGCGCCTTCGTTTCCATGGCCAGCAGCGAGTCGTTGCGCTGGATCTTGCGATGGGTATTCTCCACCATCTTTACGTTGATCTCTTTTTCGAAAATCTTCAGCTCCAGGGGCCGCGCGATGGTGACGCCGATGAGCAAAGCCAGGAGTATCCGCGGCACGGCCAGCAGGAACTGGCGGCGCTTCGACACACCATACTTCCGCATCGTGCTCACCAGGAAGCGGTCGAAGTTGAAAATGATGAGGCCCCAGAGCAGGCCGAAGGCAACGGCCCAGCCCCAGTGGTTAAAAACGCTGTAGATGGCATAGCCCGATGACAGCGCTGCGAGTACCAGCGTCGCCAACAGTATGCCACCGAGGCCACTGTACTTGATCGATTCGGACGGGTACTGCTTCAGCAGCTTGGTGTGCGCACCGGCGCACCACCACAGGAAGTTGCCGCCCGTGCCGCTTTCCGATCCTTCAAAGGCATCATAGCTGTAGGCACGCTGCTGCGTGTTGTTTTCAGACATAGGTTCCCGGTTCTTTTAAGTTGAACGAATGGCGGTTGAAGTTGAACGGGCGCTTTCAAAAACGGGGCAGCGGAGCTGCGTAGTATACAAACCTAGCAATTTAACGTGCAAGCCCTGCGCCACCGGCAGCGCTTTGGGATGAAGGGGCCGGATTATGGGATAAACGAAAAGGTCCCGCCGGGGCGAAACCTTTTCTTTCGATACTTGCACCACAATCGTTTTTTAAAAAAGAGGTGGGAGCGCATCCCACCTCTTTTTCTTAATCACCACGAAAAACCAACACGCCCTCAATGTACGGTTGTACGCCCATCAATAAGATCACTCGTGTTTCAGGGTCCGTACATCTCCGGTCGCGTTCAACATATTATATCCCAATTCCATACCAGTTTATCCACAGCGGAACACAGCCGGGCTTCGCCACCTTCGTATGTAGAAGCTGCACCTCGGGTGTGGTGGAAATGTGAAACAAAAACCCCTTAGAATGCCTGCACCAGGAAGCCCCAGGGCGAAAGTTGCCAATGCCTGTCGGTGTCGGATCTGCGCTGTGCACCGGTGAACGCATCACGGTACCGAGCAGCGGGCCCATCACCGGCCAGCGAAAAAACCTGCTGGCGCGGCGTGAAGTTCAAAAGTACCAGCACCCCGGTGTCGCCCGCCTCCCGTACGAAGGCGAGCACGCCCGGCCCGGCAGAGCTTGCCAGCACCCGGCAGGGAGCATCGGCGGCGAGTGCTGCCGATGCACGCCGAAGATCCAGCAGGGCCTTATAAAAATAGTGCAGCGAAGGCAGGTCGTCGATCCAGCCGATCGGGTCTTTTTCAAAGAATTCGAGCCGCTTTTCGTTGGGGAGCTCCTGGCCGCTGTAGAGGAGCGGGATACCGGCCCAGGTGCAGCTGAACACCGCCAGCAGCGCGGCCATGGGACCGTATTTTTCAAACTCGGTACCATTCCAGCTGTTTTCGTCGTGGTTGGCCGTAAACCAGGCGGGCAGTCCGGGCGCCTCGCGGTAGCGATCGAGCAGCGCCAGCAGTGCCGGCAACTCCAGCCGTCCCTGGTAATATTCCTGGGCGGCATGCATCCAGCTCCAGGTATAGGCCGCATCGAAAACCTGCATGTACTCCGGGTGTGTCAGCGCGTCGAATTCACCGAGCCAGAAGAGCGGCCGCACCGCGTCGAGCGCCGCTTTGGCTTCGATCCAGAAACCGACCTCCACCCAGAAGGCCAGGTCGCAGCGAAAGCCGTCGATGCCGGTCGCCTCCACCCAGAAACGCATGGCGTCGATCATGGCGCCGCGCATTTCGGCATTACGGAAGTCAAGCTCCACGATATCATCCATGCCATGGGCCGGCACCAGCCCGCCCCACTCGTTGCGCTCGTACCACTCGGGGTGCTCCCGCGTCCAGCGGTGGTCCCAGCCGGTATGGTTGGCCACCCAGTCGAGGAGCACGCGGAAGCCCATCCCCTGCGCTTCCTGCACGAGCACCTTCCAATCGTCCAGGGAACCGAACTCTTCACTGACCGCCGTGTAGTCGGAGCAGGCATAATAAGAGCCCAGCGATCCTTTTTTCCGTTCCTGCGCGATGGGGGTGACCGGCATGAACCAAAGCGTTTCCACGCCCATATCGCGGAGGCGCGGGAGGTGCTTCCGGAACGCTTCAATAGTGCCCTCGGGCGTATACTGACGGAGGTTTACTTCGTAGACATTGGTGCGGAGAATCCAGGATTTGTCAGGGCACATAAAATATCGAATATCGGATAACGAATATCGAATAACGGGTTGTTTTCAGTATGCACCAAAGAAAGTGGCCCTTAGAAGGAGCACCTGGGCCGTTTTCGATATTCTTAAATCGATATCCGTTATTCGATATTCGAACCGGAGCGGCGTAAATTTGTCCCGCATGAAAACCTTCGATGTTCCCATTGCCTATCGCTCCCCGCTGATCTCCGCCATCAAGAAGCAGCGCAAGGAGGCCGACCGCATGAAAAAGGACTTCACCCCTACCCTGCTCGACTTCGGGCCGGTGCGGGTGTACCTGGCGCGGCATTTCGGGTTTTGCTACGGCGTGGAGAACGCCATCGACATTGCCTTTCGCACGGTGGTCGAAAACGAAGGCAAACGCATCTTCCTGCTTTCCGAGATGATCCACAACCCACAGGTGAATGCCGACCTGCTGGCAGCCGGGGTGCGCTTCCTGCAGGATACAAAGGGCAACCCCATCGTGCCTTTCGAGGATCTCACTTCCGACGACATTGTGCTCATTCCCGCCTTCGGCACTACCCTCGAAATTGACAAGCGCCTGAATGCGATCGGCATCCGCACCGAGCAGTACAACACCACCTGCCCCTTCGTGGAGAAGGTGTGGAACCGCTCCGAAGGTATCGCCCAGAAAGGCTACAGCATCATCATCCACGGCAAGCCGAAACACGAAGAAACACGCGCCACCTTTTCGCACGCCGCCAAGGACGCGCCTTCGGTGGTGGTGAAAGACATGCAGCAGACCCTGGAGCTGGCGAAGTATATCACGGGCGAAAAGCCCGCATCGGAATTTTACACCGAATTCAAAGGCCAGTTTTCTGAGGGCTTCGACGTGGAGCGCGACCTGCAGCGCATCGGCGTCGTCAACCAGACCACCATGCTGGCCTCCGATACACAGGCGATCGCCGACTACCTGCGCGACGTTATGATTGCCAGATACGGCCTTACCGACAGCGATGTGCGCACGCGCTTCGCCGACACCCGCGACACCCTCTGCTATGCCACCAACGACAACCAAACCGCGGTGCAGGGCATGCTGCAAACACCCGCTGACCTCGCCATCGTTGTCGGTGGCTACAACTCGTCAAACACTTCCCACCTCGTGGAGCTTTGCGAGGAAGCGCTGCCGACCTATTATATCAACGAGGAATCCAAGCTGCTTAACCGCAACACGGTGCATCATTACAACTTCCACAACGGCACCGAGCACATCACTGAAAATTATCTCCCCGAAAAAGAGCCGCTGACGGTGCTGATCACCAGCGGCGCCTCCTGCCCCGACGCAGTGGTGGAGGGCGTCATCCGGAGACTGGTTTCGTTTTTCCCGGGAAGTAAATCAATTGAAGACGTGGCGACTCAGTTTGCATAGAGCAGGCGAAGTCTCAATAACGACAAAAGCCCCCGCCGATGGCGGGGGCTTTTGTCTTATCAGGATAATCATCCTTTAAACGGACGATTGTACAAAAGGTTGTAATACTCTTCGGCCATCCGGTTGGAGTCGAACTGCAGCTGTACGTCGCGCATGCCGTTCTTTACGATCTGGCGCCAGGTGTCGTAGTCGTCGTAGTACAGGGGCAGGATCTGCTTCTGCAACACTTCATAAAGCTGGTCGAGGTCATACTGGTCCTGCTCCTGCGTGCTGATGCGCGTGTAGTCGATCGGCGGCACGATGAAGCCGTTGTTGCCGGGATGCACGAACTCGGGGATCCAGCCGTCGTTGGTGGAGAAGTTCACCGCGCCGTTCATAGCGGCGGTCATGCCCGAGGTACCGGAGGCCTCGCGCGGAACACGCGGGTTGTTGAGCCAGCAATCAGCGGCCTGCTTGAGACGCTTGGAAAGCCCGAGCTCATAGCCGATGAGCACGGCCATGTTCTTGTAATTCTTGCTCAGGTGCACCAGCTCGTTGAACTCCGAGATAGCCGGGTAGTCGACCGGGTAAGGCTTGCCCGCCCAGATGATCTGCACCGGGTATTTCGAATCGGCCATGAGCTTGTTGAAACGCTCCAGGTCGCGCGTGATGAGGTTGGCGCGCTTGTAGCCGGCGAAGCGGCGGGCCCAAACGATGGTGAATACATTGGGATCGAATACCTTGCCCGTCTGGTCGGCCACGAGCTCGAAGGCGCGCTTCTTCATCCACTTCTTGCGGTCGTCGAAGCCGGCGTCGTTACCGTCCTCGCGGAAGCGGTACAGCGCCTTGTCGGCCCAGTAGCGCCAGTTCTGCGCGTTGGTCACCGAAAGGATCTCGCAGATATTGTCATACTTCGCCCACATATGGCGGCTCACTTCTCCGTGGAGCTGCGACACGCCGTTGGCGATGCGCGCAAAGCGCAGTGCGGCCAGCGAGTGGTTGAACTGGTCGTCGGGCATGCCCGTGAGCTGCTTTACCTCTTCGACGCTGAGGCCGCAGAAGTAGCTCATTTTGTGACAGAGATAGATATCGTGTTTTTCGTTGCCGGCCTCCTCGGGAGTGTGCGTTGTGAACACAAGCCGCTTCTTCACCTCCTCTGCCTTGCGGTTGAACTTGTTGTACAGGTAAAACGCCGCCGAAAGTCCGTGCGCTTCGTTGAGGTGATACACTTCAGGATGGAAGCCGATCTCGTCGAGCAGCTTGGCGCCGCCCACACCCAGCAGGATGAACTGCGCCACCTTGGTGGCCACGTTGGCATCGTAGAGGCGGTGCGTGATGGTTTGCGACACATAATCGTTCTCCGGGATGTCGGTGGTCATCAGGAACATCGGCGCCGACTGGAACACGTTCGGCGGCAGGTACATCACCTTCACCCACACCGGGTGCTCGTGCACGGTGATCTCGAACTTGATGCCGGTATCTTCCAGGAAGGAATAGATCTTTTCATGCCAGGTCACCTGGAGAGTCTGGTCCTGGTTGCGGGCCTGGTCGTAATACCCGTATTTCCACAGGATGCCGATCCCGACCAGGTTCTGGCGCAGCTCGAAGGCCGAGCGCATATGCGAGCCGGCAAGAAAACCAAGGCCGCCGCTGTAGATCTTGAGAGGCTGGTGGATGGCGAACTCCATGGAGAAATAAGCCACGCGTTTTTTGTATCGGTCGTCAATAGGATATGGAACCTGGAAGGAGCGAAAATTCATTGTTGATAGCTTTCGTTTTAGGCACGCAAGATAAGGATTTGAAAAAAGATCGTGTATTTAAGACACGAAGCGGTCCGGTAAGCTACTTCTTCGCCTTTCTGGAAGACCCGCTTTTCGCCGAAACGGCTTTTTTGCGCGGAAAATTGCCGTCGAAGATGCATTTTACACCCCGGTGTGATCCGCAGCCCTCAGTTTCGCGCAGCGTAACGGAGTTGCCCGAGAACTGGAGTTCGAGCACGCAGGGATCGCCGCCCTGCCGGTATACCGCGGTGCGCGAGGAAGTGAGCAGGGCCGTGCCTTTCAGCTCGCCGGTGCATTTATCGTCACCGGTACCTTTTTCGAAATGAATGAAAAAATTGATCTCGCTCGGGTTGCGTGCGTCGCGCACCGAAACGAAGTTGCGCTCGTTTTTCACATAGTCGCCGGCAAGCGGGTGCTTGCGGGCAAAGGTGTCGATCGGGTTGAGCACGTCCTGCCGGTCTTCCAGCGGGTCGGTCATGATCAGCGTGAAGCTATTGGATTCCGGTGTATAAACGAATACCTCACGCCCCTCGCCCATCAAATCCTTCTGGATCTTTTTGCTGATGCTGCGGGTAATTGCGCCCTGTTTGTCAATCAGGCTGGCCTGCGCAGTGGCAGGATCGCTATCGGGAACCAGCAGTGGAAATACGGTCTTGTACGCCTGCTTCTTGTCGAACACATACAGCAAAGCCGCGCTGCGCTCGCCCGAGGCGGCACGCACCACGAGGAAATTCTGGTCGGGCGTCGCAATGCGCGCCAGCGGTTGGTAACGTACGTTGCCGGAACCCAGCAGCGGGCGTTTCACCGAGTCGGGCAGAAGGCTCACGAAGTCGGGCCGGCGCAGCATGGCGGTGTCCGCGTGACGGGCTAGTGCCGTATCGGTAACCTGGTAGGGCAGTTTTGCTTCCGGGAAGCTGTTCGTAAAGTTTTCAAAGGTCGTTTCCTTGCCACCGACTTCAGGGGCTGTGCCTTCCTTTCGTCCGTCCGAGCAGGCAGCGAGCCCAACCAACAACAAAACATATCCAAGCCGATGCATAATTGATATTTGGTGTAAATAAACAGAAAAGCCGCCAATGGCGACGCCGCCGGGCTGTGCGCCCCTATTTTTGTTACATGATGACCACGAAGAGCGACCAGTCGCTTAGTGAAGTGCATGGCTCGGTCGACACGACTGCGACGGCCGGCAAGCCGCTGTGGCGCCGCATCGCTTCCTTTTTCGGACCGGCCTACCTTGTTTCCGTGGGTTACATGGACCCGGGCAACTGGGCCACCGACCTGGCCGGTGGCAGCCAGTTCGGCTACAAGCTCATTTGGGTGCTGCTCATGAGCAACCTGATGGCGCTGCTCCTGCAAAGTCTTTCCGCCCGCCTCGGCATCGTGCGTGGCCGCGACCTGGCACAGGCTAACCGCGAAACCTATCCCAAGACCATCAACGTCTTTCTCTATATCCTCGCCGAGATCGCCATCGCCGCCACCGACCTGGCCGAAGTGCTGGGCATGGCCATTGGCATCCAGCTGCTCACCGGCATTCCCCTGCTCTGGGCGGTGCTCATCACCTTGTGCGATACCTTCCTGCTGCTGCTGCTGCAACGGCTCGGGATGCGCAAGATGGAAGCCTTCATCATCACGCTGGTGGCGATCATCGGCATCTCCTTCCTTGTGGAGATCATCCTCGCGAAACCCGTGCTGTCGGAAGTGGCGAAGGGCTTCGTCCCTTCCATTCCGTCCAAGACAGCGCTTTATATCGCCATCGGTATCATCGGTGCCACCGTGATGCCGCATAACCTGTACCTGCACTCGGCGCTGGTGCAAACGCGCAAGTTCAAACGCGACGATGCCGGCATCCGACGTGCGCTGCGGCTTAACTTCATCGACAGCACCATCGCGCTCAACGCGGCTTTCTTTGTCAACGCGGCGATCCTCGTGCTGGCAGCCTCCGCCTTTTATTACAAGGGACGCACTGATGTGGCGGAAATCCGCCAGGCTCATACCCTGCTCAACGAAATGCTCGGCTCCAGCCTTGCGCCCATGCTTTTTGCCATCGCCCTCATCGCAGCCGGGCAGAGCTCCACCATCACCGGCACCCTCGCAGGGCAGATCGTAATGGAAGGCTACCTGCGCCTGCGCATCAACCCCTGGCTGCGCCGCCTGCTCACGCGGGTGGTCGCTATCGTGCCGGCTGTGATCGTGATCCTGATCAACGGGGAGGATAACATCGACGCCCTGCTGGTGCTGAGCCAGGTGGTGCTGAGCCTGCAACTGGGCTTTGCCGTGATCCCGCTCATTCATTTTGTGAGCAACAAGGCGCAGATGGGCGTCTATGCCGTAAAGGCGCCGGTGCAGATCGCTGCATGGCTCATCGCCGCGGTGCTGGTGTACCTCAACCTGCGGATGGTGGTGGAACAAATGGGTGACTATTTCATGCGGAGCGAAAACTTATTCGTCAAGGCCCTGATGGTCCTCGGGCTGCTGCTGTTCGTGGCCTTGCTGCTCATCACGATCGTCTACCCCATGCTGCCCCGGCGCAAGACGCGCCCCCTGTTGCCAATGCACCGCCATACCGACACCCTGATCGGGCCCGCCATCAAACCCACATACAAAACGATCGCGCTGGCGCTCGACTTCAGCCGCTTCGATGCCACCCTGCTGGGTCATGCCCTCGGCCATGCCTCCGAAGGCACCCGCTTCGTGCTCATCCACGTGGTGGAAAGCGCCACCACGCGCATACACGGCAGCGAGACCGACGATATGGAAACCCGCAACGACCTGGCCCAGCTCGAAGGCTATGCCGAGCAGTTCCGCTCCCGCGGCTTTACGGCCGTGACGCTGCTTGGCTACCACAGCCGGGCCCGCGAGATCGCGCGCCTCGTAAATGAGTCGGGCGCCGAGCTGCTCATCATTGGCGCACACGGCCACCGCGGCATGCTCGACTGGATCTACGGCGAAACCATCGACAGCGTACGCCATGCCCTCAAGATCCCGGTGCTGATCGTCAGCGCCTGAGCGAATTGCTGGTGTCCGGTATCTGATGTCTGATTTATTTTCGGGCGATGAAATACGGCTTCCTCGTCCTGTCTTTCTTTCTGAGCCTCCTCCGGTGTGCGGGTCAGCTGCCCGGGGTTTCGAGTGGGCGGATCGTGCGGATCGATTCCTTTCCCTCGCGGTATGTAGACTCGCGGAACATTGATGTATGGCTGCCGCAAGGCTATCCTTCGGCAGGACGCTATGCCGTTCTTTATATGCACGACGGGCAGATGCTTTTCGACAGCACCATAACCTGGAACCACCAGGAATGGATGGCCGATGAAGCCGCGGCGCGCCTTCAGGCTACCGGGCAGGCGATGCCATTCATTATTGTCGGAATACCAAACAACGGCAAGTGGCGGCGCAATGAATTCTTTCCGGAAAAAGCGGCTGCCCTCCTGCCGCACCCGGCCATCGATTCATTGAAGTCCGAAATGAACGGCCCTTTTCTCGCCGACCGCTACCTCTCTTTTCTCGTAAAAGAACTGAAGCCTTATATCGACAGGAAATTCAAAACCAATCCGGACGCGGCGCATACGTTCCTCGCCGGCTCCAGCATGGGCGGGTTGATTTCCCTCTACGGGCTTTGCGAGTACCCGGGAGTATTCGGCGGCGCAGCCTGCCTTTCCACGCACTGGCCCGGAAGCCTGAAGCGCAGCAGCAGCCCGATCCCGGCGGCATTCCGCGGATACCTGGCCAAAAAGCTGCCGAAGCCGGGCACCCGCCTGCTGTACATGGACCACGGCGACAAGACACTTGATAGCTTTTACCTGTCGCTGCAACCGGCGGTTGATTCACTGGTGGCCGCAAAAGGATATCGGCCGCCTTTCTTTACATCTCACTTTTTTCCGGGCGCTGATCACTCCGAGCGGTCCTGGGCATCGCGCCTTGAGGTACCGCTGCTCTTCCTGCTGCGCCGGCGTTAACCGGTCACCACTTTGCGAATTTCCACACGTACTGCACCTGCAGGCAGAGGCTGCCGTTGGAGGTTTCGGCAGCATACAGCCATTTGAATTCGGTGCCGAGGCCTGCGTTCTTCCCGATCGGCCAGATATACGAAGCCGCTGCCATCCAGCCGACGCTGAACTTACGGGCCGACGACTTGCCCATATAATCGAGATTGGTGCGGAGAAAATAAGCGCCCGAGCCGGCGAAGATGTTGAAGTGTTTGGAAAGCGACATCGACCATACCAGCAACAGCGGCACCGCTTCGAGCGATACACGCCCGCTGTTGCCGGCCGAATCGGTGAGGCCATATTCGTAAAACTTGATATAGCCCGACTCCAGCCCCACCTTAAGCAGGTGATCGGGGTGCCAGAGCAGGCGCACGGTTCCCACCGGGTTGATGCGCCGCAGCTGCGGCTTCAGGTAGTCCGGAGCACCGCGGCGCGAAAAGAAAAAGCCGGCGCCGCCGTTGATATAGGCTACCAGTGCGTGATCGCCGATGCGCCCCGGCTTGGAGGTGAATTTCTTATCCTGTGCGCGCAGGGCCAGTGTCAGCAGGCAGAGCAGGAACGTGAAAATCGGTTTACGGTTGCACATAACTGTGGTAAGCTACTTCGGTGGGGTAATTGGTGAGGATGCCGTTGAAGTGTCCTTCGCGGAGAAATAGGTCGATATTTTGCCCCTGGTCGAGGGTCCACACGAATGCACGCCGGCCCTGGGCCTGTACGGCAGTCACTTCCGCGTTTTGGAGGCCGAGTGTCCAGCGGGGCGCCCAGATGCGGGCATTTACCGTGGCGGCATCGGCGGGGTCGAGTTCCACCACGGAAGGAATGGCATTATAACCGGGCAGGGCCAGGAAATTGGACAGCACATCACGGTCCGGGATGCCGATCACGATCTCGAGCGGCTTGCCAAGCGCCGCCGCACGTTGCCCGAACTCCGCCTGCAGATCGCGGATGGGCTGCAGCGACCCGTTGAATTTCGTGTCGAGCCATACAAAACGCAGCGGGGTGCGCCGCACCACCACATCCAGCGCTTCGCGGAGCGTCGGAATCCGCTCATTGTTACGGATCAGGCGAACGAGGGCTGAAAGCTGGGCGTACGTGTAGTTCTCCACCGGGCCGACCATTCCGTTTTTCACGATGAGGCGTTCGCTAAGCGTTGCGTCGTGGTACAGTATCGGCACGCCGTCGCGGGTCATCCGCACATCGATCTCAATACCGGTAGCCCCGAAAAGCGATGCGTAGGGAATGATCTCGGCGCTGTTCTCCGACGCAGGCAGCAGGTCGGCACTCTGCCCGCCGCCGCGGTGAACCACCACTTCGAGCTCACGCGCCGGCAGGGGGCGCTGCCGCGAAAACTGCACGGCTTCCTGTATCGGCGCACCCGGCTCGCCATATACGCCATTGATTACCACCGCTCCCGGCTGCAGCGAATCGCTACCGAGCAGCAGGCTGCCCCCGGTGGCGCGGCCCACTGTCAGGCGCGCGGGCCCGGTATCGGTTCCCGCCATGCGGCGCCAGTAGCCGTTGAGCAGGATGACGCTGTCCTGCCGCCGTCCCTGGAGCAGAAACCAGGTGACATCCTTTTCGCAAAAAATCGACAGGTAATAAGTAGTGTCGGCGCCCGCGGCGTCGTAGCTCCAGCGCATTACGGCATTGTTGCCGAAACGGGAATTGCCGGAATTGATGGTGTAGATACCCTGCAGCCGCGCGTAGGTCGCGGCTTCGAGCCGCTGGGTGCCGGGAGCGTTGAATTCGGCCCAGGTGGTGTCGGGCACACGGACGTCGTATTGGCGCCGGCAGGCTCCGAGGATCAGCAACAGCAGTATCGGGAATAGTCGTTTCATAAAATCAGGCAGGCAATGAGTTGCGGGTAAAAAAAGTTGCGGTCAAAGGTGGAAAAGGCCGTCCAGGTTTGCCAGAAAAACGAGGTATACAGGGCCCGGAAGCCGAGCGCCATCCGCTTGTTGCGCCCGTAAAAGGGTTGTTCCAGCATTACCGTAAATGCCGCGCCGCTGAACAACTTGTAATTGTCGTAGATCTTGATATCGCCGGCACGCGGACTTACGTCAAGGGTCATCACCTGCTCGGCGCGCAGCGAAAGCAACACCTGCTTCTTCATGCGGATGCCCACGGTGGCATTGGGGAAATTCTGGACGCCCGTGGCTTTCGTGCGGAAGCCCTGGACATTCACCGCCCCGAACCAGAAAGCGACGTCATCACCCAGCGAAAGCGAGGTGCGCTTCGTCAGCCGCCGCGACCAGCGTGGCCCCAGGGAAACGTAATTCTGCACCGCCTGGAGGCTGGCGCGGCCAAAAAGGCTGAAGTCGGCGCCGATCTTACGCAGGGCCTGCACTTCGAGCGCCGGGATCCGGTAGTGCAGCTCCTCGGTGATCTCGTAGGGCATGGTGGTGGCGGAAACGCCCACCCCGACGGTCCAGGCACGTGCAGGTGCCTGCGGAAAGTAGAGAAACTTGAGGCGCGCGTCAACGGCGGCCGTATCCTGCGCCCCGGCCAGTAGTGGGAAGAGGGACAGCAGGCTAAGAAGGCGAACGGTCAGGCTCATGTGTCAGCCTGTGCAAAAACAGGACCGCGCACAAAGAAAAACCCCTCGCCGGGGCGAAGGGTTTTTTCTGTATCACGATGAAGCCGGCTTAGTTACCGAAAATGTAACGGAGACCGAACTGCATGTAGTAGGTGGAAGTGATCGTGGTGTTGGTGCGGAACGACTCCAGCAGCAGCCCCTGGCGGTCGGTGGCCAGCTGGAAGGTGGGGCGCACAGAGCCACCCGGAACGAGGCTGGCCTGGTTGGTCACTACCAGCGGCGAAGTCGCATTCGTCTGGCGGAAGACACCCCAGCTGCTATTGAGGAGGTTACCAACGTTGAAGATGTCGAGGCTGACCTGGATCGAGTTGCGGTTCTTGCCGATGTTGGTGAACACATCCTGCATAATGCGCAGGTCGAACTGGTTGCGCCAGGGAAGCTTGGCACCGTTGCGCTCGGCGTATTGGCCCTTGTGGTTGCGCAGGTACGGATCCTGGTCGATAAAGCGGAAGAAGAGCTCCTCCTGCTGATCGGCGCTGTAGGTAACACCATTCAGGGTTTTCGATACGAAATCGATCTCGCTCTTATCGCGCGGAATGTAGATCAGGTCGTTGTTGGTACCGTCACGGTTGATGTCACCGTTGTAGGTGTAGCTGTAACGACCCTGGATGCCACCTTCGTAGAACAGGGAGATGGTAGTGCCGAGGTGCTTCAGGTATTCTTTGCGGTAAGACACCGAGGCCACAACGCGGTCAGGGATGATATTGCCGTTGTAATCGAGGCCGTAGGAATTCGAGCCGTTCACGTTGGCCGTGCCCTGCCATGCCGACAGGGGCTGGTCGCCGGAGCCGTCGAAAAGATTGGCGCCGAAAGCCTTGGTATAGGCAACGGTAGCGTACCAGTTGTTGCTGAACTGCTTTTCAGCCTTCAGGGTAAAGTACGCCGAATAGCCCTGCGACCCGTTGTCGATCACGATGGGGTTGAAAGCCTGCGTACCTTTTGCGTTGCCGCTGGCTACAGGGTAGCTGGGGCGAAGCGGAGAGGCCTGGGAAGCGACAGAAGAAGTCAGCGGGAAAACGAATTTATCCGGCGTGGCATTCGGGTAGATAAGGCGGTTATCCGGGTAGCCGTTCACATTCAGCGGCTGGGGAGCCACGAGGTTCGGGTTGCGGAATATCGCGGTGTTGAGGTCCTTGTTGAAAATTCCTTCCAGGCTCAGCACCCAGCCTTTGCCGAGACGACGGTCAACAGCAAGGCTCGTTTTCCAGGTCTGGGGGAACTTGAAGTTGGGGGCCAGTGCCGTGATCGTGCTCGGAACTACGGTGCCGGCCACGGGCGGCGTCGCGGGCAGGTAAGCCGCCGGGTTCGGGTTGAAGGGGCCAGGCGTGTTTGCAGCACCGGTAACGGTCTGCGTGATCTGGAGCAGGCCGGCATCACCCGATTGGCTCACGATCCACACAAACGGGATACGGCCGGTGAAGATGCCGGTACCACCGCGAACCTGGAAGGAGCGGTCGCCGTTGACATCCCAGTTGAAGCCGAGGCGGGGTGAAAACATTACGCTGTTGCCGGGCAGGTTGCCGGTATTGATCTTTTCGCCACCGGGGAAGGTGAGGCTGTCAACCAGCGGGTGCGTTTGGATCGCGGAAACGTTCGGGTAGGTCGGCAGGTCGGCACGCAGACCGAGGGTCAGGCGGAAACGCGGGTTGATCGTAATCTCGTCCTGGGCATATGCCGAATACTGGGCGAATTCAAACTGGGGGAACACCTGGCTGAAATCTTTGGCCAGCGAATAGGTGATACCAAAATCCGTGGGGTTCTTGCGAAGGGCCGGGTTGGCGTTTTGGGCACTTATGAAGTCGTCCCAACTGGCAAAGGTGTAGTAGCTGGTGGCAAAGCGCTGGAAGCCGTTGGTTGTCTTGCTGCGCTCATACTGAACACCGAACAGCAGGCTGTGGCGGTTCTTGGTTACAGTGAAGTTATCCAGCACAGAAACCGTTTCCACACGGCGGATATTGCCTTTCGAGAAGGGTTCGTAACCGAACGAGACATACGGGCTTCCGTCTTTCAGAATGTCCACGAAGGGAAAATCAGTAGAAGTGGTCGTACGCGAGTCATCCTGCTTGGTGTAGGTACCGCGGATCACGTTGGTCATTCGGTTGCCGAGGTTGGAGTTGAGCTCCGCGGCAAAGGAATAGAAGTTGGCGCCCTGGAAATAGTTGGAGTTCTTGAACCAGAGGGCGTTGATATCGGTACGGCCTGCGCCGTTTGCGAAAGAAGTGAGCGGCGAGCGCGAGGTGCTCGGCGGGTTGGGCTCACCACCCTTTACTTCGTTGTAACGCACATTGAAGCGGTGGTTGCGGTTGATGTTCCAGTCAAGACGGGCCAGGAACTTCTTACGCTCGATCTGGGTGCTGTAATTATCATACGGACCGGTCTCGTAGCCGTACGTGTTCTGCAGGTAGCTGCTGATCATGTCGAGGTCTTCGCGGGTAGGACGGGCAATGTTGGGTGCGCTGCCGAAGGGAGCCGAAGGCGAAGAGGCGATGCGGGTCTGTACGTTCTTCGGCTGGTTGTCCTGCTCATAGCTGAGGAAGAAGAACAGCTTGTTCGGTACGATCGGGCCGCCGAGGCGGGCGCCGAACTGGTCGAACGTGAAGGGTACCGGGCTGAAGGTGACGTTGCCGGCCTTATTGCCCTGCTGCTTCTCGGAGCGCCAGTAGCGGTAAACCGAACCCTCGACGTTGTTGGTGCCCGAGCGGGTCACGGCGTTCACGGCTGCGCCGGTAAAGCCCGACTGACGGATGTCGTAGGGCGTAACGCTCACCGAGATCTCACCGAGGGCATCCAGGGAGATCGGGGAACCGTTGGCCGGCAGGTTGGTACCGATACCGAACTGGTTGTTGAAATCCGAGCCGTCGACCGTGATGTAGTTGGAGCGGTAGTTACCGCCGCCGATCGATGTACCGTTCGCCTGGGGCGTAATGCGGGTAAGATCGTTGATGCTGCGGGTGATGCTGGGCATGCGCTGGATCTCGCGAACGCCGATATTGGTCACCGCGCCGTTGCGGTTGGCACTCAGGATGCGGTTGCGGCCGCCGGTGCTGGTTACCACCACCTGCTCGAGCGTGGCGTTGGAGCGGCTCAGGCTTCCGTTAACCACGGTTGCCTCACCCAGCTGCACAAAAATGTCGTCGAGTCGCTGCTGCTCGTAGCCCACGTAGGTGATGGTCACCGTGTACGGACCGCCCGAGCGCATGTTGTTGATCGTGTATTGCCCGCTCGCCTGCGACGACGTGCTGTAGCGCGTGCCGGAGGGCGTGTGGGTTGCCTGGATCGTAGCTCCCGTCAGGGTGGCACCCGCAACGTCGCGGATGGTACCCGTCATGCTGCCCGTAGTTACCTGGGCAAACAGTACCGGAGATGCTAGCAAGGCGATTGTAAGCAGACACAATAATCTCTTGAGCATAACATATTAGGTTTTCGATTGCAAAGAAAATGAAAAAAGGTCAACAATTCTTATGAGGATATTAACAGGATGTTACCTCCGGAAAGGTTCTAAGGTTTTGAGGTTCTGAGGTTCTGAGGTTCTGAGGTTTGGACTACGCCAGTAACAGTTCCACAGGTATGAACAGACTGTCGGGCTAAGGAAAAAGCCCTTCAAAGCCCGGCCGCCCATTCTCCCGGGAAAACAACGCTAAACCTTAAAACCTCAGAACCTTAGAACCCTGACTCCGCCCTGCCCTACCTTTGCAAAACAACTCACCGACACCTATATTATATGCTTCACCCGATAGAAAGCGCCATCGAAGACATCCGTGCCGGCAAGCTCGTGATCGTGGTCGATGACGAGGACCGCGAAAATGAGGGCGACTTCATTACCGCCTCCCGCAACGTAACGCCCGAGGTCATCAACTTCATGAGCAAGCATGGCCGCGGCCTTATCTGCATCGCCCTGCTCGAAGAGCGCTGCAACGAGCTGGGCCTCGAGCTCATGGTCAATAATAACACCGCCCTGCACGAAACCGCGTTTACTGTTTCCGTCGACCTGCTCGGCCATGGCTGTACTACCGGCATTTCCGCTCACGACCGCGCCAAAACAGTCCAGGCCCTCATCGACCCGGCCACCCGCCCCGAAGAGCTGGGCAAACCCGGCCATATCTTTCCCCTCCGCGCCAAAAAGGGCGGCGTGCTCCGCCGCGCCGGCCATACCGAAGCGGCCGCCGACCTGGCCCGCCTCGCCGGCTTCGAGCCCTCGGGCGTGCTGGTGGAGATCCTCAACGAAGACGGCAGCATGGCCCGCCTGCCCCAACTCCTCGAGATCGCCGAGAAATTCGACTTCAAGGTCATTTCGATCAAAGACCTCATCGAATACCGCCTCCAGCGCGACTCCCTCATCGAGGAGATTGTGCGGGTGGATATGCCGACGCAGTACGGACACTTCAAGCTTATCGCCTTCCAGGAAAAGGGCTCTGCCAATGAGCACCTGGCGCTGGTAAAGGGAACCTGGGAGAAAGACGATCCCGTGCTGGTGCGCGTACATTCCTCCTGCTTTACCGGTGACATCCTCGGCTCGCTCCGCTGCGACTGCGGCGAGCAGCTGCACGAGGCCATGAAGCTGGTGGAAGCCGAAGGCAAAGGAGTCATCCTATATATGAACCAGGAAGGACGCGGCATCGGCCTGCTCAACAAGCTGAAGGCCTACCGCCTGCAGGAAGAAGGCATGGATACCGTTGAAGCCAACCTGCACCTGGGCTTCCAGATGGACCAGCGCGACTATGGCGTTGGCGCCCAGATACTCCGCCACCTGGGCATCCATAAGCTCCGCCTTATTTCCAACAACCCGAAGAAGCGCGTCGGACTGATCGGCTACGGGTTACAGATAGTGGACAATGTGCCGCTGCATATTCATCCGAACTCCCACAACGAGCGTTACCTGCAAACAAAGCGGGATAAGCTCGGGCATGAGATACTCGGGCAGGGAGAATAATGCTTTCCCCAAATAATAGACAAAGCCTCCGCCGAACGCGGGGGCTTTGTTTGTAACAAGAGCGACGAAACTGGGAAGTCCGATGTCTGATGTCTGATTTGCCTGACGGCGGTATTTTTTAACGCGAAGGATATTTTCAGGGAGGTGAACTTGGGTGCGGTTACACTGCTGCTTTTGGAAGTGCGATCAGTCTTACAAGACATGGTTGCAGAAGGCGCTAAGCGGGGCCGGGCACCAAGGGCACCCGATATGCTCTTTGGGTAAAGACACAACTAGGCGATACAGATTCCCCTGTTGATTCTTTAATTGTTTGAGGCCTGCCGCAGGCAGGCAAAGCTCCCGCAACTCTCTGACCTGAATTATAGGACATTGCCCTACCGATAAGACTGTCTCCCAAAAACTGTAAGCGTAGGTAAAGCCTCCGTGCCCTCTGCGAAACGCTCGGCGTCCTCTGCGAGAAAAACTCCAGGTATACCGGACGAAAAGCCGCCAAATGCCCGGGCAAATCATCCATCAGGCATCCTTTCCGAAGGCCCACTCCAGGAAGTGCGGAAAGGCCCGTCCCCAGGTATCCACATCGTGCTTGCCGTCCTCGTAGTTGACATAGCAGATATCCTCGTCCGTATAGCCCTTGTCCTTTAATTCATCGATCAGAGAAAGCGTATCGTCAATGGAGTCGATGATGCCGTTGTGGTTGCGGTCGGAGGTCTCGTCGAGTGAGCCCGTAGTGAAATAAAAGCGCTGGCCTTTGTGCAGCTTTCCGGCGCGTACCTGCGCGTGCATGATGCGGTCGGTATCTTCCACGTAGCCGTCCTCGAGGTCCTTGCTGCGCCACCAGAGCGAGCCGGAAAAAACACCGGCAAGCCGGAACAGCTCCGGGTGATTCCAGACTATGTCGATCGCGCTGAGGCCACCGAGCGAAAAGCCGGCATAAGCCATCTGGCGGAAAGAGGGTATGCAATAAGCTGACTGAAGATGCGGCAACAGGCGCTCGGTGACAAAGCGCTCATGGGCCGCCGCCTTCGCCCCGCGGCCTTTGAAGTCAAGCACCCGCGCCGTGCCGTACTCCATTTTCCGGTTGGGGCCGCAGTGAATGCCTACGCAAAGTACCGGCTGCAGGCGTCCTTCATCCAGCATCGTGTTGAGCAGTGTATCAAAAGGCATCTTCACCAGGTCCTGCCCGTCGTTGATCAGCAGCAGCGAAAGCGACGCAGGATCGGCGATATTTTTGGGAAGGTAAAAATCAACGGTCACGTACCGGCGCAGGTGGATGGAATACAGCAACGTGCGTTCAACCACCAGGCAGGACAACTCATTCAACAGCATGGCGTCAAATATAGCACGACGGGCTGTATGCTGCACCCGGCGCGGACTTTCCAAAAAATTTTGCCGGAAAATATTTCGTCGTACTTTAAGGCATCAAGGAACGCACAACCATACAACATGAAAAAAATCGGAATTCTCCACGGCAAGGAACGCTCTTTTCCCAACGCAATCATTGAACGGATCAACAGCCTGAACATCGACGGCATTACGGCAGAACCCGTGCGCATCGATAAGGCCATACAGGGCGAGCCTTCCGGCTACGCGGTGATCATCGACCGCATCTCGCAGGATGTGCCCTTTTACCGCACCTGGCTGAAGAACGCCGCCCTGCGCGGAACCGCTGTTATCAACAACCCATTCTGGTGGAGCGCCGATGAAAAGTATTTCAACAACTGCCTCATGACCCAGATCGGGGTGCCGGTGCCCAAGACGGCGATCCTCCCCTCCTACGAGAAGCCGAACGACACATCCGACGAATCGTTTTCCAACCTGGCCTACCCGATGGACTGGGAAGGAATTTTTAACTACACCGGCTTCCCCGCCTATATGAAGCCTTTTGAAGGCGGCGGCTGGAAGAACGTATACCGCCTCGACAGCATCGACGACTTTTTCCAGAAACATGCCGAAACCGAGCAACTCGTGATGCTGCTGCAGGAAGAGATCGTGTTTACCGAATACTACCGCTGCTATTGCATCGGCCGGAAGTATGTAAAGATCATGGGCTACGAGCCGCGCAACCCGCACCACCTCCGCTACCAGCACGATTTCAACCCGACGCCGGAACGGCTGAAGCAGATGGAAGACATCGTACTGCGCATCAATAACTACCTCGGTTACGATTTCAACACCGTGGAGCTCGCCATCCGTGACGGCGTTCCTTATGCCATCGATTTCTGCAATCCCGCGCCGGATGCCGACCGGGCTTCGGTGGGCGAAGAAAACTTTGCCTGGGTTGTGGAGAATGCCGCCAACTACGCCATCGAGCGCGCGCAGGCGCAGAAGGACGGGCAAGACAACCTCACCTGGGGCGAATTCATCAAGCGTAGCGCCGCCGGACAAAAGCTGATGTAACTATGTTGCCCGACACAACTGAAAGACTGACCATAAACAAACCCGCATCCATGGCGCACCTGAATTTTAAATCCTTTACGCTGGGCGTAGAAGAGGAATATATGGTCCTCGACCCCGCCTCGCGTGAGTTGAAAAGCCACGAGCAGAAGATCGTGCACGAGGGGCAGAAGATGATCAAGGACAAAGTGAAGGCCGAAATGCACCAGGCCGTGGTGGAAGTCGGTACCGACATCTGCGCCGACATCGACGAAGCCTGGAACGACATATCGGCGCTCCGCCGCACGATTCACGACATTGCCCAGGGCCTGGGCTACTCCATGGGCGCCGCCGGCACCCACCCCTTCAGCCACTGGGAAAGCCAGCTGATCACCGACCACGTCCGCTACAACGAGATCGTGAACGAGCTGCAGGAGGCGGCCCGCTCCAACCTCATTTTCGGGCTGCACGTGCACGTAGGCATGGAAACCCGTGAGATGGCCAACCACATTGCCAACAGCACCCGCTACTTCCTGCCGCATATCTATGCGCTCAGCACCAATTCGCCTTTCTGGGAAGGCCGCAAGACCGGCTACAAATCTTTCCGTACAAAGGTGTTCGACAAGTTTCCGCGCACCGGCATCCCGGAGGCCTTTGAAAGCATCGAGGCGTACGACAACTACGTCAAGATCCTGATGAAGACCAATTGCATCGACAATGCGAAGAAGATCTGGTGGGACCTCCGCGTGCACCCCTTCTTCAACACGGTGGAGTTCCGAATTTGCGATGTGCCGCTGACGGTAGACGAAACGATCTGCATCGCGGCGCTGTTCCAGGCCATCTGTGCCAAGATCTACAAGCTCCGCTCGCAGAACATGAACTTCATCCAGTACTCCCGGGCACTGATCAACGAAAACAAGTGGCGGGCCTCCCGCTATGGCATTGACGGTTACCTGATCGACTTCGGCAAGCAGGAAGAGACCAGCACCCGCGCGCTGCTGTACGAGCTGCTCGACTTCGTGGACGATGTGGTGGACGAACTGGGCTCACGGCACCGCCTGGCCTATGTGCACCAGATACTGGAGCGCGGCACCGGCGCCGACCGCCAGCTTGAAGTATACGAGCGTGAAAAAAACATGGTGCAGGTGGCCGACTACATTCGGAGCCAGTTCCTGCATGGGATTTAGGTAATTAGCATTAGCAGGTTATTAGGTTGCACTAATTACACTGCTTATATATTTTTATTGTTGTATATTTAAGGAAGGAACGGTACAAATACCCGTCCTTCCTTTTTTTATGGCCCGCATCTTCACCATCCAATTCACCTACCACGGCTACGAATACTCGGCGCTTGTTGCCGAGCGGAGCACGCCGCTGATGACGGAGTACAGCCTCTCGATGCTGGATGAGGATATCGAGGAGGCACTCCCAAGCTACAAGATACTTTCAACACCCGCCGGCACCATCGCCTTCCTGGGTGAGCCGCGGCCTAATGCCCTGATGCAGGGCATCCTGGCCGCTATCGCACAGCACGTCGGCCTCCCGGCCTGACGCTATCTGCCTTCCTCGTCTACCTTCCGGATCCAATCGATCACGCCGTTCATAAACACTTTCTGGTCGTCCCACATCGACATATGGCTGCCGTTGGGGCAGTATAAGTAGGATCCGTTCTTAACCATTTTGCTCTGTGCTTCCATAACCGCCGGATCCATGGTATCGTACTTTGCGCCAACCATAAGCGTAGGTACGGTAATGTTTTTCAGATCCGCCTTGCGGTCCCAGTTGGCAAGGCGCCCCGAAGCCCCGAATTCCGACGGGCCCTGCATCATGGTGTAAACCGTCTTGTTCATATGCTTGAACGAGCGCATCACCGGCTCCGGCATCGGATCGAGGCGGCATATATGCTGTGCATAAAAGTTGGGAAACAGCAACTGCTCGTAGCGTGGATTATCGAAGTCCTGCTTCGCTTCAATGGCGCGGACCTCGGCCAGCACTTTCGGGTCCATCTGCGGGGCGAGCACCTCATTGGCATACTTCACATAGTCGGGTATTGATGCCACCATATTGGCCACGATCAGTCCCTTCATGTTTTGCTGGTATTTGAGCGCGTACTCCATTCCCAGGATGCCACCCCAGGAGTTGCCCAGGACATAGAAATTACTCTTGTCGGCACCGATGGCTTTGCGCACCTGCTCCACCTCGTCCACGAAACGCTCAGTCGTCCACAGCGAACTGTCCGTGGGCTGGTCGGAATAATAGGAACCGAGCTGATCGTATTCGTAAAACTCGAAGCCTTCCTTCGGGAAGAAGCTTTCGAAGCATTCCATGTATTCGTGCGTCGCCGAAGGCCCGCCGTGCAGCAGCAGCACCTTGATGCGCGGGTTGTTGCCAAAGCGCTTCGTCCACACCTTAAAGGTGCCGGCGGGCGTTTGTATCGGGATCATCCGGATGCCGGCGGTCTGAACGCCGGTGTCGCCATAATTGAAATATTCGCGGACGGTAGGACTGTTCTGTCCATCGCTTGCTACGACCGTAGGGGTGCAGGAATAAACAAAAAGTACGAGCGAAAAGAGGAGAAGCAATCGTTGCATCTTGCTTTGGTTTTTGTGTATACGAAAGATAGCAATAAAGCCCTAATTTGGTTCATCAACCCATACCCGTACATGAGAAGATTACTATTGGCAGCACTGCTGTGCCCGATGCTGGCGGGCGCGCAGAATCATACCGATTCCATCAGCCAGGTGCGCAAAGTCGCTGCCTGGTACGACCTGGATTTCACCGATGCCGAAGCCGACTCCCTGCTTGAAAGCCTGCAGGATTACAAGCTTGCTTATTCCGCAATGCACAAGCAGCTGCCGGCAAACAGCATCCCCTACCCTTTCGCCTTCCAGCCGGCTCCCTTCGGCACCGTTATCCCGCAGGTGCAAAAGCCGGTGCCGTGGGAGTTTCCGGCACAGCAGCTACCCGCCAACCGCGCCGAGCTGGCTTACTATTCCATCCCGCAGCTGGCATCGCTGATCAAGAGTATGAAGATCAGCTCCGAGGAGCTGACGCGGTATTTCATCGCACGCCTTAAAAAGTGGAGCGACACCCTGAAAAGCGTCATCACGCTTACGGAGGACCTGGCGCTGCGCGAGGCCCGCGCCGCCGATGCCGAGATCCGCGCCGGACACTACCGGGGGCCGCTGCACGGAATCCCCTACGGGCTCAAGGACCTGTTTGCCGTGAAAGGATATAAGACCACCTGGGGCTCCACTCCTTATAAAGACCAGGTGCTCGACGAAGATGCATTTGTATACCGGCAGCTGAAAAAGGCCGGCGCCGTACTCTGCGCCAAGCTTTCTCTCGGCGCGCTTGCCTATAACAACAAATGGTTTGGTGGCGAAACAAAAAATCCCTGGGACCTCAAACAGGGCTCCAGCGGCTCGTCGGCGGGCTCGGCCGCTTCGGTAGTGGCGGGCCTTTTGCCTTTCACGATCGGCACCGAAACACTCGGGTCCATCATTTCACCGTCGGCGCGTTGCGGCGCCACGGGACTGCGACCCACCTTCGGCACCGTAAGCCGGAGCGGTGCCATGGTGCTTTGCTGGAGCCTCGATAAAGCGGGTCCTATCTGCCGGAGCGCGGAAGACGACGCCATCGTTTACTATTACCTGAAGGGCACCGATGGCCGTGATCCCGGCGCCGTGGATCATGCCTTCAACTTTGACCCGAAGGCCGATGTGAAAAAGCTCCGCATCGCCTATGCCGCCAACTATTTCCAGCGTCTTTCGAAAGATGCCCCGGAATGGCGCGTGCTCGACGAATACCGCGCCCTCGGCGTGGAGCCGGTGCCGGTCAACTTTCCCGATTCGACCGTGTACCCGTACGATATGATCGGCCTGGTGCTCGCCGCAGAATCGGCCGCCGCCTTCGACGACCTCACCCGCAGCAACCGCGACGAGCTCGTGGAGCGGCAGGACAAAGATTTCTGGCCCAACACGTTCCGGGCGGCGCGCTTTATTCCGGCGGTGGAATACATCAATGCCAACCGCCGAAGGAGCGAACTGTGTGTTGCCGTGCAAAACTTCATGAAAAACTGGGATGTGGTGATCACCCCGTCATTTGCCGGAAGGCAGCTTTCGATCACCAATCTCACCGGCAACCCGGCGCTCTGCCTGCCCATCGGCTTCACCAAGGAAGGCCGCCCGCAAAGCATTACCCTGCTGGGCAACCTATACGACGAAGCCGCTATCTTGCAGGCCGCGAAAGCCTTCCAGGACCGCACTTCCTTCCACAAACAACACCCGGCCCTGTTCCGGAACTGATGCAAAACATGAAACGCAATCTCCTGACGCTCCTGCTTGCCGCCCTGGGTGCGGCGGCTTCCGGCCAAACCGTAAATGCCGACCTGCTGGTGTACAATGCCCGTATTTATACGGCCGATGAAAAGTTCACCGTCGTTTCCGCAATGGCCATTAAAGATGGCAAGGTGCTGACCCTCGGCGACAGCAAAGACCTGGCGGCAAGGGTCAAGGCACGGGCGAAGCTGGATGCCAGGGGCGCCGCCATTTACCCGGGACTTATCGATGCCCACGCGCACTTCGTCAATTACGGCTTCAGCCTGCAGCGGGTGAACGTAGTGGATACCAAAAGCTGGGAAGAGGTGTTGCAGCGGGTGCAGGCCTTTGCCCGTAAGAACGGGGTAGCCAAGGGCGCCTGGATCCAGGGCCGCGGCTGGGACCAGAACGACTGGGCGGTGAAGGAGTTCCCGGACAGGAAGCGGCTCGACGAGCTGTTTCCCGACAACCCGGTGATCCTGACGCGGGTAGACGGCCATGCGGCTATTGTGAACAGCGCCGCACTCAAAGCGGCGGGCATTAACGGGCCGCGCAGCCTCACCGGGGGAACGGTAGAAATACGGAACGGACAGCCGACCGGCATCCTGGTAGATAATGCCGTTGACCTTGTGAACGAGGTCGTCCCCGGGCCCACCCGGAGCGCGGCCCGCCAGGCATTGCTGGCTGCGCAAAAGAATTGCTTTGCGATGGGGCTCACCACGGTGGACGACTGCGGACTTGACCACGAAGCAGTTGAGTTCATCGACTCCCTGCAAAAAAACGGCGAGTTGAAGATGCGGGTGTATGCCATGCTGAGCGACGCCCCGAAAAACTTCGAATGGGCATTCCGGCGCGGGCACTACAAAACGGATGCGCTCAACGTCCGCTCCTTTAAAGTATATGCGGACGGAGCGCTGGGCTCACGCGGCGCCGCGCTGCTCCATCCCTATAGCGACAAACCCGGCTGGAGCGGCTTTCTCCTCAGCAACCCCGCGCATTTCGATTCGGTGGCGGCTTTGCTGTACGCGAACAAATGGCAGATGTGCACCCATGCCATCGGCGATTCGGGCAACCGGACTATCCTCCATATTTACGGTAAATACCTAAAGGGAAAGAACGACCTGCGCTGGCGCATCGAGCACGCGCAGGTGGTAGCGCCGGAAGATTTCGCGCTGTTCGGGAAATACAGCGTGGTGCCTTCCGTGCAACCCACGCATGCCACCTCCGATATGTACTGGGCCGGCGACCGGCTCGGCCCCGAACGGGTGAAAGGCGCGTATGCCTACCGCCAGCTGCTG
Organism: Flaviaestuariibacter flavus; assembly: GCF_004337505.1. Classification (GTDB taxonomy): domain Bacteria; phylum Bacteroidota; class Bacteroidia; order Chitinophagales; family Chitinophagaceae; genus Flavisolibacter; species Flavisolibacter flavus. The sequence continues at coordinate 257,924 of NZ_SJZI01000050.1, read as the reverse complement.
GAGCAGAACGGGTGGATCCCGCTGGGCACCGACTTCCCGGTGGAAGACATCTCGCCCTTCAAAACTTTCTATGCCGCTGTTGCCCGCCGCGATGCAAAGGGCTACCCGGCAGGCGGCTACCAGATGGAGAATGCCCTTACCCGCAGGCAGGCACTTTGGGGCATGACCCTTTGGGCCGCACGCGCCAACTTCGAGGAGCGGGAGAAGGGCTCGCTGGAGCCGGGCAAGTGGGCCGACTTCGTCATTTTGGACCGCGATTTGTTGACCGTAGAGGAAAAAAAGATACTGGCGACCCGGGTTTTGGCGACCTATGTAGGCGGCTCGGCCGTTTTCACGCGCCAAAGATGAGTTTTCCCTTATGTTTGTCGCCTGCAATTGAGGACGGATTATGTTACGCATCGCCATTCTAGACCTGTATGAAGGCCAGCCCAACCAGGGTATGCGCTGCCTGCGCGAGATCATCAACCAGTGGGGAGAGTACCACGGCATCGACCTGAGCTGGGACGAATTCGACGTGCGCCAGCGAAACGCGGTGCCCGACCTCAGCTATGATATCTTCATCTCCAGCGGCGGTCCCGGCTCCCCGCTGGAAAGCATCGGCTCCGAGTGGGAAGAAGCTTATTTCGGGTGGCTCAACAGCGTGCTCGACTGGAACAACAACCCGCTCAACGAGCAGAAAAAACATGTTTTCTTCATTTGCCATTCCTTCCAGCTTGCCTGCCGCCACTTTGGTATCGGCAGCGTTACCAAACGCAAGTCAACGGCCTTTGGCGTCTTCCCGGTGCACGTGCTGCTGGAAGGCCAGCAGGAGCCGGTGTTCCGTGGCCTGAAGGATCCCTTTTACGTTGTAGACAGCCGCGACTGGCAGGTGATCGACCCCGACTTCGACCAGCTGCAGCAGATGGGCGCACAGGTGCTTTGCATCGAAAAATACCGCCCCCACGTGCCTTATGCACAGGCAGTGATGGGGCTGCGTTTCAACCCCTGGATGATCGGCACGCAGTTTCACCCCGAAGCCGATGCGGTGGGCATGCGTATGTACCTGCAACAGCCCGACAAGAAGCAAAACGTGATCGACAACCACGGCCAGGAAAAATGGGAAAGCATGATCGAAGGCCTCAGCTCGCCCGACAAGATCATGTGGACCTACAACCATATTCTCCCCAACTTCCTTACGATCGCGGCGCATAAGCATATCCTGCAACCGATATGATGGAGAGAAAGGCCGCAGATTTTTTATGATCCTTATGATTTACGCAGATATAGTTACCGGCGTAAGCCAATCATAATAAATCATAACCAATCTGCGTATCCCGCCTGCGGGATCAGCGTTCTTTCTCTCTTCGCACCAGCCAAAGTGATTCTTGCCTATCTTGACGGCAAACGACGCATCATGATCCCGGCATTGCGCAAGGCATACAACGAAGCATTTACCGAAGAGAAATACAGGGCTTTTGTCGAAGACCTTTCCAATACCCATCCCGGCCAGCTTGACTTTCGCGTTGCCGAGACGCCCATCTTTGTGCCGAAGGACTTTCGCGACAAGATGCTTTCGGCCTGTGAAAGCATTGTAGATGCCGTGTTGCAACCTGAGTATATCAGGCAAAGCGAAGCGGCCATCCCCCCGCAGCTGCGCGTGCCTAACGAAGACGGGCATCCGCAGTTCATTGCTTTCGACTTTGGTATCTGTGCGGGTGCCGACGGTGTGCTGGAGCCGCAACTGATCGAGATGCAGGGCTTTCCGAGCCTCTTCGCCTACCAGGTGCTTTTCCCGGAAGTGCACCGGCGTCATTTTGGCGCGCCCGAAGGATTCAGCCCCTACCTCAACGGATTCAACAAGGAGACCTATCTCGCCTTTTTGAAAAAGCTGATCATCGGCGATGAGACACCCGAAAACGTAGTGCTGCTCGAGATCTTCCCCGAACAACAAAAAACGCGGATCGACTTTGCAGCGACCAAATCCTTTATCGGCATCGAAACGGTTTGCCTCACCCAACTGATCCGGGAGGGCCGAAAGTTGTATTATGAAAAAGCGGGTCGGCGCATTCCCATCAACCGGATCTACAACCGCCTCATTTTCGACGACCTGCACCAGCAACCGGCCGATGTGCAGGAAGTCGGCAAGCTGTTCCAGGAAGACCTCGACGTGACCTGGGTGCCGCACCCCAACTGGTTTTACCGCCTGAGCAAATACACGCTTCCCTTTATCGATCATCCCTATGTGCCGAAAACAAAATTCCTGAGCGATGTGGCAACGCTGCCCGCCGACCTGGAAAACTACGTGGTGAAACCGCTCTTCTCGTTTGCCGGACAAGGTGTTATTATCGATGTCACTCCCGAAGCAGTGGCTGCAATTCGCGACCCCGAAAACTGGATCCTGCAGCGCAAGGTGCCCTATGCGCCGGCTATCCTCACCCCCGACGAGCCGGCGAAGGCCGAAATCCGGATCTTCTATTTCTGGGAGCCCGGCACGCCGCGGCCCATCGCCACCAATAACCTGGCGCGACTGAGCAAAGGCAAGATGGTGGGCGTACGCTACAACAAAGACAAGGAATGGGTGGGTGGAACTTTTTGCCTGTTTGAAGAGTAAGGTAGAGGGAAAGATTGATGAAGGAGAACAAGAGTTTTTCTTATTAACCTTCCTGCTTCACTCCCATTTGAGCCGCACCCCGAGGAACACGCGCCGACCCTGGTTGGGTGCGTATACGTACGACGGATCGAAAGGCAGGCCGTAAGGATCAGTACGCTTCTCGAAAGGATCGTGCGCGCGGGCGATGAGGAAGGGATTGCCTTTTACCGGCGTCCAGTTCAGCAGATTCTTGATGCCGCCGTAAAATTCCACCCGCGGGGAAATGTATTTCGTCACCTGCAGGTTCTGCACGCTCCACACGGGCGAGTAGGGCCGGCGCGGATCGATCGCCCCGGGGATGACAAGCAGCGGGAGCCGCATCGGTCCATAGACGTTGCCGGTATAATCGAAGGTCCAGCCGGACGCGGGCAGCGTATAGCTGAGCGACCAGGTGCCGCTCCAGCGTTCGGTAAGCACGGGCAGTTTTTTTTCGGACTTGCCATCGGGATTCCGGGATACGGTGGCTACGTCCTGCAGCGTGCCGCCGATATTGGCGCGGAGGCGGTTGCGGATATTGCCTTCGAGCGAAAAGCTTACTCCGCGTGAAAGCGCATGGCCATCGAGGTTGCGGAAGATGATGCTTTGCGGGTCGGTGTCGTAGTCGGCCACGATGCGGTTGCGGAAGTGCGTGTACCAGGCCGATACATCCAGCGTAAAGGCACGGCCCGGCCGGCCGAAAGGCAGGGTGTAATTCAGGTTGGCGTTATAACTCGTTTCGGGTTTCAGCTCACCTTCGATAACTACAGCGCGGGCACCGGTGAGCGCAGCATGCTCCTCCGTGAACAGGCTCACCACCCGGAAGCCGGTGCCCGCATTGAGGCGCAGCACCTGACCGGCAGGCAGCTTCCAGCGCCAGGCAAAGCGCGGCGTCAGGATCGAACCGTGCAGCGGGTGGTGATCGTAGCGAAGCCCCGACAATACGGTATGCCGCGGGCTGAGTGTCCATTCGTCCTGTACAAAAATTCCCGGCAGCAACACCCGTTCCGGTGCATTGATCCTGGTCAAAGTATCCACCGTGGCGGTGGAATTGTCATCGTAAAATGTATGACGACCCACAGCACCGACCAGGAGGTCGTGCCTGCGACCCAGGTTGCCGTTCCAGGTGAGCTGCCCGAACAGGATGTTTTGCTCCGCCAGGAAGGCCGTCGTGCCATAGGCCGCATTCTGGCGGTGTCCGGTTGCGGAAAAGGAGAAGTTCCAGTTGCCACGCACCGGCAACGCGTAGCGGCCGAGCAGCTCCCAGCGCGACGTGTAAATGCTTTCGCCGTACACGCTGTCGCCGCCGCGGAAACCGCGTTTCCATTCTAATTCCCCTCCCCAGCGATCTTCGTAGAAGTAGCGGCCGGCCATTGTGAAGGGCTTGCCGCTGGCACGCACGAAATTCCATTTTTGAAATATGGACACGCGGTGCTGCAGCGTCACGTCGGTGAAGTTGTCGCCGTTGCGGTCAACGGGATTGCCGTAATAGAAATAGTGCAGTCCCGTCAGCGCGGTGGCCTTGCCCACGCGCAGCCGCACGCCGGCGTCGACGCTGTGCTCCAGCCAGCTCGTACTCATGGCGTTGAGCGAAAAACGGGGCGCCTTCAAAGGGTCTTTCGTAATAACATTAATAAGCCCCCCGATGGCTTCGGAACCATACAGGCCTGAAGCAGGTCCTTTAATCACTTCCACCTTTTCGAGCAGCTGGCTCGGGATTCCGAAAAGACCGTAAACCGTACCGAGACTGCTGACGATGGGCATTCCGTCGATGGTAACCATGGTGTAAGGCCCTTCCAGACCGTTGATATGAATATCGCCGGTATTGCATACCGAACAGTTGATTTGCGGGCGGACACCGTTCACCTGCTGCATCGACTCGAAAAGACTCGGCGTAGGGTTGCGCTTGAAGTAATGCGCGGTATAGACCTCCACCGCCACGGGGCTTTCCAGCCGACGTACGGGCTTGAGCGTTCCCGACACCACCACTTCGTCGAGGTTGGACGCAGCCGTAACCGGCAGGATCGTGTCCTGGGCCCAGGAAGGAAGCCCGAAGAATGCGAGTAAAGCAAGAAAGAGGACGGTCCGCATGACAAATGTTTGAAAGGCCAAAAATACATTATTTGGGATACCAAATTTTTAGACCGGGGTATCCCTGCTAAATTTGTGCCATGTCGCACTTCACCCACCACTTCGAAGAGAACTACCTGAAGGCCATTTTCAAGCTGGGACAAAAGCCGGTGCGCAAGGTCAACAACATAACCTTGTCGCGCTACCTCGAGCTCAGCCCGGCCTCGGTGCTGGAAATGGTGCGCAAGCTTACCGAGCGCGGGCTGGTGTCTTTACAGCCCGACAAATCGATCCGGCTGACGGCCGAGGGCGAGCGGCAGGCGCTGGCCATTATCCGCAGGCACCGCCTCTGGGAAGTGTTCCTGGTGCAGAAGCTGGGCTTCCAGTGGCACGAGGTGCATTCGCTGGCCGAAGAGCTGGAGCATATCAATTCGGGCGAGCTTACCGACCGGCTCGACGCCTTCCTCGGCTTCCCTCCCTACGATCCGCATGGCGACCCTATCCCCGACCGTTACGGACGGGTGCAGGCGGCACGCAGCGTGCCGCTGGCCGATGCCGCGGCAGGCAAAACGCATATCATCGTTTCCTTTGCCGAAACCGACGACGCCTTCCTCGATTACCTCGGTAAGCTCCAGCTGCTTCCCGGGACGCGGATCAAACTCACGGAGCGTCATCCTTACGATCAATCCTGTGCCGTAACTGTGAAAAAGAACGCTTTTCAGCTGAGCGAAAAGGTGGCGCGCAATATCTTAGTTCGACCGGCATAAGCCGGCAACACTGCTTTAACAAAACCTTCCGTCCTGCACCCGGCCTCTGGCATATATTTCTCTTATGGGTGTCAAAACAACCACTATGAAAAAAGTAATTACCCTCGTCCTCTTCTTCGGCATTGCCGGTGGCGCTTTTGCCCAGTCCGATGCCGAACGCGCCGCCGGTGTGATCCTGCGGGGCGGTGTTCCCAACGCTGAGCGCTACCCTCAGGGACAGTACCCGAGCGGCAGCCAGCAGGACGCGATCAATGCCATCAACCGCGATTACGACGCGCGTGTGGCCGCGGTGCAGGCCGACCCGAACATCAGCGCCGCTGAGCGCGAGCGGCGTATCCAGGCCCTGAACCGGGAGCGCGCCCGCCGCATCGATGCCGTCAACCGCCGCAATGGTCAGGGAACCCGGGACCGTGATTACGACCATGATCGCGACCGCGATCACGACCGTAACGATCGGATGAAAAAGAACGGAAAGGACAACGGTAACCACTATGGCTGGGAGAAAGGAAAAGGAAACCCTCATGGCAACGGCAACTGGAAACACAAGAACAAGAACAAAGACTAAGGATAGCGCGAACAGAAGAAAGCCCCTCACCGAAGTGAGGGGCTTTCTTATTTTACAGGCTTTCGAAACAATCTTATTGCATCTTGAACGACTCCAGGAACTTCGTGTTGAAGTCACCCGAGCGGAAGCGCTCGTCCTGCATCAGCTGCAGGTGGAACGGAATGGTGGTCTTCACTCCTTCGATGACGTATTCGCTGAGGGCACGGTACATGGTATCGATGGCTTCCTCGCGGGTTTGCGCCACGGTAATCAGCTTGCCGATCATCGAGTCGTAATACGGCGGGATCACGTAGCCGGCATATACGTGGCTGTCAACGCGCACGCCGTGGCCACCGGGCTGGTGCAGCACGGTGATCCTGCCGGGTGAGGGGCGGAAGTCGTTATAGGGATCCTCAGCATTAATGCGGCACTCGATGGCATGCATCGTCGGCTCATAGTCTTTGCCGGAGATCCGCTCGCCCATCGCGATCTTGATCTGCTCCTTGATAAGATCGTAGTTGATCACCTCTTCGGTTACGCAGTGCTCTACCTGGATACGGGTGTTCATCTCCATGAAGTAGAAATTGCGGTGCTTGTCGACGAGGAATTCGATCGTGCCCACGCTCTCGTAGTTGATGGCTGAGGCAGCCTTCTTGGCGGCTTCGCCCATGGCGTGACGCAGCTCGGGGGTCATGAAGGGCGAGGGAGATTCTTCCACCAGCTTCTGGTGGCGACGCTGGATGGAGCAGTCGCGCTCGGAAAGATGACACACGGTGCCAAACTGGTCGCCCGCGATCTGGATCTCGATGTGACGGGGCTCTTCCACGAATTTCTCCATGTAGATACCATCGTTCTTGAAAGAGGCGCCCGCTTCCGCTTTGGCGGTGGTGTAGGCACGTTCCATTTCGTCTTCCGCCCAAACAACGCGCATACCCTTGCCGCCGCCGCCGGCCGTAGCCTTCAGGATGACGGGGTAGCCCATGCCTTTGGCCAGGCCTTTCGCCTCATCGAGGCTTTGCAGCAGTCCCTCGGAGCCGGGAATCACCGGAACACCGGCGCGGATCATCGTTTCCTTCGCCGTGATCTTGTCGCCCATGGCGTTGATCATCTCGGGAGTGGGACCGATGAATTTGATGCCGTGGTCGGCGCAGATCTTCGAGAACTTGGCGTTCTCCGCCAGGAAGCCGTAGCCGGGGTGAATGGCGTCGGCATTGGTGATCTCGGCGGCCGCCATGATGTGCGGGATGTTGAGGTAGGAGTCGGAGCTCTGCGGTTTGCCGATGCACACAGCCTCGTCGGCGAACTTCACATGCAGGCTGTCCTTGTCGGCCGTTGAATAAACAGCAACCGTTTTGATGCCCATCTCGCGGCAGGTGCGGATCACACGGAGCGCGATCTCGCCGCGGTTGGCGATCAGTATCTTTTTAAACACAGATAAATCTTTTTAATGTGGTAATGTGTTAATGCGGTAATGCGGTAATAATATGACCGAAGGGAGCTTCGTTGGCGACAGATCCATTATCACATTATCACATTACCGGATTACCGCATTGATCAGGCGGGTTCTACGAGGAAGAGGGGTTGATCGTATTCGACCGGCGAAGCGTCCTCTACGAGGATCTTCACGATCTTGCCTTTCACTTCGCTTTCGATCTCGTTGAACAGCTTCATGGCCTCGATGATGCAGACTACTTTGCCGGGGCTCACCTCGTCGCCAACGGTTACAAAGTCAGGCTTGTCGGGCGAGGGACGGCGGTAGAAGGTACCGATCATCGGGCTCTTGATGGTAACGGTATTGGCCGAAGCGGCGGCAGGAGCGCCAGCCGGAGCAGCGGCGCCGGAAGCGGCGGGCAGCGCGACCTGAGGGGCCTGCATCTGGGGCATCGGGAGTTGCATCTGGGGCATGGAAGCGGCCATCACCTGGGTGATCTGCTCTTCCTTTTGACGGATGGTGATCTTGAAGTCTTTCTGCTCAATACTCACTTCGCCAATATTAGTGTCGTTGACCAGCTGGATCAACTCCTGAATTTGCTTAAAATCCATGTGCTTCAATTTGAATGGGGTTTTGGTTTGAACAGGGGGCGAAGATAGGGAGGAATTGGTATCCACCTATTTGCCGTTGGCACCGTTTGCGACAGCCGGTTTTACCTCGATCGTCTTTTCAATTCCCTCCAGCGGAACGTCGCCGCCGAGGTCGAGTACGCCGAGCGCCGAATAGGTGCCCGCTGGCAGGTCGGAAGGCAACTTGATCCGCACCTTGCGGACGCCTTCGGGGAATACCGGAAAGTCGACCAGCTCGGTCTTGTATTGCCTGCCGGTGGCCACCTCCGTGAGGTTGATATACGCCTTGCAGTTTACCATCATCTCACCAGTATTGCGCATCTTCAGCTCGTATACATCGGGCGCGTCGGCGGCAGGGCGCAGCGCGAGGGCTTTTACCTTGCGCAGCCCGAGCGCCGGTGGCGTCTGGTAAATATGTACCCCGATGCGGAACGACTCCTTGATAGTAGCCTGCAGCTGCTTCTGGCGGCGGGTGGCGCTATCCTGTTCCTCCACGGTATGCAGGAAAAGCATGGCCCATTTCATTTGGCGGAATTCGGCGCTGTCGGCCGGGCCCTGCAGCTGTACTACCAGTTGTGTTGACTGGCCGGGCTCCAGCTCGATGAAATTCCGGCTCAGCTGCACCCAGGTGGCGCAGGAGCGGCGCAGGGTATCGGCACGAAAATACTGGTGGGCGCCGGTGCTGTCGCGCAGCCAGTCGTTGATATAGGCCTGGAAGGCGACCTTTTTATCGGAAAAGTTGGACAGGGAGATCGTTTGCGACTGGCTGGCGCCGGGAGCCACGCGGAAATCAAGGGTGGAAGGCTGCACGGAGATCCGCTGGCCGAAGCCGCTGAGGCATGCCAGCAGGGCAAGACATAGTACAGTTAGTGGTTTCATCCCAAATACCGGTTTAAACAAAGTTACTTACATTTGGCGTTACCAGATTGCGCCGGGTGACTATGAAGGACCGATATCGAAACTTAAGCGGATGGCTCCTGTTTTTGCTTGTCGCCCTTTTGCCGGAGCGCCTGGGCGCCCAGTCCTTTAACGTGATAGCCCCTTCGGCAATCACCGTCAGCACGGTCGCACAACTGGAAAGCAGCACCATCACCATTCCTCAGGCTTTTTCCCTGATCATCAACAGTGGCAGGAAAAAATACGATCTAGCCGCGATCGTAACTTCTACGAGCCCGGCCACCTCCCCGATTGCCGCCGGGCTGCTCCAGGTCCGCTTCAATAATATCACCCCTAACGACAACACCGGCTACACCCTGGGAAATATAGCCCTGGGCAATACCGCGAGCCAGGTGCTGGCCACCAAGGCCAACGACAACAACAATAATAACATCGTTGCCCGCTACGACCTCATCCTCCAGCCCATCGGCTGGGCGGTACCGGCCGGCAACTACACCTTCAACCTGTCGGTCACCTACTCGGAAAACAAGAACACAAGCATTACGCGGACGATACCGATCACCGTTAACGTTCAAAGAATCGTCGCGCTTTCCCTGGCCACCGGCCCTTCGCACGTATTTACATTTGCCACTACCGGCGAATTTGATGCGGGCAAGTCGATCGCCAACGGCAACAGCTTTACGCTCAAGAGCAACTCGCCCTGGATCTTTACCGCCCGGAGCGCTTCGAGCAGCTTCAACTACAGCGGGTCGCTCGGCCCAGAAACCATGCCTGCTTCGGTACTGAAAGTGTCGGTGGGCAGCACCGAAGTGGCGCTTTCCACAACACCGCAGACCCTGGTCTCGGGGAGCGCCACACCGGGCTCCTCGCCCTATTATATTTCCTACCGCGCCACTCCCGGTTATGCCTATTTACCAGGCACTTACACAATTGCACTGACCTATACGTTAACTGCCCCCTAGCAGCGCTTAGGTGTTTTTTCAGAGCACCTGAAAATCGCAGCGGGTTGGTGTACTCCAGAGGTACAGGGATGCTAAATTAGACCTGGGTGCCCCGGCACTCAGAAAATCCTATCCCCTTGAAGTACTTCCTGTTCCTGGTTTGCACCAGCCTGTGCGTCTTTGCGCAGGCGCAAAAGGTGGCAGTCGGCTCGGCCGCGGCCACGATGACGCTGCGCCTGCAGCCGCCGGCACTTTTCGAAAAGACCGGCAATCCGCTACACCCCTTCCTGGTCCAGGCTCCCGTAAGGTGGAGCTGCGTGCGCGAGCAGCGTGGCCGCCACCGGGCCGCCATCCCGGCAGCATTCTCCCGGATCCGCGCGGGCGAGCTGCTTACCCTGAGCCGTCCCTGAGGCCCATTTCAGGTTCAAATAGCACCATCCAATGCATTTATAGGGGTTTACCATAGCTTTTTTGGAGAGTTTTGCTGAGATATCGATAAAGGTTTCTATTTTAGCACATCAATTCATTACACCCTCCAAAACAACTTCGAATGAAAAAGATCGCCCTTGTTCTTTTTGCTGTTTGCGGATTTGCCGCTGCAAATGCCCAAACGAACGCAACTGCATCGACTTCCGGCCAAACGGTTACGCTGGTGCTCAACAACGCACTGACGATCAATTATACACCGAACACGACGCATACGATGACCTTCACGACCGTCGCTGACTACACTTCGGGTATCGAGCTCCAGAGCGCGGGTACAGTCACCGTTTCTTCGAACAAGAGCTACCACCTCACTGCCAAGGCTGCTACGGCCAACTTCGCCGACGGCGGCGTTACCACCACGACGATGCCGGCAAGCGTACTGCAGGTTCAGGTGAACGGCGGTACCGTTCCCTACCAAGGCCTCAGCACCACCGACCAGAACATCGGCAACTTCAGCCGTGGCTCGGGCAACGTGCACAACATCGATTATAAAGCGGTTCCCGGCCTCAACTACGACGCCGACACGTACACGATCAACGTCGTGTTCACCGCCACCCAATACTGATCTGTCACCAGATTCCTGAGAAGCCCTTCCCAACCCGTGGAGGGCTTCTTCATTCCTGCCGCCGGCACACTCCTTGAACTTCCACAAGCCAAATATTACCCTACACCTCCTCTTCCTGCTGTGCCTGCTTTCGGGCACCGGGAATGTATTTGGCCAGGCGCCCCTCTCCCTGCGCTTTATAAAGGACACGGTGGTGATCGACGGCAACGGCTTTCAGTTCAACAGCCTCCGCATGGAGAATACCGGCAGTGCGCCCCTGCCCGTTACCGTCAGCCTGCAATACTCCGACTACCTGCAACTCGTAACTCCGGTTACCGGGGAACGCCTGCTGGCACCGGGCGAAATTCAGTACCAGCCCCTGCACCTGGCCCTGCGCCGCCCGCACCTGTCGGCGGCGGCCGATACGGTATGGGTTCATTGCACTGCCGGCGGCAGCACGAAAAGCGCTTCCTTCGTACTCCGCGAACAACCCTATATCCGCTGGTCCTGCACGGCCCTGCAAAGCGAGGTACTCTATTCAGGGCGGCAACCCAACTCCTCCGTGGAGATCAGCCTGCAAAATTCCGGCAACGTGCCGCTCGAGCTGCAGCTCAGCTCCGAATCTCCTCCCGGAGTCACATTTCAGATCAACGAAAAAAAGCCCGTGCTCGCGCCCGGAGAGCGGCGCGTCTTCCGCGTACCGGTGGTGTTGCAGACCCGGCTGGAGGAACTGCGCACCTATGGCTACCTGTTTGCCCAAGACGCTACCGGCGATAAGCGGATGATCCCGGTCAACTTTATCCGCACCGATAATATCTACTCGCAGGGCGTGGAGCGCTGGGAAAAAATGCCGCTCTCGGTTGACCTGAACCTCCGGAATTTTACGGGTAGCCAGCCCGCCCTCCTGATGGGCGCCAGCGGCAACCTCAGCTTCAGCAAAGACCGTCGCCTCGACGTGCTGCTTTCCTCTCCTACTTATTTCCAGGGTTACCAGCTGACGCCGCAGCAGGGACACCTGCTGTATTCCACCGCGCGCAGCCGCACGCTCCTGGGATACCAAAACGAATTCCGCTACTTCACGGCCTTCGGCCTCGGGGCGAACGTTCAACTGTTTTCGGCTGACAAGAAAGGTACCACTGAACTCGGCTTTATCCGGCACTACCTGAATGAGGCCACCACTTCGTTCATCAGCCTGGCCCACCCGCTCGCGCGGCGATGGAACTGGAGCAGCCAGCTGTTCTACAACAGCGACCGCACCGAAGGCACACGCAGCCTGCTGAACATGAATGAGGTAGCCTGGGAGTTCGCGGCAAAACAAAAGATCGGCCTCCGCTTCGGCGGTGGCGGCAGTACTCCTTTGACCGCGAAAGCCGGCACTGACAGTACGGTGAGCAGCGGGCTCATTGGCTACACCTTCGACAAAAACTGGAACCGCTGGCAGGCGAGCTCGCGCCTCGATGTGTTCGGGAAGCACTTTCCCGGGATGTATAAAAATTTCACGTTTCACGATCATGAACTGCGTCGCGCCTTTGGCAAAAAGCTGCAGCTTTCGGCCTTTTACCGTTCCAACGTGCGCGTTTACAACCAGTCCGTCGACGCTGCCATCCGCAACCTGATGGTCTCCGGTATGGAGGAATACGGGATCGGGTTTTCAGGCGTGCGCAAGCAACTCAGCTTCAATTCGTCTTTCGGCATCTTCCGGCAGTGGCAGGACAGCTTGTCGGCCTTTGTTCCGGAGATGTACCGCCTGTCCAACACCCTGAATTTTTCAAGGAACGGCTTTTCGCTTTATTTCACCAGCCAGGCCGGGATCGTGCGGCTCCGGGGACGTACGGACATCGCTCCTTATTTTGCCGTAAACAGTTCGCTCAACATCCAGTACGGGCGTGCCGGACTTCAGCTGCAGCACTGCCTGAACCCGTATTATTACTACGAGATCAAGGAGTCGCTGCCGGCGCCCCGCTCCTACCGGCGCCTGCAGTTCGCACCCTATTACGAGCACTTCTTTCCCAAGATCGGGCTCAGCATTTTCAACCAGTACAGCTACACGCTCAACTCCAGCTACGGCACCGACTTCAGCTTCCTCACAACACGTGTCAGCAAGCAGTTTCCCGCCATCGGGCTGCAGGTAATGCTGAACAACAATGCCGGTCTGCGCAGCAACAGGGCGGTCTTCACCGACCTGACGATCCGCAAGTCGCTTTCGGTGCCTGTTTATAAAAAGCGTAAATCGTACAACTTCGACCTGGTGCTTTTCCGCGACCGCGACAACGACCAGCGCCCCGGTGCCGGCGACGAGCCGCTGGCGCATGCCGACGTGCTGGTAAACGGCAACTGGGTTCGCACCGATTCAACAGGTACGCTTTCCCTGCGCGACATCGGGGCCGCTGATCTCGATATCGACTTTTCAAAAATCAAAGGGATCCGCGGCTGGCTGCCGCGCGACGGGCTCCGCCAGAAGCTCAACCCCGCACGCGCGGGAAAGCAAATGCTGGTGCCCTTCCGCATCGGGCGCCTGCTGCGCGGCCGCCTCGTGCTGATCGCCGACAATATGAGCAACCAGCACATGGAGCTGTCGAGCATCCGGGTGACTGCCACCGACGCGGCGGGCAAGTCGTTCAGCACGCTTACCGATATGAACAGCGAGTTTTCGCTGGAGTTGCCGGGAGGCAGCTACCAGGTAACGCTCAATGAAAATGTGTTTGATGATGAATACGTACCGGTCACCACTTCGCGGATCGCAGACCTGAACGGTGACGAGCCCGTAGAGATCGTGTTCGAGGTGATGCAGCGCAAGCGGAGCATCAATATCCGCCGTACGCCCGACAACGGGCAGGACGAGGAGCGCGACGAAGAGGAGCCGCGCGAACCGATGTTCAAGGAGACGCCGAAGCGCGAAAGCCCTGCACAAGCGCCCGCGCAGCGCACACCCGATCGCAACCCCGACCGCCGGCCGGAGCGCGGTCCGTCGAAGCCCACCGCCCGGCTTAAATGAAAAAGCCCCGGGATCCCGGGGCCTTCTTATCTGAGTGCGCTTGAATTATTCTTTTACGCGTTCTACGTATTCACCGGTCTTGGTGTTGATGCGGATCAGGTCGCCTTCGTTTACGAACAGGGGCACCATTACCTGGGCACCGGTTTCGATGGTGGCGGGCTTCAGCGTGCGGGTAGCGGTGTCGCCCTTCATACCCGGCTCGCTATAGGTGATCTTGCTCACCACCTTGTCGGGCAGCTCCACGCTCATCGGCAGCTCGGTCTCGGTATTCACCAGCACGGAGCATACCATACCCTCGGTCAGGAATTTCGGTGCGTCAACGAGGTTCTCGGCAACGGCGATCTGCTCGAAGCTTTCATTGTCCATGAAATTGAAGCCGGTATCGTCCTGGTACAGGTACTGGAAGTCGCGACGCTCCACGCGCACGGGGAAGATGTTCTCACCGCTGTTCCATGTTTTTTCGATCGTGCGGTTGTTGTCGACGCCGGCGAGCTTTGCCCACACTTTGGCGGCGGCACGCGCGGTCTTGTTTTCGCCGTACTCCACTACTTTGTATAAACTGCCGTCCAGCTTGATGATCAAACCCCGGCTGATATCTGCGGTCGTTGCCATAAATATGCTGTAATTAAAATTGATGGTTTGGGCGGCAAATATAGCGGAAGTTTCGGTGTTTCGGGCTTCCTGCCAAATCAGGTATCGGCGTACCACCGACGCCGGTTTCTGTGGCACCTTTTTTTCATTCTTTTCGGCAGAAACCCGCATTATGACACAAAGCTCAGCCCTGATGGTGCGGAAAACACTTCCGATCCTGGCTCTTCTTGTCTGCGGAACCTTGCATGGGCAACCGACCACGGTAGTGGAGGGACCGGCGGGTAAGCCGCCGCGGGCACGGGTGATTCCCGGCGAAAAATACCGGGCGGGCGGGTTTAAAAAGATCTTCATGGGCCGCCATTACCGCCAGGAGTGGACCACACCGGTTTGGGTGCCGGTGCTCCGGATGGATACACTCGGCGGTCTTTCGGTAGTGGAGGCCGGCGGCGGCAAGCAAACCTTTTCGCTGCGCCTGAGAGACGGCCAGGGCCGCCTGTGGGCGCTACGATCAATTGATAAGGACAACTCCACGGTGCTTCCGAAAATGCTCCGGGGAACATTTATTGACCGGGCCGCGCAGGACATGGTTTCGTGCAGCCACCCCTATGCCGCGCTCACCATCCCGCTGATGGCCCGGGCAGCCGGCGTCTATCACGCAAGCCCCAGGATCCTGCTGGCGCCCGACGACCCGCGCTTCGGCAAGTACCGCTCCCAGGTAGCCGGCCGCCTCTTTATGCTGGAAGAACGCCCCGACGACATGCCCTCCGGTATTGAAAACTTCGGCTATGCGACGACGTTCATTGGTACCGACAAACTGATGGAACTCCTGGCCACTGAGCCCGACCATCGTCACGACCAGGAAGCATATGTGCGGGCCCGGATCTTCGACATGTTCATCGGCGACTGGGACCGGCACGAAAACCAGTGGCGCTGGGCCCGCTTCAAAGAGGGCAGCGAAACCGTTTACCGGCCCATCCCCCGCGACCGCGACCAGGTGTATGCGCTCTTCCAGGGCGTGATCCCCTACCTACTGACACTGCCCGAAGAACTCGAAGTGCTGCAGTCCTTCCAAGGCGATATCAAGAACGTAAAGAAATTTAATTCGTCGGCGCGCTTCATCGACCGGCGGCTGGCCAACGAAGTGCCGCCCGAGCGCTGGACCGCTATCGCCCGGGAGCTCCAGGAGCGGCTCACCGACGCGGTGATCGAGCAGTCGGTGCGGCAGCTGCCGCCGGAAATCTTCGCCGCTTCGGGCGAGACCATTATCAGAAAGCTGAAAAGCCGCCGCGGCCACCTGGTGGCTTACGCCGCGCAATACGGCGCCTACCTGGCGAAGCAGGTAGACGTGCCGGGCACAAAAGGAGCCGACCGCTTCGTAGTGGATAATGACGCGGGCGGGCGCCTGCGGCTGCAGGTTTTCGACGCGGACAACAATGCCGCGAAAAAGCCATACTACCAGCGCAGCTTCGACCCGGCAATGACCAACGAGGTGCGCCTCTACGGCCTCGCCGGCGCCGACGTTTTTGATATCAGGGGCGACCGCGGCGATATCCGGGTGCGCGTCATCGGTAGTCCCGACCGCGACTCGGTGCTGGTTGTCGGCAGCGGGAAAAAAGTCGTGGTCTATGACAACCCGGGCGATGTTCTGCAGGGCGATGGTCACGTGAAATGGCAGCGCTCTTCCGACACGGCCATTAACCGCTACGAGTATAAAGGCTTCCGGGCCAACAGCGGGCACACCATCAAGTTCCCGGGCTACAGCAATCTCCGTGGCGTCTACCTGAACCTGGGTTATATCTACCGCAAGCGAAGCTTCCGCAAGGAGCCGTTCAGCTGGGAGCAGCGCCTCCGTGCCAATTACTCCATCTCGCGCCGCTCCTTCGGCGGCGACTACCGGGGCATCTTCCACGAAGTGGTCGGTAAGTGGAGCCTGCTCCTGGACGGCCGCTACGACCAGGTGCTGAAACATTTTTATTTCGGTGGCGGCAACGAAACGAAGATCGCACCGGGAGTCTCCGACCTCAACTTCTACCGGCTCCTGACCGAAGAAGGTGCGGGGTCGATCCGGCTGGAGCGGGTTATGGGCAAGCATCACCGCCTGGGTTTCGGAGGCGGATATGATATGGTCCGCGTGCTTGGCGACAGCGGCCATTTCAGCGGGAAAGAGCTGCCGCGTACCGCCGCCAATACCTATGACCGGCAGCATTTCGGCAGTGCCAAAGTTTATTACAACTTCCGGGCGGTCAACAATGAAGTCCTTCCCACCAAGGGCTTCAACCTGCAGCTGCTGGCGCGACATACGCAAAACCTCCATCAAAGCGATCGTTCCATCCAGCGTTATGAAGGCACGGCGACGGGCTATTTTCCCTTCTCGCGCGTCATCTCGTTGGTGATCCACGGCGGTGCCGCAAGTGTGCGGGGCAAGCCGGAATTTTACCAGCTACCTACCCTCGGCGGCGGACCGAGCCTGCGCGGCTACAGGCGGGAGCGATTCCGCGGTGAGACGGTGGCCTTCAACCAGAATGAGCTGCGCTTCCTGTGGGACTTCCGCAGCTGGCTCTTCAACGGCAAGGCCGGCCTCGTAGGCTTCTTCGACCAGGGGCGCGCGTGGCAGCCGGGTGAGGAATACAAGACCTGGCATACCGGCTTCGGTGCCGGCATCATGGTGGCGCCCTTCAACATGATGGCCCTTACCATTGCGTATGGCGTCAGTCCCGAAGACCGGGTGCTCAACCTGCGGCTCGGAGCAAAAGTCTTTTGATCCCGGATCCCACATCTTAGATCTGGGATTCCCCCCGGTATCTTTGCGCAATGAAGGTCATACGGATACTCTTTTTCCTGCTGATGCTGACAGGCAGCGCCGCGGCGCAGAACGCCAAGGACTCACTCCCCTACCAGCGTTTCCCGGAGCTGCCGCCGATCCAGCTGCTGCTGGGTGACAGCGTTACCGTCTTTAAAAAAGAGCAACTGCCGAAGAACAAGCCGGTGCTCGTCATCATTTTCAGTCCGGGTTGCAGCCACTGCCAGCACACCGCCGAGGAGCTCGTCAGGCGAAAGGACAGCCTCCCCGATATGCACCTGGTGCTGGCCACTTTTGCGTCGATCGGCGAGATGAACGAATTCCGCACGAAGTACCACACCGACCTGCTTCCCAACACCGTGGTGGGCAAAGACATTTACTTCCTGCTGCCGCCGTTTTTCGGCGTCACGCACCTGCCCTTCCTGGCCTTTTACGATCGCAAGGGTATGCTGGCGGAAACCTTCGAGGGATCGATGCCGGTGCCGCAAATGCTGGAGCGCATACGTGTGCTTGCCAAACGAAAGAAATAGGATCAAAGTCATCAGCCCGACTTTAGGCATACCCTATCTTCGCAGCGCAATTCGATTTCTTACCAAATAAATCATTGATCCATGAAAATTACGGTGGTAGGCGCCGGCGCCGTTGGCGCTACAGTAGCCGACAACATCGCGCGCAAGGAACTCTGCGAAGAACTGGTACTGCTCGACATCAAGGAAGGTCTCGCTGAAGGCAAGGCCCTCGACATGACCCAAACTGCCGCCCTGCTCGGTTTCGACACGCGCATCACCGGCAGCACCAACGACTACAGCAAGACCGCCGGGTCGAGCGTGGTGGTCATCACCTCCGGCATTCCCCGCAAGCCGGGTATGACCCGCGAGGAGCTGATCGGCACCAATGCCAACATCGTAAAGGGTGTTACCGAGAACATCCTGAAGCACTCCCCCGACGCGATCATCATCGTGATCTCGAACCCCATGGATACGATGACGATGCTGGCCCTGCAATCGAGCGGCCTGCCGAAGAACCGCATCATCGGCATGGGCGGCATCCTCGACAGCGCCCGCTTCAAGTGCTACCTGAGCGCAGCGCTCAACTGCTCCCCCAACGACCTCAACGCCATCGTAATCGGCGGCCACGGCGATACCACGATGATCCCCCTCATCCGCTACGCTACCTGGAACTCGGCACCCGTAAGCCAGTTCCTCAGCGAAGAGCAGCAGCAGAAGGTTGTGTCCGACACCATGGTGGGCGGCGCCACCCTCACCAAGCTGATCGGTACTTCGGCCTGGTATGCTCCCGGCGCAGCCGGCGCAGCGCTGGTAGAAAGCATCGTGCGCGACCAGAAGCGGCTCTTCGCCTGCTGCGTATCGCTCAACGGTGAATACGGTCAGAACGATATCTGCCTCGGCGTACCGGTGATCATCGGCAAAAATGGCTGGGAGCAGATCGTTGACTACAAGCTCAATGCTGACGAGCAGGCTCTTTTCAACAAGAGCTCGGACGCCGTGCGCAGCATGAATGACGTGCTGAAGACTTTGTAAGGAGAAGAAGGTTCTTCACCGCAAAGGAAAGAAGTTAAAAGAGCGTTCCACTAAGAATACAATTGAAAAGGTCCCGCCAAAAGCGGGACCTTTTACATATCAACTTTGCGTATCGACTTCTTTTCTTATTCTCTTCGCGGTTCCAAAACTTATTCGACATCGCCTTCTTAAAGCACCACCAACTTCTGTGTCTTCACCAGCCCGCTTTCACTCAGCACCCGCACCACGTAGACACCTGCGGGAAGCGACAGCGCCGGGATCGGGCTGTTGAGGGCGTCCAGCCGACGGGTGAATAGTACGCGGCCCGTTGCATCCACCACCTGCAGCGAATACCTGCCCGCCTCATTGGCCAGTACATTCACCGGCTTGCCTGCGGGCGCAGGGTTGGGGAACAGCAATACCGGTGCGCCGGGGAAATAGTAGACCGGCACCGGCTCGCTGAACACATCGGCACCATTGGACAGCCGGATCCGCAGGCGATACCAGTTGATGCCTTCGTGGAGACTGCTGTCTGCAAGCAGGAAAGAAGTAGTGGCAGGAGTGACCGTTTGCACATCCACATAGCCGCCCGCGCGTAAGGCCTGCAGGCTTACCGTGCCTACGTTGAGCAGCGTACCGATGCCCACGGTAAACTCCACACGGCTCCCGTTCTGGGCGCTCAGGAAGAAGTTGCGGAAGTAGCACTCCACTCCCTGGGCATCATATTTAAGCGTGAAGCTGCGCAGTCCTGCCCTGCCGCCAACCACCGGCGCCACCGCGTAATACAATGACGGGTGCTCGCTTTTACGCAACAGGGCGAAGGTATCCGTAGTAGTACGGAACGCACCGAGGTAGCGATCGCCCAGCTCATACAACTGGTAGCTTCCTGCCGGGAGGTGGTCCCACAACAACAGGAACGAATCAGCACAATTGAAACCGGTACGCAGCGATGGCGCCCGGCTCAGCACGACGCTGTCGGAAATAACATCGGGAAGCCCCGCGCTCCGCAGCCGCAGGCGCAGGATGGCAAAGGTGTCGGGCGCCTGCCAGGCAAGGGCGCGCGCCGAAAGATCGGCGGTGGCCGTAACCGGCAGCCACGCACCGCCATTCAGGCTGTAATCAATAGCAGCCGTTCCGTTGCGATTGCCCAGCCAGCGGAGCACATTGCGGTCGCCGGCGCGGGGCACATCGGGTGCCACCGGGTAGGTCCATTCGAAGCGGTCGGCCGTATCGAGTTGCCAGGCTATTGCAAAAGGCTGGGTGCCGGACACGCGGGAGCCGGCAACCTCCAGCGTATACATTCCTGCTGCCGGGTTGTCGACCGTTATCTGTTCGTTGTTGTTGAGGCTGTCGGTACCGCGCTGGGCGGGCTGTTGCAGGTCGGCAGGTGCCGGCTGCAGCACCCAGGGCGTCCAGCTGCTCCCGCTGGAAGGATGCCGCAGTGTCGCGTCGAGGTTGTTCACCAGCGCGCGCGGTGCGTTGGCGGCCGCAGCCGGGTCGGTCCACGAAAGCGTGATCTTCAACTGACGGATGCCGGCGGGAACCGGAATATTCAGCGTGCGCAGGTTGCCTGCCTGCAGCGAATCGATAAGGAAGCGTCCCTCGCTTACCGTACGCAGGGCATCGAGCGCGTTCAGCGCGCCGTAGCCGAAAGAATAATCGGGATGAGGGTTGCCGGCATCGGTGGCGCTGTTGATAAGTGCGGCGCGCACGAGCGCCGAAGGCGGAAGCTGGCCCGCAGCGCGGCGATAGGCCTGCTGCACCAGTGTCGCCGCACCGGATACAAGCGCCGAAGCCCCGGAACTGCCGTCTTGCCCAAAAGCAACCAGTTCGGGCTTGATACGACCATCATAAGCCGGCCCGCGGGAAGACGCAGACTCCAGGTTGTCGAGCGAATCGGTGGCCCCTGCAGTCAGGATATTTTTCGCCATTTTGAAATTCCCGGTAAGGTTCGATACCGGCAGTCCGGAATAGGTACCCGACGTGGCATTTGAAGTACCCGAGTTGCCGGCGGAGAAAACAAACAACAATGCCGGGTTATTGCGGGCCGCGGCATCATATGCGGCCGCTTCCACGCCGTAAAAGTTTTCAATCAACGTGCCGTAGGAATGGTTCTGCACCGTAATGGCCCGGTTGCGGTAGAAGCTGTCGGGCTCCGGAAGCAGGGAAGAAAAGGACACCGAGCCCAGCAGTGCCGCCGGGGCTACCCCAAGCGCATAGGGAGAAGAATTGCCGGCACCCGCCAGGATGGTTGCCATAATAGAGGCGTGCGCCGTAACATTCGACGAAGCAAGAGGCGTGGTAAAAATGCGTCCCCTGAGGTCGATATCGCTGGTGTCGAAGGATTGCTCCTTGAGAGTTGCGCGGATCGAATCGCCCTGCAGTGACGGGTACCGGCAGTGTACCGTATTAATACGGTTTAGTGTCAGGTCGAGAAAGCCCGTTGTGAGCTCCGGGCGGGGCAGCAGCACCTCCTGGGCGAAAACAAAGCGATCATCTTCAAGCAGGCGCAGCAGCCCGGCACGGGTGATGCGAAGTTCCCAGGCACGCGCAGGCGCATACTGCCGCAGTACCCGGCCTGCCGGGGGCTGGCTCTCATCGCGCCACTGCAACATAAGGTGCAGGGTGTCGGGAAGGTTTCCGCGGGCCATCTTTTCACCCAGCTCAGGTGAAAGCAGTGCTTCTTTTTTCTGCGCACCCGCCGCAAAAGCAGTCAGCAGGAACAGGAACAAAATGAAAGCTCGGATCATGATTAAGGATTGACTACGAAGTTGCGCTTTCCCGGCCTTGCACGAGCAGGAAGCGTAAAAAAGTTCGCTTTCCCGGTGCCGGCTGTACGGAACGAAATGCATTTAGCTGTGACAAACGACCAGGATTGGTACACGATGGAACTTCGCGTTTTTGTGAACTGCAACGGGCACCTCATCCGGTAAATGATTTCCACTATTTTTTTTGAGCCTGTCTTTTAGTTAGCCTTTTTTAATTACCCATAAACTTCAGAGCCGGAGCAGGAATCTTAAACTTAAATGCAACATCGTGTTAAAAATTTATTAACGTATAAAAACGATGAATCTCTATCTTGGAAATCTCTTAACCCAAAAAACTTTTTTTAAACACACACAAAAAGTATGAAGCGAATCAGCACCCCGATCCTGTTGGCGGCCCTGGCCTCCGTATCTCTCTTCTCTTGTAAGAAGCAGTC
Organism: Flaviaestuariibacter flavus; assembly: GCF_004337505.1. Lineage (GTDB taxonomy): Bacteria > Bacteroidota > Bacteroidia > Chitinophagales > Chitinophagaceae > Flavisolibacter > Flavisolibacter flavus. The sequence continues at coordinate 235,901 of NZ_SJZI01000050.1, read as the reverse complement.
TAAGGAAGACGTGTCTGCGATCAACACCGAAACGCTCAACCAGATTCAGCGTCTCGGCTTCAGCACAGATGGCGTACAGCGCACTGCCAACGGTTACCTGGTGGAAGGCGACATCCTGTTGCGTGAAAGCGACCTGGGTGCGAACCCGACTTCGCCCAACATGGTGATTGCACAGGAAGAGCAGTACCGCACCTTCAACCTCGTAAGTGCCACGAAGCACCCGACGATCAAGATCGCCCTCAACAACAGCTCCGCCGCCCACGAGGCTGCCTTCTCGGCCGCCCTCGACGAAGCTGTGCGCCGCTACAATGCCGAAGGCCTCACGATCAACTTCCAGCGCGTAACAACGGGCGCGGACATTACGATCGTAGCTTTCTACGAGGTGAGCAACACGCTCGGTTCCTCTGGCTTCCCCAACGCCACCGGCGACCCGTACAACGAGGTAAAAATGAATACCTACTGGTACAACACCGGCACCGATGCCACCAATACCAACTACATCGCTACCATCATCTCGCATGAAGTGGGTCATTGCATCGGCTATCGCCACACGGATTACTTCAACCGTGCGTACAGCTGCGGTGGCCGCAAGTCGAACGAAGGCCAGGCTACGACAGGCGTAGGTGCCGTTCAGATTCCCGGTACTCCCTCCGGCGCCGACCCGAACTCGTGGATGCTTGCCTGTATCGGCTCGAACGTAAACCGTCCGTTCAATGCCAACGACAAGATCGCACTGTCGTACGTTTATTAATTTTTTCCCTGCACATGAGACGGGAGCCGCCCATCCGGGCGGCTCTTTTTTTATCCTTTATCGTAAATATACGGTCATCCGTAAGGCCCGCCCAGCGTACTTCTGCGCGATTTTACCGCAACTTTAAACTTGAGTGCAACGGTGTTGCTAAAAGCAGTTGCGCGTTAACGTAAGTCCTCACTATTTTGTATCTGATAATTTTTTCACCCTTTAAACCCCTCACACACATGAAACGTTTTGCATTGCCGCTGGCTATCGCCGGCATCCTGTCGCTCACTTTTTCTGCCTGTAAGAAAGACACAAAAGCCCCGCAGGAGGAAACATCGGCAGCCGCGGTGTCCGACGCGGTTCGCGCCCAGATCCGCACGCTCGGTTTTAATGACCAGAATGTGCAGGCAACGGCCGATGGCTATCTTGTGGAAGGCGACATCCTGCTGACCGCTGCCGACCTCCAGGCTGGTATGCCTTCGAGCCCCGAGCTGGTATACGCGCAGGAAGAACACTACCGCACCAACAACCTGGTAAACACCAGCACCTATCCCACCATCAAGGTTGCGCTCAACAACAGCTCGGCTGCGCACCAGGCCGTGTTCTCGGCGGCGCTCGACGAAGCAATCCGCCGTTACAATGCAGAAAGCCTCACCGTGAAGTTCCAGCGCGTAACCAGCGGTGCCAACACCACGGTGGTTGCGTACTACGAAGTCAGCAACACGCTGGGTTCCTCGGGCTTCCCCACCAGCAGCGGTGCTCCCTACAGCCAGGTGAAGATGAACACGTATTGGTACAGCACCGGCACCGGCAGCAGCAACATCAACTACATCGCCACCATTATGGCGCATGAGCTGGGTCACTGCATCGGCTTCCGCCATACCGACTACATGAACCGCGCCTATAGCTGCGGCGGCACCGCCACCAACGAAGGTTCGGCTGGCGTAGGCGCCGTATACATTCCCGGCACCCCCAGCGGCGCGAGCGCGGGTTCCTGGATGCTGGCCTGCGTAGGAAGTGGCGTCAACCGCCCCTTCACCACCGCCGACCGCACAGCGCTTACCTACGTTTATTGATTTTACAAGGGCTACACCCTCAAACCATAGCCCCGCCGTTTGGCGGGGCTTTTTCATTTTACTAATGCAAAGAAACGTATCGAGGTTTTCGTCTATGAAAAAGCAGGTTTCGTCGAAGCCCGGCAGTAAAAGGCGGTTTGCCGCACAGTTCTTGCTAATGCAGAGCTGTTCGCCGCCTCGTAAAAAAATCCATATCCCGCCACCGTCCGACACCAAAATCCAATCCCTATGAAGGCCGGGTCCGTCCTGCTAACCACGCCAATCCAATGTCCGGCCGATCCCGTTCCGACAAATGAAGATCTGTGAAAAGCCAGGCCTCCCTCGGGAGGCCTTTTTATTTTTCGAAGTAAAAGCAGTACCGGTTAAGCTTGCCGGCAAAATCAAAGGGCGTCGTTGCCTTCGTGATATCGCGGAGCACAGTAGCGCCTTTGATGTGTTCGGCATCGAGTTCGAAGCGCGTGTAGTTGGTGCTGAAGTAAAGCATCCCTCCGGGGCGCAGCAGCCGCAGGCAATCGTTGATCATCGCCACGTGATCGCGCTGTACGTCGAGTATATCGTCCATGCGCTTGCTGTTGCTGAAGGTGGGCGGGTCGAGTACGATGAGATCATAGCTTTCCGGTGTTCCATCGCGTAAAAAACGAAGGGCGTCGGCATGGATGGCCTCGTGGGCCGCGCCGGCGTCGGGAAAGTTGAGGGCAACGTTGCGCCCGGTCCAGGCGAGGTAGGTTTTCGACAGGTCCACCGAATGCACGCGCCGCGCGCCGCCGGCAAGCGCGTAAACCGAAAAAGAGCCGGTATAGCAAAAGAGGTTCAGTACGTCTTTTCCCGCCGCGCGCTCGCGAACCAGGCCGCGTGTGCTGCGGTGGTCGAGGAAAAGGCCGGTGTCGAGGTAATCACTCAGGTTTACGATAAAGGACAGGCCGCCTTCCTGGACGACAAATTCACTTTTGCGTTCATCGAGCTTCTGGTATTGCCCCTGGCGTCCTTCCTTGCGTTGGCGCGTCTTCACCCAGATGTTCTCCACCGGCACCCCGGTAATATCGTGCATCACCTCCAGGCAGCTTTGCAGCCAGCCGGTATGGGCAGCATCGTCGAAGCCGTGGCGCCGCTTGTATTCCGAAACGTAAAGCTGGTCGCCATAACGCTCAATGATAAACGGCGCCTCCGGCAGATCGTGATCGTAAATGCGGTAGCAGCTCACTCCCTGGCGCGCCGCCTGCTTCCCGATATGCCGGTAAACCTTCTGCAGGCGGTTGCGGAACATTAAAACTTTGTCAAAGGGTTGCTGCATTGCTAAATTTTTTAGACCTTCGTTGTCCTTTCAAGCGCCAAAAATAGGGAACGTGGAGTATGCGATCGTGGACATTGAGACAACAGGCGGCTATGCCGCCGGCAATGGGATCATCGAGATCGCCATCCGCGTTTTCGACGGGCTAAGCGTCATTGACAGCTACGAAACGCTGGTGAATCCCGGCCAGGTGATCCCCCGCTACATCCAGGGGCTCACGGGCATCGACGACGAGATGGTGCGCAACGCACCCTACTTTGACGATGTGGCCGAAGACGTGTTCCGCTTCCTCGACGGGCGGGTATTCGTGGCGCACAATGTCAACTTTGATTATTCATTCGTGAAGAGCCACCTGGCGCAGGCCGGCTATTCGCTGAACGTGAAAAAGCTGTGTACCGTCCGCCTGGCACGGCAGATCGTACCAGGCTTTCCTTCCTACAGCCTCGGCAACCTGTGCCACTCGCTGGGCATACCGCTGCTGAACCATCACCGCGCCGGAGGCGACGCCGCGGCCACGGTCACCCTTTTTACACACCTGCTGGAAAAGGATACGTCCGGTTTTATCGACAAGAGTCTCAAGAAAAACTCAAAAGAACAGGTGCTGCCCCCGCATGTGCCCAAAGACGATTTCTTGGCACTCCCCTCCTGCCCGGGTGTTTATTATTTTCACGACAACAAAGGGAAGGTGGTGTATGTGGGCAAGGCCAAGAACCTCCGCAGCCGTGTGAACAGCCACTTCAGCAATAACTCCGATAGCCGGCAGAAACAGAACTTTCTCCGCTCGGTTTACCGTATCACCTTCCAGCCTGCCGCCACCGAGCTCATGGCGGCCATTCTTGAATCGACCGAGATCCGCCGCCTGTGGCCAGCCTTTAATAACGCCCAGAAAAAGCCGGAAGACACTTTCGGCATCTTCACCTATGAAGACCAGGCCGGCTATATGCGCCTGGCCATTGAAAAACGCCGCCGCAACTCGCATCCCATCCATACGTTTCATTACCAGGTAGACGGTCATGGAATTATCCGACGGCTTATGCGCGACCACCAGCTCTGCCCGAAGCTTTGCTTTATGCAGACCGACAACGATGCCTGCCAGGGAATTGCGGAAGCACATTGCCATGGTGCCTGTGAAAAGAAGGAAGCTCCGCTTGCCTACAACAACCGGGTGCGTGCGGCCATCAACGCACTGACGAGCCGGCCTTCTTACATTATAGTCGACGACGGCATGAACGAAGAAGAAAGCTCCTGCATCCTGGTGTTGCAGGGTGCGTTTTACGGCATGGGCTACCTGCCGAAGCACCTGCAGCTTTTCAGCGTTGAAACAATAAAGGAATATCTCCAGCCTTACAAAGACAACAGCACGATACGCAGCCTGCTCAACAGCTATACCGTGCATTACCCGCAGCATGTACAGGTGCTGGAACAGGGGGCTGAGCATTAAGAAACGATTAGGAAACGGTTGCTGAAAAGCCTTCAGCCCGGCACTAGTACTTCTACGGGAAAGGGCTAACTCCCACGCATGAGCGCACGCAGCTCTGCCTTAGGCTCCCGCTCACACATTATAATCAGGCATAATACCTTTTTCACCGACCTTAGAGGGGCAGTTAACGATATCGGAAAAGGTGCGGCTCAAGGTCAGACTATCTTCGGACTCGAAACAACAACCTACCTAAAACCGTTAACCATGTCAAACGCCCTTTTTACCAAGCCGTCTGTTCTTGCCTTCGCAGCCCTCATTGCAATTGCTGCACCGTCCTGCAAAAAGTCTGATGTTGCCGCTCCCGCGGAATCCAGTGTAGCAACTCCTGCCGCCCCTGCCCAGGTAAGTAATGATGAAGTACGTACGCTTACGGCCTTCGTCGCGACGAGCACTGGTGAAAACAATGTTACCTGGGATGCCGCTGCCGGCCACTTCGTGATCGACAACGATGCCGCCATGAGCCTGGAAGATGCCCGCGGCTACTATGCCCAGCGCACCCAGGGTGCCCAGACCGAGCACCGTCGTTCTTACTACGCCGTTGCACCTACCAAGGCTCCGTATGTAAAAGTTTATGCTGACGCTACGGTTCCCGCTGTTTGGGTAGCTGCGCTCGATAAGGCGATCGCCAACTGGAACGCCGCAGGCAGCAAGCTGCAGATCACCCGCGTAAGCGCTAACACTACCGGCGCCGTGGCGGTGAAAGGCATCAACAACGGTGGCAATGGCGTGATCGCTACCACTTACTATCCCGATTACAACAGCAACCCCGGCAAGAGCTGCACCATCAATACTTATTATAACTACCTGAGCGCCGGCCAGCAGGTGTTCGCCATCACTCACGAACTGGGTCACGCCTTTGGCTTTGGTCATACCAACAGCACCTACGGTACCCTCGTTGCGGGCACGCCCAACACCGATGGTCAGTCCATCATGAACTCGGTATGCCTTACCTGGAGCGCTTTCACGACGTACGATCTGCTTGCGATCCGCACGGTTTACCCGCGCTAATGTTTTTGCCAAACACTCCTATTCAATGGACAGCCCCTGCCTCTGCAGGGGCTTTTTTGACCTCACCCCGTCCCCTCTCCGGGAGGAGCGGGGTGACTCCCGGGAATATTTCTTACAGTTTCGAACCCTATTCTGTTTGATCCGAACATTCAAAGAGCGGGTGCCGGTGGCATCCGCTCTTTGCTTCGATATTCGATATTCCTTGTTCGCTATTCGATATTCCACTCCCCTCACCTCCGGAAGAAGGGCTTTATTGCCACTCAAACCCCTCCGCCTTCGGCATGCTTTCAAAGATATGGTGCACATTTTCCGGCGGGGTACAGAGCTTGCGGTGGCGCACATCCATCCAGGCACCGTCGACGATGAGGGTGGCGGCCAGGGTATCGCCGTTCTTGATGATCTCGTGGCGGAAGCTCCAGCGCGAGAAGTCGCGGCGGCCGCGCCAGAGCGCCAGGTTGATGATCACGCTGTCGTTGGGGCGGATCTCGCGGCGAAAGGTGCACTCCTCGCGAAAGAGTATGGGCCCGATACCAAGCTGCTGCATGAGGGCATAATCGAGACCGTGCTCATTTAAGAATTCGACGCGGCAATACGCGCCCCAGTCGTAATACACCGAATGACGCAGGTGAAAATTGGGATCGAGGTCGGACCAGCGAACCTGCAGCTGGCGGCTGAATGATGACATAGCTTGAATTGAATGTGCTAAATTAGCTCCCTGCACCTGCCGGAGTTGGCCGGAGCCCTTATTTTTGTCAACTAAACATTACGCATGAAAAAGATCTTCCTGGCCGCCGCCCTGGTGGCTTCCGCCCCGGGCTTCGCCCAGAAAAAGCCGGCCGCAAAGCCCGCTGTCAAGCCGGCTTCCAAGCCTTCGCCCGCCGCTTCGCTTAAAACGTCTACCGATTCCGTATCGTATGCCATCGGCATCAACGTGGCCAGCTTCTACAAGCAGCAGGGACTCTCCGATCTCAACCCGGTGCTTGTTGCCAAGGCCATCAACGATATCATGAAGGGCAATACGCCGCAACTGAACGAATACCAGGCCAACAACGCACTTATGAATTTCATGAACAAAGCGCAGGCGGCCCAGCAAAAAGAAAAAGCTGCTAAAGCAGGCCCGACAGTAGCCGCCGGTGAAAAGTTTCTTGCCGAAAACGCAAAGAAGCCCGGCGTTAAAACAACGGCCTCGGGACTTCAGTACGAAGTACTGAAAGAAGGCAGCGGCCCCAGGCCCACCGCCACCGACCAGGTAGTGGCGCACTATGCCGGCACCCTCATCGATGGTACCAAATTCGACAACTCCTACGACCGTGGTCAGCCCATCACCATCGGCCTCAACCAGGTGATCAAAGGCTGGACGGAAGGCCTGCAGCTGATGAACGTAGGCTCCAAGTATCGCTTCTTCATCCCCTACCAGCTTGGCTATGGCATGCAGGAAGCAGGTGCTATCCCGGCCGGCTCCGCGCTCATCTTCGAAGTAGAGCTGCTCGAGATCAAGAAATAACAAGTACTTTTTTAATGTAAAAGGCATCCAGACGCTTCGGTCCGGATGCCTTTTTTGTTTTCATAGGGGTAATATCCTTTAATGCGAGCTGACCACAAGGCGCTCGTTCTCCTGGGAGCCGTCACGCTGATCGATGATCTTCACCGAATAAACACCCGGGGTCAGGTTGCTTAGCTGCAGGTTCTGTGTGCTCACACTGCGCCACTGACGGATTACGCGGCCCGACATATCGGTTACCAGCACATCGCGCAGGCCGTCAACATTGGCAAACTGGAGGTTGGCCGTTCCGTTGGAAGGATTGGGATAGAGCAGTACCCGGGCGCCCTGACCCTGGCTACGTACGCTGCGGATGTCGCTGTACTTGAAGCGGCCATCTATGTCCACCTGCTGGAGCCGATACATAGTCACGCCGCCGGAGAGGTTCAGATCGGTATGGCTGTAGTGCAGCGTGCCGGTGCTGTTGCCGCCGTTGGCCGCGCTCGGGATGAAGGTGATCGTCTGCCAGTCACCGTTGCCCTGCTTACGCTGCACGTTGAAGCCACGGTTATTGATCTCTGTAGCAGTGGTCCAGTTGAGAAGCACGTTGTTGCCACTGCGGCTGGCGGTGAAGGATTGCAGCGTCACCGGGAGTATAATCGCCGCGGGGCAGTTGAGCGGGATCACGAGGTCATTGCAGCTGCCTTTTGCATCGAAGATGAAAATGAAGTCTTCCTGTCCACGCTGGTGGTGAATCAAGCGGGCCGGTGCGTTGGCATTGCCGTCGCGGAAGGTACCGATCAGCACGTCGCCGGCATCGATAAACTGGCTGCCGTTGGCGTCATAATACACGTACACTTTAACGGGGAACAGCCGGTTGGAGCCTGCAATGATATCGTAGGAAATGGTTGTATCGTTGAGACATTCGGTATTGACCTCGAGTGGTGCGATGGTGCCGCCATTGCCGTTGCCGTTGCCATTACCGCCACCGTTCGTACGGATATTCTCCTGGCCGGGCGTGTGCTCGCTGGGGCTCGATGCTTTTTCCCAATGACCGTTGGATCCGCATCCTTCCGGAACGCGGTAATAACCGTTGTCGGTGCCGGCTTCGGGAATCACGTAGCCAAAGAGGCTGTCTTCTTCATTGTTGATGTTGGCAAAGTCGTAGCTGAAGGCACCGCAGCCACCCGTTGCAGCGAGTTGCCCGAGCTCGGTGATATAGTTCGGTACGGTGATCGAGTTGTTGGAGCCCAGGAATGCATCCACCAGCTCGCTTCCTTTAAACAGGAATACGCCATAGACGCCGCTGTTGCCGTTGCTGTTGCCCTGCGACTTCAGGAAGATATCGTAGTAAGGCGCGCCCGAATTGTTTACAGTGAGGCTACCGTTTGAAAATACATAACGGGTAATGTTGCCGGCGTTCCAGCTGAAGTCAGAATGGGCGCTCCCGTTCTGGTACTGGAAAGTGGGCGTCGAAGTGGATGCGGTAACGAATCCGCCAGGTGCTACATCGATCGAAGGAAAATTGATTTTGTAAAAGCCGCGCTCGCCCTGGCCGTTTTTGAAATAGGTGATGAGCGAATAGCAAGCGGTGTTCTCTGTAACCGGGCTCAGGTTTTTCACTTCGAAAAACTCCTGGTGTCCCTGGTTGTTGTTCGGGCGAACATAGAGTTCATTCAGTACAAGTTGGCCGTAGGAAAGTGAAGCGCAGGCGATGCCCGCGAAAAAGAGTAAAATCTTTTTCATGTGAAGTTGTTTTCAGGTTAGCGAAAGTTGTTAGCGTCAACAGGCTTCACAGGATACGGACGGTCATCCCGACAGCGGGCGCACAAGGCACGCGCCATCGGTCAGCACCGAAACGGGTCGATAGGGATTGGAATAAAGAATTCGTTCTTTACCGGAGGGAAAGGTTTGGATAGCACAAGCCTTAATGGGCTTTACTTTTTGCGGGATCGGGGGGAGGTTAGGCAGGGCAGGTAATGCCGCTGTCTTTTTGAAGGAGTAGGGCCAGGTTGGCGAGGTAGGTTAGCGATTCTGCCAGGTTAATAGTTATACGTTAAAATGCGTGCCAAACTTTAAACAAAAGCGCCCGTAGTAATACGGGCGCGCTAAAAAATATTTTCTTTTATCGTTACGATGGGCAACAGCCCGGCCGCTTATACTGCAGCAGTAACCGCTTTTTCTATAAGTGAAAGAGCCTGGCGGAACTGCTGCTCTTCGGTGAGGTTGGTATTGTCGAGCACAATCGCATCTTCGGCCTGGCGCAGCGGGCTTACCTCGCGGTGCGAATCGATATAGTCGCGCATCTCCAGGTTTGATTTCACCTCCTCCAGGCTGACGTTCGGGTTCTTCTCATACAGCTCGCGGAAGCGGCGCTCCACGCGCACGGCGTTGTCGGCCGTCATGAAGATCTTCAGTTCCGCGTGCGGGAACACCACCGTGCCGATATCGCGGCCATCCATGATGATGCCTTTGCTGCGCCCCATCTGCTGCTGCTGGGCTACGGCAAAGGAGCGCACCTCCTTGATTGCAGCTACCTCACTTACTTTTTCGGCTACCACCAGGTCGCGGATCACGTATTCCACGTTCTCTCCATTGAGGTACATTTCCGATTGGCCGCTCTTGGCATTCGGAACGAACTCCAGCGTGATATTTCCCAGCGCCTCCGCCACCTGGGGCTCGTCGGTCCAGTCGATGTGGTTGCGCAGGAAATAAAGAGTGATGGCCCGGTACATGGCGCCGCTGTCAACATAGATATAACCCAGCTTGCGCGCCAGTTGCTTGGCGAGGGTGCTCTTGCCGCAAGACGACCAGCCGTCGATAGTAACAATGATCTTCTTCATATGAACGGGGCAAATTTGGGAACAATGCGGCGAACGGTCAAAAAAAAGGCTGCCGCCCGATGGCGACAGCCTTTGCTATGAAAAAGAGCCGACTCTTACTGCTTCAGGTAGCCCTGCGTATTCAGCGACTGACCGTCGGCACCGCGCACGCGGATGCGGTAGTTGCCGCCGGCGGCTTTGCCCAGGTCAACCGTAATGCGGTTGCGGCCCGCCAGCAAGCTCTCCTGCTGCGCGCCCAGCACCTGGCCTACGCTGTTCACCACTTCCACCACCACGCGGGTTGCGGCCGGTGACGTCACATCGAGGATAGTAGTGCCACGGCCGGGGTTCGGGTACAGGGGCGCAAAGCTCCAGCCCGCAACCGGCTCATCCTTCGCGGTGGTACTGCGGGTGCGCAGCAGCGAAGTCACCGGTCCGCCCAGCGCGAAGGAGCCGACGAGGTACATATTCGAGCTGATGGTGTAGGAAGCACCCACACCCGGAATTGGGGTATACACCGCGTTATAAGCCGTCGTATTGTTATAAGAGGCTTGCAGGTAATTGCCCACATTGGCCTGGTATACTTTGAAGTTGGCGCGGCTGATGCCGGTGTTCTGCTCGAGGCTGAGCAGCTGCTGCTCCGTGAAGTAGAAGGTCACAGTGTTCGACACGCGATAGGCCGTTACCGGCTCGATGCGTACAATCTTATCCGAAACCTTGATGAGGCTGCCGCCGCCCTGGTAGAGATTGAACGTGCCGTTGCCGGTCTTCTCCAGGTAGGCCGTGGTGCAACCGTAGTCGCGGGTGGAGTTGTTGGAAGCGCGCACGATGAGATCACCATCCTGGATGCTATAGAAGTAGGCATCCTGTCCCGGGAGCAGCGTTTCGCGGCCCGGCTGATTGATTTCACTCTCCAGGCGGCGCGGCGTACCGGTCACACTCAGGTTATCGATCGTTACCGACCCCGGTCCGCCGGCATTGCCGTCGTTCACCCAACGGAAGGCCAGGTAGAACTGCTTGTTGGCAAGGTTGGGCGGCAGGTTGGCCGTAAAGGTTCCGGAGGCCGGCTGCACGGAGGCAAAGCGGTTGAACGCACCGGTGTTGAGCTCCACGAAGTTGACACCATCGAGCGAGTAGGCAACCGCCATGTAATCGAATACGGGGGCGCCTTCGAGGTTGGTGGGATCGGCATTCTGCACATCCACTTCGCCCTGCACCTCGTAGTCAAACTGGATCTTCAGCTGGCTGAGGCCGCGCGAATCGAGCAGCGGCGATTTTATCAGGGTCTGGCTTTCGCTGTTGCTGTTGTAAGTGCCACCCGGGAACACCGTACCGGTGAGTCCTTCCCTGCCGGTGATAGCGAGCTTATTGGAGAAAATCCCCCACTGGTTTTTCCCGAAAGCCATCGGGTCGGCGCTGCCTTCCGCCACCTCGAGCACTTCGCTCCATCCCGAAGGATCGTCGAAGCCATCGGCACGTGTAAAGGTCTCGCTGAGCAGCGAGCGCTGCCCCTCCCCGATCACAGGCACCACATCATCATCAATGAGGGTAATAGTGAAGGACGAATTCACAGGCGAGGTGCCTGCATTCGTTACACTGATATTTAAGATGATGGTTTCATCGGGCTCCACCACCGCATCGTTCTTCACGGTCACTACGAAATTCTGGCGCGAGATACCGGTACCGCTGTTCGTCAGCGAAGTGGTATTCACGGTATAGTCGGTGCCGTTGATGGCGGTGCCGCGCGTTGTAAGGGTAGCTGTACCACCTGCGGGCAGCAGCACCGGCACTTCGAAGGTACGGGTGGCATAACAGCCACTGGTATCGGCTGCTTCCAGCAGGGAAGCTCCGTTTTTCGAAATGAAGCCATAGGTGATGATGCAGGGCTTCACGAAAGCGTCGCCTACACCCACGGCATACCAGGCATTGGTTACCGACTCTACAAGGTTGCTGCAGGGATCGTTGGAAAGTACGGTGGCGGCTTCGATGGAAGCGGCGCGGGCTTCCGCATACGTAGCCGTGGAGCTCAGCATCGTTTCCATCAGGAAGGTTACCTGCTCGGCAAGGTCGAAACCGATGCCGTTCACCCGGTAGCTCTTACCAAGGTCGTTGCGTTCGTCATCGCTGTCGGCCATATAGTATTGGCTGGGTGTCATCCCCGCCGGGCGCGTGCCGTTCAGCGAGCCGGCCGTCATCAGGAAGAACCAGTGGTTCAGCACGCCGCTGTTGGTGTGCACGCCGCATTGGTCGTTGGCCAGGTTGGGCGCGCAGTTGGGCTCTTGCCAGTTGGTGCCGCCATAAGTATCGGGATTGCCCTGCGCCTTCGGGTTATCCATGCGGCGCAGCGGGCTGTTTTCATCGGCGCCGATCTGCTCGCCGATATAAAAAGGACGATAAGCGGACGGCGGAACGGTGCTGCCGCTACGCGTCATGGCAAAGTGCTCGATACAGGCGGCCCAGATATCACTGAGCGCCTCGTTCATAGCCCCCGACTCACCCTGGTATACAAGGTCGGAAGTGGAGGAACAAACGGCGTGACCGATTTCGTGCCCGCACACGTCGAGCGAGGTCAGGGCTTTGAAGCCGCCGGCGAGCGGGCCGGAGCCATCACCGTAAGTCATCACAGAGCCGTTCCAGAAGGCGTTGTCGTAGGCCGGACCGTAGTGTATGAATGACCGGATACGGGCATTCTTGTTGTCGTAGCTGAGGCGGTTGTGCTTCGCCAGCCAGTAGTCGTACACCACGCTGGCACCCCAATGGGCATCCCAGGCGATGTCGTCGTTTTCTGCCTCGAAGGCACCGCCCTCGCTTTGCGAACGGTGGTGCTCCCACACGTTCCAGACGTTATCAATGTCGGTGAAGCTCTTTCCCTGCAGGTAGAGCTGCGGCACCGACAGCGGGAGGCCGCCAACGCCGTTCATGTCGTAGGTTTCGATACCATTGCCGCGGGTATCGTCGATCAATACATAGGTAGCACTACCCGGAACATACACTTCGTTTGTGGGGTGGCTGCTGGTGATGGGCAAACCGAGTACAGGATCATTGCCGCTGATGCGTTTCGTCCTGATCACCTGCTGACCGGCGTAACGCGTCTGCACCGTGGCGCTTACCGAAGTTGAAGGCGGGTTGCCGTCGAAGTGCTTGATGATTTTGTCAACCAGCAGCGTGCGGCCGTCCAGCGCATCGATATACACCCACGCGCGGCTCACCGGCTCGGCGGCGTAGAGGTTGAACTTCCATGCGAGACGCGGCACTGCTTTCTTACGGTTGTTGAAATCGTTGACGATCACGAGCTCGCCCTTGGGAAGGTATTCGAGGCGCTCCTGCTCCAGCGCTGCGCGCAGGTTACGGTCGTTGGCTTGCGCCATCTTATCGCTCACATCTTCCCAGGCCCAGCGGCGGGCGCCGATCCTGGCTTTAGCGCGGCCGAGTGCGGTAGCCTCGTCGAGCGCGGGCGTTACCGGCAGGCTGGCGGGCACATCGTACCAGGCGCCGTTGAAGAAACGGGCTGTGCCGTTTTTCATCAATGCCTTGAAGCCGGCGCGATCTACCTTGATGCCTTTATAGTATTGCTGGTATTCGAGCACCTCCAGGCTATTGCCAACCTGCTGTACGTTGGCGGGGCGGAGTTCATCCTGGCCGCTGCGCACCGAAAGGTATTTACCGAGTGCCGAAGCCACGTAGTCGCGGCCATAACCTTCGCCGGCGCGCAGCACGATCAGCGACGGCGTTTCTCGTTCCGGCGACAGTGCCATGCGCGCCACCTTCGGGTCGCCGAGCACAGCCTTTCGGGCCGCATCGGCGCGGGTGCTTTCCTGCGCGGTTGCCGTTCCGGCAATCGATACAAAAGCAAGCAGGCCCATCAGCCTGCGGGCGGGTAACCTTTTAATCATAAGGTTTCTGGTTTTTATGTGTGTGAAAAGGGATGACGAGCGTCTGCAACAGATCATCCGGCGGGCATCGCCGATAAACGATTGGGACAGTTGTAAGAAGTTAAGGGTCAAAAACAGATGCGATTGTCTTGTTTAAAAATCTCAGCAACAAATACGCCAGTTCGTTAACAAACTCTTAACGATGACCCTGTTTATACGGGCGTAAAACAGGAGACGGATTGAAGTTTTTTGAGAAATTCCGGGCGTTAATTGGAAGACCTTATCCCTACTTAGCCGGTAGACTTCTTTGTGTTTAAAAAACACATTTCAACGCAGGCGGTATTACGGATGAGTACCGGGCAAAAAAAATCCCATCTTTCGATGGGATTTCAAATCTATAAAAGGGATACCGCTTAGGCTTTCGTCTCTTCCTCCTTGGCGCTTTCCTTCAGCGTGAAGGTCAGCTTTCCGTTGGGTTCGTCGAGATCGGCCTGCAGCACGTCACCGTTCTTGATGTTCATGTTGAGGATCTCCTCGGCCAGCGGGTCTTCCAGGTATTTCTGGATGGCGCGGTGCAACGGGCGGGCACCGAACTGCTGGTCGTAACCCTTATCAGCGATAAAGGATTTCGCCGCCTCGGTAAGCTCCAGGGAGAAGCCGAGGTTTTGCAGACGCTTCATCACACCCTTCATCAGGATATCGATGATCTGGAAGATATTGTCCTTCGTGAGCGAGTTGAAAATAATCACATCGTCAATACGGTTGAGGAACTCGGGCGAGAAGGTACGCTTCAGCGCTTTCTCGATCACCGCCTTCGAAGCCTCGTCGGCATTGTCGATACGGGCCTGGGTGGCGAAACCAACTCCTTCACCGAAGTCCTTCAGCTGGCGTACGCCGATGTTGGACGTCATGATGATCATGGTGTTCTTGAAGTCTACCTTGCGGCCGAGACCATCGGTGAGCTGTCCGTCGTCGAGCACCTGCAGCAGGATATTGTAGATATCCGGGTGGGCCTTCTCGATCTCGTCGAGCAGGATCACGCTGTAGGGCTTGCGGCGTACGCGCTCCGTAAGCTGGCCACCTTCTTCGTAGCCAACGTACCCGGGAGGTGCACCGATAAGGCGCGACACGGTGAACTTCTCCATGTATTCCGACATGTCGATGCGGATCAGCGCATCTTCGGAGTCGAACATATGACGGGCGAGGGCGCGGGCGAGCTCGGTTTTACCAACACCGGTGGGACCCAGGAAGATGAAGGTACCGATCGGCTTCTTCGGATCTTTCAGACCAACGCGGTTGCGCTGGATGGCTTTCACCACCTTCAGGATCGCTTCGTCCTGCCCGATCACCATGCCTTTCATCTCGTCGGCCATCTTGCGCAGCTTCTGCGTTTCGGCTTCCACCATACGCTTCACCGGGATGCCGGTCATCATCGAGATCACCTCGGCGATCTCTTCTTCACCGATGGGGTAGCGCTTGTGCTTGGATTCCTCCTCCCACTGTGCTTTGGCCTTTTCGAGTTCTTCACCGAGGCGTTTCTCCGTGTCGCGGAGGGCGGCGGCCTCTTCGAACTTCTGGCTCTTCACCACGCGGTTCTTTTCTACCTTGATGTCTTCGATCTTCTGCTCGAGGTCGAGGATGTTCTGCGGCACGTTGATGTTCTTCAGGTGCACGCGGGCGCCAACCTCGTCCATCACATCGATGGCCTTGTCGGGCAGCAGGCGGTCGGTGATGTAGCGGTCGCTGAGCTTCACGCAGGCATCGATGGCCGCATCGTCGTAGTTGACATTGTGGTAGTCTTCGTACTTCGACTTGATATTGTTGAGGATCTTGATCGTGTCTTCCACGCTCGGGGGATCCACCATTACTTTCTGGAATCGGCGGTCGAGGGCACCGTCTTTCTCGATGTACATGCGGTACTCGTCGAGGGTGGAGGCGCCGATGCACTGGAGCTCACCGCGGGCGAGGGCCGGCTTGAAGATGTTGGAGGCGTCGAGCGAACCCGAGGCACCGCCGGCACCCACGATGGTGTGGATCTCGTCGATGAACAGGATCACGTCGCGGTTCTTCTCCAGCTCGTTCATGATGGCCTTCATGCGCTCCTCAAACTGGCCGCGGTACTTGGTACCGGCCACGAGGGCGGCGAGGTCGAGGGAGATGACGCGCTTGTCGAACAGCACGCGGCTCACCTTGCGCTGCACGATGCGGAGGGCGAGGCCTTCCACGATGGCGGTCTTACCCACACCGGGCTCACCGATAAGGATGGGGTTGTTTTTCTTGCGACGCGACAGGATCTGCGACACCCGCTCGATCTCCTTCTCGCGGCCCACGATCGGGTCGAGGGTGCCGCTTTCGGCGAGCTTGGTAATGTCGCGACCGAAGTTGTCGAGCACCGGCGTCTTGCTCTTGGCGGCAGCGCCGCCGCGAGACTTGGAGCCGGAGAATTTCTTTTCGTCGTCGAAGTCGTCGTCGTTTTCTTCCTGGTACTCTGCCCGGACATCGTTCGATTTTACAATGCCGAGTTCCTGCCTGAATAATTCGTAGTCCACGTCAAACTGATTTAGGATTTGTGTAGCAATGTTTTCCTTGTTCTTGAGGATCGACAGCATGAGGTGCTCGGTTTCGACTGTGGGGCTTTTGAGGGCCTTGGCTTCAAGGACCGTCACCCGGATCACTTTCTCGGCCTGTTTGGTCAGCGGCAAGCTGTTTATGTTGGCAATGTTTTTACCAGTTTTATCCTTGACGGCCAGCTCCACTTCTTTGCGCAACTCATAGAGGTCGACGCTGAAACTCTTCAAGATTCGTACCGCGGTGTTGTCTCCTTCGCGGATGAGTCCCAGAAGCAGGTGCTCCGTTCCAATAAAATCATTCCCTAAACGCAATGCCTCCTCCCGACTGAACGAGATGATCTCTTTAACCTGCGAGGAGAAATTATTGTCCATTTGATTGATTAAGCGTGTTTAGATTAAGCTCCTTACAATAATAACGTAATAACGAATATTTTTACCGAGGGTTTATCCTCTGTTTTGTTAATTAAATATCCGCGTATCACCAGCTATTCCGTATGGAAGTCAAAACTAGTACCAAAGAGAAATTTACTGTCATATCTGGTCTTCCGGATCAATTATCGGCAACAATGACAGAAGAATTGTGCCGCCAACTGACAAGCTACCTCGAGGCCCCGCTGAAGAACATCGTGCTGAACATGGAAGGCGTCTCGGATATCGACGAAGTGGCTGCCGAAAAGCTGGTGCGGATGCAGCAGGAGTTTTACGAGCGCGGCGCCTCCTTCGTGGCCTGCTGTATGCCTCCCACGCTGGAGACAAAGCTCGATGACTACGACCTCCTGGAGCTGATGAACGTCACCCCCTCCGAAAGCGAGGCCTGGGACATCGTTCAGATGGAAGAGATCGAACGGGAGCTGCTGGACGATGAACCCGATGCCTGATGCGATCGGAGCTGTACCATTGGCAACCTGTCTGGGACCGGCTCGGTATAGGGCTCGGTTCTGCACACCCCGTCGGTGGCGGCAGCATTAATGCCACCGCCAAGCTGCGCTTCGTAAATGGAACGACCCTTTTCTGCAAGGAGAATTCTGCGCTAAAATTTCCCCAATTGCTGAGTACGGAATCGGCTGGCCTGAAATTAATAGCAGAGGCTCAGCTCATCCGCACACCGGCCGTTGTGGATCAATGGGAAACGGCGGAGCGCCAGTACCTCCTGCTCGAGTGGATCGAGGAAGGAACACCCGATGATGCCTACTGGGAGCGCTTCGGTGCCGCCCTTGCGGCCCTCCACCAACGGAGCGCCCCCGCCTTCGGCTCGGTGCCGGATAATTATATGGGCGCCGTACCACAAAGCAACCGGCCGACCGGCGACTGGAACCGGTTTTTCCTCGAAGAGCGCCTCCTGTCGGTGGCTGCCCGCTGCCGGGAAAAGGGCCTGCTCGACAGCCGCCATTCCGACGCCGTCGCGGCGCTCGAAAAACGGCTGCCTTCGGTATTCGGCAGCCCCGCTCCTTCCCTGCTGCACGGCGACCTTTGGAGCGGTAACCTGCTCTGCGCCGGCAACGGCGACCCGGTGCTGATCGACCCCGCCGTTTATTACGGGCACCCCGCCGTCGACCTCGGCATGACCACGCTTTTCGGGGGCTTCGCCGACCGCTTTTACCAGGCCTACCAGGAGGCCGCGCCCCTGCCACCGAACCACCGGGAGCAATGGGAGCTTGCCAACCTTTACCCGCTGCTGGTGCACCTGTACCTGTTCGGGCGCTCCTACCTCGGCGCAATCGAAGAGACACTACGAATCTATTCGTAAATCGTCAATCGTGAGTGCCGGCACCGATCCTGAAATGTCAGTCGGGTTCAATTACCAAGTAACCAATTGACTGATAGCCCACTTACCCATTTTACTTTTTCCTATTTTTACGACCTATGCTTTCGGTGACGATCCTTGGTAATAATTCGGCAGTTCCGGCTTTCAACCGCCACCCTACGAGCCAGGTGGTTACACAGGACGGCACCAATTTTCTTGTTGACTGCGGCGAGGGTACGCAGATCCAGATGATCCGCTACAAGATCCGTCGCGGCAAGATCACCCATATCTTCATCTCGCACCTGCACGGCGATCACTACTTCGGGCTTGTGGGCCTGATCAACTCCTTCAACCTGCTGTCGCACAAGCAGGAGCTGCACATCTTCGGCCCGGCGCCCCTGAAGGCGATCATCGAAACGCAGCTGAAGGTGGCCGACTCGGTGCTTTGCTACCCGCTTCATTTTCATACGCTGGCCGGCCCCGGTATCCTGGTAGATAACGACAAGATCCGCATCAGCGCTTTCCCCGTTACGCACCGCATCGAAACCTATGGTTTTCTTTTCGAGGAAAAGCAAGGGAAGCGCAAGCTGCTGATTGAGCAGGTGCGCAAGTTCAAGATCCCGGTTTCCTTTTACAGCTCGCTGCAGGCCGGCCTCGACTACATCACGCCGCGCGGCGAGGTGATCAGGAATGAGCGGATGACGGCACCGCCCGAGCCGGGCAAGTGCTACGCCTTCTGCGCCGACACAAAGTATGATGAGAACATCATCCCCTACATACAGGGATGCGATATGATTTACCACGAAACGACCTACCTCGACAACATGCGCGACAAGGCCGAACTCCGCTTTCACAGCACCACGCGGCAAGCCGCCGAGATCGCGCGCAAAGCCCGCGTGCGCAAGCTGCTCATCGGGCACTTCAGCTCCAAGTACGCCGTGCTCGACCAGTTCCAGGTAGAGGCGCGGGAAGTATTTCCCAATACGGATCTGGCAATTGAAGGGAATACGTACGAGGTACATTGACATCACCCAGACCTCACCCCCGGCCCCTTTCCGGGACGGAGAGGGGTGTCTCTGTTGTACATTCATTTCGGTTTGTTGCTTTCTGCTGATTGAACTTCAAAAGCTAAGAGCGGATGCCAAAGGCATCCGCTCTTAGTATCAGGATCAAACAGAAAAATGGTTCAAACAAGAGTAACTCTACCGAGAGCCACCCCTCTCCCCCAGAGAGAAGGGCCGGGGGTGAGGTCGAAAGGAGCGCAGGCCGGGCCGAGATCAGAACTTCGGCATCGGCTTCACGGGTGGCTTCTTCGTCACCCATTCCACGAAGGCGGGGAACTCCTGCCGCCAGGTCGGCTCGTTGTGTTTTCCGTCCGGTCGTACCACGGTTTGCATCGGGGCGGCGGAAAGACGGCGCAGGAGCTGGTAGATACCCATCATGTCGGGCACCATTTCGGAACTCTCCTGCGCCCCGGCGTAGAAATAGAGGCGCCCGCGGACGTCCGCTCCCCAGCGCAGCACATCGCGCTTCAGCCCCGGCGCCACCCAGAAGGCGGGCGAGAAGATGCCGGCACCACCGAAGACATTGGGATAACGCAGGATCGCATACATCGAAATGAGCCCGCCCATCGAGGAGCCGGCCACATACGTGTCGGCGCGTCCCTTGCGCGTGCGGTAGGCCGAATCAATAAAAGGTTTCAGCGTGCGCACCAGGAAGTCGGTGTAGGCCGCGCCTTCACCCTTGCCGAAGCGCTCCATGTCGTAAGGCGAATATTCGTTGATCCGCTTCGGTCCGCCGTGGTCGATGCCCACGATGATGAGGCCACCGGTTTTGGCCTGGAGCGTATCCATCGCTTCGTCGATGCCCCACTCGCCGGAGAATGCGGTCGTGTCCTCGAACAGGTTCTGGCCGTCGTGCATATACAGCACGGGGTAATGCCGTCCCGATTCATAGCCTTTCGGCAGGCAGATCCATACGCGGCGGTACCGGTTCAGCTGCGGCATATAAAACCGGTCGCTGACAATATGAACGCGGCTTCCCGCGGTGCTCTTTTTCGCCACGGGGGCAAAGCGGTCTTTCCAGCCCGCAATGGAAACCCGGACGGTGGTATCGCGGCGAACCACGATCGTGCGGTTATCGACATCCGCACCGGAGCTACCGGTTTCCACCGAAGCCCAGGAGCCGCGGGTAAATTTGAAGGAGGCAGGGCCCTCGGGCAACATCAGGGTCACCCGGGCTGGCCCGTCCGGTGTCCTGCTGACCCGGTACTTGTCTACCCCGGGATTCCAGCTGTTCATGCTACCGGCAACATACACGGAGTCGGCGGGCGTATTGGCCGGAAGGCCCTCCACTTCGAGCACCACTTTGTATTGGGCCGATGCGCGCACTGCCGTCAGCAAGCCTAGGAGGCAGATGATTTTACGCATGCAGGCCACTTTGATGCAGCTGCTGCAGGTAGGCGCGCACCTGGTTGTGCACGCCCTCGCTGAGCGGCACCAGCGGCAGGCGCAGGTAGTTTGCGATCACACCCATTTCGGCAAGGAAAGCCTTGACGCCGGCGGGGTTGTTCTCCGCAAACAGCAGGTCGTAACCACGCAGCAGGCGCGTGTTGATGGAGCGGGCCTCGGTGAAATTGCCTTCGAGCGCGCTGCTGATCATCGTGCTGAAATCTTTCGGGAAGCAGTTGGCCGCCACCGAGATCACCCCGCTCATGCCGCAGGCGATCTGGGCCATCGCGAGGTTATCGTCGCCGCTCACCACCATGAAGTCGGGCGATACGTCGCGCAGGATCTGCATGCATTGGTTCATATTGCCGCTGGCCTCCTTGATGCCGTTGATGTTTTCGAAATCGCCGGCGAGGCGCACGGTGGTTTCGGCGGCAATGTTGGAGCCGGTCCGGCCCGGAACATTATACAGGATGATCGGACGCGGGGTGGCTGCCGCGATCGCCTTATAGTGCTGGTAAATGCCTTCCTGCGAAGGCTTGTTGTAATAGGGAGAAGCAGAGAGGATGGCGGCTGCTTTTTCCACGGGCAGGGCTTCGATCTCTTTGATGACCGACGCGGTGTTGTTGCCGCCGGCGCCGATCACCACGGGCACGCGGGCCTCCACGGTGGAGAAGGTGCACTGCAGCACTTCCAGCTTTTCCTCGCGGCTCAGCACGGGCGTTTCGCCGGTGGTGCCCAGGGACACAACGTAGTCGACGCCGCCTTCGATCACGAAATTAATAAGGCGCTCCAGCGACTTGAGATCGAGCACACCGTTTTTATCGAAGGGTGTCACCAGCGCTACGCCGGTACCCTGTAACAGGTCTTTAACCATGGAAGTGTCGTAATTAAATGAAAAATAAAAAGTCAAAATTCAAAACCGTAATGACCGGGCAGCCTTTTGACTTTTGAATTTTGACTTCGAATTTAAGCCAGGACCGATCAGGAAGCTTGGGCGGCAACGGGAAGCTCTTCCCAATGCCCCATCTTGCCGAACTTTTCAATCCGGTCGTCGATGCGCTCCGTTGCCGGGATGTTACGGATCTCGGCCAGCGTTTCAAGGATCTTTGCCTTGAGCAGCTGTGCGGCCTCGTCGTAATCCCAGTGGGCGCCTCCGGCGGGCTCGGGCACGATGGTGTCCACAAGGCCGAAGGACTTCATATAATCGGCGGTAAGTTTCAGCTGCTCGGCGGCGATCTCTTTTTGTGCCCAGCTGCGCCACAGGATGGTGGAGCAGTTTTCGGGCGAGATCACGGTATACCAGGCGTTCTCCATCATCAGGATGCGGTCGCCGACGCCGATGCCGAGGGCACCGCCGGAAGCGCCTTCACCGATGATCACCACGATCACGGGCACCTTGAGGCGGATCATCTCGTAGATATTGCGGGCGATGGCTTCGCCCTGGCCGCGTTCTTCCGCCTCGAGACCGGGATAGGCACCCGGTGTGTCGATCAGCGTTACAATCGGCTTGTTGAATTTCTCGGCGAGGCGCATGAGGCGCAGGGCCTTGCGGTAACCTTCGGGGTTGGCCATGCCGAAATTGCGCATCTGGCGCGTTTTGGTGTTGATGCCCTTCTGCTGTCCGATAAACATGCAGGTCTGCCCTTCGATTTGGGCAAAGCCGCCTACCATGGCCTTGTCGTCCTTCACGTTGCGGTCGCCGAAAAGCTCCACGAAGTTGGTGGTCATCTTCTCGATGTACTTAAGGGTATAGGGACGGTCGGGGTGGCGGCTCAGCTGCACTTTCTGCCAGGAGGTCAGGCTTTGAGTGATCGCACGGCGGCGCTCCAGGATCTGTTCCTCGAGCTTCTGGATCTGCTCGGTATAGTCGATCTTCTTCTGCTCGCCGGAGTGCTTCAGCTTTTCGATCTCGTCGATCAGGTCCTTGATCGGCTTCTCGAAATCGAGAAACTGGCGGTTCGCGTTTCTAGGCATAGTCGGAAAATGTGGCGGTAAAAGTAGGGAAAATGATGTCAGATCTCAGATGTCAGATGTCAGATCGAGGTTCCGGTACTCGGAAGCTCATAACGTAACGAACACAAAAAGCGCTCAGCCAGATCTGAGATCCGAGATCTGAGATCTGAGATTCCCGCTATATTTGCCGCTAAACAATCTGGCTGATGTCCAAGCAAATCGAAGACTTTGACGCGAACCTGGCGGGCGAGGAAGGACGGACCGAAGAAACAAAAAGCAGTTGGTTCAAGCGCCTGAAGAAAGGGATCACTACTTCTTCATCAGAAAAGCGGGAAACGCCTGAAGGCCTCTGGGCCAAATGCCCCGAGTGTAATTATATCTGCACCGTCAACGACCTGCGCGAGCAGCTGTTCGTGTGCCCGAAGTGCAACTATCACCACCGTGTAGATTCCAACGAATACTATAGCATCCTGTTCGACGAAGGACAGTTTACCGAGCTTTTTGACAATATCCGCTCCAAGGACTTTCTCGGCTTTACCGACCTGAAGCCTTACCAGAAGCGCCTTGAGGAAACCTGGGCCAAGACCGACCTGACAGACTCGATGCGCGTGGCCACTGGCACGGTAAACGGCCAGGGCATCGTGATCGCCTGTATGGACTTCGAGTTTATCGGCGGCTCGCTCGGGTCGGTGATGGGCGAAAAATTCAGCCGCGCCGTGGATTATTGTATCGAGCACAAGCTGCCCTATATGGTCATCAGCAAAAGCGGCGGCGCCCGGATGATGGAAAGCGCCTTCTCGCTGATGCAGCTGGCCAAAACCTCCGGCAAGCTCTCCCGGCTTTCCGATGCGAAACTCCCGTATATCTCGCTGCTCACCGACCCCACCTTTGGCGGCATCTCGGCTTCCTTCGGTATGCTGGGCGACCTTAACATCGCCGAACCCGGCGCGCTGATCGGATTTGCCGGACCGCGTGTTATCAAGGAGACCATTAAAAAAGACCTGCCCGAAGGCTTCCAGCGCTCCGAGTTCATCCTCGAGCACGGCTTCCTCGATTTTATCGTGGACCGCAAAAACCTGAAGCAAAAGCTGGCCACGGTACTCACATTATTCAGCAACTAAGTGGCGCGAAAACCCAAAGCCGTAGACATACGCAACCGCCCGGTGTACCACGAGTACTTTATTGACGACACTTTCGTGGCCGGCGCACTCCTGCTCGGCACGGAGGTGAAGGCGCTGCGCGAAGGCAAAGCCTCCTTCAACGACGCGTATTGCCAGTTCAACAAAGGTGAGCTCTGGCTCAAAAGCCTGCACATTTCCCCTTACAGCCATGGCACCGACAACAACCACGACCCGCTGCGCGACCGCAAGCTCCTGCTGAAAAAGCGCGAGCTCAGCCGCCTCGAGTCCAAGATCAAGGAAAAGGGCTACACCATTGTACCCGTGCGCATTTTCACTTCCGACAAAAACCTGATCAAGATCGAGATCGGGCTGGCACGCGGCAAAAAGCTTTATGACAAACGGGAAAGCATCAAGGCGCGCGACAATGACCGCGACCTGAAGCGCTACCTGAAATAAAACACCCCGCAAACCCGTTATCACCTGCTATGAAGCACCTCCTCTCCTTCCTGCTCGCCTTCACCGCCCTGGCCGCCCGCGCCCAGGACGCGAACGGCTACTGGTACGGATCGGGCAACGTGGAGAACGGCGGCTCGAGCAATAACTACATGTTTGAGCTGCTGGTGGAGCAAAAAGGCACCTCGGCCACGGGCATCCTGAACTACTATTTCAAGAATTCCTTCCGCAGCTTCAGGCTCGGCGGCAACTTCAACTCGATGACCCGCAACCTCACCCTGTTCAACGTGCCGGTGACCTACTACGCGTCGCCGGCATCGATGGAGGTGGATTGCCCGATGGACTTCGTGGGCCAGCTGCGGGTATCGCGCGTAGGCGCCGAACTGAAAGGAGCGTTCGTGAGCAAGGGAACGTACCGCAACACCTGCCCGCCGGTATACTTTACCCTGAAGCAAAACAAGGACGCCGGCAACCGCGACTCCATCCTCCTGGCAATCGCACAGTTCAAGGAAACAAAACAATACTGGACACCGGGCGCCTACGACACGCTCGTTGCCGTGAACGTGCAGCAGCGCCCGGTAGTTAACTATGTCGTGAACAACGAATTCCTGAAACGGACCAGCGAAGTAAGCCAGGAGATCGAGGTAGAGGCGGATTCGGTGGACGTAAACTTCTACGACAACGGTGAGATAGACGGCGATTCGATCTCCGTTTTCTTCAACCGGCAACTGCTTACATTCAACCGCATGCTCAGCACCCGTGCCATTCATTTCTACCTTGGGCTCGACACCACCAAAGAGGTGAACGAGATCAGCATGTTCGCCAACAACCTGGGCCGCATTGCGCCCAACACGGCGCTCATGACGGTGTGGGATGGCAAGCGACGCTACGAGGTACGCCTGTCGAGTAACCTCGAAAAAAATGCGGTGGTGCGCATCCGCCGCAAGCGGCCCGCGGCTCCACGCGAAAAACCGTAAAAGAATAAATAGCATTCCGAGGAATAAAGAACAGAAAACCCCGGTCGTTTTGCAACGCCGGGGTTTTGTTGTCTGGATGAGCGTCTTTCGGCTAGGAAGTAAGGGTGAAAAAGGAAAACACCGGTTCTGTCGAACATGATAAAATTACCCGCGCCGGCAACGATTAGTATACGTATCAGACAAACAGACGGATTCCAGGGGCCGAACCGGGTATGCAGGCGGCCAAAAACCAGAGCAGGAATGCAGCAAGACTTCCATTTGAAACAGGCCCTTCCGATCGCATTTTTACGATCGGATTTTACCACAACCGAAACCGACCAGGATGCCGCTAAATTATCCTTGCTGTTTCTTTCGCAGGTCGGTTGAAAAAATTACATTCGCTTTCTGAATTTCAAAACACTAACTGCATGAAGATCCGTTTCACAGCGGCGCTGTTCGCCGCTTCCGTTTTCATTTCCAGCTGTTCGAAGAAAAGTGCTGAATCATCCGGCAGCGTGCCCACGGTAACCACTGTAGGCGTCAATAATATCACCGCCACCACGGCCGACCTCAGCGGCAACCTCACCAGCAAGGGCGGCAGCGATGTTACCGAGCAAGGTTTTACCGTCGGCACTAATGCCAATCCGCAGCTCAACCAATCCAATACCTTCACCTTCGGCTCCGGGAACGGCACCGTGGGCTCCTTTGGAACCTATGCCTTCAACCTGACGCCGGCCACCACGTATCATTTCCGCGCCTACGCGGTAAATGCCACCGGGATCGCCTATGGCGCCGACCAGACCTTTACCACCACTGCTGCGGCAACGGTCACCACCAAACCTACCGTTGCGATCTACGCGAGCAAGGCCACGCTCCGCGGCAGCGTGGCGTACCCCACCAGCGCTACCGGCAGCACGGGCTTCGCTTACGCCACCACGCCCAACCCGACGATCGCGCAAACCACGGTTAGCGGCAGCGCTTCTAACGGCGACTTCCAGGCTGACCTCATCAACCTGACCCGTAATACTACGTATTACGTGCGCGCCTATGCGATCAGTTACAACATCACCGTTTACGGTCCGGAGGTAAGCTTCCGCACCGCCGACTACCTGAGCGCTTCCGGCGGCACGGTGTATTACGACAAAGGTGAAACCACCAACGGGTGGCGCTACCTGGAGATCGCTCCCACCAACCTCAACGTAACCTACTATGTGGGCTCCCAGTGGGGCTGCACCGGCACCTCGGTAACTTCTACGGCGCCCGACCTCGGCACCGGTCTTGCCAACACGGCCCAGATCATAAGCCACTGTACGGCCAGCAATTGCGCCGCCCGGCTCTGCGCCAACTACACCGTAAACGGAGCAACCGGCTGGTTCCTTCCTTCCCGCGATGAAGTGCTGGCTATGTTTGAAACGCTTCCCTATGCAGTGCTGCAGGGACGTACCTACTGGACGTCGACCGAGATCGACAATAACAGCGCCTATGTCATCCGCCCCTACAACGGCGTGTACGCCTTTGCCGAGGCCTCCGCGAAAACCGCTGATGCCTATGTCCGCCCTGTACGCCGCTTCTAAAAAAGTGCGAAATAATCCAACGAAAACGCCCTTCCCGCGAAGGGCGTTTTCGTTTTCCTACTTGAGTGCGCCTTCTTTCGCTTCTGCCTCGTTGCGCACGGCCCGGGAAAGCACTGAAGATTCATCGGTGAGGCGCCCCTTCTTCCAGTCGCCACGCGCATAAATGCCCATCGTCACCAGCGACATCACGATATTGGTGACCGGAAAGGCCAGCCAGATGCCGCGGGCGGCCATGCCCGATTTTTCAGCCAGCATCCAGGCCAACGGAAACTGAAGCACCCACTGCGAAATGATGGTGAGCATCATCACCTGCACCATATTGCCGGAGGCACGGAGCACACCCGAAAGGCTCATCTGCAGCCCGAGGAAGCCCCAGGCAAGACACATCGTGCGCAAAAACTCCGAACCGCCGCGAATCACCGCCGGGTCTTCGGGCACGAAGAAGGCAACGAGCTGCGGGGCCAGCAGGTAGGCCATGACGCCGAGTATCGTCAGGGCACTGAAACCGAGCATGGCGCCAAGCTTCCCGATGCGGGCCGCGCGGGCGATCTGGCCGGCACCGATGTTTTGCCCCACAAGCGTTGAAATGGCCATCGAAAGACCCAGTGCAGGGATCATGACCACCTGCAACAGGTTGGAGCCGGCGCCGTAGGATGCGACCGTTTCGGTGCCAAAGGAAGCGATCAGGAAGGTCATCACCGTAAGGCCCAGCGCGCGCATGGACTGCTCCACCGACGCGGGCAGGCCGATATTGAATGCCCTGCGGATATGCTTCCCGTCGGGCCGAAAATCGGCCAGACGCAGGTGTACGCCGCGCCGCCCGCGCAGCAGGATGAGGAATCCGGCAAGGGCCGCAACCACCTGAGTGCTGAGCGTGGCCAGCGCCGCCCCCATCACGCCATAACCCGGCACCGGCCCCCAGCCGAAAATGAAGAGCGGGTCGAGCGCGAAGTTGAGGATGACAGTTCCTAGAACGATCCAGACCGGCACCGTGGCATTGCCCACGCCGCGCATGATGGACTGGAATACGAAAAAGCTGAAGTTGAATACGAGGCCGACAAACGATACGCGCATAAAGCCAAGCGCTCCCTGGTAAACTTCAGGAGCCACCTTCAGCAGGCGCAGGAAGTCGGGCGCAAAGATGAAGGCCACCGTGCCGAGCAGCAACGATACCACGATCACCATCAGCAGGGTTTGGGCCGCCACATGCCCTACCATCCGGTGGTCGCCGGCACCGTAATACTGCGCGATGAGCACGGATCCGGCAATGGCGAAACCGGTCCCCAGGCCAAGTGTCAGGAAGGTCACCGGGGTGCTGACGCTCACGGCTGCTACCGCGGCGCCGCCAAGGCGGCCCACCCAAAAGGCATCCACAATTTGGTAGCCCGCCTGCAGCAGGTTTGCCAGCACGATCGGTATCGCCAGCCGGAGCAATGATTGTAGTATCGGCCCTTCCAGCAGGGCTTTGCGCTTTTCCAGTGCCATGGTGCGCATTGCAGGCAAAGGAAATGCCGTGCTGCCCTGATGGCCACAGGGCATTTACCCGGCACGGTAACAGCTGTTCAGGGAGCCGCCAGCTCGCGGGCCGGTGTGCGCCCGGTCGCCATGTCTTCCACCTGTGGCTGGTATTCAGGATAGTAGCTCTTGTAACCCATCAGGCGCGCCAGCGGTGTCAGCAGGAAGCCGGTAAGCTGCTGCACCCATACCGGCGGGCCATCGACGATATACGAGTCGAAACCGGCGCGCTGAAACAGCGAGATCTGCAGCACCGCATGGAAAGGATGGGCCAGCCTGGGATTCCGATCAAATACACCGTAGATCTGGCTCAGGTAAAAGGCAAACTGCTCCGGAAAATGAATCTCTCCCGCGACGGCGATGCTTTCACCGGTTTCGTTGAAGGGCTTGTGCGGCATGCCTTTCGGGATCAGCAGCGTTTCGCCGGGGCGGATCTTTTTCACCGTACCGCCATACCAAATGCTCAGCTCACCGTTGGCCACCGCAAAGTGCTCGTCGAAGCGGGCGTGGATATGCTTCGGAGGCCCCGGCGCATAGGGCTCGATCACCGCATGGCAATACACGACACCACCTTCCTGGCGAAGCACCGTTTGCCGTACGCCTTCGGCCTTGCTGTAAAACACATGGCCCGGTTGAAAATAGTGTTTGATGTCGGGCTTCTTTTCAGGAAAAAGCAGGTAGTGGCACAGGTAGCCCACAGCGAGGTAAGCCGCGGGAATGAGAAGAAAAAGCATAGGTGTTTTTTTAAAGCTTTACAAAATCATGGTTCGTTCCATGATGTAAAGCTCCGGTTGCCAGGCCGCCCCGAATTGTACCAATCGGACATGTTGCGCCGGGACCGGGAAACAAGTGAAAAGGCACGGCGCTTTTGCCTGCCCGGTATTCCTTCGGCGTCATTCCGGAAAAAGACTTGAATACGCGTGAGAAATGTGCCTGGTCGTAAAAACCGGAATCGTACCCAACCGAAGTCAGGCTGGCGTGGGGCCGGTGCACGCCCTTGACCGCTTCGAGGAACTTCTTGTAGGTGACCAGCATTTCGGCGGAAATGCCAAAGAGCTGCCGCGAAACCCGGCCGAGCTGTTTGGTGGAATAACATACGGCACGGGCAAGCGCATCAACACTTTCAAAAGCATCGGCTCCCGGCCCCAGCACCAGTTTACTGAGCTGGTCCGAACGGGGACAGGTGGCCGGATCGAGTACCGGCAGTTCCCGGAGCAGTATACCCACCCGCTCTTCAAACGAAGCTGCTTCGCCAAGTTGGTGCCAGAGCGTATCGAAACGCGGGTGCAGCAGCGAGAGGTCGACCGTGGCATTGAGAAAGGCCGACGGCGGAACGCCCAGAAGCCCGCGCACCCGGTGTGGCTGCAGGCGGACGCCTACCAGGTGCTGCCTGCCGATATAGGTAGCGCGGATCACGTGGGTATTGAATCCCTGGACAAAGCAGCGTGGTGTCCGCACCGGATCTTCCTGGTGCGGCGGGATGCCTTGAATGGCATCGGCGAAATGAAAGACGATCTCCACCACGCCCTGCGGCAAAATGGTCTCCTGCACTGCAGGGCCGTTCACCTCCCAGATCAGCGTGGCGTACGCTGCCAGCGTGCAATGGACCGGTATGCAAAATTGTGTGTTCACGTAGCTGCTTCAGGCAGCCGAAAGTAGTTGTGCCCGGGATACACCGCGACATAGACCGCGCCAATTGTCGGAATAAGGCAGCAGGTTGCGCAATCCGGCGCTTATTGCCCGGCAGCCTGGAGCGACGCACCGGCCCGTTGCCGCTTTACCGACTCGTAAATGATCAGTACCACCAGCAATCCGAATAGTATCTCCGATGTGCCCCGGGTGCCCAGGCCCATGCCTCCCTTTTCCGTCGATTTTGTAAGCAGGTCACCGAAGGTGGCACCGAACGGACGTGTGAGTACGAAGGCTATCCAGAAGAGCAGCACGCGGGACACCCGCGTCAGGAAATAGGCGGCAATTACCAGCAGGAGTACCCCGCTGATGAGCGCTGCGCTTCCGCCGAAACCAAGGCCAGAATCGTCTGCAAGGAAGTCACCAAGCGCGGTGCCCAGGGTATTGGAAACGAGTATGGCGATCCAGTAAAACAGCTCGCCGCGCCGCGAGCGCACATCCTGCACGGAAAGATTTTTTTCAACAAGCTTCCAGCAAAGGAGTATTAACCCGAGTAAAGTTGCCAGGATCAGCGCCCCCAGCATATAGCCGAGCCCGAGAGTACGGTCCATGAAATCCGACATGGTGGTGCCGGCCGTGCTGGTTGCCACGATCACCGACCAGTACAGGGCCGGTATATACCTGTTGACGGCCAGTTGCCCGCCCAGGGCAGCGAGGAAAAAGCCGAAAAAAATCAGGGTGCTTACACCGTAACCGATACCCATCGTTTGGGCCAGCAGGTCGCCGCCGGTTTCGCCCAGGGTCGTGGCAATAATTTTCATTACCCAGAAAAGCAGGGTAAGGGCCGGTATTTTATTCCAGGTTTCGCGTGTCATATTGCCTCGACTAACAAAAGCTGAACCAAACTGAAGCATGGTTGCCGCCCAAGCTCCGCGTTACCGCCAACGGGCTTTGCCGCAACCTATTGTTCTTGATTACCTTGCAGCCCGTATGGCGTTTTTGGAGGTACAGGATATCCGTAAGCGGGTGGGGACTGATTTCGAACTGACCAGTGGTTCTTTTTCGTTGGAAAAAGGGAGCCAGTGGGCCATTGCGGGTGCTACCGGCTCCGGCAAAAGCACCCTGCTCAAAATCATTTCCGGGCTCGAGCAGCCCGACGGCGGCGCCGTGATCTTTGAAGGCAAGCGCGTCAAGGGACCGGCAGAGCGCCTGATACCCGGTCACGAAAAGATCGGCTACCTGTCGCAGCACTTCGAGCTCCGCCATCACTACCGGGTGGAGGAACTGCTCGACCGCGTCAACAGCCTGTCGTATACGGAGGCAATGTGGATCTACGACCTGTGCCGGATCACGCACCTGCTGCAACGCAAGGAAAACGAGCTTAGCGGCGGCGAACGCCAGCGCGTGGCAACGGCCCGCCTGCTGGTGCAGCGGCCCTCGCTCCTGCTGCTCGATGAGCCCTTCTCGAACCTCGACCGCAACCATAAGACACGCATGCAATCGGTCATCAGTGCCATCGGCGCCGAGCTGGGCATTACCTGCATGCTGGTCACCCACGACCCGCTGGACTCGCTCTCGTGGGCCGACACCATCGTTGTTCTGGAGAACGGCCGCCAGGTACAGCGCGGCACGCCCCAGCAGCTTTACCGCCAACCGGTCTCGGAATACGTGGCCGGACTTTTTGGCCCGTACAACCTGCTTACCCTGGCGCAGGCTGAGGCATTCGCGGGCGTAAATACCTTTCATCCCGAAGGACGTGACATCGGGATACGGCCCGAAGGATTATTCCTGTTACCGCCTTCCGAGCCGGGAGCCCGCGGCACCATACGACACCTGTATTATTACGGGAGCCATTTCGAAGCGGAGGTTTTCGTGGCCGGGCATCCGCTGCGTGCGCGGGTACACGGCCGCAACTGGTCGCATGGCCAGGAAGTAAGCGTGGTTGCCGACGCGGGACAGGTGTGGTACGTATAAATCTTATTCAGCCGTTGTTGCTGCTTTTTCATAGTCTCCTTTCCATGCATACCAGCCAAACACCACCAGGCCGGCGGCGATGGGTACAAACACCGCGATGATGATCATCCAGGGTACCGGCTTGTTGATATCCCGGGAGCCCGTAAAGTTGATGTGCTGCGCAGCGCCCTTCAATAGCAGGAATACGAGCAGCGGTCCGAGCAGCAGCCATGCCAGCCCGGCTACCCGCTGCAGGAGGCCGTTACGGTGACCGATGTAGAGTATACCGATCAATGCACAAAGCGCCGCAACACCGACGGGGTACCACAGTCCCACCAAAGGGTCGGAGGGGTAGGTAGCGGAAAGCAGCACGCCGATGAAAGGCACCAGCCCGCCGAAGATGCCGTTGCCGATATGATAAGGCAGTGACATCGATGTGTACCGGATCCGCGTCGGGAACAGCTCCACCAGGAATGCGGCGATGGGGCCGTATACCATCGTTACGAAAAGCACCTGTAGAAATACGAGAAAGATAAAGAGGCGGCGTGTGGCCGGCGGAAGCACCTTGTCCTTATAAACCGGCTTTGAATAGTGCGCCACGATCGGTGTCGGCACAAAGGCCGTATCGGCGCGCATCCGCACAAAACGAAGCCCTTCGCGCAATTGAATGGTGTCGGTGGATGTGCGCACGGTGCCGTTGCCCGCGCGAAGCGGTTCCACCTTCCGCGCCACGGCACTTTGCCAGACGATATTATCATAGGCAATCCGGCCCTCGTCCACCTGTGCCCCGCGGAGCAGTGAATTGTAAATGCCCCAGTCCTTGATGCCGGGCAGGTCGCGATAGCAGAGCACTCCCAGCAGCATACCCGTGATCATGATCCATTTACGGCCGATGCGGTCGCTGAGCCACCCGAAGAAAACGAAGAACGGTGTTGCAAATGCAATTGCCCAGAGCAGGATAGACCGGCTTTCCACGAAGTCGAGACGGACGGTGTTTTCGAGAAAAGACTGCGCATAAAACTGTCCCGTATACCAGATGACGCCTTGTCCCATCACCGCGCCGAAGAGTGCCAGCAGCACCATCCGGAAATTCTCCCGGTTGCCGAAGCTTTCCTTCAGCGGGTTTACCGAAGTCTTGCCTTCCGATTTCAGCATCGAGAACAAGGGCGACTCGGCCATCCGCAGCCGGATGAAGATACTCACGCCCACCAGCAGGGCCGATGCCCAGAACGGGTAACGCCAGCCGCCCCAGTCGGCGTTGAAAGCCGCGTCGCTCATATTCATTTTAACGGCCATGATAACGCCAAGCGCCAGGAACAAGCCAAGCGTTGCCGTGGTCTGGATCCAGCTGGTAAAAAAGCCGCGGCGCCCCTCCGGTGCATATTCAGCTACGTAGGTAGCCGCGCCGCCGTACTCGCCGCCAAGGGCCAGTCCCTGCAAAAGACGCAACAGCAAAACCAGCACCGGTGCCGCAATGCCGATCTGCTTATAGCCCGGCACCACGCCGATGAGGAACGTGGCAGCGCCCATGAGCACAAGCGTCAGCAGGAAGGTGTGCTTGCGCCCCACCTTGTCGCCAAGGCGGCCAAACACAAGCGCGCCGAAAGGCCGCACGATGAAGCCGGCGGCAAAAATGGCGAGTGTGCTCAGCAATGCAGCAGTCTCGTTTCCCTCCGGGAAGAACTGCACCGATATTGTTTTGGCGAGCATACCGAAGATGTAGAAGTCGTACCATTCGATCATGGTTCCTACAGAAGAGGCGCTGATCACTTTGGCAAGGGTGCGGCCCGAAACGGTTGTCCTGGTCATATGTGGAAATTAGGAAATAAAAGCGGGCTCGCGTTTTCGTTAACTTGTGCGCAAAGCCTGATTGCTATGACCTACCCGTACCAGATCAAGACCCTGGAGCAGTACCATGAAGACTACCGGCGCAGCATAGACGACCCTGAAGGCTTCTGGGGTTCCATCGCGGAGCACTTCCAGTGGCGCCGCAAATGGGACCGCGTGCTCCGGTGGAATTTCACCGAACCACGCATTGAATGGTTCGGCGGCGGCCAGCTTAATATCACGGAGAACTGCATCGACCGGCATCTTACCGACAAGGGCGAGCAGCCCGCATTCATCTGGGAGCCCAACAACCCCGATGAACGCGTGCGCGTGGTCACCTACAACCGCCTCCACAAGCGGGTCTGCCAGGTTGCACAGGTGCTTACCAACCTCGGTGTAAAAAAGGGCGACCGGGTGTGCATTTATATGGGGATGATCCCCGAGCTCGCCTACGCGGTGCTGGGCTGCGCGCGCATCGGCGCCATCCACTCGGTCATTTTCGGCGGCTTCTCGGCACAAAGCATTGCCGACCGCCTTGAAGACGCGCAGGCGGAATACATCGTCACCTGCGACGGCGCCTACCGCGGCGACAAAGTGATTCCATTAAAAAATGTGATCGACGACGCACTGGTCGGCAACAATACGGTTAAGAAAGTGATCGTGTATACCCGTACCCGAACGCCGGTGTCGATGCTCAAAGGCCGTGACCTCTGGTGGGAAGACGAAATGGAATACGCCGAATCGCAGGTGGAAAAAGAAGGCGTCGTTTCGTTCCCCGCCGCCACGATGGACGCGGAAGACCCGCTTTTCATTCTTTATACGTCCGGCTCCACGGGCAAGCCCAAAGGCGTGGTGCATACTACGGCCGGCTATATGATCTGGACCAATTACACCTTCGTCAACACCTTTCAATACAAACCGGGGCAGGTGCACTTCTGCAGTGCCGATATCGGCTGGATCACCGGCCACAGCTATATCGTATACGGCCCGTTGAGCGCCGGTGGCACCTCGCTGATCTTCGAAGGCATTCCCACCTGGCCGGATGCTGGCCGCTTCTGGGATATCGTGGAAAAGCATAAGGTGAATATCCTGTATACGGCCCCTACCGCATTGCGCTCGCTGATGGGCTTCGGACTCGCTCCCCTGCAGGGCAAGAACTTATCGACGCTTAAAGTGCTCGGAACTGTAGGCGAGCCCATCAACGAAGAAGCCTGGCATTGGTACGACGAACAAATCGGGGGCAGGCGCTGCCCCATTGTGGATACGTGGTGGCAGACCGAGACCGGTGGTATTCTAATGACGAGCCTCGCCGGTGTAACGCCCGACAAGGCCACCTTCGCAACCCTGCCAATGCCTGGTGTTCAGCCGCTCCTGGTAGATGAGTCCGGGCAAGAGCTCACCGGCAACCCCGCCGCCGGCAACCTCTGCATACGTGCTCCCTGGCCCGGCATCCTGCGCACCACCTGGGGCGACCATGAGCGCTGCCGGCAAACCTACTTTTCGAGCTACCCGGAACTCTATTTCACCGGCGACGGTGCCCTGCGCGATGAAGCCGGCAACTACCGCATCACCGGACGCGTGGATGATGTGCTCAACGTAAGCGGCCACCGCATCGGGACCGCAGAAGTGGAAAACGCCATCAACATGTATTCCGATGTGGTGGAGAGCGCCGTTGTGGGTTACCCGCACGACATCAAGGGGCAGGGCATCTATGCGTACGTGATTTGCACGAATCATCGCGGAAGTGAAGACGAGACCCGGAGGAACATCATCCAGACCGTATCGCGCATTATCGGGCCCATTGCCAAACCCGACAAGATTCAGTTTGTGAGCGGCCTTCCGAAGACGCGCTCCGGCAAGATCATGCGCCGCATCCTGCGCAAGATCGCGGAGGGAGAAACCGCGAACCTCGGCGACACCACTACCCTGCTCGACCCGGGCGTGGTGGAGGAGATCAGGGACGGGAAATTGTAGCATGCGGAAGACTTGGAGAACAGGGAAATAATATTTAGGAGAAAATAACCGCCAGTAATTCAGATGACCTTTTCACTAGCACCGGTGGCCTTTGTTCACAACGTGCGCAGCACCCCCACGGATGATTACTGGGGTACCGTTCGTTCGGAGATCATTTTGGCAGACAACGTCCCCGCCGAGGCGCTCGACGGGATCGAGGCTTTTTCACACCTCGAGATCATCTACTGCTTCAACCAGGTGGCGGAGCAGGATTTCCCCTTCGCGCGCCACCCGCGGGGCAACACCGCCTGGCCGCGGGTGGGCATCTTCGCGCAGCGCAACAAAGACCGCCCCAACCGGATCGGCCTCGTCACCGTAGAACTACTGGAGCGCGGGGAGCGCTCCCTGCTTGTCCGCCGCCTCGATGCCATCGACGGCACCCCGGTGCTCGACATCAAACCGGTGTTCCGCCAGTTCGGCACACAGGGCGAGGTACGGCAGCCGGCGTGGGTGGATGAACTGCTGCAGGATTACTGGAAGTAGCACTGGTTGTTCGCCGAAGACATCGCGCAAGCGACGCCTTCGGCGTCATTGCGAGCGGAGCGAAGCTAACTCCTGCTTTACGCACGTTGTTTGATAGCGCAAGAGCTGGCGTGCTAGAGCTCATACCTGCTATGACCAGTCTTCAGGTCGGGGAGTTTGCTTCGCTCCGCTCGCAATGACGGGCTGCGCCCGTCGCTTACGCAAACGAAAAAGGCCGTCGCTAGCGACGGCCTTTAAATCTTTACATCTTACATCTGAGATCTGACATCAGAACAGTCCTACCTGTTTCGCTTCTTCCTTCACTTCCCAGCTCAGCTCGGTGCTCTTGCTGAAGTCGATCAGCTTGGCGCCAACGGCTTTCCAACCCATCACTTCCACCAAGTTGGCCACCTTGAACTTGCTGGCACGTGCCTGGGCGCCCTTGCCGCTGTTCACCAGCAGCACCGGGTCGGCTTCGGTTGAAACCGCTTCCAGCTTGTTGTTCTTTCCTTCTTTAATGAAGGTGAACTTGGTCTTGAGGGTTTGCGTTTCGATGCGGAAGCGTTTGACGTTGAATTGCAGCTTGTCGGCATCGAGGTAAACGGCCGTAATGATGCGCTGGGGCTCGAATTTCTCCACCAGCCATACTTCCTCCGGATTGAAGCGCTGCGTCAGCTCCTGGTCGGTGATCTCGTAAGAGCCGTCGGAGTAGATGACCAGCAGGCGGTCTTCGGCGTCGAAGTCGCCAAGCTCAATGCCCTTGCCGTCGTGGTTGAGGCGACCGAACTTATCGTCATACCACAGCTTGATGGCGCCCAGGGTAGCCACGCCGGCTTCCTTGAAGCGTACCTGGCGCACCGGGTACTTGGTTACCTGGTTACCCATGGAGCCACGGGCTTTGATCTCGATCTCCTCGAAGAAGAAGTCCAGCTCCTTTTTCTTGGCCGAGCAGTTGGGGCTCAGGATGATGCGCACCACCTCCGCTTCCCCGTTGGGGTTGGCAGTGAAGTAGTGCACCTTGCTCTTATCATGTCCTTTTGTGAGGTCGTATTCCTTGTCGCGGGTGATACCGGTAACATTGAAACGCTTGGCATAAGTGGTGCCCGTTTCGCCATCGGTATACATCATGTTGTAGGTCATCCGGTCGTCGCCCTTGCGGAACACCGCCGCATGTATGATGTCCTTGCCGATAAACACCTTATCCTGCACCTTCACGATTTTCATGATACCGCGCTTGGTAAACGCGATGATATCATCGAGGTCGGAGCATTCCACCAGGAATTCGTCCTTCTTGAGCGAGGTGCCGATAAAGCCATCGGCGCGGTTGATAAAGATGCGGGTGTTGGCGATGGCTACGTGCTTGGCTTCGATCACTTCAAACACCTTCAGCTCGGTCTTCCGGTCACGACCCTTGCCGAACTTCTTCAGCAGGTTTTCATAATAGGAGATCGCGTATTCATTGAGGTGCGCCAGGTCGTGGTTCACCTGCTTGATCTCTGCCTCGAGGCCGCGGATCTGTTCGTTCAGTTCGTCGATATCGAGCTTGTAGATGCGGCGCACCGGCTTCTCGGTCAGCTTGAGGATATCCTCGCGGGTGATGGGGCGGCGCAGGTGCTTCGCAAAAGGCTGGAAGGCCTTGTCGATGGCTTTGATCACCAGCTCCCAGGTATCATGCTTCTTCTCGAGCTCCTTGTAGATCTTTTCTTCGAAGAAGATCTTTTCGAGCGAGGTGTAGTGCCATTTTTCCTGCAGTTCACCGAGGCGAATCTCCAGCTCTTTCTGCAGCAGGTCCTTCGTGCGGTCAACCGAAAGACGCAGCAGTTCGTGCACGCCGATGAAAACCGGCTTCTGGTCAACGATAACGCAGGCGTTAGTGGCTACCGATACTTCGCAGTCGGTAAACTTATACAGTGCATCGATGGTGATATCCGGCGATATGCCGGGCGCCAGGTCGATCTGGATCTCCACTTCGGCGGCCGTATTGTCGGTTACCTTTTTGATCTTGATCTTGCCGGCGTCGTTGGCCTTCACGATGGAATCCATCAGCGAGGACGTCGTAACACCAAAGGGTACGCTGCGTACCGCGAGCGTTTTCTTATCGATCTCCTCGATGTGGGCGCGCACTTTCACGCGGCCGCCGCGCATGCCCTGGTTGTAATCGGTCACATCGGCCATAGCGCCGGTGAGGAAGTCGGGATACAGGTCAAACTTGCGGCCCTTCAGGTATTTGATGGCGGCATCGCAGAGCTCGCAGAAGTTGTGCGGCAGGATCTTGGTGGCCAGGCCCACGGCGATGCCTTCGGCGCCATGCGCCAGCAGCAGCGGGAACTTCACCGGGAGCGTCACCGGCTCGTTCTTGCGGCCGTCGTAGGAAAGCTGCCAATTGGTCGTCTTCGGGTTGAAGACGATCTCGTGGGCGAGCTTCGACAGGCGTGCCTCGATATAGCGGGAGGCGGCGGCATCGTCGCCGGTGCGCACATCGCCCCAGTTGCCCTGGGTGTCGATGAGCAGGCCTTTCTGGCCCATATTCACCAGCGCGTCGCCGATGGAGGCATCGCCGTGCGGGTGGTACTGCATCGACTGTCCGATGATGTTGGCTACTTTGTTGAAGCGCCCGTCGTCCATCTCCTTCATCGCGTGCAGGATGCGGCGCTGTACGGGCTTCAGTCCGTCTTCCACGGCGGGCACCGCGCGCTCCAGGATCACGTAGGAGGCGTAGTCGAGAAACCAGCTCTTATACTGGCCATTGATGCCATGGTCGGTTTGTACGTGTTCGTAGTTCTTGTTCTTCATGGATGTTCGTAGTACTCGGTTAATTAGTCTATTG
Source organism: Flaviaestuariibacter flavus (assembly GCF_004337505.1). Taxonomy (GTDB): domain Bacteria; phylum Bacteroidota; class Bacteroidia; order Chitinophagales; family Chitinophagaceae; genus Flavisolibacter; species Flavisolibacter flavus. Next base: position 197,089 of record NZ_SJZI01000050.1, on the reverse strand, counting down.
GTTAATTGGTCCTTCGGCAAGCTCAGGACGACAATTGCTTTTTGTCAGGCCGAGCGCAGCCGAAGCCTACCCTTCGTTATTCGTTATTCCTTGCTCGATATTCGATATTCCATCGCTCTCAGGAGCGATGGAAGCTCCGCCCGGCAGGCGCACATCAAATTCTTTCCAGCCTTTTGCCGGGTCGCCGGTAATTACCAGCTCGCCGCGCTCATGCAGCACCCGCATGCGCCACAGCAGGAAGATGTCGCCGGTCTTCACTTTCATCTTCGACAGGATGTTGTGCATCGCCTTGGCCCCTTTCTGCGGCTCTTTGGTCAGCGCCTTCAGGATGTCGGCATCAAAGAAGTCGTCGCCCTTGGAAACGATCTTCTTGCCGCCCTCGAGGTGGCGCACCCGCGTATTTTCCTGGCAGAGGCGCTTCCACTCGTCAGGGTCCACCTCCATTTCCGAAAGCGTCACCTTGCGGCAAAGCTTCTTGGCCTTGCGGTACTCGGCGGGCGGTATCTCGAAAAGGTATACGGGGTAAAAGATGCCGCCTTTTTCGTTGATGAAAGGCAGGTTGTTCATATACAGCACAAACACGCGGCCCTGGTATTTCTGGATCTGCGCAATAAGCCAGTAGTAGCCGCACACGTCGTGGGCGTTCTGTCCCATCCAGATCCAGAGTTCCTCTTTCGGGTTCTCGTCGAGGGTGCGCATCAGGCTGTGCAGGGTCATCTTGTCGTCTACCATCGGCAGGCTCTCGCCCGCCACGTAGGGCGACTGTTCCCACAGGCCCTTCCACCAGTCGCGGCGCTGCTGCCAGGGTTCGGCGTCATCCGCCAGGTAAAGCGGACCTACGGCATAGTCGTCTTTTATTTCTACGATGTCGCCCTGAAGGGTTTCATCAACCTCCATCGCCTTGCGGAGGGTGTCCGCATCGGCCGGCTGGAACACTAAATGAATCATCGGTTCTGGTCTTTATCGGTTTGCGCGCAAAGGTGCGTCTTTTCATCCTTCGGCTACTACGGCGCCTTCTTCTACGGCGTCGAGCTCCACGCGCAGGTTGTTGATGATGAATTCCTGGCGTTCCTGTGTGTTCTTACCCATGTAATATTCCAGCAGGTGCGTGATGTGGTCGCCATGCTCGAGGATGACCGGGTCAAGCCGCATTTCGTCGCCGATAAAGCGGCCGAACTCGTCGGGCGAGATCTCACCGAGGCCCTTGAAGCGGGTGATCTCCGGCTTGTTGCCCAGCTTTTTCACGGCCTTCTGCTTTTCCTGCTCCGAGTAACAATAAATCGTTTCCTGCTTGTTGCGCACCCGGAAGAGCGGCGTTTGCAGGATATATACGTGGTTGTTCTTCACAAGGTCGGGGAAGAACTGCAGGAAGAAGGTCATGATGAGCAGGCGGATGTGCATACCGTCCACGTCGGCGTCGGTGGCGATCACGATGCGGTTGTAACGCAGCCCGTCCATGCCTTCCTCGATGTTGAGGGCATGCTGGAGCAGGTTGAGCTCCTCGTTTTCGTACACGATCTTTTTGCTCATGCCGAAGCAGTTGAGCGGCTTGCCGCGGAGCGAGAACACGGCCTGTGTATCCACGTTGCGGGCCTTCGTGATCGAACCCGAAGCCGAGTCGCCTTCCGTAATAAAGATGGTCGTATTCTGCTTGGTGGTAAAGTATTCCGGCTTGGCCTTCGGAGGTGTTTCCTCGTTGAGGTGCACCTTGCAGTCGCGCAGCTTCTTGTTGTGCAGGTTGGCCTTTTTCGCGCGCTCGTTGGCGAGCTTCTTAATGCCGGCCAGGTCCTTGCGCTCGCGCTCGCTCTGCTCGATCCGCTTTTTCATGGCCTCGGCCACGGATGGATTCTTGTGGAGGAAGTTGTCGAGTTCGCGGCCCAGGAAATCGTTGATAAACTGGCGCATCGACGGACCGCCCTCGTCTACGTTGAGCGAGCCGAGCTTGGTCTTCGTCTGCGATTCGAATACCGGCTCCACCACGCGCACCGACACGGCGGCGACGATCGACTGGCGGATATCGGACGCATCGTAATCCTTCTTGAAGAACTCACGGATCGCCTTCACGAAAGCCTCGCGGAAGGCCGCCTGGTGCGTGCCGCCCTGCGTGGTATGCTGGCCGTTGACGAAGCTGTAATAGTCTTCGCCGTAGTCGTTGTTGTGGGTGATAGCCACCTCGATGTCCTCACCCTTGAGGTGGATGATCGGGTAGCGGAGTTCGTCGGCATTCGTATTCCGTTCCAGCAGGTCGAGGAGACCGTTTTTGGAAACGTAGTTCTTGCCGTTGAAGTTGATCTTCATGCCCGCATTGAGGAAGCAATAATTCCAGATCTGCTTCTCGAGGTATTCGGGGATGAAATGATAGTTCTTAAAGATCGTTTCGTCGGGCGTAAAGGTCACAAAGGTGCCGTTGGCTTCGGAAGTAGCGGCCTCTTTATGCTCCTTTACGAGGTTGCCCCGCTCAAATTCGGCGGTCTTCTGGCGGCCTTCGCGGAAGGCGGTCACTTTAAAGTAGTTCGAAAGGGCGTTCACGGCCTTGGTACCCACCCCGTTGAGTCCCACCGATTTCTGGAAGGCCTTGGAGTCGTACTTGGCGCCGGTATTGATCTTGCTCACTACATCCACCACCTTGCCGAGGGGAATGCCGCGCCCGTAGTCGCGCACGGTCACCGCCTTTTCGGAGATGGTCACTTCCACGGATTTGCCGTAGCCCATCGTGTATTCGTCGATACAGTTGTCGATCACCTCCTTTACCAGCACGTAAATGCCGTCGTCGGGGCTCGAGCCGTCGCCCAGCTTGCCGATATACATGCCGGGCCGTAGGCGGATGTGTTCTTTCCAGTCGAGGCTCCGGATACTGTCTTCGGTGTATTCGGCGCCGGTTTTCTTAGGATCTGCCATCAGTTCGTCCATTCACTTTTTTGGTAAAAATAATGGTTACGGACAGGATTGGCCGTCGCCGCGGGCAAGTAGCCCTGCCGCGGTGCCCGGAAGCCGACCGCCAGCCAGTGACCGCCGCCTTTGGGCGAACGGGGTGCGAGGCGCATCGAAAAAACGGGGAAAGGGTGGCTTCCAGGGGCTAAAACGGTCCGTAAACTCAGCCCTCAAATATACGGCGAATTTCCGGCATATGTACTAAATTATTTAGTTTTTATTTTCACTAACGGGCACGGCTCAGGTATTTTAAACTATTGACAATCAATCAATTATAAAGATTCTTTTGATAACACAAATTTTTGATATTCTAAAAATTATTTCCACCCGAAAGCCCCTAATTTTGACCCCGGAACGCGCCTTTAACCCGGGCTCCCGTACCCACCCCCATTAAATTCGGAAGTACACTTACTGACCCATACCCGTGTTGATTTTTAAAAAGAGGAGAACGTATGTATTCGTATGGATTGCTGGAACCCGGCTGCTATTATCTGATTCAGGAAAAAAAGGATGACTCCGTTCGCCTCATCCGCGTTGCGAGCGAAACGGACCATTGCCTTTATGTCTTCTACTACGACGACCAGCTGGCTACCGGCTGGCGCCGCAAGGGCGACTCTATTCATGACATCATTGAGTGCCTCACCGACGAGCATGTTTCGGAGTGGGAGAAGCAGTACAATGACACGTCTACACAAGAGCAGGACTCGTACCACGAGGATGAAGAGTAGAAAATATTGAATATCGATCAAGGAATACCGAATTTCGAAGTAAGGTTGAAATGAGCCGGATACTCAGGCCTATTTCGTTATTCGAAATTTCTTGATCGGTGTTCGATATTCATCTCGTCTTTCTGACCTTTCTCAATTCCAGTAGATTCAACGCATTGGCCGGAAAGCCTTCCACGCCGGGCTGCACCAGGTGGATCACCATATCGTACCAAAGCGGCACCACGGGCGCGTCGCGTACGATGAGCGCATCGGCCTGGCGGTAGAGCGCATCGCGCTTTGCCTCATCCGGCTCGGCAATGGCGGCTTCAAACAGCGCGTCAAAGGCCGGGTTGTGATAGCGCGTATAATTCGGCGGCGCCGGGTTTTTCGAATAGAACACGCTGAGGTAATTCTCCGCGTCGGGATAATCAGCGATCCAGGAGCCACGGAAAAAAAGCGCCTTGCCGTTGCTGGTCATGTCCAGCAGCAGCGACTTCTGCACTACCTCCACCTGCACCGGGATGCCCACCTCCCCCAGCTGGCGCGCAATGAAGTTGCCGATCTCGGCATACACCGGGATTGTTTGCAGCTTAAGCGCCGGCACCGGCCTCGATCCGTAACCCGCTTCAGCCAGCAGTCGCCGCGCCTCCGCCGGGTTGTACACGTATCCTTTCACCGCTTCCGCACTAAAAGAGGGCAGCCCTGCCGGCACAAAGCCACTTTCCGCGGGTGTGCCGATGGAGTTGCGCAGGTACCGTACCAGCGCCCTCCGGTCGATAGCATAGTTGATGGCCTGCCGCACGAGTCGCTGCCGCGTGGGCGCCGCCCGTAGCAGCGGGTTGGTGCTGTCCACCAGCAATCCCAGGTATTCGGTGTTCAGGTAAGCATGCTTGTCGAGCCGCACACGGCCGCGCCATTCGGACCGCAGCTCACCGCGGCGCGAAAGCACTTCGTCTTTAAAGGAAGCCTCGATATCATTGATAAAATCGAGCTTGCCCTGCCGGAAGAGCAGGAACTCCGTGGCTTTATTGTCATAAAAAGAAATCCGCACCCCGTCGAGGTAAGGCAGCTGCCGCCCCTGTGCATCGCGTTCGAAGTAGTGCGGATGCCGCTTCAGGATGAGGGCCTGCCCTTCTTCCCAGGCCACGTAGCGGAAAGGGCCGGTACCGACAGGATGCTTGCGCAGGTCGTTGCCGTAGCGCGCCACGGCCTCGCGGGGCAGCACGGAGCAGTATTGCATGGAAAGAATACCGAGGATGGGTCCGTAGGGCCGCAGCAGGCGCAGCTCGAACGTGGAGTCGTTGACCGCTACGAAGCTGCGTGCGCTGTCGATCTTGTCCTGGAAAATCCAGGCGCCGGGCGATGCGGTCTTTTGATCGATGATGCGGCCCAGGCTGTAGGCTACGTCGCTTGCCTTCATGCGCCGACCCGTACCGTTCGGAAAGCAGGCATCGTCGTGAAAAAAAACGTCCGTGCGCAGGTGAAAGGTATAGGTACGGCGGTCGGGCGAAAGCTCCCAGGCACGCGCAAGCGAAGGAACGAGGTTGAGTGCCGAATCGGTCTCCACCAGCGTATTGAACAACTGGTGGATCGGCCACATCACGCTCTGGTTCTTGGCAAAGGCCGGGTCGAGCGAAGCGACGCCGGAAGACTCGTTGTACCGGAATACATTGCCGGCCTCCTTTTCGCCGCCGTAGCATCCGGCGAGCAGTACTAATACAAAAAGCCAATATTTCGACGGGCGGTTCATGCGGTATCCAAAAGCAGTCTAAATTAGGCCCTTAAAGCCAAAAGGCCTTACTGATGATACAAGCACACCGTCTTCTCTTCGCCTCTGCCCTGCTTGCCGCCTCCGTTGCCGGCGCGCAGCCCCTGCACCAGAAGCAGGAGTTTACCCGTCAGGACTCGCTGAGGGGATCGCTCAACCCGAACAGAACCTGGTGGGATGTACAGCGTTATTCAATAGAGGTGGAACCCGATTTCGATAAGCGCAGTATAAAGGGCTCCGTCGTGATCGACTTTAAGCGGGTAGCGCCCAACCCCGGGCTCCTGCAGATCGATCTGCAGGAGCCGATGACGATCGACCGGGTCACCGCATCCTTCAGCAACGGCACCAAGCGGCACAACATCCCGGTGCGGCGTGACGGAAATGCGTGGCTTCTCGATTCAAAACAATTTGCCCCCGAAGACGCACAGCTGACGATCACCTACCATGGCGTACCGCGCCCCGCGATCCGTCCGCCCTGGGATGGCGGCTGGATCTGGCGCAAAGACAAGCAGGGCCGTCCCTGGATGACCGTTGCCTGCCAGGGTCTTGGCGCCTCCGTGTGGTATCCCTGTAAAGATCACCAGAGCGACGAACCCGACCTCGGCGCGCACCTCACGATGATCGTGCCCGATACGCTGGTAGCCGTCGGCAATGGTCGCCAGATGATGGTGAAACGAACGGCCGCCGCCAACGTGCCGGGCAAACGCTACTACGACTGGTCCGTCACATCTCCCATCAACAACTACACGATCATTCCCTATATCGGCAAGTACGTCAACTTCACCGACACGCTGATGGGCGAAGGCGGAAAGCTGGATCTCTCCTACTGGGTGCTCGACTACAACCTTGAAAAAGCGCAGAAGCAATTCCAGCAGGTAAAGCCCATGCTCCGCGCCTTTGAATACTGGTTTGGCCCCTACCCTTTCTACAACGACTCGTATAAGCTGGTGGACGCACCGCACCTCGGCATGGAACACCAGAGCGCCGTGGCCTATGGCAACCAGTACCGCAACGGCTACCTCGGCTCCGACCTTTCGGGCACGGGCCAGGGCAAATGGTGGGACTATATTATCGTGCACGAAAGCGGACACGAATGGTTTGCCAACAACATCACCACCAAAGACATCGCCGACATGTGGGTGCACGAAGGCTTTACCGATTATTCGGAAACCCTGTTCATCGAATACTACAAAGGCAAGGATTCGGCAAACGTCTACCTGCAGGGTCTGCGCAAAAACATTGCAAACGACAAGCCCATCATCGGCCCCTACGGTGTAAACCAGGAAGGCTCGGGCGATATGTATTATAAAGGCGCCAACCTCATTCACACGATCCGCCAGGTGATCAACGACGACAAGTTGTTCCGCGACATCCTGCGGGGTCTCAACAGAGACTTCCGCCACCAGACCGTTACCACGCAACAGGTGGAGCAATATATATCGAAGAAAAGCGGCAAGGATCTCTCGAAGATCTTTGACCAGTATCTCCGCACCACGCAGGTCCCGACCCTCGAGTTCAAGGCGGAGGATGACAAGCTGGTGTTCCGCTGGACCGACTGTATCGACGGCTTCAACATGCCGGTGCGTCTTTCCAACGGCCAGTGGATCAACCCCACAACGGGTGAGACCAAGGTAAAGATCGATGGCGGCAAGTTCGACGGGCTGACGGTGGATAAGAACTTTTACATTAAGGTGAAGTCGTGAAGACGAAAGAACGCAGATTTCTTATGATTTTTATGGTGCACGCAGATGAGATCGCGTGCGTCAGCCAATCATAAAACATCATAACCAATCAGCGTATTCCGCCTGCGGAATCAGCGTTCTTTATCGCTCGCCCCACATCCCATGGCACAAATCAACATTCCCTTCCAGGCCATCGACTGGTCGCACATAGAAAAGACCGAGCACAAGGGTGAAACGGGCACCTCCTGGTGGCAGACGCAGCAATTCGGCGGCCTGCGCATCCGGATCGTGGAGTATTCGCCGGGCTACCTTGCCGACCATTGGTGCCGCAAGGGGCATATTGTGCATTGCCTGCAGGGGCACTTCACCAGTGAGCTGCAAAGCGGCGAGCGCATCGAGCTGCGGGAAGGCGGCACCTACGTGGTGTCGGACGAGCTGAGCAGCCACCGCTCGGTGTCGGAAGACGGCGTTCGCCTCCTGATCATCGATGGTGACTTCCTGCAGCGCCAGGGCGCGGGCCTCCTCCCCGATCACCTCGAAACCGGGCGCCTCCGCCTCGACATCCTGCGGATCGACGACAGCACCTTTATCCGCGGGCTGGTCAACTCCGAAGGCTGGCTTCACTTTATCGGCGACCGCAAGGTGCATTCTGAAGAAGACGCGGTACGCTATATACAGGGGATGCTGGGCAATGCCAATGCCACCATTCACGTGGTTCGGCTGCGCGAAAGCGGCATCCCGGTGGGTATCACCACGCTGATCCGCCGTCCCTGGCTGGAACATCCGGATATCGGCTTTGCGCTGCTTCCGGAGCATGAAGGAAAAGGCTATTCCTACGAATCGAGTAAAGCCCTCCTGGACAGGCTGGCGCAAAACGGCGTCCTGCCCGAGGTATTTGCCATTACACTTCCGGACAATCATCGCTCGATCCGCCTGCTGGAGCGGCTCGGGCTGCGCAACGACGGCCCCCGCACCGTCGAGGGCGAAAACCTGCTCCTCTTCAGAAAGCCCCTCGCCCGCAGCTGACGGACCTCGATTCACGATCCCTATCTTCGCCGCCATGAGCACCATCCGGAAGCAAAGCCTTTTCTCTTCAGCCATCGTATACTTTGGCTTCCTGCTCGGTTTCGTCAATACGTACCTCTTTACCCGGGAGGGCGGCTTAACCAAAGAGCAATACGGGCTCACCATGACCTTCCTGTCGGTGGCGAGCATTTTTTTCACCCTTGCATCTTTCGGCACACTCTCCTACATCACCAAGTTCTTCCCCTATTACAATGCGCATCTGCCCCGCAGGCAAAACGACCAGTTTACCTGGGCACTGCTCTTTCCCCTGCTGGGCTTTGTGGTCGTTGCCATCATCGGAGCGGTGTTCAAAGAGCCGGTGGTCAACAAAGTATTCAACAACGCCCCCGAGCTTCCGAAGTATTACTACTGGATCTATCCCTTTGCCTTCGGCTACACTATTTACGCGGTGCTGGAAGGCTTCTCGTGGTTTCACGGCAAGTCGGTTCTGAGTAATTTTTTCAAGGAGGTGCTCTTCCGGCTGTTTACGATGCTGCTGATCGTGCTCACCACCCTGGGGGTCATCCGGAGCTTCGACCGCTTCATCCATATCTATTCGCTCCTTTACCTGCTCATCGGCCTCCTGCTCCTGCTGGTGCTGTGGCGCATGGACGTTGTGCATTTTACCTTCCGCGTCAGCAAAGTGTCGCGACGCCTGAAATCAAAGATTCTCGCACTCACCACCTTTACCTGGTCGAGCACCATCATCTTCAACCTGGTTTCGGTAGTTGATAAGTTGATCATCGCGGCGGTGCTCCCCGACGGTATGGCCATGGCGGGGATTTACTCGCTTGGAGAGATCCTGGCGAGCCTCATCCAGGCCCCGCAGCGGGCCATCGTATCGGCGGCGGTAAGCCACCTGTCGGAGGGCTGGCGGGCCAAAGACCTTGGTCGGATCGGGCGGATCTACCAGCGCTCGTCGATCAACCAGCTGGTGTTTTCGGTTGCCATGTTTTGCCTTATCTGGCTCAACTTCCGCGACGCGCTGCTTACCTTTCATATACAGAAAGACTTCAATTACGCCTTCCTCGTATTCTTCTTCCTCGGCCTGACGCGGGTGTTGGATATGGGTACTGGTCTTTCCTCGCAGATCATTGCTACTTCCACCTCCTGGCGCTTTGAATTTACAAGCGGACTCATCCTGTTCACCCTGGCGCTGCCGCTCAATTACCTGCTCACCCGGAAAGTGGGTATCTACGGGCCGGCTGTGAGCGGGCTCGTCGCCTTTACCGTGTTCAATGCCGTGCGCTATATCTTCCTGTGGCGCCGCTACGGGATGCAGCCCTTTACGATCAACACCCTGTACACGCTGCTGCTGGCCGCGGCCTGCTACCTGCTGGCCTACTTCGCGGGCCGCGATCATACGGGCTTCTGGTGGCTGGTGCTGCGCACGACCATTTTCAGCGTCACTTTTGCCACCGGCGTGCTGGCGCTGAAGCTTTCCCCGGATATCATGCCGGTGTGGGAAACAATCAAGAAACGTCTCGGTTTGGGTAGTAAAGAATGACCGCTTCAGGAGTTCTTCGCTGGAAGATTTTTAAGGTGAAGAAGGGTCTTTCACCGCGAAGAAAAGAAGTTGAATAAGCGTTTCGCAAAGGAATATAATTGAATAGGTCCCGGCAAGCCGGGACCTATTTGTATAATCTTAGCGTAACAACTTCTTTTCTTATTCTCTTCGCGGTGAAAGACTCTTTTTTACTTCAAAAGCCTTTCTCTCAACCGGGCTTAAGGCCTTACACCACCATTGACCGGCACCGCCCCCGTCTCCCACCTTCCCGCCCCGGCAAAGCGCGCCTGCCAGTAACGGTCGTTGAGGTCGGAAATGGTGACGCCTTCGGAAGTGGAGGCGTGAACGAACTTATTGTTCTGCAGGTAGAAGCCGACGTGGGTGATCGACCCGCCCGTGGTAAAAAATACCAGGTCGCCTTCTTTCAGTTGCGACGGATCGACGCTGCGGGTGGCCGCGAATTGGTCACGGGCGGTGCGGGGCAGCAGCACCTGGAATTGCTCCCGGTACAGCATGCAGGTAAATCCGCTGCAGTCGATGCCGCTGCGGTCGTTTCCCCCGAGGCGGTATTTCGTACCCCACCAGTCGTCCATCAGCACCAGCAGTGGCAGTTCGGGAACCGCCTCTACTTCGGTATTGAGCAGCAGGGCGAACTTCAGATGAAGCGTACCGGCGTTTTCGATGCTGAAATCGGGCTTGCGCGGGGTGGGCATCACCGGCGCGCCGTGGGCGACCGATTTTACAGGAGCCGCATTGGGCAGGGCACCCGGCTTATGGGCGATGGAATTAGCCGGCGATGTTGCATTATTAGCGGCGGGACCGAAACCTACTTCGATATCCTCCAGGAAGCGAACGCTCTGGGGGCCGGTGGCGGACTTGGTACCGCCCTGCGCGCTGGCGCTGCCCGCGGTGGCGAGGGCGGCCATCAGGATGAACTGCCGGATCATAGGTATCGATTAGGTGGAAGACGAAATTATAAAAAATTTGCGCAAAAATGTGGATTAAAAGAGCCGGTTAAAGTGCCGGTGTTTTCCGCCCTTCGGGCGTAACTTGCACGCCTGCCCCGGCCGCAGCGCCGGTGCACCCACGACGCTATGAAATTCTCCCACTTACACGTCCACACGCAATATTCCCTTCTCGACGGCGCCGCTTCTATCAACTCCCTCTATAAGAAAGCGATCGCCGACGGCATGCCGGCGCTCGCCATCTCCGACCACGGCAATATGTTCGGTGTGTTCGAATTCGTGTCGCAGGCCTACAAGCACACCGACGAGAATGGCAAGCCCAAGGTAAAGCCGATCGTCGGCTGCGAATTTTACCTCGTGGAGAACCGCTTCGCCAAGACGTTCACCAAAGAAGTAAAAGACCGCCGCTTTCACCAGATCCTCCTGGCCAAGAACGAGCAGGGTTACAAAAACCTGGTGAAACTCACCTCCCTCGGCTTTATGGAGGGTATGTACTCCAAGTACCCGCGTATCGACAAGGAACTCATTTTAAAATACCACGAAGGTCTCATCGCCACCACGTGCTGCCTCGGCGCTTCGGTGCCGCAGGCCATTATGTATAAGACCGAAGACGAAGCGGAGCAGGAATTCAAATGGTGGCTCGACCTGTTTGGCGAGGACTTCTACGTGGAGTTCCAGCGCCACGGGATGGCGGAACAGGATAAAGTGAACCAGGTGCTGGTGAAATTCGCGAAGAAGCACAACGTAAAGGTGATCGCGTCCAACGACTCGCACTATACCGACGTGGAAGACTTCAACGCCCACGACATCCTGCTTTGTATCAACACCGGCGAAAAGGTAGCCACGCCGGCCAACCGTGATTTTTCGGACGATGACGTGAACCTGAAGAACAGCCGTTTCGCCTTCCCGAACGACCAGTTTTATTTCAAGAAGACCGAGGAGATGATCAAGGTCTTCCAGGATATCCCGGAAGCCATCGATAATACCAACGAGATCGTGGACAAGGTGGAGCTGCTCAACCTGAAGCGCGACATCCTCCTTCCTGCTTTTCCGCTGCCAAAGGAGTTCCAGGTGCACGACGACTCCAACCTGAACCAGTGGGAATACCTGCACTTTCTTACCTATGAAGGTGCCCGCGCCCGCTACAGCGAGATCACCGAAGAAATACGGGAACGCCTCGACTTTGAGCTGTTTACCATTAAAACGATGGGATTCGCCGGCTACTTCCTCATCGTATCCGACTTCATCAAGGCGGGCCGGGATCTCGGCGTGTTCGTAGGCCCTGGCCGCGGATCGGCCGCGGGATCGGCGGTGGCCTATTGCATCGGCATCACCAATATCGACCCGATCAAGTACAAGCTCCTGTTCGAACGCTTCCTCAACCCCGATCGTAAGTCGATGCCCGATATCGATACGGACTTCGACGACGAAGGCCGCCAGAAGGTGATCGATTACGTGGTGCAGAAATACGGGCAGAACCAGGTGGCCCAGATCGTGACCTACGGTACGATGGCCGCCCGCTCGAGCATCAAGGACGTGGCCCGCGTGATGGACCTGCCCCTTGCCGACTCCAACGCACTCGCCAAGCTCATTCCCGAAAAGCCCGGCACCAAGCTGTACCGCGTGCTGCATGCGCCCTTTACCTCGAAGGAAGGCGACAAGCCCCTCGACGACGAGTATGGTCAGGATGATATCGAGAACATTAAAAAGGTACGCGAGATCTACGCTGGCAAAGACATGGCCGCCGATGTGCTCCGCATTGCCGAAAAGCTCGAAGGCTCGGTGCGCAACACCGGCATCCACGCCGCCGGTATCATCATCGCCCCCAAAGACCTGACGGAGCTGATCCCCGTTTTCACCGCGAAAGATTCGGATCTTCTCATCACCCAGATCGAAGGCTCCATCATTGAAGACGCCGGCGTTATCAAGATGGACTTCCTGGGTCTGAAGACCCTCTCCATCATCCGCGACGCGCTCATCATGATCAAGGAAAATCATGGTGTCGACATTGTGATCGACGACGTGCCGCTGGATGATGAAAAGACCTACGAGCTGTACCAGCGCGGCGACACCATCGCTACCTTCCAGTTTGAATCGCCGGGCATGCAGAAGTACCTCAAGGAACTGAAGCCTGACCAGTTTGCCGACCTCATTGCCATGAACGCCCTGTACCGCCCGGGCCCGATGGCGTACATCCCCCAATACGTAGACCGGAAGCACGGGCGCGAGGAAGTGGTGTACGACATCGAAGAGATGGCCGAGTATCTGGAGGAAACCTACGGCATCACGGTGTACCAGGAACAGGTGATGCTGCTGGCGCAGAAGATCGCCGGCTTCTCCAAGGGCGACGCGGACGTTCTGCGGAAGGCCATGGGTAAGAAGGACCGCAAGACGCTGGATAAGATGAAGAGCAAGTTCATCGACGGCGCCGTTGGTAAAGGCCACAACGCGAAAGTGCTGGAGAAGGTGTGGACCGACTGGGAAGCCTTTGCCCAGTACGCCTTCAACAAGTCGCACTCTACGTGCTATGCTTTCGTAGCCTATCAAACTGCTTATCTCAAAGCCCACTACCCGGGCGAGTATATGTCGGCGGTGCTCAACCACGCCAACGCGCTCGACAAGCTCACCTTCTTCATGGAGGAATGCAAGCGGATGGGACTGAAAGTGCTCGGCCCCGACATCAACGAATCAAAGAAAGGCTTTGCCGTAAACGAGCAGGGCGATATCCGCTTCGGCCTCGGCGGCCTTAAGGGTGTGGGCGAGAACGCGGTGGAGAATATCATCGCCGAGCGCAAGGATGGCGGCCGCTACCAGGATCCCTTCGACTTCATCAAGCGCGTGAACACCCGCACGGTGAACAAGCGCACGCTGGAATGCCTCGTGTTTGCCGGCGCCTTCGACTCCTTCCCGGCGCTGCACCGCGCCCAGTATATCTGCGTGCCCGAGGGCGAAACGCAGAGCGGCCTCGATAAGATGGTGAAGTTCGGGCAGGTGGTGCAGGCGCAGAGCGTCAACACCACCAACACGCTGTTCGGCGACCTGCCGGCCGTGCTCGACATCAAGCCGCCGGTGATCCCCGGCTGCCCGCCATGGTCGCTCACCGAGCAGTTGGAAAAAGAAAAGGAAGTAGCGGGCATCTACCTTTCGGGGCACCCGCTGGATCACTATAAGTTCGAGATGAAGCACTACGGTGTAACGGCCGTGGCCGATTTCAACGAAACCAAGGACTCGAAGCTGCTGGCGGCGCAGGGACGCACGTTCAAGTTGCTTTGTCTCGTTACCGGCGCGCAGCAGCGTATCTCCCGGCAGGGCAACAAATTCGGCTCTTATGTGCTCGAAGACTATTCGGGCAAGACCGAGATGGTACTCTTCGGGGATGATTACGTGCGGTTCAGCCCCTACCTGCAGGCGGGCGCCGCCATCCTGCTCACCGGCTCCTTCCAGAAACACCGCTACCGCGACGAATACGAGTTCAAGCCCGGCTCGATCAACCTGGCGGAGAACATGAAGCGGCAGATGACAAAAGCGCTGCAACTGGAGCTGGATGTGCGCAACCTGGAGCCCGGCATTATTGAATTTTTAGATGATAATATCAAGAAAAACCCCGGCAGCACCGGTTTGAAGATCGTTGTGAAAGAGCCCAAGGCCGCGCTCAAGGCCGGCTTTTCCACGCTGGGCGCGGGTTTCGAGATGAACTGGGACCTAATCCAGTGGCTCGACGGCCGCCCGGAGATCGACGTGAAGGTGCTGACGGCCTAGCTGTCAAACCGGCAGGGCCTGGCGCACGAATATGGTACGGAATTAAATTTGTTGCCCTTAGTACTGAAAACAGAAAAAACTCAAAACAACCCGAATTATGGCACAAGCATTTACAGATGCGAATTTTCAGACGGATGTGCTGAACGCAGATAAGCTTACTGTTGTAGACTTCTGGGCGGAGTGGTGCGGCCCCTGCCGCGCGATCGGCCCGGTCATCGACGAGCTTTCGAAAGAATACGCCGGCAAGGTGAACGTCGGCAAGGTGAACGTGGACGAGAACCCCCAGGTGAGCATGAACTACGGCATCACCTCCATCCCCGCCATCCTGTTCATCAAGAACGGCCAGGTGGTAGACAAGCTGGTGGGCGCGCAGCCCAAGTCGAACTTCGTGAAGAAGATCGAAGCGCATATCTAAGAACGTTATTCGTAGAAATACAGCCTCCCCCGCGGGAGGCTTTTTTTGTTATTTTTAGCACGCAGCCAAAAAGCCGCCCCTTTTGTCTTTTTACTGAAACCAGTGTAACCAGTCCACAAACTTCACCAAACCGACACAAATGAAGCAACGCCTTGCCTGGGCATTTATTTGTCAGCCTGTTGTTCATCACCAGCTGCAAAAAACCAACTGAAGCAGATAGAGGAACAACTATTGAGGTGCAGGGCGCAGGCAATACCTGGATAGCGTTATCTGGACAGGCAACCAACATGCCGCGGCTTCCGGTTGAAAATGCGGTGGTAGGCGCGGGCCTGCAAACCGCCACCACCGATGACCAGGGGCGTTACGCCATCAGTACCGCGCTTGTAACGGGCACTGCAGTCATCAGTATTGAAAAATCCGGTTTTTTCAAAGGTTACCCCCCCTCGACGCCCGCGAAGGAGGAAAATACCGCATTGCCATAACCCTTGTTCGAAAAACATCCGCGGGAACGTTTAACGCTGCAACCGGCGGCACCTTTCCATAAAACAAGAAGCCCGCACGATACCGTGCGGGCTTCTTGTATTTCAGTAAAAGTCAGGATCAATGAGCCACTGCGACTACTGCCTTCGGATCGTGCTTGTGGCGGAAAAGAACCACAAACAAAATAGCTACCACCAGCGCATAGGCGGCAAAGGAAAGCCAGATATTGTGCCAGTCCTTCTGGCCGTTGTGCGTGAAATACTGGTCGATGACATAGCCGCTGATGCGGCTGCCGAGGAAGGCGCCGACACCGTTGGTCATCATCATAAACAGGCCCTGGGCGCTGGAGCGGATCCGGGCGTCGGTAGTCGTTTCCACGAAAAGCGAGCCCGAGATATTGAAGAAGTCGAAAGCCATCCCGTAAACGATACAGGAGAGGATGATCATCCAGAGACCCTCAGCCGGGTTGCCGTAGGCGAAAAGCCCGAAGCGGAGCACCCAGGCGATCATCGAGAACAGCATCACGTTCTTGATGCCGAAGCGGCGCAGGAAGAAGGGAATAGTGACGATGAAGAGCGTTTCCGACACCTGCGAGATCGACATGATGATGGTCGAATATTTTACCACGAAGGAATCGTGGCCATAAAGCGAATTGTTTTTGAAGTCGTCGAGAAAGGTATCACCATAGGCGTTGGTAAGCTGCAGGGCGCCCCCGAGCAGCATCGAGAACAGGAAGAAGAGCGCCATCTTGTAGTTGCCAAACAGCTTGAAGGCTTCCAGCGGCCCGGAGCCGCGCTCCATACTCTTTTGGGGCGGGCACTTCGGCAGTGTAAACGAGAAAAGGCCGAGTGCCACCGCACCGATGCCGCCGATGATGAACTGGTTGGTGTTTGCCTTGGAGCCCGTAAGGTTGGTGAGCCACATGGCCACGATGAAGCCGATGGTGCCCCATACGCGGATCGGCGGGAATACCTTCACCACGTCGTAGCCTTCGCGCTTGAGGATCGTATACGCAATAGAGTTCGACAGCGAGATCGTGGGCATATAGCAGATCATCGCGGCGAAGATGGTATAGTACAGCTGGTTGGCCGTTTCGGCACGCGGCACCATAAAGAGGCATACCCCATAAAGCAGGTGCAGGATGCCGTACAATTTTTCCGCGTCGATAAATTTATCGGCGATGATACCGGTAACGGCCGGCATGAACAGCGAGGAAAGGGCAAGCGTTCCGAAGATGGCACCGAACTGCGCGCCGGCATTCGGGTTATTGGCTACGAAGGCCGGGTTGTTGAAGTAATAAGTAGCGATCGTAATCAGCCAGGCACCCCACACGAAAAACTGCAGAAAGCTCATTAGGGTTAGCCGGAATTTCAGGTTCATCAGCAAGACGTTTTGATTGAACGCGAAAGATAGCCTTTTTTGCGAACCACACGCAGGCAAGAAGCTGCTAAAAATGCGGCGGCGGGGCCCGCAGAACTGGTATTGGCGTAGCTTTGCGGCCATGAGTATCCTACCGATCGAGCGCCTCGTGGAGGAACAAAGCCCCGAACTGAAAGCCGTTGGCCGCAAGGTGCTGGAAGGCACCCGCCTCTCCTCCGAAGACGGACTCCTGCTGTTTGAGACCGCCACCCTCTCCTATGCCGGCGCACTTGCCAACCACGTGCGCGAGCAAAAGCACGGCGACAATACCTACTTCAACCGCAACTTCCATATCGAGCCCACCAACGTGTGCGTGTTCTCCTGCCACTTCTGCTCCTACTCGCGCCTCTACGCAAAACGCGAGGAAGGCTGGGAGTTCAGTATCGAAGACATGCTCAACATCGTGAAGAAATACGACGGCAAGCCGGAGACCGAAGTGCACATCGTAGGCGGCGTACACCCGAAGATGAACCTGTATTTCTTCGTCGACCTGCTGAAGGCGATCCGCGCGCACCGTCCCGACCTGCACATTAAAGGCTTCACCGCCGTGGAGCTCGATTATATGTTCCGCAAGGCCAGGGTGAGCGTGGAAGAAGGCCTCACCATCCTGCGCGACGCCGGCCTGCAATCGATGCCCGGTGGTGGCGCCGAGATCTTCAACGAGGAAGTGCGCCAGAAGATCTGCGCCGACAAGGTTGACGGCGCCGGCTGGCTTCACATCCACGAAACCGCGCACAAGCTGGGCATGCACAGCAACGCCACGATGCTTTACGGCCACGTGGAAAGCTATGCCGACCGTGTAGACCATATGCTGCGCCTACGCGAGTTGCAGGACCGCACCGGTGGCTTCAACACCTTCATCCCGCTTAAGTTCCGCAACGGCGACAACGACATGAGCCATGTGCCCGAGGTGAGCCTGGTGGAAGACCTGAAGTGCTATGCCATCGCGCGGCTTTTCCTCGACAACTTCCCGCACCTCAAAGCCTACTGGCCGATGCTGGGCCGCAAGAACGCCCAGCTCTCCCTCGCCTTCGGCGTGAATGATATCGACGGTACCATCGACGACACCACCAAGATCTACTCGATGGCCGGATCCGAGGAACAAACACCCGCGATGACGACCGAAGAGATCGTTACCCTCATCAAGCAAGTACGCCGTAAACCGGTAGAGCGGGATACGCTTTATAATGTGATCGCAGCGTATTAATGAATGGGGTTAATGGGGTAGGATAATGGGGTAATCATCGTACCTACTATAGGAGAAGCGTCATTCATACGAATGGCGCTTTTTTTCTGGGCCGGGCAGCTGTAGCAGCGGTTCGCACCGGCGATTCCGTAACTTGTAGGTTCGGATCCGGGCCCATTTCTTCACCGCCATTAAACAGCAGTCAATGCGCCGCAGCCGGAAGGTCGTCCGTAAGCACCCGCTTGCCATCCGCTGGTTTCACTGGGTCAACTTCCCGGTGCTGGCCGGTATGATCTGGAGCGGCCTGCTGATCTACTGGGCCAACGGCGTCTACGGCCTCCGCATCGGCGGCCGCCGCTGGTTTCATTTTTTCCCCGAAGGCTTTTACCGCGCACTCAAAATCCCCTACCGACTGGCGGAAGGCATGAGCTGGCATTTCACCATCATGTGGGTCTTTTTCATCAACGGGTTGCTCTACGTCTGCTATACGGTCGTTTCGGGCGAATGGCGCTACCTGCTGCCCAACCGGCACTCGTTTCGCGAGGCCTGGCAGGTGTTGCTGCACGACCTGCACCTGCGCAAAACCGCGCCGCCGCAGTCGAAATACAACGGTGCGCAGCGCATCGCCTATACCGCCATTATCCTGATGGGTGCCGGTTCGATCCTCACCGGCCTCGCCATTTACAAGCCCATACAGGCGCATCGCATCGCGGCCCTTTGCGGCGGCTACGAGGCCGCGCGCTTAGAGCATTTCGTGCTCACGCTGAGTTACGTCTTTTTCTTCCTCATCCACATCCTGCAGGTGCTCCGCGCCGGCTGGAATAATTTCCAGTCGATGGTCACCGGCTGGGAAACGGTGCGGGATACAAAAACCAATCAACATGAAGAACCCTGAACCCCGCCTGCTGACGCACGCGCAGTGGCGCCGGCGCACACTCCTTTCCTTTGCCGCCTTTCTGCTAATGCTGGGCGGCATCTGGCTGCTCTTCCGCTGGATCGGCCGGCAGCCCGACCGCGACGGAACGCCGGCGCCCCTGCGTTCGGCCCTGCAGACCAACGAGAAGATCTTCAGCAAATTCTACGACTCCGGCAAACTGGCCCGCAGCTACCCACTGAGTGCGGCGCTGCGCAACCCGCGCGTCAACGGGCGGCTCGGCACCCGCGGCCCGGTCGATCCGGCCAACTGGCACCTGTCGGTGGTGCGCGCCCCGGGCGACACGCTTCGCCTCACCCTCGACGACATAAAAGCCCTTCCGAAAAAAGAGATCGTGTTCGACTTTAAATGCATCGAGGGTTGGAGCCAGGTGACCCATTGGGGTGGCGTTTCGCTCAAAACATTTCTCGAGCATTATGGCCTGAAGCAAAAAGAAAAACTACGTTATGTAGGATTGGAAACACCCGATGGCGGCTATTATGTGGGCATCGATATGCCCAGCGCCCTGCACCCGCAAACCCTGCTCTGCTACGAGATGAACGGGGCGCCGCTCAGCTCCGATCATGGTGCGCCGCTCCGCCTCATCATACCGGTGAAATACGGCATCAAGCACCTTAAGCGCATCGGGACCCTGTTCTTCAGCAACACACCGCCGCGGGACTACTGGGCCGAGCGCGGCTATGATTATTACTCCGGCCACTGAGCCATTTCAGGCCGCGCATCTTCACATTTTGATGGGAACCGGCCCCAGCGCATTTGCGTAACTTATTAAAAACACCCTTATGAATTATCTGTTCGTATTCGGTGTCGCCGCACTGCTCGTTGCCGGCTGTGCGCAGGCACAAAAAGACAGGCCGCATCAAGACAAATTTCCCATCCGCTACAGTGACGCCGAATGGCGGGCGCGCCTCACGAAGGAGCAATACCACATCCTGCGTGAGCAGGGCACCGAGACGGCCGGCACCGGCAAGTACGATGACTTCTGGCAAAAGGGCACCTACTACTCGGCGGCCTCGCTGCAGCCCCTGTTTCGTTCCGAAACCAAGTTTCATTCAGGCACCGGCTGGCCCTCCTTCTATGAAGCCATTCCCGGATCGGTAATCCTGCGGAAAGACCGGAGCTATGGCATGGTGCGCACCGAGGTGATCGACAGCAGGAGCGGCTCGCACCTGGGTCACCTGTTCGACGACGGGCCGCCGCCCACGGGCAAGCGATACTGTATGAATTCAGCCGCGCTCCTCTTTGTTCCGGAAGGTGGCAAGCCGCCCACATCGTCGAAACAATAATCAAAACGAACGATCATGAAACAGCTACTCCTGTTACTGCTTGCCGCAGGCGTCATCGCCTGCAACCCGCAGGCCGGCATGGGCCAATACCAGATCCACGTCGGATCTTCGAAAGCACCGGCCTCCGGAGAGGCGGTAGCCACCTTTGCCGAAGGCTGCTTCTGGCATTCGGAGATTATTTTCCAGAGCCTGAAAGGGGTGCGCGACGCCGTGTCGGGCTATGCCGGCGGCAGCACAAAGCACCCGAGCTACGAGGATGTCAGCTCGGGCAGAACCGGTCATGCCGAGAGTGTGCAGGTGTATTACGATCCGAAGGTCATCTCCTTCCGCACGCTGGTGCAGGCTTTCTTCGCGAGCCAGGACCCGACGCAGGTGGACGGCCAGGGACCCGATCGCGGCACGCAGTACCGGTCGATCGCCTTTTATCGAAGCGCCGCGGAGAAGCAGATCATCGAGGAAGAAATCGCGAAGCTGAAAGCTTCCGGCAGGTACCAAAAACCGATCGCCACACAGGTGCTGCCGCTTACGGCGTTTTACCCAGCGGAGCGCTATCACCAGGAGTTCGTGTCGCAGCACCCGGGGCAGTCTTATGTACAGCATGTGTCGCTACCGGATTATTATGCGTTTCGCAAAAGCTTTAAAGGCGTCTTCAAAGACTAAGGGCCTTTATCCATAGAAAAAGCGCTGGTGGATGCCAGCGCTTTTTCTCATCAGTACATGGACCAGTCAGTGACCTACTTGCCCATTTTCTTTTGCAGGTTCTGATCGATAGCCTCAAGGAATTCCTCGGTGTACAGGTAATCTTTACCATGCTCGGCCTTACCGGGGTTGATGGTGAGGGCGAGATCCTTGGTCATCTTACCGCTTTCAACGGTTTCGATGCACACCGCTTCGAGGTTGTTGCAGAAGTCGATGAGTTCCTGGTTGCCATCGAGCTTGCCGCGGAAGGCGAGACCGCGCGTCCAGGCGAAGATCGAAGCGATGGGGTTGGTAGAAGTCGGGCGACCTTTCTGGTGCTCACGGTAGTGACGCGTAACGGTGCCGTGGGCAGCTTCCGCTTCCATGGTTTTGCCGTCGGGTGTTACCAGCACGGAGGTCATGAGGCCCAGCGAGCCGAAGCCCTGGGCAACGGTGTCGCTCTGCACGTCGCCGTCGTAGTTCTTACAGGCCCAAACAAAGTTGCCGTTCCACTTGAGGGCGGAGGCCACCATGTCATCGATGAGGCGGTGCTCGTAGGTGATGCCCGCGTCGGCGAACTTCTGCTTGTAATCGTTCTGATAGATCTCTTCGAAGATGTCCTTGAAACGGCCATCGTATTTCTTGAGGATCGTGTTCTTGGTGGAGAGGTAGAGCGGCCAGCCCTTGCTCAGCGCCATGTTGAAGCAGCTGTGCGCGAAGCCGCGGATCGACTCGTCGGTGTTGTACATGGTGAGTGCAACGCCGTCGCCTTTGAAGTTGTAAACCTCGTGCTCGATCACCTGGCCATCTTCACCTTCAAACTTGACGGTGAGCTTGCCCTTGCCCTTCGTAACGAAGTCGGTGGCGCGGTACTGGTCGCCGAAAGCATGACGGCCCACGATGATCGGGGCATCCCAGTTGGTAACGAGGCGGGGGATGTTCTTGATCACGATCGGCTCGCGGAACACGGTGCCGTCGAGGATGTTGCGGATGGTGCCGTTGGGGCTCTTCCACATTTGCTTCAGGCTGAATTCCTTCACGCGCTCTTCGTCGGGGGTGATGGTGGCGCACTTGATGCCCACACCATATTGCTTGATAGCGTTGGCGGCATCGATGGTCACCTGGTCGTTCGTCTGGTCGCGATACTCGATACCGAGGTCGAAGTATTTGATGTCCACATCGATATAGGGCAGGATCAGTTTATCCTTGATGAATTTCCAGATGATGCGGGTCATTTCGTCGCCATCCAGTTCTACCACCGGGTTGGCCACCTTGATCTTTTGCGTCATTGCAGGGTTTGATTTGGGTCAAATAATAAGGGGCGAAGGTAAGGATTAGGCGTTTTCAGAGCCGGTTTTTACCGGGAACGTTTGCGCCTCACCGGCACCTGGAAAAACGGGGCATAATAAGGGGAGTAAGGGAAAGAAGTGTTTTCAACCGCTAAGAAAAGAAGTTGAACAAGCGTTACGCTAAGGGACATAATTGAGAAGGCCCCTCCAATGGCGGGACCTTCTACATATCATCTTAGCGCAACAACTTCTTTTCTTATTCTCTTGGCGGTAAAAAACCTACTTCACCTTAAAACTCCTTCTTCGGAGCATTGATCGCGTTACCCACATGGGTCTTGTTCACATTCTCGTTGCCGAGGTTGTCGAGGATCCAGTTGGTCATCTTGCTCCAGATGTGGAAGGTGGTGTTGTCGCCCTGGCCGGAGATGCCGTGGTTCTTGTTGGGATAATACATCGTCTCGAAGTCCACGTTGGCCTTCACCAGCGCCGACACCATCTGGGTGCTGTTCTGGAAGTGCACGTTGTCGTCGGCGGTGCCGTGGATGAGGAGGTATTTGCCTTTGATGCGGTTCACGAAGTTGAGCGGCGCGTTGTCGTCATAGCCGGCCTTATTCTCCTGCGGGGTGCGCATGTAGCGCTCGGTGTAGATGTTGTCGTAAAAGCGCCAGGAAGTTACCGGTGCCACGGCTACGGCTGCGGTAAAGGCATCGTTGCCCTTGGTGATGGCCAGCGAGCTCATAAAGCCGCCGAAGCTCCAGCCCCAGTGGCCGATATTGTTCTTGTCAACAAAAGGCATCGTCTTCGCCATCCACTTGGCGGCGTCGATCTGGTCTTCGATCTCGAACTTGCCGAGCTGCAGGTAGGTCTTCTTCTTGAACTCTTCGCCGCGGAAGCCGGTGCCGGTGTTGTCTACCGATACCACGATAAAGCCTTTCTGGGCCAGCATCTGGTGCCACATGGAGGTAGCGCCGAAGCGGTTGGCCACCTGCTGCGAGCCGGGGCCGCCGTAGTTGCAGAACAGCACGGGGTACTTCTTGTTGGGGTCGAAGTTGGCGGGCTTCAGCATCCAGCCGTTGAGCGTATCGCCTTTGCTGTTGGGCACGCGGATGAAATCCACCTTGCCCACGCCATATTCTTCAAGCACGCCTTTCAGCTTGCTGTTTTCGTTGAGTACCTTGTTGAGGAAAGCCTTGTCCTTCTTCAGATCGTAGAGGCTCACCACCTGCGGGGTGTTGATGTTGGAATAGTAGTCCATGAACTGCGTGAAGTCGTCCTTGATCTCGGCGCGGTGGGTGCCGGGGCCCTGGGTAAGCTGCTTCGTCATCTTGCCGTTGAAGTCCGACACGAAGAGGTTGCGGTCCATGGGGGTGGGGTAAGCCAGCGTGTAGTATACGAGGCCGTTCTTTTCATCCACGCCGTTGATGTTGGCGATATCGTATTTCAGCTTGGTGATCTGGATCTTGTCCTTGCCGTCGATGCTGTAGCGATAAAGCTGGTTGAAGCCGTTCATCTCGGAGGTAAAGAGATAGCTCTTGCCATCCTTGAGGAACTGCCAGTCGTCGCTGATGTCTACATAGTACTTATTCTGCTCGCGGTACAGCTGCGAAGCCGCGCCGGTAGCGGGGTTGGTGAGCAGCAGGCGCAGGTCGTTCTGGTGGCGGTTGAGCCAGAACACCACCAGCTTGGGGCTGGCGTCCTGCGTCCACTTGATGCGCGGGATGTAGATATCGCCCTGCTCGTACTGGGCACGCACGTCGTTTTTCGAAGCCAGGTTGTACAGGTGGATCTCCACCTTGGAGTTATTGTCACCGGCCTTGGGATACTTGTAACCGTACTGGCGGTTGTAGGCGCTGTCGTACATCGTGAACTGGAACTCCTTCACGTTGGTTTCGTCGAACTTATAGTAAGCGAGGTACTGGCTGTTGGGGCTCCACTCGTAGGCGCGGGTGAAGGAAAATTCTTCCTCGTATACCCAGTCGCAGTTACCGTTGATGATGTGGTTCCACTTGCCGTCAGTGGTGACCTGCGTGGTCTGGCCGGCGGCGAGGTCGCGTACGTAAAGGTTGTTCTCGAATACGTAGGCGATCCGGGTGCCATCGGGCGAGAAGGTCGGGTGGAGCACTTTGCCTGCGGCAAGCGGCAGGGTCTTCTTCGTATTCAGATCGTATACATATACCGTCGCCTTGGAGGAGTGGCGGTAGATGGGCTCGCGGCCGGTGAAGAAGATGATCCGCTTTTTGTCGCCCGACAGGGAGTAGTCCTGGATGCTGATCTTCTTACCAGATTCATCCTTGATCTCCTCGGGGTCGAAAAGCTTATCGTCGGCGGTGGAAGAAAAGCCGGCGACGGGCTCACTGCGGAAGGTGCCCTTCTTGTAAATATCCTCCATCGTGATCTGCTTTTTCTGGGCAAGCGCCACAAAAGGCAGGAAGAGGAACAGGAATAGAATGCGCATGTGCGTAAGGGGTTTAAGGGGCTAAATATAAGCCCAAGGGGGCTTTGCGCGCCCCACGATTTGAGGAGCGGTAAATACTTTAACTGACCGGAAGTTAAGAAAAGGTAAACAAGGTTCGGAACCGCGAAGAAAGAAGGAAAGAAGTTGATACGCGAAGTTCAAGTGGTTAAAACATCATCTTAATAACAGGAAAAAACCACACTCATCTGGTTTATTTCGCATGGCAATCCGATTCCTGGCCAGATAGATTTGGTAAAAAAAATAACATGGAACTGGATATCGAAAAAATTGCAGCTGATATCGTCGATGCAGCTATTACGGTTCATCGAGCGCTTGGACCCGGGCTTCTTGAATCGGCTTACAAACTCGCATTTGCCCGGGAAATGGAACTTCGGGGATACAAGGTCGATCTTGAAGTTCCCATTAATTACCACTATAAGGGGGCTGACCTGGGCAAAACATACGCGATGGATGTATTGATCAACGACTTGGTGCCTGTAGAGATAAAGGCGGCCGACTGCTTTGCGCCCATTCACCTTGCCCAGACGCTTACATACCTGAAGCTTTATGATCGACGCCTCGGCTTCCTGTTAAACTTCAATGTGGTGCTGATGAAAGAAGGCATCCGCAGAATTGTCAACAACTGGCACTATCAGAACGCATCCTGAAAAATAAAAAGTCCTGCCGTCAGGCAGGACTATAAAACTTAGCGAATCGCTTTTTTTCTTTTTCTCTTCGCGGTTCCGAACCTTCTTTTCCTTCTTATGCCTTCGTCTCGGCCATATCCGGAATCGCTTCCACCTTGTACGCACCCGCATCCAGCTTGGCTTTCGTTTCGCTGAAGGCTTTGAGCGTATCCTGGATGTCCTGCTCCGTATGGGATGCGGTGGGGATGAGGCGGTAGATGATGTGGCCCTTCGGGATAACGGGGTATACCACGATCGAGCAGAAGATGCCGTAGTTCTCGCGGAGGTCCATCACCATGGCGGTGGCTTCTTCTACCCCACCCTTCATGTACACGGGTGTTACCATGGTATCGGTGTTGCCGATGTCGAAGCCGCGCTCCTTAAGACCGGCTTGCAGGGCGAGGGCATTCTTCCAGAGCTGCTCGCGCAGCTCGGGCATCGAGCGCAGCATTTCGAGGCGCTTCAGGTTGCCGAGTACGATAGGCATGGGCAGGCTCTTGGCGAAGATCTGCGAGCGGATGTTGTAGCGGATATAGTCTACGATCTGGCGGTCGCCGGCCACGAAGGCGCCGATGGAGGCCATCGACTTGGCGAAGGTGGAGAAGTAGAGATCGATGCCTTCCTGTACACCCTGCGCCTCACCGGCGCCGGCGCCGGTGGCACCGAGGGTACCGAAGCCGTGGGCGTCGTCTACCAGGATGCGGAAGTCGTATTTTGATTTGAGGTCGATGATCTCTTTGAGTTTCCCCTGGTCGCCGGCCATGCCGAAGACGCCTTCGGTGATCACGAGGATGCCGCCGGCCTTACCCTCGATAAGGGCGGAGGCGCGCTGCATCTGCTTTTCAAAGTCTTCAAGGTCGTTGTGCTTGAATACAAAGCGGTGACCGGCATGCAGGCGCAGGCCGTCGATGATGCAGGCGTGGCTTTCGGCGTCGTAAACGATTACGTCGTGGCGGGAGCAAACGGCATCGATGATGCTCACCATGCCCTGATAGCCGAAGTTGAGGAGGGCGGCGTCTTCCTTGCCTACGAATTCGGCAAGCTCCTGCTCCAGTTGCTCATGGTAGTTCGAGTTGCCGCTCATCATCCGGGCGCCCATGGGGTAAGCCAGTCCAAAATCCTTGGCACCGTCGGCATCCGCCTTGCGGATATCGGGGTGGTTGGCAAGCCCGAGGTAGTTGTTGAGGCTCCACACGATTACATCCTTGCCGCGGAATTTCATGCGGCTGCCGATCTCGCCTTCCAGCTTGGGGAAAGCAAAATAGCCGTGTGCACGTTCGCGGTGTTGTCCAATCGGTCCGTAATTTTTGACCAGGCGCTCGAAGATATCAGCCATGAATCACAAGTTTTTATAGGTGAAACCCACCGCGCCACCGCCTGCAAATGCAGCCGGGGCAAGCGCGGAGGGCGAAAAATTGGCGCAAAGGTACAAAAAGGAATCGAAGGATCTGGAATCTGACCATCTGGAATCTAGGACGCAAACCGCCATGGCAACATGGTCCTTAGATTCCAGATTTCCAAATTGCAGATTGCAGATCACAGTCGCAGCAGCTCCGCCGCCAGGCGCCAGCCGCCCGGCTCGTGGCGCCAGAGACGCAGGAAGGGCTCTTTCCTTTCGCCCTGCGTACCGGAGATGATGGTGCCGTAAATAAGCGCCATATCATTAGATGGTGCCATGAGGTGACCGGAATGCGCTGAGATGATCGACGCCGGCAGGCCGCGAAACCATTTTGTTTGCTGCCCCGGGGTGATGGCCACGGCCTGGCCGTTGCGCACAAGCACCGAGGTTACCGAAAGGTATTGCTGGTGTGCGCCCACGGGGTCGGTTTTGAGACGTGCCGCCAGGTCGCGCTCGGCCTGCATCAGCGCGGCGAGTGTTCCCGGCAACTTCGGCGCCTGGAAAGAATAGAGTTCGTTCAGCGGCTCCCTGCCGCCTTCGGCACCGCAGTCGAACAGGAATTTCCACTGCCCGTCGGCGGCCTTGTGCCAGATGGTAAAGAAATGCCCGCGGCTGGTAGCGGTATCACCTGCCTTGGCCGTAAAGGTAAAGGGCCCGGTGGTGAAGCCCCAGTCGCCGGAGCGCGCCAGTTCGGCCACCACGGGCTTCCAGTCGAGGATGCCCGGGCGCTTTTCGCGACCGAGCCAGAGCTGCATTCCGTTGGTGAAGGAGTCGCGGCTGAACAGAACAGCATTGCTGTCCACGAAGGCAAGGAAGGCTTCGCGTGTTCCGTTCTTCACGGAGAAGGCGGCGAAGCTTTTCTCGGCTTCAACCATGGTGCTGGTGGCAGGCTGCGCCGCAGATACGAGTGAGACCGCACAGGCAAGCAGCAGGAGGAGGCTTTTCATGGCTTAAAGATATAATCGAAATTTATAGCAGGCCTGCCGCCCTTCCGCAACGCCGCCCTAATTTTGCGGCCTAATCTGCACACATGAAACGTTGGCTAACCGCCCTTTTTTTCCTCCTTTCCCTTACTCCTTCCTTTGCACAGGCACCAGAGCGCCCCGCACTCGTGGTGGGACTCGTAGTTGACCAGATGCGCTGGGACTATCTCTACCGCTATGCCGATCGCTATGGCAATGATGGCTTCCGGCGCCTGCTGCGCGAAGGTTTCAGCTGCGAGAACACCTTCATCCCCTACACACCTACGTACACCGCGCCGGGCCACACCTGCGTGTACACCGGCAGCGTGCCTTCCCTGCACGGCATCATTTCCAACACCTGGTGGGACCGTAGCGTAGACACCACCATGTATTGCACGGAAGACAAGACGGTACGTGGCGTTGGCACCAATACGGTTTGGGGACAGATGTCGCCGAAGAACCTCTGGGCCAACACCATCACCGACGAACTGCGCCTCGCTACCAACTTCCGCAACAAGACGATCGCCATTGCCCTCAAAGACCGCGGCGCCATCCTGCCCGGCGGCCACACGGCCAACCAGGCTTATTGGTTCGACAACAGCGCGCGCGGCTGGATCACGAGCACTTACTATGGCAGCAGCATGCCGGCCTGGGTAATGAAATTCAACGCCCGCGCCCTCCCGGACGCCTACCTCAAAAACAACTGGAACACCTTATACCCGGTCAGCACCTACAGCCAGAGCAGCGCCGACGCACAGCGCTGGGAAGGCGTGCAGCCGGGTGGCGGCAACACGTTCCCGCACATTATGGATACGCTCAAAGGCAATGTGTCGATGGATGCCTTCCGCACCTCGCCTTGGGGCAACACCTATACGCTTGAATTTGCGAAGGCGGCCGTGAGCGCGGAGCAACTCGGCAAGGGCGCCTTTACCGACTTCCTTACCGTGTCGCTTTCGTCTACCGACTATATCGGGCACGCCTTCGGACCCAACTCCATTGAAGCCGAAGACTGCTTCCTGCGCCTCGACCGGGAGATCGCTTCCTTCCTGAAGTTTCTCGACGCGTCGGTAGGCAAGGGCAAATACCTGCTCTTCCTCACCGCCGACCACGGCGCCGCCCACAGCCCGGGCTTCGCCGAAGCACACAAACTGCCGGCGGGCCGCGTTGACGACCGTGCGCTGATGGACAGCCTCAACCAGGCCACGGGCCGTGCCTTCGGTCTCCGCCGCCCCATCAAGTCGCTGATCAATTACCAGGTATACCTCGACAACGACGCCATCCGCAAGGCCGGCGCCGACCGCGCCGCCATCAAGAACTTCATTATGAGCGAGCTGATGCGCCAGCCCGGGATGTCGAAGGCGGTGGACCTTGAAAACCTCACCACCGCTACCCTGCCGCCGCGGATCGCCGATATGGTCATGAACGGCTACAACCAGAAGCGCAGCGGCGACATCCAGTTTATGTTCAAGCCGGGCTGGTTCGACTGGGGCGGCAACACCGGCACCACCCATGGAGCCCCCTACCCCTACGACGCCCACATCCCGCTGGTATTCTTTGGCTGGAAGCAGCAGCCCGGCCGCCTTGTACGCGAAGTGTATATGACCGACATCGCCGCCACCATCGCCGCCCTGCTGCACATTCAGATGCCCAATGCCTGCGTGGGCAAGCCCATTGAAGAAGTCGTTCGCTAAGGAGCGGCTCTAAGGTTTCGGGGTTTTATGGTTCCGGTGTTGGTTTTTTGATCAGCCGCCTGAACCAACCTTAGAACCCCAAAACCTTAGAACCCCAGAACCTTGGTAGTGTCCCTGTTTTTGCTGAATTTTGCCCCCTTAACATAAACTCACCAACCCACTATGTGCGGAATTGTTGCCTATATTGGCCCCCGTGAAGCTTATCCCGTTGTACTCAAAGGACTCAAGCGCCTCGAGTACCGCGGCTACGACAGCGCCGGCGTGGCCCTGCTCGACCAGGATCTGAAGGTCTACAAGAAAAAAGGCAAGGTAGCCGACCTGGAAGAAACCCTCGTTGGCAAGAACCTGCACTCGCATATCGGCATCGGCCACACCCGCTGGGCTACCCACGGCGAGCCGAACGACCGCAACGCACACCCCCACCTTTCCGCCTCGGGCAAGCTGGCGATGATCCACAACGGCATCATCGAGAACTACGCCCAGCTGAAGGAAGACCTGCAGCGCAAGGGCTATACCTTTCACAGCGACACCGACACCGAGGTGCTGCTCAACTTTATTGAAGACATCCGCAACAACCTGGGCTGCCCCCTCGAGGAAGCCGTACGCGTGGCCCTCAAGCGCGTCGTCGGCGCTTACGTGATCGTGCTGATGGACCAGGATAATCCCGACACCCTCATCACGGCCCGCAAAGGATCGCCGCTGGTGATCGGCATCGGCAAGAACGAGCACTTCCTCGCTTCCGACGCCTCCCCCATCATCGAGTACACCAAGGAAGTTGTATACGTAAACGACTACGAGCTGGCCATCATCAAGGCCGACGAGCTTATTCTCAAAAACCTGGGCAATGAGCGCCAGACGCCGTTCATCCAGAAGCTCGACATGGAGCTGGCAGCCATTGAAAAAGGCGGCTTTGATCACTTCATGCTGAAGGAGATCTTCGAGCAGCCCCAGACCATCAAGGACTGCCTCCGTGGCCGCCTCGACGCGTCGGCCGGGACCATCACGATGAGCGGCATCGCCAAGTACGCCGAGCAGCTGATGAGTGCCAACCGCATCGTGATGGTTGCCTGCGGCACCAGCTGGCATGCCGGTCTCATTGCCGAGTATATTTTCGAAGAACTTTGCCGTATCAACGTGGAAGTGGAATACGCTTCGGAATTCCGCTACCGCAACCCCGTCATCCACCCCGGCGACGTGATCATCGCGATCTCGCAGAGCGGCGAGACGGCCGATACCCTGGTGGCGCTGGAAAACGCCAAGAAGCAGGGCGCTATCATCATGGGTATCGTGAACGTGGTGGGCTCCTCCATCGCCCGCCTCTCCGACACCGGCGCTTACACCCATGCCGGTCCCGAGATCGGCGTGGCTTCCACCAAGGCATTCACCGGCCAGCTGGCCGTGCTTACCATGGTGGCCCTCAAGCTGGCGCTCGAGAAAGGTACTATCAGCCAGGACCGCTTCCTGGAGCTGGTGCGCGAACTGGACAGCATCCCCGAGAAAGTGGCGGCCATCCTCCAGCAGAACGAGTCGATAAAGACCCTTGCCGAGAAGTATAAAGACGCGACCAACTGCCTCTACCTGGGCCGCGGCTACAACTTCCCCGTTGCCCTCGAAGGCGCGCTGAAGCTGAAAGAGATCTCCTACATCCACGCCGAAGGCTACCCCGCCGCTGAAATGAAGCACGGCCCGATCGCGCTGGTAGACCCGAGCCTGCCCGTGGTGTTTATCGCCACCAAAGACTCCTACCACGAAAAGGTGATCTCCAACATGCAGGAGATCAAGGCCCGCAAAGGCCGCGTGATCGCCATCATCAACGACGGCGACAAGCAAAGCACCGCGCTGGCCGAAGACGTGATCGTAGTGCCGGAGACCGACGAGATCCTCGCCCCGATGCTCAACTGCATCCCGCTGCAGCTGCTGGCCTACCACATCGGCGTAGCCAAAGGCTACGACGTGGATAAGCCCCGCAACCTGGCGAAGAGCGTGACGGTTGAATAACGAATATCGATCAGATAAATATCGAATATCGACGGAGCCCTCCCTTTTCGGAGGGCTTTGTCTTTTTGAATGGCCGATATTCATTATTCGTTATTCGATATTCCATTAATAATTTCGCTTCTATGAACGATATCCGCAAAATCGCGCTTCCTTCCATCGGCTACGGGTTTATTGACCCGCAATACCTGCCCAAAGGGAAGGACGAATATCACCTGCGCAACCTGCAGAACCGCAACGGTATCTCCTACCGCAATCTCACGGCGCATGAGATCGAGGTGCTGGTGCGCAACAGCAATACATCCGACGACTGGAACAAGATCCAGGTGTCGGATGCCTTCAACCCCGACCTGGTGCGCAACTGTAAGTTTTTCGGACTGGTGCGCATCGGCAAGCTGGAGCCGCTGGCGCTGCAGCATCACAACGTAACCCACCCGGTGGGTCTGTACAACAGCACGATCATTTCCTGCGACTTCGGCGACAATTGCGTGGTGGACAACGTGAAATATCTCTCGCACTATATCATCGGCAACGAGGTGATGCTGCTCAACATCGACGAGCTCCATACCACCTCGAAGGCGAAATTCGGCAACGGTGTTCTAAAGGAAGGCGAAGACGAATCGGTGCGCGTGTGGCTGGAAGTATGTAATGAAAACGCGGGTCGTAAGATCATTCCCTTCAACGGCATGCTCCCGGGCGACGCCTGGATGTGGGCCCGCTACCGCGCCGACAAAGACTTGATGGACCGCCTTCGCGACCTGACGCAACTGCGCTACGATGCCCAGCGGGGCTACTACGGCAAAGTAGGCGACCGCACGGTGATCAAGAATACCAGCATTGTAAAAGACGTGTGGGTGGGAACGGATGCTTATATCAAGGGCGCCAACAAGCTGAAAAACCTCACCATCAACTCGGCGCCCGATGCCATGTCGCAGATCGGCGAAGGCTGCGAGCTGGTGAATGGCGTGGTGGGCTACGGCAGCCGCGCTTTTTATGGCGTCAAGGCCGTACGCTTCGTAATGGCTTCGCATTCGCAGCTCAAATACGGCGCGCGCCTCATCAACTCCTACCTGGGCAACAACGCTACGATCTCCTGCTGCGAGGTGCTCAACTCGCTCATCTTCCCGGCGCACGAGCAGCACCACAACAACTCCTTTCTATGCGCGGCGCTGGTGATGGGCCAAAGCAATATGGCGGCCGGCGCCACTATCGGCTCCAACCACAACAGCCGCGCCGCCGACGGCGAGATTGTGGCGGGGCGCGGCTTCTGGCCCGGCCTCTGCGTGAGCCTGAAGCACAACTCCAAGTTTGCCACCTTTACCCTGATCGCCAAAGGCGACTACAGCAGCGAGCTGCACATCCCGCTCCCCTTCAGCCTGGTGTCGAATGATGAAGCGAATAACCGCCTGACGGTGATGCCGGCTTACTGGTTTCAATACAATATGTACGCGCTGGCGCGTAATGCATTCAAATATGTGGACCGCGACAAACGCACCCGTAAAGTGCAGTTGCTGGAATACGACTACCTGGCGCCCGACAGCGTGAATGAGATCATGACGGCCGTGCGGCTGCTGGAGCGTTTTGCCGCCCTGCATGCACGCAACGGCGACGCGGGCGATCTGCAGGAAGCTGCCCTCGAGCAGGAAGGACGCCGCCTCTTTGCCGATGGCAGCCTCAACCTGAAAGGCGGCATGCGCGCCTACGGCTTCGAAAACAGCGCGCGGCCGACGCTGCTGATCAAGGCCGGCGAGGCATACCGCGTATACCGCGACCTGGTAGCTTATTATGCGGGGATACAGCTGGTGCAGTTCTGGCCCGAAACCGCCGCCAGCAGCTTTGAAGAGTTTGCGCCACACCTTCCCGTAGCACCGTCGCGCGGCCCCTGGCACAATGTAGGCGGCCAGCTGATGCCCGACACTTCGGTGCAATCCCTCATCGAGGGCATCAAGAAGGGGGAGATCAACAGCTGGAGCGACGTGCATGAATTCTACGAGGTCAACGGGGCGCTCTACCCCGGCCAGAAGCGGGCGCATGCGCTCGCCTCGCTGTTCGAGCTTTGGGAGATCGATGCCAATCAATTCAATGCAGATCGCTTCCGCGAGTTGATGCAGATAACGCTGCGTGTGCAGGAATGGATGGTGAAAGGCATCCGCGCGGCCCGTGCGAAAGACTACGAAAACCCGTTCCGGACAATGGTATACGAGAGTAAAGAGGAAATGAACGAGGTGATCGGCGCCCTGGAAGAAAACTCCTTTATTCTCCACCAGGAAGAAGCGCTGACAACCCTGCGCGAACAGGTAGCCAAAATGACCGGAGCCTGGTAATCCGGGAATCCCATAATAATAAAAGAGCCCTTTTGCAAGGGCTCTTTTATTATTTCAACCAACAGAGAATTAGTGCTTCTCGGTAGTAGTGGTCGTTGTAGTCTTAGCCGTGTCAACCTTAGTGGTCTTAGCAGCCGTGTCAACGGTCATAGTCGAAGTCGTGTCAACAACAGGAGCAGTTACAGCGGTTGTGTCAGCAGTAACAGTCGTGGTGGTGTCCGTAGTAGTTTTGGTCTCAGAACCGCTGTTGCAGGCAACGAGAGCGGTAGCAATGGCGATAACGCCGAATACTTTTTTCATGTTCGCTTGTTGATTTTAGTTAACTAATTGGGCGCAAAGGTAACCGCTCAGTTGAATTTTCCAAATAATGAACTTTCAATTTTTCAACTTCGCTATTTCTTGCGGAAGAAAATCCGTACCGGCACGCCTGTGAAATCAAAGTTGGCGCGCAGCTGGTTTTCAAGGTAATTCTTATAGGGTGTCTTCACATCTTCGGGGAAGTTGCAGAAGAACGCAAATGAAGGCACCACGGTCGGAAGCTGCGTGATATACTTGATACTTAGCTTATGCCCGCGGATCACCGGTGCGTTGTAATTCTCCACAGCCTTGAGCATCGCCTCATTGAGCTTCGAGGTGGGAACCTTGCGCTGGCGGTTCTCATACACCTGGAGCGCCGTTTCAATTGCCTGGTAAATGCGGACCTTGTCTTTTGCCGAGATGAAGATAACGGGAACATCGTTGAACGGGGCGAGGCGCTGCTTGAGTACCTTCTCGTAGTCGCGGGCGGTGTTGGTTTGCTTTTCCACCAGGTCCCACTTGTTCACGAGCACCACCAGCCCCTTACCCTTGCGGGCGGCGAGGCTATAGATGTTCAGGTCCTGTGCGGTGATGCCTTTCTCGGCGTCGATCAGCATCAGGCACACGTCGGCTTCGTCTACCGCCTTGATAGCACGGATGACCGAGTAAAACTCGAGGTCTTCATGCACCTTGGCCTTGCGGCGGATACCGGCGGTATCGATCAGCACGAAGTCTTTCTGGAAAAGGTTATAGCGGGTATGAATGGTGTCGCGCGTGGTGCCGGCAATATCGCTTACGATGGTGCGCTCGGCACCCACCAGCGCATTGAGGAGCGACGATTTGCCCACGTTGGGCTGGCCGATGATGGCAAACTTCGGCACGCGGTTTTCCTCCGTTTCTTCTTCCGTTTCTTCCGGGATCAGCGCCGTGATCTCGTCGAGCAGGTCGCCGGAGCCCGAACCACTGATGGCAGAGATAAAGTGCAGCTTGTCGAAGCCGAGGCTGTAAAACTCCGTTGCCTCAAGCAGCAGCTTATTGTTGTCGACCTTGTTCACCACCATAAATACCGGCTTGTTGCTGCGACGCAGCAGCCCGGCCATGGCGCTGTCGAGATCGGTGACGCCCGTTGCGGCATCCACCACAAACAGGATGGCATTGGCTTCATCCATGGCGATCCCTACCTGCTTGCGGATCTCCCGCTCAAACACATCGTCGCTACCGGCCACAAATCCGCCCGTATCGATCACATTGAAGGACTTGCCGTTCCAGTCGGCCACGCCGTATTGCCGGTCGCGCGTAACGCCCGGAATGTCTTCCACGATGGCTTTGCGCTGCTCCAGCAGGCGGTTGAAAAAAGTACTCTTACCGACGTTGGGACGCCCAACAATTGCTACTGTAAAACCCATAAAGAAATGTCTGATGTCTGATGTCTGATGTCCGATTTGAAGTAAATCAGACATCGGAGATCGGCGATCTATAAATTTTAATAACCGTATTCTCTTAACAATAAATCATTCTCGCGCCACTTGGGCCGCACTTTTACGAAGAGCTCCAGGAATACCTTCGATTGGAGAAACTTCTCGATCTCGGTGCGGGCTTCGGAGCCGATGCGCTTGATCATCTTGCCGCCTTCGCCAAGGATGATGGCCTTCTGCGATTCGCGCTGCACCACGATGATGGCGCCGATCTTGATGAGCGAGCTCTTGTGCTTGAACTCCTGCACCACCACGGTGGCTTCATAAGGAATTTCGTCCTGGAGGTACTGGAAGATCTTTTCCCGCACCAGCTCGGCCACGAAAAACTTTTCAGGAAGGTCCGTCAGCTCGTCTTCGGCAAAGAAGGGCTCGCCTTCGGGCAGCAACGCGGCCACGGCCTCCAGGAGCGCCGGCACGCCGTTCTGGGTCAGGGCCGACAGGGTGACGATACGCTTCGCATAGGGCTTGTCTTTGAAAAACTCCAGGGCTGCTTCGAGGGTTTCCTTTTTGGCTTTGTCCACCTTATTGAGCACCAGCACACAGGGCACGCGGAGCTTCAGCGCCGAAAAAAGCGCGTCGTTCTCCTCGAGGTTATCCTGCACATCTACCAGCAGCACGCCCACGTCGGCATCTTCGAGGGCGCTTTTCACGGCGCCCATCATCCGGTCGTGCAGCTTGTAGCGCGTTTCGCTGATAATACCGGGGGTGTCGGACAGGATGATCTGGTAGTCATCAGTAGTAAGGATGCCCTTGATGCGGTGCCGGGTGGTCTGCACCTTGGGCGACACGATGGCCAGCTTCTCCCCCACCAGCGCGTTGAGCAGGGTGCTCTTGCCGGCGTTGGGCTTTCCGAATATGTTGACAAATCCAGCCTTCATCGCCGCAAAGGTAGGCTTGAAGCGCCAGACTGGGCCTATGAATAGGGTCGGGAAGCCCTTTTCGGCGTTGTGCCGCTGCTTCCGCCGGCCGGAAGGCTGCCCCCGGCGCGCCCGGGAACGATTGCACGGACAGTTCGGGGCTCCATTCCCGCAGTTCGCACCGCTTTGGCTTTCTGCGCCCAGCCCCGGTGCGACCTTTATCCCGCCAAACAAACCCCAATCCTACCCAAATGAACAATGCAGCAGATATGACCCAGGCCACTACCGAAGCCGGGGCCCTCATCGGGCGTCCCGGAAGCACCGATTTTGAAGAAATGCTCGAACTCTGGGAGCGCTCCGTGCGGGCCACCCACTTCTTTTTGCGCGAAGAAGACATCGTTCGCTTCCGCGCCCTCATCCCCCGCTACCTGGAGCTCCTCGATCTTTATTGTACCCGCGACGCCACGGGCGCCATCAGCGGATTCCTTGGCACCGCCGGCGGCAAGATCGAGATGCTCTTCATCCGCCCCGACCAGCGCGGCCGGGGTATCGGCTCGGCGCTGCTGCGCTTTGCGGTGCACGGGCTGGGATTGCGCCAGGTGGATGTGAACGAGCAGAACGGCCAGGCGAAGACCTTTTACCTCCATGCCGGGTTCCGCATCGCCGGCCGCTCGGAAAGGGACGGCATGGGCAAACCCTATCCCCTGCTGCATATGGAATGGGAAGGTCATCCATAAGCGGGCAGAAATCAGTACCTTTCGTGTCCCAAACGCAACTGCATTATGGATACGAACAACCCGACGCCCCCCAACGACGTCACTGAAAGCACGCAGGCACCGGTATGCGCCGGCTGCGAAACCCCGCTTACCGCGATCACGGGCCGCACCCCGTTGTGTGCCGACTGCCGGAACCATTTTATCCGCTACCCGATACCCCGCTGGATCTGGCTTTTTGGCGGCGCCGTGCTGCTTTTGCTCGTGTTCGGGCTTTTCCGCCTTCCTTCCGGGCTGGCTGCCGCCATCCATCAGAAACGCGGCGAGCACGCCATGGCCGAACACCGCTTTGTTACCGCGCAGCACGAGCTCGAAGTCGCCGTGCGGATGCAGCCCCATTACCAGGAGGCCTCCCTGCGGCTCCTCATCGCTGCCTATCACAACGAAGATCTACAAACCGCCTATAAGTGCAGCCAGCGCCTCGAGGGCAAAGAGATCAAAGACGAGGAACTTCTTACCGAGGCGACAACTATCGTTTCCCGCCTGAACGATGGCATCCCCTCCGATTCGCTGCAGGCCTTCTTCGCGCAACGAACCGAAGCCCCCGACGAGATTCCCGAAGCCTCCTGGGCCACCTACCTGGCCAATCATCCACAGGAGCTTTTCGCCGACTTCGCACGCGCCGCTTCGGCCGTCAACCGGAAAGAATACCCGCTCGCCGAGCGCCTTCTGCACGGGGTACTGGGTATGGACCCCGACTATTCCCGCGGCCTGCAGCTCCTCGTCACCGCCAAACGCGAGCAGCTACAGTTTGACTCCGCATTTTATTATGCAGACCGGCTTCTGGCGCTGAACCGCGAACTGCCTGCATCCTATGGCTCCAAGGCGCGCGTGTTGCTGAAGCAGAAAAAGGATAACGCTGCTTTTCAACTCGTTCAGGAAGGACTGCGCTATGATGCCCGCGACCCCTACTGCCTTGCTACGCTGGCGCTGGTGCATCATTTCCGGGGCGACTTCCGCAATCGCGATGCGCTCATGCGCCGCGCTGCCACCGACAGCACCCTGCAGCCGCAATTCAGCCACGTATCAGAAATCGTATCAGGTAAAGAAACTTTCAGAAACTAATACCGCACCCATGTTCATCCCCGGAATTCTCATCACCATCCTCACCTTTCCCGGCGTCATCGTGCACGAGCTGGCCCACCAGCTCTTTTGCAGGCTTTACAAGGTGCCGGTATTTAAAGTCGTTTACTTCCAGGCACAAAACCCGGCGGGCTACGTGTTGCACGAAGTACCGGAAAGCCGCATGCAGTCGCTCATGATCAGCATCGGCCCCTTTTTCCTCAACACGCTGCTCGGCGCACTGATCGCACTGCCTGCCGCACTCCCGTTTTTTAAGTTCGACAATGCGTCGCCCGTCGACTATGTGCTGATTTACCTGGGCGTATCCATCGCCATGCACGCCTTTCCAAGCACCGGCGACGCGTCGGCAATCTGGAGCAGGCTCCGCGAAGAAGACACCCCGATCCTGCTGAAGATCGTCGGCTATCCCGTTGTCGGCCTCATCTACCTGGGCGCCCTTGGGTCTTTTTTCTGGCTCGATCTGCTTTATGGGGCCGGTGTCGCCATCGGCTTACCCTTGCTGCTGGTCAACCTTTTCAGTTAAACTCCATGCATATGCGTCTGCCCCTACTTTCAGCTTTATTCCTGGCAACAATGGCTTCCTGCCAGGAGCGGCAAGCGCCGGTGGTGGCCAGCAGCGGGAGCGCTTCCAAGGCAATCAAGGAACCCGCTTCCAACAGCCGGCTTTATTCCAAGGGACGCGAAGAGCAACTTATCGAACGGCTTTATAACGAGCAGGTGGAAGCCGAGAGCGGGTTAAAAAAGCTGGAGCAGGAACTACAGGACCTCTACCAAAGACGCGGCGACTCCACCCGCGCGACCACTGAGTTTATTGCCATCAACAAGCAATATTATGACGAGGCTGCGGGGTACGCTTCGCCGATCAGGGACAGCCAGCTACGCCTTCAGATCAGCCGGCGGCTGGAAGAAAGCCTCAAAGGCTTTGACAGCAAAAAAGCGCAGCTGGAAGCCTGGCTGGGCAGCATCGACCGGAATAACGCGTCGATCGGCGACCTGCACCGCGCGCTGAAGGTACTTGTGACCCTGAGCATGATGGAACGCTTCCAAAGGACAGATGAGCCGCCAATGGCGCCGATGCAACACTATGTGGCCGACCAGGAAATGCTGATGCGGCAATTGCGCGATTCGGTGAATAAGAAATAAAAAGAAAGGACGCCGCCGGCGTCCTTTCTTTTTGCTCAGATGAGACTTTTCTTTTTCCTGCTGCCCGAGAACAACCAGGCAACTGCCGCGACCACCGCCACGGTCGTCGCCACCTTGCGCACGAGTTGTACGGGCGCATGCTTCCATTCCGACTTCCAGCCATGCTCGGCGAAGATGTTCGGCACATGCCCCTTGCTGAAATCATCAATATAGCCCTCGATCACGTTGACGCGATCGGCAAGGATGAGCGGGAGCCAATGCCCGAAGGAGCCTTCGCTGTATTTGAAGGCATATCGCCGGATAGCGCCGCTGAGCCCCGACGGCGGTGTGGACGAGCCATAGACCGCCGAGAGTGTCGGCCGCTCGTTCGACTTCAGTACTTCTACGGTCACCGGCTGCATCGTGGGCCGCTCGTAGTTGGATCGCTGGTGATCATCGCCGGTATAATGCTTCATGGGATAATTGGGATGATCGTCCGGGTCTGTATCCATCCCCCATCCCGGTATATGCCTGAACTTTTCCCGCAGGCTTTCCATATCCTCCGTCGTTCTGTTGTGTAGGTGTTCCATGACTGTTGATTGGTTGATTTGTTAATTGGTTAACTGGTCAATTCGTACGCCGCACTTTTCGCTGTTCTAAAATGTCCTTTCAATTGCGTCATTCACTATTCACCAGTGACCATTCCCTATGCCGCCGAAGGAATCAGGATCGGCTTGATGCAATTGTCGCGCTTGGCCGAGAAGATGTTATAGGCATCCGAAACTTCCTCGAGCGGAATGCGGTGGCTGATGATCTCCTTCGGGTTGAGCCGTCCCGACATCACGTGATCGATCAGGCGTGGCAGCAGGCGCTTCACCGAGGCCTGGTTGGCGCGGATCGTGAGGCCTTTGTTCACCACGTTTCCGATCGGCACCATGTTGAAGGTGGGGCCGTACACACCCACGATGGAAATGATACCGCCCTTTTTCACGGAGTTGATTGCCCACTGCAGCGCGGTGGCGGAGCCGGCCTGCAGGAGGCCCTTGCGGCCGGTGAGCGTTTGCAGCGTACTACCGGCGGCCTCGCAGCCGACGGCATCGATGCACACGTCGGCACCGAAATAATCGGTCGTCTTTTTCAGGAAGAGCACCGGGTCGCCGAGCGACTCGAAATTATAAGCTTCACAGAAGGCATAGCGACGCACAAAGTCGAGGCGGTACTCGATGTGGTCGATCACGATCACGCGGCCCGCGCCGAAGAGCCAGGCGCAACGCGCAGCCATGATACCGATGGGTCCGGCGCCGAACACCACCACCGTGTCGCCGGGCTTGATGCCGGCCATCTCGGCTGCCTGGTAGCCGGTAGGCACCACGTCGGTCAGCAGCACGGCGTCGTCGAGATCCATGCCTTCCGGGATGATCGTGGGCCCGACATTGGCATACGGCACGCGGACGTATTCGGCCTGCCCGCCGTCGAAGCCGCCTGCCGTATGCGAATAGCCGAAGATGCCACCCACCGCGGTTGCCTCCGAGTTGGACTCATGACAGTTGCCGAACAGCTCCTGCTTGCAGAAGGGACAGGAGCCGCAGGCGATGTTGAAGGGCACCAGCACCTGGTCGCCCACTTTAATATTGGTGACCTCGGGGCCCACCTCCTCCACTACGCCGGTGAACTCGTGTCCGAAGGTCATCCCGACACGCGTGTCGGGCACAAGGCCATGATATAAGTGCAGGTCGGAGCCGCAGATGCAGGAGCGGGTAACGCGAACGATGGCGTCCTGCGGATGCTCGATACGCGGCATCGGCTTGCTGCGATCGGCCCGCACACGGAAGGGGCCGCGGAAATTCATTGCTAACATGGGCAAATGGTTTTTGTTGTATGAAACCGCCCGCCGCCAATACCTGTGCCGTACACGCGCATGGAGATCAGCGTCGGTAACGGTGATGGTTATTGCATAAAAAACGTGCCCAAACTGTTTCTGCGCGGGTATGAAAATCATGACGACCTTTAATCGTATGACACTCTACTTCCTGCTTTTTCCCAAATGGGCCGCCGCCGCCGGCTGGGGACTTGTATCCGGCTCAGCCTTGCTGCTCGGCGCACTGATCGGCTATTACCGCCAGGTGTCGGCACGCAGCATCGGCCTCATCATGGGCTTCGGCAGTGGCGTGCTTATCTCCGCACTGGCCTTTGAGCTGATGGAGGAAGCTTATAACAAAGGCGGCTTTGCAGCCACGGCCATCGGGTTTCTTGCCGGCGCCTTCCTGTACACGGGAGCCAATTACCTGCTGAGCCACCATGGGGCGCGGCACCGGAAGCGCTCGCGCAAGCTGCAGCCGAGCGAGGCCGAACATCCCGGCAGCGGCACCGCTATCGCCATCGGCGCCCTCATAGACGGGATACCCGAGTCGGTAGCCATCGGGCTGACTATGATGCACGGCGGCGCGGTAAGCATCGCCGCGGTTATTGCGATCTTTCTTTCCAATATACCGGAATCCCTTTCGAGCACCTCGGGCATGAAGAAAGCCGGCCGCAGCGCGCGCTTCATTTTCGGCATCTGGATCATCATCACCCTGCTGTCGGGGGTGGCTGCCCTGCTCGGCTTTGTCTTCTTCAGCCAGTTGTCGCCGGCCGTCACCGGCGGCATGGTGGCGATGGCCGCCGGCGGAATCCTGGCGATGCTGAGCAACACCATGATCCCCGAAGCCTATGACGAAGCACATGACTTTATCGGCATCGTAACGGTACTCGGTTTCCTTGCAGCCTTTTTTCTCAGCAAGCTGGAGAGCAACTAAGATTTTCGCAGGAGCGCAATAGCGCGTATTGATCGGCGTTAGTGCGGAAGGCGCGATACTGCCCTCCAACAAAAACATGATATCATGAAACGCCTCCTGTTCTTTGCCTTGCTGCTCCCGGCCACCGCCTTTTGCCAGTCATTCGATAGCTATGTGGCCACCGCCGGCCGCACGGCCTTCTTCTACCGCCATGCCGGAAGCAATATCAGCACGCTCAGCAGGCTTGCGGCCTTGCAGCCGCGGCTGCGCTTTGCCATGAACATACAGATGTATGCCAACGGCAACAGTGGTTATCGCCCCGTAGGTCTTTATATCGAGAACGGGCAGACCATCACACCGCTGGTGCGGGTCAACAATCCGAAGGTCAATTTCGGAATGCAGCCGCAGGCCGTGATTGCCATCACGAAAGACAACCGGGCGGTGCTGGTGCCGCTCGGCGAGATAAAAACAAGCGACTATAAATATGCCGTCGAGATCGCGCCGATGCTCGTCATCAACGGAGCTGTAAACCCGAAGCTCACCCGCGCGCAGAGCCGCTATATCCGCAACGGCGTGGGCATCCTGGCCGACGGCCGCATCCTGTTTGCCATCAGCCGCGAGCCGGTGACCTTCCAGGAGCTTGCGCGCTTTTTCGTGCAGCAGGGCTGCCGCAGCGCGGCCTTTATCGACGGGGTGGTGTCGCAAAGCTGGCGCCCCGGCGCAGCGCCCCCTTATGACGGGGAATTCGCGGTGATGGCCGGCTCGTGGTAGGCTGCGGGTATTTTTCCGGAACCCCTAGGTGCTATCCCCTAAGCAGGTTATTTTGTAATGACAGCCGCGGAAGAAGCCCGTTCCCGGGTGTACCTTATACTACCCTTTGCAGCGAAGCCTTCAAACGAAAACTATGTGCGAAGACCTGCTACCGCAAACTGACCAATTGCCCTTCCCCGAAGACGTTGACGGCACCTTTTCGGGGGAAAATCCCATTGATTATTACCCCGGGCTGGAACACCTCGAACGACAGGTTCTGGAGATGAACGCGCGCGGGGAGCAAGGCCTGCACGAGCTGGTGCTATTTTATATCGACGCCATCGAGAAGCTTCATCCCGATATGACCTGCTCCCTTCTTGAGTGCCGCGGCGACCGGCTTTACCCGTTTGCGAGCCGTAGCCTGCCCGCAGGATTCGTAGAGCGCCTGAACGAAGGAATTCCCACCGGCTGGAACATGGACTTCTGCGGCACCGCCGCGCACCAGCAGGAGCCCATGGTGGTAACCGACATTGCCCGCGACGACCGCTGGACCGAATGGCGCGACGTCATGCTTTCCTTCGGTTACCGCGCCTGCTGGTCGCAGCCGGTGATCGACAGCGGCGGCACCGTAATGGCCACCTTTGCGATGTATTACCGCACAGCGAAAGTACCGTCGGCACTAGAAGTGAAAACGATAGAGCGTGCCGTGCACCTGCTCCAGGTGATACTCGAAAGCAAGCAACGCGAAGAAAGGCTGCAGCAGACCAACCTGCGCTACGAGCTGCTGGCCGAAGCCACCCACGATGCCGTGTGGGACTTTGATGTAGAGCGGAATACCTGTTTCTTCAACCTCGCCTTTACCCAGCTTTTCGGCTATGCAACGCCGGCGCAGATGGACGTATGGACCGTGAACATTCATCCCGAAGACCAGGAAGCGGTGCTTGCCTCTGCGGAGGATGCCCGCCGCGATCCGCAGCGCGCGCAATGGGAGATGCAGTATCGATTCTACCGCGCCGACGGCAGCATTGCCAATGTGCTCGACCGGGCATTTATCCAGCGCGCTCCCGATGGCCGCGCAACCCGGATGATCGGCGCCATGCAGGACATCACCCGCATCAAGCAGGCGGAAGCGGAACTGCGGCGCCTTTCCCTCATCGCCACCGAAACAACGAACGGCATTTTCATGACCGACAGCGCAGGATACATCACCTGGGTGAACAAAGCCTTCTGTGAGCTTTCCGGTTTTATCGCCGCCGAGATAACCGGACATCTGCCCTGGCTCCTGCTGCGCGGTCCCGGTACAAACGAAAAAGTGCTGGCCCACATCCGCACAAGCATCCGCGACAAGCAAGCCTTCAACTGCGAGCTGCGGCATTACCGCCGCGACGGTCAAAGTTATTGGCTCGAGCTCAAAGGCCAGCCGGCATTCAGTCCGAAAGGAGAAGTGGAACACTACTTCGCAATCGCAACCGATATCACCCACCGGCGCGAGCTGGAGCTGCGGGTAATCGAACAAAAGATCAACGCGCAAAAGGAAATATCGAAAGCGATTATCCGCACCCAGGAGCGGGAGCGCTCGGACATCGGCAAGGAGCTGCACGATAACGTCAGCCAGATCCTGACCACTGCGAAGCTTTATGTGGAAAATATCGGGTACTTCCCCGAGCGCCGCGCCGACTTCATCCGCCAAAGCCAGGAGCTCGTGCAGCGCTCCATCAACGAGATCCGTTTTCTTTCAAAGCAACTCGTTCCGCCGGTGCTCAACGACATCGGCTTCCGCGCCACCCTCGACGAGCTCATTACCCAATACCTTTCGCTGCGTGCCTTTCATATCGATTTCCATTACGGCCTCTCTTCCGAAAGAAAGCTGCACAAAGAGCTGCAGCTGACGATGTACCGCATCGTCCAGGAGCAGCTCAATAATATCGTCAAATACGCCGGTGCCACCAACGTGGAGATCGGCATCCGGCAGGACGGCGGCATGCTGCGCCTCTGGGTTGCTGACGATGGCACCGGG
Organism: Flaviaestuariibacter flavus; assembly: GCF_004337505.1. Taxonomy (GTDB): domain Bacteria; phylum Bacteroidota; class Bacteroidia; order Chitinophagales; family Chitinophagaceae; genus Flavisolibacter; species Flavisolibacter flavus. The sequence continues at coordinate 152,358 of NZ_SJZI01000050.1, read as the reverse complement.
TTCGACACGCGCCGCCCGCATAAAGGGATGGGGCTTTCGGATATCCGCAACCGCGCGGAAGTGTACCGGGGTAAAGTGCACCTCGACTCGGCACCGGGCAAAGGCTGCCGGCTAAGCATTGAGTTGCCCATACGTTAAGGCAACCAGGACGGAAACATCTGAAGGACGTCTGAAGAGGCAAAGAAAGGGCGGATGCATTCGCTAGGGATCAGCCTGCGTCCCGCCCTGGCGGGATAGGAACCCGGCGAGCTGTAATAAAAAAGGACCCCGGTGTTTCCGGAGTCCTTTGGTAGTTGCGAGGGATCGAACCTGCGTCCGCCAGCTGGCGGATATGAGCCCGTCCGAATGGTTTAGATTTATGTTTTCTTCAATAATGTTCGGATAAAGGCCCGGCCCTTTGCCGTTTTCAGCTGTTTTTCTCTGGCTAGCGCTTGCGGCTTTTTACCGAATAGCTCAGTATAAATGCACGTCCACGGCCGAAAGGAGATCGTCCATCCTTTTTTGCCAAGTTCATTATGCGATCGCAAACGTTCGGTCAGATCTGAAGTCATTCCAATATAGATTTTGTCATACCCGGACGAATAGAGAACATAAACGGTATACATACTGGATAACTTTATTCAGGCTGCAGCTATGTTACTATTTAAATTGACGCGCTTGAAAATTTCATACAAAGCCGGTTGCATTTCGTCAGCCCCGTTACTACAGGAGGTGTATTGTCATGATTGTGATAGATGGCCCGCAGAGAAAAATACAAACACACGATTCCCGTACTCTAGTAAGCTTCCTCCAAGCCACAGAGACGCCTCCGGCTCCCGCAGTCAAATAGTAATTACAAAAGCAGGATGGGCCTGCGTACCGCCCGGGGCGGATTATAAGCCAGAAGAGCTGTAACAAAAAAGGACCCCGGTGTTTCCGGAGTCCTTTGGTAGTTGCGAAGGCAGGGATCGAACCTGCGACCTTCGGGTTATGAGCCCGACGAGCTACCGCTGCTCTACTTCGCGCTGTTGTAGTGCAAATGTAGGAGGCTCAATCGGTTCCACCAAAACTTTCTAAAAAAAAGACGCTGCGGGAGCGTCTTTTTTTTAGAATTCTTTAAGCGCCTGTCACCCGCGCTTCTTGATATCGGAGCCGCCGCTTTTGTTACTCTCCACCAGGCTTGCGTTGCCGCGGTAGTAAACATCGGAGCCGCCGGAGGCCGAGGCGCGCACCTCGCGGTTGACGGTGGCATCGATATCGGAGCCGCCCGAAGCTTCGGCACGCATCGTTTCGGCAACAAGCTCGCGACCTTTGAAATCGGAGCCGCCCGCAGCATGCACTTCCAGGTCGCCGGCCGTACCGGAAATAATGACATCGGAGCCGCCGTTGGCATGGCATTCAAGCTTACCGCTGATGGCCACCCGCCCTTTGAAATCGGAGCCGCCGGAAAGGTCGACTTTCAGGGTGGGCGCGCTCAGCGTTCCGTCGATAAATACGTCGGAACCGCCGGAAGCGCCGAGCTGCTCGATCTCCCGGGCGGACACATAGGCGCGGAGGTTCTTGCTGTTGCCCCACACCATGTTCTTGAGATCGCGGGTATCGTACCAGATCTTCAGTACACCATTCTCCACCTCGGTGCGGATGCGGTCGCGGAACTCGCTTTCACGTGCCGACACCGCCACCGCCGGCTCGCCGGTGCTCAGGTAGAGGTCGATGCCGCTGGAAACGCGGATGCCGCGGAAGGCAGGCACGGAGCGCACGCGGGCATTGTCATCGTTGATGGTTTTCTGCGCCTGCAGGGAGCCGGCACCGAGGAGCAAAAAGGCGAACGCGAGTAATTTTTTCATATCGGGAGTTTTGGGGTTTCTGCCTGTAAAACGGCGGTGCATAAAAAATGTTACAGCAAAACGGAAGCGCCGGTATAAATTTGCGCCGACATCCTCGGGGTGCCCGGATACAAAAGTCCGAGCTGAGATCATACCCGTCGAACCTGATCAGGGTAATGCCTGCGCAGGGAAGGTTCCGCCTCCTTACGCTCCTTCTTTTGCGTGCATTTCCCTTTCATTTTAAACCAATTTAAATGAAAAGGACTGCATTTTTTCCAAGCTTTCTTTTGCTGGCCACTTCGGCCGGCGCACAAGACACACTTCGTTCCCGCCTTTCAGACACGCTTCAGCTCGACCCGGTAGAAGTCCGAAGTACGCGCGCCTCGGCAAAGGCACCGTTTGCCAAGACCAACCTTGACCGGGCCGCCATCGAGCGGCAGAATCTCGGCCAGGACCTGCCCTTCGTACTGAACCAGACGCCCTCAACCGTGGTGTCTTCCGACGCGGGCAACGGTGTCGGCTACACAGGTCTCCGCATACGTGGCTCCGACCTCACCCGCATCAACGTGACGCTGAACGGCATCCCGTACAACGACCCCGAATCGCAGGGCGTTTACTTTGTAGACCTGCCCGACTTCGCCTCCTCGGTAGGCTCCATGCAGATCCAGCGCGGGGTGGGCACCTCCTCCAACGGGGCCGGGGCCTTTGGCGCCACAATCAACCTGAGCACGAACGAAGTGCGCCGGCAGGCCTATGCCGAGCTGTTCAACACCTACGGATCCTTCAACACCTGGCGCAATACCGTCAAAGCGGGCACCGGCTTGATCAATAACCGGTTTACGGTAGACGCGCGCCTGTCGCGGGTTTCCAGCGACGGATATATCGACCGCGGCGCTTCCAGCCTGCAGTCGTATTACCTCTCCGGTGCCTGGCTCGGCGAGCGCTCCTCGATCCGCCTCAACGTCTTCAGCGGTCGTGAAAAAACCTACCAGGCCTGGAACGGCATTCCGGAGTTCAAGCTTTTTTACAACCCCGACAGCCTGCTTACCCACTATAACAACAACCTGGGTTCGCTTTATTTCACCAGTGCCGACTCGGCCAACCTGTTTGGTGCCAACCCGCGCCGCTACAACGGGTACCTTTATGCCAACCAGACCGACAACTACCGGCAGGATCACTACCAGCTTTTCCTGAACCACACCCTGAAAAATGGCCTCGCCCTCAGTGGCGCTCTTTTCCTTACTCATGGCGAAGGCTTCTATGAAGAGTATAAGTACAGCCAGAAGTACAGCAGCTATGGCCTCCCGGATGTTATGGTCGGCAGCAGCACGATCCGCCGCAGCGACCTTGTGCGGCAGCTCTGGCTGAAGAACGATCTCTACGGCTTCACGTTTGCGGCCAATTACAAAAAGAACGACTACGACTTCACCTTCGGTGGCTCGGCCAACCGCTTCGATGGCAGCCATTATGGTGTGGTAACCTGGGCAGCCAGCGGCGCGCCGAAAGACCATGAGTGGTATCGCTTCCCGGCGCTTAAGGACGATGCGAACGTGTATGGCAAGTTTGGGTACAACATCGCGAAGAACCTGTACCTGATGGCGGACCTCCAATACCGCTATGTAAAACACCTCGTAAAAGGCACCCGTAAGTTCCCGACCCTGCAGGTGGCCCGCGAGTACAACTTTTTCAACCCCAAGGCCGGCCTCCGCTACGAAGGCCGCGGCTACAGCCTGTACGCTTCCTATGCGCTCGGGCAAAAAGAGCCGAACCGCACCGATTATGAAACCGGTGTTGGTATTGCCGATCCGAAAGCAGAAAAGCTGCACGACATCGAAGCCGGCGTGGAGCACCACGGCAAGCGTGCCCAGTACGGCCTGAACGGTTTTTACATGCTTTACCGCGACCAGCTTGTGCTTACCGGCAAGCTGAATGACGTGGGCGATCCCATCCGCGTTAATGTGCCCAACAGCTATCGCCTCGGTCTTGAAGCCTGGGGAGGCCTTGCAATCAACAGCTGGCTCTCAGTTCAAGCCAATGTTACCGTAAGCCGCAATATCCTGAAGACCTTTGCCGACTACCTGCCGCGTTACGACGTGAACTTCGATTTCGATGGCTACGACACGCTGAACTATAACAACACGCAAATTGCGTATTCGCCCTGGCTCACTAGCGCCGGTACGATCATCGCAAAGCCAGCGAAAGGATTTGAAGTATCGCTGATCAGCAAGGGTGTCAGCAAGCAGTACCTGGATAATTCGGCACAGGCCAACCGCATGTTGCGCGGCTACTTCGTGCAGGATGCCGAGCTGCGCTACAACTGGGCGCCCACGCGCGGCCTCAGCGGGCTGGAGACCTTTGTGCGTGTGAACAATATCTGGAACCGCGCTTACGAATCGAACGGCTATACGTATTCCTACAAGTACGACAACAGCCTGGTGCGGGAAAACTTCTACTACCCGATGGCGGGAACGAATGTACTGGTCGGATTGAATGTTCGACTGTAGAATGATTTAAGGAAGAATAATTTCGAATATCGATCAAGGAATCGCAAAAGCTGAAGGAGGTGCCGGGATTCAAACGGGCTACGATGAAACATCCGTTTGAAATTTGAGCATTAACCACATAGAAAAACCCGCCAGTTGGCGGGTTTTTCTATGTCAAAATTCAATATTCCCTGATCGGTATTCGATATTGCCTACGCTTTCTGTACCGGGTACTTCTCCTGCCAGGCAAGGATACCGCCGACAAGATTGTATGTATGCTTGAAACCGAGCTGGTCGAGTACCATGCAGGCCATCATGCTGCGGTGACCGCTGCGGCATTGAATGATCACTTCCTCATCCTTGAGGTCTTCGAGCTCGTCTACCTGCATGGTCTGGATCTTTCCCAGAGGATACAGGCGGGCGCCGGCGATATTGGCTTCGGCATATTCATGCGGCTCGCGCACGTCGATCAGGTTGATCTTTTCGCCGCGGTCCATTTTGGCTTTCAGCTCGTCTACGCTTATGTTGTTCATATGATGCTGTACTTTTTTTGTTATTGACCACCATCTGCCGGCGCGGTGGCGGGAGGAGCCGCGGCGGTGTCGACATGCGGCGGCGCGGGCTTGCTGACATCGAGCCACAGGTCGATCATCTGGCCGGGGCGGATGCGGTAGGCGCGCCCCTTGCCATCGCGCACGTCGGGGCTCTGGCGCACTACATATGCCGCCAGCGAGTCGCGCACACCGGGTGCCACTACCGAGCCGAGGATAAAGCCGTCGCTTTCGATGAGGGCGCGGGCCTGCTCGTAGGTCATGCCCACCAGCGACGGCACTTCGAGCGACTCGGCGCCGACACCGCTGCCTACCACCAGGTCGATGCGCGAGCCCACGCGGATCTTGGAGCCGGGGGCGACGGGATTTCCGTTAACGGTTTGCTCCAGCACGGTGCCCTTCGCAAAGTCGGGCCGCGTGGTGGTATCGCCGATGCGCAGACCCAGGTTGCGGAGCAACTGCTCCGCGTTGCGCAGGCTATACCCACGCAGGTTGGGCATGTCCACATCGGGCGGAATAACGCGGTTGACCGTGATGTACACGCGGCGGCTCTTTTTAACAACGGCATCGGCCTCGGGCACCTGCTTGATCACGGCCGAAGGCGGCAGCGAATCATAATAAACGGAGTCCTGGATGACAATATCAAAGCCGTTGTCCTCGAGCAGCTTCTGCGCCTCCGCCAGCGGCTTGCCGGTAACCGAAGGCACCTGCCGGGCCACGCCGTGCTGGGTAAGCCAGTTCATCGACAGCACAAACAGCAGCAGCAACAGCAGCACAAGCCCGAGCGCCCAGAGTATGTTTACCCAAAGGGGGCGGCCCGTGATGTTTTTACGAATGAATTGTTTCAATGGATAAGTTTGGAATCGGGGTGCAAGATAAGCAATCAGCCGCCGGCAAGGGTCTGCTCCACCAGGGCGCCATAAAAGTCCTGCAGGTTCATACCGGCGGCACGCACCTGTTGCGGGATCACCGAAGCCTCACTCTGGCCCGGCACCGTATTGATCTCGAGCATGTGCGGTCCTTTTTCATCGTTGTAGATGAAGTCGATGCGCACTACGCCGCGGCAGTTAAAGACTTCATAAATACGGGTGGCGGCGTCTTCGAGGTTCTTTTTCCAGCTTTCGTCGATATCGGCGGGGGTTACCTCCGACGACTTGCCCTGGTACTTTGCTTCGAAGTCGAAGAACTCGTTGTGGGCGATGATCTCCGTGATCGGAAGCACATTGATCCTGCCTTCGGCACGGTATACCCCCACGGTAAATTCGCGCCCGTTGATCATCTCCTCCACCAGCACCTGGTCGTCTTCGGCAAAAGCCTTTTCGAGTGCCGCCGCCAGCTGGCCGCCCTCCGTCACCTTGCTCATGCCGATGCTGGAGCCCCCGTTGTTGGGCTTTACAAATACCGGCAGCCGAAGGCGATCGAGCACGTCGTTGACATCATGCGGTGTGTGCTTGAAAAGGTGCACCGATTTGGCTACGTTGATCCCGGCCATCGCGGCCACGGCCACCGTGTAGCGCTTGTTGAACGTGAGCGCCGAAGTGGCGGCGTTGCAGGAAGAGTAAGGGAGACCGATCATATCGAAATAACCCTGCAGCTTGCCGTCCTCGCCGGGCGTGCCGTGCAGCCCTACGAACACCGCGTCGAAGCGCACGAGCTCGGCGCCGACGGTAAGGGTGAAATTCTCACGGTTGACAAGCGTCTTCTGCCCGTCCTCATGTTCGTAATACCAGCCCTCGGGATTGATGTCGATGGTATAGACATCGTATTTCGCCTTGTCGAGGTTATTGTAGATGGTGCGCGCCGATTTATAGGAGATGACAGCCTCACCGGAATAACCACCGGTGACGAGGGCGATTTTTTTCTTCATAAAAATTGAATATCGAATAACGAATATCGGATAACGAAAATCGAAATCGCCTAAAACCGTCAAAAAGAAAATGCCCCGTTTGCCGGGGCATCGTCTCGAAATTCGATATTCCTTGTTCGCTATTCGTTATTCTCAGAGGTGCAGGCGCTCTTTCTTTTCCATCAGCGCCTCCACGGTTTCCTGGTACATTTCGTCGGGAACGCAGCAGTCGACCGGGCAAACGGCCGCGCACTGGGGCTCTTCGTGGAAACCCTGGCATTCGGTGCATTTGCTGGGCACGATATAGTAAGTATCGACGGCGATGGGCGCGTTGCGCTGGCCGGCGTCTACCGTGGTGCCGTCTACCAGGATATAGGCGCCTTTTACCGAGGTACCGTCGGCGATGGACCATTCCACCCCGCCTTCGTAGATCGCGTTATTGGGACATTCGGGCTCGCAGGCGCCGCAGTTGATACATTCATCCGTTATCTTGATGGCCATAAGTCGGTTTGATTTAGAAGTAAATTTGCGGGACAAAAATAACGGATGCACCTAAAACTGCAAGAACGGATTGATCTGCTGGCCCGGCTGGGCGATTACCTCGCGCTGAACGACGAAAGCTGGGCCACGGCCCGGGAGCGCGCCTATATTCAAAATAACTGGTTCACACCTGGATTCGTGGACCTCGCCACCGAAAATATCCGGACCGCCTTCCTGCGGCGCCCGGTCCTTGAAGAGCTGGCAATGCGCTATGCCATTCCGGAGGAAAATGCGGCGCCGAAAAAAGTCGGCCTCGTGATGGCGGGCAATATCCCGCTGGTGGGCTTCCACGACCTGCTCTGTACCTTTCTCGCGGGGCACTATGCCTGGATCAAGCCCTCGTCGAAAGACACGGTGCTGATCACCCACCTCGTCGAGTGGCTGCTGCGTGAGCGCCCCGATGCAGCGCCCTACTTCGTGCTGGCCGAGCGCCTGACGGGCTGCGAAGCTTATATCGCTACTGGCTCCGATAACACGGCCCGCTACTTTGAGCACTATTTCGCCAAATACCCGCACATCATCCGGAAGAACCGGACCTCGGTGGCACTGCTTACAGGCGACGAAACGGCCGGAGAACTGGAAAAACTGGCAGACGATATTTGCCAATATTTCGGTCTGGGCTGCCGCAACGTCACGGCCCTGCGGGTACCGGAAGGTTATAATTTTGAACCGCTCCTGCGGGCGCTCGACAAGTATAAAGAGCTGGAGCACCACAACAAATACCGGAACAACTACGATTATAACCTGGCGGTGCACATCATCAACCACCACTTCTATATGACCAATGGAACGGTGCTGCTGCTGGAAGCCGAAAGCCCCTTCGCGCCCATCAGCCAGGTGCATTACCAATTCTACAAAAGCGCCGTGGAAGCGGAAAAATCGCTGTCGGAACGCAAGGACATCCAGTGCATTGTCGGGCAGGGCCAGGTGCCCTTCGGTGGCGCGCAATGCCCGGCGCTCGACACCTTCGCCGATGGTGTGGACACGCTGAAGTTTCTGCTTTCTTTATAATTTTGACGAACTACGAAGACCTTAGTAAATGTTTGTTAAACTGAACCACCGGTAGTAAGAAAGGCGTCGCGCGATAGTTATTTTGTAAGGTAGAGGCATACAATTTGACAGTATTAAATAACTCAATTCAATAGCACACTATGAAATGGAAACAAGTTCTGGCCGTCGTCGGCATTAGTGCTGCGACCACCTTTGGCAGCATCTTCGCCTACAACAAGTTCTTGTCACCCGACCGTTACCTGATCGGCTCTGCGGAAAAAGGCCTTCCCGCCAATTATGCAGGCTTTACGGGCGGCAGCCCGGGTGCACCGGGTGAAATGGTTGACCTTACCAAGGCCGCCAATGCGGCGGTGCCGGCGGTGGTGCACATCAAGACCAAGATCCCCGCAAAAAAGATCACCAACAACATTCGCTCGCCACGCACCGGTGAGGGCTTTTTCGACGACTGGTTTAACGACCTGCTCGGCGGAGCTGGCCCCAACGTCATTCCGGAGCAGCGTGCTTCCGGCTCGGGCGTGATCGTGTCCGAAGACGGCTATATCGTTACCAACAACCACGTGATTTCCAACGGCGCCGATGGGGTGGCCGACGAGATCACCGTGACCCTGCACAACCGCAAAACCTACAAGGCCCGCCTGATCGGCCGCGACCCGAGCTCGGACCTTGCCGTGCTGAAGATCGACGGCACCAAGCTGCCCTTCCTCGTATACGGCAACAGCGGCAACCTCGTGCTTGGCCAGTGGGTGCTGGCAATCGGCTATCCCCTGACGCTCGAGACGACGGTTACCGCCGGTATCGTATCGGCAACCGGCCGCTCCATCAACATTAATAAACGCCAGAGCGAGACGCCGGTGGAGTCGTTCATCCAGACCGACGCAGCCGTAAACCAGGGCAACTCGGGTGGCGCGCTGGTGAACGGCAGCGGTGAGCTCATCGGCATCAACTCGGCCATCCTTGCCCCGACGGGAACCTACGCCGGTTACTCCTTCGCCATCCCGGTGAACATCGTTAAGAAGATCGTGGACGACATCATCCGCTTCGGCGACGTACAGCGCGGCTACCTCGGCATCAACTATATCGCAACCGACGACCTGAGCGAAGAGCAGATCAAGCAGCAGGGCCTGCCGGTGAACCAGGAAGGCGTGCTCGTATCGGGTGTATCCTCCGATGGCGGCGCTTTTGCAGCCGGCATCCGCAAGGGCGATGTGATCACCAAGGTGAACGGCAATGCGGTGAATACCGGTATCCAGATGAGCGCCCAGATCGCTTCCTTCCGCCCCGGCGACAAGGTGGCTGTTACGTTCATGCGCAACAGCAAGGAAATCACCGCCCAGGTAACGCTCAAGAAAAAAGGCGATGTGATCACCCAGAATATCGGTGCCCGCATCGGCGCCGAGCTGTCGAATCTCGACAAGAACAAGGCGCGCCAGTACGGCATTACCGGTGGCGTGGTGGTAGACAAGATCAGCGAAAGCGGCCCCCTGAGCCGCACCCGCATGATCCCCGGCTTTGTGATCACCAGCGTCAACGGCCAGGAGATCAACTCCGTCGACCAGCTTTCGCAGGCACTCGCCAACTCGGGCGGCCGCGTCCGTCTCGACGGCATCTACCCGGGCTACGACGGCGCGTACACCTACCCGCTCAACCTCGAAGAATAATCTGTGAAGGACCGATAAATGATAGAGCCGCCTTTAGGGGCGGCTTTTTTCGTTTGCCTGAACCGTGAATCCTTCGGACGACAAGAGCCCGATTCCTTCATATCTTACTGAGTTCATCTTCTCACGGCTCACGGCTCACGGCTCACGGCCGCTCCTGTTAAACTCCAGCCCCTCCTGTAATTAAGGGTTTTTTCATCAGCGCTCTGCCTTAAATTCGGCGTCTTAAAATTCCCGCACACATGAGAAAACTGGCAACAATTGCCCTGCTGGGCTTATCAGCTGGACTGGTGGCTTTCACACCACCCGGTGATGACAAGCCGAAGAAGAAAAAATACATCGACCCGGCCAATATGGACCAGAGCGTCCGGCCGGGCGACAACTTCTATTTATATGCCAACGGAACCTGGCTGAAGAAGAACCCGGTGCCGGCGTCCAAGACGCGCTGGGGCTCCTTCGACGAGCTGCGCGAGGAAAGCAGCCGCCGCCTCCGCACGCTGATGGAAGAAGCGGGCAAAAAAAGCGCTGACCCCAAGGTGCAGCAGGTGGCCGACTTCTACATGAGCGGCATGGATACGGCCGCGATCGACAACCTGGGTTATACGCCCATCAAGGCCGACCTGCAGCGGATCGACGCACTGAACGCGCCTGCCGACTTCCTCAAGGAGCTGGTACAGGAGCGCACCCAGGGCATGGGCAGCGGCCTGCTCGGTACCAGTGTGGGCCAGGATCGGAAAAAGGTAGACCAGTATATCCCCTCGATCGGGCAGGGTGGCATTACGCTCCCCGACCGCGACTACTACCTGAAGAACGATACCCGGAGCACCAATATCCGCAGCGCCTACCGCGAACACGTGGGTAAAATGTTCGGGCTGATCGGCGAAGATGCAGCCACAGCAGCCCGTCATGCCGACGCGGTAATGCGTATCGAAACGGCCCTGGCAAAAGCCCAGTATGCCCGCGTAGAGCTCCGCGATCCTTACAAGACCTATAATAAGTACGCCGTAAAAGACCTCGCCACCCTCACTCCCGGCATCGACTGGGGATGGATGCTGAACGAGGCCAGGATCAAAGGTGCCGATAGCGTGATCGTCAGCAACCCCAATTACCTGCGCATCGTAGATGTACTGCTCAGCGCCCTGCCGATGGACGACTGGAAGACCTACCTGAAATGGAACATGCTGAACAACACGGCTGCCTATCTCAGCAACGACTTCCGCCAGCAGGACTTCAAGCTGCGCCAGGTGCTTACGGGCCAGAAAGAAATGACACCCCGCTGGCAGTTCGTCAGCGGTCTCATCGACCAGCAGCTCGGCGACCAGCTGGGCCAGATGTACGTGGCCAAATACTTCAAGCCCGAAGCAAAGGAGCGCATGCTCGAGCTGGTGAATAACCTGCAGGAAACCTTTGCCAACCGCATCAAGAACCTCACCTGGATGAGCGAGGCCACGAAGCAGCGCGCCCTGGAGAAGCTCAATGCCTTCACCCGCAAGATCGCTTATCCCGACAAGTGGAAAGACTACAGCTCCATCACCATCGAGCGCGGCGACCTGCTGGGCAATGTGCGCCGCTCAGCCCAATGGCGCTACAACGAAATGGTGGGCCGCATCGGCAAACCCGTTGACCGTACCGAATGGGGCATGACGCCTCCCACCATCAACGCCTACTACAGCCCGAGCAATAACGAAATCGCCTTCCCGGCCGGCATCCTGCAGTTTCCCTTCTTCGATTTCGGTGCGGACGACGCCGTCAACTATGGCGGTATTGGTGCGGTGATCGGTCACGAAATGACCCACGGCTTCGACGACTCCGGCCGCCAGTACGCTGCCAACGGCAACCTTACCGATTGGTGGACGAAGGCAGACGCCGACCTCTTTAAGAAGCGTGCCGACGAAGTGGTGGCCCAGTACAACGCCTTCACCGTGCTCGACACCGTGCACGTGAACGGCCGCCTTACGCTGGGTGAGAACCTCGCCGACCTTGGCGGTCTCAACATGGCTTACGAGGCCTTTACTAAAACGAAGCAGTTCAAGGAAGGAAAGAAGATCGACGGCTTTACGCCACAGCAGCGCTTCTTCCTGAGCTGGGCACAGGTTTGGCGCTCCAACGCCACACCCGAGGCGCTTGCGCAGCTGATCCTCACCGACCCGCACTCGCCCGGCGAGCACCGTGCCAACGGCCCCATCGTGAATATGGACGCCTGGTACGCTGCCTTCAACATCCAGCCCGGCGACAAAATGTATAAAGCACCGGAAGCGCGGACGCGCATCTGGTAAGCAAATACCGGATCAAAAAGCCCCCCGCTCCGGCAGGGGGCTTTTTACGTTGTGGCCTATGCGAAAAAGCGGCAAATGAATCGATTCGTTTTATTGGTCAAGGTATCCTAAATTAGTAGGGACATCTATCTTTGAACCAACCAAAACACAGTACCAATGGGATTTGCAAAGGAATTCAGGGAGTTCGCGCTTAAAGGCAATATCGTCGACCTCGCGGTTGCCGTAGTGGTCGGCGCCGCCTTCGGCGCGATCATCACGTCGCTCACCGACGACATCATCACGCCGGCGATCCTGGCCCCCGCATTGAAAGCAGCGCACCTGGAAAATATCCAGGACCTCAAATGGGGCGCCGTCAAGTATGGATCTTTTCTTTCCAGTATCATCAAGTTCCTGATCATTGCGCTTTCCCTCTTCATGGTGATCAAAGGTATCAACCGCATGAAGCGCCGGAAAGAAGCCGCGGTGGTGGAAGCACCCAAGCCGCCTGAGTATACCCTGCAGGAAAAGCTGCTGATGGAGATCCGCGACAACCTGAAGAAGTAAGAATATCGAATAACGAATATTGAATTTCGAAGGAGCTATTTTATGCTCCATATTCGATTCGCAAGGTTTACGTGAAGTGCCGCACCCGTAAAAAGGACAGCATTGATTATTTTATGTGCAAAGCCCCCGCCGATGGCGGGGGCTTTGCATTTCCTTATTCATTATTGGACATTCCTTGCTCGATATTCCTACGGCCGCTCCTGCGCCCGCAGCCAGCGCTCCGGTATATCGTTGCTGCTGGCCTGCTGGTAGTCGCGGTACGAGCAGGCAATAAAGCGCTCATCGGGCAACTGCATCCACCAGCGGCCCGTGCGCTTGCTTTGGAGGAACAGCGTATCAACTTCGGCAAACAGGGTATGAAACTCATTGAAGTGATCGCGCTCGTCGAGGCTCACTTCGCGGGCGCCGCGGCTGCAACCGTCGATCAGGTACCAAAGCATATGCGCCACCTGCATGGCGGTGAGCCCGTCGCGGTCCTTTTCGGGCTGGTAGCCGTAGATGCCGATGCATTGCATATTGGGGCTCATTCCCGCATACTGCATCAGGGTGCAGGCTTCCTCGCCGTTGAGGCCGTTCGGCGACAGCATCGTGGCGGGCGCGAAAGCGTGGGCAAAAGCCGAGATATCAAACGTCAGCAGGTGGCAGCTGCGGATCACCGGCTCCATTTCCTCAAGGTGCTCTTTTACCGTGCCTACCCGGAAACAATCGAAACGCAGCTTATCCATCGTTTCCAGCATCCTAGGGTGTACGAAGTAGCTCTGGAAAGCAAGGTGATTGTAATGCGTCATGAAGTTCGGCTCGGCCGTCAGCATCTCCATCAGGAAGTTGTCGGCACGCCGCGGCGAATCAATATGAATGTCCACCACCGCATCGATCCCTACGGCTTCGATTGACTTTTGATCATCCGCGAATGCATAATACTGCGCGAGTGTCAGGTCGTGGGAGCCACCGAGCACCACCACGCGCTTGCCGATATTCATCAGCTCGCGAACGACGATCTTCAGCGCGGCATAGGAGTCGGCCACGGAAGACCCGGTCTTTACATTGCCGACATCAGCGATGGCCACATCGGCATGCCAGTAATAAAGGCTGTAAAAGGCCTGCCGTACGGCATCTGCGGCACTGCTGGGCGCCTTGATGCCGGCGCCGCGCTGCTCGGGACAACCTACGAGTACCAGCTGCGCCGCGTCGAGGTCGGGAAAGGATTCATCGAATGTGGCGATCACCTTACCGATCTGTCCCTCTTTATAGCCTATATCTTCCGAGAGGATCGCCGTATTGACGGGCTCCAGGAAATCCACCAGGTTCAGGTAATCTGACATCGTTTCAATTTGCGGCAAACTTAAGTAAACGGTTGGTAGTTTTGTTGCTCAACGCACCGCCATGAAGGCTTTCTTTACCATCCTCCTTTGCTTTTTTTCTGCCACGCTCCTTGCCCAAAGAAATATCCGCTTCGAAGTTCGAAATGCCCGCACCGGCGAAGCCATAGCCGGGGCTACAGTGACCGCTGGTAGCGCGGCGGGACGAGCCACCAACGACTCCGGGGTGGTTGTCGTGAACGCCGTGACAACCCGCCAAACCGTAACGGTTTCCGCCGTCGGGTTCAACCCGGCCAGCATCACCATTACCGGAACCACCGGCGATCGCGTACTCGTAAACCTGGAACTGTCAGAAAAAGAAGAGGAGGCTGTGATCGTTTCTTCCACCCGCACCGAAAGCCGCATCGAAAACCTCCCCACCCGCGTGGAAGTGCTCGGCTACGAGGAGGTGAATGAAGAAGTGGGCATCAAGCCGGGACATATCGGCTCCCTGTTATCCGACGTGGCCGGCATCCAGGCCCAGCAGGCTTCGGCGGTCAGCGGCAACACGGAGATGCGCGTGCAGGGATTGCCCGGTAAATACACGCAGCTGCTTCGCGACGGTCTGCCGCTTTTCGGCGCTTTCGCCGGCAACTTCTCCATCCTCCAGATCCCCCCGCTCGACCTGAAGCAGGTGGAGATCATCAAGGGATCCTCATCCACGCTCTATGGCGGCGGTGCCATTGCCGGCATGATCAACCTCATCTCCCGGAGACCTGTAGCCGGGCAATTTGAAAAAACTTTATTGGTTAACCAGAGCACACTCGGCGAATCCAATGTGAACGCCTGGCTGTCGAACCGCCAGGGAAAGGTGGGCTATTCCTTTTTCGGCGGCATCACCCGCCAGCAGGAGCAGGATGTGGATGGCGACGGCTACAGCGACGTGGCGCGCAGCCGCAGCCTCAACCTGCACCCGGTGATTTTCCTTTATCCCAACAGTCGCCAGACCCTCCTCCTCGGCTACAATGCTTTCCTCGAAGAGCGCACCGGCGGCGACCTGCTGGCGCTTCGCGGCGAGCCCAATGTGACCCATTCCTTCTTTATCCGCAACGAAACCTACCGGCACAGCGGCGAGCTGCAGTGGGAAAACCGCATTTCCCCGCAGCAGCGCCTGCAACTGAAAGCCACCGCCAGCTGGTTCGACCGCTTTATCAATAACAATACGTTTTCGCAGCCCTTTCACGCCGGGCAGCTCTCCTGGTATTCGGAGCTTTCCTACCTGCACCAGACCACAAAGCACGACCTCGTTGGCGGCGTCAATGTCAACGGGCAGGATTACGGGTCCGTGATAAAGCCGCTTCCGGCCGAATCCTACTCCACCGTCGGGGTCTTCCTGCAGGACGACTGGCGCCTGCACCCGAAGCTGACCCTTGAATCGGGCCTGCGTACCGACTTTGTTAACCGCTACGGCACCTTCGTGTTGCCGCGGATTTCTTTGTTGTACCGCCTCAGCCCCGTATGGACCGCCCGCGTAGGCGGCGGGCTTGGCTACCGTATTCCTACGGTTTACGAAAGCGATGTGGACGAACGCGAGTATATCCTGCTTACCAACAGCGCTACCAAAGCCGAACGCTCCACAGGGGGCAACCTCGATGTCAACTTTCACAAGCGCTTCGACGAAGTGGATCTTGCCATCAACCAATCTTTTTTCCTGACATCGGTACAAAATGTGGCGGAACTCTTTCGCGGCAACGGCACACCCGAACTGCTCAACGTACCGGATGGCCAACCGCTGGAGACAAAAGGCTCTGAAACCTACGTGCAACTACGGATCGACGAGTTCGAAGCCTACCTCGGGTATACCTACACCGACGCCACCCGGCGGTATATGCCGCTGCAGCCGCGACAGCCGCTCATTGCGCGCGACAAGTTTGCCGCGGTGACCGGTTATGAATTCACCAGTCATTTCCGTGCTTCACTCGAAGCCTCCCATATCGGGCGGCAATACCTTGAGGAAGGCCGGCAGACGCCCGGCTATTTCCTGGCCGCCGCCATGATCCGGTACGACTGGAAAGCCTTCTCATTTGTGCTGAACTGCGAAAACCTGTTCGATTACCGGCAGAGCAAAGTGGAGTCGCTGGTGGCAGGCGGACGCCCCCATGACCCCGTTTTCCGGGAGCTCTGGGCGCCGATCGAAGGACGCGTGGCGAATGTGTCGGTGCGGGTGAAACTGTAAGAAGAGTCAATTGTTTCAGGAGGTTCAGGGGGGGCAAGAGGTTCAGATGGTTGGGCATGGAGACGGATAGACGGGCCGACCTTTGTATCTTTGCGGCCATGGAAGCCATCCTGCAACAGATCAGTGACTACCGGAAAGAAATTGAATCGGCTGAAATCAGCAGTCCCCAGCAATTAGAAGAATTCCGCATCAAATTCCTCGGAACAAAAGGCATTGTAAAAGGCCTTATGGGCGAGATGCGCAATGTGCCCAACGAGCGCAAAAAAGAGTTCGGGCAGGTGATGAACGACTTTAAAACGGCTGCCGAAGCCCGCTATGAAGGCGCCAGGGCCACGCTCGGCGATGGCATCGAGACCAGCGGCCCCGGCCCCGACCTCTCGCTTCCCGGCGATGCCCTTGAGCCCGGCTCGCGCCACCCGCTGAGCCTCGTGCGCCAGCGGATTATCTCCATCTACCAGCGCCTCGGCTTCTCGGTTGCCGACGGTCCGGAGATCGAAGACGACTGGCACAACTTCACCGCGCTCAACCTGCCGGAGAACCACCCTGCCCGCGATATGCAGGACACGTTTTACATCCAGCAAAACCCCGACTGGCTGCTGCGCACCCACACCTCGAACGTACAAATACGGGAGATGGAAAAAGGCCAGCTCCCCATCCGCGTGATCTGCCCCGGCCGCGTGTACCGCAACGAAACGATCTCGGCGCGCGCGCACTGCTTCTTCCACCAGGTGGAAGGACTCTATATCGACGAGCACGTTTCTTTTGCCGACCTCAAGCAAACGCTTTACTTCTTCGTAAAGGAAATGTTCGGCCCCGAGATCAAGGTGCGCTTCCGTCCCTCCTATTTCCCATTCACCGAACCCTCGGCCGAAATGGACGTTACCTGCACCATCTGCGGCGGCTCCGGCTGCGGGCTCTGCAAGCATACGGGATGGGTAGAGATCATGGGCTGCGGCATGGTACACCCCAAAGTGCTCGAAAATGTCGGCATCGACCCGAACAAGTACACGGGCTTCGCCTTCGGCATGGGCGTGGAGCGCATCACGCAGATCCGCTACAACGTCAACGACCTGCGGCTTTACTCGCAGAACGACGTACGCTTTCTCAAACAGTTCACCGGCGCGGTTTAACTGCCGCTATACAAATAAAAAACGCCCCGTCGGGGCGTTTTTTATTTGCGGATGGTCGCCTTTACAAGGATCTCATTGCGCGGCAGCTCCTGGACGAAGCGGCCGTTCCAGGATAGCCGGACGTCGGCCCCGGCCGCTTTTTCAAAGCGCACCGTATCTGCATCGGTTCGGCTCAGCTGGATAAAATAGGTCTTATCGAAAGCCACCGGCGTCAGGTCATCATCGGTTGCTTTTGTGGAGCCCGTATAATATACGAATGTGACACCGAACTTCCCGGCGGTGTCGCGGTCTTGCCCATAGCCTGTTTCGGTGCCATAATAAGGCCTGTTCGGTGCTTCAACAACCTGGATGGAATCGGCATGAAAAGGCTCTCCGCTGCGGCCTATTAGCAAAGCGTTGGAGGTGCTGTCGCGAAAGTAGAGTGATACGACGCGCTCTTGAACGCGCTCGTCGCTATAAATCGGTTTCGTACAGGAGAAAACCGCGACCAGTGCCGCGGGAAGCAGCAGGAAGTGTGTTTTCATTGATTGGTTGTTTAAAGCCGGGGTTACCGGCAACAATCAGACAATAAAAAGCGGCCGGGGTTTGACCGGCCGCTAATTTTTTTTTCCGTAGTTATACAATGGTCCACACCTCGTTGCCGCGGAGCAGCTTGTCGAGGTCGGCCGGCTTTTTGGCTTTTGCTTCTTCCAGCTGCAGGCCCATCATATCTTCATAGGTGGGACGCTCGTTCTGGTAGAATACACCGAAGGGGCGCGGCAGGTGGCGGTCGGCCTTCGGATCGTCGAACATGCGGGTGAGCAGCTGCGCCTTCAGCAGGTCGCTTTCGTCGTGGATCCACAGGTCATCGGCGGTGAAGCCCTCGCCCAGCGTCACCACTTCGGGACGCAGCCCGTTGAGCCGAACGCCCTTGTTGGCCTGTGCGCCGAAGATCAGCGGCTTCCCGTTTTCAAGGAACAGCGCTTCCTCGGCCTTGGTGCCCTTCTCGGTAAATATCTCAAAAGCGCCATCGTTGAAGATGTTACAGTTCTGGTAGATCTCGAGGAAAGAGGTACCGTGGTGCGCCTGCGCGCGGAGCAGCATGGCCTGCAGGTGCTTCGGGTCGCGGTCCATGGAGCGGGCCACGAATGAAGCGTCGCCGCCCAGCACTACCGCAAGCGGGTTGAAGGGGTGGTCGATGGAGCCCATCGGTGTCGACTTGGTGATCTTCTGCTCCTCCGAAGTCGGTGAATATTGTCCCTTGGTAAGGCCGTAGATCTGGTTGTTGAACAGCAGCACGTTCACGTCGAAGTTGCGGCGCATGAGGTGCATGGTATGGTTGAGGCCGATCGACAGGCCGTCGCCGTCACCGGTAACGATCCACACGCTCAGCTCGGGGCGCGCGGCCTTGAGGCCGGAGGCGATCGCCGTGGCGCGGCCGTGAATCGAGTGCATCCCGTAGGTATTCATATAATACGGGAAACGCGAGGAGCAGCCGATACCCGAAATGATCACAATATCTTCCTTCGGGATGCCGAGCGAAGGCATCACCTTCTGCACCTGCGCCAGGATCGAATAGTCGCCGCAGCCCGGGCACCAGCGCACCTCCTGGTCGGTGGCGAAATCTTTAGGGGAAAGCTGGGGCCGGTCTATAGTTGTCGTTTCCATTTGAATATCGAATATCGGATAACGAATATCGAATTTCGGGTTCAGTCCGAACTGCTAACGTTACCTCGACCTTTTTTGTTATTGTTATTTCTTTCTGCCGTTTTTATACTGGTAACAAAAATTGCTATCAGCTGATTGTTTTCGTCGATCGTTGTTTCAAGCTGCCTTTGATCCATCCAACCCAGAAGGCGAATGAATTTCTGACAGACAAATGTTTCTCTCAACTCCTTTAAGCCAACCTTCATCTTGTGAATGAAGTCGGCCGTACTTTCTGCTCCATGTGCCTCTCCATAATTCAAAGCCGGCGATGTTCCACTTCTTGTAAGTTGACCTGCCAGATGCCGCCCGGCATAGGTTGACGGCAACTTTTCCGCCATCCGTATTATCACAACACCAAACCGGATCAATCTATCTTCCAGGTCATAATCCCTGCTTTTCATAAATAAGCTTTTGATAAAGCTCATTTACCTGCCTCAGGGCGCCATGGGATTTTCATCAGGCTTTTATGGGATTTTCCGGGGAAACCGATATTCGTAATTCGATATCCGTTATTCGTTATTCCCAACCAGTTCTTCCCAATACTCCGCCGCCCGCCGCGTATGCGGGATCACGATCGTACCACCCACGATATTGGCAACGGCAAAGGTCTCGTAGAGTTCTGCCGTCGTCACGCCGTTTTCGTGGCACTTGCCGAGGTGATACTTGATGCAGTCGTCGCAACGCAGCACCATCGAGGCCACAAGGCCGAGGAGTTCCTTAGTTTTTACATCAAGGGCGCCTTTTTCGTAGGTGTTCGTATCCAGGTTCCAGAGGCGCTTCATCACCAGGTTGTTCTTGGAAAGAATCACCTCGTTCATCTTCGCGCGGTACTCGTTGAATTCTTCGGCCAGTTTACCCATTTTTCAGCAACTTGAGCCCGCAAAGGTAGCAAATGACGGCCAGAGGATTTTGTTAACGAACAGGAGCCGCTCTTTTTCTATAAATTAGACACCCGAATACAGCAACATGAAGAAAACGATCATCGCCGGCTCCGTACTCGTGGCCGTCCTGGCCCTCTCCTTCACCATTCAGGGTGAAGAGCCGAAGTACAAAAACCTCAGGATCCTGCCCAAGAACATCAGCAAGGAACAGATGGACAGCGTGATGCACCATTTCAGCGCCGCCCTGGGCCAGAAATGCAACTTCTGCCATGTGCGCGTGGACAGCACCCGCACCTGGGACTTCGCCTCCGACGGCAACAAGCACAAGCTCATCGCCCGCGAGATGCTGAAGATGACCAACGACGTCAATAAGAAATATTTTGGTTTTGCCGGCAACCCGAAACACCTCGATACGAAGCTGACGGTGACCTGCTTTACCTGCCACAACGGCAAAGTGGAGCCCGCCACCATTCCGCCGCCGCGCGAGCAGCGTCCGCAGCAGCCCCGCCCGCAGGGTGGCATGGACAGCGTGAAAGCGAAACAATAGTCTAAAAAGATTTTAAGAGGTTCTAAAAGGTTCAACAGGTTTAGAGGTTTGGGTCAGCGGTTAATTCCGGCTATCATCCAGTAACCTTTTAAAACCTATAAAACCCTTTGGAACCTTTCTTTTTGGCCCCTGCCTAACTTAGGCGGCATGGAAGCAAACTTCGACTTCGGCATGATCGGCATCGGTGTAATGGGCTCGAACCTGCTGCTCAACATGGCAGACCATGGCTTTTCCGTAATCGGCTTTGACCTGAAGCAGGAGCGCGCCGACGCCCTGGAAGCCGCGGCAGCCGACGGCACTACGGTAAAGGGCGTCACCGATATCACGCAGTTTACCCGCGCCCTTAAAACGCCCCGTAAGATCATGATGCTCGTGCCGGCAGGCAAGCCGGTAGACGATGTGATCGCGAACCTGCTGCCGCATCTCGAATCCGGCGACATCCTCATCGACGGCGGCAACTCGTTTTACCAGGACACCAACGCCCGCATACAGCGCCTGCAGCCGCAGGGAATCCACTTTTTCGGCATGGGCGTGTCGGGCGGCGAGCTTGGAGCGCGCCTCGGCCCCAGCATGATGCCCGGAGGCGACGAAGCCGCGTACAATTACCTCAAACCGATCCTGGAAGCCATCGCCGCCAAGGCTGGCGACAAGCCCTGCGTGGCCTATATGGGCCGCGACGCGGCGGGCCACTACGTGAAGATGGTGCACAACGGCATCGAGTATGCACTGATGCAGCTCATCAGCGAAGCCTACGACCTGCTCCGCCGCGGTGCAGGCTATAACAACGGGCAACTCTCCAGCGTCTTTTCGTGGTGGAACGAAGGCGAGCTGCAATCGTACCTGGTAGAGATCACAGCCGAGATCTTCAAGGTCGTGGATGCCGACGATCCCGCGCACCTGGAGCTTGTCGACAAGATCCTCGACCAGGCCGGGTCGAAAGGCACGGGCAAATGGACCTCGCAGGATGCCATGAATATCCCTGTTTCTATTCCTACGATCGACATGGCAGTTGCCCTGCGCGATCTGTCGGTGTACAAGGAGCAGCGGGTAGAAGCGTCGCGTCTCAACGGCCAGCCGGTCAGCAAGGTCAATATCGACGAAGCCGAGCTCGGGAGAGCGCTGGCCTTTTCTTTCGTGATCGCCTATGCGCAGGGACTGTCGCTGCTGGCCGAGGCCTCGAAGGCGTACGGAATGCACATCCCGCTGCCGGCCGTGATACAGGTGTGGCGGGCGGGCTGCATCATCCGGTCCGGACTGCTGCCCCTGTTTGAAAAAGCTTTTGCTACACGTCCCGACCTTCCCAACCTGTTGCTCCATCCCCCGCTGGCGCAATGGCTCGGCGAGCGCGCCGGCGCCGCCCGCACGGTACTCTGCGACGCCGTGCAGGCCGGCATTCCCGTGGCCGCACTGGGCAGCGCCATTGCGTATTACGACGCCTTCCGGAGCGAGCGCCTTCCCACCAACCTGATCCAGGCGCAACGCGATTACTTTGGCGCCCACACTTACCGGCGCACCGACAAAGACGG
The DNA here is from genome assembly GCF_004337505.1 of Flaviaestuariibacter flavus. Taxonomy (GTDB): domain Bacteria; phylum Bacteroidota; class Bacteroidia; order Chitinophagales; family Chitinophagaceae; genus Flavisolibacter; species Flavisolibacter flavus. The sequence continues at coordinate 130,344 of NZ_SJZI01000050.1, read as the reverse complement.
CGTTTTTCACACCGAATGGAACCAATAACAGATGTCTGATGTGCGATGCCTGATGTCTGATTTAGGTTGAAAAACAAATCAGAGATCCGACATCGGAGATCGAAAAATTGCTTTTATGTCTCCTACCATTATCTACATATTCGGCGGTACCGGCGACCTCGCCCACCGCAAGCTCATCCCGGCGCTGTTCAACCTGTTCGTTGACGGCTACCTGCCCGAGAAGCTGCTGATTGTCGGCATCGGGCGCAGTGAACTGGGCGACACAGCCTACCGCGAACAGCTGCGCAAAAGCGTAAAACAATTTTCCCGGCGGCCCGAGCTGCTGCGGCAGCACTGGAAGCGCTTCCTTGGGCACCTGCGCTTCAGCCGGCAGGATCTCAGCCAGGACAAAGCCTATAAGGAGATGTCGGCACAGGTGGCCGCTTTTGAAAAACAGCAAAAAGAGCCGGCACAGGTTGTGTTCTACATGTCGGTTGCCCCCCAGCTCGCACCGGTCATCGCCAAAAAACTCTACCGGCACAAGCTCTGTTCCGATCCGGCACGCCACCGCATGGTGTTTGAGAAGCCCTTCGGCCACGACCTGGAAAGCGCGCGCGCGCTGAACGAGTTGCTCCGCAAACTTTTTGCGGAAGAACAGATTTACCGCATCGATCATTTCCTGGGCAAGGAAACGGTGCAGAACATCCTCGCCCTGCGTTTTGCCAATGCCCTGTTCGAACCCATCTGGAACGGCAATTACATCGACTATGTGCAGATCACGGCGGCCGAAACGGTTGCCATAGAAAACCGCGGTTCTTATTACGAAAGCTCGGGCGCCTTACGCGACATGGTGCAGAACCACGTGCTGCAGATGCTGTGTATGATCGCAATGGAAGCGCCGATATCCTTCGAAGCCGACGAGATCCGTAACAAAAAACTGGACGTGCTGCAGGCGATACGCCGGCTGCAGCCCGAAGACGTGCACCAGCATGCCGTGCGTGGCCAGTACGGCCCGGGATGGATGAAAGGAAAGAAGGTTCCCGGATACCGCGCCGAAAAGAACGTCGACCCCGGCTCAAACGTAGAGACGTTTGCTGCATTGAAGCTGTACGTGGATACCTGGCGCTGGAAAGACGTGCCGTTTTATGTACGCACCGGGAAGACGATGGCCGAAAAGGAAACACTCATCACCATTCAATTCAAGCCCGCCCCTGACTATGCGTTCCCCCAGGAAGCAGCGCAGACCTGGCGGCCCAACCGCCTCAGCATCGCCATCGCGCCCCAGATGGATATCCGGCTGCGCTTTCAGGCCAAGCAGGCCGGCCCGCATATGGTGCTGCGCCCCGTAGATATGGTGTTCAGCTATGCCGAAAAAAATGAGGAAGACCGGCAGCCGGAGGCTTACGAAACGCTGCTCCAGGACGTCATCGAGGGCGATGCCACCCTGTTCATGCGCGCCGACCAGGTGGAGGCTGCCTGGAAGGTGATTGCCCCGGTAATGGAAGCCTGGGCCGCCCGCCCGCCGGTAGATTTCCCCAACTATGCGCCCGGCTCCTGGGGGCCGGAAGATGCCGAAGGGCTGATCGCACGGGACGGCTTCAACTGGGTGACGCTGCCGGAGAGTTGAGCCACCGTGGGAGAAGGCCGCCTTTGCGCGGCAACACAAAAGCCGTGCTTACCTGCCGGCTCCCGCACGGCATGCTTTTCGATATTTGATTTCCAAACGATGAACCTATGTTATGGCAAGGACGCCGCGAGAGCGGTAATGTAGAAGACCGGCGCGGCATGTCGGGCGGCTCTATCGCCGCCGGCGGGGGTATTTTAGGTGTGATTGCACTGGTACTCAACTTTTTACTTGGTGGCGGCTCGGACAACACCGGCAACAATACGATGCCTCCCCTCCCGGGACAGCAAACGACGCAGCGGTCGGCCGAAGAAGACCAGCTGGCCCGCTTCGTGAAAGTCGTCCTTGCCGATACCGAAGACGTTTGGGGCGAGCTCTTCCGTAAAGCCGGGGAAAGTTACCCGCCGCCGACCCTCGTGTTGTTTACCGGCCAGGTGCAAAGCGGCTGCGGTGGCGCCACGGCTCAGTCGGGGCCCTTTTACTGCCCGGCCGACCAGAAACTGTACGTCGATCTTGCCTTCTACGATGAGCTGCGCAACCGCTTTGGCGGCGGCGGCGACTTTGCCATGGCCTATGTGGTGGCCCACGAGGTAGGGCATCACATCCAGACTCTCATGGGCACTTCGGAAAAAATGGCCAAGATGCGCCAGCGACTCAGCGAGGAAGAATACAACCGTTACTCGGTAAAAATGGAGCTCCAGGCCGACTTCTACGCCGGCGTGTTTGCCCACTATGAGCAGGGCAAGGGCTACCTCGAAGCGGGGGATATCGAGGAAGCACTCCGCGCCGCCAACGCCATTGGCGACGACAACCTCCAGAAGCAGGCCCAGGGCTATGCCGTACCGGAAAGCTTCACCCACGGCACCTCGGCCCAGCGGATGTACTGGTTTAAAAAAGGCTTCGAAACCGGGGATATCAACCAAGGTGATACTTTCAACAGCCCGGATCTCTGATCTGGAATCTGGAAATCTGGAATCTTTTGTGAATTTGCTCAAGATTCCAGATCCAAAGATTCCAGATTTCCAGTTCTTTTTCCTACTTTTGCGGTCCTTTCACAAAGCCAACGGGTGTGGTGACCTGTAGGCAGCGACCGAAAACCTCCGGTTCTCCCCGGGTATTTTGAACAAAAAGGGAAAAAAGAAACTGATATGAAACGTACATTCCAACCCCATCGCCGCCGCCGTAAGACCGTCCATGGTTTCCGCAAGCGCATGCAGTCTGCCAACGGCCGTAAGGTTCTGGCCAGCCGCCGTGCAAAAGGTCGTCACAAGCTGACCGTTAGCGATGAGAAGAAACTGAAGTAAACAAAAAGCCCTAGCGGCTTCGCAGTATATTCAAAAGCCCCGGTATTGGGGCTTTTTGTTTAAATCTCGAATAACGAATATCGAGCTCCGAATAAAGGGCTTTGATGGCGTCACTTCGATATCCGATATTCCTTGTTCGATATTCGCTATTCATGAAACCCAACGGTCTTCCCCGCCGCCAGAAACTGAAAAGCCGCAGCGCCATCGACGCCCTCTTCCGGGGCGGGCAGCGCTTTTCGGTATTCCCGGTGCTGAGCTGGTACCGCTGGGCCCCGGCTGAAGGCCGCGATAGCGGCATCGGCGTCGGCTTCAGCTGCAGCAAGAAGCACTTCAAAAAGGCCGTCGACCGCAACCGTGTGAAGCGCCTCATGCGCGAGGCCTGGCGCCTTCAAAAAGCCGAGCTGCTCGCCTTTGCCACCGAAAACGGCCTCAAACTGGAGGTATTTTTCATCTACATCGACAAGACCCTGCCGGAGTACGAAACCATCTTTGCAGCCGTAGGCAAGAGCCTGCGCCAGCTTAAAAAGAAATACCATGAAACGGCTCAGTAAGATCCTGGCCCTGCCCTTCATCGGGTTGATCCGCGTTTACCAGAAGGGCATCTCGCCGCTCCTCGGCCCCTCCTGCCGCTACACGCCTACCTGCTCGCAATACGGCCTCGAGGCCTTTCGCAAGTATGGTGTACTTAAGGGTTTCTGGCTCACGGTGAAGCGTGTCGGCCGCTGTCATCCCTGGGGCGGCTCGGGTTACGACCCGGTACCATAGGGAATGTGATGATGTCCGATCTCCGATGTCTGATTTAGCTGGCGCCAGCACCTCCTTCTATCTTCAAAATCCACGAACAAATCGGACATCCGAAATCGGAGATCGAAAAATCTCCCTACCAGTTTCCCATCTGGTCCTTGTTGTAGTTATACCGTTGCACCACGTCGCCTTCGTTCCAGCGCGGGCTGTACTTTACAAAGAAATAGATCCATACCGTGCGCGAAAGCCGCATCAGCGGCGGCTGCAGCAGCCCCAGCAGCACCGCGTTGACACCGATCCACCAGAAGAAACGGCTGTCCTGAAGCGACATGCCGATCGTCAGCCACCATACAATGAACGTAACGACGCTGAAGAGAACGGCAATGGCGTAGGAGATCATAATGGTGCCATAATAAAAGCCGGGCTCCATATCCAGCGGCTGTCCGCATACCGGGCACCGCTCGTTCATCTTCATCAGCCCCTTGATGCGGAAGGCGCCTTTGAGCTGGAATAGATCGCCACGGCGGCAGCGCGGGCATTTATTGTTCAAAATCGAAGGGAGCAGTGCGGGTTTTACATCTTGTTTTACAGCACACATAGTTTTCAGTTTTTACAGGCTCAACTGGATCTTCCGGAACTGATCGGGTGTCTGGCCTTCGTATTTTTTAAAAAAGCGATTAAAGTAAGACGGGTCTTCAAACTGCAGCTCAGCGGCCACATGCGCCACGGTGCCCCCCGTGTGCACCAGCAGCCGCTTTGCCTCCAGCAACACGCGGTCGCGGATGACGTCGCCGGCCGTTTTGCCGAGCAGGTCCTGGCAAAGTGCGTTGAGGTGGTTAGGCGTGATATAAAGCAGTGCGGCATATTCGCGGGGCAGGCGCAGCTCCTTGTAGTGCTCCTCCACCAGGCGGCGGAAATGCTGCAGCAGCAAGGCTTTGTGTGTAACCTGCCCTTCGCGGGCAGCGCCGCAATGCCGTTCCACCAGCAGGAAAAAACGCAACAACTCTACCCGCAACAGGTCGGTGGAAGCCGCGTCGCCGCGCCCGTATTCACCGCACAGTGACTCCAGCAGGGGCACGGCTTCGGCCAGCACCGCTTCCGGCAACTGGCAGACGCTGCTGCCCGGCACGCCCTGGAAAAAAGCAAAGCGCTCGAGGTAACGGCCATTCTGCAGGAAGCTGCTGAAAAAGGATTCATTGAAGTGAACGATATAACCGTCCACCTTCCCCCTGAACTGCCAGCTGTGCACCTGCCCGGGAACCATAAAGTAGGCCTGTCCGCGCCCGACCGCAAAGGGCTCGAAGTCGATGGCGTGGGTGCCGGCGCCTTCTGTAAACAGCACCAGGTGGTAAAACGAATGCCGGTGCGGGTGGTGCAGGTGCTCGTAATGCGTGTGCACGTACGCCCCGAGACGGGCCACCAGCAGCCCGTGACGCGCCCCCTTGTCGATCGAGGGTATGTCGTACACCGGTATGGAAGCCCTGTTCATGATGCAAAGGTACCCCAAACCGTGCCAGCGCCTATGGACCCCGACGGTGCATTTATGGTACTATTTACCGATCAGGAAGATTTAGCGCGCTGCTTGCGGATGCGGCTCAGCGACTCGGGCGTGATGCCGAGGTAAGAAGCAACCTGGTGCTGCGGCACGCGCTGCTCAAACTGCGGGTAGCGTTCCTGGAACTCGGCATAGCGTTGCTCGGCCGTAGCGCTCAGCGCCGAGGTAACGCGGTTCTGCAAGGTGATAAAAGCGCCTTGGAGGAGCATCCGGAAGAAGCGCTCGAACTTGGGCACCCGCTCCATCAGCTCATCCCAGCCGCTCCGGCTGATGGAGAACACTTCGCTGTCTTCAAGCGCATCTATGGTGATGCGTGCGGGCGTTTGGGTAATGAAGCTGTGCATGTCGCCGATCCACCAGTCTTCAATGGCAAACTGCAGCACATGCTCGGTGCCCCGCGCATCGGTGACGTAGGCGCGGAGGCAGCCTTTGTTTACGAAATATTCGTTGCGACACACTTCACCCTCCTGCAACAGGAACTGCCGGCGGCGCACGGTCTTCACCTGCAGCAGCGACGTGAAATATTCCTGCTCCCCGGCGTTGAGTTCCACCCTCCGGGCCACGTTTGCAATCAGGCGCTCAAACATGAATCAAAACTACACCTTTGCCGGCTTCAGGGAAGCCGCACGCGGTAAACCGTGTACGGACCTGTTCGCTTGTTCTGCCCGTTGTTGTATTCGGGTTGCTTGTTGATCTGCGAGCAGGAGATATACAGGTAGCCGTCGGCGATCGAGTAGCTGTCGGGCCAGATGAGCCGCGGATCCTGAACCAGCGTTGAAACCTTAAGGTTCTTGTCTACGCGAACGATCCGGTAGTTCTGCAGATCCCCGAGGTAGAGATTGCCCGCCTTGTCGAAGATCATTCCGTCCGTGGTGGTAAAGTGACCGAGGTCTTCCACCTTGGCGCCCAGCGCCGTATCGCTCACCTTCGGGTCGCGCAGGTATTCCGTACTGATGCGATAGAGCTTGTCGTCGGTGAGCGGCTTGTAATACAGCCATGCGCCATCCGGCGTAAGGGCAATCCCATCGGAATTGAATTTTACCGGCTTGCCGTTCTTCATCAGCTCATGCCCGTCGATGATGAATTTGAAATTGGGATCCGACTGCGTGGACGGATGCTTTTTCAACACCTCGCGCATTTTTCCGGTGGCAAGATCCACCAACACGATGCCGCCGACCTTGGAATCGGTAATGTAGGCAAAGTTGCGTTGCACATCGATCCGCACGTCGTTGACATAAGACGTATCGCTGATCACGCCGTTAAAAGAGTAGGTGCGCTCCATTTTGCCGTCGCGGCTCATACGCACCAGCTTGGCGCCGCCGCCGGTAACGCGCATCAGCTTGGGCGCCGCCGGGTCGAGCACCCAGGTGCGGCTGCTGTCGTCCACATAAACCGATTGCACGCAAACCCACTTGTTGCCGCCCGGGCTGCCTGCTTTCCACATGTTGGTCAGGGAGTCCGGGTAAGGTTGCTTTGCCGTACCGCCCGTGGCCACTACTACCGCATACCGGTACGGGCCATTCCAGAGCGGGTAATTTACCAGCAACCTTCCGCCCGGTTCCCTGGCTACACCCGTCAGCTGAAACAACGAATCGCTGAACACCAGCTCGAGGGCAGCCCCTTTTTGTGCGGTATCCGGCCCACCGACAACCGTTGTTGTGCTGTCGCCTGATGATTTAGCGGTGTCGTTACTGGTGCAGGAAAACAGCAGGAGGCCCGTAGCCAGCAAAGCCGGGAGCAGCCGGCAGGTGAAGCGTTTCATGAATTTATCGTTTCGGCTCCCGGCAAAAAAACCATGCCCCTTTACCGCAAAAAAAGCCCCGGCAGAGATGCCAGGGCTTTATCAAAGCAGGTTGTTGCTTATTTGCCTTCGAAAAGCTCGCTCACCTTGTTCCAGTTTACTACGTTCCAGAACGCAGCGAGGTACTCGGGGCGACGATTCTGGTACTTGAGATAGTAAGCATGCTCCCACACATCGCAACCCAGCAGCGGCGTGCCCTTTACATCGGCGATTTCCATCAGCGGGTTGTCCTGGTTCGGCGTGGACGTTACTTCGAGTGAGCCGTCTTCTTTTTTGATCAGCCAGGCCCAGCCGGAGCCGAAGCGGGTAGCGCCGGCGGTGTTGAATTTCTCTTTGAATGCGTCGAAGGAACCGAAGGCCTTGGTGATGGCTTCCGCCAGGGCGCCGGTCGGTTGTCCGCCGGCGTTAGGGCCGATCACCGTCCAGAAAAACGAGTGGTTCCAGTGGCCGCCACCGTTGTTGCGCACGGCGGGCGAGATAGCGCCTGCATTCTTCACGAGTTCTTCGAGGCTCTTGTTCTCGTGCTCGGTGCCGGCGATGGCTTTATTCAGGTTGTCCACGTAAGCCTGGTGGTGCTTGCCGTGGTGTATCTGCATCGTCTGTGTATCGATATGGGGCTCCAGTGCGTCGTGCGCATACGGAAGTGCGGGGAGTGTAAATGCCATAAGGGATAATTTTTAGTACGACAAATGTAAGGCAGTACCAGGATCGGTAAACCGAACTCACGCGGTGTCATTGCCGGCCACCGGCAACAGGATATAGAAGGAGGCGCCGGAGCCCGGGTCGCTTTCCGCCCAGGCGTAACCGCCGTGGTTCTCCGCTACCTTCCGAACGATCGACAGCCCCACGCCGGTGCCGCGGAATTCGTTGTTGCCATGCAGCCGCGTAAACACGTTGAAGATGCGGTCGGCATCTTTCTGCTCGAAGCCGATCCCATTGTCGGTTACCTCGATGAGGTGGTAACGGTGTGCCGTAGCCTCTGGTGGAAGATGGGCGCGCACGGCTGCGGCAGGAACCTCCCGGTAGCGGATATCAATTTGCGGAGGCACACCGGGACGGCTGTACTTGAGCGCATTGCTCAGCAGGTTCTGAAAGAGCTGCTGAAATTGCCGCCCGTTGCCGTAGATCACCGGGAGCCGGTCGGGGCGCACTTCGGCACCTTTTTCCTCAATTTCAAGCTCGAGGTCGTGCAGCACCTGCTCGAGGCGTTTGCCAAGATCAGTCTCTTCCTGCTCGGCCGCGCCGCGGGTTGTTTGCGAGTAGCTGAGCAGGTCGTCGATCAGGTTGCCCATGCGCCGCGCGGCACCTTCCAGGCGACCAAAAAGCGCGCTCTGCTCGGGGCTCAGCTGTTGCTGCAGCTCGCCTTTGAGGCGGTCGGCGAAAAAGTGGATTTTCCGGATCGGCTCCTTCATATCATGCGAGGCCGCGTAGGCAAATTCCTCGAGGTTGTTGTTGGAGCGCTTCAGGTCTTGGTTGCTGCGCGTCAGCGCTTCGTTGGCCGCCGCCAGCTCGCGGGTGCGCTGCACCACGATCTCCTCGATCTTCTGGCGGGCCATCACCTGGTCGGTCACATCATAGGCCACAACCAGCACGCCACCAATTGTACCGTCGCCATCGCGGAAGGGCTCGTATACAAGGTTGACATAAACGGTGGCAATGCCGCCGGCGCGCGGCAGGTCAACCGGGCGCTCGTTGGCCACGATGCTTTCGCCGGAATGAAATACGCGGTGCAGTAATTCCTCCAGGCCCTGGTTGCGCGCCTCGGGCAAGGCCTCAAAAATGGGTCGCCCCTGCATCTCCGCTGCCTGCCGTCCCCAGAGCGCAAACATGCGTTCATTGGCGATCTCCACCCGGTGCTCGGGCCCGCGCAGGATGCACATGGCTACCGGCGCCTGCAGGATCGTATTGCGCAGGTTGCGCTCGCTCTCGTGAAGGCGGCGCGCGGCCAACACCTTTTCGGTGGTTTCGATGCAGGCGCAGAAAAGCCCGCTGACAACCCCCTGCTCGTTAAGCACCGGGCTATAGGAAAACGTGAAATAGGTCTCTTCGTCGTAGCCGTGGCGGTTCATCACCAGCAGCTGGTCTTCCGACCAGGTGGAAATTCCCGCAAACACGGACTCCACCAGGGGGCCCAGGTCGCTCCAGATCTCCGCCCAGGCCTCGCGGCCCGACTGCCCCAGGAGCTTAGGATGCTTCTTGCCGGCAATGGGGATATAGGAATCGTTGTAAATGGCCGTCAGCTCCGGGCCCCACCATACAAACATGGGGAATTGCGAATTGAGCAGGATGCTGACGGTGGTACGCAGGCTCTGCGGCCAGGTTTCCGGCGGGCCGAGCGCTGTGTCGGCCCAATTGTGGTTCCGGGCCAGCTCGCCCATGGTTCCGCCACCGGCAAGAAAAGAAGTAGCCTGACTATAGGAAAGTCTCATTGGGTTTCAAAGCTAAGGGAAGCCCAAAAATAAGCCCGGGTGGCCTAATTGGGCGAATTCGCTTCAAAGAACCGGGCCAGCTCAGCCGCGTTTACGGGCGAAAAAAGACTTCATCAGCGCCCGGCTGTCTTCAGCCAGCACCCCGTATTCCACCACGGTCTTTGGATGAAAAGGCGAATTAGGGCCAGTAACCCGGTGGTGCCCGTTCTTCTCGTCGGTGGTGCCGAAAACGATCCGCCCGATCTTGCTCCAATACAATGCACCGGCGCACATAAGGCAGGGCTCTACCGTTACATACAATGTCGCCTCCGGCAGGTATTTGCTGCCCAGGTAGGAAAAAGCGGAAGTCAGTGCGATGATCTCGGCATGCGCCGTACAATCATTGAGCCGCTCCACCTGGTTATAACCCCGTGAAATGATCTTCCCCCCCAACACCACAACGGCACCCACCGGCACTTCGTCCTCATCGAATGCACGCTGTGCCTGCACTAGTGCCTGGCGCATGAAAAACTCGTCGTCCATGGCGCGAAGATAGTAACCGCTCACGGAGAGAAGGAACGCTGGTTCCGCAAGCGAAATACGCAGATGGGTTATGATTTTTTAGGATTGCTCATGCTCGAACGGTTCGGCAAACTCACCCTGGCATTGTCAGCCTCAGCGTAGCCGAAGTGGTCAGCCTGAGCGTAGCCGAAGGCTGCGTAAGTCATAAGGATTATAAAAGATCTGCGTTCTTTCTCTTTCGAGGACCTGCGCTAATGCTTTACGTACGTCTTTTTGTTATTCAGGAGCATCCACCGGGCCGTTTCATACATACCCTGTGTCACAGGCGCCATGCTGCGCCGGATGGAGTCTTGCTGCCGGACCGTATAAATACGGGAGCCCGGAAGAAAATGCAGCTCCTCGCGGTTGAAGTTGAGATTGCGGGAGTAATAGAAATCATCGGTGATGATGCCGATGCGGCCTTCGTCGTGCTGGATGGTAAAGGCATAGTGGCGTTCGTTGCCTTTCACGACGTCGCGGCCCAGCGTGCTGTTGGTATAGCGGATACCTGCAATTCCGGCGATGCTGGGCAGCACATCGATCTGGGAAACCACCTCGTGGCGTCGTTGCGCCTGCAGGATGGCGGGCGCATAAAACAGCAGCGGCACGTGCTCGTCGGTGAGCCGCTCGCGGGTCCACACATCCCCGTAGATCTCCTGTGCGTTGCCCGACACACCATGGTCGCCCACGAAGACGAAGATGGTGTTGGCAAACCAGGGCTGCCGGCGGGCGGCTTCCATAAAGGTGCCGATGTTGTGGTCGGCATAACGGAAGGCATTGTATTCAGCCAGCGACTCAAACCCGTATTTCTTCAGGGTATCGGGGTGTACTGCCCGGGGCCGGAAGGCGCGCTCCTTTTCGGGAATGGTAAAAGGTCGGTGGTTGTCGGCTGTCTGGATCAGGGCTACAAAAGGTCCTTCCTGCCGCGACAGCGTAGCGGCGGCATTCAGGAAAAGGTCTTTGTCGGAAATACCCCAGACGTCGACCGGCGTCTGCGCAAACTGGTTTTCGGTGTGCATTTGGAGCCCCTGGATATTGCGCAGGATACCGGAAAAATTGTTGAAGCCCGGGTCGCCGCCGAGGAAATAAAGCTTTTTGTAACCCTCGAAATCGTTGAAGATGATATGCTGGTCGAGGGCGGCCTCGTTGCGGGTGGAGAACTTGGACAGCTGCACGTCGGGAATTCCGGTGAGCGTGGCGAAGAGCCCGCGGGCGGTGGAGAAATGCGGGGAGAAGCAGCGGTCGAAAAAGACACCGCCACGGGCGAGCGAATCGAAATAAGGCGTGGTGCCGAGCGGGTTGCCGCTCATGCTGCTTTTGTACATGCTGAACGACTCGCAGAGCACCAGCACCACGTTGGGCCTTTGCGACGGAGCGGCCGGCGTTACGGTGCGGCGGTAGTCCACGCCATCGCCCGGCAATCCCATCCAGCCCCGCAGGTCGGCGGCATAGCGGCGGGCTTCCGTCTCGCTGGCCTGCGGCTTGCGGAAGCGCAGGGTGGTAAAGAAATTTTGCAGCGGGTTGAGAGCCAGGTAGGCGCGGAAAGAATCCTGCAGGCCAAAGGCATCTTTCCAGCGCAGCGGTCCGGTAACACCGCCCCAGGCCCAGAAGCCGAGCAGCAGGGCAAAGCAAAGCACAAAACGGCGGCGGTCGGGCGCCTCTTTGGCCGCGGTGCGCACGTCTACATAGCTATGCGTGCGGCGAAATACCCAGCGGAGCAGCAGCACCACGAGCGCGAGCCCCGCCACCATCCAGAGAATGGGGTAAGATTGCCAGAGCATACGGGCCGAGATGCCCGGGTCTTCGGCGAAGTTGAGCGCCGAAGCATTGAGGCGGGTGTTGTTGTAGGCAAAGCAACCGAAATCGGCCGCGAAGAAAAAGACGACGAAGAGCGTGGCGAAGGCCAGGTACCAGGTCCAAGCCCGGCTGTTGCGTGCCGCGTAAAAGGGCGACAGGCGCGGCATGAGGCTCAGCAGCACGATGGGCAGCAGCAGGGCGCTGATCCAGCGGAGGTCGTAGCGGAGCCCCAGGAAAAAGGAAGGCAGCAGGTCGCCGATCCGCTCGCCCTGCGGGCCGAAGAGCAGCAAAAGGAGCACGCGCATGGCCGTAAACAGGCCGACGTAGATAAACAGCAGCTGGGTGACCCAGAGCAGGGTTTTAGGAAGACGGGTTCGGGCGAGCATAAATGCAGACTATGTTGGCGGACGGCAAATTTCCCCTAAAAAGCGTTGCCGCTGAGCTGAATTCCGATAAACGGCCCCTTTCGGGGGATGATTGCCGCTGAGCTGGGTCCCCCTTTGGCCCAAAAAGTGATAGCTTTACCCCGATAAACAACCGAAGACCTGTAGATGGAAGTATTTATATTGCTGGGACTGATCTTACTGAATGGACTTTTTGTGATGTCGGAGATCGCCCTGGTTTCTGTAAAGAAGGCACGTCTTGAAGTGATGGCCGACAAAGGAGATGACCGTGCCCGCTCGGCCCTTGACCTTTCTCAAAACCCCGAAATTTTTCTCTCCGCCGCCCAGATCGGTATTACCCTGATAGCGATCCTGACCGGTGTGTACTCCGGTGAGAAATTCGGTGCCTACATCGAACCGTTTTTCGAACGCTTCGATAGCCTCCGCCCCTATGCCAAAGGCCTGTCCACCACCCTTGTGGTAATACTGGTAACCTTTCTTTCGATCGTGTTCGGCGAGCTCATCCCGAAGCGCATCGGCCTGCAGCGTGCCGAGCGCATCGCCAAGATGATGGCTGCCCCGATGCGGATCTTCGCCAAGATCACACACCCCTTTGTGTGGATTCTGAACAAGACGTCCAACTCGTTCTTCCGCATATTCAACATCCGCACGGTGTCGGACGACACGGTGACGGAAGAAGAGATCAAGGCCATCATCACCGAAGGCAGCGAAGCGGGCACCATCGAGGAAGAGGAGCGCGAAATGATCGAGCGCATCTTCCACCTCGGCGACCGCAACATCACTTCCCTGATGACCCACCGCAGCGACATGGCCTGCTTCGACCTGACCGACGTAACGCTGCAGGTGCGCGAGCGGATCATCGCCGAACCGCATTCCATCTACCCCGTTTGCGAGGGCGACGTCGACAACATGAAAGGCATCGTTTCCATCAAGGACCTGTACGTAGCCGCCGACCTTACCGACCTGACGCACCTGCGCTCGATCATGAAGCCCGCCCTGTTTGTACCCAATAACAACTCCGCTTACCAGGTGATGGAGAAGCTGCGCGCCACCAAGAACTACGCGGCTTTCATCGTAGACGAATACGGCTCCGTGCTGGGCATGATCACGCTCACCGATATCATGGAAGCCATCATCGGCGACATCCCCGATACCGACGACGTGGAAGACTACGAGATCGTGGCCCGCGAGGACGGCACCTACCTGGTGGATGCCCAGATCAACTTTTACGACTTCCTCTCCTACTTCGACAAAACCGAATACCTCGACGACGAGTACCAGTTTGATACGCTTGCCGGCTGCATCCTCCACGAGCTGGAGCGCATCCCTCATACCGGCGACACCCTCGAATGGAAGATCTTTCACATCGAGATCATCGACATGGACGGCCACCGCATCGACAAAGTGCTGGTGAAGGCGGAGCTACCGCCGGAAGAGAGCGAAGTAGAGGAATAAGCCATAGTTTGAGCACAAAAGGACCGCACCGCGGTCCTTTTGTCATCCTGAGCGTAGCGAAGGATCTGAGCTACCAATCAGGAAAAGCCCGAAAGCAGAGAGACTTTGCAACGGAAAATCGTTGCCAGCAGGAAAAAAACACCAGATGCTGGTGAAAACATCATGGTGAGGAGTATGAGGCGTTAGAGCTTTACTCAATGCCACAACGCTGTTATTATACATACATCCTGACCAATGCATTGCGCTCGGTGTTGTACATCGGTATCACCAACAATCTCAAGGCGCGCCTGGTGGAACATTATCTCGGTGTTAGCGGGTTTACCGCAAGATATGGGGTTCATTACCTGCTCTATTACGAAACGAGCCGGTATGTACTGAACGCCATACGGCGGGAGAAAGAATTGAAGGGCTGGACGAGGGCGAAGAAAATGAAGCTGATCGCGCAAATAAATCCCGGACTTGATTTTCTCAACACCCGGTTCTTTCCGCACTGGCCGCCCCAGGATGCGCACCCGTTGCGATAGCGCTTTTCGGCCGGGAGCTTTCGAATGGTTGTGGTCATTCACTAAGCCCGGATCCTCAGATCCTTCGCTACGCTCAGGATGACAAGAGGGCCGCAAGCGGCCCTCTTGTGCGAGCGCGTGCGCGATTAAAAGTTAAAGCTCGCCCCCCTGTTCGGGTAGTCGATCTTCTGGCTTTGACGCTTGCCGTATACCGACACATGGACGATGTTGATCTGCTTTTCGGTGAAGTCGTGGAGGATCGATGTCTGCACGTCTACCTTCTTCGGGGCATCACCGGGCACATCGAAGTAGCACCAGACCGCTTCCTTGTCGCGCTCGAAACCCAGGTAGTGCAGCTTCAGCGCCTTGCCGTCGGCGCTCACCGCCAGGTGCGCCTGCATGTAGGCAGCCACCAGCTTGTCGTTCTGCGCATGCTGCGCATCGGAGGAAAGATCCACGGACAATTTATGCTGCTTCCTGAGCGTTTGCTCAAGGTCTTCCGCGAACATCTTACAGGAGATCTCGTATTCTTTTTCCCGGGCGTTGTGCGTGATCTCGGTCACCGAAACATAGAACGGATGGAAAAAAGACGCAAGGAGCGGAAGGAACCATTTAAACGACAGGAGCGCCATTGACGGATTATTTTTGCTTGCTGCAAAACTCTGGATTATTTTGGACCGGCTCTGCTGAAAAACGTTAAAAGGCAAAACACCTACATGGGCGATTTCGGGTTTTATTTCCAGCTGGGATGGGAACATATCATGAGTATTGACGCGCTGGACCACCTGCTTTTCGTCTGGGTGCTGTCGGCAGTGTACCTGCTGCGCGACTGGCGCCAGGTGCTGGTACTGGTGACGGCCTTCACCATCGGACATTCCGTCACCCTTGGGCTGAGCGTTTTCAACGTGCTGGATGTTCCGTCTGCCTGGGTGGAGTTTCTCATCCCCTGCACCATCGTGTTTACGGCGGCGAGCAACCTGTTCCGGAAGGATTTCACCCCGCGACTGCTGCGTATCAACTATGCGCTCGCCCTCGTTTTCGGGCTCATACACGGCCTCGGCTTCGCCAACACGCTCCGCTTCCTGCTGGCAAAAGGACAGAGCATGGGCTGGAGCCTTTTCGGCTTCAACGTGGGCCTGGAGGCCGGGCAGATCGTGGTGGTGGGCGTGGTGCTGCTGCTTTCCTGGCTTTTCGTGGAGCGCCTCCGGGTGCCGCGCCGCGAATGGGTGCTCTTTGTTTCAGCCGGGGTTTTTGGCTTAGCTTTGAAAATGGCGCTTGAGCGTCTCCCTTAGTCACTTAAAAAACACAATAGATCAACATGAAAAAGCTTCTTCTAGCTTGCAGCGTTCAGCTGGTAGCCGGCAGCTTTCTTTGTGCCCAGAACTCGCAGAACAACCCGGGCTCCAACCACGGGAACAAGTTCGAGCAGCTCGGTGGCATTCTGCCCACACCCAACGAATACCGCACGGCCAGCGGCGCGCCGGGTCCCAAGTACTGGCAGCAGCGCGTCGACTACGACATCAAGGCCACCCTCGACGAGCCCGCCCTGCGCCTCAGCGGCTCCGAGACCGTAACCTATTTCAACAACTCACCCAATGAGCTCACCTTCATCTGGCTGCAGCTCGATGAAAACGAGCACAGCTCCACGAAGAACGCGGGCTACCAGAACTCCTCGGGCATGCCCCGCCAGACTTCGGTGGCCCAGTTCGAAAACCTGGAGAAAGCAAAGCAGGATAACGGCTACGGCGTCAACATCGTAAAGCTCACCGACGCCACCGGCAAAGCCCTCAGGTACACCATCAACAAAACGATGATGCGCGTGGAGCTGCCGGCACCCGTGAAGCCGGGCCAGAAATTCGTCTTCAACTGCGACTGGAATTACAAGATACCCGACCGCATCTCCATGGGCGGCCGCGGTGGCTACGAATTCTTCCCCGAAGACGGCAACCATATTTTCACCATCACCCAGTGGTATCCCCGCCTTTGCGTGTACAGCGACTTCCAGGGCTGGCAGAACCACCAGTTCACCGGCCGCGGCGAGTTTGCCCTCTCCTTCGGCAACTTCAAGGTGCAGATGACCGTTCCGGCCGACCACGTGGTTGCCGGCACCGGCCTGTGCCAGAACCTGCAGCAGGTGCTGACGCCCGCCCAGTATGGCCGCTGGCAGAAAGCCCAGACATCTTCCGAGCCTGTTGAGATCGTGACCCTGGCCGAGGCCAAGGCCGCGGAAATGAAAAAAGCGAAGAACACGAAGACCTGGATCTTCAAAGCCGACAACGTACGCGACTTTGCCTGGGGCTCTTCCCGCAAGTTCGTATGGGACGCCCTTGCCGCCAACGTGGAAGGCAAAAAGGTAATGTGCATGAGCCAGTACGGCAAGGAAGCCTACAGCCTGTACCGCAAGTACTCGAGCAAGGCCGTGGCACACACCATCAAGACCTACTCGAAGTTCACCATCCCCTACCCCTACCCCGTTGCCCAGTCGGTGGAAGCCGCCAACGGTATGGAATACCCCATGATCTGCTTCAACTACGGCCGCACCGAGAAGGACGGCACGTATTCGGAGACGACGAAGAATGGCATGCTCGGCGTGGTGATCCACGAAGTGGGCCACAACTTCTTCCCGATGATCATCAACTCCGACGAGCGCCAGTGGAGCTGGATGGACGAAGGCCTCAACTCCTTTGTTGAATACCTCACCGAAGAACTGTGGGACAACAAGTTCCCCACCCGCGGCGGCCCGGCCTGGACGATCACCGACTACATGAAGCTCCCCAAAAACCAGCTGGAGCCCATCATGACCAACTCGGAGAACATCGTCGGCTTCGGCCCCAACGCTTACACCAAGCCCGCTACCGGCCTCAACATCCTGCGCGAGACAATTATGGGCCGCGAGCTGTTCGACTATGCCTTCAAGGAGTACGCCCGCCGCTGGGCCTTCAAGCACCCCGAGCCGGCCGACTTCTTCCGCACCATGGAAGACGCCTCCGCCGAAGACCTCGACTGGTTCTGGCGCGGCTGGTTCTACAGCACTGATGCCACTGATATCTCCATCGACAGCGTGAAATACGCCAAGGTGGAAGCCGGCAGCAACTCGCCCTTCATGCGCGACACCGTTCGTATGGCGACCCTGCCCAAGCCCCAGGTGCCCGCATACGACGACATCTCGAAGCAGCGCAACCGCCAGGACCCGAGCATCAAGTTCCGGACGGACGCCGACACCTCGCTGCGCGATTTCTACTGGCGCTACGACCGCGGCCTCGAGCCCGTGGACACCGCCCGCTACCGCGTGCCCCAGAATGCTTCGGTGGAAGCCGTTGACGCGGCTTCGGCCCAGAAGTTTGGTGACAAACACTTCTACGAGCTTTCCTTCTCCAACAAGGGCGGCCTCGTGATGCCTATCATCGTGGAGTGGACTTTCGAGGACGGCACCAAGGAGATCGACCGCATCCCCGCCCAGGTATGGCGCCTCAACGAAGGCAAGGTCACCAAGTTTTTTATGAAGGACAAGCGCGTAACCGGCATCAAGCTGGACCCCAACCGCGAGACCGCCGACATCGACGAGAGCAACAACACCTACGGCAACCCTATCCCCGAGCCGACCCGCTTCCAGATGTTCAAGCAGAAGCAGGGCGCAGCCCGCGGCCAGAGCACCGGTATCAACCCGATGCAGAAAGCCGGCGAGAAGAAAGGTTTCTAAGCCGATCTTTTACGATACAAAAGGCCACCGCACGCGGTGGCCTTTTTCGTTATGTTACCCGCCACCTGGGCTTTTGTTGATAGCTTTGGCATCCGGTAACGAATGGTCGAATGCATCGCGATCAGCAACTGCCGGATAAAAAGATAAGCATGACCGATCATATTAAACGCCGTGCCGCCCTGCTCGCCCGCTGCTCCTCCGAAGCCAACGTCTGCGACCAGATCCTGAAACTGAAGCAGGCTGCCGCCGGCAACTACCATGTTGACCCGGACGATATCTATGGTGACCAGGTAGGCGGCGGCTCCGCGTTTTCGGAACGCGCCGAACTGAGCCGCCTGCGCGCGAATATCGAAAACGGGTCGAAGCAATATGATGTGGTACTTGCAACAGATCCATCACGCATCGCCCGCACACCGGAGGGTGTGCAGGAACTGGTGGAATGGCTTGAGCAGAAAGGTGTGCAATTGCGGTTTGTGCAGGATTGATCCGCCAGTACAAATGCGCTTGTCCACCGGAAAAATTTGCCATCCGCTGCTATCTTTAGCGCATGTATTCAAAATTCAAACTCCTGTTGGCAGCGTTGGTGTTGCTCGGAACAGCACTGACCGCCCAAGCCGCCGAAGTCGACACCCTCTCCATCCCCTCCGCCGCCATGAAACGCGCCTATAAGTGCGTGGTGGTGAAGCCCGCTTCGTATAAGAAATCAAAGGAGGCCTTCCCCACTGTGTACCTCCTCCACGGCCTCACCGGCAACTACAGCAACTGGGTACAGAAGACCCGCCTCACCGAATACGCCGACCGCTACAACATCGTGGTGGTATGCCCCGACGGCGCCTATGCCGGCTGGTACCTCGACAGCCCCGAAGACCCGACGATGCGCTTTGAGACCTATGTGGCCACCGAGATACCGGCCTTTATCGAAAGCAAATACAACGTCATCAGGGAACGCAGCGGCCGCGCCATCACCGGCCTCAGCATGGGCGGCCACGGCGGGCTCTACCTCGGCCTGCGCCATTCCGGCTTCTTCGGTGCCATCGGCTCCATGAGCGGCGCCCTGGCCATCGAATACATCAAGGCACCGACCTACGGCGTACAAAAGCTGCTCGGCGACACCACCAACACGGCCCGCTACCGCGAATATTCCATGTTTGCCGAAATTGAAAAGCCGCGCCGCGACACGCAGGCCATCATCATCGACTGCGGTACCGAAGACTTCATCGTAGAAATGAGCCGGAACGCTCACAAGCGCCTCCTGGAGCTCAAGATCCCGCACGACTACACCGAGCGCCCGGGCAAGCACGACTGGACCTACTGGAATAATGCCCTCCAGTACCAGCTGCTCTATTTCCGGAATTACTTCGACCGGAGGAAGTAAAAAGTCTATCGGTCTATTGATAACTTGTTCTTCGCCAACAGACCTACCAAATATTGAATTGAAAAGGGCTTCCTGGTGGAAGCCCTTTTCAATTCGTTTGATTTGCGTCCGCAATCCCTTACCAATTAACCAACAGACCAATTAACCAATTACCCGCCGGTGGCGCCGTCGCGGACGTCGTATTTCTTCTTGCCGGAGTGCTTCTTCTCAAAATCCATCACTTCCTTGGGCTTTACTTTTTCTTTCGGAGCGTCTTCTTTCTTCACCGTGTTCCGCTTGCCTTCCACGCCTTCCGACACTTCGATGGGAAGGAGCTCGTCGTCGGCGGTCTTCAGCTTGTTCATCACCCACTCCTGCGTGTCTTCGAGGCGGCCGTCGCGGTCGCTGTAAAAGCGCCACTTGCCGTGCTTGTAGGAGGAAGGCTCCACCTTCACGATCTGGTAGCGCACGATCTTGGAGGGATCGTTGAGGTCGCGCACGGGAACGGTGTCGTAGGGGCTCTTCGGATCGATGGCGCGCCACATCTCCTCGCGCGTGGGCCGGCCTTCAAGGTTGAAGTACACCTGCTTGCCGTCTTTCATGCCCCAGCGATAGCTTTCAATCGCCATCAGGTCGCCCTCGAGGCTGAAGCGGCGCCAGTTGCCCATACGGGCCCCGTCTTCGAAATAGCCTTCTTCCTCGTAGCCCCGCTCGCCGCGGAGCGGCTCCTGGCGGATCACCCAAGGCCCCTGCTGGCGGCCTTTGAGGTCTACGCGGTTAAGGGTGTCCCCCTTCTTACCAATAATGTAGCTTTTCCACTGCCCGAAGCTATTTACCGACACCAGTAAAAGCGCAGCCAGCAACAAGCGCCGGAATCGTATGTTTGATGCACGCATAATGTTAATGATATGCCCCTAAAATTAATTCAATCCGCCCTCACCGCGGCACTGCTTGTCGTTACAGTTTTCACAAAGGCCCAGGCCCCTACCCCCGCCGCCGAGCGCCTGCGCGGCCTTGAACGAAAGGCCGTGCTCCAGCGCGCCTCCGTGCTTGACTCGGTCCGCTTCCGCAATATCGGCCCCAGCATCATGAGCGGCCGCGTGGTGGACCTCGCCGTCAACCCCGCCGACCCGACGGAAATGTATGTAGCCTACGCCACCGGCGGCCTCTGGTACAGCCACAACAACGCGCAGAGCTTCACCCCCGTTTTCGACAGCACCCACACGCTCACCATCGGCGCCATCGCCGTCAACTGGCGCAGCGGCACCATCTGGGTGGGCACCGGCGAGGTCAACAGCAGCCGCTCCTCCTATGCCGGCACGGGACTGTTCAAAAGCACCGACCGCGGCCGCAGCTGGCGCTATATCGGCCTGCCCGAGTCGCACCACATCGGTAAGATCCAGCTGCACCCCACCGACGACAACACGGCCTGGGTAGCCGTACTGGGTCATCTATATTCGCCCAACCGCGAGCGCGGCGTGTACAAGACCACCGACGGCGGCGCCAGCTGGAAGCAGACACTTTACGTGGACGACAATACCGGCGTAGTGGACATCGACATCAACCCGCAGGACCCGCGCGAACTTTATGCGTCGGCCTGGTACCGCACGCGGCGCGCCAACAACTTCGTGGCCTCCGGCGCCGGCAGCGGCCTCTTCAAAAGCACCGACGGCGGCGACACCTGGAAGCGTGTGCCCGGTCTTCCCTCCGGCGAGCACGTAGGCCGCATGGGCGTGGCCGTATACCCGAAGAACCCGAAGATCGTCTACATCGTGTTCGACAACCAGACGCCATCGCCCGACACCACGCTCAACGACACCACGAAATACTACCTGCGCAATTTCAAGAACATCACCCTTGAGGAGTTTGCCCGCATCGACGCCCGCAAGCTCGACTCCTTCCTCAAGCGCAACAACCTGCACCGCAGGTATACGGCCAAGTATATTCTGGAGTCGGTTTCCAACGGCACGCTGAAACCAAACGCGCTGTACGATTACCTCTACGTGAACACCGGTTTCGAAACGACACCCATCGGCGCCGAGGTATACCGCAGCGACGACGCGGGCGCCAGCTGGCGCAAGACCAACCAGAAGCCGCTCCCCATCTTCAGCTCTTACGGCTATTATTTCGGAAAGATCTTCGTATCACCTGCGGACGACAAGAAAGTAGTGCTCACCGGCTTCAATATCGACCTGAGCACCGACGGCGGCGCTACTTTCAAACACATCGACAAGGAGCACGTGCACGCCGACCATCACTATGCCTGGATCGACCCGGCGCGCGACAGCCACATCTTCGACGCCAACGATGGCGGACTCAACATCACCTATGACAACGGCGAGCACTGGTTCAAGGCCAATACGCCCGCCGTAGGCCAGTTCTATTCCGTTACGGTTGATGACGCCAAACCCTACAACGTGTATGGCGGGCTGCAGGACAACGGTGTATGGTACGGTCCTTCCACCAACCGCGAATCGATGGACTGGCTCGACAACGGCTCCTATCCTTATAAGCAGATCGTAGGCGGCGACGGCATGCAGGTGCAGGTAGACCCGCGCGACAACACCACCACCTATGCCGGCTCGCAGTTCGGCGCTTACAGCCGCTTTAACCGTGCAGCGCCGCAGGGCACCTACAAGCGGATCACACCGGTGCACGCGCTGGGCGAGCGGCCCTACCGCTTCAACTGGCAAACGCCGGTGCTGCTTTCGAAGCACAATCCCGACATCGTCTATTTCGGTGGCAACAAGCTGTTCCGCTCCTTCAGCAAGGCTGACACGCTGATCCCGGTAAGCCCCGACATGACCCGCGGTGATGGAGGCGGCAATGTTCCTTACGGCACCATCACCACCATCGCCGAGTCGCCCCTGCGCTTCAGCCTGCTCTACACCGGCACCGACGACGGCCGCCTGCATCGCAGCGACGACGCCGGCTACAACTGGAAGGCGCTCGACGAGGGCGACAAAAAGAGCAAGGTGAAGCAGCAGCTGCCCAGGGGCCTCTGGGTAAGCCGCATCATTGCCTCGCGCTGGAGCGAGCCGCGGGTATATGCCGCGCTCAACGGCTACCGCAACGACGACTTCCGCCCGTATTTATACGTGTCCGAAGATAGGGGCGCCACCTGGACCGCCATCGGCACCGACCTCCCCTACGAGCCGGTGAATGTGGTGCGCGAAGACCCGAAGAACCCCGATATCCTTTACGTGGGCACCGATGGCGGTATCTACGTTTCCTTCAACCGCGGCAGGAACTTTATGGCCTGGACGGCGGGCATCCCCCTCTCGGTACCCGTGCACGACATCGCCATCCAGGAGCGCGAGAACGAGCTCGTGCTCGGCACCCACGGCCGCAGTCTTTACATCGCGAAGCTTGAAGACGTGCAGGGCCTCCAGAAAGACCCCGACTGGCTGAAGAAGAAAGAAGCCAGGGCAAAAGAGAAAAAGGCTCCCGCCACGGAAGAGAAAGAGCCCGGCATGCCGGGTGAGGAAGACTAAGCAAAAGCCCCGCAATAAAAGCGGGGCTTTCTGTAACCGGGAGCCCGCAGGCGGATTATGTGGTGAGGGGTAAGCAAATGATTACAGAATACATGAGTACATGATTTTAGAGGTAGAGGGAAAAGCGCCTTTTCCCTCATGTACTCAGGTAATCATGTACTCGTTAATCATGTAATCTCCCCTGCATGTTTGCCAAAGGCAGGTGGTTTGGCCCGAGCTCCCGCTGGTAAGAATCTTGCAACACCCTCCGCCATGAATGAGCTGCTCACCGACTGGCTTCGCGGGTACCACCTCTCCAACTGGGGCTGGAACGCCGCCATTACCGGGAGCGCGCTGGTGGCCGGGCTGCTGCTGTCGGGCGTCCTGTGGCTGCTGGCGCGGCTTCAGCAGAAAGACATCCAGGGTCTTTTCCTGTTCAATTCGCTGGTACGGCACCTGGCTGCCCCGGTAAATGTGTTCGTGCCCTTTTTCATGCTCAACCTGTTGCGCCCCGATATGCGCCTCAGCGCTGCCGCCCACCGCAATACCGCGCACTTCCTCGAGATCGCCCTCATCCTCACGTTCTCGTGGATGCTCATCCGGTTTATCCGTGTATTCCAGGACTTCGCCCACCGCCGCATCAACATCAACCAGGCCAACAACCTGCGGCAGCGCCGCCTGCTGACGCAGCTGCTTTATGTTCGCCGCGTGATCGGAAGTATCATCGTGCTGCTCACTATCGGTGCCGTACTGCTCACGTTCAGCTCGATGCGCAAACTGGGCACCGGCCTGCTTACCGGCGTCGGTGTGGGCGGCATCATCATCGGCTTCGCCGCGCAGCGCTCCCTGGCCAACCTGCTGGCCGGCTTCCAGATCGCCTTTACCCAGCCCATACGCATCGACGATGAGGTGGTGGTGGAAGGCGAGTTCGGCCGGATCGAGGAGATCACGCTCACTTACGTGGTGGTGCGCATCTGGGACGAGCGCCGCCTCGTGCTGCCCATTACCTATTTCCTCGAAAAGCCCTTTCAGAACTGGACGCGTACCACGGCCAACACGATGGGAACGGTATTCCTGTATGTTGACTTTTCGGTGCCCGTGGAAGCGGTGCGCGCCGAGTTCCTGCGCTTCGTGGCCGCGCACCCGCTCTGGGACAAGCGCGTGGGCAACCTGATCGTGTCGGATGCAAAGCGCGACGTGCTGGAGCTACGCGCGCTCGTCAGCGGCAGCAGCTCGGGCAACGTCTTCGACCTACGCTGTGCCGTGCGCGAGCATCTGCTGAATTATATCAAAGAACATTACCCGGGCGCCCTGCCGCAACAGCGATGGACACCGACAGTTGCCGGGCAGCCCGTTCCTGGTGAAGGGCAGGCTAACCCGGGCGGTCATGAGCCGTCAACAGGTAATGAACGGGTGTAACCAGAACAGGTTTGACCCGGCATCCCACCGCAAAAGGAGCAAACAAAGTTGATTTATCCCTTTTCCAGGAAGACGCGGGAGCAAACAAAGCTGGTTTGTCCCATTTCCGGGAAGAGGCGGGAGCAATCAAAGTTGATTTATCCCGACTCCCGGGAAAGAAGGGAGCAAACAAAACTGTTTGATCCCGCTTCATCAGTAAAAAAGGACAAATCCTGAATGTTTGCTTCTTTTTCAACGATCGGAAAGGGACAAACACAAATGTTTGGCCCTTTTCTTTACCCGCAGACCGGTTAAAAGATCCTGAATCGCTCAAAGCAGGCCCGCTCCAGCGCCTCGCGGTCGTCGGGGTGGGAAATAGCGATGAGGGCTTTGGCACGCTGCCGCAGGTTTTTTCCATAGAGATAGGCCACGCCCCATTCCGTAACCACGTAATGCATGTGCGCGCGGGTGGTGACCACGCCCGCGCCGGGCTTCAGGAAAGGCACGATGCGGGGCACGCCCCTGGCCGTACGTGAAGGCAGCGCGATGATGGGCTTGCCGCCCTCGCTGAGCGCCGCGCCGCGCATGAAGTCCATCTGACCGCCCACGCCCGAATACTGGCAGGTGCCGATGGAGTCGGCACATACCTGCCCGGTAAGATCGATCTCGATGGCGCTGTTGATGGCCACCACCCGCGGGTTGCGGCGGATGATATGCGGGTCGTTTACATAGTCGATGTCGAGAAACTGGAAAGCCGGGTTATCATTTACGTAGTCATACAGGCGGCGCGTACCGAGGGCAAAGCCGGTGACCGACTTGCCGGTATGGATCTTTTTGTAGCGGTTGGTGACGATATCTTTTTCAACAAGATCAACGATACCGTCTGAGCACATCTCGGTATGAATGCCGAGGTCCTTATGCCCGGTTAGCGAGCGCAGGACGGCGTCGGGAATGGCGCCGATGCCCATCTGGAGCGTAGAGCGGTCATCGATGAGCCCGGCCACGTGCGCGCCGATCTTCAGGTCATCGGCAGTAGCCTTGCCGCCAAACTGCGCCTCGTACAGGGGTTCCTTGCATTCCACCAGCGCATGAAAGCGGCTCGCGTGAACCACACCATCACCGTGGGTGCGCGGCACGTTTGGGTTGACCTGCGCGATAACATAGCGGGCATTATCGACGGCCGAGCGGGCCACATCCACCGACACACCCAGTGAGCAGTAGCCGTGCGCGTCGGGCGGCGACACCTGCACCAGGGCCACATCGATGGGCAGCACGCCCTGGCTGAACAGATTGGGGATCTCGCTCAGGAACACCGGCACATAATCGGCGCGCCCTTCAGCCACGTCGTTGCGGATGGAAGCCGAAACGAAGAGGGAGTTGAGCCGGAAGCTTTCAGCGAGCTCCGGCCGGTTTACATGCATATCCCCATACACGGTGATGAACACCAGCTCCACGTTGCGGAGGCGCGGCGCTTCGGCGGCGAGGGCGCGGAGCAGGCAGGTAGGCGTCTGCGCGCTGCCCTGTACAAATACGCGGTTGCCCGATTGAATGATGGAAAGCGCTTCTGCCGCGGCCTGGTAGCGGATGGGGATCTTCATAAGTACCGCAAAGCTCGGAGGCACCGACCGCCATAACCGTGAGCGCCCTTATCCGCCGGGCTGACCTTCATCAGGACAACACGGGGTCGCTCCCCGTTCACACCGTATTTTCGTCCGGATCATGCCCCGCATACAGGACCAGTTTCGCGAGCTCCGCTATTTTCTCTACAGCCAGGCCTTTGCCGACGGGCTGCGCACCACGCTGGCCATCCTGGTGCCCGCCATCGCCGGTTACTACCAGGGACAGTTC
The DNA here is from genome assembly GCF_004337505.1 of Flaviaestuariibacter flavus. Lineage (GTDB taxonomy): Bacteria > Bacteroidota > Bacteroidia > Chitinophagales > Chitinophagaceae > Flavisolibacter > Flavisolibacter flavus. The sequence continues at coordinate 104,436 of NZ_SJZI01000050.1, read as the reverse complement.
GAAGCCGGTATGACGCTTTCCCTCGGCGCGCTGTGCGTGAGCCTTACCGATGCGCCGGGCCCGATCGTCAACAAGCGCAACGGGATGCTGTTCTGCGTGCTGGCAATCTTCGGGGTAAGCCTCCTTACGGCCTTCGCCCGCCTCCACCCGTTCACGATGGCGCTCGAGCTCGCGGGTGTCGCCTTTTTCTTTTCCATGTTCAACGCGTACGGGGCGCGGGCAACCGGCGTGGGCAATGCCGCCATCCTGATGATGATCCTGACGATGGACAAGGTGATTCCCGGCAAGAGCGCCCTGGAGCACAGCGCGCTCATCGCCGCGGGCGGGCTCTGGTACTTCACCCTGTCGCAGGTATTTTCTCTTGTCAGCCCCTATCGCCCGGCACAGCGCGTGCTGGGCGAATGCCTGCGCGAGATGGCGCGTTACCTGTACATCAAGGCCGACTTCTATGATCCTGCTACCGACCTTGCGGGCGGCTACCGGCGCCTCGTGGCCCGCCAGGTGCAGGTAAACGAGAAGCAGGATGCTGCGCGGGAGATCCTTTTCAAAACGCGGCAGATCGTGGCGGAGTCGACCCGCGAAGGACGGCGCATGGTGCTGCTGTTTGTAGAGGCCGTTGATCTTTTCGAAGACATCACCGCCAGCTATTACGACTATGCGCAGCTGCGCGAACGCTTCGCGGCTACGGGCATCCTGGCGCGCTTCTCGGACGAGATCCGGGTCATCGCCGCCGAGCTCGACCGGATGGGTGCCGCCGTCCAGATGAACAGCCGCTACCGTCCCGCCGTCGATATCGAGGCCCGCCTGACGGAGCTCAAAAGCGAGGTAGACCGCCTGCCGCGCCTTCCGTCGGAAAGCCACCTGGTGCTCCGCAAGATCCTCGTTAACCTGCGCCGCCTGGCGCTACGACATACCGAACTCCAACGCTACTTCGGCGAGGAGCAGCCCGAGCGCCGCAACCGCCTCGACCACCGCCGCTTCGTGTCGCACCAGCCCCTCGACCCGCATATCTTCTGGGAAAACCTGACACTCGACTCGGGTGTGTTCCGTCATTCCCTCCGCGTGGCCGTCGCCTGCCTCGCCGGTTTCGGCATGACGCGCCTCATCGGCTACGGGCAGCACAGCTACTGGGTGCTGCTCACCATCGCCTTTATCCTTAAGCCGGCCTTCAGTCTTACACGCGAGCGCAACGTGCAGCGCATCATCGGCACACTCGCCGGCGGCGCCATCGGCATCACCGTATTATTACTGGTACCTCCAGGCAAGGCTCAATTTGCCTTCATGGTGCTGTTCATGCTGCTCACCTACTCGTTCATGCGGATCAACTACCTGATGATGGTGGTGTTCACCACGCCCTTTGTGCTGGTGCTGTTCACCTACCTGGGCATGCCCTTCCGCGAAGTGGCCCTCGAGCGGGTCTTCGATACCGTGCTCGGCTGCGCGCTCGCGTTCGGCGCGAGCATCTTCCTGTTTCCCTCCTGGGAGTCGCGGCAGGTAAGCAACCAGCTGGCGGGCCTCCTCCGTGCCGACCGCGACTACCTGCGCCTCCTCGTGGATGCACTCGAAGGACGTCCGGCCTCGATGCTGGCGTACAAGCTGGCACGCAAGGAGATCTACGTGCAAACGGCCAACCTGTCGGCGCTTTTTCAACGCGTGCTCAACGAGCCGGCGCAACTGCAGGGCGGCGCCCAACCGCTCCACCAGGTGGTGGTGCTGCAGCATATTCTTTTCTCCAATATGGCCACGGTGGCAGCCGAGCTGAAACAGCAACCGGCGCGCGAGCATCCCGAAGAACATGTGCGCATCGTCCGTCGTGCCTTGCATGCGCTCGAAAAAGAAGAGGTGCCGTCCGACGGCAGCCAGCCAAAGCCTGCGCCCAGGCACGAAGCTCCGGTTGCGGCAACCGAAAACGACAACCTGATGACCAGCCAGCTCCGGTTCATCCTCGAGGTTTGTCTCGATATTCAGAAGGTGCTGAACGGGCCGCTTGGAAAGTAGCAAAAGAAAAGGCCCCCGCGAGCGGAGGCCACATTCTCACTTAAAGCAGCGGTCATTGTTTGATGAAGGAGGTGGTGCTGCGCGTTTGGTCGGGGTACAAAACCTGCAGCAGGTAGCGTCCGCGGGTGAGGTTGCCGATGCCCAGGTTAATTGAATTGGTACCGTTGACAACCGTTGCGGTCCGGCGAAGCACCGGGCGGCCGAGTGCGTCAACAACAGTCATCAGGATGGAGCCCCTGTCTGTGGCTTCCACCAGCGCCGTGATCTGCGCTGCTGCGGGGTTGGGATACAGGCCGCTCACTGCGTTCTCCTTACCCGACTGAGCCGAAAGCTTCACGACCTTACTGTAGGTGAACTTATTGTCGATGTCCACCTGGCGCAGGCGGTAATAGAACCGACCGCCGGAGATGACGTCCTCAAAGCGGTAGGCGAGCTCCGAGGTACTCTCACCACCGGTGGCAAGGCTCTTCACAAAGCCGATTGACGTGTAGGTGAGGCCGTCGGTGGAGCGCTCGATATCAAAGCCCCGGTTGTTCTGCTCGGTTACCGTACTCCAATTGAGGATATTGCGGCTGCCCTGGCGCTTGCCGTTGAAAGAAAGTAAGGTGACCGGCAGCACGTTAGAAGTGCTGGTAATGGCGAAGGGCGAGAAGGACGAGGCAGTAATGTTGTATACCGTGGTGGTGCTGCTGTTTTGCGATACGTTGCCGTTGCCTACAAACTGCCAGCCGTAACTCCAACCTGTTCCATTTCCATCCCAATGGTACACCTTGGCCGAGCCTCCGTTGGTAAGGTTCATTTTGGTGCCGGAAGTGTCGGATGTAGGAAATTGGAAGCTGAGTGTAGTGCCGTTGGTAGTTGTCTGGGCCACCCCGCTGGTGAAAGGAGTGATCTTCCAGATGCGCTGCAGGGACCTGGCGCTGCCCGTGGCACCGAGGCTCCCGGAAAATCCGGTGGTCATGTTCACACCCCAGGTATAGGAAGTGCCGTTGGTAATGGTTACGGGTGAATAGCCTGCAGTGGTGCCCACCGGGAAGGTGGCGTTACCGGAGTGCTTCATCAGGCCGGCCCCCTCAGCGATAACATAGGCCGAATTCGTTACATTGGAAACGCTGTTAAAAGTGAGATTATTATCGGCCAGGTTCAGCTTGGCCTTACTTGAAAGGTTCAGCGTGGTCGCGTCGATGTTGCCTCCCGTTGAATAAGTGCCCAGGCCACTCAGGATCAAAGTCTGGACAATAAGAGTGGGAAGCGGGCCAGGTGTCGGGAAGGTGATGCTTGCATTGGGAGCGTTGATTACCGCACCGTTGCCGCAGGTGAGCACGCCGTTATTGGTATAGGATCCGCCGATGTTCATCGTTCCGTTAACCGTCAGATTAACGCCGCTGTTTAGCGTCAGGTTTTTGACTGAGCCGGACGTAGTGCTGAGCACGGTGGGCGCAAACGGGGTACCGGAGGTAATTACGACATTGTCTGCGGAAGTCGGAATGCCGCATGACCAGTTGGGAGATGTATTCCAGTCGGAACTGGAGACACCCGTCCATGCTTTTGGATTGACCGTGATAGTAAAGGACCCTGCCGTGCCCGAACAGGTAACGCTGTTGTTCGTGTACTTTGGCGTAACGTTGATCGTACCGGTAGCGACAACGCCTGATGTATTGGTTCCTGTGAAGGAACCGATGTTCCCCGAACCGCTGGATGAAAGACCAATTGAAGTGTTGTTGTTGGTCCAGGAAAAGGTAGTTCCGGAAATAGAACCGCTAAAAGAAACAGCGCTCGTAGAAGTGCCCATGCATAGGGTCTGATCAGAAACCGGGTTTACATTCGGCTTTGGATTGATCACAATCGAGAAGCCTTGTGAAGTGCCGGAGCAACCAGTACCGTTTACATCGGACCAGGGAGTAACCGTAACGGTTGAACTGATGGGGGCTCCCGAGCTGTTCGTAGCCGTGAAGGACAGGTTTCCTGTGCCACTTGCGGCAAGGCCAATGCCCGTATTGGAATTGGTCCACGTAAGCGATCCTTCGTTGTCGCCGTTTAGATTCACCGAAGCGCTTCCCGGGCAAAACGTTTTCGTACCTGGATTGTCCACTGACGGATACCCGATGGTAATGTCGGAGCCGTTTTCGGACCCCGAGCGCGCTACGGTTAGATTGCTCGTGTTCAAGGCTACCGGCCGCACACGGTATTGTGTTCCCGTCGTCGACGGAAAAGTAGCGGTAAACGTCTTGCCGCTGCCGGCATTATTTGCGGCCACATTGTTATAACCGAGGATCATGGTGCCGCTGGAGAAAGAACCCGACGTGTTGCTCAATTGGACCCCATAATAATAGGAACTGCCATAATTACCGCCCGTGGTCTTCACTGTCATGCTCAACGTCGATCCCGGGCAATAAATATCTTTGAGGGGCGATGGCGCAGTGATAAGGAGCGTCTGTGCAAAAGCGGATGCAATGGATAACAAAAATCCAAGGGTAAAAATTACTTTTCGCATACTGGTGTTTTTTTGGGTTTTAGGTTAGGGTTGATATCAACGAGTTGGAAGAATAAGATGTCTGCACATCCGTGCGAATCGGATGTGGGTGATTGCCATCAAAACCTTATTGTCCCGTCATCGGCAGAAAGAGCCGGGGGGCAATGGCTTGTCAGGCCACTTTTGCAATAGCGATGAGGGGTTTCATTAAGCGCGATAGATCCGAAGCTTCCTAACGAGAGTAGTTAGGTCCAGAAGGCTGGATTGATGTTGGGTAGATGCGCGATTGGTTTAAAAAAACGCCTAAGCGTTTCCGTGTCCTAAACTACAGCAATAAAATCGAAAGTCGAACAAATATTTAAAAAATATTTTATGGCAGAGCTCGCCACAGCCATCTGAGGGTGCCGGGCCAAATCCTTTATGGGCGCGCGTTTCAGCGGCAGGGCTTCTTGAGGCTCAAGATACTAACGTATTGTATAACTACAAGTTGGGCCAAATTAAGAGCATGGGAGATAAGGAAAAATTTCAACGCGCAATGGTGCTCGAAAGCCAGTTGAGTGCAAGTTCATAACCGGGCAGTCCGAGGCCGCAGATCGTACCGGCCGCCTTCGCCGAAACATGCGATATGCGCCGGAATTCTTCACGTGCATGCACATTTGAAATGTGCACTTCCACAACAGGTGACTTAATAGCGGCAATTGCATCACCAATAGCTACTGACGTATGCGTATAACCGCCGGGATTTAGAATGATGCCGTCATAATCGAAGCCCACCCGTTGCAGCTCGTTGATCAGCTCGCCTTCTACGTTGCTCTGGAAATAAGTGAGCGTCACCTCCGGGTTGCGCTGCTGCAAACCCTGGAAAAAGGTTTCAAACGACTCATGGCCGTATATACCGGTTTCGCGCTTTCCGAGCAGGTTCAGGTTGGGACCGTTGATGATGGCGACCTTCATGCTTCGAAGGTAGCAAATTCATGGGCCAGCAGGCTCCAGTACTCCAGCGATATCCAGCGTCCGTCTTTGCGCTCGCACTCCCGTAGTGTTCCTTCGTAGGTAAACCCGAGCGCCTTTGCCGTAGCACTGCTGGCGGTGTTTTCAGTTTCCACTACAGCTTCCAGCCGGTGCAGCCCTCGTTCGGCGAACAGGTAACGAAAGACCTGCGGCCCCACCTCGCGTACAACGCCATGGTGCCACCACTCCGGCAACAGCCAATAGCCGATCTCGGCACTCCGTTGCGTCGGCTTGAGCGCGTTGAAGCCGATGGCACCCGCGAACCGGCCTGTTTCCCGGTCGGTGATCTTCCACCAGCCGCCCGTGCTTTCGCGCCAGAGCTGTGCGTACCATTCCATCTGGGTAGCCGTGTCTTCCAGTGTGTCGTAGCGCACACCATAGTAGGGAATGACCTGGGGATGCGAGAGCCCACGGAAAATGTTAGCCTGGTCCGCAGGCTCCATGCCCCGGAGCCGGAAGCGTTCCGTTTCAAATACCGGCTGCACCGTATTATAGAAGGTCATACAGCAAAGAAAGCAAGCTTTATCAATACGGGGGCCGGCCAAAGATCACCAAAACAAAAAGCCCCGGCTTTGCTGCCAGGGCTCTTCAATTTATTGCTGTCCCGTATAACTACGGACCATCTCCACGAAATCGTCGAAGAGGTAGCGGCTGTCGTGCGGGCCGGGCGTGCTTTCCGGGTGATATTGCACCGAGAAGGCCGGCTTGCCTTTGACACGGATGCCTTCAATGGAGCCGTCGTTGAGGTTTACATGCGTGATCTCTATGTGCTCTGCCTTGCGCACTGCTTCGGGGTCGACGCCGAAGCCGTGGTTTTGCGTGGTGATCTCGCAGCGGCCGGTCAGCAGGTTCTTTACCGGGTGGTTGAGCCCGCGGTGGCCGTGGTGCATTTTAAACGTAGGAATGTCGTTGGCGAGCGCCAGCAGCTGGTGCCCCATGCAGATGCCGAAGGTGGGCTTATCGTCGTTGAGCAATTCGCGCACCGTGCCGATGGCGTAATCCATCGCGGCCGGGTCACCGGGACCGTTGGAGATAAAGTAACCGTTGGCTCCGAAGGCGCGGATCTCGTCGGGCGAAGCCTTGGCCGGGAACACCTTCACGAAGGCGCCGCGCTCGGTCATGCAGTTGAGGATATTACGCTTCACGCCAAAGTCAAGTACGGCAATGCGTACCGGCGAAGCGGGATCGCCCAGTTCATAAGCCACGCGCGTGCTTACGATCGAGGCAAGCTCGAGGCCGTCCATATTGGGAATCTCCGCCAGCTTTTGCTTCAGCACCTCGGGGTCGAGGATTTCGGAGGATATGATGCAGTTCTGGGCGCCCTTGTTGCGGATGCCGCCCACGAGGGCACGCGTGTCCACGCCCTCGATCGCCACGATGCCCTGATCTTTCAGGTACTGGTCGAGCGAGCCCTGGGCCTGGCGGCGCGAAAAGAGCTCCTCGAGGTTGCGGCCGATCAGGCCTTTGATTTTGATGGAGTCACTCTCCACGTCGGCTTCCTTAACGCCGTAGTTGCCGATGTGCGCATTGTTCATGATGAGCACCTGGCCATAATAGCTTGGGTCGGTAAATACTTCCTGGTAGCCGGTCATGCCGGTGTTGAAGCAGATTTCGCCGCCGGTGGTTCCGATGGCGCCAAAGGCTTTTCCGCGGCAAACAGTACCGTCTTCCAGAACAAGGAGGGCTTCACGTTGAGGGGTCATGGGCTAAACAAATTGCGCAAAAATAACCCGCTGCACGTTAGCGGGCGTCCTTGTGTAAAAAGTTTATGCAAATGGATCGTTAACGCAAAAAAAGAGGCAGCGCCGGATGGCACTGCCTCTATTCGTTTGGGCGAAGCTTCGCTTAGGAAGGCTGCTGCTCCGTGGCTTCCGTAGCATCGGCTGCGGGTGCTTCAGGGGCTTCAGTCTGGGCTTCAGCTGCGGTAGCGGCTTCAGCTTTCTTCTTGGCACCACCGGCGCGGCGGGTGCGCTTGGCGGGCTCTTCCTTCTTGGCGCTTTGCTTGCCGTAGATCTCGTTGAAGTCTACGAGCTCGATGAGGGCGGTCTCCGCGGCATCGCCGGGGCGGATGCCCAGCTTGATGATGCGGGTGTAGCCACCGGGGCGGCCGGCCACCTTCTCGGCGATCGTTCCGAACAGTTCCTTGATGGCCTCTTTGTTCTGCAGGTAAGAGAAGACAACGCGACGCTGGTGCGTGGTGTTTTCTTTTGCCTTGGTGATCAGCGGCTCGGCGTAAACGCGCAGGGCCTTGGCCTTAGCCAGGGTGGTAACGATACGCTTGTGCTCGATGAGCTGGCAGGTGAGGTTCATCAGAAGGGCATCGCGATGCGATTTGGTTCTGCCCAGGTTTTTGATCTTGTCTCCGTGACGCATGACTGTTTGTTTTATTCAGCTGCACCGTGTCAGGAATTGCAGCCTACATGATAAAAAATGTGGTAATGCGGTAATTCGGTACTGTGGTAAAAAGGAAAAACATTTCTGCGTTTCTGTATTACCGCATTATCACATTACCGCATTAACTAATAGTTTTTAGTATTCTTCGCGGTCGAGACCGAGCTTGCTAAGGTCCATACCGAAGTGGAGGCCGCGCTCGTTGAGCACCTGCTCGATTTCGGAGAGGGACTTCTGGCCGAAGTTGCGGAACTTCATCAGGTCTTCCTGCTCGTACTGTACCAGCTCGCTGAGCGAGTTGATCTTGGCTGCCTTGAGGCAGTTGAACGCACGAACGGAGAGATCCAGGTCTTCCAGCGGGGTCTTCAGCACCTTGCGGAGCTGGAGTGTCTGCTCATCCACGATGTCTTCCTTCTTCTCTTCTTTCGAATCGAAGGTGATGTTCTCATCGGTGATGATCATGAGGTGCTGGATGAGGATGCGGGAAGCCTGCTTCACCGCTTCTTCGGGGTGAATGGTGCCGTCGGTGATCACTTCCATGACGAGCTTCTCGTAGTCGGTACGCTGCTCCACACGGGTGTTCTCGATGGCGTATTTCACGTTCTTGATGGGCGTATAGATCGCGTCCACCGGGATGTAGCCGAGGGCGGCATCCTTGGGGCGGTTTTCTTCGGCGGGAACATAGCCGCGGCCGCGGCCGATGGTCAGCTCGATGTCGAGCTTAGCCGAAGAATCGAGGGTGCAGATGAGCAGCTCGGGGTTCATGATCTGGAAGGACTGTGTGCCCTCGCCCAGCATACCGGCGGTCAGCTCGGTGCGGTTCTTCACCGACAGGGAAACCTTCTCCGTCTGCACGTCGTGGTCAACCACCTTCTTGAAGCGGACCTGCTTCAGGTTGAGGATGATTTCCACCACGTCTTCAGAAACACCTTTGATGGTAGCGAACTCGTGGTCGACGCCTTCAATGCGCACGCCGGTGATGGCGTAGCCTTCGAGGGAGTTCAGGAGCACGCGGCGCAGAGCGTTACCGATGGTAACACCGTAGCCGGGCTCGAGCGGACGGAACTCGAATTGCGCTTCGAAATCCGTAACCTTCTGCAGAACGATCTTGTCGGGCTTCTGAAAATTTAAAATGGCCATGTATTACGGTTTAATTGTTTGATCAAATTGGTCTGTCGTGTCACCCTTCGGCAGCGCTACGCGCAGCTCAGGATGACAGTGTTGTCAGGCTGAGCTTGTCGAAGCCTGACCCGGACTGCGTCGAATGTAAAAAAACCGAAGACGATGCAAGCATCGTCCCCGGCGGTATCTTACTTCGAGTACAGTTCTACGATCAGTTGCTCCTTAATGTTCTCCGGAACGGAGTCACGCTCGGGGTAGGTGATGAAGGTACCTGTGAAGGTGCCGGCGTTGAAATCGAGCCAGCCGAACTTCGGGTTCTTCTCACGTACGAACGAGGTAACGGTCGGGTTGTCCTTCGACTTCTCTTTCAGCGAGACAACGTCGCCGGCTTTGAGCTGGAAAGAAGGAACGTTTACCACTTCACCGTTCACGGTTACGTGCTTGTGCGACACCAGCTGGCGGGCAGCGGGGCGCGAGGGAGCGATACCCATGCGGAAAACGGTGTTGTCCAGACGGGCTTCCAATAACTTGATCAGGTTTTCACCTGTAACACCCTTACGGCGGGCAGCTTCGTCAAAAGTGCGGCGGAACTGCTTTTCGAGAAGACCGTAAGTGTACTTGGCCTTTTGCTTTTCGCGGAGCTGGAGTGCATACTCACCCATCTGCTTGCGCTTGCGCAGTGCGCCGTGCTGGCCGGGAGGGTTGGAGTTTTTGCTGAGCCACTTGCCATTACCGAGAATGGGCTCGCCGAAAATGCGGGAGATTTTGGTCTTAGGACCTGTGTAACGTGCCATGATTATTTCATTTCCGCTTTTTAGAAACCGGCGCATGCATCGTTGAAAGCGGTAAAAATTAATGCAGCGCCCTTTAGTTAAATGAAAGCCCTTGGCGGGAGAGATATTTGAAAATCTGGAATCTTATAATCTCCAATCTGTGGGCACTTGGCCAAAAGATTCCAGATTACCAGATTCCAGATTTTAAGATCTATTATACGCGGCGCTTCTTGGGAGGACGGCAGCCGTTGTGCGGCAGCGGGGTTACGTCCTTGATCATCGCTACTTCGATACCCGACTGGGCGAGGGCGCGGATAGCGCTTTCGCGGCCGGCACCGGGGCCTTTTACGTAAACGTCAACGCGCTTTACGCCGGCGTCGATCGCTACCTTGGCGGCATCGCTGGAAGCCATCTGGGCGGCATAGGGCGTGTTCTTCTTGGAACCACGGAAGCCCATCTTACCGGCCGAAGACCAGGAGATCACCTGACCGGTCTTGTTGGTCAGGGCGATGATGATGTTGTTGAACGTTGCGTTGATGTGCGCGTCGCCGTAGGAGTCAACCTTTACGATACGCTTCTTGGCGGCGGCCTTAGCGGACTGCTGGGCCTTTTGTGCTTTTGCCATGTTTGAAACAGGTAATCTATGTGTTTAAAAATCCTTCGGAAACCAGCCTTGTCAGACGGAGCTTGCCGAAGTCCTCTTCTCCCTCCCCCGGCGTCGTCGGGATCCAGCGAAAAAGAGGTGGTTGATGACGCTATAAAGGGCCCCGGGCATCAAGCAGCAAACTGCAAGCGGGTTACGCTTGCAGTTTGTGACAAGAGCACAAGGCTCATTATCTTATTTCTTCGGAGCCTTCTTCTTACCGGCAACCGTCTTACGCTTGCCCTTACGGGTGCGGGAGTTGGTCTTGGTACGCTGACCGCGAACGGGCAGGCCCTTACGGTGACGGAGACCACGGTAGCAGGCGATATCCAGGAGGCGCTTGATAGCCATCTGGGTTTCGGAGCGCAGCTGACCTTCCACCTTGAACTCCTCGGTGATCGCTGTACGGATGTGGTTCAGCTCATCGTCGTTCCATTCGTTCACACGCTTGGAGCGGTCGATGTTCCCCTTGTCGAGGATGTAGCGGGCAGTGGCGGGACCGATTCCGTAGATATAGGTCAGGCCGATTTCGCCTCTTTTGTTTTTGGGTAAGTCAACACCGGCAATACGAGCCATAATGTATGTTCAGTTTTTACTTTTACGAATTAGTGGGACAAGCCGGATTAACCCTGGCGCTGCTTATAGCGGGGGTTCTTCTTGTTAATCACGTACAGTCTGCCCTTGCGGCGCACGATCTTGCAGTCGGCGCTACGTTTTTTGATAGATGCTCTTACTTTCATGGTTTTTAAGTTTGCGCGTGGGCTCATCGCCGCCGCTATCGTTTTATTTATAGCGGAAGATGATCCGTCCTCTCGAAAGATCGTAAGGACTCATCTCCACGCCCACTTTATCCCCAGGAAGGATCCGTATGTAGTGCATCCGCATCTTGCCCGAGATCGTGGCCAGGATTTCGTGTCCGTTTTCCAGCTTTACCCGGAACATTGCGTTCGAGAGAGCTTCCAGAATTACTCCGTCCTGTTTGATTAATGGCTGCTTCGACATACTGATTTTGGGAGCGCAAAGATAAGGAACTTTCCCCGGAAAAAAAGAAAAAGAGCCGCTTTTTGCGGCTCAAAGGTGCAACTTTTTCACAAAAAACGGGGAAAATTACTGTGCCACCCCCCGTTCCAAGGTCATTTTGGTCATCTGGAGGTGGTGATTCTGCAGTTCATGGAGGTAAAGCGGGTGATGAAAATGACGCCGGTCCTCGCGGTACCAAACTTCCATATTGGTGTAATTGCCCGGCTCGCGGAGCAGCACCCGGAAGGGTCCTTTTTTGTACTTGACGGAACCGTCTTCCAGCATTTCCTTTTCAAAGCCCAGGATGCCGGTCATCGCCTGATCGGACATCGGGATGGGCACGATCTCCTCGGGCGGGTACCAGAACTCCTGCACCCCGTTGTTGATGCAGGCCATGTTCTCGTCTCGGCTTGTATCGGTCACCACGCCTTCTCTTTCTCCGCCGTCGTGGAGTACGCGGACGACATCGCCCGGCTTCAGGTCTGAGATTTTGATCATATAGCCATTGTTTTTCCGAATATATGAAAAATCGAGCCAGTCCGTGCCTCCCCGCCCCCCCCTGCCGGCCGGCAACCGCGCGCCCTCCGTGCGTCTGCCCCGGTTATTGAGCCCCGTTTGGGCCAGAATGCCTAATTTGCATCTTCAAACCAAAATTGCAATGAGAAAGTCACTTTTTACCCTGGCGCTCGTCCTGACCGCCGTCATGGGTTTCGCCCAGTTTGGCGAAGCAGCCAAGCAGATCTACAAGTCGCCCTCCTTTAAGGAAACGATCGCAGCGCACAAGAGCATCGCGATTCTTCCCTACAAAGCAACCATCTCCTACAAGCGGATGCCGAAGAACTTCGATGCCGCGGTGAACGAGGCGGAAGAAAAGAAACTCGCCGGCAACATGCAGGCCGGCATGTACACTTACCTGCTCCGCAAGGCGAAAGATTTCTCCGTAACCTTCCAGGACGTTGACCGCACCAACGCACTGCTGAAGCAGGCCGGCGTTTTCGACAACCTGGATGGCCTTACCATGGACTCCGTAGCGAAAATCCTCGGCGTTGATGCCGTGATCAAATGCGCTTACGCCTACGAAAAAACAAACGACCAGGGTGCGGCAATCGTTACCTCGATCGCTTTCGGCGTTGGCGGTAACGTAGCCAGCGGCGAGCTGGTGATGCAGGTATATGACGGCCGGAAGGGCGAACTCGTTTGGCGCTTTTACAAGCAGATGAACGAAAACTGGACCTCTTCCGCCAACCAGGTGATGGAGCGGATGATGCGCAAGGTGGGTCGTAACTTCCCTTACGAAAAGTAATAACCCGGTCCACGTACCGATAAAAAGAAAGGCTTCCCCCGCGGAAGCCTTTCTTTTTGCCCGGGATCAGGGGCGCGCCGGCTTTATGAGTTTGTCAAGATTGAAGGAGAGCCCGACGGCCAGGTGCGGCAGGCCGTTTTCAGGAGCATCGCCGTAAATGCTTTCGTAGCGGTTGCTCAGGGGCTTGGAGTACCAGCCGTCCAACTGGCCACGCACCACCTCGCCACCCACGCGGATGGTGAATCCGGGCTGCAGGAAGCTGTAGTTGTTGTCGTTCAGAAAGGCGTGCTTGAAGTTGTAATCGTACTCGGGCGACACTTCGGGCGTAACGGAATGGCGCCGCAGGTGATCGTAGCGCAGCGACAACCCCGCCTGGAAGGCGCCCTTGGTGTATACAAGCGCCGGTTGTATGTAAAAATCGGCGAAGCGCAGCTGCTTCACCGCTTCGGGGCCCGTGTAGTTATAGGCAACGATGCCGCCGCCCCCATAGGTTTCAAACGAAAAGCCGTTGCGCAGAAGGGTGTAATAGCCCACCCCGAAACACAACTGGCTGCGCCGCTCGGTGGCGCGAAGCGTGGTAGTACCATTGTCCGACATGGTCCTGGTGTTGCCGTGCACCGTATAGCCGCCCTGCAGACCGAAGCGCTGCGCCGGCGACCAGGCCGCGCTGACCGTAGTGCCGGTGGCCGCCAGCAGGCCGTTGACATGCAGCTGGCCCTTTCCTGTGAGCATCGGGGCATCGTTGGGGCGCGGGCGGTAGTATTGCTGCCCGCAGGAGGCAAAAAACAAAACGCCGGGCAGGAGCAGGCAGGGCAGCAGACGGTGTGAAGTGAACATAGCAGGCAGATAGTTTCTTCTTCAGACAACCCGGCAGCGCACAATGTTGCATGCGCCCCGGTAAATTGCATCCCGCAGCGCGTGTGCCGCCTTCACTTTTTTCGATCCGGTTGACCTTATTCCGCCCAGCTCATGATGTAGCCTTCGTTCTCGATCTGGAGCGCCTGCTTCGTGAGCATTAGGGGGTGGAAGGTATCGACCATCACGGCCAGCTCCTTCGTTTCCGTCTTACCGATGCTTTTTTCTACGGCACCCGGGTGCGGCCCGTGCGGGATACCCGCCGGGTGCAGCGTGATCATGCCGCGGGTTACGTTCTTGCGGCTCATGAAATCGCCGTCGACGTAATAGAGCACCTCGTCGGAATCGATGTTGCTGTGGTTATAAGGGGCAGGGATCGACTGCGGGTGGTAGTCGTACATGCGCGGCACAAAGGAGCACACCACGAAGTTGTGCGCTTCGAAGGTCTGGTGCACCGGAGGCGGCTGGTGCACGCGCCCGGTGATGGGCTCGAAGTCGTGGATCGAAAACGCGAAGGGATAGCAGCAGCCGTCCCAGCCCACCACGTCGAAAGGATGGGTGCCGTAGTGGAGGTTGTACAGCACGCCGCGCTTCTTGGCGCGGATGATGAAATCGCCGGTCTCGTCATGCGTCTCCAGCCCGTAGGGTGTGCGGATATCGCGCTCGCAATACGGCGAATGCTCCAGCAGCTGCCCGTTCTTGCTCATGTAGCGCTTCGGGTAGCGGATGGGGCTGAACGACTCGACGATAAAGAGCCGGTTGTCTTCGGTCTTGAACTCGATCTGGTAGATGGTGCCGCGCGGGATCACGAGGTAGTCGCCGTAGGCAAAATCAAGCTTGCCGTACATGGTGTGCAGCACACCGGATCCTTCGTGTACGAAGATCATTTCATCGGCGTCCGTATTCTTATAGAAATAGGTTTTGTTGCCCTGCTTCGGCGCGGCCAGCACAATGTGCAGGTCGCTGTTCACCAGCACCGGCACGCGGCTTTCCAGGTAGTCGCTGGCCGGCTTGATGTGAAAGCCTTCAAACGAGCGGTGCTGCAGCATCTTTTCCTCCGCGATCTGTGGCGACACGTCCACCGGCTTCTCGGTCTTGATGATCCGGGTGGGCGGGTGCACATGGTAGAGCAGCGAATAGTCGTTGGAAAAGCCTTCGGTGGAAAAGAGCTGTTCCGAGTACAGGCCGCCGTCGGACTTGCGGAACTGCGTGTGGCGCTTGTGCGGTATCTCTCCCAGTTTATGGTAATGCGGCATACAATCGTGCGGCTTTAGGGCCGATCAACAAAGTTAATGCTGGAGAGAGAAAGAACGCTGATCCCGCAGGCGGGATACGCAGATTGGTTATGATTCACGCGGTTGTTGGTACCAATATCTGCGCTCATCATAAAAGATCATAAAAAATCAGCGTTCTTTCTCTCCCGGCGCCTGTTAGCTTTGCCCCATGACCCGCATCGGCCTTATTTCCGACACCCATGGCTGGCTCGACGAAGCCGTGCTGCAGCATTTCCAAAACTGCGATGAGATCTGGCATGGCGGCGACTTCGGCCCGGGTGTGGCGGAACAGCTGGCTGCAAGCGGGAAGCCGCTGCGCGGCGTTTACGGCAATATCGATGATGCAGCGGTCCGGCATCGCTTTCCCGAGGTGCTCAGCTGGAAATGCGAAGGCGTGAAGGTTTACATGAAACATATCGGCGGCTATCCCGACCGCTACGCACCCGGGGTAAAAGCGACCCTGCAGCAGGAAGGCGCGCACCTTTTCATCAGCGGGCATTCGCACATCCTGAAGGTTATTTACGACCCGAAGATCAACTGCCTGCACATGAACCCCGGAGCCGCGGGAAAGCAGGGCTGGCATAAGGTGCGGACGATTATCCGCTTCGAGATCGAAGGCAACGACATCCGGAATTGCGAGGTGATCGAACTCGGGTTAAAGTAGGCCAAGGAAAATAAGGTTCGGAACCGCGAAGAGAATAAGAAAAGAAGTTGTTACGCTAAGGTGTTATGTAAAAGGTCCCGCCTGCGGCGGGACCTTTTCAATTGCATTCCTTGGCGAAACGCTTATTCAACTTCTTTTCTTCGCGGTTAAAAACCTTCTTTTCCCTGCTCCGCCTTAGAACCAGCCGCGGCCGGCGCCTGCAGCGCGGAAGGGCCAGGGAATGGAAATGAGGATGACGATCAGCGCCAGCAGGTAGAAGATAAATGCCTTCCGGTGCTTGGTGGCATCGGGAATATTCTTTTTGCCCTGGGCCTTGCCGATATGGATCAGCGCGATGGCAATGATCATGCCCAGCAGGTGCTCTACGGCGAAGAAGCGCGCTACGGGGTCTTTCATCACCTCGCCGAAGCCACGGTTCCGGATCTGCTGAAGACCCCAGTTGCCGGCCGCCCAGAGATAAATGCCGATCAGCAGCTGGATATCGGAAACGATCATCAGCAGCAGGCCGTTCTTGCGATGGTACACCTTGCCGCCGGCCGTCGCATGACGCACAATCGCGATCAGTAAAAAGATGAGGAGGATCCAGCGAAGGCCGCTGTGCGCTTTTACCATGAAATCATACATAAGGAGCCTGTTTTCGGTTCGGGGCCAAAGCTAGCGCAAAAGACGTTAGCGCGCAGACCTGCGATCGGGATCTTCGATCTGGTTTCATGCATCAGCGCCCGCCGTTGCCCTGCAGGTCCTGCAGGCAGGCGGCGTCGAGGGGCGGCACCGGCCCGGAGATCAGGAAGCCGAGCACGTCGGTGGTTTCGGCAGCATAATACATCAGGCAGTTGCTGTTGTTGCAATGCGCGGTGCCATTGGGGTCTTTGTGTGCCGTGCGCATCGGGGTGCCGATATCCACGAGGCCAAGCAGGTGGCCGATCTCGTGCTCCAGCACGGTAGCCTCCAGCTTGGTGCGGCTCGCCTGCCCGATGCCACCGGAGTTGTCGTGGATCTTTTTTCCGAACAGGGCCACCGAGGTACCGCCATAGGCTACGCCCAGCACATTGTTGTCGGTATAGTTGCCATCGGTATACAGGATGTGGATCGTAGCCGTGTTGCCGTCGGAATGCAAGGTGCGGGCGCCGCGCTCGATGGCGGCCAGGTCGGCGGCCGCGAGGCTGGTGCGGCCCGAGGCACCGATGGCCTGGTTTTGCGCGCTGATGCCAAGGGGCTTGTTCAGCCGGTCGCCAAGAAAGTTAATCAGCTGGGCCACGGCCGCATTGTCGGGCGCATAGCCGGGCATGTAGGAGATTTCGACACGCAGCGCGGAGTAGGGATCGGCGGCCAGCAGCTCGCCGGCGGCCTGCCCGGTACTACGCTCATCGATATTGGTACGCGACTGCTTGCTGTCCTTCTTACAGGCGCCCAGCAGCAACACCAGGAGCAACAGGGGAAACGAATATTTCATATACGGTAAGGGTTCTTGGTCATCAGACGGAAAACGGTTGCTTTTGGTTGGCAGCCATCAGTCCACCCAGTCGGCGATAAAGATATTGGTGTCGTGCGTTCCGCCGTTGTTGCGGTTGCTGCAGAACAGGATCTTTTTTCCATCGGGGCTGAACATCGGGAAGGCGTCGAAGCCCTTGTCGCGCGAGATCTTTTCGCGGCGGCCGCTTACCGGGTCGAGCAGGTACATGTTGAACGGGAAGCCGCGCGGGTATTCCGCATTGCTGCAGAAAATAATGCGGCCGTCGGGTGTGAAGTTGGGTGCCCAGTTGGCCTGCCCGAGGCTGGTTACCTGTCGGGCGCCGGTACCGTCGGCATTGGCTACGAACACCTCCATACGGGTGGGTGCCACGAGGCCCTCCGCCAGCAGGCTCTTGTACTCGCTGATCTCCGCCCCGGTTTTGGGCCGGCTGGCCCGCCACACAATCTGCTTCCCGTTGCGGCTGAACCAGGCGCCGCCGTCGTAGCCCAGCTCGCGGGTAATGCGGGTGGTCTTGCCTGTTTTCAGGTCCATTACATAGAGGTCCAGGTCGCCGTCGCGCATCGAGGTAAAGATCATCCGCCGGCCGTCGGGCGAAAGCGTGGCTTCGGCATCGTAGCCGGGAGTGTTGGTAAGCTGCTTCACGATCCTGCCGTTGCGGTCGGCCATAAAAATGTCGTACGACTTATATACAGGCCAGATGTAGCGGTTGCCGTACTTGCTTCGGTCGGGTACCGGCGGGCAGCTGTCGGCGGCGAGGTGGGTGCTCGCGTAAACGATGTGCCGTTTGTCGTTCATGAAAAAAGCGCAGGTACTGCGGCCCTTCCCGGTGCTCACCCGCTTGTACGTAAACGGCTTTCCGGGGGCGGGCACAGCGCCGAGGTAGATCTGGTCGCAGGGAACGCCGTCCTTAGGTGCAGTGCGCTGGAACACGATCCACTTGCCGTCGGGGCTCCAGTAAGCTTCCGCATTGTCGGCACCGAACGTAAGCTGCCGCACATTGCGAAAATGGCTTTCCGCTGCATAGTGCAGCGAGTCGGAGGCCGGCGGCTGGGCAGCGGCGGCGGCGGAAAAAAGAAGGCCGGCGAGCACCGGCAGCAGTTGTCTGTTCTTCATGGAAGTGGCGCTAATTATTCATTAAAGAAGCAAAGCTTGGAAGGGGAAGGTACACTCTTCTTTAGCTTTGGACATGTTTCGCCGTCTCCTCTCCTTCTTTGTGCTGGCCCTCTTCGTAGCCTGCAACAACACCGAAAGTGACCCCATGCTCAGCAAGCCACCCTATTCAGCGCTCACCGACAGCATCGGGCAGGCGCCGCGCAACGCCGATCTCTGGTACCGCCGCGGCCAGCTGCTTTTTCAGAATGACGAGTTCGACCGCGCGCGTGCCGACCTGCGACAGGCCTGGCGCCTCGCACCCCGCGAAGACATCGGCCTGAGTCTTGCCACAGCCCTGCGCCGGATTTCCGACGATTCGGCATTTGTATTCCTGCAGGGCGCACGCAAGCAGCTCCCGCAAAGCCTCCCGTTGGCCATCGGGCTCGCACGTGCCTACCAGAAAAAAGGGCAGGCCGCCGCCGCCCTCGAGTTGTGCGACAATATCCTGAAGGTTTTTCCCAACCAGCTCGACGCCCGCTCGCTGAAAGCGGAACTGCAACAGGAGGCCGGCGACGAAGCCGGTGCACTGCATACCCTGGAAACGGCGCATGCCTTTGCTCCTTCCGATGGCGAGCTGGCGCACCGCCTGGCCTTTGCCTACGCGCAGAGCGGCAACAACAAAACCCTTGCGCTCGCCGACTCACTCATCGCCGCCGACAAGGAAGCCATTCATGCGGAGCCCTATTATTTCAAAGGCATTTATTTCTCCCAGAAAGGCAATAACAAGGAAGCCCTGCGCCAGCTCAACGAGGCCATCGAGCACGACTACACCTTCATTGATGCCTATATGGAAAAAGGGCAGCTCCAGTATAACGCAAAACAATACGCTGCCGCCGAGCAAACCTATACCCTCGCCCTCCGCATCACGCCCACCTTCGCCGATGCCTGGCACTGGCTCGCGAAAGCGCAGGAAGCACAGGGAAAAAAGGCCGAAGCAAAAGCCAATTACCAGAAAGCCTTCGGGCTCGATAAGAGCAATACCGAAGCGAAGGCCGCGGCAGACAAGCTTTGAGGAACAATTGAGGAACAGGGAAAGAAGAAGAGGTTCTGGGGTTCTGTGGTTTTAAGGTTGGCTTTCTTCGGTTCCCTGTTCCTTGTACCGTATTCTCGTTCTCTTGTTCTCCCGTTCTTCCATCAGCACATTAACTTTGCGCCATGCCACTCATA
The DNA here is from genome assembly GCF_004337505.1 of Flaviaestuariibacter flavus. Taxonomy (GTDB): domain Bacteria; phylum Bacteroidota; class Bacteroidia; order Chitinophagales; family Chitinophagaceae; genus Flavisolibacter; species Flavisolibacter flavus. The sequence goes on along the minus strand of NZ_SJZI01000050.1, from coordinate 85,116 downwards.
GCCCCTTCCTTCCTTTCCGCCAACTTCCTCAACCTTGAAGCCGACTGCCGCATGCTCAATGAAAGCGCGGCCGACTGGTTTCACCTCGATGTGATGGACGGCCGGTTTGTGCCGAATATCTCCTTTGGCATCCCAGTGATCGAGCATATCCGCAAAGCCACCACCAAGGTGTGCGATGTTCACCTGATGATCCTCGAGCCCGAGCGCTATGCTGAAGCATTCGCCAAGGCGGGTGCCGACATCCTGAGCGTACACATCGAAGCCTGCACACACCTGCACCGCAACATCCAGCAGATCAAAAGCCTGGGTATGAAAGCCGGCGTGGCCGTAAACCCGCACACTCCCGTGGCGGCCCTCTACGACATCCTCGGCGATATCGATCTCGTGTGCCTCATGAGCGTCAACCCCGGCTTCGGCGGGCAGACTTTTATCCCGCGGACCCTCGACAAAATCCGCGAGCTGCGCCGCATGATCGACGACAATAAGCTGAACGTGCAGATCGAGATCGACGGCGGCGTGACCCTCCAAAACGCAAAGAGCATCATAGATGCCGGCGCGGATGTACTGGTGGCGGGCAACACGGTGTTCCGTTCGGCCGATCCGGTGGCAACAATCGCCGCGCTTAAAAATATCGCATAACGAATATTGAATATCGAATACCGACAGATGCGTCGGGCAGTGCGTTAACTAACTTTACGTCGACATTCGATATTCATTAATTGATATTCGTTATTCAATGAAAGACCTCTTCTCCAACCAGGCCGCGACCTACGCCCGCTATCGCCCTACCTACCCCCAAGAGCTGTATGAATGGCTGCTGGAGCGCGTTCCGGGGCGGGAGCGGGCGCTCGACAGCGCCACGGGCAACGGGCAGGCGGCCGCCGCGCTGGCTGATTATTTCACCGAAGTGGAAGCAACCGATCTCAGCGAAGGGCAACTGGCCCAGGCGGTGCAGCGTGATAATATTCACTACCGCGTTTCCCGCTCCGAGGAAACACCGTTTCCCGACAATCATTTCGACCTGATGACGATGGCACAGGCCTTTCACTGGATGGATGCGCCGCGCTACTGTGCCGAGATGAACCGCGTCGGTCGCCCCGGCGCCATCGTGGCCTGCTGGTCGTACAAATTCCCGCTTGCCGCTGATTCCGTGGTGAACAAAGTGATCCGCGATTTTTACGACGGCGTCACCGGCCCGTATTGGGAACCCGAGCGACGCCATGTAGACAACGACTACGCGGAGCTCGCATTTGACTTCGATGACATTGAAACGGCACGCTTTGAATCGGTGCTGCACTGGAAAAGGGAGGAGCTGCTTGGCTATTTCGCTTCCTGGTCGGCCACCCAGAAATACATCCGCCTCAACGGCCATTCGCCGCTGGTGCATGTGGAAGGTCCGCTGTCGGAAGTGCTGCCCGCCGACGTACCGGTAGAGGTGCGCTTCCCGCTCTTCCTGAAGGCCGGGCGCGTGCGGAAATGAGCCATTGGCGGTCATTCGCTATTTTAGCCCAAATTGACCTACGTGAATTTCCGTGCGGCCGCGCTCTTCCTGCTCTTCTGTCTGTTCACACTCACCGGCCTTGCCCAACGCAAGTGGGCCACCGTCGACGGCACCGTGCTCGATGAGCAGGAGCGGCGCCTCCCGCAGGTCTCCGTGGTGATCCTGGGCCAGCAAAAGGGCATCGTCACCAACGACTCCGGCAGCTTTCGCCTGCGCGTTCCGGCCGGAAGGGCCTTCGCTATCGTATTCAGCTATGCCGGCTATAAATCCTACCAGCAAAACTTCCTGCTCAATGAAGGCGAATCGGAGAACGTGACGGTGCGCCTCGAGCCGGGCAACACCACGCTGACCGAAGTGGTGGTGCAGGATGCACGCGACCGTAACGAGGCCGGGCTCATCCGGCCCAACCCGAAGAATGTCATCAACCTGCCGGCGCCGGTAACCGGCGTGGAAAGCCTCATCAAAGTGATCGTCGGCTCCAACAACGAGCTCACCTCGCAATACAATGTGCGCGGCGGCTCCTATGATGAGAACCTCATTTATGTCAACGACTTCGAGATCTTCCGCCCCTACCTCGTACGGAGCGGGCAGCAGGAAGGTCTCTCGTTTATCAACCCGGCGCTGGTGCGCAATATCAACTTTTACAACGGCGGCTTCCAGGCACGCTACGGCGACAAAATGAGCTCCGTGCTCGATATCCAGTATACGAAGCCGAAGGCTTTCGGCGGATCGGCTTACTTGGGCCTGCTGGAACAGGGCGTGCATGTGGAAGGCAGCGGCGCCAGGGGAAAGCTTACTTACCTGCTGGGACTGCGCAACCGTAGCAACCGCAACCTGCTGTCCAAGCAGGAGACGCAAGGCTCCTATACACCATCAAGTTCAGACCTGCAGGGACTAATCACCTGGCAACTCAATGCTAAATGGAGCGCAGAGTTGCTCGCTAATTATTCGCAGACCAGGTTCACGCTCATACCTGAATTCAGCCAGCTGACTTCGTCGGTGTTTTCACCGCTCTTTACGCAAAACCTGGGTGTCGACATTTTCTTCGAAGGCCGCGAGCGCGACCAGTATTTTACGCGGATGGCGGGTCTTTCTACAACATTTCAGCCGCGAAAAAACCTGCGCCTTAAATTTCTTGCATCGCGCTTCCAGAACGAAGAATGGGAAGAGCGCGACATTACCGGCGCCTACCTTTTCGGCGACCGCGACTTCGATCCCAACAGCGCTTCTTATGGCCTCATCGTGAACCCGCTCGGTGCCGGCATCAGCCAGGACTTCGCGCGCAACCGCCTCACGATTACCAACCACAATTTTTCGCACAAGGGCTGGCTCGACCGCGGCCGGCATGGCTTTCAATGGGGAATCGGCTATGAACGCACCCGCATCGACGACCGGCTCCGCGAGTGGCAATACCAGGATTCGGCGGGCTACTCGCTGCCCTATGTGCCCGGCGCGCTCAGCCTGAGCAGCTCGGTTCGCAATGCCGCACAACTGGATGTGAACCGGGTGAATGGCTACGTGCAGGACAATATCCTGCTGCGCAGCGGCAGCACTACCTACACACTGCAGGCCGGCGTACGCGCCAACTACAACGACCTGAACGGCGAGCTCCTCATCAGCCCGCGGGTCGGCGCTTCGTGGAAGCCGGCCTGGAAAAAAGACATCGTCTTCCGCCTCGCCGCCGGCGCCTACCACCAGCCGCCCTTCTTCCGCGAGCTGCGCCGCTTCGACGGAACGCTCAACACCGCACTCAAAGCACAGCGCAGCTGGCAGGGTGTTGCCGGCCTCGACTACAACTTCGTCGGTCTTAACCGTCCGTTGCGCCTTACGGTGGAAGGCTATTACAAGTACATGACCAACGTAGTGCCCTACGACATCGACAACGTGCGCGTGCGCTACTTCGGAGAAAACCAGGCGAAAGCCTACGCGATGGGACTTGAGGCGCGCCTCTTCGGCGAGCTGGTGAAAGACGCCGAGAGCTGGCTCAGCGTAGGCCTGCTGCGCACGCGCGAAAACATCGAGGGTGACTTTTTCAAGAACTACACGCTCGACGAGCAGAAGCGGCCCATCGACAGCGTTACGGTGGAAGGCGGCTGGCTGCGCCGTCCCACCGACCGGCTGCTGACCGTGGGGCTGTTCTTCCAGGATTACCTGGCAACAAACAAGAATTTCCGGGTTTACCTGAATACGATCTACGGCACCAATCTCCCCTACAATATCCCGGGCTCGGTGAAATACCGCAATGCCCTGCGCATCCCGCCCTATATCCGCGTCGATATCGGCTTCAGCGCCCGCCTGCTGGACGGCGACAAGGCAAAACGCGGCAGCCGCAGCCCCTTCCGCAACTTCGACAATATCTGGGCAACGCTTGAAGTGTTCAACCTCATCGACCGGCCGAACACGATCTCGTATTTACTGGTAAAAGACTTTGCCGACAACACCTACACGATGCCCAACCGGCTGACGCCGCGGCTGCTGAATTTCAAGATCGTGGCCAGGTGGTAAACGCTTTCCTCGAAGCAGGGACGGCTACCGGGAATTCGTCCAAAAATCGTCCGTCCACGCAGGGCAGTCCGCGCCTTTTGCCCGGTCGACGATCGCCTGCAGCGCCGTCAGCTTTTCATCGCCCAGCTGCGCCTCGATCCACGGAAACAGCTCCCGCTCCTCGAAGCGGATATGATCAGTGACCTTTTGCGCAATCTCCCCGAGCAGGTCAGCGTCGGGAATCTGCGCGTCCACGTGGATCAGTCCCTCGATCTCTTCGTGCTCTTCCTGCATGCGGGCCAGCAGCGGCGCGCCGGGGAGAACGGGATGAAAAGCGGCTTCCTCGCGGCGAAAATGGTCGGCGAGCTCTGTCTCCCAGAACCATTGCAAATAGGCGGAAATGCGCTTCGCATCGATCGCCCGGGCGAGTCCCTGCCGGATCTTCCAGGACAGCAGTAATCCTTCGTGGTGTTCGCGGGAAAGAGGTGCCAGCTGTGCGGAGCGCTTGATCGGAGCCATAGGGAATTTTAGTAGTGACGTATGCCTTGTTTAAAGGTTTGCCGGCGCAATCAAAACAAGGATCAACTACCGCAAAATTAGGAGCTTCGGCCCCGCAACGCACAAAGTGCTAAAACGGGTAGGGCCGGGCTAATTGCTCCCAATTCCCTGTACCTTTGCGACTTCTAAATCTATTCCATGAGCCTTTTTGAAGCACAAGCAAATGAATTTCATCAACGGCATATGGGTCCCGACGCCCGCGAAACCGCCGAGATGCTGAAAGTCATTGGCGCCACCAGCATCGAGGAACTGGTTGACCGGACCGTGCCCGCCAACATCCGCATGAAGGAGGAGCTGAACCTGCCGGCCGCCCTGAGCGAGCACGAATACCTCCAGCACCTCAAAGAAGTGTCGCTGAAGAACAAGGTTTTCAAAAGCTATATCGGCCAGGGTTATTACGACACCATCACGCCCTCGGTTGTCGGCCGCAACCTTTTTGAAAATCCTGCCTGGTATACGCAGTACACACCCTACCAGGCCGAGATCGCCCAGGGCCGCCTCGAGAGCCTGCTCAACTTCCAGACGATGGTGAGCGACCTCACCGCGCTGCCCCTTGCCAACGCTTCGCTGCTCGACGAAGGCACCGCCGCCGCCGAGGCCATGAGCATGTTCTTCAGCATGCTGAACAAAGACATCCACACCGTGGCGCGCCCGCGTTTTTTTGTCGATAACGAAATCTTCCCGCAAACAAAAGACGTGGTACTCACCCGCGCCATCCCCTTTGGTGTGGAAGTGGTGTTCGGCGACTATAAGTCGGCCCGGATCGACAATACGTACTTCGGCGCGCTGGTACAATACCCCAACGACAAAGGCTCGGTGGAAGACTACCGCGGCTTTATCGAAAACGTGCACACGGCCGGCGGCTACGTAGCCATGGCCACCGACCTGCTGGCCCTCACCCTGCTGACGCCTCCCGGCGAGCTGGGTGCTGATGTGGCCCTGGGCTCGGCGCAACGCTTCGGCGTTCCCCTCGGCTTCGGCGGCCCGCACGCGGCCTTCTTTGCCACGAAAGACGAATTCAAGCGCAATATCCCCGGCCGCATCATCGGCGTGAGCGTGGACGCCCAGGGCAACCGCGCCCTGCGCATGGCCCTGCAAACCCGCGAGCAGCACATCAAGCGCGAAAAAGCAACCTCCAACATCTGCACCGCACAGGCACTGCTGGCCAATATGGCGGCGATGTACGCGGTATACCACGGCCCCGACGGCCTGCAGGCCATCGCCAAGCGCGTGGCGGTGCTCACGCAGACGCTGGCCAACGCCCTCGAAGAGCGCGGCTTTGAGTTGCTGCACGAATACTTCTTCGATACCATCGTGGTGAAGACGGACAATGTAGCCGCCATCCGCGAAAAGGCCGAGCGCCAGCAGATCAACTTCCGCTATTTCGAAGGACAAAACCTCATCGGCATCTCGCTCGACGAAGCCACCTCTCCTTCCGACCTCCTCGACCTGATCAACTCGTTTGAAAATGATGTTGACCCCGTGTCGTTCGAGGTGGAACATGAGGGCCAGCTCGATATAATCCCGACGGCGCTGACGCGTACCTCGGAATTCCTGACGCACCCCGTCTTCAACACGCATCACAGCGAAACGAAGATGATGCGCTACATGCGCCAGCTGGAAGCGAAAGACTACTCGCTGGTGCATGGTATGATCCCGCTGGGCTCCTGCACCATGAAGCTCAACGCCGCTTCGGAAATGATGCCCCTCAGCTGGGCGCACTGGAGCAAGATCCATCCCTTTGTGCCGGAAACCCAGGCCGAAGGCTACCACCAGATCGTGCGTGAGCTCAGCGAGTACCTCTGCGAGATCACCAGGTTCGATGCCTGCAGCCTGCAGCCCAACTCGGGGGCCCAGGGCGAATACGCCGGCCTGCTGGCCATCAAGGGCTACCATGAGAGCCGCGGCGACCATCACCGCAACGTGATGCTGATCCCGATCTCCGCACACGGCACCAACCCCGCTTCCGCAGTTATGTGCGGCATGCAGGTGGTGGTGGTGAAAGCCCTCGAGAACGGCTATATCGATGTAGAAGACCTCAAGGCGAAAGCCACTCAGTATGCCGACAAGCTGGCCGGCATCATGATCACCTACCCGTCGACCTACGGCGTATACGAGGAGACCGTGATGGAGATCAACGAGATCGTACACAGCCACGGCGGCCAGGTGTATATGGATGGCGCCAATATGAACGCCCAGGTTGGCCTCACCGCACCGGGTCTCATTGGCGCAGACGTCTGCCACCTCAACCTGCACAAGACCTTCGCCATTCCGCACGGCGGCGGCGGTCCTGGCATGGGCCCCATCTGCGTAAAGGCGCACCTCGCGCCCTTCCTGCCGGGCCACGTTTCGGGTATCGGTCACCGGCAACAAAACCATAACGGCCAGAACGCGGTTTCGGCGGCACCCTTCGGCTCCGCTTCCATCCTGCTCATCTCCTACGGTTATATCCGGATGCTGGGCCGCGATGGCGTGCGCAAGGCAACGGAGTACGCGATCCTCAACGCCAACTATATGCTGGCGCGTCTCAAAGGCCAGTACGATATTCTTTATACCAACCACAACGGCCAGTGCGCGCACGAGTTCATCGTGGACCTGCGCCCTTTCAAGAAGAGCGCCGAGGTGGAGGCTGAGGACATCGCCAAGCGCCTGATGGACTATGGCTTCCATGCGCCGACCCTTTCGTTCCCGGTTGCCGGCACCATCATGGTGGAGCCCACGGAAAGCGAGGACAAGGCCGAGCTCGATCGCTTCTGCGACGCGATGCTGCAGATCCGCAAGGAAATCGCGGCAATCGAGGCTGGTGCCGTCGACAAGAAGGACAACCTGCTGAAGGCCGCCCCGCATACACAGGCGGTGATCTGCGCCAACGAGTGGGACCGTCCGTACAGCCGTGAAGCTGCTGCCTTCCCGCTGCCGGCAGTGCGCGCCAATAAGTTCTGGCCCTCTGTAGCCCGCGTCAACAACACCTACGGCGACCGCAACCTCATTTGCGTATGCCTGCCCACGGAGATGTACGCGGAATAGAAAGCTCCTCCAAATTTCCCCGAAGGGAGAGTTGATAAAAAAGCCCGGACTACAGCGTCCGGGCTTTTCTTTTATCCGTATTACGAGGCAATAGTTGTTATGCGATTCAGCTTCTCCCCTCTCCCCTTGCAGAAGGGCCGGGGGGTGAGGACACAAAAAACCCCGCGTAAAGCGGAGTTAATTGCCTTGGTATTTGTATTGAGCTTCAAAGGTATGCATCCCGGCCGGCATGCATTCTTAAAATACCATTAAAATGCAGCAGAGCTTCGGATAGGCTTCATTGGCCTTTTTTCTTACTTTTAGACAAACTCATGCTTATGAAAAAATGGATCCCTGCGCTTGCTGCCCTGGCGCTCGTAGCCTGCAACAGCCAAAACAAACCTTCCGGACAGCCCGTAGTAGCCGCAGCCACCAGCGGGAAGCCGGCTGAAACCGCTGCCACCGCGATGCCCGATTCGGCTACCCAGGCTAAGAACTGGATGGCCTACAGCGAACCCGGCGCCGAACAGAAAGCCCTTGCCGAAGCCAATGGTCGCTGGGACGCCGAGATAACCATGTGCATGGCGCCCGGCACCCCCGAACAGAAAACGAGCACGGTGGTGGAAAACAAAATGGTGCTCGGCGGGCGCTACCAGATGTCGACCCACAAAGGCAAAATGATGGGGATGGACTTCGAGGGCATCTCCACCGTTGGCTACGACAATCACAAAAAGCAGTACCAGAGCACCTGGATCGATAATATGGGAACAGGTATCACGGTCATGACCGGCACCTGGGACGAGGCTACCAAGACCATCAACTTCGCCGGCAAAATGATGAACCCGGGTACTAAAATGGAAGAGGATGTGCGCGAGACCTTCACCATCATCGACAAAGACCACCAGCTGATGCAGATGTATGGAAAAGGCCCCGAAGGAAAAGAATTCCGTACGATGCAGATCCATTACACCCGTAAACGCTGATCGGAAAACGCATGGATAGCTGACCGCTGTCAACGCGACCCTGGATAAAATGAAAGGCCCCGACGTTACCGTCGGGGCCTTCTTTATAATGAATGGTTCTTAGCGTGTGCGTGAGCTGCCGTTGCCACGGGGGGTGCCGGTGGCGCGGCCCGTACCACTGGTGCCGCCGGAGTTGCCGCTTTGACGGCTCGTGCCGGCGCTGCCGTTGCCGGCGCCACGCGTATTGGCGCTAGCGGTGCCACCAGAAGCACCACGCGTGGTGCCGCTGCCAGAGATACTACGACCGGTGCTGCCGGAGCTGCCACGGCCCGTGCTGCCACTGCTGGCTGCATTACGGCTGGCGGGCGTCTTGGAAGTGCCCGACGACGCGGGAGCGCCGGAGGCCTTGCGGGTGCCGCCCGTAGCCGAAGAAGCGTTGGCGGTGCTGCGGGCCGAACCGAGCGTTTGCCCGGTGCTGCCGCTGCGGCCGCTGGTGCCTGCCCCTGCAGACGCGGAGCGCGCGCCGCCCGAGGAGCCGGAAGCGCTGCGGGCGCTGCCCGAAGAATTACTGCCGGTGCTGCTGCGACCCGTGCTGCCGCGGCGTGCCGACGCCATTTCAAGTTCGGCTTCGGGCTGTGCCACACGCGTGGCGCTGCCGCTACGGCCGCCCGACTGGCTGCTGCCGGAAGTGGTGCTTTTGCTGCGCGAAGAGCCATTGGAGCCGGCAACCTGTGCCTGGCGGTTGAGGCGGGTTTCGGCAAGCGCCGTCAGGCGCTGGTCGGCCTCGTATTCCTCGTCAAGAGTTTGCTGGAGCGTGGAGGCTACTTCATCAAGACCGAGCTCCTCGGCATAGGCACGGGCAGTGCCGTAACCGCAGATCTCGTAGTGCTCGATCTTCTGGCAGCAGGCCAGGATGGCGGCATCCATCACGTCGGCGTTCATATCGGCCTGGAGCACTTTGTTGCTCTCCTTGATGATGCCCTGCATGCCTTCGCAAACAAAACGCGATCGGAAAAGACGGCTGAACAGTCCCCCCTGCTCGCCCTGCTGCTCACCGCCCATCTGCTGCTGCAGCTGGTCGAGCCGGGCCTTTTGCTGCTCGGTGACGCGCAGGTGCTCCTTCAGCGCGGTCTTGAGGTCGCGGTTGGACGCCTTCTCGATCATTTTCGGGAGGGCTTCGATGATCTGATCTTCTACGGAGTAGAGATCCTGCAGTTCCATGCGGAGCAGGTCACGGAGATCGTTCATTTTTTCCATAACGGTTATTTATTATTTGAAAGGATCTCGTGTAAAAAAACTATGCCGCCGGCGGCCGTAAACTCAATACCGGCAATGATTACGCAGCGAAGCGCCCTATCTTTGGACGAACATCATCGTAAAAAAAATCAAGCCATGCGCACTGTTGCCCAACTGCTCGCCACCAAGGCCCCCCACTTTAACGTCATCGAGCCCGGCGCCCTCGTCATCAACGCGCTCAACCTGATGAACTCCCTCAACCTGAGTTATATCGTCGTAAAGGAAGGCGATGTCTACCGCGGTATTTTCTCCGAGCGCGACTACGCCCGCAATGTTATTCTCAAGGGCAACTCCAGCAACAGCACCCGGGTGTCGGAGGTAATGACCGTTGACCTGCCCATGGTTGATACCGGCGACACGGTGGAGCGTTGTATGCAGCTCATGATCGCGCACAAAACCCGCTACCTCCTCGCTTACAACGACGCGGAACAGTTCGCCGGCGTCGTTACCATCCACGACCTGCTGCGCGAGGTGATCAACAACCGCGAGCTGGTATTCGACAAGAGCATCACCACCGCATTGCTGAACCAGGATGAAGAAGGGATTCTGTAACGCGAAGCGTTACAGAATATCGAATATCGAACCGGGAATATCGAATATCGAAAAGGCGAAGCCCCGACCTGTGGTCGGGGCTTCGCGCAAACAATTTTCAATACCCGATATTCAATTTCCAAGTGGAAGCTCCCCAGCCCTGAGCATTGAACATTGATTATTGAACATTTCCCCAGCTACAACATTCGTTATTCGATATTCGATATTCGATATTCGATATTCTTTAATCGTTATTCACAAGCTTTCCGTCTTCCATCAGCCTCATCCGAAACGCATTCATGGCCGTGTTGCCGAGGCGGTCAACAAGCTGGTAATTGACTACGAAGCCCACCACGGCGCCGATACCCGGAATGAGCTGCGCCATCTTGGAGAGGTCAATGTAATCGCGGTACTCCTGCTGCATCCGGCGCCAGTCGAAATCATTCACGTCTTCCGGCAGTTCCTGCGTCTTGCTGTTCCAGTCGCGCATCTGCGCATAGACCGCGCGCCGCCGCTCCTGGCTGCTGAAGGCCAGCTGGAACACATAGAGCAGGTAGATCCGCTCGCGGTAATCGGTTACCGGGTACCCATAAATGGTGGCCAGGTCGAAGAGCATTTTGAGCTTGAGGCCCAACAGCAGCGGAAAATCGGCAAGGCCGGCGAGGAAGCCGCCCGCGCCCGTAATACCGCCTTCGGCTGCGGCGGCGTGCTTGTAGTAGCGGATCCGCTCCAGGGCGGCCGCTTCCACATGGTGCAGCGGCCCGCGCACCGGCCGGGTGCGGGCAAAATAGCGTGCCCCGAAAAGCACGCCCTGCACCATCCCGCGGATAGCACCGGTGATGGCACGATGCACCTTCTCCGGGATATACCCGTTGATCTTGCCCTGCATCTGCTGCGACAGCCGACCGAGGGGCGACGGCCCCTTTTGCATCTCCCGTTGCCATTTGGCACATTCCTTTACCGCCCAAAGCTCGTAACGCATGAGGAGCATCGTGCAAAAACGAAGCCCGCCTTCCGGCGGGCTTCGCGCATCAGTTAATCAACATTCAATGTTAATAATCAATGTTCAAGTGGTTGCCCACTCACCTTGCGGATTGCGCATTGAACATTGATTATTGAATATTTTAAAACCCGAAAAGTCCGCCCAGCACGCCGCCCCGGCGACCAAAGCCGCTGTTGCGGAAGCCACCGCCACCGCCGAACATGCCGGTAAGCGATCCAAGACCGCCGCCAAGGCCGCCCATGCCGCCACCGAGGAGGCCGCCGCCAAGACCGCCGAGCAGGCCACCACCCAGGCCGCCGCCGCCCAGCATACCCCCGAAGAGCCCGCCCCGACGGCGGCCGCCCGACAGCATGCCGGCAAGCACGATGGGCCCCATCACGCCCAGCAGGCCCTTGAGCAGGCCCGAGGTGTTGATACCCGCCTTTTGCATGCGGTCGCCGAGGCCGGAAGACTCCAGGAACTGCGGGCTCGCCGCCTCTTCGGGCGTCGTGGCGCGCGCCTTTGCTTCGTGGGCAAATTCGTCGAGCAGGGAGAACTGCTTTTTGTCTACACCGAGGTAGGCGGCCATCTTTTCAATAGCCGCTTTTTCTTCCACGCCGTAGTCGCCATCCGACTGCGCAAAGGCGATGCAGTCGGTGACCAGCGAAAAACGCAGGTCGCTGCCTTTCAGCTGGTCGAGGCAGCGGTTGAGTTCTTCCGAGCTCAGCTCCGTGGCCGCTCGGCGGATCATGGCCGCCTGCTCGTCGCTGAGGCCGGCCGCTTCCGAAAGTGTGTCTAAATGTTCAAGCTCCTCGGCCGATGCGGTACGGTCGGCCGTGGCAATCGACGCGATGGCGCCGAGATAACATGCTTTTTCCATGGGGCTGTAGCCTTCCAGAATGTGTTCCGCCATAGTAGTTCTTGTTTGGAAAAGGGTGCTAAAAAACAGGGCCACGGGCAGTCGTGAGCCGTGAGCCGTCAACGGTGAATCGTGAATGCTGACGCCGGCAACGACTGCTATCGCTTCGCCCAAAATCAGACATCAGACATCCGACATCGGACATCTCCCTACGGTTTCCCCGGCGCCCGCTCCTGGGTGCGCTCGCCGCGGCTCTCGGGCGGGGTGCTGAAGTCGGCATCGACGCCCATTTCGCGGATGCGGTGCTTCACCAGCTCGGGTGTCAGCTGGTTGGTGACGATCTCCAGCGGTGCTTCGGGGTTGTTGATATCCAGGTGCCATTTCTCGATCTCGCCGCTTTGCTCCATGCGGTCGAGCTGTAGCTTGACGGCGGCGATATTGCCGAGCCCGTGGATATTAGTGCGAAAGAAATATGTGCTCATAGGATCCGTTTCTGTACGGTACCACCAGTTTTATGCCGCTATTTAACAGGAAGCAAAGCAGCCGCCTCGCCCGGATGCGCTTACTTTGCGCCATGGCGCGCCCGGTCGACTTAAACAACAAGGAAAAGCAGAAGAAATTCGGCCGCTTTCTCGAGCGGGCCGACCAGCGCAAAGTGCTGCGCCAGCTGCCCGGTCTCCACGAGGAAGCCATTGCGCAAAACGACTGCCTCCAGTGCGCCGCCTGCTGCAAAAACTATTCACCCCGGTTTAAAACGCCCGACGTCCGTCGCATCAGCAAATACCTGGGGCTCCGCGAAAGTGTTTTTATCGACACGTACCTCAACGTAGACAGCGATGGCGACTTCGTGGTCAAGTCGAGCCCCTGCCCTTTCCTGGGTGCCGACAATTACTGCAGCATCTACGATGCGCGCCCCTCGGATTGCGCCCGTTTTCCGTACACCGATGAGGATGTGCTGCTGAAGCGTCCACGCATTACACTGAAGAATGCCACCTTCTGCCCCATCGTACACCAGGTGCTCGACAAACTCAGCGCTTCGCTTCCGTAAGCTCGTCCCACACAGCAGTAAGCGGACGCTCGAGGCCACTGCCCTTCCACTCGGTTACACCCGGCACGGCCGTGTTTTTAATGAATTCCTCCTTCGTTTTACCCGCCCTGAGCTCGCCCTGCGCAAATTCGATGACGCGCTGCAGGTAGTTGCGAAACGCGTCCACGTCGGCGCGGGAGCCCGTCACCTCGTAGCCATCGCCGGCATGCCCGAAGATGAAGAGCGTATCCTTGTCGAATTTCTTCCCAATGGCCTCCAGCACGTCCACCCAATGAAGCATTGAAGCCCCGTAAGCGCGGTCGACAAAAGGATGGCGGCGGTTGAACACGAGGTCGCCCACGTGCGCGATATTGGCTTTTTCGAAATGATACACGGCGTCGCCGTTGGTGTGGCCGGCGCCAAAATAGTACCCCCGAATCGTTTCCTTGTCGCGCTTCACTTTAGCTTCTTTGTCGAAGGTGGTATCGGGCAGCATCTGCTGGTCGAGCCTGCCGGCTTTTTCGGCCACCGCTTTCATATTGGCCGCCGCGTTGGCATGGGCCAACACGTGGGGCACAAGTCCTTTGAACGCGATATTTCCGGCCGTATGGTCGCCGTGGTGGTGGGTATTGAGCAGGATATGGAAGGGGAAGGTGCCATGAGCCTGCATGTTTTTCACTTCTTCAATAAAATGCGGTGCCGTGTCGGGAAACTGTGCGTCTATGACTGATATACCGGCTGCATCGAGGTGAAAGCCGATGGTGCCGCCCTTTTCGGTAAAGATGCCTACGTCGCCGCGGAGCATTTTGATATTGCCCGCAGGCCGTGGCAGGAAGGCGGCCAGGGCGCTGTTGCGGAAGAAGAGGGAGCCGCCGGCGATGAGGGCGGCGGAGCGAAGGAAGGCACTGCGGTTCATATTGGAGAAGGAGTTTCGGGTTCTGGGGTTCTGAGGCTTTAAGGTTCTGAGGTTAAGGACGACAACCAAGATAACGATTGGCCGTGTCAGTTGGTTGCCCGGAACCGGTAATCCGCGTTGGAGCCTATATGAAGCGTGTCGATGGTCGTGTTACACGTGCATGTGCGCCGCAGGCGACAGCGGTTCACGGTTGACGGCTCACGATTCAATACTCAAACTTCCGTAGTCCCGGCGCGCGCCACCAGGCGATGAGGGCCACCAGCACGGTCATGGAGCCGCCGAAGAGCACCGCGGGCACGGTGCCGAAGAGGCGGGCAGTAAAGCCGCTCTCGAACTGCCCGAGCTCGTTGCTCGAGTTGATGAACATCGAGTTCACCGCCGACACGCGGCCGCGCATCTGGTCGGGGGTAGTGAGCTGGAGGATGGTGCCGCGGATCACCACCGAGATGCCGTCGAGCATGCCGGCGATGAGCAGGGCACCGAAGGCCATCCAGAAGATATTGCTGAGCCCGAAGGCGATGATGCAGATGCCGAAACCCAGCACCGCGAAGAGCAGGATGGTGCCCTGCTTGCGCCGCAGCGGGAAGAAGGTGTTGAACAGCAGCGTGGTGGCCGAGCCGATATCGATGGCGGCATTGAGCAGGCCGAAGCCCTGCGGGCCCACGCGCAGCACCCGGTCGGCGATCTCGGGAATGAGGGCTACCGCACCTCCAAAGAGCACCGCGAACAGGTCGAGCGAAATGGCGCCAAGCATGATCTTGTTGGTCCACACAAATCGCAGTCCTTCCTTTACACTATCCCAGGCCCGGATGCCGACGCCGGTATGCAGCACGGGCTTTTTGCCGATGAACGAGATCATCAGCGCCGCCAGCAGCACATAGCCCAGCACGATACAGAAAGTAGCGTGCACCCCGAACCAGGCAATGAAGAAGCCCGCCGAGGCGTGCCCGAGTATCGATGATATCAGGAAAGTAGTGGAACTGATGGCCGAGGCGAGATGCAGGATATTGCGCGGCACCAGCTGTGCGATGATGGCGCTCGACGTGGGCCCTGCAAAGGCCCGGATGACGCCGGTAAAAAAGATGACGAGGTAAAAGAACAGCGGCAGGCTGCCCCGCGACAGCACCGCGGCCATATGCGGCATCGTGAGCACCACCAGGGCAGCCACGCAAAGTCCATACGAAAGTATCCCCCGCAGCAGCAGCGTACGCTTGTCGGAACGGTCGATGAGGTAACCCGCGTAAAGCGCCAGCAGGAATACCGGCACGAATTCGGAGAGTCCCGCGATGCCGATCGTAAACGAGCTTTTTGTCAGCTGGAAGAGTTGATAGGCAACCACGGTGCCCACCATGCGCAGCGACATGGTATAGAAAAAGCGCGCGATGATGAAGATCCGGTATTCTTTATGGCGAAGCGGCTCCAGTGCGCCGGGTTGGGTGACTAGCTCTGTGGACATCGGCGCGAATGTACACCCCTGCCGCCGACGGCGGGTTCGAGAGAAAGAACGCAGATTTATTATGATCTGTTATGATGTACGTGGGTAACGGTACCAACATCTGTGTTAATCAAAACCAATCTGCGCATCCTGCTTCAGCAGGATCAGCGTTCTTTCTCACCTACGGCAACGTGAGGTAGTGCTGTCCCTCCGCATAATCGCGGTCGAGGGCATCGAGAATGGTTTGAAAATGCTTTTCGTTGTAGAGGAAGTCGGCGTTGGAAACGTCGACGATCAGCGTTTTGGTGTTGTGCTGCCTGATGTAGTTGGTATAGGTTTCCTGGATGCTGAACAGGTAGTCGTCGGGGATGTTGAGCTCGTAGGGGCGGCCGCGCTTGGCGATGTTCGACTGCAGCTTGCTAACCGGTGCATGCAGGTAGATGAGCAGCTCGGGCTGTACGAGTTGTTGCAGGATGATGTCGAAAAGCCGCTGGTAAAGGCGGTATTCGTCTTCGGGAAGGTTTACGCGTGCAAAGAGAAGACACTTCGTAAAAAGGTAGTCGGTGATGGTAACGCTTTGAAAGAGGTCCTTCTGCCCTACGAGGTCTTTGAGCTGCTTGAAGCGCTCGGCCATAAAAAACAGCTCGAGCGGGAAGGCATACTGGCCCGGGTTCTCGTAGAACTTCGGCAGGAAGGGGTTGTCGGCAAATTGTTCCAGCACGAGGCGCGCATCGAAATGCTTCGCCAGCATATTGGCAAGGGTGGTCTTGCCGGCGCCGATATTGCCCTCGATGGTGATGAAATTATACTTCACAGGATCTCTCTTTCGTTGCGGAACGGGCAAAATAAAGGAATTCAGCGGTCACGCTCCCGGGAAGTTATTCACGGCGAGTGGGTCGGTGCAGGCGGCCAGCAATTCGGCCACGGTCCGGCCCAGCACGGGGTGACGGAGGCCGGGCGCGATCTCGTGTAGCGGCACCAGCGCAAAGCGGCGTTCCGGCAGGCGGGGATGCGGCAGGTGCAGGTGCGGCGCATCGTGCACGAGGTTGTCGTAAAAAAGAATGTCGATGTCGATGGGCCGCGGTCCATAGCGCTCACGGCGCTCACGGCCCAGGGTAGCCTCCACGGCCAGCAGGGTCTCCAGCAGGCCTTCGGGCGAAAGCCTGGTGTCGAGGGCAAGCGCCTGGTTGAGAAAGGCGGGCTGGTCTTCGAGGCCCCAGGCGGCGGTTTCATAAAGCCCGGATGCGGCAACGACGGTGCCGGCATCCTGGCCGACGGCGGCGCGCGCGGCCGCCAGCAGCGCCGGCCGGTCGCCGAGATTGCCGCCAAGCAGCAGGTAAGCCCGATGCGTGTGATTTTCCAATGGGCGTCAAATATCTTCTATTTTTGAATGGAACAGCATACTGCATATGAACCCCTTCTTCCGGACCTTCTTCGCCTCCCTCCTGGCCTTTTTCGTTTTCTGGATCCTGGCCTTTTTCTTTTTCGTCGCAGTGGTCGCCTCTCTTGCCAGCGGCGAAAAGCCGCTCATCGTCAACCGGTCGGTGCTGCGCATCGACCTGGGCCGTCATTTTTCAGAAACGGAGCGGCGCAATCCGCTGAACCGCCTGAGCGGCGGCGAAGCCGATGCGCCGGGGCTTTACGATGCCGTGCGCCTTATCCGCGAAGCGGCTGCCGACAAGCACATCGACGCCATCCTGCTCGAGGCCGAAGACAACGGCAATGGCTACGCGGCGAGCGAGGAGCTGCGGCAGGCGCTGGTGCATTTCCGCAGCAAGGGCAAGTACGTGGTGGCCTATGGCAACCGCATGTCGCAGAAGGCCTATTATGTTGCCACGGCCGCCGAGCGCATATACCTCGGCCCCGCGGGCATGCTGGAGTGGAAAGGACTTGCTGTTGAACTTACCTTTTTCAAGAATACCCTCGACCGCCTCGGCATCCAGCCGCAGATCTTTTATGCCGGCAAATTCAAAAGCGCCACCGAGCCTTTTCGTACCGACCGGATGACGCCCGAAAACCGCCTGCAAACCACCGAATGGCTCGGCGACCTGTACCGCGTGCTGCTGCAGCGCGTGAGCGCGGCGCGCGGCATCGACACGGTGACCCTGCACCGCCTTGCCAATGAAGGCCGGGTGCAGAACGCGGGCGACGCCCTGCGCGAAGGCCTCGTGGATGGCCTGCGCTACGACGATGAGATCCGCAGCGAGCTCAAGAAGCGCATCGGTGCCGCCAGCGATGCCAAGCTGCATATCGTGGACCTCGACACCTATGCCGAAGCGGCCTCCTACAAGCAAACCGGCTCTTCGCGCATCGGGCTGCTTTATGCCGAAGGCAATATCGTTGACGGCGACGGCGGCACCGGCTCCATCGGCGACAAAGAATATGTGAAGATGATCCGCAAGATGCGGCTCGACAAGTCAATCAAGGCGATCGTGTTCCGCATCAACTCGGGTGGCGGCTCGGCGCTTGCCAGTGAAAACATCTGGCGCGAGCTTTCGCTGGCCCGCAAGGAAAAGCCGCTGGTAGTGTCGTTTGGCGATGTGGCCGCCTCGGGTGGTTATTATATCGCGACGCCGGCCGACAGCATCTTTGCGTTGCCCAATACCATCACCGGCTCCATTGGTGTTTTCACCGTGATCCCGAACCTGAAGGGCTTCTTCAATGACAAGCTGGGCGTTACGTTCGACGGGGTAAAGACCGCCGAGCACGCCGACCAGCTGAATATATACCGCCCCATGAACAGCGCCGAGCAAGGCTTCCAGCAGCGCGAGGTGGAGCGTATCTATGCCCTTTTCAAGCAACGCGTTGCCGACGGGCGCCGCAAAGACACGGCCTATATCGGCTCCATCGCCCAGGGCCGTGTGTGGAGCGGTATCCAGGGCCAGAAGATCGGCCTCGTTGACCGCATCGGCTCGCTTGAGGAGGCCGTGCGCTGCGCGGCCCGCATGGCCAAGGTGGACTCCTACCGCCTCCGCGAGTTTCCGGAGCGCGAAGGCTGGCTCAACGACCTGCTGAACCGCAAAAAAGAAGAACCGGCAGCGCAACTGGAGCGCGAGCTCGGCACCGAGCAGTTCGCCGTATACCAGCAGCTCGTGGGCATCAGGCAGATGTGCAACACGCCGCAGATGCGGATGCCGTTCCAGTTCATGATCCGGTAAGAGAGAAAGAACCCTGATTCCGCAAGCGGAATACGCAGATTGGTTAGGATTCATTATGATTGGCTTACGCCGGTAACGATATCTGCGCAAATCATAAGGATCATAAAAGATCTGCGGCCTTTCTCTTTACCCCGTCACCACTACTTTTGCGTACGTATGTCACAACCCTATAGCCAGGTCCGGGCGATGCTGGCCATCACTACCGCGAGCCTGCGTGCGCTGGCCAAGAGCCCTCAGTCGGTTTTTTTCGGGCTCTTTTTCCCGATCGTGCTCATCGTCATTTTTGGCTCGCTGGGCGGGCGGGGCGGCGGTTCTTCAGTGCGGGTGGCTTTTGAAAAAGGGACCGACACCACCAGCGATGTGTACCGGATGCTGTCGCACACCCAGGGTCTGCGGATCCTGCCGAATAACGACAGCCACCGCGACCCGGAGGAGCTGCTGCAGAAAGGACGGCTCGCCGCCATCCTGGGCATTCAGCCTGCCGCGGGCAGCGGCAACACCCAATACGTGATTAATATGCGCACCTCGCGGGCGAGCCTCTCCGACCTGCAGCTGCTCTACCCGATCCTGCGCAACGGTATCCACGACATCGAGGAGCGGCTCTTCCCCAACCGGCCGCGTTTTGCCGTGATCCGCCAGGAGCTGATGCCGGGGCGCGAATACAAATCGATCGACTTCCTGCTCCCGGGTATGATCGGCTTTTCGCTGGTGGGCTCGGCCGTCTTCACCGTTGCTTTTCTTTTTTTCTCGCTCCGCGAAACGCTGGTGCTGAAGCGGCTTTACGCCACGCCGGTGCGCCGCTCCTATATCATCCTCGGCGAAAGCCTGGCCCGTGTCATCTTCCAGCTGCTGGTGGTTGCATTACTGCTGGTTTTCGGCCGGTTTGCCTATGGCTTTACGCTGGCACACGGCCCGCTCACCTTTTTGTCGATCCTGGTGCTGAGCCTCCTGGCCCTGCTGGTGTTCATGGGCTTCGGCTTCTTCATCTCAAGCATCGCCAAAAACCAGAACGTTATCCCCATCTACGCCAACCTGTTCATCTTCCCGCAATACTTTTTGTCGGGCACCTTCTTTCCAAAGGAGGCCCTTCCCGAATTCCTGCAGGGCATCGTGCGTTTTCTCCCGCTGACGGCCTACAACGACGCCCTGCGCCGCGTTTCCTTCGAAGGCGCCGGCCTTGGTGCCTGCTGGCCCGAGATCGCCATCCTCGCGGCCTGGGGGCTTGCCATTTATGCGGCAACGGTCCGGGTGTTCCGGTGGGAGTAATAATGTGCTGATGTGCTGATGTGCTAATGTGCCAAAGGCGTCGCTTGCGCGACGCCTTTGGCGTCATTGCGAGCGCAGCGAAGCAAACTCCCCGACCTAAAGACAGATCGTGGTTAGAAAACACTTCAACTCAGAAAGTCATTAAGCCCCGACCACCCCGTGTAAACATGGAGTTTGCTTCGCTGCGCTCGCAATGACGGGCTAGTGCCCGTCGCTTCGCCGGCAGCAGGGACTCACGGCTAACGATTGACGGCTCACGCCCCCGATTGCCGTAATTTTGCCGTCCACCAATCCTCCTCCCCTTGCGCATCGTCAAGCTCGCCCTCCTGTCCGCCTTTTTTATTTTCCTGCTCTGGACGCTCATTTCGCTCCTGATTCCTTCGCGGGTACGCATTTCGCGGGCAGCGAACATTTCGGCGCCGAAAGAACGGGTGCAGGCCTTGGTGAATGACAGCAGCCAGTGGCGGACCTGGCATCCCTGGCTGGCCGACAGCAACAGCTCGGCCCGCAATATCCGCTTTACCTTCCGCGAACGCTCCGATACGCTCACCGTGGCCCTGTTGCAGCATCCCGGCGTGCGCGACCTCGAGCAGGCCTTCCGCTACTACCAGCTTGGCGGCGCCAACACGGTCACGGTACAGTGGTATTCGGACATTCACCTGCGCTGGTATCCCTGGGAGAAATTCAGCTCCCTGTTTTTCGAGCAATCTTATGGCGCTATGATGGAGGCCGGCATCCGCAACCTGAAACAGCAGGCCGAGGCCGCGAAATAAATTTCCGTGCTGCTGCAACGCTTCGGTTCCGGGCATTGTCAGTACCGCAGCATATCCCACCGTCATGGAAGATCGTGAACTTGTCAGAGGGGCCCTCAGGGGCGATCCGGCAGCGCAGAAAGCGCTGTACGACCGCTATGCGGGCGATATGCTGGCCGTTTGCTACCGGTACACCAAATCGATGGAAGATGCAGAGGACGTGCTGCAGGAGGGTTTCGTCAAGGCATTTCTCAACCTGAAACAATACCGCGCCGAGGGCGAGCTGGGCGCCTGGATCCGCCGGATCATGGTCAACACCGCGCTCAACTACCTGAAGCGGCGCTCGCCCTACAATTACGACCTGGCCTTCGATTCCGACCACCTGCACCCCGTGTCGACCGAAGACCCGGCCGTGACGCTCGGCGCCAAGGAGCTCGCGGCACTCATCCGGCAGCTGCCCACGGGCTACCAGACCATCTTCAACCTCTACGCGGTGGAAGGCTACAGCCATGTGGAGATCGGCAAGCTGCTCGGCATCAGCGAAGGCACCTCGCGCTCGCAGTATGCGCGGTCGCGGGCCCTGCTCATTACCTGGATTCAAAACAAAGAGGCGCAAGCCCAAAACGTGCGTTATGCTGGAAAATAATTTTGAACGGGACGTACAGAAAAAGATGGGCGAGCTGCGCTTCGAGCCGTCGGCGCCCGTGTGGGAGGCCGTCTCCCGACAGATCAACCAAAAGCGCCGCCGCCGGCGCGCCCTGCTGATCTGGTTCTTCTTCGGGCTCCTGCTTCTCGGCGGTGGCGGCCTCCTCCTCCGGAACGGCCAGCGCGGCGAAAACCCGGTTGCCCATACCGGACGCAACATGCCAGCCACACCCGCTACTACCGGCAACGGCAACACACCCGAAACCGGTTCCACACCAAAACGTTCCGGCTCAGATCAACCCGTCCGCACAGAAGATAACGCGCACAACGAAGTCGGCACGGCTACAGCAGGTACAATACAAACCGACAATGTACCGGCTGGAACATCGCACCTTACCGAAGCGCCGGCAGCAACCGGTGGAAAACAAGACGCACGCAATTCAATTGCTGTTCGCAGCATCTCTGCCCGCACTTCCGGGCAAACCGCCAACATTTTTGCTAATAAAGCGCGCCGGGCAAGCCTTGCAGCAGCCGGCAGCGGCGCGAAAAAGTTCGCCGCAAATATTACTGGGAAGCGCTCCCAAACACTGGCGGAAGCCCCGGAGCAGTCTCAGCGGCCCGAACTACTACAAAAGCCGGCAGAACCCACGAACCAGTTCCCGGTAGCGGCAATTACTCCGGCGGATACGATGGCCCGGACGAGCCCGGCAGCCGCTCCTGCACTTGCCGCTGTGGTCACGCCCCCCGCAGACAGCAATATGGCTGCACAGCCGGCAATACCGAAGAAAACCGGCCGGAAGCGCATGGAATGGAACCTTGGTGCCTGGGCAGGTGCCAGCCGCCTGGCTACGGCCCCGGCAAGCAGCGATCATATCGAAACACAAACTTACCCGGCCTTTGTTCCTGCCACGCCGACGTATGCAGCCAGCCTGGGCGCCGGTGTGCAGGCCGGTATCGCCCTGCCCCTGCAGCGCAGGCTCGCCCTCACGGCAAGCCTCGGTTATGCCTATTACAGCGTTTACGGAAGTGTATCGGATTTCGACCCGGGCAACGCAATGGGAGCCGGCTTGCTGCCCTCGGCTGCACCGGGCCCCGTTTACTGGAAAAGCAGCGCCCGCTTCACCTGGCATTATATCACGGCGGGAGCCGGTTTGCGGTGGAAGCCACTAGAGCGCCTGCAGCTCAGCGCGGGCCTGAACCTGGGCGTGCCGGTAGGCGGCAAGGCCTGGGTGTACCGCTACGACGACCGCTCGTTCGTGCCCGCGGAGCGTGACACCAAAATGCAATTGTTCTGGCAGGCCGGTGTTGAATTCCGCCTCTGGGAGAAAGGCAGCCGCGCCCTGTTTGTCGGCCCCGGCTACCAGCGCGGCTTCAGCCGCACCGGCCCCGATGGAGGCTACCAACTGTCGGCGCCGGGCCTGCAGGCCCGCTTCCGGTTCTGATCGTCCCGCGAAAACTTTGTGAATATCAACAAGCCGGCGTCCGAAGCCTGTTGCACCCGGCGCGCTAAGCGCCTTGATCTCCTTTAAGAAAACGCAGGTTGCGCTGGATGCCCCGGTGCTTGGCGCGGCTCAGCGGCGAACGGCGGAAGATGGTGCGGAACGCTTCCTCGCTGAGTGCTTCCCACTCGCTGCTGGAGAGGTTGAGCACCTCCGGAACCGGCGTAAAGGCAGGCTCCCTATTCGGTGTACTGAAGCGGTTCCAGGGGCAAACCTCCTGGCAGATGTCGCAGCCGAACATCCAGTTGCCGAACTTCCCCTGGTGCTCCTGCGGGATGAGCAGGTCTTTTAATTCAATCGTGAAATAAGAAATGCAGCGGCTGCCATCGACGGTCTTGCCCGGCAGGATCGCATCGGTGGGACAGGCATCGATGCAGCGCGTGCACGACCCGCAGTAGTCGCGCGCATAGGGCGCATCGTATTCCAGCTCCAGGTCGGTAATGAGGGTTGCAATAAAGAAAAAGGAGCCGGCGCCCTTGTTTATTAGATTGCCGTTTTTGCCCACCCATCCGAGCCCGGAGCGGCCCGCCCAGCTGCGCTCCAGCACCGGCGCCGAGTCGACAAAGCCTCGGCCTTCAATATTCCCGATGGCGGCGCGCGCCTCCGCCAGGAAGGCGTTGAGTTGAGCGCGGATCACCTCGTGGTAGTCGGCGCCCCAGGCGTAGCGGGCCACCTTTATGTCGCTGCGGGATTCTTCCGCCGGATAATAATTCTTCAGGAAGGTAATGACCGAGCGGGCGCCGGGTACAAGGCGGCGCGGGTCGACGCGCAGGTCGAAGTGATTGGCCATGTACTGCATGCTGCCGTGGTAGCCCTTCGACAGCCATTGCTCGAGGCGGCGCGCATCGTCGTCGAGGGCTTCGGCGCGGGCAATACCGCAATGGTCGAAGCCAAAGCGCCGGGCGGCGTCCTTAATCCAGCGGGTATGTGCGGCGGCAGACATCGGGCGCAAAGTTCCCGAACGAAGCGCAACCGGAGAAATACGGGACGTTAAAATTGCGGACGCCCGATTTTGCCACATGCGGCAGAGTTTCTATTTTCATATATACAATCAAAACCAACTGTACCTATGCGTACCGTACTGTTAGCCATTACCCTGGGCGCCGGCGCCCTTTCCGCCTACGGGCAAAGCAAAGAAGTCTACAAGTTTGAAAAGATCAATCCGGAAATGCTCCGGCAGCGCCTCTACCCCGTCGACAGCGGCGCCACCGCCGTGATCCTGGCGGATGTGGGCGAAACCGAGATCGAGGGCAATGCCAAAGGATTTTTCTCTTTCGTATTCACCCGCCACAAGCGCGTCCACATCCTGGGCAAAGGCGGCTACGACGAGGCCACTTTCGCGCTGCCGCTGTATCACCAGGTTCACGACGCGGAGGAAAAGCTCGAATCCATCCGGGCCACTTCCTACAACCTCGAAAACGGCCAGGTTGTGGAAACCAGGCTGTCGAAAGACAACATCTTCACCGAAAAATTCAGCAAGAACGTAGACATCAAGAAGTTCACGCTGCCCTCGGTAAAGGAAGGCACCATCATCGACATTGAGTACAAGATCGCGTCGGATTACCTCTATACGCTGCAGCCCTGGGACTTCCAGGGAAGCACGCCCCGCCTGTGGAGCGAGTACCGGCTTTCTTTGCCGCAGTTTCTCGACTACATGTTCATCTACAAAGGCTATGTGCCTTTTTATATCAACGAGAAAAAAGACCGCCAGCAGCAGTTTTCCGTCATCCAGCCCAACCAGTTTGAGCGCTCCGACTACTATAAGTTCACCGCAGGCATCACCGACTACCGGTGGGTGACCAAAAACGTTCCCGGCTTTAAGCCGGAAGCTTATATTTCCTCCCCGCAGAATTTCATGAGCCATATCGACTTCCAGCTTTCGGGCTACCGGGAGCCGCTGACGATCAAGGACCTCGTGCCCACCTGGCCGCAGCAGGCCCGGGAACTGCTGCAAAGTGAGAGCTTCGGCCAAAAGCTGGATAAAAACAACGGCTACCTTTCCGACGTGATGCGCACCCTGACGCGCAGCACCAAGGAAGCCACTGCCCGTGCCGTGTTTACCTATGTGCGCGACAACTTCACCTGCGACGGGCAGCAGGGCCTTTACCTGCACAGCTCGGTGAAAGACGTATTCAAAAACCGCAAGGGCTCCGTTGCCGAACTGAACCTGCTGCTGGTGACGATGCTGCGCTATGCCGATATCGACGCCGACCCGCTCATGCTCAGCACGCGCTCCAACGGCACCGTGTTCACCACCTACCCGATGCTGAGCCGCTTCAATTACATCATCGCTACCGCCGAGATCGATGGCCAGAAGGTGTATCTCGATGCGAGCAAGCCGCGCCTCGGCTTCAACCGCCTCTCCACCGAATGCTACAACGGCATGGCCCGCGCCATCAACAACGAGGCGACGCCCGTGGTGTTTGCCACCGATTCGCTGCGCGAAACCCAGATGATCAACGTGTTCCTCGGCAACCCCGACAAGAAGGGCTGGACCGGCACCTTCCAGCAGGTGGCCGGCTATTACGAATCGTACCGCCTCCGCCAGGAAGCGGCTGAAAAGGGTAGCAACACCCTGGGCGCCGACCTGAAAAAAACGCTTGGCAGCTCCGTAACGGTGGAAAAGGTGGTGGTGGACTCCATGGATCGCCTGGACGGCAGCCTCGCGCTGCGCGCCGACCTTTCCATGGAGCTGAGCGGCGACGATATCATTTACGTCAACCCGATGATGGGTTTCGGGCTCAGGTCGAACCCCTTTATTTCGCCGGAGCGCTCCTACCCTGTGGAGATGCCTTACTGCATGGACGACCTGTACAACTTCACGTTCTATGTACCCGACGGCTACGTGGTGGACGAGCTGCCCAAGTCGATCCGCATGAAGCTCAACGACAACAATGACGGCGCTTTTGAATTCCTGATCTCCAACTCCGACGGGGTGATCTCGATGCGGTCACGGATCCGCCTGAACCGCGCCAACTACCTGCCCGACGAATACGAAATGCTGCGCGAGTTCTTCAGCCGCATCGCCGCCAAACACAATGAACAGATCGTACTGAAAAAGAAAAAATGATGACCCGCATCCTCCTTACCGGTCTGCTGGCATCGCTGGCCCCGGTTGCTTTTGCAGGTGAGCCCTTTGCGGCTTCGCTTATTCCCGCCCCGCTTGTCGAAAACGCCAACGCGGTCAAGCGTACCGAAGAAATACGGTACGAGATCGTCCCCATGGGCGGCGCGCGCATGACCCACCACTGGGTGGTGACCGTGTTGAACGAAGCCGGCAAACCGGCTGCGTCCTTCCGCGAATTCTACGGCAAACTGTTCCGGTTTGAATCGGTGGAGGGAGCCCTCTATGACGCCCAGGGCAAGGTGCTGCGCCGGCTCAAACCGAAAGAGGTGGGCGACCAGAGCGCTGTCAGCGACGGCAGCCTTATGACCGACACCCGCGTGCGCTTCCACGACTTCGACTACCCCTCCTACCCGTATACGGTGGAATACACCGTGGAAACCAGTTCGCGGGCGACGCTTTTCCTGCCCAACTGGATGCCGCAGGATGACGAGCAGCTGTCGGTGGAAAAGAGCAGTATCACCATCGCAACGCCACCGGGCTTCAACTACCGGTTCAAGGCATTCAAATATTCCGGCGCGCCGGTGGAAAAGAACGGCAGCATGCTGGAACGCACCTGGACGGCTCAGAACCTGCCGGCTATGGAGCTTCCTTTCGCCGCCCCACTCTGGCGCGAGCTGACACCGATGGTGGTGTTTTCGGCCGACCGCTTTATCTATGGAGATTATTCCGGCAGCGGTGAGAGTTGGGCGAGCTTCGGAAGCTTCATCGCCTCACTGAACAAGGGACGCGACGAGCTTCCGCCGGCGTTGCAGCAAAAGGTGCATGCAATCGCCGACGGCATTGCCGACCCGCGCGAAAAGGTGCGGCAGCTGTACCGCTTCCTGCAGCAGAACACCCGCTATATCAGTATCCAGATGGGCGTAGGCGGCCTGCAGACCTTCGAGGCGCGCTTCGTGGCTGAAAAAGGCTACGGCGACTGTAAGGCACTCAGCAACTATATGTACAGCATCCTGAAGGAAGCCGGTGTGCCCGCGCACTACGCGGTGATCAATTCGGGCGAACGCGCTTCCGACCGCGACCTCATCGAGGAACTGCCCTTCTCGCAATTCGACCATGTGGTGGTCTGCGTGCCCTTTCCCAAAGATTCACTCTGGCTGGAATGCACGAGCCAGATCACACCGCCCGGGTATATGGGTTCCTTTACCGGCAACCGCAAGGCATTGCTGGTTACGCCCGAGGGGGGACGCCTGGCCGCAACGCCGCGTTATACCTATCGCGACAACGTGCAGCAGCGCCACGTCAGCGGCAGCATCAACGCCGAAGGCCACCTCGAAGCAAAGACCCGCACGCTTTTCCGCGCCGAGCAGCAGGACGACCTCGCGGGATTCGTGCAAACCGTATCGCGCGAGCGGGTAAAGAAATACCTCGATGAGCACCTCGGGCTCTCGTCGACCTACGAGGTGCTCGACTTCCGCTACGAGCCGCGCGCCGCGGAGCTTCCCGAGCTCACCGAGCAGCTGACACTGTTTGTTGCGAATTATGCCACGGTGTCGGGCAAACGCCTATTCATCACGCCCAACTTTGCCAACAAAACACAGTTGCAGCTTTCGGAGGAAAAGCGAAACCTCCCGATCTGCCTGCGCGACAACTACAGCGATACCGATTCCGTCGAACTCACCGTGCCCGAGGGCTATACCGTAGAAACACTGCCCAAACCCGTGCAGCTGCGCACCCCTTACGGCAACTACTCGGTGACCTGCACCTTTACCGGTAACAAATTGCTGTACGTGCGGCAACGCGAAAGCTGGGCCGGCACCTTCCCCGCTACCGATTGGGACAAGGTCAAAGCCTTCTACAACGCGGTTTACAAAGCCGACCGCTCCGGCGCCGTGCTGGTTAAGCAATAACAAGAAAGCCGCCCCCAGGGGCGGCTTTCTTGTCTATTGGTATATTGATCTATTGGTAACGCGCTTGATTTTCCAACCGCTTCCGACGAATCATGTCAGTGTTAGAACGGTGCGGAGCGCAGTTTCCAAATACTAATAGACCAACAGACTATCCACTTCTACTTGCAGTGGATCTCGACACCCCCCTCAAGATAAGCTTTGATTTCGGCGATCGCCTCTGCTTTGGGTTCGCGGGTTTTGAGCAGGTAAGCCGCCGTGTAGCCCCGGCAGAAGTCGATAAGCAGGGCCGTGCCGCCGAAGCTGGGCACCACGAGCGCGGAGGCCTTGCCGCCGGTGCTTTCGGTTGCCCAGGCACCCATGGCATAGTCGTAACGCTCCATGCCTTTCGGCGCACCCTTGAATGAAGCAGCTTCCGTGCTGATTTTGCGCAACTCATCCACCGACTCCGGCTTCAGGCAGGTGACACCGTTAAGCGTGCCTCCGTTGAGCAGCATGCGGCCAAACTGCACCAGGTCGCCGGATGTGCTGCGGGCGCCGAACACCGGGCTCGGCAGCGAGCCGTCGAGCGTCTGGAAGGTGGTACCGCGCATCCCCAGCGGGCGGAAGATCCGTTGCTGCATCAGGTTGTCGAACTTCTTGCCTTTATTGGTAGCCTCTATCAGCCGGGCCACGATGGCATAGCCGCGCTCCGAAAAACGGGTTTCCGTTCCGGGGTTGGTCTGGATCTCGTAAGAAGCATACTTATTCGCTTCCTGCTCCAGCGACTCAAACTTGCCGCGCTCGAAAAGCTCGGGTTTCGACGGCACCTGGATACCCGACATATGCGTGAGGCAGTGGCGGATAGTGATGTAATTCTTGCCGTATTTGGCGAACTCAGGCAGGTACTGCGCTACCTTATCATCGAGAGAGAACTTGCCCTCATCGGCCATCATCAGTGCCAGCACCGTCGTGAAAAATTCGGATATGTAACCGGCTTCACCCTGGCCGCGGACCACGTTGAAGGTCTTGATATCGTTCTTATAGATGATCGTGTCCTTGC
Source organism: Flaviaestuariibacter flavus (assembly GCF_004337505.1). Lineage (GTDB taxonomy): Bacteria > Bacteroidota > Bacteroidia > Chitinophagales > Chitinophagaceae > Flavisolibacter > Flavisolibacter flavus. The sequence continues at coordinate 56,226 of NZ_SJZI01000050.1, read as the reverse complement.
TGGCCACCGCAAGGGTCTGGTTATTGTTTTTGAGGGATCGTACCTTTTGCTCCATAAAAGCGCTGAGCGAAGCGGTATCCATTTGCTGAGCCAAGACAGGCTGCAGAAATAGCAGGGAACCCGCAAGGATACTGACTTTCAGGCAGTTCGACTGAATGGAAAGCGTCATAATTTCCGATTAAAGGGCTTGGAATTTAATTTGTGAACATAGGTAAAAACAGGCAAAGCAAAACGCTAAAAGATCAGCTATGAACTTATCCAATTATACCATCAAAGCAGCTGAAGTGGTGCAGTCGGCCCAGCAGGCTGCTTTCAACCGCCAGCATGCGAATATCGAAACCGAGCACCTCCTGCTGGCACTGCTGGAGCAGAAGGAATCGCCCGTGGAGTTTCTGCTGAAGAAGAACGCCGTGAACATCGGCCAGCTTGAAACGCGCCTCAACGCTGCCGCCGAAAAGCTGCCGCGGGTGCAGGGCGGCGAGCCGGCGCAAAACATCAGCCGGGAGGCCAATAATGCCCTGCTGCGCGCCGGATCGGTCATTCAATCCTTCGGTGACGAATTCGTTACCCCCGAACACATCCTCCTTGCCCTCGTGCAAGGCAACGACAGCACGGCCAAGCTGCTCAAGGATTTTGGCCTCACCGAAAAAGGCCTCACCGCTGCCATTAAGGAATTGCGTAAGGGCAGCACCGTGACCTCGCAAACACAGGAAACGCAATACAACACGCTGCAGAAATATGCCAAGAACCTCAACGAGCTCGCCCGTCAGGGAAAGCTCGACCCGGTTATCGGCCGCGACGAGGAGATCCGCCGCACCCTGCACATCCTCTCCCGCCGCTCCAAGAACAACCCCATGCTGGTGGGTGAGCCCGGTGTTGGTAAAACTGCCATCGCCGAAGGCCTCGCCATGCGCATCGTGAACGGCGACGTGCCGGAGACGCTGAAATCGAAGATCATCTATGCCCTCGATATGGGTGGCCTCATCGCCGGTGCCAAGTACAAAGGCGAGTTTGAAGAGCGCCTCAAAGGCGTGGTGAAAGAAGTAGCCACCTCCGAAGGTGAGATCATCCTCTTCATCGACGAGATCCACACCCTCGTGGGCGCAGGCGGTGGTGAGGGCGCCATGGATGCCGCCAACATCCTGAAGCCGGCGCTGGCCCGTGGCGAGCTCCGTGCCATCGGTGCCACCACGCTCAACGAGTACCAGAAATATTTTGAAAAAGACAAGGCGCTGGAGCGCCGCTTCCAGAAGGTGATGATCGACGAGCCGTCGACCGAAGACGCCATCTCCATCCTGCGCGGATTGAAGGACCGTTACGAGACGCACCACCATGTGCGGATCAAGGACGAAGCCATCATCGCCGCCGTGGAGCTGTCGACCCGCTATATCACCGACCGCTTTCTGCCCGACAAGGCCATCGACCTCATCGACGAAAGCGCGGCCAAGCTTCGCCTTGAAATGAACTCGATGCCGGAGGAACTCGACGAGCTCGAGCGCCGCATCCGGCAGCTGGAGATCGAGCGGGAGGCCATCAAGCGCGAGAACGACGAAGACAAGCTTAAGGACCTGAACACCACGCTTGCCAACCTGGCCGTGGAGCGCGATACGCTGAAGGCAAAATGGAACGAGGAGAAAGAGCTGGTAGACAAGATCCAGAATGCCAAGGCTACCATTGAAAGCCTGAAGCAGCAGGCCGAGCAGGCCGAGCGCGAGGGCGACTATGGCCAGGTGGCGGAGATCCGCTATGGCCGCATCAAGGAGCAGGAGGCCGGCATCGCCACTTTGCAGAAAGAGCTCGACGAGCTGAGCTCCAACAGCCGTCGCCTCATGAAGGAGGAAGTGGATGCTGAAGACATCGCCGAAAGCGTGTCGAAGGCCACCGGCATCCCCCTGAACAAAATGCTGCAGAGCGAGCGGGAGAAGCTGCTCAACCTCGAAGAAGAACTGCACGACCGCGTGGTGGGCCAGGACGAAGCCATCACCGCCGTTGCCGACGCCATCCGCCGCAGCCGTGCCGGCCTGCAGGACCCGAAGAAGCCCATCGGCTCCTTCATCTTTCTCGGTACGACGGGCGTGGGAAAGACGGAGCTGGCCAAGGCCCTCGCCGATTACCTCTTCGACGACGAGCATATGATGACCCGCATCGATATGAGCGAGTACCAGGAGAAGCACACCGTGTCGCGTCTCGTAGGCGCTCCTCCGGGATACGTGGGTTATGAGGAGGGCGGACAGCTCACCGAAGCCGTGCGGCGCAAGCCCTACCAAGTGGTGCTGCTCGACGAGATCGAGAAGGCACACCCCGACGTATGGAACGTGCTGCTGCAGGTGCTCGACGACGGTCGCCTCACCGACAACAAGGGCCGCGTGGTGAACTTCAAGAACACCATCATCATCATGACCTCCAATATGGGCTCGGATATCATCCAGGAGAACTTCGCCGATGTGAATGAGCGCAACAAGGAGGCCGTGCTGGAACGCACCCGCGAAGAAGTGATGGTGCGCCTCCGTGAGACGGTGCGCCCAGAGTTCCTCAACCGCGTGGACGAGATCATCCTCTTCCACCCGCTGATGAAAAGCGAGATCCGCGGAATCATCCGCATCCAGCTCGAAGGCCTGCGCAAGCTGGTGGCACAGAGCGGCATCCAGCTCAAGTTCTCCGACTACCTGGTTGACTTCCTGTCGGAAAACGGCTTTGACCCGCAGTTCGGCGCCCGGCCGCTGAAGCGCCTCATCCAGAAGGAGATCGTCAATGCGCTGAGCAAGAAGATCCTCGCCGGCTCCATCGACAAAGCCCACCCGGTTCTGGTGGACGTGTTCGACGGTGTGGTGGTGTTCCGCAACGATGTGGAGCAAACGGCAAATGTGTGATATCTGATGTACGATGTCTGATGTCTGATATGGAAAGTCCCGCGGTGCGGGGCTTTTTTTTTGCACTTGGACGAGAAGCCGCCCCCTCGAATGCTCTGACCGATCTGACATCTGACATCAGACATCTGACATCTTTTTCACTACTTTGCCTCTATGTCCACCACCAAGCGGAAGATCCCCTCCCCCATCACCATCCTGATGATCGTGATCGTGCTGGCAGCCATCGCCACCTTGCTGCTGCCGGCCGGTAAGTACGAGACGCTCTCCTACACATCGGGAAGCACCACTTTTACGGTAAGCACCCCCCGCGGCGACAGCAGCCTGCCCTTTTCCCAGGCAACCCTCGACGCGCTCGGCATCCGCATCCCGCTCCAGACATTCGCCGACGGCGGTATCCGCAAGCCGGTGTCGATACCCGGCACCTACACCACCATTGCCGCCAACCGCCAGGGCCCGCTCGATGTGCTGCGGGCGCCGGTGAAAGGGATTTACGATTCCATCGACATCATCCTGTTCATCCTCGTCATTGGTGGCTTCATGAGCGTATTCAACGGGTCGGGCGCGCTCATCCGCGGACTTTCGGTGCTTTCGTACCGCATGAAGGGCCGTGAGAGTTGGCTCATCGTCATCCTCACTTTTCTTTTTTCCTTCGGCGGGGCCTCCTATGGCATGGCCGAGGAAAGCCTTGCGTTCTACCCCGTGCTGGTACCGCTTTTCCTCGCGGCCGGCTACGACCTCATCGTGCCCGTGATGGTGCTCTTTGGCGGCACGCAGCTTGGCACGCTCGCGTCTTTCTCCAATCCCTTTTCCACCATCATCGCCTCCAACGCGGCGGGCGTGAGCTGGAAGGAGGGGCTCAACGAGCGGCTCCTGGTGTTTGCGGTCACCACGATCGTGGCCATCGTCTACACGGTCCGCTATGCGCAAAAGGTAAAGCGTAACCCCCAGGCATCTTACGTATGGAAAGTTGATGGCAAAATGCCGGAGCAGCCGGCGGCAGCGGAAGAAGGCGCCCACACCCGGCTTGCAGGCCGCGACGCCGCCCTGCTGACATTGTTTCTTGGAAGCTTCGGGGTGATGATCTATGGCGTGGTGAAACTTGACTGGTGGCTGACCGAAATGACGATGCTCTTCCTGGGCGCGGCGATCCTGCTCGGCGTCATCCTGCGCATGCCGGAGAAAGAATTCATCGGCGCGTTCCTGAAAGGTGCGGAGGAACTGCTTTCCGTAGCCTTTATCGTCGGCATCGCCCGCGGTGTCACCATCATACTTAACGACGGCGCCATCAGCGATACCATTCTCTTTTATACCTCGCGCGGGCTCGCCGGCTTTTCGCCCCTGGTATTCATCCTGCTGATGTTTGCGCTTTACATTTTGTTTACCCTCTTCATCTCTTCTTCGTCGGGGATGGCCGTACTAACGATGCCCATCATGGGCGCCCTTGGCATCATGGCCGGCGTGCCGGGCCGCGAGATGGTGAACGCCTACCTGTACGGCATGGGCATCATGGGCTTTCTCACGCCCACCGGGCTTATCCTGCCCTCGCTGCAGATGGTGAACGTGAGTTATGCCGCGTGGTGGCGATTCATCCGGGGCCTGCTCCTGTGGCTGATCGTGCTTTGCATCCTGTTCCTGCTCCTCGGTGTGACGCTTTGATTCAGGGTGAAGCCGGCCTGGTGAACGCCACCCCGGATTGGGATCAGGTAGGGCGACGGCCTTGGCATCCCGATTGCCGGCTAAATCCAAACGATTGCTATGAACAACAATAAGGGATATGCACTGGTAACAGGCGGCTCCAACGGATTTGGATGGGAGTTTGCCCAGCTATGCGCCAAAGATGGCTATAACCTGGTGCTGGTGGCGCGCAATACCCAGGAACTGGAACGGGCAGCTGCCGAGCTGCGGCACCGGTATAACGTTGACGTGGTAACGCTGGCAAAGGACCTCTTCAACGAAGACGCCGCCATGGATGTATACGAAGAAGTGACGAGCCGCGGGCTCATTGTAGAAATACTGATCAACAATGCGGGCCAGGGCGATTACGGTGTCTTCCACGAGGGCAGTCTCCAGCGCGACCTCGACCTCATCCAGCTGAACATCACCACGCTGGTGACGCTGACCAAGCTGTTTGTAAAAGAAATGGTGGCGCGCGGCCATGGGCGCGTGCTCCAGGTATCATCACTGCTGGGCAGCGTGCCCACACCGCTGATGGCAGTATATGGTGCCACCAAGGCCTTTGTGCTCAAATTCAGCGAGGCCCTCGCGCACGAACTGAAGCACACAGGCGTGACCGTCACAGCCCTGCAGCCCGGCGCCTCCGACACCGACTTCTTCCACAAGGCCGGCGCCGAATCGACAAAGGAATACCAGGAGTCAAGCCTTTCGGACCCAGCCGATGTGGCGCGCGACGGCTATAAAGCCCTGATGAGCGGCGAGGCCAAAGTGATATCGGGCGCGAGGAACAAGGTCATGGGCGCGATGAGCAACATCATGCCCGACAGACTGAACGCCGCCAATATGGCCCGGCACATGCAGCCCAGCGATAAGCGCGACCGCCCGGTGCACCCCGACCGCGAGAGCGACGAAAGCGGCGTTTCCTGAGCAATTCATGCGGCCCTTCCGGCAGTTGACACGAACTCGATTCCGGAAAGAGAAATATGGGTCATAGCTTGGTGGAGCAAACCGCCTGTCTATGACCCATACGCATTTTATCTGCAACACCTGCGGCTGCCAGTACGAAGCGGCGGCCCTTGCTCCCGCCACCTGCATCATCTGCGCCGACGACCGGCAATACGTCGGTCCTGGCGGCCAGCGGTGGACCACTCTCGCCGCCGTCAACGCGCAGCACCGCAACGTCTTCGAACTGGTGGCACCCGACGTCTTTGCCATCTACACCACACCGAATTTCGGCATCAACCAGCGGGCACATCTGATTTGCACCCCGCAGGGCAACGTGCTTTGGGATTGCATCACCAACCTCGATGCAAGCACGAAGGCGATCATCGACAAGCTCGGCGGCATCGGCGCCATTGCCCTGTCGCACCCCCATTACTTCTCCACCATCATCGAATGGAGCGAAGCCTTCGATGCGCCGGTATACGTAAACGAAAAAGACGCGGGGTGGCTTACCCGTACGGGGCCGCGGGTAAGCACCTGGAGGGAGCGTGAGCAACTTGCCGAAGGCATGACGCTTATTGAATGCGGTGGGCACTTCCCGGGCGCCTCGGTGCTCCACTGGGCGCGCGGCAAGGGCATCCTGTTTTCGGGCGATACCATCCAGGTGGCCCCCAACCGAAGCACGGTATCGTTCATGTACAGCTATCCCAATATGATCCCGCTGCCGAAACGCGAGATCGAGCGGATCTTAAGTGCGGTGGCTCCTTTTGATTACGAGGAGATCTATGGTGCCTTCGGTCTTTACATCAGGGAAGATGCGAAGGGTGCGGTGCGGCGTTCTGCGGCACGGTACGTGGAAGCCTTGTCGTGAAAGCTTCCTGCAAGGCAACCGGAGTACAGCGCTGAATTATGAAGCGCAGCAACTATGCATTGGCATTTCCCGGTACCCGGTCAAGTGCGGCCACGTCTTTCTTATATTCCTCTGGAAGCAGGATTGCTTTAATAGGACGGTCGAGACCCACGCGGTAACAAAGCTTATAAAGCGGTACGGAAGCGCGGACAAACAATGAGCGTTTCAGCCCAAGCATTTGCCGTACAATTTCGGGCACGAGTATTCCCTGCAGCTCGCGCACGAGCCAGTAGCGCAGGGCGCCGAGGTGCTTCCGGTATTGCAGGTAAAGGTCGTCGGTCCAGCGGCTGCGCGCCAGGTCCTGCCGCAGGTGTGCGGCACGCGAAGGCAGCCATTCGGCGTAGGTTTGCGGGAGGCCGGGGAGGCCCATGCGCTCGCCGATCCGTAGAAATACGGCATAGAGCTCGTCTTTCTCTTCGTCGGTGAGCGGTCGCTCCAGGAGCTCGTAAGAAGCCACCGAGTAGTGGATGAGCAGGTAAAGCACGTCGCGGTAAGCCCAGTCGGGGATAACGCTCCCCCGCGCGGCCTCCACAGCCCTGTGAATATTGGTGATCTGGTCGATGGCGGCGAGGGCTTTGTCTTCGGGCGCAAACACGATACGTCGTGCATACTGAACGGTGGAGAACAGCCGACCAAGCGGATCGGCGGGCAGCCGACCCGTGAAATAGAGCCAGTCAACGGCTTTGTTTAAGGCGAACTCCGCCGCCGCCCCCGCGAAGATGAACAACACCGTCTCACTCCGGCTCCAGATGCGCCGCACGATGGAATGATCGGCTACAAATCCCTGCATGCTCAAATTTACCGGTTTTGCTTGGCAAGAAAATTGGTCTATAGGGGTACACTAAAAGCAAATACACATGGCGACGAATTACAACCCTGCCTTCCAGGAAGGCAAAGTGGCGGCCGCGATAGAAAAGCAAACGGCCAAAATACCTTCGGATGTTTACCTGTGGACGGCTGTTGCCTGCATGGGTGTTTCGCTGGCGCTGCAGATCGCGCGCAAGCAGAAGTTCAGCCTGTTCATCGGCCAGTGGCCCGCGGCGTTCCTGATCATGGGACTTTACAACAAGCTGGTGAAGCTTGAAGGCACCGACGGCACGCACCAGAATCCCTGATGCGGCCGATGCCGATAAAAAAAAGAGGCGCTGAGCGCCTCTTTTTTTTATTTCGCTTTCTGCTCAGCTATGGGTACGAAGTTGTCGTCCGGACGGATCGCCGGAGCGCATCTGCTGATCGAGGAGCCGTGAAAGCTCCAGGACTTTGTGCTTCTGCTCATCGAGCTGCTCATGCGAGGCTCCTTCGCGGAGCTGCTGCAGGTATTGCTGTGTTTCGCGCACATAAAGCTTCTCCAGCTGGCGCTTTTCCCTGTTTTCCATACATCACGGTTTTCTTGCTTCACTTAGCGGGTCCACCTATGGAAAACAAACAGGGTGCCTCTTTTTTAGCCCTTTGGGCCGCCGCACATTTGTAGCATTATTTGTACGACATGAAGCAGATCGCGGTATAAGGTAGGCTTTCGGAAAAATGTACAATTGTTGCTCTGGCAGAGCTTGATGTCTTCCTCCCTGGACGAGGTGGTGAACACCATCGTGGGGATATGCTGAAAGGCGGGCTGGCTCTTGATCCAGAGGAGGGTTTCCTTACCATCCATGATCGGCATGTTGAGGTCGAGCACGATCAGGCAGGGCTCCGGGCCGCGTTGCTGCTGGAGGTAGTCAAGAACCTCACTGCCGTTTTTTGCATGGGCGAGTTCGTACTTGTCGGTGATCTGCTCGAGGGCTTCCTTGAGGGCCTCGTAGTCGTCCAGGTCGTCTTCTGCGTAAAGAAATATGGGCTTGCTTTGTTCTGTCATGTGCTTCTTCCGGTCGATGTCATCCGAACGGGGGTACAATTTAAAAATCTGTGCCAGATAAAGAAGAGCTATCGTGCTAAACCGGTCCTGTACCGGGTTCATAGGCAGGCGGGAGGCGTACGGCGAAGCAGGTGCCCTTACCCGGCGCGGAGCTTACCTCGATATGGCCTTTGTGCAGCCCGATGATGCGGCGCGCCAGCGGCAAGCCGAGGCCGAAGCCGCCCTGGAGGTTTTCCTCCACCCGGAAAAAGGGCTGAAAGATCTGGCCGATATGCTCCGGCGGGATGCCCACGCCGTCGTCGCAAACCTTTACGAGGAGCTCGCGGTCGGCCGACTCCAGGATCACCCGTGCCTGGTGGTTGGGTGAGTACTTGCAGGCATTAAGCACCATATTCTGAAACGCAGTGAACAGCAGGGCTTCGTTGCCGTATACCAGCAGGCGGGCCGCATCTTCGGGCACTTCCTCAAAATGCAGGGTCATCGAGTAAGCGGCATCGGCCTTGCTCACCGCCGCCGGCAGGCGCAGCAGCACCTCGTCTACACGGATGAGCCGGATGTCGAGCCCGCCGGCATCACCCGATGCCTTGGCAAATTCGAGCAGGGTTTGCGTGAGCTTGCTCATATGCTGCACATCCTGGTAGATCGAGCTCATCACCTGGCGGTAATCGCCGGCGGCGCGCTCGCGCAGGAGCGCCACTTCCAGCTGGCTGGAAATGGAAGTGAGCGGCGTGGAAAGCTCGTGGGAGGCATTGGAGATAAAGCGGCGCTGCATCTCGAAGCTTTCCTGCAGGCGGTTGAGCAGGTCGTTGAGCGTGTTGGCCAGCCGGCTCCACTCGTCGCGCGGGTGGCCGGCTTCGAGGCGGCGGGCCAGGTTGTGCGCCGAGATCTCGGCCACGTCGGCGGTAATGCGGCGCACGGGCCGCAGCAGGCGGTAGGAAAAGATATAACCGGCAATCAGCACCAGCGCGTTGCCGGCCAGAAAGGCCAGGATCAGCAGGCGCCGCAGGCGCACCAGGTTTTGCTTTCCTTCAGAATCCTCCCCTGCCGACACCAGCACGAGCTGCATCCGCGGGTCGTTGTAGTAATACGCAACGGCCTCTTTTTTACCGGAAATAAAATACACCTGCCCTTTGTTCATGGCCTCGCGCAACAGCCCGGGGGCTACCGCCACGGTATCGCCGGGGCGATCGGTAAAGCTGTATACTTTTTCAAGTCGCTGGTCATAGGCTTCGATCACGTTTCCTGCATACGTCACGGTACGCAGGGAGTCGATCTGCAGCACGAGGCGCTGGTTGAACACTTCGCTGCGGCTCAGGAGGCGGGCCGTGTTGAGCGCGCGGATCGTAAGCCGGTTCTGGATCGCCTTGATCCGCACTTCGTAGGAAGAATAATAAATTCCGCCGCACACCAGCCCGAGTATCAGGAATACAAGGAAAGAAAACAGGATGGTGATGCGGAAGCGGACCGGCATATCAGGAATTGTTTTCGCGCAGGATATAGCCCATGCCCACCTGGGTGTGAATGAGCTTCTGATCGAAAGGCTTGTCTACCTTGTTGCGCAGGTAGTTGATGTAAACATCAATCACGTTGGTGTTGGTATCGAAGTCGATATCCCAGACGTTGAGCGCAATGTCGGCGCGCGACACCACGCGGTTCTTGTTGCGCAGCAGAAACTCGAGCAGCTGGAACTCCTTCGCCGTCAGGTGAATGACATGGCCATTGCGGCGCACCTCCTTGCGGTCGGGCATCAGCTCGAGGTCTGCGGCGCGGAGGATGTTTTCGGGTGGCGGCTGGGGTGTCTGCGAGCGCTTGAGCAGCACGCGGATCTTCATCAGCAGCTCGCGGAACTCAAAAGGCTTCGTGATATAATCGTCGGCGCCGCTTTCATAGCCTTCCTCCTTGTCATTGATGGTGCGCAGGGCGGTGAGCATCACCACCGGCACCTGTGCGTTTACCGCACGGATGCGGCGACAGAGCTCAATGCCATTGATACCGGGAAGGTTGATGTCGAGCACGACCAGGTCGAAAGTGCCATTGCTGAATTGCTCGAGTCCCGAATTCCCGTCATAAGCCACGCCCACCTCGTATCCGTTTTCGGCAAGGCCCGTGCTCAGCGTATCGGCGATCTTATGTTCGTCCTCTACCAGCAGGATCTTACTAGGTTCCATAGTTCAAGCAGCAAATTACGTTATTCCCAATTCACGCAGTCCGGGCCCTCTTTCAAAAGGTAAAGCCCCTTGAAAGGGGCTCTATAAACCAAAACTAACTGACCAGAAAAACTGCTATCCTACTGTATCGGATAGCAGGTCAAAACTATTAACGGGAGCGGTGTGTCTTAATTAGAATCCAATTAAAGAGGCTCAGCATAAGTAAATCCCCTGAAGATGATCGCAGATCTATGATGTCAGATCTGAGATCTTAGATCGGACATCTTAGATTATTGCGGTGCCTCCACATTAAGCGGGTTGCTGTCCTCCTTCTTTCGGAAACCAAACTGGTAACGCAGGCTCAGCACGAAACGGCGCGTGTCGGAGCGGCGCTCGCCGCTGGCGGCTACCGAGCCCTGCTTCAGCTCAAATTCGTTGCGGTTGGTGTAAAAGAGGTCGTTGCCGCTGACCGTGAGCGCCAGCTTCTTTTTGAAGAGTTGCTGGGTAACGCTCATGTTGAGTGCGCCAAAAGTGCTCAGCTCGTAAAACTGCGCCTGCCCGCGCATCCGCATAAAACCGTTGATGGTGATCTGCGTTAACGGGGTCACCTTATACGTTTGATAGGTAAACAGCATCCAGGTGCCACGGCGGAAGGAAAGCGGCTTGCCTTCATAGAGCCCCTGGTAATAATTCTCGTTGTACTGCACGCCCGCCACCACGAACACTTTCTTGCCGGGTATGGCGCCCAGCGCGCGGAAATACAACTCCTTGTTGTTGCCGAGATTATCATAGGTGCGGAAGGCCACCTGCTTGCGGCTGCTGTCCGACTGGTACACCACCTGCGTGAAGATGTCGCGGGTCTGGTTGACACCTACGGCAAGAATGGGCCGTTCGTCTACCGAAACGTTGGCCTCGTAGTTCTGCGTAAACTGCGGGCGCAGGGCCGGGTTGCCCGACTCTTCCAGGTAGGGATCCACCACGCGCGGCGCGGGGTTGAGGTACTCATAGGCCGGGCGGCTGATGGTGCGCCGGTATACGAGGTAGGCCCGCAGCTGGTAGCCCATGATCTTCATGATGTCGCGGCTCAGGTAAACGTAGGGAAACAGGTCGGTGCGGTGCAGCGCAAACGAGGTGTCGTTCGGCAGCAGCTGGCGGCCCGACATATTGGTGTTCTCCACCCGCAGTCCCGTCTTCAGCACAAAGCCGCTTCCGAAGCCTTTCGATGCCTGCGCGTAAGCCGCGTTGATGTTCTCGTTGTAGCGGTAGACCCGCTCCGAGCGGTAAATGGTGCTGTTGCGAAAGGCAACCGTCGTGGCTTTAAGCCCACCTTCGAGCGTGAGCTTGCGCGCCAGCTTCTTCACCAGGTTGCTTTGGGCAGCGAAAAAGCGCAGGTTGTTTTCAATCAGTCCTTCCTGAAGAAAACTACCGGTAACGGGCAACTGGAAAACGGTCTGCAGGTTCTGGTTGTTTTTATTCGGCGCCCAGTTTACCGAAACGTCGGTGGACCATTCCGAACCCGCACTATCGATCTTGTATTTTGCCGAAACACCCTGGTTGATATTCAGGTAGCCCGTGCTGTTGCTTACCAGTGCAGTGTTCTCCGATGATCTGGCGCCTGTAGCCGCAGCGGCTATGGTGGACTGATTGCTGCTGTTGTTGCTGTTCCGGTTAAGCGTGATCCGGCTGTCGTAACTCAGCTCCCACCTGCGCCCGGCCGGGAAAGACACTCCGAAACCCATGTAGGCGTTGTTGGCGGGATAGCGGGCAAATGACTCCTGCCGCAACACCGAGTCAGCCACAAAAAAACGCTGCGAGCGCAACTCCTCAAAGCCATCGCGGTGCCCGTAGTTGAGGTTCAGGTAGGAAGTGGTGCGGCCGTTGTTGTTGTTGAGGCTGAGCCCGACCGACTGCGTGCCGTAGCGCCCCTGGCTCATCACCGCGTTGACGGAGCCCGTCAGGCCCGGCTTCACGCCTTTGCGCAGCACGACGTTAACGATGCCGCCGCCACCCGACGCATCGTAGCGCGCCGACGGTGTCCGCAGAATTTCCAGCCGGGCAATGGAGTTGGGGGGCAGGTTCTTGAGCAGCGTGGCGATATCGGCCGTACTCATTTTCTGCTCCCGCCCATTGATGTACACCGTGGCCGGGGTAGTGCTGTTGAGGTAAATGTTGCCGTCCTGGTCCATGAAGATGCCCGGTGTCTTTTCAATGATCTCGTAGGCATTGGTGGAGGAAGCCGCCAGGTTCTCCGGCTCCACGATTGTCTTGTCGTCTTCCTGGCGCATCACCGGGCGGGTGGCGGTCACCACCACGGCGCCGAGCGTGCCCGATGGCTCCAGCACGATCGTGAACCGGGCGGGACTGGCGGCAATGCGCAGGCCTTTTTCGGCAGCGATGTAAGAGGCGGAAGATGCAAGCACGCGGTAGGCACCGGTGGCCGCCAGCTGCAGGCGTGCAGTACCGCTACTGTCGGTAACACCCTGCTGCACCTGTGTGCTGTCGGCCAGGGCGATGACACGCACGGTAGCATAAGGAACCGGGGCTTTTTTAGGATCGGTAACGGTGACGGTAAGTGCCACCTGCGCGTTGGCGGCGAAGGCGGCCAGGAGCAGTTGAAGCAGCAGGAAACGGTAACGGAGATGCATAGGCAGTAAAAATAGCGCAGCCGGTCAGCGGTGGCCGGCTTTTAACAATCTGTTCGGCCAGCCGCGGTGGTTATAAAAAGAAGAAGCCGCGCGGGGCGCGGCTTCCAATGCATTGTTCATCCTGTGGACCTGTAAATGTTCTAGAGAGAGGAGGTTAGTTTGGTTGCGACCCCACGGTCAGAAGAAGAATGTCCTGCAGAAGACATAGTAAAAGTACGGTCTCCGGCGGCCAAAAGGCGTCGGCATTAGGCTAACACAGGCAGGTGCTCGGCCAACAGGGCCGAAAACCCGTTAAAATAATGTAAAAGCTCAGCTGATCGCCCCCTTAAGGTAACTTTCGATGGCGGGGCAAGGCAGCAGGAAGGGCTTTTCGGTGATATTGATCACGAGATTGGAGCCGTCCACGTTATAGGCGCCGGCAATGGTATTGCCGAAAACGTTCACGCTGAACGAACCGCTGCTGGTATCGCCATTAAAGGTTCCGCCCTGGCTTTGTACGGCCTTCCGGGCCTTGTCGAGGGCTGTCTGGGGATCAGAGGTGATGGGGAGGGAGAAATTACATGACATGAGGTAAAGATAACGGGAAGACAACAAGGTTTTGAGGTTCTGGGGTTTTAGGGTTCTGAGGTTGGTTTAATAACCTTTCAACCCAACTTTAGAACCCCAGAACCTCAAAACCTTAGAACCCTTTAAAGGTCCTGCTGGTCGATCGCCCGGTCCTGCTCGCGGTCAACGTCGGCATCCACCTGCTGCTTACCCTTCTGGGTTTCGGCTACGAAATTCACATTGTCCTGCGCCGGCTCTTCGCCGGGCGCCTTATCGATGCCCTGCGGGCCATGCCCCGGGCTCCGGAGCTTATTGGGCTCCTGGTTGTTCCGTTCGTTCTTTTCCATGTTGTTCGTTTTAAGCTTTGTCACTGTCGCTGTCGTCGCGGCCCGTGAGGCGCCCGAGGCGGATTTCGTGCAGGTCGTCGCGGTTCACCTCGGTGCGGTTGTCTTCGCGCGGGTCGGTCTGCTGGTCGCGCTGGTGCTCTTCCGGCGTTTGCAGGGTGCTGTTCTCCGTAAGATAGATCGGAGTTTCCTCGTTATTTCCGGCCTGCCGGAAGTCATTAGAACGCTGCCCCTGGTTCTGCTGCGCATCGGGCTTCGACGGGCGCTTTTCATCCTTTCTGCTCATGATCGTTGGTTTGTAGTTAGCAGCCCCAATCCTGTGCCATCTTCATTGGGCAAAACGCGGTAAGTTTATCGCATCATTACCGCTATGATCCGATTCACCGCCGAACTGAAGCGCTTCGACAGCCAGGGAGAAAAAACCGGCTGGACCTATTTCGACATCCCGGGCGCACTGGCCGAAACCCTCAAACCGGGCTGCCGTACGGCCTACCGGGTAAAAGGACGGATCGACAAGCTCGACATTAAAGGCGTATCGCTTGTGCCCATGGGGGGCGGCGATTTTATCCTCGCCGTCAACGCCGCCATGCGCAAAAGCCTGCGTAAGGAAAAAGGAGCCACCGTTTCGGTACAACTTTCGGTCGACAACGAGGTCTTCCAGACGCCGGCCGACATCACCGAGTGCCTCGCCGACGAACCGGCCGCGGAGGCCTATTATAACGGCCTCCCGCCCTCGCACCGCCGCTACTGGGTCAATTGGGTGGCGGAAGCGAAAACGGCGCCCACGCGGGCAAAGCGGCTGGCGATGATGGTTGACAGCCTCGCGCGCGGATGGGGATTTTCCGAAATGCAACGGGCCGCGAAAGCTAAAAAGGAAAAAGATGGATTCTAAAACGAGGACCGTACTGATACGGGTAACCGGGAAAGTGCAGGGTGTTTTCTACCGCGCCTCCGCACAGGAGCAGGCCGAAGCGCTGGGCCTTAGCGGCTGGGTGCGCAACTGTCCCGACGGCTCGGTGGAAGCCCTGGTCAGCGGCACCGAAGACCAGGTAGCAGCGTTTATTGCGTGGTGCCGCAGGGGGCCGGAAAAAGCGCAGGTGCAGGAGGTTCAGGTGAGCGACTTTCAGGGTGCGGTGCCGGCCGGGGGCTTCCGCATCCGCAGGTAATCAGGCATCTTCTCCGTCGGATATTTCGCTGCCGGCGCCGCGGTTTTCCTGCTTTTCAACGGGAGGTACATAGGGATCCGAGCCATCGGATGCCGGCTGCGGGTCGGGCGCGGTAATCGTATCGGGGCGCGCCTCCTGTTGCGGAGGAATCACCACCGGTGCTTTCGGCTTCTCCATCAGGCATTATTGTGAATAGACAAGGATCCGAGCAGTCCGGAAATATCGATCTGCTTCAGGTAGGGCTGCAGGGCATTGGTGCTGTCGAAGCAGCGATACCAAAGTGCCTCGCGGCCAAAACGCAGGAAATAGATTTCGACATAAAACCCATCCACCTGATAAAGCATCTTGCGGAGCAGTCCCATCCTGCGCTCGCAAAGGAAGGAACCGGTACGTAGCACGGCGATCTTTTTCTGGCGGGAGGTGAGCAGCTTGAACTGGGGGACGGTCATAAACTCGATGCTTTAGACTGATTTTAACACAAATAGGGTGCCGGGCACCCATCGCACCGGCCCGGAAGACGCCCCCCGTTGAAATGAGATGAAAGTCCGGTCGGGCTGCAGAAACTCCCTTACAGATGAGGCAGCACAGCGCCGGAAAGCCCGGGGGATGTGTTGCGAAAAAGCCCCATCTGTTGAAAACGGGGCGGGAGGCGGCAGGGGAAAAATCGGCACCTTTGCCCCCGTCATATTCCTCCAAATGAACCAGAAACCACAGGCAGCGCTCCGCTTCATCTTCCTGACCCTGCTCATCGACGTTACCGGCCTTGGCCTCATCATTCCCGTGATGCCGCGCCTCATAGAAAGCCTCACCGGCGGAGGCGTGAGCGAAGCAGCCCGCTGGGGCGGCCTGCTCAACGTGGCTTATGCCGTAATGCAGTTTGGCTGCGCGCCCATTATCGGCAACCTGAGCGACCAGTACGGCCGCCGCCCGGTGCTGCTGCTGTCGCTGTTCGGTTTCGGAATCGACTACCTCTTCCTGTCCTTCGCGCCCACCATCGGCTGGCTCTTCGCAGGCCGCCTCATCGCCGGCTTCACCGGGGCATCCTTCACCACCGCATCCGCCTATATCGCCGACGTGAGCACGGCCGAAAACCGCGCAAAGAATTTCGGGCTCGTGGGCGCCGCCTTCGGGATGGGCTTTATCATCGGTCCCGTCATCGGGGGCCTGCTCGGATCTTTCGGCCCGCGGATGCCCTTTATGGTGGCCGCCGGACTTTGTTTTCTGAATACGCTTTACGGATTTTTCGTGCTGCCCGAATCGCTGCCCCAAGAGCGGCGCCGCGCCTTTTCGTGGAAGAACGCCAACCCCCTGGCGCCCCTCCTGCTCATCCGCCGGTACCCCGCCATCGGCGGATTGGTCGGCGCACTCGTGCTGGTGTACATTGCCGCGCACGCCATTCAAAGCAACTGGAACTTCTTCACCACGGAAAAATTCGGCTGGTCGGAGAAAATGATCGGCCTCTCGCTGGGTATGTTCGGACTCCTGATCGGCATTACGCAGGCCGGCCTTATCCGCGTGATCAACCCGCGGATCGGCAATGAGAAGAGCGTGTACTACGGGCTCGGGCTCTATGCCCTGGGCATGCTGCTTTTTGCTTTTGTAACGCAGTCCTGGATGCTGTTTGCGGTGATGGTGCCCTATTGCCTCGGCGGCATCTGCGGCCCCGCGCTGCAGGCCATCATCACCGGCGGTGTGCCGGGCAACGAGCAGGGTGCCCTGCAGGGCTCGCTCACGAGCCTTATGAGCGCCACATCGATCGTTGGCCCGCTGGTCATGACCAACCTGTTTGCTTACTTCACCCGCCCCGGCGCACCGGTTCATTTTGCCGGCGCGCCCTTTCTCCTGGGCGCGCTGCTGTTGGCCATCAGCTCATTCATGGCGTACCGGGCGCTGCATCCGGGCAAAGCGGAGGAGGCATCATTGCGTGCATAGCGACACGCAGCTTTTGGTTCGGGAGTAGCAACGGGCGCAGCTTTTGTTTCGGGCGAAGCGACAGCGAAGCTGTCATTGCGAGCGTAGCAAAGCAAACTCCGGCGTTACGCAGCGTATTCGCAGCCGAGGAATTTGCGCATGAAGCTCTTTCGGCTACGACCAGTCCTCAGGTCGGGGAGTTTGCTTCGCTACGCTCGCAATGACGAAGAAGGCATCGCTCTGCGATGCCTTCTTCGTTGTTTTTACTTCCCTGTCGCGCCCGTGCCCGGATCATCAAACGCCTTGTCGGCATCCTTTCCAAACGGCGTCTTGTAGCCATCGCCCGCCGATTTGGTGGTGCGCTGGTTGTCGCGGTCGTAGGAGCTGCCGCTCATCGTGTTGACGCCGGGCTGGGCACCCGACTCATCGCGGATATTGGGGTCGTCGCGACGGCCTTCATCGGCCGGGTGTGCCCGCTCGATATCGTCCTTCTCTTTATCCTTCATGGCTGATCGTTTCCCAGAAACGCTAACACTATTATGCCAGCCGCCCGTTACGGCATCATTTTTTCCACCTTTTTGCAAAAAGAAAGGACATGCGTAACGACAGTGCCAACCCGTATGATGACGCCAACCGCAGCCGTGACAGCCGGCCTGCTTCCGACGACCGGCGCGAGGGCTCCGATATCCGCGATAACAGCCACGACCGCGAGCGCCTGAAGCCCGACGAGGGCACCATCGAACTCCCCGACGTGAAGGACATTCCCGGGCAGGAGTTCGTCAACGCGCCGCCGCTGGGCATGCTGGGCGACACCACTATTTCCTCCGCCGACGAAGAAGGCGAAGGCATTTTTGACGACGACGAGGAAGACGAAACCGATATCGTGATGGGCACAGAGGCTGATGTGAGCACGGAAGAAAAAGAGGTGCTGGCGCGCAGCGAAACCTACCTGCCCACCCACGACGAAGACCGCCTGCAGCAGGCAGCAATGGACAATACCGACTTCGACGGCGAACCGCTCAACGAGGCCTCCTTCGGCGCCGAGCAAAGCGGCGAAGATCTCGACATACCCGACCAGGTTGATGAAACCCGCACCGAATCGCTGGGCCAGGGCGACGAGGAAAACAAGTACTATAGCCTGGGGGGTGGTGATAATGAGCTGAATGAGGGACGGCCGCAACCATAACCCCTCCTCGGTCGCATCGTGTGAAAACCTCACCCCCGGCCCCTCTCCGGGACGGAGAGGGGTGACTCCCGGTAATATTTCTTACAGTTTCGAACAGTTCCCTGTCTGATCCTGATACCAAAAAGCGGATGCCGACGGCATCCGCTTTTTGTTTTTGAATTTCAAACAGAGTTAAGGTTCAAATAATAATGTATGTCGAACGGAGGCACCCCTCTCCGTCCCGGAGAGGGGCCGGGGGTGAGGTTGCACCCCTCCCCCACCGGGGAGGGGCAGGGGGTGGGGTCTCGGCACCCTATTTGTCCCCATTCCCTTCTCGCTAACCCCAAACACCATGAAACACTCCCATCGGACCATACTCAACATCGCTCTCGGGCTCATACTCGGAATCCTCGTTGCGGGCCAGTTTGCATTCGACCGGCCGCTGATCCGGCTGCATAAGGAAGACGACCGCAACAATGCTGCACGCATCCTGGCGCCGCCGCTGCCGGAGCAGCTCAGCTTCGCCGGCGAAACGGTGCCCCTGCAGCGCTGGGATGTAAAGGAGCGCCTCGAGCGCGAGGTGCTGGTCAATTACTACAGCAATGCCAACATGATCTTCCTGGTAAAGACGGCCAACCGCTATTTCCCGGTGATTGAAGAACGCCTGAAGGCGAACGGCGTTCCCGACGACTTCAAGTACCTCTGCATCGCCGAAAGCAACCTGGTGCCGGCCGCCATCAGCGGTGCGGGTGCGGCCTCCTTCTGGCAGTTTATGGACGGCACCGCACCCGGCTACGGCCTCGAGGTGAACAAGGAAGTGGACCAGCGTTACGACCTCGCCCGGGCCACCGATGCGGCGGCGGTTTACCTGAAATCGGCTTACGCAAAATTCGGCTCCTGGACAGCCGCCGCGGCCTCCTACAATTGTGGCCAGGGCGGCTACAACGGCCAGGCTACCTTTCAGGGCACCAACAACTATTACGACCTGCAGCTTCCCGAAGAAACGAACCGCTACATCTTCCGCATCCTCACCTTCAAATACCTGCTCGAAAATTCGGAAAAACTCGGCTTTGTGGTACCGGAAGGGGAGCGCTACGGTGCGGTTCCGACGCGATCCGTAACCGTAAATGCGAGCATTCCCAACCTGGCCACCTGGGCACGGGCGCAAGGCACCACCTACAAGATGGTTCGCCAGCTCAACCCCTGGCTCCGCGGCCGCTCGCTCACGGTAAGCAGCGGGAAAAGCTATACGGTGCAGCTGCCGGCCGAAGGAAAAAGCTTTTGAACCCACCGGATTAGGCCCTGAAAGCCGGAACAACTCCCCTGAAGCGCCGTCAACTGACAATGAAGCAGCGCAACCTGACATTGAAGCAGTGCAATAGGACATTGAAGCACCGCGCGGTCCTATTGAACGATCGCACGACGGTATTGAAACAGCGTATCATCCTATTGAATAACTGCTCAATCTTGTTGAAGCCCCGCATTATGACATTGAGGCAGTTCATTATGACATTGAAGCAGTGCCGGACCGTATTGAGGCGCCACGCCCCGAAGCCGAACCAACCCCAGAACCCTAAACCCAAGAACCTTTTGAGTTTCCGTGCGTTAACTTTAAACAATTGATGCAACTCCCCGACTTCAGCCAGCCCCTCTATTTCTTCCTGGCCACCCTGGTCATGTTCCTGGTGGTGATCGGGCGTTACCTGCTCATCGCCGGCATCTTTCATGGGGTCTTCTACGTGTGGCAGCGCGAAAAGTGGCGTGCACGCAAGATCAACGGGCGCCCGCACAAGCCCGGCCAGTACCGCCGCGAGGTTAGCTGGAGCACCGTCACGGCCCTGCTGTTTGCAGTGGCCGGCGCCGGCCTGCTGCTACTCTGGCAGAAGGGCTACACCAAAGTTTACCTCAACGTACATGAATACCCCCTCTGGTGGCTGCCGCTGAGCCTGGGCATCGCCCTGCTGCTGCACGAAACGTATTATTACTGGCTCCACCGCTGGATGCACCGCCCGAAGGTGTTCCGCCTCCTCCACAAGGTGCACCACGACTCCAACATCACCTCGCCGTGGACCGCCTTTTCCTTTCACCCGCTCGAAGGCGTGCTGCAGGCGATCTTCCTGCCCGCGCTCCTGCTCTTCCTGCCAATGCACCTCTACGTGGTGCTTACGCAGCTCACCATCATGACCTTTTCGTCCGTCATCAATCACCTCGACATCGAGGTATATCCCAGGGGGGCGCCCGGCCGGTTTTTCGGCCGCTTCCTCATCGGTGCCACGCACCATTCGCTCCATCACAAGCAGTTCCGGTATAACTACGGACTCTACTTTACGTTCTGGGATAAGTGGAAGCGAACCGAAAGCCCTTTGTATGCTTCGCTTTACGAAGAAAAACGCGGGGTCAAGGCCCAGGCCCCTGCTCGGACAGGAGGTAAGAGCAAATGATCACAGATTACATGAATACATGATTTTAGAGGGGTGGTTACCTCATGTAATCATTTGCTCATTTATTCTGTGCTCATGTATTCTGCCATCTTTCGCCGCCGGAACGGAGCGAAGAGCAAATGATCACAGATTACATGAATACATGATTTTAGAGGGATTGTTACCTCATGTAATCATTTGCTCATTTGTTCTGTGTTCATGTAATCTGCCATCTTTCGCAGCCGGAACGGAGCGAAGAGCAAATGATCACAGATTACATGAGTACATGATTTTAGAGGTGCTTCCTTACCTCATGTAATCATTTGCTCATTTATTCTGTGCTCATGTATTCTGCCATCTTTCGCCGCCGGAACGGAGTGAAGAACAAATGATCACAGAGCAAATGAATACATGATTTTAGAGGGGTTGTTACCTCATGTATTCATTTGCTCATTTGTTCTGTGTTCATGTATTCTGCCATCTTTCACAGCCGGAACGGAGCGAAGAGCAAATGATCACAGAGCAAATGAATACATGATTTTAGAGGGATTGTTACCTCATGTAATCATTTGCTCATTTGTTCTGTGCTCATGTAATCTGCCATCTTTCGCCGCCCACTGTCGTAAACCAGAGTATCATTTTCACAATGGCTCCACGCCTACCACTCTTTCTGCAAAAAAAATGGCACCATATTTCCGGTTGATACCGGTGCAGCCTGTCTTTCCTGCACTCCTCCTTCTCCCTCTTCCGTGCCCGATCGGGTGGGCCGAATGCAAACCACAGGGCTGAACACAACAGCTGGTTTTTCTACCTGTAAAACCCCGCGACCATGAAAAAGACACTAGTTTTCCTGGCCCTGTGCGCATGCGCCGCCATGGGCGCCCACGCCCAGAACGAGGGCACCGATTACCGCACCGCGCTCGGGTTTAAATACTTTCCCGCCGGTGTAACGGTAAAGCGATTCCTGGGGCGCCACACCGCGCTTGAAGCGCTCGGCTACAGCCACGACGGCTTCCGGTTTACCGCCCTCGTTGAATACTACATCCCCATCGCGCCGGCCGCCGGCCTCAACGCCTATCTCGGTCCCGGCGCCCACGTCGGCTTTCACAACGAGCTCTGGAAAGAGCACCATCCCGACATCAACGACAGAACCGTGTATGGTGTCGACGGCGTGGTGGGTATCGATTACAAAATGAAAGGAGTACCGCTCAATCTCAGCATAGACTGGCAGCCGTCGTACAACTTTACCACCGACCGCACCTTCGAAGGAGGCTGGGGCGGCATTGGGATCCGTTTCGCTTTTTAAAACATCGCTATGGTACCGATCATCAGACAGCTCAAATCCGCAAGCGCCGCCTCCCGCGCTCTTTTCGGGAAGCAGGTGCTCCTGATCGGGGTGCCGGGGATACTGCTGCTGTTGCTGGTGGCCTACCTGTTTTATGTCCTGTTTAAAAACTCCCTTGCCAACCTGAGGGGCCCGGAGGCGATTGAAGAATTCAAGTTCTTCCTCATTGCGCTGCAAAAAAAGCTGGCGCAGGGCGAGGCGGTCAACCTGGCTTCGGAGCGCAGCGTACTGGAAAAAGTGCTGAACAAGGTGAAGACGGCGAACACTGCGGCGCAGATCCGCTCCGACCGGTCGCTGCGCTTCCAGTTTGTTCGCACCTATAACACCATCACCGAAGCACACCCGCCGGCGGGCTCGCCGAATGGCGTGGATTTCCTGCGCCTGTCTTCGCTGATGGAAGAATTCTACGACCACTACTTTACCGCTTCGGGCGCGGGCCATCACCACAGCCTGCACTGGGTCAAAGGCTTTTCGCATCTGCCCACGGCGGCAATTCGCCCAATTCGGTCAAGACACCGCCTGCCTTTTCCCAGGCCATCGTGGCATTCCCGTTCGTGATAACGATAAAGCGCACCGGCACCGAGATATTGTAGCGCAACACCTGGTCGAGCACGGCGGGAGCAAGCGCCACCTCCGGGGCTTTACACTCCACCAGCATCCAGGGCAGGTGCGACGCGTCGTACACGAGGAGGTCGAAGCGTTTGCGGAGCTCATGGAGGCGGATCTCTTTTTCGAGGGCGATGAGGGAGGCGGGATAATGCAGCTCCTGCAGCAGGTAATTCACGAAGTTCTGCCGCACCCACTCTTCGGGTGTGAGCGCCACCCAGCAGCGGCGGAGGGGGTCGAAGAGCTGGCGCCGGTCGCCTTCTTCCTTCAGCCGGAAGCGCGGCTCGGGGTAGCGCACGGAAATCATGCTTCAAACCTAATGATTTATATTTGTGCATGAAGACAAAAGAAGACATCGTCAAGAACTGGCTCGTACGCTACACCGGCCAGGCCCTTGATCAATTCGGCGAGTACATCCTGCTGACCAACTTCAGCAACTATGTACGCCTCTTCGCCGAGTGGAACAATGTTCCCATCGTCGGCACCGATAAGCCGATGCAATGCGCCACCGCCGACAACATCACCATCATCAACTTCGGCATGGGCTCACCTACCGCCGCTACCGTTATGGACCTGCTGACGGCCATCGAGCCCGAAGCGGTGCTCTTCCTGGGCAAATGCGGCGGCCTCAAAAAGCGCAACAAGCTCGGCGACCTCATCCTCCCCATCGCGGCCATCCGCGGCGAGGGTACGTCCAACGACTACTTCCCGCCCGAAGTACCTGCCCTGCCTGCCTTCGCCCTGCAGAAAGCCATTTCCACCACCATCCGCGACCACGGCGTCGACTACTGGACCGGCACGGTGTATACCACCAACCGCCGCGTGTGGGAGCATGATGAAGTGTTTAAGGAATACCTGCAGAAAGTACGCGCCTATGCCATCGATATGGAAACGGCCACCATCTTCTCCGTGGGCTTCTTCAACAAGATCCCGACCGGCGCCCTCCTGCTGGTGAGCGATTCGCCCATGACCCCCGACGGTGTAAAGACCGAGGAAAGCGACCGCAAGGTGACCGAGCAGTTCGTGGAGCGCCACATAAAGATCGGCATCGACTCGCTGAAGCAGCTCGCCAACAACGGCCTTACGGTACGGCACCTGCGCTTTTAATCGCTGCGTGCAACGTTTGCCGGCGGCTCGTAGTCAACCTGAAAACAAATCGGATGAAACTCAGCACACTCTGCCTGGTCCTCGTTGCCGGCCTGTCGATTCAGGCAGGCTGCCGCAAAGACAAGGGACGCCCTGCTACCGGCTGCTACCGCGGCAAGCTGGCTGTTAAAGGCATTTGCTCCAACTATACCATCCAGGTCACTGGCGGCGCCATCGACACGACGCGGATACAGGCCCGGTGGCGCGATGAGGTAACGGGTACCACCTGGACCAACGTGTTTGCGCTCGGCAGTCCCTGTACCTTCCCGGCTTCCATCCGCGAAGGCGAGGAGTTTTACTTTACGATTGACGAAGGGGCGGTGCAGAACTGCGTGGTGTGTATGGCCTATTACCCCGTTCCGGATAAAAAACTGTCGATACGGGTGCTCGATGCACCCTGCACGCCATGACGCCCTTACTCCAGATAGAAAACCTGCAGGTCCGTTTCGGCGACGCCGCACCCGTGCTCCACCCCCTTCGCCTCGCGATCACCCGCGGCGAGCTGCTGGCGCTTGTGGGCGAATCGGGCTCGGGCAAATCGGTAACGGCACTTTCCCTGCTCCGCCTGCTGCCACCGGCGGCGCAGCTTTCCGGCGCTGTTCACTTTCAGGTTGACGGGAACACCATCGACCTGCTGCAGGTAAATGAGCGCACGCTGCAGAACATCCGCGGCAACCGCATCGCTTTTATTTTCCAGGAGCCGATGACGGCGCTCAACCCGGTGCTCACCTGCGGCCGTCAACTGACCGAGGTGCTGCGCCGCCACAAAGGCCTTTCGAAAAATGATGCGGAGCGCTCCGCCGTGGAATGGCTGCGCAAGGTGCGCCTCCCCGATCCCGAAGGCATGATGAAGCGCTACCCGCACCAGCTGAGCGGGGGGCAAAAGCAGCGGGTGATGATCGCCATCGCGCTTTGCTGCGGCCCCGACCTGCTTATCTGCGACGAGCCCACCACGGCGCTGGACGTCACTGTTCAGAAAACGATCCTCGAACTCATTCGCTCCCTGCAGCAGGAGCTGGGCACAGCGGTGCTCTTCATCACCCACGACCTGGGCGTGGTGGCCGATATCGCCGACCGCGTGGCCATCCTGTACCGCGGCGAATTATTGGAAACCGGCACCCGCGACGAGGTGTTGCGGGCACCGAAACATCCCTATACCCGCGCGCTGCTCGCCTGCCGCCCCGCGGGCCGGCCGAAAAACGAGCCGCTGCCCGTGGTGGCCGACGTGCTGGAGGGGAAGCCCGCGCCGGCGCCCCTGCCGCCGGTTGCCTGCGGCCCCGGTCCGACCGTAGAAATACGGGACCTTGTGGTAAGCTACCCCGTGCGCCGCAACCTCTGGGGGCGTGTTACCGAAACCTTTACCGCGGTGGACGGTGTCAGCCTGGATATCCGCCAAGGCGAAACCCTCGGCCTTGTGGGCGAATCGGGCTGCGGCAAAAGCACCCTCGGCCGGGCCCTGCTGCGGCTCGTGGAGCCTACGTCGGGGAGCATCCGGGTGGGCGGGCAGTCGCTGCAGGAATTTTCCGCAAAAGAGCTGGCCGCCTACCGGCGCGCCGTTCAGCTGGTGTTCCAGGATCCTTACTCGGCACTCAACCCGCGGCTCACCATCGGCGAAGCTCTCGAAGAGCCCCTGCGGGTGCACCGCCGCGGCGCGCGCGCCGAACAACGCAAACGGGCCGCCACCCTGCTCGACCAGGTGGGGCTCCCCGCGGCTGCGGCTGCACGTTATCCACACGCATTTTCGGGCGGCCAGCGGCAACGCATCGTCATTGCCCGTGCACTTGCCCTCAGCCCGCAGGTGCTGGTGTGCGACGAGTCCGTTTCCGCCCTCGACGTGAGCGTGCAGGCCCAGGTACTCAACCTCCTCAACGAACTGCGCCGCGAGCTCGGCCTTACGCTCCTCTTTATCTCGCACGACCTCTCGGTAGTGCGCTATATGAGTGACCGCATCGCCGTAATGCAGGCCGGAAAGATCGTGGAGCTCGGCGATGCCGAGGCCGTTTACCGGAATCCCGGCCATCCCTACACCAAGGCCCTCCTGGAAGCGATCCCTGGAAATAATGCGGAACTCTGAACCCCGCGCCGGGACTTTGTTCAAATTTCCGGTCACCCCGCAAATCAGACATCAGACATCGGAGATCGGAGATTGCTCTGTGGCACGGCTTTTTTAACAGGCGCCGGGTATGTCAGCAAGGACCTATCTCAGCAAAAGCACCGTTTGCGCAAGCCTTCTCCTCGCCCTCTGCTTGGGAAGTGCGGGCACCGCATCCGCACAACAAAAGATACCGGTAGACACTATCATCCGCAATACGCCCCAGGGAGCGGCCAAGCCACCGCAGGAACGCCGGCTGGTCCAGATGGTCTATAAGGTCAATCCCTGGGTGACGCTCCCACTCAACGCCGTCATGACAGTCGGCAACTTTCTTGCGATACCCAACATTCTCCATGCAAAAAAGGACATCTCGACCGCCGAGATTGAGGCGCTCCGCCCCGAACTCCTGAGCCCGCTCGACCGCTGGGCCGTAGAGCAGGACCCTACGGTGCGGGAAAAATGGTTTAAAGTATCCGACATTGCCCTCCCGGCAACTATCGCCCTTTCGCTGGGCATTTTCGCAGACAAGAATATCCGGAAGGACGGCTTGAAAATCGCGGCCATGTTTTATGAAGCCCAGGCTGTCACCTTTACCATTTATAATTTCAGCCCGCTGGGACCCAGTTTTCAAAACCGGTTTCGCCCCATCACCTATTACTCCTATTTCGATCCCTCCGAGCGCCTCCGTGGCGGCAACCGCAACTCCATGTTCAGCGGTCATTCGGCCAACGCGGCTGCGGCTACCTTTTTCGCGGTAAAGGTTTATACCGATTATCACCCCGAGATCGGCAATAAAAAATACCTGCTGTATGCTGTAGCCGCCGTGCCCGCCGTATTCGCCGGCTATACACGCGTCAAGGCCCTCGCCCACTTCCCGTCCGACGTTTTCCTCGGCCTCATGGTCGGCGCCATCTCCGGTATCAGCATTCCCTCGCTGCACAAAGTGCGCACAAAAACGGTACAGTTTGGCGTGACCTACAACGAAATGGGTTCGGGGATCGGCTTCACCTGGAAGCCTGCAAAAAAGAAGTTCAAGCCGCGAAATACCTTTGGTGATGACCGTGGTGATACCGGCCTTTTAGCCAGTGCCCGCTAGCGACCCGGAACCACCTCCGAGATTCGATATCCGTTATTCGGTATTCTTCTCGTACCTTCGCCGCCTTAAAAAGCGTAATCCAGGCCCGGTGCCGTAAGACCGGGGACTGGGAGGTGCTCCCTAGAATCGCCCCGCGGCGGTCTCCCTCCGGCCCCCTTTCTGCAGCTTCGGCCTCATTGCAAAACGATAAACGACTCCATGAAGCTGTCCCAATTCAAGTTTGACCTGCCGCTCAATCTCATTGCGCAGAACCCCTCCAAGAAGCGCGAAGACTCCCGGATGATGGTGATCAACCGCAAAACCGGCGAGATCGAAAACCGCAACTTCCGCGACATCCTGGATTATTTCGACGACAAGGACGCCTTTGTGGTGAACAACACCAAGGTATTCCCCGCCCGTATGTATGGCCGCAAGGAGAAGACCGGTGCCAAGATCGAGGTATTCCTGCTGCGCGAACTGAATAAAGAACACCGCCTGTGGGACGTGATCGTTGATCCCGCCCGCAAGATCCGCGTGGGCAACAAGCTTTATTTCGGCGACGACGAAGACCTGGTGGCCGAAGTGATCGACAACACCACCTCGCGTGGCCGTACCATCAAGTTTCTCTTCGATGGCGACGACAATGCCTTCCGCCTCATCCTCGAAAAGCACGGCGAAACGCCGCTGCCCAAATACATTAAGCGCAAGCCCGATGACGAAGACCGCGAGCGCTACCAGACGGTGTACGCCAAGTACGAAGGCGCCGTGGCGGCTCCTACCGCCGGCCTGCACTTCAGCCGCGAACTCATCAAGCGCTGCGAAATCAAGGGTGTGCGCTTCGCCGAGGTGACGCTGCACACGGGCCTGGGCACCTTCCGCCCCATCGAGGTGGAAGACCTGAGCAAGCACAAGATGGACGCGGAATACTACCGCATTGAAGACACGGCCTGCAAGATCGTGAACAAGGCCAAGGAAACCGGCCACCGCGTGTGCTCCATCGGCACCACCACGATGCGCGCCCTCGAATCGAGCTTCACCGCCCAGCGCATGCTGAAGCCCTCCGAAGGCTGGACGAACACCTTTATCCACCCGCCTTACGAGTTCAACATCGCCGATGCACTGGTAACCAACTTCCACCTGCCCAAAACCAGCCTCCTCATCATGGCCTGCGCCTTCGCCGGCTACGACCTGATGATGGAAGCCTACAAAAAGGCAATCAAGGAGAAGTACCGCTTCTTCAGCTATGGCGATGCCATGCTGATCATCTAAAGAACAGAAGGATAAGGAACAGGGAAGTCAGCGCACATCCGGTTCCCTGATCAAATAAAAAGGGAATCCCCGACGGGTTCCCTTTTTCTATTTAGTTATTCGCTGTTCCTTTTTCCTGGTTCACTTGTTCTGGAGGAACAGGGGCTCCTCAGAGGTTAAACACCCCCTTATTCAGCCGCTGCAGCACTTCTTTCTTCTTATCGGCATCCACCAGCAGCGAAATATTGTGCAGCGAACCGCCGTAGCTCACCATCCGGATTTCGACGCCCTCGAGGCTGCTGAAAATGCGCTGCAGCATCGACGTGTCGGAGGCGACCGCGTGCCCCACGATGGAAATAATGGTCTGGCCGCCATCGGTGCTCACGGTGCCAAAGGCGGCGAGCTCTTCGAGGATCTCCGGCAAGGCGCTGTCGTTATCGATGGTTACCGACACAGCCACTTCCGAAGTAGTGATCATATCGATGGAAGTGCGGTTCTTTTCAAATACTTCGAACACCTTGCGAAGGAAGCCATAAGCAAGCAGCATGCGGCTGCTCTTGATGTTGACGGCCGTAATGCCGTCTTTGGCGGCGATGGCCTTGGCACCCCGCGCCGCCGCCACCTGGGTGATGAGCGTACCTGGGGCCGAAGGCTCCATGGTGTTGAGCAGACGAACCGGAATGCGGTATTGCTGTGCCGGCCAGATAGAGGCCGGGTGCAGGATCTTGGCGCCGAAATAAGCCAGCTCGGCAGCCTCGTCGAAGGAAAGCTGACCGATGGGCACGGTGCGCTCTACCACCCGCGGGTCGTTGTTGTGCATCCCGCTGATGTCGGTCCAGATCTCGCACACCGAAGCGGTGATGGCTGCGGCCATCAGCGATGCGCTGTAGTCGGAGCCGCCCCGCTTGAGATTATCCACCTCGCCGCGGGCGTTGCGGCAGATAAAGCCCTGGGTGATGAACAATGTCGTATCGCGGTGCTGCGCCAGCTGCGCCTGCAGCAGCTCCCGGATAGTATCGAGCTGCGGCTCTTCGTAGGCGTCGATGCGCATGAAGTCGAGTGCCGGCAGCAGCGCGTGGGCGATGCCTTGCTCCGTCAGGTAGGTGCTGAACAACTTCGTAGACAACAGCTCGCCCTGGGCCAGGATATCTTTATTAAGCGCCTCGCTCCAGGAGATGCGCAGGATGATGCTCAGAAAATCGAAATGCTCGTGGAGGATGGCTGCGGCCGCTTCACGGGCAGCCGCGGTTTGCACGAGCTCGGGCACGAATGCGTCGTATTGCGCCCGCAGGTCGCCAATCAGCGCCTTTGCGGCATGCCGGTCGCCTTTGGCCAGCTGCTGGCTGATGGCCACAAGGCTGTTGGTGGTGCCGCTGACGGCACTGAGCACCACGATCTTTCCTTCGTTACCGGTGGTGATGAGACGCGCCACCTCGTGCATCCGTTGCGGCTTGCCCACCGAGGTGCCGCCAAACTTCATGATCTTCATAAGAACCACAAAGTTAGGTGCCGCAAGCGTTTTCCCGCATTGGGAAACACCGCCGGCGCCCGCCGCTTACGGAAACGTTTGCATCCCGCTCCTTAAAGACGGCTGCAATCGCCGCCCATGCTGGCGATTACTTTTTTAACGTCGTTGATCTGCTGCACGAGTTTCGGGTTATTGCCACCATACTGACATTGAAGCACCCATTCGTAGCAGGCCTTTTGCCCGCAAAGTGCCGACAATTGTCCATCCGGACCCTTGTAGTTAAGGTATTTCTGAAGCGCCGCTACTTTCATGCAATCACACTCCGCCGCGGTTTTTCCGGTGGACCCAACGCCGCTGCCGGCGCCAGCCGCAGCGCCTCCTGCTGTACCACCGCCTGCAAGCGGATTGGTGAGCGCACCGCCACCCGTATTGTTGAAGGACGCGCTCTTGGCCGTCAGCGTGGTCGCCAGCGCGTTTGACTTCCCATCGGTAAGTACGTCCGACACCAGCGCTGCGCCGAGCTCGGTCACGTCTGCGTCGCTCATTCCGAGATCGGAAGCTTGTTTCAGGGCTATGGCGCCGCCTCCAAGGGCAAGTGCTTTGCCGATGAACTTACCCGTTTTCTTTCGTTTTTCGGCTTTGGCGAGCTCCTCTTCGCGGATACGTTGAAAGGCCAGTGCTTCCTGCGCTTTTTTCTCCGCCTCCAGGCGCTCGCGTTCAGCCTTCTGACGTGCAAGGAAGACCGCATCGGTGCGTTGACCATCGGTAAATTCCGCCGCTTCGCGCTTTCCGTTTACGGTAATAAAGCCCTTCCCGTGCGGCTTGCCTGCCTTGAACTGCCCTTCATAGGCAGTCTTATCTTTTGAAAGGAAGCGGCCCTGGCCATCCGGTACGGAAGCCACGACATCACCTTCGTATATGTCGCCATTGGCATAAAGCCATTTACCCTTGCCCTGTGGCTGGTTGGCGGAAAAGGTGCCGGTGTATTTTTCGCCGTCGGGGTACTCCATGGTTCCGTTGCCGTTCAACTGTTCATTGCGAAAGGCGCCGCTGTAGCGCCAGCCCTCCGAACGGTTGGTGAGCGTGCCCGCTATAAGCTCGCCTTTGGAGAAGCGGGCGTCTTTCACCTCGTAAAGAAAATTACGGCTGATCGCGCGCCCTTTTCCCTCGGCAGCGCCGGCTTTGGCTTCACCCCAGTAGTACCAGCTATTGCTGCCGTAGCCTTTTACTTTCACATTTTGCTTCGCCGCCTTCGAGAGGTCGGTGACCCAGGCGCCAAGGCTGTCGGACGACATGCGCAACAGCGGGTTATTGCATTTTCCGATGGGTGCCAGTGTTTCCTGTGCACCGGCAAGATCGTTATTCAGCGCCTGCATATAGGCGAATGTGATCCCGTTGCTGCAGTCCTCGGAAAGTATGGCCGCCCGGTTGGCCCACACCTTCGCTTGTGCCAGCAAGGCCGGGTCATAAAGGTGGTGGAGGATCACCAGGTTAGCCTGCTGCTGATAAATGCGCCACTTGGTGGATTCCGGCGCGGTATCGATAGCGGCTTTGAAGATAGCGAGCGCCTCCTCTTTTTTCCCGAGCCGGTATTTGCACAAGGCCAGCATCGATTGGTAACGGGCCTTTTCGAAAACATCGGCCTGGAGCGAAACGGCCTTTTCCAGCAAGGGCAGGGCCTCATCGTAACCGCGCTCATTCATGGCAAGCTCGGCCTGGTAAGCCCAGGCGCTGGCATTTTTCGGATCCACCTCCACCGCCTTGCGCACGATCAGTTCGGCTTTGTCCTGGTGGGCAATCCGGTCGGTCTCATAGAAGTCGCGCGCCCACTTTTCGTAAGCGAGGCTGCGCAGCTCCGGCTTGCCTTTGCTGGTGGTCAGCAACTGCAGGTCGCGGATGGCAGCGGGATAGTCCTTCAGCTCTTCGAAGGTATAAGCCCGGTAAAGCAGGGCATCCAGAAAATGTTGCTCGGTCCTGGGCGGCAGCACCTGCCGTGCATTAACCTTTGCGAGCGCGAAGTTAAACTGCTCGATTGCCGCAGGATAGCGCCCCAGCTTGTACGCACAGAACCCTTTGAGGTAATAGACTTCGTAGTCATCCTTCCCCTTGCTGTTGTCGAGCACCGTGTTGAGCACCCCGAGCGCTTCTTCATATTGTTTCTTTCCAATGAGTTCCTCGGCTTTTTTCATATCCTTCGCAGTCTTGCTGAAAAGCTGCGCGGATCCCGGATAGGAACAGAGGAACAGGCCGATGGCCAGCAGTAGCAGGTAAGGTCGCATTGATATGGCTTTGGATACGTAAAATAACGATCCTGGCCGGGGAAACCACTACCCGGTACCGGGTAATTTTCACAAGGCCCCGGGCAGTGCTACGCCGAACTTCTCGGACAGGTAGGCCAGGTCGTCGACCACGGGCCCCAGCAGCGGGATGCCCTGCGCGCGCCGCACGGCTTCGATCTCGCGCTCCGGGTCGCCGGGAATGATCACCCGCTCCTGCCCTTCTATGGTCTTTGCCTCGCGGAAGCGGCGGATCCACTGGTCCATATGCTGGAGAAACTCCGCCGCGGGACGGAAGGCGTCGACACGCATGGCGCCGAAGAAATGCCCGATGCCTTTGCCGGGCATCCCGGTGGGCATGGGTACATAAGCCGGGAAGGGCGGCACCCAAGGACCGTAGTTGGCGCCGCTCAGCACAGCGGAGAAGATGTCGACGATCGCACCGAGTGCATAGCCTTTGTGCGAGCCGTGCTCACGGTCGCCGCCGAGCGGCAGCAGCGCGCCGCCGGCCTTCAGCTCGTGCGGGTCGGTAGCCGGCTGGCCCACCTTGTCCTGGATCCAGCCCAGCGGCGCCACGCCGTTCTTGCGCTGCAGGATCTCGAGCTTGCCATTGGCCGCGGTGGTGGTGGCCATATCGGCTACAAAAGGAGGCTCCTCGCCGGCCGGCACCGCCACACAGATCGGGTTGGTGCCCAGCAGCCGCTCGATGGAAAACGTGGGGGCCACGAGCGGGCTCGCATTCGTCATGGCAATGCCGATCATACCATGCTCGAGCGCCATCATGGCGTGGTAGCCGGCAATGCCGAAGTGATTGCTGTTCTGAACACTTACCCAGCCGGTTCCGGCGTTGCGTGCTTTTTCGATGGCGATGGCCATGGCCCGCGGCGCCACTACCAGTCCAAGGCCGCTGTCGCCGTCAACGGTGGCCGTAGAGGGTGTTTCATGAATCACCCGCACCTCGGGCGCGGCCTTGACGCGCTGCGCATCCCAGAGCCGCACATAGCCGCTCAGGCGGGCGATGCCATGCGAATCAACGCCGCGGAGGTCGGCAGAAAGCAACACCTCGGTGGCGAGCGCCGCGTCGGCTTCAGGTGCGCCGATGGCGGCAAAAACGGCTTTCGAAAAGGCAACGAGTGATTCGTAGGAGTACGTACGGGTCATGGCGCAAAGTAATGTGCTAATGGGTTACTGTGCTAATTAGGCAATGCGGTAATGTGGTAATGCGGTAATGAATGGCGGTAGCGAATAAGTACCAATTAACCAATAGACTAATTAACCAATAAACAAAAAGCTCCCTTTCGGGAGCTTCTGAATGTTGGTTGTCGTTGCTTAGAACGGCAGGTCGTCGGCCATATCGTCCATGCCGGCGGCGGGAGCGCTCTGGCGCTGGGGAGCGGCGCCGTAGGACTGCTGCTGTTGCTGCTGGCCGTAGCCGCCACCGCCTTCGTTGTTGCCGTCGCCTTTGCGGCCGAGCAGCTGCACCTCACGTACACGCATCGAAAGCGAAGCGCCGGCGGTGCCATCCTGGCGGGTGAAGGTGCGTACTTCGGGCTGTCCTTCCACGAATACCTGCGTGCCCTTGGTAAGATAAGGCGCCACCGCGGTGCGGTCGGTCCAGTAGGCGCAGTCCACCCAGGTGGTCTTCTCCTGCTGGTTGCCCTGGCTGTCCTTGTACTTCTCGGTGTGGGCCACCGTGAAGTTAATTACATTCTTTCCGTTTACTGTGTTTACTACGCAATCCTTACCGAGATTGCCAATTACTTGAATCTTAATCATAGTGCTCAAATTAGGGCCGAAAGATACGAAAAATGCCCGGGCCGGCCGCCGGATTCGTCTTAAAAAAATCCTTGCAAAAATCCAATTTCTGCCTCCTACCGGCGTGCCCAGGTGTTGTATTTGATCACGTAGTAGATCGCCTTGACGCCATCCTTCCAGTTGATCTTTTTCCCCTCCTCGTAGGTGCGGCCGTAGTAGCTGATGCCTACTTCGTAAATGCGGACACCGCGCACGCGGGACATCTTGGCCGTGATCTCAGGCTCGAACCCGAAGCGCTTTTCGAAAAGCCGCAGCGGCCGCACGATTTCGGTGCGGAAGGCCTTGTAGCCCGTCTCCATATCCGTCAGGTTCAGGTTGGTAAACCAGTTGGAAAGCATCGTAAGAAAACGGTTCGCCATATAGTGATAAAAGAAAAGCACGCGGTGTGGCTTGGAGCCGATAAACCGAGAGCCATAAACCACGTCGGCAACCCCGCGGAGCAGCGGGCCCACCAGGTCGGTATAGTCGCAGGGATCGTACTCGAAATCCGCGTCCTGTATCAGCACAAAACCGCCCTTCACTTCCGCAATGGCGGTCTGCACCGCACCGCCCTTCCCCTGGTTCTGGCTGTGGCGGAACAGACGCACGGAGTAATCGGGATGCTCATCGATGAAGCGCTGCACCTCTCCCGCCGTTCCGTCGGTGCTGCAATCGTCTACCACCACCAGCTCGCGGCGCACGCCGGGCACTTCGGTGCTGCATACACGCAGCAGAACCTCGTAGATATACCGGTGCTCATTAAATACAGGAACGATGATGGAAAGCAACGGCAGTTGATCGGCAGGTGTCATTAAAAAGCAACAGTTTTGATGGCTGTAATAATAAGTTGTTTTGGGGTGCCGGGGTTGTAAAAAAACACTTTCACGCTATCCCGTTCGTCGTGCAGCTTCAGATCGAGCCAGAGGGTCCTGGTGCCGCCGCCCGGCAGCAGCCGCTCCACCCGCAGCTGGTTGATGCCGATGGTCGCGCCGTCCTTTATCTCGTGCATGTAGAGCATATGCTGTTTCCAGATATCGGCCTCGGGGTCGGCGGTTGTAGCGGTGATATAAGTGCGCACCCATCCTTTGCCCATAAGCGGCCGCGAGATGCCAACATCAGTATAGCCGGCAACACCAGGCAGCACCAATGTATCGTTGCGACTGATCGTGGTTTCCGCGCAGGCAGGCGTTCCTTCGTACTCATATTCGGCATCGAGCAATTTGCGGGTTTCGAAAGGCACGGAGCCCCGGAACACGATCTTCTTCCAGTAGCCGTAGGTCATGAACTCGGGCTCGAGCAGCCCGCCGCGGTGCCCCTGGTGGTGCAGCCATAGATTGTAGGTAATGCATAAAAGCGAAAAGGCGGCGAGCAGTCCCTGCATCCAGCGGCGGCGGGCGCGTTCCAGCAGGGCCGCCAGCGGGAAAGCCAGCACCGGGTAGAGCTGCACCAGCGCCCGCTGACCGAGGCCGCCGCCGTACCACCAGATGCTCCAGCTGAAAGCGAGGTAGGTGAATCCCAGCGTGAACAGGAGCACCGGCCAGAACAGCCCGCGATCTTTCCGCCACAAAGCGGCAAAGCCGATCACCGAAAGCACCATCAGGGGCGTGTAAACGAACCAGCCTTTCTGAAAACCCCAAAGACATTGCGCGTAATGCGGGCTGCCGAAGTCGAATCCTTCGCCCTGGTAGCTGTACTCCAACCAGTGGCCGGTGACGTATTTCCAATAAAAAAGCTGGATGCTGCCTACGGCCGCCGCCGAAGCGGCAAACAGCAGCAGGTGCCGCCAGTTCGCCACCAGCAGTTGCACGCGCATCCGCAGCTCCCGCGCCGAACCGATGCCCCAGGCTAGCGGCAGAAAAGCGCTCCAGATTTCGGTGGGACGGATCAGCGCCATCCAGCCCACCAGCAGCCCGAGCGCGGCCGCGCGCAGCGCAGTAGGCGCTTCATAATACCGGATGGTCAGCAGCAGCAGTGCACCGTACATCGTGAACAGGTAACTGTGCGTCATCGCGTTGGTGATGGCCGCATATTCGAGGTAGTTGGTGCCGAACACGTAAAGCAGCAGTACGATACCGGTGGCATAAGGGCTAAAGTAGCGATCGAGCAGGCGGCGCAGCAGGTGCAGTCCCAGCAGCGACACCAGCAGGCTGCCGATGCCGATGGCGTACTGGTAGGGCGGCGAGTAGCCATCTGCGGGATAATGACTCATGAGGGCCACGGCATGACCAGCAGCAAAAAACGGCAGGTAGGCAAAGGCCATCCCGCCCGAATACTTCATCACCATATTGCCGCTTGCGCTGTCGTGGTAAGACTGGTAGCCTCCCGGCGTGGGGTTGTAGCGTTGCGTGATGCTGTCCTTGAAAGCCTGCTGTTTCAGGTCATGGTAAATGAGCGTCGCGGGCAGGTAGAAATAATAACCGTTGATGTCCCAGCTGATGGAGGCCTCCGAGGTGGGTTTGTTCCACTTGGGGTAGTAAAAAAATCCGGTAAGCAGGATCCAGGCGGCGGCAATGAGGTAGCAGTTGCGCGAAAAGGTTTTGGTGGCCGGCATCGGGTAAAGATAAGATGTCGGATGGCTGATGTCAGATGTTGGATGTCTGGTTGGATCGGGTAAGGGATAACCAGCTGCATGCGGACAAAAAAAGGATCGCAGTGCGATCCTTTTTTCATAGCCCACTTAAATCAGACACCCGAGATCGGACATCGGACATTCCCTAAATGCTACTGTTGCCGCCCCGGACCCCTTCGTCCTCGTTGCGGTTGGCGCGGTCGCTTTCCGTTTCAGAAGCGCCGGCGCCGGTCTGGTTGACGCTTTTTTTGTTGCCCGGGTTGATATCGCGCATAACCTGACTGTTGTTGCGGCTACCGGGCGGCGTATTGTTCATCTGCCCTTCCTGATGCGGGCGCTGCGATTGATTTGAGGAAGAACTGTTTTCGATCTTGTTCATAACTTGCTATTTTTCCATGGTGTCACAAAACCCGCACCGGAAGCGCCCCAACTGTACGGTAAACGCCCCGTTTTGTAACAGTTCGATAACGTGGCAAGGGCGCTCTTTTTTGTAAATTTGGAAACCGTGATGATCCCGGAAAACGCCACCCAGAAGCGAATGAAAACCTAAAAGCCACCGTCTGCAGCCCGTTATCCACAAGGCATTCTGAATAACTTAATTTGTGGATTTACGGCATAGTTTTTTAATTCGATACTGTGTACAAGTCACTACACTATCCCGGTCCAGCGGACCCTGTATTGTAGTCCAGGAAAACTTGGAAGTCCTGCCGGATCGCTACCCGGATTGTAACATTAAATTCTACCCGAATTGAGAGACACGATTATCAACCTCGAAACCGTTAACCCCATTGAATTCTTTGGCGTCAACAACGGAAAGCTCGACATCCTCAAGAAAAAATTCCCGCTGCTCAAGATCCTTTCCCGTGGCACCCAGCTCAAACTCAGTGGCGCACCCGAACAGGTGGACGGCGCACGCGAAAAGATCGAATTACTGGTTCAGTACCTCGAAAGGAACGGCCATATGAGTGACAATTATTTTGAACAGATCCTTGGCGGCGACGACGCTGAAACGGTCGACAACTTCGTGGAGCGCAACCCTGCTGAAGTGCTGGTGTTCGGGCCCAACGGCAAGACCGTACGCGCCCGCACCGCCAACCAGAAGCTGCTGGTATCAGCCGCCGAAAAGAACGACGTTGTCTTCGCCATCGGGCCCGCCGGTACAGGTAAAACCTATACCGCCGTTGCCATGGCCGTACGTGCCCTCAAGAACAAGGTGGTAAAGAAGATCATCCTCACGCGCCCCGCCGTGGAAGCTGGTGAAAGCCTCGGCTTCCTGCCCGGCGACCTGAAGGAAAAGATCGATCCGTACCTGCGCCCGCTCTATGATGCGCTCGACGACATGATCCCGGCCGACAAGCTCGGATACTACATGTCTACACGCACCATCGAGATCGCGCCCCTTGCTTACATGCGTGGCCGTACGCTCGACAACTGCTTCATCATCCTCGACGAAGCCCAGAATGCTACCGACCTGCAGCTGAAGATGTTCCTTACCCGCATCGGCGGTAACGCCAAGGCGATCATCACCGGCGACGTTACGCAGGTGGACCTTCCGCGCAACCAGCGCTCGGGCCTGCTGAAAGCCAGCAAGATCCTGCGCAACATCGACGGCATCGGCTATATAGAGCTGGACGAAGAAGACGTGGTACGTCACCGCCTCGTGAAGGCCATCCTCAAGGCATACGACAAGGAAGGCCAGCGCGAAATGGAGGAAGAAGAAGCCGAGCGCGCCGAACGCCGCCAGCGCTTCGCTCCCCGGCGCCCCGACGACGCCCCGCAGGCACCATAGCCGGTTCGCGGTTAAATCCTTTCTTTGCAGGAATGAAAAGCAAGATCTACGGACTGCTTTTTGTTCCTGCTTTTTTTATAAGCTGCTCGGAACAAAAAAGCAACCCCTCCTCCGATAGCGACGTGGATGCGGCGCGCAACTTCATCCGCGCCTCCCTCAACAACGACTTCCGCGAGGCGCAGGCCTACCTGCTCCCCGATTCCGCCAATGCGGAACTTTTGCGCCTGGCCGAAGAGCGCCGCGCTACCCTGAGCCGCGAGGAAAACATCAACTACCGGCAGTCGTCCATCGTTATTTACGACACCCGCAAGATCGACGACAGCACCAGCATCATCACCTACGACAACTCCTACAAAAAGGCGAAGAACGACCTGCGCGTAGTACGCCGCAACGGGCAGTGGCTGGTGGATCTCAAATACACGCTGCTGCGCAGCGACAGCACGGGTAAGCGATGAAAGGGGTGCTTTATGTCGGTATTGGCGGCGCGGCCGGGAGTATGCTTCGCTATGTGCTGCAGGGTCTGCTCAACAGGAGCGCTTTCCCGGGCGGAACCCTGGCCGTCAACATCCTGGGCTGCCTGCTCATCGGGGTGCTCTGGGGACTGGCCTCGAAAACGCTGCTGAACGACTTCGGACGCATCCTGCTGATGACCGGCTTCTGTGGCGGATTCACCACCCTGTCGGCATTCTCCTATGAAAGCAACCTGCTACTGCAGAGCGGCCGCAGCGGCGCATTTCTTTTATATGCCGCCGCGACTTTCGGGGGTGGTTTGCTGGCTACCTTTGCCGGCTACAAACTGATACACGGATGAAAAAAACACCCACCCTGCAGGTGCTGCACCCCTGGCACGGCGCCACTACCGGCGACGACGCCCCGCGGAACGTAAACGCACTTATCGAGATCCCGCAGGGCTCGCGCACGAAGTATGAAATCGACAAGGAAACCGGGCTCCTGCGCCTCGACCGCGTCATCTACTCTTCCTTCCACTACCCGGTCAACTATGGCTTTATTCCCCGCACCCTCGGCCTCGACGGCGACCCGCTGGACATCCTGGTGCTCTGCTCCCAGTCCATCCAGGCGCTTTGCCTCGTAGAGGCTACCGTCATCGGCAACATGCAGATGATCGACAACGGCGAAGAGGACGACAAGATCATCGCCATCGCCACCAACGACCCGTCGGTGAGCCATATGCGCGACATCGAAGACCTGCCGAAGCACTTCTTCAACGAGCTGCGCAACTACTTTGAGCAGTACAAGGTGCTGGAGAACAAGCAGGTGATCATCGACGCCTTCCAGCCGCGCGAAACGGCTTACAAAATCGTTGAAGACGCCATAGCTTTATACAACGACACCTTCATGTCCTAATCGTTAAACGCTTGCTATGTCCACACAAATCGTCCTGATCCTGCTGCTCGTTGGCCTGGCGGCCGGCGTACTTGGTGGCCTCGTCGGCATCGGCGGCGGCATCGTCATCGTGCCCGCGCTGGTGTATTTCATGGGTTACTCACAGAAGATGGCACAGGGCACCTCCCTGGGCATTCTCCTGCTGCCCGTAGGCATCCTGGCGGTGTGGAATTTTTACAGGCAGGGCTACGTCGACCCGAAAGCGGTGTGGCTGGTTTCCGCCGGCTTTGTTATCGGCGGCTACTTCGGCAGCAAGATCGCCCTGGCGCTGCCCCAGGAAACGGTAAAGAAAGTCTTTGCCTGCATGCTCATCATCGTCGCTCTCAAGATGCTCTTCCTCGACAAGAAGATCAAGGACGTGGCGAAGAGCAATGAAGTGACGCAGGTGGAATCCTGAGCCGTGAACCCAGGGCAGTGAAGACGCAAGCGCAGTTATAAAAGAACGTCCCGCCGAAAGCGGGACGTTCTTTGTTATGAGGCGAAACCGCTCATGGCTGACGGTTCACGGCTCACGTTTATGGAATCTCCCGCCACCCCGCATCCCATACCAAAGACTTATCTTCCCCACGTGAAGGCGCGCCGTCCCGACGATATGACCGACAACGACCTGCTGGCGCAGTACTATGCCACCCGCGACGCGGAATGGCTCGGGCACCTGCTGGAGCGCTACACCATGCTGCTCTTCGGCGTCTGCATGAAATACCTCAAAGACGAACACGAAGCGCGCGACGCGGTGCAGCAGGTGTTTTTGAAAGTACTCACGGATGCCGGCCGTTTCAAGATCGAGTTCTTCAAATCGTGGGTGTATATGGTGGCCAAGAACCATTGCCTCATGAAGCTCCGCAGCGGCAACGGCCACCGGGTGCAGGACATCGACAACCACCCGCACGCCGCCGACGAGGACCGGCGCGAGGAACTGCTCGCCAACGAACGCACCTTTCACCTGCTGGAAGGAGCACTGCAGGAACTCACACCCGAGCAGCGCCAGTGCGTAACTTTGTTTTACCTGGAAAAGAAAAGCTACCAGCAGATCGCGGAGCACACCGGCTACAGCGGCATGCAGGTAAAAAGCTATATACAGAACGGAAAGCGCAACCTCCGCATCCTGCTGGAGCGCAAGCTGAAGGAGAACCCGCAATGAACGAGCGCCTCAAAGACATATTGACCCACCTCAACCCGGAGGTTGACCAGGAAACGTTGCTGCGCTACCTGGAAGGC
This sequence comes from Flaviaestuariibacter flavus, assembly GCF_004337505.1. GTDB lineage: Bacteria > Bacteroidota > Bacteroidia > Chitinophagales > Chitinophagaceae > Flavisolibacter > Flavisolibacter flavus. The sequence continues at coordinate 15,604 of NZ_SJZI01000050.1, read as the reverse complement.
CGCCTCGCGCCCGAAAAGCAGCACGAGCTGGAAGCCCAGCTGCTCGACGCCGAGTTCGAGGCCGAAGCGCTCGAGGGCCTGCAGCAGCTTCCCGACAAAAAAGCACTCCCCGGCATTATCGAAGCCCTCAACCAGGACCTGAAAAAGAAGACCCAAAAGCGCAAGGCCCGTCGCCGCAAGCTCAACGTAGCCGTGGAGCCCTGGCTGCTCGTCACCCTCGTTGTCGTACTGCTGCTGGTGATTGTCGGTTATATCGTTGTACATACGATGCTGAAGCCGTGAATCGGCAATCGTCAATCGTGAATGCGCGAAGCGCGGCAAGTGCCTTTGGCGTCGCTTGCGCGACGCCAAAGGCGTCATTGCGAGCGGAGCGAAGCAAACTCCCCGACCTTAAGACTGCTCGTAACCCGAGAAGGCTTTAGTTCGAAAATCTTTCGGTCGCGGACTAACCTGCGTAAATCAGGAGTTTGCTTCGCTCCGCTTGCAATGACAAAAGGGCTGCTACGCAGCCCTTTTGTACATCAGACATCGGACATCCGACACCTAAAAATTCCTTACTGGTATTGAATGTAGATCGGCTTCGGCTTCAGCGCAAGCACCTGCTCACGGGTCATCATTTCCTTCTGGCCCGACTTCTCCACGTCGTTCACGTAGAACAGCTTGAAGCCGGTCCACTGTACGGGCTGCTCGTTGATCCAATAGCGGTAGGTGCCTTTTTTCAGGTCCGGGGGGCCCCAGCCGTCCATATCCATGATCACCTGCAGCTCGGGGCGCAGCTTGATCTTGTCATAATTGGTCACCATGCCTTTGGTGAAGCGGTGCACCATGAACAACTTGGGCGGCAGGTTGTTCTTCCGCACCAGGTTGGCCAGGTAGTCGCCCACCCAGTTGATGTCGCTGGCATCGAGCGTGCCGATGACCGATCCGGGCTTCTTGCCGCCCTTTCCGAGCATGGCGAATTCGGGGTCGATGCCGAGGTGTACGTTGGGCAGCGACAGGTATTTCTCAAACAGCGGGATCTCGTCCTGGAGCGTGCTGAGACCGATCTGCACGTCGATGAACACAAGGGCATTAATCTCCTTGGCCCAGTTCAGGATCGTGTCGATCTGGTGGTGGGGCATCCGGTAGCGGAACTTGCCATCCTTGCCGGGCGCGCCCTGCGCGGTTACAGCGATATAGTGCAGCGAGGGGATCGATTTGATCACGGTATCGGCCTCGTTCCACTTCTTCACCTCGGCCAGCAGGTTGGGGATCATCTGGGCCTTGGGCCATTTGCCGAGGGCACCCATCTTATTTGAATACAGGTTGCCATAGTATGCAACCGGGCGGTAGAAAGGCAGGATAGCGCCGGGAAGCGGGTAAGGCTGTCCTTTCACCGGCCAGCGGCCCGTAGTGTCGCCGTTGGCAACATACTTCATCAGGTAGTTGTAGCGGGCCGTGTCGAGCACAGCGCCGGTGCCCGCGGGCTGCCCGGGCTCGGCCGGTTTCGGCGTGGCGGTGGTCTTCTTTTCAGTGCCCGCAGTGGCGGACTTGGCGTTATCCTGCCCGTTGCACGAGCCCAGCAGCAGGATTCCCAGGATGGCGATCATCAGCTTCATGGCGCGAAGATAACCGTACACAACGCACGCCGCACCGGCCGGGCTGTTACAAAATGCAGAAATCCATTATCTTCCACGTACCAAAACCACTTTTTATGCTGCTTTTCGTCCTATTTATTCTTTCCATAGTCGTGTTCATGTTCGCCGCCTTCTGGCGTGTTTTTCAAAAGGCCGACCAGCCCGGGTGGGCTGCCATCATCCCTTTTTACAACCTGTATATCATGCTTAAGATCGCCGGCAAGCCGGGCTGGTGGCTGGTGCTTCTCCTCATCCCGCTGGTCAACTATGTGTTCCTTATCTGGATGTACAATATGATCGCCAAAAGCTTTGGCAAAGACGAAGGCTTTACGGTAGGCATGGTGCTGCTCGGCTTCGTCTTCTGGCCCATCCTTGGCTTCGGCGATGCCCGCTACCTGGGCCCCTACGGCGACCCCGCCGCCTGGGAACGCTACCGCAACCGCGAAGGCTTCGACTTCGAGCAACACCGCATTGAAGATTAATCTTCATCACAGCAAATACTTTTGAAAGACGGGCTCCAACCCGTCTTTTTTTTGTCCAGCCCCGAAAACCTACCAAAACCTTAAGAACATCCAGAACCCTTAGAACCTTCGTACTTTTGCGCCCTGGCCGGAGCTTTGAACTCCCGGGCAGACCGAAAACATGAGCAAAAAAGGAAAAGTGCTGGTCGCCATGAGCGGCGGCATCGACAGCACCGTAACGGCCCTCATGCTCCACGAGCAGGGCTATGAAGTAGTTGGCATCACCATGAAAACCTGGGACTACACCGCCTCGGGTGGTTCCAAGAAAGAAACCGGGTGCTGCAACCTCGATTCATTCAACGACGCCCGCATGGCCGCGGTGCAGCACGGCTTCCCCCACTATATCCTCGACATCCGCGACGAGTTCGGCTCTTTCGTGGTAGAGAACTTCGTGGATGAGTACCTCGCCGGCCGCACCCCCAACCCCTGCGTGCTGTGCAACACCCACATCAAGTGGCGGGCCCTGCTGAAGCGCGCCGACGCCCTCGACTGCGAGTTCATCGCTACGGGTCACTATGCGTCGATCGGCCATAACGCCGCCAACGACCGCTATTTCATTTCCAAGGGCACCGACGAAACCAAAGACCAGAGCTATGTGCTCTGGGGCCTGCAGCAAGACCTGCTGCGCCGCACCCTCCTGCCGCTGGGCAACTACCGCAAGACCGAGATCCGCCAGATGGCGCACGACTTCGGCTATCCGGAGCTGGCCAAGAAAGCCGAGAGCTACGAGATCTGCTTCGTGCCCGACAACGACTACCGCGGCTTCCTCCGCCGTAAGGTCGACGGGCTCGAGGAGCGCGTTGCCGGTGGCGCCTTCGTTGACAAGGAAGGCAATATCCTCGGGCAACACAAGGGCTATCCCTTTTATACCATCGGCCAGCGCAAGGGCCTCGACATCACCTTCGGCAAGCCCGTGTACGTAACGGCCATCGATCCCGAAACCAATACCGTCACGCTCGGCGAAGAAGGCGACCTCGACAAGGAAGAGATGACGGTCGGAAAGGTTAACTGGGTGAAGTACGACGGCATCGGCGAAGGCATGGAGGCCAGGACCAAGATCCGGTATAAAGACCCCGGCACCTTCTCCGAACTCATCCCCGCCGGCGACGGCGTGCAGGTGCGGTTTTTCGAAAAAGCCAAAGGCATCGCCCCCGGCCAGAGCGCGGTGTTCTACGAGGGCAACGACGTTATTGGCGGCGGAATTATTCAGCGCTATTGACCTACCCCGGCCCATTTCCGGGGCAAAGAGGCGGGTTGAATATCGAATAGCGAACAAGGAATATCGAATATCGAAGCAAAGCGCGGATGCCGAAAGCATCCGCGCTTTGCTTTTGAGGTTCAATCTGCGTAAAGGTTCAAACTGAAATGAATGTGGAACAGCCCCCCTCTCCTACCGGGGAGAGCCTATGGCGCCACAAGCGGGAGGCCGGGGGTGAGGTCTGGGCAGGTATTAGGGATTTTCTCCCTAGCTTTATCTCCCCCGGGTACCCTGGCACCCGTATTGAAAGAAAAAATCTTATGCGAAAAACCCGTCCGTTCCTGCTGGTGTTGTTATTTGGAATGACACTGCTGGCCTGTAAATCCAAAACCGAGGATTTCACTCCCGCCGCCCCGGCGCAATACGTGCAGCTGCAGCCGGGCAAGTTCATCATCTACAGCGTCGACTCAACCATATTTACCAACTCGGGCCGCGACATCGAGCACCGTCGCTACCAGGAGCGCCACGTGGTCGATTCGCTTATCACCGACGGCCTCGGCCGCCCTTCGTGGCGGGTGTACCGCTCGGTGCGCGACTCTGCCGGAACTACTGCCTGGAGCCCGCGCGGCACCTACCTGCTCACCCTTACCGGCAGCACACTTGAAACTTTCGAGGACAACCTCCGCTTTATCTCGCTCGCTTCGCCCCTGCGCCCCGGCGCCTCCTGGAAAGGCGGTCGCTACCTCGGCACCGCCCCCTATAGCGGCGTTTATTCTTATGGAAGCGAGATCAACATCGCCGACTGGGACTTTACCGTTCAGGAAACCGGCGGGAGCGAAAACATCAACGGCACGAATTACAACGATGTGCTTACGATCAATGCCGTCGACGAATCGGTGAACCTGCCCATCACGCCGCAAACCGTTATCGCATCGCGAAGCCTCTACACTACAAAGTGGGCGGCTGGCATCGGTTTGGTATACCAGAACTACATCTTGTGGGAATACCAATTCGCAGGTCCGCCGAATACCCCCTACTATATCGGCTTTGGCGTTGAGCGAAGCATCCTGCAGCACAACTAAGCAAACCATGAAAAAAATCCTGGCACTGGCCGTACTCGTGCTGTCGCTTAGCGACGCCGGCGCGCAAACCCGATACCTGGTGAAGCTGCGCAACAAGGGATTCAACACCTTTTCACTTGCCAACCCCGGGGACTTTCTCTCGCAACGCGCAATCGACCGCCGCACGCGCTACGGCATCGCGCTTGACAGTACCGACCTGCCCGTCACCCAGCGCTATCTCGACAGTATCGCCGCAGTGCCGGGCGTAACGATCCTTAACCCGTCCAAATGGCTCAACCAGGTATCGATCCGCACCACCGACGCCAATGCCATCGCCCGCATTAATGCCTTACCCTTCGTGGTTTCGGTCAACAGTATTTCTTTCCGCATTTCCGGCAACGCCGTCGGCGCTCCGGATAAGCTGGCGCAGCCGGTGCACCGCGGCGCCGCAGCCAATGCCCGCCAGACCCAGGTGCTCGCCGACGCTGTCGACTACGGGCAGTCGGGCGCACAGATCCGCATCCACAACGGCAACTTCCTGCACAACATCGGCCTGCGCGGCGAGGGTATGATCATCGGGATGCTGGATGCCGGCTACAACAATTACCTCAGCGTGCCTTCGCTCGATAGCGTGCGCAGCCGCGGACAGATCCTTGGTATCTACGATTTCGTGGCCCTCGACGGTACGGTGAATGAAGACAATGCCCACGGCATGGAATGCTTCAGCACCATCGCCGCGAACCTGCCCGGCACCTTTGTGGGCAGCGCATTCCGTTCGAACTTTTATCTGTTCCGCACCGAAGACGCCGCTACCGAAACGCCCATCGAGGAACACAACTGGGCCTGCGGCGCCGAACGCATCGACAGCGCAGGCGGCGACGTCATCTCTTCATCGCTGGGCTATTACAGTTTCGACTCACCGTTCCAGGGCTATAATCATCCCTTTTCGGAAATGAACGGCAACACCACCATGACAGTCATCGCCGCCGACCTGGCCGCGAAGAAAGGACTGCTGGTGGCCGCTGCAGCCGGCAATGAAGGCAACAACAGCTGGGGCCGCATCATCACGCCGGCCGACGGCGACTCGGTGATGGCCGTCGGCGCCGTCACTTACAACGGCGTGGCGGCATCCTTTACCTCGCGTGGCCCCTCCGCCGACGGGCAGGTAAAGCCCGACATGGCCTCGGTAGGCGTGGGAACCATTATCCAGTACCCGGGCGGCGCGATCTCGGGCGGCAACGGCACCTCCTTCGCCACCCCCAATCTCGCAGGCCTGGCTACCTGTCTCTGGCAGGGCTTCCGGGAGTTCAACAACATGAAGATCATCGACGCGCTCCGGCAATCGGGCAGCCGCGCCACCAATCCCAACGACTCGATCGGGTTTGGCATTCCGGATGTAAAGAAGGCGCTGATTCACCTCACTGCCGATTATGCCACCGCTACTGCCACCGTCGACCAGGCCTGCAACATCCAGCTCCATTGGGCCAGCAAGGACGTGACCGGGATGCAATACCGCATTGAACGCCAGAACCCGGGTGAGCCGGCCTTTACCACGGTGATGACCATCCCCGCAGGCAACAATGCCGTTTTTGCAAACAGCATCTACACAACCAATTTTGCCCGCGGCACAGGCGCCGCCGGTACCACCACGATCCGCATCCGCCAGGTATTCGACACCGACCCGGCCAGCTATGCGGATGCTGTGATCGAAGAAGTCGCCCTAAGCACCGGCGCGGGGTGCACTGCTACGGCCATCAATACGCCAACACTACCCGAGACCGGTATCCTGCTGCTCCCCAACCCTACCCGCGGCAACTTTGCTGTGCGGGTGCAGCTTCCTTCGGCCACCAACGATCTGCAGGTGCAGGTGACCGACGCATCGGGCAAAGTGATCTACCGCCAGAAGCGCGCGCTGCCGGCGGGGACAAGCCTCATTCCGCTACAGCTGGGCCGCCTGGCTGCAGGCAAGTATTTCGTAACGCTTTATGGAAACGGGCAGCTGCTGGGCACCCGCGAGCTGATTAAACTATAAGCGGAAGAGCGCCGCGTACAGCGTATCGGCATTTTGAACGTAACCTTTGTAATAGCGGGCGTCTACCAACGACAGCCCGCTTTCTTTTTGCAGCAGGGCCACATTGGCTTCATTCTCCGCCGCGAATACCGAACAGGTTATATACAGGAAGTAACCGCCCTTCTTCACCTGTTGCAGCGCGTTCACCGCGATGCGGCGCTGCAGGCTGGCATAGTTCGCGATGCGGTCCTCAGTGAAATACGTAAGTTGCTCCGGTGTGCGGCCCCAGGTGCCCGAGCCCGAACAGGGCGCATCGCAGAGTACAACGTCGAAGGTGTGCGGAAAAGAAAAAGTAGAGGCGCCCACGTCGGCCACAAAAGAGCGGTAACGGGTGATGCCGGCCCGCGCGAAGCGCTTGCGGAGGTTATGCAGTATCGATTCGCGCACATCGGAGGCAGTAAGCTGCACCTTCGGAAAGCGGTCGGCGGCGAGGATCGATTTGCCGCCGGAGGCGGCGCAACAATCCCAGAGCGAAAAGCTTTTTCCCGGATCCAGTATTTCTACAAGTCCGTCGAGCACGCGCTGCGAGCTGCGGTCCTGCACCACGGCGTCAGCATCGATCGCAATCACCTCGTCGATCTTGCTGCCGTTCGGGAGGGCGATGCAGTCGGGCGCGCACTCTGAAAAGCCAATGCCCGCAGCCTCCAGCTTTTGTGTTACTTGTGCCTGCCGACCAGGGCGTGTACGAAGAAAGAGGTCGGGTTGTTCCAGCTGCGCCCGCACAAATGCGACAGCGTCGATCTCGGGTGAGAGATGAGCACGCAGCGGGAAAACGGCCAACAGGTCGTCCGGCAGTGACGCCACACCCGTTTGCACTTCGTGCGCGAAGAGGATCCGTTCTTCCCGGCTGCGGTCGGCCAGCAGGTTGCCGAGCCGGAAATAGCCGTAGCACAACTGCGTCACCATCCGCCGGTCGCGCGAGCCGAATTTCTTTTCCTTTCGGAAGTACTCTTTCAGCCAGCCGGCAAACGGCGTCTTACCATCATAAAGACCCAGGATCGTATTGGCGGAACGGATATAGGCATCAACCTTCATGCGGCAAAGATGCCGAAAATAAAAAGGCTCCCTTGACGGAAGCCTTCAAATCTCGTTCTCTTGTTCTCTACAGCTCCAGCAACGCCTTCAGCGGGTCTTTGCCGAAAAGCAGCAGCTCGGGGTTTTCGAGCAGCTCCTTTACACGCACGAGGAAGGAAACCGACTCGCGGCCGTCGATGATGCGGTGATCGTAGCTGAGCGCCAGGTACATCATCGGGCGCACCACGATCTCGCCGTTGACCACCATCGGGCGCTCCTGGATCTTGTGCATGCCCAGGATGGCCGACTGCGGGATGTTGATGATGGGTGTCGACATGAGTGAGCCAAACACACCGCCGTTTGTGATGGTGAAGGTGCCGCCCTGCATTTCCTCCATGGAGAGTTTGTTGTCGCGCGCCTTGCCGGCAAGCTCCAGCACCTTCTTCTCGATCTCCGCCATGCTGAGGCTTTCCGCGTTACGGATCACCGGCACCACGAGGCCTTTGGGCGCGGAAACCGCGATCGAGATATCGCAATACTGGTGGTAAACGATGGAGTCGCCGTCGATGTATGCATTAACGGCGGGCCACTCCTGCAGGGCAAAGCAAACAGCCTTGGTGAAGAAGGACATAAAGCCCAGGTTCACACCGTGCGACTCTTTGAACTTGTCTTTGTTGGCTGTGCGGATCGCCATGATCTTGCCCATATCCACCTCGTTGAAGGTGGTGAGCATGGCCGTGGTATTTTTTGCTTCCACGAGCCGGCGGCTGACCGTCTTGCGGAGGTTGCTCATTTTCTCGCGCTTCTCCTCGCGGCTGAAGGCGCTGATGCCCGGCTTGCGGCCCGGGTTGGAAAGGGCTTCGAGCACATCCTCCTTCAGGATCTTGCCGTTGTAGCCGCTGGGCTGGATCGATTTGGGATCCACTTTCTTATCGGCGATGATGGCCGATGCAACGGGCGTTGCCTTGACATCATTGGGAACGGAGGTGACCGGGGCGGCCGCAGCGGCCGGCTGCGCGGCAGGCTTGGCCTCCGGCTTCGGAGCTTCTGCCTTCGGAGCCTCTGCGGGAGCACCTTCGGGCTTCGGTGCCGTCTCATCGATCTGCGCCAGCACGTCGCCGATATTCAGCGTGTCGCCTTCCTTGCCTACGGTCTTCAGCACACCGGCCTGCTCTGCGTTTACCTCGAAGGTGGCCTTCTCGCTTTCCAGCTCGGCAATCACCTCGTCGCGGTTTACATAATCCCCGTCCTGCTTCAGCCATTTTACCAGCGTTACTTCATTTATCGACTCGCCTACGGTAGGTACTTTGATCTCGATCATCCCAAATGTGTTTTTTCGATTTATGCTTATTCTATCGAAGTCAGATCTCAGATCCCAGATCTGAGATCTGAGATCATACATTAAATGCAGTCTCAATAATCTCCGCCTGCTCCTGCGCATGCACCTTGCTGTAGCCGCTGGCGGTGGAGGCAGAGGCCTGGCGGCTGATGATGCCGAAGTTGATGGCGTTCAGGTTCATCCGCAGGAAGGCGGCGGCGCCCATATTGAGCGGCTCTTCCTGTACCCAGAACCAGGTGGCTCCGCGGTATTTCGCCTGCAGGGCCTCCAGCTGCTTCACCGGCAGCGGGAAGATCTGCTCAAGGCGCACAATGGCAACGTCCTGGCGGCCGTCTTTCTGCTGGCGGTCGGCGAGGTCGTAATAAACCTTGCCGCTGCAGAACAGCACCTTCTTCACCGAAGAAGCATCGCTGATGTTGCTGTCATCGATCACTTCCTGGAAGCCGCCCTGCGTAAAGGCGCTCACCGGCGAGTAGCTCGCCTGCAGGCGCAGGTTGGCTTTGGGTGAGAAGTTGACCAGCGGCTTGCGGAAGGGCCAGGCCAGCTGGCGGCGCAGCGCATGGAAGAAGTTGGCTGCCGTGGTGATATTGGTGATCACGATATTGTTTTCAGCAGCGAGCTGCAGGAAGCGCTCGAGGCGGGCGCTGGAGTGTTCGGGGCCCTGGCCTTCGTAGCCGTGCGGCAGGAGCATCACCACACCATTCATACGCTGCCACTTGGTTTCGGCACTGGCAACGAACTGGTCGATGATGATCTGCGCGCCGTTGGCAAAGTCGCCGAACTGGGCTTCCCAGAGCACCAGCGTATTAGGCGATGCCAGCGCGTAGCCGTATTCGAAACCGAGCACGGCGTACTCGCTCAGCAGCGAGTTATAGATCCGGAACTGCGCGTTGCTGTTCACGGCACCATTGAGGCGGTTGTATTCCTTGTTGGTGGCTTCGTCGTAGATGACCGCGTGGCGGTGCGAAAACGTTCCGCGCTTCACGTCCTGCCCGCTCATACGCACATCGCGGCCTTCGGCCATGAGGCTCGCATAGGCAAGCAGTTCACCCGTAGCCCAGTCAATTTTCTGCTCGGCTTCAAACAGCTTCACCTTGTCCTGCAGGATCTTTTCCACCTTGCGCAGGGGCTTGAAGTCGGCCGGCCATTTCATCAGGCCGTTGAACAGGTTGCGGAATTGCTCTTCGGAAATCCCGGTTGCCGGCGAGCCGTCGAAATCAGCGCCGGTGGCCTTGCGCAGGCTTTGCCAGTCGAGGTCGGGCTGCTGGTATTTATACGGAAGCGGGTTTTGTTTCACTTCGTCAAGACGCTCCTGGAGATCGCTCCAGAACTTCTGCTCCATCTCTTTGGCAAGCCCCTGGGCATCGGCTTCGCCGTGCTCCATCAGGTATTGCACGTATTGTTCGCGGGGATTGGAGTGCTTGTCGATCAGCGAATAAAGCGCCGGCTGGGTAAACTTCGGATCATCGCCTTCGTTGTGACCATGGCGCCGGTAGCACACCATATCGATAAAGATATCGGAGTTGAACTCCTGGCGGTAGCGGGTGGCAATCTCCATGCATTTCACCACTGCTTCGGCATCGTCGCCGTTGACGTGGAGCACGGGGGCCTGCACGGTAGCCGCGAGGGAAGTGCTGTAGTCGGAGGTGCGCGCGTCGTCGAAGTCGGTGGTAAAGCCGATCTGGTTGTTGATGACGAAGTGCATGGTGCCGCCGGTCTTGTAGCCGCGCAGGTTGCTCATTTGCAGGATCTCGTACACCACGCCCTGGCCGGCCACGGAGGCGTCGCCGTGGATAAGCACGGGCAGCACCCGGTCGAACTCGGAGCCGTACAGCACATCGGCCTTGGCGCGCGAGTAGCCCAGTACCACCGGGTCTACGGCTTCCAGGTGCGAGGGGTTCGGAGTCAGCTTCAGGTGTACCGTTTTGCCCGCGGGCGTCTGGTGCTCCGAAGTGTAGCCGAGGTGGTATTTTACGTCACCGCTGCCCATCGTCTGGTCGGGGATGGCGGTTCCTTCAAATTCGGAAAAGATGTGCTCATAGGTCTTGCCCATGATATTGGCCAGCACGTTGAGGCGGCCACGGTGGGCCATCCCGATCACCACTTCCTGCACGCCTACTTCGGCGCCGGTATTGATCATGGCATCGAGGGCCGCGATAGTGGTCTCGCCGCCTTCAAGCGAAAAGCGCTTCTGGCCGATGTATTTGGTATGGAGGAACTTCTCGAAGATCACGCCCTGGTTCAGCTTCTCCAGGATGCGGCGGCGCTTCTCCAGCGCCAGGGGCTTGTCGATCTCCGTTTCGATCTCCCGTTGCAGCCATTCAAGGCGCTCCGTATTTACGATATACTGGTACTCCACCCCCACATGGTGGCAATACAGCTTTTCGAGGCGATCGATGATCTGCTGCAGGGTAGCACCGGGAAGCCCGATGAACTGGCCGGCGGCAAAGCTCTGGCTCTTATCGGCATCGGAAAGGCCGAAATACTTAAGCTCCAGGTTGGCGCCGCGGTCTTTCCGCTCACGGATCGGGTTGGTCCTGGCCACCAGGTGGCCTTTCTTGCGATAGGCCAGGATGAGGTTGTAAACGGCAAACTCCTTCACCAGCGCATCGGCGCTAACCGGCGCGCCGCTGACGGTGGCCGAGGATGCGCCGTTGGTGCTCACACCCTGGCTGAGGGCAAAATCAAAACCTTCGAAAAATTTACGGTATTCCGGGTCTACGCCCTCGGGGTTTTGAACGAAATCTTGGTAGAGGCTCTCTATATAGGCAGGATGTGAGTTCGTGACAAACGAGAAATCCTTCATGAAAAGGGATTTAGAGATTTTTTTGGGTAGGCAAATATACCGTTGTAACCGTTACACGGGCAAAATCAAAGCGGCGGGCAGCGGCAACGATTGCGGAACAGCAAAGCATCGGCGGGCCTGGCGGAAAGCTCATTAACAAAAAAATCAGACATCAGAAATCAGACATCAGACATTTTCCTTACCTTTGCTCTCCGAAATTAAAAGAACATGGCTAATCATAAGGCAACAAAGAAAGATGTGCGTCAGTCCGCCAAGCGTCGCGAGCGCAACCGTTATTATGGAAAAACCACCCGTAATGCCATCCGCGACCTGAAAGAGCTGACCGACAAGACTGCTGCCGGCGAAAAAGCGCCTTCGGTGATCGCAATGATCGACAAACTGGCTAAGCGTGGTGTTATCCACAAGAACAAAGCCAGCAACCTGAAGAGCAAGCTCGCCAAGCGCATCAACGCCGCCGCTTAATTACTGCTTCTTCATAAAAAGCTTTTGAGCCCCCGACTATGTCGTGGGGCTTTTTTGTATGCAGATATGCCGCCTCCGGTAAGGCGCTTATATTAGCGCATGCATAAACGGATCTTACCCTGGCTCCTGCTCGCATCCCTGCACGGGGCTGCCCAGAAGCAGGCCTTCCCGACGTACTTTGAACAACATGCGGGCAATGGCACTCCGCCCTATTCTGAAACTATAAGCTGGTGGCAGCAGCTGGCGAAAGCCTCGCCCCTGCTGCGTATCCGCGAAATGGGCAGCACCGATGCCGGTGCGCCGCTCCACCTAGTGCTGGTTTCGCGCGACCGGGACTTCGACCCCGCGTCGATCCATGCCAAAGGGAAAACCATTTTGTTTGTCAACAACGGCATCCACCCGGGTGAGCCCGACGGCATTGACGCCTCTATGCTGCTTGTGCGCGATATCGTGCAGGGCAAGCGGCAGTTGCCGGCCAACGTGGTGCTGGCCATCATCCCGGTGTATAATATCGACGGGGCGCTTAACCGATCGGCCAGCTGGCGGGTGGACCAGAACGGCCCGCTGGAGAAAGGCGCGCGTGGCAACGGTCAAAACCTCGACCTGAACCGCGATTTCATCAAGGCCGACAGCCGCAATGCGCTTTCCTTTACCCGGATCTTCCGCTACCTGGATGCAGATGTTTTTCTCGATAACCATGTGAGCAACGGCGCCGACTACCAGCACGTAATGACCCTGCTGACTACGCAGCACAACAAGCTGGGCGGGGCCATGGGCGATTATCTCAATAAGACCTTTGAGCCGGCGCTTTACCCGATGATGAAAGCAAAGGGCTTCGACCTGGTGCCTTACGTCAACCATTTCGGCGAAACACCCGACAAAGGATGGCCGGAATTCTTCGACTCACCGCGTTACTCGAGCGGATATACCACCCTCTGGAACACTTTCGGCTTCGTACCCGAAACGCATATGCTGAAGCCCTACCCGCAGCGGGTGGCGGCCACCCGTGCGCTGATGGAATGTTTTATCGACTACCTGGCGGCACATGGCGCCGAAATACGCTCCTTACGTACAGCCACCCTCACCCGCCAGTATGCAGCAACTGCCCTTCCCATTGCCTGGAAGTGGGACCGAAACCAGAAGACCGAGATCACCTTCAAAGGATATGAGGCAGCTTATAAGCCGAGTACCGTCTCCGGCCTGCAGCGGCTTTACTACGATAAAAGCAAACCCTATGAGAAAAAGATCCCTTTTTATAATACGTACCGCGATACGCTGTCGGTGAGCATACCGGAAGCCTATATCATTCTGCAAGGCTGGTGGAAAGTGACCGACCGCCTACAGGCGAATGGCATTTCAATGCGCCGCCTGGGACACGACACCGCCATTACAGTGGAAGCCTACCGGATTGAAAGCTATAATGCCGCTCCGCGCCCGTACGAAGGACACCATGTAAACAGTGGTACCCAGGTGAGCAGGCGAACGGTCCAACAAAGCTTCCGGAAGGGCGACTGGTATATCCCGACGCATCAGCCGGGACTTCGCTTCCTGGTGGAAACACTGGAGCCGCAGGCCGAAGACAGTTATTTCTCCTGGAATTTCTTCGACCCGATACTCGGGCAGAAGGAAGGTTTTTCTGATTATGTATTCGAAGAAACAGCGACCCGTTTCCTGGCGGAACACCCGGAGGTGAAGGCTGCGCTCGAGGAGCGCCGCGGGCGCGACACGGCATTTGCGAAAAATGCCTTTGCCCAGCTCGAGTTCGTGTATAAGCGTTCACCTTATTACGAGCCGGGTCATATGGTGTACCCGGTGTTCCGGGTTCCGAAAAAGTAAGTGAAGGCCATAAGGTATATAGTAAGAGCGCCCTGGCGGCGCTCTTACTATATCTCCATTAGGTGGGCCCGGCAGCTGTCCGGAATAGCTTGCGCCTTTTTATCCTGTTTTCGAGATCCATCAATGCCCTCGCCTATGTTTTAGCCTTTATCAGTTGTGTGTGTGGGAGGTGTGCGTGTGCGGGTATAAATGCAAAAAAGCCTCGGATCTTTCGATCGAGGCTTTTTTTAATAAATATGGCAGCTACCTACTCTCCCGCATTGTGGTGCAGTACCATCGGCCATGAGGGGCTTAACTTCTCTGTTCGGGATGGGAAGAGGTGAACACCCTCGGCAAAACCACCATAATAAGGTGATGATTACGAGTAATCAACAATAAGGTGACATATTGGAATCGTTGTTAAAACGAGGAGTAAATAAATAAAAATTAAAGCGTACGGGCAATTAGTACTACTCGGCTTTGCTGTCACCAGCTTTACACCTGTAGCCTATCAACGTCATCGTCTCTGACGACCCTTAAAAGTAAACTCATCTTGAGGAAGGTTTCACGCTTAGATGCTTTCAGCGTTTATCCTGTCCGTACATAGCTACTCTGCGCTGCACCTGGCGGCACAACAGATACACCAGCGGTACGTACGACCCGGTCCTCTCGTACTAAGGTCATGTCCTCTCAATTTACTTGCGCCCACCACAGATAGGGACCGAACTGTCTTGCGACGTTCTGAACCCAGTTCACGTGCCACTTTAATCGGCGAACAGCCGAACCCTTGGGACCTTCTCCAGCCCCAGGATGTGACGAACCGACATCGAGGTGCCAAACCTCCCCGTCGATATGAGCTCTTGGGGGAGATCAGCCTGTTATCCCCGGAGTACCTTTTATCCTTTGAGCGATGGCCCTTCCATACAGAACCACCGGATCACTTCAGCCGGCTTTCGCCCCTGCTCGACGCGTCTGTCTCACAGTCAAGCTCCCTTATACTGATGCGCTCTACGTACGATTACCAACCGTACTGAGGGAACCTTTGCAAGCCTCCGTTACTTTTTAGGAGGCGACCACCCCAGTCAAACTACCCACCATGCACTGTTTCCCGTAAGGGATTAGACTCTAAACAAACGAAGGTTGGTATTTCAACGATGACTCCATGACCCCTGGCGAGGCCACTTCACAGTCTCCCAACTATCCTACACATCGGTTGTTCAAAATCAATGCAAAGTTGTAGTGAAGGTTCACGGGGTCTTTCCGTCCCGTGGCGGGTAACCGGCATCTTCACCGATACTACAATTTCACCGGGCTCGTGGAGGAGACAGTGTTCAACTCATTAGACCATTCGTGCAGGTCGGAACTTACCCGACAAGGAATTTCGCTACCTTAGGACCGTTATAGTTACGGCCGCCGTTTACTGGGGCTTCAGTCAGAAGCTTTGGGTTACCCCGAACATCCTTCCTTAACCTTCCAGCACCGGGCAGGTATCAGGCCCTATACGTCATCTTGCGATTTTGCAGAGCCCTGTGTTTTTGTTAAACAGTTGGTTGAACCATTTTACTGTGCCCTACCGAAGTAGGGACGCTTTATCCCGAAGTTACAGCGTCAATTTGCCTAGTTCCTTCTCCACGGCTCACCCGAGCGCCTGAGAATATTCTTCCCGTCTACCTGTGTCGGTTTGCGGTACGGGCCGCATTA
>NZ_SJZI01000049.1 GCF_004337505.1 Flaviaestuariibacter flavus | reverse complement strand
GTGCGCAGTGACACTACCGCCACTGCCTGCGGATCCTATAGCTGGAGAGGCACTACCTACACTGCTTCCGGTAACTATACAGTGACTACTGTAAATGGTGCCTGCACCGACACGGCTGTCCTGCACCTCACCATCGCCCAGGGAGTGCGCAGCGACACTACTGCTACTGCCTGCGGTACCTATAGCTGGAGAGGTCAGAGCTATAGCCAGAGTGGAGATTACACCCTCACCACACCCAATGGTGCCTGTACCGATACAGCTGTCCTGCACCTCACCATCAACCAGGGCGTGCGCAGTGACACCACCGCCACTGCCTGCGGATCCTACAGCTGGAGAGGAACTACCTACACTGCTTCCGGTAACTACACCATCACCACACCCAACGGTGCCTGTACCGATACAGCAGTCCTGCACCTGACCATCAACCAGGGCGTACGCAGCGACACTACCGCCACCGCCTGCGGTACCTATAGCTGGAGAGGAACTACCTACACTGCTTCCGGTAACTATACAGTGACTACTGTAAACGGCGCCTGCACCGATACAGCTGTCCTGCACCTCACCATCGCCCAGGGCGTGCGCAGCGACACCACCGCCACTGCCTGTGGTACCTACAGCTGGAGGGGTCAGATCTATAGCCAGAGTGGAGATTACACCATCACCACACCCAACGGTGCCTGCACCGATACAGCTGTCCTGCACCTCACCATCAACCAGGGTGTGCGCAGCGACACCACCGCCACTGCCTGCGGATCCTACAGCTGGAGGGGTCAGAGCTATAGCCAGAGTGGAGATTATACAGTGACTACTGTAAATGGTGCCTGCACCGATACAGCTGTCCTGCACCTCACCATCGCCCAGGGCGTGCGCAGCGACACCACCGCCACTGCCTGTGGTACCTACAGCTGGAGGGGTCAGAGCTATAGCCAGAGTGGAGATTACACCCTCACCACACCCAACGGTGCCTGCACCGACACGGCTGTCCTGCACCTCACCATCAATCAGGGCGTGCGCAGTGACACCACCGCTACTGCCTGTGGTACCTATAGCTGGAGGGGTCAGAGCTATAGCCAGAGTGGAGATTACACAGTGACTACTGTAAACGGTGCCTG
>NZ_SJZI01000048.1 GCF_004337505.1 Flaviaestuariibacter flavus | reverse complement strand
GTAGTTCAACTGAGCACCGGTTGCCGCCGGAGAGCTCGCGTGAAATTAGGATGGCTGCAGATGTGTAAAAATCACATTCCTCATTTTTAACCAAAGTGAAAGTACAACATGAAGCTTGTTTGCGGTATTGACGTCTCTAAAGACACCCTCGATGTTTATTACAATGATGACAAAGGAAGGACCCATTATACCAAGCTCTCCAACACCGCCTCCGGCCACCGCGAGCTGCTGGAAAAGTGCGGTGAGCGGGTATATGTTCTGGAAACCTCCGGGCCTTATTATCTCGCCCTTGCCTTTACCCTGAAGGAAGCAGGAGGCGACGTGCGGGTAGAAAATCCAATGGTCGTCAAGCGCTTTATCCAGATGAACCTGGAGCGTAACAAATCCGACAAAAAAGACGCCCGCTGGCTCTTCCGCTATGGAGTGGAAAGAGAAGCTTCCGTGTGGCGTGTGCCCTCGCAGGCGCAGCTCAAATGCAGCCAGATCGGGGCTTTGATCAATATGTATGTGCGTCAGAAAACCATGCTTCAAAACCAGTTGCATGCCCTCACCTACATGCCCTTTGCCGATAAGGAGGTCACAAAAAGCCTCAAAGCCTCTATTGCCCGGATCGAGCGGGAACTGAAAAAGCTGGAAGCGCAGATGGATGCAGAACTGAAGCAGTGGAGTGGCAACCAGATGAAGAACCTGCGCTCCGTGCCCGGCTTGGGCAAGCGCGCCGTGGCCACCCTCATCGTAGCCACCGACGGCTTTACCAAGGTCTCCAACTACCGCCAGCTCATTGCCCTGGCAGGCCTTGCACCCAGGGAGCACACAAGCGGCACTTCGATAAAGGGAAAGCGGGGAATCTGCAAAATGGGCAACGGCTACCTGCGCAGTGTGTTGTTCATGTGCGCGCTCACGGCCAAGAAATATAACGCCGCATGTAAGGATCTCTATGACCGACTAGTGGCCAAAGGAAAGCTGCCCTATGTGGCCCTCATCGCCGTGTGCAATAAGCTGCTCAAACAAGCATTTGCAATAGCTACAAAAGGAACGGTGTATCAGGCAGATTTTAAAAGCGCACTCGCTTAAAAAAACTCTTGGAAATAACCATAGTTCATGTTGGGCGCTGGCGTCGCCTAGCAGCCAGTTGCAGCCGTCACATTCATTCTTTGAATAATCTTCGTCTCCTTTTCAATCAAGATAGTGCCTTTGTGATACCAAACTTCCCCATCCTGCTGCCGTATCTCTTTAGTGTTGACAATAACTCTGAACCCACCGCCTTGATAGGTCTCTTTAATTGAGCTTCCATAAAACTCCTCGTTCTTTCGATTTGAGGAAACAACTTTCAGCCTAACAAGTTTTCCGCGCACTTTAATATATCCAAAACCTTCATAAGACGTCACCAGTAAGTAGTTCATTTTGTCAAGGTCCTTTTTCGAATATGCGAAGTAGCTACCACACCCTTCGATATCATTAGGTACCTTTTTGAAAGGTTCAATAATCAAAGTGTCCGCCTTTTGAAGAAAGCATGTTGGTATCATTACGTTCGGCTCAAGTCTAAAAGCCGATGCATTAAGTGTTAGAGAAAACAAAATGATAAACATTGCAGTTGGTTTGATCATATGAACTTTCGAATTTAGGACACCGCTAGCGCCCAACGACCAGGGCTTTGCGCTGGCCCCATGATTTTAGGAAATGATTTGAACTAAAGCAAGCGGGGCTAGCGCAACAGCCCCTGTTGGGCGCAGGCCCTCAAATTCGGAGTGATCGCCTATTTGACTCGTGTAAACTGAGTATTGGTCAGCCGCCCTTTTATGATAAAGGCAGTTGGCGAGTTCACGTCAGTAGTATAAGAATACTCGTCGGCTTTTTCAGACTTGACTAAGTCAAACGAACTTTTGTAAAAGGTGTCTATTGCACACATTATGAAAAGATCGTTGAGAGTATTTATGCTTAGTGTGCTATCGAAATCGCTTTTTAAATGGCTTGCAATCTCGCGTGTGGTTGAAGCTTCGACGAAGTAAGTGTTGTCCGAATCTTTGACTTTCAATCGAACGAATTGTGTTGTGTCTTTTGAAAAAATGTCAACCAACTCGAAGTCGTTGAATACAATCCGTCGACTCTTAAGAAATAGGTTTTGAAGGTCAGAGGTAAATCGAATGTCTGAAGGAGGGAAAACAATAGCGTTGTTTTCGTTTGCAAATTGAGCCAAGTCGACTTGCACAAGCGAATCTCGATTGACTTTTGAAGTGTTGTCCTCCCTTTTGTCGCCATTGCAAGCAAACAATGCAACAGTTATTGCAAGAACAGGAAATGTGAACTTCTGCGATTTCATTGCTTGTTAGTTTGGTGATTGTGCTTTAGGAAACGGCTTGCGCCCAACGGCCAGGGCTTTGCGCTGGCCGGACTGCTTTAGTGAAGATATGAACTTAGTGAAACTAGGCTGGCGCAACAGCCCATGTTGGCCGCAGTGCTCCGTCAGAGAGCCACACTAAAGACTTGCCTACTGTGTAACGCCAGAAGGTATTATCGGATTGTAAGATATAGGCGCGGTTGCTTCCTTTAATTTTTCTTTCTGCTTTTTCGATAAAGCTTTCTTCTTGCCGCCTAAAAAATGCCTCTTCAGCTCGGCCCCTCTCGTTCCAGCCTTCAAATGGATTACGTTGCTGGCGTCAATTCTCATTTTCTTAACCCTTTCGGAGGGTTTAAGTTGATCTATTTGCCTTCTCAAAGAATTTGGATCAACAAGATCTAGATTTCTTAGCTGATAAGACAAATTATACTTGAAAGTTGCGCCTTTTTCTCTCGAAAGCCGGTTCAGCCGGAGCAGTAAAGTTTTTCGTGTCAAAATTGAATTGCCATAGGCCAACCGTTTTTCATAAGGATGAGTCTTTTTCAATTCGGCTGAAATTCGGTGGTTTAAAACGCCCGCTGTTTGTAATTGCTTTTCGATATTCATGGTGTCACGGCATTGCGGCCAACGACCAGGGCTTTGCGCTGGCCGGTGACCTAAGATAACGTTTTGCTTTGAGACAGCAGGCTAGCGCAACAGCCCATGTTGTGCGCAGTCTGCCCTAAGGAAGGCTAGTTCTTTTTACGATTAAAGACGACCTCGCCACTATATGTTCCTAAGTCAATTTGTGTCGAGTCAATAAAAAGGATGATTAACTCAGTACTATCGTGAGAATTAAGTGGTTTAAAAACGAGCTTACTTCTTTTATCCGCTTTACCCTCTCTAGTAAAATCAAACGCGCCATCTGGTCTGCGATAATCCTTTTCTGGATCGGCAAGCCTTAAAAACCAAATATTTCGACTTGTCATTTTGCCATTGTAATACTCCATCAAAGTATCATTGCTTATCGTCATAGCAAATTTAGGGTCGGTTGAAAGCTCCCATTTCCCTTGCACTGACATACCAATAGTTCCATGATTCCTCTGAGCTTTAGCCGGAACTACTTTTGCTTCAATTTTCTGCTGAGTCGACGCTCGCTCTTCCGATTCAATTCGGTCCCCTACTGACGAAGTACAGCTTACGGCTAAAAGAATTATGACGAGATAGATTTTCTGCATTTAGGAAACGATTGCGCACAACGACCAGGGCTTTGCGCTGTGGCCGAGAATGAATGTACGAATTATCAGAGTGTTCGGAGGCCATAGCGCAACAGCCCATGTTATGCGCCGTCCCGCCGATCCTGAGACTCAAGAGTGTCACGGCTACTTTCCAATAGAAAAAGGCAATGTTCGATGCTCTCAATAGTCAAAGGACCATCGATCTCAGGATTATCCCATTCAAAAAGAACCTGCCCGACTACTTCGTCTGACTCGTCGTAGGTGAAATACTCCGACATATTTATTGCAAATGCAATGGTATTTAGACTCCCGAAGCTTAGTTTACCCGCTAAACTATCCTTACAAAGGGCAATTAAATGATTTCTCGTCACTGAAAAGCTTCCAGGATCGGCTATTCTTGATACTGTAACTGCGGTGACGTCACGAGAAGTCCGCTGCTGCGACCCAATCGTATCATTCGAAAGATCCTCCGCGGAGCTTTTTCCAAGAAAGTAATTCAATAAGGCTCGTTCAGTCATTGGTTGGTCCTTGGATGGCGCATAACATTAGCATATACGCAATTAGACGCTACCGCCCGTTCCGCAAATGCTTGAAAACCAAATATAATAAATCACGCAATATTTATTGCGCATTGCGTCAATCGTTCCAGTCAATTTGCTTGCGGCGCCAGAGATCGTCCAGCGGACTCTGGATCGCCACCAGATCGGCGCGCGCCACATGCAGGTAGCGCGTCGTCGTCTTGATCGAAAAATGCCCCAGCAGCTCCTGGATGTACCGCACATCCGCCCCCTTCTCCAGCAGGTGCGTGGCAAAAGAATGCCGTAGGCTGTGAAAGCTTACCTCCTTCCGGATCCCCGCACCCCGCCGCGCCTGCTGAAACACCTCCTGCGCACTCCGCACACTGTAGGGTAGCCCCGGCTCCCCGCTCTCAAATACATACACCCGCGGCTTCACCACGCACTTGCGGTAATACGACTCCAGGATGTCTTCCAGTATCGGGCTCAGCGTCACATACCGGTCTTTCTTCCCCTTGGCCTGCGCTACCAGTATCTGCCGGCGGTCGCGGTCAATGTGCTTCCATTGCAGCGCCACCACCTCGCTCACCCGCAACCCCGCGCTGTAGGCTGTAAACAGCAGGGCCTTGTGCTTGAAGTAGCCCACCGCGTTGAACAGCCGCGCCAGCTCCTCCTCCCCCAGCACCTTCGGCAACACCGTGCGCTTCTTCGGCCGTGGAATATTCACAAAAAAACGCTCCCGCCCCAGCACCTGCTCGTAAAAAAACTTCAGCGCGTTAATCCGGCTGTGGATCGTTCCCTCACTCAGCCCCGCCTCCAGCTGCCCCACCAGGTAGGCCTTCACCTCCTCCGTCGCCAGCGCCCCGGCCGGCCGGGAACCCAGCCAGTACAGCAATTGCAGGAATTCGTTGCGGTAAGTGCGGATCGTTTGCGGGCTGTACGCCTTCAGCTTCAGGTGCTCCTCAAAGCGCGCCAGCGCCTCCCGGTTTTCGGCACACAGCTGCCCCGCCGCCCCCCGCCGTCGGTGCGGCGACTCCAGATAGGCCTTTAGCCGCGCAGCGTCCAGCCGGCAATGCGTCCCCAGCGCCGCCCGCACCCGGTCGTACTCCGGCCGCACCAAGTCCAGGTACCAGCAGCGCTGCGTCCGGCTCCAGCGCACGCCCGGCAGCGACCGCACCCGGGCCTCCACGGGGCTGCCCCGGTCAAACCGGATCCCCATCCGCTCCGCACCACGGTGGTAAAACGCATCCAGCACTACTACGGGCAACATTCCCCGAAGCTCCGTCAACGCAACCGCCCCACCATGGGATTTTGCCCATCGACACCGTTGTTTTTCCCGACAGGAAAACCTGCATTTCTGCCCGGACAGGGTAGCGTCCAACCCTTCCCGGAAAGGAAATCGCCCCGGCCATTTGCTTCTATCGAACTGATTTTCAATGCCACATACGCACCGGTACGCGGAAGCATCGTCGAATGCCCCTGAAGCGCCACCACCTGACATTGAAGCAGTGACACCTGACATTGAAGCAGTTCACATGGACATTGAAGCAACGACACCTTACATTGAAGCGGGGAGGCCGGACATTGAAGCAGCGCCTTATGGGATTGAATCCGGCACCGCCCGCATTGAACGACAGCAACCCGACAATGAAGCAGGAACCACCAACATGGAAGCACAGCCGGGAAACATTGAACCTTCAACCGAAGACATTGAAGCAGCAACCGGGAACACAGAACCGACACCGGCACTTCTACAGGGTCAGGCTTCGAAAAATTTGTATTCTTCCATAAGGCAATATATCTTTAGTGAAACCACTGCAAAACACCCGGCTGCCTGCGAAAAGCCCCCCATGTAAAACGCCTGAGCAACAATCTTTTTTTCACCCTAAAAATCAATTCGTATGAACGCAAAACAAGATGCTCATTACGACATGTTTGAGCAGGTAGAAAAATGCCTCGGCGACAACCGCTCCACGATCGACAGCATCACGGCACTCCGGCGTCATGCCAACCGCTTCAACCAGGTAGTCCAGAGCATTGGTGTCGCCTCCGGCCGCCGCCAGGCCATCGGCAACAGCGGCGGCGCCAAAATGTCGGCCCGCGAAGTGCTCGCCGACAACCTCGAATCGGCCGGCAACGTCATCGCGGCCTGGGCCTCCGAAACCGGAAACGAACGGGTAGGCAGCATCGTCAAACACACGCACAGCAGCTTTATCCGCATGCGCGATTCCGACCTCAAGATCACCGCCGGCGTCTACCAGCAACTGGTAACCGAACATGCCTCCGGGCTCGAGCCCTACGGCTTCACCGCCGACATGAAAACGGCGCTCGACGCCGCCGCCGGCGCCTTCAATGAAATGAAGTCCGCCACCCGCTCCGGCGTCAACGACCGCAAGATGGCCACCCAGCAGGTCGCCACCCTCTTCACCACCGCCAACAAGCTCCTCCACGAGCAGATCGACCGCCTCGTGCGGGCACAGAAAAAGAACCACCCCGAATTCGTGGCAGCCTACGAAGCCGCCCGCATCATCGTGGATGTGGCGCGACGCTCGCGCCCGGCCACCGAAGCTTAAAAAAAGCCTCCCGCCGAAACGGGAGGCTTTTCATTTTGGTTGGAGAATGGGGAGCAAATGATCACAGAATACATGAATACATGATTTTAGAGGTATTACAACCCTAATGTATTCATGTATTCATTTGCTCTGTAATCATGTAATCAGCAATCCTTTCCAGCAAGGGATCGCTCCCGGCTAAAAGAGAATGGGGAGCAAATGATCACAGAATACATGAATACATGATTTTAGAGGTATTACAACCCTCATGTATTCATGTATTCATTTGCTCTGTAATCATGTAATCAGCAATCCTTTCCAGCAAGGGATCGCTCCCGCCTAAAAGAGAATGGGGAGCAAATGATCACAGAATACATGAATACATGATTTCAGAGGGGCATGATCATGCCAAAGACGACTTACCATTACCGGAAGCGGTTTTGGCGCTGGCCACGAAGATGGAGATAAGCTCGTTGTTTTCGGCGAGGAGCGCATCGAGCTCGGTGGGCGCAAACCAGGCTACCTGTTCTACGATGCGCAATGACATATAGGTTTCGCGCAACTCTTTCAGGCCAACCTTCATTTTGTGCAAAAAGTCGGCTTTGCTTTCCGCGCCTTGCGCTTCACCGTATTGCCGCGCCGGAGCGTTGCCGCTACGCAGCAACTGGTCGGACAGGTGCCGGCCGGCCGGTGTTGCCGGCATCCGCCCGCACAAGGAAATAATTTGCGCAGCAAAACGGATCAGGCGTTCTTCCAGGCGTGCAGACTTGTCATTCATAGTCGGCTCTTTTCCTGCAAATTCGAGTCTCTTCGCCACGCTGCCTTGTTGTTTTTCCCACCACCGACTGTTATTTTCCTACCCTCCTATAATCATGCGCTTCGTCATGTAATCATGTATTCATTTGTTCTGTGCTCATGTAATCTGCCATCCTTTAAAGTCAGGGCCGGAGGCGCCGGAAGAGAATGCAGAGCAAATGATCACAGAATACATGATTACATGATTTTAGAGGTAGTCCCCTCATGTAATCATTTGCTCATTTGCTCTGTGATCATGTAATCTGCAATCCGTTTCAGCAAGAGATCGCGCTGGCCGGAAGCGAGCGACGAGCAAATGATCACAGAGCAAATGACTACATGATTATAGAGGTGGATCCCTCATGTAATCATGTATTCATGTATTCTGTGCTCATGTAATCTGCCATCCTATAAAGTCAGGGAATCGGTACCGGATGCGAGCGAGGAGCAAATGATCACAGAGCAAATGAATACATGATTTTAGAGGAGTATCCCTCATGTAATGAGTATGCTCAATAAAGTGTGTCAATTTAAAACTGATTAAATTGATATACGATGGAAAAGAAATCATTTGATTTTGATGCTTTTGTAAAGGAGGCTGGTGAGCAGCTTCGCTCCGGCAAGCCTTTAGTTGGAGCGGAAGGTGTTTTTACGCCGCTTTTAAAGCGCGTTATTGAAGCTTCTTTAGAAGGTGAGATGGACGAGCACCTTAAGGAGAAGAAAAGGCCGGGCGGCAACCGGCGCAACGGCCACACACAAAAAAATATACAAAGCTCGTTGGGCGGCTTTGATATTTTTTCTCCCCGCGACCGCGACGCCTCCTTCGAGCCACAGACAGTGGCCAAGCGTCAGCGGGTCATCTCCGAGGATATGGACCAGAAGATCCTGAGCCTGTATGGCATGGGCCTGTCTTATTCAGACATTCAGAAGCACCTGAAGGAGATTTATGACTTCGACATCTCGGATGGCACGCTGACGGCCATTACCGACCGGATCATCCCGGCGATCAAGGAGTGGCAGAACCGGGTACTGGAGAGCGTTTACCCGGTGGTGTGGCTCGATGCCATCCACTTCAAAGTCCG
>NZ_SJZI01000047.1 GCF_004337505.1 Flaviaestuariibacter flavus | reverse complement strand
TGGCTGCCGCAGGTTTGGGGGTATGGAAAAAGAAGAACTCAACCAAATCGGCGGCGCCATCCTGGATGCGTCTATTTATGTGCATAAGGCCTTAGGTCCCGGGTTGCTGGAATCGGCTTATCAGAAAGCCCTTGCTGTTGTATTGCGCAAGCGCGGCTTCCGGGTCAGCACCGAAGTTCCGATCACCTTTATTTTCGAAGGCGAAGACCTGGGCGACGTCTATTACATGGACCTCGTGGTAAACGACGAAGTCATCATTGAGCTAAAAGCAGTGAAGGCGCTGGAGCCGGTAGCGGAATCGCAGATGCTCACCTACCTCCGCCTCCACGAAAAGAAGCTGGGCTACCTGATCAACTTCAACGTATCCCTCCTGAAGCACGGTTTCCACCGCTATGTCCGCAACTGGTAACACCTTCGTAGTAAGGTGGTAATGTATCGGCAAAGTCGTCACCAACCAACTCCGCCCGCAGGGCCCCTCCCGCTGTCTTGAGCAGGAAGTTGATTGCCAGCAGCAGGAATGTCTCCAAACCTTTCTGTTGGTAGCTCGAGCATCTCCGTGCCCGCTGCGAAACGCTCCGCGCCCTCTGCGAGAAATATTCCCGTGGACCAAGCCAAAAAAATCCCCGCGAGCAAACAGCCCGCGGGGATCTTTATTGCTAAAAAGAACGCTTATTGATCCTTCTTATCGGGAGTAACGGCGTCCTTCACCTTGCTGCCCACTTTTTCGGCGGCATGGCCCACCGCCTGGGCGCCTTTCTTCACGCCGGTCTTGGTGGCATCCCAGCCGTGCTCGATGGCGTTGCCCGCCTTGTCGAAGAAGCGTCCGGCCTTCGTTACGTGTTCGCCTTCTTCGAGGTCGCGGTTTTCACCGTTATAGGTTACGCGGCCCTGGGAGTTCACCGTGGCGCCATTGTCGAGACGTACCTCGGAGGTCGAGCTCGTCCACTTGCCATTGTGGTATACCACCACCTTGCCGTTGTGGCGGCTCACGTCGCCCTCGGAGGGCGCATAGGCCTGGTTGGTAGAGGTTGAAGTTGTTGTTGTGCTGGTAGTGGTGTTACCGGGGGTGTGGGTGGCACCTGTGCCCATGGTGTCGGTGCGCATCATACCGGTGTCGGTAGTAGCGGGCGGGGGCGTCGTCATCATCGACGAGGTATCCGTCGTGGTGGTCGTGGTTGTTTTGTCTGTCCTGTCGTTGCAGGCGATCAGCGTTGCGGCGGCGATGGCCGCGAAAAATGTCTGTTTGATCATGGTTGAGGTTTTTTTAGTGGTTTCTGCAGCATGGCTGCGTCCACCTGGCAGAAATATTTATGCCAGCGCCGCCAACAGGCTCTTCGTTAGCCAGAATTTTTCGGCGCAAGGCGGAGGTAGCGCCCATTGTGGCAACTCCTTTGCGGCGTATATCGGTAACCCCTAAACGGGTAGCTAACCTCAATTATATCGTTATGAAAAAGCACCTTTTTTCAGCCTGCGCAGCGGTTATGCTGCTGGCGGCATGCGGCAGCTCCCGCACTTCTACAATGTCGACCAGCTCCAATAACGCGGCCTACGGCGCTCCCTCCTCGGTCACCTCGGCCTTTACCACGCAATTCCCCGGCGCCACCAACATCACCTGGTCGGCCTACGACAGCCGCACCTCTCCCGTTGACTGGGAACTGGTTGGCTGGCCCGCACTTACGAGTAACGACTATATGGTCACCTTCGACCAGTATGGCAACCGCTACTATGCCTGGTACGATTCGCAGGGCAACTGGATCGGCTCGGCCACAGCCATCACCAATATGGCATCGCTCCCCGGTCGCATCAGCGAAATGATCACCACCCAATACCAGGGCTATACGGTAGAAACCGTGCAGCGCAACTCCTGGAAAGGCCACAACGCCTACGAGATCAAGCTGCGGAACTACGATAAGAAGGTGAAGGTGCTGGTAGACGATAACGGCACGGTGCTGAAACAGAAAGAGAAAGTGGAGTAACCCTCAACAGGCACGGCTTGACCGTTGTCACGCTGGGCGTAGCCGAAGCGAGGTTCGAAGTAATTTGAACAGGCCGTGGTGTAAGCGGCCTTTTTTTATTTACGACACCGATGACAGGTTGCGGAGCGACGGCCGTCGGCCGTCATTGCGAGCGTAGCGAAGCAAACTCCGGTTTTGCGCAGGGTGGTTCTATTAAGAGGAACTTTCCACTTAGAATTCTAAGACTAGCGAACATTCTCAAATTCGGGGAGGTTGCTTCGCTGCGCTCGCAATGACGCTTCGCGTCGGCTTCGCCTGCCAACGCCAAAGGCGTCGCATGCGCGACGCCTTTGGTAAATGTCGTTTGTGTTCTATGTGTGTTAAGCGGCCGGCTCGGCTTCCTTCAGGAGGTCCATGAGCGATTGAAACAGTTGCGCCTTCGTAAAGGGTTTCTCGAGGTAGATGTCGGCACCGCATTCAAGGGCGGCGTCTTTGGCGGCACCATCGTAGCCCGAGATCATGATGATCTTTACGGAGGGGTGGTTTGTTTTCAGGTAGGGAATAAAGTCGAGACCGAATCCGTCAGGCAGTTTGTTGTCGAGGAGCACGAGGGCGGGCGTTTCGGATTGTAGAAATTCCTCAGCAGCTGCGAGGCCTTTTACGTGTTCGAGTTCGAGGTCTTTTCCGGAGAGCATGATGTTCAGAAGCAGGCACATATCGCCTTCGTCTTCTACGATAAGCACCTTACGAGTGGGCTGTGCAGCGTTGTTCGCGGTCATGATGGACGTTTTGAGGTAGGGGATGATTAATCGGGTGATAAAGCAGTAAAACCGGTGTGGCGGCTTTACCTCACCCGTACTGTTTCCAAAAGCGTACCAAAAATCCGGCGCCCCGGTTTTGCTAACCCGCTTTTACGGGTGCGCCCCACGGTCGGCCCCGGCGGCGCCAGGCCGTCCAACCCAATATTGCAAGCACGATAAAGACCCAGAGATGGGCACCAGCAAGGAGCACCCGCGCAAATAATTGCCAGCCACTTTCCAGCGCATCGCGCATCCGCTGGCCAAAGGGCAGCCCGTAGGCATCGAGGTCGGTATTGCAGATGACGCTGCGGCGCACCAGCGGCGGCTGGTCCAGCTGCAGGGTAACGGTGCTGTAGCGTACCTGCGCATCGATGCTTTCCATGCCGATGCGGCGCGTGATGATATCGTCGGTGAGGGCGAGCCCCGTGCTGTCGTAACGCTTCACCGTCCGCGGTCCTGCCAGCATCTTTTTCCGTGCCTCGGCGCGCCACTGGGTTTCGAGGTAGGCCAGCGTATTGTCATCGATGGTGAGCGAGCTGTAGCGCGAAAAGGAAGACAGCTGCGCGGCACCGTACAAAAACTCTTCGAGCCGCCCCGCCGGCACCTGCACGGCAAGGCTCGCCGTGGGATGAAGTGTCTGCAGTTGCAGCAGCGAATCGCCGCCGGCACGGGGCAGCGTACGCGTTGCGCCTTCTTCCGCCTTGATCTCTATCTGCGTCACCGAGCCGCCCAGGCCGCGGGCCAGCTGCCCGATGGCCCGGCTGCCCTGCTGCACGCTGGCCACTTCAAATTGCAGCTGCGCCTTCTTCACCAGCTTCGGTGTAATTCCATTTCCGGCAACAGCCATGGTATCTGCGCTTTCATAACCGGGGCTTTGGTCCTT
This sequence comes from Flaviaestuariibacter flavus, assembly GCF_004337505.1. Lineage (GTDB taxonomy): Bacteria > Bacteroidota > Bacteroidia > Chitinophagales > Chitinophagaceae > Flavisolibacter > Flavisolibacter flavus. The sequence goes on along the minus strand of NZ_SJZI01000047.1, from coordinate 90,031 downwards.
CTGCTCGGCAGACTGGTTCTGGCAGGCGGCGAGCAATACGAGCCCGGCCGCAAGAAATGCGGGAAGTTTCATATAAAAGGGTTTGCCTTTTATGCCCGCCACAGTGGAATGGTAACCCGTGTTGCAAAGCCTTTAACAACAAATAAATTTTCCGGCAAAACGGGTTACCTCACGTTCTTGCGCAACCGCGAATCATCACCGGTGACGAGAGTCGATGACAGGAAAATATTTGCGGCCGATCATCCAAGGAAACCGGCCGCGCAAAAGAAAAACTATGAGTAAAGGCAGAAATAACTAGGGTGGCAACCGCGGCCCTAACGGTGTCGGCCCGCACCACAAATTCGAAAGCCAGCCCACGACTTACCAGGGCGCACCAGGCGTTATCAAGAAAGGCAAGGAGCCGCACCGCGCCGACGAGTGGGAAGGCGCCCGGCGCAATACCACCAAGAAAGGCCGAACAGTATCTGACCCATTCAGAAAGGCCGCCCTCCCCGGGCGGCCTTTCTTTTAACCACAAAAAAAGGACGCACCTGCGTGCGTCCTTTTTGCGATATAGCTATTCCTCTCGTATTTACTGTTGTCCCCAGCGGCCGTCTTTCTTATCCTGGTTGCGGCCCAGTACGGCACCACCGGCTGCACCGATCACACCGCCGATTACGGCACCGGCACCGCGGTTTTTCTTGTTGAGGATGGCACCACCTACCGCGCCGGCCACGCCACCGATGATGGCACCTTTAGCGGTCTTGGAAATGCCTTTCTTCTTCTCTGCGGGGGCAGGTGTGGATGCAGGTGCATCGGTACCAACGCCGGCTACAGAGCCGAGATCACCACCCGATGAGGAAGAGCTGCCCGTGCTCGTTGCCACCGGCTCGGAAGCGGGTGCTGTAACCGGTGCCGGTTTCGGCGTGCTGCGCTTCACCGGAACTTCCACGTACTTGGTCACGGTACGCACGCGGGTGGGTGCGGCCTTGGCTACGGGAGCTTCCGACTTCGGGGCTTCCTCCTTTGCTAACGGAAGCTCGGCGGCTACGGCTTTGGAAGCCTGGTAGGCAGCCAGCCCGGCGGTATCCAGCGGGTTGCTGACCTGCGTATTGGCCGTAGATGCCTGGGGCACCTGGTTGCAGGCTACGAGCATCGAGGCGGTAGAGAGGGCGAGTATAAATTTTTTCATACGGTTGTTTTTCGTTTGAACGCATAAATGCCGAAATGATGCCGGTGACTGTTAAGGAATTGCAATCCGGGCGGCTTTAGCACGACCTTAGGTTAATCGAGGTTAATTTGTTTCCTGTGCGGCAGCTTCCCCGAATGCAACAGGTCTGCGGCACCTTGAAAGAGATCGGCCTGCACAGCCGCTACGCTGCCTGTTTTTTGCCAAACAGGCTCCTGATCTTCTTCCTGATAAAGCTTTCCCCATGGGGCTCGCCACCTACGAGGTAACCGTAAGGCTTAAGCGGGCCTACGTGGTCGCACACGATCTTGAACATGCCCAGCAGGGGTATCGCCAGGATCATCCCCGGGATGCCCCAGAGCTGCTCGCCGGCTACGATCCCCGCAATGGTGAAAAGCGGGTTGAGGTTAACTTCCGAGCCCACCACAAGCGGCTCCAGGATGTAAGTCTGGATGAACTGCACGGTGCCATAGGTGACGGCGATGCCTACCACCAGGCCTGCCTCGCCCTGCACCAGCGCCATGCCTATGGTGATGAGCGTACCGAGGATATTGCCGACAAAGGGCACGATCTCGAGCAGCCCGCATAGGATGGCGAAAAAGATGGCGTTCTTAACCCCGACGATGGAAAAGCCGATGCTGTACATCACCCACAGGGAGCCGATCATGAGGGCGAGCCCGGTGAGGTATTTCTGCGATACCTGCTGGATGTCGTGCAGCACCACCTGGGCAGTATCGCGCTCCACCACCGGTATGAGGCGCAGCAGGAACTGGCGCAGACGGCTCCGGAGGTAGAGCATCAGGAAAACATATACCAGTACCAGCACCATGTTGGTGAGAAAGCCGCCGGCCCCCGACAGCAGCCCCATGAGCATCACCGAAAGCTTGCTGCTGGAAGTAGATTGGTCCTGCTGGAGCATCTGCTTTTGCTTTTCGGGCGGCACGCCGAGCTTTTGTGAAATGGCGAGCTGCACCTGCCGGAACTTGGCTGTCAGTTGCTGCTCCATTTTGGCTGTGTCTTCCATGAGACTGGAAAACTGCCAGAATAAAAAGAAGAGGATGATCCCGATAGCGAGCACAAGCGCGAGCGTTGCGCCGAGGGCTGCCAGCCCGCGGCCGGCACCCTTGCGCTGCAGCCACCGCGCCAGCGGCAGCAACAGCAGCGCGAACAGGAGCGCGAAGGCCCCCGGCACCAGGAAGGGCCGTGCGTATACGAGAATAAGCACGGACAATACCAGGATGGCAAGGATAGCCATGGTTCGTATGAGCTTTGGAGCAGCCATAGCAGCTGAGCCAAAAAATCCGTACCATCCTGAACCAACCCGGCAGCAACATTAGATATTATCTATAAACCTATTTAAAAATAGTTACCCTGTCTATTTGGATAAACTCCTGTTTCGTTGCAATTTTGCCACTCGAAAAATCGAACCTTTCATATGAAGCAAATGACCCTGTCGCTGGGAGCCCAGTTTCCCGACTTTAAGAAGAAAGCCGTTGTATCGATCGAAAAAGGCAAAGAGTTCTATGACCTCAGCTATGAAGAGATCCGCAACTCCGGCAAATGGATGGTAATGTTCTGGTGGCCGAAGGATTTCACCTTCGTATGCCCCACGGAGATCGCTGAATTCAACAATGCCTTCACCGAATTTTCCGACCGCGATGCCGTACTGATCGGTGCCTCTACCGACAGTGAGTTTGTACACGCCGCCTGGCGCCGCGACCACGAAGACCTGCGCGACCTGCAGTTCCCGATGCTGGCCGACACCTCGAAGTCGCTGGCTACCGAGCTCGGCATCCTCGAAGCCGAAGAAAAGATCGCTTACCGCGCCACCTTTATCGTAGACCCCCAGGGCACGATCCGCTGGGTATCGCTGTACGACCTCAACGTTGGCCGCAATGTGAAGGAAGTGCTGCGTGTGCTCGACGCCCTGCAGACCGATGATCTCTGCCCCTGCAACTGGCAGAAAGGCGAGGCTACGCTGACCGCATAATGAAAAGCGCCTGCGGGCGCTTTTTCAATTTCAGATCCCGGATCTCTGATCTGGTGGCAAAGTATGTAAGCATCTAATCAACCTAAGATCGGAGATCGGAGATCCGAGATCAAAAAATTATCTTTTATGCTTTTTGGAAATGCATCCGCCACCGAGCCGGTGGCCGTACAAATACTGACCGACCTGGGCCTGGAGCCCGTGCTGACAGCGCGCCTGCAGGCACTGGAGAATGGCAACAGCCGCTACCTGAAAGATCTTAAAGTGAACCTGAGCACCGCCCTCAAAGCGGAAAGCCTGGGCGCCAAAGCAGCTTACCTGATTGCGGTGGCCGTTGCTGCCAACGCAAGCCACGACGCGCTGCTGGCGGCATTCTCGGATAAGGCACGTGCCGAAGGCGCCACCGACGCCGACATCGCTGAGGCCATTGCCTGCACTTCGCTCATGAACGCCAACAACGTTTACTACCGCTTCCGGCATTTCATGCATGAGGAATTTTACGACAAGGCACCTGCCGGTATCCGCATGAGCATCATGGCCAACCCGGTGCTGGGCAAGGAGCTTTTCGAGCTCATCTCCCTTGCCGTGAGCGCCATCAACGGCTGCGAGCTGTGTGTTACTTCGCACGAGAAAACACTCGTTGGCCACGGCACGGAGAAGATCCGCATCCACGACGCCGTACGCCTTGCCGCCGTGCTGAAAAGCGTGGTGGTGTTGCTGTAAGTCGTCAATCGTTAGTGCTGACGCCAGATAAAGAACGTCCCGCTTTTAGCGGGACGTTCTTTATTTACGTCGCATGGCGGATTCACGATTCACGATTGACGACTGATGGCTCCCGGTTCCCGATCGCCGACGTCCACCACCAATGCGCCACTACAGGCGCGGCATTCGATACGAGCCCGTCGAGCGGGCTTTGATCCATATAGAAGCGGATCATCATCGGGTGGTCGAGCGACCACACGAAAACACGATGGCCCTCCTGTTGCATTTCCGCTACCGCCTCGGGCTGGGGGCCTCCGGTATATTGCGGCGCCCATACCACCGAGCCGAGGGCGCGCACGGCTTCGGGGTCCAGCTCGCAGAGCGAAGGGATCTGCCGATAATCAGGAAGCTGCTCGAATTGCTCGCGGGTTTCTTTTGCCGCAATGCCGATCAGGATCTCGACGCGGCGGCCGATGGCGGCTGCCCGCTGCTGGTATTCCTGCTGCAGCGCCACTACTTCATCCAGGGGATGCGGTTCCTTGATATCGAGCCACACGAGCTCTAGCGGCGTGCAATAAACGACCGTTTCCAGTGCCTCGCGAAGCGTTGGCACGCGACCGCCCTTGCGCAGCCGGATCCGGCGCAGCTCCGCAAGGGTTTGCTGGCGGATAAAGCCGGCAAAAAACGGGGTGCGCACCGAGTCGAATGCGAGGAAGGAGTCATGGGCCAGCACAGGCACATCATCGCTGGTCCAGCGGATATCGATCTCCACGCCGGTAGCGCCGAGTTGCGCCGCCATCAGCAGCATGGGCAGTGAGTTTTCGGCAACCGGGAGAAAGTCGACATTGCGGGCGCCGCCCCGATGGGCGATGATATGAAAAGGCGGAAGCTGCGGCAGGGGCGCGACCCGCTCCAGCTGCAGCAGGCGGCGGGGACGGCGGTTGCCGGTGCCGCAGCTTCCGGCAAGTTGCAGGTTGCCATCGTCCAGGTGCGGCGGCAGCTCGAGCCCCTCGAGGCGCACGGTGCCGGCGGCGGCGGCCGTCAGCTTACGCCAGTAGCCGGAAAGCAGGATGTGAGGCCCCTGGCTGCGGCCGGCACACACGAAATAGGTGCCGTCTCTTTCCGAAAAGAAAGACAAGTGGTGCAGTAGCTTTCCCCGCTCCACGGTATAGCTCCAGCGAAGCACCATGGTGCCGCCGACAAAGTCCTGGCCGGCTGTTACGCGGTAGACACCTTCCAGCCGGCGACAGGCGGCCCCGTCGAGCGGCGCGGTGCCGGGCGCGCGGAAGCGGCGCCAGCGGCGCCGGGGATTGCGCACATGACGCGCGCGGTATACGATATAGGCGGTGGCCGCGCCACCCAGCAAGAGGAGCAATGGAATCATAGATCAGGGCCTGCCGGTGCAGGAACCCCAGGCGGTGCAAGAAGCAGGCCAGCGCAATTTGATGGCCGGAAGCCCGATTCCGGTAAAATCGATAATTTACAAGAATAAATAACCAATCGATTACTTATGAGAAAATTCTACAAGAACCTCTTGCTGGGCGGAGCGCTTTTTGCCGGCGCCCTGTCAGCACAGGCGCAGGTGAGCGTGACGGCAACCGCCGGAACCACCGGGCCAACGGCGTACACAACCCTGAAAAGCGCCTTCGACGCCATCAATGCCGGTACGCACAGCGGCGCCATCACCGTCAGCATCAGTGGAAACACCACGGAAACGGCCACAGCCCGGCTCAATGGCTCGGTAGCACCTACCAGCTACACCTCGGTCACCATCGTTCCTACCGCCGCAGCCACGGTAAGCGGCTCGGTCAGCGGCCCGCTCGTTGATCTCAACGGCGCAGACAACGTAGTCATCGAGGGACGCGTAGGAGCCACCGGCAGTGCCCGCAGCCTGACCTTCCAGAACAATTCGAACACAACCGGCACCTCCACGATCCGGATGATTAACGACGCGAAGAACAACACGCTGAATTTCCTCACCATCAATGGCTCGAGCATCCTCGGCGCGGGCGTTGCCGGCACGGTGCTGATCGACTCGTCGACCGTGGCTACCGGCAATACCAACATCACCATCTCCAATAACGATATTGGCGCCGCTGCCGGCGGCACACCCTCAGTTGCCATTTATTCGATCGGTGAGTCAGCTACGCTGGGCAACGACGGCGTGGCCATCAGGAACAACCTGATTCACGACTTCTTCGCCCCGAGCGGACTGTCGAGCGGCGTGCTGACTGACCTTTTCAGCACCAATTTCACCATCACGGGCAACTCCTTCTACCAGACCGCCACGCGTACGTCGACGGCATCGGCAACGCACATCCCCCTCTACGTTGCTTACGGCAATGGCAACACCATTTCCGGCAACTTCATCGGCGGAAGCGCGGCCAACGCAGGCGGCACGGCGTACACCATCGCCGGCGCTTTCAGTAACTATGTCAGCGGGATGTACTTCAATGTAGGACCCACCAACGGTGCTGCCGTAGATGGCAACACCATTACCAACCTAAACATCACTTCCACGCCCGCAGCCAACACCTATGCCTTTACCGGCATCCGGGTTGTAGGTGGGCAGGTGACCATCGGAACCAACGCGGGCAACACCATCGGAGCAGCAACAGGCACAGGCGCCATCACTGTTAACCTGCAGGGTTCCGGAGCCGGCTTCGTAGAAGGCATCGTCACCGGCGCTGCAGGCACCGGCTCGATCGACATCCGCAACAACACCCTCGGCTCGATTACGCTGGCCGGCAGCAGCACAGCAGCCAACCAGCTGCGGGGAATCGAAACCGGCAGCCACAGCGCTGTCAGCGTGCGCAACAACACGGTGGGCGGCAGCACGGCCGGAAGCATCCAGTCGAACGTAGCCAGCGGCACCTTCATCGGCCTGATCGCCTTCCAGTCGAACAACGGCCTCACCTACACTTACTCCGGCAACCTGGTGCGCAACATCGTGAACAACGGTACGGGCACCGGAAATGCCAACATCACCGGCATCCACCTGCAGGTCACGACGTCCAGCACCACCATCACCAACAACATTTCCGGCAATCAGATCTACAATCTTTCCTCGCCGGCAACTACCGGAACGGCCGGCCCCATCAACGGCATTGTGGTCACCCAGTCAGGAAGTCTGACAGGTGTGGTTTCGGAAGGTGTGATCAGCAACAATCAGATCTACAATTTCTCGTCGGGCAGCACGGGCACCGGCACTACTGTCCGGGGCATCTCCAACAGCAATACCTACAACACGCTGCTCGCCATCGACAGCAACAGCATCTACCAGTTCAGCGCAGCGGCGGCGAACACGGCAAGCACCTCCACCACCGCCGTACAGGGCATCGTATCCAGCACCAGCGGCGCCGGTCTGCTGCGGATCAACGGCAACAGCATCTACAACATGGAAAGCACCGGCGCATCCGTATTTGTGTCGGGCATCGGCGCCTTCTTCGGTGGCACCACCAGCAGCATCTCGGCCAACAAGATCTATGACCTTCGGGCACCCAATGCGGGCACCGCCGGCATGGTGGCCGGCCTCATCCTGCGCGGCTCCGGCTCGGTGGGAACGTTTAACGTCACCAATAACATGATCTCGCTGTCGCCGGCATCAGCCGTTACCATCGGCATTCACAACAATGCGACTGCCACACAGATCAATGCCTTCCACAACACCGTATACATCGGCGGCACGGCTACCGGCACCAACCTGTCCGCAGCCTTCGCCCGCAATGGCGCTGCAGTGACCACCGCGGTAGACCTGCGCAACAACATCTTCTACAATGTGCGCACCGGCAACAGCAGCAACTACGCGCTGTACAATAACGCGACAACACCGGGCACTGGCTGGACCACCTCGGACTACAACAACCTGTACACCTCCGTGGCCGCTTCGCTGGCCTACTACGGAAGCACCGCCTACGACTTCGCCGGTTACAAAACAGCCTCCGGTAAAGAGGCCAACTCGAAGAACGTGGCAGTAACCTTCGTTGACCCGTCTACCGGCGACCTGCACCTGTCCGGCGCATCGGCAACGGATCCCAACCTGAAGGCAGTGCCGGTGAGCGGTGTAACGACCGACTTCGACGGCGAGACCCGCAGCACCACTACGCCGAGCATGGGTGCCGACGAACCGCCCTGCACCGCTCCGACCATCACTACACAACCCACCGCCCAAGCCGTATGCCCCGGCGTGGCAACCTCCTTCACGGTGGCAACAAACGGCACGGCTCCCATCAGCTTCCAGTGGCGTAAGGGCGGCACCAACATCAGCGGCGCTACCGGCGCCACGCTCACGATCAGCAACCCTTCGGCCGCCGATGCAGCCAACTATGATGTAGTGATCACCAACAGCTGCGGAACGGTGACCGCCAATGCCGTTGCACTGACGGTGCGCGCCGCAACCGCTGTAACGGCACAGCCCGTTGCACAAACAGTCTGCGCAGGCCAGAGCGCATCCTTTGCAGTAACCGCCACCGGCGAAAACCTGACCTACGCGTGGACGAAAGACAACAACCCGATCGCGGGTGCGAACAGTCCCACCTATACGATTGCTTCAACCACGGCTTCCGACGCGGGCACGTATCGCGTAGTGGTTTCCGGCACCTGCGGAAGCAGCATTACCACCACGGGCGCCACACTGACCGTTAACGCTGCAGGAACAGGCACCTGCACCGGCACCGCCGTATCGAATGTGAGCGAGGAAGTAAGCGCCTCTATGCTGCTGCCCAACATAGTGCACAACAGTACGACGCTGCGCCTCACCGCCCGCCGCGCCATGAATATCGACTGGAGCATCACCGACGCCCAGGGCCGCGTGGTGAAGCGCTTCAGCCAGTCGGTAAACGCCGGCCGCAATGACCTGCAGCTGTCAGTGCCCGGGCTGAGCGCCGGCACCTACCAGGTAACCGGCTACCCGGCGCGCGGCAACAAAATCACGCTGCGCTTTGTGAAGCTGTAAGCTGACGAAAATGCTAAAAACAAAACCCATCCCGCTGATGCGAGATGGGTTTTTTATTCCCTGCACATGAATATCGTTTGCTAACGGTGACGACTATCCGGGATCAGGCACGTGCCTTCCAGAGCGGCGCTGCCGGGATCTGACGTGTTTCGCGGGTGTAGGTGCCGCACTGGTGCTCGCCTTGCTTTACCGAGTATACCAGGGTGGGGCGCTGCAGCGGCTTGCGTTTTCTACCTTGTGCCCCGTTGTGGTTCTGCATTTCCATATCGCACTTGTTTGCATTTAAGGTTTGAAAAACCGTGCCAAAAATCAGGAAGCAGCCGCCGGCAACGGCAGCTGCAATACGCGGCTGGTGTAGCTGCGCATCTCCTGCAACAGCGCCGCGTCTTTCCCCATCGAGCGCCCATAACTGGGCACGAGCTCGCGGATGCGGCCTTGCCATTGCGGTGTATTCACCTTTTGAGGAAAGCAGCGCTCCAGGAGCGACAGCATGATGGAAACCGCGGTGGATGCACCCGGAGAAGCACCCAATAATGCGGCGATGCTGCCATCGGCGGCGCTCACCACCTCGGTACCGAATTCGAGAATACCACCTTCCTCTTCATCTTTTTTGATTACCTGCACCCGATAACCGGCGATGGCCAGTTCCCAGTCTTCCATACGTGCGCCGGGATAGTACTCCTTCAATGACCCGAGTCTTGCCTCGGGTGTGAGCCGCACCTGGTCGATGAGGTATTTGGTGAGTGGCATATTGTGGATGCCGGCAGCCACCATCGGCCTCAGGTTGGAGAACTTGATCGACTTGAACAGATCCAGCACGGAACCGTGCTTGAGGAAGCGTGTGGTAAAGCCCGCGTAAGGACCGAACAGCAATTCGCGCTTGCCGTTGATCCAGCGGGTATCGAGGTGGGGCACCGACATCGGCGGTGAACCTACGGCGGCCGTTCCATACACTTTGGCCTCGTGGCGGGCAATCACGTTCTCGTTGGTGCAGCGCAGCCACTGTCCGCTTACCGGAAAGCCGCCGAAACCTTTGCCCTCGGGAATACCCGATTTGAGCAGCAGGGGCAGCGAGCCGCCGCCGGCACCGATAAAGACGAACGGCGCCAGCACGTCGCGCCGCTCGCCGCTGGCGAGGTCTTTTACCCGCACGCGCCATTGGTCGCCTTCGCGCTCGATGTCCACCACCTCGTGATCGAAGTGTATGCCGACCTGCGCATCGCGACGCAGGCATTCCACCAGGCAGCGCGTGAGTGCGCCGAAGTTGACGTCGGTGCCCAGGTCCATCTTCGTTGCCGCCACCGCCTCGCCGGCTTCGCGCCCCTGCATCACCAGCGGCGCCCAGGCCGCAATACGTGCCGGGTCGGTACTGAACTCCATGCCGCGAAAAAGATGACATTCCTGCAGCGCGTTGTAGCGCCTGCGGAGGTAGTCCACATTCTTCTCGCCCCACACAAAACTCATATGCGGAATGGGATGAATAACATTATCGGGAACCTTGATGATCTGGTGTTCGACGAGGTAAGACCAGAACTGCTTGGACACTTCGAATGATTCGGCGATCTTGACAGCCTTGGTGGTATCGATGGATCCGTCTTCGCGTTCCGGTGTGTAGTTGAGCTCGCAAAAGGCCGAGTGGCCCGTGCCGGCATTGTTCCAGGCGTCGGAGCTTTCGGTGGCGGCTTCGCCGAGGCGCTCGAAAACCTGTATTCGGTAGCCCGGCTCGAGCTGCTTGAGCAATACGCCCAGTGTGGCGCTCATGATCCCCGCACCGATGAGAATGATATCAGTCTGTTGCCTTTCCATGCGTAGCGGGTCAAAAAAGGCATGCCACTAAAAAAGCGCCCGGTGGGGCGCCTAAGTTCGGTGGCAGGTTGTAAAAGGGTACGGAATAAAACAAGGTACAGATAGCATTCCGGGTACGTGGTTGTCAGGATCGGACTTAAAAACGGACAGCTTAGGTTAAAAGGGCCCGGATCGGAAAGGTTCTTTTTGTAGGACGGGTCAGGTTAAAAGGACAAGGACGGTCATCAAAAGGTCGGACGGCTCAGGTTTTCAAGGGACGGCGAAAAAGACGATTCAGGTTACGGTTTGGATATTGGATCGGTGTTTTTCCGTTGGACAATGTAAAAGTACAGCGCCCGGACGCGCATTTGCAGCACCAATAGGTGTGTGCCCCCGGGGCATAGGCAGAAGGGGCAAATTGCGGGTTGAACCGACTGCCGGGCCATCATTTACCCGCTGGCGCCGGGCCCGGAGCGCCTCCCGAAAGCGCGTTTCGGGAAAAACAGGTAAATGCCGGGCTTCTATTTCAGCATCCGGGCGCTCTTGTCCGCCCCCTAACTTTAGCGGATGGACATTAGAACGGCCGCGCCGGGACTTCGCCCGCAGGCGCTAACCCGGCAGTACCTGCAAGCCCTCGACCAGCACATGGGCGAACTGCGCGCCGGCGACGCGCAGCACGCGTTGGAGATACGCGACTTCGCCGCGCTGCTGCACGTACACCCAACGCACCTGAGCAATACCATCAAGGAAGTGACGGGCCGCAGCACCTGCGCCCATTACGAGGAAAGACTGCTGGCGCTGGCTAAGGAGCTGCTTGCGGACACTGCCCGCAGCATTGGCGATGTCGCGCGCCAGCTGACCTACGACCCCAGCAATTTCACCAAGTTCTTCAAAGCTTTCGCCGGCATGACGCCGAAAGAATGGCGCAAACGAACACTTGCCGGCTGAGTTGCCAGGTGCCGCTCCGGATTCTGAAACTGTCACCATTTTTACTGAAGCAGTCACCATTTTCTGCTGCTGCCGGCATCTAGTTTTGTGCCTTCAAAAAATAGTTTATGAGCAATAGCAAGATCGCCCTCGTTACCGGCGGAAGCCGCGGCCTGGGCAAAGACATGGCGCTGAGCATCGCCGGTAAAGGCCTCGATGTGATCGTCACCTACCGCAGCGAAGCCGGCGGCGCCGAAGACACGGTGCAGCAGATCGAAGCGCTTGGCCGCAAGGCGGCTTCACTCCCGCTCGACCTATCTGTTGCCGGAGCCGCCACTGCTTTTGCAGGCGAGCTGGAGCGGCTGCTGCGGGAGCGCTTCGAAAGCCGTAAGATCGACTTCCTGGTAAACAATGCCGGCATTGGCGGTACGCTGCCCTTTGGCACCGTTACCGAAGCGCAGTTCGACGAGTTCCTGAACGTGCATTTCAAAGGTGTGTATTTCCTGACGCAAACGCTGCTTCCGCAGCTCAACGACGGAGGTGGTATTATCAACATCTCCACCGGCACTACACGCTTCGTCAACCCGGGCTATTCCGTGTATGCTTCTATGAAAGGAGCGATCGAAGTGTTTACCCGCTACCTCGCCAAAGAGCTCGGCCCGAAAGGCATCCGCGCCAACGTGGTGGCGCCCGGCCCGATCGAAACCGACTTCAACAACGCGGCGATACGCAACAATCCGCAGCTCAAGGAGCGGCTATCTGCGATGACGCCGCTGGGCCGGGTTGGCGTGGCCGAAGACGTTGGCCCGGTGGTAGCCTTCCTCTGCACCGAAGATGCCCGCTGGGTGAACGCGCAGCGGATCGAAGTGAGTGGCGGGATCAATGCGTAATAATCAAGAAGTAGTCTGCTGCTAACATCTTTTGCGAAAGTGTAAGTGTTCTCCTACCTATAGGGAGCCGCCATTCGGATAGCTTCAAGAGAATTACTTTGTTTAAAGAAAAAGAGGAGCGATTGTTCCTCTTTTTCTTCTGATTAATTACGGCAGATCGACTTTTTGAAACCAGGTAGATGTCTTTGCTCCCGTAAGGCCCATCGCTTCGACAAAAACAAGCAGCATTGATTTTGGAAAGAAGATGGTGCGCGCTCCGTTGATCGCAGCATAGCTTTTCACTCCGCTCCGCTCCAATGCCTGCGGCGAAGCGACCGACAGTTTTTCGAGATCTACGCTGGCGAAATAGTTTTTGGTGCTGATCGCCCCATCCACCACGGTACCGGTAAGATAAAGCTGGTTTCCGTAGCGCTTCCAGCCTGTTGATCCTCCCAGGGCCTGCGGAGGTGTAAAGTACTTTCCAAGTGCCACTGCTCCGATCGGCCGCAGGCTCTTATCGAATGCCTGCAACACGGCCGCATCGGTTACCGAGCTGCTGCGATAGCCATCGCCCGTGCTGTAGTATATTTCGGAAAGAGCAAAAAGCGTATCCCCTTTCTCAAACAGTCCTTCCGGCAGCAGCGACCCGATATTCTTATGAAGCTTCGGACTCGAAACGGAAAACGAAACCGGCGTCGGATGCAGCTGATCGGAGAAAGCACGATTCAGTTCCTGGACCGAATAACTTGCTTTCATCGCGCGAAAGTCAAATCGGCTGATAAGAAGGTTCGCCTCCCGGGTAACAGAACCGTAGTTGGCGCTGGCAAGCAACTGCTCGTCGTCAGCACCTTTTCTGATCAGGCAACTTGCCGAACGTCCGGCTTTTGCATCCGGCAGCGTAAGCACGAGGCGGCCGTCAGCAGCGCCCGAGCTGGTATAGCGATAAGCAACTAACTGATCGCCGGCAAAAAAACCAAGAATGAATTTCCCGCTTTTGGCTTGATGAATGTGTAATAATTCAGACTGCTTCAGGCCCGGGAATGCCAACTCGGTTCTTCCCGAAATTGCAAGATTGGCATCGAGATTAAGCGCCTCTATCTTAGAAGTATTATTAATATCTTCCCATTGAAAACGTCGGATCTTATTTGCTTCAGTTTCGCGTACGATCAGGGCCTGAAAAACACCCTCGTCATCTTTGAGAACCTGAAGATCCAGCAGATTACTTTCCTCGCCGGACTTTACAATTGAGTTTTCCCGGAGAATGCGGCCGGAGCGGGCATCGATAAGCATCGCCTTCAGCTCGCGGTCGTATTCATTCCCCTTTTTAGGAGGAAAATAAAACGCAAGAATATGCTCGCCAAGCCGGCTCAGGTGCATCAGGCGCCCATCAACAGGCGTGCTCCATAATACACGCCCATCCTGGTTTACCTTACAAACTCCTGTTTTAAGATCGTAAAGGTCCTGGGCAAGAGCTACTTCATTCTCGCCGACCTGCACCATCCATGCCCTGGGGTCGAGCATATAGCCAATGGTACTTTCTTTGGATTTGCTTGTGGTACGGAGTGATGCAATCGACCATTTCATTTCAGCTCCCGGAGGAAAAGCTTTTTGCGCAAAGAGCGAGGCCGGAAATGTGTAGGCGAGCACGAGTAACGATAAGCGAAGGTTCATTGCAGTTCTGGTTTGACTAAGCAATGTAGATTATTATCTTCGATCTGTGGCGCTGAAATCAGACCCCGAAATCAAAGGCTTCCCTGTAGACGGGCAAACCCGCTGCATCCATTATCACTCGGAGCGCGATATCATCGCCATCCGCTTCAAATGCTGCGATGAGTATTACCCGTGCATTCACTGCCACGAAGAAGCTGCAGGGCACGCAGTGGAACGCTGGCCCGAAAGTGAGCGAAACCGCAAAGCCATTCTGTGCGGCGCCTGCAAGACCGAGCTTAGCATCCACGAATACTTCGGGTGCAACTACCATTGCCCGCATTGCGGCGCGGCTTTCAACCCGGGCTGCCGCAACCACAATCACTTTTATTTCGAAGGCGACTGATGCCTGTTTAGTTTGAGGTGCAGCCGGAGCGCGCTTTTTGCCGGCACAAACAGGTAAGGGCACAGGGCTTGCGGCTCGTCGCGGAAAACCTTTTGGCAACCACAAAAAGGCGGCTCCCCTGGGGTCAAGACAGATAGTGTAAAAAACCGACAGGCGATCCGTCATTTTGCACCGTTGATACGTAGCGGCCCCGGAACTCAGCAGGGACGGGTATTTTTGCGGCAAAGAAAACACCATGCGCCTCCTGCTCCCACTGCTTCTTGCCACAACGATTGCCGCAGCGCAAAAGCCCCGTGCCCGCGCCCTCGGCGTGCCCTTCGACGGAACGCCGGGCAAGAATAATGCGATCACCGATGTGCCGGGCGTGGAGGTTGGCTACAAGACGCTGATCAGCGGGAAGGGCGGCAAGGGCGACCCGGCCGTGCGCACAGGCGTCACCGTGATCCTTCCGCGCGGAAAAAGCATCGAGCCCTGGACGGGAGGCTGGTTTTGCCTCAACGGCGATGGTGAGATGACCGGTACTACCGTGATCGACGAATACGGCCTCGGCTACGGACCGATTGGCCTTACCAACACCAACAGCGTCGGTACGGTGCGCGATGCCATCGGCCAGTGGAGCGTGCGGCGCTTTTCGAAGGGCGGCATCGTCGACTTTTCCTTCGGCCTGCCCGTGGTGGCTGAAACCTTTGACGGGATCCTCAACGATATCAACGGTTTTCATGTGAAGACCGAGCACGTATGGTCGGCCCTCGACAGCGCCCGTGGCGGCGCGGTAGCGGAAGGCAATGTGGGCGGCGGCACCGGTATGTCGCTCTTTGGCTTCAAGGGCGGCAACGGCACATCGTCGCGGGTGGTTCGGATCGACTCGGCGCGCTACACGATAGGTGTGTTCGTACAGGCCAATTTCGGCGGGCGCGACGACCTGCTGATCGCCGGGATCCCGGTGGGCCGCGAGATCACCGATTTAAAGCCCGTATATAATACAAAGCCCAAAGACGGCTCCATCATCGTAGTGGTGGCCACCGACGCCCCGCTGCTGCCTTCGTATGTAAAGCTCCTGGCAAAGCGCGCAGCCCTCGGCGTGGCCCGCACCGGCGGCATGGCTTATAACTCCTCCGGCGATATTTTTCTTGCCTTCAGTACCCAGGCCCCGGCTGAAAATGAAAAAGAGGCGCTGACCAGCTGGAGCTCCCTGCCCAAGGAGCGGCTCGACGGGCTGTACCGCGCTGTGGTCACCGCTACCGAAGAAGCCATCATCAATGCCCTGGTGGGCGCTGAAACGATGGAAGGCGTCAACGGCAACAAGAACTACGCCCTGCCGCACGACCGGCTGCGGGAGATCCTGAAGAAATACAACCGGATAAAGATGTAAGATCTCCGATATCTGATTTAGGTTAAAGGAAGGATCGCATAGCGATCCTTCCTTTTTGCGTGCGCCAGCCAAATCAGATATCGGACATCGGAGATCGACAGATTCCCTCCTGTGGTATTGCTTTTGCTGTGCTGCGTTCAAAAAACTGAACTATGGACAAGCGTTCCTGGATTCCCATCCTCCTTATCCTGGCCCTGGCTTCGATCGGCTATGCTATTTACCGCTCCGCTGCCGAGCGTGTGATCATTACGGAAGGCAACCGCCAGACGATTTACGGCGAGCCTCAGAATGGCCTTGTGCTGGGACTGATCCTGCTGGGCGGCATTTGCCTGCTGGCCTCTGTCTGGCTTTCTACCGCGCGCGACACCCACACCGTTACCCGGGTGGAAGAGGGTCCCATTGCCAATTTCCGCCGCTGATTCGAGGGCTTTACCAGCCGGTAGGGCAAAAGTAACCGTTCATCCATACTATTCGGCTTTCTGTACTACTTTGTATTGCATAGTACCTTGCAGGATGCCATCTTTGTGTTGTCAATCATATCCAAAGACACTCAAAATAAATAGTCATGAAAACGATTCTTTTTGCCCTCAGCATCTTCGCCGCCTCGATCTGCAACAGCGCCCGCGCTGCCGAAACCATCGAAAACCCGCAGGCCCTTGCCGCTTTCACCGCCCAGTTCGGTAAAGCCACCGGTGCACAGTGGACCGAAACCGGCGCCTTTTACCAGGTGCGCTTTACCCTCGACGGGGTGGTATCCAACGCCTGGTACGATGCCGAAGGTTCCCTGGTAGCCCTCACCCGCAAGCAGTCGGTAGAAAGCCTGCCGGCCAGCCTGCGGGCCGCCCTCGACCTGAAACAGCGCTGGGTATCCGACCTCACCGAGCTGGAAACCGAAAGCGGGATCACCTGGTTCATCACCCTCGAGGATGCCGACCACAAGGTGGTACTCGAGTCGTCGGCCGGCGCCCGTCGCTGGGTTCGTTTCGACCAGAGCTCCAAACTGTAGATAGTCGTTTTTATTATAAAACCTCCCGCAAAGGCGGGAGGTTTTTCGTCTTTCAGAAAAAACGGCTAAAAGGCCCGCCAATTCAGGAAAAAGAAGGGCCCGCGTAATTAAAGTTGCTTAGATTTACGCTTCAATCACTTTACAATATTTCATATGAAACTCTTTGTAGCCGGCTTGCCGTATGATATGGATGATGCGGAGCTGACGGAAATCTTCGAAAAGTTCGGACCCCTGAACTCGGCAAAGGTGGCCATCGATAAGGAAACCGGCAAGAGCCGTGGGTTTGGATTTGTGGACATGCAGAACGACCAGGACGGCCTCGACGCCATCGAACACCTGAAAGACATTGCATTTGGCAAAAAACAATTGGTAGTGAAGCAAGCCGAAGAGCGCGGACCCGGTGGTGGCGGCGGCGGCAGCTATGGCGGCGGTGGCGGCTATGGCGGTAACCGCGGCGGCGGTGGTGGTTACGGCGGCGGTGGCAACCGCGGCGGTGGCGGCTACGGCGGCAATCGTGGTGGCGGCGGCGGCTATGGCGGCGGCGGCGGTAATCGCGATCGCGGTGACCGTGGCGGTTATGGCGGCGGCAACAGCGGCGGCGGCGGTAACTACGGTGGCGGCGGACGTCGCTACTGACCTCAACCCCGGCCCCTCTCCAAGGGGAGAGAGGTGACTCCCGGGAATATTTTTACTGTTTCGAACAGTCTCTCGTTTGATCCTAATATTAAGAGCGGATGCTTATGGCATCCGCTCTTTTCTTTTGAAGTACAATCAGCGTAAAGTATCGAAGTGCAAGTAAAGTACAACAGGGGTAACCCCGATCCTCAAGAAGAGGAGCCTGGGTGAGGTCTACTTCATCGGCCCCGAAGCCGTCATCGGCTCGGCACTTTTCTGGTGCGCGCTTACCACCAGCACTTTCTCGCTGTCGTGCTGGATGGCTACGGAGCGTCCGTCGTTGAAAGCAGTGAAGTCGCCCGTGAGCTCGTGCGAGGTCACTACGAGGTGATCCTTCTGCCGCTTGATGGTGAGGTAGTGAAAGGCCGGCTTGTAATCCGGTGCCGTATCGTTCATCTCTTCGCTGCTCGGGCGCAGGGGCTGGTGAATGCCGCCGCCGCCGCCGATGACCATGAAGTCTTTACCGCTGATATGAAAATGCTCGTAGTTATGCGAGTGCCCCGACAGGAAAAGCCGGCACTTCGGTGTTTCCAGGAAGTCTTTTACAAAACGCTGCTGCACCGCGTGGCTCGCGCCCACGATCTTGCTGTTGGTGTAGGGCGAATGATGGCAGCCTACGACAATGTATTGCACACCCGGGTCGGCGTTCAGACTTTTCAGGGTGTCGGCATACCACTCCAGCTGCCTGCGGTCTTCCTCTTCCGTAAGATTTTTGAAATTGGAATTCAGCAGCACTACCGCCACCGAATCAACGATCTGTACATAACCGGTACGAACATGCTCGGGGAAGCGTTCCTGGAACTTGCGCTCGCCGGCGACCGGGCGCCCCATCACCTCGTGGTTGCCGAGAATGGCATGTACCTGCACTCCTTCTCCGCGGAGCGACGTGAGGTAGCGGTCCATCGGGCGCCATTGGGCATTGCTATAGCCCAGGTTCACCACATCGCCCAGCAGGAAGAGCGCGCCGGGCTTACGGCGGCAGAGGTCGTTGAACAGCAGGCGCGTCGCTGTGCGGTTGTTGTTGGCCTTCAGCCAAAGGGTTTCCACCCACATCGGCGCCTGCGTATCGCTGGCAAAGGCGATCTCGGTGCTGTCGCAGGCGTGCGTCTTTTCGTTTTCGTTGGATACAATCACAGTTTGTGCTTTTACGGAGCTCATGGCGACAAGCACGAACAGGAACAGGACGGTTGTTTTCAGGATCATAGGAAGGCAAGCTTTGAATCTCCAATCTTTATAACCCGGACCCGGGGAGGCCTTTAACAGATTATAAATTATTCAGATCCTAAAACTAGGATTTCCGATGGTATCGCCTCCCGGCTGAGTTACCTTTTAACAAGCGTTGTTCCTGCTTTTAACAGGCTCCTTACACAAACAGGCAAAGGAAATACCACAAACCGGGCGGTGCTCCGGCAACTCAACCCCGCAGGCGGCGCCTCAGCCGCCGGCTTGTCGGGTTCATACAAGGCACCGACAGTACCCCGAGCTTCCGGGGTACCTTAGCATCCGATCGCATTTCTCCACGCGCACCCGCGCAAAAAGCCAAACATGAAGCACGTGATCATCATCGGTGCCGGCTTTGGCGGCCTTCGCCTTGCCCGCCGCCTGCAGCAGCACCCCGACTTCCGCATTACACTGGTTGACAAACTCAACCACCACCAGTTTCAACCCCTCTTCTACCAGGTAGCCACAGCCGGTCTCGACCCGAGCAATATCTCCTTCCCGCTCCGGAAAGTATTTCGCAAAAGCAGCCGCGTGCAGGTGCTGCTGGCCTCCCTGCAGGAGGTGCTGGCGGAGGAGAACCGTATTATTACGGATGCCGGCATGCTGCGCTACGACTACCTGGTACTGGCCACCGGCTGCCGTACCAATTTCTTCGGCAACCGAAGCCTGGAGCGCTATGCCTACCCGATGAAAAGCACGGTGGAAGCGCTCAACATCCGGCACGCCATCATCGAAAACCTGGAGCTGGCCACGCAGACGCCCGACGCCGGAGAGCGGCAGCGCCTGCTCAACATCATCATCGCCGGTGCAGGACCTACGGGCGTAGAGCTGAGCGGCACCCTGGCCGAGATGAAGGCACGGATCCTCCCAAAGGATTTTCCCGAGCTCGATTTTTCGCAGATGAATATCTACCTGCTGGAAGGCTCCGACAAAACGCTGGGCGCCATGAGCGCCCGCAGCAGTACCCGCAGCCGGCAATACCTGGAGACCCTGGGCGTAACCGTGCGCACCAACACGCGGGTAACCGATTATGACGGCGACGAGGTCACACTCGACGATGGCGGCCGCCTGCCTGCCGCCCTGCTGATCTGGGCTGCGGGGATCGAAGGCAACATTCCCGCCGGCATTCCCCAATGTGCCATCACCCGCTCGCGGCGCATCCGCACCGACCGGCAGCACCGCGTGCCGGGCTTCGACAACCTCTTCGCCATCGGCGACCTGGCCTATATGGAATCGCCCAACTACCCGAACGGCGCGCCCCAGGTGTGCGCCGTTGCCATCCGGCATGCCGACAGCCTCGCGCAAAACTTCATAGAGCGGCAGCGCATCGGCGGCAAGCCCAAAGACTTCGAGTATACCGAACCCGGCACGATGGCCACGGTGGGCCGCAACAAAGCCGTTGTGGATCATTTCCCCTTCCGCAACGCGCACTTCGGCGGCTTCGCGGCCTGGGTGGCCTGGATGGGTTTTCACCTGCTGCAGCTCATCGGGGTGAAAAACAAGGTGCAGGTATTCGTCAACTGGGTGTTTCACTATTTCACGTACGACCAGAGCCTGCGACTTCTGTTCAAGGGAACGTACCGGCCGCGGCGGCGACGCGCGGCCAAAGAGCTCGTATAAAGCCATTACCTTTGCGGCCCTCCAAAACGCAACACCGCTCATGATCGCCCTGCTCGGCTACCTCGCTACCCTCTTTCTCGCCCTCTCCCTCATCGTCAGCAACGACCTGCAGTTCCGCTGGTTCAATACCCTCGGCTGCCTTGCCTTTATCGTATACGGATCGATGATCGGGGCCTTCCCGGTAATCCTGACCAACACGCTCCTGCTGGTCATCAACGTGTACCACCTGGTGAAGGTGTACCGCTACCGCGCCGAGGAAGACTTCGACCTCATCCCCTACGGTGCCGGCGACCCGCTCGTGCGCAAGTTCCTCGCCTTCTACGGAAAGGATGTGGAAGACTATTTTCCCAACTACCGCGAAGGCGGCGGCGAAAACCTCCGCTACTTCGTGCTCCGCGATATGGCCATCGCCAACGTATTTGCCGCTTCGGTAGAAGACGGTGGTACGCTCACCGTGCACCTCAACTACACCGTGCCCAAGTACCGCGACTATAAAGTGGGCCGCTTCCTTTTCGACAAGGGCCGCAGCTTCCTGGAGCGGCAGAACGTGCGCCGCATCGTATACGAGCAGGTGAGCAACGACAACCACGCGCAGTTTCTCCAGAAAATGGGCTTCGTAAAAGAAGGGAGCCGCTACGTCAAACACCTCGGGTAAAGATGGCACGCGCTTTTCGGTAAGAATCAAAAAGCAGCTATGCCGGAAAAACAATACGAGGCCGCACGCAACAATGAGCAGTCGCCCGCACCGGGCTTCGCGTCGGTGAATACGCACAACCCCAGCGAAGAAGACGAGCAGCGCGTGCAAACGACGCAGCAGGAACGCCACCCGCGTTCGAAAGACGACAGCCCGCTGCCACGGCCCGAAGCTGCCGAAGGCAGTGAAGGGAATGGCTGATGTCTGATGTGGGATGTCTGATTTTGGTTTTAGATCCGAGATTCAGAGATCCGGGATGGCAAGATCTTCTTCATCCCTCTTTTCTGATAAACGCCCGTATCGCCTCGACTAACGTATCGATCTCCTTATAGGTATTGTAAAAGGCGAAGGATACGCGCGCCAGCCCCGGCACGCCCAGGTGCCGCATCAGCGGCTGCGCCGTCAGCTCGCCGGCGCGTATGGCAATGTTCCACTCTTTATCGAGGTAGCGCTCGAGTTTCTTTACATCCAGTCCGGCGAGTTCAAAAGACAGGAGCGGCTCCTTTTCGGGCGCCGTGCCGTGAATCACCAGGCGGTCGATAGCCCCGAGCTTTCCGGTGGCATAACGGAGCAAGGCCTGTTCGTACTTCGATGATTTGTGCATGTCGAGCTCCTGCAGGTAGTCGACCAGCGTGCCGGTGGCGATGATGTCGGCAAAGGGCTGCGTGCCGCCCTCGAATTTGTTGGGTGCATCTGCGTAGGTGCAGCCGTCAAAACGAACATCTTTCGTCATCTCGCCGCCGCCGACAAGAGGTGCCAGCTCGTTGAGCCGCTCTTCCTTCCCGTAGAGTACGCCCACGCCGGTGGGTGATCCCATTTTATGGCAGGAGAAAACATAGAAGTCGCAGCCGAGCTCCTGCATATCGATCGGCATATGCGGTGCCGCCTGCGCACCGTCTACCACCAGGATGCAGTCGTGCCGCTTCGCGAGGGCGGCAATCTCCTTTACCGGGAAGATGGTACCGAGCACATGCGACGAATGCGATACGCTGATGACGCGGGTGCGCGGTCCGATGCCGCTTTCGAGCGCGTCCAGGTCGAGCTCGCCGGAAGCCGTTATGGGTGCCACCTTGAGCAAGGCGCCCGTGATCTGGCCCGCCATCAGCCAGGGAACAATGTTGGCATGGTGCTCCAGCTGCGACACAATCATTTCGTCGCCCTCTTCCAGCAGCGTCTGCGCAAGGCCGTTGGCAATGATGTTTATGCCTTCGGTGCAGCCCTTTGTAAACACGATCTCTTTCTCGCTGGCAGCGCCGATCATCTTTGCCATCTTTTTCCGCGCTTCATCTCTGAGTTTCGTCGTGTGCTCACTGAAATGGTGCACCTCTTCGGGCTTGGCGTATTCCGAACTATAATATTTGTGTATCCGGTCGATCACCACTTTCGGCTTGTGGGTGGACGCGGCGCTGTCGAGGTAGATCAGCGGCTTGTCGTTCACATAATGGCTCAGCATCGGGATGCCCGCCCGTATGCGCTCAATGTCCAGTCCAAAAGTTTCCTGCTCCATCCTTTTTCGTTTCGCTACCAGCAACAAAAACCATGCGCCCGACAGGCAGGGCGACCCTCAACTTATGACCTTACGGTCATCCACACGTTCCCGGAAAAATCGTTTACGGCTTGTGCAATCCGGTACACCGCTTCATCTCAGTTGAAAACCGGGATATGCGAAAACGGCTTTTCCTCGACCCGCGCGCCTTCCAGGCGGGCTTCCAACTGTTCTTCCTGTGTTTCGGCCTTCTTGTTTTGAAGTGGGACATCGACGGGGGCCACCTCCTGGCTTCTGTCGGCGGCTGCCTCCTCTTTCAATACGCCTTTGAATGCATGCGCCAGGCCAGGTGGATCCCGCCGGTACGCGAGTTCCGGCATTGGGGCTTCAGCGTGCTTATCAGCGCCTTAAGCCTTTGCCTGCTGCTGCGCACCAACGGCTGGACCACGAGCCTGCTTGCCGCGGCGCTGACGGTGGCTTCCAAGTACCTGTTTCGCTACGGCGGCCGCCACCTGTTCAA
Source organism: Flaviaestuariibacter flavus (assembly GCF_004337505.1). Taxonomy (GTDB): domain Bacteria; phylum Bacteroidota; class Bacteroidia; order Chitinophagales; family Chitinophagaceae; genus Flavisolibacter; species Flavisolibacter flavus. The sequence continues at coordinate 66,992 of NZ_SJZI01000047.1, read as the reverse complement.
CCCCTCGGCCTTCGGCATTATGGCCACGCTCCTGCTCACCGGCAATGCCTGGCTGTCGCCGGGGCAATGGGGCAGCGGCGCCCTGCTCTTCCTGCTTATCCTGACGCTCGGCACCATCGTGGTAACCCGCGTGCAACACCTCGACGTGAGCCTTGCCTTTCTTGCTGGCTACGCGGGGCTTATGGCCTGGCGGCAGCTCTGGGTGCTGGGTTGGCCGCCCGATCACTTTGTACATACACTGTGTACGGGCTCGCTGCTCCTCTTCACCTTCTTTATGATCTCCGACCCACGCACGGCGCCGGCACACCCGCTGGCCCGCATCGCCTGGGGCTTTGGCATCGGCGCGCTCGCCTTCTACCTCGCCGCCTTCAAGTGGTGGTACAACACCCCGCTGACCGTGCTGGTGCTGGCGGCACCGCTGGTGCCCTTGCTCAACCGCCTCCTGCCCAAAGACCGTTTTACATGGAAAGATTCGCTCATCACATTTCCCTCATTTATTAAACCGGACAAACATGCTGCACAACCTTAGAAAACCCATTGCCGCCTTTTTGCTGCTCGTGCTGGGCGCCGAGCCCGCACTCGCCTTCTGCGGCTTTTATGTAAGCAAGGCCGATGGCACCCTGAAGAACAAGACCTCGCAGGTCATCCTGGTGCACGACGGCGACCGCAACGTCATCACGATGTACAACGACTTCAAGGGCAATACCCGCGACTTCGCCATGGTGGTACCGGTGCCCGTAGTTCTACGGAAAGACGATATCCGCGTGATCGAACCCGCGGTCTTCAGCACGCTCAACGATTACAGCAAGCCGCGGCTGGTGGAATACTACGACGGCAACCCCTGCGCCCGGGTGATGTACGACGTTGCACTGGAGAAGAGGGAAGTGCCGCAGCCGATGAGCACTACCGCAGCCAAAGACCTCGGCGTGCGCATTGAAGCGAAATACCTGGTGGGCGAATACGACATCCTCATCCTGAGCGCGAAGCAGTCGTCGGGACTGCGCACCTGGCTTACACAAAACGGCTACCACATCCCGGCCGGCGCCGACGAAGTGCTGGAACCCTATATCAGGAGTAACCTCAAGTTCTTCGTGGTGAAGGTGAACGAGGCCGAGAAAGAAAAGCTTGCCGGCAACTTCCTGCGTCCCATCCAGATCTCTTTCCGCTCCCCGAAGTTCATGCTCCCCATCCGCCTCGGCATGGCCAATGGCGACGGCGACCAGGACCTGCTCGTTTATGCCTTTACACGCCGCGGGCGCGTTGAGTGCACCAACTACCGCACCGTGGCCATGCCCACCGGGCAGGAGTTGCCGCTCTTTGTGCAGAAAGACTTCGGTCGCTTTTACGGCAACACCTTCACCCACACCTGGCAACGCGAGGGGCAGGCGGTGAGCCTGCTGGAATATGCCTGGGATGTGAGCCCGCACAACTATGTAAAATGCGATCCCTGCGTGGCGGAGGCGCCGTCGGCGCAAGACCTGGTGCAGGCCGGCGTGTGGTGGCTTAATGAAAACGGCTCCGCCGACAATGTGTTCTTCACCCGCCTGCATTACCGCTACAACCGGCGTGCGTTTCCGCAGGATCTTGTTTTCCAGGAAACACCCAATACCGCCGCCTACCAGGCGCGCTACGTGATCACGCACCCGGCCAGCGGCGAACGCGATTGCCCCGAGTGGAAGGCCTACCGGAACAAGCTGCGCGAACGGCGCCAGCGCGAGCTCCGCAACCTGCACGCACTTTCGGGCGAAAGCTATAAGGCCTGGGCGCGAGCCGACCTGCCCGAAACCGGCATCGACCGCTCCTGCAGCTATGCCCAGGTAGACCGCCTGCCGCCCGACGGCGACCCCGGCCGCGAATGGTGGCTGCTCGGAGGACTGTGCGTGGGAGCCATACTGACGGCCTGGGGCACGCGCCGCGAAGTTTAGACGCGGGCGTAGGCAACAATGCGGCGCACCATCTTGTGGAGAGAAGGAAAATCGAATGGCTTTACAAAGAGATCGGTGTTGTATGCAGCGGCGAACAGCTTCTCACTCGCCTGGCTGCCGGTGGAAAATAGTACAACCGGGAGCGTGCTGAAGATCGGGTGCTGCTTGAGCAGGCGCAGCGTTTCGCGCCCGTTGAGCACGGGCATGTTGACATCCAGAATGATCAGGCTGGGAAAACACACGGCGCGCTCCAGGTAGTGCAGCAGTTCGGCACCGTTGCTGAAGGTCATCAACCGGAAGCCTTCGATATCAGCGAAGGCTTCCTGCATCAGCAGGATGTCATCTGCGTCGTCTTCGACATAGATGATGAACTTATCCGTAGTCATTACAGGATCGTTTTGGCAGTAGAATTTTTGAAAGACCGGAACAGGTGTACGGGTGACGACCAAGCTGGTAATAAAGACGTGCGGTACCCGAAAGCTACTTCATAAGCTGTTCAAAAAACGCAGGCAGGACGGGCTTTGCAGCAGATTAGGGGTTGCCCCTTAGCACAAAATGTGACGCGTACACATTGCCCGAATCCCGTGTAAACCGTCAGAGCGGCTTGTCTTTTTCGGGGGTGGTGCCGGGCTGCTTCCCGTCTTCTTTGGGTGGCTGGATGTCGTTCTCCTTCTGGATCTTTTCCTGCACTTTGCGCGCCTTTTTGCGGAGGATGGGAAACTCCATCGGGCTGTGGCGCGGCCGCTCGTCGCCCAGCAGCACGCCCCACTGGCGCATGCTTTCCGTGCGGTCGAAAATGATCTTGAGCACCGCAATCACGGGCAGCGACAGGAACATCCCGGAAACACCCGCCAGGGCGCCCCCGATGATCACCCCTACGATGGTGGCCAGCGCGTTGATCTTGACCTTGGAGCCGACGATGCGCGGCATCAGGATGTTGTTGTCGAGAAATTGCACAAAAGCAATGGTGCCCAGCACCATGAAGATCGGCCCGATCTCGCTCGATGAAGAAAGCGTGATGAGCACGCCGATGATATTGCCCACCAGCGCGCCTATATAAGGAATCAGGTTGAGCAGCGCGAAGATGGCGCCGATGAGAATGGCGTGCTTGATGCCGAACACCATCAGGATGCCGCCAAGCAGCACCGTTATATAGGTGATCTGGATGGCCAGGCCCACGAGGTAGCTTTTGATGATGATCTCCGACTCGCGCATCGCTTCTTCCACCTTCGCGTGCGCCGGCTCGGGAAACCACAGGAACACGAAGCGGAGCAGCAGGTTTTTGTAGAAAAGCATCAGGAAGATATAGATCGGCAACAGGCCCACGAAAATGAAGATGCCCGTGAGCGAGGCGGCCGCCCCGCCGGCGATGCCCGACACCCAGTTCATGAGCTTGTCGTTCTGCTGGTCGAGGAAGGCCGCCTGCCTTTGCGCGGAGTAATTGAATTTCGTTGCTACCCAGCGGCTCAGCGAGTCGAGGTGATGCCGCACGTTTTGCTTGATGGTGGGGAAGTCGGCCACCAGTTGCGTGATCTGGGAGGAGAAGAACCACACGAGCCCGGCCACCACCAGGATGAGTACCAGCAGCGACAGGCCGATGGCAAGACTTTCAGGCAGCTTCCTGCGGCGCAGGAAGCGGTAGATCGGCAGCAGCATAATGGCGAGAAAAAAGGCCATCAGCAGGGGCGAGATGATGTCGCGACCGGCGAGGATGATCATTCCGAGAAAGTAAAGACCCATCAACTCGAGGGCGCGGCGAACGGTCAGGGGCATAGTCCCGCTAATTTAGCCTGCGCACCTGACAAAACCGGACCACCCCCGGCCCCGTGGCACAGGTATTGCCTCCCTAGCCGAAAATATTGAAATGAAAAAGATCCTGCTGGGCGCCCTCGTATGCGCCGCCGTTGCCGGCATTGTAGCCTATGCCATCAGCCCCGAGAAAGTAAACGAGTCGCTCGCCGACCTGAAGAAGAAAGCCGAAGACCTGCTCGGCCAGGCCCGCGAAGGCGCCGAAACGATGCGGGACGAGGCCGGCACCGCCATGGGCTGATTGCGCTCTGTCATTGCGGCGAAGAAGTACCGGCCAGGCAAAACCGCCATTGCGGGATAGCGAAGCCGTACCCGAAGTACCGCCATTGCGAAGGACGTAACGAAGTGAAGGTCCGAAGCAATCTCCCCATCTATGGGACCACTCCCCTGCTTCGGTATAGAGCAGTGCCATAGCTGTGGGGATTGCTTCGCTCCACTGCGTTTCGCCCGCAATGACGGCCTGAAAAAACCCGTTTTAACATTCCCGAATCAAACCCTTTCTCCTCAATCCCGTCTTTTGGATGAAGCCGATGGTTTCATTTTAAAATGCACCCAATGAAAAAAATAGTATTTCTCCTGATGCTCTTTCTGCCGCTCGCTTACTCCTGCGGCTCGGCCAGCAAGCTGAACTATGTACTCACCGAGCAGGATGCTGCCGACGCCATCCGCCAGCTGCTCCAGATCGGCACGCGCGAAGGCAGCGTGGGCAACGCATTCAGCAAGCAGAACATCATCAACACCGTTTTCCCCGAAAACGTAGCCAAGGTGCTCAACACCCTCAACAACCTGGGGCTTAGCCAGGACCTCGACCGCTTTACCACCACCCTCAGCAGCGCCGCCACCACCTCGGTGGAGCGCTCGGTGCCGGTGTTTGCCAACGCCATCACGGGTATGCGCCTGGGTGATGCCATCAACCTGGTGCGGAGCGGCAGCCCCACGGCGGCCACCGACTTCCTGAAGGCCAACACGCAAACGCAGCTGCGCAGCACCCTGACGCCGGTGATGGCCGCGGCCCTCGACGAGTACAAGCTCAACGCCATGTGGGCCGACCTGATCAAGCCGATCAAGAACACGGGCGTGGGCAGCCGCCTCAACCTCGACCTCAACAACCTGATGGCCATCGCCGTTACCGACGCCATGTTCCGCAAGATGGCCGAGAAGGAAACCGAGATCCGCAACAACGCCTCGGCCCGCACCACCCCGCTCCTGCAGCGTGTGTTCGGAAGCCGCTAATGCAATTGATGATTTAGAATCGCAACGCCTCCCGTCACGGGAGGCGTTGTTGTTGCAGCCCCCGGCCGGCATCCTTCGCGCCGATTGCGTGCGTGTCGGGGACCCTGAACCGCCCATGCCGGGGGCATAAAAAAACTGCCCGTCGTCCCCGACAGGCAGCTTGTAAAAACGTTGCGGTCGCTTATTGCGCGGTGTCTTTCTTTTCCTTCCTGCCAAACAGGTTATTGAGCAGCGACTTGCCGGTATTCTCGGCTTTCTTCCGGATATCCTCCACCGGCGCCGGCTTCGTGGCGGCTGTGTCGCCGCTGCTGCTGTTTCCGCCGGCGAGTTTCTTCAGCAGCTCGGTCTTGGCGTTGTCGATCAACTGCTTCTTCACGGCCTGCACGGTATCGCGCAGGAGCTTTTTGCTGCTGTCCACCTTGGCCTGTACAAAGGCGTTGGCCTGCTGCTTCAGGTCGTCGGCGAGCGAGGCGGCCGACTCCTTGAAAGCGGTGCGGATCTGCGGGTTGGTGATGGTGCCGCCCATATTCACTTTCAGGTTCACCACGTCGCCCAGCTTTACGGGGATGCCGCGGCCCGCGGCCTGTGCCGCCAGGTTGTTCACGAAGTTGTTGGCACCCGCACCCAGCCTGGCGCGCGGCACCTTGAGGTTGAGCACGTAGTCGAGCGACTGGTCGATGCCGTGCAGGCCACCCGCCTCCAGCTCCATATCCGCCACCTTGACGGTAAAGGGCTTCACCAGCACCTTGCCGTTGGCAAACTCGAAGAAGCTCTTGACATCTTTCAGTGAAATGTTCTGCAGCTGTGAGATCTGGAGCGTGTTGGCCAGCTTGTCTACCGGCGCGAACTTCTGCAGCAGGCCTTCGATCAGCAGCAGGTTGCCCTTGCCGGTGAGGGTGTTGTAGTCAGGCATCATGCCCGCGCCCAGCTTGCCCGTGAGGGAGAGCTGCGAGGATAGTTTGCCGCCGAGGTATTTACCTACGGGCATCAGCTTCTGCACCGTGTTGAAAGCGAGAAAGGTCTTTTGAATGTCGAGGCCCTGCACATCGTAGGTGAGGCTGATGTCGGGGTGCTTCTTGTCGTGGAGCGTGGAGTAAGAGCCGTTGATCTTCATCGTACCCTCGAGGGCCGCGGCCCGGACGTCGTTCATGAAAACCGTCTCGTCTTTTACCAGCAGGGCACCCGAAACGCCTTTGAGATCGACCTTATCATAGTGCACCGCATCAACGGAAGCAGTGAGCCCGAGGTCGAGGTTGCCGGGCACCAGGAAGGGCTGCGCGGCAGCCGAAGAAGCCTGCGCGGTGTCGGCCGAAACCGGGATAAACTCGTCGAGGTTGATGGCATCGGCATGAAACTGCATGCGGCCGCTGAGCGGGTCGTTCTTCAGCGCATAGGCCAGCGCGTTGTCGAGCGTGCCGGAAGCGGTGAAGTTTGTTTTGCCATAACGCCCCACCAGCTGCGACAGGGTAATGTTGCGCGGGTTGAAGGTAGCCAGAAGGGTACTGAGCGCCACGCCGGCGGGATAGTCTTTGGAAGCATATTCGAAACCATCAAGCCGCAGCGTGCCGCCGGCATTGAAGCCTTCGTAGCGCTTTTGCTGGAGCGCGGCCACCGAGCCTTTCATGGTTACATCAGCGAGCGCGATGCCGGCGAGCTTCGTACCTGCTTCGAGCTTCACCATGCGGCCGATCTGCGCCAGGTCGAGGCGGCCCTTGACGGCGCCGTCGATATTCATGGCCGATGTGGGCTGTGTCAGCAGCAGGTGACCGTCGATGGGCGCGCCGCCCATTTCAAAGTGTGCCTGCGGCAGGCGGATGGTGGTGTGGTCGGTAACGCCGTCGGGGTTTTCTACCTGCAGGGCCAGGTTGATGTTCTTCACCGGCTGCGGCAGGTCGGGGTACTGGAAGAAACCGTTGGCCACGTCGAGCTTCACGTTGAAGGCCGGCAGCTGTGTGGGTCCGTATACGCCTTTCACGAAGCCTTCGAACTTCGCGGAGCCGCTTGTTTTGATCTTGTCGAAATCCTTTTTATACAGGGCCGGGATGAGCGAGAGCACCTCGCGGAAGGTGGTGGAAGGCGCCTTCAGCGACAGGTCCATCTTGTAAGTGCTGTCGGTGAGCAGCTGCACCGAGCCGTTGGTGAGCAGCTGCAGGGCATTGATGGAGATCTTGCCGTTGTTGAAGGTGTAGGTGTTGGTCTTGTTGTCGATCTCCAGGTCGGCGTCTACGGTGGTGGCCACGTCGGAGAGGTAAGGGATGGCGCCATAACGAACGGTGAGGCCGCCGGCTTTCGTCTTGGTCTTCAGCGTGAATTTTTCCGAAGTAAAATCACCGCTGCCTTCGTGGTCGAGGCCGCTGAGGTGGGTGTAGATGCCGGCGCTCTCGTCGGTATAGCGGATGTCGGCATTGGTGAGGGCGTACTTCGTCAGCTGCAGCGTGTAGGGCGCGGATGCTTCCGAGGTAGCGGCGCTCGTATCGGGCTTTAGGATGTCCCAGTTGGCGGCGCCGTCCTTATGCACGATGGCATTGATCCGCGGCGCATCGAGGCTGACGGAATAGATCTTGAAGTCGGAGCCGCGCACCACGCTCCAGAAGTTGAGCGCCGCCTCTACCTTGTTGGCCTGCACCAGCGTATCGCCTTCAAAGGCGCCGCTGCCCACTACACGGAGACCTTCCACGGCCACCGACACGCGCGGGAAGCGCCGGAAGAAGGAAAGCGACACGTCGTTGAAGTCGACCTGCGCATTAAGCTGCGCGTTCATCTCTTTTTTAAGCGCGCCGACAAGCTGTTTTTTGAAAAGAAAGGGAGCGGTAAAGGCAAAGAGGAGGAAGATGCCCACGAGGAGGGCAAGGCCTTTCAGGATCTTTTTGAGCATAAGACGGTGGTTCGGTTCACGGATAGACGCGGTGGCGCCGGTGTTTTAGTATATGCAATTTACGGAATAAGGGGCATGCAGAAGTGCTGAAACGACGGATGTGCCAAAGGTGTCGCTGCGCGACGCCTTTGGCGTCATTGCGAGCGGAGCGAAGCAAACTCCGGCGTTACGCAGGGTGCTCGCAGCCGGAAAAAGTGCACGTTGAAGCTTTTTCGGCTGCGATTAGTCTTCAGGTCGGGGAGTTTGCTTCGCTCCGCTCGCAATGACGGCTATCGCCGTCGGCTTCGCAAACCAACCTCAAAACCCCAGAACCTAGAACCGTATTATTCCACCCAGAGAATCGAGTTACCCGTATTGAATTCGTTCTGCTCCCACAGCTTGTTGCCGGGGTCGAGGATCCATTTGCCGTCGGCGAAGAACTTGTAGCGGTGCTTGCCGGGCGCCAGGTACACAGACAGTACCCAATCGGAACCTTCGCGGCGCATGGGGTAGCTGCGGGGGTTCCAGTCGTTGAAGTCGCCGCCCACGAAGGCGCTGCGTACATCGGGCTTGCGGAGGCGGAAGGTATAGTTGGCGCCCACCACCAGGATGGAGTTGCCCTTACCGTTGGGCCCGTCCATATTGAGCGGGTTGCCCGGGTCGGCCATCCAGCGGCCGTCGACGATGAACTTATACTCGTAATTGCCGGGCGCCAGCACGTACGGAAGCGTCCAGCCCGAAGCGGTCTTTTGCAGGAACAGCTCGTCACGGCGCCAGTCGTTGAAGCTGCCGGCAACCGATACTTTCTTCGCGTCGGCAAAGCCCCCGAGCGCAAAGGTGACATTGCGGCCCCTGCGGATCACGGAGTTCCAGGAGCCGTGGCCGTCGTCGAGGCGGAGCGGGTTGCCGGGGTCGGTGACCCAGCGTCCGTCCACCACGTATTTATACAGGAAAGAGCCCTCGCCCACATAAGCCGGCAGGAACCAGCCGCTCGCGCTGCGCTGCAGGCGCAGCAGGTCTTTATTCCAGCCATTGAAGGAGCCGGCGAGCATCACGGTACGGGCATTTACATTTCCGGGCAGTGTGAATGTGTAATTGGTCTTGTAATAAACCGAGTTGCTATTGCCCTGCCCGTCGTCTTCGGCGAAGTAGTTGTCGCGGTCTACCTGCCAGCCGCCATCCACGATGAACTTGTACCAGTACTTGCCGGGCGGGAGGCGCACGGTGGCGATCCAGCCGCTGTCAACTTTGGTCATGCGGATGGAGTGCCGCTGCCAGTCGGTAAAGGAACCGGCAAGCTGCACGCCGCGTGCGCCTTGTTGCCCACGCAGGTAGAACACCACCGACGAATCGCGGACGGCGAAGGGGTACTTATTGATGAAGCGGTTGGCGCCGAAGTTGCCCTCGGGCTGCGGGTCGGGCGTGGTGGTGAGGCGGAAGCGTGCGGCGGGGTCCTGCAGATCTGCCGGCGGGAAGAGCGCGCGGTACAGCACGGCCTTGCTGGCATTGTTGCTTTCCACCACCCAGCCCTGCTTGCGCAGGGAGTCCTGCATGCCGCGGCGCACAAACTCTTTCAGGTAGAGGTCGCCGAGGTCGTAGCGCTCAATAAAAGCGTCGAGCTCACGGTTGCTCAGGTCCTTGCGCACTTCAATATACATGCGGTTGTCGCGCACCGAGCAGGTCTGCGCCTGCGCGGGCCATACGCCCAGCAGGAAGCCCGCCACCAGCAGGCAGCGCAGGATCATTGCTTTCAGCGGGCGCGTCACTTCCATACGTACATTTTCCGTGTTACAAAGTTAAAGCCCATCCGCCGTGGCGCGAAGGCGTCAAAGCTTAGGATACCGTTAATACAACTCATGTCGGCAAAGCAGGTGTGCTCGAGGCTGGAGATGAGCACAGGTAACCCGTTCAGCGTTTGCCCGCCCACGCTCAGCTGCGCGAGGGTGCCATAGAAGGCCTCGGATTTACGGCCCGCCGACCCGTTGAGCGCCACGCGCCGCGTGATCTGCACCTGCTGGAATACCGCGTTGGGCAGGCGGCTGTCGAGTACGCTCGACTCGGCGCCCGAGTCCATCACGAACTGCAGCTTGCGGCCGGCCACTTCGGTATTCACCAGGATGAATCCTTCCTTGATATCGATGGGATACTCCTGGTAGCCGGGTGTGTCCTTCAGGGCCTGCGCGGCATAAAGCACCGGCTCGTGGCGGCGCGCCTTGTGGATATAGAGCAGGTTGTTGTCGTAGTCGATGAGCACCTCGCAGTCCTGGAACAGGCTCATGCCCAGCAGCCCGAAGATGCGCACTCCTTTGGCGCTTTCCAGGTGCCCGAGATTGCCGAGGTCCACCTCCTGGTTGCGGTAATGAAGGGCGCCCAGCCCCAGGTCTTTGATAACGGTGCGCTGTACCGGGGCGCCGCCGCCGGTGATGCCCGCGCTTTCCACGTCTGCCTGCTGGCTCACCGGGTAGTCGCGGAAATAAGTCTGGTTGAGCAGCATGTGCGCGGCACCGGTGTCGAAAATAAAGTTGCCTTTGATGGTATCGGCCTGCGCTTCGATGAGGATCAGGTTGCCCACGCGGCTGAAGGGGATGGTGGCCGACACCGAATCCTGCGCCATAATGAAGGCGGGCCACCAGCGCTTGCCCGGGAACCCGCGCCCGGGGCCGCTTCCCGCAAATGCCGGCACCGCCCCCAACAGGAGCAACAGCAGCAGCATATAAAAGCGGGCCTTGGTCATGGCGATGGTTGGACGCCGAAGCTAGCGATGGCGTTACAACGGCAACTTACCGGCTGTCCCTTTACCAATTTCTTAACGAACGAATTGAGGAAAAGCGGAGATGGAGTGCTTTGTCGTAGAGGAATTTCTCGCAGAGTGCGCGGAGCGTTTCGCAGAGTTCACAGTGGCTATTTCTACGATTACAGTTTGGGGAGCATGTCCTACAGGTCCCGGGTGTCCTAGGTGCGTGCCTTCGGGAGCCCGCAGCGTTTTGCACGCCGTCGGCGTGCGGGCTTATTCACCAAGCGCAGCGGCCGCGTCGGGCACGCTGTAATCGAGCCGGAAGCTCCGGCGGTGGTGCACACAGGGCCCGTGCAGGTTCAGGGCCTCCTGGTGCTCCCGGGTGGCGTAGCCTTTGTTTTTGCCCCAGCCGTAGTGCGGAAAGTCTTCGTGAAGGCGGTTCATGTGATCATCGCGGTAGGTCTTGGCAAGCACCGAGGCCGCGGCGATGGACGCATATTGTGCATCACCCTGTACAATGCACTGGTGCGGGATGAAGGCATAAGGCGTAAAGCGGTTGCCGTCTACCAGCAACAGCTCGGGCACCACGGACAGCTTTTCAACGGCCAGGTGCATGCTCCTGAAGGCCGCGCGGAGAATATTGATCTCGTCGATCTGCTCCGGCTCCAGGAAACCAACGGCCCAGGCGATCGCTTCGGCTTCGATCACCGGGCGCAGCTCGTAGCGCTCCTTCTCCGTCAACTGCTTGGAGTCGTTGAGCAGCGGGTGCGCAAAGCTGCGCGGCAGGATAACGGCCGCGGCATAAACCGGCCCGGCCAAACAACCCCGCCCGGCTTCGTCGAGGCCGGCTTCGATAAGTGTTTCCTGGAAATAAGCGCGCAGCATGGCGCAAATTTCGGAAGAGAAATCAAGCGAAGGACAAGAAAGGATCGGATTTACGCCCAATTTATCATAACAAGCCAAAAGAATCTGCGCTATCTGCGTTCCTTCTCTCAGCAACCGGGGCGTACTTTTGCCGCGCACACCAAAAAGTCTTTCTTGAGATCCACCTTCAAGTCCCGCTCCTCCCGCCCCGTGGCCATCTGGCTCCTCATCGGCGTTGTCATGGTCATCGTGCAGGTCATCCTGGGCGGCATCACCCGTCTTACCGGCTCGGGGCTATCCATCACTGAATGGAACGTGGTCACGGGCGCGCTGCCGCCCCTCAACCAGGGCCAGTGGCTCGCCGAGTTTCACAAGTACCAGCAGTCGCCGCAATACCGCCTGCTCAACTCCGACTTCCAGCTCTCCGATTTCAAATTCATTTATTTCTGGGAATGGTTTCACCGCCTCTGGGGCCGCCTCATCGGCGTCGTGTTCGCCATCCCCTTCGTGGTGTTCCTCGTGCAGCGCCGCTTCCGGCAGGACATGATCAAGCCCCTGCTGGTGCTCTTCATCCTGGGCGGATTGCAGGGCGCCATCGGCTGGATCATGGTGGCCTCGGGCCTCGAAGGCGACGCCATCTATGTAAAGCCCACGCGGCTCGCGCTGCATTTCATCTTCGCCCTCGGCCTGCTGTGCTATACCTTCTGGTTTGCCCTGCAGCTGCTCACCGACCCGCACGATAAGGTGACCGCGCCCCGCCTCCGCACCGCCACCTGGTGGATCGTGGGACTGCTCGGCCTGCAACTCATCTTCGGTGCGCTGATGGCCGGCCACCGTGCCGCGCCGGCAGCGCCCACCTGGCCCGACATCAACGGCACCCTCGTGCCGCGCATCTTCCCCCACGGGCTCGTCAGCGCCATCGAAGACCGCATCACCATTCATTTCATCCACCGCAACCTGGCCTACCTGCTTACGGTATTCATCCTGGTGTGGACCTACCGCGCCTTCCGCCGCCGGCCCACGGCCCTCTTTGCCAAAACACGCATCCTGCCGCTGCTGCTTGTGCTGGTGCAGGTGGCGCTCGGCGTGGCAACGGTGCTCACCTCCGTACACATCCGCCCGGCGCGCTGGAACGACTTCGAATGGATGGCGCAGCTGCACCAGTTTACCGCCCTGCTGCTGCTGCTCGCCCTGGTGGCAAACGCCTTCCTGCTCCGCAACAAACGACCGAGTGTATTGTGAGATCTCCGATGTCGGATGTCGGATGTAAAAGGATCGCTGTGCGATCCTTTTTAGCATGCGCCAGCCAAATCGGACATCGGAGATCGGACATCACACATTTTCTTCGGTAACTTACGCCCGATCAAGCACCACCCTTCCATGGCGTACCTGAGAGGCATATTCTATTCACTACCCGTACAATTACTTTTTCTTCACTTCAGGAAATACCAGGTCCTGTTGCTTTTCTGGCTCCTGCTCTTTGCGGTGGTTGGCGGTGCTTTCATGAAGACCTTCGGTGCCGAGGCCCTCTTTCTCGCACCCGAATACCTGGGCGATGTGAACGCCCTCAGCACGATGCTGGTGGGCGCGGCCATGGGCGTGTTCATCATGTGCTGGAACATCACCACCTTCATCCTCTTCAGCCGGCACTTCACCTTCCTGGCGGCCACGCAGTTTCCCTTTCTTAAATACTGCATCAACAACAGCGCGCTGCCCCTCGGCTTTCTCATCTTCTTTTTCTTCCGCGCTTATTCATTCGCCCACTACCGCGAGCTCATTCCCAACGGCGAGATCCTCCTGCTGATACTCGGCTTCGTAGGCGGGCTGCTGCTGATACTGGTGGTTTCCTTTCTTTATTTCTTCCGGGCCGACAAGACCATCCTGCGCGGCCTGCAGCCGCTGTTCAAGAAGGCGGGAAATGTCATCGCACAACTCCAGCCCGAGCAGGCCCCGACGGGCGGTCGCACCCTCATCCGCTCGGAATGGTTTCTCGATTCGCTGCTGCGTGTTCGGCGCTGCCGCGACGTGAGCCACTATTCCGCCGAGCTGATGGAAAAGATCTTCAAGCGCCATCACTTCGCCGCCGTGCTTTCCATGGTCTTTGCTTTCCTGTTCCTGGTGGCGCTTGGCTTCTTTCTCGACCTGCCGGCCTTCCAGCTTCCCGCCGCGGCATCGCTGATGCTTTTCTGCGCCATCCTCATCGGCGTGTCCGGGGCCTTTGCCTATTTCTTCCAGAGCTGGAGCGCGCCCATCCTGATCGCCTTCCTGCTGCTGCTCAACGTGCTGTACCAGAATGAGTGGATCGACCCGCGCAACCGCGCCTACGGCCTCAACTACGCCAACCGCGACGAGCGTCCGAAGTATTCCGCCGAAAGCCTTTCCGCCCTGGCAACACCCGCCGCCGTGCAGGCCGACCGCGACAATATGATCGCCATCCTGGAGCGCTGGAAAGCCCGCCAGGGCGAGGAAAAACCCCTGCTGATCCTGGTGGCCACCTCGGGCGGCGGCACCCGCAGCGCCACCTTCACCATGAATGTGCTGCAGCACCTCGACTCCATCACCGGCGGCGCCATGATGAAAAAAACCTTTCTCATCACCGGCGCCTCGGGCGGCATGATCGGCGCTACTTATTTCCGCGAGCTGTACCGCCGCCACCTTACCGATTCCACCATCAACCTGCACGACGCGCGCTGGGTAGACGATATCGCGCGCGACCTGCTCAACCCGACCTTCACCTCCTTCGTTATCCGCGACCTCTTTTCGCCGCAGCATAAGTTCACCGACGGCCGGTACACCTATATCAAAGACCGCGGCTATGCTTTCGAGCAGGCCCTCAACCGCAACACCCGCGGCTATCTCGACCGCCGCCTTGGCGACTACCGCGCCGACGAAGCAGCGGCGCGCATCCCGCTGATCTTTTATCACAACGTCATCACCCGCGATGCCAAGAAGCTGCTCATCTCCACGCAGCCGCTGCGCTTCATGATGACCGCACCCAGCGACAGCCTCGACGCCGGCTCGCCCGACGCAGTAGACTTCCTCAGCTACTTCCGCCAGCAGGATCCGTACAACCTGCACCTGCTCTCCGCCCTCCGGATGAACGCCACCTTCCCCGTGGTGCTGCCCAACGTGATGATCCCCACCGACCCCGTTACCGACGTGATGGACGGCGGCCTGCGCGACAACTACGGCGTGGAAACGGCCCTGCGCTTCCTGGCGGCGATGCACGGCTGGATTGAAAAGAACACCCGCGGCGCCCTGCTGGTGCAGGTGCGCGACCGCATGGACGGCGGCTGGGAAAATCCCTACGACGCCAGCACCATGACCGAGAACGCCGTGAAGCCCTTCTTCCTGCTGCAGCACAACTGGTATAAGATGATGGACTATGCCCAGGGCGATATGGCTTCTTATTTCCTCGGCACAAGCCGCTTCCCCATTCACCGCGTGTCGTTCCAATACATTCCCAACAAGCAGGAGAACAAGGCGGCGCTCAACTTCCACCTCACCAAGCGCGAGAAGCTCGATATCGCCGGCTCCATCAACAGCGAAGCCAACCAGCACAGCGTTGCAAGGATGCTGGGGCTGATGGCACCAGAGAAAGAACGCTGATTCCGCCAGCGGAATGCGCAGATTAATTATGATAAAAGCTGATGTTGGTACCGATATCCGCGATTATCATAACAAATCATAAAAAATCTGCGTTCTTTCTCTCCCCCAGCCGGGCAGCGTATCTTAGCCACTCCATGAAAAAGCTCCTTCTTTCGCTTTCCGCCACCCTCCTTACCTTGTTTTCTTTCGCGCAAGGTGTGATCAGCGGCACCATCACCGATGCCGAAACGGGCCAGCCCCTCGAGGGCGCCTCCGTGTTCGCGCAGAACACCACCATTGGTATGGTGTCGAAGGCCGACGGCAGCTACCGCCTCTCGCTGGGCAAGGGCGGCTACGAGCTGGTGGTATCCTACACCGGCTACGAATCGAAGCGGATGAACGTGGAAGGCTCCGGCGACCAGACCCTCAATTTCGCACTGAAGAAGGAAGACAAGAGCATGGCCGAAGTGGTGATCCAGGTGTCCAACGAAGTACCCGACGGCTGGGAGAAATACGGCGAGTTTTTCCTCGGTCACTTTTTGGGCAAGACGGAAAACGCGAAGCAGACGAAGCTCGAAAACCCGGCGGCCCTGCGCTTTTTCTTTTACAAGCGCAGCAACAAGCTGAAGGTGTTCGCCTCCGAGCCGCTGAAGATCTCCAACGCCGCCCTCGGCTACAACCTGCAATACAACCTCGACTCGTTTGTTTATTACTATAAGACCGACATCAACTCCTACCGCGGCAACTGCCTTTTCCTGCCGATGGAAGGCGATGCCACGCAGCAGGCCGCCTGGGCCAGGGCGCGCGAGACGGCCTATCTCGGGTCGCGGCTGCACTTCATCCGCTCCTATTACGACAGCACCCTGAAGCAGGACGGCTTTACGGTAGACATGCTTTCGGAAGGCAGCGCAACCCAGTTTGGCCGCCTCACCAATCCCTACGACACGAGCTATTATTTCTTCGACGACAGCACCGGCAACGCCGAGCTCTGGTTTCCGCGCAAGGTGAGCGTGAGCTACCTCAAAGCAAAGCCGGAGGCCGGATACCTGGAGCAGATGGGGCTGCCGAAGAACGTACCCCTGCAGATCTCCTATATCGAGCTGAAGGACGCCATCCTCGTAAAACCCAACGGCTACTTCACCGAGCAACGCAGCTGGGTAAACGAAGGCTACTGGAGCTGGAAGAACCTGGCGGACCAGCTGCCGTATGATTACAACCCATAGAAAAGAAGAAGAGAAAGAACGCGGATTTTTTATGATCTGTTATGACAAACGCGGATATCGGTACCAACATCAGTGCAAATCATAACCAATCCGCGTATTCCGCGTGCGGAATCAGCGTTCTTTCTCTGACTGCTGCCAACGAAAAAGCCTCCGCATAGCGAAGGCTTCAAATTTTTTCCGGGATTTCTGCGTTTTCCGCCTGTCCGATACTCAGTGAAACACGTTCACAAGTACCAGCAGTACGAAGATTACGAAGAAAAGCTTCACAAGGCTACGGAGCGAGTGGCGCGAGACAAGTTCGTTCATGGGTGGATTTGGTTTTTCAGGCAGGAGCAAAATTCCAACCGGAAAGCCGCCACCGGCGCCGCTCCTAGCCGACGGCGGCAAAAACTTCGGTGAACGCCGCCGGGATGTCGCCGGACGCCGCAACACCCCCCCAGGGGCACCTGCACGGCACCCAGTGATCACTGCACGCTCCCGGATGGTCACCTGCATGCCACCGTTTGGCACCGGGCGTCCGCCGCAAGGCCCGCCGCTACCGGAAAACCTGCATCGCCGCTATTCGTTAATCGTTATTCGCTATTCAACCTACGTTGGCTATCTTGCCGGCGTCCACACATGAAACTACTCAGCCCTGCCATATCGAGATTTGCCCGCTTACGCCTCTGGTCGGTAGAGCAGTGGCGCACCGACCCGGTGGCCACCCAGTACAACGTGTGGCAGGACCTCCTGGCGGCCGGCCAGTATACCGAGTACGGCCGGCAGCACGGCTTCTCGGCCATCCAGTCGCTGAAGCAGTGGAAAGAGCAGGTGCCCCTCACCCAGTACGAAGACCTGAAACCCTGGATCGACCGCATGCTCCAGGGCGAAGAGCAGCTGCTCTGGAACACACCGGTTGGCTGGTTTGCCAAAAGCAGCGGCACCACCTCCGACAAAAGCAAGTTCATCCCCGTATCCGACGAAAGCCTCAAGGACAATCACTACAAGGCTTCGAAGGATGTACTTACCATGTACTATGCGGCCCACCCCGACTCCGACCTGCTCACCGGCAAGGGCCTGATTATCGGCGGCTCCCACCAGGTAAGCCAGCTCAATGACGACATCCAGTACGGCGACCTGTCGGCCGTGGTGGTACAGAACTCACCCTTCTGGAGCAACTGGCTGCGCACGCCCGAGCTGCCCATCATCCTCATGGACGAATGGGAAGCCAAGATCGAAAAGCTGGCGCAGCATACCATCCACGAAAACGTAACCTCGATGGCGGGCGTGCCCACCTGGCTGATGGTGCTGCTGCGGCGCATCCTCGAGCTGACGGGCAAAAGCACCATCAAGGAAGTATGGCCCTCGCTGGAGCTGTACATGCACGGCGGCGTTTCTTTCGTTCCTTACCGCAAGGCCTTCGAAGAACTGATCGGCGCGCCCATCAACTACCTCGAGATGTACAACGCCTCGGAGGGCTTCTTCGCGGCGCAGGACGATATCAACGCGGAGGGCATGCTGCTGATGCTCGACCACGGCATCTTCTACGAATTCATTCCCGCCGGCGAGTGGGACGCCCCGCAGCCGCGCACCCTGCAGCTCGACGAAGTGGAGCTGGGCCGGCAATACGCCCTCGTGATCACCACCAACGGCGGCCTCTGGCGCTACCTCCCCGGCGACACGGTGCAGTTCACCTCGCTGTCGCCCTTCCGCGTGCGCGTGTCGGGGCGTATGAAGCATTTCATCAACGCCTTCGGCGAAGAGTTGATCATTGATAATGCCGACAAGGCCATTGCCGCCGCCTGCCGCGCCACCGGGCTTACCGTCAACGACTATACGGCCGCGCCGGTATACTTCTCCGGCGAAGACAACGGCGCCCACGAATGGCTCATCGAGTTTCAACAGGTGCCCGAAGACATCGCTCCCTTTGCCGATGCTCTTGACGCGGCCCTCAAGGAAGCCAACAGCGACTACGAGGCAAAGCGGCATAAGGACATCGCCCTGCGCGGCCCGCAGATCGTGCCCGTGCCCGCGGGCTCCTTTGAGCGCTGGCTCGAAAGCAAAGGCAAGCTGGGCGGACAGCACAAAGTGCCCCGCCTGAGCAACGACCGGCGCGTGCTGGAAGAAGTGGCCGCCTTCCTCGGCCGGGCCACCGAGGCCTGAGGGCCATTCAAGGGCTCAATAAGGGATTTGACCTATTGAAGCCCCCCTATGTCGCCCGATTGCCGACCTTCAACCCGCCAACTCTAACTGATGCCTTTCCGCACCTCCACCAACTCGCTCGACAATCCCATGCTGCAGCTGGCCGACGCCATGCCGCAACTCGTATTTATGGCCGATGCGCAGGGAAGGGTAACCTATTTCAATTCACGCATACACGAATATTCCGGCGCCCACCAGCTCGCCGACGGCAGCTGGGAATGGCAGGGGATCATTCACCCGGAAGATGCGGGCAACACCGCCCTTACCTGGATGCAATGCCTGGCCACCGGCCTTCCCTTTGAATCGGAGCACCGGATGCAGCTGGCCGACGGCTCCTTTTGCTGGCACCTCACCCGCGCACTGCCGCAGCGCGACGCCGCCGGCGACATCAGCCACTGGTTTGGCACCGCCACCAACATCCACCGGCAAAAAGCAGCCGAGCAAACCCTGCGCGAAAGCGAAGAACGCTTCCGCCTGCTCACCAACTCCATCCCGCAGATCGTGTGGATCGTGGATGCGGGCGGCAACACCGAATATGTAAACGACCGCTGGTATACCTATACCGGCCAGGACGATGAAAGCGTGGGCCGCGAAGGCCGCATCAGTATGATGCACCCCGACGACCTGCCGGTGGTGCTCGACCTCTGGCAGATGGCCCAGCAGCAGGTGGTGCCGGTGCAATGGGAATACCGCCTGCGCAACGTCCATACAGACCGTTACCGCTGGTTTTCCGCGCAGGTGCTGCCACTCAAAGACGAAGCCGGCCGCCTCGTGAAATGGATCTGCGCCGCCTCCGACATTCAAAGCCATAAAGACAACGCCGGCCTGCTGGAACAGGAAGTGGCCGAGCAAACCCGCACACTGAAGGCCCTCAATGAAACGCTGAGCCGGCAGGCCAGCGAGCTGCTGCGCTCCAACGACGACCTGCAGCAGTTTGCCCACGTAGCCTCGCACGACCTCAAAGAGCCGCTGCGCAAGATCCGCACCTTCGTAAGCCGCCTGCAGCAGGAGTTTGGCGATGACCTGCCCGCGCCCGGCCCCGACTACCTTTCCCGCATCGAAACGTCCGCCGCGCGCATGACCCAGATGATCGACGGGGTGCTGCATTACTCGGTGGCCGACCACCTGGAAGATCGCGATGTAAAAGTGGTTGACCTTACAGAAACGCTGGAGAACGTTGTTTCCGACCTCGAGCTGCAGGTCCAGAAAACCGGCGCGCAGCTCCACATCGACGCATTGCCGCAACTGAATGGCGTGCCGGTGCTGCTGCACCAGCTGTTTTTCAACCTGGTGAACAACGCCCTCAAGTTCGGCCGCCCCGGTGAAGCGCCGCGGGTGCGCATCACGAGCCGGACGGCCACATCCGTAGAAATACAGGAGCAGCACCTCCACCGGAAGCAGGCCTACGCAGTGATCTCCGTGGCCGACTCGGGCATCGGCTTCGACCCGGCCTACACCGACAGCATATTCAAAACCTTTACGCGCCTGCATCCCAAAGACCGCTACGAAGGCACCGGCCTCGGGCTTGCGCTTTGCCAGAAGATCGTGCACCGCCACGGCGGGGCCATCGCCGCAAGCAGCGCTCCCGGCGCGGGCGCAACCTTTACGGTGTACCTGCCCCTGGCGCAGGAATAATTCAATTCAACAAGTCAGTAAGGAGTCAGCGCAACTGGTCGGCGGCCAGCCTGCCCAGGTGAAACTGGAGGCGCATCAGCAGGTAATCGGTGGGCACCGGCTTGGCCAGCACCTCGTCGGCGCCGAAGAGAGCCGCGCGGCCGCGGTGGCAGTCGTACCCGGTAATGAGCAACACCTTTATGCCGGCATCGCCTTCCTGCATCTTTATCTTCCAGCAAAGCGTGCGGCCGTCTTCGCCGTTGATGTTGATGTCGACGAGGTAGAGGTGCGGACGGAAAGCGTGCCGCAGCTCTTCGGCCTCGGCAATACTGGCCGCGGTTTCCACGGCGTAGCCCGCTGCCTGGAGGCGGCGCTCCAGCAGCATCAGCAGGTCAATATCATCATCTACCAGGAAGACCCGGTAGGGCAGTGTAGGCAGCATGTTTAATTTGATTCAGAACCTTGTGTATGCTTCGGCGGCGAATGAAGATAGAAGTTGACTGACGGGTGAAGGTTCTTCAAGGGAACGGATCTTAATCTGGTTTTTCGTAGGATCGGAACGGCTGAATGGCTCAGCCAACTTCTGCAAACAAAACTAATAAGGGAGCGCGGCGCAGGCAAGCGGGAAACTTGCCGATTTTCTTCGTAAAAATACGGATGGCCTCCCGGGAAAACCGGCCGCTGCCACAAGCACATTCAAAGCGTAAAGGCGTAGAAATATTCAATAATCGATGCTCAATATTCAATGTTCAAGTGACTGCTCCCTCACCTTGCGACCTGAGCATTGAAAATTGATTATTGAATATTATCTCTTGGGCGGGCTTCCCGAAACAAGTGCTCCACCACCAGGGCCGCGTACCAGTTCCTGCCCGCGGCCGCATTGAAGTAACGTCCGCCGAAGCCGTTGATATCGTTGCCCAGGCTATAGCGCTCGTCCAGCAAATTATCCGCGCCCACAAACAGCTTCACCCGCAGGCGCGCCTTCCACCAGTGTTGCAGGCCCACTTTAGCACCTACAAGATGGTAGGCGGCGGCGTACACATCGTTGGCGTCGCTGAGCGGCAGCCGGTCGCTGTAGTAATACGTAAGCGTGGCAAAGAAGCGGCCCTTCAGCCACAGGTCGGCGCCCGCAGCGAGCGTATGCGGCGCGATGCCGGGCAGCGCATTACCCGAATAATCCTCCGTCACCTGCCTGAAGTCCTGGTAGCGATAGTGCTGCCAGGTATAGGCGACCCAGAAGCCCGTGCCCTCCGTGAAGGTGGCGCGGGGCAGCAGCTCGTAGCGCGCCTGTGCCTCGATGCCCTGCTGCCGCGTGCCGCCGGCATTGACAAAGAAATCACCACCGCCGGCCGTGCGGCGCTGCACGATGGTGTTGCGCAGGCGAAAATGATATCCCGACACTTCCACGAATAGCCCGCGCAGCGGCGCAGCCTTCAGCCCGAGCTCGAAGTTGTCGCCGAGCTCGGCTGAGAGACCGGTGTTGATGGTGCCGCCCGAAGGCAGCAATTCGGCGGTGGTGGGCGGCGAAAAGCCCCGTGAGAATGCGCCCCACAGGCTCCACCTGCCGAGGCGGCGCAGCAGCGCCACGCGCGGCGACCACTGCCGGAAGCGCTGCTCCTGCAGGCCGGCCGAGGCCGGGCTGTAGCGCTGGAAGAGCACCCGCAGGAAGTTGCGGCTTGTGCCGGCGGTCAGGGTCCAGGGCCCGATGTCGGCGACGGCCTGCAGGAAGAACAGCACCTGCCGGTTGCGGATCTCGTCGATGTAGCGGAGCGAATCCGGGTTGCCCGCGTCGCTCTTATTAATAGCGAGCGTGGTGAATCCTTCCTGCCATTCGGTGCCGCCATCAAAGCGGAGCCTGTTGCCGGCACCGAGCGGAAGCCTGTAGGAAAGCAGGCCGCGCAGCCCGCCGTGCGCCTCGTTGCTGCGGGCGTAATTCTGAAGGGTAGGATTGCGCAGGAGGGTAAACTGCGTGTAGGCGCTGCTTTTCGCTGTCAACCGCGGCAGCAGCTCCTGTTCGTATGCAAGCCCGGCCAGCAGCTGCTGCTGGCGGATGGAGGCCTGCGCTTCTTCCGCACCAGGGAAGAATTGAGTTCCGGGCCGCGCGGCCTTCGGATCAAGGGCATATTCTGTAGCGGTGAGCGCACCGGGCGTTTCGTATTTCAGGTCGCCGTACAGAAAGGTGGTCTTGAGCTGCCGCCCCGCCGCGGGACGGAAGTTTCCCGTCCAGCTCAGCACGTCGCGGCGCAGCCGCGAGTGTGCGCGGTAGCCGACGCTCTCCTGGTGCTGGAAGCCGATCTTGTTCTGCATTTTTTCACTGCCGGTGATGATGCGCCCATAGGCATTGAGCAACCCGTAGCTGCCGCCGGCCCACTCGGTAAGGAGGCCGGGGCGCTCCGCGGTATCGCTGCTTTCAATGAGCAGGGCGCCACCGGTGCCCGCGCCGTAAAGGCTGCTGCCGGGGCCGCGGATGATTTCGAGGTGATGAAAGTTGTAGTAACCGAGCTGGTTGAGATAAGTGTGGCCGCCAGGGTCGGTGATGGGAAGGTCGTTGAAATAGACTTTCACATTGCGCACGCCAAAGGGAGACCGGAGTGCGGAGCCGCGGATGTTAAAGCGGTAAGAGCCGGGGGAGCGTTCTTCCATCCGGACGCCGAGCGTTGAATTCACGGCCTGTACGATGGCGGTCGGCGCAAAACGCCCGAGGGTGCGCTGCCCGATGTACTGCACGGGCGCCGGCAGGTTGCGCAGGCGGCGCGCACCCTCGAAGGCCTGCACCCGCACCTCGCCGAGCTGCACCGAGCTGTCCGCTTCCTGGCCGTTCGCGGCCAGGGAAGCAAGCAGTGGTCCGAGGAACAACAAGGCCGGCGGGCAGGTTGAAGCAGTCGTCATGAGCAGGCTGTTAAAAAAAGAAGGCCATTTGATGGCCGGCATAACTGCGGTGCCAAATGGGCATGCCTTTGGTAGATACAATGGTTAGCGAAGCCTGTCTGGAACCTTGAAGAACAGCCACCGGAGGGACTTCCCACGAAAAATCCCGGAACTATGAGCGATCGCTATTACTTACTTCGGAACAACCGCGAAACCGGTCCCTTTCCACTTGGTGAATTATTGCAACAATGCCTGCTGCCCGGCGATCTTGTGTGGGTGGAAGGCCGCAGTCAATACTGGCACCAGCCCGCCGAAGTGCCCGAGATCGAGTCCGCCCTGCCCAAGGGCTATAGCCTCTCCCCCACCGAAAAACTTTCGTCTTCTGTCACGGAGCATATCAGCGACCGGGAGATGGCCCTGCGTGCCGAGAGCATCCGCCGCCGCGCCCTCGCCGCCCTGTACCACCAGGTGCCGCTCCACCAGGGAACACCGCGTGCCGAGATTCCCACAGGCCCCGTCTATCTCCGCGAGGAGGACGCCGTAGAGGTCGTTCAGTATAAGCCTGCTTCCACCCGGAACAATATTGCCGAATTCATGCTCTTCTGCACCCTTTCCACGCTGGTGGTGATCGGCTGGCGCAGCGGCGTATTCTCCCACCTGGTGCAGGTGCGCCCGCAGGTGGCCGGGCAGGCCACGCAGCTGGTCAGCGAAAGCGCCAATGCAGCCACCGCCACGGCAGTGCCCGGGCAGCAGCCGCAGCAATCCGGCTTCCTGCTGCCCCAGCCGAAGGCACAGCCCATCGCCCTCAGCAACAACAGCGAGCATACCGATTCGTCGGCCCTTGCCATACATAAGTCCGCCACGCACCCCCGGCCGGCGGCACCGAAACGTACGGCTGCATCCGACAGCGATGTACTTGCCGTCACTCCCGACCCGGCCACCGCCAATAAAGGCACGGAAGCCGCACCGGCCAGCGCCGATCCGCTTCGCGAGCCGGTGAAGACAGCCGTCGCACCCGACAAAGCCGATAAGCCTGCGAACGACGTTGCAGAAAAAGCAAAGCCGAAAGAAACCGCTGTCACACCCGACAACAAGAGCGTCGCCGACAGCGAGGTGAAAGAAGAAAAGAAAGGCTTTGGCCTGTTCCGCGGCCTCTTTAAAAAGAAGAAGCGCGAGGAAGCGGCTGCCCCGGCCAGCGACAACTGATCGCCCGGCGCATCATCCAGCAAAATATAAGCACGGAGAGCAGGTGCGCCTGCACCAGCAGGGGCGTGCCACCAAACGGGACCGTGGCACCCCAGCCGCGCTCCAGCAGGCTATTGTAGAGCCGGTGCAACAATCCGAATTCCACAAGGATGGGCGCCAGCAGCAGCAGCACCAGCAATGCGATGCGCCGCCCTGCCGGCAGTGCCCGCACCGCTGCGGCAACGGGCACTCCATATACCAGCAGCGACCAGGCCGCCAGCAGGCTGCGCCCGGCCGCACTGCGGGCATCCATAAAATGATCCAACACCACGCGTTCATCGCCACTGCCCACGCAGGAGGTAAGGATGTGCGCGCCGGGAAGCGCCGCAAACACGAGCGCTATGCCCCAGCCGGCTTTTTTGCCGCCGCGGCGGAGCAGCAGTGTGCCGGCCCAGGCAAGGCTATAGGAAAACAGCGGCCCCGCGGCTGAGGCCCACACACTCTCCGGCCCCGAACCTGCTGTCTGCCAGCGGTTAAAGTCGCGGGGGCCATAAGCTCCAAAGAGCAGGTAGCCCGTCTGTATATGTACCTGCTCGTGCAGCTCTGTGGCTACAAGGCAGAGCGAGAGAAAGGCGGCCCACCAGGCAGGCGGCGGAAGCTTGGGTTTCATGGACCATAAGACCACAGGCGCCCTTTCCGGGTTACCGGGATTTTCTGTTAAAAGGATTCCGACCTAAAACATTCTTTTATAGCTGGTTATAAGTTAAACTCTTCTTTCTTTAACAAGCGCGGCTGCTTTGGCACGCTTTTGTATTAATGAGGGAGAAGACAACCATCAGTTCACCGAAAAATGATTGTTATGAAAAATTTTATTACAGTAATCGCGATCGCTGCAACGATGGCCGCCTGTAACACGACGCCTAATCCTGCTGCGACCACCACAACGACAACGACAACGACTACTCCCGATACCGCGGGTCTTGCCGCTTACCAGGCCTGGAAGGCCCAGAACGAGCTGGCCGCCATGCAGAACTATAATAACGGCGTGGCCGCTGCCCCGGTAGCTGCCGCCGCCTCTACCCGCGCTTATGCGCCGGCCCGCTCTTCGAGCAGCAGCAGCACCCGCCGCAGCTCCTCTTCGAGCCGCAGCTCTTCGGGCACCTATAGCTCGGGCTCTTCGAACACAGCCTCTGCTCCGGTAGCACGCAAAAAGGGCTGGTCGAAAGCCGCTAAAGGCGCCGTTATCGGTGGTGTAGCCGGCGCTGCCGGTGGTGCCATCATCAACAAGAAAAACCGTGGTGCCGGTGCTGTAATCGGCGGTATCCTCGGTGCTGGCGCCGGTGCGATCATCGGTCGCGGCCAGGACAAAAAAGACGGACGTTATTAAGAACGATAAATTTTTTTGAAAGACACCCTGACGGCCCCGGATTCCTCCGGGGCCTTTTTGTGATATTAAGATCTCGGATGTCTGATTTGAGGCAGCAATGTTCGATATTCAACGCTCCCTGATCAATTTTCAAGTGGAGCGCTACCACACCTTGAGCCTTGCACATTGAACATTGATTATTGAATATTCCCGCTTCTCCTTCTATTCTGCTTTCGGAGTTCCTTGATCGATATTCAATATTCATCTCATCCGCTCCTACTTTTGACATTCAACCTTTCTTTATGAGACGAATCACCTTGCTTGTCCTCCTTTTCCTCTCCGCCCGCCTCGCCGCCTTTGCCGACGAAGGCATGTGGCTGCCGCAGCTCCTGCAGTCGCTCAATGAAAAAGACATGAAGCGCCTCGGCATGAAGATCTCCGCCAGCGACATTTACAGCATCAACAAAAGCTCGCTGAAGGATGCGATCGTGAGCCTCGGCGGCTTCTGCACCGCCGAAGTGATCTCCACACAAGGGCTGTTGCTCACCAACCACCACTGCGGCTTCGACGCCATCCAGAACCACAGCACCCTCGACCATAACTATATCCGCGACGGCTTCTGGTCGAAGAACAAAGGCGAGGAGCTGCCCAACGCCGGGCTCACCGCTTCCTTCATCGTGCGCATCGACGAGGTGACCGGCAAGGTGACCGAAGGCCTTGATCCCGCACAGCCGGAGAAGGACCGCCAGGCCCTTGTGGACCGCAAGATCGCCCTGCTGCGCAAGAGCCTCCCGCACGAAGCCTGGCAGGAGATCATCATCCGCCCTATGTTTGAAGGCAACAAGTATTACGCCTTCGTCATCGAAACCTACCGCGACGTACGCCTCGTGGGCGCGCCGCCGTCCTCCATCGGCAACTTCGGCAAGGACACCGACAACTGGATGTGGCCCCGTCATACCGGCGACTTCTCGCTGTTCCGTATTTATACAGGACCCGACGGCCGCCCTGCCGACTACTCGCCCAACAACAAGCCGCTGGTGCCGAAGCGCTCGCTCAACATCTCGCTCGACGGCGTTGCCGAAAATGACTTCACCATGGTGTTTGGCTTCCCCGGCCGCACCACCGAGTACCTGCCCTCCGCGGCCGTGGTGCAGATCATGAACGTATCTGACCCGGCGAAGATCAACATCCGCGAGAAAGCGCTGTCGGTACTCAACGGCTATATGCGCCAGGACGAAGGCATCCGCATCCAGTATGCCGCCAAGTATGCCGGCATCGAGAATGCCTATAAAAAGTGGAAGGGCGAAGTGCTCGGCCTCCGCGCCAAGAACGTGGTGCAGAAAAAGCTGGCCTACGAAGCCGGGTTCCGCAACCGCGTACAGGCCAACCCGAAGTGGAAGGAGCAGTACGGCAACGTGCTGGCCGAGCTCAACGTAGCCTGGAAGCAGCTGGAGCCGTACGCGCTGGCCCGCGACTACTACAACGAAGTGTTGCCGAAGATCGACCTGCTGCTGATGGCCCGCGCCCTGCAGCCGCTGGTGGCCGCCGCCGAAAAGGGAAGCCCCGACTACAACACGGTGCGCGATAAAGTGCGCGCCGAGCTCCGTGCCGATTACGCCGAATTCAACCCCACGGTGGACCGCGCCGTGGCCGAGGCCCTGCTGCCGCTTTATGCCAATGACCAGAAAGCCGACTACGTGGCCGCCACCCTCGCTTCGAAAGCTACTCCGGAGCGCATCGCCGACCTGTACCGCAACTCGTTGGTTGATGATTCCACGGAGCTGTTCCGCCTGCTCAACGGCGAGCCGAAAGAGGTGGCTGCCGCCCTGCGCAAGGATGCCGCCTTCCACCTCGCCCTCGAAATGCAGGACACCTACGGCAGCACCGCCGGCGCCAACGTAACGGAGCTGCAAACACGGATCAACGCGCTGCAACGCACTTATATGCGCGCCCAGATGGAAGTGTTTGGCGAGAAGCGCTTTTACCCCGATGCCAACAGCACACTGCGCGTTACCTACGGTAAAGCCAAAGCTTACAACCCGCGCGACGGCGTCAACTACGGGCTGTACACCTACCTCGACGGCGTGATGGAGAAGTACGTGCCCGGCGACTACGAATTCGACGTGCCCGAGAAGCTGCGCACGCTTTACAAGAACAAAGACTTCGGCCAGTATGGCGCTAAGGGAAAGCAGCCGGTATGCTTTATCGGCACCAACCACACCACCGGCGGCAACTCGGGCTCGCCCGCGCTGGATGCCTCGGGCAACCTCGTGGGCCTCAACTTCGACCGCGTATGGGAAGGCACCATGAGCGACATCTCCTACGACCCCGATATCTGCCGCAACATCATGGTCGACATCCGCTACGTGTGCTTCATCATCGACAAGTTCGCCGGCGCGCAGAACATCATCTCCGAGCTGAAGTTCGTGCACCCGAAGAAGGCAGCGAAGTAAGGTCGCCTGCGGCGACTGTTTGCAGGACGACACGACGACACAACGGCATGACAATAAAAAGGTCTCGCTTTGCGAGACCTTTTTATTGCACATTGCGGCGCAGTGACTCTGAGGCAAAACGAAGGCACCGCATGCGGTGCCTTTGATAATAAAAACGTCGTGCCGTCGCGCTGTCGTGAACCAAGGCCGCTTGCGGCCGGCCCCTCAGCCCGTAGTCTCAACGCTGAAGGGCCCGATGGCGGGATCCAGTTTTATCCCGGCCATGGCCACCTCGTTGTTGTCGAAGAAGTCGACCCAGTGGCTGCGGTCGTATTCGGCGGCTTCGGCGGAGATAAAGCTGATTTGTTTTTTATGCTCCAGTATGTAGGCCGCGATGTCGAAGAGGCCGATGCAATGGCCGGAACTGAAAGCCAGGCAGCGGGTATGCACCGCATCGGCTGTATAGGCGAAGCGGATGGGCCCGAGCGCCGTCAGGTCCTGCCGCAGCATGCCGGAGATAAAAGCGCGGTCGTGCGCTTCGGCCTTGCCAACGCTGTCGAAAGGCTCATATTCCAGCTCGGTTACGTGGTGGCTGTAGGGCACGATCACATCGGGCAGGTAGTCGGGACCCACCGGCTCGGCCTTGTATTCGTTAAATACCACCCGCACCGTTCCCGGCAGGTAGTGAAAGGCCGCGCTGGCCAGCAGGTTGCCTTTGGCGGAGAAGGCATTCAGTTTACGATCCATAGCTATCGGTTTATGTCGCGGCGGCCCGGTGGCCCCGGTCAATACCAGGGCTCCAGGCGGCGCAGGTCGTTGAAGTTAATACTCGTTGGCTCACCCATATGAAACAAGGGAACCCGCTGCATGCAGTCGGCGTTGCTGTCGAGACCAGTGGCCACAAGCTCGTGATCGAAGCGCGGGTGCTGGGTGGAGCGGTAGACCATCGTTTTGGTGTTGGCCGCGAAGCTGTAGCGGAAGTCGATCATTGCCTGGCAGCCGCGGTGGTCTTCGAGCACATAGCGCAGCAGCACCGGGTCTTCGTCGTAGCCGTAGGTGTAGGTAAGACCAGCCTCGAACTCGTGCGCCGCCCGCTGCCGCACCAGCTCCCAGTCGTGCGCCCGCGCCTCGGCAACGCTCGAAAAGCGCCGGAACGAAGGATACAGCTCCTGGTTCAGGCCCGGGTAAACGGAATAACTGAACTCGCCATCATTTTCAAACTCAATAGCGCGGTACGTAGTAAGCAGGGCCGACACGCTGTCGGGGCGATCATAGAAAAAAGAAAGCTCGGCGAAGAGGCAATTGGGGCGGGAGAATACCTTCAGAACGCGGTCCATGGAGCAGTTGTTGGTGAGGGAGGAAGATACAGCTTGTTGGAGATCCGGGAATCTCAGATCGCAGATGTCTGATCTGAATCGTGAGCGGTGAACCGTCAACCAACCGTTAACCCGCGACGCGTGGCGATTCGATAGAAGTAGATATCGTTCATTATCGCTTACTCGTCCTGCAGCCCCTTCCCCTCCAGTATCCGCTCCGTATACTTTTCAATCCGCGCCACGCGTGTTTTAGACTGCTTCGCCGCCGCAAAGTGCAGCAGGTAGCCGCGCTGGCGTCCCGGGGTGAGCGCCTCGAAGGCAGCCCTGAGCTCCGGATGGCCGATGAACTTCTCCCGTAGTTCTTCAGGCACGGCGTAAGCCTCCGTCTTCTTCAACGCCACCTTCAAACCTTTCTTTTCCACTTCGATAGCTTCCTGCAGGTAGGCCTTCAGCACCGGTTCCAGCTCGCGGATCTCCTCCGCGTTGGTGAAGCGCACCTGCCGTGCCGACTGCACCTGCCCGGTTTGCCGCACCAGGATGCTTTCGGCGTCCTGCAGCAGCACGCCTTTGTGAAAGAGCAGCGCGCAGTACTCCTTGAAGCCGTGGATCAGCACCACGTTCTTACCGCCGAGGGTGTAACAGGGCACGCCCCATTTGAGCTCCTCGCTAAGTTGGCAGCCGAGCAGGATACCGCGCAGCAAGCGCATTTCTTTCTGCCACCTTTTTTCTCTTTCCATAAACGCGTCCACCTTGGGGTTCATAGCATTCATTTTGGGTACTGCAGATTTAAGAAGTTTATCGCTGGCAGCCAACAGGTACCAACTTCAGCCTGCACTAATCAGCTCCCCCCTCCCCTTGGAAAGGGCAGGGAGGAGGTCTCAAAACAACAACAGCATCTGCCAGTTTGGATTGCTGTGCGTGGGCGAAAGGAAAAAATCGTGGCTGCCAATGATCCTGAAACCCTGGCGCTCATAGAAGGCGATGGCGCGGTGGTTTTCTTTCCAGGTGTAGAGCCAGGTGCCGGCTTGGCCTGCGTCTTTCATTAATGAAACCAGGAACTGAAAGAGCGTCTTGCCAAGGCCTTTGTCGTACCAGGCGCGCAGCACGTAGATGCGATCGAGCTTGGCCAGGTTCGACTGCGCAGCGCCCTTGTAAGGTGAGTTGAGCTGGATTTTTGAAAAGCCCGCGGGTTCGCCTTCGTAATAAACGAGGTGGTAAATATTGTTGGGATCCGACAGCTCGCGCTCCAGTTCCGCTTCCTTGTATTTAGCCGCTTCGTAGGCGTCGATGTCGGCGGGCGCGGCGCTGTGTCCGTGCGACTCGCGGAAGGTTTGCCCGGCAAGCCGGCTGAGGAGCGCGGCATCGGAAACCTGGGCAGGAACGATCGTAACTGGCGGGCGTGCTGGCATCGGTAGTTGTGGGGCCGGGAAAGAGGCTCCGGTCGACGCATAAAGGTACGCTGCAATAAGCGCCTGTCCTTTCCGCTAACCCACGATCCGCCCGTCTTCCATCCGGATCGTCCGCCCGGTGCGCTCGGCGAAAGTCGTGTCGTGCGTCACCACCAGCAGCGTCTGCCCGCGCTCCTGCGCAAGGCGGTGGAAGATGTCGAATACGATGTCCGAGTTCTTTTTATCGAGGTTGCCGGTAGGCTCGTCGCCCATCACGATGTGCGGGTCGTTAATGAGGGCGCGGGCGATGGCCACGCGCTGCTTCTCGCCGCCGGAAATCTGGTGGGCGCCCTTCAGCGCGAGGTGCTCAATGCCCAGCCAGCGGAGGCGCTCGATGGCCCGCTGCTCCACTTCCTGCGCCGAAAGCTGGTGCAGCTTCAGCCCCGGCAGCATCACGTTCTTCAGCACTGTAAACTCGTTGAGCAGGTAATGAAACTGGAACACGAAGCCGATCTTTTCATTGCGGATGCGCGCAAGACGGTTGCGGCCCTGGCCGGTCATCCGCTCGCCGTCGATGAGCAACTCGCCTTCGTAGTCGGTATCCATCGTGCTCAGGATATACAGCAGCGTGCTCTTGCCGCAGCCGCTCTTGCCGGTCACCGATACAAATTCGCCATGGTCTACCGAAAAGCTCAGGTCGCGCAGCACCTGCGTGGTCACCGGGTCGTGAAAAGACTTGCTGATATGGCGCGCTTCGAGGATCATTTGCCGCGGATGATGACCACCGGGTCTACGCGGCTCGCCTTCCGCGCGGGAAAGAAGCCGGCCAGGTAGGTGGTGATGAGTGAAAACGAACAACCGATGAAATAGAACAGCGGGTTGTAGTTGATGGGGTACGTGTGCACCGTAGGCAACGCCGCTGTGTTGAAAGGGATCTGGTCGATGATCAGCGAGAGCACGAAGCCGAGGCCGAGCCCCACGAGCCCGCCGAAGAAGCCGATGCTCAGCGCGATGATCAGGAAGATGCGCCGCACGTCGGCGCCGGTAAAGCCGGTGGCCTTCAGGATGGCAATGGCGTCCATCTTCTCGTAGATCATCATATTGAGGATATTGTAAATGCCGAAGCCTGCCACGGTGAGCAGTACGATGCCCACCACGTAGGAGATCAGGTTGCGGATCTTCGTGCCGGTGTCGAACTGGGCGTTGGCCGTTTGTATGTCTTCGGCATCGGTGTCGAAAACACGCGCGTATTCTTTCGCCATAGCAGGCGCTTTGCCGATGTCGATCAACTTGATGTTGATGTCGGTTACATACGACGCCGGGCGGCCCAGCAGCTTTTGCGTGGTAGACAGCGCCGCGTAGCTCTGTACCTTGTCCCAGTCGGTAACGCCGCTCTGGAAGATGCCCACCACCTTGAGGGAGAACTGGTCGCCGCGCGCCGTGGTCACGGGCACCACGTCGCCGACATGCGCCAGCAGCTTGTCGGCGAGCGCCTTGCCCAGGATCACGCTGTTGGCCACATGCTTCAGGTCCTGGGGGCGCCCTTCCACCACGTAATCGCTGAAGTGAAAGAGCCGCACTTCTGCGTCCACGTCCACGCCGTAGATGACACCGTTGATGCTGGTAGCGCCGTTGTTGAAAAAGATCGGGGTGTTGATGCGCGGCGCCAGGCCAAGCACGCGCGGGTCGGCCTTTACGGTGCGGATGACGGCGGCGCTGTTATACACTTCTTCGCGCGCGCCGGCTGCCTTCACCGAAGAGATAAAATGATAGTAGCCGCGGTATTGCGGCACGCGCGCCACCGGCTGCACGGCCGAAGGTTTCACCTCGTTGAAAAGGCGCACGTGCGGCGTGCGGTTCACCACGAGGCCGTCGAGCATGTTGTTGAGACCGGTCATGAACGAGAGCAGTGTAATGAACATGGTGATGCTGAACGTGACGCCGATGGCGGCCACGAGCGTTTGCCGGAGGCGCGCGCGCAGCAGGGAGGCGGCGATATCGGTAACGAGACGCAGGCTCATGGCGTGGGCTTGATGATGGCTTCGTCTTTACGCAGGCCGCCGGTGATCTCCACGCGCTGGTAGTCGCTGACGCCCGTTTGCACGGCGCGCTTTTCCTTGTTGGCCAGCAGCACGTGGTTGTCGTCGACCATATAGCCGCGGGGGATGGTGAGCGCTTTCGGCTTCGACTGCAGCACAATATTGGCCTCCACGGTCAGGTTGGGATACAGCTGCGGCGGCAGCGTGCGAAATGTTGCTTCAACCTTGAACGTACGGGTACGCTCGTTCATCAGCGGGTCGATCTTCGACACCGTGGCTTCGAACACTTGTCCTTTATAACTATCCAGCTGCACCAGCACTGTCTGCCCCTGGCGGATGCGGGCGATATCGAATTCATCTACCTGCAGCTCGAGGAGGAAATTGTTGTTGCCGCCGATGACGGCAAGGGGCACCTGCGGCCCCACGAGTTCTCCCTTTTTACGGTTGACGGCATACACGCGGCCGGCCATACGGCTGCGGATGGTATAGTCGGCCAGCTGCGCACGGCTGAGGGCCGCCGTTGTCTGCGTGGTACGCTCCGACTGCGTCACCTGGCGCTGCAACTGGGTATAGCGCGACTGGCTGGCCCGGTAGGCGTCGCGCGACTGGCGCCAGGCAAGCTCGCGCGCGTCGAGCTCGTTGCGGGTGCCGATGCCGTCGGCCCACAGGGCGCGCTGGCGGGCGTAGAGGGCCGAGTCGGTGCCGAGGCGCGCGCGGGCGGCATCGATGGAGGTGCGCAGCTCGGCCAGCCGGTCGGCATTGCGGGCGGCGTCGCCGTACTCGGCATTGATGCGTGCGTTCTCGGCCAGGAGTCGCGGTGCTTCCTGCGCCAGCACAAAGAGCGGCTGCCCCTCCCGCACGAGGTCGCCCTCGTCTACCAGCACCTGCTGGACAACGCCGGTAACGGTGGCGGCCACATCGTACTGATCGCTGCTTTTTACCGTGCCGGAAGCATAAACGGATTCGGTTATCGGCTCTTCTCGGGGATAGATCTTCTCCACCTGTTTGCCACAGGCGGATAGCAGGAAGGCAGCCGCGAACAAGTAGTACCTGAGCTGATACATGCGGGGGAGTGTGATCCGACAAAGTTACTGCGCCGGCCCCGGGCAGGGCGGCTGAGCCTCGTCAGCCAAAACCATTTTAGCAAAAAAGCTATTAAACCGATGCAGCGTTTCGGTGTCTTACCTGCGTCTTACAGACACTTGCTGCATTTTTTTTCAAAAATCTGCTGTAAAAGAATGGTTGAAGGTTAAACGGAAAGGCCCCCTCGCGGGGCCTTTTTGCTACCTGATAAAGGTCAACTTTGAATATGACCTGCTTCAGGTCCGTCCTTTGGGACCCGGAGGAGCTTTGCGGCATGAAACACATCTTCCTCGCCGCAGTGCTGCTGCTTGCCGCCTGGGCGACCCTTTCGCTGCTTAAAACTTCGGTTATCCATCCCGCTGCCCCGGCGGCAGGGGCCGTCACACCCGTTAAGGCAGCAGCAGAGGCGCCCGCTTCGCCCGGCAAAACATTATTTGCCGCCAACTGCGCCGCCTGCCATTCACTCGACAAGGCGCTGACCGGACCTGCGCTGCGCGGCTTTACATCACGCGGCCCCTGGGCCGACCGTAAGCAGCTGTATGCCTGGGTGCATAACCCTTCGGCCTTTATGGCGAAAGATCCTTACACAAAAGGCCTGCAGCAACAATTTGGTGCTATCATGACCGCCTTTCCACAGCTATCGGAAAAAGACATTGATCAGATCGCCGATTTCGTTGAAGGCAAGTAGCGGCTGGAGAGAAGGAACGCTGATTCCGCAGGCGGAATACGCTGATTGGTTATGATGTTTTTATGATTGGCTTACGCCGGCAACTATAGCTGCATAAATCATAAGGATCATAAAAAATCTGCGTTCTCTCTCTTCGGCTTTACGGCCATTCACCAGCGCCCATCCGTACCACTTCGGCCTCACCCGACGAATAATCGATCACGGTTGACGGTATCATGCCCCCGATGCCGCCGTGGATGACGGCATCCACCTGTTTTTCGAAACGGTCGTGCATGAGTTCGGGGTCGGTGTACTCTTCTACGATCTCGCCGGGAAGGGTAGCGCTCAGGATCGGGTTGCCGAGTTCCTGCACAATGCAGCGGGCGATCTTATTGTCGGGGATGCGGATGCCCACGGTATCGCGCTTTGTTTTGAGGATCTTGGGCACCTCGCGTCTGGCGCCGAGGATAAAAGTGTAGGGCCCGGGCAGGTATTGCTTCAGCGAGCGGTACACCGGTGTATCGAGCTGTCGGGCGTACTTGCTCAGGTCGCTCAGGTCGTAGCACACAAAGGAGAGGTTGGCCTTTTGCGGGTCCACGCCCTTGATGCGGCAGATGCGCTCTACGGCCTTGTGCTGGGAGATGTCGCAGCCGAGCCCGTAAATGGTGTCGGTGGGATAAATGATGATGCCGCCGTCGCGGAGGATGTCGACCACCTGGCGGATGAGTCGTGGCTGCGGGTTTTCGGGATGTATGTGGATCAGCATAAATTACAGGACGCAAAAGTTAAGCCTTTTAACATCCCTTTCATCGAAATGACGCGGCGCGCGCGGCAACAAAAAATTAGCTTTGCCGGCTAAACTAAAGACCTTCATGCAGCTGTCTCCCGTTCCCGTGTTCGACCGGCTCGATCCCACCACCTTCCGCAAGGACTATTACGGTCCGCAGAAGCCCGTGGTACTGCGCCGGCTGGCCGAGGAATGGCCGGCCTACCGCAAGTGGGACTGGGATTATTTCAAGCGCCTCGTAGGCGATCAGAAAGTAGGCCTCTACAACAACATTAAAAGCGACGCCTACACGCCCATCAACAAGGCCGACGACTACCGCACTTTTGGTGATTACATCGACACCATCCGGAACGGCCCCGCGGGCTGGCGCATCTTTCTCTTCAACATCTTCGATCATGCCCCACAGCTGGTGCAGGACTTCAACTGGCCCGAAGACCTCATGAAAGGCTTCGTAAAGAAGTTCCCGATGCTCTTCGTGGGTGGCGCTACCTCCATCACGCATATGCACTTCGACATCGATATGTCGCACATCCTGCATACACAGTTCGCCGGCCGCAAGCGCGTGCTCCTGTTTCCTTTCGAGGAGCAGCACAAGCTGTACCGCAAGCCCTTCGAGGTGCTGAGCCTGGCGGATTTCTCCAATTACTATAATGAAAACAGCAAGCTCGATTACGAGCAGTTTCCCGCGCTCAAAGAAGCGCGCGGCTACGAGGTGATCCTCGAACACGGCGACACGCTTTTCATGCCCGCCGGCTACTGGCATCACATGGAGTACCTCGACAGCGGTTTTGCCATGAGCCTACGCGCGCTGCAACCCTCGCTCACCGGCAAGCTCAGGGGTGCGTGGAATCTTTTCGGGATGCGCTCCATCGATACGCTGATGAAAAAGACAGCACCGATGTGGTGGTATGAGCGGAAGAAGAAGCTGGTTTTCGCTAATGCCGCGAAAGCAATGTAACAATGCGGTAATGTGATAATCCGGTAATGCGGTAATAGAGAAAGCAAAGAATTTTTACCGCATTATCACATTACCGCATTACCATATTTACCCGATC
Source organism: Flaviaestuariibacter flavus (assembly GCF_004337505.1). Lineage (GTDB taxonomy): Bacteria > Bacteroidota > Bacteroidia > Chitinophagales > Chitinophagaceae > Flavisolibacter > Flavisolibacter flavus. The sequence continues at coordinate 30,781 of NZ_SJZI01000047.1, read as the reverse complement.
TGTGATTCTCCGGGGCTCGTCAGGAACTCGCTCTGGTCGCCGGGGTTTTGCAGCGGCAGCTGCGGCGCGCCCTTGGGCGGCTTCTCGCTGTCGTCCTGGCGGCCGATGAGCAGGCTTACCAATGCTGCACCCAGGGCGGCACCTGCGCCGAGGAGGATCCAGTGTTTCATTTTCATTTGCGGTTCAATTTGCGGTTGTGGGTAAAGTCTGCGGGCCCGCTGTGGGCGGCAGCCCGTAATTTTATGCGATAATCAGGCCAATGGAAATCAATACTGTTTGTGTATGCGGTGCCGGAACGATGGGCAGCGGCATTGCCCAGGTGGCGGCGGCGGCCGGTAAAAGCGTGGTGCTTTACGAGCTCAACGGAGCTGTGCTGGAAAAGGCACGGGCGGGTATCGCTAAAAACCTGCAGACGCTGGTGGAGAAAGGAAAGCTCGAAGCGCCGGCAGCCGACCACATCATCGGCCGCATCCGGTTTACGTCATCGGTAGACGACTGCGTGGCCGACCTCGTCGTGGAAGCCATCATCGAAAAGATGGAGGCCAAAACGGCGCTCTTTGCGCGGCTGGCGGGCCTCAACGGACCGCAAACCATTTTCGCTTCCAATACCTCTTCGCTTTCGATATCGGCGCTGGCTTCAACGCTTCCCGCACCGGGACGCGTGGCCGGGCTGCACTTCTTCAACCCCGCGCCGCTGATGAAGCTGGTGGAGGTGGTAAAAGGCAAAGACACCGACCCCGCGGTGACCGAAGCGCTGGTGGCCTTTACCAAAGCCGTGGGCAAGGTGCCCGTGGTTTGTGCCGATGCGCCGGGCTTTATCGTCAACCGCGTGGCACGGCCTTATTATATCGAGTCGCTCCGCCTTGCCGAAGAAGGCGTTCCCTTCGAAACCATCGACCGCCTGCTCGAAGCCCAGGGCTTCAAGATGGGTCCGTTCAAGCTGATGGACCTCATCGGCAACGACGTGAACTATGCCGTTTCGTGCTCGGTGTATGAGCAGATGGGCAATCCCGAGAGACTGAAGCCTTCCAACATCCAGAAGGAACGCGTGGAAAGCGGCAACCTCGGGCGCAAGACGGGGAAAGGATATTACGATTACTCTAAATAAAGGTTGTAAGGTTTTAAGGTTCTGGGGTGGTTTTCGAACCATTTAGCCCCCAGCCCTAACCTCAGAACCCGAGAACCTCAGAATCCCAGAACCCGAAATGGTATTAATTACCGGCGGCACCGGATTTCTCGGTGCTTATATCCTGAAAGAACTGGTGGGCCGCGGCCTGCCCGTACGCGCCATCCGGCGCAGCGCGAAGCTGCCCTTCTTTATCGATGCTGAAATCCTCAACAAGGTGGAATGGGTGGAAGGCGACGTGCTCGATGTGGTGTCGCTGCAGGACGCGATGCAGGGCGTCGACCGCATCATCCACGCCGCCGCCGTGGTTTCCTTTCACGGCGCCGACCGCGCGCGGATGCGCCAGGTGAATATCGACGGCACCGCCAACGTGGTGAACGTGGCATTGGAAGAAGGCGTGCGCCGGCTCGTGCACATATCGTCGGTAGCCGCGCTCGGCCGCACCCGGGAAGGCGGTCTTGTGGACGAAAGCAAGAAGTGGAGCGAAACAAAAAGTAACACCGCCTACGCCCGCAGCAAGTACGCCGCGGAGATAGAAGTGTGGCGCGGCTTTTCGGAAGGCCTTGAAGGCGCAGTGCTCAATCCCAGCACCATCCTGGGCTTCGGCGACTGGCACCAGAGCTCCTGCGCCATTTTTCGCAATGCCTGGAAGGGCGCACCCTGGTATACCGAAGGCGTCAACGGTTTTGTGGGCGTGGAAGACTGCGCCCGGGCGTCCGTAGAAATACTGGAAAGCGATATCAGCGAAAAACGATTTATCGTCAACGGCGACAACTGGAGCTTTCACAAGCTGCTCGACACCATGGCCGACGGCTTCGGCAAGCCGCGCCCCTCGCGGGAAGCCTCGCCGCTGCTGGGCAGCATCGCCTGGCGGATGGAAGCGCTGAAGTCGGCCCTCACCGGCCAGAAGGCCCTGCTTACAAAAGAAAGCGCGCGCGTGGCCCAGAGCCGCACCACCTTCAGCAACCACGCCCTGCTGGAAGCCTTGCCCGGCTTCGCCTTTGCCCCGCTGGAGGAGGTAATTGAAAATGCCTGCGCGAGATATAAAGAGGCAGTTTCGAAAGGCGTGCTTTCGGTTTGACATCATCCCCAGACCTCACCCCCGGCCCCTCTCCGGGACGGAGAGGGGTGACTCTACTGAACATTCTTTATTTTTTGAGCCTTTATGCTGATTGAGCTTCAAAAACAAAGAGCGGATGCCTGTGGCATCCGGCCTTTATATTATTAGCTTCAAATCGAAGACTGTTTCAAACATTAGTACTATAACCCGAGAGTCACCCCTCTCCCCCAGGGATAGGGGCCGGGGTGAGGTCACGGCATCAGCAACCGAAACGCCCCCTGTATCACCCGCACTTCAAAGTTCTCTGCCGTCTCCGCGGGGTCGCCATCGATGTGGAGCGGTGCGTGTGCAGGGTTATAAATATCGAGGGCGGGGGTCTGGAAGTAGACCATGCCGGCCTTTTCGTTGATCACTTCATTCTGTATTTCGTTGTAGCCCGCGATCTGGCGGGCGGTGTGCAGCAGCAGGCCGAGCTTGCTCTGGCGCGTGGCCACCACGATGTCGAGGAGGCCGTCGGAAAGCGAGGCCTTGGGCGCGATGGTAACATTGTTGCCAAACTGGTTGCTGTTGGCGATGGAGATAAAGAAGGCCTGCGTGTCGAGCTCGCGGTCGCCGGCGCTGAGCAGGAAGGGATAAGCCTTCGCGGCGAAGAAATTCGAAACGGTTTTCCGGATGTAGGTGTTGAGCCCGCGGCGCGGGTCGTTAGCGAAGTCGTGCGCCACCTGGGCGTCGAAGCCGAGGCCGCAGAGCATGCAGGCAAAGTGGCCGTTGATGGTAAAAGCATCCACCGGCTGCGCATGACCGGCGATGATGGTTTCGAGTGCGAGGGGATGCTTTGGCGAGATGCCGGCGCTGAAAGCGAGGCCGTTGCCCGAGCCGCAGGGCAGGATGCCAAAGGGGAGCCCGTGCTTGCGCAATCCGTTCACGGCCGCGTTGATGGTGCCGTCGCCGCCGGCGATGAGCAGGTCGGTGACGCCCTCGGCCACGATGATATCGTCGAGGTAGGAGTAGTCGCCGTTGGCAACCGAGGGGTATTGCGAAAACCGGAACCCGGCTGACTTGCAGCGGGCTTCCACCATCGCGGGAAGGTCGGCCTTGCCGCGGGTGCCGGAGATGGGGTTGATGATGAGGAGGAGGTGGCGCATGATGAGGCTGCAAAGCTAGGCGGAGCAAGAGAAAGAACGCTGATTCCGCAGGCGGAATACGCGGATTGGTTATGATTTATTATGATTGGCTTACGCCGGTAACAATATCTGCGTTAATCATAAAAATCATAAAAGATCTGCGGCCTTTCTCTCCCCGCTATTCTACATTAATGGTGACCAGGTGCACGCGGCGCATCCGCACCAGCGCGGCCTTCTTCGGGTCGGAGGGAATGGCCATGGTCCAGATCTTCACCTGGGTGCGCCCCCTTAGCAGGCCACTGAGGGCGAGGGAGCTGAGCGAAAGCTTGTTACCGCTGAACTCCTTCAGGGTCTCGTCCGAGGGACCGTAGATGCCGATGGTGCGCTTCCAGCCGGTGGCCTGGCCGGCCGCGGGCTTGAATTGCAGCGTGAAGGTGCCGTTCTTTTTGAGGTCGGCGCGGCGCAGGGTGATGACGTTGACCGCCTCGTCTTCCACCGAGGTGCTGAGCAAGGTCTTCTTACCGTAGGTGATCTTCCAGGAAGCTTCTTCGCCGGAAGCGGCACCGCGCTTTTGCGCGAAAAGCACCGTGGCCGTAAAAAGGCTGAGCAGCAGGAGCAGGATGCGCATAGGACTGTTTTTTGTGGGTTACCGGTCAAAGTTGGCGCAATGGGTCCAAACACCGGGAAATATCTTGTGCTTATAGGAGGGCTGATCCTGGTGGTTGGTTTACTGGTATGGTCCTTCCCGGGGCTATTTAACAAATTTGGTCGCCTGCCGGGCGATATCCGGGTGGAGCGGGAGCACTTCCGCTTCTACTTCCCGCTGACCACCATGATCCTGCTGAGCCTTGTGCTTACGTTAATCGTAAACCTGCTGCGGCGTTTCTTTTAATGATCGGTCGGGAATGAGCGGCCGCAGGCGGCCTTGAGCGCGACGGCACGAAGGCGCAACGGATCGTTTTTTCGTCGTCAGGCAAAAGTTTTCGTCGTGTCGTTGCGCCGTTGTGTCGTCGCGCCCCCGAGGGCCGCAGGCGCTCCCAAGCGCATCCTATCAGCAGATCAGTTATCAACGTCCCGCAGCACCGGGCGGGTGTCGCGCGGGTTGCGGTGCCCGTAATTGATGATGAGCGCGCGGAGATCGGGACGGTGGCGGCGCGGGCGGCCCAGCTCGTAGCGGTAAACCGTCTCGCCCAGGGCCCGGAGAAAGGGATGTCCCACCGTTTCGTAATCGTACTTCCCATCGTTGAGCACCCCGTCGCTATTGACATAAATCGTGGCGGCGAGCATGTATTCCACCTTGTTTACCCGGTCCATCACGTACGACACATCGGTAAGAAAGCCATAGGCCCAGCCCACCTTGTTGAAAACGCGCACCCCTTCCGGCAGGCGGCGGCTGCTGTCGCGGAAAAAGAACTTTACGTAAGAATCGTAGAACTGCGCCGTGTCGTACTTCGGGTTGTCGGTTTCGGAGGGGAACTGCGACAGCCAGCGCAGCAGGAAGGCCCGGTCGTCGCTGCCGAGCCGGAAGCGCTGCCGTGGCGGCACCGAGGCCGGGAAAAGCACGGATTGCAGCATCTGTTGGAGGTTGAGCAGCGAAAGGTTGTTCTGCGGGGCAAAATCCATCGGCGCCTCAATCAGGCTGTCATTACGGTCGAGGTGCGCCCTGCCGACCAGGATCGGCGGTGGCAGCGGAATGCTGTCGGGGTTGCGCAATGGCGGCTGCTCATACAGCACCCGTCCGTCTTTTGCCAGGAAGCGCATCCCGTTGCTGTGGCGGTTGCCCTCGGCTGTAAAGCCCATGAACTGCCGGAGGATGCGGGCGTCGCCATAGCCAAGCTCGTGGAGGCGCCGGTTGATCCGCTGCTGGCCCACCCACTGGTACATGCGGTTGTAGGGATCGTTCTCGCTCACCAGGAAGGCGCGGCGGATGAACTGTCCGAGCGAGGCTTCGCCATTGGCGGCCGTGCTGTCGGAAAGCAGGGCGCGCTGCCCCGGGTACGACGAGTCGAAGACCATGCGCGTGTCGCGCGTGAGGCCTTGCGGTGCCAACCCGCGAAGCTTTTCGAGCGAAAGGAAGGCAAGGGGCAGCTTGACCATGGAGGCGGGGTTGAAATAAAGCGCCGGGTCGTAATTCCAATAGTAATTGGTGAAGTGGGGCCGGTTGCGGGCATCGCGGTCGATGCGGGTGTAGATGACCTGCACGCGGCAGGCCAGCGGGTCTCCGGCCACCTTCCGCACGGTTTCGTCGCGGCTGCTGCGGATGAGGCTGTCGAGGAAGCGGTCGGTGCGGGGCTGGGCCGAGGCAGCGGCCGAAAGCAGGAGTAGAAGGGCGGCAAGGCGGAGCATGACGGAAAGGTAGGGAAAGAAGGGCAGGCAGTTCAGGACCGGGAGCGAGGAACGCCGCCAAAGGCGGTTCAGGGTCCCCGACCCGCAAAGATGCGGCGCGAGGAAGCCCGACGGGGGCCTACTACCTATAAAAAGTTTTTGTAAAGTGCCCCGCTTTCCGGGATACCCCGACCCGATGCCGTACCTTTGCGCCTCCAAAAAGAGCCACGCCAACGTGCGGAACTCGCCTCAATTTTATTATGGATATCAGAAATATTGCCATCATTGCCCACGTAGACCACGGTAAAACGACCCTGGTAGACAAGATCCTGCACGCCACATCCGTGTTTCGCGCCAACGAAGAAACCGGCGAGCTGATCATGGACAATAATGACCTGGAACGCGAGCGCGGCATCACCATCTTCTCGAAGAACGCCGCCGTTACCTATAAGGGCGTTAAGATCAACGTGATCGACACCCCTGGCCACGCCGACTTCGGCGGCGAGGTGGAGCGCGTACTCAAGATGGCCGACGGTGTGTGCCTGCTGGTGGACGCCTTTGAAGGCCCCATGCCCCAGACCCGCTTCGTGCTCGGCAAGGCCCTTGCCCTCGGCCTGAAGCCCATCGTGATCATCAACAAGGTTGATAAGCCCAACTGCCGTCCCGACGAAGTGCACGACGCCGTGTTCGAGCTTTTCTTCAACCTCGACGCTTCCGAAGAGCAGCTCGACTTCCCCACCTTCTACGGTTCGGGCAAGAACGGCTGGTTCAACGACTCCCTGGAGCAGATTGAAGGCATCGAGCCCCTGCTCGACGGCATCCTGAAGCACGTGCCGCCGCCGAAGGCCACGCGCGAAGGCTCGCTGCAGATGCAGGTAACCTCCCTCGACTACTCCTCCTTCCTCGGACGTATCGCTATCGGCCGTGTGGCCCGCGGTGTGATCAAGGAAAACCAGCCCATCACCCTCATGCAGGCCGACGGCACCGTAAAGAAGCAGCGCGTGCGCGAGCTCTACGTGTTTGAAGGTATGGGTAAGAAAAAAGTAGCAGAAGTAGTTGCCGGCGACCTTTGCGCCGTAGTGGGTATCGAAGGCTTCAACATCGGTGATACCCTTGCCGACTTCGACAACCCGGAAGCGCTTCCCACGATCTCTATCGACGAGCCGACGATGAACATGATGTTCTCGATCAACAACTCGCCCTTCTTTGGCCGCGACGGTAAGTTCGTGACCTCGCGTCACCTCCGCGACCGCCTCATGAAGGAAACCGAAAAGAACCTCGCCCTCCGTGTGAAGGACACCGATTCGGCCGACTCCTTCCTCGTTTACGGTCGTGGCATCCTCCACCTCGGTATCCTTATCGAAACGATGCGCCGCGAAGGCTACGAGCTCACCATCGGCCAGCCCCAGGTGCTCGTGAAAGAGATCGACGGCGTGAAGTGCGAGCCTTTTGAAACCCTCGTGGTAGACGTGCCGCAGGAATACGCCTCCAAGGTGATCGACCTCGTTACCCGCCGCAAGGGTGAGATGCTGATCATGGAAACCAAAGGCGAGATGCAGCACCTCGAATTCGACATTCCCTCGCGCGGCCTCATCGGTCTGCGTACCAATATGCTCACCAACACCGCCGGAGAAGCCGTGATGAACCACCGCTTCTCGGAGTACAAGCCCTGGAAAGGACCCATCCCCGGTCGCAACAACGGCGTGCTCCTGGCGAAGGACAATGGCCAGACCACCGGCTACTCGCTCGACAAGCTCCAGGATCGCGGCTTCTTCTTCGTAGATCCGGGTGAAGAGGTGTACAAGGGTATGATCATCGGTGAAAACAACAAGCCCGGCGACCTCGTGGTGAACCCCAACGAAGGCAAGAAGCTCACGAACATGCGGGCGAGCGGCTCCGACGCGGCTTCCAACATCGCCCCCAAGCGCCTCATGACCCTCGAAGAATGCATGGAATACATCCAGCAGGACGAGTGCATCGAGGTTACGCCCAACAATATCCGCATGCGTAAGGTGATCCTCGACGAAGAGGAGCGCAAGAAGCAGTCGAAGCGCATGAGCGCCGAGGCCATCTAAGACCCCTCCCTGGCCCTCCCCGAATGGGGAGGGAATAATAAAAGAAAAAGCCCCGGCGGAAACGCCGGGGCTTTTTTTGTGTACTTACAAATATATCAGGAGCCTTTACGCAGCAGCTTCAGGTGTGCGTACTTCTTTGCCGTATAGGCCGCCGTTGCCATACTCAGTTCAAGGCCACACAATCCTTCAAGAAAACCCATCTTACCAAAATAGCTTTTCAAAAACGTCAGCATCGGAGAGAACAGCAATTTCAGCAGGCCGGCGCGCTTGCCCTTCCGGAAGTACATCTCCGCCGTCAGCCGTGCATAGTTCTCCATCTTGCCGCGGTAGTCGCGGATGTTCTTTGCGGTGCGGTGCTCCACGCTTCCTTTGAGGCGATGAATATGCACCGGCTGCAGCGGCACGACCTTCTCGTGAATCAGGTCGTCGTTCCAGTTGCATTCGTGGCGGTGAAAAAGCCGGAGGCGGAAGTCGTTGCGCCAGACGCCCCAGCGGATGTAGCGCTTGCCCAGGTGGTTGCGGAGCTGTACCTGCCAGGCGTTGCCGGCTTCGGGGCGAAACGCGCCAAGTTCGTCCACCAGTGCCTCGCTGAGGGCTTCGTCGGCGTCGAGGCAAAACACCCAGTCGTTTTTTGCCAGCATCGTGGCGGCGCGGCGCGTAGGCCCGAAGCCCAGCCAGGGACCGCGGTGTACGGGTATGCCCATCGCTTCTACGATGGCGATGGTGTCGTCGGTGCTGCCGCTATCGTACACCACGATGTCGCGCACCAGCCCGCGCGCGCTGCTGATGGCGCGTTCGATATTGTCGGCTTCGTTTTTACAGATGATGACGATCGATAGGTTTGCTTGCATAGTCCGCCGGGCCCGGATCTGGTGTGAGCCACTTCCACCACCACAAAAGTAGGAACGCGTAGAGGTAAACCCCATACTGCACTTCGAGCCCAATATCGAACAAAAAACTGAAGGCCGCGCTCACGTTGAGCACCAGCCACCAGAAACGGTAGCGCACGCGACGCTGCAGCAAGGGCAGCAGCATACAGAGCGAAAACAGCAGCACACCGGCCCACCCTGCCCCCACGCCGTACACCAGCCACTCGGAGCTCGGGTAAAAGCGGTCGTTTACCAGCATGCCGGGATAGTGCGCATCGTACCACTCGTTGGCAACCGGGAAGATATCACCGAAGCCGACGCCACCGGGGTATTGACGCAGCAGGTCGAGGCCGGCGCGGATGCTGATGAAACGGTTGCCGTCGTTGGCGCCGGGCGTGTAGATGCCGCCTTTTACAAAGGTGAAATCATAGCGGATATACTGCACGCGGTTGTGAAAGGAAGGCAGGAAGCGCCAGGCCAGCAGCGGCCCCGCCACCAGCAGCAATACGGCGATGCCGCCCAGCAACCAGGAGCGGCGGCGCCAAAGCAGGTAGCCCCCCGAGGCGGCGAGGATGATGTAAAAAGATCCGAGTCCGGTACGCGCCGCGAGGATGTGGAGGTAGAGCGCATAGAAGAGGAAAAGTACGGCCAGCAGCGGCCGCAGGCGCCGCTCCGACTGCGGCCACATAAGGATCACGGTAAGTGCGGCGATGCTCACCAGCCAGCTGAAGCGCACATGATCGTCGCCGAGCGGCGTGGCAAAGGTCTGTGCCCGCAGGAAGCCTTCGTTGTGCTGCTCGAAGTGCAGCAGGTAGCCCGAAAGGCTCCAGGCGGCGCCCAGGGCCACACAGCCGAGGAAGAACCAGGCCAGGATGCGCCACTGCCGCGGCGTGAGCCACCAGTTGCCCGCGAAGGCCAACGGGAAAAAGATCAGGGGCAGCTTGATCTGCAGGGCGCCGGCCCATTCATCGGTATTGCCGCTCCAGAGGCCGCTCACCAGCGGCACCAGGAAGAGGCCGCTCATGCCGAGCAGTACGGGTTGCCGCAGCAGGTGGCGCAGCTGCGCGCCGATGTTACGGTGCAGCGAGGTCAGCGCCACAAAAGCGATCATCGAAATGGAAAGGCCCGCACGCGAAACGAAAAGGCTCAGCACCGAAAGCAACAAGATTCCCAGCAGCACCGGCTGCCGGTACTTCATGGGAAGCACCATACATTTGTAAACCTACAATAGTTTTTCATGTGGCAATCGCTGCTGGCACAATTAGGATCGGGTGATCAACGCGCGCTGGCACGCACGCTTTCCTTCGTAGAGAATGGCATTCCGGGCTACCGCGAGCTGCTGGCGGCGCTGCGCTGGCCCGCCGGCGTGCATGTAACCGGCATCACCGGCCCGCCGGGCGCGGGTAAGAGCACGCTCACCGATGGCCTCATCGGCGCCCTTGTAGATGCAGGGAAAAAAGTGGCTGTGCTTTGCGTGGACCCTTCCTCTCCTTTCAACCTCGGTGCCGTACTCGGCGACCGGATCCGGATGAGCCGCTGGTACACGCACCCTTCCGTATTTATACGGTCGCTGGCCACGCGGGGCTCCATGGGCGGCCTGCACCCGCGGATCATCGAACTCACCGACGTGCTCCGCGCCGCCGGCTTCGATCACGTGCTGGTGGAGACGGTGGGGGTAGGCCAGAGCGAGATCGAAGTGGCAGGGCTTGCCGACACCACCGTGGTGGTGCTGGTACCCGAGGCCGGCGACGAGGTGCAGACCATGAAAGCTGGGCTGATGGAGATCGCAGACATTTTTGTTGTTAATAAAAGCGACCGCCCCGACGCTGCCGTCTTCATCAGGAACCTCCGGCAGATGCTGGCGCCCGCCTTCTCGCAGCACCGCGAAGAGATCCCCATCCTGGCTACCGTTGCCCACGAAGGAAAAGGACTCGGCGAGCTGGCCGATGCGATCAACAGGCACGGCGCATCGCATCGCTACCCGGCGCGTCGCAGCTGGCTCCTGGCCGAAAAGGCCTGGCAGCTCATTCTCCAGCAGCGCATGCAGGGCCTTTCGCACGAATCGCTGCGGGCGGCTATCGACGCGGTGCCGCCGGAGGAGTTTCAGCTGTACCGGTTTGTGGAGGAGATCATGAGCCGTGAATCGTGAATCGTCAATCGTGAACGGAATAAGGCCGTCATTGCGAGCGAAACGCAGTGAAGCGAAGCAATCCCCACGGCTATGGCACTGCTCAAAACCGAAGCAAGGGAGTTATCCCATAGAAGGGGAGATTGCTTCGTCGCCTCCTTTCAGTCGCCTCCTCGCAATGACGGCACTATTGGGTTGCTCCGCTCGCCTTCTCGCAATGACGGCTTTGCAGGGCTGCAGCCAAATCAGAGATCCGCGATCTGAGATCTGAGATTTATCTTGCGCTCCATGTCCCAGCCACTCATCTCGGTTGTTATGTGCACCTACAACGGTGCCGCCTACCTGCGCGAGCAGCTCGATTCGCTGGTGGCGCAGACCTATGCCAACCTGGAGTTCGTGGTATGCGACGACCGCTCCACCGACGACACGAGGGCCATTCTTGAAGAGTACGCACGCGACAGGCGTTTCCGCCTCTTCTTCAATGAAGAGAACCTGGGCTATTCGAAAAATTTCGCCCGGGCTACGGCGCTGGCGCGCGGCGAATACATCGCGTTCTGCGACCAGGATGATATCTGGATGCACGATAAGATCGAAAAGCTGTACCGGGGCATCAACGGCCACTCGCTGGTGTACAGCGATAGTCTCCTGGTGAATGCACAGGGTGAAAGCCTCGGCAAAAAGCTGAGCGACCTGCGCAACCTCGTTTCCTTCAGCGACACGCGGAGCTTTGCGCTGTACAATATGGTGTCGGGGCACACGATGCTGATTGAGCGCGCCGTGCTTGAAGCGGGGCTGCCGATTCCGGAGAATGCCTACCACGACTGGTGGTTTGCCATCATTGCCGCCGGCCGGAAAGGAGGCGTGTACCTCAACGAGGTGCTGGCGCATTACCGGCAGCACGACCGGAACGTTACGGTCAATATCGTCACCAGGCCCGAGCAGCGCCGGCGCGGCCTCGCCGAGCGGTGGCGCCGCTACCAGGTTGCCCTCAACTGGATGCGGAACATCGTGCGCGTCACCGGCGGCGAAGAGCAGGCCTTCCATGCAAAGTTGCTGCACCTTTATGAACAGAAAAGCAAAGGCTTCTCCTGGCCGCTCTTCTTCTTCCTGGTCCGCCACCAGGAGTTGTTCCGCTACCGCCGCAAGTCGCTTCTGAGCAACCTGTTTGAAGCACGGATCCTTGCACGCGGAGAGTCGCCGGAGTAGCCCACACGAAAAGCGCGGAAATCGCATAAGCAATAACAACAAAAGCCTCGCGATGCAAGGCTTTTGTTCCAAAATTTTCCCTGAATTATCCTCTCGGGATCAGCGTCCGGTTGTAGAACACCAGGTTTTCGCCTTTCACTTCGAGGTCGAAATCGTATTTGTTGATAGCATTGAACACCGCGCGGCTCGTGCCGGGACGGTAGCGGTCGTGGGTTTCGACAAGCAGCACTTTGGTGCGCGGCAGCCACTCCTCGAAGTTCTCGGTAAACAGGTCCATCTCCGCGCCTTCGATATCGATCTTCACCAGGTCCACTGTGTCGATGCCGGCACGGCGCATAAGCCCCCCGATGGTATAAGCGGGCAGTTCATAAGAGCCCTCTCCTTCGATAGACGTCACCATGAAGGAAGCTTCGCCAAAGCCCTTATCAAGCAGGCGAAGCGTTTCTTCCCGCGGCCAGATGGCGCCGTGCAGCACCTCCACGTTGGGGTAAGGCTTCGTGTTCAGCACCGCCTGCTCGTAGTTGGCCTTTTCAGGTTCCACACTGATGATCCTCGCATCAGGAAAGCGGTTGGCAAAGTACAGGGCGGCAAGGCCCACGTTGGCACCAATGTCGAAGATCCACTTCGGTGTGATCGGCAGGTCGATGTCATAGCCGCGCGAATAATAAATCTGCTCGAACATGATATGATCGGACTGCGACAGGATATAGCGGAGATATACCGGATGCTTAAGGAAGGGAAAGCGGAACGGCTGATCCTTCTTCAGCTTATGGTGCAGGTAAAATTTCCAGCCGTCCTTCTTTCCGAAGAGGGCCTGAAGGCGCTTGCGGTATACTGACATTCTGTGAACTTGAGTGGTAGACCGCAAAGAAACGAAAGGCCCGGGGAATAACCGCGTCAGGCTGCCAGCTCCTTCGTGCCCTGCAGCTCGCGCTTCGCCTTTGACAGCGCCGAGCCGATCACCTGGTGCATATCGTAATAGCGGTATTCGGCAAGGCGGCCGCCGAAGATCACGTTGTGCTCCTGCGCCGCCAGGTCGGAATACTGCTTGAAGCGCTGCGTGTTCCTGTCGTCGTTCATCGGGTAATACGGCTCCATGCCGCGCTGCCAGGTGGCGGGGTATTCGTATGTGATCACCGTATGCTTCTGGGTGCCGAACTCGAAGTGCTTGTGCTCGATGATGCGGGTATAAGGAATATCGCGCTCGGTGTAATTGATCACCGCGTTGCCCTGGAAGTTCTCCTGCTCCAGCGTCTGGTGCTCGAAGCGCAGGCTGCGGTACTCGAGCTCACCGAAGCGATAATCATAATATTCGTCGAGCGGACCGGTATACACGATCTTGTCGGCGATGGAGCGGAAGTAGTCGCGGTCTTTGAAGAAATCGGTATCCAGCTTCACGTCGATGCCTTCAAGGAGGCCTGCCGCGAGCTTGTTGTAGCCGCCGACGGGAATGCCCTGGTATTTGTCGTTGAAGTAATTATTATCGAACGTAAAGCGCACCGGCAGGCGCTTGATGATAAAGGCCGGAAGCTCGGTGGCGCTGCGGCCCCACTGCTTTTCGGTATAGCCTTTAATCAGCTTTTCATAAATGTCGGTGCCCACCAGCATCAGGGCCTGCTCTTCGAGGTTGCGCGGCTCGGTGATATCAAGCGAAGCGATCTGCTCGTGGATCTTCGCCTGCGCTTCCTCGGGTGTGATGACGCCCCACAGCTGGTAGAAGGTATTCATGTTGAAGGGCAGGTTGTAGAGCTTGCCGTGGTAATTGGCAACCGGTGAATTGGTGTAGCGGTTGAATTCCACGAACGAATTCACAAAGTCCCAGATCGGCTTGTCGTTGGTGTGGAAGATGTGCGCACCGTAATAGTGCACATTGATTCCTTCCACGTTCTTGCAATAAATATTTCCCCCGGTGTGTTCGCGCTTGTCGATCACCAGGCAGCGCTTGCCGGCCTGGCGGGCCTGGTGTGCAAAGGTTGCCCCAAAGAGGCCAGCTCCTACAACTACATAATCGTACTCTGCCATTAGAATTTTTTGATCTTTTTGTGCTTGATGAATTGCAAAACGCGGTCAGCTGCCTCGCGCACCGAAAGGAGACGCGTGCTGTTCCCATTTTGCAAAAACTTTGCCCGTGCCTGCCGCACCCGGCCATAACGGCCGAGCAGCTGCCCGAGCGACTGCACAAAAGACCAGCGGCCGGTGAGGAGACGGGCGAGCGTCTCCAGCAGCAGCTGCAGGAAATAGACGTAGCGTGCACCCCGCGGAAGGTGGAGCGCATGAAGGAGCATTTTGTTGCGGTTGTACACGATCTCCACGAAGCGCTTGCGCGCGCCGGTGCGGATGGTGGTGGACACGCGGTGGCGGCATACGGCGTCGTACTCGTACCAGCACAGGAAGCCCATACGCCAGGCGCGCAGCGACAACTCGAAGTCCTCGACGTAAAACGGCGAAAAGAGTTCATTCAGCCCGCCGACCTTCCAATAAAGTTCGCGGCGCACCAGCGCATTGGCGCCGGAGAGGTACATCGACAAGAGGCCGCCGCGGCGTTCGTCCTCGCTTTCCGGCAGGTAGTTGCCGGAGGTCTTGATCTTGACACCGTGGAAATACGGATACTTGGCACCGTCCTGCACGATATCATCATCCCAGCCAACAATACGCCCCATTACGCCAAAGGTCTGCGGGTCGTCGAAGTAGCGGAGCTGCGGTGCGAAATAGCCCGGTGTGAGCTTTACATCCGAGTTGAGCAACAGCACCAGGTCGTACTGCGCGGCGCGTACGCCGTTGTTGACCGTCACCGAAAAGCCGCTGTTGACCGCGTTGCGGAGCAGGATGATCTGCGGGTAGTGTGCCTGCAGCCAGGTCACCGAGTCGTCGGTGGAGCAATCGTCGACGACAATGAGCTCCCAGGGCAGGGTCAGGCCGGCCAGTGCCTCGAAAACCGTGGGCAGCGTGTGGGGAAACAACCCGACGCCGTTGTAATTAGGGATGACCACGGAGATGCCTTGCATGGGCGCAAATTAAGTGAAACGGTTCCATCCGCCGGCGAAGTAGCGCATGCGGGTTGTCTGAAAACAATACTTTTGTTCCCTACCTCCATGAACGCAGCTTCTGAACAAACAAACACCCGCGCCTGGCAGCCGAGTATCTCGGTGGTGCTCTGCACCTACAACGGCGCTCCTTACCTGGGCGCGCAGCTCGATTCGATCCGCAGCCAGACCTACCCGATCTACGAGGTGCTGGCCTTCGACGACGGCTCTACCGACGGCACGCTCGACATCCTCGACCGCTATGCCGCACAGTGGCCCGAGCTGAAAGTACACCGCAACGCACAGCGTCTTGGCTTCAACGGCAACTTCCAGCAGGCGCTGCTGGCCGCCACCGGCGATGCCGTGGCCATTTCCGACCAGGACGATATCTGGATAAAGGAAAAGCTGGAGAAGTGCGTGGCTGCCTGGAATCCGGGAAGCCCGCTGGTATACTGCGACTCGATGCGCTTTGAAGGCGAGGTGCCCGAGGTGCCGAAGCGCTCGCACCATAATGTTTTCTTCAGCGGCAACGACGCGCGCAAGCTGCTTTTCGCCAACACCGTCAGCGGGCATGCCATGATCGTGCAGCGCCACTTCCTGGCCAAGGTGCTGCCTTTCCGCGAGGGCATCTACTACGACTGGTGGACTGCCTACATCGCGGCCGACAACGGCGGCGTGGTGTTCGTAGACGAGCCCCTGGTGCTGCACCGCATACACGGCAAGAATGCCTCCGGCCACAAAGAAACCACCCGTAGGGAAGCCCTGATCTATCACCGCAACGATACGATCCGTCACCTGAAGCATTTCAAGGACGCGCCGAACGTGCGCCCCGAGATCCGCGAACTGGGCGCCCGCTTTCTCGATCTGCTCACCAACCGGAAATCTACCGGCCGTAAGATCGAGCTGCTGCGCCTCATCCTGAAAAACTGGGAAGTATTTTTCTACTACCGCCGCCGCAAAAAGAATATGAATGCGGCCAGCATCTTTAAGTATGCCGCGCGCTGGGCTTTTTACGACTGATAGCCGCCACCGCCGCCCGCGATGTCTTCGCGGTTGCGTTGCCACCACCGGTAGCCGATGATGCCGATGATGGTAAGCGGCATCGCCATCAGATAGATCACCCCGTTGTTGATGCCCTTTGCCGGCTTTTCACCCATTTGCTCGGTGGTGCGGCTGCATACCGAACACTGCGCCTGCGCCGCGGGCGCGGCCGCCAGCAGGAAGCCGAATAAAGAAATACGGAGGATCGCCTTTTTCATAGCCCCGCAAAGTTAAGCCGATGACCGCTCGCATTGCCGGCTGCCGGCAATTTTAACGTGACCCGGCGCACCTATTTGCCGGTGGGCGGGTGCAGCTCCTGCGGGCGGGGTGTGCCGCAGGCCACACCGAAGTTGTTCTGGATATGATCGGCAAGACACTGGGCCCGCGCCGCCGAGAAAGGGTGCGTGCGCAGGAAGTCCTCCACCCGGCTATAGGGGTTTTCGTTACCTGCCATCCGGCGCCAGAAAGACACCACCGTGCACAGGTCGAGGCCCATGTGGTGGGTGAGGTTGATGCCGTAGTAATCGGCCTCGAGTTCGTTCTTCTGGTTGAAAGAGGCCGCCAGCAGTTGTTTCAGCTGCATAAAGGTGCCGCCGCCTTCGCCAAAGAGCTTTTCGGTGAGCCGCATATCCTGGATGGTGGCGCGGATATGCCCCACCTCGTTGTGGCCCACCTCGTGCCCGATGATGGCATAGAGCAGGGCGTCATTGCCTTTACACTGGTTCAGCATCCCGCGGGTAACATAAATGCGCCCGCCGAAGGTAAAGGCGTTGACCATCGTGTCTTCCACAGCGTAAACCGCGTACTTGATGCCCGAAGGTTTTGTGCGCTGCCGCAGCAGCTCGTTGAGCATGGCGTTCAGCCGGGTGTCGAGCGCCTTGTCGCCGACAAGCTTCATTTCCCCGGTTTCAAGAACATCCTGGTGAAAAGCCGCACCATATTCCGATTGCATCTCGTCCGTGATGCTTCCCTTCCGCACCGCGAGGTCGCGAACAAGGTCGGCCGCTTTGGAAATGCGTTGCGTGGTGCGCTCCCCGGCTACGCTGCTGTCCAGGCAGGCATAGGAATACGAAGTGGCATCCTGCCGGCTTTTGTTGTCGTCGGTGCCCAGCACGGTATCTACCCCGTTGCAGGCGAGCAGGCAGGAAAGCAGCAAGGTGAAAAACAGGGTTTTCATGCCCCCAGCTGTGCAAATGAAGGGCCAGATGGAGTGGCAACAGCTTTGCATTTCTGCACCCGAACTATGGATATTCTTTACCTCGCATTAGCCTCCCTGCTCCTGGTCACCGCCCTGCTGCCGCTGGTACCGCACCCGCATTGGGTGTTCCGCATCTGGGAGTTCGGGCGCATCCAGGCCCTGGTGCTGCAGCTGCTGACGATCGTGCTCGGGTTTGTGGCGGCGGAGCACGACACCCGCTTCTGGATCCTCCAGGGCGCGCTTTGCGTGCTGGCGGGCGGCAACATCGTAACGCTTTTTCCTTATACCCGCCTTTACCGCGTGCCGCCGCCGCCCTCGCGGAAAGGCCGCGGCGATGTGTCGCTGTTATCGGTGAACGTATACCAGTTTAACAACGAGCACCACCGCCTGCTGGACCTGGTGCGGGAAAAGCAGCCTGATATCCTGCTGACGATGGAGTCGAACAAAGCCTGGGAAGACGCGCTGGCACCGCTCGACGCCGATTACCCGCATTCGCTCAAGATCCCGATGGAGAACACCTACGGGATGCATTTTTACTCGCGGCTGAAAGTGCGGCGCCTGCAGGCGCACTACTTCGTTTCCGACGACCTGCCGAGTATCGAGGCGGAGCTCGAAGACCCGGCGGGACTACGCTTCACGGTGTTTTGCGTGCACCCGGCACCACCGAGCCCCACCGAAGAAGAAACGGCGCGCGAGCGCGACGGCGAGCTGCTGTCGGTGGCGAAAAAAGTAAAGGAGCACAACGGCCATGCGCTGGTGGTGGGCGATTTCAACAACGTTGCCTGGGCCCGCTCTTCGGTCCTGTTCCGCAAAGAGTCGGGACTCATCGACCCCCGCATCGGGCGCGGCTTTGTGTCCACCTTCCACGCGAAATACAAATTCCTGCGCTTTCCCATCGACCTCTTTTTTCATTCACCCGAAGTCTTTGTGGAGGAGTTCTGTACCCTGCGGCCCATCGGCTCCGATCACCTCCCGCTGTATTGCCATTTTTTATATCAACCCGGCCGACGGGCGGCAGGAGGCGCGGGTGGAGCAGCTGGAGGCCGGCGCCGAAGCGGAAGTGGAAGAAATGATCGAAGAAGGCAAGGAGGAGACCAGCAACCGTAAGCCGGTGGCCGAATAGGAGAATAAATGGGAGGTCAACCTCCGGCAAAAGGCGCAAAGCGCGGATCCCATTTTGTGGGCTGAAGCTCCTGCACGTGGTAATTCGCAATGGAATTCAGGTAAAACGGGTCTTCGGAAATGAGCTGCATCACCGCCTCGTGAGAAAGCCCGTGCGCCAGGATGACGCCGCCCGTGCGCGGCACCTTGGGTCCCGAAAAAACGAAGTGGCCCGCTGCGTAATGGCGGTCGAGGAAGGCCGCATGCGCCTCCAGGTGCCGGTCTACTTCTTCGGGTGCCACGCGGTAGGTGAGGGAGATCAGGAACATAAAAAAAGATTCGGTGTTACTAAGGTAAGCGCCGCGCGGGCGTGGCGTTATTTTTTGAAGAGAAAGACAGACCCTGTCGCTTCATGAAACTTTTCTGGAAATACCTGCGTCCCTACAAAGGCCTCGTGCTGCTGTCGATGGCCCTCGCGGCTGTGGCGCAGGCACTCACCTTTCTCGATCCGGTCATCTTCGGCCGCATCCTCGACCGGTATGCGCTGCATCCCGGCACGCGCAGCGAAGACGAGCTTGTGCGCGGCGCGCTTGGACTGCTGGCGCTTGCTATCGGCGTGGCGGTGGCGGCGCGCGCGGCGCGCTCCCTCCAGGAGTATGTCCTCCGCCTGCTGGTGCAACGCTTCGGCCAGTCCGTGTTCGACGATGGTCTCAAGCAAACCCTGCGGCTCTCCTTCGAGGAGTATGAAGAGCAGCGCAGCGGCGAGGCGCTCACCGTGCTGCAGAAAACGCGGCGCGATACCGAGCAGTTTCTCACCCAGGCCGTCAACCTGCTGTTCTCCACCCTCGTTGGTGTGGGCTTCCTGATATTTTACGCGATTACGAAAAGCTGGGCGCTCGTGCCGGTGTTCCTGGTAGGCGTGCTGCTGCTGGGCGGGCTCACAGGAATGCTTTCCAAAAAGATCAAAACGGTGCAGCGGCGGATCAACCGGGAGAATGCGGTGCTTTCGGGGCATATCACCGAATCGCTCCGCAACATTGAGCTCGTCAAAAGCCTCGGCCTCACCTATCCCGAGGTGCGCCGCCTCAAGACCTTCACCCGCCAGATCTTCGAGCTGGAAATGCAAAAGGTAAAGCGCGTGCGGACCCTCGGCTTCCTGCAGGGCATCACGCTCAACCTGCTCAAGCAGTCGATCCTTTTCATCCTGCTGTGGCTCATCTTCCGCAAGGTGCTCAGCGCGGGCGAGCTCATCTCGATGCAGATCATTCTCAACTACATCTTTGTTCCGATACAGGACCTCGGCACCATCATCCTGGCCTATCGTGAAGCGGAGGCTTCGCTGCACAACTTCGACACGCTGATGCAGAAGCCCGTGGAAACGCGGCCCGACGACCCGATTGATATCGGCACCTTCGAAAAGCTGGAATTCCGCGACGTGGTGTTCCGCCACCGCACGGCGCAGCACAACGCCCTGGACGGCCTCTCGTTCTCGGTACGGCAGGGCGAGTCGATCGCCTTTGTAGGCCCGAGCGGCTCGGGCAAAAGCACGCTGGTGAAGCTGCTCGTAGGGCTCTATACGCCGCGCTCGGGCAGCATTCTTTTCGACGACGTGCCGGTGAGCGCGATCCGCTACAACCGCGTGCGGCGGCAGATCGGATTTGTGACGCAGGAGACGCAGCTCTTTGCCGGCACGGTGCGGCAAAACCTGCTCTTCATCAAGCCCGGCGCTACCGACGAAGAGATGCTGGCGGCACTCGACCGTGCGGCGGCACGGCAGCTGGTGGCTGGCCCCAGGGGCCTCGATACCGTTCTTGGCGAAGGCGGCACGCGCCTCTCGGGCGGCGAGAAGCAACGCCTCTCCATCGCCCGCGCCCTGCTGCGCGCACCGCAGCTGCTTATTTTCGACGAGGCCACGGCCGCGCTCGATTCGCTCACCGAAGAGTCGATCACCGCCACGCTCACCGGCATCGCCGCCGAGCGCCGCCAGATGGTGATCTCCATTGCCCATCGCCTTTCCACCATCCGCCATGCCGACCGCATCTATGTGCTGGAAAAAGGAAAGATCGCGGAGCAGGGAACACACGAGGCGCTGCTGGAGAAAAAAGAACTTTACTACGCGCTCTGGATACAGCAGGTTGGAAGGGAAGAAGGTCTGAGCGGGTGAGTAGAGGGGAGATTACATGATTACATGAGCAAATGAATACATGAGCCGGAGAGGGATGGCTGATGTCGGATGTGTGATGTCTGATTTGTTTGCAGATCCGAGATTCGAGATAGGCAGATTTCCTGCTGCCCTCATGTAATCAGATTACATGAGCAAATGAATACATGAGCCGGAGAGGGATGGCTGATGTCGGATGTGTGATGTCTGATTTGTTTGCAGATCCGAGATTCGAGATAGGCAGATTTCCTGCTGCCCTCATGTAATCATGTATTCATGTACTCATGTAATCTGCCTTCAATCTGCTTGCATCTTTTTTGCAGTACATTCCGCCTATGACGAATTTCATCCCGATCTTCCCCCTGGGCATCGTGGTGTATCCGGGCGAGCGCCTCAACCTGCACATCTTCGAGCCGCGCTACAAGCAGCTTATTGCCGAGTGCTATGAAACAAAGCGTCCCTTCGGGATTCCCACCGTGATCAATAACGAGCTGCAGGACTTCGGCACGCTGGTGCAGATCAGCGAACTCAGCAAATTGTACGAGGGCGGCGAAATGGACATAAAGACCGAAGGGCAGCGCATCTTCCGCATCCTGGAAGTGATCCAGCAGGTGCCCGACAAACTGTACAGCGGCGCCATCGTCAACTACCCCGTTACATATGAAGATGCCAACCCCGAAACGATCCGCCGCCTTGTTGCCGGCGTGCGCGAGCTGCACAGGATGCTCAAAGTGACGAAAGACTTTAAGAAAGAAGACAGCGAGCTGCGCAGCTACGATATGGCGCACCACGTAGGCCTCACGCTTGAAGAAGAATACCGCCTGCTCAATTTCCTCGACGAGCGCCAGCGCCTTGAGTTCCTGAAGCAGCACATCACCCGGGTGGTGCCGCTCATTTCAGAGATGGAGAAACTGAAGGAAAAAATCAAAATGAACGGGCACTTCCGGAACATCGAGGGTTTTAACCTGAAATGAGCAGGGACAAAGAAGCCGTCATCAGCAAGGCCGTCATTGCGCGGCACGGAACGAAGTGTAGTGCTGAAGCAATCCCCTGCGGCCGGCCCTGCGTTTATTTGCGCTACCCGAGGCGGTGCCTGCCGTGGGTGATTGCTTCGTATGGCTTGGCCACGCTTTGCCTCCTCGCAATGACCTTCCCAGGGGTTGCTGCGTAGCGGGCTGAAAGCTGTATCTTGCCCCGCACTCAAAACTGACCGTGAACGGGAACCCTACATTCTGCCTCGATTTCGGAAATACCCGCCTGAAGCTGGCGCGCTTCGAGAACGACACCCTCCGTGAAGTGATCTTCCTGCGCGAGGACGCGCTGCAGCACCTGCGTGAGCTGCTGGAACAGTACCGGCCGGCGCGCAGCATCCTTTCATCAGTGGTGCACCACGACCCGGAGATCGAGGTCCTGCTCAGCGCGCACACGCGATTTCACAAGCTGTCCAATACCTCGCGGCTTGCCTTTACTATACCCGTAGGCAAGCCCGAAACCATGGGCGCCGACCGCCTGGCCGTTGCCGCCGCGGCCGTCGACCTGTTCCCGGGCGCGAATAACCTCGCCATCACGCTCGGAACCTGTATCACCTTCAACTTCATCAACACGAAGGGCGAGTTTCTGGGCGGCTCTATTTCCCCGGGTATGGAGATGCGCTTTCGCGCCATGCATGAATACACGGCCAAACTGCCATTGGTAAAAGGCGAATGGAATGTGCCCCTCATTGGCTACGACACCGCCACCAACCTGCAGAGCGGGGTGGTGCTGGGGATGGTGCACGAGATCGACGGCATCATTGACAGCTACGCCGCGCGTTTCGGGAACTTTAACGCCCTTTTAACCGGGGGCGACGGACCCGTTTTAACCCCCCATCTAAAAAACAGGATATTTGCAGACCCCGAACTTATTTTTAAAGGATTATATGCGATCAGCCGCGTCAACACTGACTTCTGAGAAAACCAAACATACTGCGCTCCGCCTGCTGGGTGCTTCCGCACTCGCGCTTACCTCGGTAGCCGCAGGCGCCCAGGGCAACTCGCCCTACTCGCGCTACGGCCTCGGCGACCAAATGTCGAACACCCATGTCATCAACCGCGGCATGGGCGGCATTTCCGCCGGCGATGCCGACAACGTGGATCCCACGGGGCAGTTCAACCGCAATTTCTACAGCCACATCAACTTCAGCAACCCGGCTTCTTACAGCACCTTCCTGGCGCCGCCGCAGCGCACCTCCGGCCAGAAGAAGGCCAAGGCCGGCTTCGGCCGTGTGCTTTTTGACGTAGGCGTGGCCATCGACAACCGCACCCTGCGCGCGCCGGGCGTTACCGACAAGTTCACATCTTCCGAGATCAACATTTCGTATATCCAGGTGGGTATTCCCATCAAAAAGGGCTGGGGCATGGTGTTCGGACTGCGTCCGCTCAGCCGCATCGGCTACCAGATCCAGGACAGTCGCCGGCTTCCGGGCATCGACTCGGTATTCACCGAATACCAGGGCTCGGGCGGCAGCTACCTTGCCTCCGTCGGCACCGGCGTAGCGATCGGCAACCTGAGCCTGGGTGTCAACTTCGGCTACCTGTTCGGCAACCGCGACATCTCCACCATCCGCGATTTCGAGAACGACACCGTTCTGTATTACCACGGCGTCTACCGCGAGCAGACCTCCTACGGAAAATTGTTCTTCAACGCCGGCGCACAGTACCTCGTTTCGCTCAACAAAGCAAAAGATCAGTATATCCGCTTCGGCGCCAGCGGCAACATCCGGCATAAGATGACCGCATCGCAGGACCGCACGGTAGGCACCTTCACCATCGACCCGACGAATCTGACCGACTCCGTGTTCAAGACCAAGGACAACAAAGGTGAGATCATTTATCCCTCTTCTTACACCGTTGGCTTCGTTGCCGGCGGCGGCATCAAGGGCGGTGGCTTCTGGCAGGGCGGTGTTGATGTAGTTCACAGCAACTGGGACGAATACCGCTTCTATGGTCAAACCGACGCGGTACAAAGCAATACCATCATTCGTGTTGGCGGGCAGCTGCTCCCGGCCCCGCTGAGCCGCTCGTTGTTTGGCCGCACCGCTTACCGCGCTGGCTTCGCCATCGGCAAGGACTATGTTACCGCCTCCGGTCGCCTGCCCTTCTGGAGCGCAACCGCCGGCATCGGCCTGCCGCTCGGCCACCGCAACAACATGGCGCGCAACCAGCAAACGATGCTCAACTTCGCGCTCGAATACCTGAACCGCGGCAACAACAACAACCTCCTGAAAGAAAATAATTTCCGCGTCTCCATCGGGCTTAACCTCAGTGACGCCTGGTTCCTGAAACGGAAATACGATTAATGAAGAAGCGCTCCGCAAGGGGCGCTTTTTTTTGCCGGAGAACGACGGGCCGGCTGCGCAAATCATAACAGATCTTATGAAATCTGCGTACCTACGCTCCGCGTCTTTACCGCATCTTTGCACCACTGCTTTGCGTATCGCGATCCTCATATCAGCCACACTCCTGCTTGCCGCCTGCGAGAACGACATGGCGCGCATCAACGACCTTAACAAAACGGTGCAGATGGTGGAAGAGGCAAAGGAGGTGACCACCCTGTTCAGCCAGAGCGGCAACCTCAAAGCAATCCTCAAAGCGCCGCTGATGCTGCGTTACCTGGGCGACTCCACCGTGATCGAGTTCCCGAAAAAGATGCATGTCGACTTCTACGACTCGCTGGGCAGGGTCGAAAGCTATCTCGATG
The DNA here is from genome assembly GCF_004337505.1 of Flaviaestuariibacter flavus. GTDB lineage: Bacteria > Bacteroidota > Bacteroidia > Chitinophagales > Chitinophagaceae > Flavisolibacter > Flavisolibacter flavus. Next base: position 6,606 of record NZ_SJZI01000047.1, on the reverse strand, counting down.
CCCGCTATGCGCGCTATATCGAGAACCGCAGCAAGGTGTTGCTCCGCGATTCGGTGCAGGTGATCAACGTCAACGGCGACACGCTGCGCACCTCCGAAATGTGGTGGGACCAGAACGCGGCCATCTTTTATACCGACTCCACCGTGCGCATTACCCAGCGCGACAAGCGCATCCGCGGCGGCCGGGGCATGGTGGCAAAGCAGGACCTCACCGACGTACTCATTAAATACCCTACCGGGACGGTGCTTGTCGGCACCGATGTGCTGCCGGAATAAACGAGCAGGGTGCCGTGGTTTTGAGGCTCTGAGGTTTTAAGATTGGTTCAACCCGCGTGGCCCATTCCTATTTTTGAACCGCGCCAACCGATCTACGGTTGCACAACTCCAGAACCTCAAAACCTCAGAACCCTAAAACCTTTTTCATGGAATACCGCAGAATGGGCCGCACGGGCCTGCAGCTGAGCGCGCTGTCCTACGGCAGCTGGGTCACCTTTCACAAGCAGGTAGACGACAGCCTCGCCGACGAGCTGATGGGCCTCGCTTATGATGCCGGCGTCAACTTTTTTGATAACGCCGAAGTATATGCGGGAGGAGAAAGCGAAAAACTGATGGGACGCGTACTGCAGAAAAAGAGATGGGACCGCACCTCCTACACCGTTTCTTCCAAGGCTTTCTTCGGCTGGCGCGGAAAAGAAAACAAACCCAACCAGCATGGCCTTTCGCGCAAGCACCTTACCGAAGCCTGCCATGAAGCATTGCAGCGCCTTCAAATGGATTACCTCGACCTGTACTTCTGCCATCGCCCCGACAAAAACGTACCCATCGAGGAAGTGGTGCAGACGATGAACACGCTCATCCAGCAAGGCAAGATCCTGTACTGGGGCACCTCGGAGTGGAGCGGCACCGAGATCATGGAAGCGCACCGCGTGGCCGCCGATTACCGACTCATCGGGCCTTCGGTGGAACAGCCGCAGTACAACCTGCTGGAGCGCGAAAAGGTGGAGAAAGACTATTACAACATCTTCCGCACCGTGGGCATGGGCACCACCATCTGGAGCCCGCTGGCCTCGGGGCTGCTCACCGGCAAATACAACGAAGGCATTCCCGAAGACAGCCGCCTCGCCCTCGAAGGTTTCGACTGGCTGCGCGACAAGCTGATCGCCGATGAAAAGCTTGCCAAAGTGAAGCGCCTCGGCACGCTGGCGCAGGAGCTCGGCGTTCAGCAATCAACGCTCGCCATCGCCTGGACGCTGAAGAATCCCAACGTCACCACCGCCATCCTCGGCGCCACCAAACGCAACCAGCTGGAAGAAAACCTAAAGGCACTCGAAGTGCTCCCGCTGCTCACACCTGAAGTGCTCCAACGCATCGAAGACATCATGGAAACGAAGCCGAAGCTGCCGGATTTCTAAGGCGGAAAAGGGAAAGAAGGTTCGGAACCGCTAAGAAAAGAAGTTGAATAAGCGATTCGCTAAGGAATACGATTGAAAAGGTCCCCGCAAGCGGGACCTTTTATTTGACTGCTGTTATCTAACCAACCTCAAAACCTCAGAACCATAGAACCTCAGAACCTTTCTTAGCGTATCAACTTCTTTGCTTTTTCTCTTTGCGGTGAAAAACTCTTCTTTACCTTTCTCTCATGACTTTCCAAAACAAAACGGTATTCATCACCGGCGGATCGCGCGGCATCGGCAAGGCCATTGCCCTGCGCCTCGCCCGCGAAGGAGCCAACGTAGCCATCGCCGCGAAGACAGCCGAAGCACACCCGAAGCTGGAAGGCACCATCCATACCGCGGCGGCGGAGATAGCGGCTGCGGGCGGCAAGGCACTTGCCCTGCAGGCCGATATCCGCTTCGAAGACCAGATCAATGCGGCGGTGCAGCAGGCAGCGGATCACTTTGGCGGTATCGATATTTTGGTGAACAATGCCAGCGCCATCAACCTGGTGCCCACCGAAACCCTCGAAGCAAAGCGCTTCGACCTCATGCACGGCATCAATGTGCGCGGCACGCTGCTGGTATCGAAGGCCTGCATTCCTTACCTCAAAAAAGGTAGCAACCCGCATATTCTCAACCTCTCCCCGCCGCTCGACCTCGACCCGCGCTGGTTTGGTCCGCACCTCGCTTATACGCTGAGCAAATACGGCATGAGCATGATCGCGCTCGGGCTGGCCGAGGAGCTGAAGCCGCAGGGCATTGCGGCCAACGCCCTCTGGCCGCGTACCACCATCGCCACAGCAGCCGTACAGAACCTGCTCGGCGGCGACTACCTCGTGCAGCGCAGCCGCACACCCGACATCGTGGCCGAAGCGGCCTTCGCCATTCTTTCGCGAAACTCAAAGGAATGCACCGGCAACTTCTTCATCGATGAAGAAGTGCTGCAGCAGGAAGGCATCACCGACTTTTCGAAGTACGCGGTGAACCCGGAGAACGAGTTGCAGAAGGATTTGTTTATCGCTTGAACATGTGAGGAAGCCGGAGAGAAGGAACGCTGATTCCGCATGCGGAATACGCAGATTGGTTATGATCTATACGGATTTTGGTACCAATATCCGTGTGCATCATAACCAATCATAAGAAATCCGCGTTCTTTCTCTCCGCTTCTAAATCACTTTGTAATTCTTGTAGGTAAACGGCCGCCAGCCGGTCCACTTCTCCATGAAGTTCTTGAACTTGTCTTTCTTTCGCAGCCAGTTGCGCGACATATCCCACTCGAACTTCCAGTCCATCTTCGCAATGCGCTCCTGCATCACGGCGGGGTGACGGCCTTCAAAGCGGGCCAGCGAGTTGACCAGCGAAAAAGCATAGCCCTCGGGCACCACCACATTGTCGACATCCGAAACATTATCGATCGTGCCTTCGGCACCGTGGTTGATGATGTCCTTCACATTGAACTTGGCCTTCATCACCTTCGGATCCTGCACCCAGCCATAGTGATGCACATAAGCGTCCACCGGCTTCACGCGCAGCTTCTGGTTGTTGCCCTTCCGAAATCCCTGTGCGTCTTTATACGAATAAAAATCCGGTCGCTTGCGCAGCACGCGGATCTCGTGGCGATACCAATGACCTTCGGCACCCACGTAGTTGTAGGAACCAAAGAAGTGCCGGTACCTGAGCAGGAGCCCGTCCACACGCTTGTTATCCAGCCAGCGGGTCATCGCGGCGCGCAGGTTGTCGTAGCCATCTTCGTGGAGCACTTCGTCGCCCTGGATATAGATGCACCAGTCGGCATCGGCGGGAATCGCGGCATAAGCCTTGTCGGTTTCCACGGCCAGCACGCGTCCGCCTTCTTTCAGGGTATCGTCCCACTCGGTGTCAATGATGCGCACTTTGGGGCTGATGGCCGCCACCAGCTCGCGGGTATTATCCGTAGAGCGGCCCACGGCCACCACCACCTCGTCGCAGAGCGGCAGGATAGAGCGGATCGCTTCCACGATCGGGTATTGAAACGTGGCCGCGTTGCGGATGAAGGAAAAGCCGACGACTTTCATGAACTACAGTTAGGCGTTCGTTTCATTTTCTTCTGCAGGCACGTCATCCGACTTCTCGGGGCGCATCTGCGGGAAGAGCAGCACATCCTGGATCGATACGTTGCCGGTGAGCAGCATGCAGAGGCGGTCGATGCCGATGCCGATGCCCGCCGTGGGCGGCATGCCGTATTCGAGGGCGCGCAGGAAGTCGTAGTCGATGAACATCGCCTCGTCGTCGCCGCGCTCCATCAGCTTCACCTGGTCTTCGAAGCGCTCCCGCTGGTCGATGGGATCGTTGAGCTCGGAGTAGGCATTGGCGATCTCCTTGCCGTTGATCATCAGCTCGAATCGCTCCACGAGGCCCGGCTTGCTGCGGTGCTTCTTGGTAAGCGGGCTCATCTCCACCGGGTAATCGGTGATGAAGATGGGCTGGATATAATGATGCTCGCAACGCTCGCCGAAGATGGTGTCGATCAGCTTGCCTTTGCCCATCGAAGGGGCCACTTCCAGTCCGAGCTTGCCGCATACTTCGCGGAGGCCGGCCTCATCCATCTCGCTTACATCGAAGCCGGTGTGCTCCTTGATGGCTTCATAGATCGGTACGCGCTTGAAGGGTGCCTTGAACGATATCGTTTTGCCGCCGATGATGCTTTCATCGGTTCCGTTGACGGCGATGCAGGTGCGCTCGAGCAGCTGCTCGGTCACGTTCATCATCCAGAAATAATCTTTATAGGCCGTGTACCATTCAAGGATGGTAAACTCGGGGTTGTGCGTGCGGTCCATGCCTTCGTTGCGGAAGTTGCGGCTGAACTCATATACCCAGTCGAAGCCGCCTACGATGAGGCGCTTCAGGTAAAGCTCGTTGGCGATACGCAGGTAAAAAGGCACATCGAGCGCATTGTGATGCGTGATGAAGGGGCGCGCCGCCGCACCGCCGGGGATCGACTGCAGCACCGGCGTATCCACTTCGAGGGCGCCGTGCTCGTTGAGAAACTCGCGGATGGCGTTGATCATCTTCGTGCGCTTCACGAAGGTTTCTTTTACCAGCGGGTTTACCACCAGGTCGGCGTAGCGCTGGCGGTATTTGAATTCGGGATCGGTAACAGCGTCGAAGGTCTGTCCTTCGGCCACCTTCACCACCGGCAGCGGGCGCAGCGATTTGCCCAGGAAGGTGAGCTCCTGCACGTGCACGGAGATCTCGCCCATCTTGGTGCGGAATACAAAGCCTTTGATGCCGATGAAGTCACCGAGGTCGATGAGCTTCTTCCACACGTTGTCGTACAGCATGGTGTCGCCGTCGGTGGCGATGTCGTCGCGGCGCACATACACCTGGATGCGGCCCTGGCTGTCCTGCAGCTCGGCGAAGGCAGCCTTGCCCATGTCGCGCACGCTCATTACGCGGCCGGCGAGGCAAACGGCGGCGAAGTCGTCTTTGTTATCGTCGTTAAATACGGCTTTGATCTCCTGCGAATAGTGACTCACGGGATAGAGGGCTGCGGGATAAGGCTCGATGCCGAGACGCTGGAGTTCGGCCAGCTTCTCGCGGCGGATCAGCTCCTGCTCGGAAAGGTGTTGTGTGCTCATGTTCCTGGAAAAAGTGCGGCAAAGGTACGATCGTGAATCGTCTCCCGAAGCTTCGGGGTATGAATCGTGAATGCAACCCTTGCCGCCAGGCAGTTTACAGCGCGATCCGAAGGTGCATCGCGGCAAAGGAATGGCGTGCGGCGGGATAGGGCAGCAGGGCGGCTTCAGGGGCGAGCACCACGCGCGCAAGGCGCCGGTTGCGGCCGCTGGCCACGAAAAGGGGAATGCTTCCGGCTACGAGTGCGAGCCCGCCGACGGTCAGCCCCACACCGGTGCGCTCGCGTGCTTTGCGGCGCATCCGCTGCGCTTCGGTCTCCACCTGGTAGATGTCGCGGTAATCGGGCTTGAGCATGAACACGCCGATGAGCGAGAGCGTGAGCCCGCTGCCGAGGGAGCTCAGGGCAACCACCTTCTGGCGCCGCGACTTACGGAGGTACCAGTCGGGCGAATACGGCTCGGTCACACCGGGCGGCTCCGGCCGCCTTTGGGCAAAAGCGCCGGTAGCAGGCAGCAGCGGGAACAGCAGGGTGACAAATGCCTTGCACATACGCATGAGCGCCAAGATACTACAGGTAATTAAATGTGTTGCGCAACCGCAAACGCGACTGTGGCCTTCTTTTTGAAAGTACGCCGTCAAAATAGAGCCCCATGTATCGATATATTTTGCTGCTCAGTCTTGCTGCACTGCCGTTCACCTCCTGCGACACCATTAAGAACCTGCCCGGCGCGGGCACCTATGCCCCCATTACCGAGGCGGAAGCCGCCGAAGGCATCCGCCAGGCCCTCGACCAGGGCGTAAGCCGCGGCATCAGCACGCTCAATGCGCGCGATGGCTTCTTCGGCAATGCCGCGTACAAGATCCTGATGCCGCCGGGCGCCCAGCGTATTGAAACAACGCTCCGCGACCTGGGGATGGGCTCGATGGTCGACCGGGCCATCCTGCAGGTGAACCGCGCCGCCGAACAGGCCGTAGTGCAGGCCCGTCCCATCTTTGTGGACGCGCTTCGCCAGATGACCATCACCGATGCCCTCAACATCGTGCGCGGCGGCCGCAATTCCGCTACGCAGTATTTCCGGGACAAAACCACCGCCGCACTCATCACGGCCTTTACGCCCATCATCCGCAGCACCCTCGACCAGGTGAACGCCACGAAATATTACGACGAGGTGATCGGCATCTACAACGGCTTTCCCACCACGCAGCAGAAGCTCAACCCCGACCTCGTTTCCTATGTAGCCGGCAAGGCCGTCGACGCACTCTTTGACCAGGTGGCACAGGAAGAAGCCAATATCCGCGCCAACGCCGCCGCCCGTACGACGGATGTGCTGAAGCGGGTGTTTGGGGCTGCCGCCAATAACCGCGGCTAAGCCGATATAATGAACACGGAACAGGGAATCAGGAACACGGAACCGCAGAACCTTAGAACCCCGGAACCTTAAAGCCCTTCTTATCGTCCTGCCTTCCTAATTTTAGGCATGACCTTTACCAACCCGCCCATCGACCTTGCCGCCCTGCCACCGGTAGCCGGGCTCGGGCTGCAGGCGCCCGAGCCC
>NZ_SJZI01000046.1 GCF_004337505.1 Flaviaestuariibacter flavus | reverse complement strand
CGTCACCATTCAATCCGCACATCACTCTCCTCGCAGCTTCACTTTTGGTAGACCCGAGCAGATTTGAACTGCTGACCCCTACATTATCAGTGTAGTGCTCTAACCAGGCTGAGCTACGGATCTTTTTGTAGCCCCCGTAGTCACGGAGTCCAGTGAAAAGAACTAAATATTGAAAGAAAGAGGGAAACAATAGCTGTTAAGTAAGCGCTTCATAAAAAGCGACATTGACAGCTGCTCTAAAAAGGAGGTATTCCAGCCGCACCTTCCGATACGGCTACCTTGTTACGACTTAGCCCCAGTTACTAGTTTTACCCTAGGCGGCTCCTTGCGGTTACCGACTTTAGGTACACCCAGCTTCCATGGCTTGACGGGCGGTGTGTGCAAGGTCCGGGAACGTATTCACCGTATCATTGCTGATATACGATTACTAGCGATTCCAGCTTCACGCAGTCGAGTTGCAGACTGCGATCCGAACTGAGAGTCGGTTTTTGGGATTGGCTCCTTATCGCTAAGTGGCAGCCCTTTGTCCGACCCATTGTAGCACGTGTGTAGCCCTGGGCATAAAGGCCATGATGACCTGACATCATCCCCTCCTTCCTCGCGTCTTACGACGGCAGTTTCACTAGAGTTCCCAGCGTTACCTGATGGCAACTAGTGATGGGGGTTGCGCTCGTTGCGGGACTTAACCCAACACCTCACGGCACGAGCTGACGACGGCCATGCAGCACCTTACAGTCGGTGTATTGCTACAAAGTGAGCTTTCACCCACGGTCCAACTGCATTCTAGCCCAGGTAAGGTTCCTCGCGTATCATCGAATTAAACCACATGCTCCACCGCTTGTGCGGACCCCCGCCAATTCCTTTGAGTTTCAACCTTGCGGTCGTACTTCCCAGGTGGGATACTTAATGCTTTCGCTCAGACGCGTACAGTCATATCGCACACGTCGAGTATCCATCGTTTAGGGCGTGGACTACCAGGGTATCTAATCCTGTTTGATCCCCACGCTTTCGAGCCTCAGAGTCAATATAGGCGTAGCGAGCTGCCTTCGCAATCGGTGTTCTATGTCATATCTAAGCATTTCACCGCTACATGACATATTCCGCTCACCTCCACCATATTCAAGACAGATAGTATCAATGGCAGTTTTCGGGTTAAGCCCAAAGATTTCACCACTGACTTACCTGCCCTCCTACGCTCCCTTTAAACCCAGTGAATCCGGATAACGCTTGCACCCTCCGTATTACCGCGGCTGCTGGCACGGAGTTAGCCGGTGCTTATTCCTAGGGTACCGTCAGACAACATGGAAATGTTGATTTCGTCCCCTATAAAAGAAGTTTACAATCCAGAGGACCTTCATCCTTCACGCGGCATGGCTGGTTCAGACTTGCGTCCATTGACCAATATTCCTTACTGCTGCCTCCCGTAGGAGTCGGGCCCGTGTCTCAGTGCCCGTGTGACTGGTCGTGCTCTCACACCAGTTACTGATCGCAGGCTTGGTGAGCCGTTACCTCAACCAACTACCTAATCAGCCGCACACCCATCCTAAACCGCCGGAGCTTTAATCGCTGAGTGATGCCACTCCACGATCCTATGAGGTATTAATCTCCCTTTCGGAAGGCTATCCCCCAGTTCAGGGTAAGTTGTGTACGTGTTCCGCACCCGTTTGCCGGTCGCCATCAGTTGTATTGCTACAACCATGCTGCCCCTCGACTTGCATGTATTAAGCCTGCCGCTAGCGTTCATCCTGAGCCAGGATCAAACTCTCCATTGTAAATGAATTGTTGACTTCCTGACTAGAAAATTTTCTCAAGAAAATGATCGAGTCATTAATTGTCGATTATTAGTTAATCAGACCATCAATGCCTTACCTACTTAATTTTTTATACTACCTAAATAGTATGCTATTGCTTCCCTTTCTTTCAAAGAACTTTGATTGCTGTCCTGAGACAATAATCATTTCGTAAGTGTCAGAGCCGCGATGCTCCCAGGCCCTACTTTTTATCGTAAGCCTCACCTCGTTTTTAATCGTAAGAACTAGTGATTTGCGATGCCGTTTTTGCAACGGGAGTGCAAAGATAGAAGGCCATTTGCTAACCACCAAATTTAATTTTTAAATTCTGCAGCTTTTTTTCGTGTGAGCTGCCGGCGGGCGACCATTCTGTTGTAAAGAGCGTGCTTCTTAAAGCGGAGTGCAAAGATAGTAGACTCAGTGTTATCAGCCAAACTTTTTTTTGAAATTTTTTCTTTCGAAATTTGTTTCAACTGATTGAGTACCAACTATTTAAAGAGCATCCTTTTCGTTAGAAGCGGAGGGCAAAGATACGGTAACCAAAGCGCGCTTTCCAAATCTTTTTTGAAGAATCTTCATCAAAATTTTGTGAAAGCCCGTTGTCTTCCCGCTACTCATTCGAACAGCCATTGCCGTTGTTTTTCGTAGCCCCTACCTTCAAAAAGCGGACGCAAAGATAGGGAGCCCTGCATTACTGTCCAAACATTAAAGGAAAAGAAAAGCTGCAAAAGCCCGGAAAGCGTGGCGGGCACTGTCATATATATATAATTCCCATCCGTTCTTTGGCTAATAATAAAGCCGCGTGGACCGCGGCTTTATGTATATAACGTTTTAGGTGGTCTATTTCACTTCCAGCTTAAGGAGGCTTTGATCTCCCATAAAGGCTTCGAGCTCGTCACCAACGACAACCTCTCCCACCCCGGCCGGTGTGCCCGTGAAGATGAGGTCACCGATATTAATGGAGAAGTACTGGGAGATATGGCTGACGATCAATGCAAAGTCGTGGATCATATCCCGTGAATTGCCCTGCTGCACCAGCTGCCGGTTCTTCTGGAAACTAAAGGAGATATCATTGGGATCCTTGATTTCGGTCAGGGGTACCCAGCGGCCGATCACGGCTGAATTGTCCCAGGATTTTGCCTTCTCCCAGGGAAGGCCCTTCTTTTTCAGTTCCGACTGGATATCGCGCGCGGTAAAATCGATACCGGTCGTGATAGCGTCATAGTACCGGTTGGCGGTCTTTTCCTGGATGTACTTCCCGTTTTTACTAACACGCAGCACCAGCTCGCATTCATAGTGAAGCTCATTGGTAAACTCCGGGTAATAAAAGGGCATGTGCGACTGGAGCAACGCGTTCTTCGGCTTCATAAAAATCACCGGCTCCTCCGGAACGGCGTTACCCAGCTCCCGGGCATGGTCGGCATAATTGCGGCCGATACAAAATATCTTCATGTGTCAGATGGTTTATTGATTTATGCGGGATACGCTCTGCGTTGATCCGGCATAATTTCAGTTTTCCGGGAAAACTGGTTGCGGTGCACACTGCTAAAATAGCGCATGCCCCCCATTTCAGGAACCGAAATCCAGATTATTTACCGCGGTCATGGTACCCCCGAGGCCCACGGTAGCCACACTCTCGATTATCTCCACGCACTTTTCGATCTTCTTCATTACTACCGGTTCTTCGTCCGGGAGCCACTTGCTCAGCACAAAATCGGCTTGTCGTCCTTTAGGGAAGTCGTTGCCGATGCCGAAGCGAAGGCGCGGATAAGCCTGGCTGCCCAACACTGCCTGGATATCGCGCAGCCCGTTATGGCCCGCATCGGAACCGGAAGGACGCAAGCGCAGCTTACTTAACGGCAGCGCCAGGTCGTCGAGGATTACGAGTACATTTTCAATCGCCACCTTTTCCTTGTCCATCCAGTATTTAACGGCAGCGCCGCTCCGGTTCATATAAGTGGTTGGGCAGATACAGACAAAGATGCGGCCCTTCCAGCGCACTTCGGCCTTATAGGCGAGGCGGCCCGTTTCAAGGCTGCCACCATGCTTGCGCACAAAGGCCATCACCACGTCGAAGCCGATATTATGGCGGGTGTGGGCATATTCGTTGCCGATATTTCCGAGACCGACGATGAGGAACTTGTTCATGGGAAGGCAAATATCGTGAGCAGGGAGTCGTAAACCGTGGACCCCAGGAGAAAAGTCAGGACAAAAGGATCCAAAACAAGAAGGCCGCCTCGGTAGAGACGGCCTTCTTCGATATTCGATATTCGTTATCTGAAATTCGATATTCCTTACTTCTTGCCTTTTGCAGGAACAGCCGTAGCAGCTTCAGCCTGACGCAGGGCGCGGGTAGTTACGATCGATACGATCGGAATACGGGGCGAGTTCAGGATCTCGTAGTTTTCGGTAACAACATCCGAAACACGGAGGTTGGCGCCGATCTCGAGTGCATCAACGGGAACTTCGATCTGCTCTTTCAGGTACTTCGGAAGGGTCTTTACCTTGAGGGCCTTCATTTTGGTTTCCAGGCGGCCACCGGCGCGAACGCCTACAGCAGTGCCGGTAAACTTCAGCGGGATCGTAGCGACAACGGGCTTGTCTTCCACCAGCTCGAGCAGGTCGATGTGAATGAGCTCATCGCTCACTTTGTCAAACTGGAGGTCTTTCAGGATGCAGCGGTAGGTTTTGCCGTCGAGGCTGAGTTCCACAAGCTGGAAGCTGGGTGTATAAACGAGCGGGCGAAGCGCCTTTGCCGATGTAGCAAAGCTGATCTCCTGTGCACCCCCGTAAATTACACCGGGCACGAGTTCCTGAGAGCGAAGCTGGCGGGTGGCTGACTTGCCATATTCGGTCCTCAGTTGTCCTTCGATTGTAATTGATTTCATTATTGAGGTTTTAAAATGACTTCTTTGTTGATTCTTTAGTTCCGGTGGTTTCAGGTTCGGGTTGATTAACCAACCTCAGAACCACAAAACCCTGGAACCTCAGAACCTGTTTTACTTGTTTCTCCGTTGCGAGTGGATGAACAGGTTGTTGATGCTCTTGTTCTCATAAGCGTTGCGGATGGCGACTGCGAAGAGTTCGGCCACCGACAGCACTTTGATCTTGGAAGACTCGCCGCGCAGGGGGATCGTGTCGCACACCACCAGCTCCTCGAGCACCGACGCCTCGATGTTCTCATAAGCCTTCCCGCTCAGCACGGGGTGGGTAACCAGGGCACGGACGCTGCGGGCGCCTTTTTCCTTTAAAAGAGCGGCGGACTTGGCCAGCGTACCGGCCGTATCGCAGATGTCATCGATAATGATCACATCGCGGTCCATTACATCCCCGATCACCTGCATGGAAGCGATCTCGTTGGCACGCTTGCGGTGCTTATCGCAGATCACCATGTGCGCGTTGAAATAGGAAGCGATTTCCCGGATCCGGTTCGTCGCGCCTACATCGGGGGCCGCAAAGGTAAGGTTTTCGAGCTTCAGTTGTGCTATATATGGTATAAAAACCGCAGATGAGTCGAGGTGATCCATCGGGATGTCGAAAAAACCCTGGATCTGCGGAGCGTGCAGGTCCATGGTGATCACGCGGTCGGCGCCGGCGGCTACCAGCATGTTGGCCACGAGCTTGGAGCCGATGGCGACGCGGGGCTTGTCTTTCCGGTCCTGGCGGGCGTAGCCGTAATACGGCAACACCGCCACGATCTTCCAGGCTGAGGCCCGGCGGGCAGCGTCGATCATGAGCAGGAGCTCCATCAGGTTGTCGGAGGGCGAGTAGGTGCTTTGCACCAGGAAAACCACATCCCCCCGTACGCTTTCATTAAAAATCGGCAGGATCTCGCCGTCGCTGAATTTCTGGATCTGGATCTCACCCGGTTTGCACCCGTAGCGATCGCAGATCTGCTGGGTGAGCTTTTGCGAGCCGGTGCCGGAGAAGATTTTGGCAGAGGGTTGCAGTTGCATAAAGAAAAATGTGCGGCGAAGTTAGCAAACGGCCGCACATTTTTCCGGTTTAAAAATTCATCGGTACGCAACAGCGGTTGTACCCGGTGCGCCCGGTCCGGCGCTCGTACCGGCAGAGTCACTTCCGTTGACCGCGGCATACACCGAGCGGCAGACGAAAAGCGCCATGACCAGCGAGATCCCGTAAACGAGGACAAAGAAGAGGAGCGGGTGAAGTGCACCCATCGGAGAGATGGAGGAGCGTTTCATGAGGATAGGTTTTGGGTTTAAATGGATATTGTGGATGAGGTAAAGATAATATCTAAATTTAGAGTATGCAAGCGCAGAAATACTCGATTAAGGAGTGGGCAAAAGACGATCGCCCCCGCGAAAAATTACTCCTGAAGGGAGCGGGGGCATTGAGTGACAGTGAGTTACTTGCGATCCTGATCGGGAATGGCACCCGGCAGCGCAGCGCGCTCGATTTGGCGCGGGACGTATTGAAGGTTGCCCGGGGCGGGATTGCGGGTCTCGGCCGCACTTCCATCAATGAGTTGACCAAAGTGCCGGGCATCGGGCCGGCGAAGGCGCTTACCCTTGCCGCTGCCCTGGAGCTGGGACGCCGTTGCGGCGCGGCGGCCCTCTTTGAACGCCCGCAGGTGTCCGGAAGCGCCGATGTGGCACAGCAGCTGCAGTCGCTCCTGCGCGACCACCGCCACGAAGTGTTTGCCGTGCTGTACCTCAACCGGGCCAACCGGATCCAGCGTTTTGAAATTATCAGTGAAGGCGGCATCACCGGAACGGTTGCCGACCCGCGCATCATCCTCAGGCGGGCACTGGAAGAAGATGCCGTAGGCCTGATTCTTTGCCATAACCATCCTTCGGGTAACCTGCGCCCGAGCCGCGCCGATGAAGAGATCACACAAAAAATCCGCGATGCGGCCCGCCTGTTCGATATCCGGCTGCTCGATCATATCATCGTCAGCACCGACGGTTACTTCAGTTTCGCGGATGAGGGTCTGTTGTAGTTCTTAATTGCTGGCAATTCCGGCGGCTTCGGCGAAGATTGCCGCTACCTCTGCCGGGTTATGGAAGTCTACACTATGTGCGCGCAGGTAGGCCGCGATCGCTGCCTTGCGGTCGGGGAAGGCCTTCTCGAGCGCTTTACGACTGGCGGCAAGCGGCGCCGCGGCATCGTCGGGCCAGATGAAAACTTCGCCCTGCCGCCTGATCACGGTGCGGTTTGTTACGGGCACTTTATGCACGGTATTAGCCGCCTGCAGGTAATTCAGCGATTCGGAGGCAGCGTTTTCGTCATACATGCCATAGCCGGCCGCCTTGGTGCTTCCCTCCTGCCGTAGCGAGGACCGCTGCAAAAGGCGCCCGCCCGGGGCGGATGCAAGCAACTCCAGCACGCCGTCGTGGAAATAAAACGTATCGGTTCCAACCGTTGCCAGCTCGAGCTCCTCCAGCCCGGAAAGCGCGAGGGTGTCTTTTTTGGGGCCGATGAACAGGAGGCTCGCATCGTAGTAGGTGTAATTGAGCAGGGTGGGCTTCTGGTAGCCGTCGCGGAAACGGACAATGCCCGGTCGGAACGTGCTGTACTTAAACAGGTCGTTTTGACGGAGCACGTCGTTCAGACTTTGGCCCACCTCGATGACATAGGTCTGCGCGTCCGCCCGGGCTGCGGCCGCCACCGAAAGAAGAAGCAGAAGTTTTCTCATATGCATTGTTTACAGTTGTTGGTTCAGGCCTGGCCAGTGGGCCCGCCGAAGGTAAGCGGCACCTGCACCTGCACTTCCTCCAGGTCTCTGACCTCTCCGTTGGCGGCTTCATAGCGCTGCAGGTTTTCGGTAAGGGCCTTCATAAAGCGCTTTGCATGCTGGGGCGTAAAGATGATCCGGGCTTTCACCTTGCTTTTGGGTGTAGACGGCATCACGTTGACGAAGTCGATCACGAACTCGGCATGTGAGTGGGTAATGATCGCCAGGTTGGCGTACGTACCTTCTGCGATTTCCTCTGAAATTTCGATGTTGATTCCCCCTGGTTGCTCTTGCATAGTTGGTATGATTGAGAAGTTCCGCTAAGGTAAGATACAGAAACACGCGGCTGTCTGCAACAATAATCCGGGGAAAAGAAAATACCCGGGGCGCCGGAAAACAAAAGTCCCGGCTGCGGAAAGCAACCGGGACTTTTTAAAGGCTAAGACGATATTACGTCAGCAAGGGCTGATTAATAGGTCTGGAGCGCGTCGTATACGAACTTTTCTTCGATGGTAAACGAGCGGCGCAGGTTGTTGTCAGGATCCAGACGGATCTTGTACTTAACCCACAGCACGCGCTGATCGTTTGCCGTGTAGACGAAGGAATTCGGAACCGAATTGTCGAAGATCGGGTTGAGGCTGAGGCCGGTGGCTTCGTCAATCACGTCGATCACCTTGCCGGTAGCATCGAGCTTATACTGCGCAGCAACAAGCTGGTAGCTGAAACCACCCTCGGAAAGTTTCGGAGCCTGAATGGAGAAGAGCGCCTGCCCCGTAAAGGCCAGATCGTAGCGGGAAATAGGGGAAATAATGTTGGGGATAAAGCCAACAAAAGGATCGCCCTCGTAAAGACGCATCTGGCGCGTGTTGTTAACGATGCCGTAGATACCTGCAGAGTCAACAATGGTGTTCGTACCAACATAACGACCCGTGTAGTTCGAGTTGTTGAACGCTGCGCTCAGGTTTACATAAACGTCTGCAAAACCTTCGTTCTTCGAAACAACGCCCTGGGTGGGGCTGGAGATCGTAAAACGGGCACCGTAGCGCTTCGTAGGATCAAGCAGCGTTTTGTTGACGGTAAAGTATACCGGAACGTTGATTTCGGGCGCGTCGGACGGCTGGATCGTTACAGGCTGAACGTTCACCGCACCAGCGGGGAAGAAAGCCGTAGTACCCGGAGCCGGGATTGCGTTGGAGGGCAGCGGGGCCATGTCCACGTTGATCGTCATCGGGCCGCTGAGCTTAGCTTCACGGGGCTGGGAAACAGTGATCGTGAAGAACTTCACGGCCTCATTCGGGCGAGCGCTGAAGTTGAAGTTCGTAGCGATGCGATACGTCAGGCCCAGGTTACCAGTTGTAGTTGCCTGATAGCCTTTTTCAGCAATCAAGCTAACAATACCGCCCCCGTCGTTGAGCGTACCACCGAAATCGGTCTTCGATTTCAGGCAGGATGTCAGCGAAAGTGCCGCAAGGGCAAAAACGCTATATTTTAAGATTTTCATTTCTTGAATGGAATTTAAGGTAAGCAATTAGTTAACGTCCCAGAACAGGCGGGCGAAACGGTCGTTACGCGGTGCGTTGGCCGAATTCGTGTTCAGCTCGGTCTGCGGGATCAGATAACGATTCGGTTCCGGGTTCGAAGTGGAGCCAATTGTCTTCGGCAACTGCGGCACGTTCACCTCGGGGGTACCATTGGTGCGGCGGTATTCGCTCCAGGCCTCCAGACCATTGATGTGTACCAGCGATACCCACTTCTGAATCTGAATTGCACGGATCTTATTCACAGACAAGTCGAAGTTGATGTTGTCAGCACGGGTACCGGTCCGGGCCAGGTAGCGCGAAGCATAGTCCTCGCCTTCGTTGGGCGTAGCACCATCGCTGAAGGGGTCAGCAACTGTCCAGAAGTGCGAGTGAACGCCCATTTGGTACAGAGCCTTGGCATCCATTCCACCGAACATGATGGAGTAGCGCTGTGCAGCTTCAGCCTGGAGGAAGTAAGACTCGGCAGCGAGCATCAGGAAGCCCGGGTGGTTGCCTTCGCCGAGAGTGATCGCGAAGGGTCCGATCGCCGAGGTAGCGCCCGTACCGAAACCAGAGGTGGAACCGAGCGGAACACCCACGAAATCGTTCGGAGCACCGGCAGAGTTCGGCTTCGGAGCTACGAGGCGCTCGAGGCGGAACGTATCAGCCGAAGAGTTGGCAGCCGGAGTCGTTGAAGACGGAGGCGTGGGAGGCGTGGTCGTGATGCTGGTTTTAAGCCAGTTTACGATTACGGCGTTCATCTTACGGTAGTTGTAGTTCGAGTTCACCGTTCCTACTTCGTCGTATCCGAAGTTGGAATAGAACGTGTTCAGCTTACCTGCGGTATTGGCATATCCGGGACGAACGGCGGCGTTTGTCTGGAGATAACCGTTGGCAATGGTGTTGTTGATGTTCGTGGTGATGTAAGCGTCGCGACCGGCGATGTAGGACTGACGCAGCAGGATACGCAGCTTGATCGTATTGGCGAAACGAATCCAGGAATCCTTATCAAGACCAAAAAGAACGTCTTGACGAACCAGGCGGTTCTCGGAAGGCCAGGTGGTACGCTTCATACGAGCCATGGAGCTGTCCAGGCGCTTCACGAGATCCTCATAGATGGCCTTCTGGTCATCATATTTCGGAGTCGTGTTCGCCACGCCCTTCAGCGCTTCGGAGTAAGGTACGTTGCCGTACATATCCACGAGCATCTGGAACAGGTAGCACTGCATCACATCAGCCGGCTCACGGAGAACCGACGAGTTGGACTTGTCAGCATTATCCTTTACATACTGGTAATCATTCAGTACGTCGTAAATGGAGCTGAAAGCGTTGAAGTTGTTAGCCGTAAAGTCGTAAGTCTTCTCGGTACCACCACCGGTAAAGGAAGTGGAGTGGGCATAGATACCTGCCCAGGTTCCCGGTACGATCATAACGTTGGTGCTTACCTGGACATCATAGGTGTATCCAAGGGCGCCAGAGAAAACCTGCTCTGCCGGTGCAGAGGTCAGGTTGTTGACGTTCTGGTTGACGTCGACGAATTTTTTACATCCGCCGAGCATCAAAGCGGATGCTAAAATGAATGAGCCTTTTATGATATGCTTCATTTCTTCGAAAATTTAAAGGTTCTGACAGTGGATTAGAAGTTTACGCGGAGCGTACCACCAATCTGGCGGGTCGGCGGCGTGTTCAGCGTGTTGTTTACACCCTGGGAGTTACCCGAAGTGTTCGAAAGCTCGGGGTCAGTCCACCAGTTGTCCTTCGGCAGGATCGTCACCAGGTTACGTGCCCAAATGCTCAGGTTGATACCGCGTACCACTTTGAGGCCGCCAACCACGCTCTTCGGCAGTTCGTAAGCCAGGGAAACGTCACGCAGTTTCCAGAAAGCACCGGAAGAAACAAGGATCTCACCAATGTTGGCAAAGCCGCTCGGGTTGGCGATATCACCATAGCCACGGTGGGTTGCCCAACGGCTGGATACAGCAACGTTCGTGTTGGTAATATACTTACCCGAAGCATCCTGGTAAACCGAGTTCGGCCATACAAACACCTGGCGCTCGTAAATCGTCGTCTGCGCACCGGAACCGGTAAAGTTCATCTGCGAGCCGAGGTTGTTATAGATCACGTTACCACCACGGTATTCGGCGTTAGCAATAAGGGTAAAGCTCTTGAACGATACGTTCATGCCGAGACCAAGGATGTGGATCGGGGTGGTAGTACCTTGTCCAACGAGGTCAGCGCCAAGGCGGGGCCAGCCGTTCGTGGTGTCGATAACTACGTGACCTTCGGGATCGCGCATGAAGGCATCGGTACGGAGGTACGGGAACATCGTGCCTTTCTGGGCATCCACTGAGTAGTGAGAGGTGCTCTGCAGGGTCAGACGGTCCACGTTAGCGCCCGCGAGGTCAACCACTTCGTTGTGGTTCTGGCTGTAGTTACCGTTAACGGAAACAGACCAGTTCTTGTTGCGGTAAACATTGGCCTTCACGTCGAATTCCATACCCCAGTTCTTGAGGTCGGCGGCGTTGAGACGAAGGTTCTGGAAACCGGAAGCGTTCGAGATCTGGATCGGGATGATCTGCTCGTTAGAACGCTGGTTGTAGTAAGAAGCCTCGAAGGTTACGCGGTTCTTGAAGAAACCAGCTTCAAGACCTACTTCACCCGTTTTTACAACTTCCGGATGGATTCCGGGCTGAACCAGGGTACCCGACTGGGTGTAGCCGGCCAGGCCGCTATAGGGGAAGCCCGAGCTGTTCACCAGGGTGGTTTGCAGCAATTGAGCGCCCAGGTTGTCATTACCGTTACGGTTGTAGGATACACGGAGCTTCAGGTTGTCCAGAACGCGGTTCCGGATAGACGGGAAGGCATCGGTAACTACGAAGGAAACGTCACCACCGTAGGTATTGTAAGCCGGCTGGTTGAATCCAACCTCGGGGCTATAGAATACCGAAGTGTAATCGCGGCGGAAGGAACCGTGCAGGAAGATATAGTTGTTGTATCCAACGGTTGCTTCGGCAAATCCACTGATCTTACGGGTAGTAGAATTGCTATTCGTGGTAACGAACTGGCTGGTTGCGGCGTTGGACGCGTTCACCAATCCTGCAGTGAGGATACCATTCGTGCTGGTGTTGAAGGTTTCGCTGCGGCTTTCGCGGCCGGTAAAGCCACCGGTAGCACTCAGCGAAATCTTGTTGAACTCCTTGCGGTACGAAGCGAACAGGTCGGCCGTCGTACGCGTTCCGCGCGAGAAGCCTTCGCCAAAGCTGCCGTTCACAGGGTTGTTGGCGGCATCATAGCGACCCGGATCGTTCAGGTACAGGTAGTCGGAGTTAAAGTTGCCAAAGAAAGCGCCCGACTTTGCATACTCCGTGTAATCGAAGCGGTTGGCAAAGGTTTCGGTTGTTCCGTTGGTGCTGGCAATGCCGACACGTGCAGTTACTTCAACAGAGCTGATCGGCTTGAACACAAGGCGAACGTTGCCGTTGAAGAAGTTGTTACGCGTGGTGAAACGGTCATTGTCCTTCTCCCACCAGGGGTTGTTGTAGTAGTCATTGAAATATCCGTTCGGATCGGCGAACTTGTTGTTGCGCCAGTCGCGGTAAGAACCGATGGGTATCCACGAAGCGGTATTCAGTGCGAAGAAGTAGAAGTCAGAGTTCGTGCGATCAGACTTGTCCCATGTGTAGGTGGCGTCAAATCCAACGTTGATCTTTCCGTAGGTGCGGCCGGCATTCAGGCGGAATACGTTACGGTTATAGCTGTCGCCGTAAACGATACCGTCGGTATGCAGGTTCTGGTACGAAGCAAAGAAGTTGCTTGCAGCATCACCGGCGCGGTAGGAGAAATCGGTTTGAGCGGTATAACCGCGGTTCCAGAGCTGCTTGCGGGCATCCTTAATGTTGGAGTAAGGAACAACCTGCTGGCTTCCGTCGACAAGTACGCGGCCAAGACCACGCATGCTTCCGTCGTAACGGTCACCGTATTGCTGGTTTTCAACCGAGTTGAAGTTCTCAGAGCGGTTACCGCCATAAGCAGAACCCGAACCGAACTCGTCCTGCATCTTAGGCAGGTAGGCAACTGATTCGATATTGCTGGAGTGCGTTACCGTGATCTCGGGGCGACCGGTGCCTTTCTTGGTTGTAATAACGATAGCACCGTTTACACCTTCGGATCCGAAGAGGGTAGCCGCCTGGCCGCCTTTCAGCACGTCCACGCGCTCAACATCATTCGGGTTGAGGTAGTTGATGGTGTTTGCGGGAACCGGAACACCGTCCAGTACGATCAGTGCGGTGTTGTCACCGGTGATCGAACGCAGACCGCGCAGGGTGATGCGGGGCGCCTGGTTCACGGAAGAAGAAGTGTTGGCAATCTGCAGACCGGAAACCTTACCGGACAGGGCCTGTCCGATGTTGGTGGCGCGGCCGGCAGTGATCTGGTCAGGATTAACGCGGGAGGTGGCGTAGCCAACTTCCTTGGCTTTCTTGCGGATACCAAGTGCCGTAACTACCACTTCATCCAGCTGTCCGGCGTTGGCGTTGCGTGCCAGCAGAACGTTGGTAGCGTCGGTTACAGCCACGGTAGTGGCAGTGAAACCAGTGGAAGAAATGGTCAGGCGGGCGTTTTCCGGTACGCGGATGGTAAAGTTACCATTCGCATCGGCGGTAACCGCGTTGCGGGTACCAGCCTCGGTAACCGTTGCAAAAGGAACAGGAGCTCCATTCGCATCCCGTACCGTCCCCGTCACCTGACGAGGCTGTCCAAATGCCAATGAACAGAAGAACATTGACACCGTAAGTAGCGATGCAATTTTTCTCATTGAGACGTGTTTTTTAAGTGTTAAAAAGCCTTAAATACATTCTATCGCGTTGCTCCGCAAGAGGAGAACTATTGAAGCAGAGACAACAGTTCAAGCGGATATGCTGCGCCAAATTATGGTTTTTCTAACAAAATTTTTTTCCGTCTTTAAAAAATTGTTGCTTTTCAACACAAAATCGTGCTTCAGAACCCGCTGCGCATCTGCAGTGCCCATTCCGAACGGGGTAGCAGACCATTTTCAGTATCCGCCCCTACCTGTGAAGCGGCATAATACAGGGTCACCTGTGTACGCCTACCCAATTGATATTGATAAAATAAAGAATAGCGGTACCCACGTCCATAAACGGGAAAGATACCTGCCCCACCCCCGGCATCAGGGTCGGCCACATAAATGCGTGTGTCATAGGTGTCCGTATGAAATAAGAGAAACCGAAACGAGACGTTGCCCCACCTTATTGTATGCGCTTTGCATCCGGCACCCAAAAGATAGCCTCCCTCTTTTTCGGTCCAAACGGCTTCGGCACGTGCCTGCATGGTAAGCTGCGCGCTTCGGTCGTCGCGCAACACAAAGCGGGCGGACACCCGGCGTTGCGGCTCCGGCGGCCGTAGCCCTTTTTCCGCTCCCTCTGCCGGCCGGTCTTCATCCTGCAGGCGAAGCCGCAGGTCTGCCTCCAGTTTTCGCTCCGGCTTCCAGGTTGCCTGCAAGCCGCCTCCGAATGCCCCCGACGATCCGTCGAGCCGGTAGCGCAGCCAGGGTGCCCGGGCCCCATCCGCCCAGGTTGCCAGTTGCCAGCCGGGTGCCGGCCGTAGCTGAAAACCGAGATAAAGCCCTTGCTCGTTGGCTCCCTGCCCCCAGTGGTCGGCGGGCGCACCATATATATGTGTATAGCCCGGTGCAAAGAGCCGTAGCAACAAGGCACCGTCCCACTGTGTGCCGGCACTGAACAGGAGCCCCTGCACCAACGCGCCGCCCGTGCCGCCACGTGCATACTCGCCGAAGAAATGCAGGTTGCGCCAGGTGCCGCTCCAGTCGATGCTGCTGCTGGTCAATCCGCGCCCGCTGAGCGCAAATCGCCGGTAGGCTTCGCCTGCTGGCAGTATGGCTTCTGAAAAGGACAAGGCCTGCACCTGCGCGGCCACGCGGAACGCGTCCCATTCGTGCGCCAGCCGCGCGCCGCCGGCCCATTGCGCGAGGCGTCCCTGCGCGGCCTCCTCCGCCGGGGTGCGGTGATACCCACCGGTGCGCAGGGCCCCTACCCCGCTGCTGTCGGCACCGGCGGGCGCATCGAGGCGTCGCCGCGAACCAAAAACATGGAGCACCCAGCGCCCGCGCTGCAGCGCGGCAGCGGCACCGCGGAAGTAGCCAAACTCATCACCGGCAAGTAAAGGGGTAAGGACGGGGCCCTGCCGCTTCAGCAGCGACAGGTCGGCACCCGGCCCGAAAGCAAGCCCCTGCCAGCAGAGGAGCCCCTGCCCCAGGTTCACCTGGTAGTCGCCCAGGTACCATTGCCGCAGCATGCCTTTACCGGTACCTGCAAGGTGAAAGGAAAGGAAATCGACACCGGAACCCCGGCGAAACAGCGGTTCGCCGGCATCCTTGGCGGCGGTGATCCCCCAGCGCAGGCCGTCCTGGTGGCGGTAACGGTAGCGGGCATACAGCCGGTCGGGACTGCCCCTCCAGGAGGCCGCACCGGAAGGCTGGGGCAGACGGCGTCCCCAGCGCAGCACTGCTTGGTGGTCGCCGCCGCGCAACTGCTGCCACAGGCTACTGATGCTTTGCGGGACCTCTGTTGTTACAAAAGGCTGTACCCGCGCGATTGTTTCGGCATCCCAAAAAGGCACGGCCTGGAGCTCCTCGATGGCGACCAGCGGCCCAAGCTGGCGGCGGTGCGCCAGCAGCGCCTGTACCTGTTGCCCCGACAGGCCGAGTGCGAGCAACTCGTCGGCACTGGCGGAATTAAGCGACAGTGGATGCCGCCGGCGGTATTGCCATTCCTGCCCGAAAGACTCGGGGTCGAGTGGCCGCTCGCGGCCCTGCTGGAGCAGCTCAAGCGCATCGGTATTCTGGCCGCCTGCAACCTGGCTTACCAGGAAAAAGGTGATAAGCAGTCGTGTTTTCATGGTTGGCTATTGTGCAGGATAGGAAAGTAACAGACCGGGCGTTGGGCCTAACTGACGGTGCACCATAACCGAAATCTGCAGCAACATCCCGGCGAGCGGCACTGCAGCCGCCACGTACATGCTACTCAATGAGGTGTCAATGCCCGCTCCGAAGCGAAGCACCTTTCCCGCAAGCAGTTGGAAACCCGCGCTCAAGGCCGGCCGCCGGTCGCCCGCCTGGAAGAGTTCCAGGCCCAGCATCCACTGCCCCGGCTCTTCCCATCCAAGCGCCATGGTGTAGCGTGCCTCTCCGCCGGCAGCCTCCTTGGTGCCGGTGCGTGGCAAGGGTTCGGTGGCCGACAAACCAAAAAGCGCTTGCGGCCGCAGGCGAATCGTGGCGCCGGCCTGTACGGCGTTGCTTCCCGACCTCAGGGCCGGTGTACCGGAACGGGTATGGACGAAGCCCAGACCGAGTGCTGCCAGCGTACCGAGCTGCATCCCGTAAGCGCCCGCCACAGAGGTAGCGCTCCATCCCGCGGCCCCACCTTGTCCCACCCGGATGCCGATACCGTTACCCGCCAGCGGCAGGCGCGCCGCAAGGCCATAGCTGCCGAGCTCAGCCAGCGCAAAGCGCCGCTCACCGGCAACAGCGAGCATAAGTTTTCCACCGCCACCAAGGGTGGCCGGGTTGCCGGAAAAAGAAAAGGCATTGCGGAAGAAAGGGCATAGTGCTGAAAGCAGCGCGGGGCGTGTGTTGAGCGGCTCTGTCATTGGCTGCGCGCCCACGCCGCAGGCAAACAGGAGGCCGGCAAAAAGAAAGGTGTATTTCATGGTTTTGCGTTTCAGCAAAGCTCATTTGTCCACCGCGTGAAAAGAAAATGTTTTTCCCATCATTTGGTGGGATTTTACCTTTGGCGCATGCAGATCCTGAACGGGAAAGAAGCAGCCCAGGCCATCAAAGATTCGCTTAAAATAGAAGTAGCGCAACTGGCCGCCAACGGCCGCGAAGTTCCCCACCTGGTTGCCATACTGGTTGGCAACAACGGTGCCTCCGAAACCTATGTTGCCGCCAAGGTCAAAGCCTGCGAGGAAGTAGGCTTTAAGTCGACGCTCATCCGCTTCGAGGAAAGTGTCACTTCCTTCCGGCTCTTCGAAACGATCCGCGAGCTCAACGGCGATCCTGATGTCGACGGCATCCTGGTGCAACTGCCGCTGCCGGCACATATCTCCTCCGAAGAAATTATCAATGCCATCGACCCCGCGAAGGACGTGGACGGCTTTCACCCGAGCACGGTGGGCAAGCTGGTATTGGGGCAACCCACCTTCATCCCGGCGACGCCTTACGGCATCATGCTGCTGCTGGCGCATTACAAGATTGAAACAAAGGGCAAACATGCCGTTGTGATCGGGCGCAGCAATATCGTTGGCCGCCCGATGAGTATCCTGCTCAGCGCCGCAGGCCCGCAGGGCAATGCCACGGTTACGATCTGCCATTCGCATACGGTCAACCTCAGCGAGATCTGCCGCTCCGCCGACATCGTCATCGCGGCACTCGGACGCCCCGGTTTCGTAAAGGCCGATATGGTGAAAGAAGGTGCCGTAGTCATCGACGTAGGCATCACCCGTGTTGACGATCCGACAAAGAAAAAGGGCTATCGTATTTCGGGAGATGTGGACTTTGACGCGGTTGCGCCGAAAGCATCCTTTATCACCCCCGTTCCCGGCGGCGTGGGCCCGATGACCATTGCCGCGCTGATGAAGAATACGTTTCATGCCTGTGCGTTGAAGCATTGAGCGTGAATCTTCAATCGTGAATTCGTGATGCGCAATAACAAGAAAGGGCTGCCTTTGGCAGCCCTTTCTTCGTAATAGGCGTCAGCATTCATGATTGACGATTCACGATTCACGACCCGACGCTACGAAGGGAACGTTAAATCACCAAGCCCTGCCTGAAGCAAGTCATTTCTTACCGTATTTTCATCGGATGAACCGGTTCCTTATCCTATGTGGCCTGTTGTGCATCACCCTTATTTCGCAGGCCCAGTATGATCCCTCCCGCATTCCCGCCAAAGCCCGGGAGGCATATGAAAAAGCACTGGTCAAGATCGACCAGGAAAAATGGGATGATGCGCTGGAATCGCTCCAGGAGGCCATCCGCCGCGAGCCACGCTACCTCGAAGCTTATGTGTCGCTGGCCGGCGTGTATAGTGAACTTAAGGACCGCCGCAAGAGCATCGAAAACTATGAGCGGGCATTTGCAATCGACACCGCTTACCTCACCGATATCCGCCTCGCTTATGCCATCGCGCTTGCCGGCGAAGGGCAGTTCAGCAAAGCACTCGATGCGGTGAACCGCCTGCTGGCCTTGCCGCGTGTTTCCAACAACACCCGCAAGGCTGCGGAGTATCGCCGCAAGAGTTTCCAGTTTGCCGTTGACTTTGCGCAAAGCCATCCCGACAACTACGTTTTCAACCCCCGCAACCTGGGCCCCGGTATCAACAGTGCCGAGCCCGAGTATTTTCCGTCGCTGACGATCGACGGCAATGATATGATTTTCACCCGGCGCCTCGGCGGCCGCAACGAAGACTTCTTCCTGAGCCACCGCGAAGGCGGCAAGTGGGGCCCTGCCTATCACCTCAACGGAGCCATCAACACACCGCAGAATGAAGGCGCGCAAAACGTGTCGCAGGACGGCAACTGGCTTATCTTCACGGGCTGCCATCGCCCCGACGGCGCCGGCTCCTGCGACCTGTACATCTCCTACCGCCAGCGGGAAGGCTGGAGCGCGCCCGTCAATATGGGCCCGGTGCTCAACACCGACCAGTGGGAAACGCAGCCCTGCCTGTCGCCCGACAAGAAAGACCTCTATTTCGTAAGCCGTCGCTTCGGCGGGCTCGGCGGCTCGGATATCTACGTATCGCACCAGTTGCCGAACGGGCGCTGGAGCGAGCCCGAAAACCTGGGCCCCGAGATCAACACCCCGGGCGACGAGCTGACACCCTTTATACATGCCGATAACCAGACGCTTTACTTCGCTTCCAACGGTCTGCCCGGCTATGGCAACCAGGACCTGTACGTGGTGCGCCGCGGTGCAGACGGCAAGTGGGGCAAGCCGCAGAACCTCGGCTACCCGATCAACACGATCGATGAGGAAAGCACGCTGGCCATTGCTTCGGACGGCGTCACCGCTTACTACGCCAGCGACCGCGCCGGCGGATTCGGCAGCATGGATATCTACAGTTTCGACATGCGGCCTTCGATGCAACCCGTGCGCACGCTTTGGGTGCGCGGCAACGTATACGATTCCAAAACACGCAACGGCCTTCCCTCCTCGCTCTCGCTGGTAGACCTGGCAACGCGGCAGGAAGTATCGCGGGTGCAGACCGATGAAAAAGGCGATTACCTGATCACTTTGCCAATAGGCAAGGACTATCTCTTCAACGTCAACCGGCGCGGCTACCTGTTTTATTCCGATCACTATTTCCTGCGTGATAAGACACCGGATTCTACCTACCGCAAAGACATCCCGCTGGTGCCGATCGAGGTGAATGCGGCCGTAGTTCTACGGAACGTGTTCTTCGATGTGAACAAGTTCGAGCTGAAGCCGGAGTCGCAGGTAGAACTCGACCGCGTGGTGCAGCTGCTGCAGGATAACCCCACGGTGCGCATCCAGCTGGAAGGGCATACCGACAACCAGGGCGTCGCCGCCGACAACCAGAAGCTTTCCGACAACCGCGCGAAGGCGGTGGTGAATTACCTCCTGTCGAAAGGCATCAGGAGCGACCGCCTTGTGGCCAAAGGCTTCGGCGCCGCACATCCCGTTGCCGATAATGCAACGGAGGAAGGAAGGGCGCAGAACCGGAGAACCGAGCTGAAGGTCATTGCGAAGTAGACACGCGGAAAACGCAGAACTTTTGCCGAAGGCGTCGCTTGCGCGACGGCCTCCGGCCGTCATTGCGAGCGCAGCGAAGCAAACACCTGATTTACGCAGGGTGTTCGAACCGAAAGGATTGCGAACTAAAGCTCTTGTTGGCTACGGTCAGTCTTCAGTTCGGGGAGTTTGCTTCGCTGCGCTCGCAATGACACGGTGATTCGCTTCGCGAACCACCTGCCTAAAACCCTGATCCTTTTCCCAGAATTTCCTGTTGATTTTCACATGGACCGTTGCCGCCGGCGGCACAATTTGCAGCATGTCTTCGGAACTACTTTACCAGCTGGCCCTGACGCAGGTGCCGCTCATCGGCGACGTGCACGCCCGCATCCTGGTGCAGCACTGCGGCAGCGCCTCGGCGGTGTTCGGGGCGCGGAGCCGCGACCTGGAGCGCATCGAGGGAATCGGAACGGCGCGGGCACAGGCCATCCGGACTTTCCGCGGCTTCGCAGCGCTGGAAGCGGAGATCGACTTCATCCGGCGCTATGACATCCGCACCTGCTTTCTTACCGATCCGGGCTACCCGCAACGCCTGCTCCATTGCTACGACCCACCCGCGTTGCTTTTCTTCAAAGGCGATCCCGACCTGAACGCATCGCGCACGGTGTCGATCGTCGGCACCCGCAATGCGTCTGATTATGGGCGCCGGTGGACCGAACGCTTTATTTCGGGGCTGGCTCCGCTCGGTATTACCATCATCAGCGGGCTTGCCTTTGGTATCGATGCCGTGGCGCATAAAGCCGCATTGCGTGAAGGGCTGCCTACTATCGGCGTGGTGGGTCATGGGCTTGCCCGCATCTACCCGCAGGAGCATACGGCGATGGCACGCGACATGGTGCGGCAGGGCGGCGGCCTGCTGACGGAGTTCCTGAGCGAAACGGGCCCCGACAAACACCATTTCCCATTACGCAACCGGATCGTGGCCGGCCTGTCGGATTGCGTGGTGGTGGTGGAAACGGCCGAGAAGGGCGGCAGCATGATCACCGCGCGGCTGGCCGACAGCTACAACCGCGACGTGTTTGCCGTACCGGGACGCGTGGGCGAGCGCAACAGCAGCGGCTGCCACAGCCTCATCCGGGGCCAGAAGGCGCAGTTGCTGACCAATGCCGGTGAACTGATTGAGGCCATGGGCTGGGAGGAGCGCCCTGCGGCGAAACCCGCGCAAACCGCGCTGTTTGCGGAGTACAGTGAAAACGAGCGCCGGCTCCTGGCTTTGCTCCCGGCCGGCACCCCGGTACATATCGACGAGCTCAACATCCGCAGCGGTATGCGCACCAGCGAAGTGGCGGTGCTGCTGCTGGAACTGGAACTCAAAGGGGCGGTGGAAGGATTGCCGGGGAAGCGGTACCAAAGCGCATAGCAAACCTGCTTTTCCACACCCGTTCACAATTCCTTCACGAAGGGAAGCCGGCACATCCTATACCTTTGCACATGGCAACAAACTCCTCTTCCCGCAATTTCATCGAGGGACTGACGTTTGACGACGTGCTGCTCGTCCCTGGCTATTCCGAGATCCTCCCCCGCTCCGTTGACATCCGCACCCGCCTCACCCGCGACATTACGCTGAACGTGCCCCTGCTGTCGGCAGCCATGGACACCGTAACGGAGGCCAAGCTGGCCATTGCCCTGGCCCGCGAAGGCGGCATCGGCATCCTGCACAAGAATATGAC
This sequence comes from Flaviaestuariibacter flavus, assembly GCF_004337505.1. Classification (GTDB taxonomy): domain Bacteria; phylum Bacteroidota; class Bacteroidia; order Chitinophagales; family Chitinophagaceae; genus Flavisolibacter; species Flavisolibacter flavus. Next base: position 215,214 of record NZ_SJZI01000046.1, on the reverse strand, counting down.
CATAGAAAAGCAGGCCGACCAGGTGCGCCGCGTGAAGCGCAGCGAGAGTGCCATGATCCTCGACCCGGTGACCCTGCCCACCACCGCCACCATCGGCGATGCACGGCGCATCATGAAGGAATACGGCTTCGGCGGCATCCCCGTGGTGGCCGACGGCGGCACCCTCGCCGGCATCCTCACCAACCGCGACCTGCGCTTCCAGGAAGACATGAGCCGGCCGGTGACCGAAGTAATGACGAAAGAAAACCTTGTGACCGCCCCCGAAGGCACCGACCTCAAAAAGGCCGAGGCCATCCTCCGCCAGACCAAGGTTGAAAAGCTGCCCGTCGTTGATAAAAACGGCAAGCTAATCGGCCTCATCACCTACCGCGACATCCTGCAGGTGAGCTCCTTTCCCAACTCCGCAAAAGACAGCCTGGGCCGCCTGCTCGTTGGCGCCGCCATCGGCGTTACGCAAGACATTATCGAGCGCGTTACGGCACTGCAGTCGGTAGGTGTTGATGTGGTGGTGCTTGACTCGGCCCACGGACATTCGAAGGGCATCATCGATTCGCTCAAAAAAGTAAAAGAAGCCTTCCCGCAGCTCCCGGTGATCGCAGGCAATATCGCCACCACCGAAGGCGCGCTGGCCCTTGCCGAGGCAGGTGCCGACGCCGTGAAGGTGGGTATCGGCCCCGGCTCCATCTGCACCACGCGCATCGTTGCGGGCGCGGGCGTGCCGCAGCTTACGGCCATCATGCAGGCGCATGCCGCGCTGAAGCCGAAAAACATTCCCCTCATCGCCGACGGCGGCATCCGCTATACCGGCGATCTTGTGAAGGCGCTCGCCGCCGGCGCCGACTGCGTGATGATGGGCTCCATCTTCGCGGGCACCGAAGAAAGCCCCGGCGATACCATCATCTACGAAGGCCGCAAGTTCAAGGAGTACCGCGGCATGGGCTCGCTGGGCGCCATGTCGGTAGGCTCCTCCGACCGCTACTTCCAGGACCCTGAGGCCGACGTGAAGAAGTTCGTGCCCGAGGGCATCGAGGGCCGCGTGGCCTACAAAGGCTCCCTGAAAGAGATCGTATACCAATATGTAGGCGGCCTCCGTGCGGGTATGGGCTACTGCGGCGCCAAAGACATCGAATCGCTGCAGTCGGCCACCTTTGTGAAGATCACCAACGCGGGCATGCGCGAGAGCCATACGCACGACGTGGAGATCACGCGGGAGGCGCCGAATTACAGCCGCAAATAACCTCACCCCCGGCCCCTCTCCGGAGCGGAGAGGGGTGACTCTCGGGAAGAGGTATTACTGTTTGGAACAGTCTTATGTTGATCCAAATACTAAAAGAGCGGATGCTATAGTCATCCGCTCTTTGCTTTTGAAATTCAAATAGCAGAAAGTTTCATACAATACTGAATGTCCAACAGAGGCACCCCTCTCCCCCAGGGAGAGGGGCCGGGGGTGAGGTCGGCGTAAAAATTGCCCCAAGCGGTTCATGCGTGTCGTTCATTCCTACATCGCCCGCGGCTGGTATATTCCGGAGGGCGCCACCGCCATCCTCCTGGGTACCTTTCCCAGCGTGCTCATCCGCGAAGCATTCGGCAGGATCCGGCCCGAAGACGTCGACTTTTTCTACGGCAGCAAAGACAACAATTTCTGGCGCGACCTCGCCGTCATCTACGGCCGGCAACTCGACCAGGAGCGCACGGAGAAAGCGATCGCGCAACGCATGGAGCTGCTCGACGACCTGCGGCTCGGGCTTTCCGACGCCATCTTTGCCTGTCATACAACAGGAAGTGCGATGGATACCGCGCTCCAGGATATCGAGCTCAATGAACAACTGCTGCAGGACCTTGAACTGCATCCATTCGTCAAACGGCTTTACTTCACTTCTTCGTCGGGAAAGGTGAATGCCGAGACGCTGACGCTGCGGATGCTGCGTGCCTCGGGACGCCTGTCGGCGATGAAGATCGTGCAGGAACGCGGGCCGCGGCGGCGCACATTCAGTTACCGTAGTTCTACGGGCGCAGCGCGCGTCATCGAAACGGTGAGCCTTTATTCGCCGTCGCCGCTGGCCGAGCAGTGGGGCAGTCTCACACCGGAAAAAAGAAGGGCACAATACCGTGCCTGGCTCCCGGCCCTGTGAGCTGCGCCGGCCGCGATCGGCCATGCAGGGTACATCCCCGGGCCACATTCATCAGGGATTTGCGCCGCCCGCAGCCGGCGGGCCGGATACCAGGGCATTTCACCCACCAAGCCAGGGTTTTCAAGCACGATATTTGACCCTGAAATAAAGCAGTCGTGTTTGTTTCGCGGTGGACCTCCGGATGACATACTACTCATCTAAAATGTGTTTTATGGACCAGCCTGTCTATGTCCGTGCCACCCGGGTTACCAAAGCCCTTTTCCTGATACTTTTTGTACTGATCGCCGCCAACCTGTTTGTAGAATTCCGGCAGCCGCCCGGCGCCGGGGACGTCCGGGGCTGGCAGCGGATCTTCTCGCTCGACGGTGAGCGCAACGTGCCCACGGCCTTCAACGTGTTCCTGCTCCTTTTTGACGCGGCGCTGCTGCTGCTGATCACCCGGCAGGTGGCAAGGGGGAAGCGCCTGAAAGGCCTTCCCTGGCTGATCCTTACGGTGGGATTCGTAGTAATGGCGATGGATGAAGCCTGGACCCTGCACGAAGAGCTCATCGGGCCCATCCGCCAACGGCTTGGCAACAAACACCTGGGCGTCTTCTACAATGCCTGGATCATCCCGGGCATTGCCGTTGCGCTGCTGGTGGGACTGAGCTATATCCGCTTCCTGGCGGCCCTGCCGCAGCGCACGCGGATCGGCTTTATCGTCTCCGGCATTGTTTACCTCAGTGGTGCACTCGGTATGGAAGCCCTCGATGGCTACTATCTCGAAACGCACGGGAAAAACTTCTACTACAGCCTCAGCACCATGCTCGAAGAGGGCCTCGAGATGTCGGGCCTGATCCTGTTCAGCTATTACCTGCTGGATTATATCAGCCAGCACTACGGTACCATTTCCTTCACCTTCACCCGGGGCGCCTTTCAACGGATACTCTCTCCCAGGATTTCACCGGAGTCGAGGCCGGTGAATGGCGGCACTTCGGTGACGCCGCCCCTGCTCCCCGTGGCGGGCCGGAAAGACCTGAACCAAAAACGCCAATAAGCGGGAGTGCGCCCCATTGCTTATTTTCGCGCCATGCGCAACCAACTGTCCCTCGCCCTGCTGCTGCTGGCAGGCGTCTCCTGCAAGAAAAACGATACGGCTTCCCTCGGCGGCATCGTATGCACCGATTGTGTTACCGTCAGCGGCCAGGTAACCACACCGCCCACCGGCGCGCCGGTGCCCGATGTGCTGGTCCGCGCCGGCACCGTCGCCGGCGCCAACAGCATGGAGCTGGCCAGCACCCGCACCGACGCCAACGGGCGCTATTCCTTCCAGATCGACCGGGGCTACCTCGCGGGCGCGGGCGCGGGCGTGGTGCTGAGCGCTTCAAAGAACGACTTCCTCACCAACGACTTCGACACCGACGATGTGGCCATCCTCAGCACCCCGTCGGGCAACGTGCTTCAAAAAAGCTTCCTGCTCTACCAGCAGGCTACCGTCAACGTGCACCTCACCACCGCCGCGCAGCCCGCGGGCGCGATGATCCTGCAGAAGCGTAGCTTCAACGCGCCGTCGCCACTGGGCTTTGCACAGACAACGGCAATGATCCGTGCCGACCGAAACCTCGACACCACCTTCCGCATCATCACCGCCGGCGGTGTGCCCACCTACCTCGAGTTCAGCGGTGCCACCACCCGCCGCGACACCGTGACGGTGGCCCCGGGCGGCAGCGTTCTGGTGCAGGTGAACCTGTAACCACTTCTTTACACCACCGCACTGCATAAAAAAGCGCCCCGGTCCGGGGCGCTTTTTGTTTCCAGTATTTCTACGATCAGGCACCCGGCTCCGCCTCGGCGGCGGCAATGCCGGCACGCTGGGCAAGGCGGTTCCGAAAATCAGTGCGCAACTCATTCACCCGTTCGTTGACGGACCTCCAGGGCTCCGCCCACTCGGCATCTTCCCCATAAAGCCCGATGCGCCGCACCAGCGCGTATTGTGCCTTGCTGGCCTGCTGGCGGAGGCGCTTCAGTTCGCCCGCCTGCTCAGGCGCCCGCTCGTCGCCACGCAACTGGAATGCCTGCCGGACCGCGCTATTCGATCGCTCCAGCGCATTGATCCAGGGTTCCACCGGCAGTAAGCCCACCAGCGGCGCCATGTCGCGACCGCGTAGCTCCGTGACGATCTTCTCTACGGTGGCCGACTCGGTCAGGATATCATCCTTGCCGATCTCCCCGGCGGTACCGTGCGCCGACAGTTTTTGAAAAACTTTCTTCGCCGCATCGCGGATGGCGGCATTCTCCGGATGACTGCGAAAATGCCCGATGATGCCGAACAGCGCAGCCAGGCAATCGTCGCGGTTACCATCTTCCTGGACGATGATGTCCGTCTGTTCCGACCGGGGGTCGCGTGCATAAGCTTCGCGGAGGAGCCCGGCGACCGTTCGTACCTGGGCCCGAATGACGTCATAGCCACCGGGAACGCTGGCTGAACCGGGATCGGACTTGGCAAGCAACAGGTCGAGGTATTCGATTGCTTCACCGTTACGCAATGCGTGGAAATTGAAAATCTGCTTCATAAATAGCTGGTTTTGGATGAACGTTTCTTCAATTTAGAAAGTCTTTCCGTAACTATAAAGCTTTGCGGCCGGTAAATTTATTTCCTGGGTAGTATGGACAGCGCCACGCGCAACGCGCGCAGGTTTCGAAACGGTGTGTTTCCTTTCCCGAACGGCGCGCCGGATCAGTCAAAGGGTTTGGACAGCTCCGCGCGCGAAGCGGGACAGGATCCAAACGGTTTGGCCAGCTTTGCGAATGACGCGCGGTACTGTCCAAAGTGTTTGGACGGCGTCGCGCGGAGCGCGCGGTAGGAGTGTAAGTAATTGACTGCCTCCGCGCGTCGGCCGGGATTCTTCCCACATCTCTGCCCCTTTCCGGGGGGATCGGATCGCGATGGCCGCGCGGGGCAGCCGATTGGTGAGAGGATCAGCATCCCGGATTTTTGATTACATGATTTAAGATCATATGAATACATGATTACATGAGGGAAGGGAAGAAGTACGAGGGGTGATGCAACCTACCTCTTCAATCATGTATTCATGTAATCTGTGATCATGTAATCTGCCCTCGACTCCCTGCCTTTAGAGAAGGGGCCAGAGATGGGTCGGGCCCGGGCCGGAGTTTCGCTAACTTGCCGCAAAACTCACCATCACGTTGAAGCGCCTCCTCCCGACACTGTTCCTATTCATTCTTTCACTTACCGCCGCCGCCCAGGATACCTGCGGGCTCCGCATCACCCTGCTCACCTGCTCGCCGGGCGAAGAGCTCTACTCCACCTTCGGACACACCGCCATCCACGTGCAGGAGGCTGCCACGGGCACCGACATCGTGTACAACTATGGCACCTTTCCCTTCGACGACCCCGACTTCTACATGAAGTTCGTGCGTGGCAAGCTCCCCTACTACCTGTCGGTAGAACCCTTCGGCGGCGAGTGGGGCTTCGAGGATATGTACCGGAAGGAAGGCCGCGGCATCGTGGAGCAAGAGGTGCTGCTTCCCTGCGCCCAAAAGGGCGCGCTGCTGCGCGCCCTGCAGGAGAACGCCCTGCCACAGAACCGCGCCTACCGCTACGATTTCATCTTTGACAACTGCACCACCCGCGCCGGCGCCATGATTGAAAAGGCCGCGCCCCAGCCGGTGCAGCGCACCCGCATCATACCGGCCGACAGCAGCCACGCGCCTACCTACCGCAACCTCATCACCGAATACCTCGTGCGCGGGCGGCATCCCTGGAGCAAGCTGGGCATCGACCTGCTGCTCGGCGCCCGCCTCGACCGGCGTGCCAGCAACACCGGTGCGCAGTTTCTTCCCGAAAAGCTGCTGGCCGGCTTCACCGGTGCCACGGCGGCGGGGCAGCCGCTGGTGGGCCCGGCGCGGCCGCTGGTGCCCGCGCGCCCGCAGGACACCGCCTGGGGTATCACCCCGGGTATCGCCTTCGGCGCCCTGCTGCTGCTGATCGCCGTCCTGAGCTTCGTGCCCGCGCGCGGCGTGCGTGCCTTCCTCCGCGTGTTCGACTTCGCGCTCTTCCTGCTGGCGGGGTTCGTGGGCATCCTGCTGCTGTTCATGTGGTTCGGCACCGACCACTACTGGTGCGCCAACAACTGGAACCTCGCCTGGGCCCTGCCTACCCACGCGGTGGCGGCGCCCTTCCTGCTGCGCGAGCGGCGCTGGATGAACTGGTACCTGCTGGCTACGATCATCATCGCGGCGGGCGTGGTGCTGGGCTGGCTCTTTCTGCCCCAGGAATTAAACGTGGGCTTCCTCCCGCTGGTCTTACTGCTGCTGCTGCGCGCCTGGCTCATCATCTTAAAACCCCACTATAATGCCCCTGCTGCAACACCGGAACCGAAAGCTGCACTACACCACTAACGGTGCCGGCACCCCGCTGGTGCTGGTGCACGGCTTCGGCGAAGACGGCCGCGTCTGGAACGGGCAGGCCCCGCTGGCCGAGCACTGCCGCCTCATCATCCCCGACCTGCCCGGCAGCGGCGCATCAGAAACCGGCGACGGCACGATGGAGTCGCTGGCGGAAGCCATCAGGGCCGTGCTCGACGCGGAAGGGGTTGGCCAATGCATCCTGGTGGGCCATAGCATGGGCGGCTATGCCGCGCTGGCCTTTGCCGAAAAGTGGCCCGGACGCCTGCTGGGCCTCGGGCTTTTTCATTCCACCGCCCGCGCCGACAGCGCAGAAAAGATCGCAACGCGGCAGAAAGGGATGGAGTTCATCAAAACGAACGGGGCAGCGGCTTTCCTGAAGACGAGCACGCCGGCCCTGTACCACCCGGCAAACAGGGACACAAAACCGGAGCTTATCGAAAAGCACCTCGCCGAGGCAACGACATCGGCGGCTGATGCGTTAATAGGATACTACGCCGGCATGATCGCCCGGCCCGACCGCACCGCCTTGTTAAAAGAAGTCAAAATACCCGTTTTGTTTGTGTTGGGCAGGGCCGACAATGCCGTACCTTTAAGCGACGGGCTCGCCCAATGTCATATGCCTTCGATCGCGCAGGTGCACCTGCTGGAAAATGCGGGCCATATGGGGATGCGGGAGTGCCCGGAGTTGTCCAACAAGTTGCTGACCGATTACGTCCGATACATTAACCAGCGCACTGCTGCCGAATGAAAAAACTCCTTCTTTTCCTCGTTCTGACATGCTGCTTCGCACAGGTCCATGCCGAGCACCTGAAGGGTGGATTTTTTACCTATCGCAATACCGGCCAGCCGGGAAGCTCTCCCGGCACCATCCGTTATGAAGTGACGCTGACGGTGTATATGATCTGCATTCCCGTGGGCACGACCGACCCGCGGGCCTCGGCAACAGTGCCCGTGACTATTTTCAATGCATCGACGAATACGGAGATCAATACGATCGACTTTCCGAAGATCAATCAGTATAAGATCGGCAAGTCTGTTCCGGAGCCCTGTGTCACCAACACCCCGCTCAATTGCTATTATGAAGTGTTGATCTACCGTTCAAACGTTGACCTGGCTCCTTCTGCCGGCGGGTATGTACTTTCCTACCAACGCTGCTGCCGCATCATTGGAATCTCCAACCTGCAGCCCCCGTCGAACGCCGTCGGCAATACATACTCGATCAATATCCCCGGCACCAACCTGCATCCGCTCGGACCGACCAATAGCAGCAGTACCTTCCTCACCAATGATACCGTGGTGATCTGCCGCAACTCTTTCTTTCGTTACTCCTTCCAGGCGACCGATCCGGACGGGGACGAGTTGCACTACTCGTTTTGCGATGCCTGGGTTGGCGGTGGTCAATCGACCGGGCCTGGAACGGGCCCAAACACCGCTGCGCCCAACCCGGCAGCGCCGCCCCCTTATCCACTTGTCAGTTATGAAAACGGGTTTTCGGGCACGACGCCACTGGGACCCCAGGTTACGATCGATCCAAACACGGGCGTTATCAGCGGCATTGGTCCTGAAATCGGCGAGTATGTGATCACCGTATGTGTGGAAGAACGCCGCAACGGCCGCACAATTGGCTTCAACCGTAAAGAGCTGCATGTTAAGGTGGCCGACTGCTCCGTGGTGAAAGCGACACTGGATCCGAGCTATGTCAACTGTAACGACTTCAACGTACAGTTTTCCAACAACAGTCCCAATGGCGTGCGTACTTCCAGCTGGGACTTCGGCGTGCCCGGTATCAGCTCCGACACTTCGAGTCTCGCCGCGCCTCCCTTCAGCTATCCCGACACAGGTGTTTATATGGTGAAGCTGGTGGTGAACCGCGGCGACCAATGCGCCGACTCGATGACCGCGCCCGTGCGCGTATTCCCCGGCTTCTTTACCAACTTCAACTGGAAGGGCGTCTGCGCCAACTTCCCTACCCGCTTCTTCGACAGCACCACAACGCGCTACGGCGTGGTGGACAAGTGGAGCTGGGATTTCGGCGACCTGACGACCGGTGCGGATACCTCGCGGCTGAAGAACCCGACCTATACCTATCCCACGCCGCAGCCTTACATGGTGCGTATGATCGTGGGTACCAGCAAGGGCTGCCTCGATACGGTGGAGAAACAGGTGTTCATCACCGACAAGCCACCGCTTGCCATCCCGGCGCGCGACACCCTCATGTGCAGCGGCGACACGATGCAGCTGCGCGCGGTGGGCGACGGCCTTTTCAGCTGGACGCCCAACACGCGGATGCTGAACGCCAACACGGCGACGCCGCTGACCTGGCCTACCGTTACCACGACATACACCGTCAGGCTCGACGCCGACGGTTGTATCGCCACGGATACCATGCAGGTGCGGGTGGTAAACCTGGTGACGCTGCGGATGCCGGCCGACACCACCATTTGCCTTACCGATACGGCGCACCTCTATGCCTTTTCCAATGGCTTGCGCTATTTGTGGCGCCCGAGCCTGGAAACGGAAGAATCGAGAGAAGTGGACCGCTTTGTTGTACCGACGCTGGCCATCAACGACTACAAGGTATACTCCCGCATCGGGCATTGCATCGACAGCGGCATGCTGCGCGTACGCACGGTGCCCTACCCGAAGATCACGCTCATGGGCGATACGCTGATCTGCTTCCGCGCCTCCGTGCAGCTGCAGGCATCGCACAACGGCACCTCCTTTGAATGGAACCCGAAGACCTGGCTGACGAATGCCAACACGCTGACGCCGGTCGCCCGCCCGCCCGATACCACGATGTACGTGCTTACCGTGCGCGACACGCTCAGCGGCTGCCCCAAGCCTTCCTTCGATACCGTGGTGGTGAACGTGACGCCGCGTATCCACGCCAGCGCCGGCAACGACACCGCGGTGATCGCCGGACAGCCCCTGCAGCTGCAGGCCACCGGCGGCGTACGCTACGAGTGGACACCCGGCACCGGCCTCAACCGCACCGACGTCGCCAACCCGATCGGCTTTTACGACATCGACCCCGAATACATTCAATACTTCGTGCGCGTCTTCGACCCGTATAATTGCGTCGACTCGGCCTGCGTGCGGGTACGTGTGTTCCGCACGGAGCCCAGCATCTTCGTACCCACGGCCTTTACCCCCAACCATGACGGCAAAAACGACGAGGTGAAACCCATCGCGGTGGGTATGCGCACCATCCGCTTCTTCCGCATCTTCAACCGCTGGGGACAGCTGGTATTCGAAACCACCGTCAACGGCCAGGGCTGGGACGGCACCATCAAGGGCAAGGAACAGAACACCGAAGTGTACGTGTGGGTATGCGAAGCCGAAGACTTCCGCGGCGCGCGGTATTTCCGTAAAGGAACGGTGACGCTGATCCGCTAGGCGGATCAGCGAATATCGAATATCGAGCAAGGAATATCAAATATCGAAATGACGAAGCCCCGGCCTATGGTCGGGGCTTTGTATATCAGATGCTCCAAATTCAATTTTCAAAAGAGCCAAACCTTGAGACTTAAACATTGAAAATCGATTATTGAATATTTCCCTTCTTCAATATTCGTTATTCGATATTCGTTATTCAAATAGTTTCGCGCCATGTCCAAGACCATCTTTATTACGGGTGCCACGTCGGGCTTTGGCGCCGCCTGTGCCGGGATCTTTGCGGAGAACGGGCATCGTCTCGTGCTCAACGGCCGCCGCCAGGAGCGGCTGGAGGCGATTGCATCCGACCTCAGGGCCCGCTTCGGCACCGACAGCCTCCTCCTCCCCTTCGACGTGCGCGACCGCGCGGCGGTTACGGCAGCTATTGAAAGCATGCCGGCCGGATGGCGCGATGTGGACGTCCTGATCAATAACGCGGGCCTCGCCCTTGGCCGCGACCTCTTCCAGGATGCCTCGCTCGATGACTGGGACCAGATGCTCGACACTAACGTGAAAGGACTGCTCTACGTTACCCGCGCCCTCGTGCCGCGGATGCTGGAGCGCCGCCGCGGGCATATCATCAATCTCGGCTCGGTGGCCGGCAAGGAAGTGTATGAGCGCGGTAATGTGTACTGCGCTTCCAAGTTTGCCGTTGACGCGCTCAACCGCTCGCTCCGCATCGACCTGCTGGCCGGTGGCATCAAGGTAACGGGCATCCACCCCGGTGCTGCCGAAACGGAATTCTCACTTGTTCGCTTCAAGGGCGACACCGACACGGCGCAGAAGGTATACCAGGGCTTCCAGCCCCTTTCGGCCCGCGACGTGGCCGAGGTGATCTATTACACCACCACCCTGCCGCCGCATGTGTGCGTTAACGACCTCGTGCTCACCTGCACCGCCCAGGCCGACGCTTTTTATTTTCACAAGGAGCCATCCAAATAGCCGGGCTTAGCGTCTCTGCTACGCATGAGCCTGTTGTACAGCTCATGCAAGGATCCTGTTAAAATACCCGCCCCTTGCGGGGTTTCATCGAAAAGTGCGGAGCGTCGGCCGCCACATATGATAATTTTATGCAACACACCTACTTAACCAGGTCCGACATGAAAAACCTATTGTTCGCCTTTTTCCTGCTGCTGGCCGGCTTTGGCGCCGGTGCCCAGGAAACCATCCGGTACAAAGAAAACTTCGACCCGTCCATCAAGCGGCAGGCCGACTCGCTTCGTGAGCTCTACTTTAAGGCCGGCTTTATCCTGATGAAGGAAAACTCGGTGAATATGGAAAGCCAGTACGAGTTCCCCGTGATCGTACCCCTGAAGGCCGGCGAACCCTATCATTTTGTTTTCATCGGCGATATGAGCTCCAAGCTCTACGAGGTGCGCATGTATGACTGGAGCGAGAAGCAGGTGTTTTACAAAAAGCACATGTGGGGCGATATGGACGGCAACATCATCCAATATCCCTACACTTCGGGGCAGGATGAGTACCACATGATCAAGGTGCTGCAGGTGAACAAGGCGAAGAAAAAAGACCTGCCCGGCTACGTGATGTTCTTCCGCCGTACGCACAGCCAGGAAGAACTGGAAGCCCAGGCAAAGAAATACGGGATGGCGATGCCCGAAACGCACGCGGTAGCGCAGGTGGCCGAAGACCCGAAACTACCCGAGCCGGTAAAGAACGATTCGACACCGAAAAAGAAAAACAACTACGACCAGTACCTCGAGAAAAAGAATTAACCGATACGAAGGCCGCCGCAAGGCGGCTTTTTTATTTCCGGTGCCGAAGGCGGGATAGAGAAAGAACACTGATCCCGCGAGCGGGATACGCAGATTTTTTTATGATTTATGCGGATGTTGGTACCGATATCCGCTCTCATCATAACAGATCATAAAAGATCTGCGTTCTTTCTCTCGCTCCTACCTACGAAAAAGCCCCTCACTCGAGGGGTTTTTCACTTATTAACCATTAACCATTTCACATGTTAAGGCGCGAGCGACACGCGGATCTGGACGCCGCCGCGGGTAGTACTCATCGGGGCCGTGGTGGCCAGCTTGGGGATCACCTTGTTGTTCTCGAAATAGAGCTTCACGTTGATACGGTTGTTGAGCACATAGTCGATCGTGGGCGAGAAGCGGACAACCTTCTGGCCGGCGGCCGGGTAGGCCGTGTTCTGATCGAGCTTCGAGTTGGCCGTGGCATCATCGCGGAGGCTGAAGTCGAAGCGGAAGGTCACGTCGTTGTCGAGCTTCTTGCCGCTCTTGCCGATGCGCAGGTTCTGCAGGAAGGGCACGCCGCGCTTGCGCCAGTTGAAGCCGAAGGTGTACTCGGTAGAGCGGTTCTCGGCCAGCTGGTAATCGGTAAGGCTGAGGCTCAGCATACGGCTCTTCTTGAACTCAAACCGGGCCGACAGCTGGTTGGTGAAGGTCATATCGGCCTCGATCAGGGGCTGAAAGCGCTCGTCGATGGTGACGTTGGGCACCAGGAAGTACGGGATATAGGAATTGCGGCCCGCCGTGGTATCGATAAAGCGCGGGAACCCTACCTGCAGCGGATCCTGGAAGAGCAGCGAGGTGTTGAAGTTATTCATGCCCAGCGTGCTCTGGTAGCCGTGGCGGAGGGTGAAGTTGGTAAAGATCTTCTCCAGGGGCTTCAGGCGCGACAGGCCCGAATAGCTGATCGTCCAGTTCGGCTTCGGAATGAGTGCGCTGAAGGGGTTCGATTTGATGTTCGGATTGCTGCTCCTGAACACGGCCACGCTGTTGGGATCCTTGTCGGTATAGGCAGCGATAAATGCCGGGATCACCACATCCTGCGCATAGCGGCCATAGCCGGTGGCGAAGCCGTCGGCGCCGATGGTGCCACCATTTTGGGCGAAGTAGGGGTTCTGTGCCGCCAGACGTTGCGACAGCACCGAGCGGTAGCTCTCGAACTTCCGGAAGGTCTCCGACACCTCGTTGGGGTCGAACTTCGTGAACAGGGTCTGGTACGAAATGTACGACACGTTGAAGGCACCGGCCGCGGCGGGGTTGAAGCGCTCGAGGCCTTTGTTGTCGGTGGTGCTGGTGTCTTTAAACAGCTCCGAATAGTTTTTCTCGAAGCTCTTGTCCCAGTTCACATCGATGGTGAGGTCGCGGAGGGGCTGCAGCTGCGCGGTGATGCGCAGGGTCTGCTTGTAGCGTTGCTGGATCAGCTCGTTGAAGATGTCGCTGCGGGTGAGCAGGCCCATCGCGCCGAGGCGGTTGATGTCGTTGGTGTCGGGCTGGTAACCGAACATATACTTCCAGCTCGGCGAGCCGGGGCGGAAGTTGGCGCCGATACCCTGGGCGCTGTCGAGGAAGCCCGGAAGCACGGTGCCCATATCGGTGTTGTAGGCGATGCCTACCCGCTTCACCGATGTAGCGAGGCCAATGAGTGCTTTGGGGAGGAAGCCCAGTTGCTTCGGCTCGGCCTGCTGGGCGCGGCGGGCGCTGTCGCGCGCGTTGCGCGGGCGTGCAGGCGCGGCACCACCGCGGCCCGCATTGCCACCACCGCCGGACGCAGCCGGGTTGAGCGCGTTGCGCAGGAAGCGGAACTTGTTATACAGCTGGTCGAAGTTGAGTTCGGCGGTGTAGTCTTTCGTCTGCCCGTTGAGCAGCTTATTGCCGAAATCGAAGCCGTTGGGATCGATGGAGCGGGCCGCCAGCGAGGAAGCGATCCAGTCGTAACGCGCCGTATAGGCCACACGGGCACTGGTCCAGTCGAGGATCGGGAACTTGGTGGTGGGCAGGGTATACGACAGCGTACCCACCTGCGAGTAGTGCGTGGTACGGCCACCCTTCCAGAAGTTGTTCTGCACGGTGTCCTTCTTACCCTTGGTGTCGATGCGGCCCACGGGCTCGTCTACGATGGCATTGGTGGTGGAGTTGAAGTCGAGCAGCAGCGACTGCGTCAGCTGCCAGCGCAGCGTATAGTAGCGGTCGAAGGTGAACTTCTTGTCGTAAGTCTCCGGCAGCTTGTAGTCGTTGTCGGCACCCACGTTGCGCGGGCGCAGGGCACCGAACTGGCGGAACACGTCGGCCTTCACTCCGATATTGGGCTTGTAGTTGAAATTGAAATCACGCACGAAGGCGAGCCAGGGCGAGCGCGACTTCACGATTCCTTTCAGCGGCGTCAGGTACTGGGGCTGCGGTGCATAGCTGTAGCCCACGGCGGCGCGGGTGCGCTTCACGTCGTCCAGCTCGATGATCGGGTTGGACGCCTGGTCGTGGGTATAGGAGAAGTTGAGGTCGATGTTGGAGATGTCCCAGGGCTGCGTCGGCTTGCCATTCATCTTGTTCTTCCTCACGTTGGTGAAGTTGACCGTCTTGATGGTGCGCTGATCCACCGCGTTGCTGCGGATTGAGTCCTTCATTTCCTTGGGCGAGTCGTTCAGCTTTTGCTTCAGCTTGATGTCGAGGTCATAGGGATCGTACTCGGGGGTGGCCACGGCCTTGCTGTAGCCAAGGTATACCGGGATCTGGAGGCCGGTGCTCTTGGGGAGCAGCTTGCCGAGGTCGAGGTTGGCGGCAAGGTCGTACTGGTAAAAGTCCTCGCGGGTGCGCTCGTTGGCGCGCTGCTCGAGGGTACCCCAGCCTTTCGACTTCACCGAGCCGGCGAGGCTCAGCGTGCCGAGGTCGGCCATGCGCAGGTCTACGCGGCCGAGGGCGGCATAGGCGCCCTGCTCGTCGATGCGCGAGAGCCGCAGCTCGTTGAACCATACTTCGGCGCATACCGGCTCGATCTTCTCGTTGCGCACCGCCAGCATCATACCGCGCACCTCGCCGAGGTTGGGGTTACCAATGATGGAGAATATCTGCCCATCGATGGTCTGGGTAAAGAATTTCGAGGGCGAGAAGTTGGCGCGGTTGCGGGCCTGCTTCACCTGGGTCAGCTTGTCGAGCGCGAGCTCGAGGGTGTTGACCGAGGGCCAGATCTGCTCGGGGTTGGACGTATTCCACTGCGTGATCCTGAGCGGGATGCGAATCTGGTAGTAGTTGCTGGAGAAGTCGGAGCCGATGCGGATGATGGCGCTCAGGTCGCCGTCCTTCAGATCGGTGCCCGAGGGTCCGTTGCTTGATTCGGCGTGGATGAAGAGCGACAGGTTGCCGTACTGGCGCAGGTCCATGTTCATCGTCTTGAACACGCCGCGCGCATCTTTCGGCTGCATCGCACACACCTTGAGGCTCAGCGACTGCTCGTTCTGCAGCAGTTGGGTGTTGTTGTTGGAGATCTGCTGCTGACGCTCGATGCCCGGCGGTGTTACGTAGGGGATCGGCTTGCGCTGGTCGTTTTCTTCGAGGTTCACGGCAAGCACTTCGGCGGAGGTGCCCGGGTTGGCGAAGGCAGCCAGGTTGCCGGTGCTATCGATGTCGTAGTTATAACGGCGCCACTGGTTGCGCACCAGCTCTAGCTTACCGAAACGGGCCACCAGCGTATCGTCGAAGCCGGTCATGAACATCCGGATGAAGCGGATCGATTTGAAGTCGGGGATATTGCCCACCTTGGTCTGCCACTGCTGCACCGGGATGCGGAACAGGTACCAGGTTTCGTTGCGCGGCGCGCTGTTGTCGGCAGGACGCACGGTCACCACGCGCTTGTCGGTGATGAAGTTGGTGCCCACCGACATATTGGGCTTCAGCTCCACGCGGTACTGGAAGTACTCTTCCACTTCGTTGAGCGTGTTGTCGCGGTTCAGTTCTTCCTGGTCGGGATAGAGGGTGAAGGCCTGCGAGAACTCGTCGGCACGGGTAGCCACGGGCGAGTTGCCCTGTGGGTTGTTGATGTTCTTGTAGCGCTCGAGAATGCCGTTGTCGGAAGTGAACGAAGCGTCGCGGTAATGTTTGAAGTTGTCGTTCGACGGGTCGGCCTGCACCTGCTGGCGGGCGGCGGGGTTGAGGCCGCCCAGTTGCGTCAGGTAAGGTGCGAACTTGCGTTGCTCGGCGGAGTCGGCGAGACCGTCGAAGCCGACGTCCTGGAAGGGACGGTCGGCCGGATCATTCGAGAAGGCATTGGTCACCTGCTGCGGGTTGCGCGGCACGCGGCCCCAGACGGTCTCGTCGGTGAGGATGGCCGGCTGCGAGGGCGTCGGCAGGCCGTTCTCGTATTGACGCTTGCCATCACGAAGCACGTCTTCCGAAATATTACCCAGGTTGAAATAGAGGCTGCCACCGGTAGCATTCGGTTTGAGGGTATAGGGGTCCTGCACCCAGAACTCGATGAACTCCACGTTGCCGGTCTCGAAGTCGGTCTGGTCGATGGCGCGCATGATGCCGCCCCAGGACTGTGCCGGCGTGGTAAGGCGGTTGTTCTGGTCGATGCCCGTTACCCGGTAGTTATAGGGTCCTTTTTCATTCGGGTAGAAGGCCATGTCGAAGGTGGTGAGAATGCCCTGGCCGATGTCGAGCGTACGCTTCGGGAAGATCTCGTTCTGGAACACCTGGCGGGTTTCCGGCTTCGACAGCTCGCGCAGGTTGGAGCGCAGCGGGTTGTTGCTGTTGGTCTTTTCCTGCAGCACCGGCTCGATATTGTACCAGGCGAGCTTGGCGCGGTTGTCATTATAAGTAAGGTCGTTGCTGCGCTCGGCCTCGGGGAAGAGCAGGTTGCCGAACTGGTCGCGCGATTTCTGCGGCGTGGAGGCGAGGGTCCAGGAGTTGATCGGGAAGCGCAGGTCGATGGAGGAGCGGGTGCCCTCGAAGTCGTCGATATATACCTGGCCGGCGTCGCCCTTGCCGATCTGCGGGGCGTGGCCCGGCTGCAGGTAGGCGGCCTCGCCGTAGGCGGTGATGCCCGACATGGCCTTGGTGTTGTAGAAGGGCAGCTTGTTAAGCAGGCGCGTCAGGCGCGGGATGTCGTTGGTGTAGTTGAAGTCGACACCGTACATCGTGTTGCGGATCGGGTCTTCGCCGTACTGCTGCTTGGTGAAGAAGGGCCGCTCCGACAGGCGCACCACCGTGCCGCCCACCGTGAGGTGCTTGGAGGCGAGGTAGTCAAGCCGCATCGCCAGGTAGTTGCGCTGCTGGAGGCCGAAGGTGGCGTTGTTCTCAAACTGTATTTGTACGGGTATGCCGCTCTGGATGATGGCGGGGTTGATCACGTGGAGGGTGCCGAGGTCGTAGTTGATCTCGTAGTCGACGCCTTCCTGGAGGATGCGGCCGCCGGCGGTAGCTGTAACCGATCCGCGCGGGATGTTGAAGCCCAGCTGGTAGTCGACGTTGTTGGCCTGCTTCGATTTGCCCACCAGCTTGTAGCGGTTCAGGTTGGCATAGGTCTGGGCGATGGCCTTGATGGTATCGTACAGCGGGTAATAGATATAGCGTTTCCTGATGGTATCCGGCGCGTTGGAGGGCCCGTTCTCGAATACGTATTCGAGGTCGCGGCCGAAGGGCTCGAGCACCGGGAAGATGATGCGGCTCTGGCCCGATACCACCGTCACGCCTTCGATGAAGTCGAAGACGCCGTTGGGTTGCGGGTCGTTCTGGTTGTTGAGGCGGTCGAGGTTGACCAGCTGCAGCAGCGGCACCCCGCGGTAGGGTCCGCGCACCGTGGGCGTGATGGTGGCCGGCACGGGTGTGAACTGCTGGAAGGTGTCGTTGAGCGGCAGGTAGCGCTTCTCACCGAAGGAGGGCTGTTCGTATACGACGTCGAGCTTGAAGTCCTCGCGCTGGAGCGAGCCGTAGCCCACGGTGTACACGTTCTTCATCATGAGGCGCCAGATGGGCAGCTGCGAGCGCTGCGAGGTAGCCTTCAGCAATTTGAGGAAAAGCACCTTTTGCGAGTTGCCGCTGGAGTCGGGCGGCACGTCCTGCGAGAATTCACCCACCTGGTAGCGCTTACCGTTGTACGTGTATTCGTAGGCCACGCCGAGCACTTCGTCGGGCAGCAGGGGCTGCGCCAGCGAGATGTAGCCCAGCTCGTTCTGGAAGGTGAAGTCCTGTCCCGCCTGCAGCTTGCGGGCGAAGGTCTTTTCAAAGTCCTGCACCGGCGCAAAGCCCAAAGCCACCAGCGAGCTGGTGGCGGTAGAGGAGTTGCGGGCGCCGGGACTGTTGGTGATCAGCGAGTAGGTGGGACCGTTGATGTTGGCGGTGGGAACGCCGCTGTTGCCGAAGGAGCCGGTGCCCGGCTCGCCGAGGTCCATGAAGGCTACGATGTCGCGGGTGTTGGTGGTGGCGCCGGTGCGGTTGGTTACCCATACTTCCACGCGGGTTACCTGCACATTGGAAGTCACGAGCGGCAACTTCTGCAGCCACTTATTATAATTAAGGCGGAAGAAGTGACCGAGCAGGAAGTGGCGGTTCTCCTCGTATTCGTCGGCGCGGATGCTGAAGGGCATGGTGGCCGCGGAGCCCTGCATGTTGGCGCTCTGGCGCTGCGAGCGCTGGTTGGCCATCACCCCGGTTACGTACACCTTGCCGAACTGGAGCTGTGTTTTCACACCGAACAGCGACTGGGCGCCCGGGATGAGGGTGCCCTTGGAGGCGAAGTTGACGTTACCGGCCTGCAGCAGCTTGAGGATCTCGTCGTTCTTGCCCTGGTAATCGAGCTTGAGCTGGTTTTCGAAGTCGAACTGCGCCAGGGTGTTGTAGTTGATGGGCAGGTTGATCTTGTCACCGATCTTGGCGTCCACCTGCAGCTGCGCGTTCATCTGGAAGTCGAAGCCCCCGTTGCGGCGGGCGCGTTCCGGGAGCGTGGGGTTGTTGACCTTCTGGCCCTGGTAGCCGGCGGCGATGTCGACGTAGCCCGTGGGGTTGATGGACACCTTGCCCATGCCGGTAACGCGGTTCATCCAGTCTTTGGAGAAGCCGAAGTTGGGGCGGGCGCGACGGTTGTTGAGGGCATAGAGGGTATTGGCGCGGCGGCGGAAGTATTCGTTCTCGTCGTTGCGGGCCTGCATGCGCAGGAACTCGGCCTGCGTCATCGTGGTGGGCGTACGGAAGTAGCGGCCGCCGATGCGCTCCACGATATAGTATTGCTTCGTTTTGGGATCGTACTCGACGGAGCGCTTCACGTAGGCGGTATCCTTCAGGTCGAAGGGGTTGCGGTAGCCGCCGCTGAGCGCGTCGGTGCGGCGGTCGCGGATAGGATAGCGCAACGTGTCAACGCCCTGGGGGCGGGTAGTATCGGTTGTGCCTTGCTGAAAGATCTCGGGGGTGCGTGCGGAAGCGGTGCCCACGAGGGCAAGGGGTAGGATGGCTGCCAGCAGCCAGCGGGCGATCGTCATCTGTCGTCGGTTCAAGCGGTTTCCTCAGTCAATTAGCGATGATGAATAGTATCTCACAAGCTTTGCAGGGCGCGTTTGATGACTTCCTCCACCCCGAGGTCGGGGTTTTGGGCCACAACCTTGCGCACGGCGGCATCGGCGGCCGCCCGGGCGATACCGAGAGCCACCAGCGCATTTAACGCATCGGTCTCCAAAGTATTGCCTTTCCAGCCGGAATTATTAGCAGTGGTCGGGGTGCCCCCTTCGATGGGGTTTTTGATCAGCTTGTCGCGGAGCTCGAGCACGATGCGCTCGGCGGTTTTCCGCCCGATGCCCTTGACGCGCTCCAGCGAGCGGGCGTCGCCGTTCATGATGGCGCGGCCGAGCTCTTCGGGTTTCAGGTACGACAGCATCACGCGGGCCGTGGCGGCGCCGACGCCGGAAACGCCCAGCAGCTTGAGGAAGAGGTCCTTCTCCCCTTCATCGGCAAAGCCGTAGAGGATGTGGGCGTCTTCGCGCACCAGCAGGTGGGTGAACAGGGTACCTTCTTTCTGCTCCTGGATTTGGCTATAGGTGTGGAGGCTGATGTGCACCTCGTAACCCACCCCGTTGACGTCGATGTAAACGTGGGCGGGGGTAAGGTTGACAAACTTGCCCCGGAGAAAAGCGATCATATCTACGAAAATAAGGGTAAACGAAAGGTTTTAGCGGGGTTTTAGAAGGTTCTGAAGGGTTCTGAAGGGTTTTGTTGGCGCGGGGAGGAGTGCAACGGGAACGGGGGAGCGAAAAGGAGCGGCGCGGCCGGGCGTGCCCCCGCCGCAGGCGGTTCAGGGTCCCCGACCGGAATGCCAACGGCGGCACCACCCCTTTCGGGGGCCATCCTTCGGCTCCGCTCAGGATGACCGGGTTCGGATACGATCAGCGTGACAAGCCGCTGTCAGGCTGAGCGGAGCCGAAGCCTGATTAACAAAAAAACACCCCGTTCAAGCGAGGTGTCTCCTTCAATAGTATCGAACCAAAATCAGACACCCGGCATCGGACATCATACATTTTAATAGGCCCACTTGACCAGCGTGGCGCCCCAGGTGAAGCCGCCGCCGAAGGCTGCCAGCACGATGTTGTCGCCCTTATTGAGCTCGTGCCGCCATTCGTAAAGGCAGAGGGGGATGGTAGCGGCGGTGGTGTTGCCGTATTTATGGATGTTGAGCATCACTTTTTCGGCGGGGAGGCCAATGCGGTTGGCGGTGGCGTCGATGATGCGCTTGTTGGCCTGGTGGGGCACCAGCCAGGCGATGTCGTCGCCGGTCATGTTGTTGCGCTCGAGGAGCTCGGCGCTCACATCGGCCATGCCTTTTACGGCGAACTTGAATACGGTCTGCCCCTCCTGGTATACATAGTGCTCTTTGTTGGCGACCGTCTCGGCGCTCGGGGGCTTCACCGACCCGCCGGCCTTCATGTGGAGGTACTGGCGGCCCGAGCCGTCGGCCTTGAGCAGGGAGTCGAGCACGCCGAAGCCCTCGTGGTTGGGCTCCAGCAGCACGCCCGCGGCGCCGTCGCCGAAGATGATGCAGGTCTGGCGGTCGGTATAGTCGATGATGGAGCTCATTTTGTCGGCGCCGATCACCATTACTTTCTTATAGCGGCGGCTTTCGATGAGGGCGGCGCCGGTGGTGAGGGCGAAGAGAAAGCCCGAGCAGGCGGCCTCGAGGTCGAAGCCCCAGGCGTTTTTGGCGCCGGCCTTGTCGGCGGCGATATTGGCCGTGGCGGGGAACACCATGTCGGGTGTTACGGTGGCCACGATGATGCAGTCGATCTCTTCGGGCGAGATGCCGCGTTTTTCGCAGATCTGCTGGATCACGGGTACGCACATGTCGGAAGTGCCGAGACCTTCGCCCTTGAGGATGCGGCGCTCCTCGACGCCGGTACGGGTTCGGATCCACTCGTCGGTGGTGTCCACCATCTTCTCGAGGTCGGCGTTGGTGAGCTTGGTATCGGGAACATAGCCGCCGACGGCGGTAATGGCTGCGTTGATTTTCTGAATCATAGGCGCCAAAGGTAGGATAAGTAGAAAAAGGATGAAGGCAGGGCTTGGGCGGAAAAGAGGCCCCCGGGTGGCGGCCGTGTCGCCGTTGACATTCGGGTCGGGGACCCTGAACCGCCTGCGGCGGGCCCACCGCAGCCGTGCATGCCCCTCACCCCCGGCCCCCTCTTGCTGCGGGAGAAGGAGAGAAGAGCAGTGTAGCCGATTAGGTTTCAGCTTCTCCTTTGGTTTTTTGAGGGTGGAATACATGATCACAGATTACATGAATACATGATTATAGAGGTGACGCACGTTCCTTACCTTTTACTTCTCCCCTTCCCTCATGTATTCATTTGATCATGTAATCTGTGATCATGTAATCTTCATTCCCGGGATCTCCCGGTAGCACACCTATCCAACCGGCAACTCAATTCTGCTCCCCGCTGCTCCGGGGCGAGGGGTTGGGGATGGGTCTTTACGTATTTCCCCGCTTGCACATCCCAAAAGGACGAACTATCTTTAAGAAACATCCAGCCTCCGCTCCAAAACCAACTGCTACCCTCCTGATCAACACCGCCCCCGTTCCCCCTAAACCGAACGTATGGCGTCATCAAAAACTACTTCCCGCTTTACCCGCATAACGGCACCGGCTTTCCGAAGGGCCACTGGCAAAATTGTCAACCGCATGCCGCGGCCGCCGGATGGCATTGACAGTTTTGTCAATGGCATCCGGCGGCGGATCAACGGCACTGACAAAACTGTCAACGGCATCCCGCGCCGGATCTATGCCCTTGACAATTCTGTCACCGGCATCCAGGATCCGGATGATGCCGCTGCCAATTTTGTCAACGGCATCCCCCAACCGATTGACGCTATTGACAGTTTTGTCAACGCCACCCGTCACTTACCCGGCGTCATTGACAATTCTGTCAATTTCTTCTCCCACACCCATCACCACAAAACCGTTTACAATGATTATCAACCCTATCAAGATCTTCGGCAATTTCTACGACGACACGCACATCTCCAACTACCGCCTCCTGCTCCACGGCGAAGCCTGCTATGCCGCGCTTCATACAGTTCTTGCCGACGTGGCCGCCGGCATCGAGGCACCCCTCAACAACTACCGCGAGCTGCTCGGCGGCATCGTCTCTGCCCGCGCCGTGCTGAAAGGGCAGACCGCCACCACCGACGACTACACCGAAGCCTTCCTCGACACGATGCGCCAGGCCGAAGACACCCTCGGCGCCAAACGCATCCGCAAGGGCGATCCCATCTACCTCGAATTCTTTCCCCAGGGCCTCGACGGCTACAACGATATCAACCGCGGCAACGCTGCTTCGCTGATGCAGCTGGCAGCCGACGCAGCCACCCGCCATGCGGCCCTCCTCGGCACCGACCTGGCCGACGAGCTCCGCTCCTTCCCAGGCGGCTGGCTCACCGTGCGCAGCGGGCAGCAGGGGCAGTCGGGCAAGGTAGACGAAAAGGCGGCCGCCATCCGCGCCGCGCGCCGCAGCCTCGAGCTGGCACTGTGCCAGGCGATTCATGAAGTGGGCGCCCGCTTCCCCGGCGATGCCGACAAGTGCGCATCCTTCTTTGCCTTTGACCTGCTGTACCGGGCGGGGCGGAAGAAGGCGGAGGCACCGGGAATGGTGTAGCCATTTAAGGACGGCTTTTCAAGGCATCCGCCCGCGTGCGGATGCTTTTTTTTCTCAGGTGCTGTTGCTATCCGGCGGTCGAACGTTTTGCCCCTACGGGGCAAACAAAACATCCATGTTGCCACGATCTACCAACGTTTTGTCCCCACGGGACAATTCGCTACCGACATGTTGCCCCTTTGGGGCAATTCGCTACCGACCTGCGCCTGACAAACCATCGAGGCAACCAGGAGCAAATTCCCTCTTGTCCCGTAGGGACAAAACGTCGGTACCGACATGTTGCCCTTATGGGGCAATTCGCTACCGACCTGCGCCTGACAAACCATCGAGGCAACCAGGAGCAAATTCCCTCTTGTCCCGTAGGGACAAAACGTCGGTAGCCGATGTGCGCATGAATGATCCGATTGCCCCGTAGGGGCAAAACGTTCGAACGTGCGACGGAACGACCGTTGCCAATCATTCGGGGTCGCGGAAAATATAACGGGGATCGAACGGAACGTTCTCCTCGTTTAGCAGCCCCATATATTCTTGCCGGAAGGGAACATTGCGGTGATGCTCCTGTTGATGCATCACGTAATCGATTACCGGGTAAAGACGGGAGCGGTCCAGGTGAAACCAGCCGAAGCCCCCCTGCCAATTGAAACGTTCCGGGCATAAGCCGCTCTTGTTGATCCATTCGGAAGTGTCGCCTTTCCAGATACGCATAAAATCCGATGGTGCCTGGTGCAGTCCCATGCCCAATACGGCGTGAAGATGGTCGGGCATTGAATTGATCGCCAGCAGCCGGTGACCCTGGTTCTGCGCGGCACCGGTCATATACTGGTGCATCCGCTCCTGGAACGATGGCCCGATGAGCGCCGCACGGTTTCGCACCGCCATCACCACATGGACGTGGCTCTGAGAATAAGTGTTCGCCATAGTTTTTTCAGCAAGCTCGTCACCTCCAGCCTGTCGGCCATGGGTTTTTCAACAGGATTTCAGGGGATTTTTCCCGGGTGCGTCCAAGCCCCCTTCCATTTTGTCGCAAACCGCACGCCTGCGTCTCCACCTTTTCCAATACGTTTGCCCAAAGCAAATCCATCATGCAAACACACGCGATTCCCTACCTCAACTTCAACGGCCAGGCCCGCGAAGCCCTCGAATTTTATAAGAACTGCTTCGGCGGCGAGCTGCAGCTGCTCGAAGTGGGGGCCTCGCCCATGGCCGAACGCTTTCCCGCCGAAGCCCACGGCCGCATCATGCACGGCCAGCTCAATAACGGCGCCTTCGTGCTGATGGCTTCGGATATGTTCCCGGGGCCCTATGCCACCGGCAACAACTTCTCCGTGATGGTGGCCTGCGCCACCGAAGAGGAATGCCGCCGCTTTTTTGAAAAGATATCCGAAGGCGGCAACGTGTTCGACTCCCTCAAGATCCAGTTCTGGGGCGCGCTCTTCGGCGTGGTCACCGACCGTTTCGGTGTACGCTGGAACATCGGCTGGGACCCGAAGTCAGCGAACTAACGCCCCATGGCCGCGCTTGCCCGGCAGGCGCGGCCATGTTACTTTTGCGCCACCAACCGCACGTTATGAAATACACGCTCTTCCTGTTGCTGCCCCTGGCTGTCGCCTGCTCCAAAAACCAGGAGCCGGCGCCCCCCGAACCGGCACCGGTTCCCATGCCCATCCCGCCTCCGCCCCCGCAACCGGGCGATACCACCGGCATCATACGCCGCAGCTGGAAAGTGTATAAGGACTCCATTTCCAACGTCAACAACTTCGTGTTCGAATACGGCTACCCTAACCCCGGCACCTACTGGGGCACCGCATCCGATTACTGGCGCTTTGACAGCACCGGGCAGTTTGCGGTGCGTGAAAACGGGATGACCGAAAGCGGCACTTACCAGCTCTTGCCCGGCAACCGTCTTTGGATCAGTAACCTGCGTTATTTCGACACCGGCTATATCCGGGTGCTCACACCCACAGAGGCCGTCTTCGACTGGATGAAAACCAGCAGCAACGGCGGCCGGTACTACCGCCGCGTTTACCTGAAGCAATAAGACTTGTGGATCTCAAACGGTGCCCCCACCGACATCCTCGCCTATGCCGCGGGCTGCGGCGCGGTGCTGCTGGCGGAGCGCGGGCGACGCCGATCCGGTATTTCTACGGCCTCAGCCACCTTCGAAAAGACTCCGTGCCGGAACGCGCGATGATTCGGTGATTGGATAAATGAATTTGAAGCACTGCCCGCGCGGGGCTTTTATTAGTAGCCGATGTGGCTAGTTGTTCCTGCGCGTATACAGCAGTGCCCACCAGATCAGCAGCCCCTGCAGCGGAAGCCGCAGCAAGGCGATCCAGAGGTGGGGGTGCCCGCTCCGCCACCAGTTCAGCGCCATTTGAATATTAGCCGGGAAAACCGCTACCAGTAGAACTACGATGCCCCATGCGGCGGCGCGGCGTGTTCGCGGGAGCAACAACCCGGCGCCGAGCAGGATCTCCGCCACACCACTCACAGCAACCAGCGCCGCATGCGCGGGCAGCCAGGGCGGCATGATGGCACGGTAGGTACCCGGGTGAACAAAGTGATTGATGCCGGCAGCGATGTAGGCAAGGGCCATCAGCGTACGGAGCAGTGCGTAGCGGTTCATCTGTGCCGTTAAAGGTCGGCAGGAAAGCCCGTCATCAGCGGGTAAAAAGAGTTTCCGCGCCTGCATGCCTTTTTTGTAAATTAGGAGTGTCTCCCGCACCAATACCGTCATCAAACCCCAAGCATATGCCCAAATACGTGATTGAACGCGACCTGCCCGGCGCCGGTAAAATGAGCAGCGAGCAACTCCAGGCCATTTCGCAAACCTCCAATGGCGTGCTTCATGAGATGGGACCCGACATCCAGTGGGTGCAGAGTTATGTAACGGCCGACAAGATCTATTGCGTGTACGTGGCACCCGACGAAGAGACGGTGCGGCGCCATGCGAGCAAGGGTGGCTTCCCGGCCAATGAAGTCAACCGCGTGGTAGCGGTCATCGACCCCACCACGGCCGAAGTGCCGGAGCCGGCGCACTGAACGGAACCCCGGCGCAAGCCGGGGCTTTTTCTTCGCCCGCTGTTCCTGCGGGCGTACTCATCCGTTTACCATGAACCGAATTCCCCTAATTTGCCCATCTTAACCTTACGATGCAGCACACGCCGAACCTCGACGCCGCCCAGTTTTCCGAATTCTTCGACTGGCAGCCGCTTGCCTTTATCTGGCTCCGCCCCCTGTTTAACGACGCGGGCGCCGTCACCGATTTTGTATACGAGTTTGGAAACGAAGCCGTGCTCAGCTTCCTGAAAGTACCGGGAACCGAGCTCGGCAAACTCCGTGTATCAACCACCCCCTGGCTTAGCGAGAATATGCGCGGGCAGGTGCTCGACGAAATACGCCGGTCGTACGAAACGGGCGAGACGGTAGTCTCCGACCTGTATTATTCCAATATCGACCGCTATGCGCGCGTGTACCGGGTCAAGTTCGGCGGCGGCGTGCTCACCACCATGCAGGACCGGACCGACGAAAAGCGGGCCATCCAGGAACTGCACGAGCGGACCCTGCAGCTGCAGCATACCAACAGCGAGCTCGAGGAGTTTGCCTACGTTGCCTCGCACGACCTGCAGGAACCGTTGCGCAAGATCTCCACCTTTTCCGACCGCCTCGCCCTCGAGCTCGAAGGCAAGCTGTCGCCTTCGCACGAAGGACTGCTGCAGCGCCTGCAGTCGGCCGCGGGCCGCATGAAGCGCCTCATCGACGACCTGCTGCTTTACTCCCGCGCCGCGCGCGAGGTGGTGCCGGAAACGGTTGATCTCAACGCGGTGATGCAGGAGGTGCTGCTCGACCTCGAAGGCGTGATCCAGGAGACCGGCGCCCAGGTGCAGGTAGGACCCCTGCCGCAGCTGGAAGCCGATGCCCGCCAGCTGCAACAGCTGTTTCAAAACCTGGTAGGCAATGCCCTCAAATACCACCGGCCGGGCGTGGCCCCGGAAGTATCGGTGAGCGGACGCATCCTGCCGCCCGGCGACCCGGCGCGGGAAGGACTGCCATTGTCGGTTACCGGCGACTGGTACGCCATCGATGTGCGCGACAACGGCATCGGCTTCGAGCAGAAATATGCCACGCGCATCTTCCAGGTATTCCAGCGCCTCCACGGGCGCGCCGAGTATGAGGGCTCCGGCATCGGCCTCGCCATCGTACAGAAAGTGGCCAACCGCCTCGGCGGCGTGGTGCGCGCCAGCTCCGAGCCGGGCGAAGGCGCCACCTTCGAGTTGCTGCTGCCGGTGCAGTCGCTCGGAATAAAACCGGTGCAGCACGAAAGCAGCATCCGGTAACAATTGCATATATTTATCAGGCTTCCGACCCAACTGCGATCGGCAAAGTGCCGTATATCAAAGCATCGAAACCAACTAGCAATGATTCGCCTTCACTCAGTATGCCTCACCTTTTACCCGTTCAATTTCTTATAGCCGCAGCGGTGGCGCGCCAGCGCATAGCCGGCGGTCGCCATACCGCATTCAACACCCCGCTCCGGGGCACCCTATATTTTTCTCATAACAATGTAGATTGTCCACGCCCCTTGCCTTTGCAAGGGGCTCTTTTTTTTCCAGGAGCTTGCTATCCTTAGGAAGCATGAATTCTGCAACCCGATATCGCTTCTTTGATTCCGTGCCTTTCTGTTTCGGCGTCTTTGCCACGCCCATCCCCCCGGCCGCTGCGTGTCAATAGCGCCGGGGTTTACCGGGGGCCTCGTAGACAAGCAGGAAATGATGAACCGGATCCCGCGGGGCCCGTGGGCGGTTGCAGGAGGCATTTGGCCCGGGCTTAGGTTTGCGGCAAACACCGTTACAATCATGGCGCTCCTGTTTGCTCCCCTCACCCTTCGCGGCCTCACCCTGAAAAACCGCATTGCTGTTTCACCGATGTGCCAGTACAGCAGCAGCGAGGGCTTCGTCAACGACTGGCACCTCGTGCACCTCGGCAGCCGCGCCGTTGGCGGCGCGGCGCTCGTTATTACGGAAGCTACGGCGGTTTCGCCCGAAGGGCGTATCAGTCCGCAGGACCTGGGCATATGGAGTGATGAGCATATATCGGGACTGCGCCGCGTTACGGATTTCATCAAGTCACAAGGCGCCATCGCCGGAATCCAGCTGGCGCATGCCGGCCGCAAGGCCAGCACGCTGCGCCCCTGGGAAGGCAGCGGCGCGGTTGCCGAAAACGGCTGGACACCGGTGGCGCCCACGGCGCAGCCCTTCGCCCCGAACTACCCGCAGCCACAGCAACTCGACGCAGCCGGAATTGAAAAGGTGAAAGCCGACTTCCGGGCCGCGGCGGAACGGGCGCTGAAGGCCGGCTTCGAAGTTGCAGAAATACATGCCGCCCACGGCTACCTGCTGCACCAGTTTCTCTCGCCCCTCAGCAATAACCGCGACGATGCCTATGGCGGCTCTTTCGAAAACCGCATCCGCCTCGTGATGGAGGTCACCACCGACCTGCGGGCCCTGTGGCCGGCGCAGCTGCCGCTGCTGGTGCGCGTCTCCGCTACCGACTGGACCGAAGGCGGCTGGACCGCCGAAGATTCGGTGGCGCTGGCAGCCCGCCTGCGCGCGGCAGGCGTAGATCTCATCGATTGCTCCACGGGTGGCAACGTGCCCCGCGCGCCCATCCCCGTGGGCCCGCTTTACCAGGTGCCCTTTGCTGCACGCATCCGGAAGGAAGCCGGTATCGCCACGGGTGCCGTTGGCATGATCCGTACCGCGCAGGAAGCGGAGCAAGTGTTGCAGGAAGGCTCAGCCGACATCGTTCTGCTGGCACGTGAGCTCCTGCGCGATCCCTACTTCCCGATGCATGCCGCCACCGAACTGGGCGTGGATCTTCCGTGGCCGGAGCAATACGATCGTGCAAAGCCGAAGCCCTGAGCAGCAAGCAAGGTGTATCCTTTTATGGGATTTGGAAACTTTCCGCATCTTTAGAATATGCGAACACCGCTGCTGCTGCTCCTGGTATTTGCCACAAACCAAGCATTCAACCAAGCGCCTTTGGGGATCGCCTTTTTCCAACAGCTACGATGTGCGCCAGCAGCGTGCGCTCATTGAAAGCCGTCCCCGCGAAGTGCTTTTCGGCATCCAATTCAGGGCAGACGCGGCCACAAGATCCTGCTTTGCGAAACGTTTATGAGCACTGGGCGCTACACCGAAAAAGACCGCGTGCTTCAGGAGATCCGCGACCGTTTTTTGTCGCGCCCTTTCAGCGATGAAGACCTGCTCAGTCTCGGGAAATATTTCTTCTGGTATGCACGCTACGAGTGGGCGGACGAATTGATTTAACAGGTGTTGCAATTGCCAGTGCTGAGTCTCCACCAGGTTTTGGCATGCTTTTGCACCGGTTTAGCTTATAAAAAGCAGCATTATGAAAAAGCTCCTGTATAGTGGCTTCCTGGCACTCACGATGGTATGCCTCGCAGCCGGTGACGCTTCCGCGCAGACAAAAGTGGTAACCCATAGCCGGGCGCGCAAAAACACGGCTATTGGTGCTGCAGCAGGCGCCGCCACGGGTGCCGTGGTCAGCCATAAAAAAGGCAAGGGCGCCGTGATCGGCGGTGTGGTCGGTGCCGGCGCAGGCTACATCTATGGCAAGCACCGGGACAAGAAAAAAGGCAAAATTGTCAAGGTCAAAAACGCTGACTGATAACCCTGGAAAAGCACAGCCTCCCGCTGTGCTTTTCCTTTGTGTCATTATCCGGGCCATTCATCACAAGGCGGCGGATGAACAGGAGGCGATCGGTACCTTCGGAGTGACAGGCAACTTCAACCCAAATACGCCTGCTATGCCCTATTGCCTGAAACGACCGCCCCTGCTCTTGCTCCTCCTCCTCCTGCTTACCGGCCACCGCCAGCCGCCGGGATGGAACCGCTCGGTTGAAAAAGGATACGTGCTTTTGTATACGGCTGCGGACCGGCCCGACCTCGGCTATTACCGCAAAACCGTGGGTAGCGGTAGGAAAGCCGTAAGCCGCTTCTTCGACAGCGCTTTCCGGAAGCCGTTCGGAGTGTATGTGCATCCGTCGCGGGCCTCGCTCGACAGCACCTGGCGCCGCGAGTGGGGCGACACCTCATTCCGCAGCGAGTGCTGGATGGTGGCCAGCGGCGTGGCCCACCGCCTCGACCTGCTGGCAAGGCGCCGGTGGAAGGACGAAGCCTGCGAGCACCGGGCCGAAGACCGGCCAGCAACACAGCAGGTGATCACCCACGAGCTGGTGCATGTCTACCACGGCCAGCGCAATCCTTCGGGCGACTTCAGCGCTGTGACCGGTCTCGACTGGCTGGTGGAAGGAATGGCCACCTATGCCTCCGGGCAGTGGGACAGCACCCGCCGCGGGCAGGTGGGCCGCCTCGTCGCGTCGGGACGCGCGCCGGAAAGCCTCGACGGTTTCTGGAAGGGGCGGGAGCGTTATGCGCTCGCGGGCTCGGTAGTGGCCTGGCTGGATGCCCGCTACGGGCGGTCGCTGCTGCGCCGCCTGCTTGCCTGCACCACCCGGGCGGAGGCCCTCCGGCTTACCGGCCTCGATGAGCCGCAGCTTATCGGCCAGTGGCGCCTGTGGATACTGACCCGGCCCTGATTTAACAGCTGTGAAGCGCTTTTTGCGGTATTTTTATCGCAGCCAAAAGGCATTCAAACAAGCTACTTTATGTTTCCGGGAATATTGGGACTCGTGGCCATCGGCTTACTGCTTTACTTTTTTGCACGCAAAGCGCAGCGCACCCATGTGCTCGGCGACACGCAGAGCGGACTCACCATCGATGAAAAATACAACCTCGAGCGCCGCGACCGCCAGGAGACCGTTGACCGCCTCCTCGACAAGATCGCACGAAAAGGCTATGGCTCGCTGAGCGAGAAAGAAAAGCAGCTCCTGAAGGAGCATTCGAGCATGCTGAATTAGGAACGCGGAATTGCGAAAACGAAATATAAAAGGTGCGCGTGCGCGGCTTTTTCCATATCATTCTTTCCACGGTTTTCGCGTAGCCTAGCCTTCGAGGTGGATTGAGAAAACGATCATCCGGCTCTGGATGCGGTCGAGTACGCTGGAGTAGCGGAGGTTCTCGTTGCGGTCGTGCATGTTGCGGAGTCCGTTGGAGATCTTGATCTCGGGTGAAAAGATGAAGCTTTTCATGTAGAAGTTGAAACCGAGGCCGGCTTCGATGCCGTAGTCGACCTTGTTGATGCGCACCATGTCGTCGGCCTGGCGGGCCTTGGCGTTGGAGGCGAGGTCGTAATCGAGCTTGCCGCCGGCGAGCATGTAGACGCGAAAATTCTGGATCCGGTCGGAGCGGAACTTGACCTGCAGCGGAAAGGAGGTGATCACCGACTCCACTTTTTTGGTCACCTCGAAGCCCTGGTCGAAGTCGCGGAAACGTTGCTGGTACACCAGGTTGCGCTCCATGAATACGAGTGTGGGATTAAAGCGCAGCTCAAAGCGGTGATTGAGACGCAGGGTGGCCAGGAGTCCGAGACCGAAGCCGCCCGAATTGGTGGGCTCCGCCACGAGGATGGAATCCTGCGCGAGGAAAGACTCGTGCTGCTCGATGTGGAAGCGGGCCGTATTGCCCGCCAGGGTGATACCGAAGTAATACGGCTTTGCTTCGTGCTCCACCATATTGATCTCCTTCATGAACTGGGCCTTTGCACCCATTGCAAATCCGCACAGTAGTAGTATTCCAATCAGGGCTGCCTTTTGCGTCCGGCGTATAAACAACATATTCCTAAGCTTAGGGGTTTGAACGAGGTATCGATATAACCCACGTTTTTCAAGATAGCGACAAAATCCTGCCGGTCGGGAAAAGCGTTCGCTGAGGCGTTGAGGTATTGATAGGCTTTTTTGTTCTGGTTAAACCACTTTGCCATCTGCGGAGCCAGCCATCCCATATACCACCCGTACAGCTGGCGGATCACCGGCAGCCGTGGGCGGCTGAACTCCAGTATCACCAGCGGCGCACCCGGCTTGAGCACCCGCAGGATTTCTCCCAGGCCTTTCTCGAGGTGCTCAAAGTTGCGCACCCCGAAGGCCACCATGCCTGCATCAAACGAATTGTCGGCCGCGTTTATTGTCTCACTGTCGCCGCTCACCAACTCAATTTGCGTTCCAACATTTGCCTTGCACACTTTTTCGCGGCCGACGGCGAGCATGCCTTCGGAGATATCGATGCCCACGATCCGCGCCGGGCGCAGGATGCGGGCCGCCATCAGTGCCATGTCGCCGGTGCCGGTAGCCACGTCGAGCAGCAGCTGCGGCTTGTAGGGCGCCAGCGCCCGCATGGCGGCTTTACGCCACAATACGTCGATGCGCGCGCTCAGCACGCGGTTCATGAAATCATAGCGACCGGCGATCTCGTCGAACATACCGGCCACCTGCTCCTTTTTGTTGCCTTCCTCCGCGAAAGGCTTGATATTATCGTGTGCGTAGCGCGCCATGGCGCCGCGAAGGTACGCCGTGGAGAGAAAGAACGCAGATCCCGCAAGCCGGATACGCCGATTTATTATGATTGGTTATGATTTGCGGACAAGGGTCACGGTTCAACAAACGCACCCGGACACTTGTCAGCAAGAACGGAATCGAAGGCTGCCCTCATCCTAGAAATCATAACAAATCTGCGTTCTTTCTCTTACCCGCCGCGGGCGGCTATCTTTGCGGCATGGAGATCGTCAAAGCCGAATACCTCATTAGCTCGCCGTCCATCGACCTGTGTCCCAAAGGCGACCGCCCGGAGTATGCCTTCATCGGGCGATCGAACGTGGGCAAGAGCTCGCTGATCAACGCGCTGACGGGCAAAAAAGAGCTGGCCAAGGTGTCGCGTACACCGGGCAAGACCCAGCTGATCAACCACTTTACCATCACGCCCCGCGACGGTCGCCCCTGGTACCTCGTGGATCTTCCCGGCTATGGCTTCGCCAAGCGCTCGCAAGCCCTCCGCAAGGAATGGTCGAAGATGATCGAGAACTATATCCGTAAGCGCGAAAGCCTCGTGTTTCTCTTTGTGCTGATCGACTCGCGCCATGAGCCGCAGGACCTCGACCTCGAATTCATCAACCAGCTGGGTGAATGGCAGGTGCCTTTTGCACTGGCCTTTACCAAGTCGGACAAAACCACGCAGCGCGAGGTGGCCGCCAACGTGCGCCGCTTTATCGATACCCTGCTGGAAAAATGGGAGGAGCCGCCGCCGTATTTCGTTACCTCCGCAGAAAAACGCACCGGTGTGCGGCAGATACTTTCGTTCATCCATGAACTGAATGAGCGGTACGAGAAAGAAGAAAAGAAAAAAGTGAAATAAGGGAGAAAAGGAGAAGAAGAGTTTTTCACCGCGAAGAAAAGAAGTTGAATAAGCGTTGCGCTAAGGAATACAATTGAAAAGGTCCCGCCTGCGGGACCTTTTACATAACATCTTCGCGTATCGCTTCTTTTCTTTTTCTCTTTGCGGTTCAAAAACCTTCTTCCCCTTCCAAATCTTATTGCCGACGAAGCCCAGGCCCGCCTCCCGGCGTGCATAAAACCGGAAGCAGGCAGGTCAGTTCACCATCTTGTCGGCGCAACAGCTCGAAGCAAAGGCTTCCGGCTTCGCCTTGAATGCGAAGCCCATGCCCAGGATATAACCCATCGCCTCGCGCAGCGCGTCGTTGCTCTTGAAGCTGGGGTTGGTGTTGATGTCGGCATGCACCTCCATGTCCACATTATACTGGGTAAACAGGTTGCACAACTCGTAGGCAATCTCGATGCTTTTCGCCACCTCCACGAGCATCCGCTCCTTGATGGTGTACGATTGCACGGTCTTGTCGTTGTGAATGAACATAAAGCCGCCGTGTCCTTCCCGCAGGAAAACGATCACCGTGGCAAACTCGGTGTCTTTCCCTTTTACCTGTGAGTCGGTGCCGATGCACACCTTCAGCTTGCTGCCGTTTTCGGTCTCCCGGCGGATGGTCTCCTCCACCGCCTGGTAGATCGGCAACTCGATGGTGGCCCCGTTAAAACGTCTCCAACGCATACGTATGATATTTCCTCAATATACGAAAAAACCGGGCCGTAGGGCCCGGTTCACTCCTGCAGGGAACAGGTTTGTGGGAAATCTGTGCAAAAGGCGGTACTGGTCAGGGCTGGATAAACTTCTGTACGGTCTCCGAGCCGCCTACCGTAAAGCGCACCCAGTAGGCGCCGGCGGCGAGGCGGGGCAGCGGCAGGTTGCTGCTTCCTTGCGGCAGCACACCGGCAGCCATTACCTGGCCGAGCGCGTTGCCCACCTGGTAGCGGCCGGCGACCGGCGATTGCACCGCCAGCGAGCCTCCCTGCGCTACCGTGCGCAGCAGTTGCGGCGTGGCGCCTGCAGCGGCAGCCAGCAGCACGGCCTTCGAATAGTAATAACGGCCGTTGTTGAAAACGACTTTAATACGGTATTGGCGGCGGGCCCCTTCAGCAACGGTATACGTATAGCTGGTGGTGCCCGGGGGCGGGGTGGCCAGCACGTAAAAGTTGCGGCCGTCGTCGCTGGCTTCGAGCACCTGCTCCGTCAGCACTTCATCGGCCACTACTTTCCAGTTCAGGGTATGACGCCCGCCGGCACTGCTGCCGTGCAGGGTCAGCTGGTAGAGCGGCAGCACGTTGAAGGGCGTTGCGGAAGCCTTCAGGTCGTAAGAGCCGAGAGAGCCGTATTCGGGCGCAAACTGGTTGCCTTTGCCGTCAATCATCAGGTAATAGTCGCCCGTGGCGAGCGCCGTATCGATCACCGAGTTGAGCAGCGGCGCGGGGTTGTACGAGCCAAGCTGCGTGCCGGTGGCATCAAGGAGCAGCACCTGGATGTCGAGGTCGGAGCCCACATTACCCGAGCCCAGGTTAAAGGGTACGGCATCGAGGCGGAAGCGGGCGCCGCGGTCGAGGCGAAACTTGAAAAGGTCGCGGTCGGCAGCCCGCTCAATCACGCCCTGGATGCGGAAGGTGTCGGCATCAAAAGTGGTGTTTGCCGCTTCCGCCATCGTCTCCGGGACATCGTCGGTGCGGTAGGCGATGCCGTTCACCGGCACGCCGTTCAGCGTCCGCGTAATCACATCCACATCGCTCTGCATGTTGTTGCAGCCAAGCGAATTCGGTCCGAGGTTCCAGGTGGTCATGTTCTGGTAATAGCCAACGCCCATGATGGGTGCCCAGCCGATCTCACCCGATCCGGTGCCGGCGTAGTAGTCGGTGATCTTGCCGCAGGAGCTGTTGTAGGATGCCTGGTGGCGGAGGCCAAGCGTATGACCTACCTCGTGCGCGCCGGCTTCGGCCAGCCACTTGGTATTGTATTGCAGCAGCGTGGTAAAAACGAAGTTGGGTGTGTTGTCGCCCCAGGTAAAGGAGTTGGTATACGAAACACCGCCGACGCCGTTGCTGTACCAGCTGTTGCTGATGGTGAAGATGACCCGCATCCGCTGCTTGGCCGGCGCTGCCCAGTATTTGGTGGAGTCGGTGGTAACGTTGACCGCGAAAGGCCGGTAGTCTTCGGCAATCCGCTCGTAGATCTCGGCGATCTGCGCCTGGGTGATGTTCGCAGGACCGCATACCACGGGGCCGGCAGTGTTCCATTGGGTGCCGGTAACAGTATGGCCGTCAAAATCCAGGAAGATCGTCGGGCGGACATCGGGCATCGAGCTCCAGGCCGGGGGTGTCTGGCCGAATACGGCACAGTTAAAAACAAGCAGCAGTAAGGAGAGCAGGGCACGCATGGCAAAAGCAGTTAAAGGTTATTCACTCAGCAGGTCGTAGAGGCCGCGCTTCTCGAGGCGGTATTTCCCGTTTTCGCGCACGAGCTCCAGGGCATCGCCGTGGTTATAGCTCAGCAGGCGGCCGGTGTATTCAGTATCATCGCCGCCGATACGGCGGGCAAAGCTGAAGGTGGCGCCACCCAGTGCCTGGCTGCGGATAACGACGCTGCTGAGCGTCTTATCGCTGCCATCGGATACCGATGTAACCACTCCCGTCACCCGAAGGGCCGGGCTCAGCTGGAAGGTTACCGTATCGCCGACGGCATGACCCAGCAACACCTCCAGCTTTTCGGGCTGCACCGGCTGCACAGAAGGCAGGGTCGCAAAAAGCAACGGCTTATGGGGGTCGGGCTCGCGAAGCGGCGCGCGGCCCTGGGCGTGCAGGCAAAGGCTGCCCAGCAGGAAAAGGATGAGGAAAAAGGGTTTCATGTCGGTGCTTTACGGTAAGGTTGACCCGCAAAGTTCCCTTTCCCAGCAGCCCGGAAGCTGCGTTTTCGCCCAATGGGCCCGTTCCGTGGAGGAACAGGCTTTAAAATATGGTAAAATTATCCTATGGAAGAGCTAATACCTCTCAGATGTCGGATCAAACTATCTCAGATCTGACATCTGCGATCAATATTGCCCGGTGCTGAGCATCACCAGCGTACAGGCGATGACGGGCTCGATACCCGCGCTTTCCGCTTTCTCGATGAGCTCGTCGTTTTCGGTGCCGGGGTTGAAGATGATCCGCCGCGGCTTGAGGCCAAGGATATATTCGTAATAGGGTTTCTGATTCTGGGGATTGAGGTAAAGCGTTACCGTGTCGATGCCCTCTACAGGCGCGGCTTCGGTAGCGATGGGCACACCCGATACTTCTCCGGTTTTACGGCCGATGGCCACCACCGGATACTGGTGGGCCGCCAGGCGGCGGATAGCAAGATAACTGTAGCGGCTGGGATTGTCCGAGGCACCCAGCACCAATGTTTTTTTCGATTGGCTCATAACGATGGGCGTAAAGGTACAAAGGGTGTGCCTGTGTCGGGAGCTTGAATCATGAAAGCTGGCGCCAATTGCGGCCGCGCTTTGCGCGACGGCGCAACCGTCATTGCGGGAAATATCAAAATCCAAAATCAGAAAATCTCCCCGTGTGTGCTGCGAATCACCGGGCGGGCGAGTGCCGGGAAAGCGCAGAAAAGCCGGACAAAAGCATTGGTTGCCCGTTGCCCGCCGAAGAAGCGCTGGAGCAGGCGGCCGCGTGCGAGCCGCGCGGCAAACTGGTGGCGCCAGGCCCCTGCGTAGGCGGCTTCCATGGCGGCGCGTCCCTGCTTTCCCTGCAGGAAGGCGGAGATCTCCGCGGCGGCCAGCTTGCCGCAGTGCAGTGCGATGCTCATGCCGTTGCCACAGAGCGGCGAGATCATCCCCGCAGCGTCACCCAGCAGCAGCACGCCCTGCTCTACAGGTGCTTTTGTTTGAAAAGTGATCTGCGAAATGGTGAGTGGGAAAGGCTCAGCCGCTTCTGCATCGTCGAAGATGCGTGCGAGGTGCGGATTCCGGCACAGCACTTCCCGCTCCAGGCGCGCAAGCTTGCCGCCGCAGGCACGAAGCGCCTCCGCGCGCGCCAGGTAGCAAACGCTGGAGCGGCCGGCCTCCACCCGCGAAATGCCGCAATAGCCACCCTGGAAATTGTGCAGCCCGATGGTATGTTGCGGCCAGGGAGTGCTCAGGTGGTATTTCACCCCGATAAAATTGTCGAGCCGCCGGTCCTGCCGTTGCAGGAAGGCGCGGTTCCAGCGCAGGTCTACATTGCTGCGCTTGCCCCAGGCGCCGCAGCAGGCGGCCGCCTCAAACTCCCTTCGCCCCGCGCCCCGTATTTCTACGGATACTCTAAAACGACCATCAAAGGATACGTCTTCCACGCGCGCGCCCTCCACCACGGTGGCGCCGGCGCCGCGGGCACAGGCGGCAAGCCCAGCATCAAGGGCAAATCGGCTGATACCAAAGCCGCCGAGCGGCAGGCGCGTGTCGAAGGCACGCCCGTCGGGCGCCGTCAGCCGGAAGCGGTCGATCTGCGGCAGGTCCATTTCTTCGAGCCGCATCCCAAGGTCGCGCAGAAAGCACCAGCTTTCCAACGACACATATTCGCCGCAGACTTTGTGCGCCGGATAATTGCCCTTTTCAAAAACAACAACGCTGTGGCCCGCCCGGGCCAGGCAGGTGGCCGCGGCCAGCCCGCCCAGGCCGCCGCCAATGATAATGACATCGTATCGTGAATCACTACTCATGAGGTGCGATAATCAGCCAGCGGAAGGCCCAGCGCCAGCGGCATTGGTAATTGCGGATCCCGGCTTTTTCCAGCAAACTTGTCCACTCGACCCGCTGAAAGCCCCGGCGAACCGATAGCGGTGCATCGTTGCGTACGAGGTAACTCCGCGAAAAAGCCCGGGTGAGCAGCCGGATGGCATGATACGCGAGCGGATGCCGGTGCAGGTCGTTGATAAAAAATCCGCGAACCGCGCGGGCATGCATCCAGCGCAGCTGCTCCACCAGCTCGGCGTCGGTAAAATGATGGCAGAAGAGCGAGGAGAAAACGATATCGTAAGCTGCTTCCGGTTGCAGGGTGCGGTAGTCGCTTTCAATAAAATGAATGCCGGCAGATCCGGGCCGCTGCCGGGCAAAAGCGATGCATTCCGGGTTGATGTCGACGCCGGTCAGCGCCACGGCCACCCCTTCGCGACGGGCCCAGCGACCGATGGCGCGCAGGTTATCACCACCACCGCAGCCGATCTCGAGCACGCGCACGGGCCGCGTTGGCCGCTCATCCCCGAGCAATGTCCGCAGCCCGGATGTGGTAATAACGTGCCCACCGAGCCGGGTGTTGATCACATCCAGCTCGCGCATATTCTGAGCGATGTCGGCGAAGGGAATATCGTCGCGGTCGAGGAGCTCTTTTTCGTATGTGCGTGTACGTAAAGAAGGCATCAGCTGTGTGCGGTAAAGGTTTCCACGGTAAGTCCGGGCCCGAAGGCGGCGCCCACCAGCCTGCTTACCGGCGCGCGCGTTTCGAGCATGCGTTGCAGCACAAAAAGCACGGTGGCCGAAGAGAGGTTGCCGTAATCGTGCAGCACGCTCCTCGAAGCTTCCAGCTCGCCACCGCTGAAGCCCATGCTCCGGTGCACGGCGTCGAGAATGCGCTTGCCGCCCGGGTGCAGGCACCAATGGCTTACCTCGGATAGCGCGACGCCCTGCCGCCCGAGTGCGCGCTCCACGATGGGACGGAAGTCGGCTTCCACCAGATCGGGGATATAACCGCTGAGGGTCATCAGGAACCCCGTCGACGACAGCTCCCAGGCCATATCGCGGCGGCCTTTCGGCAGCACTTCGCTGTGAAATCCATCGAGAAAAAGGCCTTCCTCCGGCGCATCGTCGGGTGCCAGCAGCACGGCTGCCGCCCCGTCGCCAAACAGCAGCGAAGACGCGATATTGTCCATGGTGGCTTCGCGCTGGAAATGCAGCGTGCACAGCTCGGTGCAGATCACCAGCACCCGCGCCGCCGCGTCTGTTTTGCAAAGTGCGTCGGCCAGCCGCAGCCCGTGCACCGCCGCATAGCAGCCCATGAAGTTGACCGAGGTGCGGAAGACATCGGGACGCAGGTCGAGCAGCTCCATTACCTGCAGGTCGAGGCCGGGGGCGCTCATGCCCGTACAGCTTACGGTAATGAGGTGCGTAATGCTGTGCGCCTCCCAGCTATGCTTCAGGCAGGCACGGGCCGCATCAACCGAAAGCAGCGGCGCCTGCTTGTGGTATACCGCCATCCGCTGCTCCAGCGACGGAAAAGGCTCGAGGCCTTCGGTGGCGGGAAAGAAGCGCCATTCTGTTGGCGGCCGGCTGAAATCGGGAAGCACCGAGTAGCGCTGCGCGATGCCGCTCTGCGCGTAGAGAAAACGCAGCTTGCGGCGCGCAGGCTCGTCGGGGGCATACACTGCCTGCATAAACTGCAGGATGTCTTCCTGCCGGTGGCCGTAGGCGGGTACTGCAGTGCCGATGGACAAGATCTTGCTCAATGGTTCGAATAGATGAGGGTGAGAAAATAAAGGGTCGTGCAGGCTGTTGCCACCAGGTTCATCTGCAGGCTGTGGCGGAAGTCGGCGGCGGCTTCATTGCGCCACACCTTCCTCATCCAGTAAAAGAAAAACCCGACCACCGGCAGGGTAATAACGAGAAAGCGGTAAAAATGGTTGAGTTGTCCTGCCGCTGAAAAATAGCAGAAAAGTAATGCCGCTGCTGCTGCAAACAGGAACATGCTGAACAGGAAGGAGCCGCGCTTGCCCAATTTGTAGGAGATGGTGGTGACGCCGTCGGCGCGGTCGGCCTCAAACTGGTAGATCTGCGTCAGCGGGTAAAGGGCGCCCACAAGGCAGGAAGCTGCAAGCGCCGGCAGCAGCAGCGAGCCGCCCCCCGCGTGAAAAGCCAATGCCACGGCAGCGTAGATCCAGGCGCCCTGGAAAAGGAATACCGTCAGAAAGCCGGTCACCGGGAAGCGCTTGAGACGGAGGCCGCGCCAGCTATAGGCCCGCGATGCAGCGATATAAGCAAGTACGCCGAACGCAAAAACCGCGTTCACAAAAAGCAGCGAGAGCAGGATGGCAATGCCGTCCAGCAGCACCGTGGTCCAGAACAGCTGGCGTGTGGGCTGCAGCGGCGCGCGGAGGCCGCCGATGGGCGTCTCGTCGCGGTCCATATACGAATTGTAACCATTAGAAGCCGGGTATACCAGCACGTGCAGGATGAAGAAGATCAGTGCCGCCCGACCGCGATCCACCTCCGGCACCTGGCTGATGGCAAAGAGGTATACCGGCAGCAGGAAGAGCGAAAAAGGAAAGCGCAGTAGTTGTATGGTAGAACGGTGCAGCACATTATAAGTTACGCATAAAACACATGCCACGGGAGAATGTGCTAGTGGGTTCCTGTGCTAGTGTGCTAATACCTTTGACCTACCAGCAAAAGAAAGCCGCCCCTGCAGAGCGGCTTTCTTTTAGCACATTAGCAAACCAGCACACTAGCACACTATCGCTTACCGAAGCCGCCGGGCATCATCTTGCCCATCGGCATTTTGTTCATCATCTTCATCAGCTCGCGCATCTGCTCGAATTGCTTCATGAAATTGTTGACGTCGGAGATGTCCTTGCCGGCGCCCTTGGCAATGCGCTTACGGCGGGAGGCATCGATCACGTCGGGGTTTGCGCGTTCCTGCTTGGTCATCGAGTTGATCATCGCCTCGATTCCCTTGAAGGCATCGTCGGAGATGTTGATGTCCTTGATGGCCTTGCCCACTCCGGGGATCATGCCAATGAGGTCTTTCAGGTTACCCATCCGCTTGATCTGCTCCAGCTGGGTTTTGAAATCATCGAAATCAAACTGGTTCTTGCGGATCTTCTTCTCGAGGCGCTTGGCTTCTTCCTCGTCAAACTGGGCCTGGGCCTTCTCCACGAGGGTGGTGATGTCGCCCATGCCGAGGATACGCTGGGCCATCCGCTCGGGGTAGAACACGTCGAGCGTATCCATCTTCTCACCGGAGGAGATGAACTTGATCGGCTTGTTGACGGTGTACTTGATGGAAAGGGCCGCACCGCCGCGGGTGTCGCCGTCGAGCTTGGTGAGCACCACGCCCGAGAAGTCGAGACGGTCGTTGAAGGCCTTGGCGGTGTTCACCGCGTCCTGGCCGGTCATCGAATCCACCACGAAGAGGATCTCGTTGGGGCTAACGGCGCTCTTGATATTGGCTACCTCGGTCATCATCGCCTCGTCAACGGCCAGGCGGCCGGCGGTGTCGATGATCACAACGTTCTTATTCTTTGAGCGGGCGTCGCGGATGG
This sequence comes from Flaviaestuariibacter flavus, assembly GCF_004337505.1. Classification (GTDB taxonomy): domain Bacteria; phylum Bacteroidota; class Bacteroidia; order Chitinophagales; family Chitinophagaceae; genus Flavisolibacter; species Flavisolibacter flavus. Next base: position 173,710 of record NZ_SJZI01000046.1, on the reverse strand, counting down.
CGTTCTGCGCGATCTCCACCGGGTTCTTGTTTTCGGTTTCGATGTGCACGTCCACCCCGATCTGCTCGCCCAGCACACGGAGCTGCTCCATGGCCGCGGGGCGGTATACGTCGGCGGCCACCAGCAGGGGGTTCAGCTTCTTTTGTGTTTTGAGGAAGTTGGCCAGCTTGCCCGAGAAGGTGGTCTTACCCGAGCCCTGCAGGCCGGCGATCAGGATCACGGCCGGGGCGCCCTTCGCATTGAATTCGGCCACCTCGCCGCCCATCAGGCTCACGAGCTCGTCCTTCACGATCTTCACCATCAGCTGGCCGGGAGAAATGGCGTTGAGCACCTTTTCACCCTGTGCCTTCTCGCGCACCGTGTCGGTAAATTCCTTGGCGATCTTGTAGTTCACGTCGGCATCCACAAGGGCGCGGCGGATCTCCTTGATCGTAGAGGCGATATTCAAATCGGTGATACGGCCTTCACCTTTCAGATTCTTAAACGCACCTTCCAGCCGGTCCTGTAATGATTCGAACATATTGAGGTCAGGTTTTTAAAAAGAAAAAGTGAATCAACAGGATTCACTTAGAATGAGGGGGCAAAGATACGTTAGAAGAATATCGAATAACGAATATTGAATGACGAATATCGGCCTTACAGGCAGGCTTGCCCCCCATCATGGAGGCCGGCAAACCGATATTCGAAATTCGTTATTTGATATTCCGGCGCTATCAGGCGCCGAGGTAGCCGCGCAGCAGCGCCGTTTTATGGGTCGACTGCAGCTTGGCGATGGCTTTGTCCTTGATCTGCCGTACGCGTTCGCGGGTGAGGTTGAAGCGCACGCCGATGTCGTCGAGGCTGAGCGGCTCGGCGATCCCGATGCCGAAGAAATAGATCACGACCTCCTTCTGGCGCTCGGTGAGCGTTTGCAGGGTGCGCTTGATTTCGGTGCGCAGCGACTCCCGGTAGGCAACGCCCCGGTCGGTGCTTTCGCAGTTGGTATTCTCCAGCACGTCGAGCAGGGTGCCGTCCTCGCCGTCCGACAGCGGGGTGTCCACACTCAGGTGGCGGCTGTTCATGCTCAGGCTGGCGCGTACCTCATCGATCTCCATATCGAGCAACTCGGCAAGCTCCTCGGCGGTGGGCTCGCGCTCGTATTCCTGCTCCAGCTGCGTTACCGCTTTGGCCACGCGGGCCGTGAGCCCCACCTTATTCAAGGGCAGGCGCACGATGCGGGCCTGCTCGGCCAGGGCCTGGAGGATCGACTGGCGGATCCACCAAACGGCATAGGAGATGAATTTAAAGCCCTTCGTTTCGTCGAAGCGCTGGGCGGCCTTGATGAGGCCGAGGTTACCCTCGTTGATGAGGTCGGGCAGGGAAAGGCCCTGGTTCTGGTACTGCTTGGCCACCGACACCACGAAGCGCAGGTTGGCCTTGGTGAGGCGCTCCAGGGCGCGGGCATCGCCGGCACGGATGCGGCCTGCGAGGCGTACTTCCTCTTCGGAGGTGATCATTTCTACCTTGGCGATTTCCTGGAGATACTTTTCGAGACTGGGCGATTCGCGGTTCGTGATCGACTGCGAGATCTTGAGTTGACGCATGCTCATAGGAAGGGAATTATGGATTTCTGGATTGGTGGCGAACGTTTTGGTTATGCCAGAATTTCCATCGCACGGTTCGGTCACAGAGCAGTTAGTGGCTTAACTCCTTCCAAATTAGGAAATCCATCCATATGCAAAAAATTTTTCTGCCCGCCCGCCGCACCGGGAAAGGCCCGCCGGGGGGCGCCAAAAAATAAATTTTGCCCGTACGGTATTATTTCTATAATTGCACACCTCCCGAGGCATTAAAATGTGACGATGAGCAAAAAACAGTTGTATACGCTTGAATTTCCTGTCCGTTGTTCCCCAACCATCCTGTACGAATTTCTCTCCACGTCTTCGGGTCTGCAGGAGTGGTTTGCCGATAAGGTAGACGACCAGGACAACGTCTTTACCTTTTCCTGGAACGGTTCGGAAGACACGGCCGAAGTGCTGGAAAAGGAAGAAGACAAATTCATCCGCTTCCACTGGAGCCATGCGCCCAAAGACGAATTCTTCGAATTCCGGATCGAGAAGTCGGAGGTCAGCAATCAAACGATTCTCGTCATCAAGGATTTCGCTTCCAAAAATGAGATCAAAGACCAGAGCCAGCTTTGGAACCACCAGGTGAAAGACCTTTTTCACCGGTTAGGTAACTGATTAATGATACGCCCCGCGCTCTGCGGGGCTTTTTGTTTAAAGAACGATCGGAACAAGCGCCGGGCAGGGTATCTTTCGAGCTTTGGATTTGCCGGATGTTTCTACCGCGGGTGTTTTTTCTCGCAGAGGACACGGAGCGTTTCGCAGAGGGCACGGAGACTTTTTCTACGATTACAGTTTTGGAGCAGTCTTACTGGCAGGGGAATGTCCTATAATTCACGGCAGTGAGTTGCGGGAGCTTTGCCCGCCTGCGGCAGGCCTCCACTAATAAAGGGTGGAGGAGGAAATCAACATCGGTAGTTATGCCTTAAGATAAAGTGCACACCGGGTGCCCCGGGCGCCCGGCCCCGCTTAGCGCCTTCCGCCTCCACAAACTTTAAGACTGACCGCTCTTGCCAAAGCAGCGGAATGACTGAACCAAAGTCCACCTCCCTAAAAATATCCTTAGCGTCAAATAATACCGCCGTCAGGCAAAATCAGAAATCAAACATCAGACATCCGGGATCGGAAGCCCCTCTACTTCAATTACTCAAGTATTGCTTTTACCATTCCTCGTTTCTGAACCGCGCCCCGCAGATCGTCAGCAGTCGCTTCCAGCTTTCCAGCAGGTCCTCGGCTACGAAGTGGACGTCGCGCAGCGAATATTCCACGGCGATCTTGAGGTGCTCGGCGCGCTCCACGCGTTCGGAGAAGGCGCCTTCGTTCATCAGGGCGATCGCGCGGTAATTGTCTTCCTCGAAATGGTGCTGCCAGGGATCTTCCTCGTTGATGCCGATGAAATAATTGTGCTTGGCGAGTAGGTGGTGACTGGCGGCGATATCCGCCGAAAAGATCTCTTTATATACACCCGAAAGGTGCAGGGTGCTGCTGAAGGAATTGCCCCACCAGAACAGGGTGCGCAGGGCAAAGATGTTGCGGCTGTCGAAGGAGCGCGGGAAGTCGAGCACCAGGTACGGCAGTCCGAGGTAATTCTCGCCCTTCGAGATCTTGGCCGAAGGGCCGAGCACCTCCGCCAGCGGGCCGGGATCGGCGTGGAACACCGCCCGTTCCATCTCTGCCTGCAGGCCTTCGAGCAGGCGCCGGATGCCGTAAAGGATTTTGTTTTTCGTTAAAATGAACCCCGCGTTACACATCAGCTCCATCTCCGGGGCCGAAAACTGTATTTTTGCTTCTTCCACATTCAAAATTACCAACCGGGCAGCGCACGTGATCAAGAAATTAGATAAGCTTATTCTAAAAGCCTTCCTCGGTCCCTTTGCCGCCACCTTCTTCATCACGCTGGTGGTGCTGGTGCTGCAGTTCTTCTGGCTCTGGATCGACGACTTCGTGGGGAAAGGCCTTTCACCCGGCATCATCCTCGAGTTCATCGGCTTCCAGGCCGCCACGCTGGTGCCCCTGGCCCTGCCGCTGGCCGTGCTGCTGGCATCGCTGATGACCTTCGGCAACCTCGGTGAAACCTACGAGCTGGTAGCCGTGAAAGCCTCCGGCATCTCGCTGCTCCGCTTCATGCGGCCCCTGTTCTTTTTCGTGCTCGCCATCTGCGGCGTCGCCTTTTATTTCGGCAACAGCGTCATTCCCATCACCCAGCTGAAGTCGCGCACCATGCTGAGCGACATCGTTTGGGCGAAACCGGCATTCGATATCAAGGAGGGCGTTTTTTATGATAAGATCTCCGGCCTCGCCATCAAGATCGGCAAGAAGGAGAACGACTCCATCATCCACGACATCATCATCTACGAGCAGGCCGGCGGCCTCCAGGACAATTTCGTGCTGGCATCCGACGGCATCATGACGGTGTCGCCCGACAAGCGCTTCCTGGAGTTCAACCTGAAGAACGGCTGGCGCTACTCGGAGCGCGCGGCGCAGAACGGCCCCGGCACCGAGTTCATCCGCCTCGGCTTTAAGGAATACAAGAAAAGCCTCGACCTCATCGCCTTCCAGTTCAAGTCAACATCCGACTCCGCGGAGAAGGCCAACTTCCGCGTTATGAGCATGCCGCAGCTGGCGAAGGTGATCGACTCGATGAACCGCACCCATGCGCGCGTAGGCGGCCGCATCCGTAAGGAAGCATTCGGCGGTTCGGGCATCGGGCGCTGGCAGGACACGAGCTGGGCCAGCGTGCCCGCGGCGACCGCGGCGATCGACATGGCAAAGCTGATCCCCGACTCGGTAAAGACTGTTGTGAACGACCGCGTGGTGGGCCGCATCGGCACCGTCCGCAGCATCAACGAAGCCATCGCCAACCAGCTGGAATCCGACCAGCGCGAAAAGATCCGCTACGAGATCGAATGGCACCGCAAGATCTCGCTCTCCCTCGCCTGCCTCGTGCTCTTTCTCATCGGCGCGCCGCTCGGCTCCATCATCCGCCGCGGCGGAATCGGCAACTCGCTTATTTCGTCGATCGCGTTTTTCATGCTCTTCTACTTCATTGCCAACACGGGCGAAAAATTCGCGAAAGAAGGCAGCTGGACCGCCTTCAGCGGCATGTGGCTCGCCACCTTCGTACTAACGCCCATCGGTATCCTCCTCACGTGGAAGGCCATCCACGACTCGCAGCTCTTCAACCGCGAGTATTATTACCGGCTTTTCCGGAAGCTGCGCAGGAAAAAGGCACAATAAAAGTTCAAGAGGCTCAGGAGGTTGGTTACCGCATTTACGAACCTCTTGAACCTTTTTGAACCTCTTGAACCTCCAAATTGTCCCCTGTTTACCTTTGGCCGAAACTCTTATCCCATGGCACCCTCCCGACGCGACTTTCTCGTCAACACCACGAAAGCCGGCCTTGGCCTGGCCATTGGTTCTTCGCTGCTGGCTGCCTGCAACAACAGCACCCGCAAGGCAGTTACGGGCACCAACTTTCACCCGGTGAACGACTTCACGCAAAAGCCGCTCCCCTATGCCTTCAATGCCCTGGAAGCCGCCATCGATGCGCGTACCATGGAGATCCATTATGGCAAGCACGCGGCTTCCTATGCCAGCAACCTGCAGGATGCGGCAAAGGCGGAAGGCGTAGCCACGAACGGGTCGATCGAGGAACTGCTCACGCGCATTTCGAAATATTCCGCCAAGATGCGCAACAACGCGGGCGGCCATTTCAACCACGAGTTTTTCTGGAAGACGATGAGCCCCGACGGAGGTGCTCCTTCCGGCGCGCTGCTGACCGCCATCAATGCTTCCTTCGGATCGCTGGATGCATTTAAGAAGCAGTTTGCCGACGCCGGCACCGGCCGCTTCGGCTCGGGCTGGGCCTGGCTGTATCTCGATGGCGACAAAACCCTGCGCATCGGCTCCACGCCCAACCAGGACAACCCGCTGATGGATGTGTCCATCATCAAAGGCACGCCGCTGCTCGGCCTCGACGTATGGGAGCATGCGTATTACCTGCGCTACCAGAACAAGCGCGCCGACTACATCGCCAACTGGTGGAAAGTGGTCAACTGGAACTATGTAACGCAGCTGCACCAAAGCCTTTCCTGACGAAAAAACCAACGATCCTGCCCGCCACTACCCACACTCCAAACGCCAACCTGCGCCTGCAGTTCTGGATCGCCGTTGCGTCCTGCCTGCTGCTGCTGGCGAAATTCTTCGCGTATTTCCGCACCAACTCGGTAGCGGTACTCACCGACGCGCTCGAAAGCATCGTCAACGTAGCAGCCGCCTTCATCGGCCTGTACTCGCTTTATGTGTCAGCCAAGCCGCGTGATACCGACCACCCCTATGGGCACGGCAAGGCCGAATTCATCTCGGCCGCCGTGGAAGGCACCCTGGTGCTTTCGGCCGGCGCCCTCATCATCTTTAAAGCGGTAAAGACCTTCTTTATTCCCGAAAAGCTTCACCCGCTCGATGTGGGCATCTACATCATCGCCGGCACGGCCCTGGTCAACTGGCTGCTGGGCATGACGGCCGTGCGCCAGGGGAAGAAGTCCAACTCACTTGCGCTTATCGCCAGCGGGCGGCACCTGCAAACCGACACCTGGTCGACGCTGGGCATCGTGGCGGCCCTGCTGCTGCTCCGCATCACCGGCTGGCTCTGGATCGATTCGGTGGTGGCGGTGGCCATGGGCATCCTGATCCTGTTTACCGGCTACCGCATCCTGCGGCAATCGCTGGCAGGTATCATGGACGAAGCCGATATGGACCTGCTGAGCCGGATGGTGGAAGTACTCAACAGCAACCGCCGCGACGGCTGGATCGACCTGCACAACCTGCGGGTGATCAAATACGGCAATACCCTGCATATGGACTGTCACCTCACGGTGCCCTGGTATTTCAACGTACACCAGGCCCACCAGGAGATCGACCAGCTGGCAAGCCTCGCGCGCACCGAATTCGGCGAATCGCTCGAGCTGTTCGTGCACTCCGACGGCTGCCTCTATTTCCAGTGTCCCATCTGCGACAAAAAAGATTGCCCGGTGCGGCAACACGCCTTCCGCCAGGAGATCCGGTGGACGGTGGACAATATCCTGCAGAACAAAAAGCACGGGCCGGGAGATCTTTGAATCTCCAATCTCGCAATCTGGAATCTGCTGCGGCCGCTCATAGCCATACATTCCAGATTTCAGATTCCAGATTATCAGATTCTAAGGCGGTATCTTTGCGGCATCCACCAATCACCTTCGGAAGATGAAAACGACTACTGTCTGGAAAGGAGGCTCAGCCTACGAAAGCACGCAGCCGAACGGCGCGAAGATCGCGATCAACGCTACGGCGGGCTTCAGCCCGAAGGCGCTCCTCCTGAGCGGCCTCGCCGGCTGCACCGGGATTGACATCGTGGACATCCTCGAAAAGATGCGGGTGCCTTTCGATTCGCTGGAGATCGAGGCCGAAGCAGACCAGACCGAAAGTCACCCGCGCGTGTTCACCGGCATCCATATCATCTACAGGATCGGCACCGACCCGGAGAACCGCGAAAAGGTGGTGAAGGCCATCGAGCTGTCACTCGAAAAATATTGCGGTGTGGCGGCTATGCTGCGCAAGAATTCCGACATCCGCTACACGCTGAAGCTGGTAAAACCGGAGGCCTGATGCTGACGCAGAAAGCCATCTATGCGTTCCGGGCACTCACCTACCTCGCCGACCAATACGAGAGCGGCCCGGTGCTCATTGCCGACATCGCCGAAAAAAAGCGGATCCCGCTCAAGTTCCTGGAAAACATCCTGCTGCAGCTGAAAAAAGCCGGCGTACTCGACAGCAAGAAGGGAAAGGGCGGCGGCTATTTCATCAAGGGGCAGCCCGCCGATACCAGTATCGCCACCATCATGCGCACCGTTGACGGGCCCATCGCGCCCCTCCCCTGCGTGAGCCTGTATTTCTACGAACGTTGCCATAATTGCGACGAACGCAACTGCGGACTTCATGACATTATGGAGCAGGTGCGCGACGCCATGCTGGGCATTCTCGAAAACAAGACCATCGAAGACCTGAAAACGGGGAAAGAAGACCTGGTGAAGAGCCTGAAGAAAGCCACAAAAAAGAAAGCCACGTAGAGAAAGAACGTTGATCCCGCAAGCGGAATACGCAGATTGGTTATGATTTGCGCGGATGTTGGTACCGGTATCTGCGTTCATCCTGACAGATCATAAAAAATCTGCTTTCTCTTTCTACCATTAGTCTACCATTTTTATAGGAAAATGTTTTACCCTTAGATTTGTAGTCACAAAAAACTTCATTCTATGAGCCTGCGACTCGGCGACACCGCCCCCAATTTCAAAGCGACCACAACGGCCGGCGACATCGACTTTTACGAGTACCTCGGCGACAGCTGGGGCATTTTGTTTTCCCACCCTGCCGATTACACACCCGTGTGCACAACCGAGCTGGGGCGCACCGCGCAACTGAAAGACGAGTTTGCAAAGCGCGACGTGAAAGTGCTGGCGGTAAGCGTCGACGCGCTCGACAGGCACCAGGGCTGGGTACGCGACATCAACGAAACGCAAAACACGACCGTGGATTTCCCCATCATCGCCGATGAGACCCGGGAAGTAGCGGGCCTTTACGGTATGATCCACCCGAATGCTTCGGAGACCTTCACGGTACGCTCGCTCTTCGTGATTGGGCCCGACAAAAAGGTAAAGCTGACCCTCACCTACCCTGCTTCTACGGGCCGCAACTTCAACGAAGTATTGCGTGTGGTGGATTCGCTGCAGCTTACCGCGAAGCATAGCGTGGCCACTCCCGCCGACTGGAATCCGGGTGAGAAGGTGATCGTAGCGCTGTCGGTTCCTACCGAGCAGGCGCAGGAAAAATTCCCGAAGGGTGTAGAGATCGTGAAGCCCTATTTGCGGTATACGGAAATCTAAATGCCCTGTACCATGTTACGGAGGTCAGTCGCAAAGCGCTTGAACGGGATATCATTTTGAAATCCTTTCGGAGTAAGACCAGTCTTAAGATCGTGGAGTTTGCTTCGCTGCGCTCGCAATAACGCCGAAGGCCCCGCTTCGCGGGGCCTTCGTATTACTTTCTTAGTTGTTGCAGCGTCGCCTTCATATCCTTTTGCAGCGGCGCCTCGAGTGTGATCTCATCTCCATCAAGGTTCTTAAGGGTAAGCTTCGATGCATGCAGGGCAAGCCGGTTGAGCAGGGGACGCTCCTCCTCGAACTTGCCGAGGTTGAATTTCTTCCGGAACTCCGACAGCAGCACCGGGCGCCCGTCGCCGTAGATCGGGTCGCACACAATGGGGTGCCCGAGGTGCTTCATGTGCACGCGGATCTGGTGGGTGCGGCCGGTAAGAATGCGGAACTCCATCCAGGCATAAAGGCGGAACTGCTCGAGCACGGTGAACTCGGTAACGCTTTCCTTTCCCTTACGCCAAACCGTCATCACCCCTTTCTTAGTAGGATGCTCGGCAATCGGCTCGTCGATCACGCCCTCGGTGATATGCGGTGTGCCGAGCACAAATCCGTTGTACACCTTGCGGGTGCTGCGCTCTTCAAACTGCATCGAAAAATGCCGGTGGGCAACCTCGTTGCGGGCAAAGATCACGAGCCCGCTCGTATCGCGGTCGAGGCGGTGCACCGTAAAGATAGAGCCGTATTTATCCTGCAGCCCGTTGCGCAGCCCGGCCACGCCCTCGCGATCGGGAATGGTGAGCATGCCCGAGGGTTTGTTCACCGCCACCAGGTTTTCGTCTTCGTAAACTATCAGATCGTCAATTCGAAAAGCCATAGTCGTATTGTGCTGGTGTGCTGGTGTGCTAATGTGCTAAATGGTCAAAAGGTCTGGCTAAACCGGCAATGGACGCAACTATACCAAAAGTTTTGTTTTACTGCTTGCCTCCGTTAGCACACCAGCACATTAACCCACCAGCACACTATTTTTTTCCTTTCTTGAAAAATTTAAGATCACGCACTTCCTTTTCGCTGAGGAGGCGCCATTTGCCGCGGGGTACGTTCTTCTTGGTGAGTCCGGCGAAGATGACGCGGTCGAGGCCTTTAACGTCGTAGCCAAAGTGCTCGAAGATGCGGCGAACGATGCGGTTGCGGCCGCTGTGGATCTCGATGCCGACCTCTTTTTTGTTCGACGAATCGGCATAGGCCAGCGAGTCAACCGTGGCAAGCCCGTCCTCGAGCGGCACGCCCTTGAGGATTTCATCGAAGTGCGCTTTGGTGAGCGGCTTGTCGAGCGTTACGGCGTACACCTTCCGCACTTCGTTGCTGGGATGGGTCAGCGTCTGCGCCAGTTCGCCGTCGTTGGTGAGCAGCAGCACGCCCGAGGTATTGCGGTCGAGGCGGCCCACCGGGTACACGCGTTCCTCGGTGGCACGGGCGATGAGGTCGAGCACCGTCTTGCGCTGTTGCGGGTCGTCGGTAGTGGTGAGGTAATCTTTCGGCTTGTTAAGCAGGATGTACACGAGATTGCCGGTAGGCGTCACTTTCTTACCGTTGAAGGTCACTTTGTCGTCGGCCTGCACCTTGTAACCGGGCTCGGTCACTACGGCGCCGTTCACCTGCACCTTGCCGCTTTTGACTACGTCGGCGGCCTCGCGACGCGAGCAGATGCCGCCGTGGGCGAGGTATTTATTCAGGGGCATCTGTGCTTCCTTGCGCGCGCGGGTAACCGGCTTCCGGTCGGGCGCGGCATCGGGAGCGGCCGTGGGCCGGGCCTCATGCGCCGTGTCGCCAATGGCGCGGCGCACCCGGAATGAGCCTTTCGGGGCGTCTTTATCGTTGGGGGTTCCAGTGCGCTTCGGCGCGGCAGGCTCCTTGCCGGGGCCTTTGGCCGGGCGGGCGGCAGGACGGGCACCGCGCGGTTCTTCCTTCGAGAACTTCGACGGGCGTCCCTCTTCGCGTGCGGGCTTAGCGGGGCGGTCATTGCCCGCTTTCGGGGTGCGCGCACCACGCGGGGCGGGTGCTTCGCTGCCAAATCCGGAATTCCGCGCCGCGGCCTTATCGGCACGCTGCTGCTCAAAAAAAGCTTTACGCTTGCGGGTTTCTTCCTTCTTTTCCTGCCGAAACTGTTCCTTCAGGGCCGCGCCTTTTTTGGGGCCGCCCTTGTGGAATTTCTCAAACCCTGATTTCTTGTTCATCCGGCAAAAGTAGAAAAGACCCCCGCAATGCGGGGGTCTTTTTATTGAACCCAACTAAAAACGGGTTACTTCACGTTAGCATTCTTCTTGCGGCCACCCTTGCGGAGCTGCTGCATCTTTTGCTGCTGCTCGGGGGTGAGTACAGACTTCATCTGCTCCATCTGGGCCTTCATCAGCTCGTGCTGTTGCTTGCGCTTTTCTTCCTGGCTGATGGCCGTATTGTTGCGCAGGGCATCCAGGCGACCTTTATAGTCCTGGCGGATGCTCTTCATCTTTTCCTGCTGGGCCGCGGTCAGGTTGAGCTCCTGCTGCATTTTGCCAAAACCTTCGCCATGCTTGCCGTACTCGCCACCGGGGCCGCCATGACGGCGGATGGTGTCGCGGTCACCGGGACCACCGGCACCGCGGCGGTCTTTCCACTCTTCGCGGAAATCAGCGGCCTTCTTCTGCTGCTCGGGCGTCAGCAGGCTCTTGCGCTCGGCCACATATTTTTCGTGGATCTGCCTGCGCTGGGTCTTGCGCTGCTCATCGGTAAGGGCGGTGTTGTTGCGCAGGGCATCCATTTCGGCCTTTTCGCGGGTGTGGATATCCTTGAGCTTTGTTTTCTGGTCGTTGCTCAGGTTGAGCTCCTTCATGTCGTTGCGACGTTCTTGCTTTGCTTCCTTGCCACGACCCTGGGCCTGGGCGGCGCCGGCCAGCAACAGGATGGCCAAAGCACTGGTAATCATTCTTTTCATATTCATTATTTGTGTTTTGTAAACGGTTTTATCATAGACGGCCACCGGAAAGATAGGTTTAAGCCCTTCCGGTTAAATAAGGTTAAATGACGTTAGGCAGGCTGTGGCAACGCATTTGCAAAGCATTATGAAAAAGGCAGACTATGAAACGGCATGCAACACTTTGGATGGCTTTGTTTTTCCTGGCAAGCACCTTTGCTTCCTGCCAGGTCGTTGGCGGCATCTTTAAAGCGGGATTCTGGACGGCCATTATCCTGATCGTACTGGTGGTGGGACTCATCCTTTGGCTGGTAGGCCGCGGACGGAGATAGCCGCACCGCAGGCAACGGGAGCAACACAACGCTGATTCCGCAAGCGGGATACGCAGATTGGTTATGATTTTTTTATGATAGGCCGGCGCCGGTATGATGCGACAAGCTCGCCATGACGTTGTCAGCCTGTGCGAGGTCGAAGGCTGCGTAAATCATAAGAATCATAATAAATCTGCGTTCTTTCTTTTCAGGGCAATGCCTGGCCGCAGGCCATTGAAAATAAAAGCCATTCGTAGAAACGAGCGGCTTATCAGGACTTGCATCCCTTTGTTATGGCAATTTTGAATAATGTGTTCGCGGTTGCAAAAAAATGCCCCGTCAAGAATGACAGGGCTTCACCCTTAACCATACGAAACCAAGATCTTATATTCAGCGTAGAATAATCTTCTTTTTGAGTAACCGGGATACTGTGTTCCGATTACATGGTAAAAGTAGTTCGCCGGGAGGCCACAATCCAAATCCAATCGTTCAACCGGGCAAAAATGCCGGTCAAATTCATCCATTGACAGGATGAGCGGATAAGCATCTACCCTTAGCCGACGCTACTCAATAAGCCCCGCGCTTCGGCAACTGCCTGCTCGCAAACTTTTCGCACCTCGAGGTAGTCTTCCAGGAAATGATTTTCGTCTGTTTGCCCCACTGCTTCCACTTCCATACGGTGCAGGTAGGGCGAGAGGCGCTCGGTCAGGCCGAGATAGGCCACGGAGCTTTTCATGCCATGGGCGATGCTTTTTATCTGGGTGCGGTTGCCGGCTTCCACGGCCTCCTGCAGCAGGTTGAGCTCTTCGGGCACCTGAACGATGAACTGGCGGATAATGGCGTTCTCAAACTCGGTGTCGCCCAGCGACAGCTCGTGCAGGTAGGCAAGGTTCACCACCGGCACTGGGGTACGATCGGTTTCCATTTGTTGACAATAGTGTTGCAGGATAGCGTATAACTCACCTTCCTTGATTGGTTTAGAAATGTAGTCGTTCATGCCGAAAGAGAGGCAGCGTTCTTTCTCGCCGGTCATGGCGTGGGCCGTCATGGCGATGATGGGCAGGTCGAGTTTCAGCTCGCCGCGGATCACCTGGGTGGCGTCATAACCATCCATGAGCGGCATCTGGATGTCCATCAGCACGGCGGCGTAGTTGCCTTCGCGGAGTGCGTTCACCGCCTCGAGACCGTTGTTTACCAGGTGGTAGTCGAGGTGCCACTGCTGCATCAGGTGCCGGATCAGCTGCTGGTTCATGGCGTTGTCTTCGGCCACCAGGATCCGCATGCCCTGGAGCGCATGGTGCACCTCGTCGGCGGGACGGGCAAAGCTTTCGGTATGATTGTGCAGGGGCCGGAAGGGCATACGCACCAGGAACTCCGAGCCGCGCCCCACCTCGCTTTCCATCTGGATAGAGCCGCCCTGCAGGTCGATCAGCTGCTTCACGATGGCAAGCCCGAGACCCGTGCCGCCGAATTTGCGCGTGGTTTCCGCCTCCGCCTGCTGGAAGCGGTCGAAGATGGTGTTCTTCTTTTCGGGGGCGATGCCCACGCCGGAATCCTTGATGCGGAATTGCAGGTGCACCAGCTCCTCATTCTGGCTGATCGTCGTCACCTCGAAATGCACGAAGCCGCGCTCGGTAAACTTAATGGCATTGCTGAGCAGGTTGATCAGCACCTGCGTCAGGCGCACCGGGTCGCCGGAGAGCGTGTCGTGGATCGAAGGATCGACGTTGATAGTGAACTGAAGGCCTTTCTGCCTGGCCTTGTCTTCAAACATCACCTGCACCGAGCCCACAAGCCCGTTGAGGGAGAAGGGCGTCTGCTCGATGTGCATCATTCCCGCCTCGATCTTGGAGAGGTCGAGAATGTCGTTGATCAGCGTAAGCAGGTTCTGGCTCGAGGAATAGATGTAGTCGACATACTGCTGCTGCTGGCTCGTGAGCGAGGAGCGCCGCAGCAGGTTGGTGAAGCCGAGGATAGCGTTCATCGGGGTGCGGATCTCGTGGCTCATATTGGCCAGGAACTGCTCCTTGATGAGGGCGCCTTCCTTGATGCGTTTTTCCGACTCGTTGAGCATCAGGATCATGCGCTCCTGCTGGCGGCCCTTGTTGACCACATATATAAAGGCCAGGATGCAGGCCAGGCAGGCGATGATAGCCATGCCCACGCCGGTAAAGCGGGCCCGGTCGCCGTTGCGCTCGATGCCGCCCATGATGGAGGTAAGGTGCGCCTGCCGGATGCTGTCGAGGCGGTAGATCACCGAGTTGATGGAATCGCGGAGCAGGCGGCCGCGGCCGGTATTGATAACGGCCTCACCCGCGTCCTTGCCGCCGCGCTCATAGGCGTTCAGGATGTCGTAGCTGAAACGGATCTTCCGGTCCACGAGGCCGTCGAGCTCCCGCACGAGACCGTTCGTCTCCGTGCCCTGCAGGCGCTTGCGGATCGGCCCCAGCTCGCTGCGGATATTGCTGATCTTGTTGTTGACGTCGCGGATGTGCCGCCGGTCGTTGGTGATGATGGCACCACGGATATCGCTTTCCACCGAAAGAACGTCGGCTTCGAGGCTGCGGAGATTGTTCTGGATATTGACCTCGCTGAGCAGTCGGCGGTTGCCTTCGGTAAGGTCGCGGACATTATGGGACGTAATGAACTGTATAAAGACGATCAGCAATACGCCAATAATAAAAAACCACAACGCCAGGTATTTCATGCGACCGTCCCCCATGCTGAGGGTCTAAAATACGAAAAATCAGGCTTGGACAGGTTCCGCCTGGCGAAAGCGGCGGTAGGAGCGCCAGAAGTAGACGATGCTCCCCAAAAGAATGGCCGAAGAACCCAGGATCACGGGGAGGCGGCGCCCGCTCCACACTTCGCTCAGCAGGAAGTACTCCGATGCAATGAGCAGGAGGATGCAGGTGAGGAAGGGTATCAGGTAGCGAAGTTTCATAATATCAGGCCGGTGGCGCTGGTCGTTTTGGTGGATAAGCAGTATTCCGGGACAGAGCCGCGGCTAAGGCTGTTTCAAAAATAGATTCGGGGAGCCGTGGGGCTCCCCGAATTAGGTGATAGCGGTAATATGCTCGGCCAACCGCACCGATGCATAGTCGAAATTAAAGGAGGTTGAGGCGCTTGTTGAGCGCGGTGCGATAGGTGTCGGCCACGGGCACCGAAGCCTTCCCGATCGAGATCACGCCTTCCTGGATGAAGTCGATCTTGCTCATGGAAACGATATAGCTGCGGTGCACGCGGATGAACTTCTGCGGCGACAGCTTTTCCTCGATCGACTTCAGGGTGGCATGCAGCACATGGAATTTCTGCGGGGTATGCACCTTCACGTAGTCGCCCATGGCCTCGAGGTAGAGGATCTCGTCTACATTGATCCGCTTCAGGATGCCATTGTCTTTTACAAACACGAACTCCTGGGCCTCGACCTTCACTTCTTCCTTGTCGGCGGCGATGGTTTCCTGGGCGCGCTCCACGGCCTGCAGGAAGCGGGCGGGCGAAACGGGTTTCACCAGGTAATCCACCACGTTGAGTTCGAAGGCCTCCACGGCGTAATCTTTCTTGGCCGTGGTGAAGATGATCAGCGGCGATTTGTGCCCGAGGTTCTTGGTCAGCTCGAGGCCGGTCATCCCGGGCATCTCGATGTCGAGAAACAGGAGGTCGATGGGTTGCTTGTTGATGATATGGTATGCTGCCATGGCGTCCTCGCACTCGTCTACGAGCTCAAGGTCCTTCACCTGCCCTACCAGCTGCTTCATGGCCATCCGGGCCATCTTGTTATCGTCTACGATTAAGCACTTCATGTTGGTGTGTTACGTATGATCAGGGGTCTGTTCTTGAAAAGTAAGGCGAAAGATAAAGAGATTCCAACTACCGGACACCAATCACGGGCAGGGCCTTCTGCCGGATGGCTTCGTTGAGCGCCTTCACATCCACCTCCTGCACCCGCTTCAGCGCCGCCAGCTGCGCGTCGATGGCGCCGGCGAGCTCCGCGTACACTTCCTGTGCCTGGCGGCTGGGCGCGAAGTTGCCGCTGTTGGCCACATCGAAAAGCCCCGAGAGCTTGTCGTTGAGGCGGATGGGATAATTCAGCACGTCCTGTCCGCTCTTCGCCTTCGTTTGGTACAGCACTTCCTCAATGCGGGTGAGGCGGCGCTGGATACTGTCGGAAAGTTCCTTCACGTCCTTCGGAACGTCTTTGCCCTGCAGGGTCATGAAGCCCTCGATGCGGCTGCGGAGCGTGCGGATGTCGCGGATCGCCTTCTGTGTTTCATTGAACTTATCCTGCACGCCGCGGAGGAAGTTGAACTGCGCGGTGTATTCGGCCGGCGTGGTTTTGTAGTTCGGGTCGGCGAGAATGCGGGCGGGCACTTCCGACGAATCCTTGCCATCCACCACCACACGCACGAAGTAATTGCCGGGAGGCGCCAGGATGCCGGCGGGCACGCCGTTCCAGAGGATCATGCCTTCGGGCGCGCGCTCCGATTCGGCATAGAGGCCGTTCCAGGCAAAGCGGTTGATGCCGTTGCTGACGTCCAGTTTCGCGTTCTCTTCCTTGGCATCGGTGCTGAAGGTCCGGATCGGCTTGCGGGCTTCATCAAGTACCGTCACCCGCACCCTGGTGGAGTCGTTGATGCCGGAGAGCCAGAAGGGTACCACCACACCCGCCGGCGGGTTGGCACCCACATTGCGCGGCGCCTGCTGGGCACCACGGCCACCGGCATCGGGCATGCGGTACGCCGCGGCCGGCGTGAACAGCTGCAGGCGCCTGGCAGGCACCGCGGTGCTCCACTGCTGCACCGGGCCCAGGTCGTCAAGCACCCAGAAGGCACGGCCCTGCGTAGCCACGATAAGGTCGTTCTCCTTGATGGTCATATCGGTGACGGGCGTCACCGGCAGGTTCAGCTGGAAGGGCTTCCACGTGGCGCCATCATCGTACGACAGGTACATGCCGTACTCGGTGCCGGCGTAAAGCAGCCCGGGACGCTTTTTGTCGGCACGCAGGGCACGGGTGAAATGCTGCGCCGGGATGCCGTTGGTGATGCGGCGCCAGGTAGCGCCATAATCCTCGGTCTTGTAGATATACGGTGCGAAGTCGTCGAGCTTGTAGCGGGTACCCACGAAGTAGGCCGCGCCCGGCTTGAAGGGATCCACCTCCACGCAGTTCCACATGATCCACTTCGGCGCGCCGGCGGGCGTAACATTTTTCCAGTTCTTGCCGCCGTCGCGGGTTACGGAAATGACGCCATCGTCGGATCCGGTCCACAGCACGCCGGGCTCCAGTGGCGACTCGGCCGCGGTGAAGATGGTGCAATAGTATTCCACCGAGGTGTTGTCCTTGGTGATGGGGCCGCCGCTCGGGCCCTGCTTGCTCTTGTCGTTGGTGGTGAGGTCGGGCGACACCTGCTCCCAGTTGGCTCCTTCATCTTCAGTAGCAAAAAGAACGTTGGCCGCGCAATAGAGGCGCTTCGGGTTGTTGGGCGAAAAGAAGATGGGGAAGTTCCACTGGAAGCGGAATTTCTGCACGTCGGCGCCGGCGCCCATCGGGTTGTTGGGCCAGGGCGATACGGCGCGGTTCTCCCCGGTCTTGTGATCGAGGCGCGAGAGGTAGCCGCCGTAGTTGCCGCCATACACAATATCGGGGTTCAGCGGGTCGGCCACCACGTAGCCACTTTCGGCGCCTGCCGTGGGTTCCCAGTCGTTGTCGGTGATGCCGGCGCGCGTGCGGCCGCGGCTGCGCATCCGGATGGTGGAGTTATCCTGCTGCGCACCGAGGATGCGGTAGGGAAAGCTGTTATCCGTAGTAACCCGGTAGATCTGCGCGGTGGGCTGGTTGCGGATGGAGCTCCAGTTCTGCCCGCCATCGAAGGAAACTTCCGCGCCGCCGTCGTCGCCGAGGATCATGCGGTTGCCGTCTTCGGGGTCGATCCACAGGTCGTGGCAATCGCCATGGCCAACGGGCACCGCCTGGAAGGTGCGGCCACCGTCGCGGCTCCGCATGAAGCCCACATTGGGCGCGTATACCAGGTTTTCATTTTTCGGATCCACGAACACCTTGCTGTAGTACCAGGCGCGCTGGCGGATATTGTTGTCGCTGGACACGAGCGTCCAGGTATCGCCGCCGTCGTTGGATGCGAAGAGACCGCCTTTTTCATTCTCGATGATGGCGTACACCTTGTCGGGATTGGTGGCGGCTACCGCCACGCTCACGATGCCCCAGGTGCCTTTCGGGAGTCCTTTGCGGGCCGACATATCGGTCCAGGTTTCGCCGCCGTCGGTGCTTTTCCAGAGGCCGCTGCCTTCGCCGCCGCTTTCCATGCTCCAGGGAGTGCGCAGCACGCGCCAGGTGCCGGCCCACAGCACCGAGGGGTTGCCCGGCTCCATCGCCAGCTCGGCGGCGCCGGCCAGGTTGTTTACAAAAAGCGTTTTGCGCCAGGTCTTGCCACCGTCGGTGGTCTTATATACACCACGCTCGGCGTTTGGCCCGAAGGAGTGACCGATCACGGCCGCCCAGGCGGTGTTGGGATCGCGGGGATGCACCAGGATGCGGCTCACGTGGCGGGCATCGCGGAGGCCGATATTGTGCCAGGTGCGGCCGCCGTCGTCGGAGCGCCACATACCGTTGAGGCCCTCGCTTTCGTTGCCGCGGAGCGTGTTCTCGCCTTCACCTACATACACGATGTTGTCGTCGGAGGGCGCTACGGCCACGGCACCGATGGAGCCGCCGTAGTATTTGTCCGACACGCATTTCCAGTTGGAGCCGCCGTCGGTCGTCTTCCAGACGCCGCCGCCGACGGAGCCGAAATAAAACGTGTTTTTGTTGCGGGCGGAGCCGCCCACGGCCGCCACGCGCCCGCCGCGGAAGGGCCCGGCGAGGCGGTATTTCATTTTAGCAAAAAGGGCGGAGTCGGGATCGGCGGCCGGCGCGGCTTTCCGCTTTTGCGAAAAGGCAGCGGCCGAACAAAGCAGGGTAAGCAGGATCAAGGGCAGGCGCATATGCAATAACGTTTGTGCGGGTAAGATACGCAAGGGAATGTGATGATGTCCGATGTCGGATGTCTGATTTGGTTGGGGGTTATCGGGTGGCGGGCGGGCGACCTCCCCCCCGCCCCTCTCCCTGTGGGAGCGGGGAGCGATTCCCCGTTGCCGGGGGCGCGGAAATCCCGGGAACCCGAAAACGCCCGTTTTCAGGGCCGCGGAATTCCCGCAAGGCTGGAAACGGGCGTTTTTGGTGTCGCCGGCTGCCGGGAAGATCAAAAACGGGCGTTTTCGTTATCGCCGGCCACCGGGAAGATCAAAAACGGGCGTTTTCGTTATTGCCGGCCACCGGGAAGATCAAAAACGGGCGTTTTCGTTATTGCCGGCCACCGGGAAGATCAAAAATGGGCGTTTTCGTTATCGCCGGCCACCGGCGACCGGTGGCGACGCCATTGCCGGGGCGGAACATCACCAGAAGCGCGATCGAAGATTACATGATCACAGAATACAGGAGCAAATGATTACATGATGTGGATTTGATCATTTGATCATGTATTCATTTGCTCTGTGATCATGTATTCTGCATTCCCCACGTCCGTATGGCCGGGCGACATTTCGCGGAAGGGATCGAAGAGCAAATGATCACAGAATACATGAGCAAATGATTACATGATGTGGATTTGTTCATTTGATCATGTATTCATTTGCTCTGTGATCATGTATTCTGCATTCCCCACGTCCGTATGGCCGGGCGACATTTCGCGGTTCGGATCGCGGATTACATGATCACAGAATACAGGAGCAAATGATTACATGATGTGGATTTGTTCATTTGATCATGTATTCATTTGCTCTGTGATCATGTATTCTGCATTCTCCCGCGTCCGAATGGCCGGGCGCCGTTTCACGGAAGGGATCGAAGAGCAAATGATCACAGAATACATGAGCAAATGATTACATGATGTGGATTTGTTCATTTGATCATGTATTCATTTGCTCTGTGATCATTTGCTCTTACCTCCCGCTCCCGGGAGGGCCCTGAACCAGGCGAAGGCTGCCCCGCCAACGGCGGTTCAGGGTCCCCGACCCGAATGCCAACGGCGACACCGGCGCTACACGGGGGCATCCTTCGGCAAGCTCAGGATGACAAAAAAGCCCCCTTTTTGGAGGGGGCTGGCTGGTTTAATGCGCCGGGCCTATTCAATTTCAATCACCGTGGCCTTGCGGGTGCCCCCGGCGATGGTAAGCACCAGGAGGTTTTTGTCGGCCACCCACTGGGCGGAGGAGCTGCCGATCTCAACTGCCTGCCCGTTTACCTGGAGGCGCGCCGGTTGCTGCTTCAGCGTGGGTATCATCACCTGCAGGTTGCTGACGCTGAAAAGGCTGTTGGAAGGCGAGATGGAAAGGCGGATGCGGTTGCCTTCGGCCTGCGCATTGCAGCGAACAAGGGTGTGCTTACCGGCCGACAACGCGTTCTTCGACTCGCCGTCGTCGAGGTACCAGTCGAAGGTGCCGGCGGGGCCCGGAACATAAAGCAGGGTATGGCTGCCACCTGCCAGGTCATCCGTCTTCTCCATGCCTTTCGGTCCCAGCTTTTCGCCCTGTACCGACTCCCGCCCAGGCACGATGGAACCGGCTTTGACAAACACCGGGATGCGATCCAGGGTGAGCGGCACCTCGATACGCCGGCCGCCTTCCAGGAGCCGCGCGTTGGCATCGAGCCACTGGCCCGCGGGCAGGTAAACGCTTCGGCTTCTTGCGCCTTTTTCCAGCACCGGTGCCACCAGGATCGAAGGGCCCCAGTAGTATTCATCTTCCACGCGCTGCGCCGCGGTGTCCGTTGGATTGTAGAAATACAGGGGCGCCATAAGCGGCTTCCCTTCTTTCGCCTGGAGATAGGCAAGACTGTAGTTATACGGCATCAGCTCGTAGCGGGTGCGGATGGCCTCTTTGGCATAGTTGCGCCAGGGCGTGTCGATCAGCGCCGCCTCGCTGGGAAAGGAGAAAGCGGCTTTGTCCACCTCGTACAGCGCGGTGCCGTGCGGGCGGAAGATGGGCGTAAAGGCCGCGAACTGCAGCCAGCGCGTGTACAGCTCACCGTCGCCCTCGCCGCCGGCAAAGCCGCCGGCATCGCTGTGCACGTAAGGCACGCCGCTCATGGTCATGCCGAGCAGCACGGGCAGCTGCGCGCGCAGGCCGCTCCAGTTGCGGCCCACGTCGCCGGTCCAGGGAAAGATGCCATAACGCTGCGAGCCGGCGAAGCCGCTGCGGTTGAGGCTGAAGAGCCGCTTGTTGGGATACTCCTTCGCATAAAAGTCATAGAGCATCTTCGTCCAGGTGTGGCCGTACAGGTTGTGTACTTCCTCGGCGCGGTACAGGCGCTTCGACAGGCCCAGGTCGCGGAGGTTATGGTACATATTATCCGGGTGCCGCTCGGGCTCGCCGAGGTCGCCCCACCAGCCTTCCACACCCAGCTGCATCTGCCTGCGGTAGAAGCTCCAGAACCAGGCCTGGGCGTCTTTGCGGAAAATGTCGATGAGCCCGCCGTGGCCGAAGTAGAAGTCGGTGAAGTAATAGGGACGCCCGGCACTGTCTACCGCCAGGTAAGGTTTTGAAGCCTTGTAGTTTTTCGAGGTCTCCACGAAGAAAGGCTCGGTGATGAGGATCGTTTTGACGCCCTGCTTTTTGAAGCCGGCGATCATGCCGGCGGGGTCGGGCCACTTCTTCTTGTTGACCCAGTCGAGGTTACCGAGCGTTCCCTTGATGGAATCGCCGAACCAGAAAAGGTCGAAGATGACGGCTTCCACCGGGATGCCTTCCTGCTTCATGCGGCCCAGGATCTCTGTTACCTGCGCCTGGCTGGTGTAGCCAAAGCGGCTCATGAGGTTGCCGAAGGCCCAGCGCGGCGGGATGGGCTGTGTGCCGGTGAGCTTGTGGTAGGCCGCGAGCACTTCGGCGGGGTTGCCGAGCAGCAGGTACATGCTCCATTCTCCGGCCGGTGTGCCATAGACGAGGGCGTTGGGCTCCTGCTTGCCGATGTCGACAAAGCTGCGGGCGGGGTTATCGAAAAAGAGGCCGTAGCCGGCCGAGGAAGTAACGAAGGGCACGCTGTAATTGAGGTTGTCGGCACCCTCGCCGTAACCGTACCGGGGATTGTTGTTGAGGGCAAGCCGGTAGCCGCGGCGGTTGAGGGGCAGGGCCCGCTCGCCGGCGCCGAAGATCTTTTCTCCCTCGCGCAGGTATACCCGAAAGCCTTTGTAGTAGTTCTCGATATAGGTGGTGAAAAGCAGGCGGCCGCCGAGTACAGAAAAAGAATCACGGCCTGCAGCGGTGAGGGGCGCGGCGCCCGAGGCCAGCGGACGGGCGGTGACCGCATCCGAGAAGGCATCGTTCATCTGGTCGCCGTTGGCCTTCACCACGATCTTGTATATGTTGGGCGCATAGGCATACACCCGGATTTCGCCAAAGCTGAAGGGCAGTGTCTGGATGGGGCCCGCCAACGCAGGAGCCGTCGCGGCACGCACGGGCACCGGCGCTTTGGGTTTCTGCGCCGATACGGTCAGCGACAGCAGGCAAAGAAAAAAGAATGCGGTTCTCATGGCGGAAAGCTAGGGAAATATGGAGCGTGAACGATGAATATTGCCGCCCGGGGCATCGCCCCGCCACCTTCGCACGCCGAAACTGCCGTTTCATCCAAATTCCTGTGAAATAAACCGGTGTCGTAAACAAAAGCCGGCGGAACCGGTCTAAATTTAGGTATCAAAGCGCCCCATACATGAACATCTTTTACTCCCTGATGGACCTGAACCCGATGCTGGCTCTGCTGGTGCTGGTGGTGGTGGTGAACGGCGCGCGCAGGCTGCTGCAGCGGCCGCGTGCGCATGGGTAGTACATGTTGACCTGCGCGCCTCTTTCGTCTATGTTTGAAAAGATCCCCGCATTCAACGAGCTGCTGGCCGGCCTGCGCCCCGATGGTTCGGAGCCGGACACGCTGTACCTGGCGGTAGCGCGCGAGCTGGAGCGCTCGGGCCGCCACGACTTTAAGTCACGGGCCAGCTTTATCCGCGACCAGTGCGCGGGCTTCGACGGGCGCACCATTTTCCAGAAGTACCGGCTCAAATGGAATATCCCGGTGTTCCCCGATGAGCTCGTCGGGCTCGCGGATTTCAAACGCGGCTTCCTGTACCGCTTCCGCGATCATAGCGCGGACTGGAGCGGGGCCGCGGCGGCAATAGCCTGGTGGCTTGGGTCGGAAGAAGCACGCACCGTGCGTGTTTACGAACGCTGGGAAAAAAGAGACGGCATCCCGGTGTGCACCGAAACGCGGACCGGTGCCTTTCCGGAAATCCGCGACGCAGTGGCCCGTCGCTAAATTTGCCGTGCAAGCCGCGAACCATGAAGCAGATCGATCTTGAAAGCTGGAACCGCAAAGAGCACTTCGATTTTTTTTCCTCGCTGAAGAGCCCCTTCTTCGGCATCACCGCCGAAGTGGACTGCACCAATGCCTATGCCTGGTGCCGCGCCGAAGGCCACTCTTTCTTCGCTACCTACCTGCACCGCTCCATGGTTGCCGTCAATGACGTCCCCGCCTTCCGGCTGCGCCTTTTCGATGGCGCCGTGTATGAGACCGACACCATCCATGCGGGCACCACCATCGGTCGCGAAGACGGTACCTTTGCCTTTTCGATGATCACCTACTCACCCCGTTTCAGCGAATTCCTGGAAAGCATGCAGCAGGAGATCGCGGAAGTAAAAAATTCAACGGGGCTTCGTCGTCACGTAGAAAATGGCCGCAAGGATTTTATCCGCCATTCCACCGTGCCCTGGCTGTCGTTTACGGCCATTCTTCATCCCACCAACCTCGATCAGCAGGAATCCATTCCGAAGATCACTTTTGGTAAGTTCCGCGAGCAGGACGGCCGCAAGTGGATGCCGGTTTCGGTGGAAGCGCACCACGGGCTGATGGACGGCCTGCACATCGGCCAGTATTTCAAGCGCTTCCAGGAGCTGCTGAACCAGTAGCCGCTATGCAGCTGAACGGGTCACAATGGTGGGCTATTCTTTTTCCAGGAAATAAAAATGCATGGGACCGCTCACGCGGAAGCCGAGTCGCTCATAAAGGGCGATGGCGCGTTTATTATCGTCCCGTACGTGCAGGAAGGGCGTGTTGCCGGTGGCGCAGATCAGGGACAGCTGCCTTTGGATGAGCGCCGCCGCGTAGCCCTTGCCCAGGTGCTCCGGGTGGGTGCACACGGCGCTGATCTCCGAGTACCCGGGAAGATGCAGCCGCTGCCCGGCCATCGCCACCAGCTTGCCGCCGTCGATAACACCGAAGTAGTTCCCGAAATCGATGGTGCGGATAGCAAAAGGACCCGGCCGGGTGAGCGCCGCCAGCGCTACCATTTCGGTTGCGTGTTGCGCGCTGAGGGGAACAAGCCTTTCGTCTGCATCGTCCACAGGCGTAACGCCCCCGTATACAAACTGCAGGCCGCTGATACTTGCAACGGGTTTCCAGCCACCGAAAGCGTGCACCGGCGTCCGGCTTGCATGCAGGATGCGGCGGCCCGCCGGCAGGAGCCCGAGCAGCTCGGCCAGCCCCGGCGCATACCCAACGGGGAAGCCCGCAAACGGCGACACTTCCGCATCGAACCAGGCAACACTGCCCTGCCGCGTTCCAAGGTGAGCATCGCGGGTACAAAGCGCATTGTAAACAGGATTGTCGAGCAACGGGTTCATGCGGCAAAGATACCCGGCGCGATGAAGGCCGCGGGGACCGCTCTTCAAATACCGGTAGTGAGGGCTAGTAAAAAAGGGAGCGCAGGCTCCCTTTGACTTCCGGTTGTCAATAGCCCAATCAGCGCGAAACCGTCACACGCAGGAAAGTTGCCGGGATCTCGGTCGTGCCCGGGTTGCCGCTGCGGTTCTGGGCTGCAAACAGCGCCGACAGTTCCTCCTGCAGGGCGCCGTCGCGGCCGTCTTTTGCGGCGGCCTCAAAGGCGTTCATCGTCGGGCCGTAGAAATACCGGAAGCGCTGGAGAAATTCCGTGACCGGGAACGGGGCCCGGAAGGTGTACGTATCACGCTGGAAGGAGATGTTTTCGGGAGCGATCCCGGCAGCGGCGAAGCGCTCGGTAACGTGCTGCTCCACGCCCCAGAGCATCGGGCTAATGAAGCCTTCCGGTGGTGGCGGGGTGTAGGCCGATGCAATCCGCAGGATCTGCGCCACCAGGGTCGGATCGCCCGGGATCCAGTTGCCCATCATTATGCGGCCGCCCGGCCGCGTTACCCGCACCAGCTCGCGGGCAACGTCGAAGGGACGCGGGGCGAACATGGCGCCGAAGATGCTCACTACGAGGTCGAAACTGCTGTCGCCGATCCCTTCCAGGTTGGTGGCGTCGCCCTGCTGAAACCGGCAGTTGGTCAACCCTTCGGCTTCGGCGCGCGCCGTGGCCGCCGCCACCAGGTTGCGTGCAATGTCGACACCGAGCACACGTGCGCCCAGCCGCGCAGCGGGCAGCGCCGTGGTGCCGTCGCCGCAGCCAACATCAAGCACGTTCATGTCTTTGGTGATGCCCAGGGATGCCACCAGCCCGGAGCCGCTCTCACGCATCGTTTCCGCGAGTCGCGTAAAGTCGCCCTTCTCCCAGAGCGCCTGGTTGGGGTTCGAAGCCGCCTGTGGGATTGTTGCTGTTTCGTTCATGGAACACGTTTTTTTAAGATGAAGAAAAGAAGGGCAACAGATCGGTAGCTTCAAAGGGGACGGGTGTAAAAGGCATCCGGCGGGGCGCATAGCCGGGACCGGTTCCTACATCAATTTACGGATTTCGGAGAACAACTACCGACCTGGTTTCCGTTGCTCATCTTTGGCTAGCTTCGCTGTATGAGCACGCCCATCACCGTTTCCGGACGCCTTGTACGCATCGCGCAAAAAACTGTAGAGCCGACCACCCTCACCATCGAGCACGGGCGCATCAGCGCTTTGACGCCCTTCACCGGCGATGCATCCAGCCTCCCTTTCCTGCTCCCGGGCTTCGTGGATGCGCATGTGCACGTGGAGAGCTCGATGCTGGTACCGTCGGAGTTTGCGCGTCTTGCCGTGGTGCACGGCACCGTGGCAACGATCTCCGATCCCCACGAGATCGCCAATGTATGCGGCGTGGCCGGAGTGGATTATATGATCGCCAATGGTGCCACCGTGCCGTTCAAGTTTTATTTCGGCGCGCCGAGCTGCGTGCCCGCCACCACGTTTGAAACAGCCGGCGCCGTCATCGACAGCGATGATATCGACGCCCTGCTGCAACGCAAGGAGATCGTATACCTCACCGAAATGATGAACTTCCCCGGTGTGCTGCACGGCGACCCCGAAGTGATGCGGAAGATCGCCCTGGCGAAGAAATATGGCAAAGTGATCGACGGCCACGCACCGGGTCTGCGCGGCGCGGCGGCCCGTCAATATATCGACGCTGGTATTTCTACGGATCACGAATGCTTCACCGCCGAAGAAGCCCTCGACAAGCTCGGCTACGGCATGAAAATCCTCATCCGGGAAGGTAGCGCTGCCCGCAATTTCGAAGCGCTGATCGGCCTGCTCCACGATCACGAGGACCGTATCATGTTCTGCAGCGACGACAAGCACCCCGACTCGCTCGTGGCGGGCCATATCAACGAGCTCTGCGCCCGGGCGGTAGCCAAAGGCATCGATGTGTTCAAGGTGCTGAAGGCGGCCTGCCTCAACCCGGTTCACCATTATGGCATGAAGGTGGGACAGCTCCAGCTGGCCGATCCTGCCGACCTCATCCTGGTGCGCGACCTGGAGCGCTTCGAGGTGCTGCAGACCTGGATCGACGGGCAGCTGGTGGCCCGTGACGGCAAGAGCCTCATCACCGCGAAAAAAGCAACTGTCATCAACCAGTTTGACTGTACGCATAAAGCCGCTTCCTCCTTCGCGGTGCCGCACAACGGGGCGGCCACCATACCGGTTATCGAGGCGCTCGACGGGCAGCTCATCACCAACCGGCTCGAGCTGGAGCCGACCGTCGTAGACGGGCACGTTGTTTCCGACACGGAAAAAGATGTGCTGAAGATCACCGTGGTAAACCGCTACAAAGATGCCCCGGTAGCCACTGCCTTTATCCGCAACTTCGGGTTGCGCCGCGGTGCCATCGCCTCTTCGGTGGCGCATGACAGTCATAACATCGTAGCCGTGGGCGCCGACGACGAAAGCCTTGCCCGTGCGGTGAATGCCGTGATCGCGGCGAAAGGCGGCGTAAGCTGCGTGGACGGCCAAAGCGAATTCGTTTTGCCCCTGCCGGTAGCCGGCCTCATGAGTGCCGAAGACGGCTACAGCGTAGCGGAAAAATATTCCGCCATCGACGCGGCGGCAAAAGCGCTCGGCTCGCCGCTCGCCGCGCCCTTTATGACACTTTCCTTTATGGCACTGCTGGTGATCCCGCACCTCAAGCTGAGCGACCTCGGGCTGTTCGACGGCGACAGCTTTTCTTTTGTAAACCGGTCCGGGAAATCAGAATAAGTAGGCCCGGAAAATAAGCGACTTATTGACCCGGTCCAGGGGAGACCAGCCCACCCCATAGTGACGATAAAGCTCTTTGCGAGTCTCCCACAGCGCCTTTGCCGGGTCGTCATTCCGCTTGAGGTGGGAAAAGAAACCGGTCATCGTTCGGGTAGAGGATTCTCCCGAATCGTTGGAGATGATCGGCGCAAGGAGCCAGCGTGCCTTCTGCCTTGCCAAACGGCCAATCAGCGTTTGACTGACTCCCTGCTGACACGCATCGATATACAACAGCTTCAATGGCTTCCCGCCAAACAACAGGTCCGGGTCGAGTGGCTTTTCGTTCAGGAAAAGAATGCCCTTCCCCGAGGCACTATCCACCACACCGTGCGTGCTGAGTACCGCAAAGTCGGCCTGGCCGTTGATCCGGAATGACCGGAGCGTATGGGCTGGTTTTAATACCGAACCCGGAAACATCCGCTGCACGAAGCGACAGGCATTCTCAGGATCCGCCGACGTGTCGCGCAACAAAGCACCCTGTGTCAGCCGTACCTTATCAGGTCCACTTCCCGAACCCGTAGAAATACGAAACACCAAAGGGCAATGCAAGGCCAGCAGTTCAGCATTAATTTTCAAAAACTCTATTGGTAAGGACACCAGGTTTGAATCCAGAACAATCTCCAGGCGTTGTGCCTGCCTCAGCTCCGGCGCAAACGGTTGCACCAGCGTATGGCTTAATGAATCAATCGTTTCGAAGAAAGTTGCGGTACGCTCGTATTCTAAAAGGTCCGCGATCCGGTAAAGGCGTCCAAAGCGACGTACAGTGCTTTCAAAAGGCACCAACACTGATTCCCGGCTGCCGTCCGCCTTCATGCCGCTGATTAACAGGCTATCTCCCGAACGGTGCCAGTGCCAACGGTAAACCCCAGGTTGCGCGGCCACGGAAACGCCGGAAAGAAAAAAGCAAATTGCCAGCAAATACTTCATGAACGCCTCAATCTATATTCCACGAAGTTGGTATCAGCGGTCCTGCCGTCCAAATGTTTCTACAGCCGTGCTCCCTCCGTTTTCAAAAAAACTTAACAGCAAGGCTTCTGGGTAAAGGCATGGTATTGGCAGCGCATTCCACATGATGAATCAGGAAAATCAGCGGATCATTCTGGGCCCCGATGGCAAGCCGGTTCACTCCCAGCCGGCAAGCGCCGTCCAGCAGGCGCCCCTGGTGAAGAATACGGAAGAGCCGGTCACTCCCGGCACAACAGCAGCACAAAACACACCGTCGGACACCGACGAGCTGGTAATTCCCGTCGTGCAGGAATTCATGACCGTTGACAAGGAAGTGGTGGAGACCGGCCGGATCAACATCCGCACAACGGTGCATGAAAAAGAAGAAACGATCAACATCCCTTTGTTGTCTGAATATTATGACGTACAGCGGGTACCCAAGAAAGACGTATACGCTAAAGCACCGGTGCCGCGCCAGGAAGGCGACGTCATCATTGTGCCGGTGGTAAAAGAAATCCTCGTCATTGAGAAACGCTATGAAGTGACCGAGGAAGTGCACCTCATACGCAAAACCACATCCACGCCCCACATTCAACAGATCGTACTGCTCAAAGAACAGGTGGAAGTGGTGCGCACCGACACCGACGGCAATAAAAAGCGTCTTTAATTTTCATTCAATCTATAAATCGCAACGGAGGACGTATTATGGCACAGACCGTAGTCGGAATTTTCGACCAATCCAGTGAAGCACAGAAAGCCATCAGTGAGCTGGTGGCCAGTGGGATCAGCCGCGATCGTATTGACCTGTCGCGCGGCGGCGGCAACGCGGATGTAAGCGCGGAACGAACGGTGGATGACAAGGGCCGCAACACCAATAAGATCACGGATTTCTTCAACTCGCTTTTCGGCAATGACGCCCACGGGCATGCGGAGCGCTACAGCCGCGTGGCGGAGCGCAGCAACTCGATTGTGACCGTGCATGCTTCATCGCGCGAAGAAGCAGAAGTAGCGGCAGGCATCCTGGATCGCTGCGGCGCGGTAGACGTGGACGAGCGCGCCAGCCAATACGGCCTCGGCGTGCGTGACAGTGCTCCCGGCGGTCCGCAGCGTGTTGCAGACGAACGTGGCACGACCATTCCGCGTGTGGAAGAAGAGCTCCAGGTGGGCAAGCGGGAAGTGGAAGGTGGAGGCGTACGGGTACGCAGCCGCATCATCGAGAAGCCGGTGGAAGAGCAGATACGCCTGCGTGAAGAGCATGTGACCGTAGAGCGTGAAGCCGTGAACCGGCCGCTCAGCGAGAGCGACCGGGAGCATGCCTTCCGCGAGCGCAACATCGAGCTCACCGAGCGATCGGAAGTCCCTGTGGTGAACAAGGAAGCCCGCGTGGTAGAAGAAGTGCGCGTGCGCAAAGACGTTACCGAGCGCAACGAAACGATCCACGACTCGGTGCGCCGCACAGATATCGACGTAGACAGGACCGATGACACGAGCCGTAGTAATACGGACCGCGACCTGAGGAACGATACCAGCAGCCGCGGCCTTTAGGCTCCGGCGCTTATGACAGATGCCCCTGCGCAAGCAGGGGCATCTGTCATTACCATCAGTCATCAATAACATCCGGCTCCATACCCGATATTCAATATTCGTTATTCGATATTCGATATTCGATATTCGATATTCGATATTCCCTATGCTTCCTGCCCCATCCACATCGCACCACCCACACTGTCACGCCGTGCACCGGTAGCCGCAGCCCGCACCGTGCTTTCTTCGCGCCAGCGCAGCACGCCGAGCAGGGCCATGATGAGGGCCTCTTTATAAGCGACCAGCTTTTCGTCGGGAACCACCAGTTCAATACCCGCCTTTTCGAGATGCGCCTTGAGCCGCTCTACAAGGAAGCCGTTGAAGGCGCCACCACCCGTCACCAGCATACGGCGCGAAAGAAGGCCTTCGGGCAGGTTACCGGTAAGGGCACGTGCCACCTGGCCGGCGATATGCTCCACATAGGTGCGCAGCGCGTCGGCGGTGGAAAGGCCGGCCGCCTCAATCAGCGGCAGCACGGTACCTGTGCCGAAGTCGTTGGCCAGCGATTTCGGGGCAGGCTGCCCGTAGAAATCGAGGG
Organism: Flaviaestuariibacter flavus; assembly: GCF_004337505.1. Taxonomy (GTDB): domain Bacteria; phylum Bacteroidota; class Bacteroidia; order Chitinophagales; family Chitinophagaceae; genus Flavisolibacter; species Flavisolibacter flavus. Next base: position 143,323 of record NZ_SJZI01000046.1, on the reverse strand, counting down.
CGTCGAGCTGCTGCAGCAATGCCTCATTGACCTTTCCGGACGCGGCAAGTGAACCGTCCGCGTCATAGTCTTTTCCTTCTTTTTGTGCCAGCGCGTTGAGCACCCGGTTGGCGGGGCATACGTCGAAAGCCGTGGGCGGGCCGTTGTGGATGGCGATATTGGCGATGCCGCCCAGGTTGAGGAAGATCCGGAAGTCGGTAAACAGCAGGGCCTCTCCCATCGGCACGATGGGGGCTCCCTGGCCGCCGAGGGCAACATCCAGCGCCCGCAGGTCGCTCACCACCGGCAGGCCGGTAGCGGCGGCAATGGCGGCACCGTCGCCGAGCTGCCCGGTCATCTTTTGCGCCGGCAGGTGAAAAGAGGTATGCCCGTGCGAGGAAACGAGCGCTACCTGGTAGTGCAGGCCCTGCTCTTCGATGAAGCGGTTGACGGCAGCGCCGAGGTAATGCCCGTATTCGGCATGCAGCAGCAGGTAGTCGCGCGCCGTCAGCTCCGTGGCTCCGCGGAGACGCGCTGTCCAGTCGCCGTCATAAGGATAGCAGTCGGCGGCCTTGATCTCCCAGGACCAGTGCCCGGCGTTTTCGTGGAATTCGGCAAAGACGATGTCGAGCCCGTCGAGCGAAGAGCCGCTCATGAGGCCAATGGCGCGGTAAAGCATAAGTTACGAAGTGGGATGAAGGCGCTAAAGTAATGTGGTAATGCGGTAATGTGATAATGCGGTGATACAACAGCCGCTACCCGACGGCTCGACTCCCGGGATGCCATGTAATCGGTTTACCACATTACCGCATTACCACATTACCGCATTCTTCCTTAGTTTTGGCGGCTATGTCAACGGAAATGGTAATTAACTTAAGCCAGGAGCATTCGCTGGTCAGCAATTGGGTTGCGGAGCTGCGCGACACGGAGATTCAGAAAGACCGGATGCGCTTCCGGCGCAACCTGGAGCGCATCGGCGAGATCGCAGCCTACGAGATTTCGAAGATCCTTCCCACCCGCGACATCGAGGTGACCACTTCACTCGGCACCGCTTCGGCTACCGTTCTGTCGGAGCAACCCGTGCTCACCACCATCCTGCGTGCCGGCCTGCCCCTGCACCAGGGCCTGCTCAACTACTTCGACAAGGCCGACTGCGCTTTTGTTTCGGCCTACCGCAAGCACAACACCGACGGCACTTTTGAAATTGCACTCGAGTACTATTCCTCGCCCGATATCGAAAACCGCATCCTCATCCTCTCCGACCCGATGCTGGCCACCGGCGCCTCGCTGGTGAAGACCGTGCAATACCTGCGCGAGGAAGGCGAGCCCAAGAACATCCACATCGTGGCTGCCATCGCCTGCTCGGTGGGCATCGAACATGTGCAACGTCATATCCCCGAAGCGGTGATCTGGTGCGGCACCATCGACGACGAGCTGACCGCAAAGGGATACATTGTCCCCGGCCTCGGCGACGCAGGGGACCTTGCTTTCGGCCCCAAAATCCAGAACTAGGCCGAAAATATTAGTGTTGCATATAATTTAATCGTAATTTTCCCACTCTAACTTTGTGAGAAATGAGCCGACTGTACGTTATCATACTCTTGAGCATGGGGTTTTTACGATCGCAAGCCCAGGATCCCAACTTTTCACAATTCTTCGTTTCCCCGCTGACGCTCAACCCGGCTCTTACCGGAAAGTTTGACGGAACGATGCGTATTGCCGGCAATTATCGCAACCAGTGGCCGACGATCAACAACGCCTTTACTACGTACACCGTTTCGGCCGACGCAGGCATCCTGAAGGACCGCATTTCGGAGAACGACGTCTTTGGTGTCGGTGTAATGGCCTTCTCCGACAAAAGCGGCAACGGGGTGCTCCAGAACAACTTCATCGCGCTTTCCACCTCCTACCATAAGTCGCTCGACGACGACGGCATGCATTCCATCGGCCTCGGCTTCCAGGGCACTTACGTAAGCAAGCGCCTGAACACGGTGGGCCTCAACTTCGAGGACATGCTCCGCTCCGACGGCTTTACGGGTGTGACTACAGAAGACTTTTCCTCCAAAGACCGCCTTTCGGTATCGTACATGGATGTAAACGCCGGCGCTTTTTACAGCGGCACCACCAACGGCGACAATAATATCTTCTTCGGTGTTTCGATGTACCACATCAACCGCCACAAGGAAACCTTCAACAAGGGTGAGTATTTCCTCCAGCCGCGCTTTACCGTCCATGGCGGCGCCCGCCTCCCGGTTGGTGAATTCAACGCCGTTCACTTCAGCGCCAACTACAGCCGCCAGGCCAACGCCACCAACACAATGATCGGCGGTGCCTACGAGCTGAACCTCAACGCGGAGTCGGAGCGCCCCACCAGCCTCTATGTAGGCTCCTGGTACCGCCTCCAGGACGCGGTGATCCCTTACATCGGGCTTGAGTTCGGTGCCTTCCGTGTCGGCGCATCTTATGATGTGAACATTTCGAAACTGAAGCCCGCCTCCAACATGCGCGGCGGTGCCGAGATTTCGCTCATCTACATCCACCGCCCGGCCGATCGTCTGCCGAAACTGAATTGCCCTAAGTTTTAAACCGACCGATACCCGATAACCTTCGAAACAAGATTCCAAACAACACACGCCTTCGTGTCGAACTGCCTGCTTAGAAAAAGCCCCTTGCGGGGCTTTTTTATTTTACGATCTCGGATGTCGGATCTGGCGCGAGGCGGTGCCGCAGCTCTGAGATCTAACATCTGACATCAAACATTATTGAAGCAGGTCGGGGCGGCGTTCCTGGGTGCGCTTCAGGGCCTGCTCATGGCGCCAGTCTTCTACCTTTTTGGGATCTCCGCTCAGCAGGATGTCGGGTACTTTCCAGTCGCGGAACTCCGCGGGGCGGGTGTAAACGGGAGGCGCCAGCAGGTTGTCCTGGAAAGAGTCGGTGAGGGCGGAGGTCTCGTCGTTGAGCACGCCCGGCAACAGGCGGCCGATGGCGTCCACCAGCACCGCCGCGGCCAGCTCGCCGCCGCTCAGCACATAGTCGCCGATCGAGATCTCGTGGGTGACGAAGTGATCGCGCACCCGCTGGTCGATGCCCTTGTAGTGACCGCAGATAATGAGCAGGTTTTCTTTCAGCGAAAGCCGGTTGGCGGTACGCTGCTCAAGGCGTTCGCCGTCGGGCGTCATATAAATAACGGCATCGTAGGTCCGCTCTTTCTGGAGCTCCTCGATGGCGGCCACCAGGGGCTCGCACATCATTACCATGCCGGCGCCGCCACCGTATTGGTAGTCGTCCACCTGGCCATAGGCGTTCACCGCCCACTTGCGCAGCTGGTGCACCTGCACGGTGAGGTGGCCCTTGTCCTGGGCGCGCTTCATGATGGAGTGGCCAAGGGGGCTCTCCAATAATTCGGGCAGAACTGTCAGAATATCGATGTGCATGATCAATTCAAAATTCAAAAGTAAAAATTCAAAAGCGGGACTTCGGAAGAGACACAGTACAGCCGCCCCGATGGAGGTGCAAAGAACGGGAAGTCGGTGCCGACTGCGCTTCTGAATATCGAATTTCGATTTTATTCTTCGTCGCCTTCACCTTCACCCATGAAGCCTTCGATGTCGCGGCGCTGCTTTTTGGTGGGCCGCCCGATCTTGCTCGGACGCTTGCCGGTATGAAAGGAGGCCGCCTGGAACTTGTTCACATCCACCTGGTCTTCGGGAGTGATGTCGATATAGTGCTTGATGGCTTCGGGATAGGCCACGCGGGTCTGCAGGAGCGCGGTAACGCGGATCACCCATTTGCGGCCCTCGGCGCGTACCTCGTACTCGTCGCCGACACCCACGGTACGGGCGGCCTTGACGGTGCTGCCGGCGAGGCGCACCTTACCCGACTCACACGCGGCGGCGGCCTCCGAGCGGGTTTTGAACAGGCGGATCGACCACAGGTACTTATCGAGGCGGACCTTTTCTTTTGCTTCTGTCTTCACGCTTGCGACCTTTAGAAATAAGACCGCAACATAGCACATTTATTCTTAATATCGACCGAATAAAGTACCGCAACCGTTCACTTCTCAGTCGACTTCTGCACCACTTTTTCAGCCACCGAGTTCTCTTTCTTTTTGCGGAAGGAAAACCGGGTATAGCTGGTCGGCACCTCTACGCCCAGGAGCTCCCCCCAGGGCTTGAGGCCATCTACGCGGTCGAAAACGATCTTGAGAATACCTACAAAGGGAATGGAGAGAAACATGCCTGCCACACCCCACAGGGCACCTCCCAGCAATACCACCACCACCGAAATGAGGGCATTGATGTTCACCTTGGAGGATACGATCCGGGGCACCAGAATATTATTGTCGATAAACTGGATGATCAGGTACGCGACCACGATCCACAGTTGCTTGCTGAAGCCTTCGCTGGTTACCGTTGCCATCAGCACCGGAAGGGCAATGGCAATGATGCCGCCGATATAGGGCAGCATATTCAGCAAGGCGCCAAGAACACCCAGCAGCAAGGCGTAACGTACGCCAATGATGAGCAGCGCGGTTGAGTTCATGGCGGCCACGATGGCCGCCTCGAGCAATAGCCCCACCATATAGCTCTGGATCGCCAGCTTGGTCTCGCCAAGGATCTCCGCCACCTTGCCGGCTTCGTGTTCGGCGAAAACCTTGAACAGGAAATTCAGGATCAGGGTTTTGTAGAAAAGAAACAGGAACACGTACACCGGCAGCAACAGCAACACGCCCAGGGTACCGATGACGCCGGTGAGGGTGCCGCCGATAAGTGCTTTGCTGTTGTTAGCAGCCTCGTCGATCAGCTGCATCTGCTTTTTGATTGACAGTCCGAACTTCTGCTGCATCCAGAGCTGCAGGCTGGAGAGGAGCGTATTGAACTTCGACTTCAATGCCGGCAGGTTTTCTCCAAAGCCCATGATCTGGGACGACAGGAAGTAAAAGACCCCTGTAAACACGATAAGGGCCACCAGCATTGCCAGAAGGATGGACGGGATCTTGCCGAGCTTGAACGAGCTGAGTTTGTTCACCAGCGGGTTGAGCAGTATGGCGATGATCACGGCAAAGGCGAGTGGGGTCAGAATATCGCCCAGCCCCTTCAGGATGTACGTAAAAAGTACCAGGCCCAATAAAATGACGGAGACCTTGGCGTAAAAAGGAAGCTCGACTTTCCCCATAATCCTGTTTTAGTTCAACAATATAGCAAATCCCCGGCCTGCCCGGAGGCGATCAAACAGGCGCCATTTCGTTGCCCTCACCGGCAGCCACCTTCACCCGCTTTGTCGCTCCCCCGTGTCCGTTGGACTATTCGCCGGCAAACGCAGGTGGTTTTTTCCTAATATTGATAAACGCAACTGCTTTTTATGAAACCCGTCCTGCTGCTGCTGGGCCTTGTGGCTGTTACCGGCGCCCACGCACAAAACCAAAAACCTGATTTGCTCGAGCGCGCCCTGCGCGAACGGCTCGTTTCCAAATACCGGCGGATGCCCAACGCCCGGGAACGCAATATGCCCTACTCCTACCGGTTCAGCCGGACAAATAAAGGCAGCCAGCCCGGCTTGCTGCCGCCTTCGGAACCGGGAGTTTACAACCTGCCGGTCGATGGGATGCCCTGCGTGGTGCCCGACACGGCCGCTGTTGCGAAAATGCCCAATGCCTGGCCCAACCCCAAGGTGCCCTTTACCGAAGGCAACCGGATACCCAACCCGCTGGATAAGGCGCTGCTGTCGGCGGAGGGAAAGTGATATCGTGAGCCGTCAACCGTGAGCCCGCATTGCGCGGCAAAAAGAAAGGATGCCAAAGGCATCCTTTCTTTTATAAAGGTGCGTCAGCCGCTCACGGCTCACGATTGACGGGTCACGATCACCCCTGCGCAAAGAACCTGTGGAAATACGGGATCGTCTCGATGCCCTTATAGTAGTTCTCCAGGTTGTATTTCTCGTTGGGGGAGTGCAGGTTGTCGTTGTCGAGACCGAAGCCCATGAAGATGATCTTGGTGCCCAGCTCACGCTCGAGGATGGAGCAGATGGGAATGGAGCCGCCGCCGCGCACCGGGATCGGCTCTTTGCCGAAGGTGGTCTGGATGGCCTTGGCCGCCGCTTTGTAGCCCTTGCTGTCGATGGGCGTCATGTAGGGCTCGCCGCCGTGGTGCTCTTCGGCATGAACCGTTACACCCGCGGGTGCGATCTTGCGGAAATGCTCCAGCAGGATGTCGGTGAGCTTGCGCGAGTTCTGGTTGGGCACAAGGCGCGCCGAGATCTTCGCATAGGCCTTCGAGGGAAGTACCGTCTTGGCGCCTTCGCCGGTGTAGCCGCCCCAGATGCCGTTCACTTCCATTGTGGGCCGGATACCGGTACGCTCGTTCACGGTATAACCTTTCTCGCCCCAGACTTCTTTCACCCCGAGGTCTTCCTTATATTCTTTTTCATTGAAAGGCGCGCGCGCCATCAGCTCACGCTCTTCGGCGGAAGCTTCCACCACGTCGTCGTAAAAGCCGGGGATGGTGATGTGGTTGTTCTCGTCGTGCAGGGAAGCGATCATCTTGCACAGCATGGTGATGGGATTGGCAACCGCGCCGCCGTAGGTGCCGCTGTGCAGGTCGCGGTTGGGGCCGGTCACCTCTACCTGGATATACGAAAGCCCGCGTACGCCGATATCCAGCGAGGGCGTTTCCATCGAGATCATCGAAGAGTCGGAGATCAGGATAACGTCGGCTTTGAGGAGCTCTTTGTTGGCCGCGACGAAGGTGCCGAGGTTAGGTGAGCCCACTTCTTCCTCACCCTCGATGAGGAACTTCACGTTCGACTCGAGGGAGCCGGTCTTCACCATTGTCTCGAGTGCCTTTACGTGCATATAAAACTGCCCTTTGTCGTCGGCGGAGCCGCGGGCAAATACCTTTCCTTCCTTGATCACCGGGTCGAAAGGCCCGCTGTGCCAGAGCTCCAGCGGGTCGGCCGGCTGCACATCATAGTGGCCGTAAACCAGCACCGTGGGCTTTCCGGGGTCAACGATCTTTTCGCCATACACCACCGGGTGGCCGGCGGTCTCCATCACTTCGGCGCGGTCGCAGCCCGAGTCGAGCAGGCGCTGGCGCACGAGTCCGGCGCACTTGCGCATATCGTCCTTGTGCTCGCTTTTAGCGGAAATGGAAGGAATGCGCAGCAGTTCGAGCATCTCGTCGAGAAAGCGCTGCTGGTGCTGCTTCTGGTATTCGGTCCAGGCTGTGTGGGTATGTTCCATGTTGACTTTGATTGTTGGCGCTAAAGGTAAGGGAGAAGATCTTTCGATCTCGGATCTCGGATCTGACATCTGACCTCTGAGATCAGTATGCGATGAAGTAGTAATCGTGGCCACCGTTGAAGCTGGCGGCGAAGTCTTGGCGCGAGAAGGGGGGCTGCCCCTTCAGGTAGCGACCCATCAGGGATACCCGGTACCCGAAGCCGGACAGGTAGTCGAAGAGCATCCCGGGAGTGGTGCCGTACACATCGCTGCCGCCGATGCCGGCTTCGAAGATGACCACGGGCTTGTCGCGGGCCAGCAGGCCGCGGGCACCGCGGAGCACACCCATCTCGCCGCCCTCCACGTCGATCTTGATCAATGCGATCGGTACGCCGCGGGTGCCCACTACCTCGTCGAGGGTGCGCATTTCCACGGTGATGGTTTCATCTTCTTCGTGCGGCCGGTCGTAGCGGCGCTTCTGCAGGCCGCTATAGGCGGGATTGGTCTTGACATGATTGAAGGAAGCTTCGCCGGGTGCTTCCGAAAGCGCATAGGGAAACACCTCGATGCCGGCGACGCCGGCATAGCGCTGTTGCAGCTTATCGTAGAAATGCGGGAGCGGCTCAAAGCCGAAATGCGTGCCTTCCGGCGCTGCCTGGCGCATGGTGTCGAGGATCTCGCCACGGTGGGTGCCCACGTCCACGCAATTGGAGGCGCGGCGGCACACGCGGCGGATGATCGCGTTGGTCTGCCGGTCGTAGCGCTGGTTCTGCGTCACCGCAAAAGGCAGGAGGCCAAGCATTTTCTTCACTAAATCTTTCAGAAGCAGGGAGCGCTCATTCATCAGGGGTCTTTCTTTTTCAGCGTGGTGGCTTTTTGCACCAGGGCGCTGCCAAATTTATTCTTTATATCGTCCACCGCCTTGAAGAGTTCGAGTTTTTCCAGCGTGTCGTCAAAAAGGTTCATCTGCAGGGTCATCGGCACGAGGTGCGAAAAGCGCACACCCAGCAGGCGCACCTTCTCCCCTTTCTTCCAGAGCTTGTTGAAGAGATCCTTCACCCGTGCCAGCAGCACCGGGTCGAATGCCGTGTAGTCGATCACCTCCTGCCGCGACACCGTGGTGAAGTCCGAATAGCGCAGCTTCACCGTTACGCAGCCCGTGATCTTCTGCTCCTGGCGCAGGTCGTAGGCGGTTTCCTCCGTGAGCTGCACCAGCTGGCGGTGGAGGAATTCGGGGTCGTTGCTGTCTTCGCCGAAGGTGGTCTCGTGCGAAAGCGACTTTTGCTCGCTGTAGGCTTCCACCGGCGAGTCGGAAATTCCGTTTGCTTTTTCCCAGAGCTTGCTGCCCCATTTGCCAAACCAGGCCTCGAGCTGCGCCACGGGCGTATGCGCCAGCTGCTCGATGCTGCGGATGCCGAGCGAATAAAGCTGCTGCTGGGTGGCGCCGCCCACGCCGGGAATCTTGTCCACCGTAAGCGGCCACAGGAAAGCCGTTTCCCGTCCGTGGGGCACCTCCAGGAAGCCGTTGGGCTTTGCTTCGTTGGTGGCCATCTTGCTCACCAGCTTGTTGGCGGAAAGCCCGTAGGAGATCGGCAGGCCCGTTTCGCGGATGATCTTCTCGCGGAGCTCGCGGGTGTATTGCGAAACGCCGAAGAACTTGTCCATGCCGGTAAGGTCCACGTAAAATTCATCGATCGAGGCCTTTTCGTATTGCGGCACCGAGTCGGCGATGATCTGCGTGACCATGCGGGAGTATTTGCTGTATTCGCCGTGCGAGCCCGAAATGAAGATGGCTTCAGGGCAAAGCTTTTTGGCCTGCATCGAGGGCATGGCGCTCTGGATGCCGAATTTGCGCGCCTCGTAGGAGCAGGCCGCCACGATGCCGCGCTGCCCGTCCCCGCCCACGATCAGCGGCTTGCCGCGCAGGTGCGGCCGCTTCAGCAGTTCCACCGAAACGAAGAAGGCATCGAGGTCGAAATGAGCAATATGACGGAGGGGGGCGGGCACAGACAAAGGTAACCCAGAATAGAAGGTTTTAGGGTTTTGGGGCTCTAAGGTTCTGAGGTTTTAGGGAACTTTTGGAAGGTGTTGACAAGTCGGCTATTTTGAGCTTCATGCCCCTCGACCTGCTTCGTTTTTTCGTCGACAATATCCAGCCGCTGCCGGAGGAAGACTGGACCGCTTTCAGCGCCATATGGCAGCCCTTCACGTGCCGGCGGAAGACGCTGCTGACGGCGGCCGGCGACACCGAGCGCTACCTGTATTTCGTGCTCGAAGGCATTCAGCGCAGTTACTACGTCAACCCGCAGGAAAAAGAAGCCACGATCGTGTTCACCTACCCGCCTTCCTTTTCGGGCGTGGCGGATTCTTTTCTCACACAGCAGCCCTCGCAATTTTATTTCGAAACGCTGACGGATTCCTGTTTTCTGCGCACCAGCCATGGGCAGCTGGAAGCCCTGATGAAGGAGCGGCCGGCGATCCAGGGCTTTGTGCTGCGGATCACATCGCTGGTGCTGAAGGGCGTGCTCGAACGGATGGCGGAACAGCAGACGGCATCGGCCGGGGAAAAGTTCCGCAGCTTCCTCCAACGCAGCCCGCACCTCCTCAACCTGATCCCGCACAAATACCTCGCGAGCTACCTGGGGCTGGACGCCACGACGTTTTCAAAGCTGCTTGGCTCGGTGCGGCTGTAGAGAACGAAAGAACGTGAGATGAAAGAACGAGAAGAGCTGCCAAGTCGAAGCTCAGCTACAATTGATCACTCCCAGCTCTCGTTTTCTTGTTCCCGCGTTCTCTTGCTCACTTGTTCTCCTTTTCTCTTGTTCTCTCGCTCTCTTGTTCTCTTGTGGTTTTTCCTTCCCAAACCTTGGCGCAGGCAAAGATTTTGCTCTATAGCCCCGGGTAGCTTTGCTAAAAAACCCACTGTTATGGCTAAATACAAGACCGAAGACCTGTTGCAGCAACTGCGCACCGACGTTGAACGCATCCGTGCCGCCGCGCAATTTTTTAAAGATGCTGACAAGCATAAGATGGCCTACACGCCCAATGCGGCCCAGCAGTGGAGCGTCGTCCAGATCCTGGAGCACCTCAATGCCTATGGGCGCTTTTACCTGCCGGCCATAGAGAAGGCCATGACCGAGCGACCTACCAGCAAGTCGGCCTGGTTCTCGTCCGGCTTCTGGGGCGATTATTTCACGAAATCCATGAAGCCCGTAAATGTATACGAGGTGAAGAATAAGATGAAGGCGATGAAGACGTACACCTTCCCCAACAGCCTCAACGTGGAGACGGTGCTCAACGAGTTCGCGCAGCAGCAGGACGAACTCCTGCGCCTCATCGACCTGTCGCAGCATGTGAATATGGAAGAAGTGCGCGTACCCATCACCATCAGCAAGCTCATTAAGCTGAAGCTGGGCGATGCCCTCCGCTTCCTGGTGGCGCACGAGCAGCGCCACATGCTTCAGGCCCGCAATATGCTGAAGTCGACCGGCGTAGCTACCGACCGCTTCCCGGTGATCGTGGAGGTGAACCGGACGCAGGGGCAACAGCAGGCGGCCTCGCTGGCGTAAAGACAACGAACGCAGATGACGCAGATCTGTTATGATGTTTTAGGATCGTTTGCCGATACGATGAGCAGCGAAAAACCTATTAATCATAAAAGATCTGCGTTCTTGTTCGCTCTTACCCCAGGTAGATCTCCAGCAATCCTTCCGGCAGTTCCACATGGACCTGCTTTTTTTTGCGGTCTACCGCGCGGATGGTTTGCTCATTGAGGGGGATGAGGGCTTCCTTGCCCTGCACTTCTATGCGGCAAAGCACCTGGTGCGGCTGCTCGATCACCTCGAGTATAGCGCCGAGTTCCTTGCCGTCTTCCACCAGCATATAGCCCAGCAGGCTGATGGGGGCCGAGGCGCCGGAGAATTTCTTGAAGTCGGCCTCGGGCAGCCACACTTCTTTTTGCACCAGCTTCATGGCCTTCTCGCGGCTGTCCACGTCCTGGAGCTGGATATAGATCTCGTCCTCGCCCTTGATACGGGCACCGGCCACGAACCAGGGAAGAAAGCGGCTTCCGCCTTCTTCCACGAAAAGCGCCACGAGCCCTTTTAAGGCGGTCTTCTTTCCCAGGCTGTGCTTCAGGATGAGCTCACCCTTGAGTCCGAATACGGCTACGAGCTTTCCGATTTTAAAGTATTCCGTCATAAAATCTAGTGGTCTATTAGTCTAGTGGTCTAGTGGTACAGGTCGCTTCTGCTCCGTCCGTCCGAGGGGTTGCGAAGATCACGTTGGCGTCAAACGCTTTACCAATAGACCAATTAACCAATAGACAAATAAACAAAGGTCCCGGCAAAGCGGGACCTTGAATGTGTTGAGGTTTTGGGTGCTTAACCTTCAGAACCTGCTTCTTCAGCTGCGGGGGCTGCAGGCGCGGGGCGCTGCTGCTCACGACGCTGGTAGGGCGGGTTGCGCTGGGCGCGGCGCGCTCTCATGGCGTCTTCCTGCTTTTTGCGGAACTGAGCTTCGTGCTCAGTATGCCACTGCTGGAATTTTTCCATGGCCGTAGCCTCGTCGAACAGGCCCAGGGATACACCACGGAGCAAGTGCTTCAGGTACAGAACACCTTTGTTCGACAGGATCTTACGTACGGTGTCGGTAGGTTGGGCACCTTTGTTCAGCCACTCCAGTGAGCGCTGACGATCCAGCTGCACCGTTGCGGGCGAAGTCTGGGGGTTGTAGGTACCTAATTTCTGAATGAACTTACCATCGCGGGGTGCGCGGGCATCTGCAACGACGATGAAATAGAAGGGGCGCTTCTTAGACCCGTGTCTCTGCAGTCGGATTTTAACTGGCATTTTAAATAGAAATTTAAATGCGGTGAAGAAATAAAATTTGGGCTACAAATCTACGCACTGGTCCGGATTTGAACAAATGACTCCGGCTCTTTTCGCCAACTTTTTGCAAAATTCCCGTCCAACGGCCCCAAATGCCCGCCTAGCGCGGCCTCCCACTCACCGAAGGATGGCCCTGCACATAGAAACGGTAAGGCAAAAGCGCGTCTTCGCCGGCATAAGCCACCCCGATCCGCGGGGAAACGGCGATGGCGCCGGCGGGATAGCGGAATCCGTCGTCGGCGATCAGCAGCTCCGGCCCCTCCAGGGCAAGCCCGCACTGGCTCGTATGAAAACCGAGCGCCTTGCCCACATTACCCGGGCCGCGGGTGAGCGTGGCGTCGGCCTTTGCCTTGCCCGTGCGCCGCAGCATCACGTCGATGCCCTCCAGCGGCTCCAGGGCCCGCACCAGGATGGCATGCGCCACTCCTTCCACGTTGGTGACGATATTGAACATCTGGTGGAGGCCGTAACAGAGGTACACGTAGGCCCGCCCGCCCGGCCCGAACATCACCTCGGTGCGCTTCGTGCGGCCCTTGTAGGCATGCGAGGCGCGGTCCTGGCTGCCGTGGTAGGCCTCCGTTTCGATAATCCGCCCCGACGTGCGCTCGCCCTTAAACTCCGTCACCAGCACCTTCCCGATAAGCGCATAGGCCAGGTGCACCGGGTCGGGATGCTCGTAAAAAGAAAGCGGGAGCGGCTTCAGGGGCATGCGTGCAAGTTAAGCGGAGAGAAAGAACGCAGATCTTTATGATCTCTTATGATTTACGCGGATCGGTACCAGCATCCGCTTAAATCATAACCAATCAGCGTATCCCCCCTGCGGGATCAGCGTTCCTTCTCTCCCGTCCCCGGTTTGCGTATCTTGCCGGCACAACCGCTCCCGTTTGCTCAAAGAGATCATCATCGCCATCCAGTCGTACTTCGAGGCCCACGCCTTCATCAGCCGGCACCGCCTGTGGCGCTGGATTCTGGTGCCTGGGATCCTGTACATGCTGCTGTTCGCCGCCGGCATCTGGTATTTCTGGCATTCCTCGGAGGCCGCCATCGGCTTCTTCAGCCAGAAGACCGGTCTCACCGCCTGGCTGCAACGGGAGCGCAACGGGCTGCTGAGCGTGCTGTTCATGCTGGCCACCATCTTCCTGCAGCTGTTGCTGCTTGTCTTTTATTTCTCCCTGTTCAAATACCTGTTTCTTATCATCGGCTCACCGGTATTCGCCTACCTCAGCGAAAAGACCGAAGCCATCCTCGAGGGCAAAGACTTTCCCTTTTCACTGCCGCAGCTGTTGAAGGATATTGGCCGTGGCATCCGCATCGCGCTGCGCAACGGCCTCTGGCAAACTGTGTATATGATCGCGCTGGTGCTGCTGTCGCTCATCCCGCTCGCTGGCTGGGTAACACCGCTGATCGCGCTTTTTGTAGAAAGCTATTACTACGGCTTTTCCATGCTCGACTATAGCCTCGAGCGCTCGCGCATGACCGCGCCCGAAAGCATCGACTATATCGGGCGGCACAAGGGACTGGCCATCGGCAACGGGATGATCTTTTACCTGATGCACCTGGTGCCCCTGCTGGGCTGGGTGCTGGCACCGGCTTACGCGGTTGTTGCCGCCACCCTGAGCCTCCATAAAATCAAGAACGCATGAGTGCGACCGTTTACCTGATCCCGACCGTGCTCGAAGAAGGCGCGCTGGCACCGCTGCCCGCCTACGTGCTCGACGCCGTCAAGGCCTGCAGCCAGTTTTTCGTGGAAAATGAGCGCACCGCGCGTCGCTTTCTCAAAGCCCTCTGGAAGGAAATGGTCATCGACGATTACGGGTGGCATAATATGCGCGAGCTGACACCGGAGGTGCGTACAGCATTTCTACGGGCCCTGAAGGAGGGAAAGACAATCGGCATCCTCAGCGAAGCCGGCTGTCCCGGCGTGGCCGACCCCGGCCAGCTGCTGGTAAGCCTCGCACAGGAGCAGGGTGCCACCGTACGTCCGCTCGTCGGACCGTCATCCATCCTGCTGGCCCTGATGGCATCGGGCATGAACGGCCAGCAGTTCCGCTTCAACGGTTACCTGCCCATCGAAGCCGGTGAGCGCCAGAAAGCAATCAAGGCCCTTGAGACAGAGTCGCGGCAGAAAGACTGCACCGAGATCTTCATTGAAACACCTTATCGCAATAACCAGCTGCTGGAAGTTTTGCTGAAGACCTGCGGACCGCAAACGCGGATCTGCGTCGCCGCCGACCTCACCGGCCCCAACGAGTTTATTCAAACAAAAACACCCGCACAATGGCGGGTGTCGCTGCCGGAGCTGCATAAGCGGCCGGCGATCTTCCTGCTGCATGCCGGCTAGAAGCTTACTCTTCCTTTACACCGTCCACGATGTACTTCGATTCGCCGCGCCAGAAGAGCGCCCCGCGTTTTTCGGTATAGTGCAGCGAAACGCGATGTCCCTCCAGCTGCAGCAGGCGCGTTGCCACGCTGTCTTCGGACACGGAAAAGAAGAACTTTTCGGAAGCGATGGGAACGTTGTTATTTCCGGTAACACTACTGAGGATTAACTCACCCTCATAGGTTTTGAACAGGTTGCCCTTCCTGGAAAATTTCTGCAGGAGCCCGAAGCGGTTGCCTTCGCTATAGGTGTTGAAATAATGCCAGTAGACAAAGATGCCCAGCAACAGCAAGCCCAGCAGCAGGATGCTGCTGATAATGCGGCGGGCGCCGCTGCGGGTGCGGTCGGAAACTGTAAGCCGATCCATATTTCGGTTTAAGCTTACATCCTAAAAAAGCAGACCAAACCAAAATCTCCGATCTCAGATGTCAGATCTCAGATCGAAGCGATTTACCATGAGCTGACTCACTTCGATGACGCCATACTACAAATCTGAGATCTGATATCTGAGATCCTAAAGCCCGTATTTATCCACGAGGTAGATCAACGCCGCGATGTTGACGGCACCGAGCTCCAGCTCGCGCTTGTTGACGTTTTCAAACACATCGTTGGCTGCGTGGTGTACGTCGAAGTAGCGCTGGGAGTCGGGTACAAAGCCACAGGTCGGCGTTTTGAGCTGCTGGCCGAGGGGGCCGATGTCGGAGCCGCCGCCGCCGCGCAGGAATTCAGAAGCGCCATAGGGTGCCAGCAGCGGCTGCCAGGAAAGAAACTTCTGGAACGGTGCATCTGGCGCGCTCAGGCCAAAGCCGCGCGGCGTAAAGCCGCCTTCGTCGCTCTCGAGCGCGAAGATGTGCTGCTCGCCTTTCGCTTTCGCCTCTTCGGCGTATTTGCGGCCGCCGCGCAGCCCGTTTTCTTCGTTGGCAAACAACACGAAGCGGATCGTTCGCTTCGGCTGGTAGCCCAGGGCCTTGAAAGCACGAAGCACCTCGATGGTATGCACCACGCCGGCGCCGTCGTCGTGGGCGCCCTCGGCGGGGTCCCAGCTATCGAGGTGGCCGCCGATCGTGATGATCTGGTCGGGAAACTCGGAGCCCCGCAGCTCGCCGATCACGTTGTGACCGACCGTATCCGGGAGAAAGCGCCCGAAGGTCTGGAGCGTGGCCCACACGGTCGTGCCCGAGCGGATGGCGCTGTCGAGCCAGTCGGCGTCGCGGAGGCCGAGGGCCACCGAGGGCACGGTTTTCACGGTGTCTCCGGAGGCCGTGGTGCCGGTGTGCGGGAAATTATCGGTGCCTTCCGAGAGGCTCCGGATGGCCACCCCTACGGCGCCATAGCGCGCGGCGCGCACCGGGCCCTGCCCGCGGTAGGCACCGGCGTCGCGGTAGGCCTCGAAGGTGTGCACATAACGGGGGTTGAACTTATAGTTGAAGAAAACAATCTTTCCCGCTACGGAATCCTTCTTCGCCTCCAGCTCGGCAAAGTCGTGCACCAGCAGCACCGGCGCCCGGCGCGCGCCGTTGGAGGCGAGCGAGTTACCCAAAGCGATCGCGGAGAGGCGGCGCGTGCTCCACTTGCGGTTTTTGCCATCGTTGGCCGTAAGCCGTTCGGCCTGGAAGATGTCGTAGCCGCCGCGCACCCAGTGCGGCACCATACATTCCTGCAACCACACCCGGCCGGCGCCGGCTTCCTGGAGGGCCCGCTGGCCCCAGGCTTCGGCCTTCACCATCCCCGGAGAGCCGGCAAGACGGCCGCCGACACCCTTGGTGAGTTGCCGCAGGTTCTCGTAGGCACGGCTGTTCTCGAGGATCTCGTCGGCAAGCCGGCGGATGAAAAGAGAGTCGACGTTTTGAGCAGCTGCTGCGCCGGCGATCAGGAGGCCGGCCAGGAAGGAAAGGGTACGCTTCATGAGCTAAAAATATCGAATAACGAATATCGAATAACGAATATCGGCGAAAGGAAGCCCGCCACCTGCATACCGGTTCTCCACCGATATTCGATATTCATGTAATCGATATTCAATATTCCTTGCACCCGGGTGTACCTTCGAAGCCAAATGGAAAAAGCCCCCATGCGGATCGGAATTGTTTGCTATCCCACCTTCGGCGGCTCCGGCGTGCTGGCCACCGAGCTGGGCAAGGCGCTGGCGCAGAAAGGACACCAGGTGCACTTTATCACCTACCAGCAACCGGTGCGGCTCACCGGCTTCATCCCCAACATATTCTACCACGAAGTGCAGGTGCCTACCTACCCGCTCTTCGACTACCCGCCTTATGAGACGGCCCTGGCCAGTACCATGGTAGACGTGATCAAGAACAACCACCTGCAGCTGCTCCATGTGCACTATGCCATCCCGCATGCCTCGGCCGCTTATATGGCCCGGCAGATACTGGCGCAGGAAGGCATCCACGTGCCGGTGATCACCACCCTCCACGGCACCGACATCACGCTTGTGGGCCGCGATAAAATGTACGCGCCTGTGGTCACGTTTTCGATCAACCAGAGCGATGCCATCACAGCGGTTTCGCAAAACCTGCGCGACGAGACCTTCCGCAACTTCAATATCACCAAGCCGATACACGTTATTCACAACTTCGTGGATGTGGCCCGCTTCCAGCGCAAGCCCATTGATGCTTTCCGCAAAGTGATCGCGCCCAACAACGAGCGCATCCTGCTGCATGCCTCCAACTTCCGCAAGGTGAAGCGCGTGCAGGACGTGGTGCACATCTTCGCCAACGTGCTGAAGCAGATCCCCGCCAAGCTGCTCTTCGTGGGCGACGGGCCGGAACGCGCCACCGCAGAAGGCCTCAGCCGCGAGCTTGGGGTGTGCGACGAGATCCGCTTCGTGGGCAAGCAGGAACAGATGGAAGATATCCTCGCCATTGCCGACCTTTTCCTCCTCACCTCGGAATATGAGTCCTTCGGACTCGCCGCGCTCGAAGCCATGGCAGCCGGTGTACCCGTGATCTCCACCAATGCCGGCGGCCTCGGTGAGATCATGATCGACGGCAAGACCGGGTATATGGGCGCTATCGGCGACATCGACACCATGAGCCGCCGTGCCGTAGAAATACTGCAAGACGACGAGCGCCTCCAGCAATTCAAGAAAGATGCCGCCGAGCACGCCAACCACTTCGACATTCACAACATCATTCCTACCTATGAGCAGTTGTATGATGATGTGATGAGCAAGGAGCTGGCGGTGTAGAATATCGAATATCGATCAAGGAATAATGAAAGTTGAAGGGAATATTCAACGTTCATTATCAGTGCTAAAGGTTATGAGCTATCCCACTTGAATATTGATCATTGAATATTGATTATTGTTTACGCGAAGCCCCCGCCATCGGCGGGGGCTTCGCTATTTCATTATTCGATATTCCTTGATCGTTATTCAATATTCTACCGGTGCAGCCACTGGCTCGGGTTCAGCCGCTTGTACTCCTGCTGCATGCCGAAGTCGATCATGCCGCCGGAGCCGTCATCGTCGCGGCCGGCAGAGCCGATCGACTGACCGCGCTTCACCTGCTGGCCCTTGCTCACGCTGGCGCTGGCGAGGTTGCTATAGATGGTGAAGTATTTACCGTGGCGGATCATTACCGTCATCACGTCGCCGGTGCCGGTAACCATGGTCACCTCTCCGTCGAAGATGGCCTTCACCGATGATCCGAGGCCGGTGCTGAGGGTAAGGAACGCGTTGTCGAACTCGAGTCCTTCCACCCTGCTCACACCATAGGGAATCTTTACGCTGCCTTGGTCCACCGGCCAGGGAAGGTTGCCCTTGTTGCGTTCGAAGGTGGCGGCCAGGGCGCGCTCGCCTTCGTTGAAGATCAGCACGCTTTCGGTTTTCGGCTTCGGTGTTGCCTTCGGGGTGCTTGCCTTCGGAGTGGCTGCCGGGTTGTTGCGGGCAGCGGCGGCTTCCGCAGCCCGGCGCTCGGCTTCGCGGCGCTCTGCTTCGCGCTTCGCAGCCTCGATCTCGCGGCGGATCATGGCGGCGATCTGGGTTTTCAGCTGGTTATCGCGCTTGCGCTTCGCCGCCAGCTGCTGCGACAGTTCCTTTTCCTGCGATTTAAGCTGCGCAGCCACGCGGTCCTTTTCTTTCTTCTGGTCTTCCAGCTCGTTGTACTGGAGCGTCTGGTTCTTCAGCGCGTTGTTCTTGTCGTTGCGCTTGACCATCAGCGATACCTTCCGGTCTTCGATCGCCTTCTGCGTTTCGCGGATGGTGGTCAGTTGCGACTGCCGGTAGAGGCGGTAGCTGCGCAGGTAGCGTACCCGCTTCAGGGCGTCGTTGAAGGAATTGGCCGAAAAAATAAAACTGAGGTAATCGTAGGAGCTCCGGCTTTTATAAGCATACACCACGCTGCGGGCGTATTGCTGCTTGAGCGAGTCGAGCTGCCGCTGCAGGCGGTTCAACTCGAGGGTGCTGAGGTAAATATCGTCGGAAAGGATATGTACTTCCTTGTCGATGCTGTGGAGGAGGCGCTGCTGCACTTCCATCCGGTTCTGGATCGCCGCCAGCTGCCCCAGGGTCGCCTTGGTGCGCCCCTTGATCTTGCTGTATTGCTCCTGGAGGTCGCGCAGCTCTTTCTGGATCGCGCGGCGCTCGTTCTCCATCCGCGTACGGTCGCTGGAAGGCTGCTGTGCCAGCACTACCCCGCCAAAGAGCGCGAGGCAGAGGAAAAGTAGCAAATGTCGTTTCATCCTTTTTGTTTTGGCCGGATGGCTATAACGCCCCCGGCGCTGGATATATTTTTAGTTGCGCTTGTAATTTTTGGGAATGCCAAACGGGAAACTTACCGGCACTCCGAAATCATACGCGCGAAAATCGAGCTTGATATTCAGTTTCTTCACTTCCGACAGCAACAGCTGGCGCTTTGTGGAAAAGAGCACGCCGTTGCTGGCAGCGTAGTCATCGTAGGTGATATCGGCCGTGCGGCTCTGGGCCGGGTCCACGTCGTCGATCTTGCTGTGGGCCAGGGTCATGTTCGACTCGTTGAGCGTCAGCAGGTGCTTGAACAGGGTGCCGACACTCAGCATGGTAACCGTTCCGGATGACGGGTTGCGGGTGTAGGAGCCGACGGTGTCGAGAAACACCGGGTTGCCGACGATAAGATCTTCCATAATGGAAAGAGTCAGCGGCATATCGGTCTGCTCCTGCAGAAAGCGCATGCTGCGCGCGGTATATACCTTATTCAGCTTGTCGAGGATCTTTACCGAGTCGCGCGTGATGTAGGCGCGGATCGCCTCAATACCAAGCAGCGCATTGGCAGAAATCCAGATGGCACTATCCTTCTGCATGCGGATCGTGGCGTTGACGTTGTAATTCTTGTTAGTAGCGTCTTTATAATCGATGTTGACCTTTGCAGAAAAGGTCTTGTACGTGATGTGGTGCCCGCCGAGTTGCTGCAGCGCGCCATGGATGAAGGCGAGGCTGTCGGCGCGCCCCGACGCGGAAGCTACCTGGCTGCTGTCCTTCCGGTTGTTGATGGCCACGCCGATCTTCCGCGTGGAGCGGCAGGAGCTCGCCAGGATCACAATGCAAATGAGCGTCAGGAGTCTGTTCATGTTTCTTTCTATTCTTTTCCGGTAGAGCCAAAACCGCCGCCCTGCCGGGCCGTGCTGCCAAGGCTTTCCGCGGGTATCCAGTCGAGTCGCTCCACCCGCTGCAATACCAGCTGGGCGATGCGCTCACCGGGTGCTATGACCTGCGGGCCGCTGTCGAGATTGATCAATAATACCTTAATTTCTCCACGGTAGTCGGAGTCGATGGTGCCGGGGCTGTTGAGGCAGGTGATTCCCTGCCGGGCGGCGAGCCCGCTGCGGGGCCGCACCTGTGCTTCATAACCATGGGGGAGTTCGATAAAAAGGCCGGTAGGTACCAGGATGCGCTGCAGGGGCGCTAACGATACCGCCTCCCCCAGGTGCGCGCGCAGGTCAAGCCCGGCACTGCCTTCGGTGGCATAGGCCGGCAACGGCCAGGGCGACTCATTGCGAACGGGTACCGCGACGGGGGTCATGCTTCAAAGATAAGGGGCCATGCTGCGAAAGATGTTAAAGCCCTTGCAATAATGCCGTGGCATAAGCCACTACGCCTTCCTTGCGGCCCACGAAGCCCAGTTGCTCGGTGGTGGTGGCTTTTATCGACACCTCGCGTACGGTCACGCCCAGCACACCCGCAATCACTTCCTGCATCTTCGGCACATAGGGCTTGATCTTCGGCTCCTGCAGGCACAGCGTGGAATCCACGTTCACCACGCGCCATCCTTCGGCCGCGATCAGTGCTGCC
This sequence comes from Flaviaestuariibacter flavus, assembly GCF_004337505.1. GTDB lineage: Bacteria > Bacteroidota > Bacteroidia > Chitinophagales > Chitinophagaceae > Flavisolibacter > Flavisolibacter flavus. The sequence goes on along the minus strand of NZ_SJZI01000046.1, from coordinate 122,576 downwards.
GTTTCGCGCAGCAGGATGGTGCTGTCGATATTCTTGTAGCGGTTATCCGTATCCGGGAAATGCACGCCGATATCACCAAGCGCCAGCGCCCCGAGGAGGGCATCGCAGATCGCATGGAGCAGCACATCGGCATCACTGTGCCCAACGCAGCCGCGCTCATACGGCACGTGCACGCCGCCCAGCATCAGCTTACGGCCTTCGCCCAATTGATGAAAATCAACACCCGAACCGACACGGAAGGACATGATGAAAAATTTGCGGCGAAGATAGGGTGCGTGAACCGTGAGCCGTCAACCGGGAATGCTTTCGCCAAAAACAAAAACGTCCCGCCAAAAGCGGGACGTTTTTTCTTACCGTGCATCGCGAGCTCACGGCTCACGGTTGACGGTTCACGAAATTATTGGGCCGACGTGCTCGTTGTGCTGCCATTGCCGCCACCACCGAGGTCGAAGGCCAGCGAGAAGCGCAGGGTGTTCGACAGGGGGTTTTGGTTGATGGTGTTGCCACCGGCAGGAACGAGGTAGGAGAAGTTCAGGTTGAAGGCGCTGTACTTCAGGCCGACACCGGCAGAGAAATGGCTGCGGCCGCCCTTTGTCTTGTCTTCGTAGAAATAACCGGCGCGGAGCATGAACTGGTTGTTGTAGGTGTACTCGGCACCTACCGACAGCTGCCATTCGCGGAGCTCCTCGCTGAAGCCGCCGGAGGCGTCGCCGAAGGAAGAGAACCAGCTACCCACCACGCTCTTCTGGCGATAGGCGTTGGCCTTCGCCGTATTGCGGTCCATTACCGCCTGTGCGTCGGGCGAATTGGGGTTTACCTCCTCAAAATCGGGAGGCGTCGGCACCAGCAGCTTGTTCAGATCGAGGCCGATCATCAGCTTGTTGCTTTCGTTGAACACACGGGTATAAGCCGTACCCAGCGCGAGGTTGGCCGGGATAAAGTCTTTCTGATTGGCGTTGTTGGTGTACGCGATCTTGGCACCCAGGTTGGTCAGCGCAAGACCGAAAGCCCAGCCCTGTCCGAGATCGTTCTGGCGGTTGTGGTACAGGCCGATGTCGCCGGCTACCGAAGAACCGGGCTTGTAGCTCGTTCCGGCGCTCGAAAAGTTGCCGGCCAGGTTGGAGTGGATGTATTTCAGGCCAACACCGATACCGGTGCGGGGCGACAGCTTGCGGCTGTAGCCGACATCGATGCCGAACTCGCGGGGACGGCCGGTCTGGAGTTCATTGCCGTTCTCGTCGGTGAAGGGAATGTCGCCAAGGCTGAAATAACGCAGCGAGCCGGAGATCGCGGAGTTCTCATCAAGCTTATAGTAACCGGCGGCGGATGCCAGGTATACGTCGTTTACAAATTTTTTGAGCCAGGGGGTATAGGTGAGGCTGACACCGCCTTTGGCTTCATTGAAGGGAACTTTTCCGAGGTTGAAATAAGAAGAAGCGGCATCGGGATTGGTGGCGACCGAGAGGTCACCCATACCGCCGGCACGGGCATCGGGAGAAATACGGAGGAAGGGAACGGCAGTCGTAACGACTTTCAAAGGTTCTTGCGCCTGAACAGCTGTCGAACCTAGAAAGATCGCACCGACCGTGAGTTTCAAAGCAGTCGCTCTCATAAAGATTTTTTGAAATAGAGGTGTGAAAATATACAGTTTTGGTTTATACGCAATTTTTTCTTCGGCAACGTTCCCGTCATAGAATCACAAGCTTTTGCAGTTGGGTGGCCTTTTTTCCGTCGCCGCTCTCCACTACCAAACGGTAGATGTACACACCTCTCCCGACACGGGCACCGAAGTCGTCGGCTCCATCCCATTCAACTTCACTCGAACGGTTGCCGTCATTATTTATTGTGCGGCGAAGCGTTTTTATTAAGCGGCCCGTGACGGTAAAAATCTCCACCCGGGTATTCAGGTCGATACCCGGCTTGTTGTGCTCGAACCAAAACTGGGTTTTCGTGGTAAACGGATTCGGGTAATTCAGCACGTGGTCGAGCACGAGCTCCTTGTCCTTCGCCACGGTGAAATCCAATGTATAGGTGCTGGAATTATTAAGCACATCCCAGGCCTTGATGGTCAGCGTATGCTTCCCGGGTGTAAAGGCCGGCAGCTGGAAGCGCACCCGCCCGCGCTGGTAGGTGTCGGGCTCCGTTTCGTAAAAGTCATTCAGCACATAATAATTACGGTTATTGCCATCCACGGTCACCACGATGTCGTGGTCGATGCCCGCGTTGCCGGTGTTGATGCCCGAGCTGTCGGCAAGGCGGAGCAGCAGCACCGGATTCTGGTCGGTCACCGATCCGCTCACGAAGCGCTCGTCGTTGAGGAAGGCCCGGATCTGCGGCCCTTCTTTGTCATCTGAAGCTCCCGGTACGATGCCCCCGATAATGACGCTGTTGCTGACCCCGCCGGCATCGCGGGTGCTGTCCTGTGCATAAAAGCTCATCCGGCCGGCGCCGTGCTGGAAATTGATGTCGCGCGGAACGCGAAAACTGAACTTAAACCGGCCGCCCGACGCCGTTACCCGCCCGCGGAACAGCGAGGCCGTCTGCTGCTGAAAGGAAGTCGGCGGCGAAGCCGGGGTGTTGCCCAGGGTCCGCACCACCTGCGGCTTGTCAAATAGCGTCAGCCATACGTTGCCGTTGAAGTCGGTGAGGCGTGTCCCCTGCGCGTTGGTCACCTCCCCCTCGATCTCGGCAAACTCGGTAGCGTTCAGCGTATCTGCCGTAGCGATGGGATGACCGTTCACCAGCAGGGGCCGCACCCGGCCCTTCGGGAAGCCAAGCGTCATCGCCGGGTCGCCGAGGAGGGCGAACTTGCGGTTATTGTTCACGTCTCCGTTTGTGAGATAAGTCAGGTTCTTCGACGCCTGCACGGCCTCGCCGAGGGTCTTGTAACGGCCCGAGGCATCGGGCTGCAGTGCCGTCTGCAGGTAGTTGTTATTGAGTACGCGGTTGCTGTACGCAAACACCACGCGGCTGGTGGTCATCAGCGCGATGGCGCCGGTTTGGGGGCGCACCAGCAGGTTCTCACCCAGCGAATTGATACCCGGCAGGTCGTAGGGAGCAAAGTCGCAGGTAGCCGTAATGAACAGCGGGAGGCGGTTCTGGTTTTTCCAGTTGTTGACAATATCCTGGTCGGCGATCGTCTCCTCCGCCAGGCGGGCGTAGCCGCCGTGACCGCTGTAGTTCCAGATAAGGGCGCCGGCGAGAATATTGTTGTTGATGGCGGCGTTGGCCTGCGGGTAGGCGCCACCCGCCGTTCCGCCCTCGCGGCGGTAGGCATCGAGGTAGATCTTTTGCTGGTTGAGGAAGGGAGCCTGTGTCTTTGTTGTGGAAGCCATCACCTCGGCGTCTTCGAGGTGCAGGTTCTGGTCGCCGTCGTCGGCAACAAAGGTCGCATTGTTGCGCCAGGGCCCGAAGCCGGCGGGACTGTGATACGCCAGCAGTTTCGCCACGAAGTTGCCCGCTTCGGTGGCATTACGCACCGGGATACGACCGATGCCGATGTCGAGCGTGTTGGGAACGAGCAGCGAATGGATGTCTTCATTGTCGTCGAGGAAACCGAAAAAGTCGTCAGAGGCATAGGTCGAAAGCGGGTCGAGGGAGGAAGGGCTCTCCCATACCGGGACGAAATTGGTATTGTTCCGCACGCGGTCGCGGTAATCGAAGGAGCCGCGGCCCAGCAGCAGCAGGTATTTACCGGAAGCTCCCCAGGTGGCGCGCTGCCGGTCGTAGAACATCTTGGCAAAGTCGCGGATCGCCGTGGGGTCGCCGGTGGAGCCGCCGAACTCACGGAATACCTGGTCGGTGGTAACCACCAACACCTGCAGCCCGTCGCGCTGGCGGTGGAAGGCGGCAATAGCATTGGCCTGGGGCAGGAAGTCGGGATGGGTCACCACCAGGAAATCGGCCGCGGGACTGCCGTGGAGGTCCTGGTTGGGAACGGCTCCGGCCGCCACCGGCACCCCGAAATCAGTTCCAAAAGCAACGTATTCACGCAGGCGTTCCGTGGGGGCGGTAAAGCTGAGCTCAGCCGCCGACAGGGTTGCCGGCATGCGCACCGCATTGAAGGGGTCGGTGACGTCCCATACGGTGGTGCTGGCAGCCGCGCCGCCGATGCGGAAGGTGGCATTGCCGGTGCCCACGGTGCTCCAGTCGCGGAACTGGAGCTGCTGACCCGGCGCCATCGCCAGGGAGCGGCGGAAAACGACTTCCAGCCAGTCGAGCCAGCCCTGGGCATTGAACGAACCGTTGGTGACATAATTATAGGCGAGGCTGATACCGCTGCCGCCCGAAAGGATCGTAAAGCCGGTTTGGGTGGTCTGCTGTGCAAAAAGATCGTTGAAAACGCCGGTAACCGGGAAAACGCCCACCTGGAGCGCCGGCTGGCCGTTGAGGCTGATATCGAAGCGGGTGGTAACGCCGATGGAGCGGGCCGCCACGCGGGTGCGGAGCGCCGCCTGGGTTCCGGCAAGGGCGCCGGGTACATTAAAGGTAAAGGTGCGGTTCAGCGCGCGGCCGGGCAGGGCGCTGAACTCCTCGCCAAACCATTCGCGGCCGCTGGAAAGGAAATTGACCGAGTCTTTTTCGTAAAACACCCGCTCGTCGAAGCTGGTGACGCTCTGGCCGCCGCCCAGCACCGGGCCGGTGGCCACCCGCTTGCCCGTTCCGCCGACGGTGAGGTAATAATAAGCGACGTCGCTGTACAGGTTTTTCGTGTGCTGGAAGCTGCGGTTGACGGAATCTTTTTTCCAGGGGTGCGGACCGGGGCTATAGAAATAAACGACGTCGGTGGAGTTGATAACGCCGTCGCCGCCGTCGGCAACCGTGATGGCGAGCTCTTCGAGGTCGTCGATGCGGGGAGCGCTGTTGCTTTCGGGCAGCATGCCGGGGGTGGCGCCATACACCCGCAGGGCGCCGGCGGGCAGGTTGGCGCCGAGGCCGAGGGCGGCCAGGAAGGCACCGTCCATCCGGTACACCCCTTCGGTGGATACCGCCACGCGGTACCAGGTTCCGGCGGCGAGCACGGAATGCGCCTTATAGGTTCGCTGGGCGCCGGCGCAGATCCATCCCACGCACCCCAGAAGCAGCAAGCCGGCACGACACAAAGCAGTCATCGGTGTAAAATAACAAGTGATACGGTAAATATGGCAAAAAAACGAAATCCCTTCCGGGTTTAAACTAAACTTTCTATATTCGCAAACCTTGATACCTCAACGAACTGCGATACAATAATTACGAAAAACCGTCGTTTAAAGTATCCGGCCCCGCTGGGTTTCAAAGAAAAATCTTTACCAGTAGTCCTTGAAAGACAAATCAAACGCTTTATGCAACTGAAAAACCTTGCAATCCTCCTCACCTCCGCGGCCATGCTGGCCTCCTGCGGCAAAGGCAAGAAGGCAAAATCCGATGTAACCGGCTGGAATTACAACGACAAGAACATGGGCGGCTACCAGGTAGCCAAGTCCAAAGAGCAGGGCACCGGCCCCGGTCTCGTGTTCGTTCCGGGTGGTACCTTCACCATGGGTCAGACTGAAGAAGACGTCATGGGCGACTGGAACAATATCCCCCGTCGCGTAACGGTTCCTTCGTTTTACATGGACCGTACGGAAGTAGCCAACGTACACTACCGCGAGTACCTGTTTTGGCTGAACCGCATCTTCCCCGCCGACGACCCCGCCAACAAAAAGATCCTCGACGCCGCCCTGCCCGATACCCTGGTATGGCGCTCCGAGCTGAGCTACAACGAACCCCTCGTTGAATATTATTTCCGTCACCCCGGCTTCAACGACTACCCGGTAGTGGGTGTGAGCTGGAAGCAGGCCTACGACTTCTGCCTGTGGCGCTCCGACCGTGTTAACGAAGGCATCCTGATGCAGAAAGGTTATGTCAACAACAAAGGCATCGCCTCCCAGCAGCAGGAGCAGAACTTCACTACGAAGTCTTACCTCCTCGGTCTTTACCAGGCCCAGCCCGGTAAGCCGAAGAAGAACACCCTCAAGACCCCCCAGGGCACACCGCGTACCAACGTAACGATGGAAGACGGTCTGCTCCTCCCCGACTACCGCCTCCCCTTCGAGGCAGAATGGGAATACGCCGCCTATGGTCACATTGCCAACAACCCGCGCAAGAGCACCAAAGAAGGCAAGCGTGGCGAAGAGCTGGTGACCAACAAGCAGGTTTACCCCTGGACGGCTAACATGAACTACAGCGGCCTGCGCGAAACAAAGCACGGCTCCTGGCATGGTCAGTTCCTGGCCAACTTCAAGCGGGGCTCGGGTGACAACGCCGGTGTGGCCGGTGGCCTGAACGACCGCGCCATCTACACGGCGCCCGTACAATCCTTCTACCCCAACGGCTTTGGCCTCTACAATATGGCCGGCAACGTAAGCGAGTGGACTGCCGACGTTTTCCGTCCCCTCACCTCGCTTGACGCCGACGACGTAGCGCCCTTCCGTGGCAACAAGTTCATGAAGCTCTATAAGAACGCCAACGGTGAGGCTGAGATCGACTCCACCGGCCGCGTGAAGATGGAAGCCGTGACCGATGCCGAAAGCCGCAGCCGCCGCAACTACCAGCGTGGTAACGTGATCAACTTCCTCGATGGTGACTCCCTGTCCGACGCCTCCTACGGTTATGGCAAGACCACCCTCGTTTCCGACAAGAGCCGCGTTTACAAAGGCGGTAGCTGGAACGACCGCGCTTACTGGCTGAGCCCCGGTGCCCGCCGCTATATGGAAGAAGACCAGGCTTCGAGCATGGTAGGCTTCCGCTGCGCCATGGACCGGATGGGTTCGCCCGAAGGCAAAGGCCGCAAAACCGGTAACTACTGGAAAGAGCGCAAGCAAAAGCGCTAAGCAAATAAACGCTCTATCAAAGCCTCCACCACGGGAGGCTTTTTTATTGCTGCTCCTTTCCAAGAGCCAGCAGTCCGAAGAGCGGCCCGGGCGCCAGCAGCAGGAAAAGCATCCCCTCCGGCCATACGCCCTGGAGCCGCCCCAGCAACGCAATAGAAACAACGGTAATGGCAAATCCAAGCGAGGTCACCAGGGTGAGCGCCGTGCCTTTTTGAGCTGCCGGTGCCCTCCGGGCTACGAGGGTAGAAAACATCGGCGAGTCGGCCACTACCATAAAGCCCCAGAACAACAGGAAAGCGGTAAAAAGCGGCAGGGGCAGGCGGAGCGCCAGCGGAGCGGCAAGGCAGCAGGCAAGCGAGCCGAGCAGTGCGGTACGCGCCACCGCCGCGGCCCCGCTGCGCAAAGCCCGGTAACCGGCCCAGACGCAGCCCGCCGCACCGGCCAGGATACCGGCAAAGGAGAGCGCAGCGACATTGACATCCGCGTGCCGGTAGGCCATGATATAAAGGGGGAGAAAGGTCCAGAAAGCATAGAGCTCCCACATATGCCCGAAATAACCAAAGGCGGCCCGGCGGAGCGGCGCATTACCAAAAATGCCGAAGGCAGCGCCCAACTGTACCGCGGTCCCGCCGGCCGGCCGGGGCACCGGCACAAGGAGCAGCAGCAGCGTGCCGCCAAGCACCGCCAGTCCCGAAAGAGTAAACAGCACGACATCGGCAGGAAGCTGAACGGACAAACCCCGAAGTCCGTGCGGCAGGGCCGTGCCAACCACCAGGGCGCCCACCAGGTAGCCCAGGGCTTTACCAAGGCCAGCCGGCGATGCTTCTGCTGCGATCTTCATCCCAACCGGGTAAATGCCCGCCAGCAGGAAGCCCGTGCCGAAACGAAGACCGAGCATTGCCGGGTAGGAAGTACAAAACGGGATCCCGGCATTGAGGGCTGCGCCGGCCAGGGCACAGCAAAAGAAAACCCGCGTGCTGCGGTAGCGGTCGGCGATGGCCAGCACCGCGAAGAGCAGCGTGCCGCCGATAAAACCGGCCTGCACCGCCGCCGACATCGAGCCGGCGGCACCCGGCGGAAGGCCAAGCCGCTGTGCCAGCGTGGGAAGCACGGCATTGCCGCCAAACCAGAGCGAGGTGCACAGCGCCTGCGCCAGCACGATAATCACAAGCGGACGGGAAGGGGCCATAGACGAAAGTAATGTTTGATCTCAGATGTCAGATCTCAGATCTGAGATCTGACATCTTACATTTGTGTATGGCTTCCATCGAACGGCTTTACGAACTCTACCGGCGCTTTCCCAATGTGCAGACCGACACCCGCAAGCTGCAGCCGGGCGACCTTTTTTTCGCACTAAAGGGTCCGAACTTCAACGGCAACACCTTTGTGCAAAAGGCGCTGGAAGCCGGTGCCGGCGCTTGCGTGATCGATGAAAAGGAATACGTGGTGGAAGGCAAGACCTTCCTCGTCGACGACGCGCTCGAAGCCTTGCAGGAGCTGGCGCGCCACCACCGGAGCCGATTCGAGATTCCTTTCCTGGCCATTACCGGCTCCAACGGTAAGACTACGACCAAGGAGCTCATTCACGCCGTGCTTTCGGCGCACTACCGTACTTATACAACCGAGGGCAACCTCAATAACCACATCGGCGTGCCGCTCACCCTGCTGAAGATCCGCGACGATGCGGAATACGCAGTCATTGAAATGGGGGCCAACCACCAGAAGGAGATTGCCTCCTACTGCCGCGTGGCCCTGCCCACCCATGGCCTCATCACCAACTGTGGCAAGGCGCACCTGGAGGGCTTTGGCGGCGAAGAGGGCGTACGCAAAGGCAAGGGTGAGCTGTTTGATCACCTGCGCGCAACCGGCGGCACGGCCTTCGTGATGTGGGACTACGGCTACCTCCGCGACATGAGCAAGGGCATCGTGGAGCTCGTCACCTATGGCACTGCGGATGCCGGTATTGAAGGCGTTGCCGTACAGTCAGACCCCTTCCTGGAAGTGGCCTTTCACAAAGGTTTCGAAGGAACGGTGCGCACACAACTGGTAGGCAGCTATAACCTGCCCAATGTTTTGGCGGCCGTTGCCGTCGGCACGCACTTCGGCGTTCCGCCCGAAAAGATCCGGGCCGCGCTCGAAGCCTACCATCCCTCCAACAGCCGCTCACAGCTGGTGCAGAAGGGCAGTAACCGCATTATCCTCGATGCGTATAACGCCAACCCAAGCAGCATGAAGCTGGCCGTGGAGAATTTTGCGCGCACCGCCGGCGACGACAAAGTGCTGGTGCTGGGCGCGATGGCCGAACTCGGCACGGAAAGCCAGAAAGAACACGCCGCGCTGGCGGGCCTCATCGGAAATTATTCCTGGAAAGAAGTGCTGCTGGTGGGCGGCGACTTCCAGAAGATCGATCACCCTTACCGGCGCTTCAACAGCGCCACGGAAGCGGGTGAATGGCTGCGCGCCCAGTCGCTGCAGGGTACCAGCCTGCTGGTAAAAGGCTCGCGCAGCACCGGAATGGAAAAAGTATTGGATTATCTATAAACCTGCATCATGAACGATGCTAAGCCGCACCGCGGCTACCTGGCCACCATCTTCGGGTGTTACTGCCCGCGCTGCCGCGAGGGCCGGCTTTTCCGGAAGTCGCTCACCCTGCGCCTGCGCGGCACCATGGAGATGTACGACCAGTGCCCGGTGTGCGGGCAGCCTACCGATATCGAAGTAGGATTTTATTACGGCACCGGCTATGTGAGTTATTTCATCTGCATCTTCATCACCGTAGCCACGCTCCTGCTGTGGTGGCTCTTCATCGGCTTTTCGTTCAGCGACCGGCGATTTGCCTGGTGGATCGGATTCAACAGCCTGCTGCTGCTGGTGCTACAGCCCTTCCTGATGCGCTTCTCGCGCAGCTTGTGGCTTTCGTGGTTCGTGTCGTATGACCCCGAGTGGCGCAAGCACCCGGTAGAATACCACGAACGCATCAACAAAGACCAGATGGGCAACTGGTAGCATCGAAATCCTTCGATCCTGATTCTCTGAATCCCGGACCCGACTCAGGCCTGATCCTTCCTATCACGATCTTAACGACGATCGTGTAGCTTCACCCCGTGAAATGCTTTTTATTCATTGCGGCCCTGCTGCCGCTCCTCTCCTGCCGGCAAGCTATGAACAAGACCCATGCCCTGCGCCTCAGGCCCGGCGCCGATCTCCGAAAGGAGCTCCAGGCCTTTGCCAATCAGCACAACATCGAAGCGGGCTGGATCGCTACCTGCGCCGGCAGCCTCACCCGTTACAACATCCGCTTTGCCAACCAGCCCGAAGGCAGCACCGGGGAAGGACATTTCGAGATTGTTAGCCTCAGCGGCACCCTTTCGAAAAACGGCTCCCACCTTCACATCGCCGTCAGCGACTCCACCGGGCGCACCATCGGCGGGCATCTGCTTGAAAATAATATCATCTATACCACCGCCGAGATCGTGCTGCAGGAAGACACGGAACTTCAGTTCACGCGCGAAAAAGATGGCACAACTCCGTGGGAGGAACTGCAGGTGAAAAGGAAATAGACACGAAATGCACGCCTTATAACGTCAAAAGCCCCGCAGTGCGAGGCTTTTGACTTTTTCCGCGTATTTCCCATGCTAGAAACTTACCGGGCACCGCACCTTCATCGACGACGAGTTACGGATATTCAGAAAGTTGCTGTACGACACGGTCAGTTCAAAGCCGCCGCGCGCGCTCGAAGCCTTTGTCAGCTTACTCATGTTGACGTCGTAAGTAAGCCCGAAGGCGAAGTTGTAATAATCCAGCTTCACCACGGGCACCACGGCGTCGTTCCAGCGGTAAAAGCCGCCGAGCGAAAGCGCCACGCCGTAGTCGGCGTCTTCCTCTACGAGTGCATGCCGGTACAACACCCCGCCCTGCGCCTGGTGATGGCCTCCTTGTGAGAAATAGTCACCATAAAGAATGACGCGGTCCTTATCGCTCGTTGGCGTGGACAGACCGGCATTGATCATCACTTTTTGGTTGAGCCGCACATCGTTGGCATTATCGAAGGCCACACGCGGCTGGTTGAAATGAAACAGCGCGGCGCCTATATAATAACGCGTATCGTAGCCCATCACATTGCTGTAGGTGATGCCCGCGCCCGCATCCATATAGGTTACGTTGGAACCGGGCAGGCGCTGCCGCGTCGGGTTCATCGGACTGTAAGCACCGTTCACAAACTGATCGGCAAAGGTGAGGCCCGAGGCATCGTAGCGTTGCTGCACAAAGCCGCCGATAAAGCCCGCCGAAAGATAAGCGTCCTGCTCCGCGTTGAGCGACTTGTGAAAAGCAAGCACCGGCAGCACCTGCGTGCGACTCAGCTTCGAATCGCCCGCCACATCGTTGGTGACCTGCGCACCTATCGAGAGATAGTTATCGGAGCCGCCCACACCAAAGCGCATTTCGGTGCCCAGGGCCATCGTTTTATAAGGGGTGGTAACGCTTCCCCACTGGCTGCGGAAGGCACCCACCGCTTTGATGTCGCCGCGGAAGTTGCCCGCCAGTGCCGGGTTGCGCAGCATCGGCAGCTCGTAAAACTGCGAAAAGTTCACATCCTGGGCGCGGGCCGCGAAGGCACCGCAAAAAATCGTCAATCCCGTCAATAACTTTTTCATACACCTCATTTTAGAATGGTTACGTTTCCTTTATATGTATAGGGAGTTCCGTTCTCGCACAGTACTTCTACGGTATACACGAATACATCCGGCGCAGCCGCTACGCCACCCACGCGGCCGTCCCAACCGAAGCGCGGATCGTTGGGCTGCACCGCGTTCTTCTCGAACACCAGCTCGCCCCAGCGGTTGAAGATGCGGAACGTCTTTACCGTAGCAATGCCCGAAGCCTGCACCATGAATACATCGTTGACGCCATCGCCGTCGGGGCTGAAGGCGTTGGGCAGGAACACCTGCACATCGCGGCAGAAGGCTTTGATCTGCATTGTGTCGGTGTCGGAGCATCCGTAAGCGGTGGTTACGGTAACCGTATACAACACGTCGTTCCGGATCTCCGCCACCGGCTGCGGACAGTTGGCGCACGAGAGATTGGCGGCAGGCGACCAGCTCCAGGTGCGAATGGGGCCGTTGGTCACCACAGGCGTCAGCAACTGGCGGGTGCCGGTGGCCAGCACCAGGTCGGGGCCCAGGTTAACGGTCGGGTATTGCCCCACACCCACAGTCACGAAGGCTGTGTCGGTAAAGCAATTGAATCCGTCGAAGCCCACCACGCGGTAGGTAGTGCTTACCCGCGGCCATACCGACGGGTTGGGCACCGAAGTGTTGCTGATGTCCTGGTTGGGCGTCCACTGGTAGCTGGTAGCACCGCTGGCCAGCAGGAGCAGGGTGTCGCCGATGCAAATGCTGTCGCTCGGCGATACCACCATGCTGATCGGGCCATGCACCGAGAGCAGCACCGTGTCGTAGCCGGGGCAGCCGAAGCCGTTCGTGCCGGTCACGACATACGTGGTAGTGGCCCTGGGTGTTGCCAGCGGGTTCGGGCAGGTGGTGCAGCTCAGGCCATCTACCGGCGACCATTGCCAATCCACCACGCCGATGCCGGAGGCATTGAGCTGCTGCGACTGGCCGAGGCAGAGGTCGTTGCTGTTGGTTGCCGTTACGATCGGCGAAGGCCGTACCGTGATGGTATGGAAGGCTGTATCAAAGCAACCGTTCACCGTACCCACGATGAGGCGGATGTTGTAAGTGCCGCCTGCCGTAAACGTGGTTACAAACGGGTTCACACGCGACTGGATCGTACCGTTCACCGTCCACTCATAAATGCTAATGGGATCGGCCGATTGCACGTTGGCGGTGAGTGTCGTGGCAATACGGGTACACCCGAGCGGGTCGGCGCTGATCGCGGCTGTGGGGATACCAAACACTACCACGTCTACCACTTTGTAAACCGTGTCGGAGCAGCCGCTGTTGCTGATCACCACCTGGCGGATGTTGTACTGACCGGGGCTGGTGTAGGTATGCTGCACCACGGAGCCGACACCGCTCGTGTTGTCGCCAAAATCCCAGCGCACTTCACGTACTCCGAAGAACACATGCGAAGTATCGCTGAAGGTAACGGGCGTGGATCCGCACAGGCGGTTTTGCGCCGCGGTGAAGCCGGTCACAAGGCGATCGACCTTGATCGTGTCTACACCTGTTACCGGCACGCGGCAGCCCGAAGCGGAAGCCAGGGTAACCGAAGGCACGTATAGCCCCGGGTTGGGATACTGGTAATAAACAAACGGCGAAAGCGTCGATTGGGTTACACCGTTACCGAAGTTCCAGATAAGCGTATCGGTGCCGCTTACGGTGGCATCGAAGCGCACGGCGCGGGGGCCGCACACGTAGCCTCCTGTATACTGCAAGGTACCGGCGGGCGCATTGACGCGGATGGTACGCTGCGCCGTGTAGGTACAGCCGCCCGGCGCGAGGCTCGTGAGCTGCGCCAGGAAGGTGCCCGCACGCTGGTAGGTGTGCGTCACCACGTTGCCGGTGCCGGTGAAGCCGTCGCCGAAATCCCAGGTCACCACCGAAGCCGGCTGGTTGGGATTGCTGAACGTAACCGTGAAGGGCACGCAGTTGGTCAGCGAGTCGCTTACCGTAATGCCGCCCGGTACGCTGGCTACGATCTGCACCGGTACTTTAACGGAATCGGGACACACATTGCCCGGACCGTTGATGCGGTAGGCCACCAGCGTCACATTGTAAACGCCCGGTGTGCTCCAGGCATGCGCCGGGATTACAAGCGTTGTCACATCGCCGTCGCCGAACTTCCAGAGATAGGAGGTCGCGCCCTGCGAGGTGTTGGTGAACTGGATCGTATCGCCGAGGCAGGCCGTGTAGCGACTGGCTACAAAGGATGCGTCGGGCTTCGGGAATACGTTGATCGTAAGGAACATAGTCGTATCCGTACAACCGTTGAAGGCTTTCAGCTGCACCGTATACGTGCCGGCGGCAAGATAGGTATGCGTTACCGTATCGATACCCCGCGTTGTGCTCAGTGTATTGCCGTCACCAAAGTCCCACTGGAAGCCGGTGGCGCCGATGGTGTTGTTGATGAAGTTAACGGTGTGCGGTGCGCAGCCGTTTGCCTCTGTTCCGTTAACCGCCATAAAGAGCTGGATCGGGTTCGGCGAAACAACGATGGCATAGGTGGCTGTATCATCGCCACACTGGTTATGCGCCACCAGCTTTACATAGAAGGTATCCTGCACCGATGTGTTGAAGGTATGCGTCACCATATCGCGGGTGGGGCTGTTCTGGCTGGTGCCGTCATCCCAGATCCACGTGTAGGTAACACCAATACCAAGCGAGGTATTCGAGAAGTTTACCCGCATCGGCGAGCATCCCACGGTGCGATCGGGAGTAAAGAGTGCCTTGGGCCGTGAAGCCACCTGCACATTTTTCGTGATCGTAACCGTGTCGCACTCGTTCCAGGCCTTGAGCGTCACGATATAGGTCGTATCGCCATAGGTCGGGTTCGGGGGGAAGACAACGACGCCGGGCTGCACGTTCGTGGACGACTGGCCCTGGCCGAAGTTCCACTGGTATTGGAAGAAGTCGGTGTACGGCGTTGTGTTGGTGATGTTCACCGACAGCGGGCCGCAACCGTTCGGGGGCGCCAGGGTGAAGTCGGGGTGCGGAAGCTTGTGCGAGAAGAAGCGGAACACCATGCTGTCGGCTTTACAGCCATACTGCGAGCCGGCCACCAGCTTGATGTCGATGGAGTCGTTCTCGTTCGCGATCGTATAGCCCGGAAAGGTAGTGCCGTTTCCGATGAGCACCCCGTTGGCATACCAGCTATAGGTGCTGTTGGCCTGCGGGAAGGTTTGCAGGCCTACCACTGCGGGTGTGATTACGAAGGGCGGGCACTCGATCGTGTCCGTCGGCACGAACACCGCGCGGGCATCGGGGTTGACGGTTACCACAGCCGTGAACGGAGCGCCCGGGCAGTTACCAGCGTCACCCGAAACGGGGGTTACCGTATAGGTCATGGTAGCCGGCGCTGCCGTAGTATTGGCCAGCAGCTGGCTGATGGAAGGCTGCGGCGCCACCTGTGCCAAGCCACCCGTAAGGGCGCCCGCCGGGCTGCTCACCGGTGCCGTCCACGTGTAGGTAGTATTCACCGGCACGATGGTGGTGGGCTGGTTGTTTGCAGGCGCGATATCAAAGGCAACATCCGAGCAGGTCACAGCCGCCATGTTGCCGATCACAGGTTTCGGATTCACCGTCACCGCTACGGTGAAGGTGCTGTTGGAGCAATCAGAAGCAACCGGTGTTACGGTGTACAGCAACACAGCCGGCGCATTGGTCACGTTGGTAAGTGTGCCGCTGATGCCCGGCTGGCTGTTGCCGGCCGCACCGCCGGTGACGGCGCCCGCAGGGTTGCTCGTGGGCAGCGCCCAGGTATACACAGTGCCCACCGGTGCGTTGGCAGGTGTGATGCTGAAGTTACCGCCGCTGCAGATCGTCGCCTGCTGGTCGGGGATACTGGGCTGCGGCTTCACCGTAACGGTAACCGTGAACGGCGCACCGACGCAGCCGCCTGCGGCACCCGAAGTGGGCGTTACCGTGTAAGTTGCGGTGGCCACGGCGATGGTGTTGTTGATCAGTGTCTGGCTGATGAAAGGCTGACCGCTTTGTGCCGAGCCGCCGGTAAGCGCACCGGCCGGGTTGCTGGTCGGCGCGCCCCAGCTAAAGGTCGTGTTGGCCGGAACGATCGTGCCCGGGGCGGCGTTCACCGGCGCTGCATTAAAGGAAGCACCCGAGCAAACAATATCACTCATCGGCCCGATCAGCGGGCGCGGGTTGACCGTTACAGTTACTGTAAACGGAGTGCCCGAACAGTTGCCGATCGAAGGCGTCACTGTATAGATAAGCGTAGCCACTGCATTTGTGGTGTTGGTCAGCACCTGGCTGATGCCACCCTGGCCGCTTTGGGCAGAACCGCCTGCGATGGCTCCTGCCGGGTTGCTTACCGGCGCGGGCCAGCTGTAGGTCGTCCCCGCCGGCACAACAACACCCGGTGGGTTGTCGGCAGGGTTTACGGCAAACGTAGAACCGCTACAGATCTCGGCCACCTGTGCCGGCACCAGCGGTGTCGGGTTCACGGTTACCGTCAGCGTAAAGGCAGGTCCCTCGCAGTCGCCGGCCTTCGGCGTGATGGTATACGTGGCGGTTTGCACCGTGGAGGTTGGGTTCAGCAGGGTGCCGCTGATGGAGGCCTGGGCAGTGCCCGAAGTGCCGCCGGTGATGCCACCGGTGACGGCAGGCGCACTCCAGCTATAGGTAATGTTCGCAGGCACGATATCCCCCGGCGGTGCGTTAGCCGGCGTCACCGTAAAGGGGGCTCCGCTGCACACGGTCAGTGTCTTGTCGGCAAGACGCGGGCGCGGACGCACCGTAATCACAGCCGGGAAGGAAGCGCCGGCGCAGCTGCCCGCGTCACCCGAAACGGGTGTTACCGTATAGGTGAGCGTAGCCGACGCATTCGTGGTGTTGGTCAGCGTTCCGGCGATGGCGGCCTGGCTGCTTGCGGCCGCGCCGCCGGTGATGGCACCGGCGGGGTTGCTTACCGGGGTGCTCCAGCTATAGCTTGTATTCGCGGGAATGATCGTTCCTGCCGGCGTTCCGTTCACCGGCGTTGCGGCAAAGGCGTCGCCGCTGCAGATCTCGGCAACGGTTCCGCTCACCACGGGTGTCGGGTTCACGGTCAATGTTACATTGAAGGCAATGTTTCCGCAGGAGCCCGCGGTTGGCGTTACCGTATAGACGATGCTCGCGGGCACATTGCTTGTATTGGTCAGCGGCTGGCTGATGTTCGGCTGCGGGGTGGCCTGTGCGGAGCCGCCGGTAACAACACCGGCGGGGTTGCTGACAGGGACGGTCCAGGTGTACACGGTATTGGCAGGCGCGCCCGCCGGACTCACGGTGAAGGCCGTACCCGAGCAGATCGTGGCTACCTGGTCGGTAATGCCCGGCTGCGGGTTGACGGTGACCGTGACGGTGAAGGCAGCACCCACGCAATTGCCCGCGGCGCCCGAGGTAGGGATCACCGTATAGGTAGCGGTCTGCGGAACGTTGGTCGGGTTGACCAGGTTGCCGCCGATCGTGGTTTGCGCCGTACCGGGAGCGCCACCTGTAAGACCACCGGTAATTACAGGCGCGCTCCAGCTATACGTAGTGCCGGTGGGCACGATGGTAGCCGGGGCGTTGTTGGCCGGGGTATAGCTGAAGTTCTGGCCGCTGCATATCTCAAGGTCTTTCGGACCGATGACGGGTTTGGGGTTGACCGTCACCGTCACTGCAAAGGCCTGGCCGGCGCAGCCCGACACGGCAGGCGTCACCGTATAGGTGAGTGTCGCCACCGCGTTCGTTGTGTTGGTCAGCGCCTGGCTGACGGCTGCCTGCCCGCTCTGCGCCGAGCCGCCGGTGACCGCACCTGCCGGGTTGCTGGCGGGAACAGGCCAGCTATAGGTTGTACCTGTCGGCACGATTGCGGCCGGCGGGTTGTCGGCAGGTGCCACGTTGAACGTAGCGCCGCTGCAGATCTCCGCCACCTGCGCCGGCAGCACCGGCGTCGGGTTGACGGTAACCGTGATCGTAAAGGGTGCACCCTCGCAGGCGCCCGACTTCGGCGTCACCGTATAGGTTGCCGTCTGCGGCCCGCTGGTTGGGTTGTTGAGCGTACCCGAAATATTCGTTTGTCCACTGCCGGCCGCGCCGCCGGTGATGCCGCCGGTAACCACCGGGACACTCCAGCTGTAGGTAGTACCTGCAGGAACAATATCGGCACCGGCGTTCGCGGGGCTTACGGTAAATGTGCCGCCGCTGCAGATATTATCGGTTTTGTTGGCAATAGCCGGGCGCGGGCGCACGCTGACCACTGTTGTAAAAGAAGCGCCCACGCAGTTGCCGGCATCACCCGAAGTAGGCGTGACGGTATAGGTGAGCGTCGCCACCGCATTCGTTGTATTGACCAATGTTCCGCTGATGGTGGCCTGCGCCATCTGCGCTGTGCCGCCGGTGATCGCACCCGAAGGGTTGCTTACCGGAACGCCCCACATATAAGTGGTGTTTGCCGGGATGATGGTTCCGGCAGGCGCTCCATTGGCGGGCGTGGCGGCAAAGGTTTCGCCGCTGCAGATGTCGGCCACGGTGCCGGTCACTACCGGTTTCGGATTAACCGTAACCGTTACAGCAAATGCGTTGTTCCCGCAAGAGCCGGCCGTAGGCGTTACACTATAGGTAAGTGTTGCCGGTGTGTTGGTATTGTTGGTCAGCGTCTGGCCGATCGTGTTCTGATTGCTCTGTGCCGAACCACCTGTGATGGCGCCAACCGGGTTGCTTACCGGTGTACCCCATGTATAGGTGGTGTTTGCCGGTGCGCCCGCGGGGCTCACGGCAAACGGAGCACCCGAGCAGATGGTTGCCGCCTGTGCGCTGATACCGGGCTGGGGGTTCACGGTAACAACAAGCTGGAAGTCGGCACCCGGGCAGTTGCCGGCCGCACCCGATACCGGGCTGACCGTATACGTAGCGGTCTGGGCCACATTTGTGGGGTTGATGAGCGTGCCCGTGATGCTGGCCTGTGCCGTGCCGGCCGCGCCGCCGGTCATAACGCCGGTTACCACCGGCGCGCTCCAGCTGTAGGTGGTGCCGCCGGGAACGATCGTCGTGGGCTGGGCATTCGCCGGTGTAAAGCTGAAGCCCGTATTACTACAGGTGATCATCGTCTGGTTGCCGATCACCGGCTTCGGGTTCACCGTCACGGTCACCGTGAAGGGGCTGCCCGTACAGCCATCGTACGAAGGTGTAACTGTATAGGTGGCCGTAGCCGGTGCATTCGTGACGTTGGTCAGCGCCTGGCCGATGGCCGTCTGCGCGGTTTGTGCCGAAGCGCCGGTGATGGCCAAAGCCGGGTTGATCGCCGGGGCCGTCCAGCTGAAGGTGGTACCCGAAGGCAGCACCGTTGCGGGTGGGTTGTCGGCAAGCGTGATGCCGAAGGCGGCACCACTGCAGATCGTGGCGGTTTGTGCCGTCACCACGGGGGTGGGCTTGACCGTTACGGTTACCGTAAAGGGCGAGCCTTCGCAGGTGCCCGATTTAGGCGTCACCGTGTAGGTCGCTGTTTGCACGGCCGACGTCGGGTTGATGAGCGTGCCCGTAATGCTGGTCTGTGCCGTGCCCGCGGCACCGCCGGTGATGCCGCCGGTAACGACCGGCGTGCTCCAGCTGTAGGTAGTGCCCGCGGGTACGATGTCGGCACCGCTATTGGCGGGCGTTTCCGAGAAAGTGCCGCCGCTGCAGATGGCCGCAGTTTTGTTGGCAACTGCCGGGCGTGGGCGCACGGTAACCGTCACCTGGAAAGCATTGCCGACGCAGGAGCCGGCATCACCCGAAGTTGGCGTTACCGTGTAGGTGGCGGTGGCGCTGGCATTAGTCGTATTGCTCAGGGTCTGACCGATGCTCGCCATATTGTTTTGCGCGGAGCCGCCGGTAATTGCTGATGCAGGCACGATGGCCGGAGCGGTCCAGCTGTATTTCGTATTAGCCGGAACGATCGTTCCGGGCGGGTTATCGACAGGTGAAATACTGAAGGCATCGCCGCCGCATATATCCGCTGCGAGTGCCGGCATCTTAGGTTTCGGGTTTACGGAAACAGTCACGGAGAAAGCGCTATTACCGCAGGAGCCTGCAGTCGGTGTCACACTGTAAGTAAGCGTTGCCGGCGTGTTGGTCGTATTGGTCAGCGTTTGGCTGATTGAACCCTGGCTGCTTTGCGCCGAGCCGCCGGTAACCGCACCGGCAGGTGTGCTCACAGGCGCGCCCCAGGTATACTGGGTGTTGGCGGGGGCGCCGGCGGGATTAACCGTAAAGGTGCCGCCGCTGCAGATGGAGGCCGTTTGGCTCGAGATGCCCGGCTGCGGATTTACAGTTACCGTTACGGTGAACGGCGCACCCGGGCAACTGCCGGCCGCACCCGAAACCGGCGTTACGGTATAAGTGGCTGTCTGCGCTACGTTGGTGGGATTGTTGAGCGTACCCGAAATGCTCGTCTGTCCATTGCCGGCAGTGCCGCCGGTCATACCGCCGGTAACCGTAGGCACGCTCCAGCTATAGGTGGTTCCCCCGGGAACGATGGTACCCGCAGCACCGTTCACCGGGCTTACCGTGAACGTGGCATCGCTACAGGTAATGGCGCTCTGCGCGGGGATTACGGGCTTCGGATTTACGGTGACTGCAACGGTGAACATTGCGCCGTTGCAACTGCCGCTCTTCGGGGTAACCGTATAGGTGAGCGCAGCGGGAGTATTGGTGCCGTTGGTAAGTGCAGCGCCGATCGTGCTGACACCGCTCGCCTGTGCTGCCCCGCCGCTGATAGCGCCCGCCGGGTTGCTTGCCGGTACTCCCCAGGTATAGGTGGTGCCGGCCGGGATCACCGTGGCCGCCGTAGGCTGTCCGTCGGCAGGAGTAATAGTGAAGGAAGCACCGCTGCAGATCGCATCGGTATAGTTGGCGATGACTGCCTTGGGCTGCACCGTCACCGTAACCGTGAAGGGCTGGCCCTCGCAGGCGCCCGACTTCGGCGTTACCGTGTAGGTAGCTGTAGCAGCACTATTGGTGGTATTCGTCAGTGTTTGTCCCACGGTGCTTACCGCCGAAGCCTGTGCCGCGGCACCCGTGATGGCGCCCGAAGGAGCGATCACCGGCGCCGACCAGGTGTAGGTGGTGCCTGTCGGAACACCCGAAGGCGTTGCATCAAAGGCAGCACCGCTGCAGATGGTGGCGCTTGCATTGGCAACCACGGGGCGCGGGGCCACACGCACCGTGATGGTAAACGTACCGCCGGCGCAGGTACCCGACGTGGGCGTAACAGTATAAACTACGGTCTGCAGCGTCGTTGTGCTGTTGGTTAGCGTCTGGCTGATAGCACCAGTGGCGGAGTTGCCCGCAACTGCTCCACCGACGCCGGAAGGCGCACTTACGGTCCAGGAATAGGTGGTGCCCGCGGGAACCACGTTACCGGCCGGCGTGCCTTGCGTCGGTGTTACTGTAAAGGCATCACCCGAGCAGATATCTGCGGGAGTATAGCTGGCGATCGCCGGCTTCGGATTTACCGTAAGGGTGATGGTGAAGGTGCCGTTGCCGCAGGTGCCCGCGGTGGGCGTTACCGTATACACCGCCGTAGCAGGCGCGTTGGTGCTGTTGGTAAGCGTTTGGTTGATGGCCGAAGCACCCGACCCGGCAGTAGCACCGGCCAGTGCGCCCGAAGGCGTAATAACGGGAAGCCCCCACGAATACGAAGTGCTTGCCGGAACGCCCGTGGGCGTCAGGTTGTTGGCCGTGCCACTGCAGGCTGTGACGTTGCGGTCGGAGATGCCGGGCTGCGGGTTCACGGTAACGGTAACCGTAAACGGATCACCGGGGCAGTTGCCGTCGGCGCCCGACACCGGCGTGATCGTATAGGTCAGCGTGGCGCTGGCGGTGGTGGTGTTGATCAGGGTCTGGCCAATGGTGGTCACCGGCGTCGACTGGGCGCTGCCACCTGTGATGGCGCCACCGGGACTGCTCACCGGCGTGCCCCAGGTGTAAGTGGTACCGGCAGGCACCACGGTGCTGGCGGGTACGCCGTGTACAGGTGTGCCGTTAAAGGTATTGTTCGAGCACATCGCCTGCGCCAGGTTGGTGATCACCGGGCGTGGGTTCACCGTGATGGTGAAGGTCTTAACCGGGCCGGCACAGTTGCCGATCCGCGGGATTACCGTGATGGTTGCCGCAAGCGGCACATTGGTAGCGTTGGCGGCGGTGAAGGTCGCGATGTTTCCGGAGCCCGAAGCGGCAAGGCCGATGGCGGTATTGCTGTTTGTCCAGTCGAAGGTAGCGCCCGCAGTGCCGCTGAAGCCGACGGCCGTAGTGGCGGTGCCGGCGCAGAGGGTCTGCGCAGTGCTGTTATTCACTGAAGGCGTCGGGTTGACCGTGATCGTAAATGTTTTGGGTGCGCCGGTACACGTAATTCCGTTGCTCGTGAAAGAAGGCGTTACCGTAATGGTGGCGGTCACTGCTGTAGTGCCGCCGTTGGTGGCGGTAAAGGCAGGGATATTGCCCGTGCCGCTGGCCGCAAGACCGATGGCGGGGTTGTTGTTCGTCCAGTTGTATACCGTGCCGCTGACCGATCCGCTGAAGTTGACCGCGCTCGTGCTGGCCCCATCGCAGACCGTTTGTGCGCTTACATTATTAACGGTGGGATTGGGCACCACTACGATCGTAAAGGTTTTGGTGGGACCATCGCAGCCCACAGATCCACCGGTGTAGCGCGGCGTTACGGTGATCGTGGCCGTCTGCACCGACGTACCGCCGTTCACCGCGTTAAAGGAAGGGATATTGCCGTTGCCGCTGGCGCCAAGGCCGATGCTCGTATTGCTGTTGGTCCAGCTGTAGCTGGTGGCGGTGCCGCTGAAGTTGATGGCTGCCACA
Organism: Flaviaestuariibacter flavus; assembly: GCF_004337505.1. Classification (GTDB taxonomy): domain Bacteria; phylum Bacteroidota; class Bacteroidia; order Chitinophagales; family Chitinophagaceae; genus Flavisolibacter; species Flavisolibacter flavus. The sequence goes on along the minus strand of NZ_SJZI01000046.1, from coordinate 100,216 downwards.
GGAGATCCGGCGCAGAGCACCTGTCCTGTCACCGCATCGGCGGCGGGCGTTGGGTTGATGGTGATGGTGAAGGTCTTGTCGGTGCCGGTGCAGGAGTTTGCGCCGTTGGTGAACTTCGGCGTAATGGTAACGGTAGCCGTTGCCGCGGTGTTGCCGGCATTGACGGCATTGAAGGATGGAATGTTTCCGTTGCCGGTGGCGCCGAGGCCGATGGCGGTATTGCTGTTGGTCCAGCTGTAAACAGTGCCCGTAGCGGGCGTGCCGGCAAGAGCGATGGCGGAGGTAGCGGTGCCGTTGCAGAAGGTCGCGTCCGGCACGCTGTTGGCGACCGGAGTCGGGTCAACGGTGACAGTGACCGTGGCCTGCACCTTACAGTTGGCTTTATTTACCACAACGGTATAGGTGCCGGTAGCGCTTGTTGGCGCGTTGGCGATGCTGGGATTTTGCTGTGTGCTGTTACCGCTGATCCCAGGACCGGTCCAGGTATAGTCAACACCCGGTGTTACCGAGCTGGCAGTGAGGTTGAGTGTGGCGCCGCTGCAGATGGGACTGTTGCTGCCTACGGCGGGCGCCGCCGGGAGTGGCGGATCGGAAAGCGTTACAGGGCCGGCGAAAGCGGGCGATGCGCAACTATTGAACGTTACTACAAAGTTGCTGTAAGTGCCCTGCGTCAGGTTGGGGATAACGAGCTCGCCCAATGTGTTAGCCGAAATGGTCAGCGGGCCCTGGTTGCCCGAGCCGCTCTTCGTAAATGTAACCGTGTACTGCCCGGCAATGAGGCCGGTGAGCGTGATCTTACCATCGCTGCCGCCGCAGGTGGTGGGATCGGTCTTGACAGCCGTGGCGATCACCGGTGTCGGCTTCACGGTAACCGTAAACGAAAAGGCGGTACCGTCGCAACCGTCTTTTACGGGGATGATGGTATAAGTGACCGTGCCGCTGTTGGGGCCGCTGTTGTTAAGAACGTCGTTGATCGGGCCGCTGCCGGAAGCATTGTTACCGGTTACGGTTCCCGAAACTACCGAGGTCCAGGTAAACGTGCTGCCGGTCTGGCTGGCGGTGGGGGTATACGCTACGGAGTTGCCGCCGCAAATCGTTTTGTTGTTTGCGCTCGAGATATGGTTTTCCGGACGGATCGTTACCACGCGGCTATCGCTTGCCGGCAAACAAGCCGACCCTGCCGGCGGCGTCACCGTATAGGTAAGCGTGATGTTGTTGCCGTTGACGTTGCGGTCGGAGCTGCTGAAAGTATAAGTAGTACCGGGAGCATTGTTTGGTGAGAACGATCCGCTGCCTGAGCTGGTCCAGGCGCTGGTGATGCCGGCCGGGCCGGTGCTGCTGGCAGAGAGCGTAATGGAAGTAACATTATAGCACACGGTTGTGTCGGCGCCGGCATTGGAGGTAACAGGCTGGTCGAAGATGATGGTCTGCGAAACGTTTTTAGTACCGCAGGAGTTGATGTACTGCAGGCTCACCGTGTAGGTACCATATTGTGTGAATTCGATCTTGGGATAGCGGCTGCCCGAGCTGGTGGTGCCCACGAAGTTGTAGGTGCCGCCGGTGACGGTCCACAGGTAGCTTTCGCCAACCGCGGCGAGGCCGTTGTTGTAATTGGGCTTGTGGTTGTTGTTGGAACCGAAGTCAATGATCGTCGGCACGCCGCAGTAGCGCTGCTGGCCGGGGATGGTGAGGCCTGTAGCTGCGAGCACAATGACTTCTTTCCGGATGCTTTCGGCGGCGCAGGTACCGTTGTCTGAAGTAAGTTTAATGTAGTACGTGCCTTGCTGCGTGAAAGTGATCTGCGGGTGCTGCGAGCTGTTTGTGGTGCTATTGGTAAACTGATATGCACTTGATGGGGCCGGGCTCCCGTCTAATAGCTCCACCGTCCACATATAGCTTATCGCGCCACCGCAGATTACGTTGGTTGTTTGATTAGTGAGATTTATCACTACCGGGGAACAGCCGGAAATGGAGTTCACATTTTGTCCGTTCATCAGGAAGGCCGGATTGGGCTTCGGCTGGATACAAATAATAAGTGTATCATTCGAAGGTGCACAGCTGATATTATTGGAATTATATTTCGGGCGAAGGACAATAGTATGCTGTCCAATTGAAAGTGAACTTGTGATATAGTCAAATGAAATCGGCTTGTCCTGTTCTACTCTGCTTCCATCAACATACCAATCATAAAGTATGGTAGGCGCAACACAACCAGGAGTTGTAGCGTTTCCTTGGACGCCTACTGTTGAATTATTTTCAAATGTTACAGGTTGACCGAAGCATTTAATGTTTGGACCTTCCAGCTTTGTCTCTGGTTTTTCAAAGACCCGAATTGGCGAGATTGAACTGACGGAGTTATCACAAGGAGGATTGAAGTTTTGAACTTTTAAAGCTGGTCCGATCGAGTTCTGAAATACAGTTCCATTATTGGTAACAGTGCTATTACATGAGGTAATAGAATAACCGTGGCTCATAATTCCAGCTGTAGAGTCCAACTCCATTATTGTATATACGGTATTTGCCGTTGGGTCGTCCCAATCTGCCTCATATGTATAGCCGGGAAAGTTATAGAATGCACTCTGAGAAGAACTTGTTATTACCCTATCAATATCAACCTTGAACCTGAAATTTCCCGGGCTTCCGGGGCTGTAACATACTACTGATAAAACAGCAGAAAATGGTCCAACTGTCTTGTTGTTGACGAAAAACCATCCTTGAGTCGAAATAACACCGCTTCCAGACTCGACCACTTTATTAAGCAACCGGTAATGAACTGATTTTATCGGATCAATCGTAATCAATCCGTTGCCAGGGATCGAAAAAGTTCGCGGCACATCGGTCGCAAAGAATGCGATAGAATCGAATTCATTTTTGATTGTTGTTGATACAGGTACTGGCAGATTATTTGACACATCAACGCTTGATTGATCACCGGAGCAAGCAACCCATAGCCACTTGCTTGCGATTGCAGATCCATGTCCTTCTACGGTAATAAAATTGCCACTCCGCCCAGCCGCAGAAACTATGTTGATGTTGTAAAACGATATTGCAGTAGCTAATGTTGATGCTCCGTCTTTCAAACGAACCATCACCTTGTAACTCCCGGACGCAAGTGTCCCATTGGGGATTACACCATTAATGAAAGTTGTATAATGTCCGGCGTATTGTCCTATCTGCGTGCCCCCACCTGAAAATGCGCCCGAAGAATTCGAAAGATAGAGTTCATAGGTTGCTGTGGATTTAACCACTCCTTTTACGCGAAAGAGTACCGCAATTGAAGACCCCTGGCCATAGGGCCCGGTTTCAATTGTATCCATCGTGATAACGGGTTGCGCAATAGCGGTAAATGAAAAACCTACGAAAACGAAAGACAACAGGAAACGAAACAATCTCATGATTCAGCAGTATTAGTTCGAACGGAAAATTTGGTCGTAGAAAATCGGCGGCCGCCCGGCGGGCACCTAAAAAAATGCGGCGGGCAACGGCGCCCGGGCACGGGGTAGGATTCTCAACTTCATAAGCAGTTACAGGTTGGGTATAAATACAGTAAACGAAAGGCAGTTGGTTCTTACACAGGAAAACGTATACAAAGAAACTGAAATCTGGCGGCAAAGCCCAGCTCCGGGGCGTTGAAATGACACAAAAGCCGGATGAACCGGGAGGGGCAAGGACAAAAATACCTGTTAGCGGGTATTGTAAAAACGGGACGCAAAGCAGGTTTTCACAGCGGGTGTTCCTCGTCCAGCCGCCGCTCAATCCGCGTTTCGGGTACGACCCAGATCAGGGCTACCGCCGTATAGATGCCGATGCTGATCCAGGTGTTTACAAAGGCAAGGCCGATGGCCGAAGCATAAAGCGCCACCGAAAGCATTCCTTTCCGGTCGCGGCCGATGGCAAGCGCGATGGCGGATCCTTTTTCGTGGATGGCCACGAGGGCATGCGCGAGGATGTAGTAAGCGATGCCGGCGCAGAGCAGCACGATACCATAGCATACCACGGGCCCGCGGGCGCCGGGGTGCGCACCCATCCATCCCGTGACGAAAGGCACCAGCGACAGCCAGAACAGCAAGTGCATATTGGCCCACAGCACGCCGCCCCGGATGTGGTGCGCCGCCTGCAGCAGGTGGTGGTGGTTGTTCCAGTAAATACCGATGTAGATAAAACTGAGCACATAGCCCAGGCCCACCGGCAGCAGGGGCCGGAGGTCGGCGATGGTACTTCCGTGCGGCACGCGCAACTCCAGCACCATGATGGTGATGATGATGGCCAGCACGCCATCACTGAATGCCTCCAGGCGACCTTTTCCCATAAGCCGGTTTTGGGCCGGAAGATAAATCCAAGATCTCGGATCTCAGATCGCAGATGTCTGATCTGCCTCCGGGTACCAATGAAAAAGGAAGGCCCGGCGCTTTTCTTTTTCATGCTTCCGGCCATTCGCAATCACTGGGGGCGCCTACATAGTAACCAAGATCCGAGATCCGAGATAAATAGATTCTTTAATAGGGTTTCACCCCCACGAAGTTCCCCCTCGGGTTGTAGTTGGCCACAATGATCCAGGCGCCGTTGCGGCAGCGGGCGGCGCCCATGCCTACCTGGGTGGTGTTGCTCCATACGAGTTGCGTATAGTGCCCGATGCGGGCATAGTTGCTTTCAGTGACGGGCCCGTAGCGGAAGTCCTTGCGCTCGCCGTACCAGGCGTTGGTGGCGTCGGCGGCGTCGAAGTAGCGGCCATTGCCCCAGAAGAGATTTTCGCCGTATTGCTGCGCCCATTGCCCGCCCATGGGGCGGTGCTGCATGCGGCAGCTACCGTCGGCGGCGAGGTGATCGGCCCAGGCCTGGGCGTAGGTGGCCAGCGACGGCGACCACTGCAGGGGCGGCGTGCCCACCTCGGCGCGGATGCGGTTATGGGCTTCGAGGGCCGCGCGTGCCTCGGCGACGGGCACGGCCGAGCCCGTTTTGGGCGACTGCGCACCTGCGGCTGCTGTAATCAGGAGAGTGGAAAGTAAGAGGAGCGGCTTCATCCGGGCGGTTTGATCAGTAACGGCCAATCGTTCCGAAAATACACGCGCCGCATGTGAAGATTGTGCAAATGTGGATGGGCGGAGGCAGGCCCACGGCGTACTTTTAATCCATGCCCGCCCTCCTGCCGCTGACCATAACCGACATCCGCGAAGAAGCGCCCGGCTTTCGCACCATCACCTTCGCGGAGCGGCTGCCCTACGCGGCCGGGCAGTTTCTCACCTTCGAGGCCCGCCTCGGCGGCCAGACGGTGCGCCGCTCCTACTCGCTGCTCTCAAGCCCCGCCTTCGACGAGCCGCTGACCATCGGGGTGCGCCGCATCGCCAACGGCATCTTCTCCCGCCATCTCTTTGAAAATATCCATCCCGGCGACCAGCTCTGGACGGCCGGTGCCACGGGCCGCTTCCAGCTGCCGCCCGACGATGCGCCACCGGCAACGCTTTTCTTTTTCGCTGCGGGCACCGGCATCACCCCAGTGCTTTCCCTGCTCCGCACCGCGCTGGCCACGCGCCCGCGGTGGCGCGCTCTGCTGGTGTACAGCAGCCACGACCGCTCCGACGCGCTCTTCCTGCCGCTGCTGCAGCAACTGGCAGCAGACCATCCCCGCGCCTTCACCCTGCACCTGCTTTTCAGCACCGACCCCAACCTGCGCCGGGCGCGCCTCAACCGCCCCCTGCTGCTGGAGCTGCTGCAGGCCGCGGGCGCCCGCACCGCCGCCGACTGGTTCTATACCTGCGGACCCGAAAACTACATGCGGCTCTGCACCTTTGTGCTGCGCACCGAGGGGGTTCCGGCAAACCGGCTGCGCCGCGAAGACTTCCTGCCCGCGCCGGCCCCACCGCCGCCGGCGCATCCCGGGCTGCAGCCGCGGGCCGTTACGGTGGAAACGCGCGAAGGCAGCGCCGTCGTTACGGTAGTGCCGCCCGAAACCATCCTGAAGGCGGCCCTGCGGGCAGGGCTCAGCCTGCCCTGGAGCTGCGCCGCCGGCCGCTGCGGCGCCTGCACAGCCCGTTGCGCGTCGGGACATGTGTGGATGGCTCGCAACGAGGTGCTCACCGACGCCGACCTGGAGAAGGGCCTCGTCCTTACCTGCACCGCCTTCCCGCTCGACGACGGGGTGCGCATCCTGACTTATTGAACCTGATAGTCACAAATACGGGTAATTATACGGCGTATTTCTACTATAGTTCCGCACCTTCAGGAGGGCTAGCTTTGCAGGGGCGACCGATAATTATGCAGGAGGAATTTACGATCACCATTGAACAGGTGGATTTTCATTTCAAGCGGATGGAGCACCCGGAGCTCCCGTTGACTTATCATGTACATTTTACCGACTGGCACCAGCACACCGTTTTCCGGATGCGCCGCAACGGGCAGGGCCACTGGGTGATCGTGCCCATGGCGCTGCCGCATTATGTGCGCGCCGCCGAGGCGGATCTGCGCGCGGCCATCGAGCACAATGAAGGCAATCATTCGTAGCGGAAGAAACCGGCACCGGCGGTTCCGGCCGGGCCACCGAACCGGGAAAAGAATACACTACCTAATGCAATAAAAAAGCGAGCCCTCCATTCAGAGGGCTCGCCTAGCTGTCTATTGTCATTTGCTTCATCCTTCGTTATTCCTTATTCCTTTTTTCAGGCTCTTTTTTTCGTGCTCTTCGCCACCGGGGCGCCGAGTGCCTCTTCGATCGCCGCGCGCACGTTGCGGGTCGTGAGCTCGCCGGTCACCAGCACACCATTCACAAAAAGCGCCGGGATCGTGTGTACGCCCAGGCGGATGCCTTCGCGCAGGTCATCCTGCACATACCAACCCCAGTCGCCGTTGAGCAGCTGGTCGAGGAAATGCTTGCCTTTTACGCCGGCTTCGCGGGCATAGGACTTCAGGCTGATGGTGCCCAGGGCCGGACGCGCCGCGAACAGCAGCTCGTGCATCTCCCAGAAAAGCCCTTCCTGCGCCGCGCCGATAGCGGCCTCTGCCGCCTTGTGCGCCTTCTGGTGCAGGCGGGTGAGCGGGAAGTGCCGGAAGCTGTAGCGGAGCTGTCCCGGGTATTCATCCAGCAGTGCCTTGATGACATGGTGGGCGGCGCCGGTGGGCGCGCTCTCGTAGTCACCAAAGAGCAGCAGCTTCACCGGCGCCTTGGCGGTGCCGAGAAAAAGCTCGCTGGTGGGCTTTACCGGTACGATCTCTTTTTGTTTCATGGTCGCTTGTTTTTAGTTGGCCGAAAAAGCAGGCAGCTCCGGCCCGTTGTAGGGCTCCAGGTCGTCGAGCACGAGGTAGCGGCGGATGCGCGCGTTGCGCTCCTGGCGGAAGTGCTCCTGCACGGCCGCGGGCACAGGGGTGCGGGCGCCGGTGCGGTAGCGGAACAGGGGCGTATCGGGCTGGAGGATCGGCAGGATGGCATCCAGCTTGCGCTGGTGCAGGGCCGCGTCCGAAGTGTCGATGACGATGGCGGCAAAGGCCTGCTGCTGGGCCAGCTCGATGGCGGCCTCGTCGCCGCTGGCGCAAACCGTTTCGTAACCGGAAGGCCAGGCGCCCATACAGGCCGGGTCGCTGGCTGTGATGATCAGGATTCTTTTCGCATTCATACACCTGATACCACAAAGAATATGCTACCGTTGCGCCGGTACTTTATCGGCAGTATTTCTGCCGCCCTGTCGGCTAAGGGAATGTTAATGCGCCGTCGCGTCAGGCACGGTCCGGACAATTACCGTTCATAGCAGGATATGCACATCTTGTCCTCAGTTTCAGCGAATTAACTTCTTTTAACCTTGAACTCTAAACAAAGCGGATAGCTTTGCGGCATCTCATGTGCATACTAATATGCGCTCGGCCCTTGTTTCCACAAGGGCCCCTTTTTTTTACTCCATTCCGCGTGTTTTTAACGATCCTTCCCGGTGCGCGGCAACCCGTTAATTTAGCGGTAACCCGAAAACGCTCCCCATGATCCTGACCGTCACTTTCAACCCGGCCATCGACAAGAGCACGTCCATCGACCGGCTGGTGCCGGACAAGAAGCTCCGTGGCGACCGCCTCGTGTCGGAACCCGGCGGCGGCGGTATCAACGTGAGCAAGGCCCTCCAGGAGCTCGGCGCGCCGGCAAAGGCGCTCTTCCTGTCGGGCGGTGTCAACGGCGCGGTGCTGGAACGTCTTCTGAACGAGCGCGGGCTTCCCTTCGAGGCGGTACCCGCAAAGGGCGAAACGCGCGAGAGCTTCACCGTGCTCGAAAGGGGCACCAATGCCCAATACCGCTTTGTGCTCCCCGGCGACCCCTACGACGAAGCTGACGGCGCGGCCCTGTTCCGGGCCCTGGAGGCGGCGCCGCGACCGGAGTTCGTTGTGGCCAGCGGGAGCCTTCCGCCCGGCGCCCCCGACGACCTCTACGCGCAGCTGGCGGCGCACTGCCGCCGCATCGGCGCCCGCCTGGTGGTGGACACCTCGGGAGTTCCGCTGCAACGGGCCGTGGATACCGGCGTCTTCCTCATCAAACCCAACCTGTCGGAGCTCTGTGCGCTTACCGGGCGCACCCACCTGGAGCTGCACGAAGTAGACGATGCCGCCCGCGAGGTGCTCGGCCGCGGCGGCTGCAGCGCCCTCATCGTATCCATGGGTCCTTCGGGCGCGCTTGCCGTAACGTCGGAAGGCGAATGGCGGATCCCCGCGCCGGTGGTACGCAAGCAAAGCACCGTGGGCGCCGGCGACAGCATGATCGCCGGTATCTGCCACGCCCTCCTGCAGGGCAGGCCGCTCCCCGACGCCGCCCGCTTTGGCGTGGCCTGCGGCACCGCCGCCACCATGAATCCCGGAAGCCAGCTGTTTAAAAAAGAAGACGCGGAGCGCCTGTACGAGTGGATCCGCACCCATAGCTAAACAGCGATCGGCGTGAAGCCCGGCCATGGGTAATGCGGAGGAAGAAGTGTAACTTTAAAAGAGCACTTCTTTAACCATAAAACGCCGTATCATGACTTACGCAAAACGCATCGAGCACTGGGGCGAACGGCACCACCCGGGGTGGGTCGACATTCTGCGGATCGCACTCGGGATCTTTCTCTTCGTCAAGGGCATTGCCTTCGCCCGCGACACCGAAGCCCTCAGCAGCCTCATCGCACGCGAAAACTTCGATTCCTTCCCGGTGGTGCTGCTCGCGCATTTCATCATTTTCGCACATATCGTGGGCGGCTTCTTCATCGCCACGGGCCTGCTCACCCGCGCCTCCTGCGCGGTGAACATCCCGATCCTGCTGGGCGCGCTGGTGTTCGTCAACTGGCAGGCGATGCATTATATGACCCTGCTCCCGGTGTCGATTCTCACGCTCCTGCTGCTGATTTACTTCCTGATCGTCGGCAGCGGCCCCTTCTCGCTCGACCGGGTGCTTTTCCGGTACAACGGGCAGGTAAAGACCGACGTGTCGGGCCATTAAATAGGCAGCGTCGTGCCGATATCGCTAACTCCGCCAATTACCGGGGTCAGTGAATCTTTTTGTCTAAAAAAACACATCCATTTTTTTCAATTGTTTGGAGAATAAAAAGCCGCTCTTATATTTGCACCCCGCCGGAACAGCTACCTGCTCTCCAGCGCCTGTTCTTTAGATTTTGGATTGGTAGTTCAGTTGGTTAGAATGCCGCCCTGTCACGGCGGAGGTCGCGGGTTCGAGTCCCGTCCAGTCCGCAAAAGCCCTTGCAACAGCAGGGGCTTTTTCGTTATGCCAATTCGCTAATATCATTGAAAATCTGGTGGACGTCATCTTTTTCAAGGATGAAACAACACAGCCCGATTCGCCCCGGCATATTACCGGTTACACGAAAAGCTCCGGAGAAAATTTTCGCCCTCCACCAACCAATTTTGCCGGCCTGCAAAAAACGCCATTGCACATGGGGAATTCAACACCCGACCCAACTCGAGGAAACCGACCACGAATCTGGCTTTCGCGAAGGCTTCGTTCCTAACACCGGCTGGCGTACAAATTGCATCTTGTAAATCTCTCTCCAGGCAAATCGCTAGATGGGATCCAACCTTAACCCGTCAAAACATCGACATGAAACGATTAATCCGCCTGGAAGGGCTCTGCCCAGCCCTGTGTGCAATGCTGCTCCTGTCCGCATCACTCCTGCCTTCAACCGCTGACGCACAAAAAACCGCCCTGGCCAGCGGCTTCTGGAACAGCGCCGCCACCTGGAGCCCCAACGTGGTGCCCGGCGCCTCCGACTTTGTGGTCATCCCCGCAGGCATCACCGTTACCATCGATCCTTCCTTTGCCGCCACGGCCGCTTCCGTACAGGTGAACGACGGCACCGCCAACACAGGCGCCACGCTGACCTTCGGCAACGCCGCCTCACTCACCGTGACGGGCATCACATCATTGGGTACCAATAACCCGCTTGCCCCGGGCTTTCTGACCATGACCACCGGCAATACGCTCAGCACCGGCGGCTTCAGCGTCAACAGCAACGCTACCGGCTCGCTGTTTACGCCCGGCGATGGCACGGTCACTCTTACCGCCAACAACACCATCCCCGCGATCGGCTTCGGCACCTTCAACAACCTGACACTGGCGGCCGGCAGCAGCGGCAACAGCAAGACCACCAACGTCAGTGCGCCGCTCTCGATCTCCGGCACCCTCACCACCAACGCCTTTTCGATCCTGAATATGGGCACATCGGCGCTTTCTCTTTCCGGGGGCAGCATCGTCAACAACGGCACCGTCGCAACGCAAAGCACGTCGGCCACACCCCTGCCCCCAAACATCGACTGGCGCGGCACCACGGGCGGCTCGGTGCTGTATAACGCCAGTGGCGGCGGACAGACCGTCGTGGCGGGTACGTATAACAACCTCTACCTACAGCATGCCGGCGCAGGCGCACTGGAAAGCGCCGCGGGTGGCGCGCTGGTGGTTGGCGGGCAGATCGCGACCCTCACCACCGGCACCACGCTCAATATGGGAAACAATCAGCTTACCAACTCGAGCTCGGGCGGCATCGGCGCGCAAACAAACGTGGGTACCATCCGCACGCAATACATCGGCGGAAGCAATGCCAACCCGGCGCTTCCCTCCGGCCGCACCTGGGGCGGCACCATCGTGTACGACGCACCCTCAGGCGGACAAAAGATCATCTCGGGCACGTATCAGAATCTTTCGGTACTGACCAATGGCACTGACTTGGGATCGTCCGATATCGTGGTCAACGGAAACTTTGTCACTTCCGCCACTACCATCATTGATCTGGCTTCGGAAACGCTGACGGGCACCTACGATGCCTCCGGTCATGCGGGCAAGCTGCTGGTGCAGGGAGAAACACCTTTCCCTACCGGGAAAACCTTTGGCGGCACCGTGGAATACAATGGCAACCGGACACAAACGGTAGTTGCCAACCAATACCACAACTTAACTGTAAGCACGTTCCGCAATCCGGGTGTAACACCTCCCGCCACGGGCAACCTTACTTTTCCGGCCGCTACCATCCAGGTGAGCGGCAACCTCAGCCTGACTTTCACCACTGAAAACGGTGCGGTTTACAGCAATGCCGGCAACACCATCGAACTAAACGGCACCGGCACGCAAACCATTTCGGTAACAGCGACGCAAACCAGCGCGCCGGCCGGCAATTTCGTTTTCAACAACCTGGCGATAAACGGCAGTGGCACCAAAAACCTGCTGACAACCATACGTCTCGCAGGCACCCTCACGCTTACTAACGGCGCCCTGGCCGGCAGCGGAACACTTGTGCTTCTGCCCGGCGCCACCACTACCGCCGGCAACAGCACGAGCTACGTATCGAGCCCGATGGAGTGGCCCGGCGGCGCTACCTCGTTCACCTTCCCGCTTGGTGCATCCGGCACGTATGCGCCGGTAACGATCACGGCTTCTTCAGCTATCGGCGACGTTATTGCCCAATATTTCCGCGGCTCCGCCTACACACTCAACGGTACCGTGGTGGCACCGCTCAGCCGTATCAGCGCCTGCGAATACTGGAGCGTCAACAAAGTGTCGGGGCCCGATATCCAGGCAGCGCTTACCTGGAGCCCCCAAAGCGGCTGCGGCGGCAACCAATACGTTAACGACCTGGCGAACCTGCGGGTGGCCCGTCTCTCCGCCGGCGGATGGCAGACGGTGCCGCTCGCGGGCAGCGCCAGCAGTACCGGTGCCGGTGCCGGCACCATCACCACCGACGCGGAGCCTGCCTTCGACTTTATCACCCTCGCAACCGAAGGCCTGCTCAATCCGCTGCCGGTTCGCTTTATCACCGTAAAGGCCAGCCGCCTGCAAGGTGCCGTTTCGGTTCGCTGGACAACGGCCACCGAGGTGAACGTAGCCCGCTACGAGATCGAACGCTCCGCAAACGGCCGCAGCTTCGAGCCCGTAGCGCAGGCGGCACCCCGCGGCAATAACGGCAGCGGTGCCAGCTACGAGGGACGCGACGCGGGAGCGCCCTCCGGCAACGTGTACTACCGCGTGAAGTCCGTCGACATCGACGGACGCCTCACCTACAGCAGCACGGTGCGCCTCGCCGGTAGAGACGCAGCGCCCGAGCTGCTGGTGACCCCCAACCCGCTCAGCGGCCGCGAACTGAACGTGCAAACAACCGGATTTGCCGCCGGCACCTATGACCTCGTGCTCCTGGATCCCATCGGCCGCCCCGTATACCGCCAGCGCCTCGCGCAGGATGCCGGTGGCAGCAGCAGCCGCTTCACACTCCCCGGCGGATTGCCCGCCGGTGTTTACCAGCTGCGCATCGAAGGCAAGGATACGCGTGCCGGTATGCCGGTGCTGCTTCAATAGACAACACCATCCGAACAAAGAGAGCCCCGACGTCGCCGTTGGGGTTTTCTTTGCAGGGCATCTACGCGAAATGATGCATTTTACATCGGTGATGACGCACGCGCCGCGCTTTCTGAAAACCCGCATCGCTCCAACGCCCAGCGGCTTTCTGCACCTGGGTAATGCCCTCTCCTTCCTGCTCACGCAGCAGCTGGCCGAAGCGCACGGCGCACGCATTCTCCTGCGCATCGACGATATGGACCGCGCCCGTGTACGTCCCGAATATGTGCAGGATGTGTTTGATACGCTGCGCTTTCTCGGGATCGGCTGGGACGAAGGCCCGCGCGGCGCCGGCGACTTCGAACAGCATTGGTCGCAACTCCGGCGACTGGAACTTTACAATGAAGCGCTGCGGCAACTGGCAAACGAGGGTGCTGTCTTTGCCTGCAACTGCTCGCGTGCCGACATCCTGCGGGTGAGCCCAGACTGTAGCTACCCCGGCACCTGCCGCGCGCGGATGCTGCCCCTCGATACACCCGGTGCCGCCTGGCGCCTGCGCACGGACGACGAAGAACCGTTAACTGTATTTCTACGGAACAAAGAGAACGTGCGTGCCGCACTGCCAGCCGCACAACGCGACTTTATTGTGCGCAAGAAAGACGGCTTCCCCGCCTACCAGCTGAGCTCCGTTGCCGACGACCGCCATTTCGGTATCGACTTCGTGGTGCGTGGCGAAGACCTCTGGGATTCCACACTCGCACAGCTTTACCTGGCCCGCCGGCTCGGCTGGAACGACTTCTGCCGCACCACCTTTGTGCATCACGGCCTCATTGCCGACGACAGTGGCGAAAAACTTTCCAAGTCGGCCGGCGCCACCTCCATCCGTCACCTGCTGCTTACCGGAGCCGAGCCGGCTGCTTTCCGCGCACAATTGCGTGCGCGCCTGCGGGAATTGCCCCTTCGCTGATTGCAGGGCGCACCCTAATGAGCACACGGCCGGGGTGGGCACAGGATTCGCAGCAATGCCGTTCTAAAAACGACATCTATGTTCGAACAGGTAGTAAACATGGTGAAAGAGCACCTCAACAACAACCCACAGGTGCGGCAGGCCGTCCCGCCCGACCAGCAGGACGCGGTAAGCCACGAGGTGGCCACACAAATGACCCAGGGCCTCGCCGCGCAGGCACCGCAGCATGGCGGGGTTGGCGGACTGCTCGACCAGTTGCAGGGCGGCCTCGCCAACAACTCACCCATCACCGGCGCCATTTCGGGCGGGCTGGTGAGCGCGCTCGGCTCCAAGTTCGGGCTGCCTCCAGCTGCCACGGGTGCCATCGCCGGCGCCCTGCCCGGGCTGCTGGAAAAATTCGCCAACAAAGCCAAAGACCCCAACGATCACAGCATCACCCCCGAAGGCCTTGGCGGCCTGTTCGGGAACCTGGGCAACCTTGGCGGGCTGGGCGGAAAGCTGGGCGGACTTTTCGGGAAATAATTCCAGCTACCGCAGGAATTGTTGGCAAAGCGCGTCCAATAAGCGACACCGTGGGGCACGGGCACTTTTCACCCGGCGCTCCACGGAATCGCTTTGCTATCAAACTTGCACCGCATGCGCAAAACAACAACCGTCCTCCTGCTGCTCGGCACCACCGTCGGCGCCATCCTCAGCTGCTCCAGGAAAGACACGGATCCATCGGCCCCTACGGCCACGATCAGCTATCCTGCCGTGGAAGCGGCTTTCGGGAACAGTATCAACCTGAATGCGCTTGCCAACTACGCGGCGCAGGGCAAGCCGGCCTACATCACCAAAGACAACGGCGTCAACAATCCCATTTCCAACGCAAAGGCGACGCTGGGACGCGTCTTGTTTTACGACAAGGACCTGAGTATCGACAACACCGTTGCCTGCGCCTCCTGTCACAAGCAGCAGTTTGCTTTCAGCGACACCGCCTTTGTCAGCGCCGGTGTAGCGGGCGGCAGCACCGGCCGGCACTCGATGCGGCTCGTCAACGCGCGCTTTGCCAACGAGGTCCGATTTTTCTGGAACAAGCGCGCCGCCACCTTGGAGCAGCAGACCACGGCACCAATACAGGACCATGCGGAGATGGGCTTCAGCGGGCAGAGCGGGCGCCCCAACCTGGAGGCACTGCTGGTGAAGCTGCAGGGCATTGGTTATTACAAGGAGCTCTTTCAGTTTACATACGGCGATCAGCACATCAGCGAAAGCCGCCTGCAGGAATGCCTCGCGCAATTTGTGCGGAGCATTCAAAGCTTTGATTCGAGATACGACGCCGGCCGCGCCACGGCCCCGAACGACGGCGCGCCCTTCGCCAACTTCACCGCACAGGAGAACCAGGGCAAGGCGCTCTTCCTGCAGCCGCCCCGGTTTGGTGCCGGCGGCCAGCGCACGGGCGGCGGTCTTGGCTGCGCCGGCTGCCATGCGGCGCCCGAGTTCGACATCGACCCGCAGAGCCGCAACAACGGCATCATCGCTACCATCGGCAGCAGCGCCCTCGATCTCAACAACACCCGCGCGCCTTCGCTCCGCAACCTGATGCGCGCCGACGGCACGCTCAACGGCCCCATGATGCACACCGCCAACTTCCGCAGCATCCAGCAGGTGCTGGGGCATTACGGGAACATCAGCGCCGCGCCGGGCAATACCAACCTCGACCCGCGCCTGCGCCCTGGCGGCAACCCGCAGCAGCTCAACCTAACCGGGGCGGAGATCGCTGCCGTCACGGCCTTCCTGCAAACCCTTTCGGGCACCAATGTATATACCGATGCGAAGTGGAGCAACCCGTTCCGTTGAAAGAAAAGAAACCGTAGATATACAAGTCACAAATCCGGTCCGCAGGGTCCGGCATTCGGGCGCGGAACGATGGCCGGCGGGAACTCCTATCTTTCCGCTGTCAATATTACCGCACAACAGCCTTATGAGAATCCCTATCCTGCTGACCGCCTTTCTATTCATCCTCGCACGAACAGCTTCCGCACAGGCAGCTCCGCCCGACACCGTGCGCACGGGCGTTTACATCACCTCCATCCACGACATCGACTTCAAGCAAAAGGAATACGCCATGAACCTCTGGCTGTGGCTGCGCTATAAAAACCGGAAGTTCGACTTCCTGCAAAACCTGGAGATCCCGCAGGCGAAGACTGTAGAAAAATCCTTTTCCACCATCGACACTTCCAACGGCGGCGTGTACGTGCTGATGAAGCTGCAATGCCTGATGAAGGACTCGTGGAAGATCGGCAACTTCCCCTTCGACCGGCAAACGCTCCGGTTGTCGATCGAGAACTCTCAGTTTGATTCGAGCGAGCTGGTGTTCGCGGCCGATACCGTGGGCGCGCACTATGATTCGCGCTTTGCGCTGCGCGGCTGGAACATCGACAGCTGCGTGCTGGCCACGGGCAACAAGGTGTATGAAACCGGGTTCGGCGATACCAGCATCCACGATGCGCGGAGCACCTACAGCACCTTCCGCGTGCGGATGGTGGTGCGCCGCGAAGCGGGCGGCCTTTTCTGGAAAATGTTCCTCGGGATGTACATTGCCTTCTTTATCGCCTTCGTGTGTTTCTTCATTCATTCCGACAGCATCGACTCACGCTTCGGCCTTTCCGTGGGCGCCCTCTTTGCCGTTATCGGTAACAAATACATCATCGATTCCGCGCTGCCTGAGTCAAGTTCATTTACCCTGGTAGACGCCCTGCACGGGCTTACGCTGTTCATGATCCTCGCCATCGTTTCGGCCACGATCCACTCGTTGACATTAGCGAAAAAGGATAAACTGCAGGCCGCGCGCAGCTTCGACTTCCGCGCCGCCCTGGCGGTGGGCATCTCCTACCTGCTGCTGAATGCGTATTTCATCCTGAGCGCCTGGGAAGGCTGATCAGGCGTCCGCCGCCAGTTCCTCCATCCGCTCCAGGATGCGCACCATGGCGAGCGTATCGAGGCGGCAGTATTCAAGCAGCGCCTCGCGGGTGGTATTGACGAAAGCTTCGTCTGTAGAACTACGGATGGCGAGGTACGCGCGGTTGGCATCCACGCCGTTGCCGATGGCGAGCGCGTCGTAATTCATATGGGGCAGCAGCGAAGGCAGGATGAACTTGAGCGAGAGCTTGTTGCCGATATCGGGGATGCGGATATGTCCCGCGCTGAAAGGGTCCATGAGGTCTACGAGGCGGGCCAGCAGCGCGTCCACGCGCGGTGTCAGCTCCGGGTGCGTGCCTTTGAGCTGCTCCAGGATAAGCCCTTCCGAATCCCGGTTGTATACGATTACCGAGCCGGCGTCGCCGGTGGCCGCCAGCAGCGCTTCGCCGAAGGCGGCGGTAGGCTCCACTGCGGCGGGCGCGATGTACCCGATGTGCTGCAGCTCGCCACCGGGTGCGTCGAGGCAGTGCACTGAAAACTGGAAGGGTATCTGCCGGAACGACCAGTGCCCGTCCCATTCGGGTATGGGCGTCTGGTAGGCCTCGAAATCCATGAAGTAAAGCGGGTAATGAAGCCTTTTCAGGAAGGCGCGGAGCGCGCCCTTGTCTACGATGACCTCGGGTGGCGGCACCTGCTTGCGTGGGGCGGGCGGGGGTGGCGGAGGCGGCGGCACTACCGGAGTTGCGGCATCTGCCGCAGCTTCCCTGCGGGCGGCGGCACGCGCTTTCTTGGCCGCCATTCCGCGCAGCATCTGAACGCGGCCGTGCACCAGCCCCTGCACGAAGCGCAGGCGGCGCTGTATGCGCTCCTCGGCGAAAAGCGCCACCGGGTCAACCGGACCGCGGCGGATGTATTGCGGGTTGAGCAGCAGCAGCACCACTTCGCCCAGCGGGAAGCCGGCACCGTGCAGCACCTGCTCGTGCAGGGCGGCATCGGCCAGCAGCTTTTCCTTGATGCGTGTGTTGGGACGCTGCAGGTAGGCGGTCCACTTGCCGCGGCGCTCCGCCAGCACATCCACTACCACCAGGATGCCGTCGTGCACAAATGCCGCGTCGTACAAAAGGGTGGCGCCCTCGTCGAGGAGGCGCTTTGTTTCAGCCACGGCTGCACGATCGTCGCCACGCGGCACTGCTACCCCGCCCGGGAAGCGCTGCTGCACCAGCGGGCGCAGGCGCTCGTCGGCATCGACGGAGGCATTGACTAAGGGGCGGGCTGACGACTGTGATGAATGCATTCGGATAATTAAAGCGTGGCCGCAAAATACGCCGAATCTGCCGCCCGTCGTTGATCATGACCCGCAATGAGGTAAAGCTGCTGTGCAACTGCGGCTTCACGCGGCCATTGGCCTGCAGGCCGCGGGAAAGAAAGCTGCCCTTGCTGAAATCATAAGTAAGGGTTTGGGAGGAGGCAGCGGCCGCAAATACTAATGCTCCGGCCCCCCTAGTTGTCTTTGCGGTACTGCCGCAGCTGCAGCCGCAGCTGCTCCAGCCGGCGGCGCAGCAGCAGTTCCTTGTCGCGGTTATACGCCGCCTCCTCGTATTGATGCGCGGCGGCGAGCTGCTCGCGGTGGGCGGCGGTCTTTTCGATCTCGGACTGAAGTTCTTTGATGCGATGGATCATATGCATACGGTTGACGAGCCAGTGAAGCAGGAAAAGATCAAGCAAGGCACCAATGCCAAAGAAACCGGCGGTGCAGAGCCAGAGCATAGCGGTACGCGGCTTGCGCAGGTAGCGGCGGTGGAGACCAAGGAGGCCGAAGCCACCGAGGAGCCACCACTTGTAGGCTTGCTGAAGGGAAGGCGGTGCGGGCATAATCTGTGATAAACTTAGCGGGAACAAAAGGCTTCCAGTGAAGGTTCGGAACCCTTTATTTCTACACAGGGCATAAAGTACTGGCAGCGAAACAGCAAGGATGCTTTCAGCTACGTAATCCACAGGAACTGCGTGAAACCGGCTTATCCACAATCCGAAGGGCCGGTTCCCCTATTTTTGCCAAAACCTTAACCCCCATGAAAAAGATGACACTGGCCGTATGCGCCATCGCTTTCCTTGCGGCCTGCAACTCTACGCCTGCCGCCAACACCACAACCGCCAACCCGCTCGACACTGCCGGGCTGGCCGAATTCCAGAAGCAAAAAGCCTTATACGTAGCCTCCGAGATCGACTCCACGCAGGCACCTGCTGCAGGCGCCACCCCGGCTACTGCCGCAGCAACGAAGCACCGTACCGAAACGAGCGCGCGACACAGCAGCAGCACCAGCAACTCAAATGCGGGCAGCAGCAGCAACTCCGGCTCGGGCTCCAACAGCGGCACCGGCAGCGGTGCCGGCACGGCTGCCGCGCCGGCCAAGAAAGGCTGGAGCAAGACCGCCAAAGGCGCCGTCATCGGCGGTGTAACGGGTGCGGCCGCGGGCGCCATCATCAATAAAAAGAACCGCGCTGCCGGCGCTGTGATCGGCGGCGTTGTAGGTGCAGGCGCCGGTGCGATCATCGGCAATGAGCAGGATAAGAAGGATGGACGACATTAAGCGATTACACATCACAAAAGCCCCCGCCGATGGCGGGGCTTTTCTTTTTCAAGCGGCCAAAGCCGGCAACGCCGCTGAAGCAGGCCGCCTCCTGCCATGCTTAGGACTTTATGAAAGGTGCCGTCAGCTCAACAAGCGTATTATCAAACTATGATTGATCGGATCAACCTGCATTCGTCGCCCCGGCCGTTTTTTTCTCAAATGGCAAGTGAAGTCCGGTACCACTTTGGTGGCTTTGTTTTATTAAACCAGCAACCATGAAATCGCTCCCGTTCTACCTGCCGCTCGGCTTCGGGCTCATCGTTGTACTTACGCTTTTTGCGCTGGCAAGCGCCGCGCGTTACGACCGCAAATTCGGGTCCTTCCTGCTGGGGCTCACGATCGTACAATCGCTGCTCTCCATGGCCGGCTTCTATACCCATTTCGCGGGTGTGCCGCCGCGGATGCTGGCGCTTGTGCTGCCGCCGCTGCTCACCTTAATCGGGGCGCTGGCCACGGCACGCGGCCGCGCCTTTCTGGATAGCCTAAACCCGGCAACGCTGACGCTGATGCACACACTGCGCCTGCCGGTGGAACTGGTGCTGTGGGGACTGGCGGCCTGGGGCGTGGCGCCGCGGCTCATTACTTTCGAGGGGATCAACTTCGACATCTTTTCCGGCATGACGGCGCCGCTCGTGTGGTATTTCGGGTACGTGAAAAAGGCGCTGCCGCGCGCGGTGCTGCTCGCGTGGAATATCGCCTGCCTGCTGCTGCTGGCCAACGTGGTGTGCCATGCCTTTCTTTCGGCGCCCACAGTGTTACAGCGCTATTCGTTTGCCCAGCCCCTGGTGGCCATCGGCTACTTCCCCTTCACGCTGCTGCCCGGGCTGGTGGTGCCGGCGGTGCTGCTCGCGCACGTGGTGTGCCTGCGGCGGTTGCTGTGGCCGGTAAAGACGGGCAGGCACTCGCTGGCATAGCAGGCGCAGCTAGCCCCCATGCTGCCAGCAATACCCACCGCTACGCGCCGACCGCGAGCAGCGGCTTCCTTTCTTCGTGGTGGCGCTGCACTGGCCATCTCCGGAGCTTACAACTTTTGCAGGAGGCACCGCGCTGCTGACGCAAATATGGCAAGGTGTGCGGCCGGCCTTCGTGGCCTCGCTTTCGGCTTCCGTAATAATACGGGCACTGCAGCGCTGCAGGCCGCTACAGGCTTCGCGGAGGTGGTAGGCATAGGCTTTCGGACCGGTGCATACGAGCACGTTTCGGGGCTGGGGATGGACGAAGAGGGCGAGGAGGAGGAGGAGGAGGAGGTGCATGCCGGTTTGGGTTTGCTGTCAAGATAAGGATTCTCAGTTGAAGGAATGGTGGCGCTACCTGAAATGAGAAGCCGGGGGCAAACCCCGGCCTCGTCACCTAAACCAACTGCATGTTGAGCAAAGCCAGTGCTGGCTCCTCGCGCAGAAATCTAATTTACAGCACAGCTTTCATTTTATTGCTATTACCGGGTAAGGAAATATTTTCTTACGCGTCACCGATGGCGCCTCCCGGCGAGGTACCGCCGCTGGCCATATGATTCCAGCCACAAACTAAAAGGCCGGGACGAAACCTGGCCTTAAACTAAACCACTGCTTGATTATCTTCCATGACTGTGAAGAGATGAGCAGAAAGCGCAATTAAATTACAAAACAGCTTTCATTTTATTGCTTTTCCCTGCCTTCAATTTGACGTCTTCGAATGTTTTCCGGCTGATTGTTTTTGAACCGGGCGGCAAAACAGAAAGCCCGGTGCAGCGTCGCGACTCATTCCGCGTGAACCGGAAAGCGTCACTTGGACCGGGAGGACCGGGCGGTGACCGGTGATCAGGCGCTTGACAACGTTGCATTGTGCAGCAAACGGAACGCGTGTATCCGCGAAAGTGAAGACCCGTATTTATACGGTAACGGCAACCCGCCTGATAGTTTGTCTTTGTTGACGTTGGAAGGCTTTGTTTTATGCCGGCCATAGGCATCCTGAATGCGGGGGCCGGCTGTGCGGGTTGATTGCTTGTTCAAAGAGGCAATAACATGTGGGGCCATCGATGAACAGCCCTCCGGCTGGCCCGCTTTTTTCTCCTTTCCCCAAAACACCGCCACATGGAAGCCTACAACCCCAGCCCGGCCAATGAACAAACAGCGGAGCCCAAGGAGTCGCGCCACACTTTCGTCATCCAGAAGGTGCAGCCCGCACTGCTGGGCCTGATGGACGGGTCAGTATCCACCCTGGCGCCGCTCTTTGCCACGGCCGGCATCACGCACAACCCCATGAGCGCCATTTACGTGGGGCTGGCGGCCTCGCTGGGCGCGGGCATCTCGATGGGGCTGGCGGAGGCACTCTCCGACGACGGTGCCGTAACAGGGCGCGGGGCGCCGGTGATGCGCGGGCTCATCACGGGTGGGGCCACGCTGCTTGGCGGAATGTTGCATACGATCCCCTTCCTGATCTCCGATCTCACCGCCGCGCTGCACCTCGCCTATATTATCGTCGTGCTCGAGCTGCTGGCCATCGCCTGGATCCGCTACAAGTTCATGGACTCGCCCCTGGCAAAAACGGTGGGGCAGGTGATTGTAGGTGGCGGGGTTGTTTTCGGGGTAGGGATCTGGCTGGGAGCAGGGTAGGCTTCGGCTTTGCTCACTGTTCGGGCTTCGACTCCGCTGCACTCCGCTCAGCCTGACAGGCGTTTGTCACCCTGAGCGAAGGATAGCGTAGCCGAAGGGTGATACGAGGGTCGCTGCGGCGCTTTTGTAACCATTCGGGCGTGGGGCGGCTCTATACCTAAAACCTCAAACTATGGCTACTGTAACCGCTCCTTACAACGCACCGGCACATGCCGCGAGCGCTGACCCGGCCCAGCGGGCCGCGAACATCTTACGGTTCACCTACGGGCTCGTGCCCATCGTGGCGGGGGCCGACAAGTTCTTCCACTTGCTCACCGACTGGAATCAGTACCTCGCGCCCTTTATCGCCGACCGGATCCCGGCCGGTACCTTCATGAGCATTGTGGGCATCATCGAAATCATTGCCGGCATCCTGGTGCTGGCGAAGCCGCGCATCGGCAGCGTGGTGGTAGCGCTCTGGCTGCTGGGCATCGCGGTGAACCTCGTGCTTACCGGCAAATACTTCGACATCGCGGTGCGCGATACCGTCATGGCCATCGGCGCCTGGTGCCTGCACCTGCTGTGGCAGGAGCACCCGGAAGGAGCCGCATACCGGGAGCACGTGTCCTGAGGAAACGCGCCCGCACTCGGAACAATTCCCGATTCCCTTTTGCCGGTTTTCGGAAAACGGCCTATATTTGCCGTCCTTTCGAAGGAGACGTGTCCGAGTGGTTGAAGGAGCACGCCTGGAAAGTGTGTATACGGGAAACTGTATCGCGAGTTCGAATCTCGCCGTCTCCGCAAGAAAAAGCCCCCTGCCAGAAGCAAGGGGCTTTTTTGTGGCCGGCGGCTCAAAAGCGACCGGAGCTTCCACGGGCTCTCCCTGAAAAAGCCCCTGCAGGAAGCAGGGGCTTTTTGATATTGATAAAGTTGCTGAATCGGTCGGGGCTCAAGTAAAACGAACAATCACCTGGGAACCTTTGGACGGTTTGGACAGTCTTCAGTTCGTGGAGTCTGCTACGCTACGCCCGCAATGACAGCTTCGCTGTCAGCTTCGCACACCGGCCTCCGGCATTCACGATTCGCGATTGCCGATTCACGACTAAAACGGCAGGTCCTCGTTGCCCATATCTCCCGGGGGGAAATCGTGGTAGGCGTCGCCGGTGCTGGGTGCGGGGCCCTGGGGTGCGGCGGCAGCTGCGGGCTGCACGCGCCAGGCCTTTACGTCGGTGTACCAGCGGCCGTTGAATTCGCGGCTTTCCACGTCGAAATCGAAATTGAGCATTGAGCCGGGCTGCAGTACGGAGGGGTCGATCTTGTCGCCCCAGATGGAGATGCAGACCTTCTTGGGATAGGTGCCCTCGGTTTCAACGATGACATCCTGCTTTTTCCACTGGCCGTTCTTGCCGTTGCCGGTCTGCAGGGGCAGCAGCTGTATGAGTTTGGCGGTTAATTGCATATCGGTTAATTGAAGCCCCGAAAGTAGCGCCTCCGGGTGATACATTCCAAGGTGGGAAAAACATCAGGGACTGTTTTTTTCCCGGCCCTGCGGGAGGGCCGCCTGCCGGCAACGGCTAAAAGCGGAACAGGTCGCGGGCGTTTTTGGTGGTGATGTCGGCCACCTCAGCCAGTTGCCTGCCGGTGACATCCACCAGCTTTTCCGCTACGTGCCGCACGTAGCTCGGCTCGTTGCGCTTGCCGCGATAGGGCACCGGCGCCAGGTAGGGCGCGTCGGTCTCCAGCACCACGCGGTCGAGGCCCACAGCCTTGATGATGGCATCGAGGCCGCTGTTCTTAAAGGTGAGCACGCCGCCGATGCCGAGGTAAAAGCCCAGACCGATGAGCGCCTCCGCCTGCTGGAGGGTGCCGCCGAAGCAGTGAAAGACGCCGCGGAGCCCGGGGTACTGCCGCACTACCTCGATGGCTTCGGCCGTGGCATTGCGGGAGTGCACCGCGATGGGCACGTCGTACTTCAGGGCCAGCCCGATCTGGCTGTGAAAAGCGGCGTATTGCTGCTCGGAAAAGGTCTTGTCCCAGTAAAAGTCCAGGCCGATCTCCCCTACCGCAACAAAGGGCCGCTCGGAAAAGTATTGCTGCACCAGTGCCAGCTCCTGCTCGTAGTTGGCCAGAACCGAGCAGGGATGCAGCCCCATCATGGCGCGGCAGCGCGGGTGGGCCGCCTCCAGCTCCAGCACGGCGGCATGGGTTTCCGAATCGATTGCCGGCAGCAGTATGTCCCCTACCCCGGCCACATCGCAGCGCTCCAGCAGCTCGGGCCAGCGCTCGCGGAATTCGGGCAGGTACAGGTGGGCATGTGTGTCGATGAGGGGCGTCATAGCGGGCAAAACTGGCGAAATATTTTTTAAGATACCTTTAAACCTGAGTGAAGAAACAACGCTCTTAGGTAGCGGTGTCTCGCTGCCGCGCTTTGCCGAAGGCCGTCGCTTCGCCCCAAAGGCTAAAACGTGTCGGCTGTCGCCAGCAAACAAAACAAGCAAAACATGAACCTTCTTTATAAACTGACCCTGTTTGCTTCGGTCCCGCTGCTTGCAGCGGCCCTCTGGGGCTGTAAGAAAGAGCAGAGCGCCTCGGAGCTGTCGCCGCAGGAAGAGCTGCAGATCGCGCTGGCCGCGGTGCGGGGCGAAGCGCAGGCCTCCTTTCATACCGACGACGCCTTCGACAATGCCATGGGCATCTCCACGGAAGTAGGTCTTGGCGGCACCGGCCTTTTCGGCCGCTTCAACCAGGCCGACTCGGTGCCGCCCTGTCTCCAGGTGCACGTCGACCGCCTGGCACCGGGCCAGCAGTTCCCCGTACGCATCACCCTCGACTTCGGCGGCGGCTGCGCCGGCCGTGATGGCCGTACCCGCTCGGGTAAGCTGGTCGTTGAATACAGCGCCCGCCTTACCGATTCGGGCGCCCGCGCCCTCGTAACCTTTGAAAACTACAAGGTGGACTCCTTCAGCATCAGCGGCAGTCACGAGATCCGCAACGTAGGCACGCCGGCGCAGCGCGCCTGGACCATCACGGCTACCGACGGCCGGATTGAACGCCCCAACGGCAGCAGCATTTACTGGAACGGATCGCGCACCATTGTACAGATAGAAGGCCGGGCCACACAGACCATCGTTGACGATGCTTTTCACGTTACCGGCGGCTACCGCGGCACGGTACGCACCGGCGACCTGGTCAGCAGCTGGAGCTCCAATATCGAAGTGCCCCTCCGGAAGCGCTTTGCCTGCCCCTGGTTTGGCCAGGGCACCATCCGCACGGTGCGCGGCAACCTCGGCGCCGGCTCTGCCTATGCCGGATTACTCGACTATGGCACGGGTACCTGCGACAAATCGGCCACTTTAACCCTAAATAATTCCACTTATCAAATTAGTTTGCCTTAATACTAAAAACCTATACCTTTGATTCAGTTTTCATAGGGTACGGATTAAAAACGGGCCAGGGTTTCAACCCCGGCCCTTATTGTTTATTAGTTAAATGGTCTATTGGTTAATTGGTATCCGAACCTACCCATCTATTCCAGCCTTACCTTCCAGAACCTCCTAAAACCTTCATACTAACGTTTTCATCTGGTATCCCCGTGCCGCAAACTCCCGGAGCACGGCGGGTAGTGTGTGCTGCAGGTTGGGCCAGGCCTTTTCGCTGTCGTGGAAAACGATGATGGAGCCGGGAACGGTGTGCCGCAGCACGTTGCGGGTACATTTTTCCGGAGTGATGCCGCGGTCGAAGTCGGCGCTCAGAACGTCCCACATAATGATCCGCGCAGCGGGTACACCCATGGCGCTTGCGATGCCGCGTGCCTGCGCGCCGCGGATGCGGCCATAGGGCGGGCGAAACAGTTTAGCCGGGATATGCTCCGCGGCAGTGCGCACGTTGGCGAGATAGGTGGCGGCATCCGTCTTCCAGCCGTTGAGGTGGTTGTGGGTATGATTGCCGATGGCATGTCCTTCCGTAGAAATACGGGCGAAGACATCGGGGTGATTGACCACATTCTTGCCAATGCAGAAAAAGGTGGCCTTCGCTCCCCAGGCTTTGAGCTGGTCGAGCACCCAGGGTGTGATCTCCGGGTGCGGGCCGTCGTCGAAGGTGAGGTACACCGCGTTGCCGGCCGCAGGCGCATCCCACGTATACCGCGGGAAGAGCCGCTTGAGCAGCCAGGGCGTCTTGAGGAAGTAGCGGTGCATGAAGCGAAGATAGTGTGCTGATGTGCTGGTGTGCTGATGTGCTAAAAAGTAAAAAGGCCGAAAGTCAGCAAGCGGGATGTTGGTTAATGGCTACTTGGTCTATTCGTAACTTATACATTACACCTTCCACTACCCCACCAGCACACTACCCCACCAGCACAATAGCAGCACCTGCCCCGCCAAAGCGGGATTAGCACATTCTCCCATTACTTTTGCCATCTATGGCCAAGAAAGTACGTGTTCGTTTTGCGCCCAGCCCCACCGGCGGTTTGCACCTGGGCGGCGTCCGCACCGTTTTGTATAATTATCTCTTTGCCCGCCATCATGGCGGCGAGTTCGTTCTCCGTATTGAAGACACCGACCAGAGCCGCTATGTGCCCGGGGCGGAAGAATATATCTACGACACCCTCGAGTGGTGCGGCCTCCTGCCCGACGAAAGTCCGCGCAAAGGCGGTGCCTTCGGCCCTTATCGCCAGAGCGAGCGCAAAGAGCTCTACCGCGCCTTTGCCGAGCGCCTCGTGGATGCCGGCCGCGCCTACTATGCCTTCGACACGCCCGAGGAGCTTGATGCGATGCGCACGCGGCTCAAGAACGACACCAACCCCACGCCGCAATACGATCACCGTGTGCGCACCGGGATGCGCAACTCACTCACCCTGCCCGCCGAAGAAGTGAAAACCCTGCTCGACGCCGGCACCCCGCACGTGGTGCGTATCCGCCTCGAGCCCGGCGAAACCGTGACCTTCACCGACATGATCCGCGGCGAAGTGTCGTTCGACACAGCGCTGGTAGACGATAAAGTGCTGCTCAAAGCCGACGGCATGCCCACCTATCACCTTGCCGTGGTGGTCGACGATCACCTGATGGAGATCACGCATGCCTTCCGCGGTGAAGAGTGGCTGCCCTCCGCGCCCGTGCACGTGCTGCTGTGGCGCTGGCTTTTTGGCGAAGAAGCGATGCCGCATTGGGCGCACCTCCCGCTGATCCTCGGTCCCAGCGGCAAGCTGTCGAAACGCGACGGCGCCAAATACGGCTTCCCCGTATTCGCCATGAACTGGACCGACCCGAAGACCAATGAACTCACCGAAGGCTTCCGCGAGCGCGGTTTTCTTCCGGAGGCATTTGTAAACCTGCTGGCCCTGCTGGGCTGGAACGACGGCACCGAGCAGGAACTCTTTTCGCTGGAAGAACTGGTGCGGCGTTTTCAAATGGAAAAAGTGCACAAAGGCGGCGCGCAATTCAACTTCGAAAAAGCGCAGTGGTTCAACCATGAATGGATCAAGCGCAGCACGGCGCAGCGCCTGCTGCCCGACGTAAAGACTGTGCTGGCCGCGAAGGGCATCACGGCTGCCGACGATACGCAGACGCTTCGCATCATCGACCTGGTGAAAGAACGCTGCACGTTGCTCAGCGACTTCCCCGCGCAGGCCGGCTTTTTCTTCCAGGCGCCGCAGGAGCTGGATACGACTGCCTTCATCGCGAAGTGGACACAGGAGAAAAAAGCCTTCTTTGAGCAATATGCCGGCGCGATCAGCAACGTGGCGGATGCCGCTTCTTTTGAGTCGACCTTCAAAGCCGGAGCCGAAGCCGCGGGCATCAAGCCCGGTGAGCTGCAGCTGCCGCTGCGCATCATGCTGGTGGGCGGAAAATTCGGCCCGCCGGTGTTTGCAATCGCCGAGGTCATCGGTGCGGAAGAAACCGCCGCGCGGATCCGGAAGGCGCTGGAAGTGATCGGGTAGGTATGCCCGCAGACGGGAATTGTAGCACTACGACACGACGGCACTACAACACGACGCTATCTTTTAACGGACGCCCAGGCGTCCGTTTTTTTATGTGTGTCCTGTTAGCTGTATTTTGATGCCCGATGAGCCGGAACGAGAAACTGCTTTGGATCGTACTGATCGGGATCAAGCTGCTGGTACCCTTCCTGGTGCCGGCGGGCGCCTTTGAGCTGCACCGCGACGAATACCTCTATTATGCGCAGGGCCAGCACCTGGCGCCGGGATTCCTGGAAAACCCGCCGATGGTCGGATTCCTGGGATGGCTGTCATCACTGGCGGGCGGCGGCTTCTTCGCCATCCGGCTGTGGCCGGCGGTGTTCGGCGCAGCCACGCTCTGGCTGGCACTGAAGATCTGCCGCGGCTTTGGCGGCGGCCCCTACGCGCAGCTGCTCACAGGCATCGGCTTCCTGCTCTCGGCCTTCCTGCGCATTCACATTCTTTTCCAGCCCAACTTCCTCGATATCTTTTTCTGGACGCTGGCAGCCTGGTTCACGCAACGATACCTGTTGCGGCAGCAGCGGCGCGACCTCTTTGCTCTTGCCGTAACGCTGGCCCTGGGCTGGTGGGCAAAGTACTCGGTGCTCTTTTTTGTGCTTGCCCTCTTTGGTGCGATTGTGCTTTCACCGCAACGCCGCTGGCTGGCGCGGCGTGATTTCTGGCTTGCCATTACGCTGGGCCTCGTGCTGATCCTGCCCAATATCTACTGGCAGTGGCAGCAAAACTGGCCGCTGGTGCACCATATGGAGGAACTGCGCGAGACGCAGCTGAAATACCTAAGCAAGACCACCTTCCTGAAAGAACAGTTGCTGATGTTTCTGCCGGCCTGCTTTCTCTGGATCGGCGGGCTGTGGTGGCTCCTCCGCTCCTCGCGCTTCCGGGTCTTCGGCCTGCTCTACCTGGGTGTGCTCGTGTTGCTGATGCTGGGAAGCGGCAAAGGCTATTATGCCCTCGGCATCTACCCGATGATGCTGGCGGCTGGCGGCGCCTGGATGGAGTCCCTCCTGGGGCGTACCGTAAATCTACGGGTAGCGGCGGCACTGCTGATCCTGGTGATCGGTTTCCCGATAATCTTCCTGATGCTGCCGCTGCAGGCACCCCGGGAAATGGCCGCATTCAACGAGCGCTGGGGCTTTCGTGATATCGGTATTCTTCGCTGGGAAGACCTGCGCGACCACGAGCTGCAGCAGGACTTCGCCGACATGCTGGGCTGGAAAGAAATTGCCAGGAAGACCTATGACTTTTACGATGCGCTCCCCTCTTCGGTGCAGGACAGCACGGTCATTTACGCCCGCAACTACGGCTATGCCGGGAGCCTGCTTTATTATGTAAAAGACAAACGTTTTCGCCGGTCCCTTATCTGCGACAACGGCACCTTCCTGCTGTGGATCCCCGAGCGACTCCCCTACCGGCACCTGCTTTTTGTAGGTGAAGAGCGCCCGCCGAAGAGCGACTCGGTGTTCGAGCATTTCGGCAACATCACGGTCGTCGACTCCTGCACCAACCCGCTGTCGCGCCAATATGGCACCCAGATCCTCTTTTTTGAAAATGCCGACACCACGGCTTTCCCGCTCGCCGGGCGCGGCCTGCAGGAGATGAAAGCGAAGTTCCGCAGGCAGCGGTAATTAGTCTATTGGTTAATTGGTCTATTGGTACCTTGTACGCTACCACATTGCATTACCGCATTACCGCATTACCGCATTACCGCATTACCGCATTACCGCATTACCGCATTACCGCATTTTCCCATTAGCACATTATTTTTGCGGGGTATGCAAGAAATCAATCGTCCGATACGCGTTCTGGTGGCCAAGGTTGGGCTTGACGGGCACGACCGCGGTGCCAAGGTGATAGCCACGGCCCTGCGTGATGCCGGCATGGAGGTAATCTACACCGGCCTGCGCCAGACACCCGAGATGGTGGTGGCCGCAGCGCTGCAGGAAGACGTGGATGCAATCGGTATTTCCATTCTCTCCGGCGCGCATATGACGGTGTTCCCGAAAGTGAAAGCGCTGATGGACGAAAAAGGAATGACGGACGTACTGCTCACCGGCGGCGGTATCATCCCCGACGAAGACATGCAGGCACTGCAGCAACGGGGCGTAGGCAAACTTTTCGCGCCCGGCACTTCCACCGCCGAGATCTCGGGCTATATCACCGGGTGGGTGAAAGAGCACCGGAGTTTTTGATGGCTGATGGCCGATGACCGAACGCCTACCTTTGCCCAAATTGAATTGCCATGTACCAAACGCTTGTGACGCAACTGGAGGCCGGTGTGCTGGCCGTCACCATCAACCGCCCCGAAAAGCTGAATGCCCTCAATAAAGAGGTGATGGATGATCTCTTCTCTGTGGTGACTGAGATCGAAACAAACCCTGAAATCAAGTCGGCCTACATTACCGGCGCAGGTCCGAAAAGCTTTGTCGCGGGCGCCGATATCAGCGAGTTTGTTGGTCTCTCCCAACAGGAAGCTGCCGAACTGGCGCGCCGCGGCCAAAACGTATTCAGCCGCATTGAGCGCTGCAGTAAACCTATTGTCGCGGCGGTCAATGGCTTTGCCCTTGGCGGCGGCTGCGAACTGAGCATGAGTTGCCATTTCCGCCTTGCCGCGGAAAATGCCCGCTTCGGGCAGCCCGAAGTAAACCTGGGCATCATCCCGGCTTATGGCGGCACGCAACGACTTGTGCAACTGGTAGGCAAAGGGCGGGCGCTGGAGCTGATACTCACCGGCAATATGATCGACGCGCAAACCGCGCTGCAGTGGGGCCTGGTGAACCACGTGGTACCGCAGGACGAACTGCTGGCTAAAACACGTTCCCTGCTCGAGCTGATCGGCACCAAGGCACCGCTCGCCGTCGGGCACTGCATCAAGGCCGCCAACGCGGTATATGATGAAACGCAAAACGGTTTTGAAACCGAGGTCAGCTCTTTTGCCGCCTGCTTCGGCACCGAGGATATGCGCGAGGGAACGAGTGCATTCCTCGAAAAGCGGAAAGCTCAATTTGCCGGCAAGTAATCCGGATAGATTGCACACATAAAGCGCCCGGACATTCCGGGCGCTTTTGTATTTACGCCTCGCCAGCGATCCAAGAGAGCTGTCGGATCAGTTCTACACCTCAAAATCCGGCTCCTGTGCCGGAAAGCCTACTTTCGTAGACCAAAACTAATCAGTGCAATGAGAAAGATCCGGCTACTGGTGGCCCTTCTCGCTTTGTCGTTTGCAGTATCGGCACAAGGGACACCAAAAATCGACTCCATTCAACGTGTGTTGAACCGAACTGAAGCATTGCAACCAAAGTTTCGGCTGCGCGGTCTGCTTTTGAACCAGTTGCTGATAAATGGACAATTGGACCGTGCGCGCTTACAGGTGGATACACTGCTTCTGGATGCAGTAAAATCAGGCAACGACAGTCTGAAAATGGTCGCCTATAATTTTGCCGCGACGTACTTTGACTATCGCACCGATTCCCGGCAGGAAATGGAATACCTGTTAAAAGCACTGCGGATCGCGGAAGCGGAATATCCCAAGGCCATCAATTATATTGAGACGGGGCTGGCATCGATGAATTTTGACCTGCAGAATTACGCCGAAGCCCAGCGTTATTTATGGAGGGTTCGCGCGCGTGCCACATCGAAAAATCCTTACTACCTAATGGTGCAGTACTTTGCGGCGCTGATCTTCCTGGAAACGCATCAGCTGGATTCAGCACTATTCTATGCCCAACCGGCCTTCGAGCTTACGGTTAAATATCATGACTCAAGGTCGAAAATCATGTCGTCTGTGATCGGACAGGTGTATGCAGAAAAAGGCAACGACCTGCTGGCGGAAAGCTTTTTCCGGAACAGCATCGACAGCACGGGCACCAGCTACACCTACGTTGATGCCATGACCGCGAGATACTACAGCGAGTATCTTCTGAAAAAAGGGATGCTTGCACAGGCACGCCGGATGGCATTGCAGGGATTAGTGAGTGCCAAGGCAAGCCAGGCAAAAAGGCCTCTGCTCGAGAACGTGGCACAGCTGCAGAAGATCTACAACAATCTGCATCGCTATGATAGCGCCTATTACTACGCAACGTTGCAGCTTGCGTACCAGGATTCGATTTACAACAAGGACAAGTTGAACGCCATCAAGGATATGTCGTTCAACGAAACACTCCGCGAGCAGGAAGAAGCGAGGAAACATGCCGAAGCAGAAGAAGAACGAAAGCACAACCTGCAATACGCAGGAATCGCGTTGGCCCTTGTAACCATCATCGCCGGCTTCCTGGCCTTCAGCCACACCGCAGTTGCCAATGAAAAAGCGATCCGGTTCCTGGGCGTAGTGTCGCTGCTGATCCTGTTCGAGTTTCTGAACCTGTTGCTCCATCCATATATCGGTTCGATGACCCACCATTCGCCCATCCTGATGTTGGTGATTATGGTGGGCCTCGCCGCGATCCTCGTTCCGCTTCACCACAAGGTCGAACACTGGCTCACGCACAGGCTGGTAGCAAAAAATAACCGGATCCGGCTCGCCCGCGCACACCGGACCATTCAAAAGCTGGAAGAAAAAGAGCCGCCGGTTGCAGAGCGCTGATGGCCTACGGAAACACCCGCGCCACCCGCACAAAACGTGTCTTGTAATAATCGTTGAATGGCGTGATCGTTACCCCGTGTATCTTACCCGAGGTGGAATGAATGAACTGCAGCCCCGATGGGTCGCGGCTTACAACGATACCCATATGACCGACGTCACGCTCCTGCGGGTTGGTGCCGGTAAATAAGATAAGGTCTCCGGGCCGCGCGGCCGCGGTGTCGATCGTAGGACCGACGGCGGTAAAGTCGATCGAGGAACGTGGCACTTTGATGTTGAAATGATTGAATACGTAGGTAATGAAGCCCGAGCAATCGAAGCCCACTTTCGGATTTGTAGAACCGTAAACATAGGGCGTCCCGATCAGGGTTTTGGCAAAGGCGAGCAACTCGTCGGGGCGCACGTTGCGGGTATCGATGCCCTGGGCCTTTGCTACAATGGCGGTGTCGTTAAGGCCGGTGCGGTTAACGCGGTGACTGTCAGCACGGACCATTTCTGTACGGACGGTGTCGGCATAGGCCTGTCCCGAATCAGATGCCTGCAGCGTATCGGGTACGGTGGTCCAGCCGGGATCGGTTCCCCTCGGGGCGCCACAGGCCGCGAGCAGGAAAAGGGCGATATACGGCGTTTTCATGCCGGAAACCTATCAAAAACAAAACCACTTAAGGCGCTGGGGCCCGGTCCCTATCTTTGGCGCGCAAAAACAACCCCATATGGAGTACCGCATTGAAAAAGATACGATGGGCGAGGTGCAGGTTCCTGCAGACGCCATCTATGGTGCGCAGACGCAGCGCAGCATCGATAACTTCCGCATTGCACAGGACATCAACCGCATGCCCCGCGAGATCATCCGCGCCTTTGCCTACCTGAAGAAGGCCGCCGCCATCACCAACTTCGAGGCCGGCGTGCTGCCCAAGGAAAAGATGGAGCTCATCAGCCGCGTGTGCGACGAGATCCTTGAAGGCAAACTGGGCGACGAAGCCTTCCCGCTCGTGGTGTGGCAGACCGGCTCCGGTACCCAAAGCAATATGAACGTAAACGAGGTGGTGGCCTACCGCGCCCACGTGCTGTCGGGCGGCCAGCTGACCGACAAAGACAAGGTGCTGCATCCCAACGACGACGTCAACAAGTCGCAGTCGTCGAACGACACCTTCCCCACGGCCATGCACATCGCCGCCTACAAGATGCTCGTGGAAACGACGATCCCCGGCATCGAGCTGCTGCGCAACACGCTCGCCGAAAAGAGCAAGGCCTTTATGAACGTGGTGAAGATCGGCCGCACGCACTTCATGGATGCCACACCGCTGACCCTGGGCCAGGAGTTCTCGGGCTACGTGTCGCAGCTCGATCACGGCCTGCGCGCCTTGCGCAACACCCTCCCCCACCTTTCGGAGCTCGCCCTCGGCGGCACCGCGGTGGGCACCGGCATCAACACCCCCGAAGGTTACTCCGAGAACGTAGCGAAGCACATCGCCGCGCTGACGGGACTGCCCTTTGTTACCGCCGAAAATAAATTTGAAGCCCTCGCCGCCCACGATGCCATCGTGGAAAGCCATGGCGCGCTGAAGACCGTAGCCGTATCGCTGATGAAGATCGCCAACGACATCCGTATGCTTTCTTCCGGCCCCCGCTCCGGCATCGGCGAGATCATGATCCCCGACAACGAGCCCGGCTCCTCCATCATGCCCGGCAAGGTGAACCCCACCCAGGTGGAAGCCCTCACCATGATCGCGGCGCAGGTACTCGGCAACGACGTGGCCATCAACGTCGGCGGCTCCATGGGCCACTTCGAGCTCAACGTGTTCAAGCCGATGATGATCTACAACTTCCTGCACAGCGCCCGCCTCATCGGCGACGGCTGCGTGAGCTTCACCCACAAGTGCGCCGCCGGCATCGAGCCCATCGAAGCCAACATCGAGAAGCACGTGAGCAACTCGCTGATGCTGGTTACCGCGCTCAACACCAAGATCGGCTACTACAAGGCCGCCGAGATCGCGCAGAAAGCGCACAAGGAAGGCACCACGCTGAAGGAAATGGCCGTGAAGCTGGGTTATGTTTCTCCCGAAGAATTCGACCAATGGGTGGTTCCCGCCAACATGGTTGGAAAGCTGGAGAACAAGTGAACAAAGAACATGGAATAAAGAAGTAAGAATAGACAACGCCCTTTGCTTTGCAAAGGGCGTTGTTGTAACGAAGAAGGCCCCGCGTTGCGGGGCCTCTTTGTCATTTATTTATTCCGCGGCTTTCGCGTTTTCCGCGTGCGTAACACCAGGGGTGGTTACCGGCTTGGGCGTTTCTTTATGCAGGAAGCGTTTTTGAAACAGCAGCAGCGTGATGACACCCACCGATATCGCCGCGTCGGCCACGTTGAAGATGGGGCTGAAGAACGTAAAGGTTTCGCCGCCAACGAAAGGCATCCATTTGGGCCAGGTACCGTTTTCGATAAAGGGAAAATAAAGCATGTCTACCACCCGTCCGTGCAGGAAGCCCGAATAGCCGCCGCCCGGGGGGAAAGCCGTGGCCACGGTGGAATAATCGGATGCGGAGAAGACCACGCCGTAAACCATCGAGTCGATGAGGTTGCCGAGGGCGCCGGCATAGATCAGCGCCGCGCAGACGATAAAGCCGCGCGTATAACCCTGCTTCACTACGCGCCCGATATACCAGGTGCCGAAGCCGACGGCGATCAGGCGGAAGAGGGTCAGGATTGTCTTGCCCCAGGAGCCACCGAACTTCCAGCCCCAGGCCATGCCTTCGTTTTCGATGAAATAAAGGCGGGCCCACGAAAAGCCGCCGAGCCGGGTGACTTCCCCGAAGGTGTAATGCGTTTTGATCCAGATCTTAAGCGCCTGGTCGACGAAGATCACCAGCAGGATGATTAATATGGGAGTTCTGAGTTTCACGGTGCCGATTTAGATTTCCCGGCGCCTGTCGCCGGGGGCGCCAAAGATAAGGAAGCCGCCGCCACTGCTGCGGGTGTTGGCGCCGGGGTCTTGTTAAATTGGGCTTACCCGTGCAGCACCTGCTTGAAAACATAGACCCAATAAGCCGTCGCCAGCAGAATACCGGCCACCGCTGCCGGAAGGCGCCACCCGGATGGCGTGCCGAAATGCGCAAGTGCACGCCGGTGCAGGAGGCCGCCGATACACAAAAAGCGGAGGAGCAGCACCACACCAATAATAACCAGCATAACGGGCTCGGCCGTGCTTCCGAAACGCAGCTGCTGCGCCAGCGAGAGCAGGGTACCGAAAACGAGCTCGGCAAAAAGAAGGGGCCATGCCCAGCGGCTGCGCCGCAGCACCAGCGCCATAATCAGTACCCGGAAAAGTGCGCCGCTGTACATCACCAGCAGCAGCCAGGGGTTCCCTTGCCGGAAAGCATCGTTGCGCACAAGGAAATTACCCGACCTATAGATAATGCTCATGTAGCATAAACCCAGGCACACGAGGATAGCGATGACCCACCAGGGGCCGCGGCGTTTGCCGTCGGCCGGCAATTGCAGCTCGTCGAGGATACCGGGTTCGTTGATGGCTTGTAGTTGCATAACAGTGCAATGACTATAGAAGGCTCCGGGAAAGCTACTGAAAAACGCCGGGCAGCCGCACCGGTATCCAGATCTCTTCTTCCGATTGCGGATCCTCGCGCCGGTACTTACTTCCCAGTAATTCGAAGTGCGGGCGGTCGTCGAGCTCGTAGCCCGATGCCGGCAGCCATTCCCCGTAGATATACTGGAATGCGTTTTGGGCCTGCGCCGAAGAACCTTTGAAATCGAATACGGCATATTCACCGCCCGGCAGCAGGAAGGGCTCCATCCCGTCGGGCAGGCTGATGTAGTCCGCAACTTCCAGCAGCGCCCATTTCACAAAGGTTCGCTTCGGGTCGAACTGCCGGAAAAAGTTCGTGTCGGGATATATCTGGAGACTATAGAGATACTCGTTCACGGCATTGGTAAAGTGCCGCCGCTTCGGCATGAAGGTGGTCCACAACTCAAAGGTGCGGTTGTGCGAAAAAGACATCTCCAGGCGGCGCCCCGCCAGCTTCTTTTCTTCAGTCCGCACGACGCGCGGCTCCTTGCTGATGCTCATGGCCGGAAGGTACGGAATCCAGTCATCGCGGATCGAGCAGCGCAAACTGGCGGCGCTGCAGGTCCAGCAGGAGGCGGTGCTTCAGAAAAAGACGGTTGCCGGTCATGCCGCCGATACCGAGGGCCTTCATACTGCGCACCTGCTGCTCCGTTGCTCCTTCCATGTACGTAACGATGCCAAGCGGCAGCTCCCGCCCGGCCAGGCGTACCGTAGCCGTGGTGGGGAAGCTGTTGGCGGTCATATTGTGGTCCCAGGACCGCACGGTTACCTGTGTTGCCACCGA
The DNA here is from genome assembly GCF_004337505.1 of Flaviaestuariibacter flavus. GTDB lineage: Bacteria > Bacteroidota > Bacteroidia > Chitinophagales > Chitinophagaceae > Flavisolibacter > Flavisolibacter flavus. The sequence goes on along the minus strand of NZ_SJZI01000046.1, from coordinate 63,458 downwards.
TCCCGGGGTGGCAATGCGTACCGCTGTTTCCGCATCGGTGAGCAGGGAGAAAGCACTCGACCCGCTATCGAAGATGAGGAGCTTGCGTTCGCCTTCCACCTGGGCGGGCAGCAGGATCCGTCCCTGCGCGTATACAAGACTGTAACGCTCAACGCTGCCAAGGGTAGTGGTATCGGCATTCAGCAGGAGGCGCCCGCCGGGGTAATCAATCAGTACGGTCCGGCCTTCCAGCAGATCGGCGCCGGCGGTGCCAATAATGTTGATGGCGCCCTTTTTCCAACGCGGGTTGCTGCCGGCATAGCTGCGCGTTGGCATATTTTCAAGCGTGAGTGTGGCAGCACCAAGGCGGGCGTCGCGCACCGAAATAAGAGCGTCCTTCTTTTCAAAGGATTTCGGGTACTTGCCGGCAATGTCATCGAACGCCTCGCGGTACAGCACCGACTGTGCCGCGCCGAGGTCGAACTGGAGGTAATAGGTCTCGGGACAGCCCGGTAGGCGCAGGGGCAGCAACAGTGCCGAATTGGGCAGGGCCGGGCTTGAAACCCAGCGGAAAGGAACCGCGCTTTCGCGCTCTGCGAGCAGGATACGCGCCCTGCCGGTTTGGGCAAAAGACGGGCGGTTCAGCAGGAAGGATAGGATCAGGAGCAGGAGCATTCGTTGCATGACAACTTTTTTTGTATGCAACGAAACTAGGGAGCCTCGGCGCCACCTCGTATCGACATTCACCCGACATTGACCCGACATTTACTGATTATCAATCACTTGCGGGGCACTTCCAAGCGTCCCGCCTGTCGCGTCATCCAGAAAATCAGAATGGCGTTGGCAGCATAGAGCAGGAGCGTGGTAGTTATATAAGAGATCTGCCACCCCTCGCGGCCCTGCCAGAGATTCCAGGCCAGGGTCAGCAGGAGCAGCAGGTCAAGCGCGATGACCCAGTAGATCTGCCCGAATACCACCCGCCGGGCAAAGCGCTTCTCTTCGGCCGACAGCAGGGACGCTCGGGAGCGGTAGATAAAAAGCGGTACCAGGAAATGCACCATCGGCAGCAGCAGGCAGCTAAAGCAGGAAAGGCAAACAAACCGGAGAAAATGGGTGTTTCCATCACCTGGTGCCGCGGGTACGGAGGCTGCCGGCGGCGAAGGCTCGTCTGGGGGCGCGGGTGACGCCGGAGGCTGCAGGTCCGACAAGGAAAGTCCAAGAACTTCAGCGATCGTTTTAAGGGTAAAAGCACGCGGGGTGGTCTCGCCGCTCTCAATCCGCTGGATGGTACGAACAGTAATGCCAGTACGTTCCGCCAATTCTTCCTGCGTAAGTCCCTCTCGGCGGCGCGCCTCCTGTACGATCCGGTGCAATTCCATCGGCGGCAATTTAGCGAATCCTTATTCCTGGAAGTACACCCGCTTCACGCGTTGGCTCACACCCGTCATAATCTCGTAGGGAATGGTGCCCATCCATTCGGCCACCTGCTGCACCGGCAGCTCCTGCCCGAACACTTCCACTTCATCACCCACCTCTACACCCGGAACATGGGTGACGTCGATCATGGTCATGTCCATGCACACCGTGCCGATGACCGGCGCCAGGTGACCACGCACCCACATCTTGCCGATGCCGTAGCCAAGCCGGCGGCTATACCCGTCGGCATAACCGATGCGTACCGTGGCAATCACCGAGGCTTCCTTTACCACGCCGCGGCGGTTGTAGCTTACGGTCTCGCCTGCTTCAAGGTATTTGAGTTGCGCGATGGTGCTGCGAAGGGTGGCTACGGCATGCAGTTCGAGTTGCTTGGTTTCGATCTCGACGCCGTACATACCGATGCCCAGCCGCACGAGGTCGTATTGCAGTTGCGGGTGACGGATGATGGCCGCCGAATTTGAAATGTGCTCGAGAAAGCGATAGCCGAGCGCGGACTTCAGCTTTGCCGTCATGGCCTCGTAGCGCGCCGCCTGCTCCCGCGTGAAGTCGTCCTGCGCCGGGTCTTCACTGGCGGCCAGGTGGCTGAAAACCGACTGCACGCGCAGCCAGCCGGTGCCCTGCAGGTGCCGCGCCAGCGCATCGATCTCGAGGGCGGAAAAGCCGAGGCGGTTCATCCCGGTCTCCAGCTCGATGTGCACGGGCCAGGACTGCAGGCCCTCGCGCTGCAGGTAACGCTCAAAGGCCTCGAGGATAGGGAAGGAATAAATTACCGGCTGCAGCTGGTATTCAATCAGTGCATCGAAGGAAGACGCGTCGGCGTTCATCACCATGATGGGCAGTGCGATGCCCGACTGCCGCAGGGCCACGCCTTCGTCGGCATAAGCTACACCGAGGTAATCTACGTGGTGGTACTGGAGGATAGAAGCGATCTCGGCGGAGCCGCTGCCATAGGAAAAAGCTTTCACCATGGCCATCACTTTCGTCTGCGGCCGCAGCAGGGCCCGGTATTGCTTCAGGTTGCCGGCCAGCGCATTGAGATCGATCTCGAGCACAGTCTGGTGCACGCGTGTTTCCAGCGCGGCCACGATCCGCTCGAAACGAAAGCTGCGCCCCCCTTTTATCAGGATGGTCTCATCGCGAAACAGCCCCGGCCGGTACTGCGCCAGGAAAGCGTCGGTGTCGCGGTAGGCAAAACGCTGTACGTCGGCGGGCAGCACCAGGTGGCGGCCGATGCCTTCGCCGATGAGCACGCACTTGCGCACACCAGCGGCTTCCAGTGCGGCCGCCACCTGTGTATAAAAACGCTCAGGCTGCGTGCCCGCCTCGGTGAAATCGGAAAGGATGACGGTGCGCGGCTGCCCGGTTTGCTGCCCGCCCATAAAATGGAGGGCGTGCTGCAGCGAGGTAAGGTCGGCACTATAGCTGTCGTTGATAAGCGTGCAGCCGTTTGCGCCGCGCTTCAGCTGCAGCCGCATATCCACCGCCTGCAAGGCAGCCAGCCGGTTGTTGATGGTGTCGATGCTGTAGCCCAGGTAAATGAGTACGGTAGCGCAGGTGAGCGCATTGGCGACAGAGGCTTCATCGGAAAACGGTGCCCGTATTTCTACGGTAACGCCGCGGTACGAAGCCGCCACCCTGGTCTCGCTGCCTTCGCGTCGGATGCTTTCAATCCGGAGGCCGGCACCCGACTCCTGCCCCCAGCTCACGTGGTGCGGCAGCAGGCCCGTCCAGGGCTCGGGGCCGATGACCACCCTGGCACCTTCAAAGAGCCGCCCCTTCTCGCTGCGCTTCTGCTCGGTGGACACAAAGCCTTCATCGTGGGCCGACCCGATATTGGTAAGCACGCCTATGTCGGGTCGGATCATGAGGGCCAGACGTTCCATCTCGCCAGCCTCCGAAATGCCGGCCTCGAAAAGCGCCAGCGTATGCTCGGGGCGCAGCATCCATACGCTCAGTGCCACGCCAATCTGCGAGTTGTAGCTGCGCGGGCTGCGCACGATGCGGTACTCCGGCTCCAGCAACTGGAAAAGCCATTCTTTCACGATGGTCTTCCCGTTGGAGCCGGTGATCCCGATCACCGGTATGCTGAAATGTGCGCGGTGCCAGGCCGCCAGCGCCTGCAGGGCATGCAGGCTGTTGGTCACCTGCAGGAAGGAGGCGGCGGGGAATTCGTCGACGTTTATGGGCTCCGAAACCACGAAGGCACGCACGCCTTTGCGGTAGGCATCGCCGATATAGTGGTGCCCGTCGCTGCGCCGCGTTACCAACGCAAAGAACAGTGAGCTTTCCGGGAATGATACGCCGCGGCTGTCGTGGAGCAGGTGCGCAACGACGCGCGAGTTGTCGCCGCCGCCGATGGGCCGGGCGCCGATGACGTCTGCTATATTGGAGAGGGTGTACACAGGTTGAAATTACAGGATGGCCGGAGATCGTGAGCCGTGAACCGTCAGCCGTGAGCCATGAGCGCGTCAATGCTCAACTTCAACTATGGGAGCAAAAGGCAATGAACGTCGCTGCGTTGACGGTTCACGGCTGACGGCTCACATCTAAAACAAATCATTCTCGCGCTTCCGTCGCTTTGTTACCTGGATGGAATAAACAATGGAGCCTACGAGGCAGACCAGGATCACGATGAGCGAGATGGTGATGGGCATATGGAAGCCTTCCACCACCAGGGGCAGCAGCATCTTGGCACCGATAAATACCAGCACGATGGCAATGCCCTGCTGCAGGTAGGAGAAGCGGTTCACCGCGCCTTTGAGCAGGAAGAAGAGCGAACGAAGGCCGAGTACCGCGAAAATATTGGAAGTGTAAATGATCAGGTTACGCTGCTTCGATTCGGTGACGATGGCAAATACCGCCGGGATGGAATCAAGCGCGAAAACGATGTCGGTGGTTGCCAGCATCACCACCACCACAAACAGGTTGGTGAAGAAGTGTTTGCCGTTACGACGAACGGTGAGTTTCCCCCCCACATCCTCGTGAATGATGGGAAGAAAGCGGTTCAGGAACTTATACACGGGGTTGGTGCCGGGGTCGAAGCCCTCGTCGTGGTCTTTGACCGTGAATATTTTGATACCAGTGTATACGAGGAAGGCGCCGAACACATAGAGCAGCCAGTGAAAGCGCTCCACGAGCACTACGCCCACCGAGATGAAGATGACCCGGAAGATGATGGCCATCAGGATACCCCAAAGGAGTGCCCGCGCCACATGATCCGAGGAAATGCGGAAGAAGGAAAAGATGAGGATGAATACGAAGATATTGTCGATGCTGAGGCTCCACTCCATCAGGTAAGCGCTGATATACTCGAGCGCGGGTGCCTTGCCGTATTCATACCAGAGAAACCCGAAAAAGGCAAATGCAAGCGCGACCCAGAAAAAAGTCTGGTACAACGCTTTTTTGATGGAGATCTCGGTCGATTTCTTACTGAGCAGGCCGAGGTCGAGTACAAGGGCCAGCAGGATCACAACACCGAAAACCAGATAACTCAGCTGATCAATATTCATCGCTCGTCAATTGGGACAAAAGTAGGCGATGCAAATACGGCACCGTCAACGGGTAGCGTACTTTCTTTTACGCACGGCACCGTAAGCCCATCCGAAGCCCACCAGCAGCAGCACCGGGAGCGCGATGTTAATCAGCTGCCATTGGGTACGCTCCTCTTTCACCCGGCGCGGGTCGAGGAGGCGCAGCGTATATTCCTTGCTGCGGGTCTGCAGGATATCGGAAGGATTCACAAGGTACTCAAGGCTGTTGAGGAAAAAATCCTTGTTGGCATACGTATAACGGGTAAAAGCGTTCATGCCCATCGGCAGCGGTCCCGAAGACGAACTGAACTGGTTAAGCGCGATGTCGCCATCAGCCACTACGATCAGCTTGCCGGGCTTTTCAGCAACCGGGAAGATCTCGTATTGCTGCGCCGCCAGGGTATCCACTACCGACTTCGGCACCCGGCCCGCATAAAGCGACCGGAAAGGACCTTCGGCGAGGTAGGCCACCGGCACGTTCCTGCGCTTGAACAATTTCTCATCGGGCGCGATCTCCAGGAACTCGAAATCGATCTTGGCCGGCGCCCCAAGCACGCGGGCATTGGCGGAAGACTGAAGAAGCACCGTCTTTTTGATTCCATCGGCCTGCACCGTATCCATCGTGGTGGGAAAGAAGCTGCGGATGCCGTCAAGGTTTTTGCTGATGGGATGCTGCGTGCCGTCGAGCACGGGGAAGAAAGGCCAGCTCACGAGGCGCTGCTGGCCGTTGCCATCGCTCACCTGCGGTAACTGGTCGCTTTGCATGTCCTGCAGCAGGTCCTGGTTGATGCGCAGTCCCCAGTTGAAGAACAGGTCTTCGAGGTTGAGGCCGCGGTCGTAGGCAACGAAGCCCTGCGTCTTGTACAGGCTGTCGAACTCGGCGTACATATTATCCACCATCCAGAACAGCTTGCCGCCATGCGTTACGTACTGGTCAAGTTTCAGCTTGTCTTCGTTGCTGAAGGGCACCGTCGGCTTCATGATCACCACCGCGTCGATCTGCGCGGGGATATAAGGCACCTCCTTGATGTTGAGGGTATCGGCGAAATAGTTTTCGCGCAGGGTTAGGAAGGCGTCGTTGATATTGTAGCCCCAGGCCTCGCCATTGCCCAGGAGGTAAGCCACGAGCGGCTTTTCCTTAGTGGTTGCCTTTTCAATGGCGTTCGCGAATTTGTATTCGATCGAGGCTTCCACGTTGTTGTACAGTGCGGCCAGTTCTTCGGAAGATGTACCGAAGGCGCGCTGTCCTTTCAGCATATCCACCGGCACGGCACGGTCGGCATAACGCACGACGGCGCCATGTATCACACCGCTTACTTCGAGTTTGTCGCCCACCTTTTCGGGCGCCTGCACCGCCACCGGCACCAGGCCATATTGATTGCGGAGCGTGTCGAGCAAGGCGCGCGAAGCGGCCGTATCGCCTTCAAAAGGATTGATGAAGCGGTACTGCAGCTTGTTGCCGCTGTAGCCGCGTGCCTCTGCGAGAAAATCGCTAACCGAACCCTGGAACTTGCGCACGAAGGCAGGCAGGTCTTTGCCGGTAAGGTATACGTCGATGGTAACGGTGCTGTCGAGTGTGCGCAGAAGGCGCTGCGTGGGCTTGCTGAGTGAGTAGCGGTGCTCTTCGGTGAGGTCGAAGCGGGCCGGTGCGAAGTGCGCCACCAGGTTTACCGCCAGCAACAGCAGCAGGGCCACAATGAAGGCGCCCGCACGGTTTCGTTTGTTCATGCGCGTTGAAGCAGGTTTTGGCGGGTGAGGAAAAGAAAGAAGATCGTCAGGCTGGCGAAATACACCAGGTCGCGCAGATCGAGCACACCCCGGCTGATGCTTTGGTAGTGCGCGTCGATACCCAGCGCATCCAGGTAGTAATCGGCAGATCCACGGAATGCCTCCAGCTGCCCGAGCGCGTGAAAGCCGTAGTACAGCAGCGCGCAGGCGATGAGGCTGAGGATAAAGGCGATGACGGCGTTGCTGGTGCGGCTGCCGATAAAGATGGAGATGGCCGTAAATACCGCAGCCAGGAAGACGAGCCCAAGGTAGGCACCGGCGGCGGCTCCTGCGTCGATGCCGGTTGTGGCGGCGAGATGATTTACGGTGAAGTAATACACCAGCGTAGGCAACAGCGCAATGAGCACGATAATGAAGGCGCCCAGGAACTTACCGCCCACGATCTGCGCGGGTGTGAGTGGCCGCGTACGCAGTATCTCGAAGGTGCCGCTTCGGTATTCGTCGGCAAAGGAACGCATGGTGATAGCGGGGATCAGGAAGATCAGGATCCAGGGCGCAAAGCGGAAGAAGTCTTCGAGGGTGGCGTAGCCATTGTCGAGGATATTGTTTCGGAAAACAAAGAGCACCAGCCCGTTCACCAGCAGGAACACCACGATGGCAATGATGCCCGTGAGACTGCCGAAGAACTGCCCGAGCTCTTTTTTACAGATGGACCACATAGGGTGTAAAGTAAGTAAAGAATAAAACGCGGAGGAAGGTGCGCACGCAGAAAACGCGGAAAGCGCGGAAAACATGTGAAACGAAACGCTAAATCCGCCGCCAGGCGACGGCGAAGCCGTCATTGCGAGCAACGCGAAGCAAACTCTCCTACCTGAAGACTGACTGTAACCCGCAAGCGCTTCAATTTGAAAGTTCTTTCGACCACGACCACTCTGCGTAACGCCGGAGTTTGCTTCGCTTCGCTCGCAATGACGCCGAAGGCGTCGCTTGCGCGACGCCTTCGGCATTCAGGATTGACGATTCACGATTACACCGCGAAGCTCTCCCCGCAACCGCAGGTGCGCGATGCATTCGGGTTGTTGAAGAAGAAGCCCTTGCCGTTGAGGCCGTCGGAGAAATCGAGCATCGTGTTTACGAGGTACAGGAAGCTTTTGAGGTCGGTGACCACTTTCACGCCGTTGTCTTCAAACACCTGGTCCATCGGCTTTTGCTCGTTGTCGAAATCGAGCTTGTAGCTCAATCCCGAGCAACCGCCGCCAACGACGCCCACGCGTACAAAGTACGAGGGATCGTCGCCTACACCGGCTTCCAGCATCAGCTGCCGCACCTTGTCGCGGGCCTTATCACTTACGTAAATTCCGTTGTCTGTTGCAACCATAGGTTTAATGTGCTAATGTGCAAACTTGCTAGTGCGCTAGTGGATGGTGCTTCGGTGCCAAAGGGCTATTCTCATTTAAAAGAGAATCCATCAGCATACTACCCCACTAGCAAACTTGCTCTTAGTGAACAATGCTGTCGTCGAACTTCAGCTCTTCGAGACCATTCTTAACGCGGTAATCGTTGATGGCCGCCTTGATGGCGTCTTCAGCAAGCACCGAGCAGTGGATCTTTACGGGGGGAAGGTTCAGCTCCTCCACGATATCCATATTGTCGATTTTGACGGCCTCGTCGATGGTCTTGCCCTTCAGCCACTCGGTAGCCACCGAAGAAGAAGCGATCGCCGAGCCGCAACCGAAGGTCTTGAACTTTGCGTCCTTGATGAGACCGGTAGCATCGTCCACCTCGATCTGCAGGCGCATAACGTCGCCGCATTCGGGAGCGCCCACCAGGCCGGTGCCCACGTTCTTGTTGCCCTTGTCGAGCGTACCCACGTTCTTGGGGTTATTATAATGATCGAGAAGTTTATCAGAGTAAGCCATGGCTTATGTATTTATTGGTTAATTAGTCTATTGGTTAATTAGTACCGGGTACCTACCAACCTTTATTGTTTGATCCCTTCGTCTTTTTCCGACTGCAAAACAAATCAGACATCAGACATCGGAGATCTGAAAATCTTAGTGGTGTGCCCACTCAATGGAGTTCATATCGATACCATCCTTGTACATCTCCCACAGCGGGCTCATTTCGCGGAGCTTGGTCACCGTGTTGCGAACCTGTTCGATGGTATAGTCGATCTGCTCCTCCGTGGTGTAGCGGCCCAGTCCAAAACGGAGCGAACTATGTGCCAGATCATCACCAAGACCGAGGGCCTTGAGCACGTAGGAAGGCTCCAGGGAAGCCGAGGTGCAGGCCGAGCCGGAAGAGAGGGCAATATTCTTGTTGAAGCCCATCATCAGGCCTTCGCCTTCCACGTATTTGAAAGAGATATTGGTCACGTGGGGGAGGCGGTGCTCCTTGCTGCCGTTGACGTAGGCTTCCTCGAGCTCCATCAGTGCGTTCTCCAGCTTGTCGCGCAGCTTGGAAAGGCGCTCGGCGTCCTGCGCCATTTCAAGGCGGGCAAGCTCACAGGCCTTGCCGAAACCCACGATGCCGGGCACGTTGAGCGTACCGGAACGCATGCCGCGCTCGTGGCCGCCTCCGTCCATCTGGGCGGTTACCTTAACACGCGGGCTCTTGCGGCGCACGTAAAGGGCACCGATGCCCTTGGGGCCGTACATCTTGTGCGCGGTCATGGCCAGCAGGTCTACGTTGTCGGCGTTTACATCCACCGGGATCTTACCTACCGCCTGGGTGGCGTCGGTGAAGAGCAGCACACCGTGCTTGCGGGCGATGGCACCGATCTCGCGGATCGGCATCAGGGTGCCGATCTCGTTGTTGCCCCACATCAGGGCGATGAGTACCGTATTGGGTTTGATGGCCGCTTCCACCTGCTCGGGGGTCACGAGGCCTTCGTTATTTACCTGGAGATAAGTTACCTCGCCGCCGAGCTTTTCGATGTGCTTGCAGGTATCGAGCACCGCTTTGTGCTCGATGTTGCAGGTAATGATGTGGTTGCCCTTGGAGGCATACATCTCGAAAACGCCCTTGATGGCCAGGTTGTCGGCTTCGGTAGCGCCGGAGGTGAAGATGATCTCTTTCGGATCGGCGCCGATGAGCTTGGCTACCTGCTCACGGGCATAGTCAACGGCTTCCTCGGCCTGCCACCCGAAGGGGTGGTTGCGGCTCGCGGCATTGCCGTAGCTTTCGGTGAAGTAAGGAATCATGGCCTCCACGACCCGCGGGTCGCAGGGTGTGGTGGCGTTATGGTCGAGATATACAGGAAGTTTGAGCATAATCGGGTTCTCCAAAATTTCAGTCTACAAAATTACTTCAAAAACAGGCGCGGACTGAGGAAAATCAGTTTTTGTAATCCTAATTTTACGCAATTCGTAAACAAGCCTGCATGCTCAAAGTGGAACATATCGGGATCGCGGTGCGCTCCCTCGCCGATTCGGTCCCGCTCTTCGAAAAACTCCTGAACACCTCCTGCTATAAAACCGAGGAAGTGGCCTCGGAAGCCGTCAGAACGGCCTTTTTCCAGAACGGGCCCAATAAGATCGAGCTGCTCGAGTCGAGCAACCCCGACGGGGTGATCGCCCGCTTCCTCGAAAAGAAGGGCGAAGGCATTCACCACATCGCTTTCGACGTTGCTGACATCCGTTCCGAAATGGAACGGCTTCAGAATGAAGGCTTTACACTCCTCAACCCCGAGCCGAAGCGGGGTGCCGACAACAAGCTCGTGTGCTTCCTGCACCCGAAAGGCACCAACGGGGTGCTGATCGAGCTGTGCCAGGAGCGGGCGGAGCCGGAAGAGAAGATCTACGACTGACACCCGGCTTTCGCTATGGTCCCGACCTCACTCCCGCCCCTCTCCAGAGGGAGACGGATGACGCTCGGGTAGTTGACTACTGTTTCGAACTGTCTTCTGTTAGATCCTGATACAAAGAGCGGATGCCTGCGGCATCCGCTCTTTTTTTTAAGTTCAATCAGGAGAAAGTACAAACCGGTAATCAATGATGAACAGGGGCACCCCGCTCCCACCGGAGGGGGGCTGGGGGTGAGGTCACAAAAAGCCCCCGCTGGACAACGGGGGCAATTCGATTTGATTCCGACAAAAATATCTTAGAGCAGCACTTTCTGTGCGGCGGCTACTTCGTTTTCGGTGACCACGGCTACGAGGCAGATGCCCTTCTGCGTGGTGGGAACCAGCACCTGGCCGATAGCGGTGCCGAGCTTCTGCTCCTGGAGCACCTGGCCGTTGAGACCGAGGATGCGCACCGTAGCACCCTTTACTTCCTGGCCGAATTGCAGCACCACGCGGCCGGCGCTGGCGGCTACTTTGATCTCGCCCGCTTCGCCGGAGCCCTTTACGATACGGGCGGCGGTGTACATAAACTTACCATCGAGGTCGATCTGCTTGATGCGGAACTGGATGCTGCCGGCGCCGGAGTTGCGGGCAAGGAAGCTGTAGTTCTGCTCGAGGCTGGTGGTGCCGGCGGCTTTAATGGTAGCGAGTGCAACCCAGTTGCGGCCGTCGGTGCTGGCTTCCACCTCAAAGGAGAAAGCGTTTACTTCCTGGGCAGTGGTCCACTGGAGGAGCACATCGCCGCTGTGGCGGGTGGCTGTGAAGGCCACAAAACGTACGGGGAGCGTGTTGAAGTTGAATTTCTGAAAGCCGTTGGAGGTGCTGGTAGCCATGTAACCGGTAGAACCGCCGGCGATATCGTTGCCTTTCAGCACGTCCGTATTGCCGATACTAATAGACTGGGAGTTGCTGCTGGCGTCGATCATGCCGCCGGGATAAACCAGTACGGCGCTGCTGCCATTCACTTTCAGCTTTGAACCATTGCCGACAAATGCAAGCTTACCCATGACGCGGAGCAGCATGTACTCGTTGTTCATGTTCTGATTGTTCGTGATACTGACGGTCTTTCCCTGGGGCACGACCACCGTGTCATTGTTATTGGGAACTACAGCGGGGCTCCAGGTTGAGGCCGTGGCCCAGTCGCCATTGTTTGCTGCGGTTAAGATGCGGGCCTGTGCGATGATGGCGAAGCCAATGATGGCCAGCAGGGTAAGTGAAAATTGTTTCATGAGTAGGTACGGATTAGAAGTTTTCTTACGGTCGCTAAACGAAGTTGGTAGGTTTTTCTAAGTGTTTCGCACTATCAACCTTGTCTTGCGAGTGCAAATTTAGCGCATCTTTTTAGATTACCTAGTATTTCCACCATTTTTTTTGCGGGAAATACTGAACTTTTTTAAAAGATTACCCTTAGCGACTTATAACCAACTGAAAATGAACACCGTATTTTTACGGAAAATAGGGGTAGGAATAACGTATTTATACGGAGTTCGCCCCCTGCCTCCAGAAAAATGAGGCTAAGGGAGGGCCTAAGGATTCTTAGGCACGCGCTTAAGCAGCCTAAGTGAATTACCTAGACCCTTAGAAAGACTTTGTAAGAAAATAGGAAGAACCGGCTTAGTACCCGTGGCCGGCAGAATCGGCATTTTCAATGCCGAGCTTCTCCACCGCGTTCTGGGCGGCGATCTGGGAAGCGTCTTTTTTATTGTAGGCTTTTCCTTCGGCGATGACCTTGCCGTTGAGCACGGCGGCTACCGTAAAGAGGCGGCGGCCATTCTCGAGCTTCTCCCCGATCGTTTCAAACTCGAGGGTCTTGCCATGCTTGTTGGCCCAGCCGTACAATTTGTTTTTCTGGTTGATGTCGCGGGCCTCCAGCTCGTCCATGAACATATGCGGCTGAATGATCCGGTGCAGAATCCAGCGGGATGTCTTTTTATAGCCGAGGTCGAGGTAAATGGCGCCAACGAGGGCTTCCAGGGTATTGCCGAAGATCTGGCTCGTTTTCAGAGAGGCATCCGATTTATTGAAAAGGGTCACCTTTTTGAGCCCCATCCGGATGGCAATATCGTTGAGCTGGGCGCGGTTGACCATCTTGGAGCGCATCTCGGTGAGGTAGCCCTCGCCTTTATAAGGATAGCGCTTGAAGAGGTATTCGGCCACCAGGGCGCTCAGGATGGCATCCCCCAGGTATTCGAGGCGCTCGTTGTTCTCATCGGAGGTTTCCTTGATGGAACGGTGCGTGAGCGCGGTCTTGTACAGGGTTACGTTACCGGGACTATAGCCCAGCAGGCCTTTCAGCTGCTTTTTAAAAGAGGGGTCGCCGTCTTTCTTCTTCTTATAAAAGGAATCCCAGAATGCCAATTGTGGTACGCTTCGTTAATGGCGCTGCGGCAATTTAAGCAGAATATTTCTTAAAGATGACGCAGGCATTGTGGCCACCAAAACCAAAGGTGTTGCTCAGGGCCGCGCGTACTTCGCGCTTCTGGGCTTCACCAAAGGTGAAATTGAGGCGCGGGTTAAGCTCGGGGTCGGCGACGAAATGGTTGATGGTGGGCGGGCAGATGTCGTTCTGCACCGCCATAATGCAGGCGATCGCTTCGATTACGCCGGCGGCACCGAGGAGGTGGCCGGTCATCGATTTGGTAGAAGAAATGTTGAGGCGGTAGGCATCTTCACCAAATACGGCTTCGATGGCCTTTACCTCGGCCACGTCGCCGAGGGGCGTGGAAGTACCGTGGGTGTTGATGTAGTCGATATCGCCCGGAATCATGCCGGCGTCTTCGAGCGCCTGGAGCATCACGTTGCGCGCGCCGAGGCCTTCGGGGTGGGGCGCGGTCATGTGGTGGGCGTCGGCGGTGGCACCGGCGCCGGCTACCTCGCAGTAGATCTTGGCGCCGCGGGCGAGGGCATGCTCGAGCTCTTCAAACACCACCACGCCGGCACCTTCACCCATGACAAAGCCGTCGCGGTCTTTGTCGTAGGGGCGGGAAGCCGATTTGGGGTCGTCGTTGCGCTCGGAAAGGGCCTTCATGGCATTGAAGCCACCGATACCGGCCTCGGAGATCACGTTTTCGGCGCCGCCGGTAAGGATGATGTCGGCTTTGCCCAGGCGGATGAGGTTGAGGGCCTCCATCATGGCGTTGGTGCTCGAGGCACAGGCCGAGGTAACGGAGAAGTTGGGACCGCGCAGGCCGTGGCGCATTGAAATGTGGCCGGCGGCGATGTCCGAGATCATCTTCGGGATGAAGAAGGGGTTGAAGCGCGGGGTGCCATCACCCTTGGCGAAGTTCATCACTTCCTCCTGGAAGGTGATGAGACCGCCGATGCCGGAGGCGTACACAACGCCGATACGGTCGGGGTTCATCGTCTCCTTTTCAAGAAGCGAGTCCTGCATCGCCTGGTCGGAGGCGACAAGGGCCGTCTGTGTGAAACGGTCGAGCTTGCGCGCTTCCTTACGATCAAGGAAGTTGGTCGCATCAAAACCCTTCAGCTCGCAGGCAAAGCGGGTCTTAAACTTGGAGGCGTCGAACAAGGTGATGGTATCGCAGCCGCTTACGCCGTTGCGCAGGTTATTCCAATACTCGGTGACGGTGTTTCCAATCGGCGTCAGGGCGCCCATCCCGGTGACAACTACACGTTTAAGACCCTTCATAATGCCTGAGGTGGATTAGATGTGTTTCGCGTAAGATAAAACCGCCTTCGCTGCAGATGCATGAAGGCGGAAATAAGTTATCCGTAAAGACGGTAGCAGTTATTTGGCGTGCTCCTCCAGGTAAGAAACCGCTTGTCCTACCGTGGTAATGGTTTCAGCCTGCTCATCAGGGATCGAGATGTTGAATTCCTTCTCGAATTCCATGATCAGCTCAACGGTGTCGAGCGAATCGGCACCGAGGTCGTTCGTAAAAGAAGCCTCATTGGTAACTTCTGCCTCATCAACGCCTAACTTATCAACGATGATCTTTTTTACTCTTGCTGCGATGTCTGACATTTTGTAAAAGTTTGGTTATAGAGTTGCAAAAATAGAAGTTTTCCGAATAAAACAACCCGCGCCGAATTTCTTTCGGAAGGCCGTTCAACGGTACTGCTTCGGGGCACAAATAAAGTGCATTTGCACGTAACCGCCGTTCGTTGTATCTTGAAGCCTTCCAAAGCGGGAACATGGCATTGAAAATCATTGATCACGGAACGCCCGAATACGACGAAATGGTGCAGCTGCGCGAGGAGATCCTTCGGCGGCCGCTCGGTTTGTCTTTTGAGCCGGGAGAGCTGGAAAAAGAAAAAGACAATATCCTGATGGTGGCTTACGAGGACGATCACCTGCTTGGCTGTTGCATGCTGGTGGAAGAAGCGCCCGACACCGTGCGCCTGCGCCAGATGGCCGTACTCAACGACCTCCAGGGCAAAGGCATCGGCAAAGCCCTCATGTCCTTCGCGGAAAATATCGCCCGCGACCGCGGCTACAAAAAGATCACCATGCATGCCCGTAAGAACGCCCAGGGCTTCTACGAGAAAATGGGCTACAAGAAAAAGGGCGAGGAATTCAGGGAAATTACGATCCCCCACTATGTTATGGAAAAAGCACTTTAGCAATGCGGTAATGTGGTAATCCGGTAATGTGATAAAACGTTTGGCTAGTTAATAGAAAAGCCGCTCCAGAGGAGCGGCTTTTCTATTACCGCATTATCACATTACCGGATTACCGCATTATTTCCCGATTTTCTCTTTAAAGATCTGCCGCAACTCATACACTTCGTCGCTGTCTTTGAGGCTGCCCTTCGGAACAAGAAAAAATGAGCGCGGGTCGAAATACAGGTAGAAGAAGCCGGGTGTTTCCATGAACTTACTGAGCTTGCTCCACGCGAAAGGCCGCTCCCCGCGCTCGTTGCCGAGGGTAAAGCCCTGGTCGCCGAAGGCCATGGTAAAGTGATCGCGGAAGGTGTCGTTGCGCCGGTAAACGGTCAGCGGCAGCAGGAGCCAGAACACGGTCATCAGCACAAACCAGGTGAGCGACCCGATCAGGAAGGCCAGGGGCGTGGCGCGGTTCATATAAAAAAGTATCGCCGACATGAGCGCAAACACATTCACTACGATGATCATCACGCGGATCTCGGGTCGGCTCAGGAAATGGTAGCGCAGTGCCTGGATGACGTCTTTGCGGTTGTACGAAAAATGGATGGTCATCGTGCAGCGGGCGTTTTTAATTCGGATTCGGATACAGACCAGGCGCCCAGCGTGCGGCCGTCGATGCCCACGAACTCCACCTGCAGGCGCCGCTTTCCACCGGCCCCGCTGACGCGCACCCGCGAGTAGTTCTGGGCCTCCACCAAGGTGCCGCCGATGCGCGCCGGGTTGGCGGCTTCGGGCGTGCCCGTCACCTTGCTAATGCCCGAAGTAAAGGGCGAGTTGGTAACGTCGTACAGCGGGTAGCTGCCCGGGCGCTCCCAGCGGATCACCTCGCTGTGGTGGCGGTCGCCGGTAAGGAAAAGGAGACCGTCAATGCGCTCCTGCCGCAGGAAACTGAGGAACTCGTTGAATTCGGCGGGATAATCCTGGAGGCACTCGGCGCGTGCCATCGGGTTGAGGGTCTGGTTGCCGGTGGCGATTATCTTAAAGGTGGCGTTGCTCGACAGGAGCGCATTCTTCAGCCATTCCAGCTGCTGCGCGCCCCACATCCGCTTAGCGGCGTTCGGGGCGCCGCTGCTGTCGTCGGGATTCATGGCGTTGGCACTGCGAAACCAGCGGTCGTCCATCATAAAGATGTCCACATCGCCGTAGCTCACCTTGGTATAGATGCCTTCGCCGCCACTACCCGCCGAGGAATTGGGCCAATAGCTGGTAAAGACCTTGCGCGATTCTTCGCGGAGCGTATAGCTTTTGTCGGAGTCGTTGGGGCCGAAATCATGGTCATCCCAGATGGCATAGTGCGGCATCTTGCGCAACAGGGGCTGCAGCACGGGCTGTGCCCGATCGCGGCGGGCGCGGTACCAGAGTCCGGAGGGCGAGAAAAAGTCAACTTCGCGGTAGTACCAGTTGTCGCCGAGCCAGAGGGTAAAGGCGGCATTCTCCTTCGCCATCGTAAGAAAGATGCTCGAATCACCCCCATAAGGCGTGCCCGGGCGGTCGTACACCGGCTCGTTGAAGTAAGCGCAGGAGCCGGTCAGGAACGAAAAGTCGGGCGCGGGCTTGCGCCACTGCCACAGCTCCTTGGTGCGGAAGGCGCCGCCGGCACCGGGAACGGCTTTGCCGTCGATAATGATAGAGTAATTGTAAACGGTATTCGGCTCCAGGTCAGCCAGCACGAGGCTTACCGGGTTGGAGGCGGCGCCGAGCTTTCCTGTATAAGTAACGGAAGGCTGCGCCACCTTTTTGCCAATATTGCTCACCGGGGTATAGACCACCTTCACGGAGCGCACAGTGGGCGCCACCTCCAGCCAGATGATCGCATCGCGCAATTCCACGGGCCCGAGCATGGGACCCGAAATGACCTGTGCGGAGGCATTCAACGAAATCAGGGCGAGGAAGGCAAGCAGGAGGCGGCTCATGGGAAGGGGGATTGGATTTCAAATATAGGCGGCAGTTCGTCACAATGAACGCTCCCGGTCGTCGTTGAGAAAAGCAAAGCCTGAAACCAAACTCCTGCGGCATATTCCGGCCCCATCGGTCATTGGCAGTGCCTTCCGCAGGGGCTTGCTTCGCTACGCTCGCAATGACGGGCTCAGGAAGGGTGCGCCAGCCAAATCAGACATCAGACATCGGACATCGTAAAATCAAAAAACCCCGGCGTCAGCCGGGGTTTTCAATTTACTTGTTCATCATCTGTTTCGCTTCGATAGAGAGCGTCGCGTGGGGCACCGCGCGGAGGCGGGCCTTGTCGATCAGCTTCCCGGTGACGCGGCAGATGCCGTAGGTCTTATTCTCGATGCGCATGATGGCCTTTTCTAGGTGGTCGATGAACTGGATCTGGCGGCTGGCCATCTGGCTCAGCTGCTCGCGCTCCATTGACATCGAGCCGTCTTCCATGGTCATGTAGCGGCCTTCGTCGAGGTCGCCGCCTTCATCCTTGCGGGTGATGAGGCCCTGCAGGTACAGCAGTTCCTTCTTGGCGGTCTCCAGCTTGCGGTTGATCAGCTCGCGGAACTCGGTCAGGTCGGCGTCGGAATAACGCTGCGAGGAACGCGG
Source organism: Flaviaestuariibacter flavus (assembly GCF_004337505.1). GTDB lineage: Bacteria > Bacteroidota > Bacteroidia > Chitinophagales > Chitinophagaceae > Flavisolibacter > Flavisolibacter flavus. Next base: position 45,764 of record NZ_SJZI01000046.1, on the reverse strand, counting down.
CGCTTCCTGGGGCTTTCCATTGCTGTCGAGAACGGACTTGGTAAACTCAGGATCGTACTTCACGGATTTCGTAGTGGTTGTTTTAGGGATGACAAAGGGTTTTTTCGGCTCCTCTTTCTTTTTGGCCGGGGTCAGCGGCTTGATAGCCGGCTTTACCTCGGGCGTGGAAGGAGCAGAAACGGCCGGCTTTTTTACCGGCTCGGCGGCGCTTTTCCTGGCAGGCGCAGGAGGCGCGGCAGCCTTCGGGGCAGCCTTGACCGGGGCCTTTGCTACCGGCTTTGCCGCCGGGGCGGCCTTTTTGGCGGGCACCGGGGCTGCCTTTTTAGGAGCCGCCTTTACGGCTGCTTTCTTGGGCGCTGCCTTGGGGGCCGCTTTGGCCGGGGCCGACTTTTTGGCAGGAGCTGCTTTGACAGCTACCGCCTTCTTAGGCGCGGGTTTGGTGTTTTTGGAGGCAGCAGGCTTGACGGATGCTTTCACGGCCGCTTTGGCTGGCGCCTTCTTGGGCGCCGGCTTTGCCGTCTTCGCGGCGGCTTTCTTCGGTGCTGCTTTCTTTGTTGCCATGTTGGTTTACCCCTTTTTTAAAACATTGACGCTGAGGGTCTTATCATTCACCTCGATTTCGGTACCACCAGACAAGCCGGGTAAGATCTCCAGCTTATCGGCCCCAATTTCGGCGCGAATATAGTCATTAAATTTCGCTAATGAGTCGGCCAGCCCGCCCTCGGCGGCTACCTGCACCTCAATGCGGTCGGTCACTTCAAAGCCGCTGTCCTTGCGGATCTTCTGGATCCGGTTGACGAACTCGCGGGCGTTGCCTTCCTGTTCCAGCTCGGGTGTCACCTGGATGTCCAGCGCCACGGTGAGGGCTCCTTTGCTGGCCACCGACCAGCCCGGGATGTCCTCAGAAGTGATCTCTACCTCACTCAGCAATAATTCTACCAGCTCCCCACCTTCCAGTTCCAGGTTATAACGGCCTTCTTTTTCAAAAAGTACGATCTGGTGCTGGTCGAGGCCGCCCAGGGCAGTCGACACGGCCTTCATTTTAGGGCCGAGCTTTTTGCCAAGGGCGATGAAGTTGGGCTTGATCTTCTTGCGGATGAAGCCTTCCGTGTCGGTAAGGTATACCATTTCCTTGACATTGACCTCATTCTTGATGAGATCTTCCACTTTTTGCAACTGTTGCTGCATCAGCGGGTTAAATACCGGGATGAGCGCCTTTTGCAGGGGCTGGCGCACCTTGATGTTGACCTTTTTGCGGATCGACAGGATCAGCGAGGAAGCCTCCTGGGCCGCACTCATCCGCTCTTCCAGCAGGGTGTCCACAAGCTCTTCCTTAGCTTCCGGGAAGCGCACATGGTGTACCGAAGCCTCTGCAAATCGCCCCGTAACCGCGTTGAGCGCACGGAAGAGCTCGTCGGAGAAGAAGGGCGAGATCGGAGCCATCAGCCGCACCACGGTCTCCAGGCACGTATAAAGCGTCTGGTAGGCGGCGATCTTGTCGCCTTCGTACTCACCCTTCCAGAACCGGCGGCGGCAGAGACGCACATACCAGTTGGACAGGTGCTCGTCCACAAAATCCTCGATGAGACGCCCGGCCTGGGTAGGTTCATACTCATCAAGGGCCGCGGTCACCTTTTTTACCAGGGTCTGCAGGCTCGAAAGGATCCAGCGGTCGATCTCCGGGCGCTCGGCCACCGGGATGTCGGCCTCTTTATACGTAAAGCCATCCACGTTGGCATAAAGTGAGAAGAAGCCATAGGTATTAAATAAGGTACCGAAGAACTTGCGCTGCACTTCCTTGATGCCTTCCAGGTCAAACTTGAGGTTGTCCCAGGGCGAGGCATTGGTGATGAGGTACCAGCGGGTGGCGTCGGCGCCATATTGCTCGATCGTAGCAAAGGGATCCACCACATTGCCTAGGCGCTTCGACATCTTCTGGCCGTTCTTGTCGAGCACCAAGCCGTTGGAAACCACGGTCTTATAGGCCACGGAGTCAAACAGCATCACACCCAGCGCGTGAAGCGTATAGAACCAGCCACGGGTCTGGTCTACGCCCTCGGCGATAAAGTCGGCGGGGAAGCTCTTCCTGAACGTCTCCCTATTTTCAAACGGGTAGTGCCACTGGGCATAGGGCATCGCACCCGAGTCAAACCACACGTCGATGAGGTCGGGCTCGCGGCGCATGGGCTTGCCGGAATCAGACACCAGCACCACCTCGTCCACGTACGGCTTGTGGAGGTCGAGGATACCGTCGTGCAGGTAATGCTTGTTGGTTTCGCCGCCCAGCACTTCGGAAGCTTTGCGGATCTCGGCATTCAGCTCTTCGATGGAGCCGATGCATTTTTCTTCCGAGCCATCCTCGGTGCGCCAGATGGGCAGCGGGGTGCCCCAGTAGCGGGAGCGGCTCAGGTTCCAGTCCACCATATTCTCCAGCCACTGGCCAAAGCGTCCGGTGCCGGTGGAGGCGGGTTTCCAGTTGATGGTCTTGTTGAGCTCCACCATGCGGTCGCGCACGGCCGTGGTCTTGATGAACCAGGCGTCAAGCGGGTAGTACACCACCGGCTTGTCGGTGCGCCAGCAGTGGGGATAGCTGTGCTCGTATTTCTCTACTTTAAACGCGCGGCCTTCCTTTTTGAGGTCAACCGAGATGTCGACGTTGACATCCGCATAGTCAGGTGCGCTTTTATAATCTTTGATATAGCGGTTGCTGTACGGGCCGACGCCTTCCACGAATTTGCCTTCGCGGTCAACGAGGGTGAGGATGCCGATGCCGTATTTTTTGCCCACGCGGTAGTCGTCCGCGCCAAAGGCCGGGGCTGTATGCACGATGCCGGTGCCGTCGTCGGTGGTCACAAAGTCGCCCAGCAGGATCCGCCAGGGCTTCGCGTCGGGGGTGATGGCCTGAACGGCCTCGAGCGAATTGGCTTCAAAAGGCAGCAACTGCTCGTATTCAGCGCCTTCGAGGTCCCTGCCTTTCAGCTCGCCAACGATCATCCAGGGCAGCACCTTCTGGTCGGGCGCCACGGTGCTGAGGTCGCCGTTCTCGCCCTCGGGCTTGAAGTATTTGTGCAGCAGGGCCTTGGCAAGCACTACTTTCTGGCGCTCGTGGGTGTAGGGGTTGAAGGTCTCCACCAGCACATAGTCGATATTCGGGCCTACCGTAAGACCGAGGTTCGACGGCAGGGTCCAGGGCGTGGTGGTCCAGGCCATATAATAATAGTCGCCGTGGTCTTCGCCAAAGCGGGCGTCCTTCGCCTTGAACAGTACCGTGGCCGAGGTGTCCTTGACGTTGCGGTAGGTACCCGGCTGGTTGAGTTCATGCGAGGAAAGACCGGTGCCGGCTGCCGGCGAATAGGGCTGGATGGACACGCTCTTATAAAGGAAGCCCTTGTTGTACAGCTCCTTCAGGCACCACCACAGGCTCTCGATATACTCGTTGGTGAAGGTGATATAAGGGTGCTCCAGGTCTACCCAATAGCCCATTTTGGTGGTCAGCTCGTCCCACTTATGCTTGTAGCGGAGCACGGCCTCGCGGCATTTCTGGTTGTATTCGGCAACCGAGATCTTCTTACCGATATCCTCTTTGGTAATGCCGAGTTCCTTTTCCACGCCCAGCTCTACCGGCAGGCCATGGGTATCCCAGCCGCCCTTCCGCTGCACCTGGAAGCCCTGCATCGTCTTGTAGCGGCACACGAGGTCTTTCAGGGTACGGGAAATCACGTGGTGGATGCCGGGCATGCCGTTGGCGCTCGGCGGACCTTCATAAAACACGAAAGGCTGGGCGCCTTCGCGTACTTCCACGCTTTTCTGAAAAGCCTGTTCGGCCTCCCAGCGGGCCAGCACGTCCTTCTCGATAGCCGGAAGGTTGAGCTGGCGGAACTCTTTATATCGATTTTCCATTGTTCAAACTTGAAAATGTGGGCGAAGGTACAAAGAGGATGTCGGATGTCGGATGTCTGATGTCTGATTTGCGGGTGGCCCGGTGGGCCCTTTTCCGGGCGGCCTTTTCCGTACCCGAAAGGAGGCAAAGGATAATAAGGTCTTTCACCGCTAAGGAAAGAAGGGGCTAAGGTTTACGCTAAGCTTTTACGTTGGTTCATCGCCAACAAAAGTCCCGCCACCAGGCGGGACCCGTATTCTTAGTGTAACGCTTCTTTGACTTCTTTTCTTCGCGGTTCAAAAACCTTCTTTCCCTTCCAATGCCTTTCCCTCAAAGAGAAAAGCCCCAAAAAAAGGGCTTTGTACTTAAGGCTTATTAACACTTAAAAAAACACGCGTAATTCATTTCAGATGTCAGATCTCAGATCTGCGATCTGGTTTGCGAAGCCAAATCTGAGATCTGAGATCCGGGATCTGACATTTATCTTCCGCCGCCGGAGCCGCCCACGAGGTCATCGTTGGTGACGCCTTTCTTCTTCGATACGTTCTCGGTCATCTTGCCGAAGTTCCAGGTGAGACCGAGCGAGAAGCCGCGGTTGGGCAGCGTCGATACGCTTACGGTCTGGAAGTTCGGGGCCGTGGTCACGTTGCGGTAGTCGCGGTCCTTCTCAAAGAAGTTGGAGATACCGAGCGAGACGTTGAACTTATCGTTCCACAGTTTTACTCCTGTACCAATCCCGTACCAGAGGTTCAACGCGTAGTTGGTCTGGAAGGTTACAGCGTTCTTAAAATAGCCGGCGTAAGCGTAGCTGTAGATCTTCTTGCTCCAGTTAAAGTTACTGTTGAGGTTGGCATTTCCGCCGAAGCCGCTGGCCTTCTGCCGGGCATCGGCGCGGCTTTCCACCTGCGACCAGCGCACGTTACCGTTAACCGACACGTTCCATTTTTCGGAGAGTTTGGCGTTGACGTTACCGCTGAGGTTAAGGCCGGTTTCCTTGCCCAGGTTGCCGCTCGTAGTGCTGGTAACCCCGGTGGCCGGGTCGAACGTAGCGTATTGCACGATCATATTGTCGCTGTACGTGCCGTTGAGGGTGAGACCGAAGAAGGTGCTTCCCTTGCTTACGCGGGCCGCGATCGAAGCACTGTGGATCAGCTGCGGCTGCAGGCCGGGGTTGCCAAAGGTGACGTTGAACGAGTCGTTGTTGATCCGGAAGGGATTCAGGTTCCAGATGAACGGACGCTGGATCCGCTGGCTGAAGTTGAATACGAGGTTGGTCTGCCCCACCTTGGTGCTGATCTGCACGTTCGGGAGGAAGTTATTGTAGGCCTGCTGCACGCGGGTGGCGCCCGACGTGAAGTTGCCGTCTACATCGGTGTGCTCGAAGCGGCCGCCCACCCGGAAGCTCACCTTCTTCACCTTGAAGCTGTACGAGGCATAGGCGCTGTACACCTCCTGGTTGTAGTTGAAGAAGTCGGTGTTGGCCGGGTTGGTCTTGTACGACTCCACCGCCGACGTGCGGTCGAGGCTTTCGAAGTCGGAAGAAGCGCGGCGCAGGATCGTCTTGACACCGCCTTCGATCTTCATGTCTTTTTTCATCGGGTGCACGTAGTCGGCCTGCAGCGTATACTGGCGGTTCATGGCCTCACTGTTGTTCACCACGTAGCGGTCGCTGGCAACCGGGTTGTCCGTCACGGCGTCATTGAACGAGTTGCTGGTGCCGAACTCGCCGTTAAAGCGCAGGCTGAACTCACGCTCCTTGTTATTGGCAAACTTGCGTACGTAGTCGGCGCCGACGCTCTTGGTGGGATATTCGTTGCGGGCGTTTTCCATGTAGAGGCTCATCGAATCCGGGCGGCCATCGGCGTAAGACGTGGTGATGGTCTGGTCGAGCGAGCGGCGGCCCTTGCCACCCGAGATATTGCCGTACACACTTACGGTGTTGAGTGAGTCGAGCTCATAGTTGATCTCCGCGTTGCCGAAATTCCAGAAGTTGTTGCTGTAGCGCTTGCCGAACAGCTCGCGCTTCGCATAACGGGCATTCGGATCGAAGCTGGTGGTGGTGGTGCGGTTGATACCGGGTATGTTCACACCGCCGCCCGAGCCGTAATACAGGGTGAAGCCCAGCTTGCCGTACTTGGCAGAGATGTTGGCATTGGCATTCCACCAGCCGGTGCTGGTATAATAGGTATTGACAGAGCCGTTGTAACCCACCACCTTCTTGGCGGTGATGATGTTGATGATGCCGCCCACACCTTCGGCATCATACTTGGCCGAGGGCGAAGTGATCACTTCGATCCTGGTGATGAGCGCGCCGGGGAAGCCCTTGAGCGCCTCCTTCACGTTCTGGGCAAACATGGCTGTTTCGCGGCCGTTGAGCAGCACCTTGAAGTTGCTCTGCCCGTTGACCGTTACGTTGCCGTCGCCGTCCACGCTCACATAAGGCGTGCGGCGGAGGATGTCGATAGCGGTTTCCGTCTTGGCCACGGGGTCGTTGGCGACATTATAGGAGATCTTATCGTCCGACGATTCGATCAGCGGCTTCCGCATCTTCACCACCACACCCTGCATTTCCTTGGGTACGGCGCCGAGGCTCACCTCGCCTATGGCTACCGCTTCGTTCCTGCCCACGTTCACCGTTTGCTGGCGTTCGCCAAAGCCGGTGTGGGAGATGATCACGAGGTAGCGGCCGCTGTCGAGACCGGTAATATTAAAGCGGCCCTTATCATTGGTGTACCCGCTTTTCACGGCCTTGGCCGGGTCGGCGGCTGCAAAGAGCTCGATGGTGGCATACTGCAGGCCTTTGGCACTGGTGCTGTCCTTCACGGTGCCGTTGATGCTGCCCTGGGCAAAAGCAAGGACGACGGTCAGCTGGGCGCAAAGGAGCAGCAGGAGTCGACGGAGGTTAGAGGTCTTCTTCATAACAAGTGGTTTGGTCAGGCTGGAATGGTTTTACGAAATGTGTCGTAAACTTGACCCAATGCCATTGGGTGACCATCCTAAATGTGTATGATTGGGAAGATTCGGGGATGAATTGACGGAATGCAAGGACGAACGTTTTCGTAGAATGGTTTGCGGCCCGGATCCATCCGAATCACTCCCTAAAAAATGGGTTCTGTAACCCCAGCCCCTGGCCGAAAGTATTGACAATCAGCTACCTGCCCAAGCCACCGGGCTCTTCGTCCGCGCTAGCCCGTGAAACGTTTCAGCCCGGCCGAAAGGTCGGAGAAAAGCCCTACTTTGCCTTTCACCGGTAAATTGCTAACATGCCCCTTCCGCTATCGCGCCCCCGAAACCCGCTGGCCCGGGCAGCACTCTTCTGGACCCTGTTTGTAATACTCCTTTTCCTGCAGGGCAGTATGATCAAGCCGTTCTTTCCCCCGGCTTACGAACGCTTCGTGTATGGGCTGCAAGGGATGATCGCCGCCGGTGCCTGCTGCTACCTGTTTGCTTCAAGGGCGACAGTCGTTACTTCCGCAAGGCGTCAGCCGGGCTTGGCCGTTGCCGGCTTTGCCGCCGGGCTTTTGCTTACCGCCCTCCTGTTCCTCGTGGTGTACGGCACCGGCGGCGCGGGGCTTTACCGTACGCATGCACCTTTCAGTGCCCTGGAACTCCTCCCCTACCTGGCACTGTTGTTCCTCGCCTGGATGGAAGAGATCGCTTTTCGCGGCTACCCGTTCCGCCTGTTGGAAGAGCGCTACGGGCTGCCCGTCGCCCAGCTGATCGTGGCCGTCGCTTTTGCGGTCTACCACATGGCTTCGGGCTGGCACCCGCTTCAGGCCCTGGCAGGCCCCGGCGTCTGGTCCTTCCTCTTCGGCATCGCGGCGGCCAGGAGCGGCGGAATCGCCCTCCCTACCGGACTGCACTTCGGCGTCAACGTGATGCAGGCATTGGCAGGCGGCTTTCCGGGCTACCGGTCGCTGTGGAAGGCGGGAATACCCGATCACCCGCAGGCGATGCAGCTGGCAGGCCTGGTCACGCAGGCTGCTATTCTCGGACTATCGCTTTGGCTGACCTTCCGCTGCCGGCGCCCGCTGGCCACCGGGTAAGCCCCGAAGACCGCAGGCTCAGCTCGCTGCCAGCAACGGCGGCGCCTCGTCGAACCCGGGACGCACAAAAGCACGCGCACCGGGATAGGCCGTTGTGATGGCTCGCTCCAGGTTCCCGAGCAGGGAGAAGAGCGGCAACATGCGATCCTCGTCGGCGAAGATCCCGTAAAGGCCCGACAGCGCCTCCCGTGAGCGATCGAGGCTCACCAGGGCCACCTTCACCAAACCCTCCGGCACACCGCCCGCAAGACCTTCGGCCTCATCGAAGTCGCAAAGCAACGCACCTGAGATGCGATCGGTCACCACTTCGGCATAACGACGGAGCGCATGGAGGTATTCGGTCACTTCACCCGCTTCGCGCATCGCCGCATCCGGGGATCGGATGCCGAGTGTTGCCTGTTGCGCGGCCGCGCGGGCGAGGCGCCGCCAGTAAGGCGTGTCTTCCATCAGTGCCAGGAGCTGCGCCTGCCAGGCACCGGCCAGGCGAAGCAAGGGCTCCACGCTGAGGCGCGCATCGATCAGCGCCTGCCGCTGTTCCGCGGCCTCGAGTTCCGCCTCGGTAGGCGGCCGCACATCAATATCCAGTTCCAGCGCTTCGCCGGCAAGACCTGCGTGCGTGGCAGCAAAATGAGCGAGGGCCTGCTGCCAGAACTCCGGGCTGGCCGGGTCGCCATCGGGCTGGAGCCGCGTACCCGTGAATACCGCGCAGCGCTCCGTAAAGGAACAGCGCTCGCACCAATGATCGCAATAGCAGTAAATACCGTCGATATAAGTATGCATAAGCAGGGGTTTGGGTTACACGTTGGCAATTGCGGGCTGTTCGTCGAAGCCCGGGCGGCAAAAGTGTTCGGCGTCCGGAAAAGCTTCCCGCCCAAGGCGCTCGATGCGCCCGAGCAGGCCGAGCAGTCCGAGTATGCGGTCTTCATTTGAAAACAGGCGGAGCAGGGTGGTCAGCGCGAGGCGCGAGCGATCTACCGCCAGGAGTGCCACCTTCGCCGAGCCGTTGGAATCACACTGCAGTCCCATGTCCTCTTCATCATGGGAATACCGGCCATGCAGCGCGCGGCGAAACTTCACGCCGATAAAATACTGGTACCAGCCCAGCACATGGCGGCAGTCGGCAAGCAGCTCGATCTCGGCCAGGCCTTCGTCGATGGTTTTGATGCCGAGGGCGGCCGCGCGGGCAAGCTCACGGCCCTGGCTGTCCCAGGCTTCAAGGTCGGCAAACAGTAATTCTACGGTATCGGCAAATTCGGTGCAGGCCTCCAACAGGGGGCTGCCGTCGAGCGCTTCTTCGATGGATGCCTCCCGTGCCGCGCAGGCTGCCGCTTCTTCGGGCGTGGGCTCTTCCAGCTCCAGCCCCCAGCGCCCGGCGGCCTCCTGCAGCAGTGTCAGCGCACCGGTGAGGCGGGAGGAGATCGCTTCGGCAAACTGCGCGTCCTCCGGGTCTGATGCCCCGGCGTCGAGGTCGCGATCCATCCCGAACACCGCGCAGCGCGCCGTAAACGGGCATCGCTCGCACCAGCGGTCGCAGTAGTTGTATACACCGGGAATATTCTCTTGCATGATCGGTTCTTTTACCGCAAGCTAGAATCCCCGGCAGGCGCCGCCATGGGAAAAAGAACAGGATTTTATGGGATTTTTCCCCGCATAATCGTCATTGCGAGCGAAGCGAAGCAAACTCCAAATTTCCGCAGGGTGGTCGCAGACGTAAACACCTTTGAATCGAAGCTTCTGCTGGTTACAGTCAGTCTTCAGGTCAGGGAGTTTGCTACGCTCGCAATGACGTCCAGAGCCTCGCGTCGCGAGGCTCTGGACGTTTCCGGTTTTCAGCGTGCCTGCAGCGGCAGCGTAACAATAAACGTAGCCCCCTCCCCTTCCTGGCCTTCGGCGCTGATGGTGCCCCCGTGCCGGCTCACGATCTTCTGGCAAAGCGCGAGGCCGAGGCCCGTGCCTTCGTAGCGGTCTTTGGGATGCAGGCGGGTAAAGGTCTTGAAGATGCGCTCGCGGTTGGCAGGCGAGAAGCCGATGCCGTTGTCGGCAACCGAGATGCGCGTGGCGCCCGGCAACGCTTCGGCGCTGATGCGCACCTGCAGCGGGCGGCCCGGCGCCGCAAACTTGAGCGCGTTGTTGAGAATGTTGTAAAAAAGCTGGTAGAGCAGCGTCGATGAGCCGGGAAGCACCGGCAGGGGCCCTGCTTCAATGCGGGCTTCTTTGTCGGCGATCAACACTTCGAGGTCGGAACGGATCTGGGCAATGATCTCGTTGAGATCTACCTGCCCGGCAGCCTGCTCGCCCTCACTGATGGACGAATAACGGAGCACGCCCTCGATCATTGTATACATGCGGCGGGCCGCGTTGCGGATCTTTTCGAGATAGGCCTTCGCCCGCTCCGGAAGCTCGGCGCCGAACTCGTGGGAGAGGCGGCTTTCGAAGGTGGCGATCTTGCGCACCGGCTCCTTCAGGTCGTGCGAGGCCACATGGGCGAACTGCTGCAGGTCGTCATTGGAGCGTTGTAGTTCTACGGTACGTTCCGCCACCAGCCGCTCCAGTGTATTGGCAAAGGCTTTCTGGTCGTGAATGTCGGTGCAGGTGCCAAACCAGCGGACGATGATGCCCTCGTCGTTGCGTACCGGCGTTGCCCGTGCCAGCAGCCAGCGATATTCGCCGTCGGCACGGCGCATCCGGTATTCCACCTCGTAATAAGCACCGGTGTCGAGGCAGTGGTGCCATACCAGCTGGGTGCGCGCTACATCCTCGGGGTGCAGCACCAGCGACCAGCCTTCGCCTTTCGTTTGCTCATAGCTGAGGCCGGTAAACTCGTACCAGCGCTGGTTGAAGAAATCATGGTAGCCCGTAGCGTCGGTGGCCCACACGATCTGTGGCATGAAGTCGGCGAGCAGCCGCAGCTGCGCCTCCGAGTTCCGGAGCGCCTCTTCGGCGGCCCGCTGCTCGGTGATGTCGGTGTGCACACCTACCCATTCGCGTATCGACCCGTCATCGGAAAGGATGGGGATGGCCTGTATCGAATAGCGTCCCCAGCTGCCGTCGCGGCGCCGGAGACGGTGCTCAAAAACGAACTTCTTTTTCGCGCGCACGGCGTCCGTCCAGGCCTCCACGGTAGGCTGCGCGTCGTCGGGGTGCACGGCCGTGGCCCAGCCGAAGCCTTCGTACTCGGCCTGCGTCTGCCCGGTGAGCGCCGACCAGCCGGGCTGCTCGCCCACCATCCTGCCTTCGGCATTGTTGGTCCAGAGTACGCCCTGCACCGCGGAAATGGCCGCGCCGAAGCGCTGCTCGGAAGCGCGGAGCCTTTCTTCCGCCAGCTTCTTGCGGGTGATGTCCTGTATGGTGCCGCTGAAGCGGTAAGCCACCCCATTGTCGAAATAGGATTTGCCGATGGCCCGCACATAACGGGTGCCGCCGTCTTCGGGATGAACGACGCGGTACTCGATATCGTAGTTGCTGTGCGCCGGGTCGGTAATGGTGCGCGTGATGGCGGCCACTACGCGGTCGCGGTCGTCGTCGTGTATCGCCGCGATGGCGAACTTCATGTCTACATCTTCCTGGTCGGCCGGCAGCCCGAAGAGCTCGCGGGTGCGGCGGTTGCTCTTGAGAGTGAAGTTGCGCGGATCGACGTTCCAGTAGCCCAGGTCGGCGGCGGCAATAGCCGACTGCACCTCGTCTTCGGCGATGCTGCGTTGCTGGCGGGCCAGCACCTGTCCGGTAACATCGGTAGCAAGCAGCATAACGCCGGTGATGGTGTCCTGCTCGTAAAACGGCGTGTATTCCGTATTGAAGTAGCGGGTGTCGGCCACGCCGCCGGGTCGCTCGAAGCGGGTAGGCAACTGAGTGCCGCGGTACGGGATGCCCGTATGCAGCACCTGCCGCATCAACTCGGGAAAACCTTGCGTGCGCAATTCCGGGAGTACCTCAAAGATCGGCTCGCCGATGACTTCGCTGCCGACCTGCCAGAGCTCCAGCGCCGCCGGGTTGGCCTCGGCTATGCGCAACTCCTCGCCCAGCAACACGGCGATGACCGCCGACGACTGTTGTATCAGGTTGCGGAAGCGCGCATCGTCGTTTCCGAACAGGCTTTTGGGTTGAGGATCCGTCTCCGCTTTCTGTTTCATGCAGGCTAAGGGTTGCGCCGTCACGATTGCGTTGCGGCAAAGCCGAAAGTAGGCTAAAACCAACAAACGCCTCCTGAGCACCGCCGCGGCAAAAAGCCGGAAAGCTATCTTCATACCTACCAAATAGAATGCGATGCGAAAACTCCAGCTCCTGCTGCTGTTGCTGTGCGGCTCCGTCGCTATGGCGCAGGACAGCACCCTGTTCCGGCTGCTGCTCTCCGACCGGTCTAACTTTGAGTTCCTGAAATCATCAGGGTGGAAACTACCCCGGACACTCGTGGTGGCAGATAGCACCATAGCGTGGTGCGCCGGGCCCTTCTGGATCAATGGTCTTGATACCGCCACCTACGCCACGCTGCTGCAGTGGCGGCGCGATGAACACCATCCCTTTAACCGCTTTGTGCCGGAGGAGTTCCCCGGATACATCTCCACCTTACCTGAAATGCAAGCCTTGCAGCGGGCAGTTGGAAATGCGCGTCCCCGCCCGCTAAGGCTGTCGGGCGCAGGCTACGCAACTTCTGCGAAAGCAAAAGCAGCGCCCCTGCGGATTGAAATTTCGGAGCCTGTGTACAGCACCGACAGACGCTATGCCTTCCTGTCGGCCGCCATCATCCTTCGGTCTGCCGACCCGCAATGGAGCGACCAGTGGGCCGTACTGCTCGCAGTTTTTTATTCCGACGGAAAAACGTGGCGCAAAGCGTCCGCCAAAGGCATGCTGATCCTGTAGGGCACGATGGAGCACGACGAAGCACGTCGCTCTTTCCCGACTATCTTTACCCGATGTCCAACCAACCAAACGAAGCCCGCATCGAGCAGGACCTCAACGAGCTGATCCAATACCTGGTCGGTTTTTGTGCCGACCTCATTGAAAAGTATGGCGAGTTCTTTCCGGTAGGTGCGTATCTCGATGTCAGCGGCGGTCTGGTACCCCTTGGCGTTTATGAAGGCAACGAGCAGCCGGAGAGCGCAGCGGTCATTGCGCAATACCAAAAAGTTTTCGGCAAGCTCGTAGCGCAGGGCAGCGCCACCGCCTGGGCCATTGCCTGGGATGCACGGGTCACCGGCGAAAATTATCCCGAAGGCACCGACGCCGTTGTGCTCGACACCTGGCACGGCCTCGCCAAAAGACAGGTGCAGTACACCTTTCCTTACCATCTCGAAGAAGGCATCGCCACCTTCCCTGACAACTGGTGGGGCGTGTACACGGATGAAGAGAATATTCAATAATCAACGATCAATTTTCAAGGCACAAGTACTAACCCAATTGAACATTGCGCATTGAACATTAAGTATCGAACAAGCAAAGCCCGGGCACAATCACCCGGGCTTTGCCACTTCGATATTCGATATTCCTTATTCGTTATTCGATATTCATTTTTCCTCACGCTTCCGTGCCGATCGCCTTGGTAGCGCGTCCAAGCTCGTACTCCGACTGAATGGTGGCGGCTGTCTTGCGGTATTCGGCCACCACTTTCTGGGTGCGCGGCATGCGCTTCGCCGCCTGGATCAGCACACCGGCTTTTTCGTAATCGGATTGAATACCGCGAGCGGTGTTGAGCAGCGAAAGCCAGAAGGCTTCGTTATTTCCGGCTTTATCGGCCAGCATTTTGAGCACGCCGGCCTTTTCATAATCGGAGCCGATGGTGGCGGCTACGGGCAGCAGGGCGTCGGGAGCGATGCCGGGGCTGACAGCGGCGGCCTTCAGCACGCGCGCCTTCTCATAGTCCGACTTGATGGAGGTGGCCACCGTCATCACTTTGGGATACCAGGAAGCGTCGACCTTCTGGCGGAAGGCGGCCTGCAGCACATTGGCCTTCTCGTAGTCGGAGCCCATCGTAGAAGCTGCGTCGAAGACAGCGGGCAGCGCGGTGGCGGCGGCGGCGGGGCTTTCCAGCAGCTTCTTCAGGAGCACGCCTTTTTCATAATCGGATTCGATGGTGCGGATACGGCCCGCCAGTGACGACCAGTTGTCGGGCGTAAGCGCGGGCTGCTCCATGGCTGCCTTGAGGTACAGGCTGCGGACGTAATCGCCGGGCAGGCGGTCCACTTCTTTCATCAGGGTGTTGAAGCCTCCTTTTGCATAGATGCGGGCGGCGCGCTCTTTGGCGCCTGCGCCGCTGCGGATCACGAGGTCGACGAGCTGCTTCATCAGGGGCGCGCATCCGGCCGACAGCTGCGCGCTGGCCGTGCCGCCGTTGCAGCGGTATTGCAGGGCGCCCGAAGCGTCGGCCGATACTTCGAGCTTGTTGTCGCCGTTGCGGAAGCGCAGGCGCGAGCCCGGCGTAAGCCGCTCGATCGCCGTCTCGGCCTCGTTGAACACGAGCTCGCCCTTATAGGTAAGGTCAAGGTCTTCCTTGTTGTTTTCGATGATGATCTGCGTTTCTCCGTTATGGTTGCTGATGGAGGTGCGGCTGCCCTGGGCGCCGCAGGCGAGGCCCTGGAAGGCCATCAGGACGGCGAAAAGAAGTTGATTCGCTTTCATGGTGATGAAGTTCGTGCGAAAGGCGCAAAGCGCGAAGCACATCGGGGCAAAATGTGGGGAGCGGCCGGATTTATGGGATGAGCCGCCGCAAAGCAGAATTTTGCCAGCCTCCGTATATTTAGACGGCCGGGCAGCAGAACCCTGCTGCCTGCTGTCTGCCTAACTAACCAAACCGCTTTATGAAGCCAAACCAATTGCTGCTGCTCATCTTGTTCCTATGCGGTACGTGGACCACAAGGGCACAGGTACCCCAGGTTCGCTGGGAACGACACTATGCCGACATGGGCATCGTCTATGGAAACACCGAGCTATCGGTTCCCCCGTTGGCGCTCCCCGATGGCGGCTACATCTTCGGCTTATCGGAAATTCGCCAGCCCAATAACCCTATTGCCGGCCGGCAGCAAGACGTTGTGCTGACCCGGGTGGACTCGATGGGGCAGGTAGTTTGGAAACGCAGCTTCGGCGGCTCGCTCGTAGAAAGCGGCATTGTGTTGCTGCAGCGCGCCAATGACGGCAATTTCCTGTTTGCCGTCTCCAGCAATTCCACCGACGGCGACGTGGCAGGCAATACCGGCAACACCGGCAATATCTGGATCGGCAAATTCAACGCACAGGGACAACTGTTGTCACAAAAATCTTTGCTATCCGACGGCGTGGGAGATTCCCCCATGAGCCTTGCACCACTCAGTGACGGCAGTGGCTACCTGATGACAGCGCAATTCAATTACTATGCGCAATCCGGCAGCACCGCAGGCCAGTGCGATCCCAACAATCCATCCAGCTATAAGTTCCTGAAACTGGATAACAACTTCAACGTCCTGCTTGAAAAATGTATCCCGGTATCCACCACCTACGGCCGTCCGGCTTTTGTGGTGGAACCCGCTACCCCCGGCAAATACTTCTTTCTCGCGCTGGGCGACCCCTATAATTGCCAGACGCCCCTAGGCCCCTCGATCTCGATGATCAACGATACGATGGGAACGATCTGGACCCAACCCCTTAGTGCCTACACGCAAACATCGGGGCATTTGCTTTCCACTTACCGGCCGCTCCGCCAGAACGCCAATAGCTTCCTGTTCGCCTCTTCATCCTGTACGGGCTTTGCTTCCACCCCCCCGGCGCCACGGGTCTTTAAGATCGATACCCTGGGCAACCTGCTGTGGGTTCGCGAAAACCACCGCGGCGGGGCGCTTTATTCATTTGCCGACGCAGGCGATGGAAGCAGCTTTTATGCATACCGGGCAGGTTCCAACTCAATCATCGACACACCGACCCTGGTTCGCCTGAGCTATGCCAATGGTACCGAGTTGGGCAGCCGGCCGCTGACCGTCTCCTTCCTCGGCGGCGGCGGCAACTTCAGCGATATGCGCGACTACCGCCTGCTCCGCACCAGCGGCGACCGCACCTATTACTGGGGCTATGAACACCAGTCGCAGCTCACCAACATATCCATCTACAATATCTCGATCCTCTACGGATGCTTCGGCGCCACCAACCGCGTTACCGGATCGGTGTTTCTCGACCTGAACGGCAACGGATCGCGCGACCCTGGCGACGAATACCTGCCTTACCAGAAAGTGGTGGCCCGCAAGGCAAACGGCATCGCCACCTTCGGCTACACCGACGCCAAAGGCTATTACACCATCAATACGGATACCGGCCGCTACGAACTCTCGCTCGAGGCTAACCTCGATGCAGGAGGAAACCACGTGGTCAACCGCCCGGGCTTTAGCTTCTCCGATACGCTGCACTTCGCGGCCGCCCCCGAATGGGATAAGTTCGATGTGTCGACCACCCTCACACCGCTCTCCCTTGCCCGGCCCGGCTTTGAGGCAACCTACCTGGTAACCTACTCCAACCTGACTTACAATGGCTCTTCCTCCGGGTCGCTCCGCTTTGTAAAGCCGGCCCGCAGCACCTTCGTGCGCAGCTCCCGCACCCCGGCCACCAATGTTGCCGACACCATCACCTTCAATTACTTCAACCTGCAGCCGCTACAGTCGGACACCTTCAGCATCATCATCCGGTTCAACCCGCCGCCGGCACTCAATTTCGGCGACACGGTGCGCAGCAGCATCCGCATCGTGCAGCCCCGCGCGCAGATGGAACTGGCCAACGACTCGATGACCGTGGTGCAGCGCGTGCTGGGCGCCTACGATCCCAACGACAAGCGCGAAATACACGGTGGCCGTATTTCTACGGCCCAGGCGGCGGGTGGCGAGGCACTGACCTATACGATCCGTTTTCAGAATACGGGCAACTACCCCGCGGCCACCGTGGTGGTACGCGACACCCTCGGCGCCGGCATCGATCCGTCGAGCCTCAAAATGCTGGCCGCCAGCCACGCCTACCGCCTCACCGTCACCAATGGCAACGAGCTGGAGTGGGCCTTCGACTATATCAACCTCCCCGACTCCTTGCACAACGAGCCGGCCAGCCACGGCTATATTACTTTTTCGGTGAAGCCCCGCGCCGGTATCGCGGCGGGCGACGTGATTGCCAACAAGGCGGCTATCTATTTCGACTACAACCCGCCGGTGATCACCAACAACGAGCTTACCACGGTGTTTACAGCCGTGACGACCGCGGTGCCCGGCCTCGAAGTGCGCACCCTGTCCATCGTAGCCGCGCCCAACCCGGCGGGCAATGTGCTGCAGCTCCGCGTGGAGAGCGACCGGACCTACAACAAGGTTCCTGTAGAAATACGGGCGATGGACGGCACGCTTGTAACACAGGCCCGTGTATCGTTGCGTCGCGGCCTGAACCTGGTCGCGCTACCCATCAGCCACCTGCCGGGGGCGGCATACTGGGTGCGTGTCCAGGCCGGGGGACAGACCTTCAGCACGAAAGTGGTGAAGCAATAAATCGCATGTCTCTTATATGCAAAAGCCGGGATCTTGGATCCCGGCTTTGTGTTTTAATAGTTGCTCGCCTCCTTCAGCTCCTGCAGCGCCGCCTCGTCGAGCCGTAGTTCTACGGACCGCAGCAGCTCCTGCAGCTGCATCGTGCCGGTGGCACTGGCGATGGGCGCCGTGATGCCGGGCTGGGCCATCGTCCAGGCGAGGGCTATGGTGGCGGGATCGGATCCGTAGCGCGCCGCCACGCTGTCGAGCGCCGCCAGGATGCGAAGGCCGCGGTCGTTGAGGTACTTGCCTACGATACCGCCACCGCGCGGGCTCTTGGCCGCGTCTTCGGGCTTGCGGTATTTACCCGAAAGAAAACCGGAGGCCAGCGCATAGTAGTTGATCACACCCATCCCGTGCTCCCGCACGATGGGCAGGTACTCGGTTTCGAAGCGCTCCCGCGCATAAAGGTTGTATTCGGGCTGCAGCACGCTGTACACCGGCAGGCCGTTGGCCTTCGAATAACCGATCGCCTCGCGCAGGCGCGCCGGGCTGAAGTTGGAGGCGCCGATGGCCTTCACCTTGCCCTCGCGGATCAATTCATCGAAGGCTTCAAGGGGCTCGCTGACGGGCAGGCTTTCATCATCGAAGTGGGCCTGGTAAAGGTCGATCACGTCGGTGCGGAGGCGGCGCAGCGAAGCCTCGCAGGCGCGCTTCACGTAGGCTTTGTCGAGGCGCTTGCCTTCGCCCATATCGGAGCCCACCTTTGTGGCGAGCACGATCTTGTGGCGACGCCCGCCCTGCGCGAGCCAGTGGCCGATGATGGTCTCCGACTCACCGCCCTTGTTGCCGGGCACCCAGGTGGAATAAGAATCGGCCGTATCAATGAGCTGCAGGCCCGCATCCACGAAGGCGTCGAGGATGGGAAAGGATTCGGATTCGCTGACGGTCCAGCCAAAGACGTTGGTGCCAAGGGCCAGCGGCGCGACGCGGAAAGAAGTATGGCCGAGGGGGCGGAGTTGCATGGTTAAAAGTTTGCGGAAAGTTAGGGACGGGCGTCTTCGGCAAGCTCAGGTGGTGCTGTTCGGGCGACTTCTCGCAGAGGGCGCAGAGCGTTTCGCGCGCTCTGCGAGAAAACCTTCGCAGGAAACACCCACTCACCGGTAACCCACTGCTTCCACCCGGCGTCTAACGACCGGCTGCTACCCGGATCATTAAACCGGGGCGCCAAAACCACCATGAAAAAAATTTTACTTGCCGCCTTCGCTTTTGCCCTCTCGCCCGTTCTCTTTGCACAGTCGCCCGGAGGGCTGAAGCCCGGTTCCGTGCCGGTGAGTAACTCCGTCATTACCGCCGTATCTGCGCCGCTGGCGGCCGCGTCCGACACCGCGCGGCTGGCGGCTTATGCCGGCACCTACAGCTGCCCCAACTTCCACCGCAAGATCACCATCCGCGTAAAAGACGGCACCCTCGAAGCGGAGGCCACCGGCCAGGGCAGCATACTGCTCGATGCCCTGGACGACAAAACCTTCCGCTTCGACGGGGCCGATGTGACCCTGGAGTTCGACGCGAAGGCGAAGACCATGAAGCTGACCCAGCACGGGAAGGAGCTGCTGTTTACGAAGGAGTAGCAGGGTTATTTTCCGCAGCGGGCAGGGAGCGTTTCGCAGCGTGCGCGGAGTATGTTCTTCGCTTAGAGGCTGTCTAAAATTAGTTAGTTGGTTTTCAGTATGTCTGGTTTGAGCTGATCCAAAGGAAAAGGGCGTCTTGCTTGCTGATAGAGAGGTGAACAAACATTGGTTACAATGCAAACTCTGTATCAGGTGCCTGACGCCCTTTGGAATAAAGTAGCTACAATATTTGAGCCGAAGGTACGCCGGCGCAAGCGCTCCCTTCAGGTGATCCTGAGCGGTATTATCTACCTGCTGCAAAACGGCTGCAAATGGCGGTCGCTTCCACCGCAGTATGGCGATTACCGGCTGGTATGGTACTATTTGAACAAGTGGGCACGCTACGGAGTGCTGGACCAGGCCCTGCATATTCTGGGCATCCAGCTGCGGCGCCGTCAAGGCAGAAGCGGCGAGCCTTCGATGCTGCTCATTGATGCCCAGTCGGTGAAAACCGTTGCCGGATCGGGCGATGAAGTAGGTTATGATGCCGGAAAAAAGGTCAAGGGCCGCAAGCGCCACCTCGCCGTCGATACGCAGGGAACGGTCATGGCTGCCGGCGTTACTTCGGCTTTTGTTCATGACAAAACAGGTGCCCGTGTGCTGCGTGATGATGTGGAGGACCGTCCTTCGGTGCGCACTATTGTCGCCGACGGCGGCTACGAGGGCACCCCACCCTTCACCGCCTCAGGCCGTATCCGCTGGATCCTGATTGCGCGCAGGCACACCCACCGGTTCTCGCCCCTTCCGGTGCGCTGGGTGGTGGAAAGAACCTTCGCCTGGATCATCAACTACCGAAGACTCGCAAAAGACTATGAAAAAACCATCCTCATGTCCCGCGCTATGCTCGTGATGTGCGCCATCCACATAACCCTCAAAAAACTAATGACTTATTTTTAGACAGCCTCTTACAGTTTCTGGAGAATATCCTAGAGATCCCACGGTGTCCCGGAACAAGGCAACGGGAGAGCTGCAGGCAGCGGAGGCCCGGGCGCTTATCTTTAAGCCATGCGCCGCCGCCTTCTTCGCCGTACCGGTATTGCCCTGCTCCTTTTATTTGTGTTGCTCAACCTCGTTGCGGCGATGCACGCCTGGCGTTTCACGCACTTCCAGGAAGGTGCTGTTGCAAAAACGCCCGAGCGGGGCCTGAGCTTTACGCAAAAGCTGGGTGTGCTCTTTCTTGGCGCGCACAATCCACGCCCCCGCAACATGGCGGTGCCCGACACGGCCTTCCAGCGCGTGCAGATCCTTAGCGACGCGGCACTCGAAGCCTGGTGGGTACCCGTGGCCCGCCCGCGCGGGTCGGTGCTGCTCTGTCATGGCTACGGCGGCTCCAAGGGCGGCATGACCGACAAGGCTGCCGCCTTCCGCGCCATGGGCTTCAGCACCCTGCTGCTCGACTTCCGCGGTGCCGGCGGCTCGCCCGGCAACCAGTGCACCATCGGCTGGAGCGAAGCCGTAGAAGTACGGGACGCCGCGCGCTGGATGCGCCGGCAGCAGCCCGGACCTATCGTGCTCTTCGGCACCTCCATGGGTGCGGCCGCCATCATGCGGGCGCTGGCCACCGACAGCCTGGGCGCCGCCGCCATCATCGTGGAATGCCCTTTCGGCACGATGACGCAAACCGTAAAGAATCGCTTCCGCACGCAGGGTGTACCCGCCTTCCCGATGGCTTACCTGCTGCTCTTCTGGGGCGGCGCCGAGAACGGCTTCAACGCCTTTGCCCACAACCCCGAAGACTATGCCGCGCACATCCGCACCCCCACCCTACTGCTCTGGGGTGACAAAGACGAAAAGGTAACGCGCGAAGAGACCGAGGCCATCTTCGGAAGACTCGCCGGCCCCAAGGAGCTGCATACCTTCCCGGGTGCCGGACACGAGAACTACCTGCGCCGCTATGCACCGGAGTGGAAGCAATACACGGGCCAGTTCCTGGAGCGGTATATCGGGCAATAGGGGTTGATTTCCCGCAGAGGGCGCACAGCATTTCGCAGAGGGCACAATGCCTGTTCTGCGCTTACAGTTTTTGCGAATGTCCTACAGGTCCCATGCCCTCCCACAGCCTGGGCAGTGGGGGCTGCAGGCCCCGGGGTGTAGCCGAACAGATGATTAGTGACATCCAACGCCCCCGGCGGTGGCTTCCGCAAATCGCGGGCTCAGGTAGGGAATGCCCAGGTTCATGCCGCGGAGCACCAGCAGCAGGCCCATCAAACCCAGCGCCACCGGCGCCAGCCGGCGCAGCCTGGTGCGTACCATCGGCCCCAAGGCCGCGCCCCAGAATACCATCAGCAGCATCGCGGGCAGGGTGCCCATACCGAAGAAGGCGAGGAAGAGCCCGCCTTTCAAAACGGAGCCGGTCATAAAAGATGTGAGCAGCGCCAGGTACACGGTCCCGCAGGGAAGCAGGCCATTGAGCAGGCCGATGCTGAATACCGAGGCATAATTATGTTTCTGAAAGAGCCCGCCGAGCGCGCTCCGCAGCTTCAGGAATGGCTTCGCCGTGGCGCCCGCGCCCTCCAGCCGTTTTTGCCCGCCAAAGAGATAGAGCAGCAGCAACAGCCCGATGCCGATGGAGAGGCCGCGCTGCCATTCGGAACGCAGCAGCACCTCGCCGAATGATCCCAGCACCAGCCCGAGCACCGTATAGGTAGTAATACGGCCCGCGTTGTACAGCAGCCCGCCCTTGAGACGGCCCGCCATATCCTGTTGCGGCAGCGGCAGCGACAGGGCCAGGGGCCCGCACATGCCGAGGCAGTGGAGGGAGCCGGCGGCACCCATCAAAAAAGCGGTTACGATTATTTCGGGGGTTGACATCTGGAAAAGGTTTTAGAGGCTGTCTTTAAATAACTCCTGGAGCAACCATGGAAATAGATCCTGATCGCGGGCGATCAGGATGACAAGCGGAACGAGGGATGACACCAGGCGGCCCGCGGTGCAGCTCCCGGATTCGGAATACAACCCGGGCCGCCTTTCAAGAACCCGGACTCCTGTCATCCTGATGCACAGCATCAGGAACTAAAACCTGCGCTTTGGAGCCAGCTTTTAGTAGCGCACCGTCTGTTCATCAAAGTATTTCTTCCCGCCCGCTTCCCACGCCAGCTTTACCGTATAAATACCGGGGGCCACGCGTGGCAGCACGAGGGTATAGTCGCGGCCGGTGACGCTGATGTCTTTGCGTACGTCAAGCGCGGCATCGGAAGGGCGATAGAGATAGATATGACCCTTCCAGGCGGTGCCGGCAAACTCTTTAGGTAACTGCAGCTGCAGGGTGCCGGTGGTGGGCGTGTACCTGGGCGGTGCCGACAAGTTGGCCGCGGCGGCCTTCTGGTCGATCACCTCCTGGTATTTGAGCTCCTGCTCGTAGTAGTTGGCGGTCACCAGCTCCACATCCTGCGAGCTGGCTTTGAACACGAGGGCGAGGATGCCGATGACGAAGAGGATGTAGATGGCCGCGATCTTGTAGCCCCAGGAGATTTGCATATTTCAAGATTTTTGAATTGTTCGGTGTAAATGTTTCGACCTCCGGTGTCTGATTTGTTTGGCGATCGATGCATGTTTGATTTTAGTCCGGTACACCCCGATCTGAGATCCGACATCTGGGATCTGAGATCAATACCCCGGTCCGAAAAACGTCGTCTCCACCTTTCTTATCCGCTTGTCGCCTTCATACACCCCGATCACGATCGGTGTTTTGCGGGCATGGATGGCGCTGCGCGGGATCTTGACGAAGAAGGGCGTCTGGAAGTAGGCTTCCTTCAGGGCGACTACGTTGGTGCCGATGAGGCCGATCTCGCCGGGAAGGTTTTCCACCTTGAGGGTGATAGGAATATCGCGGCGGGTCTTGTTGGCCAGCTTGATGCTGTACATGTTGCTCAGGCGGCCGTCGGCCTGCGTCTGGAAGATCTGGCCGGCGGTGCGGAGGATGGTGGCATCCACGTCGCGGCGGGTAACGAGGAGCGTCACCAGCACGCCGAGCAGCAGCACCAGCAGGGCCGAATAGGCGCGGGTGCGGCCGGTAAACAACTTCTTGTTGCCGCGGGCGATGTTCTCTTCCGAGTCGATGCGGATGAGACCGAGGTCGCGGTTAATTTTCGTCATGATGTCGTTGCAGGCGTCGATGCAGGCGGTGCAGTTGATGCACTCCAGCTGGGTGCCGTTACGGATGTCGATGCCGGTGGGACAAACACGCACGCAGGCGGCACAGTCGATGCAGTCGCCGGTGTCGAGGGTCCCGGCTTTCTTCAGCTTGCCGCGTGGCTCGCCGCGGGTGTAGTCGTAGGCCACCACCATGCTCTTGCGATCCAGCAGCACGCCCTGCAGGCGGCCGTAGGGACATACCACGATGCAGGCCTGCTCACGGAACCAGTAGAACACGAAAAAGAAAACGGTGGTAAAGCCGATAAGCGTGGAGAAGGTAACGGGGTGCGCGCCGATGCCGTCGTGTACCATCTTCACTACGTTCTCCATCCCGATCACGTAGGCGAGGGCCCAGTTGCCGATGATGAAGGAGATGGCATAGAACACGGCCATCTTAGTGACACGCTTGCGGATCTTGAAGGCGTTCCAGGGCAGCTCCTTGAGTTTTTTCTGAGCGCTGGCATCGCCGTCGAGCCAGTATTCGATCTTGCGGAACACCATTTCCATGAACACCGTTTGCGGGCAGGCCCAGCCGCAGAACACCCGGCCGAACACCACGGTAAACAGGATCACGAACACCATGAAGGTGAGGAAGCCGATGGCGAAGATGAAGAAGTCCTGGGGCCAGAATATCTGTCCGAAGAGAATGAACTTGCGCTCCACCACGTTGAACAGGAAGAGCGGGTGCCCGCCCGACCTGATGAAGGGCAGCGAGAAGAAGATCGTTAGGTATACCAGCGAAGCCAGCGTGCGCAGGTTGTACAGTTTGCCCTTCGGCTTTTTCGGAAAGATGAAGCGGCGCTTGCCGTCGCCGTCTACCGTGGCGATGGTGTCGCGGAAGGACTCGTCGCGGGCGCCGGTGAAGGCTTGGGGTGTCGTATAGGTTGTATGCGTTTTGTTCGTTTCCATGATGCTGGTGTCGGAAAGAACAAAGGTCAGTCTTGCTAATGGCGCAAGTCCTGACCTTCAGAACAACAAAACCTAACATTCGTCATGCCGCCTTCGGCGGAGAGAAAGAACGCGGATTTTTTATGATTTGTTATGATGAATGCGGATTTCGGTACCGGCATCCGCGTAAATCATAAGCGATCTGCGTATCCCGCGTGCGGGATCAGCGTTCCTTCTCTATTTCGCGGCCACCGCATTACTGCTATCCTTCGCAGCAACGGGCGCACCCCCCTCCTTATACTCCTCGCCTTGCGGTGCCTTGCCATTGGCGGGCTTGCTGCCGCGGAGCGATTTTACAAAAGACGCGATGTTCTTGATCTCGCCGGGCGAAAGCATCTTTTGCCAGCTTTGCATGCCCTTGTCGGGGTAGCCGTACTTGATGGTCTTGAACACGTCGTTGATGGAGCCGCCGTGCAGCCAGTAGTCGTCGGTGAGGTTGGGACCTACACCGCCTTCGCCGTTGGAGCCGTGGCACATAAAGCAGTTCTTCAGAAAGACCTCCTTGCCCTTGGCGATGCCCGCGGCGTCGGCCATAGTGACGGTCTTTTCGTCCACGTTATCATTGGCCAGCTTGCGGTAAGCCTCGATGTCGAGTGCTGCTTGCTTCATCTCGGCGGCATACTCCTGTTCGGGGTTCATCCCGGAGCCGTAGGTGTAATAGACAAAGTAGGCTACCGACAGCACGGCGCTGATGTAGAAGCCCCATTTCCACCAGGGCGGCAGCGAGTTATCGAGCTCGCGGATGCCGTCGTATTCGTGGTCGAGCAGGTGCGCTTCTTCCTGGTCGAGCGGGATCGACCTGGTGAGGGTGCGGTGGTTGAGGTCGCTCCACCACTGGCGCAGGGTGCGGGGGGCGGCTTCTTCTTTCGGGTTGATGAGGCCGGCCATGCGGCGCATCACGGGCAGCAGCACCAGGAGCAGGAAGAAGAGCACGTCGAGCAGCAGGTAGCCGTTGATGGACGAGCCGGTGGTTTCTTTCAGTTGTACCGCGGTGCCGTCTTCGGCCCGGGCGATGAGGCCGGCGCCCAGGGTGGCGGCCAGCAGGAGGCTATAGCGGAGGCAGTTATTGCGTTTCATGAGCGTCGGTAGTTTAGAGGGTTCCGTCTTCGAAGGGCTGTGCGGCGAGCTCTTTGGCATGATCGCGGGTCATGATCTTCACGAACCACAGCATGCCCACAAAGACAGCGAAAAAGAGCACCATGGAAATGACCGGGTAGATATCGATCCCCTGGATCGTTTCGGCGTATTGCTTGATGAACTTGAGCATGGCATTTACTTATTGAGTGCGATGGGATTTTTGGTGGTGTCTTTCCTGCTGATGTCGGTGCCGAGGCGCTGCAGGTAAGCGATCACGGCGATGATCTCGCGGTCGGCCGGTACGTTGATCGAGTCCTTCTTCAGGTTGGCCTGGATGCCTTTGGCCTGCGTAGTGAGGTCGTTCACGGCCTGGCGCTCGTAGCCTTCAGGGTAGGGCACGCCCAGCTTCTGCATGGCCCTGATCTTCACCGGCGTGGTACCTACATCGAGCGAGCGACGCACCAGGTGTGCGTAAGACGGCATCACCGAGCCCGTGGAGATCGACTGCGGGTCGTCGAGGTGGTTGAAGTGCCAGGTGTCGCTCTTGCGGTTGTTACCGGCACCTTCACGGGCCAGGTCGGGACCGATGCGCTTGGAGCCCCACTGGAAGGGGTGGTCGTACACGAACTCACCGGCCTTCGAGTATTCGCCGTAGCGCTCCGTTTCGGAACGGAAGGGACGGATCATCTGCGAGTGGCAGACGTAGCAGCCTTCGCGGACGTAGATATCGCGGCCCTGCAATTCGAGCGGCGTATAGGGTTTCACCGAGGCGATGGTGGGGATGTTGCTCTGCACCATAAAGGTGGGGATCATTTCCACGGCACCACCGATCAGCACTACGATGAGGGTGAACACGAGCAGCGGCGTGGGGCGGCGCTCGATCCAGCGGTGCCAGTGCTCGCCTTTGTGCTTCTTGTATTCTTTCACCAGCGCGGGGGCTTCGGCGGCTTCGTTGGCCAGCAACTTGCCGCTGCGTACGGTCTTCACCAGGTTGTACACCATCAGGATGGCACCGGCCACGTACAGCGCACCGCCAAAGCCGCGGAGGGCGTAGAAGGGCTTCATGTAGGTAACGGTCTCCAGGAAGGAATACTTCAGCTGGCCGCTGGGGGTGAACTGCTTCCACATCAGCGATTGCATGATGCCGGCCCAGTACATCGGGATGGCCCAGAACAGGATGCCGAGTGTAGCGATCCAGAAGTGCGCGTTGGCGAGCTTCTTCGAGTACAGCTCCGTGCGGAAGATCTTCGGCAGCAGCCAGTAGAGGATGCCGAAGGTGAGCATGCCGTTCCAGCCGAGACCGCCAACGTGTACGTGGGCCACGGTCCAGTCGGTGAAGTGAGAGATGGCGTTGACGTTCTTCAGCGACATCATCGGTCCTTCGAAGGTGGCCATACCGTAGGCGGTAACGGCTACCACGAGGAACTTGAGCACTACGTCTTCGCGCACCTTATCCCAGGCACCGCGCAGGGTGAGCAGGCCGTTGATCATACCGCCCCAGCTGGGGAAGATGAGCGTGAAGGAGAACACGATGCCGAGCGATTGCGCCCAGTTGGGCAGCGCGGAATAAAGCAGGTGGTGCGGGCCGGCCCAGATATAGATGAAGATAAGGGCCCAGAAGTGAATGATGGAAAGCTTGTACGAATACACCGGGCGGTTGGCCGCCTTGGGCAGGAAGTAGTACATGAGGCCCAGGTAGGGCGTGGTGAGGAAGAAGGCTACGGCGTTGTGCCCGTACCACCACTGCACCAGCGCGTCCTGCACACCAGCGTATACCGGGTAGCTTTTCATGAACGACACCGGTAGTTCTACGGAGTTGACGATGTGCAGCACGGCAACCGTGATGAAGGTGGCGATGTAGAACCAGATGGCCACGTAGAGGTGGCGCTCGCGGCGCTTCAGGATGGTGATGAACATGTTGAGGCCAAACACCACCCAGATGACGGTAATGGCGATGTCGATGGGCCATTCGAGCTCGGCGTATTCTTTACCCGACGTGTACCCGAGCGGAAGCGTGATGGCGGCGGCCACGATGATCAGCTGCCATCCCCAGAAGTGGATCTTCGAGAGCTTGTCGCTCCACATGCGCGTTTTAAGCAGGCGCTGGATGGAGTAGTAGTAGCCCATGAAGATGCCGTTGCCCACGAAGGCGAAGATGACGGCGTTGGTGTGCAGCGGGCGGATGCGGCCAAAGCTGAAATATTCACCCAGGTTGACGGAGGTGGGGAACACCAGCATAAGTGCCGCCCAGAGGCCGGCGAGCATGCCTACTACGCCCCATACGGCCGTGGCAAACGCGAAGTTGCGCACGATGGCGTTGTCGTAGTAGAACTGCTCTCTTTGAACGGTTGCGGTGCCTTCAACGTGCACCGCGGCTTCCTGTCGGATCGTTTCCATGAGAAAAAGAAGGGTTTAAGAAGTTTTAGCGGTTTTGATAGGTAAACGGTGTTAGCTGCTTGTATTGACGCCAGCGTCGATATTCGTTATTCGATATTCGTTATTCGTTATCCGTTATTCGATATTCATTATTCGGTATTGCCGCAGGAGTATCGTCGAAGAGCATGCGTACCGAGGGTGTGTAGTCGTCGTCGAACTGGCCCTTGCGCACGCTGATGATGAAGAGGTAGAGAAAGGTGCCGGCGACGATCACGGAGAGCACGACCAGGACGATTAAGACACTCATGTTGTTGCTTGAAGACACAAAACTCGCTTTTACAATTCCGTGACGCGGTGAGGCGGCTCAAAGGAAAAGATGACGTTCGTCAGGTGGATGAGAGAAGCATGGAATACTTGAATACTGGAGTACTTGAATAATGGAGGAGTGAGGGTGAGGCACGAGGGAATGAGGTAATGAGGGAGGACGAACCCGGCTCCGCTTTGCGCAATGGGCGAATGCTGTTGGTAGCTCGCGAAGCGACGGCCTTCGGCCGTCATTGCGAGCGAAGCGAAGTAAACTCCCCGACCTGAACGCTGACTGGAGCCAGTAAGAGATTCAATTCGCAAAGTCGTCTTGCCCCGATCACCCTACGTAAAGCAGGAGTTTGCTTCGCTACGCTCGCAATGACCGCTTTGCGGTCGCTTCGCGCGCTACCAAACCACTTCGCGTCGGCTTCGCCTACCGAAAGACTTTCCGAGCCACCCAGCCCGTTGCCAGGGTAGCCAGCGTCACAATCGAGATCGAAGAAACAGGCATCAGGATCGCCGCCACCATCGGCTTCATAGCGGCTTGCACGGCGATGGAAACGCCCACAATGTTGTAGCAGATGGAGAGGATGAAGGAAGCCGTCACCACGCGCTTGCCGCTGCGGGCATAGGCGAGGAAGCGCTCCACCAGGCGCACGCCCGGGGCGTCGAGGATGGCGTCGCAGGCAGGGGTGAACTGGCCCGTGTTCTCCGTCACGGCGACGCCGGCGTTGGCTTGCATCAGCGCGCCGGCGTCGTTGAGGCCGTCGCCCAGCATCAGCACGGTTGCGCCGCCGGCCTGGAGCAGTTTGATATATTCAAGTTTCGATTGCGGCGTGTGGTTGAAAGCCAGCGTAACATTATCACCCAGTAGTTCTACAAGTCGCTCCCGCTCGGCGTCGTTATCACCCGACAGCAGGTGCACCCGGTAGTCGCGTTGCTGCAGTGCCGCCACCAGTTCGGGCACACCGGCGCGGTAGCGGTTGCGGATGCTGAAACAGCCGCGCACCGTGCCGTCAAAGGCAATCCATACCTCCATGCCTTTCCCTTTCGCCATGCTGCCGTTGACAAAGGCAAAGGACCCGAGCTTCAGCTCCTGCCCCGCCAGGCGGGCGACAAGGCCTTTACCCGTTACTTCTTCAAAAGCATCGAGGGGCAGCGCTTCGGCGCCCTGTGCCAGCAGCTCGCGGGCCAGCAGGCGGCTCAGGGGATGCACCGATTCTTTGGCAAGACTGTATACGGCGGCGCGCTCTGCATCGGAAAGCGGCTTGCCGGTGAAGCTGATATCGGCGGCATCGGCGCAGGTGAGCGTGCCGGTTTTGTCGAGCACCACGGTATCCACCTTTGCCAGCGACTCGATCACCGAGGCGTTCTTCAGGTAGAGGCGCCGCCTGCCAAAGTGCCGCAGCATATTGCCGAACGTAAAGGTGGCCGACAGCAGCAACGAGCAGGGACAAGCCACGATGAGCGCCGCCGACACGGCCGGCAGCACGTTGGCGGGATTGACGATACTCCAGAAAAGTCCCGCGCCGGCGGCCACCGAAAACAGGGCCAGCGTGAAGTAGCGGCTCCACGGGTGGATAAAGCTCTGCTCCGTATGCTTACGGCTGCCGCCTTCGTTGTTATTCCAGAGTTGCGTGATATAGCTCTGCGAAACGGTCTTCACCACCTCCAGCTCGATGCGGCCGCCCGTCTGGCGGGCACCGGCATATACGAGTTCGCCCGAGCGCTTGTGCAGGGGCGTGTTTTCGCCCGACACGAAGCTGTAGTCAATATAGCCTTCGCCCCGGCGCAGCACCGCATCTGCGGGCACCAGCTCGCCATGGCGCACCACGATGCGGTCGCCGGCTTTGAGGTCGGAGATGGTGCCGGGCTGTTCGGCGCCTTCCACGAGGCGCGTGATGCCCAGCGGGAAATAGGATTTATAGTCGCGGTCGAAGGAAAAGGCGTCGTAGGTCTTGTTTTGAAACCAGCGACCCACGAGCATGAACAGCACGATGCCGCTCATAGAGTCGAAATAGCCGGGACCTGCGCCGCTCAGCACCTCGTACACGGAGCGCGAAAAGGTGATGCCGATGGAGAGTGCAATCGGCGCGTCGATGTTGAGCATCTTCTGGCGCAGGCCCTGGAAGGCCGAGATGAAAAACCCGGAGGCGCTGTAAAAGAATACGGGCAGGGCCAGCAGCAGGCTCACGTAGCTGAACAGGTGCTTGAGCGACTCCTGCTCGATCTTACCCGAAGCGAAATAGTCGGGAAAGGCCAGCATCATGATATTGGAAAAGCAGAAGCCTGCCACCCCGATCTGGTACCAGGCTTTGCGGCTGACCGTTTTCGCCCGCTTCTTGTCGGCGTCGCCGAGGCGGATCTCGGGCTCGTAGCCCACGAAGGCCAGCAGCTCCACCACCTGCCGCAGCGACACCTGCGCCGGGTCGAAGGCGATGAACAGCTCCTTGCGCCCGAAGTTGACCGTGCTGTGGAGCACGCCGGGGCGGATGGCGTGGAGGTTTTCGAGCAGCCAGATGCAGGAGGCGCAGTGCATCTGCGGCAGGTGAAACTGCGCGTGGCTCTGGCGACCATCGGTAAAGCGCAGCAGCTGGCGCTGCACATCCTCGTTATCCAGGTAGGCAAACCGATCCGAGCTGAACTTGCCGCGCACCCTGATGCCGGGCGTCTTGCTCAGGTCGTAGTAGTTGCAAAGCCCGTTCTCCTGCAGCAGCCCATACACAAAGCGGCAGCCCTCGCAGCAGAAGAAGTGGTCGTCCTGCGGCAGGCTGCGGTCGCAGGCCTCGCCGCAGTGGTAGCAGCTCACCGCCGCGGGGGCGGGGCTGAGCACGGGGGCTTTCGGAGGTGCTTGGGTAGTGGGCATGAGGGGGACGTATCAGGATGCAAAAGTCTTTTTTGGAAAGGCGGGAAGCCGTGAGACGGCTCAAGGCAAAGGATGATTACGGTCATATTCCGCGACGGCAGAGAGCAGGAACGCTGATTCCGCAGGCGGAATACGCAGATCTTTTATGATTTACGCAGATGTCGGTACCGAAATCCGCATTCATCATAACAAATCATAAAAAATCCGCGTTCCTTCTCTCCTAGCGCCGGCCGGCGTACTTTTACTCCATGAAACGCCTCCTGACCGTCCTCTCCCTCTTCATTGCGCTCGCCGCTTCGGCCCAGACGCAATCCGCCAACCTGCTGGCCGCGAACGATTTCGCCCGCAAGATCTTCGAGACGCCCAAAAAAGTGGTGCTCGACGTGCGCACGCCCGACGAGTTCTCCAAAGGACACCTCGAGCATGCCCGCAACATCAACTGGAACGGCGGCAGCTTCGAGCAGGAGGTGGCGACGCTCGATAAGAATACGCCTCTCTTCGTGTATTGCCTGGGCGGCGGCCGCTCGGCTTCGGCCTCGGCCAAGCTGCGCGCCCTCGGCTTCACCGAGGTATACGAGCTCGACGGCGGCATCATGAAGTGGCGCCAGGCGGGCCTCATGGAAGAAGGCGCCGCCCTCCGCGGGATGAATATGAGCCAGTACAATGCACTGCTCAAAACCGACAAACTCGTGCTTGTTGATTTTTACGCCGAATGGTGCGGCCCCTGCAAGGTGATGAAGCCTTACCTTGAAGAGATCGCCAAAGAAAAAGCCGGCAGCGTTGAAGTAGTGCGCATCGACGTAGACCAGAACCCCATCCTGGCCCGCGAACTCCAGATCGCGGCACTGCCGACGCTGGTGCTGTACAAAGGCGAAAAGGTGAAGTGGTGGAACGTGGGCTATGTGCCGAAGAAGACGGTGGTGAAGCAACTCAAGTAATCTATCCGTAGAAATACAAATAAAAACGCCGCCTTCCCAGGCGGCATTTTTATTCATGGAAACCGGTGCTTACTGGCCGATGGCCTTATTCAGCTTTTCAAAGTCCTTGCTTTTCACCCGCATGCCCATGTTGGTGGTTTCGAAATAAAGCAGCTCCTTCGACTTCAGGTCGTACACCATCACGTATTTCTTGTTGTCGATGGCGGGCAGGAAGAGCGTGTATTTGTCGGCATCGGCACTTTCCTCCAGCTTCATGATATCGGCGGCGGGCAGCACCTTGTATTTACCGGCGAAGCTGATGTCGCCCTGCTCCATGATGGCTACCCGGATCGCCTTCATCGGCTTCTTGCCGGCTTCCAGGTTGGCTTTCATCATGGCGGTGGTGTTGGGGTTTACGTCCCACTCCTGCAGCAACTCGGCGGGGATCAGCAGGGTCTTGCCCGCAATGCGCGCCGTGCGGCTGTCGACGGTTTTGAAGAATTCCTTTTCGCTGCCGCCGGCCTTTACCAGGGTTACCATCTCATTCATGGTCTGCACCATATAGGGGATGCGGAGCAGGGAGCGGTCGTACATATTGTCGCTAGCGGTTACGTCGAACTCGTAGTGAAAGCCGTTGATGGGAAAGGCCGCCACGATCGCGTCGCCGTCGATCTCGCCGAGCTGGTTGGCGGCCGCCATTACGTAAAAAGGATTGTTCATGGCCGTGGCATGGTCGCGCACGGTGAGGCCGACCACGGCGGGCGCAAATACGAGCGAAGAACTTTCGAGGCGGGGATAGCTTTTGGAGATATCATGAAACTCAACGGGCGTGGCTTTCCAGTAATTAGTAAAAGCGGCGCGCAGGCGGTCGTTGTACGGACCGCTGCTGCGGGTATATACGTGGGCCGGCCCGCTGAGAAGCTTTTGCACGTTCTTACCCTTTGTCTTGTCGAAGATCTGTGCCTGTGCGGCGCCGGCTACCAGGAGGGCCGAAGCTGCGGCCAGCAGTGTTTTGGTAAACTTCATTGCAGGTGTGTTTTACCAAATTTACGGAAGCCGGGCTGAAGCCGGGCAGGCCGCGACCGGGGCCCTGCCTTTATTTCCGAACCGCCACGGTGTACAGGTCTTCCGACAGGCGCGCCAGGTCGCCGCGGTTGGTGTTGCTCAGCACCAGCACCGCGATATCGCCCTTGAGCACATGGATCCAGTTGGCGCGGCTGCCGCTGATGGCCCCCGACCCGTAGATATACGGCAAACTGATGGAGCCGCGGCCCGCCGAGGCCCACACACCCTGGGCTACGTTGCCCAGCTTTTCGTTGCCGTGGATCATATCGGCTAGGGTGCCCGGCCGCAGCAACTGGTGCGCGAAAAGCGCTGCATCGAAACGCATCAGGTCGTAGGCCGTGGAATAGAGCGATCCGGCGCTGTAGTAGTTGCCGGTGTAATAGGGCTTGTCGGGCTGGTAGCCCGTTGCCGAGTCCTTGTAGTTATACGACCGCGCGAGGCGGGGCACGGGCTTGCTGTCGTCGACTACCCCGGTGCTGTTCATGCGCAGGGGACGCAGGATGCGGCGTTCCAGGTTATCCACCCAGGTACGGCCCGTGGCCTGCTCGATGATCTTTCCGAGGAGGATATAGTCGCCGTTGCCCATCCGGGCCTTTGTTCCCGGCTCGAACTCCAGCGGGCCGCTGCAGTAGCGGCTGATAAAGGTGTCGAGCTTGAGGGTGGCCCGGTCGATGTCGCGGGCGGTGCCGCCGCCGCACTCGGGGATGCCCGAGCTGTAGGTGAGCAGCTGCCGGATGGTGACGCGGGCCCGGCCGGGGCCGGTATAGCCCGGGAGGTATTTGGCAATGGTGTCGTCGAGGGCGAGCTTGCCTTCTTCTTTCAGCTGGAGGATCATGACCGCGGTAAAGGGCTGGGTAAGCCCGGCGATGCGGTAGGGCGTGGTGCTTTGTGCCGCCGCGGAGGTCTCGCGGTTGGCATGGCCCACGGCGCCGCTCCACAGCAGGCGGCCGCCGCGCGACACCAACACGGTTCCGCTGAAGCCGTGCTCGCGCTGCCAGCGGTTGAGTACGCTCTGGTAGGCCGAATCCTGGGCGGCACCCGCCAGGCACAGGATCAGGAAGAGGGGAAGTAGCAGGGATTTCATCGGGGGTATTGCAGCAAAACGCAGACCAGCGCCGCCGTAACACCGGTCCCCGGGAGTTCCGGAGTAGGGTGCAGTCTG
This sequence comes from Flaviaestuariibacter flavus, assembly GCF_004337505.1. Lineage (GTDB taxonomy): Bacteria > Bacteroidota > Bacteroidia > Chitinophagales > Chitinophagaceae > Flavisolibacter > Flavisolibacter flavus. Next base: position 11,862 of record NZ_SJZI01000046.1, on the reverse strand, counting down.
GCCCGGGGAGCGCGGCTACATATTCCTTGGGTTCTTCCACCCCTTCGCCAGCCGCTCCAGCGTGCCTTCCACGCGCTGGCGGCGCGTTTCTTCGCGCTTTGCGGTTACGATCCACTCCACGTATTCCTTCCTGTTGCTAAAGGAAAGGCTGTTGAAAAAGGCGGTCGCCGCCTTGTCCGGGTGCAGGGCCGCCGCCAGGTCGTCGGGGAGCCGCACTTCCTTTTTTACCGGGTCGATGTAGTCGAAGATGGGCCGCTCTTTCGGGGCCGCCGCCCGCTTCTTGTCGGCCTCGTTCTGCCGCCGGAACCCGAACACCGACCAGGTGGGGTCGAAGGAGATGAGGCTGATCCATTGCAGGCCCGGCTGCGCCAGGAGCGCCTCCCAGCCTTTGTCGCGGGTGAGGTCGGTCTGCAGTTTCGAGCTGCCCTTGGGGTAATAGATCCAGCACACCGTATCCCCCTGCACCCGCTCCAGCACCGCGGCGAGACCGCTCTCCATTTCAAGGCGGTTGCGCACGAACCAGTGCAGCTGGTCGGCGGACTTTCCTTTTTTCAGGATCCGGACATCCTCGGGCAGGGGATCGAGTGTTTGTTCGAAATCGTCCGGCGCGTTGATGGTCAATAAAGTAGCTCCGGGCTTGATCTTCAGTTTCCGGGCGATGGAGGTAGGCATAAGAGGGGCTTGTTTCGCTAAAATAAGCGCCCCGGACCATTCTGCTACAGCCATCTTTTCCCGAATGAACTTACAGCGCCAACTGATCGCCCGGGGCGGGTAAATGCCACCTCCAGCCGCCTACCTGTCAGCTCCGGCTGCCTACCTGTCATTTTCGATTGTATTTCTATCGTCTCCGGGTATATAATCATCGACTCCGCCCATATACCTACGAACTCCGAAAGCATATCTATCCCGTTCACCCGCATTTCTGTCAGCCAGCTAATCATAACCGCGGTCTCCACATGCCTGCCTGTCATTTCGGAACTGCTAAAAGCCTTTCTGTCCCAATTCCCGGCCGTGGAGGCAATCCGGAGACATTTTCCGCTTTGCATTGCCGCCTTTTTCCGTCTTCCGTAACCCACTTTTCCCGATACGGCACTGCTATGCCGGCAGGAAGTCGTCCTTTTGCAAAAAATTTCCAGAAGTGAAAGGATTTGTTACCTGTATCCTGGCCCTGAGCTGCCTTGGCGCCGCCGCCCAGACCGAGCAGCACCTGACCGCCTTTGCGGCCGTGAACCACACCAACGAAACACCCGAATTCAGCATCCAGGGCCGCGTGCTCACCACCGACGGACAGCCCGCCCCCTATGCCACCGTGCAGGTACGCGGCACCGATAAGACGACCACCACCGACGAAACCGGCACCTTCGTTTTCCGCAACCTCCCCGAAGGCAGCTATACCCTCGTGGTGAGCATGACCGGCACCGGGGCGGTGGAGCGCGCCATCGAAGTGCGCAAGGGCAGCACCACGGCGCTCGAAGTACGCCTGGCCCTCAACGAAAAGCAACTCACCGAGGTGATCGTTACCTCGGGCCGCACCCTCAACGACCGCACGCCGGCCATCGGCAAGGCCGCCATCCACCCGATGGACCTGCCCCAGGCCGTGACCGTGCTGGGCGCCCCCGTGCTGCGCGAGCAGCAGGTACAGCGCCTCTCCGACGCCATCCGCAACGTCAACGGCGTATATATGACCACCGCACGCGGAGCCGTGCAGGAAAGCTTCGCGGCCCGCGGCTACGCCTTCGGATCGAGCAACCTGTTTAAGAACGGCGCCCGCCTCAACTCCGGCGCCATGCCCGAGATGGGCTCGCTGGAGCGCGTGGAGGTGCTGAAAGGCTCGGCCGCCATCCTCTTCGGCCAGGTAGCGCCCGGCGGCGTGGTCAACCTCGTGACCAAGCAGCCCAAATTCTCCCGCGGCGGCGAAGTGTCGCTCCGCGCCGGCTCTTACAACCTGCTCAAACCTGCATTCGACGTGTACGGTCCGCTGTCGGGAAAAGTAGCCTACCGCCTCAACGGCTCTTTTGAAAGCGCCGACTCCTACCGCGCCGGCGTTCACTCCGACCGCTACTACATCAACCCTTCCTTCCTCTTCAAGCTGGGCAAGCGCACCGAGCTGCTGCTCGAGGGAGATTACCTGAAGCACGACTTCACCCCCGACTTCGGCATCGGCACCATCGGCGCCTATGGCAGCGTGAGCGGCAAGACCATCACCCCGGTAGCCCGCGGCGCCTTTTTCGGTACGCCCTGGCAGTATAATATCACCCAGCAATCGACCGCCGGTGCTACCCTCAGGCACCGCATCAGCGACAACTGGAACCTGCAGTCGGCCCTCAACTACCAGTTCTACTCGCGCGACTATATGTCGGTGGAGCGCGTGCAGGCCGACACGGCCGGTAACTGGGGCCGCTCGCTCGGCCGCATCCAGACCGAAGAGCAGTACTACACCGGCCAGCTGAACCTGAACGGCAAGGTGCACACCGGTAATTGGGAGCACACCATCCTGGCGGGCATCGACGCCGACCACTATGGCACCGAGGCCTATACCTTTAATTTCGCCCGCCGCAATTTCAACGGCCGCCTGCTGGCCGCCGGCATCTACGACAGCATCAACCTGCTGAACCCCGGCAAATATGCCGCTGCCACCGACCTGCCCGAATACAGCAAGGCAACGCGCACCTTCAGCCCCATTGACCGCTTCGGCATCTATGCCCAGGACCTCGTGAAGCTTTCGGATAAGTTCAATGTCCTGCTCGGCGCCCGCATGTCGTACGTGGTAACGGAAGGCGTGCAGACCACCACGCTGGCCAACGACTCGCTCTTCATCGGCACCACCCGCATCGACCGCGCCTTCTCGCCCCGTGCCGGCATCGTGTACAAGCCCACGTCCAACACCTCGCTGTTTGCCTCCTACACCAATTCCTTTTCGGTGAATACGGGCATCGACGTAGACAACAACCCCCTGAAGCCTTCCACCATCAACCAGTATGAGGTCGGGGTGAAGAACGAGCTCTTCGGCGGCCGCCTCTCGGCCAACGTAACGGCCTACCGCATCGTGAACAACAACCTCGCGCAAACGGCGCCCTACCTGAAGGACGGCGTTACGCCCAACAACAACAGCAATATCAGGATGCTGTCGGGCCAGACGATTTCCGATGGCGTGGAGCTGGATCTCGCCGCCAGCCCCATCGAAGGCCTCGACCTGCGTGCCGGCTACAGCTACAACTACATGCGCTACACGAAAAACGACACTACTTCGGGTGCCTTCAAAACCGGCGAGCGACTCGTGAACAACCCCGCGCATACGGCTAATGCGAGCGCTTTTTACACCATCGGCTCCGGCAAGCTGAAGGGCCTCAAGCTCGGTGCCACCTTCCTCTATATCGGCGACCGCAATGCCGGCTGGAACAGCGACGTGGTGAAGAACACGTATACCAACTCCAGCGTTCCGAAGGCTCCCTTCTCGTGGCGCGACCGCATGTTCGAGGTGAAAGGCTACAGCACCCTCGACCTGAGCGCCGGTTACAGCTGGAAACGCTTTGCGCTGATGGCCAAGGTGAGCAACGTCACCAACACCTTCAACTGGTATGTTCACGAGAACTACAGCGTAAACCCGATCCCGCCGAGGCAGTTGATGGGCACGCTTTCCTATAAATTTTAAGACAACCTGGACAGGGTGAATGGTGAATGGTCAATGGTCAATCAGGACCTTCGCCATTCACCATTCGCTTTAACAGCCGGTTCAGCCAAATACTAATCCTCATCGGGCCATTGACCATTGACCATTCACCACCATGAAAGTATTCTTCCGCCGTATCCACCTTTACCTCAGCTTCGCCGCGGGGCTCGTCATCCTCATCGCCTGCCTTACGGGCGCACTGCTGGTGTTTGAAAAAGACATCATGATGGCCGCCAGCAAGGAGCGCTATTATGTGTCGCCGGCTTCGCAAAAGCTGCCGGCCGCCGGTCTCGTGCAGCGGGTAAAGGACGCCTTTCCCGGTACCAAGGTGACGGGCATCCGGCTGTACACGGACCCGGGCCGCTCGGCCGAAGTGAGCATCACGGCTGCCAAAAAGAAAGAAGGCAAGGAAGCCGGAAAGGCACCCGAGCGGCAGCCCGGCTTCACGGTGTTTGTCAACCCCTACAGCGGCGCCATCCTGGAGAAATACAGCTACCGGGAGTCGAACTTCTATACCGTTTTCGCCCTGCACCGCTGGCTGCTGGGTGGCGAAGGCTCGGTGGGCAAATACATCGTGGGCGTGTCCACCTTGCTCTTCCTGTTCATCCTGCTCACCGGCATCGTGCTGTGGTGGCCCAAAACGCGCACCGTGCTGCAGCGGCGCCTGACCGTAAAGTGGGGCGCCTCCTGGAAGCGCCTCAACCACGACCTGCACATCGTGCTCGGCTTCTACTCGGCCATCTTCCTGTTTATCATGGCCTTTACCGGCCTGGCCTGGAGCTTCGAGTGGTTCAATAAAAGCATTTATACGGTAACGGGCTCGCCGATGAAGGGCCCCGAGCCGCCGAAGTCGGCCTACGTAGCCGGTGCGAAGCCCGCGACTTTTGACGCCGTGCTGACCGCCGCGCAGGCGCAGCGCCCCGGGGCCGACTTCTACAACCTGCAGGCACCGAAGGATTCGGTGGCGCCCTTCACCGTACAATTACTGGGCACGGGTGCGCCGCACGAGTCGGCCACCGACGCCTTCTACTTCGATCAATACAGCGCCGCTCCCCTCGGCCACCTCACCTGGAAGGAGCGCTCCCTCGGCGCGCGGGTACGCGGCACCTTCAAACCCGTACACACCGGCTCCATCGGCGGCACGCCCACCAGGATCCTCGCCTTTATCGTGTGCCTCCTCGGCGTTACCTTCCCCATCACCGGCACCATCATGTGGTGGAACCGCACGCGTAAGCGGAGAAAGGACGGGAAAAAGGTGCTGCTGACGGAGGAGATTGAGACGGAGCTGGAGTAGGGCCTCACCGGTTGGTGCACAAAGGCAGGCCTTCGGCCTGCCTTTGTCATGCTGAGCGGAGCGAAGCATCTGAAGGGACGACCAGAGTAAAAAGTCCAGATGAAGCAACCGCTCTGTGCTTTCACGCACGTCTCCTCGATTCGCCACCTCAGATCCTTCGCTCCGCTCAGCATGACAAAAGGGCCGCAAGCGGCCCTTTTGTGCAAGCGCCTGCGCGCTATTTCCTAAGTGTTTTGTAGATCTTAATCGCACTCATCAAAACAACAATAAACCCGATCAGCCCCAGCAGGCCCCACAGCCACGAAATGCCGGTCTTCACCGTCGCCAGCATCACGATGGGGATGAGGAAGATGGTGGCCACCTCATTCCACACGCGGAGCTTTTGCGCGCTCCAGGTGAATTTGCCGGCAAGTTGTTGTTTATAGATCCGGTGAAGCGAAAAGAAGTAGAGATACAGTCCGAGTACGAAAGCCAGCTTCACTTCCAACCAGCGCCCGCCTTCTTCGCCGAAGGTGGCCTGCCAGTTGCCCAGGAAGAGCACCGTCGGGCCGAGGATCAGCGTAAGGACGGCCGAGGGCCAGGTAATGCCCAGCCAGAGGCGCCTGATCATAATGGCGAACTGCGCCTGCAGGATGCGGCGCTCGGGCTCGGGCTTTTCGTTGGCTTCGGTGTTGTAGATGAACAGGCGCACGATGTAAAACATCCCCGCGAACCAGGTAACGATGAATACGATGTGCAGTGCTTTGAGGTAGGCGTACATGATTTTAGTCGATGGCGAACTCCATGCGGATGGTGATGGAGCCGGTTTTGTTTTTGTCGGAGGTATTGAAGGCACCGCCGTAGCTGTAGTCTTCGTTGCTGTTCTTGCCGGTGATCTGGAACACGCCCATGGTGGCCTTACGCACCGCACCCAGCGAGCTGCCGGAATTTTTGGCGATGGTTTCGGCACGGTTGCGCGCATCGGCGCTGGCCTTGCCCAGCAGGTCGATCTTGATATCGGCAAGCTTCGAGTAATAGTAAGAAGGCGCGGCCGAATTGAACTCGATGCCGCTTTGTATGATGTCGGTGGCCTCGCGCGACAGGCGCTCCACCTTGTTCACGTCGTTCGACTGCACCGTGACGGTCTGCGTGAGGTTGTAGCCCGTAAACTCCTGGCTGATCACCGCGCCGTTATCATTCGTGCGGTTGTTGAACTCGCGGTTGATCTGGGCTGCCGAAAAAACGATCTCCGCATCCGATACCCCGCGGCCGCGCAGGAAGGTGCGGATGGTGCTTTCATCCTGCTTGAGTGCGGCATAGGCGGTGGGCAGCTCGAGCGACTTGCGCGAATAGGAGCCGTTCCACACGGCGAGGTCACTCACGAAATCCCGCTCCGCCAGGCCCGTCACCACGATGGTTTCGCTCCCGCGCGCTTTGTACCGGAAGGCAGCCGCGCCGAGCGCCGCCGCAATTACTACTGCTATGCCGATGATGGCCGCCGTCAGGTTTCGCATAAAATCGTTTTTCCGAAAGTAGTATTCCCGCCGCAATCGGTCAATGGTCAATGGTGAATGGTCAATGAGCGGGACCAATCACCATCAACTAAATGAGGTCGGTAAACTTCGCCTTCGGCACCAGCTCGTGCGCCGAGCCACGCTGCAGCATATCCGTCTTTCCCAGCGCGTATTCCTGCACCCACCTGGCCATGGCCCGCACCCACAGCGGGTGCACGTTGAGGCAGGGGATCATGTCGAAGCTTTCACCGCCGGCATGCAGGAAGGTCTCCTTGCCTTCTTCGGCGATCTCCTCGAGGGTTTCGAGGCAGTCGCTGATAAAAGCCGGGCAGGCCACCACCACTTTCTTCACGCCCTCTCCCGGGAGCTGCTCCAGGCGCTGCGCCGTGTAGGGCTGCAGCCAGGGATCGCGGCCAAGGCGGCTCTGGAAGGAAAAGCCCCATTTGCCGTCGGGGATGGCAAGGCGCTTCGCCACCTCTTTGGTGGTCACCCAGCACTGGTGGCGGTAGCAATACTGGTGGGCCGCCGAAGGCGTATCGCAGCAGGCCCCGCTCTTCATACAGTGCTGGCCGGTGATGTCGCCCTTATAGATATGACGCTCGGGCACGCCGTGGTAGGAAAACAGGATCTGGTCGTAATCCTTTTCGAGGTGAGGGCGGATGCTCTCGCAAAGCGCGTGCAGGTAGTCTTCGTTGTCGTAATAAGGCTTGATATAGTCGAGGCGGAAGCGGTAGCGTCCTTCCTTGTGCTGTTCTTTGGCATACTCCACGGCTGTCTCGTAAGAGCTCATGGCATAGTGCGGGTACATCGGGATGAGCAGCACCTGCTCCAGCCCGGGGTGCGCGGCCTGCAGGGCATCGAAGGTTTCCTTCGGCGACGGCGTGCCGTAGCGCATGGCGATCACCACGGGCTCTTCCACCTCCCCGTCGAGGGCGGCGGCGAGCTGCTTCGAGAGCACGATGAGCGGCGAGCCTTCGTTGGTCCAGATGCTTTTGTAGGCCTCTGCCGACTTCGGCGCGCGGAAGGGAACAATGACGCCTTTCACCAGCATCGCGCGAAACAGCAGGGGCTTATCGATCACCCGGCCGTCCATCAGAAACTCGTCGAGGTAACGCTTCACGTCCTTTACATCGGTGGAGTCGGGGGAGCCGAGGTTCATGAGTACGACAGCACGCTTCATAGGCGGCAAATATCGGTAGAGAAAGCACGCAGATTCCGCATGCGGAATACGCAGATTGATTTTGATTTACGCTGATGTTGGTACCGGTATCCGCGCTCATCATAAAAGATCATAATAAATCTGCGTTCTTTCTCTCCCCGCAAATCATCCGGCAAAGCCCCCATCCCATCGCAGTCATGCCGCACCCTGAGCAAGATCACCCCTCCTTATGACAGATCAATGACACAGAAGTTAGGACGCGGGCGTCGCGCAAAGTACCTTTGCCCTCGTGCATCTGAGCCCCTGTGACATGAACAGCCACTACTTTAAAAATATCGACAACTTTTTCGTTGCCGGCATCAACTATAAGAAGTCCGACGCCTCCGTTCGCGGGCTTTTTGCTATCGGCAACGACCAGTACGCCAGCATCCTGGCGGCCGCGGCCGCCGAAGGCATCGGCGAGTTGTTCGTTCTTTCCACCTGCAACCGCACCGAGATCTACGGCATCGCCCACTGCCCCAACCAGCTGGTAAAGCTGCTGTGCAGCCAGACCGCCGGTGACGCCGACACCTTTCGCCGCTCCGCCTATATCAAGCAGGGCACCGAGGCCGTGGAGCATACCTATAACGTAGCCGCCGGCCTCGACTCCCAGATCCTGGGCGACTACGAGATCGTAGGCCAGCTGAAGACGGCCGTGCGCTTTGCCAAGGAAGGCGGCTTTGTGGGCGCCTTCACCGAGCGCCTCATCAACAGCGTGCTCCAGGCCTCCAAGAACGTAAAGAATAACACCGAGCTCAGCGGGGGCACCGTTTCCACCGCTTTTGCCGCCGTTCAATACATCCGCGCCCAGGTGCCGCAGTGCAGCCAGAAGAAAATGCTGCTGGTGGGCACCGGCAAGATCGGCCGCAACACCTGCAAAAACCTGGTAGACTACCTCGGAAACAAGAATATTACCCTCATCAACCGTACGCCTGAAAAAGCGCAGGAGCTCGCCGGCGAGCTGGGCCTGCAATGGGCGCCGGTGGAAACGCTGGAGGAGCAGCTCCGCGCGGCCGACATCATCATCGTGGCCACCAACGCGCAGCAAAAGACCATCCTCCGCCAGCACCTCGAAGGTGCCGGCGAAAAGCTGATCATCGACCTTTCTATTCCTTATAACGTGGCTGACGACGCCCAGACCCTGCCCAACGTGCGCATGGTGAACGTCGACGAGCTGTCGAAGCTCAAAGACGAGACTTTCCGCATGCGCCAGGCCGAAGTGCCCAAGGCAAAAGCCATCATCGCAGAAGGGATGGAGGAATTTGCCGAGTGGTGCGACATGCGCCGCCACGTGCCGCTGCTCAAAGACCTGAAGGCGAAGCTGAAGGCCCTTCACGAGCACCCCGAGTGCCCGCATCATGCCCGTCTTCTCGACGTGCAGATCCAGCGCGTGCTCAACGAAACCGCCGGCCGCATCAAAGAGCGCAACGAGCGCGGATGCCAGTATATCGCTGCCCTTAACGAATTCATCTCCGCACAGAACTAATGTCCCGCACACTCCGCATCGGCACCCGCGACAGCCAGCTTGCCGTCTGGCAGGCCACCCTCGTTCAGAACCTCCTGAAAGGGCAGGGCGTAAGCTCCGAGCTCATATATATTAAAAGCGAAGGCGACATCGACACGGTAACACCGCTCTATGCCCTCGGCGTACAGGGTGTGTTTACCCGCAGCCTCGATGCCGCGCTGCTCAGCGGCCGCATCGACATCGCCGTGCACTCCATGAAAGATGTGCCTACCCAACTGGCGCAGGGCATCCAGGAAGTGGCCGTGCTGGAGCGCGCGTCTACGAAGGATATTTTCGTCTATAAGAATGAGTCCGACCTCGCGAAGCTGGGTTGGGTCAATGGTCAATGGTCAAAGGTGAATAGGGAAGAACAAGCACTGACCATTGACCATTCACCATTCACCATCGGCACGAGCTCCATCCGCCGCATCGCACAATGGAAGCACCGCTATCCCAATACCGACGTAGAGAACCTGCGCGGCAACGTCAACACCCGCCTGCGCAAGGTGGCCGAAAGCGACTGGGCCGGCGCCATCTTCGCCGCCGCAGGTGTGGAGCGCATCGAGGTGCGCCCGGCAACTTCGGTGGACCTCGACTGGATGCTCCCCGCACCGGCACAGGGAGCCATCATGATTGTGTGTCGCAGCGAAGACGCGGAAGCCTATGAGTCGGTGCGCCCGCTCAACCATCCCGAAACAGCATTATGCGTGCGCGTTGAGCGCGACTTTCTCCGCACCCTGATGGGCGGCTGCTCCACACCGATATCGGCGCTGGCCCGCATCGAGTATGCCCAGGTGCGCTTTGAAGGCAACCTGTGCGCGCCGGACGGCTCGGAGCTGGTAGAAATTCAGAAGCAGGCCGATATCGCTTTTGCCAATAACCTCGGCGTGGATGCGGCCAACGAGCTGCTGCAGAACCCCCGGGTGCTAAAAATCGTAGAAGCCATCCGCAATGCCAAAGGCTGATCGCGCCATACTGAGCACCCGCCCCCTCCCGGCCGCGCTGGTGCTGGAAGCCGCCGCCCGCGGCTTTGAGGTCAACTGCCTTTCTTTTATCGAAACAGAAGCCATCCAGGATACTGCACTGGCGCAACGGATCCGCTTCCTGGCTACCGAAGCGCATACGGTCGTATTTACCAGCATGAACGCCGTGGAAGCCGTGGCGGCACAGGTGCGTACGGCCCCCGACTGGAAAGTGTATTGCATCGGGCACAGCACGCGCGCCCTCGTGGAAAGCGAGCTCGGTCTGCCCGTGGCCGGCACGGCCAACGATGCCGCGGCCCTCGCCGACGTCATCATCGCCGCGGGCGAAACCGAAGTGCTTTTCTTTTGCGGCGACATCCGCCGCGACACTCTTCCCGTAAAACTACGGGAAGCCGGCATCCGCATCAACGAGCAGGTAGTATACCGCACCATCGCCACCCCGCAGCGCGTGGGCAAAGACTACCGCGCCCTGCTCTTTTTCAGCCCATCGGCGGTGGAAAGCTATTTCAGCGTCAACCAGCCCGCAAAGCATAGCGTTCTGTTTGCCATCGGCACCACCACCGCCGACGCCATCCGCCGCCATTTCAGCGGTACGGTGGTGATCGCCCGGCAGCCGGGCAAAGAAGACCTGCTGCGCGAAGCGATGGAGTTTTTTGAGACCTTTATAACGAAGAATAATTTATGAGCGAACTGAAGAACGACCTCCTCCTGCGCGCCCTCCGCGGCGAATCCGTAGAACGCCCGCCGGTATGGATGATGCGCCAGGCCGGCCGCTACCTGCCCGACTACCTGAAGCTGAAGGCCAAATACGATTTCTTTACCCGCGTGCAGACGCCCGAGCTCGCCACCGAGATCACCCTGCAGCCCATCGACCAGGTGGGTGTGGACGCGGCCATCATCTTCTCCGACATCCTCGTGATCCCGCAGGCCATGGGCGTGGAAGTGCTGATGGAAGAAGGCAAAGGCCCCTCGCTGCCGAAGACCATCCAGACGCAGGCCGACATAGACGCGCTCATCACCGAAGGCGCAGAAGAAAGCCTGAAGTACGTACTCGACGCGCTCACGCTCACGAAAAAAGAACTGAACGGCCGCACGCCGCTTATCGGTTTCGCCGGCGCGCCCTGGACCATCCTCTGCTACATGGTGGAAGGCAAGGGCTCCAAAACCTGGGACAAGGCCAAGCAGTTTGCCTACACCCAGCCGCAGCTGGCGCATGCCCTGCTCCAGAAGATCACCGATATCACCATCGACTACCTGAAGGCACAGGTGAAGGCCGGCGCCGACACCGTGCAGGTGTTCGACTCCTGGGCCGGCGCGCTGAGCCCCGAGGATTTCAAAACCTTCGCCCAGCCCTACCTGCTGCAGATATCGAATGCCGTAAAAGACGAAGCACCCGTGATCCTCTTCCCCAAAGGCACCTGGTATGCCATCGAAGACCTGAGCCACTCGGGTGCCGCGGGTATCGGTATCGACTGGACCGTATCACCGAAGAAGGCCCGCGAGCTGACCGGCGACCGCATCACTATCCAGGGCAACTTCGACCCGGCAAAGCTGCTGGCACCCATCCCGCAGATCAAAACCTGGGTAAAGGAAATGATCGACGGCTTCGGCACGCAGCGCTATATCGCCAACCTCGGACACGGCATCACGCCGAATGTGCCGGTGGATCATGCAAAGGCCTTTGTGGAAGCTGTGAAGGAATATCGGATAACGAATATCG
>NZ_SJZI01000045.1 GCF_004337505.1 Flaviaestuariibacter flavus | reverse complement strand
GTTCAGCAGTAAAACGGTTTCCAATCCCACGGTCAGCGGCCTTGTAGCGGGTACCTATGTGTTTGCCCTGGTAGTGACGGACAACCAGGGCGCCACCAGCGCAGCCGATCAGGTGGCCGTTGCGGTAATCGCCGCGCCGGTTACGACGTTTTACCGTATTAATGCGGGCGGCGCGCAGGTGACCAACAGCATCGGCGTTTTCGCGGCGGATAATTATTTCACGCCATCGCCCGGCAACCGGTATAGCACCACCTCGGCCATTGCCAATACAACGGATGATGCCATTTATCAAAGCGAGCGCTGGGGCAACAACTTCAGCTATGCTTTCCCGGTAAGCAACGGCCAGTACAAGGTGGTGCTGCACTTTGCGGAGATCTACTGGACAGCGGCCAACAGCCGCGTGTTTGACGTAACCATCGAGGGTGTACGCGTACTCGATAACTACGACATCTTTGCCAAGGTGGGTGCCTTCGCGGCCACCACCGAAACCTTTACGGTGAACGTAACCGACGGCGTGCTGAACATCGGCTTCAGCTCGCTCACCGCAGCCGGTGGAAAGGATAACGCGAAGGTGTCCGCCATCGAGATCCTGGGCGCAAGCGCCGCTAACCAGCCGCCGGTGGCCAATGCCGGGCCGGATGTAACGATCACGCTTCCCACCAGTTCTGCTACACTTAACGGCTCGGGCACCGATGCGGGCGGCAGCATTGCCGGCTACAGCTGGAGCCAGGTAAGCGGACCGAATACAGCGACGTTCAGCAGTAAAACGGTTTCCAATCCCACGGTCAGCGGCCTTGTAGCGGGTACCTATGTGTTTGCCCTGGTAGTGACGGACAACCAGGGCGCCACCAGCGCAGCCGATCAGGTGGCCGTTGCGGTAATCGCCGCGCCGGTTACGACGTTTTACCGTATTAATGCGGGCGGCGCGCAGGTGACCAACAGCATCGGCGTTTTCGCGGCGGATAATTATTTCACGCCATCGCCCGGCAACCGGTATAGCACCACCTCGGCCATTGCCAATACAACGGATGATGCCATTTATCAAAGCGAGCGCTGGGGCAACAACTTCAGCTATGCTTTCCCGGTAAGCAACGGCCAGTACAAGGTGGTGCTGCACTTTGCGGAGATCTACTGGACAGCGGCCAACAGCCGCGTGTTTGACGTAACCATCGAGGGTGTACGCGTACTCGATAACTACGACATCTTTGCCAAGGTGGGTGCCTTCGCGGCCACCACCGAAACCTTTACGGTGAACGTAACCGACGGCGTGCTGAACATCGGCTTCAGCTCGCTCACCGCAGCCGGTGGAAAGGATAACGCGAAGGTGTCCGCCATCGAGATCCTGGGCGCAAGCGCCGCTAACCAGCCGCCGGTGGCCAATGCCGGGCCGGATGTAACGATCACGCTTCCCACCAGTTCTGCTACACTTAACGGCTCGGGCACCGATGCGGGCGGCAGCATTGCCGGCTACAGCTGGAGCCAGGTAAGCGGACCGAATACAGCGACGTTCAGCAGTAAAACGGTTTCCAATCCCACGGTCAGCGGCCTTGTAGCGGGTACCTATGTGTTTGCCCTGGTAGTGACGGACAACCAGGGCGCCACCAGCGCAGCCGATCAGGTGGCCGTTGCGGTAATCGCCGCGCCGGTTACGACGTTTTACCGTATTAATGCGGGCGGCGCGCAGGTGACCAACAGCATCGGCGTTTTCGCGGCGGATAATTATTTCACGCCATCGCCCGGCAACCGGTATAGCACCACCTCGGCCATTGCCAATACAACGGATGATGCCATTTATCAAAGCGAGCGCTGGGGCAACAACTTCAGCTATGCTTTCCCGGTAAGCAACGGCCAGTACAAGGTGGTGCTGCACTTTGCGGAGATCTACTGGACAGCGGCCAACAGCCGCGTGTTTGACGTAACCATCGAGGGTGTACGCGTACTCGATAACTACGACATCTTTGCCAAGGTGGGTGCCTTCGCGGCCACCACCGAAACCTTTACGGTGAACGTAACCGACGGCGTGCTGAACATCGGCTTCAGCTCGCTCACCGCAGCCGGTGGAAAGGATAACGCGAAGGTGTCCGCCATCGAGATCCTGAGTGCCGCGGCCACTACGCGGTCGTCGATATTGCCCGGCGCGGACCCTGCAGGCGCCGACCCGGCGTTGCGTGCGACCTTACAACCGCGTGCCTACCCGAATCCAACAACAGGTCCGATCATCGTGCAACTGCCGGAAGGTTTGCCCGGGCCGGTTTCCTACTCCTTGTATTCGGCTGCCGGACGCCGGCTGTTCAGCGAACGTTGCCGGCTGCCGAAAGGTACCTCATTACTGTCCCTGGACCTGGCGCGCTACCGGATCGCAGACGGTGTTTATTTCCTGGAATTGCAGTATGGGCCGAATCAGAAGATCATCCGCGTGATCCTCGCCGGCCGCAGCGGCACGAAATAAATGCCGGCGGCGCATTGGAATTGCCGTCCGACTGCCGCCCTGTTCCTGTTGGAATGGGGCGGCTCTTTTTTGGGAACTGCGTCCCGCCGGCTGTCCTTTTTCTTTTGATAAGTGGTAAGCGGATGCGCGCAGGATGGCGTATTTTACGATCCTGTATCAAAACTCCCAAATCCCTTCATAATGATGAAACGTAATGTACTGGTGCTTGCCGGGTCACTGCTCCTCTTTGCAGGAGCCGTGCGCGGCCAGGCAAAGCTGGTAGAGAAAGTAACCCGCAAGGGCTCCGAGCTGGTGATCCCTTACGAGAAGTACGTGCTGCCCAACGGGCTGACGGTACTTGTACACGAAGACCATTCCGATCCCGTGGTGCACGTGGATGTTACTTACCACGTAGGGTCTTCGCGCGAGGAGATCGGAAAATCCGGCTTCGCCCACTTCTTCGAGCACATGATGTTCGAAGGCTCGGACCATGCACCCAAGGGCACCTTCGACAAGCTGCTGCCCAACAACAACGGCAGCACCAATACCGACCGCACCAACTACTACGAGACCGTGCCGCCGAACAAGCTGGAGCAGGCCCTCTGGCTCGAGTCGGACCGCATGGGCTTCCTGCTCGATGCCGTAACGCAGAAGCGCTTTGAAGTGCAGCGCGCTACCGTAAAGAACGAGCGTGGGCAGCGCTACGACAACGCCCCTTATGGCCTCGCCAACGAAACGATCTCGCGCAACCTCTATCCGTACGGTCATCCCTATAGCTGGATGACCATCGGTTACCTCGAAGACCTGAACCGCTCCGACGTAAATGACCTGAAGAACTTCTTCCTCCGCTGGTATGGCCCCAACAACGCTACCGTTTCCATCGGCGGCGATGTAAAGCCGGCCGAAGTGATGAAGCTGGTGGAAAAATATTTCGGTGCTATTCCCCGCGGCCCCGAAGTGGCACCGGTAAAGGTGCCCGCGGTGGTGGTGGATAAAGACCGTTACGTGACGCACGTAGACAACTACGCCCGCCTGCCCCGCCTCTACATGGCGCTGCCTACAGTGCCGTTGTATCATCCCGACATGGTTGCGCTCGACTGCCTTGCCGAGATCCTTGGCCAGGGCAAGAACTCGGTGCTCTACCAGACCGCGGTGAAGAAGCAGCTGGCCCTGCAGGCGAATGCCTACCAGACCAACTCGGAGCTTGCGGGCGAGTTCCGCTTCGACCTGGTGCCCGCGCCGGGCAAAACGCTTGCCGACATGGAAGCCATCGCCCGTGCTGCGCTCGACTCCTTCGAGCAGCGCGGTGTGACCGACGAGGATATCGCGAAGTTCGTAGGCGCACAGGAAGCCCAGATGATCAACGGCCTGCAAAGCGTGAGCGGCAAGGTGAGCCAGCTGGCCGCCTACCAGACCTTTACCGGCAACCCGAATAAGATCGCCGAGGAGCTCGCCGAATTGCGCGCACTGAAAAAGGAAGACGTGCTGCGTGTATACCGCCGGTACATCAAAGGCCATGGCGCCGTGGTGCTGAGCGTGGTACCCAAAGGCCAGGATGCGCTGGTGGCCCGCGAACCCAACTTTAAGATTGATTCCAGCAATTACAACCGTCCCGATTACGGCTATGCCGCACTGAGATATGTAAAAGCAAAAGACAATTTCGACCGAGCCAAAATGCCCGCTGCCGGCCTCGTGCCGCCGGTGAAGCCGCCGGCCTTCTGGAAAAAAGAAATGGCCAACGGCTTGAAAGCAATCGGCACCTTCAATAACGAAGTGCCCACGGTTGCCGTTTCACTTTTCATCCCTGGTGGTCACCTTGCGTCAGCCAACGATAAGTCGAAGGCTGGTCTAGCCAGCCTGTTCACCGCCATGATGAACGAGGACACGAAGAACTACAGTGCCGAGCAGATCGCGCAACAACTCTCCAAACTTGGTGCTACGGTCAACTTCAGCAGCGGCGTCAACGGCATCACCGTTACGGTGCAGACACTGAAGAAAAATATCGACCCCGTGCTCGCCCTTGTGCAGGAGCGGCTCTTCAACCCGAAGTTTACCGAGACCGCTTTCAGTCGCATCAAGAATCAGCGGCTCCAGGGCTTCAAGCAAATGAAGTCGCAGCCCGCCGCAATTGCGGATGCCGTGTTTGCCAAGGTCAATTACGGTCCTGATCATATCCTCGGCATCAGCCAGCTGGGCACCGAGGAAACGGTGAAGAACATCGAGCTCAAAGACATCGAAGCGTATTACAACAATTACATCACGGCACAGGGCGCGCGCCTCGTGGTGGTGGGCGATATCTCGCAAAAAGAAACCGAGGAGAAATTCGCCTTCCTCAACAAGCTGCCCAACAAAAAGGTGACGCTTCCCAAGGTAGACCCCGCGCCGGCGGTAGATAAGACGAAAGTGTATATGGTGGATGTGCCGAAGGGCGCGCAGACCGAGTTCCGTGTAGGCTATGCCACCGGCCTCAAGTGGGATGCTACAGGTGATTTTTACAAATCAACGCTGGCCAACTACACACTGGGCGGCAACTTCAGCAGCCGTCTCAACCAAAACCTGCGCGAAGACAAGGGCTGGACCTACGGTGCCAACTCGGGCTTTGCGGGCAACAGCATCAGTGGTGAATTCCGCTTTGCTTCCGGCATCCGCGCCGACGCCACCGACTCCGCGCTCGTGGAGCTGATGAAGGACATCAACAACTACGTAAGCAACGGTCCCACCGACGAGGAGCTGCGCTTCATGCGCGACGCCATCGGCCAGGCAGAAGCACAGCGCTACGAAACGCCGGGACAGAAGGTGCAGTTCATCAGCCGCATCCTCGAGTATGGCTTGCCGGGCGATTACACCGTGCAGCAAAACAAGATCCTCAACTCCATCGGGAAAAACGAGCTGATCCGCGTGACGCGCCAGCGCATCCAGCCCCAGAAACTCAATATCCTGATGGTAGGCGACAAGGCCCTGGTGCAGGATAAGGTGAAGAAGCTTGGCTACGAGGTAGTGGAGCTCGATGCCGATGGGAAGAAAGTAGGGGAGAAGAAAGAATTCTAAAACGCAGGGCGTTTTAGAATATCGAATATCGATCAAGGAATATTGAATACCGAAGGGCCGTTCCGGAAGGGGCGGCCTTTTCCATTTGGAGCCGGGGAGAGAAGTAACGCTGATCCCGCATGCGGGCTACGCAGATCGCTTATGATTTTCGCTGATGCCGGTACCGATATCTGCGCTCATCAAAACCAATCATAAAAGATCTGCGTTCTTTCTGTCCCGCATTTCCGCTGGCAGCGCGGTTATCCCAGCCGAAAGGTTTATATTCAGGAACACATACTAAAACTTAAACCTTCCTATCATGATGAAACGCAATGTACTGGTGCTTACCGGTTCCCTGCTGCTCTTTGCCGGGGCAGTGCGCGCGCAGGCGAAACTGGTGGAAAAAGTAACCCGCAAAGGCTCCGAGATCGTGATCCCTTATGAGAAGTACGTGCTGCCCAACGGGCTGACGGTGCTGGTGCATGAAGACCACTCCGATCCCGTGGTGCATGTAGACGTTACGTACCACGTCGGCTCCGCCCGTGAAGAGATCGGCAAGTCGGGCTTTGCCCACTTCTTCGAGCACATGATGTTCCAGGGCTCCGACCACGTGGCCGACGAGCAGCACTTTAAAACCGTGCAGGGCGCCGGCGGCACGCTCAACGGCA
The DNA here is from genome assembly GCF_004337505.1 of Flaviaestuariibacter flavus. Lineage (GTDB taxonomy): Bacteria > Bacteroidota > Bacteroidia > Chitinophagales > Chitinophagaceae > Flavisolibacter > Flavisolibacter flavus. The sequence goes on along the minus strand of NZ_SJZI01000045.1, from coordinate 17,700 downwards.
GCACCAACCGCGACCGCACCAATTACTACGAAACCGTTCCGTCCAACCAGGTTGAGAAAATGCTGTGGCTTGAAGCCGACCGCATGGGCTTCCTGCTGGATGCCGTAACGCAAAAGAAATTCGAAGTGCAGCGCTCCACCGTAAAGAACGAGCGCGGCCAGAATTACGACAACCGTCCCTACGGGCTTGCCAGCGAAACTATTTCCAAGAATCTCTATCCGTACGGTCATCCCTATAGCTGGATGACGATCGGTTACCTCGAAGACCTGAACCGCTCCGACGTAAATGACCTCAAGAACTTCTTCCTCCGCTGGTATGGTCCCAACAACGCTACCGTGTCGGTTGGCGGCGACGTGAAGCCCGCCGAGATCATCAGGATGGTGGAGAAATACTTCGGCTCCATTCCACGCGGTCCCGAGGTGACGCCGGTGCAGGTGCCCTCCGTCAGCATCGACAAGGATCGTTACGTAACCCAGGTGGACAACTACGCCCGCGTGCCGCGCCTGTACCTGACGCTCCCGACGGTGCGCAATTATCATCCCGACGCCACGGCGCTTGACTGTCTCGCCGAGATCCTTGGCCAGGGCAAGAACTCGGTGCTCTACCAGACCGCGGTGAAGAAACAGCTGGCCCTCCAGGCAAGCGCTTTCCAGTTCAACTCGGAGCTCGCGGGCGAGTTTCGCTTCGAGATTGTGCCGGTGCCGGGCAAGTCGCTCGCCGATATGGAAAAGCTCCTTCGCGACGCCTTTGTTGAATTCGAGAAGCGCGGCGTCACCGACGAAGACATCGCCAAATTCAAAGGCAGCAACGAGTCGCAGATGATCAACGGCCTGCAGAGCGTAAGCGGCAAAGTGAGCCGCCTGGCCGCTTACCAGACCTTCGCCGGCAACCCCAACAAGATCGCCGACGAGCTTGCCGAGCTGCGTGCCTTGAAAAAGGAAGATGTCGTCCGCGTTTACAACCAATACATAAAAGGTAAAGGCGCCGTGGTGCTGAGCGTGGTTCCGAAGAGCCAGGAGCAGCTCGTTGCGCACGAACCCAATTTCACCATTGACCCGGGCGGATACAAGACGCCCGACTATGGTTATGCCGGTCTGAAATATGTAAAGGCAAAAGATAATTTCGACCGCGCCAAAATGCCGGCCGCCGGCCCCGCGCCCGTGGTGAAGGCACCTGCCTTCTGGAAGAAAGAAATGGCCAACGGAATGAAAGCGATCGGCACCTTCAACGATGAAGCGCCGACGGTAGCCATCTCGCTGTTCATCCCCGGCGGGCACATCCTGCAGGCCAAAGACCTGTCGAAAGCCGGCCTCGCCAGCATGGTAGCCGCCATGATGAACGAAGACACGAAAAACCATACGGCCGAACAGGTAAGCGTGGAGTTGCAGAAGCTGGGCGCCTCGATCAATGTGAGCAGCGGCCTCAACGGCATCACCATCAACGTGCAGGCGCTGAAGCAAAACATCGATCCCGTGCTGGCGCTGATGGAAGAACGGCTCTTCCGTCCCAACTTCTCCGAGGAGGCCTTCAGCCGCCTCAAGAACCAGCGCATCCAGGGCTTCAAGCAGATGAAGTCGCAGCCCGCCGCGGTGGCTGACGCCGTTTTTGCCAAGGTCAATTACGGACCGAACCACATCCTCGGTGTGAGCCAGGTTGGTACCGAAGAAACCATCAACAACATCCAGCTGAAGGATGTTGAAGCTTACTACAACAACTATATCACGTCGCAGGGCGCCCGCCTTGTAGTGGTGGGTGACATCAGGCAGGCCGAGGTAGAATCCAAGATGGCCTTCCTCAGCAAGCTGCCTAACAAGAAGATCGACCTGCCGAAGGTGGACCCGGCGCCCGCCGTTGACAAGACCAAGGTGTACCTCGTGGATGTGCCGAAAGGGGCGCAGACCGAGTTCCGTGTGGGTTATGCCACCGGCCTGAAACAGGACGCCACCGGTGACTTCTACCGTGCTACGCTCGCCAACTACGCGCTGGGCGGCAACTTCAACAGCCGTCTCAACCTGAATCTCCGCGAAGACAAGGGCTGGACCTATGGTGCCCGTTCCGGCTTCAGCGGTAACCAGATCTCGGGTGAATTCCAGTTTTCCTCGGGTATCCGTGCCGACGCTACGGACTCCGCCCTGGTGGAGGTGATGAAGGACATCAACAACTACGTCACCAATGGTCCCAGCGACGAGGAGCTCTCTTTCATGAAGAGCGCGATGGGCCAGGTGGAGGCACTTCGTTATGAAACGCCTGCACAAAAGGCCGGCTTCATCAGCCGCATCCTGGAGTACAACCTCCCGGCCGACTACACGGTGCAGCAGAACAAGATACTCAGCAACATCAAAAAGGACGAACTGGCCCGCGTCACCCGCCAGCGCATCCAGCCCGAAAAGCTGAACATCCTGCTCGTTGGTGACAAGGCCAGGGTGCTGGACAAGGTGAAGAAGCTTGGCTATGAAGTGGTGGAACTCGATGCTGATGGAAAGAAAGTAGGGGAGAAGAAAGAATTCTAAAACGCAGGGCGTTTTAGAATATCGAATATCGAATATCGATCAAGGAATATTGAATACCGAAGGGCCGTTCCGGAAGGGGCGGCCTTTTCCGTTGGAGCCGGGGAGAGAAGGAACGCTGATCGCGCAGGCGGGATACGCAGATCTTTTATGATTTTCGCTGATGCCGGTACCGATATCTGCGCTCATCATAACCAATCATAAAAGATCTGCGTTCTCTCTCTCTCGCCCAGCCGCAAAAGCCTCATTTAACGGGACAGATTTCAATTTTTTATGATAAGTGGTATCCGAAGCCCGGCAGAAACGCTTAATTTGGGGCCCTTATATCAAAACTAAAATCTCTTTGATAATGATGAAACGTAATGTACTGGTGCTTGCCGGCTCCATGCTGCTCTTTGCCGGGGCAGTGCGCGGCCAGGCAAAGCTGGTAGAGAAAGTGACTAAAAAGGGCTCCGAGCTGGTGATCCCTTATGAGAAGTACGTGCTGCCCAACGGCCTTACCGTACTCGTACACGAAGACCATTCCGATCCCGTGGTGCATGTAGACGTTACATACCACGTAGGCTCCGCCCGTGAAGAGATCGGCAAATCCGGCTTCGCCCACTTCTTCGAGCACATGATGTTCCAGGGTTCCGACCACGTGGCCGACGAGCAGCACTTCAAGCTCGTTCAGGCTGCCGGCGGTACTCTCAATGGTACTACCAACCAGGACCGCACGAACTATTTCGAAACCGTTCCGTCGAACCAGCTCGAGAAGATGCTGTGGCTTGAAGCCGACCGCATGGGATTCCTGCTTGATGCTGTAACGCAGAAGAAATTCGAGATCCAGCGCGCTACCGTGAAGAACGAGCGTGGCCAGAGCTATGACAACCGCCCTTACGGTCTTGCCAACGAAACCACCTCGCGCAACCTGTATCCTTACGGGCATCCCTATAGCTGGATGACCATCGGCTACCTCGAGGACCTGAACCGTTCCGACGTAAATGACCTCAAGAACTTCTTCCTCCGTTGGTACGGCCCCAATAACGCGACCGTTTCTGTAGGTGGCGATGTGAAGCCCGCTGAAGTGATCAAGCTCGTAGAGAAGTATTTCGGCGCCATTCCGAAAGGCCCCGAGGTAAAGGCTGCGAAGTTCCCGGCCGTAGTAGTGGACAAAGACCGCTATGTAACGCAGGTCGACAACTACGCCCGCCTGCCCCGCCTCTTCTTCACGCTGCCTACGGTTCCGAACTACCATCCCGACATGGTGGCGCTCGACTGCCTCGCCGAGATCCTCGGCCAGGGCAAGAACTCCATCCTGTACCAGTCGGCCATTAAGAGCCAGCTGGCCCTCAACGCCACGGCTTTCCACAGCAACTCCGAGCTGGCCGGTGAATTCGAGTTCGACCTCGTTCCCGCCCCGGGTAAGAGCCTGGCTGATATGGAAAAGATCATCCGCAGCGCCTTCGCAGAGTTCGAGAAGCGCGGCGTCACCGACGAGGACATCGCCAAATTCAAAGGCGCTACCGAGTCGCAGATGATCAACGGCCTGCAGAGCGTTTCCGGCAAAGTAAGCCGTCTCGCCGCTTACCAGACCTTCACCGGCAACCCCAACAAGATCGGTGAAGAGCTCGCCGAGATCCGCGCGCTGAAGAAAGAAGACGTCATGCGCGTGTACAACCAGTACATCAAAGGCAAAGGCGCCGTTATCCTGAGCGTGGTGCCGAAGAACCAGGAGCAGCTGGTTGCCGCCGAGCCGAACTTCAAGATCGACTCCAGCAACTACCAGAAGCCCGACTACGGCTATGCCAGCCTCAAATACAATAAGGCTAAAGACAACTTCGACCGCTCCAAGGTCCCCGCTGCCGGCCCCGCGCCCGTGGTGAAGGTTCCGGCTTTCTGGAAAAAGGATAACGCCAACGGCCTCCGCATCATCGGCACCGAGAACGACGAGGTTCCGACCATCGCCATCTACCTGTTCATCCCCGGTGGTCACCTGGCCTCTGCCGGCGACCTGTCGAAGGCAGGCCTCGCGGGTATGTTCACCGCCATGATGAACGAAGACACGAAGAACCACAGCGCTGAGCAGATCTCCCAGGAGCTCGCCAAGCTGGGTGCTTCGCTGAGCATCTCCAGCGGTCTTAACGGCATCACCGTGAACGTACAGACCCTGAAGCAAAACCTCGATCCCGTGATCGCGCTGATGGAAGAGCGTATCTTCCGTCCCAACTTCACCGAGGCTGCTTTCAGCCGCCTCAAGAACCAGCGTATCCAGGGCTTCAAGCAGATGAAGTCGCAGCCCGCGGCCATCGCCGACGCCGTGTTTGCCAAGGTGAACTACGGTCCGAACCACATCCTCGGCATCAGCCAGGCGGGTACGGAAGAAACGATCAAGAACATCGAGCTGAAGGATATCCAGGCTTACTACGACAACTTCATCACGTCGCAGGGCGCCCGCCTTGTAGTGGTGGGTGATATCAAGCAGGCCGAGGTAGAATCCAAAATGGCTTTCCTCAATAAGCTCCCCAACAAGAAGATCGCTACGCCGAAGATCGACCCTGTGCCCCCGGTTGACAAGACCAAGGTGTTCCTGGTGGACGTTCCGAAGGGTGCCCAGACCGAGTTCCGTGTGGGTTATGCCACCGGTCTCAAGTGGGACGCTACCGGCGACTACTATCGCTCGGTGCTGGCCAACTACGCGCTGGGTGGTAACTTCAACAGCCGCCTCAACCTGAACCTGCGCGAAGACAAGGGCTGGACCTACGGTGCCAACTCGGGCTTCACCGGCAACCAGGTAGGTGGTGAGTTCCGCTTCGCTGCCGGCATCCGTGCCGACGCTACCGACTCCGCGCTGGTGGAAGTGATGAAGGACATCAACAACTACGTGAAGAACGGTCCTTCCGATGAGGAAGTGGCTTTCATGAAGGATGCCATCGGCCAGTTCGATGCCCTCCGCTACGAAACGCCCGCCCAGAAGGCCCAGTTCATCAGCCGTGTGCTCGAGTATAACCTCCCCGCCAACTACACCGCGCAGCAGAACAAGATCCTGAGCACGGTGAAGAAAGACGACCTGAGCAAGATCACCCGCCAGCGCATCCAACCGGAGAAGCTGAACATCCTGCTCGTTGGCGACAAGGCCAAGGTGCTGGAGAAAGTGAAGAAGCTCGGCTACGAAGTAGTTGAACTCGACGCCGACGGTAAGAAAGTAGGCGAGAAGAAAGAGTTCTAAAAACGCCCTGCGTTTTTAGAATATCGAATATCGATCAAGGAATATCGAATATTGAAAGGCCGTTCCGCAAGGAGCGGCCTTTTCTTTTGGTGACTGAAGAGAAAGAACACAGATTTTTTAGATCCTTATGATGTACGCAGCCTTCGACTACGCTCAGGCTGACAATTTCGACTTTCCTCAGGCTGACCATGTCATGGTGAGCTTGTCGAACCATGCGCATTCCGCCTGCGGGATCAGCGTTCCTTCTCTCCTCCGGCACTCTTTTTTAAGGAGCTTCTCCAATGAAACACCTCAAGCTTGGCGAAAGACTCCTGAAGGAGCTCAATAAGAAGTTTGCGCCCGCCACTTCGTTGCAACTGAAGGTCGGCGGTTTCGACATCGCGCTCGACCGCTTTGCCCGCACCCTCAAGTGGGACCGTGAAGGAAAGCTGATCAAGGATCATTGGGAGCGAAAAGGCAAAGCCAGTTGAGATATTTTCCTGGTATCGTTTGTGTGAAACTTAAACAAACCAATTACCATGATACCATTTGCCATAGGACTCGTCGTTATTATCGCCGTTGTTATATGGTTGCTTTCCAATTCGAGGAAGCAACGCGGCGGCACCGATAATCCTCGCGAGGGCGATATGCGTTGATGCCCTGTTTAAATAAAAAAGCGGCTCCGGAGACGGAGCCGCTTTCTCTTTTTAACCGTGCCTTTTAAACGATGAAGGGGTCAACGATCGCAAGCACCTGCGCCTTGGTCAGCGGCTCGTCGAAAGCTTCTGTAACCTTGTCCGTAGCCACCGTGGTGAACGTTGAAGCGGCTACGTTGCCCTGGGTGCTGTTCTCCTCGCCGTTGTAGCTCAGCTGGATCTGTGCATCCAGGCCTGAATTGCCCGTAACAATGTTGCTCTGGTTGTTGGTGATCCAGGGCTTCACATTGTTGGCGCCGAGCGTATTGTTGGCGCGGCGCATCTGGCGGATGTGCGACGCGTGGCGGGCCTCTACCGAGTGGATCTGGAGCGCCGCGGTGAGCACCGCTTTGTTGCTCATCAGGTTGCCGGCCTGGCCTTTATAGGCGCGCACGCCGGTATCTTCAAAGGTTTGCGCAACGGCCAGGAAGGTGGGATAGCTGGTAAACAGCGTGTTACCCAAGGGGCCGCCGCCGGAGGCGCTGTTGCCGGCCGACCAGTCGAAGGTGGGCATGGCTACCGCCGAGCCGCCGAGGGCCTGGATGGTGGCCTTCAGGAAGTCGACATGCGCCTGCTCGTGCGCGGCGATGGTTGCGATGGCGCCCTGTGCGGCAGTTGTAGGAATCAGGCTGGCCCCGGCCATATTGCCCTTTTTGTAAAATTCGGCTTCGAGGTATTCAAGCGTGAGCGCGAAGTTGAGAGTGTCCAGCACCGCGGCCGGCGTGCTCTGCCCGTAGGCCTTCTTGAGCATGGAGCCCAGCACGGTGGGGATCGCCGCCATCGCGAGCGTCTTGCCGATAAACGAAAAACGTTGCATCACGTGACGGCGGGAATCGAGGCGGTCATACACCTCGGGATCCACGTTTTCGAGCTCGTTGAAAATATTCTGGAGGTTCATGAATTTGTCGTTTTACAAATTAGGAGGGAAGGTTGGCACCGCTGACGGGCGTCGACAGGAAGTTGTTGGCGATGGCAAGTACCTGTGCCGGCGTGCGCACGGCGTCGAGGCCCTTGCTGTTGTCCGCACCAAGCGAAACGAGGTCCGGGTCGTCGAGCTTCGCAAAGGTGCCGTTCGCGATCAGGTCGCGGATGAGCGCGGCATGACGTGCTTCCACCGATACGATCTTGCCGGCAAGCGTCAGGAAGTCGCTGCTTTGCAACAGCCGCCCGGCGCCGTTATAGGCCGACACACCCAGGTCTTCGAATGCCTTTGCCGTATTCAGTACGGAGGTGCGGTCGGCAAAGTTGACCGACGAAAAGTTGGGTGTGAGGTCCTGGATGCGGTTCGATCCGAGCGCCGCTTTGAAGAAGTCGCGGTGCGCCACCTCGTGATCGCGGATGTCGGCGAGGTACTCCATCTCGGTGGCGTTCATCCACGAGGTGGTTTGCATCACACGCACATAGAAGGCTGCTTCCAGTTGCTCGAGTGCGTAGGCGTAGTTGAGTACGCCGGTATCACCGGTGCCCAGGTCAACGGCGGGCGTAGCAGGCGTTACAACAGGGTTGTCACTTTTCTTACAGGCAACGCCTACCAGGGCTGCAGAAGCGGCAGCGCCGGAGAAAAGGAGAAATTTCCGGCGGTGCATCATCATGTCCGTCGACGACGATGCCTGCCCATTGGGTGCCACAGCATTAGGATCCATAGCTTATATGGTTTAAGATGAAAAAATGAAAAGCGATTCGAGAAGCGTCCGATTGAATTACGGGATCGTGGTGATTCCGGTTTTCGTGAAGACAGAATTATTTTTCAGGAAAGCTTCGTTGCAATTACCGGGCGCCGGCATTTGTTTCAGGAACCGGAAGATGGCTGCATGCGTACTTATACAGGTGGGATTCTTATGGCTGTGCCTGTGGGTAAGGCTTTGCGCAAGGCAACAAAAAAGCGGTCCCGACATTTCTGCCGGGACCGCTGCCATTCTGATCGTGAATATCCTTCCTTATATCTGGGTCGTCAAAACAGGTTTGGTTTTTACGACTCGCTGGCGGCCCATCCATACGCGGCGCCCCTGAAGGCGGCGTACCGCGAACATGACGCCCACCAGTACGAAGAACAGCGGTCCGAGGAAGCCCAGCAGGGCGATGAACTTGCTGCCGTAAAAGCGTTCCATCGGCCGGCGCAACCGCTCGGCAATGAGGTACATGCTTGGCACCATCACCAGCGTCAGGAAGAACGCGAAGATAAGGCCGTAGATAATTGTCCAGGAAAGTGGTCCCCAGAACACTACCGAGTCGCCACCGAAGAAGATGTTGGGGTTGAGCTCGGTGAACATCCGCACGAAGTCGATGTTGAAGCCCACCGCCAGCGGCAACAGCCCCAGCATCGTTGCCAGCGCCGTGAGCAGCACCGGGATGATGCGGATCTTGCCGGCCTGGATGGCCGCCTCGCGCGTGCGCATACCGCGGCCGCGGAGCTCGTCGGTGAATTCAATGAGCAGGATGCCGTTCTTGACCACAATGCCCGCAAGCCCTACGATACCCACGCCAAACATGATCTGCGCGATGACCATGCCCGTGATTGCATAGCCGAGGTACACACCGATGATCGAGAAGAAGATCTCCGTCAGCACGATGAAGGGCTTCGACATGGAGTTGAACTGCAGCACGAGGATGAGGAAGATCGTGAGCAGGGCATAGATGAGCGATTTGCCGAGGAAGGACATTGTTTCCGCCTGCTGCTCACTCACACCACTCTGGCGCACGGTTACCGTCGCCGGCATTTTGTATTTGCGCTTGAACTCATCGAGCTTCAGGGCAAGGGCGGCGTTGATCTTATCGGTCTTGCTCATGTCCAGCACGTTCGACTGCAGCTGGATGGTGCGCTTGATATTCTTGCGGCGGATGCCACCCGTGGTGTTGGTGTAGTCGATATGTGCCACTGCGCTGAGCGGGATCTGCTTGATGGCGCCCGTGGTAAAGTCGCGGAAGGTAAGCCGCATGCTCATCAGGTCGGTGATGTTGTTGCGCACAAGGTCGTTGTAGCGAAGCTGGATCTTATACTCGTCCTCGCCTTCCTTCAGCTTGCTCACCTCGCGGCCGAACACTGCCGTGCGGAGCTCCATACCGATCTGGCCCGTAGAAATACCTTCCGCCATCGCGCGCTCGCGGTCAACGATCACCGAGATCTCCGGGTTGGTAAGATCTACGTCGGTGCGCAGGTGCTCGATGCCTTCCACGCGGTTGGTGTCGATATAATTTCGGAGGTCGGTAGCTACGCGGGCGATCTCTTCGAAGTTGTCGCCGATCACTTCTACGTTTACCGGCGGATCGGTCGGGGGACCGCCGTTTTCCTGGCTTACCGTAACCTCGGCCCCGGGGATGCCCTGCACCGCCTCGCGGATGGCATCGAGGTAGGGTTGGGTGCGCTTGCCGTGACGTTTTTCAAATTCCACGAAACACACCTGCACGCGGCCCAGGTTGGGCTGGGTGGAGCGGTTGATGTCGTTGGGATCGCCGGCGCTGATAGCTACGTTGGCAATGATACTTTCCACGATGGAGCCCTGGGTGCCGGGCTTTTCTTTCTCCAGTACTTTATAGATACGCTGCTCCAGCACCTGCGTCACCGAGTCGGTATACTTCACATCGGTGCCCACCGGGAGCTTGAGATAGGTAAAGACGAAGTTGGGATCGCCGCTCGGGAAGAAGGTCGACCCGTTGCCGCGCAGGTTCTGGAGCACCAGCGCCACGGGAAACAGGATGAACATGGCCACCAGCAGCCAGGCCGGGCGGCTGCCCACCAGCACCCAGCGGAGGAGTCCTTCGTAACGGTTCATCAGGCGCGGCATCAGCCGGTTCTGGAACCAGTGGATCACGTCGCGCAGCACAAACACGTTGAGGACCGACAGCGCTGCCATGAAGAGCAGGAAGTTGCCGAAGCCATGCCAGCCGGCCACGTTGAACAGGATGCCCAACGCAACGGCGGCCCAGAAGATGGGACGGCGGAACAGGTCGCGCTTCGGTGATTCATATTCCCGTCCTTCGGGACGCATGAACGAAACGGCGAATACCGGGTTGAACACGAAGGCCACGATGAGCGAGGCGGCCAGCGTGAGAATCAGCATCGTGGGCAGGTAGATCATGAACTTGCCGATAATGCCTTTCCAGAACAGGAGCGGGAAGAAGGGCGCCAGCGTTGTGGCCGTACCCGCCAGCACCGGGATCCATACTTCGCCCGCGGCTTCCTTGGCGGAGCGCACGATGGGGATCTTGCCGTTGGCATAAATACGATGGGTATTCTCGATCACCACGATAGCGTCGTCTACGATGATGCCGAGGCCGAAGAGCAGCGCAAAGAGCACGATGAAGTTGAGCGTGATGGGCGTGCCCACGATCCAGTCGGCGACCGGGAGGAAAAGAAAGGCGACGAATACCGACAACGGTACGGAGAGCGCTACGAAGAAGGCGTTGGTAACACCCATGAAGAACATCAGCACAATGAGCACCAGCACGAAGCCGATGATGATGGTGTTCACGAGTTCGTTGAACGAGGTTTTCGTCTGCTTGCTCTGATCGCCGGTGAATACGGCGCGCAGGTCGGGGGGCAGCTCGCCGGCTTTTTGCATGGACGCGATGGTGGCCTTCACTTTGTCGGCGGCGTCGATGAGGTTTTCGCCCGAGCGCTTCACGATGTTGATCGTGATTACGGGCTTCCCGTCGAGGCGCGCGTACGACTCGCGTTCCTTCATCGTATCGATGATTGTGGCGATGTCGCGCAGGTAGATCGGCGAGCCGCTGGTGTTCTTCACCACGATATTCTGCATATCGGTTGCGGCGCCGAACTGGCCTTTCACCCGCAGGGTGCGCTTCATCTCGCCCACTTCGATCTGCCCGCCTGTAACGTCGTTGTTCTCGTACTTGATGGCGTTGTCGATATCGTTGAAGGTGATGCGCGCCGCCTGCATCTTATAGGGATCTACATTCACCTGGATCTCGCGCTCCGGGGCGCCCACGATGTCGGCGCGGGTGATCTCCCTCAGCTCCTCGATGCGGTCCTGGATGTCATCGGCGAACTTCTTCAGCTTCATGGCGTCGTAGTTGCCCGAGATGTTGAGATACATGATGGGCATCTCCGAAAACGAGAACTCCTGCACATCCGGCTCCTGGGTGAGGTCGGTGGGGAGGTCGGTGCGTGCCTTGTCCACGGCGTCCTTCACCTTTTGCTTGGCTAGGTCGGTCTTAACATCGGTGTCGAATTCAACGGTGATCAGCGAATAGTCCTGCTGCGAGATGGAGTTGACCTTGTTCACCTTCGCGCCCGAGATCGACTTGATCTGCTTTTCGATGGGGCGGGTGATGAGGTTCTCGATGTCTTTCGGCGAGTTGCCGAAGTTGACCGTGACCACCGAGATGGTGGGCACCACGATGTCGGGAAACTGCTCCTTCGGCATCGTGTTGAATTTCATGAGGCCATACGCTGTGATGAGTATGGCGAGAATGTATACGACGGTCTTGTTGTCCACCGCCCAGCTCGTCACCGGGAACTGCTTGAACTTTTTACCGACGCCTTCGATGATCTTTTTCATTTGCTTCCGTTTTACCTCACCCCCAACCCCTCTCCGGTACGGAGAGGGGAGCGGGCGCGGTCGTAAAAAAGAGTGCTGTCTCTTCCTTCCCCCTCTCCCACAGGGAGAGGGGGAAGGGGGTGAGGTTATTTCGCTACTGCTACCAGCTGCCCCTCGTACAGGTCCTGGTAGCCTTCGGTGATGAGCTGGTCGCCGTTGCTGAGGCCGCTTTTCACTTCGATCCGCTCGCCGTAGGATTCGCCCACGATGATGCTGCGCTTGCGGGCTACGGTTTTGGCGCCTTCTTTTGCCAGCACATACACATACTTGCCTTTCTCGTCGCTCTGCACCACGTTGAGCGGCACGGTCACCACGCTGGCGTTTGCATAGTCCTGGATCTTCACCTGCACCACCTGGTTGGGTTTCAGCGCCGGGTCGGCCGGGATGCGGGCTTCTACCACAAAGCCGCGCGTGTCGGCGTTGATGGCCTGGCTGATCACCGAGATGGTGCTGTTGACGGTACGCTTCAGGTCGGGCAGGTAGATCTGCACCGGCGTGCCCTGCTTTACACGGGGCAGGTAGTTTTCGGGAATGTTGGCGGTAACCTTGAGCGCGCTGTTGTTGACGATCTTGATGTGCGGGCCCATCGGGTTGGCCGCAAACATCTCGCCGGCGTGTACGGTCACTTCGTCGGCGATGCCGTTGGTTTCCGCATACACATTGCTCATGCTGAGGCCTTCGCGGGCGGTAGCGAGCTGCTTCTCGAGGTTGGTGACGTTGCTGCGGGCCTGCACCAGCTGTACTTCGGTGCCGATGTCTTCCTTCCACAGCTTCTGCTGGCGGTTATAGAGGTCGCGGGCGGTAACCAGCTGTGCTTCTACCGATGCTACCTGGGTGCGGGCTACGGCGTCATCCATGCGGAGCAGCAATTGTCCTTTACGCACCGCTTGTCCCTGGGTTACATATACAGCCTTCACCAGGCCGCCGCCGTTGCGGGGCGCGGCGTAAGAGATATTGCTGCTTTCCACGCGGCCCTGCAGCTCGATGAAATGCGTGAAGTTGTCGGATCCGAGTGCCAGCACCGACACGAGCCTGGCGGTAGCGGCCGCCGCCGAAGGGTCGGCCTTTGCGATGTCGGCTTCCAGTGCCGCTATCTGGTCGCTCAGTTTTTTCTGGTCGCCGCGGAGCTTTTCAAGCTTCGCTTTCTTGTCGTTCAGGTCGCCGGCGGCGTCCTTCTTGGAGTCGCCGCAGGCGCTGAGCACCAGCAGCAGGATTATTCCGGGTAAAAAGCGTTTCATATTCTTCTTTTGGGGTGGTGGGGTTTTGGTTTTATTGAAGTTTGCCGGTGGCGTTTAAAAAGTCGATGCGGGCCACGATGGCGTCGTAGAGGGCTGCGATATAGCTGTTCTGTGCCGTGCGAAGCTCCGTGTCGGCCGCCGTGATCTCGGTTTGCGAGCCGGTGCCGACCTCGTACTTACGGCGGGTCTGGGCGTATACTTTTTCGGCAAGCTCCAGGTTGCGCTTCTGGTTGTCGAGCGCTGCCAGGGCATTGTTGAAGTTGTTGCGTGCCGTGAGTACCTGGTTGTCGATCTGCAGCTTGAGGCTTTCCAGGCTGTTCTGCGACTGCTGCAGCGCCAGGCGTGCGCGCTGAACGCGGGCCGCCCGCGCAAAGCCGTCGAAGATGGGTACCGACACATTGATGCCGACCGAAGCGCCTTTGCTCCAGGAGCCGCCAAAGCCGAACTTGTCCGACTGACGCAGCAGGCTGTAGTTCGACGACAGGGCTACCGTGGGGAAATAGGTGTATTGGTAGCGCTTGATATTGTATTTATTCAACTCAATGCCTTTTTCGAGGTATTGCACTTCCTTGCGGTCGGAATAATTGAATTGCGTGGCATCCAGCACCTCGTTGCGTACCTGCTCATAGCTGACGGTATCCTTCAGCACGATGGAGTCGCGCGACGGGATGCCCATCAGCAGCTTGAGGCCGAGATAGCCATTGTCGATCTGGTTCATCACCCGCATACGGTCGGTGCTGAGGTTGTTGAGGGCCACGTTCACTTTGTCGATGTCGAGCTTTTCGGCAAAGCCGGCATCATAGATCTTGCGGGTGTCGGCCGCCAGCTTCTGAAAGCGCGCGATGTTGGCATCGATGATACGCACCTGGTATTTCGCGGCCGCCAGCTGGTAGTACACTTTGTATACGTTTACGCGTACGCCTTGCTCGGTAAGCTCCGCGGCTTTGCGGGCGAAGTCCATCGAGGCGCGTCTTGCCTGCAGCCCAACGAATACCTGCCCGTCGAACAGCAGTTGCTGCAGCGACACGCCGGCATTGTTGTTCCACTTGGTGCCGAAGGCCGCCTCGATAAAGCCGACGTCCGAAGGCAGTGCGATGGCCTGTCCCTGGCCGTTCTTTACGCCCTCCTGGGCCAGTACGCCATAGGTGCCCAGGGCGATGAAGTTGGGAAAGCGCTGGGCCAGCACCATCGGGTTGTAGGTGATGCCGAAGTTGCCGTTCACCTGGGGATAGGCATTGGCGGTGATCTCGCGGTTGGTTTGCTCCTGCATGGCCACGTCGATCAGCGCGCTCTTCACCTGCACGTTGTTCTTGCCGGCGAGGTCGGCGGCTTCTTTGGCGGTCAGCTCATAGCGTTGCTGCGCCCCGGCCGTGGTGGCGGCCGCCAGCAGCAACAGCAGCAAAAGTCCTCCTTTGGGTTTTGGTGTCATCTGTTCAATTTTTGGTTCGTTGTTTCTTGTATTTCTGAATAAGCCGTTCTCCTTTGGCAGTGGCGATTCCATAGAGGAAGAGATCGAGCAACTGTTGCTCTACGTACAACAGGTTGGTGCGGCTTGCCGGGAACAGGTCCATGTTGAAGGCCACCATAATGGTGTGGATGCGGAAGCGCGTGATGATCTCGATGTCGAAATTGTCGCGGTACAGTCCTTCCGCAACGCCCCGCTCGAAGTTGGAGCGTATGATGCCGTAGAGAAACTCGTTCTGGTAGGCCTTGAACTTGGCGAAGGTCGGCGCATGGTATTTTTCCATGTCGTAGAGCAGCGACGGGTTCATTTCCGACAGCATCACCTGCACCTGGTCGAACTGGAGAAAAACTTCGTGGATGGCATTCTCGGCATGATGAATACAGCTGCCGCAGGAGGCTTTGTTTTCATCCATCATCGTGGAGAAAACGGCGTTGACGAGTTCTTCCTTGTCGACGTAATACTGGTAGAGGGTCTTCTTGGACATACCTACCTGGGCGGCGATATCGTCCATCGATACGGAGCGGATCCCGTAACGCTTGAACAGCTCGTCGGCTTTCTGAAGGATGCGTTGTTTCGGTTCCATAATCGGGCGCAAAACTATGGAAACTATTTTCGTTACCAAAGTTTCCAACAGGTTTTTTTGATGAAAACACCATTTCGATGGATGAACCGTTGGATACCTTTGCCGCATGGACAATTTGCAGCCGACGCAAAGTGATCGCTTTAAGTTTCGTAACCTGTTTCGCTATTTACTGCAGGGACTGCTCATCATCGCGCCGGTGGCTGTCACCGCCTGGGCGGTATACTGGATCGTTGATTCGGTAGACAACCTCATCCCCATTTTCGTGGTGAAAAACGCCGAGGGCAAGCTCGTCATCCGCAACTACGGGCTCGGCTTTGTGATCATCATCGCGGCCATCTGCATCATCGGCTACCTGTCCACCTTCTTCATCCGCAACCGCCTCTTCTCCATATTCGACTCGCTCCTGAGCAAGACACCCGGCATCCGCTTTATCTACTCCACCGTCAAGGACTTCACCGAGGCCCTGGGTGGTGAGAAGAAGAAATTCAACAAGCCCGTGCTGGCCAATATCGACGACAAGGACGTGTGGCGGGTGGGCTTTATCACGCAGGAGCACGCGCGTGATTTCGGGTTTACGGAAGACTACGTGGCCGTTTACATCCCGATGTCGTATTCCATCGCCGGCAATGTGTACCTGCTGCCGGTGGCGCGTGTGCGGCCCATCTCCAACGTCAATGCCAGCGATGCGATGAAGTTCGTGCTCTCGGGCGGGGTGACGCAGGTAGACGAGGAGAAACACCGACACCATGAGACGCCGCCACCTGATCCGGACCCTGCTGCTATGGGCTAGCCTGGCGCCGGCCCTCCCCGCGCACAGCTGGGGCTTCTGGGGCCACCGCCACATCAACCGCTACGCTGCCTTCGGCCTGCCGCCGGGCCTGCTGGCCCTGTACAAGCCGCACCTGGCCTATCTTTCAGAGCACGCCGTGGACCCCGACATGCGGCGCTACCTCCTGCCTTCCGAAGGGGCGCATCATTATATCGATATCGACCGCTATGGCGCCTGGCCCTACCCGGCCCTTCCGCGCCGCTGGGACAGCGCCCTGGCAAAGTATGGGCAGGATACGCTGCTGGCCAACGGCATCGTGCCCTGGTGGGTGGCTACCGTGCAGCGGCGGCTTACCGAAGCGTTCAGGGCGGGTGACAAGGAGCGGATCCTCAAGCTGTCGGCCGAGCTCGGTCACTACATAGCCGATGCCCATGTGCCCCTGCATGCCAGCAGCAACCACAACGGGCAGCTGACCGGGCAGACGGGCATCCACGGGTTGTGGGAAAGCCGTATTCCCGAGTTGCTGGCGGAGCGGGATTGGCAGTTTGTGGCCGGGCGCGCCGCCTATATCGAAAAGCCGCTGGATTTTATCTGGGAGCGTGTGCTGGAAAGCGCCGCCGCGGCCGATACGGTGCTGGCGGTGGAGCGGGGGCTCGCGGCACGCTTCCCGCCGGGGCAGCGCTGGGGGCTTGCCGAGCGGCGCGGCAAGCTGGAGCGGCAGTTCAGCGCAGAATACGCCACGGCCTTCGATAAGGCCCTCGGGGGCATGGTGGAGCGCCGGATGCGCCTGGCCATCTGGGCCGTCGCCTCCTTCTGGTACACCGCCTGGATCGATGCCGGCCAGCCCGATGCGGCAGTACTGGCAAAAAAGCCGCTTACCGAAAGCGATAAAGAAGAAATGGAAAAGCTGCAGGCGGCGTGGCGGAAAGGAGTGTGGCAGGGAAGAAGCGAAGACTAGGGCGGGAACGAGAGAAAATGAGAACGAGAGGGCGAACGAATGAGAACGCTTTACGAAACGCTTCGGTAGTGCTCAGTTAAGTGTGTCATTTATTTATTCAGCCTGTCTGCGTACTTCAAAGTTAGCTCTGTACGGACGGTTGTCCATCCGAACATGGTGCCTTGCCACCTGGTGTTAGCATTTATGGTGGCCAGGTAGATTTGCTTGACGATAGCATCTTCGGAAGAGAACGCGCCTTTTGTCTTGGTGACTTTGCGCACCATGCGGTGGTAGCTCTCAATGGGATTGGTGGTATAGATGATTTTTCTGATAGCAGGCGAGTAGTTGAAGAACGTGCGGAGCCGCTCCCAATTGGTTCGCCAGCTCTTGAAGATGACGCTGTATTTGCTACCCCACTTCTTCTCGGCTTCCTCCAGGTAATGCAGGCCCATGGCTGCATTGACGGCCTTATAGATCTGCTTCAGATCGCGCACAAAAGGCTTCAGGTCCTTCCAGTTCATATACTTCATCGAGTTGCGCATCTGGTGCACCAGGCACAACTGCACTTCGGTCTGAGGGAATAAGTCTTCGACGGCCTCCGCAAAACCCTTGAGGTTGTCGATGCAGGCAATCAGGATGTCCTGGACACCCCGGTGTCTCAGGTCGGCGAGCACCGAGCGCCAGAAAGCCGCTCCCTCGTTTTCTCCAAAGTAAATGCCGATCACTTCCTTTTGCCCTTCCGTGGAAACGGCCAGTATGGA
>NZ_SJZI01000044.1 GCF_004337505.1 Flaviaestuariibacter flavus | reverse complement strand
TCTTCGAGAAAACGCCGCCCGCCGTGAGGGCGTTCTTCAGCAGGGTCGTCTGCAGCATTTTGCTGTAGGTCTGGGTCTGCGAAGCGGAGGTCACTTTCCAGTAGGCGGTGGGGCCGAGGTCGGCGCTTGCCTGCGTCTGGCTGTAGAGACCGTCGGCGCGGCCGTCCCAGTTGATGGAGCGGTAGTAAGGCAGCACAAATCCGGTGTTGGCGGTGGTGGCTGTCGTAGCGAGGGTGTTGGTCCCTGTAGCATTGGCGGCGAGGCCTTCGGTGCTGATGCCGGGAGTGGGGGTCGCTGTCACTTGCTGATCGGCCGGGAGAATGTCATCCTTCTTACAGGAGATGACTGTCGTACTCAGTGCGAGGCACAGGAATGCCAGGCTCGAAACGCGGTGTTGTTTCATCGGAGGTTAGGTTAAGTGGTGAACGGTTAGGTTAATGCCTTGCGGCGGTCAATGCCTTGCGGCGCGGTGTAAAAGTAGTCCCCACAAATGGCGATTTGCTTTGACTTTAGATGGGCCCGGCCGATCACGGGGCCAACAGGGATTTTTGGGGGGTGAGGCCCTTTTTCAACGGGTACGCATGCCCGAAAACCCGCGCCAGTATTAGGTTTTAGCGATTAGAGGCCTCTAATGAAGCGATGGTCCAAAGCCGCATTTTTACATGGTTTCGGCGCTTTTTTGAAGCTTGCCCGGAGTATCGCATTAGCCGCAAACAGGCAGAAACCATTAGATGGCGAATGGAAAGCTTTATGCTTGCCCGGAGGCGTTCACAAGGTGTTAACAATCTGCGGCAACACCGGGCCTGCGACCCGTTGGTTCACGACGGCACGGCGGCACAACGGCACGACGGAGGAAAAAACTTATGGGCACTTTTTCGTCAATAATGTTGAACCCGGTTTATCCAAAATCACTTTTCTCCAGCCAAATGACGATGAGCGTTTTTTATCAAAAGAAAAAAACGTTGTGCCGTCGTGCCGTCGCGCCGTCGTGATCCAAGGCTGCTTGCAGCCTCCGCCACTGGCGACAAGACCGCCCCACCCTATCTTCGTCGAAACCCCTTTCCATGCAATTATCAAAGGACCTTCTTTCCAGATACGCCCAGGTAATGGTGCGCTATGCCCTCAACCACGGCAAGGGCATTAACGCGGGTGATACCGTCTTCCTCGTAGGGCAGGAATGCACCCGTGACCTCTTTCTCGCCATCGGCCGCGAAGTGTATGCCGCCGGCGGCAATCTCATTACCAATTACAGCCCCGATAATACGCAGGCCGACTCGCTGGCCCGCTACCTGCTGCAGCAAGGCTCCGAAGAGCAGGTGGGCTTCTTTGCCGCACCCTACTGGCGCGGCATCGTCGAGGCCACCGATCATATCCTGTTCATCGTGTCGGAGCCCGACGTGCACTACCTCGAGGGCATCCCCGCGGCACGTATCAGCCGCATGATGAGCGCCCGCGCGCCCTACATGAAGATGCGCGAGGAAAAGGAAGCCGCCGGCAGGCTGTCGTGGACGCTCTGCCTCTATGGCACCCGGTCGATGGCCGACGAGGCGGGCCTGTCCCTCGAAGACTACTGGGAGCAGATCATCGAAGCCTGCTACCTCCGCGAAGACGATCCCGTGGCCCGCTGGCGCCAGGTGCAGGCCGAGATCGAAACCATCAAGGACAAGCTCGACGCCCTCGCCATCGAAAGCCTCCACCTCACCGGCGCCGACCTCGACCTGCGCGTGCAGATCGGCCCCAACCGCAAGTGGCTCTCCGGTGGCGGCAAGAACATCCCGAGCTTCGAGATCTTCACCTCGCCCGACTGGCGCGGCACCGAGGGATGGATCCGCTTCAACCAGCCCCTGTATTATTCGGGCAAGCGCATCGCCGGCATCGAGCTGAATTTTGAAAAAGGCATCGTGGTGTCAGCCACCGCCACCGAAAATGAAGAGGCACTCCGGGAAATGATCGCGCAGGAGAATGCCGACAAGGTGGGCGAGTTCTCCCTCACCGACCGCCGCCACTCGCGCATCACCCGCTTCATGGCCACCACGCTGTACGATGAGAACATGGGCGGCGCCAACGGCAACACCCACATCGCGCTGGGCAACGCCTACAAAGACACCTACCCCGGCGACTTCTCCGCCATCCCCGACGAGCAGTGGGCAGCCATGGGTTATAACAGCTGCCCCAAGGTGCATACCGATATCATCAGCACCGCCAACCGCACCGTAACGGCTACGCTTGCGGATGGCAGCGAGCGGGTGATTTATAAAGACGGGGAGTTTCAACTGGATTAAGTCAGCGAGGGCCTTGCGGCCCTTTTTTTTGCACAAAGGCACTACGGCCCGACGGCGCGACGAAAAAACCTTGCCTGTAAGCAAACCCATCCCGGGGTGTAGGTTGAAGGTCAATCGAGCTCCTGAAGCGCTTATAAAACATCGTCTCTAAATTTCTTCCGGGGCCGCGGCGGTAATAGGATCCCGATCGCAAGCGATCAGGATGACAGGGGCTTAAAGAAAGGAACAGGGCGGCCCGTGGTGCTGCTCCCGGACTTGCGACTGCCGCCCGGTATATTACCCAAGACTTGTCATCCCGATGCGCGGCATCGGGATCTCTCCACGGCGATTCAGAGACGCCTTCCTGATAACGTCGTGCCGTCGTGTCGTCGTGCCGTAGCGAACAGCGGCCGCTTGCGGCCGTCACATCAACCCGCTAGAAACCCTAACTTTACAGACTACCCTTCACCCGCCGCCGACGAAGCCCACCAAACTTAGCTGCATTCACATGAGACGATTGTGCGTTATCCTGCTTCTATTGTCCGGACTGTACGGCAGCGCCCAGCAGGCGCCCATCGACAGCCTGCTGGCCATCGTGGCGGCCAACCCGAGGCAGGACTCCGCCAAGGTGATGCAGCTAACGGCCGTCCTTCGCCAGTATGCGCGGATGAAGAATTACACGCAGATGGAGGCCTGGGGTGCCCGCGCGGTGGAGGTGGCACGCGCCCTTCCCGGGCAGCGCCTCCTGCCCGGCGTATACCGCCGCCTCGCCGTATGCTACCACGGCGCTGCCAACTACCTGGCCGCCGTGGGTTATTACGAAAAAGCCATCGCAGCGGCACAGCGCACTGGCGACAAGCCTTTTCTCGCGGGCATTTACCTGAACCTGAGCGCGCTTTATTCGTCCATCACCGACTATCCCAAATCGCTCGACGCCAGCCAGCAGGCCATCAACCTGTACAACGAAATGGGCGACACCGAAAATGCCAGCAGCTCGTATATGAACATCGGCATTGTGTATGGCGACATGCAGCAGCAGGACAAGGCCATCGAGTACAAGCGCAAGGCACTGGCCATCTTCAACACGGTAAGCAAGGGCCTGCATTATGGCACCGCGCTCGCCTATAGCAGCCTCGCCGGCAGCCTCTCCTCCGCCAGCGACGCCGACCTGCGCCACAACGGCATCGACCCCGCCGAAAAAAGGAAGCTCGCCCTCGAATACCTGCAGCAGGCCCTGTACATCACCGAGCATGCCGAAAGCGCAAAGTCGCTGCAGGCCGAAGTGTACACCAATATCGCCCGCTGGTACCAGGACGAAGGCAACCTGTCGTCCGCCGCGCGTCACTTTGAGCTGGCGGTGCAGATCGCGCGGCGCAGCGGCGACATCCCCGACCTGGTCAACGTGCTGCTGGCCACGGGCAGTTTCGGGCTCCGCACCGGCGAGCTGGACCGCGCCCGCGCCGCCCTGCTGGAATGCCTCCGGGTGAGCGCCGGCGCCGGCATCCTCAGCAACGAGCAGGAAGCCGCCGAAGCCCTCAGCACCCTCTACGAGCGCAAAGGGATGGCCGACAGCGCCCTTTATTATTTCCGCAGCCACGTGGCGCTCAAAGAGCAGGTGCTCAACGCCGAAAAGGAAAAAGACATCACGCGCCGCCAGCTGAAGCTCGATTTCTCCATCCGCGAAAACGACTACCGCCTGCAGCAGCAACTCACCGACGGCAAGCTGAAGCAGCAACTGCTGCTCGCCGCCCAGCGCCAGCAACAGCTGCTGGTGGAGCAACAGAAAGTGGAGTTGATCAGCAAGGAAAAAGACCTGCAGCGCCTTTCCTACCTGCAGCGGCAGCAGGCGCTCCAGATCGCCCGCGACCGCAAGGAGGCCGAGCTCGACAAGCACCTGCTGCGCGCCGGCTTCGAGCGCGCCGAAAGCAACCGCAAGATCAGCAGCCAGCAGCTGCAGCTCGCCACCGACAAAAAAGTGCAGGGCGTTTTCATCATCGCCCTGCTGCTGCTCACGGGTCTTGCCGGGTTGATTTTTTACGATCGCGCCAAAACAAGGCGCCTCAACCGCATCATCAACGCGCAGAAAGAAGAACTGCAGCAGCTGTCCGTGGTCAAAGACAAGATATTCGGCGTGGTAAGCCACGATATGCGCGCGCCGGTGAGCTCGCTGGTATCCTTCATCCAACTGCTCGAAGGCGGCAACCTGCGGCAGGAAAAGCTTGCTGCTTATGCCGGCGAACTCAAGTCGAGCCTCACGCATACCTCCACGCTGATGAACAACCTGCTTATCTGGGCCGCCTCGCAGATGAAAGGTTTCCGTGCGTCCACCGAGCCCGTAGCGCTGCGCCCCCTGGCCGAAGAAGTGCTGCACACCATCAGCCACCACCTGGAAAGCAAGCATGTGCAACTGCAGCTGGCCATCCCGGAAAATCTCGTGGTCCACACCGACCGCAACATGCTGAGCGTGGTGCTCCGCAACCTCCTGAGCAATGCCGCCAAATACGCGAACGACGGCGGCACCGTAGGCGTGCGCGCCCTGTCGACGGGCAAGGACGTCTGCATCGATATCATCGACGACGGCATCGGGATGAGCGAGGAGATGGCCGCACGCTTCAACAGTAATTATACAGGGGTCACCGACAGCCGCCGTGGCACCGCCAATGAAAAAGGCACCGGCCTCGGCCTGCTGCTCTGCAAGACCTTCGTGGAGCAGCTCCAGGGAAGCATCACGGCCAGCCGCCAGGAGCAGGGCACGCGTTTTAGTGTGACGCTTCCCAATAGCTAGATGGATAGGCTGCAGGCAGCCTTGAGTTCACAACGGCGCGACGGCACAACGGCACGACGTTTTCATTTTTTTACAAAATGCTGTAGGTCGGATCGTTGCGCTCTTTCGGAATGGCCCGGAGAACTTTCAGCACGATTTCTTGGGAAAAACACCACTGATTCCTGAATGTTTACACAAGGTTCTACAGAAGAATGGAAAGAACTTGCGTGTAAATCAAAATCTATGATCACAGACCAGGAAGTGATTGCGGCGGCGATTCTGGACGTTGCCTATTACCTGCATCGCCTTTATGGCCCGGGGCTGCTGGAAAGTATTTACGAAGACCTGATGGAATACGAGCTAAAGAAGCGAGGGTTTCATGTACAGCGCCAGCAGCATATTCCTCTTGTACACGAAAGTTTGCGGCGACCAAGAGCCTGCCGTGCCGACCTCATTGTAAACCACACTGTGCTGGTAGAGCTCAAGTCGCAGACCGACCTGCATAAGGAATATTACAGAACGGTCATCTCCTATCTCCGGCTTTCGCGAATCCGGCTTGGTTTGCTGATCAACTTCGGAGTGCCGTTGCTGCGCGATGGCATTCGCCGGGTGGTAAATGACTTTATCATCCCCGTGCAGGAATGAGCGCCGCATGCTTTTTACGGCACGACAGTTACTTGATATGAGCCGCTATGTTCTGTGGTGAACAAAAAATCCCCGTCGTGCCGTAGTGCCGTCGTGCCATCGTGAAAAATGAGAGGCCGCAGGCCTCGAAAGCCTCAACGCTGCAAGGTCCGGCGGTTGACCAGCTCCAGCAGCTTAGCGCGGTAAAGGCTACCGGTGGCGATCGGCTCGTCGTTGCGCATCGTGATCTGCCCGTCGGCCGACAGGGAGACGATGTGCCGCAGGTTGACGATGTATTGCTTGTGCACGCGCAGAAATTCCGTCGCCGGGAGCTGTTGCTCCATGTTCTTGAGACCCACCAGGGTCATCAGCTTTTTCCCCGAAACCGTCTGTATGCGGCTGAAGTTGCCCATGCTTTCGATATAGAGCACATCGGCATAGGCCACCTGCACATAGCCGGTGCCTTCCTTGATATAGAAGTAATTGTCGCCGGCATCGGGCGCCGCTGTTTCGGTGCCCGTTGCACCCGGCGCGGCCTGTTCTTTTTTGAGCCGCAGGTAGGTGATGGCCTTTTCGGCGGCCTTCATTACGCGGGGCAGCGTTACCGGCTTTACGATGAAGTCGATGATGTCGAGGTTGAAGCTCTCGGCGGCATGCTCGGGGTGGGCGCTGATGAAGATGAATACCGGCGGGTTCTGCAGGCTTTGAATGAGTTCCATCCCCGAGAGCTCGGGCATATCGATATCGCTGAAGACGATGTCCACCGGCTTGCCCCGCAGGATGTTGGCGGCCTCCAGGCCATTGGCGCACACTGCCACGAGCTCGAGCGCCCCGATTTTGCTGATGTGCAGCTCCAGCAGGTCGCGGTCAATCATGGAGTCGTCGGCAATAAGGCAGGTATATCTTTCGGCGGGCATCAGCTAAAATAAGGTATCGCGAATGTACGGCCGCATTTCATCCACCGGCCACCCGGTTTGCTCCACGACAATAAGCACTACGTCAATTTGTAAAAATGCGATGAATAATAGCCCGCACCTTCATATCCGAAGCAGCCGGGGTCGCCTGGACCACACAAAGTCGCTCAATAAACCAACTAATTCCGAATCTGTTCACTTCATTACCATAGCTGCTTTGGATGGATGAAAGGCCGGCGGTTTGCCAGTAAGTAGAATGACCGTCGCCTTCAACCTCCTTCTAGCCGCTTCCGCAAGGACGGCTTTTTTTTATGCCCTCCACGCAATAAGGGCCGGCAATGCCGGCCCTTATCTATGATGGTCTTTCGTGGATTTTAACGCCAGCCACCGCCCAGCCCGCGGTACATATTGATCGCCGCCGCCAGCTGGCCGCGCTTCGTTTCTACCAGCTCCAGCTTCGCCGCCAGCACGTCGCGCTGCGTCATCAGCACCTCCAGGTAGTCGGCACGCGCCGAGGTGAAGAGGGTGTTGGAGATGTCGATCGACGTCGTCAGTGCCGCCACCTCCTGCTCCTTGTAGCCATAGCTTTTGCCCAGGTTCTCGATGTTGGACAGCTGCGTGGCCACTTCCAGGTAGGCATTGAGCACGGTGCGCTCGTAGTTGTACAGGGCCTGCAGCTGCCGCGCGTTGGCGCTGCTGAATTCAGCCTTGATCGCCGACTTGTTGATCAGCGGACCCGCCAGGTCGCCGGCCAGCGAAAAGAGCACCGACTCGGGGAACTTTACCAGGTAGGAAGGGCGGAAAGCCTGCAGGCCGAGTCCGGCCGTGATGCCCAGGGAGGGGAAGAACTCGGCTCGTGCCACCTGCACGTCCAGCCTGGCGGCGGCCAGCTCCTGCTCGGCGCGCCGGATATCGGGGCGGTTGGCGAGCAGCTGCGCCGGAAGTCCGGCCTGCACCGGCGGCGGCGCCAGCTCCAGCAGCGGCGTGCGGCTGCGCGGTATCGGCTGCGGAAAGCGGGCCAGCAGGAAGTTGATCCGGTTTTCGGTCTCCACGATCCGCTGCCGCGTTTCCCATTCGAGGCTTTGCGAGTGCAGCACTTCGGCGGCAAACTTCTGCACCGCCAGCTCGGTCACGCGCGCGGCCTGCTTCTGCACCCGCACGATCTCGAGGCCGTTCTGCTGCAGCTGGATGTTCTGGCGGATGATCGCCAGCTGGTTGTCGAGCGCCAGCAGTTCATAATACGCCTCGGCCACCTCGCCCACCAGCTCGGTCTGCACGAAGTTGCGGCCTTCCACGCTGGCCAGGTAGCGCCGCACGGCAGCTGCCTTGGCGTTGCGCAGCTTCTTCCAGATGTCGGCTTCCCAGGTGGCATACACCGCGCCGGTGTAATCCTTCAGCACTTCGGGCATCTCTTTGCCGGGTTCGATCTCGGTGGCGGCGTCGCCCGCGCCCTGGCTGGTGTAGCGGCCTACCTTCTCGGCGCCGACGCCTACGCGGCCGGTTACAAAAGGCAGGAGCCGTCCCTGCCGGATGCGGATGTCGTTGCGGGCGATGGTGAGCTCCTGCAGGGTGATCTGCAGCTCCTGGTTGCGGGCCAGCGCCGTGTCGATGAGGCGCACCAGGTCGGGGTCGGTGAAGACGGCCCGCCAGGGTGTTGCCGCGGTGGAAGTGGTGTCGCTGCCGCCGCCCGCAAAGCGGGCCGGCGTATCCCGGTTCTCCTTCACCTGCACCAGCGCCGGGGCCTTGCAGCTCGCCAGCAGCAGGCACCCGATCGCAGCGGCCATTCCTATAGTTTGCTTAAGCATATTCATGTTCTATTTCTTCTGTTAGTGGTTCTTCTTTTTCACCGCGCACCAGTACAAAGCGCTGTGCAATGGATCCGAAAATGTAATAGAGTCCGGGTATGATGAGCACGCCGAAGATGGTGCCGAACAGCATGCCGCCCGCGGCGGCGGTGCCGATGGTGCGGTTGCCGATGCGGCCCGGGCCGCTCGCCACTACCAGCGGGATAAGACCTGCGATGAAGGCAAAGGAGGTCATCAGGATGGGACGGAAGCGGATGACGGCGCCCTGCATGGCGGCGCGCAGCACCGTTTCACCCTCCGAATGCTTCTGCGTGGCAAACTCCACGATGAGCACCGCGTTCTTGCCGAGGAGGCCGATCAGCATCACCAGCGCCACCTGCGCATAGATGTTGTTTTCGAGGCCCATCACCTTCAGCAGCAGGAAGGAGCCGAACACACCAACCGGCAGCGACAGGATCACAGCCAGCGGCAGGATAAAGCTTTCGTACTGCGCGGCCAGAACGAGATAGACGAAGCCGAGGCAGATGAGGAAGATGTAGATCGCCTCGTTGCCGCGCGCCACCTCGTCGGCCGAGATACCGGCCCAGTCGAT
The DNA here is from genome assembly GCF_004337505.1 of Flaviaestuariibacter flavus. Taxonomy (GTDB): domain Bacteria; phylum Bacteroidota; class Bacteroidia; order Chitinophagales; family Chitinophagaceae; genus Flavisolibacter; species Flavisolibacter flavus. The sequence continues at coordinate 90,358 of NZ_SJZI01000044.1, read as the reverse complement.
GCCGAAGCCGCGGGGAAGCGATTTAGCGGCCACCTCGCGTATCGCTGCGATGGCGGCACCCGAGCTGTAGCCCGGCGCGGATGCGCCGCTGATCTCGGCGGCGTTGTACAGATTGTGCCGCGTGATCTCCGACAGGCCGTATACCTTTTCAATCTTCATGAATGCAGAGAACGGCACCATCTCGCCCTTTTCGTTCTTCACGTACAGCTTGAGGATGTCTTCGGGCAGGGCGCGGTATTCGGGCGAAGCCTGCACGATCACCTTGTACTGGCGGTCGAACTTGATAAAGCTTGTTTCGTAGTTGGAGCCAATCAGGGTCGACAGCGTGTTGAGGGCATTGTCGATGGACACGCCTTTCTGCTGCGCGATGTCGTTGTCGATCCGCAGCATGTATTGCGGGAAGGAGGCACTGTAAAAGGTGAACACCGATGCGAGCTCGGGGCGCTTCTCCAGCTCCTTCACGAAGTCGTTCGCCACGGTTTCCATCCGCTTGTAGTCGCCGGAGCCGGCCTTGTCGAGCAGGCGCAGCTCGAAGCCACCCGCGGCGCCATAGCCGGGCACGGCCGGCGGGCCGAAGAACTCGATGTTGGCGCCGGTGATCCCGCTGGATTTTTCTTCCAGCTCCTTCATGATCTCGGCGCAGGAATGCTTGCGCTCCGACCAGTCTTTAAGGTTGACAAGACAGGTGCCGGTGTTGGAGCCGGTACCTTCCGACAGGATCTCGTAGCCCGCCAGCGACGACACCGACTGCACGCCTTCCACGTCTTCGGCAATCTTCTGCAGGCGCAGTGCCACGTCGTTGGTGCGCTCGAGCGAAGAGCCCGGCGGCGTCTGGATGATGGCGTAGAACATGCCCTGGTCTTCGTTCGGGATGAAACCCGTGGGCAGGCTGTTGCTTACGAAGTAAGTGCCGACGCAAAAGGCAAGCAGCACCCCGAAGGTGAGCACACGGCGGCTGATGATCTTGCCGAGCAGGCGCTGGTAGCGGCCCTGCGTGCGGTCGAAGCCGCGGTTGAATGCCCCGATGAAGCGGGCCACGGGTCCGCGAGGGGCCTTGCCGTGGTTGTTCTTCAGGATCATGGCGCAGAGCGCCGGCGTCAGCGTCAGGGCCACCACACCCGAAAGGATGATGGATGTTGCCATCGTGATGGAGAACTGGCGGTAGAAGATGCCCACGGGTCCCGACATGAAGGCCACGGGGATGAACACCGCCGCCATCAGGAAGGTAATGGCGACGATGGCGCCGCTGATCTCGTGCAGGGCCATCTTGGTTGCCTTGTAGGGCGAGCAGTGCTCCTGCTCCATCTTGGCGTGCACCGCCTCAATCACCACGATCGCGTCATCCACCACGATACCGATCGCGAGCACGAGGGCGAAAAGCGTGATGAGGTTGAGCGTGATGCCGAAGAACTGCATGAAGAAGAAGGTGCCGATCAGCGACACCGGTACGGCGATGGCCGGTATGATGGTGGACCGCAGGTCGCCGAGGAAGAGGAACACCACGATGCCCACGAGGATAAAAGCTTCCACGAGGGTGTGGATCACCTTCTCGATGGAAGCGTCGAGGAACTTGGATACGTCATAGGAAATTTCGTAGTCGAGTCCTTTCGGGAAGGAGGTGGCCTTGATTTCTTTCAGCTTCGCTTTTACATCGGCGATCACCTGGCTGGCGTTGGAGCCGTAGGATTGCTTCAGCACGATGGCCGCGGAGGAGCGCCCGTTGAGGGTCGAGTAGATATCGTACATGGAGCTTCCGAACTCCACGTTGGCCACGTCTTTGAGGCGCAGCAGCTCACCGTCGGCGCTCGAGCGCAGCACGATGTTCTCGTAGCCTTCCTTGGTGGTGAAGCGGCCGGGGTACTTCAATACATACTCGAACGACTGGGAGCGCTTGCCCGAGCTCTCACCGGTCTTACCGGGCGAGGCTTCGAGGCTTTGCTCGTCGAGGGCCTTCATCACTTCGTCGGCGGAGATCTTGTAGGCCTGCATGCGGTCGGGCTTGAGCCAGATACGCATCGCGTATTCGCGGTTGCCGAGGATGTCGGCGAAGCCCACGCCGTTGACGCGCTTCAGCTCGGAGAGGATATTGATGTCGGCGAAGTTGAACAGGAACTTCTGGTCCATATCCTTGTCGGTGCTGTACAGGTTTACGTACATCAGCATGTTCGACTCTTCGCGGGTGATCTTGACGCCTTCGCGTACCACCAGCGGCGGCAGCTTGTTCACCACCGAGGCCACGCGGTTCTGCACGTTCACGGCGGCGATATTGGGGTCGGTGCCGAGGTTGAACACCACCTGGATGGAAGCTTCACCGTCGTTGCCGGCGTCGGAGGCGATGTACTTAAGCCCGGGAATGCCGTTGATGGCGCGTTCCAGCGGGATGAGCACCGCCTTGGTCATGAGCTCGCCGTTGGCGCCGGGATAATCGGCGGTGACGTTCACCTTCGGCGGCGAGATGTTGGGAAACTGTGTCACCGGCAGGCTGTGGATCGCCAGCGCGCCGAGGAACACGATGATGAGGGAAATAACGATGGAAAGGACGGGCCTTTTTATAAATCGGAGAAACATGGGGATCGGTTTGGGGAAGCCTTATTCGGCCTTCAGGCGGAGACGCGCCATTACTTCCCGGGGTGACTGGTATTCGGTTTCGATCTTGCTGTCGTCTTTTACTTTCTGCACGCCTTCGAGCAGGATCTGCTCGTCGGCTGAAAGACCGCCCGTCACGACATAGAGGTCGGGCATCTCACCGGCCACGGTGATGTTGCGCGATTTCACCACGCCGTTACGACCCACCACGAACACGTAGATCTTGTCCTGGATCTCGTAGGTTGCCTTTTGCGGGATAATGAGCACGTTCTTCATCGGCACGGTCATCCGCACTTTGCCGGTCTCGCCGTTGCGCAGCAGCTGGTCGGGGTTGGGAAAGCGCGCGCGGAAGGCGATATTGCCCGTCTCGTGGTCGAACTCGCTTTCGATGGTTTCCACGTTGCCCGCATAGCGGAGCGGCTGGTTGTTGGCCATGAGCAGGTTCACGGTGCTGCTGCCCCGCTTCGCCGAGTTAGTTTTATAATCGAGGTATTCCGGCTCCGATACGTTGAAGTAGGCAAACATCTGGCTGTTGTCCGACAGGCTGGTGAGCAGGGCGCCTTCGTCTACGAGGCTACCGAGCTTCAGCGGCAGGCGGTCGATGGTGCCGGCAAACGGCGCGCGGATCTCGGTGAACGAAAGGTGCAGCTTCGCGAGCGACACCTCGGCGCGCTCCTTATCGAGCTTCGCGGCCGCCATGGCCAGCTCGTTCTTCGACACTACGTTCTTGTCGGCGAGCACCTTGGTGTTCTGGTATTCGATCTCCGCCTGGCGTGCTTCGGCCTGGGCCTTCAGGTATTCGGCCTCGTAGAGTTTGGGCATGATGCGGAACAGGAGCTGCCCGGCGCGTACCGACTGGCCTTCGTCGACATAGATATTCTGGAGGTAGCCCTTTTCCTGGGCGCGGATCTCGATGTTGCGGACGGAGCGGATCTGCGACACGTACTCCTTAACGAAGGTGGTGTCGGTTTCGAGCGGCTTGGTCACGGCGTACTTCGGCGTCTCTTCTTTTTCGGTGTGACGCGATGCGCAGCTGCAAAGGCACAGCAGGGCCAGCAGGCCCGGGAGCAATACAAATTGTTTCATGGAAAGCTAAATGATTATTAAGCGGGAAAGGCTTCAGGGGAAAAAACACAAGGCACTGCCCGGCGGGTTGGGGCATGCGCATACGTTGGCCTCAGGGCACAGGGTGGCCCGGCAGCGGATATAGATAGGAAATCAGAGACGGAGCACGCGCTGGGCGATGTATATCGCGGTGCCAAAGAAGAGCGGCTGCCGCGAGATGATGAACGATTGCTCGTAGGTGCTGCTGAGGCAACTCAGGATGAGTGCGCGGGAATCGTCGGGCACATAGTCGGCCAGCTGGAGCTGCCTGCGGGTGATGGGATCGTCGTCGTCGTCGGGATCCTCGGCGCTGTCGAAGCGGGCAAACTCCTCACCCGGCTCCTCGGCGGTGGCAATGTCCGCCTGCGCTTTCGTGGTATTGATGATGTGGGTTACCGCCTTTCCAGTCCTTACTTCGGAAGCGCGGCTCCCGGCGTACGCATGCACCGGCACACCCAGCAGGTGCACACAGAGAAACGTCAGGATGGAAAATAGCAGTCTCATCAGCGGGGCCAAAATTAAGCGGACATTAGAAAGCACCGAAATCTCAATGCGAAAACTTCGTGAAAGTTGCCTTTAACCACGGCGAACGGTCGCTTATTTATACCCGGATGGAGATTTTTGGAGACCGGCGCGCTGCGCGGTAATCAGCGGCTTCAGGGCCTTGCCGCGCACTTCGCGGATAAATAAGGAGCCGGTTTCGGGGTCGGTGCCCACCCAGGCGCGGTGCGGCCCGCCCGCGCCGCCACGGATCAATACCGTATCGGACCCTGCACGCAACGGCACCCGGACGACCTTCCGGCCGTCGACCGCCAACTGCAGGTAACCGTTCGGCTGGCCCGCCGGCACCTCCGTCACCACCCGGCATTCGGGCCCGGTGAAGGCAATAGCGAAGCAGGCCGCAGGCGCCGTCAGCTCAAGACCGCCCAGGCGGCGCAGTGCCGCCGCGCCGGCCGGGCGCAGCTCACCGGCCACCAGCAGGTCGCCGGCACTCTTCCCGTTATAGCGCCGCAGGTACGCCCGCGCCAGCCGGCCCGACTCGCTCAGGTCCTTTTCCTGCCAATTGCCGTCGGAAGGTGCCGTCTTCAGCAGCACCGAGCAGAACTCCACTTTGTCCGACACCGACCAGATCACCCAGCTGATGCGCCGCGCCTCCGCCCATTCGATGTAGCGGTTCCATTCGTCGAGGTCGAAAGAGCCGTCGCCGGTGGCTTCCGTGCCGGCGCATTCCGAAATAAAGATGGCCAGGCCTTTGCGCAAAGCCTCTTCGCAGCGCTCGCGCAGCCAGCCTTTGTGCACGGCCGCGTAGAAGTGCATCGTGTACATCAGGTTGCGCACGCTGCGGATGGGATCGGCGGCGGCCAGGTGCAGGTCCTGGTCCCAGTGCGGGCTGCCCACGAGGATGACATTATCGGGATCCTGTGCGCGGATGGCCGCGATCACGGCCTGCGCATATTGCTTCACCTCGGCCCAGGATTCGTGGTCGGGCTCGTTGAAGAGCTCCCAGATCACATTCGGGTAAGCACCCCACTTCTTCGCCATCTCCGAAAAGAAGGCAACCGCTTCTGCTTCGTTGCGGTTGTGACTGTGCCAGTCTACGATCACGTAAATGCCCGCATCGATTGCACCGCGGATGACGGCCTCCACGCGTGCCTTCGACGCCTCGGGGTTGTCGCGGTAGCCCCGCTCCGGCTCGATACCCATGGCGGCGCGCACCACACTGCAGCTCCAGTCGCGGGCCAGCCAGCCCACAGCACCTTCATTATAGAAGCGTGGGTGCCACATATCCCAGCCAAAGCTCATGCCCCGTAGAACTACGGGATGCATCCCACCATCAACCAGCTGCGTGCCCTTCACCGAAAGCGCGCCGTGCACCCGCACCGGCTGTGCCTGCACCAGCAAGCCCACAGCCAGCAGCATGAGCAGCAAGACCCATTTTTGTTTTAAAACGCATTTAAATTCGATACCCATAACCCCGGAGATTTTGGCGTGGGTGAAAGGTAGCGACGTTACTTCTTCGCGCGATTGCCGGGCTTTGCGGCAACACGCGGCAGCCGCTTGCTGTATCGGTCCAGCAAGGCCCAGGTGCTGCTGTCGTTGTCGTACACACCATAAAGGCTCTGCTCTTCCATGGGCGGGTCGCCCATATAATCATCACCAGGCTTCCAGAATACCTGCCCCGGCATGGGACGTGCGCTCCCGTTGAAGGCCCAGAAGCTCGCGCCGGCGATCACCCCGCTGCTGTCGGCGCTGCGCTGCAGGTAGCCGTATACAAGGTCATAATAGTGATCGCGGAGGGTGGTGGCGGTGCCGGGTGTAAAACGCGTGTCGTTGCGCGGGAAGCCGAACTCCTCCAGCACGAGCGGCTTGCGGAGCCGCTCCGCGATGGCGATGTGCTCGCGGATGTAGGCCCCGGTCTTTGCCGCGGCCTGCCCGTAACCGGCGGCGAGGCTGTCGCGTTGCACCCAGCCCCAGTTGCGCGGCCAGATGTGAATGGTCAGGTAATCCACGTTGGGGCCGCTGTGCACCTGCTCAAACAGGGTGGCGCTCTCCGTGCCGATGACGCCTTCGTGGCCCAGCGTTACGAGGTGGCGGCGGTCTTTTGACTTGATGAAGGCGGCCGTTTCGCGGATCCAGGCGGCATAAGCCTCGTTGGCGGCCGGACGCATGGGCCGCGGCTCGTTCACCAGCTCCCAGGCCATGATAGCCGGGTCGTCCACGTAGCGCCTGCCGGTGACGGTATTTCTACGGGCCAGCACATAAGCCACCTGCCTGCGGTAGTCGGCAAGGCAGGGTGCGCAGGTATAAAAGCGGCTGATGATGTCGCGCATCTCGTCCCAGCCCAGCTGCCGCCGCAGCACGCTGTCGGCCAGCTGCCCGTTCCAGTTGAGGTATTGCAGGAAGCCGCCACTCCACTCCCAGTTGTTGCTGAAGAAAAGCACCGCCTTCATATCGCGCTTGGCAAGCTCGGCCAGCAGCACGTCGAGTCCGTCGAGGACATGGGCGTCGAAAACGCCTTTTTGCGGCTGCAGCGGCGGTCCCACGCGGGGCACGCCGTTGATGAGGCCCCTCCCTTCGGCGCCGGCCAGCACGCGCAGGTTGGTGATGCCGTGGGCTTTCAGAAAGTCGAGCTCGCGGCGGAGGCGGCCGATGCCCCGCGCCGGGTCGGGCAGCAGCGGCAGCAATCCGCCGTACCAGTAGTTGGTGCCGGAAAAATAATAGGGATGCCCGTCCAGCCAGAGCCGGCCTTCCTTCCGGGATACAAAGCCCGGCTGGGCGGCGGCCAAAAGCGGGATCAGGAAGCAGGATAACAGAAGGGCGCGCAGCATGGCGGTATTTTAGGTGAAGCCGATGTTCGCCCTAAAACTACTTTTTTTATGCACCCTTGCCGCCGTTGCGGAGAGCTTCATCACCCGGGGTAAACGACAGGGCACTGTCGCCGATGGTGCCGCTGTAGCTCCAGCCGTTGGCTTCGGCCCATTGACGGAAAAGCCGGAAAACGCTTTCGGGAGACTGGGTGTCGGGGATCTCGAGCACCATATTGATACGGACTTCCTGGGGCATGGGCAGTTTTGGTTGGAGGCGCAAAATAGTAAATTTACGCAAAACCGCACGTGTTTTTACGATATGCAAAACGCCCGCGGGATGGCGGGCGTTGCAGCGGGAGCGTTGCTCCCAACTTATTTATTACAACTCTGCGGACGAAAACGCGGTCCCGTCCGCAGGATGATCAGGCATTGGAATCGCTCACGGGCGCGTCCTCGTTGAGGGCCACGCGGCTTACCGACAGTTCAAAGCGGGGGCTGAGGCTGAGGGTGTAGGCGCAGTTGGCGGAAATGGTGCGAACCGTCTCATCTTCCACCAGCACCTGGCCGAGGGCGGCGGCAAAGGGGAAGTCGACGATCACATTGGTGAGCTTGCCGTTGCTGACGCCGAGGCTGAACTTATAGCCGGCCTTGCGGGTGAGGCCAAGGCGCTCGAAATCCTGCACATTCAGTTTGAGAACCTGGTCGCCGGCCAGTGCACGCTTCATAACGATGCGGATCACGGGCAGGTATTTTTGCCAGATGTTGATATACATTTCTTGTGTCATAACTTGTTCATTTTAACGGTCCGGCGGCGGCACCGGTTCCCGGGTAAAGCTTGTATGACGGTTGGTCGCAGGGAAGCTTTCAGGGACGCGGGGCCCGCGGCACAGGCGCGTTTCATCCGGCAGCCGGCCAGCCAGGCAAAGAACCTGGATGCCCCGGGCGAAGATCGGTTTGGGTAAAGCGATTAAGTGCGGAAGAAGCGATTTGTGTCCGGAAACAAACAATGAAGGTAGCCCCGTTTCGCCGCAAAAAGGCATTTTATTTCTGCCCGCGGGGGCATCTTAGCAAATAATTAGCGGCAATTGGGTTTATTTAGACTAGCTTCACCTGGTTAACATCTGCGCCTACGCATCTAGTATCGGCTAATTATCCTGCTTCGCACTTCAACCTGCCTCCGCACTTTAGTTACACGCTTACTCTCTGCTTTCCTCAGATCATTTTTTATTGCATCAACTCCCACGTATGAACATCTACGTATCAAACCTCAACTTCAACATTCAGGATGAGGACCTGAAATCGTTCTTTACTCCTTATGGCGAGGTAACGTCTTCCAAAGTAATCATGGACAAGCTGACCGGCCGCTCTAAAGGCTTCGGCTTTGTAGAAATGAGCGACGACACCGCCGCCACCAAGGCAATCGCCGAGCTCGACAACGGCTCCGTTGAAGGCCGCAACATCCGCGTAACCGAAGCGCGTCCGCGCGAAGACCGTCCGTCCAATAACGGCGGCGGCTCCCGCAACCGCTGGTAAGCATACCGAGAGGCCTCCTACGGGAGGCCTCTTTCTTTATACACGCTTCACCTTTTACATCTGCGATGCAGCTACTGGTTAACAACGTGGACCCCAATCTCCTCGAATCGGATTTACGGCGCCTCTTCCGGCCTTATGGCGAGATCAGCGACGTAGTAGTTATGCGGGACAAGAACAGCCATCGCCACCTCGGCCGTGCACTGGTGGAGATGCCGGTTACCCGGCAAGCCGAAGCCGCCCTCAGCAACCTCAACGGCTGCCGTTTCGGCAACCGCAGCCTCGCCGTTTCCATTGCTCCTCCCACCTGGTAGCGCTCGCGTGCGCATGGTTTTTGCCTCAAGGCGGGAAAAACAATATGATCCGCACGCTTCTCCTCCCCCTCCTGCTGGGCTTACTGGCGGCCTCCTGCTCCGACAACCAGCCGAAGGGCGACAATGCGACCATCACCGACAAACAGGCTACCGCGGCTGCCACCGGTACGGTGTTTACCATAGATACCGCGGCCTCGCGGATCCGCTTTACCGGTCATGGCGTGGGCAAGAACCACCCGGGCATCTTCCGCCTTTCGTCCGGCACGGTGGCCCTTAACGGCAACACGGTGAGCGGCGGCAACTTCGTCATCAATATCCACTCGATGGAGCTCGAGCAGAAAGGATCGATGTTCGAAGACAAGCTGCGGCCGCACCTCATGAGCGGCGACTTCTTCGACGCCAACAAATTCGGCAGTGCCCGCTTCGAGATCACCAAAGTAGCACCCTATCAGCCCGGCAGCAAGGACACGTCCATCGTGCAGGGCGCCAACTACTCCGTCAGCGGCAACCTCACCCTCAAAGACGTGACGAAGAACATCACCTTTCCCGCCCGCATCGACCTCGATGGCAATACCCTCAAGGCAAAGAGCAATTTCGACATCGACCGCCGCCAGTGGAAAATGAATTACGGTAACGATAAAACGCTCGGCGACAAGTTCATCTCCGAAACCGTGAACATCGAGCTCGACCTGCAGGCGCGGAAGCAATAAAAAAACCGGTGCGAACAACTAAATGGCCTCCCTGCGGGAGGCTTTTTCATGTGGTGGAGAAGCGGGCCGCAAACGGCCCGGGTCGCGAAGGCACGGCGGCACAACGACACGATGTTTTATTTTCCTGCTTACCCGGACGGGCAACATTTGCGAAAGCAAAAAAATGTATTCGTCGCGCCTTCGTGCCGTTGCGCCGTTGTGAAAAAGGCCGCTCGCGGCCATCCATCACCACCGCGGGCAACCGATACCTTTCGACTTTCCTCTTCCGCCACCCGGTGAGCCGAAGCGCCAGCTGGCTCCGAGTATGTAAGACTGGTAATGATCGAGGCGCTTCGGGTTGCCCACGGCGCTGAAGCCGTCGAGGTAGTCGGTGCGGGCGAGGCGGTAGGAGGTTTCGAGGTGCAGCGAGAGGGCTTCGGTGAGGTTGTAGCGCAGCCCCGCGCCGAGGGGCACCACGGGCACGGCCCGCGGCGGCGCGGTGGCCAGGTCGGTGGCGAGGCCATCCATCACCCGCTTGTCGCCATTGAAAAAGGCCGTGTTGAAGGCACTGGCATCGCGGTTCACCTTTACAAAGGCGTAGCCGACGCCCGCAAAAAGGTAGGGCTGCAGCAGCCAGCGGTTGTCGGGGCGGTAGACGGCCTGCAGGGAAATCTCGGAAACCGACGTGCTGAACCGGAGGGCCCGCTCGCTGCGCCAGGCCGGCACTGTATAGCGCGCATCGTCGCCGTACACCGAGCCGTGCTGCAGGGTGGCGCGAAGCGCGAGGCGCGATGTCAGCTGCCGGGCGGCCCAGAGAGCAACCGCCGGACGTGCCGTGCGGTACGAGCCGGCGGGCGATGGTGTGAGGTCGCCCTGGTAGATCATCGCGCCCAGCCCGGCGCCGACCTCGTTGGGTGTTTCGGTGCTTTGGGCAGAAGTGCGGGCGGCAAGTGCGATGGCCGCGGCCAGCAGGTAAGGGCGAAGCATTGGACGGTGTTTCATTGGTTATGGGGTTGCCCCGGCGATCGTTTCGCACAGCTTGCGGCTGCGCCCGGGAGGCTTCCGCCCCCATAACGCCGCAGGGTGCCCCGGGCGTATCGGCAAACGATGAACGGGTGCAGAACGTCGGTGAAGAAGCTAAAAAGGATGGATGGTGTATTGGCGAAATGAAAGCCCGCCGGGTCAGAGCGGCAGCCAGAGCCGGAAGGTGGCGCCTTCGCCGGGACGACCTTCGGCCTCCACGCGGCCGCCGTGCTGCTCGGCCACACGCTGCACGATGGAAAGCCCGATGCCGGTGCCGGCATACTGGTCGCGGGTATGCAGGCGCGAAAAAAGCTGGAAGATCTGCGTGGCGTATTGGGGATTGAAGCCGATGCCGTTGTCGGCAACAGAAATGACGGCGAAGCGGCCGCTGTCCGAAACGTCTTCGGTTGCCCATACACGGATGTGGGGCGCCACGCCGGGGCGGCGGTACTTAAGGGCATTGCCCACCAGGTTTTCGAACGACTGCAGCAGTTGCCGGTGGTAGCCGGGCACCACGGGAAGGGGCGCTACTTCGAGGTGGGCGCCCTGGTCGGCGATCTCCAGCTCAAGGTCTTCGCGCACCCGTTCAAACAAGGCGCCGAGGTCGACGGGCACCTTTTGCTGCCCCTGCTGGCTCAGGTGCGAGAAGCGCAGCAGGTCGTTCACCAGCTCGCTCATGCGCGCGGTGGCGAGCTCCATCTTGTTGAAGGCGCCGTGCTGCTCTGCGCCGAGCTGGGCGCGGAGCTGCTCGCGCAGCATACTGGTAAACACCTTCACCTTGCGGATCGGCTCCTTGAGGTCGTGCGAGGCAGCGTGCGCGAACTCTTCGAGCTTCGAGTTGGAGCGCTCCAGCTCGGAGATCTTTTGCACGAGCTCGTGCTCCAGCTTCTTCACACGGGTGAAGTCGGTAAAGTGCACCAGCACTTCGTCGCCAAAGCGCTGCGCGCTCATCTGGTTATAAAGGTCGAGGCCGTCCTGGTCGTAGTGGATTTCCCAGGTGCGGGCCCTGCCGTCTTCGTAGGCAGCCACCACCTCGGAGAAGGAGCTCGTCTGGAAGTAACCGGGAAACACCTCGCCCACGCGCTTACCGGCGATGTCGGCCGGCCTGGCGGCGGCGTATGCGGCATAGGCCTCGTTGGTAAGCACATAGCGAAAATCCACGAGGCGGCCGTTCTCGAACACCGGGCTCAGGATCTGCAGCGGCTCCTTAAAGAGATTGATCACCTGCTGGAGGTAGTGGTTGGCGGCCTCGAGCGAGCCGGTGGCGGCCTGCAGCTCGCGGGTACGCTCGGCCACGAGCTCATTCACCGCAATGCGCGCCTGCACCTGGAGGGTCGTTTCCATACAGGTAACGAGCACGCCGGCGATGTTGCCGTCCTCGTCGTTGGCGGGGCTGTAGCTGAAGGTCCAGTACACCACTTCGAGTTGCCCATTGCGCCAGATGTCGAGACGCTCGTCTTCGCGCCACGTGGGGCCTTCGCCGTCGAGCACGCGGCGGATCATGGGGCCAATATGCTCCCAGATCTCGGGCCACAGCTCTTTGCCTTTGCGCCCCACGGCAGGGTGTTTCCCGGTATTGCCCAGCGAGGGGCGATAGGCATCATTATAAAAACAGTAGTGCTCGGGGCCCCAGAAGAGAAACATCGGGAAGGGGCTTGCCAGGATGGTGCCTACGTGGATGCGCAGGGCGGCGGGCCAGCTGTCGATGGGCCCGAGGGCCGTAGCCGCCCAGTCGAAATCACGGGTGATACGGGAGAGTTCGCTGTCGCCCTGCAGGAAGGCGGGTGTTTTCTTTATGGTGGAGGTGGTGGGCACGAGGCGATTTGCGGCACCAAGGTAGCGCATATGGATGGGATGACCATGGAAGAGCGGAGGAGATCTCGGATCTGGTGTGGAATCTGGCAAATACCGAAATTCATCACCTCACACATCGACAAACAAATCCGAGATCCGACATCGGAGATCTAAAAATTCCCCCCATGCGCTCTCGTCCTATTCCCTCATCCGGTGAACCTCTTCCCGTTATCGGCCTCGGCACCTGGCAGACCTTCGACACCGACAGCAATGACGCGTCGCTCACCGAAGTGCTGCACACCTTTCATGCGGGCGGTGGCCGCCTCATCGATTCCTCGCCCATGTACGGCCGCGCCGAAAGCACAATCGGCCGCCTCACCGCGGCGATGCCCCAGCGCGATGACTTCTTTTACGCCACCAAGGTTTGGACCACCGGCCGCGCCGAAGGCATCGCGCAGATGGAGCAGTCGTTCCGCCGCATGGGGCGCCCCACCATCGACCTGCTGCAGATCCACAACCTGGTAGACTGGAAGACGCACCTGTCCACCCTGCGTAAGTGGAAGGAAGAAGGCCGCGTGCACTATATCGGCATCACCCACTACACCGACGGCCAGCACGCCGAGCTGGAGCGCGTGCTGCGGCAGGAGCGCTTCGACTTTGTGCAGTTCAACTACTCCATCGCCGACCGCCATGCGGAGCAGCGCCTCCTCCCCACCGCCGCCGACCTCGGCGTGGCCACCCTCATCAACCGCCCCTTCGGCGAGGGCGCCCTGCTGCGCCGCCTCGCCGGCACGCCCCTCCCCGGCTGGGCCGTCGCCCGTGGCATCAAGAGCTGGGCGGCGTATTGCGTCGCGTTCATCCTGGCGCATCCCGCCGTTACCTGTGTCATTCCCGCAACATCGAAGGCGGAACATATGCGGGAGATATTGGAGGGGGATGTGGAGCTAACGAGGGAGGAACTGGAGAAGGGTTTTAGGGTTCTGGGGTTCTAGGGTTCTGGGTTTTAAAAGGTTCTAGGATTACCAAGGTTTCGAGGTTGACAGGATGCGAAACCGTTAGTGAGTCGCGAAGCCGTTAGTAGGTGGCGGAGCGACGGCGCAGCCGTCATTGCGAGCGCAGCGAAGCAAACTCCCAGACCTTAGGACAGTTCGCCGCAGAAGAAGATTTTGATCAAAGACCTACCTCCAAAACAACTTCTTCCACAAATCCTCCCAACCCGGGTTCATCGACTCAATGAGCTGGATCTTGGCTTCCCTGCTTCCTGCCTTGATCCGCTTTTCTTCCGCAATCGCCTGCAGCATCGTGGGATACTCGGCGTAGTAAACCAGCTTTGATAGATTATACCGCGCAGAGAAATGCTTTTCGCCTTCTGTGGGATGCAGGTGTTGGTAAACTCTATGATACAGATTGCTGCTTACACCGGTATAAAGCACCGTGTGGTGTGCATTGGTGAGGATGTAGACGTAGCCGCGTTTTGCCATAGGGGAAACTCATAAAACCGGTGCGCTTTTCCATGAGGATTGCAACAGGATTTACCGGGATTTTTCTGATGGAATCTTGCGGCTTTCCGGGCAGTCTTAAGGTCAGGGAGTTTGCTTCGCTGCGCTCGCAATGACGGCTGCGCCGTCGCTTCGCTACCTACCCATAGCTTCGCGCTTTACCAAGCACTACCTGCATTACCGCATTACCGCATTACCACATTACCGCATTACCACATTCCCCTTTCCCGACCTTTACCCCATGCCCGCCACGCTCGCTCCCGTCTTCAAGCCCGAGATCTCCTTCAAGGTGGAAACGCTCCCCGATACCGAGCGCAGCACCATCGTGCACGTTACCCTGCCCGAGCTCACGCTGGCGCGCATCTGGCCCACCACCTTCCTGGTGCAGGACGACGGCACACGCAAGCGACTGCTCCATGCCTTTAATATCACGGAGTATCCTCACTGGAAACTGTTCTTCCCCGGCGAGCGCTTCACCCTCGTGTTCGAGGGCCTCGACAAGCGCTGCCTCTTCTTCGACCTCCTCGAAGACATCCCCGAGCCCGGCGGCTTTCACATCGAAAACATCGAGCGGAATAGGAGCGATGTGTACCAGGTGGAAATGTCGGATGGCTGATGGCTGATGTCTGATTTTGGTTCTAAGGTTCTGGGGTTCTGAGGTTACCCACCCAAACCCACATCAGCCATCAGCCATCCCACATCAGACATCCATCAGCGGTCCTCCCACGGATTATCCCCGTCCCGCTCGCGCTCGTCGCGGTACTGCGGCTCGGCATTGGAGGGCTTTTTCGCGGCGTCGCTGATCTTGTGCAGGCGGTCCGACAAGGGGCCATGCATGTGCTCCTGCGGGTCGGTGCTGTGAAGGGTTTCCGGGTCGGGGCCAAAACCGCCCCGGTGTTCCTGCGGCTTTTTGTTTTTCTCTTCCATAACAATGGGTTTTTTCCCTGCTGTAACCGGTACAAAGGCTGGGCCATAAGCGGCTGAAAGAGGTTAAAAAATGAGCAAGGAAGAAAGAGAAGGGAAGCGGGGAAAAGGAGGAGCTGATGGGAGATTACATGAATACATGAGTACATGAAGGGAGAAGGAGCTGGCGCCTTTACTCGATAAACCCATCCTCGATCTTCTTTGAATAATCGGCCGACTCGATGATGGTGTACGTCACGCGGCGCGGGTAGCGAATCCCGAAGATCCAGTAGATATTCCCGACCCCGGTTTCGATCACCTTGCCGGTAGCATGCGCATCGCTGCCGAGCAGTGTCCAGTCCTTCGTCTTTTCCTCATACGCTTTCACGTTGCCGGTGCTGTACCGGAGCGACACCACCTTACCCTTCACGGTTCGCAACACGAAGGAGTCGCGGCCATCCGTGAAGGCCCGGTAGTCCTTGCGGGCGCCTACGGCACGGTAGCCGTTGCGCACCAGGGCAGCGTATAATTCGTTCGGTTCGCGACGCAAGGCAAAGAGGGCGGTGAGCACATCATCGAGCGTCTGCCCCGCGGCAGGCAGCGCGCACAAGGCCAGGAAAAAAGGCAGGAAGCATCTTTTCATGTAAAGGGGGTTGGGTGATGAAATGGCTTATCGGTCATTTCCGGATGGCGGGTCGGGATCCCGGTGCTACGCACCGGGATGACAGCTTCCGGGGATGATCCGGCGGGCGGCCCGACCGGCAGTCGCGTAGCCGGGAAGCGCTCCCCGGGCCGCCCTTATGCCTTCCATTATGCCGGTTGTCATCCTGATGCGCAGCATCAGGATCTCATTCGGCACCGCGCCACCTTATTCGGTCCCGTCGTTTAATAGCCCCGCTCCTCGTCCTCCTTGGTGTACTGGTACGAGCGCCCGACGGAGTACGTAACCGCGGCGCTATGCCGCTCGGCGTAAAACGTATAAATCAGCTCCGGCCCGGTAAAGGCGAGATACATCTCATAGGAGCACTTGCCCCTGGTGGCGCACTTCAGCTTCATCAGCCGTGCGGCATGCACCGCGAAGCCGGTGGTATCGACGGGCGTATACGCGAGCTCGTCCAGCTCGCCGCCCTGGTAGCGAAACACGAGGCAATCGCCGTTACGCGAAAACATGCGCTCCCCCTTTTTCGCGGGCTCTTCGCGGTAGCCCGCCGCCACCAGGCGCGCCTGCAACACATTGGGCTGGCTGCGCTCCGCATACAGGCTCAGCAGGCTGGCCACCAGCTGGGCACCGGCGCCCGCCGGCAGCAGCAACAATAAGAACAGCATTGTACGCATACCGCTTCTTTTCCCCCTAACGCGCAGGCCCACCCGAATCGTATCCGGAACACCAAATTCGTGATGTGGTTTTTACGATCCCGCACCCGATTAATACGGAATTTTCGCGTCGCCTTTTCCCTTATATTATAGCAGGGGCGCGGTACCGGGCGAATCCATTCATTTTCAAGCCGTTTGAAAAACAGGGGCAACAGGGAGTAGAAATACGGGTTTGGCCCCCTCTTGCATATCTCAAACCACCGCATTAGCTTCGGGATACCAACGCATGAAAAACCACCTGCACCCTGAGTCCTTCAGATAGCTATTGCCGAAAACGCCCTGTATGTGCTGAAACCCTCAGGATGCTCTTGTCAGAAATTACACCTGTATGCTGAAGCCTTCAGGATGGTATTGTCGCCGGCGACCTATATATCCTGAACCGTTCAGGATGGTATTGTCAAATGGAACATATATATCCTGAAAGCTTCAGGATGGTATTGTCAAAATGAACATATATATCCTGAAGACCTCAGGATGGTATTGTCAAAAGTGACATATACACCCTGAAGGCTTCAGTATGGTGCTGTCCGGCTTGACATATATATCCGGAAGGCTTCCCGGCCGGAAAAGCACCAGATCAACCGTTGTCTCACATTTTATAATCATAAACCGTTGACAATGAAAAAAATCCAGCTTTTCCTGAGCAATCCCTTCGACCACCCGCGCATCACCACCCTGCGCCTGGTGCGCTTTGCGCAGAACGCCGCCGAAGCCCTGCGCGGCGAGTTCCCCGCCCTGGCCACCGCCATCGACAACCGAGTAGAAGCCGTGCTGCAGACCCTGGGCGCCGTCGCCTTCCATAAGTCGGACGGCAAGGACCGCACCCGCGCCGTCAACGACTGGCTCCGCGACCTCCGCGACTTCATGCGCGACAACGAAGACGCCCTCTCGGTGGCCCTCGGCGGCCGCAAGTCGGCCGGCTTCACCGCCCTGCTGCCCCAAGGCGTGAGCGAGTTCACCAACCTCACCAAGACCAAGGCGCCCGAAACCCTGAAGCGCATCAAAAAAGCAGTAGATATCCACAGCCGCTCCCTGCCCGACACCCTCCGCAACGGCCTCAACAACTTCGTTACCGGCTGGGACGGCCTCCGCGCCGACCAGCAATCCACCCTCGAAACCCTCGACGCCGAACGCAACGTCCGCGACTCCGCCCGCCTGGAGCTCGAATGGACCCTGATCGATGCGCTGCACGATGTGGCGAAGGCGTATAAAAAGGAGCCGGAGAAGGGGGAAAGGTTTTTTGAGGAGAGCTTGTTGAGAGGGGTGACGAGGAGGAAGAAGAAGGAGGAGGGAGTTACTGTGAATGGATAAAAGGAAAGACCCGCGTAGGCGGGTCTTTCCTTTTATGCCGATAAAGTCCAAATAAAATGACCCACTAATATTAGGGATCGAAAATGGACAATTTCACTAGATTAGCAACCAAGCCAAACAAACCTGTTTGAGACGCACAAGACCAAACCAACTGATATGATCAAAAAAATTGTTTCTATTTCCCACCTTGGAGTGTTCGAAAATTTTATGTGGGATACCTGTGTCGTTAGTTCAAACGGAAATGTTTCACCTTTTCTAGACTGCAACATTTTATATGGTCGTAATTATTCGGGGAAAACGAGCCTTTCTAGAATATTCCGTGCCTTCGAAGTTGGCAACGTTTCGGATAAATACCCCGATGCAGCATTTAAAATAAAATTTTCCGACGACTCTGTACTTGACCAAACCAACCTATCAGGGCATGATAAGTGCTTTAGAGTTTTCAATGAGGATTTTATTCGCTCCAATTTTAAATTCGTAACAAACCCAGAAGATAATACCGCCGAGTCTTTTTCAATCGCCGTGATCGGGGATCGAAATAATGAAATCGAAGAAGAAATTTCAACCATTCAAGTTAGCTTAGGAACGAATGAAGAGGGGCACGAGTCAGGGCTATATTTATCCCAGAAAAGCGCGCAGGAACTCGTAAATCGGCTTCAGCCAGAACTGACGGAGCTTGAAAGAGAGTTAGAAAAATCTAAGAATTGGATTGCCAATAATAATCCCGAAGGAATTCGCTACAAAAGCGAATTGTATGGCAATCAAAATTACAATGTACGAGAGTTAGAGAAGGACATCCATATTGTGTCGTCTCCAGATTACAGCAACATTTCCGACATTAACCGGAACGAGTATTACCAAGCACTGAAGGAAGTCATTAAAGCGCCTCTTGCCGAATATTCACCAATTGTTTTTCAGTTTGAGCTCTTATGCGAAAAAGCTAAGGCCCTCACATCTAAACGCGTCGGGCAAGCTGGCAAAATTGAAGCCCTGGCTCGTGATGCAGCAATGCAGAAATGGGTCGAAATGGGAATGCAGCTTCACGTCCAAAACCAAGCGTGTGGATTTTGTGGCGGAAAAATTTCTGATGAGCGTTGGAAAGACCTTCAAGGCCATTTCGATGACGAAATCTTATTTCTTAAACAAGAGATAAACAATTGTATAGAGGAAATCAACCGCTCCATTTCAATTCTAAAATCATTTAAGAAACCGAATTTATCGAACCTCTATATCCGCTTTCAAGAGAATTTTGAAAAAGGTTTAAACGAAGTAGAACAATTACTCGAAAAGTTTATTTCTGCGCTTACACATTTGATCGACTGTTTGAATAGAAAGCAAGAAAATCCTTTCGAGGATGTGGCCATTCAAAAGACCCAACTGCATTCAAAAGAATTAGTAGAATCTTTAGAAAGACTGAACGAAATCATAAGAATCTCAAATGCTTATTCGAGCAATCTAGCAGATGAACATAAGAAGATTAAAGAAAGACTGAGACTTGACCGCGTAAGTCGATTCGTAATTGACACCTCCTATTTTAATAAACTTGATTCAATAAAAAACTTAGGACTTGAACTAAGAGCAGCCAACGAGGCTGTTAGAAGTGCAAACGAAGCCATTTTTGAAAAGCTGAAACTTATCGAGCAAAAAAGAGCAAGTCAAAATGACGAGAGGGTCGGCGCGGATAGGGTAAACTTCTATTTGCGTGAATATTTCGGAAATAATCATCTTCATTTAGAAGTGGTAGAGGAAAATGCTGGCTCTGGACACAAGTTTGAAGTGCGGAGATCAGAACAAAAGGCGCACCATCTAAGCGAAGGAGAGTGCAGATTAATAACATTCTGCTACTTCGTGGCAAAACTTCATGACACTGCTTCTCTGGGCCGCAAGCCTTTGATATGGATTGATGACCCGATTTCAAGCCTTGACTCAAACCATGTCTTTTCTATTTTCTCTTTTATTAGTGTTGAGGTTTTAGACCAAGATGTAGCAGGTCAAATATTTATTTCGACTCACAATCTTGAGTTCCTAAAATACCTGAAACGACTATCTTGGAAAAAGCGGAATATCGACGGAAATATAATGCGGAATGGCAGAGGAGATGCAGTAGACCGTTCTAAAGAATACTTTATTGTTGAAAGACTTGGAAACATCTCACAAATACGCCTAATGCCGAAATACCTTAAAGAATATATTACAGAGTTTAACTTCCTCTTTCATCAATTATATCAATGTGCCGAAATCGAGCGTGTTGATGACTCGAATTATCACCTTTATT
Source organism: Flaviaestuariibacter flavus (assembly GCF_004337505.1). GTDB lineage: Bacteria > Bacteroidota > Bacteroidia > Chitinophagales > Chitinophagaceae > Flavisolibacter > Flavisolibacter flavus. The sequence continues at coordinate 70,648 of NZ_SJZI01000044.1, read as the reverse complement.
ACAACTTTGGAAACAATGCGAGAAAGTTTTTAGAATTGTTCATGTTCTTTAAGTTTCCAGACTCTTCTGAATTTGATTTGAAGTTGCGGAGATTCTTTGGAGATGAAGATCTACCCGTTATTTTATCCAACAGAATTAATAACGAATACTCTCACTTATCGGGTTGCTTAGAAAGGGGTGAATTGCCGATTGAAGTTCCAGAAATGAGGCGGGTTGCATCACTCATTATAAGCAAATTAAGAGAGGACCAAGGACAGTTTCAAGCTTTATGTGCCAGTGTTGGGATTAATTCAGAAGCTTTAGTGTAAGCCTGCAAACCACCTTCTGTGTTTAGATAGGTACATCCTGGCTCTATTGTTTAATTTTCTTCTTTACCCCATGACCCGCTCCTCCTTCCTCACCCGCCTCGTCGGCATCGCCGGTCCCGGCTTCTTCGGCATTGCCGACATATAGCGGCTGCATCCCACCTACCTGCTGCAATGCTTTAGGGCGGCTTTTCGCTTTTACCGGGGCATGGAGCTGCTGCCGCTGCTGCAGGCCGGCGATGCGCCCGTGCCGGGTAACGGTATTTATACGCACCGGGATAACCTGGAGAGCGTTGGGTGGGTGACGGATCAGGGAGGGAGAAGGTGGCTGGAGTTTGGGTGGTGGGGGTGAATAAAGCACCCTGTTCAAGGTTGAAGGCGGACACTTCTCCGGCTTCGGCCATTCCTTAGGTCGGGGAGTTTGCTTCGCTTCGCTCGCAATGACGGCCTGCGGCCGTCGCGCAAGCGAAGCTAGCACCCGCCCATTCACCATTGACCATTCACTATTCACCCTCCCCGCGCTTCGTATAGATGGCGATGGTGCCGCCCGGCGAGCCGCCGGCGATCACCACGGGGCCCTTCATCACTTTCACCAGCGCGATGTCGCTCACCGGGATGGAGTTGATGGTGGCGGCGTCCACGCGCAGCTCGTCGAGGTAGAGGTTGGCGAGGTAGCCGCGGATATAGGGGTAAGGGATGCCGCGGTAGTAATACACCTGCAGGCCGGCCACGCGGCCGGGGAGCCACCCGAGGATGTTGGTGTAGGCCTGGGCGCCGCGCGCGGCGGGGTCGCTTTCCATATCGAAGAGGTCGCCGTCGACGCCGCGGAAGAGGGCCATCTTGTAGGTCTTTTCGAGGGCTTCGATGCGGCTTTGCGGCAGGCCCTGGGCAGCCATGGGGCCCGCACCCGCCAGCAACAGGATCAATACCAGGAGCTGTTTCATATAGGTGGCTTTAGGGCTACCCAAAACGCCGCAAGAAAGGGGCCGCGCGGTGCAAGGAAGTGTTAGAAGTTAGTGCTGCATAAAGCCCGGCGTAGCCATTGGCTGAGATCCCGATCGCCGGCGATCGGGATGACAAGCGGAACGAGGGAATCTGCAGGGCGGCCCGTGGTACTACTACCGGCCGCTGGGATTCAGATCGGGCCGCCCGTTGGAATTTTCTGAATACTTGTCATCCCGATGCTACGCATCGGGATCTTAACGCGGCAACTCTGAGCCGGATGCTGTTCCTGTCCCGGAAGACTCAGCGGAAGTCACGGCTCTTTCCCAGCTCCCTTGCCCGCCGCGCGTCTTCCATGCTGCCCTTTGCTTCGTCGGCGCGGGACAGGATCGATATATCCGGGATCTCGCTCCCTTCAGACCCATCCCCCGGCCCCTTCCCAGACCCCACCCCCCGCCCCTCCCCAAAGGGGGAGGGGTGTTGCTCCCCTTCCCCTTGGGAAGGGGTTGGGGGATGGGTCAACTTGCGCAGCAGCTTACTCCCATCCCAGCCCTTTTTCACAATCACGTGCACCACGATGCCTTCGCGTTGCACGGTGCCGTCGGCCACAAAGAGGCGGGCGCCCACGATGCGGCGCTTGTAGGTCTCCACCACCTGCGGAAAGAGCACCAGGTTGCAGGTGCCGGTTTCGTCTTCGAGGGTCATGAACCACACGCCTTTGGCGGTGCCGGGGCGCTGGCGCACCAGCACGAGGCCGGCCACGCGCACGGGCGTGCCGTGGGGCAGCGTTACGAGGTCGGCGGCGCGGGTGCACAGCCCGCGGTCGAGGTCGGGGCGGAGAAAGTGCACGGGGTGCGCCTTCAGCGAGAGGCCCTGGGCGTTGTAGTCCTGCACCACGTGCTCCGACTCCAGCAGCAGGGGCAGTTGTACCGCCTCGCCCACGGCGTCGGGTGCCACCTGCCCTTCAAAGAGGGCCTGCGGGCGGTCGCGCGTGCTCAGCTCCCACAGGGCCTGGCGCCGGTCGAGGCCGAGGGAGCGGAAGGCGTCGGCGTCGGCGAGGCGCTCGAGGGCGGCGGTGGAGAGCCCCGCGTCGCGGAGGGCGTTGATGGTGGCATAGCCGGCGCCGCGCTTTTCGAGGAGGAGGCGGGCGTCTTCGGCGCGGAGGCCGGCGATGAGGCGGAGGCCCAACCTCACCCCCCGGCCCCCTCTCCCTGTGGGAGAGGGGGAGCGTGAAGGGAGAACAATTGAAGGAAGAGGGGTATCCTGCTCCCCTCTCCGCTGCGGAGAGGGGCTGGGGGTGAGGTTTGGAGAAGCACCGGGGAGTGGGGTTGGGGGCTGGGGTGTGAGGTCATGCTCCCACCCCGAATAATTCACATCCACCGGCAACACCGCCACCCCATGCCTTACCGCATCCTGCACCAGCTGCGCGGGCTGGTAAAAGCCCATGGGCTGCGAATTGAGCAGGGCCGCGCAGAACACGTCGGGGTAATAACATTTGAGCCAGCAACTCACCCACACCAGCAGCGCAAAAGAGGCGGCGTGGCTCTCCGGGAAGCCGTAGGAGCCGAAGCCCTCCAGCTGCTTGAACACGCGCTCGGCATAGTCGCGCGTATATCCTTTGGCCACCATGCCGCTCACCAGCTTGTCGCGCCACTCGCTCACCACCCCTTTGAATTTGAAGGTGGCCATGGAGCGGCGCAGCCCGTCGGCCTCGGCCGGCGAAAAGCCCGCGGCCACGATGGCGATCTTCATGGCCTGCTCCTGGAAGAGGGGCACGCCGAGGGTGCGGTGCAGCACGTCGTAGAGCTCCTGCGTGGGATAGGTCACGGGCTCCTCGCCGTTGCGTCGTTTCAGGTAGGGATGCACCATATCGCCCTGTATGGGCCCGGGCCGCACGATGGCCACTTCGATCACGAGGTCATAAAAGCTGCGCGGCCGCAGGCGCGGCAGCATGCTTTGCTGCGCGCGGCTCTCGATCTGGAACACGCCGATGGTGTCGGCCTGGCAGATCATGTCGTACACTTTCTTCACTTCGGGCAGATCCTCATCATGCGGGATACTTGCCAGCGTATGCTTCACGCCGTAGTGCCGCTCCATCAGCTCAAAGGCCTTGCGGATGCAGGTGAGCATGCCGAGCGCCAGCACGTCGATCTTGAGAAAGCCGAGGGTTTCGATATCGTCCTTGTTCCACTCGATGCAGGTGCGGCCGGGCATGCGGGCGTTGAGCACGGGACAGAGCTCCGTGAGCTTGCCGCGCGTGATGACGAAGCCGCCGGTGTGCTGCCCCAGCTGCCGCGGAAAGCCGATGTATTGCTGCGTCAGCTCGAGGGTCTTGCGCAGGTGCGGGTCGCGCGGGTCCATGCCGGTCTGGCGCACGACTTCTTCGTCGATGGGGTCGTCGCTGTAGTGGTGCCCCAGCACGCCGGCCAGCTTGCCCACGGCGTCGAGCGAGAGGCCCATGGCCTTACCCACGTCGCGGATGGCACCGCGGCCGTGCACCTGCGTTACGGTGGCCACGATGGCGGCACGGTCGCGGCCGTACTTATTGTAGATATACTGGATCACCTCCTCGCGGCGCTCGTGCTCGAAGTCGACGTCGATATCGGGCGGCTCGTTGCGCGCAGCGGAAAGAAAACGCTCGAAGAGCAGGTCGAATTTTTCGGGGTTCACCGAGGTGATGCCGAGGCAGAAGCACACGGTGCTGTTGGCCGCCGAGCCGCGCCCCTGGCAGAGGATGCCGCGGCTGCGGGCGAAGCGCACGATGTCGTACACGGTAAGAAAGTAGGGTGCATAGTTCACACCCGCGATGAACTTCAGCTCGTATTCGATGGCGGCCTTTGTCTTCGCGGGCAGCGGCGTGCCGAAGATCTCCTCCGCGCCTTTCCAGGCCAGGTAGGTTAATTCTTCCTGCGGCGTGCGTCCTTCGGAAGTAATCTCTTCAGGGTATTCGTATTGAAGTTCATCCAGAGAAAACGTGCACTCTTGCGCGATGAGCGCGGCGCGCTCCAGCGCTTCGGGGTAGTGCATGAAGAGGCGGCGCATCTCGGCCTCGGGCTTCAGGTACCGCTCGGCGTTGGCCAGCAGCCGGTAGCCCGCGCTCTGGATGGTGCACTTCTCGCGGATGCAGGTGAGCACGTCCTGCAGCTGGCGGCGCGCGGCGTCGTGGTAGTGCACGTCGTTGGTGGCTACCAGCGGCACATCGTGGCGGCGGCTCAATTCGTGAAGACGATGCAGCTGCTTGGCGTCGTCGCCGTTGTAGCGGCGTGTGGCAGCCAGCGACAGCCGCGGCAGGCGCGCGCGGTACTCGGCCAGGGCCGGCTCAAAGCTTGCGTCGAAGCGGAAGTCGGCATCGAGGCTTTCGGGCGGCAGCGCGATGCAGTGGAGGCGCGCTGCATGGCGGTATACGTCTTCGCGGTAGAGATGGCAGTCGCCTTTCTCCGCGCGGCCGTTGCCGGTGGAGAGCAGCACGCAGAGCTCGGCCCAGCCCGCGCGGTCGAGGGGATATACCAGCAGCGAAGGCCCGTCGAGCAGGTCCAGGCGGCAGCCGGGCAGCACGCGCACTTCGTGCTTGCGCCCCGCGGCATGCGCGCGCACCACGCCGGCGAGCGTGTTGCGGTCGGTGATGCCGATGGCATCATAGCCCAGTTCGGCGGCATGCGCCACCAGCTCCTCGGGGTGCGAGCCGCCGCGGAGGAAGGTGAAGTTGGTGAGGGTTTGGAGTTCGACCCAGCTCCCAACCTCACCCCCCGCCCCTCTCCGAAGCGGAGAGGGGTGCCCCTGTGGATCATTTCTTATAGCAGCAGACATTCTTAAAAGGACAAGGCGTTGAAATGTTCAATATGCAATGCTCAATTTTCAATGTTCAAATGGCTGCACCCCCCCTTGAGCATTGAACATTGATTATTGAATATTATTCTTCAGAGTAATCGAACAGAAGAAAGACGACACCCTTAAGTACAGACGAACAGAGTCACCCCTCTCCGTCCCGGAGAGGGGCGGGGGGTGAGGTTGGGTGGGCGAGGTCACGCAAAGCACCCATGCAAAAACCACTGCTCCGTCCTTTCCGCGGTATAGTGTCCCTCGCGGTACACCCAGTATCTCCTGCCGACCTCGTCTTCGAGGCAGTAGTAGTCGCGGTGGGGGCCGCCGCCGATCCACCACTCGGGCTCGATGCGCTCGGGGCCGTCGGCGCGCACCACCTTGTGCAGGGTGCCGCGGTGGCGAAAGAGCATCGGCGGGTAGTCGGGCACGGGCGCCGTCACCTCGATGCGCTCGGGCGGCGACAGCAGGTGGAGGGGCCGCGGCCGGTCAACCTTCCACTCGGTGCCGGTGCTTTCGGTGAGCTCCCTCGCGGGGCGGAAGGCGCGCTCGGGCCAGTAGTGCTCGGCGGGCAGGTAGCGGTGCAACGTATGCGGACCGAGGCGCGCCGCCAGCCGGTCGAGCAGCTCGGCCACCTGCGGGTGCGCGAGGCCGCCGGCCGCTTCCCAAAGCCGCTGCTGCGCGGGGTCCTGGTCTTCCACCACGGTGGCCTCCAGGAGAAACAGCTCGATGCCCATCGCCGGCTCGATGGTATCCACCTTGAGACTGAAAAGATGAAAGACGTGCTCCACGTGGTGCGTGGGGCGCCCCGTATTTATACTGATGCCGGGCTCTTCGCCGTCTACGCGGTAGCCGCGGAAGACGGCCGCGCGCAGGCCCTTGCCTTCGGCGGCGAGCCGCGCGCAGAGGGCTTGCAGGAGGCGCTCCAGCGCCATGTCGATGCCGGTGCGCGTAACGATGGGCTCGATGCAGGGCAGGCGCTCCACGTAAGGTGCGGGCGGACACACCGGTTGCACCCCCTCCTCTTCCTCCCCCAGCGCGCGGCGCAGCTGCTGCCCGATGCCGTCGCCGAAGCGGCGGCGCAGCGCGGGCCGCGCGAGATCGCACAGCTGAAACACGTGGCGGAGGCCCAGCTTGTTGAGGCGCTGCACCGTGTCACCATCGAGGCGCAGGGCCGCTACCGGCAGGGGACGCAAGGCTTCCTTCTGCGCGCCTGCGGGCGCAATGTGGGTATTGCCATAGCGCGCCAGGGCCCAGGCGGCGCCGGGCGTGTCGGCCATCGCCGCGCGTACCGTATAGCCGCGCGCGGCCAGCCTGCGCCGGATATCAGCCAGGTAAGCTTCCTCCCCACCCCACAGGTGGGCGCAGCCCGTGGCGTCGAGCAGGATGCCCGCAGGTGCGTCGGTGGCCGCCACCGGGGTAAAGCGGATGCACCACTCGGCGATGCGCTCCAGCAGCTGCGGTGCGAGGCCCGGCTTGTCGTCGAGGGCCTGCAGGCCCGGGTGCAGGGCGCGCGCGTCGGCCAGCACGGTGCCGGGATGAATGCCCAGTGCCGTTGCCCGCGGGCAGGCCGCCGTGACGACGGCGCGGTTGTGCACCGGCGTCTTCAGCACGAAGGGAACATCCTTCAGCGCCGGCTGCTTGCGCGCATGCCAGTCGGTGGCGAGGTAGGGAAACCAGATGGAAACGAAGCGACGCATCATAGCATGGGTTTGGCAGGGAGCTCCGCGGCAGCCGCAACACCGGGATGAACCCGTGTAAGGCAACTACCGGAAACAAACGTACTAAATATTTTAGCAAAACAGGGGCCGTTTTGTCCACATAACCGGCGGGCACAAACGAAGAATGCCGGCGCGCGTGGCCGGCATTCTTAAAAGAAATGCATTTTGTTTTGGGTTGCCTGGTTAACGCCGTATTTCCCTGCGGCGGTTTTTTTACCGCGGAGGGACGCGGGAGGTCAGAGAATACATCTTTAGCTGCTGCATCACTCCCGGATGGAAAGGCTGTTGTCCGAAGCCCCTGGAGGCCGCCAGGAGGGCTGCGGGCAGCCTTTGCTGCGCGCTCTCGCAACTTCGTTCTGAATGAAATTGCTTCCAGGAGGAAACTTCCACCAATATTGTATTTCTCTGCTCTCCGCGTCCCTCTGCGGTTACCTTCCGAAGTGCAAAGAATTGCTACATCAACCTGCCTTCCGGTGCAGGCGCGCCACCGGCGCTACTTGCTGCAACACCTCGCGGAAGGCGCCGCCGCGCCATTCTACGTCCCAGCTGCCGGGGCGGCCGTTGCGGGCTTTGAGCAGCTGCACGCGCCAGCGCGGGTGGCCGATGCCGGGGAGGCCTTCTTCGGGTACGCTTTGCAGGGGCGCCACGCGCCAGCGCGCCACGGCGGTAGTGGCAGCAGCGCGCGCATTGCGGCGCAGCAGGAAGCAGGGCACACCGCTGCTTTCAATGGCCAGCTGGAAGCGGCGGCTCCCGGTGAAGTCGAGGTCTTTCAGCTCGCCCACCACCGCCGACAGCGCGCCGCAGCGAAGCGCCTCGCCCAAGGCCCAGCAGACGTCCTTTTCTTTTTTAAGATCGAGAAACAGCACACGCTCGGGGCGAACGCCAAAGGCGCGCAGCGCCGGCGGGTATACACGGCGCCCCGTGCCCGCCCACAACACCGCGCCTCCTTCCTTCATGATACCCGAAAGCAAACCCGTGATAAAGGCACTCGTTGCCGCGCCTTCTTCCGGTGCCGCACATACGAACTCGTGCACCGCTGCCTGCGGAAAAACGCCGTTGGGAAAAGCGCTGTTGATGCGCCCGAGCCCCAGCGGGTCGCCGCCCGCCGCCAGGGGCGCTCGGAATCCCTGCAGCTGCAGCATTTCCTTGCGGAGGCGATCGAATATTTCGGCTTTTGCAGGCATGTTATCCGGTGCAATCTTACTAAATATTTTAGCAAAGCACCTGCCAAAAAAATGCACATGCAGGCCAATCGGGAGCCGGCATGCTGAAGATCGGCTCTTCAGAAAGCTTATACGTAGCCGGACATATAAAAAACGGGAGACCCAAGATAACACGGGCCGGATGCACGGTAGCGGCAACCGTCGTCTTAAAGTTGAAACAAAGACCAGCGGCGGTGAACACGGGAAAGGAAAAACCTGCGCAAACGATTCCGGAAACAATTGCACGAAAATGAAGACCCGCCCCGGACGGGCATCTGCTTACACATTTCGTATCATTTCTTGACCGATGTCAAGCACGGGCGCCGGCGGGTAGATTTTATTTGCAATAAACCACGACCATGCCTGCCCGCTTTTATCCGGGCGCGCTGTTGACGATCAGCACGCTTGCCCATGCTTATTTCTGGATACAGGTGCTCCTGAATGCGACCGGCGCCTATCATTTTGTGCTGGTGGGCGTTTTCACCGAGCTGCTCACCATCCCCTGCCTGCTGGCGCTGGCAGTCGGCGCAGTATTGCTACCGGTGTACCTGTATCGCGGCTGGCTGCGGGGCAGGCAGCGCCTCATTGCCTGGCTCCTGCTGGCCAGCACGGCAGCCCTGGTAGTCATCGCGGCGCGGCTCTGAGGCTGGCAGACGTTTTGCACCGCATGGGGCTATGAACCCTGAAAGCAACAAACCCAACGAAGAACGCAAGGCCCCGGCCGGCACACCCGACCCCGCCATATTGCACACCACCGACCCGCAGGAGCATATGCATGGCCCCCTGTCGGACGCGATGCACGGCATCGGCGGCGCAGTGGAAAATACGGATACCAACGAGCCCGCGGTAGAACGCGCGGAGCGGGACAGTGCGCGCGAGCGTAGCTCCGATTAAGCAGCAGGCAAAAGAACGCAGGTTGGTTTTGATGATTATGAGGTACGCCGGTCGTACCAGGTGCGTTAAGCTATCATAAACCGTAACCAATCTGCGTTTCCCGGCCGCACCGCCGGGCAGCAGCACCCGCTCGGGAATGATGGGCTCCGGGTTGGCCTGACTCAGGCATAGACTCCGGAAGAAAAGATATGGTTCACCTGCTGCGTGAGCATATTGCTGATGTCGCTGAGCGTACCCGGCGACGAAAGCGTGTTGTTGATATTGTCGATGATGGCCGTACTTACCTTCTTGTAATTCGCCGCCTGGTTGGCCAGGAAGTTGAAATCCGGGCCGCTGTCCATCTGCACGGAGATACAGATATTGGAATTGCGCGCCGCGCCATCGGCTTTGCAAAGCTTTTGGGCGCCGGTGTCGGGCGGGGCAATGAGCTCCATCTTGTTGACCGTCACCATCAGTTGACCGGGATGCGCGGGATCGGGATCGATATTCATATCGATCGTTCCCTGGGCGATGAAGACCTGCGCCGTGAAGGTGCCGGTTCCCTCCACGCCGAAGTCCTGCTCCGGTGTCGAATCCGTTTTGCATTTCTGGTCGAAGCGGTAGCGGCCGATGATGGTCAGGTACTGGCTGGTGACGTAGGGGCCGGGCGCGAGCTGGTTGAAGTTGAGCGTACCCTTCACATTGGTGTCGGTAATCACCGGCATGTCGGCGCCCGGCTTCAGGTTATAGAGTCCTTTCACCACCACGTCGGTGAGGCGGAGACTGGGATAACCCACACAGCTCCCGGCGGTGGTGCCGCTGATGCAGGCAGCATCGTTGCTTTGCGGAAGCGTACCCAGGTCCCACGCATCCACATGGTAAGGATCATACTGGTGTGCCTGCTGTCCCAGCATCCTGGGCAGAAAGAACGGCGAGTTGGGGTCGGGCATCTGCCGCCAGAGGTAATTGACGAGGAAGGTCAGGATCGGTTCGTTTGTTGCCTTATTCATGATCGCGTTTTATTAATGGTTTTGAAAATGCTAGCCATCCACAACGGCCCTTGCGAGGTCGCGGAGGCAGCGGGCGTAGGGATTGTCGCCATATATTTCGAGTTCTTCGCAGGCCTTCAGCATGTACACACGCGCCTCGGAATAAGCCTTGTCGATCCCGGGCGAAGCGGGCACAAGGCTCGTAGCCGCGGCAAAAACTTTTTCCGTGTACGGCCTTCCCGAAAGAATCTGCCGCACCGGGTTGCGCGGCGGCAGGCCTTCCAATACGTAGATATACGGGAGCGTGATGCGCCGGTTGCGCAGGTCGATGAAGCGCTCCTTGCCCGAGCTGCCGGCGTCCTGGAAGATATCCTTCAGATCGTCCATCACCTGGAAGGCGCGGCCGCAGTAAAGACCGTATTTCTCCATGGCCGCCACCTTGCCCACGCGTGCCTCCACCAGGCGGGCACCCGCCTCGCAGGAAAGCGCGATGAGGCGGCTTGTCTTGCGATCGATGGTGCGCAGGTAGCGCCGCCGCAGGAAGTCGGTATTCCAGCCCCCGCGTTGCCGCAGCTCGTCGATCTCACCCTTGCACAGGTCGAGCGCGGTATCGAGGTAGTGACTGACAAGGCGCAGGTCTTCCTGTGTCTTTACCGAACTCACAAAGCGACGCATCGACTCGATCATCTGCATGTCGCCTACCAGCATCGCCACTTCGTTGCCGCTTTCGGCGTTGAGGCTGGGCAGACCGCGGCGGAGCGGGGCGCGGTCCACGATATCGTCGTGCAGCAGCGAACCCACGTGGAGCATCTCGAGCGATACCGCAGCAGTAATCACCTTCGGCGGCAGCGGCTTACCGACGGGCGATGCCCCGTTGAGGCGGGCGCTCAGCAGGAGCAGCATGGGGCGGAAGCGTTTGCCCCGCCTGTAGATCTCCATCGTGTTGGCCGAAAGGTAGCGCCGCTGTGTGCGCAGGGTTTTCAGCAACTCCTTCTCGAAGCGCTCCAGGTCGGCGCCCACGAGGTCGCGGGCGGCATCGAGCGGACCAGTCGTCAGTTTCGGTTCTTCAAGGTCGATGGCTACATTCATAAGGTACCCACGATTTGATTGCCGGTATTCATCGCTTCCAGGAATTCGGTGTAACGATGCCTGCGCCAGGGACGCAGGGCTTCGCGCAGGGGCTCGAGCGCCTCCGCCTCTTCGGCGTCCGATTTCTGCGCTGCCACGGCAAACAGCGTAATGAGCTCCTCCACGAAATAGCCTTGTTGCAGTCTTCCGGCCACCGAGTCGTCGAGGAGGCGCTGCAGGCGGGCCCGCATGTCGGCATCGCTTGCGGCAAGACGCGCCAGCACCGGCTGGTTAAGGTAATAGTGCAGCAGCAGGTGCTGCGCACCAGGTGCGAAGGCAAGCCCCTGGAGCAGGTCCATATCGGGGCGCGCCGTGTAGCGGGTGGGGCGCGCCAGCAGGCCGTAAGCCTGGTTGACCGAGCAGAAGGAAGCAATATCGCTGACGAGCTTCTCAGCATCGCGCAGCAGCATCCCCCACACATCCACGAGCGCCTTGATGATTTCGCCCATACCGTATCCAACCGCGCGCAACAGGTCCACCGCGTCTTTCGCCAGCACCTTGTATACATCTTTGAGCACGCGGGCGGCATCGCTGGCCGCTTCGAAAAGCTTTTGCTTCACGGCATCCACCCACTTCGACACGTCGTTGAGCAGATCGCGGAATAGCTTCTCCGGGTATTTTACAAACAGGTCGATGAGCGCCTGCTTCAGGTCGCTCCACGACTTGATCTGCAGCTCCACGTCCACGGTGAGCGTGAGTGATCCCCAGGCAAAGGAGCCCTTCACCGCGAATTTGAAACCGGGGTTAATGTCGAGCGTAACCGACATGTCGAGGTGCATGTGGATGTTGATGGCGGGCACCACCGTCACACCGCTTACCTTGAGGTCGCCCGTGTGGAAGTCGAGGTTGATGGCGCCGCCGACGCTGCCGTGGAAGTTGAAGTCACCGCCGGCCCATTTGACCGAGCAGGCCATCTGCGCCTTGAATACGTCGAGCAGGCTTGTGGCCGTTTCAAACACGAAGCCGCCGTTCGATACGTAAGCGTAGAGCGACTGGGTGAAGCCCAGCACGGTAAGCGATCCCGAGAGCGTGAGCACCGGCTTGTTGTCGGTGGCCAGTATGGCGCTCGTATCGATTAAACCGTAGGGACCTTTCGAACCGGTTACGTCCGAAAGCTTCACCACACCACCGGCAAGCGAAAGTGCTTTGTCGATATAGCCATAGGCTTTGATACCGGTGTTGAAATAGATCTCCACATCGAAGACGGCTTCGAAGCCGTAGAAGAGCACGTCGCCGCTTGCATAAAAACCGAGCGGGTAGTTGGTTCCGGTGGCGGGGTTCTTCCATCCTGCCGGGTCGAGCACCAGCGCCATGTCGAATTTGCGGAAGCCGATGCTGTTGAGCACGGGAACTTTCGTGAGGTCGAGCGTGGTGAATTCCTTGATGATGTCGGTGAGGAAGATCGCCTTGTCCTTATCCGTTTCGTCCATCTTGAACACGAAAGCATTGAGCTCCGGAATTTCACCATCGAGCACGCCACCCACGAGGTCCATCTCCAGGTTCACCACGTTTTGCGTGCCCACTTCGATGTTGCCGCCGAACCCGAAGAAGAGCTCACCCGCGGCCATCACACCCACTTCGCCCCAGAAGTTGTGAATGGTAAGACCTTCGAGGCCAAGCGGGTCTACCCAGCCTTTACTGCGCGCCGGCGGCGCCGGGCTGCCCGGGCCATTTCCCAGCTTCGCCAGCGCCTGGCGTTGGCGCACATGCTGCTGCAGCATCCGCTGCTGGTTATCGTTGACATATTTCTCGTCGGCTTTGAACACAAAGAAGAGACTGAACTCTCCTTCGAGGTTGAGCGCGCCTCCCGCAACGAATCCGAGTGTCACCTCCTTTCCCTTGTTGGGTCCGGCAATCTCGGTGAAGGTGAAGCTCACGCCCGCCTTCAGCTCGAAGGATGCCGTAGCCGGGGAAATGGTCATCGTGAATCCTTCAAAGGCATATTTCTGGGTACCTGCCGACTGACCGATGGTGGCAACTAATTGTGAATTGGCGATCGGGTTGGCCAGGTAAGCATAGAGGCTGATGCCCGACGAGCCCGGGAAAAACTTGCTGAGTGCGTGCTGCAGCTCGCCTTCGAAACCGATCGTTGTAAAGAAGGTAAGCCCCTGCCCGATCGTCGACGGCAGGCGCGAGGGCGGGTTGGCCAGCTGCACCGACGGGTTCCGGATCGAAGAGATGATGATACCCGTCTTCTGAAAATTGATGTCCTTGCAGATAGTGCCGAAGGTGTCGGGCCATTGCTGCGCCGGCGACCAGGTCCAGTTGGTGGTCCAGGCGCCGGCCACCACGCCCCAGCCATCGGGACTTTTCTCCAGCTCGAACACCAACCCTACATCCACACCGTTGATCTGCACGGTAGACGTGATGCTGAAATCATAGGTGGTGCCGCTCACCTGGTTGGTGCTTCCCCTGGTGATGCTAAGTGTAACGGTGGTGTTTTTCAGATCGAGCGTAGGGAAGCCGTCCGGAAGGTAGAGCGACGCCGCGCCGGCAATCGACTTCGCCAGCTCGGTGAGGTTGATGTCGGGAAAGCTCCCTTGCAGCACAAAGCTTTTGCGGATGTCCCAGTTGACCATGAACGATGCGATCTCGTGTCCGTCATCACCGCCTTCGAAGGTGGCGACCGCCAGCAGGCTGCCGTTGGTAGCGGGATCCTTGGTGCCGTCATAAGTAAGCGCAAGCGTGGCCTCGTCGAGGCGGATAGTGCGGATGCCGGCGTTGATGTTCCAGTCGCCGGTGAGCCCCACCTGCAGGCCGTAGTTCTTCGAGCCCGGCTGTCCGCTCAGGGTGAGCTGGTTGCACACCAGCTGCGGAAAGCCGCTTGCGGCGGGATAGAACTTTTTAAATAGTTGCGACAGCGGGATGGTGCTGCCATCGTAAAGCTGCGCATCGAAGCTCGGGTTGGGAAAGCTCGCCGACACGGCCACCTTGGTTTGTTCAAACAGCATCGCGGTGCTGCGCACGAGCGTAAACACTTTGGGCGACGAGGTGATGCCATTGACCATGAAGGACGCCTGGAACGTATCAATATCGAGGTAACCGGGCAGGAGGTCCCAGTCGCTGGCATTGACCACATCGATGGCAACGGCATCGAAGGCTTTTGCGGGGCTCGTGGAAAGCGCGCCGGTGGCGAAGTAGAGTCGGATCGCCTTTACCGTCATGATGGTACTGAGCTTCGTCACGTACTGCTTCAGCTCCTCGCCGATAGGCACACCGTTGAGAAATGCGGCGAGCGACTGCAGCTCGTAGGTAACTACATGAGCGATATCCGCTTCGAATACGAGCAGCTTACCGGGATCACTGATGTCGACGCTGATGCCGATGGGCGGCTTATCGCCGATCGTCACTTCGCTCGCGAGCTTTACTGCGGTTTCCAGCTTTCCCTGCGCTCCCAGGTCGGTTTCGGCAAGCAGCCACACCGGCAGGTCGAGAAAGTCGGCAGGTTTGATGTGCTGTGCGGCGGTGGCGATGGCGACACCTGGCTTCAGAGCGGACAGATCGGCCACGGAGCCTTCCAGGATCCTTACCGGTCCCCATGCAGCAAGGGTAGTGCTGCCGCCGAGCAGGGATCCCACCACTTCGAGCAGGAGGCTGCGGGTATGCAGGGTACCCGAATAAAAGGTGAGGCCCGGCGTCAGCCCGGGGAAGTCACCGGCGGGACGCGGCGACGAAGACAGCAGAAAATGGGTGTCGGAAAAGGACAATTGCAACAGGTCGGTCCCGGCAAGTACCGGGAAGGATTTTTCAAGCCCCCAGCCGGCGGGCAGCACATAATCGATAAAGAGCGCCGGCGTTCCGTCGGCAACGGGAGTTCCCTTTGAATCCACCACCGAAAAGCTGATCCCGCTGACCTGCTGCGCGGGCACGCCCAACAAAGCCAGCTTGCCCGGTGCATGGATGGCGGCGGCATCCTTCTGAAGACCGCCGGTGATATTGGTGATCACCAGCTCGCTGCCTACCCAGGTGCGGATGAGCGTGGCAATGGGGCCGCCTTCGCCGTCTATTGCTGCAGCGGGAAGGGTCAGTTGCCCGTTCTGGAAATAGCGCGCGTCGGAAAGCTGCGTATAGAGTTGTTCAAGTGTCATGATCGGTTCGTTTAATCAGAGTCGGCTTACCTCCACCATATAGTTGACCCCGTCGCAGCGGAAGCGGATATCGCCCTGCGTGGCGGTCAGGAAAACACCGAGGTCGTTGTGCTCGAAGACGTAGTTACCCAGGTCGGAGCGCCAGCAATCGATCTGGTGCGATTGTATCGTAACGCCGTTCTTGCCGTTTGCATCCACGTAGCCCTGAACGTAGTTGAGCAGTTCGCAGCGCGGGTGGCCGTAGCCCATATGCTCGGCGCTGGCCGAAAAAACGCCGATGTTCGGGTTAACAGCGGTGATGAATTGCGGGCTGCTCGAATGGTTGGAACCGTGGTGGCCGAAAGAAAAGATGGTGGCAGCCACCGCCGAGGAAGCCCATTGCGACAGGATAAAATTCTCCGTCGTCTGCGTGGCATCGCCGGTGAGCAGGGCATTGTTCTTTCCATAGTCGAGCGATATCACGAGGCTTTGTGTATTGGCATCGCCGGTAACGTTGGCCGCCATCACGTACACGTTTACCATCGGGTCGCCGTCGATATTCGAAGAAGGCTTCGTGGATGAATAGTTGGGTCCGTAGGTGACCCAGGTGGTATTCTTCGGCAGGTTTTTTATCCAGCTGTCCAGCACGTCCTCGTAGTCGCTCTTCTGCCCGCTGATATGCACAAAGGTGGGCTTGGCGGCCTCCGTGATGTAGGGAAGAATGTTGATGTGATCGGCATCGGCGTGCGAGAGAAAGACCGTGCTGATCTGCGCGCCGCCGGTGATGGTTCGGATGCGGCCGGCAACGACGTTCTTGTCGATCTTCGAGGAAGTGGAGCCGGCATCATAGAGCATGAATTTGCCGTTGGGTAGCTTGATGAGGACGCAGTTGCCCTGTGCGACGTCGAGGAAATAAACGTCCATCATGTTGCCCGAGGGCGCGGTGGCGGTTGTGAGTGCCGTAACCTGCGTAAAGCCACCCAGCGAAGCCAGCAGCAGCAGGGCGAGCAGCAGGTGCCGCAGCAGCGTGCGCGCGGCAGTTGCGAATTGTTTCATATGGTGATTTTGGGTTTAGGAAACCTGGAGATTACCGGTGATGCGCACACGGCCCGGCACCGTATCCACCCGCTCTACCTGCGGGGTGAACTGCAGGGTGTGGCCCTGGATGCTCACCGAATAATCAGGCAGGCGATAGCTGGTGAAGTTGATATTGTGCAGGCTGGTGGTAACGATGGGCGCAACCACGGCGGTGATGGCCTGTGTGATGGGCCAGGTGATCGCCGAGAGGATCTTGTCGAGCACGCTGCCCGACGGCTTGAGCAGGAAGGTGAAGGCGTTGAGGCTGCGGGCCACGATGTTCATATTGCTGCCCGACGCCGGCCCCAGCGCGGTATAGGCGATCGGCGCCGGGCCGCCCAGCACGTCGTAGTTGACGCCGATCTTTACAAACAGCACTTTTACATGTGCCGACACATTGCCGTCGATGCCGAAATGGATCTCGATATTCGGTCCGCTGAAAGCGATCGTCGGGTTGCGGATGTTGATCGAGTAGCTGTAGTCGGCGCCGCCCACATCGGTGCCTACGTCGCCGCCGCCGGGAATATTCCTGGTGGTGCCGATGGCTGCGTTGGTAACGGCCTGCATCGCGTCCTGGCTCATTACGGCAAAGAAGCCGCCGCCGGGCCAGTCGAGCCCGTCGAAACTGGCAGGCCCCTTCCATCCCAGGTTGGCAAGACCGAGCACGTACCCGTTCTGGATGGTAGCGGTGATCGGCGTCAGCTGGATGCCGGGCATCTGCGGCGCCGGCACCTTGAGCCCGGCAAGCGTCTGCTTGACGGTTTCGAGCAGTTGCGGCTTTACGAGGTACTGAACAAAGAAGTCCTGCGTAGGATCGGATTGCTGCGGGATGGTGACGCTGTTGGCCACAAACTGCAGGTCGCCGCCGCTCACCTGCAGCAGGCAGGCAATGGTGGCGGGGATGTCGAGTGTTGTTTGCTCGCCGCCGGGCTGCTGCAGCACCACGTGCAGGTTGGAAAAGGTAAACTCGAAAGCCGGCATGTTGTTCAGTGCGGAAGCCACCAGCTCTGTTGTCAGCACATCGTGATGCGCATCGGTAAGCTGCCCGCGGGCGGCATCGTGCAGGCACTTCACCGTAGCCGCCGAGGGCGACAGGTTGAAGGTCGGCGCGGCGGAGGCCGACCAGGTCATCGTGATACCCGGGAATTTCGGGTTGCTGCCCTGTCCCTGGAAGAGGCCGGGCACACGGCTGTAAAGTTGCTGGCTGCAGGTATTCAGTTGCTGTTGCTGCACGCCGATAGCGATGTCGTAACTCATAAGCAGGGTTTTATTTTGGTTGAAAGGGTTATCCGAAAATTTTGCGGATGGCATCGTTGAGGCGGCCGCTCAGGTAGGTTTTCACGTCATTGGAATTGATGGCGTTTTCCACCTTCGTCTTCATCAGGCTTTGCATAAAGCCCGCGTTGGCAATGCCGTTCTGTACCCTGGTATTGAGGTCGGAGGCCTTGTCGGGCTGCAGCTCGATATTCAGGGCGCCGATATGGGCCTGTATATCGGATATGCTTACCGTCAGGTTGCCGCCCGTGGTGCTGATGCCGGCGATGAGGGTAACTGCAGGTATCGAAAAATTGTCGGTAAAGTGACCGGTAAGCTGTACGATATCGTTCACAGAAGCGAAGCGCGCAGTCGTATTTAGAAATTCCTCATGGCGGTCGTTGGCGATCCAGTCTTCATAATGCGCCTGCGCCGCGGCCCGCGCATCTTCGTAAAGCGATTGCTTCCGTTGCAGCAGTTCGGGTGCGATGGCGCGTGCCTGCATCCGGGCGGTGACACCGCCTTCTTTAACGTAGCCCATGAAGTCGCCCACGGAGCTGCCGGTATAGCCCTTTGCATGGTCTTCGAGCGACTCCGAACCGTTGGAGGAATTCGACTTGATGGAGTTGTAAAGCGCTTCCCCGCGCGGGTCGCCAAGATTACGCAGGTTGACGGCTTCGTACGTGAGCAGGGTTTCCATATAGAAGCCATGCGAATTATAATCGTCGTCGTTAAAGCCGGATCCGCCGCTGTCTGGATTTTTCGCAGCGTTGGAGGTATTGTTCATATAATAGGACGTATCCTGCCCGTTGGTGGTGTGCTTCAGCCAGGCGTTATGAAACATCCCGTTCGTCTTGTTGACCTTTCCGCCGACCATCGCGTTTTGCGCCAGCACCACTGTGTTGATGGTGTCGTTCTGGTCGTAAAATGTATTCACCAGCAGGTTGCCGTTGGGGTTGTCGGGCTGTGTCAGGCGGTCGCGGTATTGATACGCCAGGTTGATATTGGGATCATCTTCACCGGTGGCTTTGAGACTGCGGAACACGTTGAGCACCGAGTTGGCCGAAGCAATGGCGCAGCCGGTGACGCCGCCCGATGCGACTTCATAGCTGCCTTTGAACGACAGGCCGCCAAAGCCAACGGTGAGGCGCAGCGTTTTTGTGCCGTCATTGTAATCGAGCCCCCCGTCGGTGATTGACGAAAGTCCGCTTACCGTGTTGTTCATCATACGCACCGTGATGTAGCCGAGCACATCGTCCTTGAACAGGTTGATGGGACCGATATCGCCCACCGCAGCCCCTTCAAGCGCGGGGATGTTGATGTTGCCGGAATGAACGCCGTTCCGGAGTACGTCAGGCAGGTAATAGGGCGTATTGGGTGTCCAGACAAGCTTCCAGGCGGCGCGCAGGATGATTTCATCAGTGCTTTGTGACATGTGGCGGGTTATTTATGGTTAAGTAATCGGTGGATACAGGTTCGCGCAGGGGCACAGGAGCAGCCTGTCCGCTGCCGGCTTCGGTCCGGGCGGCTCAGCAGGATCTGCTGCAATGTTTTTCGAGGAAAAAGAGGTTAAGGAAAGACGTTAACGGGCCGGCGTCTTCAGCCCGGCGGCGCTGCCGGGTAGCCTGGTTTCGATCTCATAACAGTGGTTTGTAAGCCAAAGCTACTGTGCAGGAAGGACCCGCGCAATCCGTATTAATACTGAATTTTCAACCCCGTTTTGAGCGTATAATTACGGCAATTCACACCATCCGTAGCAGGCCGGGGCACGTATGTTTGCGGCTTGCCGGCAAGCCGCGGAAGACGCAGCCACCTGCATTGAGTTGAAACTGAATGCCGTGAGCTTACGGCGTAAAAAAGGAGGCCTTTCGTAAAAGTACGCGCTGCTTCAGCGACCGAAGGAATCATAGTATTTTTCGGCGTGTTGTTCATAGCGCTTGATGAGCGCGATGTTCTTTCGCTCCAGCGGCGTCAGCTCGCCGGTAACGTCTGCGGACACGGGCACGTACCAATCAACCGAGTGGTCAAAAGCGGTACGCATGCGCGGGTTGCGGAAGCTGTAGCCATGGCGGGCATAAATGGCGTTGCGCAGCAATTCGAGATCGGCCTTATAGAGGTTCTCGAGGTCGGATGGCTGCAGGGTGCGCGTGGAAGCGTTGAGGCGGAACACAGCGTCGCTGAAGTATTCGCCCACCAGTGCTTCTTCCTCTTCCCTTTTTTCGCCATTCCGGGTAGCGTACAGAAAGGCTTCGCGGATGGAGTTGTCGGGCATCAGCTTCGGATCGTAGCGAACCGTGCGTCGCGTGAGCTCGTACCTGCGCTTCGGAAATTTCACCCTGTTGTCGAAGCACTCCCAGCCGCCGTCGAGCACTTCCTTATCGATATAAGCGGTGAAGGCGCCGTCGTGGGGGTCGTCGCCGGGCTCGCGGGCTGTGAAGGTCCAGCCAGCGCCTTTGCGTGTGAGCGTACCTTGAAAAGGACGCAGGTTTCCGGCAACGATGGTGTTGCCAAATATGGTTCCCGCCCGCACTGAATCAATGCGGAAGGTGATGCGCGTGTTGCTCATCCAGTCAACGTTCTCACCGTCTGTAATGAAATCGCCCGAACAATAACCTTCGATGCCCGTTTCTACTTTCGGCTGGTAGGAGCCGGGAGCTTTCTTATCCTTTCTTGCCTGGGCCACCGGAGCCGGTTGCTCGGCACAGCCGGCGGCAAGCAGTGCGTCAAAGGAGCCGCGGCGCGCTTCCTGCACCGCGCGGAAGCTGCTGTACCACCAGAGCAGCGCCAGCCCGCAAAAGGAGATACGCGACGCCACGCCACCATTGGCAACAAGGCCAATCGCGAAGCCCGAGGGCGCCCCCACCGCAAGAATCGACACCACGTAGATGCGCCCCTGCCAGCGGTGCAGGGCAGGTAAGCGCCGGCGCAGCACGGCAAAAAACTGCGTGATCCCCGCGGGCAATGCCAGGACGGCGATAAATACATGGAGATAAAAAGCAGGGAGATACCAGGGCCGCGCTACATACTGCTGCTTGATGCCGAGGAAGGCCGTGTCGGTGCCGGCAGGAATATATTGCAGCACGATACCCGCCATGGGCACGCAAAAGGCTGCATACAGCAACACGAGCAACAGGGGCAGCGGACGGGGCAGGTATGAGGCGACGGCGGGCATACAGTCGGTTTACGAATATAGGCAAACCGGCGCAGCCCGTCAGCGCGCGAGCCGGGAGCGGCAGTGACCCACGATGCGGCGGGCTACCTGCTCCATGCCGTCGAACAGGAGCGGCTTTGTGATGAGCTCCACCTGCCACTGCGCGGCGAAGCGCAGGTCGAGCACGCTGTTGGATGTGGTGAACAGCACTACCGGGATACTGTTCCAGGCATCATTGGCGCGGAGCTGCATGAGGGTCTCCCGGCCATCGAGTTGCGGCATGTTGAGATCGAGCAGGATGAGGCAGGGCCAGGCGCCGGGCACGGTGCGCGCCAGCGTCTCGAGCAGCAGCTGCCCGTTGGCGAAATGCCGGAGCGACACCTCGGGATAAGCCTCCATCACCTCGCTCAGGATGTAGAGGTCGTCGAGGTCGTCTTCGGCATAATAGATCGTATAGGCTGCGTTCATAATGGTTCGGGTGGAAAAGGATTAAGGGCGGTCGTTGAGGCGGCTGTTCAGGTTGCGGAGCTGCTGTTCCAGGTCGGCGATGCGGCCGTACACCTGGCTCATCGGCGGGGCGAGGTTGGCGCTGATCACCCACTCTACCGACCAGAGCTCGAGGAGGTCTTCGCGGCGCACATTGGTGGGCGCCGAAGGCGGCACGGCGGTGGGATCGTCGGCCACCAGCTGCAGGCCGCCCTGCTCGGGCAGGCGGTTGAGCACGCGGCGCAGCCAGAGGCCAGCCTGCGTCACCACGAGGTAGGCATGCCCGTCGCGCAGGTCGTCGAGGCCGGCAAGCCAGCGGCATACGATGCGGTCGCCGGGCGTGAAGCGGGGACTCATGGCGCCGTCTGCCACCTCGAACATGCGGTGCGTCTCGGGCTGCAGGCCTGGCAACGCATAAAGCGGCAGGGAGCCGAGCCAGGCGCTTTCCTTACGTCGCTCGCTGTAGAGCACCGCTTCTTCTTTCGGCACGAAAACAATCTTCTCTTCGCCCTGGCTGTCTACAACAATGACGTTCGGCGTACCCATGGAATGATGCAGTTTTAGGGTGGTTTCGTAAAGCACCTGCCGGCGACGGACGAAGTCGGTAAGCGGCGATGGCGGAGGAGCCGCGGCCGCCGTTCGGTTCGGTGCCGCGTTGGAAAATGCCTGCGACAGATCGCGCGTCAGCAGTTCGTCGATCGAAACGCCGAAGACGTGCGAGAGGCGGATCAGCACCTCCGGGTCGGTAGGACTCGAAAAGCCGGCCTCGTAATTGGCGATCGTGGTGCGGCCCAGCCGGATATCCTGACCCAGCTGCTCCTGCGTTTTCGCAGACCGCTTTCTCAGATGCTTCAAATTTTGGGCGAAGTAGCTCAAACCGTTGCTTTTTTTGCTGGATTATGTCAACCTTTTTGACGTGCAGGCACAGGTAAATGTCAAATGGGTTGGACAAAGTTGCAGAATTATGGGTTCCGGCCGCTATATATTTCAAAATTGTGCAATAGAAACTGTCCGGATTGGCGAAAGATTAAAAAATTATTAGAAAGCGCCGGGCTTTGTTTTATTTTCACCTGCCCTTTCCCGTTATAATGTCAAGCTATGCAACAAAGCGCTCCCGGACCGCTCATTTCGGCCACTGATTTCTCCGAACTCATTTTGGAAAATATGGTGGAGCGCATCATCGCCTTTGATTGTAATTTCAAGGTGCTGCAGGTGAACCAGGCTTTTGCCCGATGGATGGGCAGCAGCGTCGATGACGCCGCCGGGCGTTCCCTTTTTGAACTGCTTCCCGAGCTCGACACACCGGCGCGGCGGGCCGTGCTGGAGCAGCTCTGGACGGGCGCCGCGCATTTCAGCAACGAGCGCTACCGCTCCGAAGAAGGTTTTTTTGAGTGGCGCGCCAACCCGCTGCGCAATCACGGGGGCACCATCATCGGCGGCCTGTGCCTCCTGCGCGACATCACGCCGGTAATGAAGCAGTTCAATGAGATCGGCAAGCTGCGCACGGCCCTGCACGAAAAAGACGTGCTGCTGGAAAGCAGGGCCCGCATCGCCGAAGCGATCCTCGACCACACCCACGACTATATCGCCGTGCTCGACACCGGCCTCGTATACCGCGCCGTCAACAAAGCTTTTCTGAAGTATGCCGGCAAAACCTCCGAAGAAATGATCGGAAGGCAGGTGCTCGAAGTCTTTCCCTGGCTGGAAACTTCGGTTTTCTATACCGGCATGCAGGAGGCGCTTACGGGAAAGCCGGTGGAGTACAAGAACATCCCCTTCTCGCTGAGCGGCGGCTATGCCAATGCGTATTTTATCCCGCTTACATTTGGCGATGGGCTCGTTTACGGGGTGATGCTGATGACGCAGGACATCACGGAGCTGGTGCAGCGGCGGCAGGAGCAGGAGGCGGCGGCAAACGCGATGCGCGGGCAGCTGCAGGCAGTGGTGCGCCACCGTTCGGCCCTCCGCTCGGTGTTCGATGCCAGCCGCGATGTGATCCTCGTGTTCAACCGCGAATACATCGTCCAGGAAGCCAACCAGCGCTTTATGGAGTATGTAGGTCGCAGCCGCGACGAGGTGCTGGGGCGAAGCGTATATGATATCTACGGACCCGGGTTCCGCGACAGCGACATCTTTCAGCAACTTGAACAATGCTGGACCGGCGAAGTGGTGGTGAGCGACAACTACCGTTTCCTGCAGGGTGAAGCCCGGGGGCGCGTCAGCCTGATGCCCCTGCACGATGAGCAAGGCACGATCACGAACGTTATGGTGGTTGCGGAAGACCACACGGAGCTGCTGCAGAAGAACGAAGAACTGGCGCGGGTGAACCGGGAGCTTGCCGAGCGCAACCAGGAGCTCGACAGCGTACTCTATGCCGCTTCGCACGACCTGCGCGCGCCGGTACGCAAGATCCGCTATTTCCTCAGCGCGCTTGGCGCGCTGGCACCCGGCAGCAAAACGGGCCCCGAGCTGCTCGAAAAAGCCGGACGCGCCGCCGAGCGTATGGAAAGCCTCGTGAACAGCCTCGCCGACTTCCAGAAAAACCTTCCGCAGGAATCGCGCAGCCCTACTGATCTTGACACCTTACTGCGCACGGAAGCAACGCGCCTTGGCCTTGCCGGCAATATTCATTGGACGTCCCTGCCGGAGATACGGGCGTACCCGGCGCAGCTGCGCCTGCTTTTTGAAGAACTGTTTACCAACGCGCTGAAATTCCGCCAGCCCGACCGGCCGCTCCGGGTGCAGGTGAGCGCCGAGGAGGTGCCCCGCGGAAACGGGCCGTCCATGCTGCTGCTAGCGGTGACGGACAATGGCAGCGGCTTCGACCCTGCCTGCAACGACCGGGTGTGCGATCTCTTTTTCCGGGCGCACGACGCGGGCTTCAGCGGCAATGGCCTCGGGCTGCCGCTTTGCCGCAAGATCATGCACGCCCACCAGGGAAGCATTTCCGTTGCGGGCCGCAAGGGCGAAGGAACCACTGTGTGCCTCCACTTTCCCTGCATTTCGGTTACGGCTGCCGGTTAGTGCCCTGCCCGACAGGCTTGCCATTTATTAAAGTGAAAGCACAGCCATAGCGTATTAACGAATCCTTGCTGCAGGCTCCGTGCAAAGACTGTCAATGCTTTCCGCGCCTTTCCGGCCCGGGTTTGTTTTCGGAAAGCCGGATTTTGTTAATTCTGGTTTCACCGCGTGCAGAAAGGCACCCCGTTTGCGCCACCGGCGACGAACGAAAAAGCGCGGCTATGAAAAATACTCCCCTTCACGGCACTTATGCCGTCCCTGAGTTTTTGCAAGGCATTACCGATCTCTGCTCGCTGCTGCTCGATGGCAACCCGGAACCCGTGCTGGCCATCGATAAAGAGTACCGCATCGCCGTGCTCAACAAAGCGGGCGAACGCTGGCTGGGCCGCACGCGCACCGCAGCGCTCGGCCAGCGCCTCTTCAGCCTGCTGCCGGCGATGGGCAACAACGGCCTGCTGGAAGCACTCGACGACGCCCTGCGGCGGGGACGCACCGCCAACCTGCAAACCTCTTCGGGTGATACGCATTACCAGTGGCGCATCCAGCCGCTCACCGACAAGTTCGGGGCCCGGCACGGCGCGCTTTGCCTGCTCCGCGATGTCTCGCGGCAGCACCGGGCCGAGCAGCATGCAAATCACCTGGAAGGACAATTGCAGCAAAGGGATTTCCTGCTCAGCAACCGTGCGCATATGGCCGAAACCATCATCGATGCCAGCAAAGACCTCATCGTAGTGCTCGACCGCGACCTGCGTTTTTGCGCCGCCAACAAAGCCTACCAGGAGTATTGCCGCCTGGAGCACAAAGCACTAATGGGAGAGCTGATCACCGATGTGTTCCCGCAGGCGCAGGGCAGCAGTTTGCTGCAAGCGGTTCGGCGGGCGCTTGGCGGTGGCGGCGCGGAAACACTCCGCGATGTTCCCTGTCTTTTGAAGGACGGCTACTGCGATATCGCGGTCACGCCGCTGCAGTACGCATCGCTCGTATACGGTGTGCTGGTGAACGCTTCCGTGCCGCAGCCCGGTGCCAACTAGCCCTGGCGGCGCACGTATTTTGTCAGGATAACGATTTGCTGGCCTTCCACGCGTCCCTCGATCTGTTCGGTGTTATCGGGCACGAGCCGGATGTTGCGCACCACGGTGCCCAGCTTCGCGGTGAGGGTGGAACCTTTTACATCGAGCGACTTTACGAGCACGACGCTGTCGCCATCAAAAAGCTGGTTACCGTTGGCATCGCGGTGCAGCTCCACGCTGCCGTCGTTCTCGTGGTCACCGGTGGCTTTGGCCCAGGCGAGGCGTTCCTCATCGAGGTAAAGCATATCGAGCAGGTCGGCGGCCCAGCTTTCGTTGCGGAGGCGATTGAGCATGCGCCAGGCCAGCACCTGCACACCGGGCACCTCGCTCCACATCGTATCGGAAAGTACGCGCCAGTGGCCCGGATCGAGCTCTTCTTTTTTATCGATCTGCGCACGACACTTGCCGCAAAGCAGTACGCTGTTGCCGGCGTCGGCGCTATCCTGCGGCGGCACGGCGTAAACCAGCAGTGCATCGGTGCCGCCACATAGCTCACAGGTTCCGCCGCTGCGCTGGCGGATCACTTCTTCTGATTTCATCTTCCGCGATTTAGGGTCCGAAGGTAATCTTTCCTCAGCGCTGCTGCCGGCGCCAGGCCCGGTAGCCCGCAATAGCTACCACGAGGGCGAAGAAAGACCAGAGGAGCAACTGCAGGCTCACCAGGTGCCAGCCGCCGGCATCCCAGCAGGTAACGCCCATCCAGGTGCCGATGGCGCCACCGGTAAAGATGCAGGTCATATATACCGTATTAATACGGCTGTGCGCCGACTCGTCGAGCGAATACACCTGCGCCAGGTTGTTGACCTGCGTGGCCTGCACCCCGATGTCCAGCAGCAGGGTGGTGACTATAAAGGCCGTCGCGGACAGGGGAAAGAAATAAACGCCGAGCAGCGAAACGATCACCAGGCACACGGTGAACAGCTGCAGGCGCGCCGGCGGCTGCTTATCGGCAAGCCGCCCGAAAAGCGTGGCGGCACCCGCGCCGCCGATGGCCAGGAAGCCAAAGAGGCCGATGATATCGGGACCATAACCAAAGGGAGGTCCGCTCAGGTGAAAGGTGAGCGTCGTCCAGAAAGAGCAGAATGTGCCGAATACGAGGGCGCCGAGCAGCACGATCCGCCGCAGGCGGGAGAAGCGCCCGAGCTGCGCTACCGTGGAGCGGATCAGCGAAGCATAGCTCCCCGCATAGGAGGGCACCACGCGCGGCAGGCCGGTTGCCACCAGGATTGTTGTGAGCACGAGCAGGCCGGCGGAAATAAAATAAACGGCCCGCCAGCCAAACCAGCCGGCGATGGCGCCGCTGAAAATGCGCGCGCCGAGGATCCCGACCAGGGCACCGGTGAAAACAATTCCAACGATCTTTCCTTTATCACGGCGGGCGAGCACAGCCGCCATCGGGATGAGCACCTGCGTTGCGGTAGCAAAGGCGCCGATGAGGAAGCTGAGGGTGTAAAGACCGGCGCGGCTGTTGGCGAGCCCCGTCATCGACAACACGATGATCAGGGCAGCCTGCAGGATCATGATCAGCGCCTTCCGGTTCACTTTGTCGCCGAGCGGCGTCAGCAGCAACAGCCCGATGCCATACCCGGCCTGGGTGAGCACGGGCAGGTAACCGGCCGCATTCTGGCTGATGCCCGTGTCGCGGGCGATGTCGGCCAGGATGGGCTGGTTATAGTAGATGTTGGCGACACAAATACCGGAGGAAACCGAAAGGATGGCGATCTGGGTGCGGGTGATGCCGGCGTCGTTCAAGGCTTGCATGGGGCGCAAAAGTACGGGCCCGCCAGGCGCCGCGCCCGCGGCTAGGAGGTAGCGGCGGCGGCTTCCAGGTCGGCCAGAACGATCTTACTCATCCCCATCATGGCCTGCATGGCGGCAGGATGGCGGATCAGCTGGGGAAGGCGCGAGGGCACCACCTGCCAGGAAAGCCCGAAAGGATCCTTCAGCCAGCCGCAGCGGCTTGGCGTACCGCCTTCTGCCGTAAGGCGGTCCCAGTAGTGATCAATCTCGCCCTGGTCCTTACAATCGATTACGAAAGACACCGATTCGTTGAAGGTAAACTGCGGCCCGCCGTTGAGTGCGGTGAAGCTTTGTCCCGCGAGCTCAAAGGCAACCACCATGGGCTTGCCGCCGGGGCCGGGCAGATCGCTGGTGATGCGGGCATCGGGAAAAATGCCGGTATAAAACCGGGCGGCCTCCAGGGCATTGCCATCGAACCAGAGAAAAGGCGTGATCTTTTGCATAGCGCTTGTTTGCGGTGAGCAGCAAACATAAGCTACCCGGGGCGGCTTTTGCGGGGGGCGGCGCGACGGAAAGCGGGTGCTTTGCGGCCCGTACCTTGGGCCATCTGTCCGATAGCGCTTATCTTTGCCCCCCTTTAGGAATATTATGAAATTCTACAATACCCTCATCCGCTACCGCCTCCCGATCGGCATCCTGCTTATCCTGGGCGGGCTGGCGCTGAACCTGACCATCAGCGGCTTCTGGCCGGTCTTCCCCCTCTATTTCGTGGGTGCCATTATGATCTTCGGGCACTTCTTCTTCGGCCCGCTGCGCCTTATCCAGGAACATATGGAGAGCGGCAATATGGAAGCGGCCCAGAAGGTGATCGACTCGGTAAAGTTTCCCAACCTGCTGTACAAGCCGATCCGCTCGGTTTACTATACGTTAAAAGGAAATATCGACATGATGAACCAGCGCTTCGACAGCGCCGAGGTAAACATGAAGAAAGGGCTCGACCTGGGCATGCCGATGAAGGAAGCTGAAGGCGCTTCAATGCTGCAGATGGGTATGCTGGCCCTCCAGAAAAACGACCTCAAGACCGGTGAGCGCTATATCCGCGAGGCACTGCGTAAAGGCCTGCAGGACAAGGAAAGCCAGGCGGCCGCCTACTTGCAGATGAGCAGCCTGATGATGAACAAGCGTGAGTTCCGCGCCGCCAAGGATTTCTTCCGCAAGGCAAAGGCCTGCAAGCCCACCACACCTCAGATCGTAGACCAGATCAAGCAGATTGAAAAGTACATTGCCCGGATGCCCGGATAAAATGTTTCGATCTCCGATATCGGATGTCTGATTTTATTAAAAATGGATCGCAAAGCGATCCATTTTCTTTTGGCGCATAGATCGGACATCGGAGATCAGAGATCGGAGATCTCCGCTACCGCATCCAGGTTCAGCGGACCGTAGATATGCGGGAATTCTTCGTTAACCGAAGGGGCAAGCTCCCACTTCAGCTCATGGGTGAGTTTCCGGGTATCGATGGTGAGCTTCACCAGGTCTTTCTGACCGGCGAAATAGCGTTGCAGCACGCCCTGCACCTGGCGCTCGTCGGCGCTGGCGTGGATAAAGCCTTCCACGGGAAGCGACGCCGCCCGGTAAGCGCCTTCCTGCTGTGCCCGCTCCCACTCGGCGCGGGTGGTTACATGATAGATGTATTGCATCCGGCAAAGATGACCTGCACCCCATCCGTTCCAAAAATTTTCTTCTATAACTAAAACTTTAGTTTGTCAACTAAAATATTAGTTGTAGGTTAGCGTTCAGGAGAAGGTTCTGAGGTTCTGGGGTTTTAAAGAATAGAACCAACAGCGGATTGCGGCATACGGCCTCCAATAAGAGCAGCCCGAACCGTAAGGTCTATACCCTTAGCAACCGCCTTCCCAATTAACCAATAGACCAATAGACTAATTAACTCTCTCACACATGAAGACACTCACCAAAGCAGAAGAGCAGGTGATGCAGGCACTCTGGAAGATCAGGGAAGGTTTCATCCGCGATATCCTCGAGGCACTGCCGGTGCCGAAGCCGCACCAGAACACGGTAGCCACGCTGCTCAAGATCCTCGTGGAGAAAGGCTTCGCCGCCATCCGCGTGGTGGGCCGCCAGCACCAGTATTACCCGCTCGTCACCAAGTCGGCTTATTCGAAAGCCTCTATTAAGAACATGGTGAAGAACTATTTCAGCGGCTCCTACACCGATGCGGTTTCCTTTATGGTACAGGAAAACGGCCTCAGCCTCGAAGAGCTGGAAGCCCTCGTAAAGCAAATCAAAAAAGAAAAGAAATGATCGCCTACCTGCTCAAATCGATTCTCTGCTCGGCACTGTTGTACGGCTATTACCATGTGGCGCTGCGCAACAAGGTGTTTCACCAGTGGAACCGCTTTTACCTGCTGGCCATTGTGCCCCTTTCGCTGCTCCTGCCGCTGGTGCGCATCCGGCTTGAAGCGACACCCGAAGCCGTTTCCGAAACGCCCATGCGCCTGCTGGAAGTTGTGAGCGACGGCAACGAGCGCATGGAAGCGGTGCAGCTCGGCACCGCCACCACCTTTGACTGGAGCACAGTTCTATACGGCATCTATGCGCTCATCGGCCTGCTCCTGCTGTTGCATTTCGCGCGCGGGCTCCTGCGCCTGCACGCGCTTTCGCGCCGCTACCCGGTGCACAGCGCCGACGGCGTGGAGCTGGTGCTTGCACCGGTGGCGGGAACTCCCTTCTCGTTCTTCCGCCGCATCTTCTGGAACCCGGAGCTCGACCTCGCTTCCGAAAGCGGCCAGCAGATCCTGCAGCACGAGCTGGTGCATGTGCGCGAAGGCCATACGTTCGACAAGCTGCTGCTGCAGGCAGCACTCGCGCTGTGCTGGTTTAATCCCGTCTTCTGGCTCCTGCGCAATGAGCTGCACCTGGTGCATGAATTCATTGCCGACGAGCGCTCCGTAAAGAACCGGGATGCCGGTGTGCTGGCGCGGCTCATCCTCCAGGCCGCCTACCCGCAGCAATACAGCCATCTTACCAATCCCTTTTTCCATCACGCCATCAAAAGAAGACTCCATATGCTCAACCAGTTAAAGCAAAACACCCGCGTTCGTTACCTCGGCCGCGTGCTGGCACTCCCGCTGCTGGCAGGTATCGGCTTCGCCTTCGCGGTGCGCACCGGCGCAAAAGCACAGGCGCCTGTGACCCAAACCAATGAAAGCAAATTCACCGTCGTTATCGATGCCGGCCATGGCCGGATGGAAAATGGCGCCTGGAATGGTGCTTCCTTTGGCGGTGTCAGCGAAGACGAGATCACGCTTGCCATCGCCCTGAAGATCTCCGAGCTTAATGCCGACCCTAACCTGAAGATCATCCAGACGCGCGGTGACGAAAAGATCGTTCCGCTCAGGGTGCGTCCTGTTGTCGCACAGGGGGCCGACCTGTTCCTGAGTCTGCACGTAAACGCTTCCGCCGAAGATGCCAGCGGCATGAAGCCGACAACGAAGTGGAGTGGCTTCAGCGTTCTGCTATCGCGCGACAGCACACGTTTTAACCAGAGCCGTGTGATCGGATCGGCAATCCTGGGCGCACTGTCCGGTATTTATACAACCGATGCAAAGCTCCAGTCGCGCAAGCAGGGCGTATGGGTCATCGACCAGGCCCCCTGCCCCGCCGCCCTGCTCGAGCTTGGGTACATCAATAATGAAAAAGACCGCGCGTTTATCCAGTCGCCCGCCAACCAGGAACGTATTGCAAAGAAGATTCTCAACGCCATTGCACGCTACCGGCAGCGCCTGGATAGTACAGCTGTCTCCCAGGCGCCTGCGCCGAAAGGCGTGCCCGGTGCGGGTATTGCAGCCGACGACACCGGCACTTTACGGCAAAAGATCGCCTTTGTCGACGCGCGCCTCGCCGCACTACGCAAAGAGCTGAAAGATGCCGGCCACCGGGAAATGACCGAAGAGTTGATCCGCTTTCTTGAAGACAAAAAAAGAGAGTTGCAGACACAGCTGCGCGACGAAGCAGCCGGCAATCCGATCAAACGCCTCGACGTAAAGCCCGACGGCACCGTGATTGCCATGCATGCCGACGGCACCCGGGAGCGGCTTTCACACAAGGCTGCCGAAAGCCGGCAGGGCATCAGCATCAGTGGTGACAGGATCGCAACAGATGCGCAGAAAGGCACTGCAGAAGCGACCACCATCGACCCCGCCACCGATCCCATGCTCCAGGCACTGACCGGACCGACGCGAACGCTGACACTTGAGGAGCTTGTTCAGACACCCGTAGAGAAGCTACTTTGCCCCGAGGGTGAAACGCTGGAAAGCGCGGTGTACAGCACGGATCTCAACAACAGGGACGTTTTTGAAGTTCCGGTTACCGATGGCCGCATCAGCCCGAAGATCGGCGAGTCGCTCCCGCAGGTGCTGCGCGGCGGAACCATCATCGTGGAAAAACGCATCGCCCGCACGAAAAACGGTGAATTTAAAAAGCTCCCGGCGCTTGCCTACCACATAAAGTAACCCATTAAAGCGTCCCGAACAGCTCGGTGATCTTTTGCTTCCTGTAGGCAAAGAGCTCATCGAGCTGTTTGCGTATAAAGCCGGCGCCGATCCGGCCCAGCGCACCGAAGGGGAGACGGTAGTGAATGATATCCGTCATCTCGGTGCCGCCTTCAACTTCCTTGAAATGGTGCTCGTGGTGCCACATG
Source organism: Flaviaestuariibacter flavus (assembly GCF_004337505.1). Taxonomy (GTDB): domain Bacteria; phylum Bacteroidota; class Bacteroidia; order Chitinophagales; family Chitinophagaceae; genus Flavisolibacter; species Flavisolibacter flavus. The sequence continues at coordinate 39,083 of NZ_SJZI01000044.1, read as the reverse complement.
GCGTAGGGCCCTTTCCGCTGCTCGTCTACAAAGTAGCGCGGCCGCTGCACGTGCGTGATTTCAGTCATCCAGAAAAGCGGGATGCCGAAAAGCGGCTTCACTTTGTACGTAATGATCTGCCCGGGATAGGTCTCTTCATCGAAAAGCTCGTTGGTGAACTTCAGGTTGAGGTGTCCCGGCGTGATGACCGCAAGGTTCTTTGCATGAGAAAAGAATTGCCACGCCTCATCGCGGCTGATGGGCATGCGTTGCACCTGCTTCAATACGTAAACGCTCATAATGATTAAACAGCGGAGCAGCCAGATGGTTGAGAAAGAACGCTGATCCCGCGAGCGGGATACGCAGATTGGTTATGATTTTTTTATAATTGGCTTACGCCAGCAACGTTATCTGCGTTAATCATATAAATCATAAAAAATCTGCGTTCTTTCTCTCCACTACAGATCCTCCAGGTCGATCTGCTCCAGGTTGGCACGCGCCGGGCCGGTGAGCACATCGCCGGTAACCGAGTAGCGCGCACCATGGCAGGGGCAGTCCCAGCTTTGCTCGGCGCGGTTCCAGTCAACAACGCATTTCGCGTGCGTACACACCGGGTTGAGCGCAAACAGTTTCCCCGCATCGTTTTTATAAAGCGCGATGTTGTGCCCTTCGAACTTCACCAGACGCCCTTCGCCCGGTGCCAGGTCGGCGAGCTCGCGGAGCTTTTCTGTTTTGATGCGCTTACCCACGAACTGGGCCACTACGTCGGCGTTCTCCTTTACGAAGTCCATGAATCCGGCGACGGGCTTTACCCGGCCGGGAGCGAACAGGGATGCATAACCGCTATCGCCTTTTACAATGAGATCGGTGAGTGTCATTGCGGCAATATGGCTGTAGGTCATGCCGTTGCCGCTGTAGCCGGTGGCCACCAGCACCTTCTCCGGATTGCCCGGCAGGTGTCCGATATAAGGCAGGCCGTCGGCCGGCTCGTAGTATTGCGATGACCAGCGGAAGGCTACCTCGCCCACTGCGAAATGGTTGCGCACGTAGGCTTCCAGCGCAAAAAAGCACTGGTCGGTGTTGGTCACATGCGCGGTTTTATGGTCTTCGCCGCCGGCGATGAGGTAGCGTCGACCGTCTACTTCCTGGGTGCGGAAGTAATGGTACGGGTCGTAAAGATCGTAGGCCAGCCCCTCGGGATATTGGTCGTTGTCGAGCGTAAGTGCCAGTGCATAGCTGCGGTAGGGGGCGTTGCGGAAGTGCAGCAGGTTGATGCCCGGCGGGATGTGCGTGGCCCAGATGAGCCAGTGTGCCTGGATGTCGCCGCGCGAGGTGTGCACTGAGAGCAATTCACCCACTTTGTCGAACTGCTCCACCCGGCAGCCTTGCAGGATGCGGCCGCCGGCGGCCACGAAGGCTTTTGCCAACGCCATCACGTAGCGGGTTGGGTGGAACTGCGCCTGCCTGCGGTAAACGATGGCCTTGCGGAAAGGAAAAGGCACGGGAATCTGGTCGGTGTATTCCACTTCGGCACCGGCATTGACGGAAGCCTGGAACATCTTGTCGAGCTGATGCTCCTGATCCGCGGTTTGCGCATATACATAGCCGTCACGCTCCGAGTGGCCGCAGTCAATGCCGAGCTCGGCAATATTACGCTTCACCAGGTCGAGGGCGGAGCGGGCGGCGGTGTGCAGCAGGCGCGCCGCATCCTCGCTGAAGTCCGACTCCACTATATCATACGTGGTATCAAAAAAGGTATTGAGGTGGGCCGTTGTGCCGCCGGTGGTACCGTAGCACAACGAATGGGATTCGGCTACGATGCAGGACTTTCCCATTTGCTGCAGCCGCAGTGCAGTGCCAAGACCCGTAATGCCACCGCCAACGATGAGCACATCTACCGGCCTGTCGGGCATGCTGCCCGAGTCGGCGTGGTCGGGGACATTACTTTGCCATAGGCTTTGGGTAGCGCCGTCTCTTTGCATAAAATCCTGTTTGGCAGGATCTGCAAAAAACTTATGCCGCATGTTCCCGGGCATCTGCAATCCGGAAATCTGGAATCTGAAATGCAGCGGTCAACCACAGATTCCAGATCGAAAGATTCCAGATTCCCCGATGCTACCAACGCTCGTCTTCCGGGATATCCTCGTCGGGCATCCGGTAGCGCGCGCGGGAAGCAGCTTTTTCGCGCTCGCGCTCCAGCAGGAGACGGGCCAGCACGGTGCCGGCATCGGCATTGTTTTCGGCTAATGCAGCGCGGACTTTCTTTTCGGGTACGTCAACCCGGTAGAGGAGGCGCACCACCGACTCGAAATCGTGCAGGATGGCCTCGTTGAGCAGGGCCGCGAGCCGGTAAAAACGCGCGTCCTCTTCGGTCATCAGGGCATCAATCTTTTTGATTTGTTCCTCAAGCGGAGTCATATCAACGGAAAGGTAACCCGGAAAGCGTACGCACCGATTCCAGATTCAAAGATTGAAGGGGTTCCGGATCCTAAAAACGCTCGCCCACGCCCAGGCTGAACAGCGCGAAGTCGTACTTCACGGGGTCACCGGGATCGAAGTCGCGGAGCCGCGTGGTCAGCTCAACCGCCGCCGTCCAGTCGGTTTGCTGCCGCTCCAGCAGCCCGAAGCGGCGGGCTACACGGGCCACGTGCAGGTCGACGGGAATGATGAGGTCGGCGGGCTCCAGGCGTTGCCAGATGCCGAAGTCGACGCCCTGCCCGTCGCGGCGCACCATCCACCGCAGGAACATATTGAGGCGCTTGCAGGTGCTGCCTTTGAAGGGCGCGGCAATGTGCTTGCGCGTGCGCGGCGGCGCATCGGGGTCATCGAAAATATAAGTATGAAAATAGTTGAGTGCCGCTTCCATCCCTTCAAAAGCACCGGGCACGAAGGCGGTTTCGAGCGTATCGCTTTGGCCGTAATGTCGCCGGAAGAAATGGATCAGGTACAGGATATCCGTCGGGTTGAAGGTGCGGTGCCGGAAGTTGAGGAAGCGCTTTAGGTCGGCCTCGGCATGCTGCGTCACAAACTGGTGCGGCGCCCCATCCATGAGGTCCACCAGCTCATTGGCCTTGTTGATGATAGTGGTGCGGTTGCCCCAGGCAAAGAGTGCCGCAAAGAAACCCGCGATCTCGATGTCGGCGCGGTTCGTAAAACGGTGCGGCACCGAGATGGGGTCGGCGGGAATGAAGGAGGGGACGTTGTATTCGGCCACCTTGCGGTCGAGGAAAGATTTTATATCGAAAGTCGATGACAAATCAGCGGGTGTTGACCGTTGTAAAGTTATGGCCGCATTGACACCAAAGGCGTCGCTTGCGCGACGCCTTTGGTGCTTTTTGTAGCAATAATCTGCTTCTTACCCGATGGCCTGGTTCAGGTCTTCAATAATATCTTCCACATCCTCAATACCCACACTGAGCCGGATGAGCGAATCGTTCAGGCCGTTCTTGATACGCTCTTCCCGTGGGATGGAAGCATGCGTCATCGAAGCCGGGTGGTTGATGAGCGACTCGATGCCGCCAAGGCTTTCGGCCAGAGAAAACACGTGCGTGTTGGAAAGCACACGGCGTACCTCTTCCACGCTGTCGTTCTTCAGCTCGAAAGAGATCATGCCGCCGAAGTCGCGCATCTGCTTTTTGGCGATGGCGTAGCCCGGGTGCTCCTCAAAGCCCGGCCAGTACACGCGGGCCACCTTGGGGTGCTGCCGCAGCCAGTGCGCCACTTTGGCGCCGTTCTCGCAATGGCGCTGCATACGCACGTGGAGCGTCTTGATGCCGCGCAGTACCAGGAAGCAGTCCTGCGGACCGGGAACGGCGCCGCAGCTTTTCTGTATAAAATAGAGTTGCTCGCGCAGGGCAGGATCGTTCATCATCAGCGCGCCCTGGATAACGTCGCTGTGGCCGCCGAGGTACTTGGTGGCTGAATGCATCACGATATCGGCACCGAGGTCGAGCGGGTTCTGGAGGTAGGGAGAGGCAAAGGTGTTGTCGACGCAGAAAAGCACCTTGCGTTCTTTGGCAATGGCCGCTACTGCCGCGATGTCGGTGATGTTCATCAGCGGATTGGTGGGCGTTTCGGCCCAGATCAGCTTCGTCTTTTCATTGATCAGCGGGCGGATATTGTTCGCATCCTGCATGTTCACATAATGAAAGGTGATGCCGAAGCGGGCAAACACCTTGGTGAACAGGCGATAGGTGCCGCCGTAGAGGTCGTTGCCGCAGATCACCTCATCGCCGGGGTTGAGCAACTTGATCACCGCGTCGGTGGCGGCCACGCCGCTGCTGAAGGCAAGCCCGAACTTCCCGTTCTCGATCGACGCGTAAGCCGCTTCCAGCGCGGTTCTTGTCGGGTTCTGGCTCCGCGCATATTCATAACCTTTATGCTCAGCCGGTGCCGACTGCACATAAGTTGACGTCTGGTAGATCGGCGTCATAATAGCGCCCGTAGTAGGGTCCGGCTCCGCGCCGGCGTGGATGAATTTTGTTCCGATACGCATAAAAAATATTTTTCGATCTCCGATGTCTGATGGCCGATTTGAATCGTGTAAACAAATCCGACATCGGCGATCCGAGATCATTAGATGGACAAAGATGCTGATTTCCCACGCAAGCCCGCCCTCCCCTTTGCCGTTGCTCCCAATTAACGACGGCTTGTGTAACCTTTTTCGAATCCGGCACGACGATTCATCCGCCCTTTTTGCCCTTCATACTGCCGTTTGCCCACCTCGACGAAACTTATCGTAGATCAGAACCCGTTCACGAATGTTTAACAGGCCGGTCGTGTAGGACAACTTGACCCCGCCTGTTTGTACGAATACCTTCGTCTGGAAAAGCAATCGCAAACCTTTAAATCATAAACCATGAAAAAAGTAATTCTTGCCGTAGTTGTTGCAGTAGCACTCCAGGCATCCGCATTCGCAGCTCCCACACCCAATGTCACCGAGCGAGTAATGAAAGCCTTCTCCAGCACCTTCAACTCCGCATCAGACATCCTGTGGTCGGAAGTAGACGGTATCTATGAGGCCCGCTTTACTTATAACGACATCCTCACCCGTGTACGCTATGACGCGGACGGCAACTCGCTCATGACGATCCGCTACTATTACGAGCAGCAGCTACCGCTGAGCGTGCTCACCAAGGTGAAGAAAGAGTATTCCGCGCAGAAGGTACACAGTGTTACCGAGCTGACCATAGGCGACAGCACCGAGTTTCACATTACGCTGGAAGACCAGAAGAACTGGACAATCGTGATCGCCGACAATATGGGCGGCCTTCGCGAAAGCAAGAAGTTGATCAAGGCTTAATATAGATAGCTCAGCGACCAATATTTCCAATCCCGGTTCACAGCCGCATATGCACTATGCGGCTGTATTTTTTTCTGCAGCACCGAAGGTGCCAGCACGCCGGCGCCCACCAGCTTTTCCTTGGCCGCACGGATCGCCTCCTGCACGGCCGCCTGCTGCATCCACAGTTGCTGCGGCGGCTCGAAGCCGATCTTGCGGCTTTGCCACACGATCTCCGGCGGCAGCAGGTCTTCCACCGCTTTGCGGAGCAGCCACTTGGTGCGGCCTTCGCGGATCTTGAAGCGCGGGGGCAGCGTAAAGAGGAAGGCCACCAGTTCGGACGACAGGAACGGCAGCCGCACCTCGAGGCTATGGGCCATGCCGTTGCGGTCGGCGAGCCGCAACAATTCCTCCAGCCCGTTGGTGAACGTATTATAATGCAGCACCGCGTTGAGCGTGGGCTGCGGCGGCACCATATAATGCAGGTGTCGCTTTTGCGCCTGGGCCCATTCGGGGTTGAGGTCGGGGGCCGCAGCTGCCTGCCGGCTTCTGCTCCCTTCCAGTATTGCGGCACTGAAATACGGCAGGAGCGCAGACAGCTTTGACGCCGCCCCGAACGGCTCCTTTACACCAAGCTTTCGGGCGGCTTCCAGTTCGCCGGAAGATCCCAGCCGGCGCGCCGCATAGAGTTCCCGCCAATACCAGCGGTAATACTTGTCATAGCCTGCCAGCACCTCGTCGGCGCCCTGCCCGTCGAGCAGCACCGTGACGCCGGCGGCGCGGGCCGTTTCAAATACCCGGAACTGGGCCAGCGCGCTGGCGCTTCCTACCGGCTCCTCCTGGTACCGCATCACGCGGTCCATGAGCGCCGGCACTTCGTCCGGCCGTATTTCTACAAATTGCTGATCGATTCCCAGGTGCCGGGCAACGTGCGCCGACAGGGCGCGCTCATCGCGCTCGAAGCCCGGGAAGATGGCGGTAAAAGCCTTGTGTGTATAATGGGCGCCCCCCGCCTGCCGGCACAGGGCAGCAACGGCGCTGCTGTCGAGCCCGCCGCTGAGGCTGGTGCCGATGGGCACGTCGCTGCGGAGGCGGCGCCGCACGGAGGCCGCAAACAGCTCGCGGAAGCGGGCGATGGCGGTTTCGTCATCGATGCTTTCATCCACTTCGATATCGATCTGTCCGTATGCTTCAACGCTGTAGTGCGTTGCGCCCTGCTCCAGCCGCAGAAAGCTGCCCGCGGGCAGCTTTTGTATGTGCAGGAAGAAGGTCTGCGCTGCATCGAAGGGATTAACGGTATAGCCCAGCGACAAAAAGTTATATACCATGGCCGGGTCGGGCCGGCGCGGCGCGCCCAGCTTCCAGAGCGCCTTCATTTCGGAGGCAAACCCGAGATAACCTTCGTCGAAAAGAAAGAACAGCGGCTTTTCGCCAAAGCGGTCGCGGGCCGCATAAAAGGCGCGTTCCTGCTTGTCCCAGATACCAAAAGCAAAGGCGCCGTCGAGGCGCGGAAGGCAGGCGGGTCCCCAGGCAGCCCAGGCCGCGGCCAGCACCTCGGTGTCGGATCCGGTGTGGAAGGAGCAGCCCGAAGCGCGGAGCTCTTCCCGTAGTTCTACGTAATTATAGATCTCACCGTTGTATACCAGCACATAGCGGCCGCCATAATGAAAAGGCTGGTCGGAGCGCTCATCCGGATCGATGATACAGAGACGGGCGTGGCCGAGCAGCACCCTGCCGTTTTCATCCGACCATTGTCCCTGCCGCTCCGGTCCGCGATGACGGAGGCTGGCGACAGCGTCCAGGAGTTGCCCGGCCGGGAAGCTTTCCTGCCCATTGGTAATGGCGCCTACGATACCGCACATAGTCAGGATTTGAAGGTAAAGGGAAGACGGGTAAGCACGTCATCCCAGGCGATCACGAGCGATGCACCGCCGGGTGCGTTCTGGAATACCATGGTAAAATGCTCGAGCGGCGGATCCTGCTTTTGCACCGGTATATTAAAGCGGAAAGCATCCTGGCCCGGGTCGGGCTTGAGGCCCCAGCTGTAGAGGTTGCGGTTGAAAACGATGACCCACTCGTTGGGGCCGGGGATGCAATACAGGATGTAGCGGCCGGCGGGTACGGGCTGCCCGAGCACAGTGGCGCGCTGGAACAGCTCGAGCTCGGTGGCCTCGTTGGCACCGAGGCGCCAGGGCTCGCCCCATTTGAGGAGGCCGCCAAAGATCACGCGTCCGCCCTTGTGCGGCCGGCTGTAGATAACGCGGGCCAGGGGGCGCTCGGTGGGGTCGCCGGACGTGCGGCGCAGCGGGAAGTCAACAGGGAAATATGAAATGTCCAGCGGTGACACGTCAACCGGCGCGAGGCGGTTGACCGGAAGCCGGGGTGCAAGGGGGGCCGTATCGCGCTGGCGGGCGGCTGAGTCGGGCGACGTGTCGAAGGTCCCGGTTCCACCACCACAGGCAGCAAGCAGCAAGCAACAAAAAGCAACGGCCTTTTTCATGGCGAAAAATTACGGCTTTCCCGACATTCGCTTTACTTAAGCGCGATGGGCACCGATACGCGGGCCATATCCCAGGCGATCACGAGGCGGTTGGTGGCATCGGCCTTATCGAACAGGATGGTGAAGGGCTCCACGGGCGCGTCGAGCTTTTCCACCGGCACCGTCACCCGCGCCACGTCTTTCTTCTCATCATATTTAAAGGCGCCCCAGGTGTCGGTCTCCTTGTTGAAAATAACGGTCCACTGCGTGGGTGTGGCAATCGCGTAAAGGGTATACTTGCCCTTCGCCAGCTTTTTGCCGCCGATGCGTACCTCGCGGTAAAATTCCACCTCCGTGGCCTCGTTGGCACCGAGGCGCCATACTTCGTTATACGGTACAAGGTCGCCAAAGATGGTGCGCCCGTTCATGAGCGGGCGGCTATAGATAACACGGGCCAGGAGGGGCTCGCTTGCCTTGTCCTGGATCTTGAGCACGGGGTAATTGGCGGGGCAGTAGGCCATATCCATCGGCGACTTATCAAGCGGCGGCAGTGCGGGCTTCACGGAATTTCCCTGGGCGGAGGCGCCCAGTGTGGCAGTGACAAATGCGAGTGCGACGAGGAGTTTTTTCATATGGCTTCTTGAGTCAGCAAAAATACCGGGCATCTCCGCAATGCAAGAGACCGCTACGTTAAAATACGTTGTAATTCTGCTTTTGCGAAGTCCTTAACAGGCCCCACAATCAGGGTATAGCAGTGACGCAGCTCCGCATAATGGGCATCGACGATCGCCTCGGCAAAATGCACAGGCGGCATATAGACTGCGCGGCGGAAGAGGCCGCCGAGGCTGCGCGTGAGCCCGTCGCGCTCCTTATAATGATAGAGCCAGTTGTTCTGCTCCATATGGGGCAGCATGGCCGCGAAGCGGGGCGGCAGCCATTCGGCCTGGCTGTGCAGGCGGCGGTAGACGTCTTCCGAAAAGGCCAGCAGGGCGGCGTCGGTGTGAATGCCGGTGTCAGCCGCCAGGAAATGATCGTACACAACGTCGACGATCGGCGCGGCATAAAGCCGGTAATGCGGCCGGAAATACTCCTTTGCCATGGCTGTGGCCGCGTGGGTGTCGGTAAATTCGTCGATGCGACGGTGGAGCTCGATCCCGGCCCGGATGCCGGCCGGGAACGCGTAGCGCGCCTTTCCCTTTACAAAGTCGGCGATCATATTGCCCACAAGCACTTCGGTGTTGCCGAAAGAAAGCCAGGCATGGGCGAGATAATTCATACAAGCAAGTTAGGAAGCGGGAAGTGAGGAAGTCGGATCTATTTTCCGGTTTCCCTTCAGATCCGACTTCCTCACTTCCGACTTGTCAAATTTATCTCCCCGCCGTTCATCCATCAATTTCTGCAATTCATAATCCAATAGCCCCGCACGCCTTTTTCGAAAGCACGGCCGGCAACCGGGGCGTTCATCAAAAGGAGGCGTCTGTTCATACCCGGAAAGCGACAGTTCGTCCCCCGTTAACATATGAGTTAAAGCCCAAATGCGCGGCTGTAGCGCGTTCCGTTAATCCTATTTGGCTTGCCCCCGGGTGTAACGGATTCTACTTTTGAACCGTCAAACCAAACGAACAAATCAATCAAAACATTTAATACAACCGTTATGAAAAAGTTTTTCCTCATCCTCTTCGCCTCGCTTACCACGCTGCTTAGCAATGCTACTGAAACCCCGAACGCCGTGCTGAAATCCTTCCAGAGCACTTTCAGCGGCGCCCGCGAGGTTCGCTGGAACGAAAACGGCCAGTACTTTAAGGCCAACTTCGTGCTCGACGGCCAGCACATCAACGCTTACTATAACATCGGCGGCGAGATGGTTGCCCTCACCCGCAACATGACCCTCAGCCAGCTGCCCGTAATGCTGCAGGCCGAGCTGAAGAACAAAGCCGGTAAAGACAACTGGATCACCGATATCATGGAATATACTACCGATGAAGGCACCACCTTTTATGCTACCATGGAAAATGCCGACCTGAAAATCACCCTCCGCTCCGAAAGCAACAGCGAGTGGATGATCCACCAAAAGATCGAAAAGATCTGAATGTCGTTTTAGTGTGTGTTTTGGCGGCCCTGGTTTCAACTGGGGCTTTTCTTTTAAATCTTTCGATCTCCGGTGCCGGATGTCTGATTTAGCTGGCGCCTGATAATAAAGAACGTCCCGCTTTTGGCGGGACGTTCTTTATTACCGCGCATCGCGGATTCACGATTGCCGATTCACGATTGCCGACCCGATATACTCCTCCATCGGTACAAAATCGCAGCTACCGGAAAACTCGCGGATCAGCGTATTCAGGCGCCGCTGCAGCACCGGCCCGGCATGGCGCTTCGCATAGCCGGGGATCCTGTAGGCGTCGAGGTTGATAAATTCCCAGGGATGAAAATACAGGCAGGCATATCCATCCGCTTTCAGGCAATCCCGCAACAGCTTTCGGAAAAGGGGCCACGGAAAATTCTTGAACGAGAGCCAGAACAGCGGAATGCGGAAGCGCGGCGTTACCGAGGCGGGAAAACGCAGCATGCCTTCCTGCACGTAGGGATTACGCGGCAGGTGGCGGTTGTCGTAGCGGCCCGGCAGCCAGCAGGGGTTTACCGATGAATCGTATCGATAACCGGCGGCGAGCACATCGCTCATCGCCACCGGCCGCATCCGCGGCATCCGCAGCCCGGTCACCGGCTTGCCGGTGATCTCCTCGAGGGTAGTTCTCGAAGCCAGGAGGTCGGGCACTTCGAAGTGTGTGTGGTAAAAGGTATGCGAGGCCACTTCATTGCGCTCCGCGAGGGCGCGCACCGCTGCGGGAAAATGCTGCGCGAAGTTGGCCGTGGTGAAATAAGTTCCGCGCACCTCCGGGTACCGGTTCATTACCGACATCAGTGCCTCCAGGCCACGGGCACCCACCTCCATCTGCTCGGCTTCGCCGATCGGCTGTGCGTATTCCAGCGGCATATCGAACTCCTCCACATCGAAGCTCAATAGGATTACGGGGCGGCTCATAACGACTGCTCCTTTACAATATACAGGGGCCGGTGCTTGCTCTGCATGAATATCTTACCGAGGTAAAGGCCCATGATACCCAGGATACACAGCTGCAGGCCACCGAAAAAGGTGATGGTCACAATAATGGAGGCCCACCCGTTAACGACGTGCCCGAAGTAATACGAGATCAGCGCGTAGGGCAGGTAGAGCACCGAGGCGAGCGCAAAAGCAAACCCGAGGTAAGCGGCGAAGTAAAGCGGCTTCGTGCTGAAGGAAGTAATGCCCTGCAGCGCAAAGCGCAGCATCTTGCGCAGCGTGTATTTCGACTTGCCCGCGCGGCGTGCCGCGGGCTGGTACTCCACCGCGATCTGCCTGTAGCCGATCCACTTCACCAGGCCGCGGAAGAAGAGCTCGTGCTCCTCCATGCTTTGCAGCACCTGCACGCATTTGCGGTCGATAAGCCGGAAGTCGGCGGAGCCTTTCTCGAGGTCGAGATCGGCCATGCGGTTCATGAAATTGTAAAACTGGTCGGAGCTCCAGCGCTTGAAGGTGGAAGACTGCTTGTCTTCGTCCTTGCGCAGCGTATACACCACGTCGTAGCCTTCTTCCCAATGGCGGATCAGCGTGGGCAGCAGCTCGGGGGGATGCTGAAAGTCGCCGTCGAGCGAGATGGCGGCGTCGCCGGTAGAGGCATCGATGCCGCATTTGAGCGCGGCCTGGTGGCCGAAGTTGCGGCTGAACGAACGGTAGTGCACACGCGGATCGGCCACCGAAAGGCCCTTGAGCACCTGGAGGGTGGCGTCGGAAGATCCGTCGTCTACGAGGATAAACTTGTAATCATAAGGCTGGCCGGCCATGGCTTCGTGCACGGCCTGCACCAGGGCGGCAATGTTTTCCGCTTCGTTATAAACCGGTATGATGATGTCGATCTGCTTCACGCTGCTTCAAGATTAGGAGCTGTGGCCGAAAAGTTTTTGCGGAACAACTGCACGATGAGCCAGCACCACACCAAAAACACCGGGAGGCACTTGAGCGCATAGGTCCGCACGAAATGCTCGCGCACATAGCGCGGGAAAAGGTCGGTGGGTGAAAGGCTGGTCAGCAGCAGGGCGAACAGCAGCAGGGCCAGTGCCGCCTTCGGGTGATCGCGCCGCTCCAGCAGGTACCAGACGCCGACGCCGATCATGGGGATGACATAGGTAGACGACTCGGCCGAGGAGCTGAAGATGACCACCGAGATGAGCACCACGGCGAGGTAAGCGAGCCGGTACCCGAGGTTTTTATACTGCCCGATGCGCAGCAGCGGCGCTGCTATAAGCAAGGCTGCGGGCGCCATCACCAGCAGGTTGTCGATGGGCACGCCGGTAATTCTGCGGATCATGCCCATCACCGAAATATCCTGCATGGCACCGCGGCCGATGTCCATGTTCTGCGCGTTCTTCTCCACCAGGCTCGTAAACCAGTCGTGATAACTCTGGAGCACAAAACCCGGCGACGACAGGAGCATCGGCAAGGCAAAGAGCACGAGGCACCAGAAAAGGAAGGAGGCGCTGAACTTCAGCCTGTGTTTCGAGAAAAGAAAAAACAGCAGGGCCCCGATACCGTACAGTTTGATGAGGAAGCCGAAGGCGATGGGCAGGGTGGCCCAGAAATCCTTTTCGCGCTCCACACCCACGTAGGCCAGCACGATCAAGGCCGCCAGCATGGTATTGAACTGCACGTTGTGCGTGGCGGTCATCATCTCCACGGCGCCGATGGCCAGCACCAGCAGGCGGCCGCGCTCCGGGAGCGGCAGCAGCGTCACCGCCCACCACAACAGGGCCGCGTTGGCCATGCACCACAGCGATACACCAAGCGGGTCGGGCAGCACCGCGAAGGGCGCGATGAGCGGGCCGAAGGAAGGACCGTAGTGATTGGAGTCATTGTATTCGCCCGGGTAACCAAGGTATAGGTTGGTAGCCGCCCGCAGGTGTACAAACACCCCTTTGTAGATAAGGTAGTTGTTATAGGAATGCCGCGACACCTGGGCCAGCGTGGCGATGAGCGCCAGGCCGAACCAGAGGAGCGTGGCGACGGCCACACGGTATTTGCCGAGACGGACTTCCTTGTACAGAAAATTCATAGCGCGCGGACGGCTTCGGTCCGGTGAAGGTTAATGAATGTTAATGGGTGCAGAGTTACGCTTTTCCGCAGAAACGGGCAAGGGCCTCCGGCAGAGGCATTCAACGGGCCGACGGGCCCTGAAATCCGGTCGGCCGAAGGATGCAATGCGCTACTTTTGTGCCCTAAAATCGCTTGTACACATGAACAAAGGACCCGTTTCGCAATTCATCACGCACCATTACCGCCACTTCAACGCCGCCGCCCTCGTGGATGCGGCCAAGGGTTATGAGACCCACCTGCTGGAAGGCGGCAAGATGATGGTGACCCTTGCGGGCGCCATGAGCACCGCCGAACTGGGCATTTCACTGGCAGAAATGATCCGCCAGGATAAAATTCACATCATCTCCTGCACCGGCGCCAACCTGGAAGAGGATATCATGAACCTCGTGGCGCACGACCACTACGAGCGCATCCCCAACTGGCGCGACCTCACCCCGCAGCAGGAGTGGGACCTGCTGGAGCGCGGCCTCAACCGTGTTACCGACACCTGCATCCCCGAGGAAGAAGCCTTCCGCCGCATCCAGAAGCACATTGCCAAGCTATGGCTCGATGCCGACGCTGCCGGCGAACGCCGCTTTCCGCACGAATACATGTACGAGCTGCTCAACAGCGGCGTCATGAAAGACTACTACCAGATCGACCCGAAGAACTCCTGGATGATCGCCGCGGCTGAGAAGAACCTGCCCATCGTGGTAGGCGGCTGGGAAGACAGCACCATGGGCAACATCTTCGCTTCTTATGTATATAAAGGAGAGATCAAGGCTTCGACCATGAAGAGCGGCATCGAGTATATGGTGTGGCTCGCGGAATATTACAAGCACAACTCCGACGGCAAGGGCATCGGCTTCTTCCAGGTAGGCGGCGGCATCGCCGGCGACTTCCCCATCTGCGTGGTGCCGATGATGTACCAGGACCTGGAGATGCACGAGATCCCCTTCTGGAGCTATTTCTGCCAGATCTCCGATTCCACCACCTCCTACGGTTCTTACTCGGGTGCGCATCCCAACGAAAAGATCACCTGGGGCAAGCTCGACATCCACACGCCGAAATACATCATCGAAAGCGACGCCACGATCGTTGCGCCGCTGGTGTTCGCGTACGTGCTGGGCTGGTAACCCGGCCCCGGCCCTCCCCAGGCGGGGAGGGAGCAAAGGCTTCAAAACAAAAGCCGGATCGCTTTGCGATCCGGCTTTTTCATATAGCAGCTTACGAATTACGAACTAATCTTCGCCCGTGAAGGGGCCAACGATGATCAGCATGACCACCATGGCCAGGAATTGCAGCAGTGTTTTCATAAGTGCATGTTTAAAGGTTATTGCAACGGCGTTCCGGCGTCCAAGGTAACTTGGGGCACCGCCGCCGTAGGTTAATGAACGTTAGAGATATTCCCTCTAATCTTTCTCTAATAAAAAGCCTGTCTCTTGTGAGACAGGCTTGAAGAATAAACGTTTAATCGACCAGCGCGGTTTTTTACCGGCGCATCGCCGGCAGCTCGATATCGCGCTTCAGCATCGAATCGCGGTTGGCCATTTCCCAGCCTGTGTAGAACACCAGTTGGGCACGCTTGGCGGCCAGCTCGTAATGGATCTTGTCGGGCGTGTCGGTAGGACGGTGGTAGTCGGAGCCCAGCATACCGTCGTAGTAGAAGATGATGGGAACGCCTTTGCGGGCGAAGTTGTAGTGGTCGGAGCGGTAGTAGATCTGGTTGGGATCGTTGACGTCGTTGAACTTATAATCCAGTTCCAGCTTGGTGTACTGCCTGTTGGCAGCCTCCGAGATCGGCTTCAGGTCGGAAGAGATCTTGTCGTCGCCCACCACGTAGATGTAGTTGGTGGTGTCGCCCTTGCGGGTAACGTCGCTGCGGCCGATCATGTCGATATTGAGGTCGGCGGTGGTCTTCTCCAGCGGGAACAGCGGGTGGTTGGAATAGTATTCCGAACCCCAGAGGCCTTTTTCCTCGCCGCTTACGGTCATGAAGACGATGGTGCGGCGCGGGCCTTTGCCGGCTTTCTTGGCCAGAGAGAAAGCCTCGGCCAGCTCGAGCACGCCTACCGTGCCGGAGCCGTCGTCGTCGGCGCCATAAAAGATCACGGAATCGCCGCGCTTGCCCAGGTGGTCGTAGTGGGCAGTGATGAAGAGGTATTCATCTTTCAGGTCGGTACCGGGAAGTACGCCTACCACGTTGCTCGACTGGAGCACAGTGCTGTTCTTGGTGGTTTCCAGGAGCACTTCGCTGCTGATGGTTTTGGCAGTGATGCTGCCGTTTTTCAACGCGTCGAAGTCAGCACCCACGATGGCCCTGGCTACCGCTTCGGAGATAGAATATTGCTGCGGGTCAACGGTGCGGCGGAAGCTGTAGATCGATTGTGCGCCCGCGCGGTTGCCGGCATTGCGCGGGTAGGTGGGAGAAACCGTCAGTATGGCGGCGGCACCCTTGGAGCGGATCGTGGTGGCGATGGCGCGGGTAACGATGCGGCCGGCACTGGAAGAAGGATAAAGAATCACGAGGCGGCCGGTGAGGTCGGCGGCCTTTACCGCGTTGGTATCGGCGGGCAGGGCCACCACTTCGCTGAAGCGGAAGGTGCCGGAGATATTGGAGGCTGTTTGCGGGTTGAAGTCTTTATCGATGGTGAACGACTGGCCGTTCACTTCGAGGCGGGCGCTTTGCAGCGCGTCCTGGTAGACGTTGAACACCTGCTGGTACGATCCGTTGGCGCCGGGCTCGAGGCCGAGCGTGCGGAAGTGGTTCTCGATGTACGCCGCGGCCTTCTTCTGGCCCGGGGTGGCGGTTTCGCGGCCTTCCATTTCGGGGCCGGCAATAATGTAAAGGTGCTTCTTCAGGTCGGCGGGCAGGATGCTCGCGGCGAAGAGCTTCGGGTTAGCGGCGGCCTTCTTCTTCTGTGCCTGCACAGAGCAGCACGCAACCAGAAGGGCGCTGGCAAGGAATAATCGTTTCATAGCCCGGAAATATACACGTTGTTTCAATGCGGCAATGCGGTAATGTGGTAATGTGTCGAAAAGCTCCGCCAGTGGCAGCACTGTTTTTGTCATATCTGTGCGGCCAGAATTACCGCATTGACACATTACCGCATTATCACATTAACAAGCGATTTTATCCACGCGGTTCTGGTGGCGTCCACCCTCAAAGGGAGTTTCCAGGAAAAGACCGGTCATACTTTTCGCCGTATCGAGGGTCACGAAGCGGGCGGGGATGCACAGTACGTTGGCGTTGTTGTGCTGCCGCGCAAGCGAAGCGATGGCGTCCTCCCAGGCGATGGCGGCACGGACGCCCCTGTGCTTGTTGGCTGTGATGGCCACCCCATTGGCCGAACCGCAGATGAGGATGCCGAGTGCAGCCTCTCCGGTTTCCACGGCGCCCGCCACGGGGTGCGCGAAGTCGGGGTAATCTACCGACTCGGTACTGTAGGTGCCATAATCTTTTACCTGCAGGCCACGTTCCTGCAGCCAGGGAATGAGCGCTTGCTTGTATTCAAAACCGGCGTGGTCGGAGCCGATGGCGAGAGGTTTCGTGAGGTCGAAAAGGGGAGCGTGCATAAACGGGTGGGTTTTCGCAAAGCTACAGGAAGGACGGAAAGGAGGGAAGATTACATGAATACATGAGTACATGATTACATGAAGGGGGAAGGCTGTCTGGCCACTTTTGATTTCAGGATCCGGAATCTGGCTGCGAAGCTCCTGCCCAATCAGACATCTGACATCCGATATCAACCCTGCCCTCTTCGGCTCATGTATTCATGTAATCATTTGCTCCGCCTTCAACTCCATTCGGCCTTCTCCTCCTTCGCCCGCTCCTTCTCTACCCTTCTCGCCAGCAGGATCGAGATCTCGTACAGCAGCAGCAGCGGAAGCGCTACGGTCATCTGGCTCACGATATCCGGTCCGGGCGTGATGACGGCGGCGATGATGAAGATGATGACGATGGAATACTTACGCACCTTTGCCAGGTAAGTGCCCGACACGATGCCCACCTTGGCCAGGAAGAAAAGCACCAGCGGCAACTGAAACGCCAGCCCCGCGCCGAGCACCAGCGGGATGATGGTATCCATATAGCTGGAGATGGTCCAGCGGTTCTCGATGTTTTCGTCGAGCTGGAAGCCCGCGAAGAACTTGATGGTGTAGGGCGCGATAACGAAGTAGCCGAAACAGACGCCGAGGAAAAACAGGAAGGAAACCCAGAAGATGACGCCCCGCGTTTTGCTCCGCTCCCGCTGCGTGAGCGCCGGCTTCACAAAAGACCAGAATTCGTAAAAGATATAGGGAAAGGCGATGATGATGCCGCCGATGAGCAGCACGGTAAAAAACATGCTGAACTGCGCGCCCACCTGCGTGCTTTGCATCTTGATGCCGATTCCGTCCATACAGAGCGAGCCTCCGAGGTTGAGCGCCTTGCCGATGCGGCACAGCACGCCATAGGTCGGGAAGTCGGCATGCGTGGGACCCAGCAGCACATCGCGGATGAAGAACTTATTGAAAACGGCAACCACAATGGCGCCGATAACAATGGCAATCACGCTGCGGAACAGGTGCCCGCGCAGCACGTCGAGGTGATCGATGAAAGACATCTCCGCCCGCTCCGAATCACCTCCTCTTTTAAAGATCCCTAAAGCCATGTAGCGTTTTTAGTGCGACAAAGATAACAGGGAGCATCTACTGATCTGGAATCTCGGAATCTGGAATCTGGAGCCATCGTGCAACAATAGAGATATTGATGAAGTGATATACGCAATAAGCTTCTTCCCGGATTTATCCAAAAGATTCCAGATTCAAAGATTCCAGATCCGGGAACTGCTATTTAGCATCGAGTGCTTTCTTGATCTGGTACACGAGGCTCGCGCGGTGTGCCCTGGTCTCGGCATTTGGCGACGGCGCGCTTTCCTCCATCCGGCGGATGCGCTGCACCGCGTCGAGGGCGGCGGCCTGCGCAATGGCATCGTACTGGCTGAAGCGGTCGGCCACCACCTCCAGCAGGTAGCGCACGTACTCGGTCTGCAGGTTCTGACGGAACACGTTCACCGCGCCGGCGCGGTCGGCGGCGAAGATGCCCTGCTCCAGGTCCTGCAGCAGGTCGGCGGGCGCGTACTTATTGCCATACAGGCGGCTGTTGGTGAGGCGCTGCAGCGTGGCCGGGTGCAGCAGGTGCGCCAGCGCGCCTGCTATTTGCTGCGACAGCACCACGTTGGAGATCTTGTAGTCATCGCCGTAAACGCCCTGGTTAAAACCGCGGCGCTGGGGCTGCAGCCAGGCCAGGATCGCCGTATCGGCACTGAAGGCCGAGGGCGCAAACACGTATTTGTTGAGCACCTTCACGGCGCGCTTCTGCTGGTCGAGGGGCACCGGCGTAAAGGGACGCGGGCGGGGCGCGCCTTCAGCGGGGAAGCTGCGGTCTACATATACGCCGCCCACATAACGGCTCACCGCGCCGATCATCTGCTGGCGCTGCGCCTGCAGAGCATTGTAGCGCTGGCGCAGCTCGGCAAAGGACTGGCCCGGGCGACCGTAGCGGTCCACCAGCTTCGGTATGAGCCCGTTGACCAGTTGCAGGCGGGTGGCCGCGTAGCCGATGGCATCATTACTCAGGTCGTTGATCTGGGCGCGGGGATCCATGCCCTTGCCCGGGTTGCGCATATCGTCGCCGTCGTTGCCGAAGGCAAGCTTCGGGTCGCCGCTGCGCGCCAGGATCCTGGCCACGCCTTCCGCTTCCTCACTTTCCGCAAAAGGCGTATAGCCAAACTGGATCGCCCAGTCGTCGTAAGGCCCCTGCTTCGTCGTATAGAAATCGCCCTGCTTCGCAGGATCGGCAGCGATGTTGATGGCCGGGTAATCCATCACCGAGCCAAGAAGACCCCATTTGCGGGTAAGCTCCTTGTTATTGATCTCGGCCGGCGACCAGAGCTGGCTGCCTTTCATATTGTGGTTGAGTCCGAACACATGCCCGGTCTCGTGCATTACGAGGTAGGTGAGAAACTGCTGGTGCATCTCCGAGATCGCCTTCGGCGAGCCACCGGCGGCATCCACCAGCGTGCTTCCTGTAATGAACTGCGCTTTCAGCTCGTCGGCCAGGCTGCACAGGGTATGATTGGCTTCGGCTTCGCTCAGCCTGACAGTATGATTGTCATCCTGAGCCTGTCGAAGGATGTCAGCCTGAGCGTAGCGCAGCGGAGTCGAAGGCTGACCCGTGAGCAGCTCCCCCACCACCGGTGCGGCCGAGCCCGTGTACCATTCGATGGTGACGTCGGCGCCCAGGATCTGGCCCGTGCGCGGGTTGGTGGTGTACTGCCCGATGGCGCCATAGGGAGGCTGTGCCGACGACACCCAGCGGATCACGTTGTAACGGAGGTCGGAAGGATCCCAGCTGGCGGTATCGGGCATCTGCTCCACGCGGACGGCGTTGCGGAAGCCGGCCTTTTCAAAAGCGTCGTTCCATTTGAGCACAGCGGCACGTACCGTTTCGCGGTATTCCAGCGGCGTCGTGTTTTCGATCCAGAAAGTGATCGGCTCCACTGGCTCGCTCACCGGGGCCGCGGGATCTTTCTTCACCAGGTTCCAGCGGTCGATGATGTCGCGCCAGGGCGTAGCCGACACGGAGGTCTGGTCGTTCACCTGGTGGATAAAATAGCCGACGCGCGGGTCGTCGCGGCGCGGGCGGAAATCGTTCTTCGGCAGCTCGATAAAAGAATGCTGCAGGCGCACCCGCACATAGCGCGGGTCGGTGATATCGGTGCCGCCACCTGCGGGGGCACCCGGGTTGTCGTACGAAAGATCTACCACCACGTCGGTATTGCCGGTGAAGGTTTTGACGCCGACATACTTGGATTTGAATGGGTTCAGGTTGCCGAGCCCGAAAGAAGGCCCGCCGATAACGAAGGCACCCGGCTGAACCGGCGGGCGCACCGGGTCGAAGCGCTCGCTCAGGTAAATACCGTCGGCGTTGATGAGGTAGCCCGCCGAGTCTTCACCCGCGATCCGCTCCGAGGTGAGCACCGCTTCGGGCTTGTCGATATCCCGGGTACGGCTGATGGGGTTGGCGGGATCATAATAAAAAGCGGTGTTGACGCGTGTGAGCTCGATGCGGTCGAAGGACTTTTCGATGCGGAAGATGAAGTTGGAGCGGTAGATGCTCTGGTTGAGCAGCAGCGACGTTGGCCCGCTCAGCGCAAAGCTCTGGTAGATATATTCCTTGCCCAGCTGGTCTTTGCGGATATAGAGCTGCATGCCGCCAGTGGCCGTATCCTGGTACAGGGTAAAGAGGCCGTCGCTACGGCGCGTGCCCTTTGTTTTATCGGCCAGCGGCCATACCGGCTTTTTCACCGGGCGGGCAGTATCCAAAACAGGAAGCGGCATCGGCGCCTTGCCCTTTTGCTGGGCGGCGGCGCCAATGGTGATCAGGACAAAAGAAATGGTTGCAAAGACGGTCCGGGCGGAGCTTTTCATCGTCCGTGAAATTACGCACGGATGCAACTAAGGCTTTGTGAAAATGAGGAGCGGTCGGAAGAGAAGGAACGCTGATCCCGCGGGCGGGATACGCAGATTGGTTATGATTGTTTATGATGGGCTGACGCACGCGATCTTATCTGCGCGAATCATAAGGATCATAAAAGATCTGCGTTCTTCCTCATCCGGTCATCCGGTCACTTCAGCACCTTCAGCTTCACCATCTCGATCCGGGTATCGCCCACATTGATGATATCAAACTCGTAGTTGTTGATAATGATCCGCTCCTTTTGCTTGGGGATCGTTTCGTGGTGGTTGATGATATATCCGGAAAGCGTTTCGGATTCCTCATCGCCTGGGAAGGTGAGGTCGAACTTATCGCAGAGGTAGTCGAGCTCAAGGCGGCCCGAGAGAATGTATTCGTTTTCGGAGATCTGGCGCTCCACGAACTCCTCGGAGTCGTACTCGTCCTGGATCTCGCCGAAGATCTCTTCCAGCACGTCTTCCATGGTCACGATGCCGGCGGTGCCGCCAAATTCGTCTACCACCCAGGCGATGCTCTTGCCTTCGCGGGTAAACTTGTTGATGAGGTCGGTGGCGCTCATGCTCTCGGGCACCGCGGGGATGGGCAGCAGGATGTCCTGCACCGTATCGGGGCTCTTGAACAGGTCGAGCTGGTGCACATAGCCCACGATGTGGTCGATATTGCCCTCATACACCACCAGCTTGCTCAGCTTGGTCTCCACCAGCTTGTGCCGCACCTCTTCCATCGACGACCGTAGTTCTACGGCGATGATCTCCTTGCGGGGCACGAGGCACTGGCGGATCTTGGTTTTGGGCAGCTCCAGCGCGTTTTCGAACAGCTCGGTGTTGACATCCTCGGGCTCGTAGTCGTCGTTGCTTTGCTGGAAAAGGGTTTCAAAATCAGCACCGGAGAAGAGCCCTTTCTTTTCGTCCATCCGCACGTTGAACACGTATTTGAGCACCCACTCCGACAGGGCGATGAAGCCTGCGGCGAGCGGCTGCAGCACTGCGTAAAAAAGATTCACCACCCACACGAGGCGCGACAGCAGCGTCGTTTTGGCGCGGAACCAGGCTTTGGGAATGAACTCGCCAAATACCAGCACAATGAAGGTAGCCAGCGCGATATCGACGAATAGCCGCAGCACGTCCATCCGCTCAAACTGCTGCGGCGTACGCAGCGCGAAGCGCCACAGCGGCTCGGTAACGGCGCTGAACAGCAGCACAAAGAAGACCAGCGACAGCGTAAAGCCGATCACCATGACGCTCACGAAGATCTCGGGCGTCTGGATAAAGCGCGAGATGAGCTGCGCGCCGGGCCGGCCCTGCTTTTTCTTCAGCTCCACCCCGAAGCGGTTGACGCTGTAAAACGCCATCTCGATGCCGGAGAAGAAGGCCATCATAAAGATGGTTACGAAGAACCAGGTCATGACGGTAGTATCGATCATAACTCTAAGATAAGAGAAGTGAGATTACATGAGTACATGAGCATATGATTACATGAGCCGGAGAAGGAATGGCTGATGCCGGATGTGCGATGTCTGATTGATTTCAGATCCGAGATCCAGAGATCCGAGATGATCAGATAACCCTCTGCCCTCATGTACTCATGTAATCATTTGCTCGTCCTTCTATTCGAAAGTCACCAATTATCCTTCACCAATAAACCCTAACACCGCTTCCTCGGCGTCCTTGCACGCCTGCTCGAGGTTTTCGTTGATGATCTCTTTGTGAAAATGCTCTTTGAAGGAAAGCTCGTAGGCGGCTTTATTTACGCGGGCCTGCAGCGACTCGGGGCTTTCGGTGCCGCGGCCGGTAAGGCGGCGCTGCAGCTCCTCGATGGAGGGTGGCTCGATGAAAAGCGACAGGATGTTCTCGGGGTATTGCTGCTGGATGTGGATGGCGCCCTTGACGTCGATGTCGAGCACGGGCGTCTTGCCTTCGTTCCAGATGCGGCGCATCTCCGACTTCAGGGTGCCGTAGTATTTGCCTTCATACACCATCTCCCACTCCATGAACTCGTTCTTGTGGATGCGGTCCTGGAATTCGGCCACGCTCATGAAGTGGTAGTCGACGCCGTCCTTTTCGTTGCCGCGCGGCGGGCGTGTGGCCGCGGAGATGGAGAAGGCGAGGCGGTCGGGATACTTGTTCAGCAGGTAACGGGTGATGGAGGTTTTGCCCGCGCCCGAAGGAGCGGTGAGGATAATGATCTTGCCGAAATCTGCTGACATGAGACGAAACGTTTTAGTGGGCTGATGGCGGCGAAGATAACGAACCGCCCCGACTGCGCCGGTCGCAGCTTCCGGCGCGCCAGGAGCGGCATCAAAAAGGCCAGGCATCGCTGCCTGGCCTGCTGCTTATTTTTTCTTGCTGCGCGGGTCGTCGGCCGGGTTGATATAATTGATCGCAAAGGGGCCCATCCCGTGTACCTGCACCTGCGCCCTGCCCTGCGAAAACGCGTAGTGGGCAAAGTTGGCCGGCATTACCGCGTAGCCGCCCCGGTTCAGCTTCATGGCGCCGGCGCGGTCGAGGCTTTTACCCGCACCCATGAAAAAGTCTCCGTCGATCACCGTTACGTGCTCGATGGTGGGGTGCGTATGCGGCGGTATCGTGTAATTGGCGGGCATCATGAGGCGAACGGTAAACGGACCTTCTTTGGATGGATCGCCTTCGAGCACCGCCATTTTCACGCCTGCGGGAAGGAAGGGCGGGCCGGCCATCCACTTGACGTTGGCGCTATTGACCATAACATGGCCGCTGTGCATCGAAGAATCCCCATGATGTTGCGCGAAGACGAGGGAACCGGAAAGCATCATTACTCCGAGCAACGAAGCTTTCATGCTGCTTGCATCCATAAGATTCGATTTTGGGTGAAGAAATGTACTTATAAGTTACGCCGCTTTCCCGGCTCCCGCAAGGGGAAAATACAGTGCCGGGATAAGGGTAACTATAGCGCCGGGCTTGCTTTTGGAAGGGTGTGCAACACCCGGATCCCATCCGTATCTCTTCAACGCCAGCCGGCTCAGCAACCCAGCGGGCGACCGAAAATATCCAGCAGGCGTCCCCGGTCGTCCTTTATGTGCACCTGGCGGAGAAACGGGTAGCGGCGCAGGAGCGAATCCTGCTGCGCGCGGATCACCGATTGGTACGGCTGAACGGTATTGTAAACCGAGTCGGAGGTCGCCGGCTTCAGCGCGGCCGCCTGTGCCGGCGGGGTGCTGTTGACAGCGATGAGGACACCGGCTGTAAGCGCGGCCCCGATGCCGAGGAAGCGGAGGCGGCGGACAATGCGTTTGTTGGAAATAGTCATTTTGATTGTTTTGATCAAGGTACGCGCGCCGCTAGCCGGACCCCGTAAACCGGGTGTAAATAGATTGTAAACGCGTGTAAATATTGGCTTCCGGCCGCCCGTTGCGGGCAAATGGCGGTACCTTTAAAAGATGAAACGGGCCTCCCTTCTCTTTGCCGGCGCGGCCTTGCTGCTGGTGGCCCTGCTGGGCTTCACCGGGGCCGCACCGAAGACTTCCTTCGACGAGGCACGGGCCGCCATTGCCGTGCGGCGGGTGGGCCACGAGCTGCTCCGCGCTGCCGGCGACAGCACTACGCCCCTGCCGCCGGTGACGCAGCCGGCGCCGGCTACTTACCTGCTCACCTTCCCGGGGGCGTTCCGCTTCCGCACCGACTCGCTGGTGGCCGGCATCGACCGGGTGCTGGGCAGCAGCCTGCCGGGCGCCGATTATATCGTCAACGTCCTGGAGCAGCCCTCGCAGGGTGTCGTATTCGGCTACGCGATGCTGCCTTCGGGTCAGCAGTCCATTGTGCCCTGCCTCGGCCGGGTCCAGCCGGAGGGGCCTTACAGCATCTCCATCCAGTTTCGCACGCCGGCTCCCTTCTGGACGGGCAAGCGCCTCCTCGGCGCAGGAGCGGGTGTGCTGGCGCTTTTGCTGCTTGCAACCGGGGTGCGTAGCGTTCGTCGGAAAACAAGCCCGGTTATGGAGGAACCACCAACCACCGATGCGGTGCCAGCCATGCCTTCAGCGCCGGCTTTACCCGGACTTGCCCTGGGTCGCTACTGGTTTCTGCCGGAGCAACAGTGCTTATTGTTTGAAGAAGAACGCATCGCGCTTACCGGAAAGGAAGCCGCCCTCCTGCAGCTGTTCGCCGCCCGCCCCAATGAAGTGATCGACCGCGCGGAGCTGCAAAAGATCTGGGAGGATGAGGGCGTGATCGTAGGGAGGAGTCTGGATGTGTTTGTGTCGCGGTTAAGAAAGAAGCTGGAGCAGGATGCTTCGCTGGCAATTGTGAATGTGCCCAGGAAGGGGTATCGGTTGGAGGTGGTGTAGCTCTTTGCTGAAAGCATCGATACCGGGAATAAATCAATCCGCTGACGCATGACAGTAATGAGCGCTCCGGATGAAGGAACACGAACGGTGCAGGTACATGCCGTGATTTATAATAGTGGCCTTCTCAAGGAAGGTGACACATCCCTCCGGTATGAAGTGCTGATGTTGCCCTTTACCTGATAGCAGGCGGGTATCGTTAATGAAGCGGTGCAGGTGTGCGGGGTTAGCGACGGTGGCGTAAGCGGGCCTGCGTCATCCGCTCACGAAGACCGCCTTCCGACAGGAAATCTTGCTCGAGCTTTGAAAGTTGCCTTCCTAACAAATTAATGGTGATTCGTAGCAGGCAAAGGATAGCATTGGCGCAGATCGCCGGGTCCTCATGCTCAAATGCCCGCTGATAGGTAGCATAGGAAGCACCAGGCGTGCGATTGAGCTCCCGGAAGCGAACAGCAAGGCGGTCATTCTTATCCCAGATGACATGGCCGCGCGTCCGAAGGAAGTCTTCGTAATCAATAGCCAGTTCTTCCAGCGAAGCACGGGCGACATTGGTAAGCTTGATCTCGGTTTCTTTAGAAGTTGCCGATGCCATGCTCCCTTCAGCGATGTTTTGTTTGCCGCTGCGCGCCGCTTGCACCATCTGATCTACGGTGCGGTCGTACTTGCCAAAGAAGCGTCGGGTGAAATGGTAAGTAGCGTCGTAGATGATCTCCGCTTTTTGATAGGTAATCAGGTTGCGGTAGCCCCCGTGCGGAGGGATAAACCCAGGTGTTTTCTCATTAGGCATAAGTTAGCGGTTTGTGGGACCTGTAGGACTCGTGCGACTTCATTAAATGTCGCACGAGTCCTACGGGTCCCAGTAACCCCTAATTTACAACAAAGCACTAATCTAGCCCTTAATCCACTCCACCTTCTGCTCCAGCGGCGCACGCTCCTTCGCCGGGCTGGGAACGGCCACCACACCCACATAAAAGAATCCCATCAGCTTGTCGTCTTCACCAAGGCCGAAGAATTCCTTTGCGCTGCCCTTGTAGGTAACACCACCGGTGGTCCAGTAACCGCCGAGGCCGTAGGCCGTTACGGTGAGGTACATGTTCTGTACGGCGGCGGCCACCGCAGCTATCTCTTCGATCTCGGGGAACTTCTTATTGGGGTCGCGCTTCAGGCAGAGGGCGATCACCGCGGCGGCCTTCAGCGGGTTGGACGCGAGGCCGTCATAGGTAGCCTGCTTGAAGTTGTCGCCGGCTTCGGCCTTGTATAACTCCGACTGAAACTGGGCGAGCTTCTCGCGGCCCGCGCCGGTGAATACCACGAATTTCCAGGGTTGCAGGTTGCCATGGCTCGGCGCCCAGGTGGCATTCTCCACGATCTGGCGGAGGATGTCTTCTTCCACCGTTCCGGCAGGGTCGTATTGCTTCGGAAAGGTGGAGCGGCGGTTGCGGATGAGGGCGTTGATATCGGCGATGGGATAATTCATGGGCGCAAAGATCGGGTACGGCAAGGCCCGGCGCGCAAGCCCGTAACAATCAAGGCATAGAAGACTGCATCGGCCTACGGCCGCCCCGCATCCCCAATGTAATTTTCGGACACGACCATTTTCGTAGATGGAGCCATTGTTCCATTGACGGAAGCCCTGCGCCTTACGGTCCGAATTGGCTAGGAGCGCAGCACCGAACCCTATTGTTTTGCTGAAAATGTATGTTATGAGGAAGATCTACCTGGCCCTGATGCTGAGTGCCGCTTCACTGGCCGCCGCGGCCCAGGGCGGCAAAGGCTCCGTCTCCGTCACGGTTACCAACGAACAGAAGGCACCGCTTGAAAGCGCTACCGTCGAAATATTACGTGCGAAAGATTCCGTCCTTGTGAAGACCGCGCTGAGCGACCGGGGCGGCACGGCGCTGGCCGAAGGCCTGCCCGCCGGCCGCTACCTCCTCCGCGTATCCATGACCGGCCATGAGCCGCGCTACGCGCCGGCCTTCGACGTGAGCGAAGGCGCGGTGCAGCAGCTGCCCGCCCTCAGCCTCGCAGGCCGCCGCAGCAACGAGCTCAAAGGCGTTACCGTAACGGCGCGCAAACCCTTCATCCAGAAACTCAACGACCGCATCGTGGTCAACGTGGAAAACAGCATCGTGTCGGCCGGCTCCACCGCCATGGACGTGCTCGAGCGCGCCCCCGGCGTCACCATCGACAACAACGACGCCGTCTCCCTCCGCGGCCGCGCCGGCGTCATCATCATGATCGACGGCAAGCCTTCGCCCATGACAGGCGCCGACCTCGCCAACTACCTGCGCGGGCTCAACTCCAACGCCATCGAGCGGATCGACATCATCACCAACCCCTCTTCGAAATATGATGCCGCGGGCAACTCGGGCATCATCGACATCCGCCTGAAGAAAGACCAGCGCCTCGGCACCAACGGCACGCTCACCGCGGGCTATGGACGCGGCTACCTGCCAAAGGCCAACGCCGGCGCCACCATCAATCACCGCAACAGGAACATGAACCTCTTCGGGTCGTATAACTACGGTAACCGCGAGTTCCTCAACCACCTGTTCATCAACCGGAACTTCTACAGCGGTCCCACCCTGACCGGCACCGACGACAAGGACAACTATTCCGAATTCAAGGTGCAGTCGCATGCGATCCGTGCCGGCGCCGATTTCTTCCTTTCGAAGAACAGCACCCTCGGCTTCCTGGTCAACAGCAACCTGGCCGGCATCGACCGTCGCGGCGACGTGATCACCAATGTGGGCACCAGCCCCGGCAAGCCCGGCTACTTCTTCAACACCATCGCCACCAACGACGACTACAACCGGAACGTAGTCGGCAACATCAACTTCAAAACGCGGCTCGACAGCGCCGGCTCGGAACTCACTGCCGATGCCGACTTCGGCCAGTACAACTCGGGATCGCTTACCCGCACGGCCTCTTCTTTCTTCAACCTCGACGGGTCGCCGAAAGCCAATCCCGATATTCTCGACGGCGACCAGAAGGGGCGCCTCTCGCTGGCCACCGCCAAGGCCGACTACACGCATCCGCTGGGCAAGGGCGCCCGCTTCGAAGCCGGTGCCAAAACCTCCTACGTGCGTTCTGATAATGACGCGCGCTTTTTCAACGTGGTGGGAGCCGCCAGTTCGGTTGACAGCACGAAGACCAACCGCTTCTACTACGAGGAATACAACAACGCCGCTTATGTGAACGGCAGCAAGGAATGGAGCAAGTGGTCGCTGCAGCTGGGCCTGCGCGGCGAGCTCACCAACGTGCGCACCCTGCAGACCAAAAGCGGCGCGCGCTTCCGTAATGATTACTTCCAGCTGTTTCCCTCGGCATTCCTCAACTACAAGCTGAAAGATGACCAGACCATCGGTCTCTCCGTAAGCCGGCGTATCGACCGACCGGGCTATTCGCAGCTGAACCCCTTCCTGTTCCAGATCGATGCGACCATCTATGCCACCGGCGCGCCGCTGCTGCGCCCGCAACTCACCTGGAGCTACGAGGCGAGCTACACCGTGAAGCAGCTCAACTTCACCCTCGGCTACAGCCACACCACCGCCCCGCAGACCTCGGTGCTCTCACGCATTCTTGACGTCATCCCCGAATTCGAGATCAAGCCGGGACAGGATTCGAATATTACCGTGCAGATCCCGGTGAACCTGGAGTCGAGCGACTATTTCGGGCTGACGGCTACCCTGCCCTGGCGCGTGAAGCCCTGGTGGAACCTGATGGGCAACGTGAACATTTTCTATAATCATTTCAACGGCAACATCGGCGGCGCCGCACTGGCCAACGGAAGCCCCGCGGCCAACCTGCGGGTGAACAACACCTTCACATTCGCGAAGGGCTGGGGCGCCGAACTCAACGGCAGCTATAATTCGGCCGGACGCTATGGCTACTCGTACAATTCCGCGCAGTGGGGCATCGCCGCAGGCGTGCAGAAGAATATCCTGCAAGGCAAAGGCACGATGCGCCTCAACGTCACCGACATCTTCTTCACCAACCTGCCGAAGGCAACCGTTACCTACACGGGCCGTTACGTGGAGAACTGGCATGCCATCCGCGACTCGCGGGTAGCTACACTCAGCTTCACCTACCGCTTCGGCAACAGTAAGGTGCAGGCTGCCCGCAAGCGTACGACGGCCTCTGAAGAGGAGCGCCAGCGTGCGGGCGGGTAAGGCATAACAAACTGATGAACCTATACCCAAAGGCGTCGCTTGCGCGACGCCTTTGGCGTCATTGCGAGCGTAGCGAAGCAAGCTCCCCGACCTTAGGACAGGTTGAAGTCAAAAGACTTTAAGCCGGAACTCTTTTAGTTGCGGACCACCCTGCGTAAGTTAGGAGTTTGCTTCGCTGCGCTCGCAATGACGGGCTGTGCCCGTCTGCTGACGCCTGCTAGCCCAAGCGCAGCAACTGCAAATGCGGCTTCACCAGGTGCAGGTGCGCGCCGTCGCCGAAAAACTCGCGGAGGTGTTTGTAGAAATGGGAATGGTCGTAATAGCCGAAGTCGGCGTAATTGAATTTGCCCGGGTGGGCAGACAGTAGTTCTACGGCATTGCGGATGCGCAGGATCTGGAGGGCCTGCTTGCCGGTCATACCGGTGGTGGCGAGAAAGTAGCGCTGCAGGGTGCGCGGGCTCACGTTGTGCCGGGCGGCCAGGTCGGCGATCGACGCTGCGTACAGCCGCTGCTCGCTGACGGTCTTCAATATGCCGGTCACAAGCGCCACCGGTCTGCGCGCGCCTTCGTGCTGGTCGATCATCCGCTCATAATATTCCGATAAGATGGCCATGCGGCGCGCGAATGTGGGCGCCGCCTTCACGCGCTGCACCAGCTCCCTGTCGATCAGGTAAGACAGGGGATGCACGGCGCCGCGGTATTCGGAAAAGTTGACGTCCTTCTCAAGCACGATCGGCGACACGCGAAACTTGATACCGAAGATGCGGTTGCCGGGCTGGTGGTGGCACACGAGGCATTCCTGCCGCGGCAGGAAGATGTCCTGCTTCACCGGGTAGCGCGTGTCGGCGAGCTGCATTACGAAAGGCGTGCCCAGGTTGAGCATGTAGGTGTAGCCTACATTCGGAAACAGCGCATCGGAAAACCCCTGCGGGTGCGCCTTCCAAAGGGTATCGAAATCGGTTTCCCAGAAGAAGTCGATGAACGCCGCAAGCCGGCGCGCCGGCTTCTGCCGGTGATAGCGCTCTGCGAAATGCGCGCGGTCAAAAAACTCGATGTGCTGCATGGGTTACAGGCGCCGGATCGAGGCGCCAAGCGCGTTGAGCCTTTTGTCGATATTCTGGTAGCCGCGGTCGATCTGCTCGATGTTCTGGATCGTGCTTTTGCCGTCGGCACTCATAGCGGCGATAAGGAGCGACACACCCGCGCGGATATCGGGCGAGGTCATGCTGATGCCACGGAGACGGTGATGGCGGCCAAGCCCGATGACGGTGGCGCGGTGCGGGTCGCAGAGGATGATCCGCGCGCCCATGTCGATCAGCTTGTCTACGAAAAAGAGGCGGCTTTCAAACATCTTCTGGTGCACCAGCAGCGAGCCGCGGGCCTGCGTGGCCACCACCAGGATGATGGAGAGCAGGTCGGGCGTAAGGCCGGGCCAGGGGTGATCGTACATGGTGAGCACACCGCCGTCCATATAGGTTTCGATCTCGTATACGTCCTGCGCCGGGATGTGAATGTCGTCGCCCGTGATACTCAGCTGGATGCCCAGCTGGCGAAAGCGGTCGGGAATCACACCGAGCATGTCGGCACGCACGTCTTTGATGGTGAGCTCGCTTTGCGTCATGGCGGCCAGCCCGATGAAGGAGCCGATCTCGATCATGTCGGGCAGCATCCGGTGCTCGGTGCCGTGAAGCACCTCCACGCCCTGGATGGAAAGCATGTTGGACGCGATGCCCGAGATCTTGGCGCCCATGCTGTTGAGCATGAGGCAAAGCTGCTGGATATAAGGCTCGCAGGCCGCGTTGTAAATGGTGGTGGTGCCTTCGGCCATCACGGCCGCCATGATGATGTTGGCGGTGCCGGTTACCGAGGGCTCATCGAGCAGCATATAAGTACCCTTGAGGCCTTCGGTGGTGAAATAGAAAAAGCCGTCTTCGGGAAAGTAAGTGAATTCCGCGCCCAGCTTTTCGAAGCCGAGGATATGGGTGTCGAGGCGGCGGCGCCCGATCTTGTCGCCGCCCGGCTTCGGGATGAAAGCCTTTTTCCAGCGCGCCAGCATCGGGCCGGCAAACATCACCGAGCCGCGCAGGTGGCCGCTCTTGGTCTTGAACTCCTCGCGGCGCAGGTAGTTGATGTCCACATCGTCGGCCTGGAATTCGCAGGTCTGGCGGTCGATGCGGTTCACCTTCACGCCCATGCCGGCAAGCAGGTCAATCAGGTTATTGACGTCGAGGATATCGGGGATGTTATGGATCGTGACTTTCTCGGAGGTCAGCAGCACGGCGCTGATGATCTGCAGTGCCTCGTTCTTGGCGCCCTGCGGAACGATCTCGCCCTTGAGGCTGAGGCCGCCTTCTACTTCAAATGAAGCCATGTGTGCGTGGGGGTTTATGCGGCAAGATACTCGTGAAACGGCAATCGTGAATGCTGCCGCCTGATTACGAAGAAAGGATGCCAAAGGCATCCTTTCTTCTTTACCGCGGATTGACGATTCACGATTGACGAATCACGTTTAGTACCGCTTCTTGCCGTATTTATTGTTGTTGCGTTTGCCACCACCACTGCCCTGGCCGGGCTGCGACTGCTGGCCGCCACCACCGCCGCGCTTGTAGCGGTTTTGTTTGCCGTAGCGCCCTTGGGGCTGGTTTTCGCGGTCCTGCGAGGGACGGTATTGCTTCACGTAACCCGAGTTGCTGAATTCGAGCTGGCCCTTGGTGAGGTTCGCCAGCTCCTGCTGGATGGCGTCGTCGTGCACCGCGTCTTTGTGCCAGGTGTTGTACGCCAGCTTCATGTAATAAGCGATGGCATTGGCGAAGCCCTGGCGTTTCGCGGGTTCTTCTTCCTTCAGCGCTTTGTCGATCACCAGCTCGAGGTTTTTGCCGAGGTGGTAGTAGCGCGGGTTGCGGCGGGGGTAAGGGATCGGGTCGGGCCTGGCGGCCATCTCCTCGCGCGTCGGCTTCGGGTAGGGTGAGTCGACGTCGAGCTTGAAATCGGTGATGAAGAAAAGGTGGTCCCACAGCTTCTGGCGGTAGTCCTCGATCGTTTTCAGGTGCGGGTTGAGGAAGCCCATGAGCTCCACGATATAGTTTGCCTGCCGCTGCCGGTGGGCGCGGTCTTCAATGGTAAGCAGGTGTTCGACCATCTTCTGGATATGACGGCCATATTCACGTATAATAAGGGCAGGTCTGCCGGTATTGTATTCCATGTAGTAAAATGAAAGTAAGTGTAAAGAATTTGCTGTCTGTAGTTCGAAGTCTGCAGCCGGAGCCGGTTGCGTCGCTAAGGAGGGGAACTACCGCGGGGAACAAATGTAATGTTCAATATGCAATTTTCAATGCCTAAGGTTCAGGTTGCACCAATCGGAGCAGGGAACGCTGCGTATGAAAACTGAAAATCTGCGTAATCAGAGCAAATCGGGTAGTGGTTGGCATCACCTGAAATCAGACATCCGACATCGGCGATCGTAAAATAAAAAAGAAAGGGGCCCCGAACCAAGGCCCCTTTTACAAGCCACCATCCTCTTCCACCTAAGAGGCTCTTTATTACAAGGTTTGTAAGATTAAGGGTGAAGCACCAAAACTTCTGGGAGGGTTAAAACAAGGACCGGGCCAATTTCATTTTTAACGTAAAAGCGTACCTCGAAGTCTTTAAACTGGACAATAAATGGGGAAATTCCGGTACAAACGGGGAAATAACGGGGCAGCACTTTGTTGCCGCATCCCGCGTAACAGGCTGATTTTTAATGCAGTTTTAATCCGCTTGGATAGTTTTGGCAAAGCCCGACGGGTCATTTTTCCAGCACAAACGCAACAAGAGACCGCTCCAATAGCCAATACTTTGTTCGCCTGGGCGGGTGGCTCAGCGTTGAAGGCCACCTTCCCGGCTGACGCATCGCACCCGTGATTCCCGATCTTTGCCGTCCCATGAACATCGCCGTCAATACCCGCCTGCTGCTTAAAGATTACCTCGAAGGGATCGGGTATTTTATCCAGGAAGTGTTCCGGCGGCTGGCGGCGGCCCACCCCGAACACCACTTCTTTTTCCTGTTTGACCGCCCTTACGACGAAAGCTTTGTATTCGGCCCCAACGTCACGCCCATCGTGGTGTCGCCCCAGGCCCGCCACCCCTTGCTCTGGCGTATTTGGTTCGATGTACAGGTGCCGCTGGTGCTGCGCCGCATCAAGGCCGATGTTTTTGTGTCGCCCGACGGCTACGCATCGCTCACCACGCGGGTGCCGCAGTGCCTGATCGTGCACGACCTGGGCTTCCTGCACCAGCCCGAGGCTTATAAAAAGATTCATCTCGGGTACCTGCGCCGGCAGCTGCCGCTGTTTGTACGCCGTGCAAAGCATATCGGCACCGTTTCGGAGTTTTCAAAAAAAGATATCCAGCAGCACTACCGGGTGCCCGACAGCAAGCTCACCGTTGTGTACAGCGCCGTCAAGGAAGGCTTTCGCCCGCTGGAATGGGAAGAACGCGCCGCGGTGAAGGAAAAGTATACCGGCGGACAGGAATACTTTATCTATGCCGGCGCCCTGCAGCCGCGCAAAAACCTGGTGAACCTGCTCAAAGGGTTTTCGATCTTTAAAAAGCGTCAGAAAAGCAGCTGGAAGCTCGTGCTCGCCGGGCGCCTCGCCTGGAAGAACGACGAGTTCCTGAAGCTGCTGGAAACCTATAAATACCGCGACGACGTGGTGCTTACCGGCTATATCGACGAAGCCGAGCTGAAACGCCTCATGGCTTCCGCGTATGCGCTCGTCTATCCCTCCTTCTTCGAAGGCTTCGGTGTTCCGGTGCTCGAGGCAATGCAGTCGGGTATTCCGGCGCTGACCTCGGAAAACACGTCAATGGCCGAGATCTGCGGCGATGCCGCGCTCTATTTCAATCCGAAAGAGCCCGCCTCCATCGCGGGCGAGCTGATGCACATTTATAAAGATGAGGACGGCCGGAAGCTGCTGGTTCAAAAAGGCTTTGAGCGGGCCGCGCAGTTTAGCTGGGAGCGAACGGCCGACCTGGTGTGGAGCTGCATCGAAAAAGCACTCGCGAAGCCCAAGTGACCGGGGTTCATTACCCCGGAAGACTGAAGTCGCCACCACGGTTTTTTTCTCGCAGAGGAGGCAGAGCGTTTCGCAGCGGGCACAGAGGCTTGTTCTACAACTACAGTTTTGGGAGACAGTTTTACTGGTCGGGTAATGTCCGGTGATTCAGGTCAATGAGTTACGAGAGTTTGCCTGCCTGCGGCAGGACTCCAATAATTAACGCGCAACGGCACAGAATCAGCATCGGGCATTGATGCCTTTACCCAAAAGAGCACACCGGGTGCCCCCGGGCGCCCGGCCCCGCTTAGCGCGCCTTCCGGATCTACGAACTATAAAATCTCACCACTTCAAAAAGCAGCAGAGTGATTGCTCCCAGGTCCACCTCCCTAAAAAAATTCTTCGCGTAAAAACTCACCGCCGTCAGGCAGATCCGACATCAGCGATCCGAGATCCGAGATTCCATCAGGCTTTATCCTTGCATACTGCTTCCTTCATGGAGAAAAAGCCTTTCGACCTCAAGACAATGCTTGCCCGCATCGAAAAGGCCATCGCGTCCTATCCCAAAGCGGCCATGTTCGAATTGCACGGGCGCGGCTACACCACGGTGTTCGAGCAACTGCTTTCCTGCCTCATCTCCATCCGCACGCTCGACGAGACGACCATCCCGCTTTCCGAAAAGCTGTTTGCCGTGGCCCGCACACCGAAAGCGCTGCTACGGCTCTCGCATGGCGAGCTTGCCGACCTTCTGTACGGAACCCAGTTCCCGGGACAAAAAGCGGCAACGATGCTCGAGATCGCGCGTATTGCCGAAGAAGAATATGGCGGTAAGCTGCCGGCCGACTTCGAAAACCTCACGGCCCTGAAAGGTGTCGGGCCCAAGTGCGCCAACCTGGCCATCGGCGTGGCCACGGGCAGTGCGGGCATCTCGGTGGATGTCCACGTACACCGCGTTGTCAACCGCTGGGGCTACGTGGACACGCGCACCCCGGAAAAAACCATGGCGGCACTGGAAACAGTGGTGCCGCAAAAACGCTGGGTCGACATCAACCGCCTGCTGATGCCCTTCGGCAAGCATATCTGCAAGGCAATACCGCTTTGCGCTACCTGCCCGGTGCTGGAATATTGCCGGCAGGTGGGGGTAACGAAACACAAATGAAAAGGGTCCTGAGTTTCCAGGGTTTTGAGGTTGGTTAAACCCCGGAACCATAGAACCTCAGAACCCCAGAACCATAGAACTTCAGAACCTTTTACTTTATCGGCTCGTAGTCTTTAAACAGGTTCACCTTCGTGGCTTCGTATTGCTGGCGGTATTGCTTCCACAGCGTTGCGTAGAAGCGGTTGACACGCTCCACCGCGGAGTCGATCAGCTTGCCGGCGTTGGCTACGAGCTGGCGCTCCTGCTCGCCGGGCGCGAGGCTTTTGCTCATGATATAGCCCTGTGCCAGCTGGATGCCGCTGAGCACATTGATATCGTCTTCGCGCGAAAGTCCCTGCTTCTCTACCTTCTTTCCGCCGATGAACTCGCGCAGCACCTTGATGCTGTCCTGCATCCGCGTGGTGGTTTTGCGCAGCGAGTCGTAAGGCTTGCCTTCCAGGCCGCGCAACTCTCCGGAGATCTTGGTGAGCGCCTCTTCCGATTCGGTAAGGCGGTCCATCGCTTCGGTGAGGCGATCCGTAGTTTTACGGAGCTGCTCCAGCAACGCGCGCTGCGCCTCTGTTACCGAGGCCGGCTTGTTCAGGCGCGGGTCGTCTTTCAGCGTCACCATCGTGGAATCGCTATCCTTGCCCAGCGTCAGCACCACCTTGTAAGTGCCGGGCAGCGCCTGCAGGCCGGGAATTTCCGGAGCGCCGGGCCGCGGCTTTGGCGAGCCGGGCGATCGGTAGCCGCGCTCCTCCATGCCCCAGGTGCGGCGGTTGAAACCGGTGTCGGCCTTCCACTTCATGTTGCGTATGAGCTCTTTTCGGTCGTTGTAAATCCGGACCGTAAGCGAATCGGGCACCTTCACCGAAGTGTCGCGCGACGCGTTGATCCAGTAGGAAATAGTAGCCCCGCGCGGACGGTTGGGTGCATCGTACAGCCCATAGGTGCTCCACTCGTAGCCGTTGGCGGCGCGGTACTGCGCCTGGATGGCCTCGGGTGCGCCGTAAGCCATGAGACGCTTCGCGGGTGCCCCGCCGGCGGCGGCCAGCTGGCGCAGCGGGCGGATATCATCGAGCACCCACAGCGATCGGCCAAAGGTGGCGATCACAAGATCAGCCTCGCGCTCCTGGATGGCAAGATCATACGTAGAAACGCTTGGGTAGCCATTCTTCCATTGTTCAAAGGTGGCGCCGTTGTCGAGCGACACCCACAGGCCACCTTCCGTGCCTACGAAAATGAGGTTGGGCTGGGTCGGGTCCTGGAGGATGCAAAGCGCATAGCCATGCACTTTCTTTTCATCCACAAGGCGCGTCCAGGTTTTTCCATAATCGGTGGTGCGGAAGACATAGGGCCGGAAGTCGCCGCGACGGTAGTCGTTGGTGACCACGAAAGCCTCTCCCGCGTTGTAGCGCGAGGCGCGGATCTGCGGCACCCAGGCACCCACGGGCATACCGGGGATCTTGCCACGGAAGTTGGTCCAGGTCTTTCCGCCGTCACGCGTCAGCTGCACGTTGCCATCGTCGGTACCCACCCACACCACGCCGCGGTCGAGGCGCGAAGGCTCGATGGCAAGGATGGTATTATAGTTCTCGGCGCCGGTTACATCAAGCGTCAGACCGCCGTTCTCGTCCTGCTTTTGCTGCTCGGCATTATTGGTGGTGAGGTCGGGCGAGATGGTGCTCCACGAAGCGCCCTTATCGGTGCTCTTGTGCACGAACTGCGATCCGAAATAGATCGTTTTCGGATCAAACGGATCCTGTGCAATGGCGGCGTTCCAGTTGAAGCGGAATTTCTGTCCGAGCTGCGTTGCCGGCGGGCGGAGAAACCAGCGCTCACCGGTTTTCCAGTTGATGCGGTTGAGGTAGCCCTGCTGGCTTTCGCTGTACACCCAATCAGAATTTTCCGGGTCGGGCATGACGTCGAAGCCATCGCCGCCGCCTACGTTATTCCAGTAATAATTGCGGATGCCGCCGTTGGTCCAGGTATAGGCCGGGCCATGCCAGGAGCCATTGTCCTGCAGGCCGCCCATCACATTGTAAGGCTGCTCGTTGTCGACGTTGATATGATAGAACTGGCCGATCGGCAGGCCTTCGGGGAAGGTCCAGCTGCGGCCGCGGTCGCGGGTGATGCCCATGCCGCCGTCGTTGCCATCGAGGATGAAGTTGGGGTCGGTGGGCGAGATCCACCAGGCGTGGTGGTCGGGGTGGATGCCGGCATAAGGCAGCAGTGTGCGGAAGGAGCGGCCGCCATCTTCGCTCACTTCCACGATGTCGTGCACGGAGTAAATCCGGTTCTCATTTTTCGTATCGACGCGGATATCCTGGAAATAAAAAGGTCGGTTCGTTACGATGCGCGGCTCGGCGGTGACGAGCTCCCATTTCAATCCGCCGTCATCACTTTTATAGAGACCGTTCTTTTCAGCTTCGATAAGTGCGTATACGCGGCTCGGCTGGCTCATGGAGAAAGCGATGCCACAGCGTCCGAGGTTGCCACCCGGGATACCGTCTTCCTTGCCCAGCTTTTTCCAGTTGCGCCCTCCGTCGAGGGTAATGTAAAGGCCGGAGCCCGGCCCGCCGCTTTTGAACGACCAGGGCGTGCGGCGGTGCTGCCACATGTTGACGATGATCTTGTTGGGATTGGACGGATCCATCACCATATCGCCAACGCCGGAGGTGTCGTTGGTGTAGAGGATCTGCTGCCAGGTGAGGCCACCGTCGGAGGTCTTGTACACGCCGCGCTCCTTGTGCTCTGCATAAGGGTTACCGATAACGCCGGCATACACCACGTCGGGGTCGGTGGGGTCGATGAGGATGCGGTGGATGTTGCGTGTTTTCTCCAGCCCCATACGCTTCCAGGTGCGGCCGCCGTCGAGGGTTTTGTAGATGCCCTCTCCGATGTTGATGGAGTTGCGGGGGTTGCCTTCGCCGGTGCCCGCCCATACGATGTTGGGGTTAGACTGCTGGATGGCGACGGAACCGATGTTGAGGGTGGGCTGCTCGTCGAACACGGGTGTCCAGGAGCCGCCGGCATTGGTGGTCTTCCACACACCGCCCGAGGCGGCACCGATATACCATACGTTCTGGTCGGCGTTGACCACATCGATACTGGTCACGCGGCCGCTCATCGAGGAAGGTCCGAAGTTGCGGGGCTTCCAGTTCTTGAATTGGTCGAGGCGGGCCTTCTGCGCGCCCGCGGAGGCGCACAGCAGCAGCCCGGCCAGGGCAGGGAAAATTCTCATGGCAAAGAGTTAGAGGCTAAACATAGTAAGAAAACGGCGGAGTTGATGGGAGAATGGATGAGGGGTCCGGGACGAAGGGTGAGTAGAGGTAAGATTACATGAATACATGAGTACATGATTACATGAGGGCAGAAGGAAAACTGGCTATCTCGGATCTCAGGATCCCGGATCTAAATCAAATCAGAGATCGGAGAGGTAGTGCTCAGTTAAGTGTGTCATTTATTTATTCAGCCTGTCTGCGTACTTCAAAGTTAGCTCTGTACGGACGGTTGTCCATCCGAACATGGTGCCTTGCCACCTGGTGTTAGCATTTATGGTGGCCAGGTAGATTTGCTTGACGATAGCATCTTCGGAAGAGAACGCGCCTTTTGTCTTGGTGACTTTGCGCACCATGCGGTGGTAGCTCTCAATGGGATTGGTGGTATAGATGATTTTTCTGATAGCAGGCGAGTAGTTGAAGAACGTGCGGAGCCGCTCCCAATTGGTTCGCCAGCTCTTGAAGATGACGCTGTATTTGCTACCCCACTTCTTCTCGGCTTCCTCCAGGTAATGCAGGCCCATGGCTGCATTGACGGCCTTATAGATCTGCTTCAGATCGCGCACAAAAGGCTTCAGGTCCTTCCAGTTCATATACTTCATCGAGTTGCGCATCTGGTGCACCAGGCACAACTGCACTTCGGTCTGAGGGAATAAGTCTTCGACGGCCTCCGCAAAACCCTTGAGGTTGTCGATGCAGGCAATCAGGATGTCCTGGACACC
>NZ_SJZI01000043.1 GCF_004337505.1 Flaviaestuariibacter flavus | reverse complement strand
GGCTTTTGATCAGAAGCTCAATTCGTTTGCGGCTCTTCCACGACTTTATCTCGCGCTCGCGTGCGTAGGCGTCCACTTTATTTTCAAATTCCTCGCTGTAAACGATTGTCCAGTCGGCCTGTGCGCCGGTAAAACCTTTGTGGCCGCTAAGGTGCCGCCGCAGGCGTTGCTCCAGCGTATCACCGGTGTGACCGATGTAGTAGCGATCACGCTGCGTAGAGTAAAGTATATAGAAATGACAGGGCATAAAAAAAGCCCCGCATTTGCGGGGCTCTTGGTGGGAGTTGACGGGTTCGAACCGCCGACCCTCCCGCTGAAAGCGGGATGCTCTGAACCAGCATCGCTACCGACGGCTTTTGATCAGAAGCTCAATTCGTTTGCGGCTCTTCCACGACTTTATCTCGCGCTCGCGTGCGTAGGCGTCCACTTTATTTTCAAATTCCTCGCTGTAAACGATTGTCCAGTCGGCCTGTGCGCCGGTAAAACCTTTGTGGCCGCTAAGGTGCCGCCGCAGGCGTTGCTCCAGCGTATCACCGGTGTGACCGATGTAGTAGCGATCACGCTGCGTAGAGTAAAGTATATAGAAATGACAGGGCATAAAAAAAGCCCCGCATTTGCGGGGCTCTTGGTGGGAGTTGACGGGTTCGAACCGCCGACCCTCCCGCTGAAAGCGGGATGCTCTGAACCAGCATCGCTACCGACGGCTTTTGATCAGAAGCTCAATTCGTTTGCGGCTCTTCCACGACTTTATCTCGCGCTCGCGTGCGTAGGCGTCCACTTTATTTTCAAATTCCTCGCTGTAAACGATTGTCCAGTCGGCCTGTGCGCCGGTAAAACCTTTGTGGCCGCTAAGGTGCCGCCGCAGGCGTTGCTCCAGCGTATCACCGGTGTGACCGATGTAGTAGCGATCACGCTGCGTAGAGTAAAGTATATAGAAATGACAGGGCATAAAAAAAGCCCCGCATTTGCGGGGCTCTTGGTGGGAGTTGACGGGTTCGAACCGCCGACCCTCTGCTTGTAAGGCAGATGCTCTGAACCAGCTGAGCTAAACTCCCTTTTTTAAGAACTTTCCCTTCGTGTTGTTCGCGTTGGGAGTGCAAATATAGGAGCCAAAGTTTACACACCAAAAAAAAATCAGCGCAACGCAAAAATTTTTTCAGCGCAAGTGATTCAGATCCAATTCAAAGAGGGTGGTCGAGCCATCATCATTGTCTGTAATCGCCCACAGGCAAGGATTCCGCCGGTTTCACCGTGCGGCACTTCCACCGATTCAATTTTCTGTTGCAGCTTTTGCCCCCTGCGTTTACCAGCGGCGCGCGCGGTAATCTTACCCGCGTTCAGGCCATAGATCCCGATATAAGAACCGAGCACTTCATCATCTTTATGCCATTGCGTCGTAGCCCCCACCGATGCGAAAAAAACAAGTTGCCCCGGTCTAAAGCGGCGGCGCCGGGGAAGCGTGCCTCGTGCCCGCCGATCTTCGGCAACGCTGCGCGCGCACATCACGAAAACCAGATAAGTGCAGGAAGTACGGAACATGATTGTTGTTTGCCGGCCAAACCAAAATGGAAAAACGACCCGCCCGCAGGCCGCACCCGTTCCTTTTCCGGGCCTGCGGCCCGCGAATTTCAGCGCCGTCCGCGCCCGGCGCCGTTTTGCGGGGCCTCTGCCATTCGGTTTTATGCCGGGGCGCTTACCTTTGCGGAGTAAAAACCGCGCTATGCCTCTCTCGAAAGAATTTGTGAAGCCCCTGGAATCTGTGGACACGGATGTGGCAACGGAAGAACCCTGCCAGTTGATCGTATGGAACGACGAGGTCAACACCTTCGAATGGGTGATCGAATCCCTCATTGACATCTGTGGCCATTCGCACGAGCAGGCAGAGCAATGCGCGTATATCATTCACTTCCGCGGCAAGTACGCCGTTCAATACGGCACCTTCGACGACATGAAACGCAAAGCCGAGGCCATCATCGACCGCGGCATCAACGCAACGGTAGAAGGCGTACCGGCCTGACGCAGCTAAGCCCTTGCTATTCACCCGTTCCGGCAATTTATCCAGATAAGTCATCCCGGGACCGGATTTTGCTTCCCTGTTAACCATGAAGCGATCCACAAGCGCAACCCGGTTAACGGCTGCCGCACGCAGCCTTTGGAAAAAGGGCACTATTGCTCCGATGCCGCAAAACCTGGCACCCATGCTGGCGACGCTCGTCTCCGGCACTCCGGAGCAGCCGGGCTGGCAGTTTGAAATGAAATGGGACGGTTATCGTGCGCTCGCCTACCTCGATGCAGGCACCGTAGAACTACGGTCGCGCAACGGCAAATCCTTCAACGATAAATTTTACCCGCTCACGCAATCGCTTGCCGGATGGCCCTTGCAGGCGGTGCTGGATGGTGAGCTTGTGGTACTTAACGAGCAGGGCCTCCCCGACTTTGCGGGGCTGCAGGCCTGGCGGAGCGAGGCCGACGGCGCTCTCCTCTATTACCTTTTCGACATTCTGTGGCTGGAGGGCCGCTCACTGATGGAGCTGCCCCTGCGCGAGCGCCAGGCGATCCTTCGGGCTGTAGTTCCGAAGAAACACTCCTTTATCCGCGTCAGCGAACCGATCCCGGGAAAAGGATCGGAAGCCTTTGAGCAGGCCCGCAGTCTGCACCTGGAAGGCGTGATGGCCAAAGACCCCGACAGCATTTATACACCCGGGCTGCGTACGCCCGAGTGGCTGAAGGTGAAAACTGAAAAATCGCAGGAGCTGGTGATCGGCGGGTACACCATCAACGAAGGCAGCAGCAAACCCTTCAGCGCCCTGCTGCTTGGCATCTACGAAGGAAAGGAGTTTCGTTTCGTCACCCCGGTGGGTACCGGATTCAACCGCAGGCAGCAGCTGGAATTGCTGGAGCAGTTTGCCCCGTTGGCCACCCCCACCTGTCCCTTTTCGGAGGTGCCTGAATACAACAAGCCTTCCCGCTTCCGCCCCGAACCGCCGCCCGCCGATGTTTTCTAGGTGAAGCCCCGCCTCGTGGCCGAGATCCATTACCGCGAACGATCATCAACCGGCGCGCTGCGGCAACCTTCATACAAAGGCCTGCGGCC
This sequence comes from Flaviaestuariibacter flavus, assembly GCF_004337505.1. GTDB lineage: Bacteria > Bacteroidota > Bacteroidia > Chitinophagales > Chitinophagaceae > Flavisolibacter > Flavisolibacter flavus. The sequence goes on along the minus strand of NZ_SJZI01000043.1, from coordinate 110,094 downwards.
CGACAAAAAACCGAAGGAAGTGCGCTGGGAGAAAGCCGAGGCACCGCGCATGGAAAAACACGCACTGGTGGAGCAAAAGGTATTGGCGGCGCCGGTGAAGCGCGGTCGCAAAACATTGCTGAACCCGAGCGAGGAAAGCCAGACACGCGCCATCGGCGGCCACGAGTTGCGCTTTACCAACCTGAGTAAGGTATTCTGGCCGAAGGAAGGCTATACCAAGCGCGACGTGATCAACTATTACTACGCGATGGCGCCGCTACTGTTGCCCTACATGAAAGACAGGCCGCAGATTCTCAACCGGCATCCAAACGGTATCGACGGGAAATCATTTTACCAGAAAGATGTAAAAGGCAAGGCTCCGGAGTATATCGAAACCTTCCCCTACTACAGTTTTATGGACCGCCGGGAAAAAGAGTTCCTGGTGTGCACCGACGAAGCCAGCCTGCTCTACATCGCCTCGCTTGGCTGCATCGAGATGAACCCATGGCATAGCCGCAGGAGCCGGCCCGACAACCCCGACTGGTGTATCATCGACCTCGATCCCGACGGCAACCCGTTCAGCCAGGTGATCCGCGCGGCGCAGGTAACGCACGAATTGCTCGAAAGCATCGGGGTGCCTTCCTGGCCCAAAACTTCCGGGTCGACAGGCATTCACATCTACATTCCATTGGGCGGCCGCTACGCCTACGAGCAGTCGAAAGAGTTCGGGCGCAAGCTGGCAAGAGCCGTGCAGGCCGAACTGCCGAAATTCACATCTATTGAGCGGCACACCGAAGACCGGAAGGGTATGGTTTATATCGACTTCCTGCAAAACCGGCCGCAGGCCTCCGTGGCCGCCCCCTACTCGTTGCGTCCGAAACCGGGAGCCACGGTATCCATGCCGCTGTTATGGGAGGAAGTACGCAAAGGACTCCGCCTTTCCGATTTTACCATGGTCAATGCCGCAGACCGGGTGCGCGAAACCGGCGACCTGTTCAAAGGCGTGCTGGGCAAGGGAATATCGATTGAAAAGGCAGAGCGCGCTTTAACCGGATTGATCAAAGGACAGCCGCCAACAGCGCATAGATAAAGAAAAGAGCAGGCACCTCACCGGGTTCTCCTGCTCTTCTTTACGGTTGAAATTTTCAGAACCGCGTGCCGAGGTAATGCGGCAGCACTTTCCGCCAGGTATCCCAGTCGTGGCGCCACTCTTCGCCCCAGATGTCGAGCTCATAGTTGATGCCTTTGCCATAGAGGATGCCGGCGAAGCTTCGCGCGGCATTGGGGTCTTCGTAAGGACCACTGCCGGAGAATAAATGAATGTGATTGCTGCGTCGGATCTGCTCGAGCACACCGTGGTCGGTGAGGTTGGGCATATAGTGCTGCGGGCTGTTGAAATAGACGTCGTCGTCCCAGTAGCCTTTGGTATATTCCGTCAGGTCGTACACACCGCTCATGGCGATCACGCCGTTGATCAGGTCAGGGCGCTTCAGAAACAGGTTCATCGAATGCAGCGCACCGAAGGAAGCGCCACATACAATGATGGGTGTCTCCGCGCTCGTATTCATACGGATGAACGGAATCACTTCCTCATAGATATAGCTGTTGAATTGCTGGTGACGGATCGACTTGTGACGCGGATCCATATGATTGTTGAGCCAGCTTTCGTTGTTGATGCTGTTGACCGAAAACACCTTCACCTTGCCACCGTCGATAAAAGGTGCCAATGCATCGATCAGCTGGAACCGTTCGTATTCGAGGTAGTCGGCCGCCGCGGTAGGCACCAGCAGCAGTGCAAATCCAAAGTGGCCGTACGTTGCCACGGGCATTTCTTTCTGAAGTCTTTCGCTATACCAGGAGGTGATCTTTCTTTCCATAACATTACCAGGGTGAACGCACAAGTAACACAAAAAAACGGCAGCTTGCTTCGCGGCCGGGTTATTTTTTATGGTTCCCTGCTCTTAACTTTAAAGGAATATTACGGGCTGGAACAGCCGATATCAACTGCGTACCTTGGAACAATCATCTTACCAGATACCGGGCCGCGAGGCCCAACCTGACGGCGGCTTCCCCGAACTGCCGGCACCTGCTATCGATATCCTCCGGCTGCTGTATTCCAATACCCACGAATACTTCCTGCTAATCGATACGCAGCTGCGCATCCAGCTTTATAACCACACCACCTGGGAGCAGGTGCGCCGGCATATCGGCATTGTCATTCAGCCGGGCACCCATGTGTTCGACCTGAGTCCCCCCACGCGTCACCAGATGCTGCGCGAGCTGTACGCCGAAGTGCTCGCCGGCAAGGAGCGCGAAAGCTGGCTCGACGTGCCGTCTCAAACAGGCGGTGACATTATCAGTCTTCACAACTTTTTCCTGCCGGCCCGCGACGAGCAGGGAAAGATCGTCGGCGTGCTGGTGGTTGCCCACGACATCAGCGAGCTGCGCCGCACCGAGCGCGCCCTCGCCCGCTCCGAAGAGCAGTGGCGCTTTGCCCTCGAAGGCAGCAAACTCGGGCTCTGGGACCACGACCTCACCACCGGCCACATTTACTTCTCGCCTTCGTACTACCGGTTATATGGTTTTGCTGAAGGCAGTCTGCGCCCTGAATTGTCCGAAGTGATGGACCGGATCCACCCCGATGACATGGGCGGCCTGCTGCGCTCTATGGAAGAATTCGTCCGTTCCCACCAAACTTATTACGAGTATACGTACCGCATCCAAGACGCCCGCGGCAGCTATCGGTGGGTCAATGCCCGCGGCATGGTGGTGGCCCGCGACGCCAACGGGCTCCCGCTTCGGATGATCGGAACCCATGATGATGTAACCAGCACCATCGAAGCGGAACGACGCCTGCACCAGTCGGAACAGAATTACCGGTTGCTCTTCGACAGCAACCCGCTGCCCTGCCTCATCATCGACGCGGAAACCCGTGAGGTGATCCGCGCCAACCGCGAAGCAGCGGCCTTCTGCGGCACACCGCGCGAGGAGCTGGCCGGGATGCAGCTCGAGGAGCTCTGGCGCGGCAACCTGCCCACCGAAGAATTCCGGCGCCGCATTGACCGGTCGCGCCTGGCCCAGCGGCTCACCTACAATCACCGCGACGGCCGCGCCGTACACATCGAAATCACATCAGAGCTGATCCGGTACGACGACCGCCCGGCACGCATCATCATCATCAAAGACATTACCGAGCAGATCGCCGCCGAGGACGCGCTCCTGCGCAGCCACGAACGGTTCCAGCTCGCCACACGGGCCACCTCGGACGCGCTTTACGACTGGGACTTGGTGACCAACGACCTCTACTGGGGCGAGGGCATCAGCACCCTCTTCGGCCATGCCGGCTCCGAGGTGCCGATCGACCGCTGGGAGGCGCTGGTGCACCCCGACGACCGGCCGGGCATGCTGAACAGCCTCAACCGCCTGCTGGAGGACCCTGACAGCGACTTCTGGAGAGGCGAGTACCGTTTCCTGCGGTCCGACGGAAGCTGGAGCGACGTGCTCGACCGGGGCTATGTGCTGCGCAATGCCGAGGGCAAGGCCACCCGGATGATCGGCGCGATGCAGGATATCAGCGAGCGCAAACAACGGGAGCGCCAGACCCTCACCCGGCAAAAACTCATCAGCCAGGCGACGATCGAAACACAGGAACGGGAGCGCGCCGAGATCGGCAAGGAACTGCACGACAACGTCAACCAGGTGCTGACCACCACGAAGCTTTACCTCGAGCTCTCCATGAGCAACAAAGAACTGCGGGAAGAGCTCATTCAAAAAGCGTCGAAGAACGTCATTTATGTCATCAACGAGATCCGCCAGCTGTCGCGCTCGCTGATGAACCCGAGCCTCGGCGACCTGGGCCTGATGGAGGCGATCAGCGACCTCGTGGAAAGCGTCAACCTGACCCGGAAACTACAGGTGCAGCTCGACGTCGAACCCGGGCTGGACGAGCTGCTGGCCGATAATGTGCAGCTAATGCTCTACCGGATTGTGCAGGAGGCGCTGAGCAACGCGCTCCGGCATTCGGGCGCGGACCGGATCGCAATCGGGATACGCCGCGACGGTGAAGAGCTCCACCTGCTGATCAGCGACAACGGCGTTGGTTTTGACCCCGCGGCAGTGAAACGCGGCGCCGGTCTGCGGAATATAGAAAATAGGGTATATTTGGCGAACGGTACGCTGCGTGTTGAAAGCGCTCCGCAGCGTGGCTGTAGCCTTATCATTCATTTGCCACTGAAAACCGTATAACTTCCAGCATGGACAAAATCACGATTCTGATCGCCGACGACCACACACTTGTACGCGAGACCTGGAGCTTTATTCTGAATACCGATCCCCGCTTTACCGTAGTAGCCGAGAGCGGCTCCGGTGAAGAAGCCGTTGAGCTGGCTAAAAACCTGCGTCCCAATATCGTTATCATGGATATCAACCTTCCCGGGATGAACGGGATCGAAGCGACGCAACTCATCCGGAAATTCTCCCCGGGCTCGAAAGTCCTCGGTGTATCGCTGCATACCCAGCCCACCTATGCCCGGAAGATGATGCAGAAAGGCGCGATGGGCTATGTAACCAAGAACTCTTCCCGCGAAGAGATGTTCAAAGCCATCATGGAGATCAACAACGGGAAAAAATACATCTGCGACGAGATCAAGAATATTCTCTCCGAGCAGGTCATTTCGGGCGAAGACCAGCAGACCGGCCTCAACTCCCTCTCCCAGCGCGAGATCGAGATCATCTCCTTCATCAAGAAGGGCCACTCCTCGAAAGAAATTGCCGACGCCCTCAACATTTCGGTGAAGACCGTGGAAGTACACCGCTACAACATCCTCAAAAAACTCAACCTCAAGAACGCAGCCGCGCTGGTGAACTACATCAACAACAGCCAGCTGGATTTCGATAACTAAGTCGTGAACAGTCAGCCGTGAACGGCTGGCGCTTACAAAACCGCAAAGCAGGGCTTTGCGGTTTCTTTTTGCTCACGGTTCACGGCTCACCGCTCACGATTTTGTATTTTCGCCCCCCAATTTCACGTTTAGAACGGTCATCATGAACAATACGCTTTCGAAGAATTACGAGCCCGGCCAGGTAGAAGCATCCTGGTACGCCCACTGGGAAGGAAAAGGCTATTTCCACAGCACCCCCGACGATCGCCCGCCGTTTACGGTGGTGATCCCGCCGCCCAACGTCACCGGCGTGCTGCATATGGGCCATACCCTCAACGAAACGGTTCAGGATGTGCTGGTTCGTCATGCCCGCATGAGCGGCTTCAACGCGTGCTGGGTGCCCGGCTCCGACCATGCTTCCATCGCCACCGAGGCCAAGGTGGTACAGATGCTGGAAAAAGAAAAAGGCATCAAAAAGAGCGAGCTCTCCCGCCCCGAATTCCTCAGGTACGCCTTCGAGTGGAAGGAGAAATATGGCGGCATCATCTACCACCAGATCAAAAAGCTGGGCTGCTCCGTCGACTGGAACCGCGTCACCTTCACCATGGATGACCATTACTACGAGGCCGTCATCAAGGTATTCGTTGACCTCTACGAAAAGGGACTGATCTACCGTGGCGCCCGCATGATCAACTGGGACCCCGCCGCGCAGACCGCGCTCTCCGACGAGGAAGTGGAATACAAGGACATCACCGGTAAGCTCTATTATGTACGTTACCGGGTAGAGGGTTCGGATGAATACATCACCATCGCCACGCAGCGTCCGGAAACCATCATGGGCGACACCGCGGTATGCGTGAACCCCAACGACGAGCGCTATGCACACCTGAAAGGCAAAAAGATCATCGTGCCCCTCGTTAACCGCGCCGTTCCGATCATCTTCGACGAATACGTGGATCCCGCCTTCGGAACCGGCGCCCTCAAGGTGACGCCGGCTCACGACATCAACGACTACAACCTGGGACTCAAGCACGGCCTGCCCACCATCGACACGCTCAACCCGGACGGCACGCTGAGCGCCGCCGCCGAGGTGTTTGTCGGCATGGACCGCTTTGAAGCCCGCAAGGCTTCCGTGGAGCAGCTGCGTGCCGATCGCGCCCTGGTAAAGGAAGAAGAATACAGCACCCGCCTTGGCTACTCGCAGCGCAGCAACGCCGTGGTAGAGCCCCGCATCTCCACGCAATGGTTCGTTCAGATGAAGCACTTCGCCGGCCTCGCGCTCGACGCGGTCACGAGCGGCGAGGTGAAGATCCACCCCGAGGAGCGCTTCCTGGCTACCTATAAATACTGGCTTGAAAACATCAAGGACTGGTGCATCTCCCGCCAGCTGTGGTGGGGCCAGCGCATCCCGGCCTGGTACGACGCCGATGGGAAGTTCGTAGTGGCGGCAACCGTGGAAGAAGCTGTGGCCAAATTCAAAGCGCAGCATAATATTGACCATTCACCAGTGACCATTCACCAGGACGAGGACGTGCTCGACACCTGGTTCTCCTCCTGGCTGTGGCCGATGGAAGTGTTCAACGGCATCAGCAAACCGGGCAACCCCGAGATTGAATATTATTACCCCACCAACGTGCTCGTTACCGGCCAGGACATTATCTTCTTCTGGGTGGCGCGTATGATCATGGCGGGCATGGAATACAAGCACGAGCGCCCCTTCGAGCATGTGTACTTCACCGGCATGGTGCGCGACAAGCAGGGACGCAAGATGAGCAAGAGCCTCGGCAACTCGCCCGACCTGCTCGATCTTATCGACCGCTTCGGTGCCGACGCCGTGCGCTTTGGCATCCTCATCTCCTCCCCCGCCGGCAACGACCTGCTGTTCGACGACTCGAGCTGCGAGCAGGGACGCAACTTCAACAACAAGCTTTGGAATGCCCTGAAGCTGGTGAAGATGTGGTCGCTTCGGCAAGCTCAGGGCGACAACAACCAGGAAGCCGGGAACCTTCCTTTTGCCGTGCAATGGTTCGAGCAGCGCCTCAACCAGGTGAAGGCGCAGCTGGAAGACCTCTACAAGGGCTTCCGTCTTTCGGAAGCGCTGAAGACGATCTATTCGCTGATCTGGGACGACTTCTGCAGCTGGTACCTCGAATGGGCCAAGCCCGGTTTCGAGCAACCCATCGACGCCGCTGTATATCGCAAAACGGTCGATTTCTTCAGCGAGCTGATGCAGCTGCTCCACCCGTTCATGCCCTTTATCACCGAGGAAATCTACCACCAGCTGGCGGAGCGCTCCGACGACCTCTGTGTGAAGCAGTTCACGCCTGCGGGAGCGGTTAACGCTGATCTTATCGCCCAGGGCACGCTGCTGCAGGAAGCCATTTCGGCGCTCCGCGATGCCCGGGTAAAGAACAACCTGAAGCCGAAAGACCCCGTTACGGTTTCGATCCAGACAGACAAGCAGGCAGCCTTTACCGCCATCCGGCCGATACTGGGCAAGCAGGCGAACGCGGAAATCGAATTCGTGAACGATGCCGTTCCGGGCTCCATCGCCGTGGTGCTGGGCACCAACAAGTTCTACATCACTTCCGAGCAGGCCGTCGACACGTCGGTGCAGCGCGAGCAACTTCAAAAGGACCTCGATTACTACCGCGGCTTCCTGGAGTCGGTAGCCAAAAAGCTGGGCAACGAGCGCTTTGTGCAGAATGCCAAGCCCGAAGTGGTGGAAAGCGAGCGCAAGAAACAGCGCGATGCCGAAGAAAAGATCGAGGCGATTGAAAAGAGCCTGGCGCTTCTTGGTTGATCGGAAGCGCAGCAACGAATATTACCCGAAGGGCCCTGAAAAGGGCCCTTTTCATTTTCGCTTCGGAAATTCCAATTTTCGCATTCCGGATGCGAAAATTGGAAGGCGCGCTCTCGAAATTCGGATCGCCAGTCCGAATTTTCGCACCCCGATGATGGGTTTTCACATCCGGGATCTGAACTTTCGCATCCGGAGTCTGAATTTTCGCATCCCGACTCTGAATTTTCACATCCGGACTCTGAATTTTCACATCCGGAGACTGAATTTTCGCATCCGGAGACTGAATTTTCAATCTCGCTGACGCAAAATGCGGTACGGCCGGCAAACGTTCAGCACCGGCACCATCCTCATTTCCTCCCGCCCCTTTCCGGTTCAGACAAAAAAAGCCCCCCGCGGCTGCGGAGGGCTTCACTATTATGCTTTTCCGGAAAATCAGTGCTTGGCCAGCTCTTTCTTCGAGCTTACAACCGGCTCGGCGTTCGCTACCGGCTCGTTGCCGCCAAGGGAACGCTTGCCACCCATATCCACCAGGATCGGGGCTGCCACGAAGATCGAGGAATACGTGCCGGTAACCACACCGATCAACATCGCAAAGGCGAAGCCGCGGGTTACTTCACCACCTACCAGGAACAGGATGAGGATGGTAAGGAACACGGTCAGCGAGGTCATGATCGTACGGCTCAGCGTATCGTTGATGGCCTTGTTGATGACCACTTCCTTGGGTGCGCCCACCATCTGGCGGGTGTATTCGCGGATACGGTCAAACACGATCACGGTATCGTTCATCGAGAAGCCGATAACGGTCAGGATGGCCGCGATGAAGTGCTGGTCGATCTCCAGCGGGAAGGGAACGATCTCGCGGAGGAAGGAGAACACGGCCAGGGTCACGAGTACGTCGTGCGCCAGGGCCACGATCGTACCCATCGAGTAGCGCCAGTCGCGGAAGCGGATGAAGATATAAAGGGCGATGATCAGCACCGACCAGAAGGTAGCCCACTTGGCACCGGTCTTCAGGTCATCGGAAATCGTCGGCAGCACCGTGGTGGAACCGAGCTTGTAGTTCTTGTCGAACTGCTCGTAAGTAGTACCAGCCGGGAGGTGCCTGGACAGGCCGGCCATCAACTTGCCTTCCACGATGGAGTCGGCAGCCGGGCGGGTATCGGTGATGAGGTATGACGTAGTGATGTCCAGCTGGTTGTTGCTGCCGATGGTCTTGATCACCGGGTTCGCACCGAAGGAAGCCTTCAGGTCGTCGCGCACCTGGTCAACATTCACCGGCTTGTCGAAACGCACCTGGTAGCTGCGGCCACCGCTGAATTCCACACCCTCGTCGAAGCCATGGAAGATCGCGGCAACGCCGAGTGCCAGCACCACGAACGAGATGGCGTACGCCACTTTGCGGTATTCGATGAATTTAAATGCGGCATGCTTGAACACACGCTTCGAAACACCGGTGAAGTACTCGAGGTGACGGCCTTTGCGCATGAAGATATCGCTCACCCAGCGGCTTACCAGGATGCCGCAGAACAGCGACAGCAGGATACCGATGATCTGGGTTGTGGCAAAACCTTTCACCGGGCCGAGACCGAAGGAGAAGAGGATGATAGCGGTAAGGAGGGTAGTTACGTGGGCATCGAGCACCGGCGGCAGCGAGCGGCGGTAGCCTTCGCTGACGGCCTGCGGGTAGCTCTTGCCTTTCGTCAGTTCTTCCTTGATACGCTCATAGATAATTACGTTGGTATCCACCGCCATACCGATCGTAAGCACGAGGCCCGCGATACCGGCGGCGGTCAGCGTGGCACCAAGGCCGGTGAGTACGCCGATGGTGAACAGCAGGTTGAGGATCAGGGCGATGTTGGCTACCCAGCCGCTCGTGTTGTAATAAACCAGCATCAGCAGGAAGATCACAATGAAGGAGAGGCCGAAGGCCATCATACCGCCTTTGATGGCGTGAGCACCCAGGGTCGGGCCTACTACCTGCTCCTGCACGATCTTGGCGGGGGCGGGCAGCTTACCGGCTTTCAGGATGTTGGCAAGGTCGGTGGCTTCAGCCGGCGAGAAAGAACCGGAGATGCTGGAAGAGCCGCCTTCGATCTTACCGTTTACACGGGGAGCCGAGTATACGATGTTGTCGAGTACGATGGCGATGGAACGGCCGGTGTTGGCGGCGGTCATATTAGCCCAGGTGCGCGCGGCAGAAGGGTTCATCTTCATCGTTACTTCCGACTGACCATTCACCTGGTTGAAGTCGCTGCGGGCTTCGGTGATGCCTTCGCCTTCGATGGGGGCCTTTTCACGGCCGCCGGTCTTGAGGGCGTGCAGGGCTACGAATTCAGCGGTCTTGTTGTCTTTCGTTTCGGGGATACCGAAGGCCCACTTTACGTCGGCCGGCAGGGCGGCGCGAACTTCGGGGCGGCTCAGGTTGGCGCTAACCAGGGCGGTGTCGTTTACACGAACGAAACCGATGATGCCGTTGTCGGCCTGCATCGGCTGGATGTTCATGAACAGCGACTGGCGCTTGGCAGCAGCGGTGTCGCCACCGGTAACAGCGCTGTTGTATGCCGCATCGGCAGCCATCAGGCCGGTTTGCAGCTCCGACATATTGTAAACTTCCCAGAACTGGAGGTTGGCCGAAGACTGGAGGTACTTGCGTACACGCTCCTGGTCCTGCACACCGGGGAGTTCTACCGTGATGATGCCACGGTCGCGGTCGGGGTTAATATTGGGCTGGGCAACGCCGAACTGGTCGATACGGGTGCGCAGTACGCGGAAGGTGCGGTCGAAGGCATCGTTGGCCTCGGTGCGGATGGCGCCTTCCACCTTGTCATCACCGTCGTTGGGCTTGATGCGGTCCTGGCCGGCTACAGCAAAGAGCTGGGCAAGACGACCGTTCGGGTTCAGCTTTTTGTATTCCTGGCGGAACAGCGAAACGTAGTCGGCATTGCTGTTGGCTTTTGCCTTCTCAGCATTGGCAAGCGCCTGGAGGAAGATGGGATCTTTGGAGTTGTTGGCCATGGAACGCAGCAGTCCGCCCAGTTCCACTTCGAGGGTTACGTTGATACCACCCTGCAGGTCGAGGCCGAGGTTCAGCTCGTTTTCTTTTGCCTGCTGGTACGAAATGGCACCGGTGGGGCCATAATGAACGGTTACACTCTTTGTGCTGTCGAGCAAGCGCTTGTAGCGCTGCTGTACTGCCTGGTCTTTTTCCGCCGCCGGAGGGTTGCTGCCCCGGTAATTAAAGTTCACCTGTGTCTTGGCCTTAGCCATCATTTTGTTCTCATGGCTGCGCACCACCCAGGTAAAGGATAATTCATAGATCGAGTAAAGAATCAGCAGGATCGTGAAGAAACGGACCAGGCCTTTCAATTGCATACACGGTTTTTTTAAAGAGGGGCAAATATAGCCTTTTCGGCTTACATTCACCTGCTTTCTTCGCGGTGTCCGACGGCTATAAAAGGCCATTGGACAAGGCATTACGGCAATTTAACGATATGACAACCGGGATCGCCAAATGGGCCGCTGTCGCGGCTTTCGTCTTAGCTACCCTTTTCAGCGCCTGCCGCCCCGCCCGGCGCGCCGCCGCGGCCGCCCCGCCGCTCAGGGCCGTTCCGGCCGCCGATCCCCTGCTCGACTCCCTGCTCCGCAGTCATCCCGAATGGTTCGACACCCTGCTCCGCCAGCCACGCTGGGGCATCCAGATCCTTTACACCCGCGTGGACCGCGACAGCGCCAACCACCCGCACCTCACCCACTTCGGCTGGGGCGACTTTACGCGCTATTTCTACCCGGCGTCCACCGTAAAGCTCCCGGCCGCGGCCCTGGCCCTGCAGCGGCTCGAAGAGCTCGGGATCCCGGGGCTCGATAAAAGCAGCACGATGATTACGGAAGCAGCCCGGCCCGGCCAGGCGCGCGTTTACAACGACCCGGAAGCGCCGGACGGTCGCCCGACGATCGAAACCTATATCCGCAAGGCGCTGCTTGTAAGCGATAACGACGCCTTCAACCGCCTGTATGAATTCCTGGGACAGGAATACCTGAACCAAAGCCTGCAGGCAATGGGCTACGACAGCACCCAGATCGTGCACCGGCTCGCGATCTCACTGCCCGAAGCCGCCAACCGTGCTACCAACCCCGTTCAATTCTTCGATACGGCAGGACACCTGCAATACGCCCAGCAACCCCGGGTAAGCAGCCTGCGCTATGCTCCCCGCAGCGAACGGCTCGGAACCGGCTTCATACGGGGCAGTACGCTCGTGAACGAGCCCTTCGATTTCTCGCGCCGCAACCGGCTCCCGCTCCCCTACCTGCACCAGATGATGATCAGCCTGGCCATGCCCGATGCGCTGCCGCCGAAACAGCGTTTCCGGATCGGCGAGGAGTCGCGACGCTTCCTGCTGTACTGGGCTTCGCGGTGGCCGCGCGAGGCCGACTTCCCGCGCTATGACAGCACCCGCTTTCCGGACACCTATGCCAAGTTCCTGCTTTATGGAGCGGGCCGCGGCAAGCCCCGGCCGGGCGTGCGCATTTTCAATAAGATCGGCAACGCCTACGGCTTCCTGGTGGACGCCGCTTATATCGTTGATTTTGACGCGGGCGTCGAGTTCTTTCTGAGCGCCGTCATTTCATGCAACAGCGACGGCATCTACAACGACGACCGCTATGATTACAATACGGCAGGTTATCCTTTCATGCAACACCTCGGCGAAGTCCTGCTCGACTATGAAAGGGCCCGTCCGCGTGCCCGCCGTCCCGACCTCTCGGCGCTTCCGCGCTAGGGTGGCACCAACCCGCAGTATCGATGTCAGGCATATCCGACATCAGAGATCGGAGATCGGACATCCAAGATCACACTTCTGCCTTCTATCTCCTTACATTTGCCCCTTCACTTGCAACTCATGGAATTAGCGAAACGATTGCTGCTTTTCAACGAACCCGAAACACTGCGCATGGCCAAGCTGGGTCGCGAACTGCGCGCCCAGGGAATTGATATCGTGGACCTCAGCCTCGGCGAGCCCGACTTCGACACGCCCGAGCATATCAAGGAAGCCGCCAAGAAGGCCATTGACGACAACTGGAGCCATTATACGCCCGTTGCCGGCTACCTCGACCTCCGGGAGGCTGTGTGCGCCAAACTGAAGCGCGATAACCGCCTCGAGTATACTCCCGACCAGATCATCGTCAGCACCGGCGCCAAGCACAGTCTTGCCAACGCCGTGCTTGCCGTCATCAACCCCGGCGATGAGGTCATCATTCCCACGCCGTTCTGGGTGACCTACGAAGCCCTCGTACAGCTGGCCGAAGGGGTGGTGCGCAGGATTCCCGGGTCGATCGACCACAGCTACAAAATCACCCCGCAGCAGTTGGAGGAAGCGATCACGCCGAAGACGCGCCTGTTCATGTTCTCCTCGCCCTGCAATCCCAGCGGCGCCGTTTACAGCCGTGACGAACTCCAGGGGCTGGCGGAGGTTTTCCGGAAGCATCCCAACGTACTGGTGATCTCCGACGAGATCTACGAATACATCAACTACAACAACTGCATGGAAAGCATCGCGCAGTTTGCGTGGATGAAAGACCGCACCATCGTCATCAACGGCCTCTCGAAAGGCTTTGCGATGACGGGATGGCGCCTGGGCTACCTTGCGGCACCGAAGGAGATTGCGAAGGCCTGTGAAAAGCTCCAGGGGCAATTCACGTCGGGTACCAATGCCATCACGCAGCGCGCCGCAATCACCGCACTCACAGCACCGCTGGATGCCACCAAGGCCATGGTAGCGGAGTTTGCCCGCCGCCGCACCCGCGTGCTGGAGCTGATGGCCGGCATTCCCGGCTTCCGCTTCGTGGAGCCCGACGGCGCCTTTTACGCTTTCCCCTGCGTGGATGCCTATTTCGGCAAAACCGATGGCGAAACGGAAATCAACAATGCCGACGACCTGTCGATGTACCTGCTCACAAAGGCCCATGTTAGCACCGTCACCGGCTCGGCCTTCGGCGACAAACAGTGCCTGCGGCTGTCCTTTGCAAACAGCATGGAGAATATTGAAAAAGGCTTTGCGCGGATCAGGGAAGCGCTGGCGAAGCTGAAGTAAAATGGCTGATGTTAGATGTTTGATGTTAGATATTAAAGCCGAAGGCGTCGCATCAGCGACGCCTTCGGCGTCATTGCGAGCGCAGCGAAGCAAACTCCTGATTTACGCAGGGTGGTTGGAGCCGGCAGGATTTTGCAGGCTGAAGCTCTCAATGACAATTGACAGTCTTCAGGTCGGGGAGTTTGCTTCGCTACGCTCGCAATGACAGCTACGCTGTCGGCTTCGCCAACGAAAGCGACAGCAGCTTTTCATGCAGCTCCAGCACCTGCGGGATTACCAGCTGCTGCTCGTCGTTTTTTATCACAAAATCGCACAGCATCATCTTGATCACGGGGTCTATCTGCCGCTTCATGCGGGCCTGCACTTCTTCGCGGGTAACACCATCGCGGCGCATCGCGCGCTGCAGGCGCAGGTGTGCCGGCGCGTCCACGCCGATGATATAATCGAGGCCCGCCGCCGAGCCCGCCTCGAAGAAAAGGGCCGCCTCCTTGATCACGTAGGGATGTTTTGATTGTGTCCGCATCCAGTTTTCGGCGTCTTCAATGGTGGGCGGGTGCACGAGGGCATTCAGCAGCTCGAGCTGCTCCGGGTTATTGAAAACGATGCCTGCCAGGCGCGCGCGGTCGAGTCCCTTTTCATTGAAAATGTCGGCACCAAAGTGTTCGCGCAGCGCTTGCTGCAGTCCGGCATGCGTGGCATAGAGTCGTTTCGAGGCGGCATCGGCATCGTATACCGGCACACCAAGCTCCGCGAAAACCCGCGCCACTACCGACTTTCCCGATCCGATCCCTCCTGTGAGTCCGACTTTCAGCATAAAAAAACCGGGACATCCGTCCCGGTTGTAAATGTAAAGTCAGTTTTGCTAACCTGTAGGAGCCACTTTTCCGAAGGGGCTCAGGTTTACGGCTTATGCCTTCTTCTCGGTGGTTACCGCCGGCTTGTTCAGCGCGTTCGACATCTCCATGGAGATGGAAGACTTTTCGATTTTCAGGTAAGAGCCCGGCGACACTTCGAGGTTGATCGTACCGTCATCGTTCACGCGGTTGATCTTGCCGTGGATGCCGGCAATAGTTACCACACGGTCACCGATCTGGATGCCTTCGGTGAAGGTTTTTTGCTGCTTCTGCTTCTTCGCCTGCGGGCGGATAAAAAACAGCCAGAATACCAGGATCATCAGACCCATAAAGATCATCGAGAAACCGGAGCCGCCTGGCTGTGCTTGTAAAAAGTACATATGGTGCAATTGTAGTTTGGAGAAAAATTATTGGTTGCCTACTTCGATCGAAAACTGCAGGTCGTGGTCCTGGCGGGGCTTTGTGTTAGCCATCACCAGCACGTTCTTGTGGTTGGAGCCGGCGCGGCCTTCGCTGTCGAAGGTGGCGCGGATGCGGCCCTCGCCACCCGGGGCGATCGGCGCCTCGGGCTTTTCAGCCACGGTGCAACCGCAGCCGGGCTGCGCCCTTTCGATCACCAGGGGTTTATTGCCCGAGTTGCGGAAACGCCAAACCACTTCCACCTTGGCGCCCATCATCACCTTGCCCAGGTCCTGGTTGGTGGAGTCGAGCCATTCGATGGTGGTGAAATTGGCCGTATCCTGCATTACCTGCTCGGCGCGCGCACGGTGGGCGGAATCGCTTTGTGCGCCGGCCGAAGAATCGTTGGCATTGCAGGCCGCCAGCGTAACAGCTGCGGCGGAAAGAAGGAGGATCGCTTTCATAACCGTTTGTTTGCGTGGCAAAGCTAAGCTTTAGCGGCTTTTACGGAAATCCGTTTTGTGCAGCTCCCCGGCGGTCACCAGGTCTTTATGAATGCCGTCGAGAATGCCGTTGATAAACTGGCCGCTCTGGGGCGTGCTGTATTCCTTGGCCAGCTCGATGTATTCGTTAATGGTAACCTTGGGCGGGATGGTTTCGAAGTAGAGCAGCTCGGCTACACCCATTTTCATCAGGATCATGTCGAGGGCGGCGATGCGCTCGGCGTCCCAGTTCTTCAACTTGGGGTGGATATAGCTTTCGAGGTGCTCGCGTTTTTCCAGTACCGTGCTCAGCAGGCTTTTGGCAAACTGCAGCTTCTCGCCCGAAATGAACTGGTCGATGTGCACGGCCGCCGGCTTCTGAAGAAAGCCCTGGATAATCTGCACCACCATTTCACCGTCGTCGTCCCAGTTGGCGAACAGCTCCTCGATATGGCTGATAAAGTTGTCGTCGGGGAGCATCAGCTCTTCGAGTATGAATTCGAGGATGGCCCGCTCGCTCTTGCGCTCGCGCGACTCGCTGGCGATGTACTCGTGGTATTGGGTGCTCGCCGCCATTTTCTGGTAGAGGCTGCGCACCAGGTCGCGGTCAATGCGGCTGGCGGCATTCGACTGGTTCCACTCGGCCGCCAGGGAAGGATCTTCCTTGATGGTCCAGAGCAGCTCGTTGCCCGCGATCTTAATATTTACGTTCAGGTCTTCGGCGCTCGGCAGGTGCTTGGAGCGGCGCTGGTACGAGTCCAGCTCGGCGTAAGACGCCACCTCCGACAGGAAATAAAGCATGTACTGCAGCAGGTCGCGCGAACGGTCGAAATGCTTCTGTAAGAGTCGCTGCGCATCGGCGTCTTTTGCGCCATCGGCCTGGGTGGTCCACGTATACAAGGTCTGCATCACTTTCACCCGGATATTCCTTCTGCTGATCATCGGCTTAAGAACTTTAGAGCCGGCAAAGATAGCGGAATGCGGTAATGCGGTAATGTGATAATGCGTTAATACTTAGCAACGGGTTATTACGGCGGGAAAGGCTGCCCGTTCAGGAAGAATTATTTACCGCATTACCACATTACCGCATTATTTATAAAGTCCTGCCGCCGTTTTCTCGGCAACGCCCTTCGGCGCGAGCCATACGAGGAAGGCGCCGAGCTGGTTGATGAAGCCGGTGATCTTTTCGGCTTTGCCGGTCACCAGGGCGTCTACCGCCTGGCGGGCCACCACTTCCGGGGTCATATTCACCTTGTCGGCGGCCTTGAGGGCCTTCTCTCCTACCTGCGCCGTGCTGGCGAAGTCGGTGTCGGTAGCGCCGGGACATACGCAGGTTACCGATACCGATGAACCTTTCAGCTCAAAGCGGAGGCCGCGGGTGAAGGTGAGGACAAAAGCCTTTGAGGCGGCGTACACCGACAGGTAGGGCACCGCCTGGTAGGCCGCGGAGGACGCAATATTGAGCAGGTAGGCCTTGGGCTGGCGTTTCAGCTCGGGCAAAAAGAGATGCGTGAGCGTCACCAGCGCGTTCATGTTCACCTGCATCATCGCCAGCTGCTCTTCGAGCGGCAGGCTGTCAAAAGGACCGGAAGCGCCGAAGCCGGCATTATTAATAAGTGTATCGATGCTATATCCCTGCTCGCGGCACCAGTCGAAAATGCGGCGCGGTGCGGCCGGGTCGGTAAGGTCAGCAGCGAAAAAGCCGGCCTCCACCTTATAATCATTGCGGATATCGGCGGCCACCTGCTGCAAAGCTCCTTCGCTGCGCGCCACCAGCAACACGTTGTGTCCGCGGCGGGCCCATTCGCGGGCGATGGCCTTGCCGATGCCTTTGGAGGCACCTGTTATCAGTGCGTAAGTCATGTGAATTTCGAATATTGAATAACGAAGATCGAATATCGATGGTAAACACGACAAAGAAAAAGCCCCGACACTACCGTCGGGGCCACTTCGTTATTCGATGTTCATGTAATCGATATTCGATATTCTCTTAATTCTGCACCGTAGAAGCAAGCCGGTGATAAAACGGCGTCTTGCTCTTGTCGTTCTTCGGCTGGTATTTGCCGGTAACAACGGGTACGTACATCACGCGGCGGCGGCTGGCCTCACCGAAGTGGGGCGACTGCTGTACGCGGTGCCACAGGCGGCCATCGTGTACCGTGAGGTCGCCGGCATTGATATCGAAGCCCACCTCGCGCTTGTCGGGTCGATGGTCGATAAAGTATTTCTTGCCGAACAGCAGGCGCAGGATGCCCTGGGTGTGCGTGCCGGGCAGTACGCGCAGGCCGCCGTTCTCAAAGGGACAATTATCGAGGTGAATGCCTACGTTGAGCATCGGCATGATCCGCTGCCCCAGGAAAAGGTCGCGGGGCGAGTCGGTATGCCAGCCCATCTGCGAAAAGGCGCTGTTGGGAGTGCGGATATAGTTATTAAGTACCAGCCCGTCTTTTTCGTACTCGCCGATACGGCCTTCGTAGGGCTTTACAAGCTCGGTAAGTGCCTGGAGGCGCGGGTCTTTCAGCAGCTCCTGGAGCTGGATGCTGTACTTAGAGGTAAAGCAGATGCGCTGGATCGTTTTGTTGCCGTGCTCGTCTTTGCCGAATTTCAGCGGAATACCGTGAATCTTGTCAACGCCTTCTTCCAGCAGCTCCTTTTCGATGCGGGTCACTTCCCGCTTGATGGTCTCAACCGTTTCAACCGGGATGAAATTGCGAAACATCAACACACCGTGCTTTTGGAAAAACGCCATTTGCTCGTCCGTGATCTTCTCGCCTAAAACAAAATCAGGTATATGAAATTTCCTCATTGCAGATCAGAAGTTTAAAGGGTTCCGGGCCTGCCGGTTTCGTTCGGGCAGGGTCACCCATTCTATCGGGGTAAAAAAACAGAAATTTTGCGTGCCTGCCAAAGGTTTTTAGTTAAAGAAGGTCTTTTTCGCGGCGAAATAGCACAAATACGTTAGCGGTGGCGCCGCAAGTACATCAATGGTATAATGAACGTGCTGCACCAGCACCAGCACGCCCACGGCACTCCCGGCAAGCAGGGCACCCCAGCGTTCCCAGCCCGGCCGGAAGTTGTAGGCAAAGAGAAATAACGTTGCCGTATGTCCGGAAAAGAACAGATCGCGGGTGATAAAGGTCTCCCCGTAAAAGCGGTTAGCGATCGGGTCTACCAGGGGCAGCAACCCCGGCGGGGGGTCGAAGCGGGTGAGCCAGATCGTGGCCATTCGCAGCAGCGTGAGCAGCACGTAGCTGGTAATAAAGCGGTAGAGAAAGTCGGGGCTCTTCGCCGCGCGTCGGATCCCGAGGATTACCACTCCCCAGATGCAGGCGAAGATCGGGATCGACACATCCGCCGGGCCCAGCACCCCGAGCAGCGGATCGGTGATGCTTCGCCCGCCGCGGGCCTCGATGGCCTGGAAAAAGAAAGGCAGTACCGCCAGCACCGCCACGATACCGCCGAGTGCCAGCAACAGCCGGCGGCGAAAAGGGCGGTCCTGCCAGGCAAAACGCCAGTCGCGGTCGGCTTTTGCCAGGTCAAATGCTTCCGTCATGGGGCGCAATGTTACGACGGAAGCCTTAATTTATTACGCGGGGCCCGCCGCAGGCAAGCGGAAACCGCGCTCTTTGCTTCGGAGCGAACGAAGACGCCTTCGGAACCCGCCAACCATTACGCGGAGCTCTCTGACCGCTGTTCGGTGCAGCCTCATCCGTGTTCGGGGGCGGCTAACGGTCTTTCGGAACACCCTGACCGCCAGTCGGAGCATGCCAGTCGTCGGTCGGAGCACCCTGACGGCCATTCGGGGCACGCTGACGAAGATCCGGAGGGAGCTGATCGCTGTTCGCAGGATCCTGTTGGGCGCTCACCGGCAACTAACCGGCCCGCGGCCGGCGCTCCCTGCCGTTCCGGGAAAACGGGCAGGCGCCAACCTGACAGAATTTCCTTTCCTGACAAATTTAACGTGTCCAGGATCTGAGCTTTCGGCCAAAAACTGCAAAAATTTCGCATTTGGCCGGGCGGCACATTTTTCGATCAACCCTGCGCACCGCGAGCGACCGGTTCTCCCTTACCTTGCGGCTCTCTCTAATTCTTCAAACAAAACCAAAAATTCATAGGTATGGCGAACAAAGTAAATGTTACCCCCCTCCACGACCGAGTGATCGTTAAGCCGGCTGCAGCTGAAGAAAAGACTGCCGGTGGTATCATTATCCCGGACACGGCCAAGGAAAAGCCGATGCGCGGCGTCGTTATCGCTGCCGGTCCCGGCAAAAAAGACGAGCCCGTAACCGTGAAGGAAGGCGACACCGTGCTTTATGGCAAATACGCCGGCACCGAGATCTCGATCGAAGGCGACGACTTCCTCATCATGCGTGAGAGCGACATCCTGGCAATCGTCTAAGCCCCCGGCCCTTCGTCACCCTTCGACATGCTCCCGGTGACACGGGCACGGTCATGCTGAGCGAAGCCGAAGCATGACTTTTCACCCAATCATTAAAACATTCAAACACGAATAATCATGGCAAAACAACTGTTTTTCGAAACTGATGCCCGTAATAAGATGAAGAAAGGCGTGGACGTTCTGGCCAACGCCGTTAAGGTTACCCTCGGTCCTAAAGGCCGCAACGTGGTGATCGAAAAGAAATTCGGTGCTCCCGCCGTTACCAAGGACGGGGTATCCGTTGCCAAGGAAATTGAACTCGAAGACGCCATCGAGAACATGGGCGCCCAGATGGTGAAGGAAGTAGCTTCCAAAACCGCCGACATCGCCGGTGACGGTACCACTACCGCTACCGTTCTCGCGCAGGCTATCATCACCGAAGGCCTGAAGAACGTGGCCGCCGGTGCCAACCCCATGGACCTGAAGCGTGGTATCGACAAGGCTGTCAAGGCGGTTGTTGAGAACCTGAAGTCGCAGAGCCAGACCGTAGGCAACGACAACCAGAAGATCGAGCAGGTGGCTACCATCTCCGCCAACAACGACAACGAGATCGGCAAACTCATCGCCGAGGCAATGGCCAAGGTTTCCAAAGACGGTGTGATCACCATCGAGGAAGCCAAAGGCATCGAAACTACCGTTGATGTTGTAGAAGGTATGCAGTTCGACCGCGGTTACATCTCTCCCTACTTCGTTACCAACAGCGAGAAGATGCAGGCCGAGCTCGACCGCCCCTACATCATGATCTATGACAAGAAGGTGTCGACCATGAAAGACATCCTCCCGATCCTGGAGAAGGTTGCCCAGCAAGGCGCTCCCCTCCTGATCATCGCTGAAGACCTCGAAGGCGAAGCGCTGGCTACCCTCGTGGTGAACAAGCTGCGCGGCACCCTGAAGATCGCTGCCGTGAAGGCACCGGGCTTCGGCGACCGCCGCAAGGAAATGCTCCAGGATATCGCTGTGCTCACCAAGGGCATCGTGATCTCTGAAGAGCAGGGCTACAAGCTCGAAAACGCCGACCTCTCCTACCTCGGCCGCGCCGAGCGCGTGGTGGTTGACAAAGACAACACCACCGTTGTTGGCGGCGTTGGCGAGAAAGAAGCCATTACGGCCCGCATCAACCAGATCCGCGCCCAGATCGAGAACACTACTTCCGACTACGACCGCGAGAAACTCCAGGAGCGCCTGGCCAAGCTGAGCGGCGGTGTTGCCGTGCTGCACGTTGGTGCTGCCACCGAAGTGGAAATGAAAGAAAAGAAAGACCGCGTTGACGACGCCCTGCACGCTACCCGCGCTGCCGTTGAAGAAGGCATCGTTCCCGGTGGTGGCGTAGCCTATGTGCGCGCTATCGAAAGCCTCAACTCCGTCGATACGCTCAACATCGACGAGAAGACCGGTGTTCAGATCGTGCGCCGCTCGCTCGAAGAGCCCCTGCGCCAGATCGTTGCCAACGGTGGCATCGAAGGCTCCGTAGTGGTAAACAAGGTTCGTGAAGGCAGTGGTGACTTCGGCTTCAATGCCCGCACCGAGCAGTACGAGAACCTGATCGCCGCCGGTGTTATCGACCCCACCAAGGTGAGCCGCATCGCGCTGGAGAACGCTGCTTCCATCGCCGGTATGCTGCTGACCACCGAGTGCGTGGTTGCCGACAAGCCCGAGCCGAAGGCCGCCGCCGGTGCACCCGCCGGTATGCCGGGCATGGGTGGCATGGATTATTAATTTGATGATGTTCGATATCCGATGTCCGATTTATATCGGATATCGGACATCCGACATCGGAGATAAAAAAACCGGACACATGTCCGGTTTTTTTTGTGGCTGTGTTTGTTTTATTAGAAGCAATGTTTATCTTAGAGGACCATCACCCGGACAGCTACCCTCCATTCTGCCTCTGGCCCGGAGTTTGCACAAACACCAGCCCTCTGAAAATCAACCTCTTCTGTTAACAAATTAAACGGAACGCTATGCTGTCGAAGATGATCTCCTGGTTCAAATCCCGGTTCGGGAACGCTAACAGAAAGACGAAGTTGAAACGCACATTCAACGCAGACAATCCTTTCCTTATCTTATAATGCAGTGCTTGCCGCAGCCATAAGGCTGTGCATAAAGCGGGTTGGAAATTTATTTGAACTGAATTATTTTAGTTTGACTGAATCCAATGCCTATACTATTCCTGTTAATCGTGCCGGGAAAAACCTGATTCCTGACCGGTATGCATGACGGGTCACGGCCCCGTTATTCAGGGTGAAGCCATGCTGCGATAAAAAGGTCGGGCCCCGGAAAATCCGGGGCCCGACCTTTTTCGTATTTGCGGCTGAACTATATTGCCGTCCCTTTTAAACAAACACCATTATGCGAAAGAAACCCTTAATCATTGCGGCGCTTGCCGTCGCTACCGCCGGTACAGCTTCGGCCCAGCAACTCCGGGCCGGTATCAACCTGGCCAATGTTTCCAACACTGCTAACGGTCGGGTGGACAAAGCGAATATGCTTTCTTCCTTCCAGGTTGGCCTGCTTGGCGATGTCAAGCTGGGAACCAAAATCGTGAGCCTGCAGTCCGGGCTTCTCTTTACCGGCAAAGGCTCCAAGGTGCAGCGCGGCGAGCCGGGTCAGCTGAATTATTACAAGCAGACGGTCAACCCGCATTACATTGAATTGCCGGTGAACGTGATCGTGCGCCCGCCGATTGGCCTGGGTGCCCGGCTTTTCGTAGGCGCCGGGCCTTACGCAGCCGTTGGCGTGGGGGGCAAGGTCAACACCGAAAGCAGCTCACTGATCAGCTCCAACAGCTCCCGCAAAATCCGCTTCTCCAACGACGATCCTACCACGCTCAACCAGGAAGAAGGCACCGGCTTCGGGGTAATGCGCCGTTTCGACTATGGGCTCAACGGTACGATCGGGCTGGAAACGAAATTCGTGGTCATCGGTGCCAACTACGGTCTTGGCCTTGCCAAACTGCAATCGGGCAGCAACAGCTCGGCCGATAACGCGAATAAGCACCGCGTGCTGAGCTTTTTCGTGGGCGTGAAATTGCCATAAGCTGTTATCCGCAACGATCGGTAAAAAAGAACGTCCCGCCAAAGCGGGACGTTCTTTTATTATCGGGCGTGAGCATTCTCGATTGACGGTTCGCGCCTATACCGCAAACGAAGACCCGCAGCCACAGGTAGTCGATGCATTAGGGTTGATAAACGTGAAGCCCCGGTTATTAAGGCCGTTTTCCCAGTCTACCTTTACCCCGAAGAGGTAAAGTTCATGGCTCCGGTCCATGATAAAATGAATCCCTTCGGTTTCATAAGACGCGTCTTTATCAGTACGTTGGTCAAATTCCAGCACATACGACATGCCGGAGCAGCCACCGCCCTTAACGCCGATGCGCAATTCCTTGCTGGTGTCGAAGCCGGGCTCGGCCTGCAGGCGGCGGATCTCTTCGGCCGCGGAAGCCGTAAATGAAACCGGAGCTATGATCGTCGTTTCCATGGCGCAAATTTACGAAAGAGTCAGTTTACGCTTCCAGGGCGGGCAAATAATGGCATTCCTTTGACAAGAGGCGAACTGTCAGTCATGAGCGAAGCCGACAGCGAAGCTGTCATTGCGAGCGCAGCGAAGCAAACTCCCCGACCTGAAGACTGGTCGGCATCTGAGAGAGCTTCGATGCGCAAAGTCTTCGGCTGCGAACACCCTGCGTAATGCAGGAGTTTGCTTCGCTGCGCTCGCAATGACGGCCGGAGGCCGTCGCTTCGCCGGCGGAACCATTCACGATTCAAGATTGCCGTTTCACGATTCCCGACCCCTGTTTCCCCTATTTTTGCCGCTATGGATATGGATTATTCAACGGTTGCCTTACTGGTAGCCGCCCTTGCCCTCGCCGTAGCCCTGGTGGCGCTTTTCCGGAAAAACACTCCGCCCCCACCGCCGCCGGCTCCAAACAACTCGCTCCCGCTGCAACTCACCGCCTACGAGCGCCTGGTGCTGCTTTGCGAGCGCATCTCGCTCCCGGCACTTATCAGCCGCACTGCTGCCGCCGACCTCGGCGCCAGCGATATGCGCTATGTGCTTGTGGAAAATATCAAACAGGAATTCGACTACAACGCCTCGCAGCAGATCTATGTATCCGATGCCGCCTGGGGCGCCGTGCGCAACCTGCGCGACCAGACCCTGCTCGTGATCAACCAGGTGGCCGGCACCCTGCCGCCCGAAGCCCGCGCCAGCGACCTCAACAAAAAACTGCTGGAGGTGATGCTGCAGCAGGAAGGCACGGCCCTGCACACCGCTGCGCTGGAAACGCTGAACAGCGAAGCAAAGAAGATCATGCGATAGACGCGTGAGCCGTGAAGCGTCAGCCGTGAGCGCTGACGCCGCGCGGCTTCTGAATTAATAAATATCTACCACCGCTGAACAGCTCACGGTTCACGGCTGACGGTTTACGAATGAAGCCCCTCCACACCGACTCCGGCATCGAAATAAAGCAGCTCTACACACCTGCGGATCTGCCGCAGGCGCCGGACGAAAAGCCCGGCGAATACCCCTTTACACGCGGCGTGCAGCCCGATATGTATCGCGGCAAGCTCTGGACCATGCGCCAGTACGCCGGGTTCTCCACCGCCGAAGAAAGTAACAAACGCTACCATTACCTGCTGTCGCAGGGGGTGATGGGCCTTTCGGTTGCCTTCGACCTGCCGACGCAGATCGGCTACGATTCGGATCACCCGCTGTCCGAAGGTGAAGTGGGCAAGGTGGGGGTTGCCATCGATTCGCTCGACGATATCGACACACTTTTCAAAGGTATCCGGCTCGAAGACGTGTCTACCTCGATGACCATCAATGCCACGGCCTTCATCCTGCTGTCTTTCTACGTAGCCCAGGCGAAGCGCCAGGGCGCCGACCTGAAGAAGATCTCGGGAACGATCCAGAATGATATCCTGAAAGAATACGCGGCGCGCGGCACCTATATCTACCCGCCGAAACCCTCCATGCGCATCATAACCGACATCTTCGCGTGGTGCAGCAAGGAGCTTCCTAAGTGGAACACGATCTCGATCTCCGGCTACCATATCCGTGAGGCCGGATCTACAGCGGTCCAGGAGATCGCTTTTACCCTGTCTAACGGGAAGGCTTATGTTCAAGCGGCGCTGGCTCAGGGCCTCGACATCAACGTTTTCGGCAAGCGCCTCTCCTTCTTTTTCAACGCGCATAATAACCTGTTTGAGGAGATAGCGAAGTTTCGCGCTGCGCGCCGGATGTGGGCGCGCATCATGAAGGAGCTCGGTGCCACCGATCCGAAAGCGATGATGCTGCGCTTTCACACACAAACCGGCGGCTCTACGCTCACGGCGCAGCAGCCGCTGAACAATATCGCGCGGGTAACAATCCAAACGCTGGCGGCGGTGCTGGGCGGCACCCAGTCGCTGCACACCAACGGCTACGACGAAGCCCTGAGCCTGCCAACCGAGGAAGCCGCCCGCATCGCGCTCCGCACCCAGCAGGTAGTGGCCTTCGAAAGCGGCGCTCCCGACACCGTCGACCCGCTTGCCGGCTCCTATTTCGTTGAAAACCTCACCAACGAAGTGGAACACGCCGCCTGGGAACTCATCGCGCAGATCGATTCGATGGGCGGCTCCGTATCGGCGATCGAGCAGGGCTTCATCCAGGAAGCAATAGCCCGCAGCGCATACGACTACCAGCGCGGTATCGAAAGCGGTGAAAAAATCATCGTGGGCGTCAACAAATTTACCGTCGACAAGGAGGATCCCGTGCCCGGCTTCCGCATCGACGACTCCATCCGCGATGCGCAATCGCAGAAGCTGCAGGCCCTGCGTGCCCGCCGCGATGCCGCTGCCGTAACGGCGGCGCTCGAAACGATCCGCGGCAAGGCCACCGATGGCGGCAACCTGATGCCAGCTGTTATCGACGCGGTGGAAAAGTATGCAACGCTGGGCGAGATCGCGGATGTGCTGCGGAGCGTTTTTGGTGAATACAAATAGCACCCGGTACCGAAATAGACAAGAAAGCCCCGCTGGAAAGCGGGGCTTGTCATTAGTTAACTATATCTAATCGATCAAACAAAAACGATTTACTTGATCACCTTGTTGATCGCATCGGCGCTGTCCTTGTGCATTTTCAGCGTCGGGAGGATCTTGGCGGCCCAGGCCTTCAGGTCGGCATCGGGTGAGCTCCTGGCGGTCTTTTCAAATTCGGCAATGTCTTTAGCGTGGTCGGTCACCATCATGCCCATGTAATGCTTGTCGAAGGACTTGCCCTGCATTTTCTGCATTTCGGCCATGTGGTCCATCGTTTTTTTATCCATAGAGTCGGTGAGCATCATGCCCTTTGCTTTGGCAAGGCTCATCAGCTCCTGGTTGGCCTGCTGGTGGTCGCGCACCATCATGGAGCCAAATGCTTTTACCCGGTCGTTCATGGCATTGGTCTGGGCAAGCTGTCCGGACTGGACTTCCATCATGCTACCCATCGCGGCTTTTTTCACGAAGGCCATGTCGCTTGCATTGAGGGGTGTTGAGCTGTAGCCCGTGTTGCTGGTCGCGTTTTCGGTACCTGCGGTTGGCCGGGGGGTGGCGCCGGTGTCAACTACCGTGCTGTGAGTCGTGCTGACCGTGGTGTCGGATGATCCGTTCTCGGAAGTGCCGCTGTTGCAGGATACAAATACCGAAGCAGCAATCACCGCCGGTAAAAGCAAAGCTTTTTTCATATAACATTTGAATTGGTGAGGAATGGGTGCATTCCTAAAAAATTCATGCCAGCTTAGCAATAACGGGTCCGTGCAAGCGAATAGCGTTTGGAGGCGGCACGCTGCCGAGAAATGAATGGGCGGCGACCCCAAAAAGGGAATTGTTGTACTTTCCGCAAAACAACCTGACCGGATGAAAAAGATCATACCCTTTCTTCTCTCGCTCTTCGTTTTGACTGCTGCCGGGGCCCAGCAGCCCACCTTCATTACCGATAGCCTCGACCGCTATATTGCCCGCGGGCTCCGCGACTGGGATCTTCCCGGGCTGTCGATCGTTATCGTCAAAGACGGCCAGGTGGTGGTTCAGAAGGGCTTTGGCGTCCGCAGCATCGAAAGCCGGCAGCCGGTGGATGCGAACACCCTGTTTATGATTGCGTCGAACACGAAGCTTTTTACCGGCACCGCGCTGGCCCTGCTCGAGCAGCAAAAGAAGCTTTCCCTGAATGACCCCGTCACGAAATATTTTCCCGACTACAAACTGTATGATGCCACCACCACGCAGCTCGTAACCCTGCGCGACCTGCTGTCGCACCGCATCGGAACGAAAACCTTCCAGGGTGATTTCACGTTCTGGAATACCAACCTGTCACGGGCCGACATCATGCGCCGCATGCGCCTGCTGAAACCCACGCTGCAGTTTCGCCAGGACTATGGCTACTGCAACAGCTGCTTCCTGACCGCGGGATCTGTCATCACCCCGGTGACCGGCCGCAGCTGGGAAGATTTCATCACCGACAGCATCCTGCGCCCCCTGCAGATGAATGCAACACTGCCCCTTTCAACCGGTATTGAAAAGCAGCCCAACGTGGCCCTGCCCTACACGACTTCCTACAGTGGCACACTGAAGCGCGTGCCATACGACAACTGGAACAACCTCGCGCCGGCCGCTTCGATCGTTTCGAATGTGAAAGACCTTGCCAACTGGCTGCGTTTCCAGCTCGATAGCGGCCGCTGGAACGGGCGCCAGCTGATGCCCTTCGCGGTGCTGCAAAAAACACGCGATGTGAACATCACCGTAGGCAGCCGTCGTTCGCCGGTGTTCCCCACGCACTTCCGCGGATATGGTCTCGGCTTGTTCAGCACCGACTACGCCGGCCGCCAGGTATACTGGCACACGGGCGGCGCCGGTGGTATGGTCAGCAACGTATGCTTCGTTCCGGAAGAACGTCTTGGCATTGCGATCCTTACCAATAACGATAACCAGAATTTCTTTGAGGCATTGCGCTACCAGGTGCTCGACGCTTACCTCGGCGTGCCGTATACCGACCGCAGTGCATTCTTCCTGGCTGGCTTCCGCAACGAGATGCAGGAACAACTGAAGGAGATCGCGGGCTGGAAAGCACGGGTAAAAGACCAGAAGCCGGCCTTGCCGCTCAGCGAATATGCCGGCACCTACGAAAACGGGCTTTACGGCCGCATCGGGATCGCCGTGCAGGGTAACGGTCTGATCGTGCGCTTTCCCAACCACCCCGATTTGAGCGCTACCCTCCAATACATGGACAAAGACGAATGGCTGATGACCTATAACAATATCGAATACGGCATCTTTTCAATCCGCTTCGACATCCTGAAAGGGAAAGTGCGTTCGGTGACGACGAAGCAGAATGAGTTTGTGGAGTATGATCCGTATACGTTTATCAAGAAATAGCCCCCTGTCCCCCGAAGGGGGCACTTAGACCGAAGCGGCTTTCCTTGTACCATACTGTGCTACATGAAGGCGTTTCAACAAAAAGGCCCGGATCGCTTTTCGATCCGGGCCTTTTATTAACTCACTTCCAACTGAATGTTCGGATTTGTGAAAATGATTGACCTAGGTGCCCCCTTCGGGGGACAGGGGGCCTTAAGCCTTCTTCTGCTCCTTTGCCCAGGCGTCTTTCAGCCCCACGGTTCGGTTGAACACAAGCCGTCCGTGCGTTTCCCTGGTATCGAGGGTGAAATAGCCTTTGCGCAGAAACTGGTAGCGCTCGCTCATGCGGGCATTTTTCAGCGCCGGCTCGGCGTATACCGTCTTGACGACTTCCAGTGAGTTTTCGTTGATGTACGACTTGAAATCCCCTTCCTCGCTGGCGGGATCTTCTACCTTGAACAGGCGGTCGTAGAGCCGGACCTCCGCGGTGATATTATTGGTGGCCGACACCCAATGCAGCGTGCCTTTAACGTTGATGCCCGAGGTATCGTGACCGCTTTTGCTTTCGGGAATATACGTGCAATGCAGCTCGGTGATGGTGCCGTCAGCATCCTTAATTACCTCCTCGCACTTGATGATATAGGCGAATTTCAGGCGCACCATGCCGCCCGGGAAGAGGCGGAAGTATTTCTTCGGAGGATTCTCCATGAAGTCTTCGCGCTCAATGAAAATTTCTTTTGTAAAGGGGATCTGGCGCGTCGGGCTATTCGGATCCTCGGGGTTGTCTTCGCCCTCCAGCAGCTCGGGGCCATTGCCTTCCTGGTAATTGGTGATCACCACTTTCACCGGGTCGAATACGACCATGCGGCGCAAGGCGATCTTGTTGAGATGCTCGCGTACGCAAAACTCGAGCAGGCCCACGTCGATGAGGTTCTCGCGCTTGGCGATGCCCACGCGGTCGCAGAAATCGCGGAAGGCTTCGGGCGTGTAACCACGGCGGCGCATGCCGCTGATAGTGGGCATCCGGGGGTCGTCCCAGCCATCCACGTACTTCTCTTCTACCAGTTGCTTCAGTTTGCGCTTACTCATCACCGTGTAGGTGAGGTTGCGGCGGGCAAACTCGTATTGGTGCGAGGGGAAGATCTCCAGCTTTTCGATGAACCAATCGTACAGCTCGCGGTGCGGCACAAACTCAAGGGTGCAGATCGAGTGCGTTACGTTTTCAATAGAGTCGCTCTGACCGTGGGCGAAGTCGTACATCGGGTAGATGCACCATTTGTTGCCGGTACGGTGGTGATGGGCGTGCTTGATGCGGTACATCAGCGGGTCGCGCATGAGCATATTGGTATGCGCCATATCGATCCGGGCGCGGAGCACCTTCTCACCATCTTTGTACTTTCCGGCGCGCATGTCGGCAAACAGCTGCAGGTTCTCTTCGATCGAGCGGTCGCGGTGCGGACTGTTCTTACCGGGCTCCGTGGGTGTTCCCTTCAGCCGGGCAATTTCTTCCGACGACAGGTCGTCCACGTAGGCGAGGCCCTTTTTAATAAGCTTTACCGCCATCTGGTAGAGCTCTTCAAAATAGTCGGAAGCATACGCTTCGTGCTTCCACTCCACGCCCAGCCACCTTACGTCTTCCTTGATCGAGTCCACGTATTCCGTTTCCTCGGTGGTGGGATTGGTGTCGTCAAAGCGCAGGTTGGTATAGCCCGGGTATTTCTGGGTAAGCCCGAAATTCAGGCAGATCGCCGTGGCATGCCCGATGTGCAGGTAGCCGTTCGGCTCCGGCGGAAAGCGGGTGACGATACTTTTATACTTACCATCCTTGAGATCGTTCTCGATGATCTCTTCGATAAAATTCAGGGATTTTTCTTCTGACATACCGGGCAAAAATACACGGAAGAAGCTTCTGAGGTTCTATGGTTCTGAGGTTCTATGGTTCCGGGGTTCCTGAAGCCCGAAAAAACCGTATCCGTCGCCGAATAGTTGACCTTGCGAAACAGGGCTGGCCGGATCACCGGCTTCAGGCCACCTTTCAGAACCTCTAAAACCTTTTTGAAAAGTTACCTTTGCTGTAACCCGATTCTTTTCCCCGTAGTCTTATTCCCGAATGCCCACTGAAACGGCCGATATCGACATCATTCACCGGGTGCTGCGCGGCGACCGGCAGGCCTTTGCGGGCCTCGTCGAGCGCTACCAGAGCCTTGTGTTCACGGTGGTGCTGCGCTATGTAAAAACCAGGGAAGATGCGGAAGAGGTGTCGCAGGACGTCTTTGTAAAGGCGTACCGGGCGCTGGCCGATTTCAAGGGTGAATCGAAATTCAGCACCTGGTTGTATACCATTGCCACCACCAGCAGCCTTACCTGGCTGCGGAAAAAGCGGCTCGTTACACGCTCCCTCGACGATGAGCATACATCCGGCCGGGCGGAGCAGATCAGCGGCGGGATCGGCGCCGATACCATCGAGCAAAAGTCGCGCATTGAACTCGTTAACAAGGCACTGCAGCTGGTATCGCCCGAAGACGCTCACATTTTGACCCTTTATTACAAGGGGGAGCAAACCCTGGAGGAGATCAGCGCGGTGCTGGGCGTGGAAACCAATGCTGCCAAAGTTCGCCTGCACCGCGCGCGGACAAGGCTGCGCGAAAAAATGCAATCCCACTTTGCCCGCGAGGTGGGCGATCTCTATTGAACGCAAAACAAAAAACTATGAAACCCCTGCCGGAAGAGATGGAAATGCAGTTGTGGGAATACATCGATGGAATCGCCACCGGTGCGCAAAAAAGCGCCATCGAACGCCTGCTTGCCGAAAATGCTGCCTGGCGCGCCCGCTACGAGGAGTTGCTGGAGACCCACCAACTGCTTGCAGCGACCGAACTGGAAACGCCTTCCCTTCGCTTTTCCCGCAATGTGATGGAAGCCATAGCGCAGGAGCAGATCGCCCCCGCGGCACGGCACTATATCAATAACCGCGTCATCTGGGGGCTTGCCGGCTTTTTCCTGGCGCTCATTGCCGCCACGATCATTTACGCCCTGGGGCAGGGCAGTGCCGCCCCTGCGCCGCAAGGCGCCGACGAGCTGGTTCGCGTCGACTTCAGCCGCCTCCTCGACAACAACTGGGTCAACGCCTTCCTGATGATCAATATCCTGCTCGGCCTTTTCCTGCTCGACCGCTTCCTGTCGGCCCGCCGCCAACAACAGCTCGACCGGCTTTAGGCGGGCACCCATAAAGAAAAACCGCGGGCTCCATGCCCGCGGTTTTTCTTTTTACGGTAGAAGTTTAATGACCGCCCCCGGTTGTAGTAGTGCCGCCGCCGGATGTTCCACCACCTGTGGTGCCACCTGATCCGGAAGTGCCGGAGCCTCCACCCGGGGTGCCGCTACCCGTACCGGTGCCGGAAGAGCCAGAGCCGGTGCCCGAACTGGTACCTGCATCTGTACCGGAGCTCGTACCTGTGCCGTTCACGCCACCGTTGGTGTCGCTGCTGGCACCGGTGCCCGTTCTATTAATTGAGTTCATTGAAGAAGAATCCGTGGTTGTGTTCGTGGTGGTTGCGTTATCCTGGCCGTTGTCGGCGCATCCGATGCCTGCAAGTGAAATACCTGCGAATAAGAATAGTTTTTCATATTTCATTTTCAGCGTTGGGAATCGGGCCTTATTGAAATAATTCCGGGCCGGTGGTCGCCGGTCTTTCTCATCGCCGGTGTTACGCTTTGAAAGGCCCGCCCGGTGGGGCGCTTCTTCCTCCCGATGTTGCCGCCGGGCCAATAGCCGCGTTCACTTTTTTACCGGATCGGGTTATCCCCGGCAGGTCAAGGCCCAGCCGTCTTTATTACGTTCAAAACACATGTGTACCAACAGCGGCCTCGTTGAAGCGGCCGGGAAAACGTACCTTTGCGCCCTCAACAAGCTATATGGATGTAAAGAATAATATCCTCGAAACGATCGGCAACACGCCCCTGATTCGTCTCAACCGGATTGTGAAAGACCTGCCCTGCACCGTGCTCGCCAAGGTGGAATATTTCAACCCCGGCAACTCGACAAAGGACCGCATGGCCCTCAAGATGATCGAAGTGGCAGAGGCTGAAGGCCGCATCAAGCCCGGTGCTACCCTTATTGAAGGCACTTCGGGCAATACGGGCATGGGCCTCGCGCTCGGCGCCGTGGTAAAAGGCTACAAGTGCATTTTCGTCACCACCGACAAGCAATCGCAGTCGAAGGTCGACATCCTGCGCGCACTCGGTGCCGAAGTGATCGTGTGCCCAACCAACGTGGAGCCCGATGATCCCCGCTCCTATTATTCAGTGGCTGCCCGTCTCGCCAAAGAGATCCCGAACTCCTACCACTTCAACCAGTACGATAACCTCGCCAACCGCCTCGGCCACTACGAGTCCACCGGTCCCGAACTGTGGCATCAGACCGACGGCACCATCACGCACTTCATCACCACCGCCGGCACGGGTGGCACCATTACGGGTACGGCTATGTACCTCAAAGAGCAGAATAAGGACGTGCAGGTATGGGCCATCGACGTGGAAGGTTCGCTCCTTACCAAATACTTCCGTACCGGTGAGATCGATATGAACGAAGTGCATCCGTATATCTCGGAAGGCTTCGGTGAAGACTTCGTTCCGGGCAACTACGATATGAGCGTCATCGACCACTTCGAGCAGGTTTCCGACCGCGATGGTGCCGTATGGGCCCGCCGTCTCGCCAAAGAAGAAGGACTTTTCTGTGGCTATAGCTCCGGCTCGGTTATGGCCGGCCTGATGAAGCTGAAAGACAAGCTGAAACCCACCGACGTAGTGGTGGTGCTGCTGTGCGACCACGGCAGCCGCTATGTGGGCAAGATCTATAACGACCAGTGGATGGCCGAGCGCGGCTTCTTCGAAGTGAAGACCTTCAAAGATCTCGTAAGTGCCCGCGGCCGCAAGCGGCTCATCACCATCGAAGGCAC
Source organism: Flaviaestuariibacter flavus (assembly GCF_004337505.1). Taxonomy (GTDB): domain Bacteria; phylum Bacteroidota; class Bacteroidia; order Chitinophagales; family Chitinophagaceae; genus Flavisolibacter; species Flavisolibacter flavus. The sequence continues at coordinate 76,846 of NZ_SJZI01000043.1, read as the reverse complement.
CGAGCCGGTATCGGCCGCCGTGGACCTGATGAAGAAATACGACATCGAGCATATTCCCGTGACCGACGGCAATGGCACCTTCACGGGCTCCATCTCCGAGAACGGGCTCTTCCAGAAAGTTTTCGCCAACCCGGAGATCCGCGTGCAGCGCATCGACCAGGTGATGGAAAAGCCGCTGCCCGAAATCGGCCTCGATACACCGGTTGAAAAGATCGGCGCCTACATCACCAAAGACTGTGGCGCGGTGCTCGCAAAAGACGAAAGCGGCACCTACCAGATCGTGACGAAGTATGATGTGCTGCAGGCACTCGCGTGATAATATCCGATGTCGGATCTCTGATCTCCGATTTATTGCTTTCAAATAAATCAGACATCGGACATCGAAAAATCTTGAAGCCGCCCTCCGGGCGGCTTTTTTTTGCCGGTAAATACCGAGGCATTCGTAATCTAACGATTCCGGACATTCGTAAAAGTACGAGCCTCCTTTTCGCAACGTTACGAGAAAGCCGGTAATAACCGAAGCACGGAAATAGAGCGTTTTTGCACTTGTATACGCTACCGGAGGAGTTTACTTTTGTGTCAGAAGTTGATTGATCAGGTAACCAATATCCACGAAAAGCTTTTTGAAATCCAAAGTCCTGAAAAATCCAACCAATATCCAGAAACCGATCCGACAACAACAACGCTCTTTGAAATCCATCCATTGAAAGACCGAAAGAAAATCCAGTATCGATCAACTTCCTTTTTTCCAATCCTATGTAACCAGCCCGTTCTTAATCCGTATCCAACCCGAAAGACCAGTCCAATCCTTGAAAAACCAGCCACAACCTTTGAATACCACCGCCAGTGATTTGTGTCACCAACTTCCGATTCCCATGAAAGCGAACTAAAAAAAGGAGTTTTCCCTCCTGTTGTACCATCAAAAACAACATGAGGTTGGTGATAGTGAAAAGCCCCGACAGCTACTTGCCGGGGCTTTTTTATTTCTTGCCGGCCGAAGTCTCCGGTCTTCTGTATTTTCCCGTTATGATTCGCCTCACCGACCCTTTTGGCAAACCCCTCAACCTACCTGATCCGCCGCAACGGATTGTGTCCCTGGTGCCTTCGCAGACCGAACTCCTGTATGACCTGGGGCTCGAAGACGAGGTGGTCGGGATCACAAAGTTCTGCGTGCACCCCGAGGAATGGTTTCGTGAGAAGCCCCGCGTGGGCGGCACCAAAACGATTAATCCCGACCGCGTGCGCGAGCTGCGCCCCGACCTGGTGCTGGCCAACAAGGAGGAAAACGTTCGCGAGCAGGTGGAGGCGCTGGCCGCCGAGTTTCCAACCTGGTCGAGCGATATCGCTACGCTGGAAGACGCGATTGAAGCGATCCGTGCCATCGGCAGCCTCGTGCACCGCGACGACGCCGCCAAAACGATCGTGACCCGGATTCTCGACGCCTTCGAGGAGCTCGATCCTATCTTCGAAGACCAGCCGGATACAGCTTACCTGATCTGGAAAGATCCCTATATGACCGCCGGCGGCGACACCTTCATCCACGACATGCTCACCCGGCTGGGCGTGCACAATATCTTTGAAAAGCGAAAGCGCTACCCCGAGGTAACGGTCGCCGAGCTGCGGGGTTGCGAGCTGCTGCTGCTTTCATCGGAACCCTATCCGTTCAAGCAGGAACACATCGACGAGCTGCAGGCCCGGCTGCCGGAAACGAAAATATTGCTGGTGGACGGCGAGCTTTTCAGCTGGTATGGAAGCCGGCTGCTGAAAACGCCGGCCTACTTCGAAAAGCTACGGGCACAGCTAGGGATTGAGTGAGCACGACTATTGCAAACAGTGCCTGCCTAACTTAGCACCATGCAGCTCGAATCGGACAAGCCCTCCCGGAAAAAGCCGTTCTTTCCTGTAAGCGGGGATCTGCGGCAGTACCTGCGCCTGCATGGCCGCGAGATCAGCCTGCCCGTTACCTACAACGACCTGCTGAACATCAGTTACTCGATCCCGCTGAAAGACAAGCAGGGAAAAGACACACTGTGGGAGATCGCGTCCTACGACCTGCGCGACTGGGATTTTATCCGCGACAGCCTCGTGCAGACCTACGCCATCCTGAAGACCGAGGGCGATCTCACCTTCACCAAGCACCTCGATGTAGCGCGGATCGACTACTGCACCTTCGGCAATTCAAACCCGTTCCGGGTGCGGATCGTGAATCGCTTCAACGACAACTACGATCATTATTATATCAAGAAGGAAGATGCGTCGCGGGTGTACGGCCTTGAGCTCGAGCACATCCTCTCCCCCAACCGCATTACATACCTCACCAATAACGGCACCCTTGTGGAAGAACACATACCCGGCCTCCCCGGTGACGTGTTTATACAACAGCACCTGGAGCTGCCCGAAACCAACAAGATCCGGCTTGCGAAAGAGTTCGTGAAATTCAACGAACGTTGTTTTGTGCGCCTGCTCGGCGACATGCGGAGCTACAACTTCGTGGTGAACGTGACGCCGGATATTGAAGACTATCAATACCGCATCCGCGCCATCGACTTCGACCAGCAATCGTACGAGGGCCGGAAGAACCTGTACTTCCCGCAATTTTTCAAAGAGAACCGCCCCCTTGTGGAACTCGCGCTGGAGCATCTCAACCCCGATTCGATCGCGCAATACCAGGCCGAAGAACGCACCCTGATGGCCTTCCGCGCCACCGTGGAACGCCGTCGCCTGCTCAACCTGCTGCAGATCATGACCGAGGATGGCATTTCTTCAGAAGAAAAAACCCGCCAGTTGAAGGAGCAACTCGGACAACACTTCGACAACCCGCAGTTTGCCCGTTGCCGCACCATGGGCGACGTGGTGAAGCTCACGCTGCGCCAGGCACTGAAGCCACATATTGCCCGGATACATAAGAACCAGGGGCGGATCATGTGATCGCGACGGCGAGAACGAACGCAGATTTTTTTGATCTAATATGATTTGCGCATTCCGCCTGTGGAATCAGCGTTTTTTCTTTCCCGCCGTTTAACGGGGCAGCAGTGATATGGGCAGCACAATCTCCCAAACATGCGGGCTCGACGCGCCCACTTTAGCCGCATCTAAAAGGTAGCTATAACGAAGGCCCACGCTTACCGGGTACTGGTTCCACCATTTTGTGTCGAAGTATACCTCAGCGCCGATTGTCTTCAGGTCGACGGAGTTTTGCTTGTTGTTCGAATAGAAGCGCGACAGGTCGAAGAAACCGTTTCCACGAATCCTCGAGAGATAGACGATGTTGGCAGCACCGATCTCGGGATACAGTAGCGGCAGGTGGTAGTTGGCCGAAAGGCGCCACATCCGGCTGTTGAAGTAATCCTCGTAGCCCCGGCTGTTGGCAAAGCGATTGGAAAAGATGCGGTTCAGCGTATCCACCTGCTGGATGCTTCCCTGCAGTTGCAAACTATGGGTGCGGGCGACGCCAGGTAAGTAAAGTGTTCCGGTGCCAAGCGCCAGGTAACCATTTCCATCGAGCCGGTGCCGCAGGTTGCCCACCAGCGAGTAGCCAAGGCGCGTAAATAGCTGCTGGTGCGCCCTGGGCAGAACCTGTGTCCAGGCAACCAGGTGACTCAGGTAGGCGCTCGATGACGCGGGAACAATGCCTTTTGTGGCACCCACCGGGCTGGTCCAGTTGAATACGAGGTCGGTACCGAAACGGAGGTAGCGGTAGGTCTTTCCCCGGGTGAAATTCAAGGGCACGTAATAACCCACATGAACGTCTGTGGCGCTGTAGTTTTCCACCCGTGTGCTGCTTTGCAGCCTGCGGGTCACCGTCCGGTTAAACGTATGCTCCACCCCCGCGCTCAACACCGTAAAGAGTCCGCCATAAGATGTATTGAAGCCAACAGAGTGGGCCGATTCATTAATATTGTAGCGGTAGAAAAGCTCATTGCTGAATGTGTTGAGCACGTTGTCGCTGAATATGGAAAACGTGAATTCCGGGTCTTCGTAATAAGGGCGCCAGCTGTGTACATTGATCAGCCCCGAACCGCCCTTATAGGGCTGCACGGCAAAGACACGGCGCTCGCCGTCGAGCACCGACTCCACGCTGTCGGCACCGGCTACCGGGAAGGGCGGCTGGGAAAGCCCCCACTGCCCTACCGGCACTTCAATCCGCTGCAGTTGCGAAAGCGGCTGCTCCTGTATCCGGAAACCGTTGCCGGTAAAGTCAGACCATTGCAATTTGCCGGCGCCTACGGAGGCAAAGTAATGACCGACGCCGCCGGTGGTGAGCCGGAAGGTTGCTTTCGTTTCCACATCGAGCTCGTACAGATCGTCGGTTCCATTGAGCGAGGAGGTAAAATACACCTTGCCGCCGGCCGGGTAGAAGTAGCCGATCGTTGATGAAGTGGGCGGTAAGAGTTGCGAAAAGGATTGCGTCGCGATGTCGTACAACGCCAGCGACATCCGCGCCCCGGGGTGGCGGATGCCGACCACCACGGTGCCCGCATCGTAAAACTGCGGGTGCACAAAGAGCGCACCTGCCGGTGTGCGCCGGCTTTGCAGCACCTTGCCGCTGCGGTCGAGCAGCTGCAGGCTTGCCTGCAAAGAATCGTTTATCTGTACGGCCACAATCCGGCTCCCGTCGGGCGAAAGCGCCGGGGTGAAGTATTTCTGGTGGCGGGTGATGCGCTCTTCCTTGCCCGTAGCGGTATTGAGCAGCACAATGTCGCTGTAGTCGACAAGCGACCAGCGCGGGTGTGTGCTGGTGGCCGTATAAGCCACGGTACCGTTGCGATACGACAGCCAGTCTTCGGTGCTGATGCTGCGCAGCGCAATGCGGCGTTCCTTACCGCCAACCCGCTCGTAAAAGCCAGGAATGTGCTGGAAGCCGTATTTGAGGTAGAGCAGGGTGTCTTCGGCAATCCGTGAGGGAAACTCGTAGTGGGTCACTACTTCGCGGGTTGCCTGCTCGTCGCGCTTGCGGCTTACCTGGTGCCCGTACGATTCGAGGGCTTCCTTCCGGAAGTCTTTAAATCGCTGCCCGCTATAGCGAAGCACCGCCCGCTGGAACGGGTAAAAAAGCCCCTTGAACGATGCTGCATCATTCGTCACTTTCGTCCAGAAGCCGGCCCCGTATTTCTCGCGGCCATAGTTAACCAGCAGGTAACCGAGCGGGTAATGGTTGGGCACCTGGTCGCGGTAGGAGCCGTTGCGCAGCTTGGCCCAGCTGTAATTACGACCTTCCTTCCAGATGCTTTCGAAGTTGTTGAAGAACCAGGGCTGGCGCCCGCGGCCCTGGGGGGAAAAGACGGTCTCGGCATACACCGCATCGCCTTCGAAGTACCAGTCGGGCACCGAAAGCGCATTGAAAAGCGATCGCCCCTCCTGCCCCAGCAAGGTGCCGGCTACCAGGCTGAGTCCGCGGTTGAAGCGGTTGTATTGCTGCACGTGGCGGTATTCGTGAACGGCCAGCTGTTCGTTCCAGGGAAGGTTGCCGAATTCGAAGATATTGCTGCCCGGCACCAGGTAATACTCGCTGCGGAAAGGAGCAAGCGATACGTAGCCGTTGGCAAGCGTGGTATTGTTGTGCAGCACGATCGGGATGCGCCGGAACCGGGTGCTCCCGGTGTCGGCGGCAGCCATCCGGTGTACGATGCCGGCGATGCGCTGCGCCTGCGCCCCGGCCGGGGCCGCAAACACTACCTGCGCCGTGTCGGTGCGGATCTGTTGCCAGCGCACCGATGGCGGGACGGCACCGAATTGTTGCGCCTGCACGGCGGAAAGCACAAAGCACAGGCTGACGGTCAGGGGCAATCGAAGCTTCATAAGCAAAAGATAGGGAGAATACAATAAACGTACCCGGGGGGGAATCGTTCGATCTCCGATGTCGGATCTCGGATTTTGCCGGCGCACGAAAAAGCGGATCGCAAGGCGATCCGCTTCTTATCGGACATCCGACATCGGAGATCGTAAAATCAGAATCTTGGGCAGTTCATCGCGTTGAGCGACGAGTTCTCGCTGCGGCGGAAGCCGCGGTAGGTAAGCGACAGCTCGAAGCCGCCCTGGCCATAGCTTGTATTGCGAAGCTTGGAGATATTGACATCATAGCTGAGGCCAAACGAGAGGCCGCGGAACTCGGCTTTCACTGTTGGGATGATCGCGTCGTTCCAGCGAAGGAAGCCACCGGCAGAAAGGGTCAAATCCGTAGACTCGATATCGGGACCAAAAACAATATTGTACAGGGCGCCGCCGATGAACTCCTGATTCTTGTCCTGCATCACAAAATCGGAGTAGAACACCACGTGTGTATTCTCGGTCATCCCGAGCTTCACGTCGCCCGAAATAACATACTTTGGCTTCAGCTCGATTCCGCTGCCCAGGAAGAAGCTGTTCTTCGGGCGGGTGATGTGGTGGTAGCCTAGACCCAGCACGAAAGAGTTGGTGCCTTCTGCCCCGAAATCGCCGTTGAGCGAAAGTCCGGCGCTTCCGTCGAAGTAGCTGTAGCCGTTGCTGCGCAGCGGCTCACCGTCAAAGCCATTGTCGTAGCTGTTGTTGGTGGTCACCTTGCTGCGGTCGAAGCGGCGCTGCACGATGCCGCCCATAAAACCGGCCGACAGGTACAGGTTGCGCTCGGCGCTCAGCGACTTGTGAAAGTTGAGCGCGGGCAGGATATGCGTCGTTTGCAGGTTGGCGGAGCCCGCCTCATCATGGAATACCTGCAGGCCAATGGTCGCAAAGTTGTCGGCCTGTCCTACACGGACCTTGTATTCGGCATTGGCCGAAACGGTCTTATAGGCATTAACGATGCTGTTCCACTGGTTGCGGTAAACGGCCTGCACCCGGTAATCGCCGTTGACGATACCGGCCAGGGCGGGATTACGCACCAGGGGCGTCTCGTAGAACTGGGAAAAGTGCAGGTCCTGCGCGCCGGCGCTTGCGCCGCAAAGGGCAAAGGCAGCCACCAGGAGTTGTCGGATATTTTTCATTTTTGTCGGCTTCAATTGTTTATTGGATCAGGGTTACGTCGCCCTTGATGGGAACGACCTCATTGTTCACACACAACACTTCGAGCGTATACACGTACACATCGGACGGCGCCTTAACGCCTTTGATCGTGCCGTCCCAGCCGTCCAGCGGGTTGTTCGCTTTCAGGTTGAGGCGCTCATATACCACCTGGCCCCAGCGGTTGAAGATCCGCAGCGACTTGATGGACTGGATACCCGTTCCACGGGGATAAAGCTTATCGTTCATACCGTCGCCATTAGGCGAGAAAGTATTCGGCATGAACACGTTTCCACCGCCGCAGGTAACGGTCACCTGCAGATCGTCGAAGGCCGTACAGCCGCCTTCATTGCGAACCAGCACGCGGTATAGCTGCGATTGAACGGCGCGGAGCACGGGTTGCGGGCAGTCGTTGCAGTTGAGGCCAAGGGTCGGTACCCAGCGCCAGGTCAGGATATCAGGTGAAGAGGTGCTGCGGAACCTTACGGTATCACCGGCGGCCAGGGTCAGGTCGGGACCAGCATTGATCTGCGGAACCGGGTACACCCTGATGGTCGTGAAGGCGGTATCGCGGCGACAGCCGACGCTGTCGCGGGCAACCAGCATGTAAGTGATTACGGTGTCACGGTCCGGTGTGATCGTCGGGTTAGCCAGCGTGCTGTCGTTGAGATAGGTCCGCGGCGACCATTGGTAGATGTCGGCACCACGGGCATCCAGCTGCAGGCGGGCGCCGGCGCACATCGTATCCAGCAGCACCGGGCGGATGAAGGGGAAAGGCTGGCGCACCGTCACACGCACGAAGTCGCGGCCGGAGCAGCCAAAGGCATCGGTACCGGTAACCCAGTAGGTTGTGTTCACAGTGGGGCTGGCAACCGGGTTGGGGCAGGCAAGACAGCTCAGGGTTCCATTCGGATCCCACACATAGGTCAGCGCGCCGCTCGGGTTGAGCGTGAATACACTGTCGCGGCACAGGGGCACATCGGCGCCGGCATCCACCACCGGCAGCGGGCGCACCAGCACATCGCTGAAGGCGCTGTCGGTACAGCCGTTGCTGTGCGTCACCAGGGCACGGATGCGGTAGGTATTGGGCACCGGATACACCTGCGCGGTGGGGTTCTGCGCAGTAGATGTGTTGCCATTACCGAAGGTCCAGCTCCAGGTCAGCGTACCGGGCACGTTGCGTGTCACATTACCCGCGAAGCTGAAGGTTGCCGGCGCACAGGCAGCCGCTGCCGGCGGCACCACCGCGATTTTCGGAGATACATGCACCGTAATGGGCTGCGTACTCACCGTGCCCGTACAACCGAACTGGGAGGTGTTGGTAAGTGTTACGGTATAGGTTCCGGGCGTTGTATAGTTGTGCGATGGATGCTGCACCGTTGCCGATCCGCCATCACCAAAGTCCCACTGCCAGCCGGTAAGCACATCGTTGCTTGCGCTGAGCCCGGAGAAGTTGACCACGCCCGAATCGCAAAGATTGAACAGACTTGCATCCAGCTTCGGGTACACCTTATAAGAGTGAACGATCTCATCACCGAAGATGGAAACCGAGCAACCGGAAGTGTCGGTCAGGATGATACGCGGCTGGAAGTTTCCGGTGTCGGAATAAACGTGGCTCGCCGTTTCGCTTTTCGTAAACCAGGTGTTGCCGTCGCCGTAATCCCAGATGATGGAATCGCGGTGCTGCGTCGTGGCAGCGAAGTCTACAGTAAACGGCATACAGCCTTTGAGCGGCGCATAGGTAAAGGAACCCGACGGGCCCTTGATGTCGATGACCATCGTGGTGTCGTCGGTACAGCCGCCGGGGCCGGTAACCGTAAGCTTCAGGTTGTAGGAACCCGCGTAGGAATACCGGTGAAAAGGCGAGTTGAGCGATGAAGTGCTGCCGTCACCGAAATCCCAGGCCGAACGCAGGTAGTCGGTAGACAGGTTGCGGATGGTGTCGTCGAGCGGCGGGCAGTTGGCGGTGTACGAGCGCATGCTGAACGAAGCATGCGGGAAAGAAATGTTGATATAATTGGGACGGTCGGTGCTGTCTTTACAGCCGAAGGCATCGGTTACAATAAGCTTCACGCCATAGATGCCGGTGGCGCTGTAGTTGTGCACCGGTGATTGCTGCGTACCCGTGGTATTATCGCCAAAGTGCCAGTCATACTGCAGGGGGCCGTTGCCCGTGGAGGTATTGGTGAAGGTGATCGGGCGGTTGGTACAGGTGATCGTATCCCCGGAGCTAAAGCCAACTGTCGGCTTTGAAATGATTACCGCGTCGGGTGCGCTCGAATAGTTGAATACGCAGCCGAGCGCATCGCGGATGGTAAGGCTGATGGCATAAACACCCGGCGTGGAATAAGTATGTGTGGCGGAAATGGTGCTGGCGGAATCGAGGTTGCCGTTGTCGCCGAAATTCCAGATATAGCCCACCACCGGGAAGCCGGGGTCGGTCACGACGGCCGCATTGAAGGTTACGGGATTTCCGCCCGGCAGCAGGCACTGCGTTGTCTGCAGCGGCGTTACGCTTGCCGAAGGACCGCGTACCGTGATGTCGCGGCTGAAGGAGCTGGTACAGCCGTTTACGTCGGTCACCAGCAGGGTTACGGTGTAGGTGTTATTGAGGTTGTAATTATGGCTCACGGGTCCGGCAACAGAGGAGCCGGTACCATCACCGAAATCCCACGCAAAAGAACTTACATTGGCGAGGTTAATACCTGTCGGTGTAAAGTCAACCGGTGCGTTGCGGCATACCGTCGTTGCCGACACGCTGAAGTTGGCCGTCTCGTTCACGATCCGGACCGTGGCGGCGGCGGTATCGCGGCAAATCCCGTTAACGACCACCAGCATAACCGGGTAGGTTCCGGTAGCACCATAAGTATGAGAAGGACTCGGGATGGCAGCGGTGTTGCCATCGCCGAAATGCCACTCATAGGTGAGCGGGGAAAGATTGACATCAACCTTAGAGCGGTCGGTAAATCCGCGGGTCATTTTATCGGCGCAGAGGCTGCTCACATCGAAGTTGGCCAACGGCGGCAGCACGCGCACTGCCTTGTTGTGCCGGATTGAATCGATACACTGACCGTTGCGCACAACGAGGAGTACGGAGAAATAGCCCGTGTCGGTATACAGGTGTGTCGGGCTCTGAAGACCGGAAGAATTGCCGTCGCCGAATTCCCAGTGGTAGAAAGTGCCGGCATTGGTGCCGGTGCTCACGTTGGTAAAGGTTACCGGCATCCTGGCGCACAACTGGGCCGGTGTATTCGTAAACTCAGGGCCCGGCTTCGGGTCAATCGTTGCCGCGTTGCTTACTACCAGGGTATTGGTACATCCCGAGGCGGTGGTCACGGTCAGGGTCACATTGTAGGTACCCAGTGCGTTATACGTATAGGTCGGGTTCTGCTGCGTAGAAGTGCCCACACCGTCGCCGAAGTTCCAGGCGTAGCTCGTGATCGGCTCGATGCTGGTAACGGTAGGCACGGGGTTAACCTGCAGCGGAAGGCACCCGCCCTTAGGAAGGCCGGCCAGCGTGATCTGCGGCTTCTGGATATAAATGAAATTGTATTTCTCGAGACGCTCCGAGCAGCCGCTGGCGTTGGTCACCGTAAGGGATACGATGTAAGCGCCCACGGCGGTATAGGTATGCGACGGATTTGCCTGTGTCGATGTCGTGTTATCACCGAAATCCCAGAGATAGGTGCCGCCATTCGTCACGGTAGACGTAAAATTCACCGTCAGCGGAGCCGCGCAGGCAACCGTGCGATCGGCGGTGAAGGCAATTGTCGGTTTGGGCAGCACGGTGATGGTGCGGGTGCTCGAATTGGTACAGCCGCCGGAATAGGTATTGGTCAGCGTGATCGTATAGGTACCCGCAGTTGCGTAGCTTTTCACAGGAACCGCATTGTTGCTGTTTGTGCCGTCACCGAAATCCCAGACCTGCGAAACGGCAGTGGGGACGCTGTTGTTTGTGAACGCAACATTCTGTCCCACGCAAATGGTGGCGTTGGAAGTGAAAGCCGTGGTGGAACCGAGCTGCACCAGCGCTGTCTTGATCACCGAGTCTCTACAGGTATAAGGGCTCGTCACCACCATTTTTACAGTGTAGGAGCCCGCGGCGGTATAAGTATGCGAAGGGTTAGCGCCCGTACCGGTGCTGTTGTCGCCGAAATCCCAGGTATAGGTGTTGCCGGCACCCGGCGTGGTAGCCGTAAAGTTGACGGTAAAAGGCAGCGTACAGTTGCCCGGATTGGAGTTGGTAAAGGAAGCCACCGGCTTCGGTCCCACCTTGATATAGGCCGGTGTGTCTACCGTTTTGGAGCATCCCGCCGCGTTGGTGGCGGTGAGGGAGATATTATACTGGCCCGGTGTGTTGTACACGTGGGTGGCGGTGGCCGTGTTGGCCGAGGTGCCATCCCCGAGGTCCCACAGCAGCGAGGTAATGGTAGAGCCGGTGCTGGTGATACTGCTGGTAAAAGCGGTTGTGAGCGGGGCGCAGCCGATGGAGTCGATGCCCCGGAAGCTGACGGTCGGGCTGGGCAGCACCGTGATATAGTCTACTTTGGCAACCGAGTCGGAGCCGGTGGCATTGGTCACTACCAGCCTGACGGTGTAGGTGCCCGGCGTCAGGTAAGTGGTGGAGGGACTGCGCTGCGTGGAGATCGTGTTGTTGCCAAGGTCCCAGCGCCAGGACGTGGGGACGCCTGACGAGGTGTCGATAAAATTGACCAGGATCGGCGCACAGCCCGAGCGCGGAGTAGCGGTGAAGCCAGCCCGGAGCTGGGCCTGGGCGGCAGTGGCGCCAGCCAGCACCAGGATGAGAGCAAGCGCATGCCGGCGCAGGGAAAGCAGATAGTTACGCATAAGGTTAGTTTGGTGCCTTTCCGGCGTTTCCCTTCCTGGAAACCACCAGCCGCCGTTCAACCGGCGGTCCGAACGCACACCCGGCGCCGGAACTTCAAATATACCGAATACGGTGGGCCTCCGAACGCCATTCCGGCGAGTAGTTTAAAACGCCGGATAAACTGGGTAAAAGGCCGCCCGGTTACTGCCGGGCTTCCCTTTAGCGGATCAGGTTCACATCCCCTTTCAGCGGCAGCACCTCGTTGCTGGAGCACAGCACCTCGCAGGTGTACACGTAAACATCGGCAGGCGCCGGCTTGCCCCGGAAGGTCCCGTCCCAGCCCGCGGCCGGGTCGTTGGCATTGAAGTGCAGCCTTTCGTAAACTACCTCACCCCAGCGGTTGAACACCCGGAACGACCGGATCCCCGCGAGTCCCTTTCCACGCGGGAAGAAGCGCTCGTTCATCCCGTCGGCATTGGGCGAAAAGGTATTGGGCAGGAACACGTTTCCGCCGTTGCAGGTCACCGTAAACTTCATTTCCGAGGTGGCCGTGCAGCCGCCCCCATTGCGCACGATCACCCGGAGCGGGCTGCTGTATCCGGCCTTTACTACGGGCTGCGGGCAGGTGCTGCAACTCAGCTGACCTGAAGGCGTCCAGCGCCAGGAAGTGATGTCGGCGGAGCCGCTCGTGCGCAGGGTGGCTGTATCTCCGGCCCGAAGCTCCAGGTCGGGACCGGCCGTCACCTGCGGTATCGGGAAGACCGTCAGGGTAACCCGCGCCGTATCGGCAAAGCAGCCGGCATTATCACGACCAACAACGGTATAGGTGGTGGTACGTTCCGGCTTTGCCGTCGTGCTGGCGGCAAAAGGCGCGTCCAGGCCGGTCGCCGGCGACCATTCATAGCGTTCGGCACCCGCGGCCCGGAGGGTAACAAAGCGGCCAAGGCACAGCGAGTCGGGGCGCGACAGGAGCTGCACCGGGAGGCGCTGCTGCACCGTCACCAGCACCGAGTCACGGTTGCTGCACCCGAATGCGTCGGTTCCGGTTACATAATAGCGGGTTGTTTGGGGGGCCGTCACGCGCGGGTTAGCGCAGTTGCTGCAGTCCAGGGACGGCGAAGCCGACCAGGACCAGGTTTGTGCGCCGCGGGCCTGCAGGCGCCGGCTGCTGTCGCGGCAAAGCACGAAGTCGGCGCCGGCATCCACCGCGGGAAGAGCACGGGCGAGCACCGTATCCGACACGCCGGCGGTACAGCCGTTGGCATCCCGCACCTGCAGGCTCAGGGGGTAACTCCCGGGCGTGGTGTAAGTAAAGGCGGCCGGTATTGATCCCGCGGCATTACGCCCGTCGCCGAGGCTCCAGCTCCATTCTAGGATCGTGGTGTCTGCACGCAGGATCCGGCCCTGTACCGGGAAGAGGGCGGGTACACAGGCGGCAGCACGTGTAAGGTTGATGCCAACCTTCGGCGAAGCATGCACCTGCACCCGGAAAGCGACGCTGGTGGCTTCGCAGCCCTGTGCGCCGCGGTTGGTGAGGCGCACATCGTAGGTGCCCGGCCGGGTATACCGGTGTGCCGGGTTTTGCAGCACCGAGGTCGCGCCGTCACCGAACTCCCAGAACCAGCCGCTGATCCGGTCATTGCCGGTGCTGAGGCCCTGGAACCGTACGGTACCGGAATCGCAGAGGCTCCGGCTGTCGGCGGCAAGGGCCGGGAAGAGTCGATACGAATGAAGGCTATCGGTGCCGTTGATAACGACGCTGCAGCCGCTGCGGTCAAACAGCAGCAGGCGCGGCAGGAAGCTGCCGGTGTCGCGGTAGGTATGCTGCACCAGCGAGTCGAGCCCGGTATGGAGCGCGCCGTCGCCGAAGTCCCACACCAGCGAATCCCGGTTGCGGGTGCTGGCTGTGAAGGAAACGCCGAGGGGGCTGCAACCCGAAACCGGGTCGTATTGGATGGTGCCCGAAGGCCCTTTGACGATCACCGTACGCACCAGAGTATCGGCACAACCACCGGGGCCGGTTACCACGAGGCGCGGATGAAAAACACCCGCGGTATTATAGAGGTGAGCAGGAGCCGCAAGCGCGGATCCGTTGCCGTTACCAAAGTCCCATTGCTGCGACAGGTAATCGGTAGAGGAATTTCCAAACTGCACCTGCAGCGGCGGACAGGTAGCGGTTGTATCGGACATCGAAAAACGGGCCTTCGGTACCGATATGCGGATATAGTTGTCACGCGTGCTGGTGTCGGCACAACCCCAATGGTCGGTCACGCGCAGCTGGATGCTGTAAAAACCTGTAGCACTGTACCGGTGTTGCGCCGCTTCCTGGCTGCTGTTGCTGCCGTCACCGAAAGACCACTCAAAACGAAGCGGGCCATCGCCGGCAGTCCGGTTCTCGAAATCAACATCCCGCTGCAGGCAGGTGCTGGTGTCGGCTGAAATGAAGGCTGCCACCGGTCGCGCCACGCGCACGGCAGAAGGCATCGTCCTGGTATCCACGCAGCCCGCCGCATCGCGCACGGTGAGCGAAACGGTATAGGCGCCACGGGCGGTGTAGCGGTTGGCCGGCGCGCGGTTGCCGCTGCTATCCACACCACCGTCGCCAAAATTCCAGGAGTACTGCAGAATCGGGTTGCCGGCGTAGGGCACCGAATGATCTTCAAAACGGGCGGTGCTGCCACCGGGCTGCAGGCACAGCAGCGGGTCGGTTACCGTAAAGGCTGCCTCCGGGCCGATCACGGTAATGCTGTCCGAATAAGTGCTGGTGCACCCGTTCAGATCGGTGATCGTAAGCATGATGCGGTAGCTGCCATTGCGGGTATAGGAGTGCGTGGCAAGACCGGCCGACTGGTAGGTTGTTCCGTCACCCATCTCCCACTTCCATCCGGCAATGCGGTTGCCCCGGATGCCATCGGCTTGAAGGGTATAAGGCATGCCTTTGCATACCGGCGCGGATGGCCGCACGAAATGCGCTTTCTCGTCAATGATCTCCACCGCATCGCTCGTTTCGAAATAACAGGTACCATTGGTTACGCGGAGCTTCACCAGGTAGGTGCCTGCCGCCGCATAGGTATGCCGGGGATGCTGAACGGTGGACGTCTGCCCGTCGCCGAAATCCCAATGCCAGGTGAGCGCACCCACCGAGCGGTCGCGGAAGCTGCGCTCGTACCGGTTGTCGCAATTCTTTTCGATGGCCATCACGGCAATGGGTGCCAGGATACGAACCGTATCGCGCAGCGATACCGTGTCGGTGCAGGTACCGTTGGCGACAATAAGCTGCACCGAAAAGAGGCCGATATTTCCATAAGTGTGGCTCGGACTTGCTTCCGGGGAAGTGGAGCCGTCACCGAAGGACCAGTTGTAGGCGGTGGCGGCCCCTACCCCGCTGCTTGTGTTCTGAAAGGCAACACCGGCAAAGGCACAGGAAACCGGCGGAGTGAACGTGAAGGAAGACCGCGGCTTTTCGAAAGCTTGCGCCGCGGCGCTGATCGTCTGTGTCTGCACGCAGCCGCTGGCGGTGGTAGCGGTGAGGCGCAGGTCATAAATGCCGGGACGAACATAAACGTGACCCGGCGCAGCAGATGTGGAACGCGTGCCGTCGCCAAAATCCCAGTCGTAACGTCTAATGCTGTCACCAACTACAGTCGCCGTCGGCCAGATTGTAAGCGGCGCACAACCTGATTGCGGAAGACCCGCGATGCGCAGGTCGGGAAGTTGCACCTTGATATAGGAATAACGTACCAGCGTGTCGGTGCAGCCGCCGGAGCTCCGCACCACGAGGCGTACCGTGTAATGCCCGGGGGCTGAATAAATATGTACCGGTGCATCTTCGGTGGAGCGGGTGCCGTCGCCGAAATCCCACTCCTGACCGGCCGCACCGGTGGAATTATTTTGAAAGGCCACCGAAAAAGGCGCGCTGCAGGAGACCGTATCGGCGCTCCGGAAAGCCGCCACCGGTGCCGGAAGCACCGTCAGGCGTCGCTCGGCCGTGTCGGCGCAGTCGCCGTAATGGTTGATGAGGCGGATGGTATAGATCCCCGGCGTTTGAAAGCTGGTAACCGGTTGCTGCAGGCCGGATGTATTTCCATTCCCGAAATCCCAGAGCTGCTGCGCCGGTGCCGGGCTGCTGCTGTTGATCAGCCCCAGCGGCCGGCCCGCGCAAATGCTATCGGGTGCCGAAAAAGAGGCGTCCGCGCCGATCCGTACCAGATCGGTACGAAGCAGGGTATCGCTGCAGCCCGCCGCGTTGGTTACGACGAGGCGTACGGAGTAGCTGCCTTCGGCCGTATAGGTATGTGCCGGCTGCGCGCCGGTAGCCGAGGTGCCGTCGCCGAAATCCCACCGGTATTGCAGACCGCTGCCGTTCGCATTGAACTGAACGCGGTGCGGTGCCGCGCAGCGCGTGGGGTCGGCGGCGGTAAAGCCCGCTACCGGGCTTTCCGATACCCGCACCGCGGCTGTTTTGGTGAAAGAGCTGCTGCAGCCTGCACTGTTGGTCACCTTGAGGGTGACGCTATAGGTGCCGGCACGATGGTACAGGTGCTGTGCGGTCATACCGCTGCCCAGGGTACCGTCGCCAAAGTCCCAGGCACGGCCCACGATGGCCGAATCGCTGGTGCTGTAGTCACGGAGGGTGAGTGCGAAGGGAAGACAACCCACCGAGTCGGAAAGCTCGAAGCGGACGGCAGGGGCCGCCGTAACGCGGATATAGCCGCTCCGGAGCACGGAGTCGGCACCGGAGCTGTTGCGTACCACGAGCCGCACGCTGTAGGTGCCGGGCAGGTTGTAGAGGGTAGCGGGGTTTTGTTGCGTTGAAGTGACGCCATTGCCCAGCTCCCAGTGCCACTGGGTGGCGCCGCCGGTGCTGACATCCTGGAAGCGTACCAGCAGCGGCGCGCAGCCGGAAGTAACGGTTGCGGCAAAGCCGGCGCTGAGGCTGGCGGTACGTGCCTTCGGGCGTCCCTGGGCACGGGCCCCGGGCACGATGGCAAAAAAGGTAAGGGCGATCAGCAGGACGCCGATCCGGTTGGTCAGGTTTCTCATATAGGCCGGGGCGACCGGGGTTGCCGCTAAGGGTTTTTTTTCGGCTCCTAAAGTAAAACCTTAGGATCCGAAACCCTTGCTGACACCGTGTTTCACAGTTCCGGGCGGGGTGCAAAAATAGCCCGGGAAGCGACGACATATTATAAAAAAACGTCTAACGACTGGAAAGCAGGGGTGAGACCGCATGAAACAACCGTAGCTCCCTCCCGCCATTGGCGGGGAAGCGCTATCTTTGCGCCTCAAATCAAACTCGAAATGTCTACGATTACCCGCTCCAACCTCAATTTCAGCCTTCCTTATAAGGTGAAGGACATGAGCCTCGCCGACTGGGGCCGCAAGGAGATCCGCCTCGCGGAGGCCGAAATGCCCGGCCTGATGTCCCTCCGCCAGGAATATGGTCCCTCCCAGCCCCTGAAAGGCGCCCGCATCGCCGGCTGCCTGCACATGACCATCCAGACGGCCGTGCTCATCGAGACCCTCGTGGCCCTCGGCGCTGAAGTGAAGTGGAGCTCCTGCAATATCTTCTCTACTCAAGACCACGCCGCTGCCGCCATCGCCGCCGCCGGCATCGGTGTTTTTGCCTGGAAAGGCCAGACCATCGAAGAAGCCGACTGGTGCATCGAGCAGACACTGTTCTTTGGCGGCGCCGACCGTCCCCTCAACATGATCCTTGACGACGGCGGCGACCTCACCAATATGGTGCTGGACAAATACCCCGAGCTCGTGCAGCACGTGAAGGGTATTTCTGAAGAAACCACCACCGGCGTTCACCGCCTTTACGAGCGCATGGCCAAAGGCACCCTGCCCGTTCCGGCCATCAACGTGAACGACTCCGTTACCAAATCCAAGTTCGACAACAAATACGGCTGCCAGGAATCGCTGGTGGACGCTATCCGCCGCGCTACCGACGTAATGATGGCCGGTAAAGTGGCTGTTGTAGGCGGCTACGGCGACGTGGGTAAAGGCTCCGCCGCTTCGCTGCGTGGCGCCGGCTGCCGCGTGATCGTTACCGAGATCGACCCCATCTGCGCCCTCCAGGCTGCTATGGACGGTTACGAGGTGAAGAAAATGGAAAACGCCGTTGCTGAAGCCGACATCGTGGTGACTGCTTCCGGCTGCCGCGACCTTATTACGGAAAAGCATTTCCGTAAGATGAAGGACAAGACCATCGTGTGCAACATCGGCCACTTCGACATCGAGATCGACATGGCCTGGCTGAACACGGCTTACGGTAACACCAAGGATACCATCAAGCCGCAGGTTGACATCTACAATGTTGACGGCAAGGACGTCATCATCCTGGCGGAAGGCCGCCTCGTGAACCTGGGTTGCGCTACCGGCCACCCCTCCTTCGTGATGTCGAACTCCTTCTCCAACCAGACCCTGGCCCAGGTAGAACTGTGGACCAACGGCGACAAGTACGAGAACAAGGTATATGTACTTCCGAAGCACCTCGACGAGAAGGTTGCCCGCCTGCACCTTTCGAAAGTAGGCGCCGAGCTCGACGAGCTGACCACCGAGCAGGCCGAGTACCTCGGTATCAGCAAGGAAGGTCCGTTCAAGGCGGAGATGTATCGCTACTGATTGCACGCGGAAATCGCAGAAACCGCTGAACATAAGCACCAAGGGCCCGCTACGCGGGCCCTTGGCATTTTTGATACCGCGATAAAACGCGGAAAGTGCGATCACTCCCGGTCAAAGGGCATCATTTGTCAATGGCTGCGTGCTATATTCCGGTACGAAATTCCAACTACCATGATCCTGGAAGCACTCCTCGGTGAATTCGAGCACGAAGTCAATAACACCCGCAAACTGCTTGCAGCAATACCGGCCGACAAGACCGGCTTCAAGGTGACCGACTTCGGGTGGACACTGGGCCAGCTTGCCCAGCACATAGCCACTATTTATTCCTGGTACGCCGGCACGCTGACGCAGGATGAATATGATATCTCCGCGGCGGGCGACCACCGCCCCGACCCTGCGGATATTGCCGCTACCCGTGCGCTCTTTGAGCAAAACGTGGAAAAGGCGCGGGCGGCGCTGAAAAGCGTGCAGGAAGAGGACCTGCTCCGCCCCTGGACCATGACAAGCCACGGGCGAACGATTGTTCCGCCGACGCCGCGCCTGCAGGTAGCGCGCGGCTTTCTCTTCAACCATCTCTACCACCACCGCGGAGAGCTGGTGATGTACCTCCGCGCCGCCGGCGCCCGGGTGCCCGGTTTGTATGGCCCGACCTACGAGGACAGCCACCGGAAGGGGACATCCTGAGTCCCCCGGGCGTGCTTGCCAGGTACCCGCCCCGGCTTCTGAACTGTCCTCCCCTGCGTCCCCGGTAGCACCACCCGGTTTTTCACCCGGAAAGCTCAGTTCCTGGCCTCCTCCACCCCGCCTCTCCGATACCTTGTTTTTAGTACCGCGATACCCCACAGGTAGCCGGATGCCTCCCTCGGGGCGGCCGGGAGCCCCGGTAAACCAGGCTGACGGCCTGCACGGGGGTACTTCTTCTACCCCCTTAGAGAGGCTTTTTACCTCACCAAGGGAGGTAAAAAGCCCGGCCGGGGTATCGGTGAACTAAGCTGGCCGGGTACGAAACGAGCCGGTACAGCTGCCTGCCCATTTTTCCGCGAGTCATTACTCTGGCACAGCGTTTTAAGCGCTATGCCAAAAGAAGAAATACCACATGTCGATCGTCACCCTAACGGATGAGCAGCGGGAAGAATCGAGAGCCTTCTACCGCGAAGCACTGGAGCTATTACACGAGACCGGAACGAAGTGGATGCTGGGCGGCGCCTTCGCCATGTTCCACTACACGGGCATTTACCGCGACACCAAGGACCTCGACGTCTTTACGAAGTCGAGCGAGGTGCCCAAGATCCTGAAGTTCTTCCAGGAACGCGGCTACCGCGTGGAGAACTACGACGTACGCTGGCTGGCCAAGGTGCATAAGGATCCCTACTTCATCGATCTCATTTTCGACACCGTCAACAACATCTGCCGCGTAGACGATACCTGGTACGAGCGTGCACCGGAAACCACGTTCTGCGATGTGCCGGTGCGCATGATCCCCGCCGAAGAGCTCACGTGGTGCAAGCTCTACGTGCAAAACCGCGAGCGCTACGACGGTGCCGACATCAACCACATCTGGCTAAAATGGGGCCCGAAGATGGACTGGGGCCATGTGCTCTTCCGCATGGAGCAGCACTGGCACCTGCTGCTGCAGCACATCATCTCCTTCCAGTTCTGCTACCCGCGCGAATTCCACGAATGCATCCCGCGCTGGCTCTTCGACGAGCTGATCCGCCGCGCGCAGGAGCAGTACGACATCCCACCCGCAATGGAGAAAGTATGCCGCGGTCCCATCATCGACCAGACGCAATATGCCATCGATATCAAAGACTGGGATTATAAAGTAACGACCATCAAAACGGTTTAGCATGGAAGAAAAAGACAACACGGGAACAAAAGAACGTGAGAACGAGACCGGGGGAGCTGCGGAGCCGACGAAAAAAGTCCGGATCGCGGCTGTTGCCGACATCCATGTGCGGGAGCACGACACCGGCAAGTGGGGCGACTATTTTAAGGAAGCCTCCCGACAGGCCGACATCCTGGTGATTGCGGGTGACCTCACCGATACCGGCGACGAGAGCGAAGCCGAGGTGCTGGTAAACGAGCTCAAGCACTGCAGCATACCGGTGGTGGCGGTGCTCGGCAACCACGACTATGAAAAGTCGCGGCACAAGCTGATCCGCCAGATCCTGCTGCGTGCCGAC
Organism: Flaviaestuariibacter flavus; assembly: GCF_004337505.1. GTDB lineage: Bacteria > Bacteroidota > Bacteroidia > Chitinophagales > Chitinophagaceae > Flavisolibacter > Flavisolibacter flavus. The sequence goes on along the minus strand of NZ_SJZI01000043.1, from coordinate 56,230 downwards.
GTCAACATGCTCGACGGGGAGGCTGTGGTGATCAAAGGGGTCGGGTTTGCCGGGGTAAAAGGCTTTGGCGGCGGCTTCGACAACCGGATGCTGTCGATGTTCGGCGAAGGCGCCATGAAAGCCTTTGTGCAGGAAGCGGTGGATGAGGCGCTCCACCTGGAGCGGGCCCTCGGTCGCCTCGACCAGGAGCACCAGGTGGACAAGAAGATCGCCGTCATGCACTATTCCCCCATCCGCGAAACTGTGGTGGGCGAACCTGAAGCCATCTTCCCCTTCCTGGGGTGCTCCCGCCTCGCTGAGCCGTTGAGCAGGCATGGGGTGCTCGCCGCCTTTCACGGCCATGCCCATATCGGCACCCTGGAGGGCAAAACCCACGATGGGATACCGGTTTTCAACGTAGCCAAGCCCATCCTGAATAAGGAACAAAAAACATTTTTGGTATTCGAAGCCTGATTTTGGAACGGTATTGGTTTTTTCTGGTCGATCATCTATTTGTTCATTAAAACTGAAAGATCATGAGAGAACAGAATCGTGGACAGAACAGCCGTAACCTCGGCCAGGAGTCGATTGGCAGTGAACAGCAGCAAGGAACACAGCAGCAGGAACAGAACGTTTCCTATGGACGTGGCCAGCAGCAATCGGAACAGCGCGGTGGCATGCAGCAACCCCAGCAAGGCAACAGCCGCAACCTCAGCGAAGAGCTGAGCGATGACAGCGGCAACTTTGAAGAATAGTAAGCTGATATGAAGATGTCGGATCTCCGATGTCGGATTTTTTGGACAAAAAGCCGGGTTAAGAAACCCGGCTTTTTTCATTTCCCCTTGTGTATCTACCTTGCAAATCAGACATCGGAGATCGGAGATAAAAAAATTCTTCAGCCCGGGTATAAATATTGGATAGTACCCCGGTATGAAACTAACCTTCCACGGTGCGGCCGGCACCGTTACCGGCACCAAGCACAAGATTACGCTCAGCGACGGGCGCTCCTACCTGCTCGACTGCGGCCTCTTCCAGGGCCTGGGCCGTGAAACCGATGACCTCAATGCGCATTTCGGCTTCCGGCCCGATAAGATCGAAGCGCTCATTCTCTCTCATGCTCATATCGACCACTCGGGGCTCATCCCCAAGCTGGTGAAGGAAGGCTTTTCCGGCCCCATTTTCAGCACCGCAGCCACACGCGATCTTGCCGAGATCCTGCTTTACGACAGTGCCGAGATCCAGACCTACGAAACGGAATGGATCAACAAGAAGCGCGCGAAACGCGGACAGGAGCCCTACGAGCCGTTATATGGTCCGGAGGACGTGGAAAAGGCGCTGAGCCTGTTTCTCACCTTCGAATACGACGAATGGTTTACCGTGGGGCGCGGCGTAAAGGCCTGCTTTACCAATGCGGGGCACCTCATCGGCAGCGCCGCCATCAGTATGGTGGTGGAAGACGGTGATGAAACAACACGCATCCTCTTCAGCGGCGACGTGGGCCGCCAGCGTTCGGTGCTGCTCCCCCCGCCTGCCGAGGCACCGCAAGCCGAATACATCATCCTCGAAAGCACCTATGGCGACAAGCACCACGATATCCGTTTCAATACGATTGAAACCCTTCAGGAGTGGATCAAAAAAGTGTGCGTGCAGCGGGGCGGACAGCTGGTGATCCCGGCATTCAGCGTCGGCAGAACACAGGAAGTGCTTTACGCGCTCAACCAGCTGAGCCTGGAGAAGCGGCTTCCCGAGATCAAATATTTTGTAGACAGCCCGATGAGCACCAAGGCAACGGCCACGATCAAAAAATATGCGGACCAGTTCAACGAGCGCCTGCAGCAGGTGCTTGCGATTGACGATGATCCCTTTGACTTCCCCGGCCTTGCCTACATCGATTCGGTGGAAGACAGCCGCAAGCTGGTGGAATACACAGAGCCCTGCGTGATCGTCTCTGCTTCGGGCACCGCCGATGCGGGCCGCGTGCGGCATCACATCAACAACATCCTGGCGGATGCCAAAAACGGAGTACTGATGGTGGGCTATTGCAGCGCCAAATCGCTGGGCGGCCAATTGCTGTCGGGGGAGCGCGAAGTAGAGATCTTCTCCGACCCCGTGGAAGTAAAAGCGGAAATCGGCCAACTGCCCGGCATGAGCGCCCATGGCGACTGTGATGACCTGTGCCGCTTCATCGCCAACCAGGACCCGGAGACGGTGCGGGCCATTTACCTCGTTCATGGCGAGGAAGCCGCACAAAGGGGACTGCAGACCCGCCTCGAAACAAAAGGTTTTAAAAATATCATCATTCCATCGCAACACCAGGAGGCCAACCTCTCGGTGCCGCCAACCGACGAGGCCGCAGCGGCCTGACAAAGCCTATGGATATTCTGGATTGCATCATAATCGGCGGAGGTCCCGCGGGACTCAACGCGGCGGTAGTACTTGGGCGCTGCCGGCGCAGCATCCTTGTATTCGACACGCAGGAGTACCGCAACCGCTGGTCGCACGGCATGCACAATTACCTCACCCGCGACCATATCCCGCCCGCCGAGTTCCTGGCGATCTGCCACAAGGAGCTGGAAAAATACGGTGTGCAGCTGCTGCGCAAAAGGATCGTACGCTCCGACCGCAACGCGGAAGGTCTTTTCGAATCCTTTGATGAAGAAGGGAACTGTTACCTTTCGCGCAAACTGCTGGTCGCCACCGGTCTCAGCGACAACCTTCCCACGCTGCCCGGCTTCGAGGAGCACTACGGCATATCGGTACACCATTGCCCCTACTGCGACGCCTGGGAGTGGCGCGACCGGCGCCTGGCGGTATATGCAAAAACTAAAGATGGCTCCGAGCTTTGCCTCGCCCTGCAAAACACCTGGAGCGAAGACGTCACCTATTTCACCGACGGCAACCGTCGTATCAAATCGTCCACCCGCGAATACCTGGAAGCCTCGGGCATCCGTATTATTACGGACGCCGTTGAAGGCCTTGAAGGCAAGGAAGGCATGCTGCGGGGCGTACGCCTGAAAAACGGCACCCTGGTGGGAATAGACGCGCTGTTCTTCGTCAACGGGTTCACCCAGCAGTGCAATTTCGCAGCAGCTTTTGGTTGCGATGTGGGCCGTAAGGGCGCTGTTATCACCAACCGTTCGCAGCAAACCAATATCACCGGTCTCTATGTAGCCGGCGACGCCACGCGGGATATGCACTTCGTGGTGGTAGCTGCTGCCGAAGGGGCGAAGGCGGCAGTGAACATCAACAAGGAGTTGATCAAGGAGCAGGCGGAACGGAAGCGGACGGCGATGAAGGCCGATAAGGGTGAGATGGCGGCCTGAGGTCAGCGGTAATAGCGGAAGTCGCCGAAGCATTCGCTGGAAATGACCAGCGGCACTTTCGTCGGCGTGCCTTCAGCGTCTTTAAGGAAGCTCCAGCTTCCCCGCAATAGAGAGAGTGTGAACAGCGCGCCGCGCGGCACATCCCGAAACAGCGCTTTGGGCAAAATGGCGCTGCCATTATCCGGAACCTTCATTGTGTTGCGTGCATCCACCATCTCACGATAGTAAAAGAATTCATTCCCGCGCTTGCCGCTTGAGTAGTGAACCGTGACGTAAACGCCCTTATCATTCTTGGGATCGGCGTTCCATTTGATCAGGGCTCCCGGCCGAATTATGTTCGGTTTTTCCTGAACGCCGAGGCTATCAAGTGTCACCGGTTGCCAGTCGCCATTAACAACGAATGACAATGGCGCGTAGGATTGGCCGCTGAACTGCATTTTGTAGTCCGCCTGAGGAAGGGTCATAAACCGAATGGTGTCACCGAGTACGGAGTCGGCCAGATGCGGGTCGAGTTTTCGCATGTATGAATGATCATCGTTTCGCTGTATGACCTGTCCCAGGACCGATGCAGCGCCCGCCGGAATGATTTCAGGCGACTTATTGAGACGATGGGGTGCGTAACCGATCAGATACCCGATAAAGTTGAAATCGCGTGCCACCTCAGAACCAGGGAGCATTGGTGAAGTGTACCGTAAGGCGAACACTGGATCGTGCCAGTTGCCGAATTGCCGGTGAAACTCCCAGATACCGATAGTGCCATGTTGCACATTAACTTCCTGGCAAGGCGCCGAAATGCAAACTCCACACGCTAGGAAAAGAAACAGCGAACGGATCAGGTGCAACACGCCAAAAATTCTGTCGACCATATCAATGATTTGCGAAGGGAAACGATTCAATAACTGAAAACAAAAAGTCCATCACGGATTGTCCAGGCTGAGAAGTGGATTGGAGAATAGCTGCCGTCTCTCTGGTAAAGGTCGCTCCAATTGCCGCGAAGGATCGTAATAATGACAATGGATCCGCCCGGGATACCTTCGAACAGCGCCTTCGGAAGCGAGATCCCGCCAGTGTCGTCGGCCCGCATACAATTTGTCCGCTCCCGGAAGCCCCCATGCCCCCAGGACTCGATGTTTGGCTTATTTCGAAGGGAGAAATACACGGAGATAAATACCCCTTTCCTGTTGCCGGTATCCGGGTTCCAGGTAAGTTGAGAACCGGCGGCAATCTTCGGCAGCCGGATCGAATCGTTTACCTGGGTCTCTTCCATAGAGGTCGGCGCAGCACGAAGCGTAAGCGGGAAACGCAAGCGTCCATATAGCGGTTGCGCCGGTCTGCGGTTGGCGGTTTCGAGTTGCATTTCCACTTCGCGTCCGGAAACAGAATCAACTACGCTTAGTGAAAAATCCATATGGTAACGGTTGCCCTTTTGCCGCCGTATATGACGCGAAAGAAAGACCGCATCCCCTGCAGAATAGGTTTTGCGCAGCCAGGGATCTTCGAGTATTGCATCGATGCTTGCTTTCGCATCGGTGCTGCTATCTCCCTCAAGCGGACCCGAATCAGCAAAATGGAACCCGGGCTCGTGTGTTCGCTTTTGAAAATCATCAAAAAAAGCACGCTGTGCAGAATAATTCATTAGGACGATCGGCTCCTGTGCTCCCGCCGTCCCTGAATTAATGAGGAAAACAAAAAGTAAGAAACTGGGTTTCATAAAGCCTTGTTGGTTTCGGTTGACGTCTGTCAAAGATATTAACCACGGCACCTCGTACCCAACTATTAACGCAGCGCCTCAAAGAAATACTTCACCTCACTCCAGAAGGCATCCAGCGCCACGATGCGTGTTTTGAAAAAGGAAATCAGCTCCGGCCAGTCTTCTTTACGGAAAATATTGAGGCCTTCGCGACTGAAGGTGATCTTGCTTACAGGTGCGCCCCAGTCGTCGTAGGCTTCCGGAAGCCAGTCCCACTCCTCGCCCACTGCCGCGTCGAAGGCGGATTTGAGTTGCTGAAACTGTTCGAAGTATAACTGTCGCAGGCCGGCATCCTTGTGCGAGAGCACGATGCCGACGGAGGCAGTCCGCTTGTCGGCATCCATCCGGAAGGCAATCCCCTTTTCTCCCGTTTTGTAATTAACCCAGTTCACCTTCTCCCCTTCCGCGCCCGGTACCGGGCCCATGTACTGCCCGAAGGCAGTCCAGAAGGCCTGGCGCAATTCGGAGGCTTCCTTGCGTGAATACATGGGCTAAAATTAGGGGTCGGGCCCTATTGCAAACGCGGCCATGGCGCAGTATCTTGTCGACTGTGGTTCCGCTTCCCCAATTGACCAAACCGACCCGATATGAAAACCTGCCCCAGCCCGCACATCACCGATTGGCACGTTTTTCCTCTTATACAAAGAGCGATAAGCGCAATAAAAACCTACGTTATGAAACAAGTGCTGAAACAAATGAATGCGGTGAATGAGTCTCATGAAGGTTTTCATCTCGGTACCACAATCATGATGATCCTGATCTTCCTGGCCTTTTGGGGAGTCAGCTTTTATATCCTGCTGAACAGCTACGCCTGAGCAGGCACGCAAACTTATTGAGCGCCCTCCCCGGAGGGCTTTTTCATGCCCCTGTCGCCGTTACTTTGCAGCAAAACGAGCACATGCCTTTCATCAAGCCCGCCACCGCACAGGATATTCCCGACCTGATCCAGCTGCTCAACCGCGCCTACCGCGGCAATGCGGCCCGTGCCGGATGGACCCATGAGGCCGACCTCATCGAAGGCGAACAGCGAACCGATGAAAGCGAGCTCACCGAAAAGCTGCAGCACCCCGATGCGACCCTGTTGAAATGGCTGGACGATAGCTCCGCGCTCCGCGGCTGCGTGTACCTCGAGAAAAAAGGCTCGGACCTCTACCTCGGTATGCTGTCAGTAGACCCCGAGGCCCAGGGCGGCGGCGTCGGGAAAAAGCTGCTCCAGGCTGCCGAAGGGCACGCGCTCCAGTCGGGCTGCACCGGCATCGTGATGACGGTCATCTCCGTGCGCACCGAGCTGCTCGAATGGTACCAGCGCCACGGCTATGCGGTTACCGGCAAGGAAGAACCCTTCCCCGACGACCCGCGCTTCGGGAAGCCGAAGCAGCCGCTGTTTTTCAAGTGGCTGCGGAAGCAGCTTTGAGCCGTTGTGGCAAAATATTGATCAGACATCCGACATCCGAGATCTACAGATTCCCATCCTACCTTTACCGCGATGACCACCGCACTCGAAAAACTCGACTTCTCCAAGTACGCCGACGGGCTTATTCCCGCTATTGTCCAGGACTTCACCACGCAAAAAGTACTCATGCTGGGCTTTATGAATGAAGAAGCCCTGCAGCATACCGAGCGCACCGGCCTCGTTACTTTCTTCAGCCGGTCGAAAGGCCGCCTTTGGACGAAGGGTGAAGAAAGTGGCAATAACCTGCGCCTGAAGCAGATCCTCGTGGACTGCGACTCCGACACCCTGCTGATCAAAGCCATCCCTGCGGGCCCGGTTTGTCATACGGGAGCGGACACCTGCTTTACGGAAAAAAACAGCCCGGCTGACTTCCTCTATTACCTCGAACACATCATCGAGCTGCGCCGCAACGGCACCGACGAGAGCTCCTACGTCAAGAAGCTGATGGCGCGCGGCATCAACAAAGTGGCCCAGAAAGTGGGCGAAGAAGCGGTGGAGCTCGTGATCGAAGCCAAGGACGTTAACAGGGAGTTATTTTTGGGCGAGGCCGCCGACCTGCTTTTCCACTACCTGCTGCTTTTGCAGGCAAAGGATTGTACCTTAGCTGACGTAGTGGCCGTACTCCAGACTCGCCACCAGCCGAAATAACCATGAAAAAAATCGCAAACCTGCTGCTGTTGCTGCTCCCCGCCGGCGCCTGGGCACAAAAGGGCTTCCAGATCAAAGGGAATATCGACGGTCTGAAAGACAGCACCGAGATCCGCCTCACCCACCCGCAAACCAATGCCGTGCTGGCCACCGCCCGCAGCAGCAAGGGTAGCTTCGAGCTGAACGGCGAGCTCCCCGAACCAATGCTCAGTTCGCTTACCATTGGCAACAATGCGCCGATGTACCTCTACGTTGAAAATTCGACGATACGCCTCAGCTCCGGCAAAGCCCTGACCGTAAAGGATAAGGAAAAAACCGGCAAAACCGTGGTCAAAACCGAGACGACCACACCGAATCTCAGCGAGCTGAAAGTAGAAGGCTCCCAGTCGCAGGTTGACTTTATCGAGTTCCAGCAGGTGTTTACGCCCCTCCTCGGCGGCATCAACCAGTACGCAACCGCTGCCAACACGGCCGCCAGCCCCGAGCAGCGCGCCCGCGCCATTAAATCTTTCGACTCGGTAAAGGCGCTACTCAATACCGAGATCGACCGCTTTATCACGAACAAGCGCAACTCCTACGTTTCTCCCTTCGTACTCGGATATACTGCATCGTTGTTCGACAACCCGGTACAATTGAACGACCGCTTCAAGTTACTTGATGCGGCTATCCAGAATTCCAATGTCGGCAGAAGCCTTTCCGGGTATATCCAGTCACAGCTGGTGGGCGCCATCGGCTCCGATGCGGTGGACTTCTCCCAGGCCGACACCACCGGCACGCCGGTAAGCCTGTCATCGCTGCGCGGCAAGTACGTGCTGCTCGACTTCTGGGCCTCCTGGTGCCGTCCCTGCCGCCTCGAGAACCCCAACGTGGTAAAAGCGTTTGAAAAGTTCAGGAAGAAGAACTTCACCGTCCTGGGCGTATCGCTTGACCAGCAGAAAGAGGCCTGGATGAAAGCCATCAAAGCCGATAACCTTACCTGGACCCATGTAAGCGACCTCCAGCAATGGAGCAATGCCGTGGCACAGCTGTACCATGTTACCGGCATTCCGCAAAACTTCCTGATCGACCCCAACGGAAAGATCGTGGGCAAGAACCTGCGTGGCGCCGAACTGGAAGCAAAGCTTTGCGAGCTGCTTGGCTGCAACTAGCATTCAATGGCTTTAAAAAAAAATTTTAACCTGTCCCCACGGACAGGTTTTTTAATGGAATGGTGCTTGCGGGAAAGGTGGCTATGAGAAGTATAGTTTCAATACTGACACTGACGCTGGCAATTGTTTCCTGTTCGGGCAAGCCGGCTCCTGGAAAGCATACATTGGCGCTGGAGAAGCCGGCCTATCGCCTCGACCAACCGCTAAAAAGCTGGCGCCTGGCGGATGAGCTGCTGGAGATATCCGGGATCAGCTGGATCAACGACCGGCAACTGCTGGCGATTGAAGACGCCACCCGCAACCTGTATGTGCTCGACCTGTCGCAAGGTGCGGCCGTGTCCCGCAAAACGCCCATCACCGTCAGCGCCTCCGGTAAACTCGACATCGAAGACGTAACCCTTGTGGGGCCAACCGCCTATACGTTGCGCAGCAACGGCGAATTGATCGAGATTGACGGCTGGGATAAGCAGGCAACCGCCCGCGAATTGCCCAGTGGCCTGCCCGACGGCCTCAATGTGGAGGGCATCTGCTTTGACCCGGTAAGCGGCAACCTGTTGCTGGCCGAAAAGGACCGGCTGGGAAAGAAAAAGAAAATGAAAAAATCGCACGAAGAACGCGCTATCTACTCGTTCGACCCGAGAACCGGAAAGCTCCTGCCCGAGCCTTTCCTGGAGATCGGTCCGGAGGCCATGGCAAAAATGGGTGGCGGAAAAGGCAGTTTCAACCCTTCCGCCATCGCGGTGCATCCGAAAACAAAAGAGATCTATGTGCTCGGATCGGCCGGCATCAAAGGGCTCGCCTGCTTCGGCCGCGACGGAGAATTGAAATGGTTCACGCCGATTTCCAACGCACGGATGCCGCAGCCCGAGGGACTTTGCTTTGCCCCCGACGGAACGCTTTTCATCAGTTCGGAAGGCAATGGCAAAACACCCGGGCAGCTGTTCGAGTTTGCAGCGCCATAAGCAGGCGGCCAATAGCTATTTTTCTGATGATCGGGCAAGCGATCAGGTAAAAGGGCACGGCAAGCTTCTTTCTCCAGATCGAAGCTGTCGTGCCCTACTTGCAAACGGGAACTACCGGCGTTCGCGCCGGAGGCTATCCTTACGCGGGGCCCTATAACCCTGACCGTTAACGGGAGCCGCCTCGTGGCCGGTTGGCGTTGCGCTCTGCCCGTCTTTCCAGTCGTAGATTTTATCTTCCTGCAGGGGCTCCGGCTGCGCCACAACCTTTTCCGAAACTTTTTTATAACGCTCTACTCTTTTCTCCGGCGTTTTATGCAAGGAAGCCCTGTTTCCTGTAGCCGATACAGCGGCCTTTTTGCGCGAAGCATTGCCCGCTCCCGTACTTTGGGCAGAAACGCCGGCGGCACTGCAGAGCAGCAGGCCGGCAACCCAGATCCATCGCTTCATATTCTTTCGGATTTTATTCCCTTTCTGGGCACAAAGAGGCTGCCAAAGCGGCTTCCGGCCAGTGGTATGTTATTTGTGCCGGTACAGCAAAACAATCGTATGAACAGAGCCTCGATACAAAACCGCACGGTCACGGCAACCGCGGAGCACGAGATCGGTAAAAACCAATTCGTGGTAGCGCCGGGCGTGTGGCGGGTGAAGGACAAATTCGTGAACTGCTTTGCCGTTCAGAACTCGGGCGGCACCAATAACTGGATCCTGGTGGATGCCGGGCTGAAGAGCTCGGCGGAGAAAATCCGCGCGCTCGTGGGCAGCGTTTTCGGCGGGCGCAACAGCCGTCCCTCGGCTATCGTCCTGACCCACGGCCATTTCGACCACGTTGGCTCGCTGCTGGAGCTGGCCCGCGAGTGGGGCGTACCGGTATATTGCCACCGCCTGGAGGCCCCCTACCTGACGGGGCGCTCGAAATATCCCCCGGCTGATCCCAGCGTCGGCGGCGGACTGATGTCGCTGATGTCGTTTATGTTTCCCCGTGGCCCCATTAACGCTGAAGACCACCTGCAATTTCTCGATGAGGACGGCTCCATCCCGGGGATGCCCGAATGGCGCTGGCTGCATACACCCGGCCACGCCCCGGGACATATCAGCCTCTACCGCGAGCACGATGGCGTGCTCATCGCCGGTGATGCGCTGACCACCACCAACCAGAATTCGGCCTTTTCGGTGATGACGCAGAAGAAAGAGCTGCAAGGCCCGCCGCGCTACTTCACCATCGACTGGGGCGCATCGGCCCGCTCGGTGCGCCTGCTGGCGGAGCTGCAGCCGCAGGTGATCGCGTCCGGCCACGGGCAGACCATGTACGGCGCCGAGGCCCGCAAGGCACTCAACAAGCTCACCCGCCAGTTCTGGGAAATTGCCATGCCCGAAGACGGCCGTTACGTGCACGAGCCCGCGCTGACCAACGAAACGGGTGTAACCTACGTGCCGCCGGAGCGCACTAATGCCAACCTCATGGCACTGATCGGTGTCGGCGCACTGGCCATCGCCCTTACGGTGTATGCCGTGCGGCGTAACCATGAAAAGAAAAAATGGATGGCCTTCCTGGATGATAAGCTGAATAGCTGATGATAATTGAAAAGCCCCGCGATCTGCGGGGCTTTTCAATTAAATCAAACCATCAGGCAAGCTGTCGCTTATACAGTTGTATCGTATTCTCCAGCCCAAGGTAAAGCGCGTCTGCGATCAGCGCATGACCGATGCTCACCTCGTCGAGCTGCGGGATGGAGGCTTTCAGAAAAGCAAGATTGGTGCGATCCAGGTCGTGGCCGGCATTGATGCCGAGCCCGAGCTCGGTTGCACGCCGCGCCGCACTTACATAGTCGGCTACCGCCGCCTGGCGGTCACTTGCATAACCGCGCGCATAGCCTTCGGTGTAGAGTTCAATGCGGTCGGTCCCGGTTTCCGCGGCCCCTTCCACCATCGCGATGACGGGGTCTACAAAAATCGACACCCGGATCCCTTCTTTCTTAAATACGGAAATGATCTCGCGGAGATAGTCGCGGTGCTTCACCGTATCCCAGCCGTGGTCGGACGTAAGCTGTCCGAGTTCGTCGGGCACGAGCGTTACCTGGTGGGGCTTCACTTCCAGTACGAGGTCTACGAACTTCTGCTCGCGGGAGTTGCCCTCGATGTTGAACTCCGTGGTGATGATCGGCTTGATGGCGCGCACATCGGCGTAGCGGATATGACGTTCGTCGGGACGCGGGTGCACCGTAACGCCGTCGGCGCCGAATTCCTGTACATCGATGGCGGCCTGAACCACGTCCGGATTGTTGCCCCCGCGGCTGTTGCGCAGCGTCGCGATCTTATTGATATTGACTGAAAGCTTTGTCATTTCGATATTCGTTATTCGCAATTCGTTATTCGATATAAGATATTCTCACAACTCCTTCCAGGTGTGGTCAGCCAGCAGCTGCACGGTGGCGACGCAGCTTTTATACGGCATCGCAGGGCCCCATTCTTTCGGCGACACCATCGAAATAAGGTGGCTGCCGTCCGGCTTTTCATAAAGGTAGTACACCTGCCCGATCTCGGGCTTGAAGGAAACCTTCGCGCTGTAGATCAGCAGCGAGAGCTCCTTACGCTTGTGGATTTCCTGGGCCTGCAGCGCCAGCAGCTCGATCTGCTTCCGGATCTGTTCCAGCTGCATATTGGTCTGCTCTTCCATCGCCGTAAGCGCCTTATGGCGGATCACGCCTTCTTCAGTTGGCTTCACCACAGCACCCGATACGGATGCCGAATAAGGCAGCACGCTCATCTGCCGGTGAAAGATCTCGATATTGGTATATGCCGCGCCATCCGTACCAAAACCTTGTATCATCAGCTTCAGGTAGCCGTTCGGCTGGATCTCGTGCACAATGTGGAGCACCACCTGCCCGGAGCGGTAAAAATGCAGTTCGAAGGTGATGGCGTCTACCAGCTCTACCTGCGCCGAATCGGCCAGTGCCGCGTCGGAAAAGGGATGCAGCTCACCGTCGGCAACGACGGCATAGGTGGATGTAAATGCCTCGTTTTCGAGCGTCACCCAGCTATGCGTGATCACCAGTTCGCGTTTCCCTTCCGGGCTTTCGATCTTATAGTAGCCGCTCCGAGGTCGCGCACCCGTTTCGTATGTTCCTTTCTCGGGAAACAACTGCCAGCTGCCGAGAAAATTGTAGGCTTGAACCATAAACGCGAAAGTAATGGGAGAATGGGGTAATGGGGTAATAGGTAATGGTGTAATAGTGCGAGATCAGAAGGCTGGTTAATCACATCCTGATTTCGATGCCTTCCTTTTTCAGGTATTGCTTTAGTTCAGGAATAAGGATCTCGCCGAAATGAAACACGCTCGCCGCCAGCGCGGCATCGGCATGCCCGTCGATGAATACATCGCGGAAGTGTTGCATGGTGCCACCGCCGCCCGAGGCAATCACGGGGATGGGCAATTCGTCGGAAAGCCGGCGCGTAATGTCGAGCGCGAAGCCAGCCTTGGTGCCGTCGTGGTTCATCGACGTAAGCAGGATCTCACCGGCGCCGCGGTCTGCAGCTTCGCGGGCCCAATCGGCGCAAAGCCGCCCGGTGGGCGTCCGTCCGCCGTTGAGGTACACGTACCATTCGCCGTCATCTTCACAGCGGGCATCGATCGCCAGCACCACGCACTGGCTTCCCGCCATGCTGGCAATGCCGTCAATGAGTGCCGGGTTACTGAACGCAGCCGTGTTTATCGAAACCTTGTCCGCGCCCGCGCCCAGCAGGGCCTGCACATCTTCGGTGCTCCGGATCCCCCCGCCTACCGTAAAGGGGATATTGATAGCACGAGCCACCTGTGTCACCAGGTCGATCAACGTCTTGCGCCGCTCCACGGTGGCGGTGATATCGAGAAACACAAGTTCGTCGGCACCCTGGCGGGTATACTCCGCCGCCAGGTCTACCGGATCGCCGGCATCGCGCAGGTTTACGAAGTTGGTGCCCTTTACCGTGCGGCCGTCTTTGATGTCGAGGCAGGGGATGATGCGTTTGGCTAACATGATGCGAATGTGCTAGTGTGTTAATTTGCTGGTGTGCTGGTGGGGGTAATGGGCTTCGACTGGCTCAGCCTGACAAGCGCGCACGCCTTGTCTTCCAGAGCGGCGCCGAAGGGGTTTACCCGAAAGCTTTCAGGTCTTTCAACGCAATGCGGCCTTCATAGATCGCCTTTCCGATGATGACGCCTTTGCAGCCGGCTTCCGCGAGGCGGTGCAGGTCGTCGATGGAGGCAACACCGCCGGAAGCAATGAAGTGCAGCTCCGGGAACTTCGAAACGATATTCGTGTACAATTCGATGGCGGGGCCCTTGAGAGCGCCATCTTTCGATACATCGGTACAAAAGACCTGGCGCAGGCCGCGGTCAACGTATTGCCGGATGAAATCATACACCCAGATATCGGTCTTTTCAAGCCAGCCGCTTACCGTGATCTTTTCGTCGCGCACGTCGGCGCCGAGCAGGAAAGCTTCCGGACCATAGCGTTCGAGCCAGAGCAGGAACTCCGCTTCGTCTTTCACCGCAACCGAACCAACGGTGGCGAGCTTCGCCCCGCATTCGAACACGATCTTCACATCGGCCTCTGACTTGATGCCGCCGCCGAAATCCACTACCAGCCGGGTTTTGCCGGCGATGCTTTCGAGCACCTTCCAGTTCTTCACCGCCCCGGCTTTTGCGCCGTCGAGGTCTACGAGGTGGAGGCGCCGGAGCCCGGCGTCCTCAAACTGGCGGGCCACCTCCAGCGGGTGCTCGTTGTAAATTTTCTTCTGTGCATAATCGCCGTGCGTGAGCCGCACGCATTTGCCTTCGATGATGTCAATGGCAGGTATGATCTCCATTATAATTCCAGAAAGTTTTGAATGATCCGGTCGCCGGCGGAGGCGCTTTTTTCAGTATGAAACTGCACGCCGTAAAAATTGTCTTTGTTCACCGCGGCGGCATAATCCACGATATAGTTGCACCGGGCTATCGTATACGGACTATCCTCCGCGTAGTAGCTGTGCACGTTGTAAACGTAGCTGCCTTCCGCGATACCCTTGAACAGCGGGGTGCGCAGGTCCTCTACTGTGTTCCATCCCACCTGCGGCACCTTCAGCCGGGCTGCACCCGGCTGGAAGCGGCGCACATTCACCGGGATGATGCCCAGTGCCTCTGTGTCGTTTTCCTCCGAATGCCGGCAAAGCAGCTGCATGCCCACGCAGATGCCGAGCACCGGTTGCTTCAGTCCGCGCAGCACGTCGTCGAGCCCGTTGACACGGAGGCTTTCCATGGCGGTGCTGGCCTCGCCCACGCCGGGAAAGATCACCTTGTCGGCGGCACGGATCGCTTCAGGATCATCGGTAACCGCGCCCGCCACCCCGAGGCGCTCCAGCGCATTGAGTACCGAGCGGATATTCCCTGCGTTATATTTGATAATTGCGAGTTTCATTGTTTATTTGTCAAAGTTAACCGCGGGAGTAGCTCACCTGGTAGTCCGCCGGCTGGCGGATCCCAAGCTGTAGATACTCTAATTAAACAAAAGCGGGAGTAGCTCACCTGGTAGAGCGACAGCTTCCCAAGCTGTAGGTAGCGGGTTCGAGTCCCGTCTCCCGCTCCAGGGAACCGAAAGGTTCCTTTTTTTATGCCCGCCAGGCGCTATTTTCCCGCGGGCAGAACATTTTTACTCCGGATGGATGTCGCTCCTAACCCAACACTTCCTGCAGGAAAGCAGCCGTCGCGCTTTCGACATCCGCTCCTTTACCCAGAGCCTCGATATAAGCGCTGCCAATGATGGCGCCATTGGCCTGCCGGCAGGCGGCATCGAAGGAAGCTTTGTCGCGGATGCCGAAGCCAACCAGCACCGGGTTGCGAAGCCGCAGCTCCTGCAGGCGGAGCAGGTATTTCTCCACAGCATCGAAATCTTTCACCGCGCCCGTCACCGACGAGGAGGAAACGGCATAAAGGAAACCGGAGCTCGCGGCGTCCAGCTGGCGCACACGCGCCTCGGGTGTTTCGGGCGTGACCAGGAACACCAGATGAAGACCATGTTGCTCAAGGATGGACCGGTACTCGCGTTCGTAAGCAGCGAGGGGGAGGTCGGGGATGATGAGCCCGTCGACGCCGAGGGCCGCGGCCCTGGCGCAAAAGCGCTCGAAGCCGTATTGGAGCAGCGGGTTGAGGTAGCCCATCAGCACCAGTGGCAGGTGGATCTCCTCGCGAAAGCCCTCGAGCTGCGCGAACAGCTTTTCGATGGTCATGCCACCGGCAAGGGCGCGCGCGCTGCTGGCCTGGATCACGGGACCATCGGCCAACGGGTCGCTATAGGGCATGCCCAGCTCAATAATGTCGGCACCACCCGCCTGCAGGGCACGCAGCACGCGGCGGGTATCGTCGGGGCCCGGGTAGCCGGCCGTGCAGTAGACGTTCAGCACGCGGCGCTTTTTTCGTTCAAACAATTCGGTGAGGCGGCTCATGAGAATAAGGTTCTAGGGGTTCTGAGGTTTTAGGGTTCTATGGTTAAAAGGGAACCTTTCCACCTAAATCAGACATCCGACATCAGACATCGGACATCCTTTGCATGTACGTTGCAAGGTCTTTGTCGCCGCGGCCGCTGAGGCAGACGATCACCCGGTCCGATTCCGTAAGGCCGAGGCGGGGAAGCGCGGCAAAGGCGTGGCCGGTTTCAAGAGCGGGAATGATGCCTTCGAGGCGAGCCACTTCAAATGCCGCATCAAGTGCCTCGTCGTCGGTGGCGCTCAGGAAGCGGGCACGGCCGCTTTCAAAAAGGCAGGCATGGAGCGGCCCGATGCCGGGATAGTCGAGGCCCGCGGAGATGGAGTGCGGTTCCACCACCTGCCCGTCGGCGGTCTGCATCACGATGCTGCGGCTGCCGTGCAGGATGCCCATAGTACCAAGCTGCGTGGTGGCTGCGCTCCGGCCTGACTCCACCCCGTGACCGGCGGCTTCCACCGCTACCAGCTGCACCGCCGGCTCGCCGATAAAATGATAAAAGGCGCCGGCGGCATTGGAGCCACCACCTACGCAGGCAAGTACATGCGTAGGAAGCTCGGTGCCCTCCTTTTCTTTCAGCTGCTTCCGCATCTCGGCGCTGATGACGCTCTGGAAGCGCGCCACCAGGTCGGGGTACGGATGCGGGCCCACCACTGATCCGATGATATAATGCGTATCGGAGGGATGGTTGATCCAGTCGCGGATAGCTTCGTTGGTAGCGTCTTTGAGGGTTTTGCTGCCGCTGGTGGCGGGCACCACCGTGGCGCCCAGCATGCGCATCCGGGCTACGTTGGGTGCCTGGCGCGCGATGTCTTTTTCGCCCATATACACGATGCATTCAAGGCCCATCAGGGCACAGACGGTGGCCGTGGCCACGCCGTGCTGCCCGGCACCGGTTTCGGCAATGATCCGTTTCTTTCCAAGGCGCTGCGCCAGCAGGATCTGCCCCACCGTGTTGTTGATCTTATGGGCGCCCGTATGGCACAGGTCTTCACGCTTGAGGTAGATACGGGTGCCGTAGCGCCGGCTGAGCCGCGTTGCGAAATAAAGCGGCGTCGGCCGGCCCACGTAGTCGTGCAGCAGCAGTTCGTAATCGCGCCGGAAGGATTCGTCTTCCAGTATTTCTACGTAGCGCGTCCGCAATTCTTCCACGTTGGGAAAAAGCATTTCGGGTATATAAGCCCCGCCGAAACGGCCGTAGTAGCCTTCGCTGTCAGGGCTGCAGGATGCGATGTTCGGTTCGTTCATATAGGATGGCTTGTTCAGGAAAGATCGGCGAGGCGGTCGGGCTCGGTGGCCTGCATGTCGCTCAGGAAGCTGGCCACCAGCGCCATGTCTTTGACACCGGGAGCGGTTTCGAAGCGCGAGTTGATATCGATGCCAAAATGAAACGGGTGGTAAAAGTCGCGCACCTTTTGTACGTCGCCGGGCCCGATTCCCCCGCTCAGGAAAAACAGCTTGTCTACCAGCGGCTTTTCCAGCAGCCCCCAATCAAAGGCCTGGCCGGTGCCACCGTAGGTTTCTCCCTGCGTATCAAAGAGGAAAAAATCGCATACCCCGTGGTAAGGTTTTACGAGCTCGTCGATATCAGTACCGGAGCTGATCCGGAACGCTTTGATGATGTTTACGCGCTGGCGCACGGTATCGCAGAATTCGGGAGACTCATTGCCATGCAGCTGGATCGAGGTGAGCCCGAGTTGATCGGCGAGGTCGAGAATGCGGTCGCAATCTTCATTGACGAACACACCGACCTTGGCCACGGTGAGGGCCCGGATCGCTTCTTTCTCCCGCTCCAGCACGGGCAGCAGGGAGCGCTTCGAGCCTTTATAGAGCACCATGCCTACATAGTCTGCACCAAGCTCGTAGGCCTGCTCCATCTGTGCAGCGCTGGTAAGCCCGCATACTTTCAGTTTCATATGGTTTCCTGTTTGAGGTCGTTGATGAATGCGGCAAAGGTGGCCCCGGGGTCGGGTGCGGCCATGAAGGCCTCGCCGATGAGGAAGGCATCAAATCCCTGGCTGCGGAGAAAATGCACATCGGCCGCAGAGCGGATTCCGCTTTCCGCTACACGGATCTTGCCTGCGGGAATACCCGACGCGAGGCGCACCGAGTGTTCAAGGTCCACCTCGAAATCCTTCAGGTTCCGGTTGTTGACGCCAACCAGGTCCACCTCCGCGCACACATGCCCGAGCTCGCGCTCGTGGTGCAGCTCCAGCAGCACTTCGAGGCCAAGGCTCCTGGCTTCGGCCGCCAGCTCCTGCACCTGCGCCGGCGACAACACGGCCGCGATGAGCAGCACCACATCGGCTCCGTATGCCCTTGCTTCGAGCAGCTGGTACGGATCGAATATAAAATCCTTGCGCAGCAGCGGCGCCTCTGCAAGTGCATGCGTATCGGCAAGATCCTGTAGCGAGCCTCCGAAGAAGGGGCCATCAGTGAGTACAGAGATGCCGGCCGCACCATGCTCGTCGTAATGCGTTACGGCGATGCCGGGCGTGGCCAGCTCGTGCACGAAGGCGCCTTTGGAGGGCGACCTGCGCTTGAACTCGGCGATGATACCGGTGCTGCCGGGCAGCTCGATGGAATAGCAGAGCGAGCGGCGCGGCGCATCGAAAAGCGGGCGCTCGCGCAGCTCCGTAGGCGTGGCTTCGAACTTTCGCCCGGCCACCTCTTCGCGTTTGCGAAGCATGATCTGTTCGAGGATACTCATTGCAGGCTGATCAGTTTATTGAATGTTTGCAGGGCACGGCCGCTTTCAAGGCTCTCCACGGCCGCATCGTACGCATCGGTATAGGATGCACAAACACCTGATCCATGCAAAGAGAGGGCCGCATTTGCAAGCACGACGGCGTTCTGCGCCCAGGTGCCCTCGCCTTTCAGGATGCGCAGGAAGATTCTGGCTGCCTCTTCTACGGTGCCGCCGCCCGATATATCGGCAGGCAGCACCGTCCGCTTTCCGAGCGCCACGGCCGGAAGTACCTGCTCGCCTGCGGCGGTAATCACCTTGGTGTCGTTGGTGAGCGACACTTCATCGTACCCATCCAGGCTGTGGATGATGGTAAAGGGCAACTCTTCCTGCTGCAGCAGGTACGTGTACAGCCGTGCCATCTCGAGGCTGTATACGCCTACCAGCTGGTAGGCCGGACGCGCCGGGTTGACGAGCGGTCCCAGCATGTTGAAGAAGGTGCGGAAGCCCAGGCTGCGCCGGATACCGGCGACCGCCTTCAGGGCCGGGTGGAAAAGGGGCGCATGGAGAAAGGTGAAGCCTGTTTCGGCAAGCTCGCGTTCCAGCTGGCCCGCATCGTTGCGGAAGCGGTAGCCCAGGGTTTCCATCACGTTGGAGGCGCCGCTGATGGAAGAAGCCCCGTAGTTGCCGTGCTTGGCCACCTTCGCCCCCGCCCCCGCCGCCACAAAGCAGGCCAGGGTGGAGATGTTAAACGTATTCTTGCCGTCGCCCCCGGTACCAACGATATCGATGGGCTTATATGCTGCCAGCGGAACCGGGAGTGCCAGTTCGAGCAAGCCTTCGCGGAAGCCCTGCAGCTCATCAATGGTGATGGTGCGCATCAGGTATACCGTGATAAAGGCGGCCAGCTCGCTGTCGTTGTAGACACCCTTCGCCAGCGAAAGCATGATCTGCTTTGCCTCATCGCGCGGGAGGGTCTTGTGTTCGAAAAGGTATTGGAGGATCTTTTTCATCGGGAATCGTGAATTGAGAATGCTTTTTTGGCCGGCTATGCGTGCAGCCAGTTTTTTATGATCGTTGCCCCCTGCGGGGTTAGTACGCTTTCCGGGTGAAACTGCACCCCCTGCACGTCGAGGCTGCGGTGCTGCAGCGCCATGATGTAGCCATTGTCGTCGCGCGCGGTTACTTCCAGCTCATCCGGAAAACCTTCATCAGCCACAACCCAGCTGTGATAACGACCTACTTCGATCTCATCAGCCAAACCCACGAAGAGGTCGCGGCTCACCGCCGACGGTTGACGGCTCACGACCCTTGCCGGCGTGGCCACACCATGAAACACACTTGCCAGGTTTACCAGCTTGCCCCCGAAGGCCTGCCCGATGGCCTGGTGGCCAAGGCATACGCCCAGGATCGACTTTGTGGCAGCATATTCCCTGATCAGCGGCAACAGGAGGCCCGCTTCTTCGGGAATACCGGGGCCCGGGGAAAGAATGATCTTGTCGAATTCCTGCACGCGCTCCAGCGGGATGGCGTCGTTGCGGTGCACCTCCAGCGGCGCGCCGGTGATGCTGCGCACCAGGTGCACCAGGTTATAGGTAAACGAATCGTAGTTGTCGAATACAAGGATCTTCATGGCTGTATTTATACGGTTGTGACGTGCGGAACGATTGTTTCGGCGAGCCCGAGCGCTTTCTTCAGGGCGTTGAGCTTGTTGTGTACCTCCTGCAGTTCGCTTTCGGGATCGGAGGCCGCTACTACGCCCGCCCCGGCCTGGCAGAAGAGCGTGTTGTTGCGCGACAGGAACGTACGGATCATAATGGCGTGGTTGCAGGAGCCATCAAAGCCGACAAAGCCAATGGCTCCTCCATAGTAGCTGCGGCGTGTCGGCTCCAGTTCGTCGATGAGCTGCAGGGCGCGGAACTTGGGCGCGCCGCTGAGGGTGCCGGCCGGAAAGGTGCGGAAGAGCACTTCGAAGGGATTGGTACCGGCTGCTACCTCACCGCGCACTTCGCTCACCAGGTGAATAACATGCGAATAATATTGCACCTCGCGGTAGCGGCTAACTTCCACATTGGTGCAAACAGTGCTCAGGTCATTGCGGGCGAGGTCCACCAGCATCACGTGCTCGGCACCCTCCTTCGGGTCGCGGAGCAGGGCTTCGGCGCGGCGGCGGTCCTCGTCGTCGGCACCGCTGCGGCGGAAGGTGCCGGCAATGGGGTGCATGACGGCACGGCCATTCTGCAATACCAACTGCGCT
The DNA here is from genome assembly GCF_004337505.1 of Flaviaestuariibacter flavus. GTDB lineage: Bacteria > Bacteroidota > Bacteroidia > Chitinophagales > Chitinophagaceae > Flavisolibacter > Flavisolibacter flavus. The sequence goes on along the minus strand of NZ_SJZI01000043.1, from coordinate 35,528 downwards.
TCGGGCGATGAGCCCATCAGCCGGTAATCGCCATAATCGAAAAAGAACAGGTAGGGCGACGGGTTGATGTGGCGCAGCGCGCGGTACACGTTGAATTCATCGCCCGAAAAAGCCTGGGCGTAGCGCCGGCTCAACACCACCTGGAACACATCGCCGCGATGGCAGTGGCGGATGCCGGCGCGCACAAGCCCGCGATACTCCTCATCGGTCATATTGCTCGTTTCGGCGCCCCGCCGCCGGAAAGGAAATACCGGCACATCCTTGCTGAAGAGCAGCGACTCTACCGCAGCGCGTTCGCTTTCGATACCCGCGATGCGGTTCTCGCAGAGCAGCAGCTCGTCGCGGTGATGGTTGATGGCAATCACGTATTGGTACAGCCGGTAGCGCGCCACGGGAACGGCGTTCGGCGCGTCTGGCTCTTCTTTGAAGCGAATGTTCTCGAACAAGGGGACAGCGTCAAAGCTGAAATAACCATACAGTCCCTGGGCAAAGCGGGCACCCGGGTCGGCGCCGGTGGTTTCGAAGCGCTGGAGGAAATCTCCCAGCACCTCCGGCAGGCGTGCCTTTTCGGAAAGGGGTACCCGCTCGGCTTCCTGTCCGGGGAGCTTGAACTCGGCGCGGTCGGCGCCCACCTCGATACCGGCAATAGCGTTGATGCCGATGAAGGACCAGCTGTTCTCCACGGCATGGTTGTCGGCGCTTTCAAGCAGGATGGTGTCCCGGAAACGGTCGCGCAGCCGCAGGTAGATGCCTACCGGGGTATGCACATCGGCAAGGCCGCGGCGTACGCTTGTTTCGATTCTGACTTTTTTCATGCAGGTTGTTTTCAATCGGCGAAAAATAAAAAGCCCCGACGGGGTCGGGGCTTTTCTGGTATGGTAATACGATACGGCAATGACCTTACAGAACCCCGGAAGAGTTTGTATGCCACCACCAGCTCATATTGAAATTTGCGATCATTCAATGCAAATATGGGGGCGGTACGGCATTTGCCCAAAAAATATTCCAGTTAAAAATTTGCTTTTATGCTCATCCAGCACCAGCAGAAAGAAAATCACGGCCAGTTTTTCATCCCCGAAGGCGAGGAAGTCCTGGCCGAGATGACCTATATCCGCCACGATCCAAAGACCATGATCATCAACCACACCGAGGTGGATGAAGCGCTGCGCGGCCAGAATTTCGGCTACCAGCTCGTGCAGGCCGCGGTGGAATATGCCCGCACCCACCAGCTCAAGATCGTACCGGTGTGCGTGTTTGCACGGGCCGTTTTTGATAAGAAACCGGAATACCGGGATGTGCTGTGCGAAGAACAGATTTAAAGCAGGCTTCTGAGGTTCTGAGGTTTTAAGGTTCTGAGGCTGGTTCAATCGGTTCATCTAAAAACCAACCCTAAAACCACAGAACCATAGAACCCCAGAACCTTTCTTCCCTTTCTTTGCACAAACTCCAAGCTGAATGAACGTCTTCAAATTCGGTGGTGCCTCCGTATCCACAACCGAGCGTGTACACAATGTGGCCGGCATCCTTCGACGGTATGCATCCGATACGTTGCTGGTCGTGATTTCGGCGATGGGCAAGACCACCAATGCGCTCGAAAAGGTGGTGGAAGCCTTTTACCGGAAGGATAAGGAAGAAGCGCTTCGCCTTTTTGAAGGCATCAAGGAAAGCCACCGCGCGGCAGCCGCTGATCTTGGACTCGCCGACACTTCCTTCCTCAACGACTTCTTTACCGAAGTGGAGTGGCTGCTCCACGACAATCCCGTTCGTGATTTCGATTACTATTACGACCAGGTGGTTTGCGTCGGCGAGCTGCTGTCGACTGCAATCGTAAGCCGCTTCCTCAATGAGCAGGGCGTCGCCAACACCTGGCTCGACGTACGGGATATCATCCGCACCGACGACAACTTCCGCGATGCGCGTATCGACTGGGAGTATACCGCGCAGCGCGTGCGCGACACGGTGCGCCCCCTGCTTGCCGCGCCCGGTGCCATCGTGCTCACCCAGGGCTTTATCGGTGCTACCGACGGCAACGAAAGCACCACCCTGGGCCGCGAAGGCTCCGACTTCACCGCCGCCATCTTCGCCAACCTGCTGGAAGCCGAAGGGCAAACGATCTGGAAAGACGTGCAGGGCGTAATGAATGCCGACCCGAAGCAATACGAGGGCGCTCAATGGATCCGCGAGCTCAATTACCGCGAGGTGATCGAGATGGCCTATTACGGTGCGCAGGTGATTCACCCCAAGACCATCAAGCCGCTTCAGAACAAAGGCATCCCGCTTTATGTAAAATCATTCCTGGACCCCGAAGCCGAGGGCACCATCATTCACAACAGCCAGGTGAACGGGCTTCCGCCGATCATTGTATACAAGCGCAGCCAGGTGCTGGTGGAGCTCAGCTCGCGCGACTTCTCCTTTGTGGGCGAAGGCCTCACCGCGGAACTGTACCGAATCTTCGAAACGCTGAAGTTCCGGCCCAACCTGACGCAGAACGGCGCCGTGAGCTTTCTTTGCGTGGTAGACGATCATGCCGAGAAGGTAGATGCGCTGGCGCACCATGCCGCCCAGTATTTCGACGTGCAGCTGCGGCGCAACCTGACGCTGCTCACAGTTCGTCACCACAACGACGAACTGGTGTCGCGGCTGTGTGGCGACAGCGGGATCATCCTCAAGCAACAAACTCCCGAGACGTTACAGGTGCTGCTGACACAATAATGCAGAAGCCGCGACACATTCGCGGCTTCTGCATTTAATATCGATAATGATCAGTTTTTCCCGCTCTCGGGGTCCGGCTCGATTGCGAAGCCCTGGACGATTCTTTTTGCCACCGGCTTTCCGTCAAGGAGCGCAGGCTGCCAGTAAGGCATCTTTTCGAGGCGGGTGATGATCTCCTCGTTGAAATCGGCGTTGACGCCTTTAACCACCTTAAAATTTACAGGCGTTCCGTCGGCATCCACCACGAACTCCACCTGCACGTACGCTTTCTTTTGCGTAGCCGGCAGGTCGTCGGCCAGCACGTGCCCAACCTTCTTCAGGTAGTCGAGAAACTCGCTGTTACCGCCCGGGAATTTCGGCCATTCGTGCACCACGTCGGCCACGGCCGTCACGTTGCGCATGCGGCGTGCAGGGTGTACTTTTTTTACAGGCGGCGCCGGCACGGCTTTCTTGGAAAGGTTGGCATAGAGGTATTCTCCGCGGCTGTTGGTCATGATCACCGGGAGACTTTTCGTTGCTTCGAAATGGTCGTACACACGCTCCAGGTTTTCCGCAAACACCTTCAGCTCATTATCCGTTTTGGTGAGCGACTTCAGGTATTCCGCGCTTTTTTTGTTGCTGTAGCGCACGGGGAAGATATGCACCGGGATGAATTCCTGGCCCGCATCGCGCGCGAAGGCGGCAAGCACGTAGAGTTCTTCGATATAGGTATCGGTGAGCGGTATGCAGCCCGTGGTTACGCAGGAGCCGTGGATATAGATGTCGCCACCCGGCTGCAGCGAGTCGCTGAGGATGCGGTCGGAAGCATTGGGGTAATTGAGACCAAGCGACAGGTGAAACTGGCTGTTCGGGTTGAATTCATTAATGAAGTAAAATCCTTCCGGCACCTGGTAGTCGCCCTGCATCCGCTTGGGGCCAAGCGCTCCCGCCATCGCACAAACGCGATAGGTCTTAAACAGCTTGAAGGGTTCTTTCTTTTCGCCTTTCACCCACACTTCCAGCTGACTGTCGTACTTGAACGAGCGGATATAAATATTTTTTGCCGGCCATTCCAGTCCTTTGGCGGCAAACTGCTTCTGCAGGGTGTCGATCTTATGCCGCATGGCATCAGACGGCCGGCTGAGCGTTTTCTGGTAGGTGATAAAAGACAGGCTTTCCGGCCGCACAACGGCGGCACCATCGCCTTGTGCACGGGTTAAGGTAGCCAGGAACAGGACGGATAGCGACAGGATGAGTTTACGCATGATTTCCGGTTGGGGTCTTTCGGTAGGCAAGTTCCCAAATGAAGTGCAAAAGAAAGTCCAAAATCGGAGCCAACCAAGAGAAACCCTGCGATTGCGGGCGATACAGCCGCAAGCCCGTATGCGAAAGCCCTCCGGGTGGGAGGGCTTTCGCTCAAACTTCGATATTCTTTATTCGATATTCGATATTCCTAAAGGTTGCCGCGCTCGGCCTGTTCACGCTCAATGGCTTCAAAAAGGGCCTTGAAGTTGCCTTTGCCGAAGCTCTTGGCACCCTTGCGCTGGATGATCTCGAAGAAAAGCGTCGGACGATCCTGCACGGGCTTGCTGAAGAGCTGCAGCAGGTAGCCTTCGTTGTCGCGGTCAACCAGGATGCCGAGCTCCTTGAGCGGCTCCAGGTCCTCGTCGATATGACCAACGCGATCAAGGAGGTCTTCGTAATAAGAGTTGGGTACTTTCAGGAATTCCACGCCGCGGCTCATGAGGTCGCGCACGGTCTTCACAATATCGTTGGTAGCCAGGGCAACGTGTTGCACGCCTTCGCCGTCGAAAAACTCGAGGTACTCTTCTACCTGCGACTTCTTCTTGCCTTCGGCCGGCTCATTGATCGGGAACTTTACAAAGCCGTTCCCGTTGCTCATCACCTTGCTCATCAGCGCCGAGTATTCGGTGGAGATATCCTCGTCGTCGAAGGAAAGGATGTTTTTGAAGCCCATCACGTCTTCATAGAATTTCACCCAGGGATTCATCTGGTTCCAGCCCACGTTGCCGACGCAATGGTCCACGTAAAGGAGGCCGGTATCGGTGGGTGCAAAATGCGGGTTGCTCCAGGCGCGGAAGCCCGGCATAAAGGCGCCGTTGTAGTTCCTGCGCTCGATGAAGAGATGCACGGTATCGCCATAGGTATGGATGCCGCTCATTACTACCTCTCCGTTCTGGTCCTGCAGGCGCTGGGGCTCCAGGTAGCTGCGGCCGCCGCGCTTCGTGGTTTCCTGCCAGGCAGAGGTGGCGTCATCCACACGCAGGGCGAGGAACTTCACACCGTCGCCGTGCTTGTATACGTGGTCGGCGATTTCGTTGTTGGCGCGGATCGGCGTCGTCAGCACGAAGGTGAGCTTGTGCTGGCGCACCACGTAGGAGGCGCGGTCCTTCACACCGGTCTCGGGGCCGGCATAGGCCACCGCCTGGAAACCAAACGCACTCATATAATAGTGGGCGGCCTGCTTGGCGTTACCCACGTAGAACTCCACGTAATCGGTGCCCTGCAGCGGCAGGAAGTCGGCCTGTGTGGCGTTGCGGTCCAGCGTACCCGCAGCAGCAATCTCTGACATATGATAAGGTGTTTAAATATTCACCCTCAAAATTAGGGCAGAAAGTGCTGTTTCCGTGTGAAGATTGGAGGCTGGAAATGAATGAGCCCCAGAGAACAAATCGTTACGAAAAGCAACGACCGCAGCCGGAATAGCTTCGGGAGCGGGAAAATAATCAATATTCAATGCTCAATAATCAGTATTCAAGTGGCTCCTCCCTCACCTTGCGACATGAGCATTGAAAATTGAATATTGAATATTTCCGCAACCGATGCCGGTCCAACATTGTTAATACCCGAACGGATAGGTTTCCGGGATCTTGTCTGCCGACTCGTGCGGATGCAGCGGGTGCAGGGCCTGCGTTTGATCGATATAAATAAAGGCGTCGTAGCGGCTCGACATGACCGAGGGCACATAGTTGCCGTAGCGCTCCCGGTCGGGGTCGTACACCACGCCGATGGCGCGGTGGTGAATGGCAGTGTCGTACTGCATGCGGATGTCCTCGGTGTTGAACAACAGGTAACGATCATGGCTGCCTTCGCGGTGGAGGTTGTGTTCGATGCTGCCTTGCCGTGCCTCGGGCACCGTCATGGTACGCATCGGGGCGCCCCACTCCTCGCCGGCGATCACCGTGCCTTCGTAGGAACCGAAGCCGGCGAGATATACTTTGTCGACACCATACTCTTCGCGTGCGAGCTGCCCGATATTCACCATACCGGCCTGCCGCATGGAGGTGGCGCGTGCATCCCCGATATGCGTATTGTGCTCCCACACGATGCCGCGGGCCCCGTCGCCGTGGAAGTCTACGAGCCGCCGCAGCGTCTCCATCATATGGGTGTCGCGCACGTTCCAGCTTTCATTGTCAAACGACATCATACTCCGGTAATAGTTTTCGGCATTTACCGCGATGATGGCGTTCTGCTCGGCGCTGAATGCGGCCTCGGGATCATCGGCAAACTGGGCCACCTTTTCGCGTACGGTGCGCAGCAGCTCCAGCACCCGGTCGCGGCAGCTGTGCTCGGTGAGGGCTACACGCGCATAAGCATGCTCGTTCTCTTCGTAGGGCTGAAAGCAGCGCAGCGCACTACGCACCGCCTGTGCCAGGGCCGGGTCCTCCCCTTCCAGGTATTCCTGCAGGGTGCGCATGCTGTCCCAGAGGCTGTATACGTCGAGACCATAGAAGCCAACGCGCTCCTCCATCGGCTTGTGCCGGTTCCATTCGCGCAGCCATTCAGCCAGCGCCGCCACCTCCCAGTTCGCCCACATCCAGGTAGGCCAGCGGTCGAAGCTGCGCAGCACTTCGTGGATAGTGCCCCCGGCGTCGGGATAGCCCTTCACATAGCGGTTGATGCGGTAACAGTCGGGCCAGTCGCCCTCCACAGCAATAAAGCGAAAACCTTTTTCGGCAATGAGACGCTGGGAAATCGCCGTGCGCCAGGTATAGAACTCATGGGTGCCGTGCGAAGCCTCGCCCAGCATCACGACGGGCCGGTCGTCGATATCGGCAAGGAGCGCATCAAGGTCTTTGGCGGTGTTTAAGCGATGCATACCCGGGTTTTGCTTAAGATGCACAACATGCGCGCCAAGGCTTTAATATTCAACAATCAATAATCAAAGTTCAACCTACACTGGTGGCACCTGAGCCTTGAAAATTGAACATTGCTTATTGAGCATTCCCATAGCTTTGCTGCATGCAAAAAGTGGGGATCCTTGGCGGCGGGCAGCTCGGCCGCATGTTGTTACAGGCAGCCGCCAATTACCCGGTTGAAACCTATGTGCTTGAAAACGATCCCCACTGCCCGGCGGCGCATCTATGCCACCACTTCATGCAGGGCGATATCCGCGATTTCGATGCCGTGTACCGCTTCGGGCAGGACCTGGACGCGCTGACCATCGAGATCGAAAACGTCAACATCGACGCCCTCGAAAAGCTGGAGGCCGAAGGGCGGCGCATCTACCCGAAGCCGGCCGTGCTCCGCACCATCAAAAGCAAGATCCTCCAGAAGGAATTCTACACCCGTCACGCCATTCCCACGGCGCCCTACGTGGTCACCGGCAGCCGCGCCGACCTGGAAGGGCATACGGGCCTGCTGCCTGCCGTGCACAAGATCGGCGAGGGCGGCTACGACGGCAAAGGCGTACAGATCATTCACCGTGCCGAGGACCTGCACCTGGGCTTTGATGCGCCCGGCGTGCTCGAAAAGCTGGTCAACATCAAAAAAGAGATCGCCCAGATGGTGGCGGTGGGCGACGATGGAAAGACAACCCTCTACCCGCCCGTGGAGATGGTGTTCAACCCTGACCTCAACCTGCTCGATTACCAATTGAGCCCGGCGGAAATCCCCACTGAAGTGCTGTGGAAGGTAGAAGCCATCGCCCTGTCGCTGGTTCGTCACTTCGGCTCGCCCGGACTTTTCGCCGTGGAATTGCTGGTAGACGCCAACAACGAGGTTTTTGTAAACGAAACGGCGCCCCGGGTACACAACAGCGGCCACCACAGCATCGAGGCGCACTACAGCTCGCAGTTCGACATGCTCTGGCGGATTATCCTGGGCTACCCGCTCGGCAATACCAAAGCGGTGCTGCCTTCGGTGATGATCAACCTCATCGGCGCGGAAGGCTTCAGCGGGCCGGCGGTATATGAAGGCCTGGAGGAAGTGCTGCGGATCGACAATGCCTTTGTGCACCTTTACGGCAAGCGCGAAACCCGCGCCGGCCGGAAAATGGGCCACGTGACCGTAATGAGCGCGGAAAAAGGCGATCTCGTACACAAGGCTCACCGGATCCGGCAGACGCTGAAGGTGAAGAGCCATTGATCCGTTGTGCGCACCGCTTGTTTATTTTAAGAGTACTGCCGGTTAATTAAGGTTAACGGAGGAGAGGCCGTTCAATGTCTGAACGTAGATTGCGTCCCGATTACCTTTGCCCTTTTCTGAGCTTAAACCATACTCCCGTTGAAACACAAGATCAAGATCCTGGCCGCTATCCCCATTATATGCCTGCTGGCCGCCGGCTGCGGCGCCTCGGAGCGCAAAAAAGAAGCTGAGGCCGGCCAGAAAGCCGGTCCCCGCCCCCCGGCCCGTGTGGACGCTTTCCTGGTAGCCACCCGCAGTATCTCCGAATCGATCGAAGTACCCGGCACCATCGTGGCCGCCGATGCCACCGAGATCCACCCCGAAGTTTCCGGCCGTATCACGGCGCTGAACGTGCGTGAGGGCGCAGTGGTGGGCCAGGGCTCGCTGATCGCCAAACTTGACGACGCCGAACTCCAGGCACAGCGCCGCAAGCTGCAGGTGCAGCTTGCCCAGGCGCAGACCACGGTAGACCGCTATTCGGCCCTCGCGAAAATCGGCGGTATATCGAAGCAGGACCTCGACGTGGCCGAACTGCAGATCTCCAATGCCCGCGCCGACCTGGCCATCGTGAACGCCAATATCCGAAAAACGGAAGTCCGCGCTCCCTTTACCGGCAAACTGGGACTGAAGATGACCAGCCCCGGCGCCTACGTGAGCCCGCAGTCGGTGCTTACCTCTATACAAAAGACTTCGGGAATGCGGATCGACTTCAGCCTCCCCGAGCAATACGTGGGCCGCATCAAGCAAGGCTCCTGGGTCAACTTCTCCACCGCCAACGACAACCGGGTTTACAGCGCCCAGGTGATCGCAACCGAATCCGGTATCGGCGGCGGTACGCGCACCCTCACCATGCGTGCCCTCGTGAAAGGCGACGCCACCGGGCTTGTTCCCGGAGCTTTCGCCCGTGTAAAAATCGCCTTCGATCCGAACCCCAACGCGATGATGATCCCTACGCAGGCCATCGTACCACAGGCCCGCGGCAAGCGCGTATACGTGATCGACAGCGGCAACGTAAAAGCCATCGACGTCATTACGGGCATCCGCGACTCCAGCTTCGTGCAGATCACCAGCGGCCTCAATGTGGGCGACACCGTTGCCATCACCGGCATCCTCGGTCTCAAACCGGGCGGAAAGGCCATCGTACGGAAAGTGATCAACGCTCCTCACGGTGGCAAAGGCAACCCGGCCGATACAGCACGAGCTGCCTCCGCGAAACCATGACACCAAAGGTTTTGAAGAGTTCTACATCGTTCTAAAAAGTTTCTTCATATAGGCGATCAACCTAACCTTTTAGAACCCCATAGAACCTCTTAGAACCTTAATCCTAACCTTACCATAAACTGATTCCATGAACATCAGTGAACTTTCCTTAAAAAGACCGGTGCTGGCGATCGTGATGAACATCATCATCGTGGTGTTTGGCGTCATCGGCTTCAAGTTCCTGGGCGTGCGCGACTACCCCGCCATCGACCCGCCGAACATCAACGTGCGCACATCTTATGGCGGCGCCAACCCCGAGATCATCGAAACGCAGATCACCGAACCGCTCGAAAAGGCGATCAACGGTATTGCAGGTATTAAGAATATCACTTCGTCTTCGAATGCCGGCTCCTCCAACATCAACGTGGAGTTCGAGCTCGGCGTGGACCTCGAGGCCGCGGCCAACGACGTGCGCGACAAGGTGTCGCAGGCAACGCGCCAGCTGCCGAACGACCTCGATGCGCCGCCTGTAGTGAGTAAGGCCGACGCTTCCTCCGATCCCATCCTTTCGATGACGGTGCAGAGCAACACCCGCAACCAGCTCGAGATCTCCGAGTGGGCCAACAACGTGCTCGTGGAGCGCCTGCAGACCATCCCCGGCGTGTCGGCCATCCAGATCTGGGGCGAGAAGCGCTACGCGATGCGGATCTGGTTCAAGCCCGACCGCATGGCGGCATTCGGGCTGACGCCCAACGACGTTTCCACCGCACTGAGCCGCGAGAACGTGGAGCTGCCGTCGGGTAAGATTTCGGGCAACGCCACGGAACTGACCGTGCGTACGTTCGGCCGCCTCAACACGGAGGAAGACTTCAACAACGTGGTGGTGAAGAGCGACAGCAGCTCGGTAGTGCGGCTTAGCGACGTGGCCGAAGCCGTGCTGGGCCCCGAGAACGAAGAATCGCAGCTCCGCGAGAGCGGCATCCCGATGATCGCACTGGCCATCATCCCGCAGCCGGGTTCCAACTACGTATCGATCTCCAATGAATTCTACAAGCGCTACGACCAGCTGAAGGCCGACATGCCGGCGGATATCACGCTCAACATCGCCCTCGACCAGACGCGCTTCATCAAGAACTCGATCTCCGAGGTGGAGGAAACGCTCATCATCTCGCTGGTGCTCGTGATCCTGATCATCTTCCTCTTCTTCCGCAGCTGGGCCATCGCCTTCCGCCCGCTCATCGACATCCCCGTGTCACTGATCGGCGCCTTCTTTATCATGTACGTGTGCGGCTTCACCATCAACGTGCTGACGCTGCTCGGTATCGTGCTGGCAACCGGCCTCGTGGTGGACGACGGTATCGTAGTGACGGAAAACATCTTCAAGAAGATGGAGCAGGGTATGGACAAATGGCGCGCTGCCCGCGAGGGCTCCAAGGAGATCTATTTCGCGGTAATCTCCACCTCCATAACCCTGGCCTTCGTATTCCTTCCGATCATCTTTATCCCGGGCTTCGTGGGACGCCTGTTCCGCGAGTTCGGTATCGTAGTGGCGGGCGCGGTGCTTATTTCGGCTTTCGTATCGCTGACGCTGACGCCGGTGCTGAACGTGAAGCTGACCCGCTCGGACACCCTGCATAACCATGGCTGGTTCTACCGCAAAACGGAGCCTTTCTTCCAATGGATGGAAAGCAGCTATGCCCGCGCCGTGCGTGGCTTTATCCGGGTGCGTTTCGTCGCCTGGATCATTGTGGCCGCCGCCGGCGCCATCGCCGTTTATCTGTGGACCACGCTGCCCTCCGAGCTTGCCCCGATGGAAGACCGCAGCCAGTTCCGCCTCCAGGTGACCGCCCCCGAGGGCACGGCCTACGATTACATGGATCGTTACATCAACCGTCTTTCCGATTTCATGATCGATTCCATCCCGGAGAAGAAGACCGTGCTGTCGCTGACAGCACCTGGTTTTGCCTCGGGCGCAACCAACTCGGGCTTCGTGCGGGTGACGCTTGCCGATCCCAAGGACCGTTCGCGCTCACAGAAGGAGATCGTGGAGATGGTCAACAAAAACCTGCCGAAGTTCAATGAGGGCCGCGCCTTCGCCATCGAGGAGCAAACGATCGCGGTGAACCGCCGCGGCGGCCAGCCCGTGCAGTTCGTGATACAGAACAACGAGTTTGAAAAGCTCGCCCAGGTACTCCCCCGTTTCCTCGAGGAAGCCAATAAGAGCAATGTCCTGCAGCAGGTGGACGCCGACCTGAAATTCAACAAGCCCGAGCTGCGTATTTCGGTAGACCGCCTGAAGGCCAACCAGCTGGGTGTAAGCGTGGGAGACGTTTCGCGTACCCTGCAGCTGGCGCTCTCCAACCAGCGCCTTGGCTACTTTACGATGCGCGGCAAGCAGTACCAGGTGATGGGCCAGGTGGAACGTGCCGACCGTGATGACCCGTCCGACCTGCGCAGCCTTTATGTGCGCAGCAACAGCGGGCAGATGGTTTCGCTCGACAACCTGGTGACCATGGAAGAAGCAACGACGCCGTCGACGATCTACCACTTCAACCGCTTTAAGTCGGCCACGATCTCAGCGGGCCTCGCACCCGGCCAGACCCTGGGCGATGGCATCAAGGAAATGCAGCAGATCGCCGGCAAGCTGCTGGACCCCTCCTTCCAGACCTCGCTGAGCGGCACCTCGCGCGACTACGCGGAAAGCTCCGGCGGTATCGGCTTCGCGCTGGGCCTCGCGCTGGGTCTCATCTTCCTGATCCTGGCCGCGCAGTTCGAAAGCTTTATCGACCCGCTGACCATCATGACCACCATCCCGCTTGCCGGCGCCGGCGCCCTGCTGTCGCTGTGGATCTTCGGGCAAACGATCAATATCTTTTCGCAGATCGGTATTATTATGCTTATCGGCCTTGTGGTCAAGAACGGTATCCTCATCGTGGAGTTCGCCAACCACAGCCGGCTTCAGGGTATGAGTAAGACAGAAGCCGCCATCCACGCGGCGCAGCAGCGTCTCCGTCCCATCCTCATGACCTCGCTGGCCATGGCCCTCGGCGCACTGCCCATCGCGCTGTCGCTTGGCGCCGCAGCTACCAGCCGTGTGCCGCTGGGCATCGTGATCGTGGGCGGTATCATGATCTCGCTCATCTTTACCCTGTTTGTGGTGCCGGCCATCTATACCTTCCTGTCCAGTAACAAGCGGCGCAACCAGCTTGAGATCCTTGAAGAGGAAGACCGGAAGAAAGAAATCGCTCAAACCGTGCATTAAGACCCTATGAAAAAGATCCTTTTTTCGATATCACTTTTTGCGGCCCTCGGCGCACAGGCCCAGGATACGACGCGCGTGCTGACGCTCGAAGAAGCGGTGGGCATGGCGCTGCGGCAGAATTACGACATCCGCCTGTCACGCAACGACTCCCTGCTTGCCGCCCTTGACTACAGCTATTCGCGGTATGCCTTCTATCCCCGTCTCAACGGGCAGGCTACCTACCTGCGCAACAACAACAACGTTGCGCAGACCTTCGCGAGCAGTCCCAAGACCGAGCGACAGGTAAACCAAAGCAACCTGCAATATGGCGTCAACCTCAACTGGCCGATCTTCGACGGGCTGAAGATGTTCGTCACCCGCCAGCGCCTCGGCGAGCTCGTTTCGCTGGGCGAGTTGCAGATCCGCGCACAGGTGGTGACTACCGTGGCCGATGTGCTGCGCAACTACTTCGATATGGCGCGGCTGCAGCAGCAACAGCGTGCCACCAACGAGGCCATGGCGCTCAGCCAGGAGCGGCTCAAGCTCGCCCAATATCGTTTTGATATCGGCACCGGCATCAAAAGTGATGTGCTACAGGCCCAGATTGACCTCAACGGCCAGCGCTCTGCATTGCTTAGCCAGCAAAATGAGCTCAAGAATATCCGGGAACAACTCAACCGGCAACTGACCCTGGTGCCGGGCACCTCCTACCGGGTGCAGGATTCCATCCCGGTGAACCCCGCCCTGCGCCTTGATTCAGTGCAGGCCGCGCTCGAGGCCGGCAACCCGCAACTGCTGCTCAACCAGAAGCAGATCGACATCGCGAAACTGGCGGTCAAAGAACGAAAGGCCGAGCGTTTCCCTACCGTTTCGCTCACATCGGCTTATAATTTCAACCGGACGAATAACAGTACGCCGCCGAATAACTTCTCGCCGCTGCTGAACCAATCACAGGGCTTTAACTACGGCATCACGACTACGATCCCGATATTCAACGGCTTTGTGGCGCGCCGGAATATTAAATCGGCGCAACTCGAAGTGCAGAACCTGGAACTTCAGTACGAGTCGAGCAAAGCCCTGGTCGGCTCCGGCATCATCACGGCTTACCAGAATTACGACCTGGCCCGCCAAACCCTGCAGCTCGAAGAAAGTAATATCGCGCTCATCCGCGAAAACCTTACCATCGCCCGCGAACGCTACCGCCTTGGTCTCTCTACGTTCCTGGAGTTGCGCACGGCCGAACAAAACCTGTACGATGCGCAGTCGCGGCTTATCCAGGCCCGCTTCAACATGAAGGCGGCGGAGATCGAGCTGGGCCGGATCCGGGGCGATATCGTCCGATAGATATTAGAATAAAGCGAGCCGCAATAACGCATTGTTACACGGAAATCCCGACATGGAATGGTCGGGATTTTTTATGCCATGTACAGGACCCAATGATAAACATCCGGATACTGCAACAGAATACGGCAGGACGGTTTGCCGTTTGCGCCTATTTTAGCGGCGCATTCACCCTGAATTCTTTTTAAAATGACTCCAACAGCTCCCCTCGCAGGCATCATTATGGGCTCCGACAGCGACCTCGGTATCATGCAAACAGCAGCCGATATGCTGCAGCAGTTCGGTATCGCTTTCGAACTTACCGTGGTATCGGCACACCGCACGCCGCAACGGATGTTCGACTATGCCCGTAGCGCCCGCGGGCGTGGACTGAAGGTGATCATCGCCGGGGCCGGCGGCGCGGCGCACCTGCCCGGCATGGTGGCGGCCATCACGCCCATCCCGGTGATCGGCGTTCCCATAAAATCGAGCAACTCCATCGATGGCTGGGACTCAGTGCTTTCGATTCTGCAGATGCCCAATGGCGTACCCGTCGCCACCGTTGCACTCAACGCTGCAAAGAACGCGGGTATCCTCGCCGCGCAGATCATCGGGGCATTCGATGCAACGGTTGGCGACAGGGTTGCTGCCTACAAAACGCAACTTGAAAACGAGGTGCAGCACAAAGTAGAAGGGCTGCGCGCTAACTGGCCGAATGCGTTTGATAAATAACGGTGAATTGCTGCGCCAGGCCTCCCGAGTACCGGTAGAGAAGGTCGATGAAGGCATCGCCCCAAAGCGCATAAAAGCCCGCGAAGTTTTCCACCCGTTCCTGCAGCCCGTTCTTCGGAAACAGCTGCGTCTTGAGTGCCTCGAGCTGCCGCTGGGTGGCTTGTTCTTTCCTGCGCGCAGCACGCTGCATTTTTTGCTCCAGGGCTGTCAGCAGGTGCAGGCTTCGGGTGCGGAGTGCTTCCACGTGTTTGTCCAGGGTGATGTCAACGGCAGCGGCCGAAGTACGCAACCGCTCATATAGCTGCTCCAGCTCCTTCACCTCGCCGTTCAGTTGCGGCTTCTGTCCACTCCGCTCCAGGTGGCGGTTCATCAGCTCCAGCACCGGCAGAAAAAGGTCGGTGGTACTCAGTTGCAGCCTGTCGGCACGCTCCTTTTCTTTTTGCGGCACCACCAGGAAGGAATTGCGCAGCACCAGCACCGGGAATGGAACGCCGTAGTGCCCGAAAAGGTCCTTGAGCTGCAGCCAGTAGGCAAGCTCGCCGCCGCCGCCGATAAAGGCCACGTTGGGCAGGATCGTTTCCTGGTAAAGCCCCCGCAAAATTACATTGGGACTAAAGCGCTCCGGGTGCGCGTCGAGCTCGGCGCGCAACTCCGCCTCACGGAAACGGATGTCGGTATTGACAACGCAGTATTCGTCTTCGCCCTGTTTTTCAATCCGCTCGCGGATGTCGTCGCGGAAATAGAAAAGATTGATCTCGCGGGGATGGGCCTGTACATTGTAATGTGCCTGGAGTGCAGCCGACGTCTGTGCAACGATAGGTCCGGCTTCCTGCCCGAACAGGTCGGCACTGAAAACCGGGATCATGACCCGCTTCAGCTCGGGAGCATCGGCAAGCAGAACCACCAGTCCATAACGGCCAAACAGTGCGTGCACCAGCTGAAAGGTGGCATCCTGGATCATCCGGCCTTCAGCATAGCAGGAGCGCAGCAGCGCAAGCAGCTCCGCTCCGTGCGGTTCATTGCCCACCTGCCCTTCAAGCTCCCGAAGCAGGCCGGTCAGTGCTTTATCCACGTACATCCGTCCAACCGCTCCCTTCTGGCCCGTATTCCACGTATAACGTTTTCCTGCAACCGTAAAATGATTCAGCTCCTCCAGGTCGGCGTCTTCCGAACCCATATAATAGACCGGCACAAAGCGCTTGCCGGGAAAGGCTTTCCCGAGGTCGTCAGCGAGCTTTATCGCATGCAGGATCTTGTATAAAAAATAGAGCGGACCTGTAGCGAGATTGGGCTGGTGCGCCGTGGTTACGGTAAACGTTTCGGAAGAAAGCAGCGCCCCGATATTGGCGCCGACGGCGCCGCCCGCCTCTACCCCTTCGTATTGCCGGCGCAAGGCTGCCACCAGGGTCTGGCGGTAAGCCGGAGCCCCGGAGCGCTGCTCCAGCGCGGAGCGGATTCCGTCCAGGTCGGGACGGTGACTATAAAAGGGACGGAGCGCTTCCGCGTTCCCGAGGTAATCGCTTACGATTCTCGTAAAGGAATGGGTATCGCGGTAAGCAAGCGTTTCGGCGGCGAACATGCGGTAAAAGTACAGCCGGAACGCGTAGTTTAGCAGACACAATCCGTGACATGAAACCCTTTCTTCTGCTGCCGCTCTTTCTGTTGCTTTCCTTTTCGCGACCCGCCGATCCGGTGATTGTGGATAAGGCCTTCTCCATTGAAATGCCCGAAGGCAATGAAGTTTCGAACCTGCTGCTCGACGTGGTGAAAAAATCAAATACCGGAGCTATTCATGCAGGCATTGTGGTGGTCGGTGGCAAGCGCACGCCCTTTCTCGTAACACGCTACACTTACGATAAGCCGGTGACGGCTAAGGATGCCCTGGCCATCGCCGCTGGCCACAAGGCTTCAGACGAAAGTTATACCATGAAGGAAGCCAGACCCTATTCCGTAAACGGACACACCCTCTACCGAAAGATTTCAGTGCTTCATTTCGAAGGCGGGCAGGATGTGTCGAGCGACATGTATTACGTGGTGCGTGACGGCAAGGCCCGCGACGCCTACGAATTAAAGGTCTCCTGCGACCCGGCTTCGGAAAGTGCTGCCATTGCCCTGCTCGAGAAAGTGACGCTGAGCCTGCATTTCCTTTAATTATTGCCCAGCGCATCGCGACTGAGAACGCCGTTCACCGTGCGCCAGATCCCCAGCGGGTTTTCATTCTGCAGCTCCGCCGGCAACAACTCGTTTTCCCAGTTTTGATAACAAACCGGCCTTGCAAAGCGCCGGATGCCGTCCGCGCCCACCGCGGTAAAGCGGCTGTCGGTGGTGGCGGGGTAAGGACCGCCGTGCATCATGGCCGGCACCACCTCTACGCCCGTGGGCACGCCGTTGCGGATAAAGCGGCCGCAGCGTGCCTGCAGCGCCGTGATCAGTTGCGGGCAATGCCGCAGTTCATCTGTGGTTGCCACCAGCGTGCAGGTGATCTGTCCTTCAAGCGCCTCCGCAACCGACAGCAGCTCGCCGCCATCGGCGCAGCGCACCAGCAGGGCAAAAGGCCCGAACACCTCGTGGTGCAGCACCGGGTTGGCCAGGAAGGCGGCCGCATCGGTTTCTGCCAGCGTGGGAATGCTGTCGTTCCTGCCCACCGGGCAGGAAAGCGTGCCGGCGACGGCTACCGATTCAACGGCAAGGGCATCGGCCCGCTTGTGCTGGAAGGCTTTCGCTATACCGGGATGCAGCATCTCCTGGGGCGGTACCAAACCGATATTTTCCGACAGGTATTCCCGGAAGCTGTCGAGCGCCGGGCTGTCGATGCCGACCAGCAGTCCCGGCTTCGTACAGAACTGGCCGGCGGAGCCGGTTACGGATTGCAGGAATTGTTTTGCAAAGCCTTCGGCATCGGCGGCAAGCCCCTCCGGCAGTAGAAATACGGGGTTGACCGAGCCCATTTCCGCAAAAACCGGGATCGGCACCGGCCGCTGTTGTGCAAGGTCAAAAAGGGCACGGCCGCCTTCGAGTGAGCCGGTAAAACCCACCGCGCGGGTGTGCGGGTGGAGCACCAGCGCCTGCCCTTCATCAAAGCCACCTTCCACGTGTTGAAACACGCCTTCCGGCAGACCGAGCCGGCGCGCGCTTTCCTGCACGGCCTCCGCCACCAGGCGCGATGTTGCGGCATGTGCCGGGTGCGCCTTCACGATCACCGGGCAGCCTGCCGCCAGGGCGCAGGCGGTATCGCCGCCGGCAGTGCTGTAGGCAAAAGGAAAATTGGAGGCCCCGAACACAACCACCGGCCCCAGCGGCAGGAGCATTTTACGCAGGTCGTTTTGCCGGCGGTGAACCGTCCAGGAAGGGGCATCGCCGTTACCGGGATTTTCCGTTCCCGCGCCATCGGGTATGTCGATCCGGATGTCGAGCCAGTCCCCTTCCCGGCAAGCCTGACCGTAGGAATACAGTTGCCACTGTGTACGCTGCAGCTCGGTGCGGAGGCGCTCCGGCGCGAGGTGGGTTTCACCGGCGGCTGTGTCGATGAGGACATCGCTGCGTTTCTCCAGCTCTTCAGCTATGGCGCTCAGGAAGGCGCTACGTTCTTCCAATGTTCGCTGCGCGTAAGCCAGAGCTGTCCTGGTGGCTTGCTGCAGTACTTTATCGATGCGGGCTTGCAGGTCGTTCATGGCAAAAAATATCAAACTCGTAAAACACAAATGTCGTACCCTGCCATTGCAAAGAAAAGTGGAGGGATGCCACTTTGCGATCGTCGCTCGCCCTGTCGAACAATGGCGTAACTTTCCCCGCTGATGAACGCAAAGCGATGGATCTTCCTGGCACTCTGCCTGCTTTATGCCGGCCTGATGGCCTTCCTGCTCCGGCAGGTGGCCATGGCGGATATTCCCACGGCTGAACGCCTTTCCTTCAAGATGCGCTACCTGGTGGGAGGCAGCCTGCTGGCCAGCTATGGCTTCTTCGTGCTGCAACAGTTCCTGACCGGGCGGACCGCGATCGAATACGTGGTGGTAATGCCGGTGATCACGCTAATGGCTGCTTTCCTTTGCGGCGCCGTGCTCGGCATTGCGGGTGTGCAGCTGTACGGCGACCCGTTTTTGCAGGCAGGAATCCTGTATGCCATTTTCATGATCCTGGTGGCAGCCCGGCTGTGGCGGCGCTTTTGGTGGCCGGCGCGCAGAAAGACGGACGCAAGCGTTTATTGAAAAAATGCGCCTCTGGTCTCCCGGGAACGGCTGCTCCGTATGCACCGCGCTTGTGGCACTATCGTTGCGGCGGTGCCGAAAAGCTAAATGGAAACCGCATCCCCTGAAGCCCATACAATCGATAAGGCGGCACCGCACCCCGCATATGACCTTTCGAAAATCATGGGCGGATTGTACGGCGAGGGCATCATCGGCCTGAAAGGCGCATTCAGCCGCGAATGGGTCGCGCAACTCCACGAAGACATACTCCGCGCATACCAAGAAGCGCTCGGCCGGCCCGGCGGCGCGGTGGGGCGCGGACCTAAGCGGCATTACGTGGAAATACACCCCGAGGATATCCGCGGCTTTCTCGACCTGGTAACCCATCCCTGGGTGGTAGCTGTTTGCGCAACCGTGCTTGGGCCGGAATATAAGATCGTAGAAATCGGCTTTGACGTACCGAACCCCGGCGCAGTGGCGCAGCCCTGGCACCGTGACTTTCCCGCGCCGCCCGACACCATCACGGGTCGCCGCCTCAATTCGCTTGCCTTTAACCTCACCACCGTAGATGTGACCGAAGACAGGGGACCCTTCGAGATTGCGCCAGGCACGCAATGGGACCTGCCGGAGGGCTTCGAACACGGCATGTTTCCTCCCAGAGCCTACTACCCGCGCTATGAAGCCCGTGCCCAGCGGAAGCTGCCGCAGATGGGCGATATCTCGGCGCGTTCCGCACTCACCATACACCGGGGTACCGCAAATACATCTGACATCGCCAGGCCGGCATTGGTGCTCGGCGCAGACGCACCCGGCGCTGTCAACGCCGAGCGGCACGACCTGCAGGTAACGCGTCATTTTTACGAAACGCTTCCTGAGGCTGTACGCCAACACCTTACCTGCCGGGTAGTGGACCAACTGGAGCCGATCGTGCAGGCACATACCATTGAAGGACTGATGATGGGCGAAGCGTGAAAGAATAACGAATAACGAATATCGAATAACGAATAACGAATTTAGAAGGCGCCCCTTGGCAGGCCAGAACGTGTTTTATGCCATTGAAAAAAATCAGGATCAGGGACGCTTGAATTTCGCGGCCGATAACTTCGGATCAAGTTCTTTTATATAAAACCCGGCAACGGCGCGGGCCATGCCCGGCAGCAGCTCGCCGTCATTCGACAGCACGATGATGGTGTAGCCTTTTGACGGGAAGCGCAGGATGTCGGCGAGGCCGGGCCCACCGCTGTGCCCAGCGAATGTGAGACCGCCCTCCCGCTCTACGCCCCACCCGACATTGCTGAAGCAGGCGCTGTCGCTCGCCGAACCGCATTGATAGGCAAAAGCCTCCTGCTTCCGCGAAAAGAAAAGCTCCTTATCGAGCGCCACTGCCCAGCGCGCCATATCGCGCAACGAAGCAAAGTATCCACCTGCCGTGTACATATACTCCGGGTAAATGAATTTGTAGGCAATGTTGCCATTGCGGTAATACGTCGTCGCCTTCCCGGGCAGCACATCGGCCCGCATCCAGCTACCGCTGCGGCGCTCATGATCGAAGCCCCCATCAGTCATGCCGGCCGGAATAGTTACGAGGTCTTTCAGCAGCTGGTCGTAGGGCCGGCCCCAGGCTTTTTCGAGTACCAGCCGCAGCACAATGCCGTCTCCGCTCATATACGACTGTCGCGCTCCCGGGCTGAATTGCAGCGCCGAGTCGCGGAGCGCCCGGAGCACGGCCATCCCGTCCAGGTAAGGATCGCCATTGAAAAAGGGGATGCCGCTGCTGTGATTGAGCAGGTGCTGCACCTGGATGCCGCTCCACGAGGCCGGCAGGCTGTCGAGATAGCGCGCCACCGGGTCGCTTAAGCGCAGACGGCCTTCGGCCAGTGAGCGCAGCACCACGGTGGACGATAGCAGCTTGCTGCACGATGCGACCTGGAAATTGGTGTGTTCCGTTACCGGCTGCTTCCATTCAAGGCTGGCAAAGCCATAGCC
Source organism: Flaviaestuariibacter flavus (assembly GCF_004337505.1). Taxonomy (GTDB): domain Bacteria; phylum Bacteroidota; class Bacteroidia; order Chitinophagales; family Chitinophagaceae; genus Flavisolibacter; species Flavisolibacter flavus. The sequence goes on along the minus strand of NZ_SJZI01000043.1, from coordinate 14,747 downwards.
TTTCAGGTGTACGATCTGCCCGTCTTTCACCACACCCACGGCCATCCCGGTGATGGAGAGCGAGTCCATCTGGCGCTGCACAAAGCGGTCGACTTCTGCCGATTCCCTTCCCTGCTGGGCAGCAGCATCCACCCTGCTAAAAACGAGCGCTAAAACGAGTAATCCGATTGCTTTCATGATGACCAGGATTTGACTACAATGATAAACGAAAGTTTTCGTACATGTTTGCTTTTAGCATTTTTTTAATGCGGTAAACTTCCCGTTCTGTAAGGCAACAGCTCGTCCATTGCCTTCGCGTGGCACCTGCCTATTTTTAAGAAACGATAGAAAACCCTTTACCATGCAAAAAGATCAGAACATAAACGGCAAGGCTAACGGCGACGGGCAGCCGCAGGCAAACAACCTCACGACGCGGCAGGGGCACCCCGTGTACGACAACCAGAACACAAGAACGGTAGGCCCGCGCGGCCCGATGACGCTCGAGAATTACCACCTTCTGGAAAAGATCTCGCACTTCGACCGCGAGCGCATCCCGGAGCGGGTTGTGCACGCGCGCGGCGCCGGCGCCCACGGCTACTTTGAAGCTTACGGATCGGTAGGCAAGGAGCCGGTGTCGAAATACACCCGGGCAAAACTATTCCAGGAAAAAGGCAGGCGAACGCCCGTATTTGTACGGTTCTCCACGGTGATCCACGGGGGACACTCGCCCGAAACGCTCCGCGACCCGCGTGGCTTTGCCGTGAAATTTTATACCGAAGACGGCAACTGGGATCTCGTGGGCAACAACCTGAAGATCTTCTTTATCCGGGACGCCCTCAAGTTTCCCGACCTGGTGCACGCCTTCAAACCCGATCCTGTTTTCAACCAGCAGGACGGCGAGCGCATCTTCGACTTCATCAGCAATACACCGGAGGCGATGCATATGATCACCTTCCTCTTCTCGCCATGGGGCATCCCCGCCAATTACCGGCAGATGCAGGGCTCGGGCGTGAACACCTACAAATGGGTGAATGCCGACGGCACCGGTGTGCTGGTAAAATACCATTGGGAGCCCAAACAGGGCATCCGTAACCTGAAGCAGGAAGAGGCGCAGGAAGTGCAGGCAAAAAATTTCAACCACGCCACGCAGGATCTCTACGAAGCCATTGAGCGCGGCGAATACCCCGAGTGGGAACTGTGCGTCCAGATCATGAGCGACGATGAGCATCCCGAGCTGGACTTCGACCCGCTCGACGCCACCAAGATCTGGCCGACGGACAAATTCCCCTTCCTGCCCGTTGGACGTATGGTACTCGACCGCAACCCGGTGAATTACTTTGCCGAAGTGGAGCAGGTAGCCTTCGGTACCGGTGTGCTCGTGGACGGCCTCGATTTTTCTGACGATAAGCTGCTCCAGGGACGCACCTTTTCCTATTCCGACACACAGCGCTACCGCGTTGGCACCAACTACCTGCAGCTGCCGATCAATGCGCCCAAAAGCCCGGTGGCAACGAACCAGCGCGATGGCCAGATGGCATATGTGCAGGACATCGCAGAAGGATCCAACCCGCACGTCAATTACGAACCTTCTTCGCAAAACAACGTGGCGGAGGCGAAGCGCACCGGCAAGGATCATACCCCGCATTACAATGCCCACCTGGTGCGCCAGAAGATTCCGCGGGAGAACAACTTCGGGCAGGCCGGCGAGCGCTGGCGCGCCTTTGAGGACTGGGAGCGCGATGAGCTGGTGAAGAACCTGGTGAACACGCTCGCCCCCTGCAAGGAGCTGATCCAGCGCCGCATGATCGAGCTGTTCACCCATTGCGACCCCGATTACGGGCGACGTGTAGCCGAAGGCCTTGCCCGCCATCCCGAAAACATATCGAAAGGGCCGATCGGCAGCACCAACGCCGAAGAAGGCGTGCAACAGGCCAATCGGGAATCGCACCAGGCGAAGCCTTATTAAACCGATGATACCTGGAAGCCCCGGCGCAATTGCCGGGGCTTTTTCATTCCCGGGGAACCGTATTTTTACCGCAATGAATGCTGATCCCGCCGTGCAACGCAAAGGCGTATTGCTGGCCCTGCTGGCCGTCCTGCTTTGGTCGGGAAACTTTATCATCGCGCGGGCGCTGCACGCCTCCGTTCCGCCGGTCGCGCTTGCCTTCTGGCGCTGGCTGGGCGCCACGGCCCTGCTCCTCCCCTTCGCCCTTGGCGCGCTCCGGCGCGAAGCCGCAGCCCTGCGCGGAAGGTGGGCACATAACCTCGGCACTGCGCTCACCGGCATCACCTTGTTCAACACGTTCATTTATATAGCCGGACGCACCGTACCCGCCATTCATCTCGCACTGATCGGCACAACGGCCGCGCCGCTTTTTGTATTGCTTTTCTCTTTTGTATTTCTACGGGAGCGGCTCGCGGGGCAAACCTTGATGGGCGCCCTGCTCTGTATGGCAGGACTGCTTGTCTTGCTTACCAATGGCAATTTTTCAACCCTCGGCACCCTGCACTTCGTTTCCGGCGATGCCTGGATACTAGCGGCCGCACTGTCCTTTGCGCTCTATACGCTGCAGGTGCGGCGGCGGCCGCAAGGGATAAGCCCGAGGGCCTACCTGCTGGTGCTCTTTACCACCGGCACGGTGCTCCTGCTGCCCGCCTATCTCTGGGAGCGCGCGCACACGGCTCCTGTGAACTGGACACCCGTCGTGGCCGGAAGCGTCGCGTACCTCGCGGTATGCGCCTCGGTGCTCGCCTTTCTTGCCTGGAACGAAGCCATCCGGCGCATTGGGCCGGCACGCACAGCATTGTTTGGAAACGGCATCCCGCTGCTCAGCGCCATCGAAGCGGTGCTCCTCCTTGGCGAGAAAGTCAGTGCCGCCACAGCCGTCGCTTTTATATTCATCGGCGCCGGCCTGTATGTTGCCAACCGCGTCAGCGGGTCAGCAGGTAAACAGTAAACGCATGTGCCGGCTTCCCGCCCCGGCTTACTTCGATCCGGTACTGCGCATTTGTCTGACGGAAACCTTTGGGCAACCCGTAGGCTTCGTCGCTGGCCAGGATGCAAAATGCCCGTTGCGGCACCGGCAGGCCGCGGTTGCGCCAATGGTATTCGCGAACATCGGGTATCGGACCCAGTGCCTGGAAAGCAATTCCGGAAGGGCGGCAGAAATAATATTCAACATGCGCCCCCCACCAGTAGGAAGCGACGACCGGCGTACCGGCCGGGACGGCGCCCGCATCCACCGCAGCGCGGTACTGTGCGCCAAACGCTTTCCCTGCAAGCTCCCAGCCGTAAAGGTCAAGCGAGATGTCGCCGGTACCCAGGGTGGCTGGGTCGCGCCGGCCATAGGTGCCCGGGTAGAAGTGTACGGTGAGCCACCATCCCGTCAACACCGACAGGTACAACCCGGCCGCCGCCAGAACCGCACGCGGCAGGAACCGCCGGCGGCTGGCGCCGGCCAGCATCACGGCTGCAAGCGGCAACAGGGTAACATATGCCGGCCCGCTCCAGTGCGGCAAGGTGGTATCCCGGAACAGCGAAACGGCGAGCAGGAAGGCCGCGTGCGGCAGTGCGATCCAGCAGAATAGCGACAACACGCCTTTCGTCTCCGCCGGCAATCGCTTCCAGCGCCACAACGCCCCGATAATAAGCGCCACGTTCACCGGGTTGTTGAAAACAAGCTGCCCGATGGCTTCCTTCAGCATGTAAGAAAAACGCAGATCGAAATGATCAACAGTAACCCGCCGGCTGTGAAAGCGATAGGTGATGAAATCGTTCTGAATATTCCAAACCACGATAGGCGTCAGCAGCACCGCGGTGATGGCGGCCGCGGCATAGAGTTGCGGAAGGCGCAGCCACTGCCGTCGGTGCAGCAGGATATACGCGCCAAGACCGATCCAGAGAAAACCAGCATGCACCTTACTGAGTATGGCCAGGCCGGCGCAAAGCCCGAACAGGAGCCAGTTGCGCCAATTGCGTTCATCCGCATCGATGCGCACCAGCATCCAGAGTGCCGCGGTCCAGAAGATCATCTGCGGCGAATCGGGCATGATATATACCCCCGCGGTGAGGCCGGCATAAAAGGACGACAGGTAAAGCACCGAGGTATAAAGCCCGGCCCGCGGGCTATGCAGCTCACTCACCGCGCGGAACAAAAGCCAGGCGGCGGCTGCCCCGCCGGCTACCGCGCCGAGCCGCAGCCAGCCTGCGCCCTGCAGGATGCCATTGAATGTAGACAAGCGGATCAACAAAGCCACCATCGGTGGATGATCGAAGTAATTCGACTTGAGGTGCTGGCTGTACATCCAATAGTAAGCCTCGTCGTTTCCGAGTTCCAGGCCGAATGCAAGCAGGAGGCGAAAGAGTGAAAGCAGGCCGATGAGCACCAGCGCCTTGCGGGCATAAGACCGGTAGCGGTCGGCCGGGACAAGTGGACTTGCGGAAGCGCGGGGAAGGTCGGTCATATGGTCGGGTGTGGCGGCCACAACGACCTCCGCGGGCAAATTAAGCATGGAACGGATTCTGCATTTCATCCGGGATGAAAAGAATGCTCTTCCTTTCTGCGCTGCTTGTCGCATCGGGCGTGGCTATGGCCCAGCAAGACCGCATCGAAGCCGATCGCCCGAGTGAAACGGTGGCCACCCAACTGGTTGAAAAAGGCCGCTTCCAGGCGGAGCTTGGCTTTGAACGTGAAACCGATGATGAAAGCCATACATATCATCACCCGCATACCTTGCTGCGCTACGGCCTCGGCAAGATCATCGAGCTGCGGGCGGAACTATGGCCGCAAACGGTAAAGGACCGGTTCACGGAAGGCTCCCAAACCGGGCTCGCTCCGGTTGAGCCGGGCATCAAAGCAAAGATCTGCGAATCCAAAGGCGCACGGCCCGCGATCTCTTTTCTCACGCAGGTGGGCATTCCAAAGCTTGCATCGGAAGCCTTCCGGAACACTTATGCTTCGCCCAGGGTGCGGCTGCTTTTCGAAAACAAACTGAACGAAGACTGGAAGCTTACCTATAATGTGGGTCCCGAATGGACCGGCGAAGATACCGAGCCGCAATGGCGCTACACCTTCTCACCCGAATGGAAGTTTGGGAAGCATTGGGAGGCCTTTGCCGAGGTGTACGGCCACCTGCAACATGCACATGAGCCCGAGCATGTATTCGATGCCGGCCTTGCTTTTTACCCCGGCAGGAATATCAAGCTGGATCTGTCCGGCGGAGTGGGGCTCAGCCACGCGGCGCCACAAAATTTCGTAGCTCTTGGCTTCTCCATCCGCACCGGAAACTAGGATTAATTACGCTCAAAAATGAGCGTGGAGCTTTGTCCGCTGCCACCGCTCACATCCTGCAGACGCAGGCGGGTATTGGAGCTTTCCACCACTTTCCAGTCGTCGGAAAGATCCTGGAAGTCGAACGGTGCGTTGAAGAAAAGGATCAGCTTCGATACACCGTCGTCGTATTGAGCGCCCCAGTTGCCGCTCGCGTTTACGGCCCCATTGGTTGCCGTAACAGTGCCGCTGCTGTTGAACGTAAAGTTGTACCCGCTGAAGTGATTGGTTTCATCCTGGCCCTGGTCAACGAAGTTGGTGATCCGCCAGGTTCCGGCCTGCAAATTACCCCCGATGTTTTCGGGTGTCAGGTCATTGCTGCTTTTCTTGCAGGCAAAAAGTCCGGTGAGCATCACCATCAGGATAAGAATAATGCCGTTTTTCATGTATCAAAAATAGGAAAACACCTCCCCGTCCCCACTCAGCCTTTGCCCCATTTACCGGCTATAAGGGTTCTTCTGTAGAATTACGGTGGCGCCAGCCTTCACAGAGTGTGCACAATCCAGTGCGGAATGCTTTTGGCGCAGCAAAGGCATTGTGAATCACAAAAAGCATTCAGCATGAAATTCCTGAAAACAACTGATCGCAACAGTGGTGAAGAGATCCAGCTGTCCTATTGCGACTACGGCCAAGGCAAACCGGTAGTGCTCATCCACGGGTGGCCCCTGAGCAAGGAAATGTGGGAATACCAGCTCGAGCCGCTCGTCAACGCCGGGCTGCGCGTAGTGAAGTATGACCGGCGCGGCTTCGGCAAGTCGAGTAAACCCTGGGACGGTTATGATTACGATTCTTTTGCCGATGACCTCGACGCCGTAATGACCGGGCTCGACCTGCGCGATGCCACGATCGTAGGCTTTTCGATGGGCGGCGGTGAAGCAGTGCGCTACCTGAAGCGCTATGGCTCCGACCGCGTTGCCCGCATCGTGCTCGCAGGCTCCGTGACGCCGATGCTCGGCAAAACGAGCGACAACCCCGACGGCGTCGATGAAAGCGTTTTTGCCGAAATGCTCCAAGGCATCGCCAGCGACCGGATCGCGTTTCTCGACGACTTCGGCAAGACCTTCTTCGGCGTAGGGCTAATCAGCCACCCCGTGAGCAGCCCGCTGCTCGAGTATTACCGCATGCTGGCCTCCTTTGCCTCGCAACGGTCTACAAAGCAGGCTGCGCTTGCCTTTGCGCATACCGACTTCCGCGACGATTGCGCCTCCGTAAAGGTGCCGACACTCATCATTCATGGCAGCGCCGACAAGACGGTGCCGATCGCGGTGAGCGGCGAGCGCACCGCGCAGTTGATTCCCGGGGCCGAATTCATCGTGTACGACGGGGCGCCGCATGGGCTCTTCTACACCCATAAAGAGCGGCTTAACAAAGACCTGATCCGCTTCATCCAGGGGAGCGGCACGATAGGCGCCGGCAGCACAACCAAGACAGCCGAAAGGCGTTCTATATAAAAAGACAGAAACCCAAAAGCGCCGCATTGCGTCGCTTTTTTGTTTAATGGGCTTTACCGGAAAACAGCAACCAGATAAAAGGAAGGACCTCGATGGCGATCAGGATGATCACGATCCACTCGAGCGTGTTGCTGTGGCGGTACTTCATGATATCGCGAAACAGGTCGAGGTTATCTTTTACGATCTGGAGGCTTTCAGCGATATAGCGAAAGCGTTCCTGCAGGTCGAAGTTGCGTTTCATGCCGGCGTCGACTCGGTTGAGCTCTTCGTCTTCCCAGGTTTCGGGCGGCGAGTCGAAAATGTACAGGTTCTCGGTGATGTTGTTGCGCAGCATCAGCGTGCGCGCGATATAGCGTTGCAGCTTGCGCCCGGTTATGCTGAGGCGTCCATGGTGCTCGAGGTGACGGGTATGGCGGTTCGTTTCAGTAAGCAGCCGTTCGGCATGCTCGGAAAAATAATCCAGCGCTACCGACTGCGACACGTTGAGCATCACCAGGCGAAGCACTTCCACATCCGTACGCTTCACCTCGATCTTATGGTAGGAGATCCGGTTCTCGGTGGCATCGGTTTCAACTATGAAATCATCTATGAGCGGATCTTCCAGGGGATTTTTCGCGCCGGCCCGTACCCTTTGGAGGATATCGCCGATGGTAGCCGCGTCGCAATTAAGAAAGCAGAGCACACCGTATTTGAATACATATAGATAGCGCTGCGGGTCGAGCCGGTAGAAAAGCTCATCGGCGTCACTGTAGTAGAGCTCCGCAGTAGCGGCCGCGCGGAATGCCCGGATATCGATACTGTCGGAAACCTGGTATGCCTGCACCTTCAGGATCATGCCGTATCCTATGAAACAATTATACCAGCGGCACCTACACACGAAGCAAACCGGCCTTGTGCAGGCTGTTTACCGGCTTGTTGTCCCAGAACAGCTCGAAGTCTTCGAGGCCGGCCGCTTCGTAATCGGCCTTTACCTGTTGCAGGGTCATGGGTGGAGCACCCGGAGTGATACGCGGCAGCAGCCCCAGCAGCCAGCGGCCTTTTTCGGGCTCTACCTGCGCCGGGTGCGTCGTCGTACGGGTTTCGAAGTTTAGTGCCAGCACTTCCCACTGCACGCCTTTTTTCGACCGCTGTACGGTTGTGGCGGCGGGCTGCCGGCCCAGGAATACAACCCTTGGGTTACCTGCAGAAAGCGCAGGCTCCTCCAGTGCCCGGGCAATGGTGTCGGGTGCCACGGTTGTGCGCGGCACTTTGAAGTCGAACCATTTCTGGAGCGGGAAGTCGAAGCAGGCACCGTGCATATAGTTGTGCAGCGCTTTGCGCAGCCCGAATCCGAAGCGCTCATGATCGCCGCCGATGGGATCGTCGTGATCGATATCATTGTTGGCAAAAGTGCCGATGGCCTCTGTGCGCTTTCGCACCTTGTATTTGGCCGGGTCCAGGCCAACGGGACTGTGAGCCGTCATGGTAAAGAGATGCCAGAACGCCGACTGCAGCACGCCGCTTGCAAATAGCTGCCGTACGAGCTCGAGCGAGTCGATCGTTTCCTGCTCGGTTTGCGTGGGGAAGCCGTACATCAGGTAAGCATGCACCATAATGCCGGCTTCGGAAAAATGGCGGCACACCCGGGCCACCTGCGCCACGGTAATGCCTTTCTGGATAAGGCCGAGCAGGCGATCGGAGGCCACCTCCAGACCACCGCTCACCGCAATGCAACCGGAGGCCTTGAGCAGGAGGCAGAGATCGCGGGTGAAGCTCTTCTCGAAGCGGACATTGGCCCACCAGCTCACCACGAGGCGGCGGCGGATGATCTCGAGCGCGAGCGCTTTCATCAGCGCCGGCGGTGCGGCCTCATCCACAAAGTGAAAACCGTTCTGCCCGGTCTGCGCAATGAGTTCCTCCATGCGGTCGGCCAGCAGTGAAGCGGTGAGCGGCTCGTAGTTCTTGATATAGTCAAGTGAAATGTCGCAAAAGGTGCACTTGCCCCAATAGCATCCGTGCGCCATCGTCAGCTTATTCCAGCGCCCGTCGCTCCAGAGACTGTGCATCGGGTTCACCACCTCGATGGCGGAGATATAACGTTCGAGCGGCAGGTCGCTGTAGTCGGGCGTTCCCACCTGGCCCTGGCGGTAATCGGAACAGGCGCTGTTGTCAATAAAGGTGACCACGCCGTTAAGCAGGGTGAAGGTGCGCTTGAGACCTTCGAGCGGCACTTTCCCTTGTACATGCGCCAGTAATTGCTCTACGGGCGCTTCGCCGTCGTCGAGCGTGATGAAGTGGTAAAATTCGAAAACCCGCGGGTCGGAAATGGAGCGGAGCTCGGTGTTGGCAAAGCCGCCGCCCATCGCTATGCGCACATCAGGATAGTGCTTCCGAATCCATTGAGCGCAGCGCAGCGAGGTGTAGAGATTGCCGGGGAACGGCACGGAGAGCGCTACCAGCTGCGGGTTCACGGCAGCAATACGCTGCTCCAGTATTTCTACAAGCAGCTGGTCGATGAAAGTATATTCCTGCCGGAGCGCCGCATACAACTCATCGAAGCTGTGCGCACAACGGCCAAGGCGCTCTGCGTAACGGCTGAAGCCGAAATGCTCGTCGACCGTTTCTTTTACCAGGTCGCCGAGATCTTCCAGGTATAGGGTAGCCAGGTGCTTGGCGCGGTCCTGCTGCCCCATCGAGCCGAATGCCCATTGCAGGTCGTCGAGGGCTGCAAAGCGTGAAGCCTCGGGCAGGAAGTCGCGGCGGCTGATGCGTTGGGCCAGCGTCGGCCGGTGGCCCTGCAGGAAGGCCACCACTTCGTCGATCGTATCGAGGTAATCGTCGCGAAGCGTCAGCATGCGCGCTGCGTTGGCCGACCATTCGCCCTGCCGGGCGTCGATGGCTGCAAAGAGTCTTTCGAGGCCCTGGCGGCAAAACAGCGCCAGCGTCACCTCGATGCCCAGGTCGGCCTGCACCGACGCGATGCCGCGGGTGTTCAGGAAGCCCTTCAGGTAAGCCGTGGCCGGGTAAGGCGTATTCAGCTGGGTAAACGGCGGGGTTATGAGGAAAACGGGGGTCTGCAAAGCACAAAATTGAGCCGCAAAGGTACCGCAGTTTGCGGGCATTGCAGGCCTTGCAGAGGGGCGTCACCGCTTTTTTCCTGTTAAAGAACGGTCCTACCGCAGGGCTCCGACTACCTCGCGCAGGAACGTATTCTCGTCGATGCCATTCTGTCCGAGGCGGACAATTACCAGCTTCTTCGATGGAATGATGTAGGTGCCCTGTCCGCCAAACCCCTTGGCGTAGAAAAGATCCGCCGGCGCATCGGGAAACTTGCGGCGGCCGGGGTGTTCGGGGTCCATGCCGTTGAGCCAGAACTGGTAGCCGTACCGCCCGTTCGGATCCGAAGGTATCGGACGCATGGAGGCTTCGACCCAACCCTCCGGCAGTACCTGCTCGCCGTTCCAGCGCCCCCCGTATAAATACAGGAGACCAAATCGGGCGAAATCGCGTGCGGTAGCATAGCTGTACGACGACCCGATATAGGTACCCGAAGGATCGGGCTCCAGCAGCGCCGAGCGCATCCCGATGCGGTAAAAAAGCGCGTTATAGGGAAAAGCGGCATATTGCTCCGCTCCCACCGTTTGCCGGATGATACGGCTGAGGATATTGGTATTCCCGCTGGAATAATAAAAGGTGGAGCCGGGCGCTTCCCGGAGCGGCAGTGCCGCGGTGAATGCCGCCATATCATCGGAACGAAAAAGCATATTGGTGACTTCGCAGGGCGTGCTGTAGTCTTCCTCAAAATCGAGCCCGCTGCTTTGCTGCAACAGGTTGCGCAGGGTGATCTTTTCTTTTTCGGTCCCTTTCCATTCCGGCACCGGTGCCGGGGCATCCGGGTTGAGACGCCCTTCTTTCACCAGGATACCGATGAGCGCACCGGTGATGCTTTTCGACATCGACCAGCCGATCTGCACAAGCCGCTGGTCGGCACCCGGCGCATAGCGTTCCCCCACGATCTGCCCGTTGTAGACAACGAGGAAGGAACGGGTAATGGCAGCCTTGCCGGCCTCTATTGCCGGCGCGTTCATCGCATGGCTTATTGCGGCATCGAGTCGCTGCCGGTCGATCGCCGCGGGAAAAGTATCGGCTACCTTATCGCCCATCGGCCAGGGCAGGCTGTCGGACGGCGGAGGGACAGGCGGCAACAAAAAGCGTTGTGCCCGCACCCGGGCCTCCGGCAGCTTGTTCAGCAGCGTACAACCCAGCCCCGGACGGTAGATGGCCTTATGGCGGGCAAGGCCCCATACGGATACCTCCACCGATGAATCGGCCCGGTTCACCTTCCATGATGCAATGGAAAAAGGGAAGCCGGCAAGGTCTTCCCGCACCACCGCTTCCGGATCGCGGTGCTGCACATAAACGCCCGATGCCAGGTTCTTGGCAAAGTAGCCGCTGATGATCGGGAAGGCGCGCGACGCGTACCAGGCGCCAAAGCCAAGCCCCAAAAGCAGCAACAATCCGAAAAGCCGCAAAAGGCTTCTGAAGACGCGGTTCCGGGCGTTCGAGGATTTTTTCATCAGGCGGGTTTGAGACGTCAAGATAAAGGAAACATCCTTGAAGTGGCGGTGGCACCAGGGGCGCTTCGGGGCAGCCGTCCCGCTTTCTCAGCCCTAAAACCTATTTTTGCCGGGCAATCAACCAAAACAACATCCAACTTATGAAAGCAAAACTGACTGTCTTGCTGATCGCGGCCGCTTTTGTCGCCTGCCGCACGTCCAAACAAGGCTGTCCCGGCACGAGCTCGCAGGGACCGAAATACAAATCGTCGAAATTTGAGTGGTATAAAGGCTCCTGAGAAAAGGCGCAACGGGTTACTTATTTCTCCATAAGGCGGGGAAGGCGCGCCTCCCGATAGGTGGCCGTCCCTTTATTCTTTAAGCCAGTCGTCGGTAAACCGGCGCATGCCGAATCCCATCGTATCAAATTCATCCAGGCCCTCCGTAGCGGTACATCCCAGGTATTTGAGGATCGCGTTGATCACCCCCCTTCCAAAGCGGATGGTGCGCACCCGGCTTCCATCCTGCCAGATGATCCCGGCTTCGTTGCCCTCCCCGGCCCAGAAAGAAACCTCGGCGTAGGCTACCGGTCCAGCCGCTGATGCCGACACCAGAACCGATTCGATCGGCTGTGTAAGGAACTCAAAGCCGTCCATCAAGGCTGCGCTTCCGGGCATGTCGTTCATCTGCTCCTGCAATTCTTCAGTAAGCGGCACCAGGAAGATCTCCTGCCCGAGCGGAATGCCCCGTGCGAAAATGTATTGCCGGCAGATATGCTGAACCGGCTCGAGGGTACCGATAAAACCGGTGAAGGAATAAGCCATGAAAATAAATTAGTGAATCTTACCGGCCCCGAAGATCCGACAATCCATATACCGCGTGCGGCAATTAGTGTCCGCCTCAAAGGTTCACCCCAAACAGGTAACCGACGAGCGCAGAAAGGACCATCGCTATCGTTCCCCAGATGACGATCCGGAGGATGGCCTTCCCGGCTCCGGAGCCTCCGGTTTTTGCCGACATCGCTCCCAGAATTACGAGGAAAACAATTGTAAATCCATAGAGAAAATATTCCATCGTTCTTACGGGTGCGAAAAAAGCAACCAGCAGGGGCAGGATACCGCCGGCAGTAAAAGCGGCACCAGAGGCAAAGGCAGCCTGGATCGGGTTTGCGCGGGTGAGTTCGTTGATACCCAGTTCATCCCGGATATGGGCGCCCAAAGCATCCGCTTCGGTGAGTTCCTTTGCAACCAGTAAGGCGGTTTCCCGTTTCAGGCCCCGCTTTTGGTAGATCTGGGTCAGAATCTCGAGTTCTACCTCTGGCATTTCACGAAGCTCCGCCTCTTCTCTTTTTATATCGGCCTGCTCGATATCGGTTTGCGAGCTGACAGAAACATACTCTCCTGCGGCCATGGAAAGCGCCCCGGCAACGAGCCCGGCAATGGTAGCCAGCAGGATCGGCTCCCGCGATGCGCTGCCCGCAGCCACACCGATCGCGAGGCTGGACACGGAAATAATCCCGTCGTTCGCCCCGAGTACAGCCGCCCGGAGCCAGTTGCTCCGGTGGATAAAATGACTATCTAAATAATTATCGATCGTTACCATCTTTATAGGATCGCTGCTTAGGTCTGCAACTACTGAAAAGATACGAATTGCGCAACGCATTGTTGCATAGCCGCCAGAATCATTTTATAAGCCTGGCGATATCGATGGCAACGCCTACACAAACGCCTCGGAATGTCACCCAGCGAGGAATGCAGGAGTACTTCAACGGAGCAAATTGGAGTCTTCAGCCTGTGCCTCCTCTTCAGGAGTGTCGCGCAAATACCAGTGCGCCGGAACCATCCCGCCGAGAATGATCACGGACAAGATCAGTTTCATCGCATTTCCGTGCAAGCCGGTGCTAAGCCAGATAAGTGCAAGCAGTGCAAGAGCTACAATAATCCGAAAGTATGCCCGGATGTTCTTTGGAAGTAAATAAAAGCCGGATACGACTACCAAAAGCAAAATGATCGCGCGGACACCGTAAAGTGATCCCGACATGTGGTCTTTGGTTTCGTGCAGTCGTAAACTGATTCTTTTTGGCAAGGAATGCGCCGGGTAGCGGCCAACAACCGAATCAGCCCGGGCGAGCATTAGCTATCCGATTGGGTTGATGCACCTTAAAAACCGCTTTAACCGGACCGAACAAAACTTTATGATATCGAAATGAAGGTTCCGAGCTTTTATGAGTACGACATCCAATCGCGCCGCCCACCAGCAAGATTGGCTGACCATTAGTAGACTTTTTTATGATCACCTCATCATCCTTACACATCAGTTCACCAAAAGCCATCAAGGGCAGATGGTAGAGCGCCGTCATTCCAATCAACACAGCAAAAAACCTTGTACATGCCCTTTGCCGATAAGGGAGTAATAAAAAGTATCCAGGCCTCCATCGCGAGACTGGAGCGCGCGCTTCAAAAACTGGAGGCTTCGATGAACGAAGAGTTGCAGCAATGGAGCGGGGATCAGATGAAGAGCCTGCGCTCCGTTCCCGGCCTGGACAAGCGTGCCGTGGCTACGCTGATTATAGCCACCGACGGTTTCACAAAGGTCACCAACTACCGCCAGCTTATTGCCCTGGCAGGACTAACACCCAGGGAGCACACAAGCGGCACTTCCATAAAGGGAAAACGCGGAATCTGCAAAATGGGCAATGGCTACCTGCGCAGCGTTTTATTCATGTGTGCGCTCACGGCCAAAAAATGCAACTGGGCCTGCAAGGAGCTTTACGACCGGCTTTTAGCAAAAGGAAAGTTGCCCTATGTAGCCCTCATCGCCGTTTGCAATAAACTGCTCAAACAAGCCTTTGCCATTGCTACAAAAGAAACCATGTATCAGGCAGATTTTAAAAGCGCACTCGCGTAATAAAACTCTTGGAAATAACCATAGTCTATATGTAAAAGGGGCCGTCTCTGGCGGGCAGTCATCCACTCGGAAGCGGCGCTGCAGTGAAGTAACTTAATGGGACAAAATGTTTCTGTTATGAAAACAACCACAAAGGCTTCAGCTCATGAGACAGCCCCTGTCTCCAAGGTAATGAAAAGCGAAGGTTTTTCCAACCATGAACTCTATGTCGGCATTGACGTACACAAAAAGCGCTGGCAGGTAGCCGTACTATGCTCTGGTGTCGTTCTGCAGAATGTTTCCATTGAAGCCGACGCGGGCCTGCTGGTGCAGCACCTGCGCTCCCGCTACGGTGAAGCACAGTTCCACTGCGTCTACGAAGCCGGACCCTTTGGCTTCGCCCTATGCCGCGCGCTGTGGGCCGCCGGTATGGAATGCATCGTCGTGAACCCGGCAGACATCCCCGGCACCGACCAGGAGCGCCGCAGCAAAACCGACTCCGTTGATGCCCGGAGGCTTGCCAACCACCTGGCCGCAGGTCTTTTGCGCGGCGTTTATGTGCCTTC
>NZ_SJZI01000042.1:719366-864967 GCF_004337505.1 Flaviaestuariibacter flavus | reverse complement strand
GCCTGCGGATCCTACAGCTGGAGGGGAACCACTTACACTGCTTCCGGTAACTACACAGTGACTACTGTAAACGGTGCCTGCACCGATACGGCTGTCCTGCACCTCACCATCGCCCAGGGCGTACGCAGCGACACTACCGCCACTGCCTGCGGATCCTATAGCTGGAGAGGCACTACTTACACGGCTTCCGGTAACTACACAGTGACTACTGTAAACGGTGCCTGCACCGACACAGCTGTCCTGCACCTGACCATTGCCCAGGGCGTGCGCAGTGACACTACTGCTACTGCCTGCGGTACCTATAGCTGGAGGGGAGAGCTATAGCCAGAGTGGAGACTATACAGTGACTACTGTAAACGGTGCCTGCACCGACACGGCTGTCCTGCACCTCACCATCAATCAGGGTGTGCGCAGCGACACCACCGCCACCGCCTGCGGTACCTATAGCTGGAGAGGAACTACCTACACGGCTTCCGGTAACTATACAGTGACTACTGTAAACGGTGCCTGCACCGATACGGCTGTCCTGCACCTGACTGTTAACAATTTCGGCAGCCGCCGGGATACAACTGTAGCAAGTTGCAGTGACATTACCTGGTATGGACAAACCTATACTACAAGCGGCGACTATAACCACATCACCAGCGCCACGGGCTGCCCCGACACGGTGACGCTGCACCTGACGATCACCGGCCCGACCCTGCGCATCACAGACCCCGCACTTACCTGCAACCAGCCGACGGTTGACCTTACCGACCCGGCTATCACCGCGGGCAGCACACCGGGCCTCACGTACACATACTGGACCAACCCGCAGGCAACACAGCCGCATCCCAACCCGAGAGCGGTCAGTTCCAGCAGCACCTGCTTTATCAAAGGCGCCGGTGCCGGTGGCTGCCACCGTGTGTCGCCGGTGCGCGTCCGCATCTCCAATATGTTGGTAACGGCGTCCACCCAGAACGTCAACTGCAGCGACAATGGTGGCTCCATCACCGTCAATGCCGACAACGGCATCCCGCCCTACCGTTATAGTCTTGGCGGCGGCACCTACCAGGCGTCGCGCACCTTCAGCAACCTGCCCCCCGGGCAATACACCGTATTCGTCCAGGACGGCGGAGGCTGCACCACCCAGGTGGCCGTTACGATCGAGGCCACACCGAACGCCCGCATCGAAGGCGGCAGCACGCGCTGCAGCGGTGGCACCGACACCCTCCGTATACACTTTACCGGCATTGCGCCCTGGAGCATCACCTACCGTGAGGGCAGTATACTGCGCACGATCTCCGGCATCACCGCAACACCCTACCTCCTGGTGGTATCCCCGGTAAGCACGACCCAATACACGCTTGTCAGCGTTTCGGATATCAAGTGCACCAACAGCAACCTGGTCAGCTCGGCGCTCGTCACCATCGCACCGGCGGTGTCGGGCATGCGCTATCCCACCGAGGCTGCAGCCCCCAATACGCCCAAGCAACTCCTGGCGCGCAACCTGGGCCCGGGCTGCCAGTACCTGTGGACGCCGCCCACCGGCCTCGATATCTCGACGATCTACAACCCGGTATTCCGCCACAACCAGCAACAGGAATTCCTGATCCGGATCACCAACGGAAGCGGCTGCGTTACCGTGGATACCGTGCTGGTGCAGATGCGAACCACAACGACCCAAAGCATCTACTCCGACATCTTCGTACCCAAGGCATGGACCCCCAACAACGACGGGCACAACGACCGGCTGTACCCGCTGACAGTCCACATCGAGGAGCTGTACTACTTCCGCATCTTCAACCGCTGGGGTCAGCTGATGTTCGAAACCAGCACCATCGGCTTCGGCTGGGATGGTATATACAAAGGACAACCGCAGGTAAGCGATACCTACACCTGGACCCTCGAAGCCCGGGGCGAGGACGGCAAATATTACAAACGCGCCGGCAACTCCGTATTGTTACGATAAGTGCTAACCTAAAAACAACCGATCATGAACAGTCGCAAAACAATCACCATCGCATTGCTCCTTGTATCGCTCACCGCAGTACGCGGGCAAGATCCAAGCTTCTCGCAGTTTTTCGCGTCGCCGCTGAACATCAACCCGGCTCTTACCGCCAACATTAACTCCGACTGGCGCGCCATCATGCACTTCCGCGACCAATGGAGCGGCCCCGTTCACCCCTATATCTCCGGAACCCTTTCTTTCGACACCAAAGTGCAACAGCAGCGCATGGCCAACACACCCGAAGCGAGCAATATTCCGGGCATCGGCGTCCTGCTGATGTACGACCAGACGATGGGCGGAGCCGTCAAAAGCACCTATGGCACCGTCACCGGTTCTTACAGCGTCCGCGTTGTGGATGGCGACATATACAAACACCGCGTCAATATCGGCTTCGGCGCCACCTATGGCCGGCGCTACGTGGATTTCAGCAAGCTGGACTTTGAAGAGCAGTTTACCGGCTTCGGCTTCGACACGAACCTGCCCACCGGCGAGGCCTATCTATCCAACATGAAGCCCTACGTCTCGCTGAGCGCAGGCATCACCTACAGCATCAAGAGTGAAACGAGCAACCTTGATATCGGCGTGGCAGGATACCACCTGAACCGCCCCGAGCAGACCTTTATCAAGGCCGACAAACAGGTGATCCCGATCCGGAAGGTGGCGCATGTCAACTTCGAGCGCCTGCTCGGCGACCAGGTGCTGCTCAGCACCAACGCCATTTACCAGTTCCAGGGAGATGCGAGCTATTTTTCCTTCGGCGGCGCGGCGGCCTATTTTCTCAACGATATCACGGCCATCAATGCAGGACTCTGGTACTGGTCCAATAACGCGCTCGTTCCCTATGCCGGGTTTGCAATCGGCAATTACCAGCTCGGCATTTCGTACGACATGACCCTTTCGAAACTCAAAACGGCTTCGCCGCGCCCCAACACCTGGGAGGTCTGCATCATTTTCCGGGGCATCCGCACACCGTCGAAACTTATTTATTGCCCATGGAAATAAGGCTGCTTCATTTTTCAAATACTACCGAATCGGGTGCCGCATGCAGCCGGCGCACCGTATCCTGCAGGGCAGCCACCATTTTCGGAGGACCGCACAGGTAGAAGTTCCGGCTGAAGTCGGTTACATGTTTGCGCAGAAACGCTTCATCGATATACCCTGCATGATGCCGGGTTTTTGTATCGTCGGTAATGATATGAACTACCTGGTCACCCAGGAGTGTATTGAGCTCCGATTCAAGAATGATATCGCGATCGGTCTTGTTGGAAAAGAAAAGTGTATTGCCCGCAAGCCGGCCTTCCCGCTGCAGCTGGCGCAGGATCGCGATAAAGGGCGTCACGCCCGCCCCGCCGGCAATGAAATAACCCGGCCCCTTATATTCGATCGCGCCCCACACGTCGCGCACAATTAGCTCGTCGCCGGGCTGCAGCTTGTCGAGCTGGGCCGTCACGCCCCCATGGTCCGGATAGATTTTGATCGTAAACTCGAGGTAAGGCGCCTCATTCAGGCAGGTAAAGCTGAAAGGACGCCGCTCCTCTTTCCAGCCTTCGCGGTTGATCGAAACCTCCGTTGCCTGGCCGGCGTGAAATTCATAGCCGGCAGGTCGTTCGCAACGAAAACGCTTTACATCGTGTGTTACATTTTCAATCGAAGTGATCCGGACAATGTGTTCCATATCGTTTTGATTTATCTGCCGCCAAGGTTCAGGCAGGCAAGGAATTCCTTCCGGGTGGCCTCGTTGGCAAAGCGCCCCGAGTAATGCGCCGTGAGGGTGCTGCTGTTGACATCGCCCACGCCGCGCGCCGCCACGCACAGGTGCGCCGCATCGATCAGCACCGCCACGTCTTCGGTATGCAGGGCCTCCTTCAGCGCCGCGGCCACCTGCTCGGTAAGCCGCTCCTGCACCTGCGGCCGTTTCGAATAATACTGCACCAGCCGGTTGATCTTCGAAAGTCCGATCACCCTGCCGCCCGAATAGTAGGCCACATGCGCCTTCCCGATGATCGGCACAAAGTGATGCTCGCAGGTGGAATACACCGTGATGTTCTTTTCCACCAGCATCTCCGAATACTGGTAGCTGTTGTCAAACAGGGTCACCGCCGGCTTGTTGAGCGGGTTCAACCCGGAAAAGGTCTCCCGCACATACATCTTCGCCACGCGATTCGGCGTGCCGCGCAGGCTGTCGTCGTCCAGGTCGAGCCCCAGCAGCAGCATGATCTGCCGGAAATGATCGCCGATCAGCCGGATGCGGGCCTCCTCGTCGAGACCGGCAATGGCCTGCAGCCGTTCGGGTAAAATCGATTTGCCAACGCCGTTCAGGACCAGGGCTTCACCGTTACTTTTCATACTTCGTATTTTGAATGACGCGATGGATTATCAACGCCGCTGAGATAGAACAGCCACGGCAGCAAAAGGTTACAGAACCGGAAAAAAATTTAGGCGGGATGAAATCGGGAAACCGGGAAAATCTATTCCGCCGCCTTCCGGATGCGGTCGAATACCTTTTCAACGATGGCATCGCAATAAACCAGGTTAAACGAATAGATCTCCGCACGGCTGTACACCTGCCCGATCTGCTGCTGCAGCAACACCTTGGCGCGGCTTAGCCGAACTTTTACGTTGCCGGCCGTAACGCCAAGGATGTCGGCCGTCTCCGCCACCGAAAGCCCCTCGATCTCCCGCAGCACGAATACGGTGCGGTAGATCACCGGCACCTGCTGCAGGCTCTTCTCCAGGATAACCGAAAGTTCTTTGTTGACGACGCGTTGTTCAGGCTGGCCGGGTGCGGGCTTCATGGGGATCGGTTGAAGGGTTTCAGGGAACTGCTCGACGAAAGTCTCGCGCCGGTGCGCTCCGTAGCGAAGCTTGTACAGGCATTTATTGATCATGATCCGCGACACCCAGGTCTTGTAGGAAGAACGGCCTTCAAAAGATCCCAGGTGCTGGTACGCCGCCACATGCGTTTCCTGCATCAGGTCTTCCGCGTCCTGGTGATTAAAATCATAGCTCCGGGCAATTTTATACAGAACCGGGTTATAACGCCGGATCAGGATCTCGAACAGGGCCAGCTCGCCCTGCAGCACCCGTTGCAGCACCTCGTTATCCGTTAATGCAGCGATCTCGCTCAATACCTCTTTCATACAGATGCAGTTTAAAGAATGATCTTCCTATCGTCCCGCTCCAGCGGCTTCCCGCCTTCCACAATTTCCGCTTTTTACCGCGATTTTCATGGGCGACGTTCCGCCAACACGCGGGGCGTACTTTCATAGAGCAGCCGGTGTAGCAAAAGGTTACAAGGCCCTGCTTTAGAAGGCCACATTCGTTGTGCCGCGCCGAGTCGCGGATTACCGCTAAGTTTGAAACCGAAACCACCATCGATTGCATATGCGTATCACCACCCTGCTGCCCGCGTTTGCACTGCTGCTGCTTGCCGCCTGCCGTGCCCCCAAGTCTGTTGCCACCACTGCTGCCGCACCCGCGGGCGATGTTCCGCCGCCGGCAGAACGCGAGTTCCGCGCCGCCTGGGTGGCAACGGTCGCCAATATCAACTGGCCTTCCAAACCGGGCCTGCCCACCGACAGCCAGCAACACGAAGCCATCGCCCTGCTTGATTTTCTCAAAGCGCATCATTTCAATGCCGTCATCTTCCAGGTGCGGCCGCAGGCCGACGCGCTTTACCAGAGCGCGCTGGAGCCCTGGAGCTATTACCTTACCGGCATGCAGGGCAAGGCGCCGGCGCCCTATTACGACCCGCTGCGCTTCTGGGTGGATGAAGCCCACAAGCGCGGCCTTGAGCTGCACGTATGGCTCAACCCCTACCGCGTGCATCACCCCTCCGGCGGACCGGTAACCGACTCCTCGCTGGTGCGGCGCAAACCGGAACTGGTGCTGCCGCTAAAATCTCCCGGCTACTACTGGTTTGACCCGGCACTGCCCGAAACCAAAAAGCATTCAACCGCCGTGGTGCTGGATATCGTCCGCCGCTATGATATCGACGGCGTGCACTTCGACGATTACTTCTACCCCTACCGCGAATACAACAAGGGCGAGGACTTTCCCGACAGCGCCTCCTTTGCGGCATATGTAGCCGGTGGCGGCAAGCTCGCGCGCGGCGACTGGCGCCGCGAAGCGGTGAATTCATTTATCGCCAACCTGTACCACGAGATCAAAAAAGAAAAGAAAAGCGTCAAATTCGGGCTGAGTCCTTTTGGCATCTATCGCCCCGGCCAGCCCGAGACCGCCTGCTGCTTCGACCAGTACGACATCCTGTATGCCGATGCGAAACTGTGGCTCAACAAAGGATGGATCGACTATTTCTGCCCGCAATTATACTGGCCCATCACGCGGCCGCAGCAAAGCTTCCCGGTGCTGCTGGGCTGGTGGAAAGGCGAGAACACCAAAAGCCGCCACCTGTGGCCCGGTATCAACGTAGGCACCGATACCAGCGCAAAAAATGTTACCGAAGTAATGAACCAGGTGATGATCTCCCGCGGGATGCTTCCCGAAAGCAAAGGCGTCATCCACTGGAGCATCGGGCAGGTCTTCAACAATCCCAACATGGCCAATGCCTTGCTCAGCGGGCCATACAAGCGGGAAGCACTGGTGCCGGCATCGCCCTGGCTCGACAGCCACAATCCGGCACCGCCCGAGGTGACCACGGTAGCCAAGGGCGAAACAGTGACCGTTGGCTGGACGCACCCCGAGGCCGGAGACGTGTTCCGCTGGATCGTTTACATGAAGCACGGCAACACCTGGAGCTACCGCATACTCGATGCGCAGGAACGCGCGCTTCCTGTTGCCGTTACTACAAAGGGCGCCAACAACCAGGAGCTGAAGCTTTCCGCCGTCAGCGTGAGCGCAGTCGGCCGGACCGGCAATGAAAGCGCGCGTAAGACAATTCTTCTGAACCGATAAATGTGCAAACGATGCGCCCGCATGTTTTTGTTCCGATCCTCCTCGCGGCCTTTTTCCTGCATTGTGGCTCGCTCCGCAACACACCTGTTGCAACCCCGGTAACGATCATCCCGCGCTCCGGCTGGAATGCGCTGGAGCCAAAGCCTTACCGGAAGCAAACACCGGTGCGCATCACGGTGCACCACGAAGGCACACACCTCGACCCGGCGGCCGATCCCGCGAAAAAGATCGCGGCCATCCAGCGCTGGGGCATGGGTCCCGACCGCAAATGGGCCGATATTCCCTACCACTTCCTCATCGCACCCGACGGGCGCATCTTCGAAGGCCGCGATGTGTATACAGTGGGCGAAACCGCTACCGAATACGATCCAACCGGGCACCTGCTCATTACCTGCCTGGGCAACCTCGAAGAGCAGGAAGTGCCGCAGGCGCAGCTGGCGTCGCTGGTGCAGCTGATCGCCTATTGCAACCGTAAATACGGCATTCCGCCCGACTCGCTGGCAACGCACCGCGATCATTCGAAGCAGACTACCTGCCCCGGAAAGAACCTCTACCGCTACTTCCAGGAAGGCTATGTGCAGGCCGCGGTGCGGAAAGCCGTCGGTACCCGTGCGGCAGCCCGGGCAGAATCAACCAGTCGCTGATATTGCGCAAAAAACATAAGGGAAAAGCCCTATCTTGATCCGGAACCGTCCGGGGCACATCCCGAAGCGCAGCGGCTTAATAGCCTGCAGTGAAGGGAGTTAAGCCGCAGGCGGGTCACCAAGTTTCGTATTGCCCGAAAGGAAATGACCTCCTGGTCATCTGGCGCTCCCGGCACCATCCCGGCAACGGCGCCGACCCTCCCTTCCGGCAAATAGGAAAAGACCCGAAAACACGAATACCAATGGAAAACGAGATCAGCCATCCGGCCTTTTATGCCGCTATTGATCCGATGTGGCTTATCGATATCGAGGGCCACAACAGGTTTCGGTTTGCAGACACCAACGAAACGTTCACCACGGTCACCGGGTGGAAGAAGGAGCAGGTTGTAGGCCAGCCCATGGAAAATATCATCCCCGAGTCGTCGCACAAGCTGGTACGCGAGAAGTACAATGAGGCCATCAATACGGGAAAGACCATCGACTATATCGAGGAATCGGTGCACCCCGCGGGAGTCAGGTACGGGCAGATACGGGTGGTTCCTATTGCAGATCCGTCCGGAAAGGTCGTTCAACTCCTGGGCATCGCGCATGATATCACCGACAAAACACTGCTGCAGGATGCGTTGATCAGCGAGCGCGACCGGAAGCACCGGCAGATAACGGCTGCCGCCATCAAGGGGCAGGAGCTCGAGCGAAGCCGCGTCAGCCGCGAGTTGCACGACAATGTAAACCAGGTGCTCACTACGGTGAAGCTTTATTCGGAGCTTTCACTCGACGACAATGTGGATCATAAAACGATGCTCCCCAAATGCATCGACCTGCTCGACAAGGCCATCGACGAGATACGTTCCCTCTCAAAGCAGTTATCCGCACCTTCGGTGGGCCATCTCAATTACCTGGAGTCGATCTCCGAGCTGCTTGAGTCGATGAAGCTGGCGGCCGGCATTGAAATCAAGCTGGAAACGGAATTGGAAGACTGCCAGGAAATGGATGCCGAGCTGCACCTGACGATCTACCGGATCCTGCAGGAGCAGCTCACCAATATTCAGAGATATGCCAATGCGACGCACGTGCTCGTGCGCCTGATGATCGACCCGAACGAATTGACATTGGATATCAAAGACGACGGGCAGGGATTCGACACGCAAAAAAAATCGAAGGGCATCGGGCTGATCAATATGCGCAGCCGCGCGCAATTGCTGCACGGCACTTTCGCTGTCAGCAGCAGCCCCGGCAAGGGCACCGAAGTCGAAGTCATCTTCCCGGTTAAGGTTTCCGACGGAATGTGCCGTCCGGCGTTTGTCGGTTAGGCCCTTCCTGTTGCTGTAAATAAAAAGGATGTTCCGAAGAGCATCCTTGAAAAGCTGGTTTTATGACAATGTCAATTACCGGATATTTACCAGTTTACCGGAGACCTTTTGATTTCCTGCTAAAAAAACATAGATCAGGTCAGCGCGTTTTGCGTAGGGTACTATTGCAATGCTGCCCACCTCTCAAAACAATTTAAAAAAGTCACCGGCTTTACCGCCTCCTGTTTCAAAAAGGAAAACCGCATTCGGCTGGAAGCCCCATTCGGACCAGGGTAAGCTCTTCCGGTAAAAAAGTGAGCGCTTGCGCGCCAGGATCGGGGGACAGCCGCATACATCTCCGGTGGGGTTTTTGCTGCAAACTACAGGTACACCTAACCGACGGAAACCGCCCGCTCCGGGCCGGCAACGCGGGAAGCGCCTAACCGAAAAAATAAAGTAGATGCCGGATGAGCAAGGACACGAAATATTTTATCGGTAAGGCCAGCGACTCCTTTTTCCTGGAAACATTCGAGCTCCTGAAATTTACCGGCCGCTTCTGGAAAGTCCTGTTCCAGCCGCCATTTGAGGTCCGCGAAACGGTCCGGCAATGCTACGAAGTAGGCTATCGTTCCCTGGGCCTGATCTCGCTGACCGGCTTTGTCACCGGCATCGTGTTTACAAAGCAATCGCGCCCGTCGCTCTCCGACTTCGGGGCCACTTCCTGGCTGCCGGCGCTGATGGGTGTTGCGATCATGCGGGCCCTGGCGCCGCTCATCACCTCGCTGATCTCCGCCGGCAAGGTAGGCTCCAACATCGGCGCCGAAATCGGCTCCATGCGGGTGAGCGAGCAGATCGACGCCATGGAACTCTCGCCGGTAGATCCCTTCAAATTCCTGGTGGTCACCCGGGTGGTGGCCACAACGGTGATGATGCCCATCCTGGCGGCTTACATGGCGGTAGTGGCCATATTCGGCTCCTACCTGAACATCCATCAAAACGAGCAGACCAGCTTCACCGTGTTCATCACAAACGCCTTTGCCAACCTGAGCTTCCTCGACCTTGAAGCTTCGCTTACCAAATCCATTCTCTTTGGTTTTACCATCGGGCTGGTCAGCTGCTTCAAGGGCTACACCGCCACCAATGGAACCGAAGGCGTCGGCCGTGCCGCCAATGCATCGGTCGTCGTATCGATGTTCTTCATTTTTATCGAGGAGGTGCTGATCGTTCAAGTTTTCAACCTGATCCGCTATGCATGAAAAGGCACGGGATACGGATTTCAGCAAAAACGAGGTGGTGATCGCCATACGCGCCCTGTACAAGTCCTTCGACGGCAACCGGGTACTCGAAGGCATCAACCTCGACGTGCGGAAAAGCGAGAACGTGGTGATCCTGGGCCGCTCCGGCTCCGGCAAGTCGGTGCTGATCCGCATCATTGTCGGCCTGCTGAAGCCCGACGCGGGTACGATCGAAGTGATGGGCAAGGACGTTGGCCGGATGCACAAGGATGAACTGCGACAGCTGCGCCTGAAGATCGGGTTCCTGTTCCAGGGCAGCGCCCTGTACGACAGCATGACCGTCCGGGAAAACCTGGAGTTTGCCTTGCTGCGCTATGCGAAGCATCAATCCTACGCCGAGAGCAGCCAGGAAATCAAAAGCATGCTGCAAAGCCTCGAGCTGGATCACACCGAAGAGAAGTTGCCTTCCGAACTTTCCGGCGGACAGAAGAAGCGGGTTGCCATTGCCCGCACCCTGATCCTGCACCCGGAGATCATGTTGTACGACGAACCCACCGCCGGCCTCGACCCGATGACAAGCCGCGAGATCAACGACCTGATCAATGAGGTGCAGCAGAAATACAAGACCACTTCAATCATCATCACGCACGACCTCACCTGTGCAAAAACCACCGGCGATCGCATCCTCGTCCTCGAACAGGGCCGGTTCATACGCGAGGGAAGCTTCGATGCGGTCTTCAACAATGCCGACGCGGTGGTTCATTCGTTTTATGAATACAACTTCATCGAATAACCATGGAGACCCGGCGAAACAGGAAAGCGATCATTGTCGGCCTCTTTTTCGTCGTCGGCATTGCCATAATCCTGGCAGCCATTTTCAAGCTCGGCGGGCAGAAGAAGTTGTTTGCCTCCTCCTTCCAGGTGCAGGCTTTCTTCCCGGACGCCAACGGGTTGCGGGCGGGCAATAATATCTGGTACGAAGGCGTGAATGTCGGCACGGTGAAGTCGGTGGCGTTCCAGGACAACTTTACCGTGCGCGTGGTACTGAATATCGAAACGAAGGCGCAGCGCTTCATTCACCGCGATGCGAAAGTGAAGCTCGGGGCCGACGGGCTGATCGGCAACAAGCTCGTGGTGATCAGCGGCGGAACCGCGGCAGCGCCGGTCATTCAGCAGGACGATGTGCTGCAGGTGGAAAAGGCGCTGTCGCCCGACGACCTGCTGGCCACCCTGCAAACCAACAGCGTCAACCTGCTGGCAATAACCGCCGATCTCAAAACAGTGAGCCGCGAAATGGCGGCCGGCAAAGGCACGCTCGGCCGCCTGCTGAAAGACGAAGACCTGTACCGCAACCTCCAAACCATCGCTGCGGCCTTACAGCAATCCTCGCTCAACACCCGGCAACTCACGGCCAACCTGGAACGCTATTCGTCCCGTTTCAGCACAAGCGGAAACTTTGCCAACGAACTGGTTTCCGATACCCTGGTCTTCTCGCGGCTGCGGGCCACCATCCTGCAATTGCAGGGCGTTGCCGCAAAAGCGGATGCAATTGCTTCAAATCTGGTTACAACCAGCGGATCGCTGAACGATAGTGCCGGCACGGCCGGCCTGCTGCTCCACGACAAAGCGGCCGCCGAAAGCATCAAAACCACCTTGCTAAACCTCCAGGCCGCAAGCAAAAAGCTGGATGAAAATATGGAGGCCTTACAGCACAACTTCCTGCTGCGCGGCTTTTTCAGGCGCAAAGCAAAATCGGAGCAGGCGGCAGTTCCTAAAGAATAGGATGGTCACATACAGGCCCCTGTAATAAGAACGACGGGGCAACCCTCCGCAACGGCATCCGGCCTGCGGTTCGCCCGCAAAACGCCGTCGCTGGCGGGCACGACACATCAAGCCTCCCTGCCCATGGGTATTACCTGTCCGTTGATGGTGGGGAAGAATACGTTGATCGTGCAACCTGTTTCGGGTGTAGCGTTCACCTGCACTTCGCCTTTGAACAGGGAAGCCCGGTTCCGCATATTGACGAACCCGATCCCTCCTGACTTTGCTGACGCGTCAAAGCCCAGTCCGTTATCACTGATAATTAATTTTACGAGCTGATCTTCGTAAAGGATGCTCACCGTTACCCGGGTCGCTTTGGCATGCTTGACCACGTTTGTGAGGCACTCCTGGATAATCCGGTAAATCGCCAGGCGAAAGGAGGTACCTAACTTTTCCTCACAAACCGTGAACGCGAAATCTACCGTGAACAGATTCAACAACTGGTAATGGCCCAGGAGTTCTTCAATGGTCAGCCTGAAACTACCGTCTCCCAATGCCGGTGCTACCAGCCGGTGGGCCAGGCTCCTTGACTCTTCCATTGCTTTTTGGGTGAGCGCAAGGCCTTTATCAATAAACAGGTCTCTTTGCCCGGGGAAGTGCCGGATATTTTCCAGGTACAGCTTGATGGTTGTCAGGATCTGGTTAACGTTGTCGTGCAGTTCCTTTCCGATCTCCGAGCGCTCCTTTTCCTGCGCCTGGATCATCGCCTTGGTGATCTCCCGTTGTGCTTCGATCTTTTCCTCCACCACCAACTGCTGCAATTCGATGCGCTCGGTTATGTCGGTCTGGATAGCAAAAAACTGCTCCACTTCACCCCTTTCATTCAGGATCGGCTGCCCTTTAACTTCGACCCAGAACTCTTTGCCGGATTTTGAATATTTGAGGATATCGCACTGAAAGGGCAGGCCTTTCCGGATCTGGTCGCGCAGATAGGCCTTTGTCTTCGGGCTGGTCCTGGGGCCATGCAGGAGCTTGTCCGGTCTTTTTCCCAGCGCTTCTTCCAGGCTATACCCGGTAATATCTGTAAAGGCCTGGTTGACCCAGGTGATTCGTTGCCCGCTATCGGTCATCACCACAGCGTTCACGGTTTTTTCGGCTACCAACGAGAGTTTCTTCAGCTCCGTGGCTTCTTGCTTTAAGCGGGTGATATCCTGCATCGAGCCCACCATGCGTACGGCCTCGCCGTGGGCATCCCGGATGATAAAGCCCCGGTCGAGCACGTGGGCCGTAGAGCCGTCTTTGCGGCAAAACCGGTATTCACGCTCCCACTGACGCACACCAGCGTTTTTCAATGCGCTGTTAACCGATGCCACGACGCTGGCTTTGTCATCGATGTGAATGTTATCCATCCAGTTCTTAAAGACCGAATCCTCTTTGTTTTCGTAGCCGTACAACAGGGTGAACTGCTCATTGAAAAAACAATTGCCGCTTTCTATTTCCCAGTCCCAGATGACGTCGGAGGTTGCCTTAGTGGCCAGCTCAAAACGGTTATTGGCCAGCTGCAGTTTCTGCTGCAGCTGCTTTCGCGGGTTGATATCCTGGAAGTATACCGAAAGCCCTTCCGCGGATGGATAGGCACTCACCTCAAACCATTTGCCCAGTGAAGGAAGGTATTCTTCGAAATGAACGGATGTGTTTTCCCGGAACGCCCGGTTGGTTTCCGTATAAAACTTCAGGGCGATCGCCTCGTGATACTCATCCCAAAGGCATTTACCAATGATGTCGGCCTTTCTTTTTAAAAGGATCTGTTCTGATTTCCGGTTGAAGTGCAGGATGGTAAAATTCCGGTCCACTGAAAAAAAACCGTCCTGGATAGCGTCGTAAATGGCGGCCAGGCGAAGCTGGTCGGTTTGCCCGGCCTGCTTTTTTTCCGAGTTGTCCCTGCCCACGCAATACAACGTTTTTTCTGCTTCACTCCATCGGGCAGACCAGAGGATGGGAACAAGGCTTCCGTCTTTCCGGATGTAGTTGTTTTCAAAGCCGGTCACCTCTGTTCCCGATGTAAGTGAAGCGGCGACGGCGGTGGTCAGTTTATGGTCTGATGGAACCACCAGCTCCATGTATGCCCTCCCCACCAGTTCTTCGGGTTCATAGCCCCATACCCGCCTGGCAGCGGCTGAAACATAAGTAAACCTCCCGTTCCGGTCAACCGAACAGATGATATCCAGGGAAGTGTCGAGAAGTGCTTCGAATAAAGGCTGGTCAGATGCGCAACTACAGGACACAGGACCTTGACATTCGGCGTCAGGTAATACCGGTTTTCTCATAGGACGGGAGATAGTTTTGGCTTGTAGTCTTTACAAGCGATTGAACGTCCGGTCAAATTAGCATCTGTTTGAATATTGCGGCGGAAAAGCCTGGATTTTTTCAACAACCTAGGTAGATATTCTTAGCAAAAAGAACCCGCATTCCTCATCGAGGCGGCAATTGAATTTTTTCCGTCGGTCCAGCAAAATCGGCGCATCCTTCCTTTCGGAACGCGCTGCCGCCCGTGCCGCCGATGGGATAAAAACCGCAGGGCTGCAAATTCCTGCAATGGCTGGCCGGGGAACATATTACCGGGCAACCTGGGTTGCATCCGTGCGGAATAATTGTCCGATGCACAGCTTTCGTCCGGCATTCGCGGCAACAGGCATTTTGGGGAGGGGCGCCTGACGTCAGCAATTCGGTGACGACGCTTGCTGAGCGGCGACACTTTGAAAACCAACCCGGTGGAACCCGGGTCGTCGATATGCACAGTAAAAAGCCACTATACATCACTGTTATGTTTGATTTTTCTGTTCAAAAAATCCAGGCTCATCAAACAAAACGGGTACGCCTATTGTGACATTCCACCGGTTCGATCGACCCCCCACAGCGCTTGATTCCGTTCTCCTTTTTGTTTCATTCTTAAATCAACAGGTTTATGTTAGCGATGAACTTTCGCGGGCCCTTCCAGATAAGGGCCGACCGTAACCGGCCAATGCCGGAGATCAAGCATCCCAATGATGCCATTGTCCGGGTTACCCGGTCCCTTATTTGCGGCTCCGACCTGCACCTGTATCATGGGATGGTGCCCGATACGCGAGTAGGCATGACCTTTGGCCATGAGTTTACCGGTGTGGTGGTAGACGTAGGCCCGGGTGTACAAAAACTGAAAGTGGGCGACCGCGTACTGGTACCGTTTAACATTGCCTGCGGCAGCTGTCCTTTTTGCAAACAGGAACTCTTTGGTAACTGCCACGAGGCAAACTCCGAAGCCACCGCCGTCGGCGGCTTTTTCGGCTATGCCCATACTGGGGGCGGCTACGATGGAGGACAGGCCGAGTATGTTCGGGTTCCGTATGCCGATGTGAGTCCCACCAAGATCCCGGATGGTATGGACGAGGAAAACGCGGTGCTGCTGACCGACGTGGTGCCCACCGGCTACCAGGCTGCCGAGCAGGGCGGCATCCAGAAAGGCGATACCGTTGTGGTGTTCGGAGCCGGCCCGATCGGGCTGATGACGGCCCGCTTTGCCTGGTTCTTTGGTGCCGGACGCGTTATTGTCATTGATGAATTGGACTACCGCCTGGAGTTTGCCCGCAAGTGGGCCTTTGCGGAGGCGTACAACTTCAGGGAGATGAAAGACCCCGTGGTATTCCTGAAAAAAGCCACCGATTACTATGGTGCCGACGTGTGTATTGATGCGGTGGGCTGCGAGGCTACCGGCCATCCATGGCAAACTATTTCCGGCAAATCGCTCCTGATGCAGGCCGGCACCGCCACTGCCTTCCATTGGGCTGTTAATTCCGTTAAAAAAGGCGGTATCGTATCGATCATTGGTGTATACGGCCCGCCGTGGAACCTCGCCCCCCTCGGCAGTATCATGAACAAAGGGTTGACCATACGGGCCAACCAGGCCTCGGTAAAACGGCTGCTGCCCCGGCTGATCGATCACGTCATGAGCGGCCGGATCAATCCCAAGGAAATTATCACACACCGCTTCCCCCTGGAAGAAATACCCGACGCCTACCGCATGTTCTCCAAAAAGCTGGACAACATCATCAAACCCTTATTAATCCCTCCCCGCGCCAACGCGGCTTAAACCCTTTGTTATGAAAGATGCATTAGAAAAAACAATACATGAGTTCCAGGACCGGAAAATAGCAGCCCGGAATATGGACGGCCGCTCCAAAGACATCCCTGGCTGGGGCATCGATGCGGATCCGGAAAACGACCCGCAGTACCCGATGAAGCATACGAACGGCGCGGACCACGACCGCTTCAATTATGAAAAGGCGCCCCAGCAGCCTATTGACATGGAGGTCCTACATTCGATTGAGCGCCCCGGTGTGACCCGCGTCTTCGGCACCTCCACGCCGCCGGCGGGCCTCAGCGGCGCCGTTCGCCGCTATGCCTACAAGTACAGCGAGGCAACGGCCACGCACTGGATGACGCTCCTACTTGCCGACCGCATAGACGTCATCCAGGAAAAGATCAATGACCTAAGGCACGGCATTCTTCCCAACCCCTGGATCGAAAGGGGCTGGCGGGCCGAATGGAAACACAACCGCACGGCTTTTGTCACAAGGATGGCGACTACCGCCCTGCTGATCACAGCCGGCATCCTGCTGCTGAAAAGAAAAGGCAGGGTCGGGTAATCGTTGGGAAAAAGCCAGCATACAGGGATCAACCCGAAAGCGTTCTGCGGAAGAGCGCTTTCGGGTTGATACCCTTTTTCGTCATCTCCCTTTTTACAATCGATCATGAAGCGGCAATCAAGAGAAGAGCAGTTCTTTGTCTCCACCGAGGAGCCAGAGGATATCCAGGTAGCGCGCTCAACAGGCGATCTCATTTACGATCAGCACGGCAAGCGCTACATTGATTTTAATGCGGGCTGGTGCGTGGGAAACCTGGGCTGGAAAAGAAAAGAAATACAATCCCGAGTCAACCCTGCGAAAATACCCGACTATATCGCGCCGGGCTACCACTACAAGGGCTGGGTGGACCTTGCAGAATTGCTGGCCTCCATTGCCCCGGCCGGGCTGCAGAAAAGTGTCCGTGCCACGGGCGGTACCGAAGCGGTGGAAGCAGCGATGCAGATAGCCATGTTGTATACGGGGAGGGCAAAATTTCTTTCGGTGGAAGGAAGTTACCACGGCAACTCCATCGGCACCTTAAGTATCGGCAGTTCGGAAAACAGGGAGCAGTTCAAAAACCTTTTGCCGAACTGCATCAAGATCAGGACCCCGCTGGACGATGAAGCTGCCGGCAAGGTAGAAGCCCGTTTGAAGAACAGGAATATTGCCGCCCTGATCATGGAGCCGATCATCTGCAACCTGGGGGTGATGATACCGGAGCATGCCTTTATGAAAAAGGTCAGCGCCTTGTGCCGGCGCTATGGAACGCTGCTGGTGATGGACGAAGTAGCCTGTGGCTTCGGAAGAACGGGAAAGCTGTTTGCCTGCGAGCATTTTGGAATAGAGCCGGATATCCTTTGCCTCGCCAAAGCCATTACGGCGGGCGCCGTTCCGATGGGCGCCTGTATGACTACGGCAAAGATCGCCAACAAAGTGCTGAAGAACGGCTTCCGGTTTTACTCTACGTATGGCTGGCATCCCCTGGCCGTGGAAGCCGCGATGGCCAACATCCGCTACTGGAAAGAAAATGAGAAAAAAATACTCGGCAACGTTACGGCCCTGAGCCAGCTCTTTACAGACAGGCTCAGTCAAATGAAATTCAGGAAGGGTGCTACCCTGCGCATCCTGGGGCTCGCGATCGGCATCGAGGTCAGCGATGCGAAATATGCCGAACGCATCCAGCAGAAATGCCTGAAAAAGGGACTGTTGTTTGCTACCCAGGAAAAGACGCTCACGCTCTTTCCTCCCCTGACCATGAAGCAGGCGATAGCGGAAGAAGGATTGGAAATACTGGCAGGTTGCTTATAAGTGAACAGGGGTTCCCGTGATCAGCTATTAAACGAGACCATGGACTTTATAGATTATTACCAGGCATTGGGAGTCAACAAAAACGCCTCTCCCGGCGACATCCGGAAAGCCTATCGCAAGCTGGCCCGGCAGTACCATCCGGATGTGAATCCCGACAATACCGAAGCAAAGCGGAAGTTCCAGCAGATCAATGAAGCCAATGAAGTGCTCAGCGATCCTGAAAAGCGAAAAAAATACGACCAGTATGGTAAGGACTGGAAGCATGCCGAAGGGTTTGAAAAAGCCAGGCAGCAGCGACCGTACAGCCAGCACAACTCTGAAGGCAGGGCTGGCCACTTTGGTGGGCAATTTGCGGAGGGAGATTTTTCCGAGTTCTTTGAATCGCTTTTTGGAGGAATGGGCGGAAGCAGGAGGCAGGAACAAAAATTCAGAGGCGCCGACTACCAGGCGGAACTGCACGTGCCACTTCGGGAAGCCTATACCACACACCAGCAGACCTTAACCGTAGATGGCAGAAATATCCGCATCACCATTCCGGCCGGCATTGAGGACGGCCAAAAGATAAAATTAAAAGGACATGGCGGACCGGGCGCGAATGGCGGGCCAAACGGCGACCTCTACATCACTTTTCATATCGATGAAGACCCGCGGTTCAAGCGCCACGGCAACGACTTGTATACGACAGCAGAAATTGATTTATATACCGCCGTGCTGGGTGGTGAAACAACAGTAGACACGATGAGCGGCAAGATAAAGCTCAAAGTCCCTGCCGGTACGCAGAACGACACAAAGGTCAGAATTAAAGGAAAAGGGTTTCCGCTATACAAGCAGGAGGACAAATTTGGAGACCTGTATGTGACGTACAAGGTAAAGATCCCGACAAACCTAAGTGAAAGAGAAACAGAACTATTTACAGAACTGTCTAATTTAAGATAAGGCATATGCAGGACGAGCATTACATTTCGGTGGAGGAGTTTTGTACGCATCTCAATATTGAGAAGGCTTTCATCCGCTCGCTTTATGACCAGGGTTTGATCGAACTGACCACTGTTGAAGAGGATATATTGCTTCCCCTTTCGCAACTTGTTGAAGTGGAACAAATGATCCGTTTACATTATGACCTTAATGTAAATATAGAAGGGATAGATGTCATCCGGCATATACTAAAAAGGCTCGAGGAGGCACAGGAAAGAATATACCGATTAAAAAACAGGCTCCGGTTTTACGGCGATACAGATGAATAAAGTAGCGGACAGAAATGCATTGGAGATGAGGCGCCCCGGGGAAACAGGGATTCTTTATCGAAGCAGGCGGAGACCAACTATTATAGTTCTTCCGCCGGCCTATAGAGCCCTTGCGCTATAGAGCTTGTAATGGCAACTGCACAAACAAGGTGCTTCCTTTACCGGGCTGACTGGCAATGGAGAAAAGGCCCATTAAACTCTCCGCCCGCGTGCGCATGTTCCGGAGCCCGATTCCCGCTGACTTTTGTGCGGTATCGAACCCTTTGCC
Source organism: Flaviaestuariibacter flavus (assembly GCF_004337505.1). Lineage (GTDB taxonomy): Bacteria > Bacteroidota > Bacteroidia > Chitinophagales > Chitinophagaceae > Flavisolibacter > Flavisolibacter flavus. Next base: position 845,653 of record NZ_SJZI01000042.1, on the reverse strand, counting down.
GTCATCCGCAACTACAAGGGTCAGCTTGTCCTGACTTTGACGCAAGGTGACCTCCACATGCTTCGCATCTGCATGTTTGACCACGTTGGTCAGCTGTTCCTGTAAAATACGGTACACGGCAAGCTTAATATTTTCATTTTCAGGAAATGGATTGGAAAGCTCTGAATGGAATGTGATTTCCAGCTGGTTGCCGGTCGCCACGGTATCTATCAATTCTGCCAGGGTATCTTCCAATTCTTCCGAGCTGACAAACGAGGCGGAGAGCTGACCGGAAAGTTTGCGGATTTCATCGATGGCCGCCTGGATCAAGGCGACGGACTTTGCGATCATTTCTACAGCAGCGCCAACGCCGTCACGGGCTAAACCGGCATAAAGTTTTGCCGAGGTAAGCAACTGGTTGACGTTGTCGTGTAGTTCCTGACTGATGAGCGAGCGCTCTTGTTCCTGCGCCGCAATAATCGCAGCGGTCAGTCCGTGCTGGTGCTCGAGCAACTCCCTTTCGAGCCGCTTGCGTTCATTGATGTTTTTAAAATATACGGAAAGCCCGTTTGCAGAAGGATACACGCTTACTTCCGCCCAAATGTCCCGTGGGGGGTAGTAGCCTTCAAAGTGAATGGTTCTTTGTTCCTGGAATGCCTGATGATAAAGCGTGTAAAAGTTAAGCGCCTGGGCCTCCGGAAAACAGTTCCAAAGCGATCTACCAATCACCTCATCCTTCTTTTTTCCAAGCATTTCTTCGGCAGCTTTGTTCCAGTAAAGCACCGTTCCATCCGGGTCGATCGCGTAGAAGCCATCGGTAATCCGGTCAAGAACCTCAGAGAGATTTTGATCCTGAGTTGACGGTACTTTATCTTCCATATTAGCTGATCAAAAACTAAAGCAGAAAATTGCATCCCATTCTAAACGAGAAGGGTTAATGAAGTTAGCTGTGTTTCTTCATGCACTCAAAAAGAAATCCACAGCACCTGGATATTGCTTTTTAAATGTTTCCATGATTATCGCGGCCCATCTGTTCGAGGTTTTCACCCCTCTTTAATGTTCTACACCTCACACCCCTTGCTCAGACTCTTTGTCTTTCGATCGCCTGATTCAATATAACTCATCCTCCCACAAACAGGTATCCTGCTGAATAATCGTTTAGCCCTTTGCCCGAAAAGGGCGCAACCTTTCCAGTAAAACAAAATGATTTTTTACGGCAAATGATTGTCTGGCACTGAATTTTCGGCCATTTACAGGAATGGCAGGTTATGAGCTGGAGTATGACCGATTATCATCGCCAATTGACTCCTGGCTTGTCTACAGTATAATCCCAAACGCAAACAACATCCTTTCACTTAAAATTGGAGCAATAATGAAATTACTTGAATACCGGCTACGCCCTAATCGAGACTACCTGACGGGAGCGCCCTGGCAGGAGTTGTACTCACTAACCGAATACTGGAAAGAGGAACTGGCTTTCTATGAAGAAGAGCTACGGTTCTTTGACAACCTGATCACACGGTACGAAGGCAGGGATCAGCAAGGTGAAGCGTTGAGACAAATGCTGAACGATACCCGCCAGCAAATACGCACGCTCAGGGACCAGGCCGATACACACCTGGACCATGTAGGAAAAATGGTCCGGAATGCCGATAACAAAGATGACGGCCTTTTCAGGGAAGAGCACAATGTGCTGGAGGATAATATTTATGCTTTTATCGGGGCCTTCAGGCAGCTTAAGCAAAAGTTGCTTAAAACCTTAGAACATAAAATCCCACCACCTGATACCAACAGAAGGTGAACTGAAGTGGTGGCTAAATGTCATTTCGCTGCAAGGAGCAATAGCGAGGCAGTTTTGAAACAGGCCTGTCAAAATGCAGGTGGAGTTGCGAATCTGTTATGGTAATACAATTGTTGAATCTTAAACGGTTCCTATGCACAATCATCGGCCAACAGACCGGCTCGAGTATTTCAGCGACGCCGTTCTGGCCATCGCGGCAACATTGCTGGCTACCGAGTTGCCCAAGCCAGAAACCGAAACAAGCCTGCTGAAGGCCATCGCCGACCAATGGCCGCATTATGCTGCCTTCGCCGCATCCTTCCTGTTTATATGCATCGCGTGGTCCAACCATCACAACATGTTTATCTATATCAGGCAAACCGACCAGTACCTGCTGATCCTGAACACTTTTTTTCTGATGTTTGTCACCCTGCAGTCGTTTACCACCGGGTTATTGGCACGTCATGTGGGCAAGCCCGACGAGCGAACGGCCGCCTTGATCTACCATGCAACCCTGGTGCTGATGACCCTGTTTTACAATCTGACCTGGTGGTACGCAAACAGGCATGAAGAACTGATAGAAGACGATGCAGATAGGCGACTCCTTCGCTCGCTTACTAAGGAGTATGCAATTGCCCCGGCGCTGCACCTGGCGGCCCTGATCATTTGCCTGTGGAGCGTTCCTTTCAGCATCATACCCATCATATTGTTATATATCTATTTTGCCTTACCCCGGGTGAGCGAAAAAAAAGCTAAAGGAGCGGGATCTTCCGGCTAAGAATAGCCACGGAAAGAAGCCTGTTTAATCCAAGCACTTTGCCTGCCCTTCGTGAATGCGGGCAGTAGCGAATGGAAAGGGGTGTTTTCAGACAACACCAGCCACCTGCCTCAGACGCGTCTATGTTATTTTTCCAGCTTTGCATTTAAAGCCAGTTGCTGTCTGCTGAAAATTATCTGTGCGAAGTAGTTTGCTTTTGTCTTTGCTTGTTCCAGATCGGCTGAAGCAAGGATGTCGTAGAGTTCCGGTTGAAACCCGGCAAGACACAAATACGAAGCACCCAAATACTTTTGCGTACCGTTCTTCCCATCCACCCTTTTCGAAAAAAGACCGTTGCCCTGGTACATAACATAGTGCACGGTGTTGGCCAATCGCTGCATCACATCATTCCCGACACCGTAGGCTTTCCTGTAATAAGCCCGGCAGATACCCCAAACATCATAACCACCATGACCCTGATCCTCCATGTATTTCAAGGCTGTATCATTCACCGCATAACTCCATTTATAACAGGTATGGCCTCCTGCTTCATAGGGCACCAGCTGACTGATAAACCAATCCGAATAAGCTTTCACGATCCTGTCGTATAAAGCTACCCGTTGAACCTGTTCCTTTAAAAGTTCATGACATTCAGCCAGGCGCTGAAACCCGCCCGCCAGCATTGCCTGCTGATTCCACGGGATGGGCTTGCCGGCATCCTTTTTATAGCGTGCTCCCAATGCCTGCCATTTTTCATTCTGCGGCCAATAAAAACGATAACTGTTTTTTTGAATAAAGTTGGGGAGAATGTAACGGTCGATCGTCCTGTTTAATTCCGCGATGTATTTTTTAGCTCTCGCTAAATAGGTACCGCCGAATTGGTAGGCGTCGCCGATTGAGACCGGGTGATTCCATAGCTTTTTATTCCGGATAACCAGCTGTGCACAATACGCGATGTGAGCGATGACATCACCGTTTTCAGAGCCGGAATAGCCCGCATCTTCTGCGTTAACAGCTTTGTTCGGCCAGCACAACTCCCTTTTGCCTGTCCATAAAACCCGGCCGGTATCGGCGTCGTTGCGAATGTGCAAGGCAACATCCGCAAACCGGATCATTTTATTCAGAATGGAAGTATCGTTCGTTGTCTCATACATCATCCCCAACGCTTCCATTGTGCTTCCGCTGCCGCCATACACCCAATCGTTACCAATATTATCCAGGGAAGGTTGCGTATGCCCGACAAATGCTTTGAAAGAAGCAACTTCATTGCTGCTGACAGGACCATGAAGTTCTTCAACCAACATATTCTGTGCGGAAAGATTTGTTCCCATCCAGCAACAAGACAGCATGATGAAGATTCTTTTCATATTCATTCAGTAATCATTTTTCAACTAAGCGCAGCATCAGACCATCACAAAATTTTTTTCTTCGTTCTGCCTGAACAGGATTAAAACGTTACCTGTACCACATCTACCAAATTGCTCCGTAACGCTGCAGGTAAATCAATCACCATCTGGTTACCGGCGTAAGTGTATTTTAATTTCTTTCCGCTGCCTAACAGCAAAACGGATCGCGGTTTGCTGGATGTTTTGAAAACGAGTGAAGTATCCGCAGCCGCAAGCCGGTCTTTCTCATACATGCCCTTGTCTTTAAACGCGGGAATGGCAAACAAAAAACGAAGATTGTCACTTGCCGTGGCAGGAACGGAAGACCATTCATCAGCAGGCAACTGGGTAACATGCTTCACCGCTTTGCCATTTGTCTTCATCCAATCCGCTACCACCTTCATGTTCTGGTAAACAGCCTCCGGCAAGGAGCCATCGGCTTTGGGACCAACACTTGGCAGGTAGTTCACGCCCCACGAACGCATGGTAACAAACTGCCCGAGCATAAATGCATTGGAACGAAAAGGAAGCGTGTTGCTGTTGGCCCAGCTACCTGTCCACGGATTGCAGAACTCCGCCCAGATATCACCCGGATCCTTTGACGGCGGTGTTCTCTCAAATGTTTTGAAATCGCCCGTTCCGTGCATGCGGGGATTGATGACAATCCCGGGCTGCAGTTTCCTGATCTCTTCCAGGGTCACAACGGTGGTGGGATCATCAATTGGAGCCTTGCCATCAAACCACAGTAAATCGATCTTGCCATAGTTGGTCAGCAATTCCAGGATCTGCCCCCGCACCATGGCCGCATAGGCCGCTTTGTGTCTCATTAACTTTTCAGGATCGGGTTTTGCGGTGCGGGGATTCAGGTCGGCATCCAGTTCGGGGAAATCAGGATTGTTGGGTGATGGCCGGCGAAAGCTCTTGTACTCCTTTTCAAAATACCAATCGGGTGGTGAAAAATACAAACCGACTTTGATACGGTATTTGCGACAAGCTTCAATAAAGGGTTTTACAAGGTCACGCCCGCCCATGAAGTTTTTGGTATTAAAGTTTCCAAACTTGCTGGGCCACATCGCAAAGCCTTCGTGGTGTTTGGTGGTCAATACAGCATACGTAAAGCCTGCTGCTTTAGCCGCTTTCATCCATTTATCAGGATCATAATTCCCGGGATTGAACTCTTTCGCCATCGCCCAGTATTCATTGGGCGTCAGCACCGGGCGCGAATCGTTGATGTTGTACTGACGCTCCCGGATAACCCGTGCCATCTCTGCACTATCCAGTTTAATGGATGCAAGTCCCCAGCCTGTAATCATCGGCCACGATGCATCAAGATCTTTCACCGACGACAATCCCCAATGAATGAACAAACCCAGGCCCGCAGTGGGATACCACTGCGCATCCGGATGCGTGGTATGCGAAACACCTGATTTCTGCTCATCCACACTTATCATGCTGTGTTCAACCCGGGCAGCAGCATTTTCTTTCACCTGTGCATGGGCAGCGAAGGCAAGAATTGACAAAGAAGACGTCAGGATATAGTTATTAAACTTCATGGCTTAATCATAATTCTACCTGCACAACATCTACCAGCCTGGTACGAAGGGAAGCAGGCAACTCAATCGAGATCTCGTTATTATTGAAAGCGAAATTCAGGGCCTTGGCAGCGCCTAACAATTTCACCGCTTTCGGCTTCATGGTAGTTTTTAAAACCAGTGTTGTATCAGTCGCGGGCAACATATCTTCATCACTTGTGCCTTTCTCCCTGAATTGTGGAATGGCAAATAAGTATCGGATGTTTCCCTTTGCAGTAGCGGGAACGGAAGCCGATTCCCCAACCGGCAACTGCTTGGCGTTTTGCAAGGCGGCACCATTTACCTTCATCCACTCCTCCACCACTTTCATGTTTTTGTAAACTGCATCCGGCATAGATCCATCGGCTTTCGGACCAACACCTAAAAGATAATTTACGCCCCAGGCTTTGCACGCCACCAACTGTCCCAGAATAAAGCCATTGGAACGGAAAGGACGTGTATTGCTGTTGGCCCAGCTGCCCGTCCACGGATTGCAGAATTCCGCCCAGACTTCACCCGGATCTTCTTTGGGAGGATTTCTTTCAAACGTAATAAAATCGCCCTTACCATGCATACGAGGGTTGATCACTATGCCAGGCTGCAGCCTGCGGATCTCATCCTGTGTGATCAGGTTGCCGCCGTCAGGAATAGGTGCTTTTCCATCAAACCAAAGCAAATCGATCTTGCCCCAGCGGGTTAATATTTCTTCTATCTGCCCGCGTACATAGGTAGCAAACTCAGCCTGGTGCTGTTGAATTTCTTCCGCTGTTTTTTTTGTGGTTCTTGGATTCAAATCCGCATCAACAACCGGCAGACCGGGATTTTTTTGAGGTCCGCGGTAGTACAAAAAATTCATGTAATCTTTATCGAAATACCAATCGGGTGGCGAATAATACAAGCCGACTTTTAATCCATACTTGCGGCAGGCATCAATGAAGGGCTTGACCAGGTCACGGCCACCCATGAAGTTCTTTGTACTGAAATTTCCAAAATTACTCGGCCACATGGCAAAGCCTTCGTGATGCTTGGTCGTGAGAACGGCATAGGTAAAACCCGCGTCTTTAGCTGCCTTGATCCATTTATCGGGATCGTAACTCCCGGGATTGAATTCTTTGGCCATCGCCCAGTATTCGTTGGGTGTAATGTCCGGCTGCTTGCCTTTAAGGTTATAATCCTTTTCCCGGATTACCCGGAGCAGTTCCATTGTATCCAATACTTTATTGGCCAGTGCACGACCGGGTATCATCGGCCAGGAAGCATCCAGATCTTTGACAGACGACAAGCCCCAGTGAATGAACAATCCAAGGCCTGCATTCGGATACCATTGTGCATCGGGATGGGTAGAATGCCCTGCATTCTTTTCCTCTTTCACATTGATCATGGAATGCTCGTCTTTAGCCTGGTTATCTGCGCTCTGTGCATGGGTAACCGAAGCATTCAAAAGAAAACAGCTGAATAGTATTCGCGCGCAATATTTCATTTAACTAATGATGGGTGGTGGGTAGGATAATTATTTTTATTAGAACAGAAGACATTGAAGGTGCAACTAATTGAAAATTCGGGATGCAACAGATTAGCCGGTTATTCAACCATTTTAACCCAGGAGGCAAAAAGTAATGGCAGTCAATTATGGTACTACTTTTAAATCGAGCTTTGCATGGGCTAATCCCGGTGAAGAAGCCACCAGATGAACGCTTCCTGCCCTTTCGGCGGATTGAATAACCACAATGCATTGTCCGTTGAAAAGCTGTATTTCCGTGCCCGACAGGACTCGCGTATTGGTCGCGTCGCCGTTGGCAACACCGCGGATCGTGCCGGCCCCGGATAGCTGAAACGATATGTTATTTGAAGCAACCGGGCATAGATTTCCTTCTTTGTCCAAAAGCTTCACCGTAACAAAAGAAAGGTCTTTTTGGCCTGCATGAATAGTGGCCCTGTCGGCTATGAGCTTGATTTGATAAGGCGCACCGGCGGTCTTTCTGGTCTCTGTCGCTGCGATCTTTCCATTGTCATCGTAGGCCACCACCTTGATTTCCCCGGGCTCATACCGAACACTATCCCACCGCAATCGATAACGGCCATACCGGGTGGTATCCTTCCGTTGCATTCCCTGGCTTTTGCCATTCACAAACAATTCTACTGAAGGAAAGGAAGTATAACAATGCACAGGGGTAAGCGCTCCTTCCCTACCCTTCCAGTTCCAGTGTGGAAGTACGTGCAACACTTTTCCTCCGGCCCAATGACTTTGATACAAATAATAAAGGTCTTTGGGAATTCCTGCCAGATCAATGATGCCAAAGTAAGAGCTATGTGACGGCCAATTGTTGTTATAAGGGGTGGGTTCGCCTAAATAATCAAAGCCGGTCCACACAAATTCGCCGGGCACATATTCATTCGCGTCCAGCCATGCAAATTCAACATCCGGCGAATTGCCCCAGCCCGGCGCCTCCATGCCGTACGAACTGCTTTGCCTGTTCGTGTATTTGGCGCTCTTTCTTTCAACCGCCGGGAACATGTATTCGCCACGGCTGCTCACCGTTGACTGCGTTTCACTTCCGATTAATTTCCACCGGGGATGTGCTTTATGAATTTCGGCAAAGCGATAATTCCAGTAATTCAAACCCACCACATCCACCCCATCAGCCAAACCGTTTTTGATAGCGTTGTCCAAACTATTGAAAGCTGCCGTGGTTAGCCGCGTCGGGTCTTCGTCGTGTGCGATATCAACCAGGAACTTTGCGGTTGCTGCACCGTTTGGACTTTTCTGCTCGGCAATTTCATTGCCGATGCTCCACAGAATGACAGACGGATGATTGCGATCGCGTTTTATCATCGCCCGCAGGTCTTTCTCCGCCCATTGGTCGAAAAGCTTGTTGTACCCGTTTTTGCATTTGGCCATTTTCCATTCGTCAAAAGCCTCGTCCATCACCACAAAACCCATTTTATCGCATAGCTCCAACAGTTCAGGCGCCGGTGGGTTGTGGCTGGTACGGATGCCATTGCAACCCATCTCTTTCAGCAACTGCAATTGCCTTTCAATGGCACGGTAATTAACGGCTGCACCCAAAGGCCCAAGGTCGTGGTGATTACAAACACCGTTAATTTTTGTTTGCCTGCCATTCAAAAAAAATCCATTGTTGCTATCGAACGCAATGGTCCGGATGCCAAACGAAGTTTCGAATACATCAACCGGCTTATTATCGACCACCAAGGTGCAGGCAGCTCTGTATAAATAAGGTGTTTCTATATCCCATAGTGAAGGATTGCCAACAGCGAGATTTTGTTCCGCCACTCCTTCCTTGCCGACAGCAAGCGTTACTTTATTGGCTGCAACCTGTTTTCCGGAGGAATTGAAGATTGTTGTTACCACTGTCACCGGCTTTTCAATGCCCGATTGATTTTGTATCCCGGTCCTGATATGAACAGTTGCCTGTTTATTATTGACCTCCGGAGTGGTAATATAAGTTCCCCAATGCTGCACATGCACCGGGTTGGTAAACACCAGGCGCACGTTGCGGTAGATGCCCGCACCGGGATACCAGCGCGAGGACTCTTCCTGGTTTTCCAGCCGGACGGCTAAAACATTTTTCTGACCGGGCTTTATTTTATCGGTCAACTCAAAAGAGAACGAGGCATAACCATAGGGCCATGTAGCAATGCTATCGCCGTTCAGGTAAACAACCGCATGGCTCATGGCGCCGTCGAATTCTATAAAACATCTTCTGCCTTTTTGTTTTGCCGGTATGGGTAATACTTTCCGGTACCAGCCAACACCTGTCCAGGGTAATCCTCCTGTCCTGCCGGTTCTCAGGGCAGGCTTCTTTTCACCGTCTTCGGTAACAGTTACAATCTGCGCGTCGTTGTTTTTATCAAAAGGACCTTTGATGGCCCAGTCGTGCGGAACCGAAACCCTTTCCCCTTGTGCATCGTCAAATCCGACGGCTGCTGCCTTAGGCACATCGGCTTTAATAAATCTCCAGTCTTTATCCAGTAAAACAACTTCACGTTGTGCCTTGGATGCAAAACTGATTATCACGAGGAATGACAACAGGCAACAAACTTTTCTTCTCATTATTCTGATTTAGTGGCGCAAGCACCAACGACATTCGGCAACGTCTAACGCAGCCCATCCAGTCGGTTGTATGAGTCGTAGATTTTCCTACAGCCGCACTGAACGCATACCTTTCTCAAAATACACGCCCACACGGGTAGCAACTTATGGCCGGTTTATCATTCTGTTCAGCTTTTCTGGCATCTTACACCGGGTGAATTAAAAGAAAATGGCGCCATCATGGTCTCCTTTAAATATGGATACAGGACTTTTACCGCAACGGATCAAAGCTGCCGCCTGCCCGCCCGTCTACGCGGGAGCCGAGGCCCCTGATCCGCCCGTGCCGGGTCGCTCAACACCAGTTATTTCGCAGCAAATCGATTCCTATTGATGATCCCTGTCCGATATGATGCCCGGGTAAAAAATTTAAAGGAGCTACATTTCTGCAGCTCCTTCGTTCTTAATTGTCGGGAAGACAGGATTCGAACCTGCGACCCTCCCGCCCAAGGCGGGATGCGCTACAGGGCGCAAAAAAAGAGAGCCGTAATGACTCTCTTTTTGTCTGGAAGACAGGATTCGAACCTGCGACCCTCCCGCCCAAGGCGGGATGCGCTAGTGGGCATAAAAAAAGAGCCTCACAAAGACGCTCTTTTTGTCGGGAAGACAGGATTCGAACCTGCGACCCTCCCGCCCAAGGCGGGATGCGCTAGTGGGCATAAAAAAAGAGCGTCACAAAGACGCTCTTTTTGTCGGGAAGACAGGATTCGAACCTGCGACCCCCTGGTCCCAAACCAGGTGCGCTACCGGGCTGCGCTACTTCCCGAAACCACTATCGCAACAGCGGCAAGGGGCTGCAAAGCTAGTCCTTTCGCGAGGATAAATCAAAAGTGTTTCGGCACTTAATTGTAAACGAGCAGGTGGTGCACCGTTTGCGACACACCGCCGCCGCCACGGATCTCGGTTATCCGCACCGGGAAGCCGTCGGCACGCACATAGGGCCGGTACTGCACGGTTTCTGTTCCCCCGCTCACGGGAACCTGACCGGCTGCCCAATAATGGTAATCGGAGCTGGTCTGTGCCGGAAGCGTTGGTCCTGAAAACTCGACAGAAGAATAGACCGACAGGTAATGATCTGCCAGCTCGTCGCCCACCATTTTGTACACGCCATAGAAGGGGTTCGGGACCACGCTCGGGGTAATGTTCAGGTCGTAGCGGTGATAGAAAAGATCGGGTGTATTGTGCCATTCCTGTACGGAATCGAGCTGGCGCAGGGTATAAAGACCCACACGGGTCAGCCAGCTGCGCGACTCCTGGTGCGTCGTATCCGCCACGCCCCCGCTTTCCGCAACCAGCAGGACGGTATCGGCAATATAGCTGCTATGGTAGGTACGGCGGCGAACGCGGGTTTCCACGTCGCCGTTATCCCGGTGCAGGCGCGACGAGTCATAAACCAGCACACCGTTCTCGTGGCGATAGGTGATCGTATCGAAACGCTGGTAGCCGCCGCTTCCGTAATAGTGCCAGTAGACGATGCTGCGGGCCGCGAGCGTATCGGTGCCGTATTCGAAATGGCGGCGAACAAAATGAGCGGTGTCGCCGGCACGGTTCAGGCCCAGGTCAACAATCTCAAGGGTACGCCCCTGGGCGTCGTAAGTGATGGATTGCCGGTTAACGGTATCGGAACGGCCACTGGTGGAGTCAACCGTATATACGTAAGCCAGTTGTGGTGCTGCATAAACGGCGGGCGAGGTGGAATCGGTCAGACGGCGGCAGGAGACCGCGGCCAGCAGCACCAGGGCCGCCAAAAGGAAGCTTCTCATAAGCATGTAGATAGACCCTAAAATTAAGGAACTCGGGCGAGATGCGCGGAAACGGCGGCAATGGGTGCGTCAATGCGCGGTTGCGGACACGAAAAAGCCCCGACGGTTGTCGGGGCCAGTTCTTCAACTGCGGTGAGGGCGGGATTCGAACCCGCGGTACAGTTTAACCCGTACGGCAGTTTAGCAAACTACTGATTTCAGCCACTCATCCACCTCACCAATCCGTTTGCAGGGTGGCAAAAATAGGGATTTCAGGAAAACACGCAATAAAAAATCCTTTAAAAAAAGTACGATGCGCCTCTTTTTCGGCCGGTCGGTACCATTGTTGTAGCTCTTTAGGAAACGGCATGACTATGAAGAACAAGCAGCAAGAGCCGAAGGTCCCCGTCAGCAACGAGGGCCGCGGCGAAAAGAAGAACAAAAGGCAGGAGCGCCACCTGACTGATGACGGCCGCGAATCGAGCAACGGTAAGGTAAGAGGCGTTGAAGGCAAGGACTATGTCATCCTTTCTTCCGGACTCGGGATCGATGAGTCGGAAGTAACCGGCTAAGCAATACCTGTCTTAGGAGTGCCGGGACACACCCGGCGATAAAAATGCCCCGCGTAAGCGAGGCATTTTGTATTAAAGCCGTTTAAAAGCATTTTAGAGTGCGGCCAGCTGTACTTTTTGCTGCAGCTCCACCACGTGTTCCCGGAAACCCGAATCAGTATCCATCAGGTCTTTTACTGTCTGGCAGGAGTGGATCACCGTAGTGTGGTCGCGGCCGCCGAAGTGCTCGCCGATGCTCTTGAGCGAGTTTTTCGTAAAGGCCTTGGCCAGGTACATCGTGATCTGGCGCGCCTGTACGATCTCGCGCTTGCGCGTCTTCTGAAGCAGCTTTTCGTAGGGCACCTCGAAGTAGTCGCACACCATCTTCTGGATGGTATCGATCGTGATCTCCTTGCTCGACGACTTCACGAAGTTGCGCAACACCTTCTTGGCCAGTTCGAGGTCGATCTCCTTGCGGTTGAGCGAACTCTGCGCCAGCAGCGAAATGAGCGCGCCTTCGAGCTCACGCACGTTGTTGTTGATATTATAAGCGATGTATTTCACCACTTCCGGTGGCATCTCGAGCCCGTCGTTCTTCATCTTACGTTCGAGGATCTCGATGCGGGTCTCGTAATCCGGCACCTGGATGTCGGCGCTGAGGCCCCAGCGGAAACGGCTCAGAAGTCGCTCCTGCACACCTTCCAGGTCTTTGGGTGCCTTGTCGGAGGTGAGCACGAGCTGCTTGCCGCTCTGGTGCAGGTGGTTGAAGATGGAGAAGAACGCATCCTGCGACTTCTCGGCCTTATTGAAGAACTGCACGTCGTCGATGATCAGTACGTCGATCATCTGGTAGAAGTGAATGAAATCGTTGATGGCCTGGTTGCGGCTGTGATCGATGAACTGGTTGATGAATTTCTCGGAAGAAACATACAGCACCACCTTGTTGGGCTGGTTGCGCTTTACCTCGTTGCCGATGGCCTGTGCGAGGTGCGTCTTACCAAGACCAACATTACCATAGATCACCAGCGGGTTGAAGGAGTTGGCACCGGGCTTTTCCGCAACGGTCTTGCCGGCGCGGCGCGCCACGCGGTTGCAGTCGCCCTCGATATAAGCATCGAATGTGTAATTCGGGTTGAGCTGCGGGTCGATCTGCATCTTCTTCAGACCGGGAATCACAAACGGGTTTTTCACCGGCGTGTTGATCACGAGGGGAAAATCCATTTCGTTGCCAGCAAAAGACTTGAAGCCCTGGCCAGCCATATCAACCGTTACCGGCTTGTTGTAGTTGTTGCCGCCATCGACCATGATGCGGTACTCGAGCTGCGCATCCTTGCCCAGCTCACGCTTCAGCGTCTTGGCCAGCAGGTTCACGTAGTGCTCCTCGAGGTATTCGAAAAAGAACTGGCTCGGAACCTGGATGATCAATACATTCTCCTTCAGCGCAACCGGCTTGATGGGTTCGAACCAGGTTTTGAAATGCTGCCACTCCACGATGTCTTTGATGATCGTCAAGCAATTGTTCCAAACAAGTTCAGCATTCTTCTCCATGCAGTTCAAGCAGTTTATATTGAGTTAGGACTTTATCAACGCAATGCCCACAATTCACAACCCGTGGATAACTAAATTTTTTTTAGTCGGGAGAACGAAATTGACCCAAAAGAAAGTCAGAAAAAAATTTTTATGATCCTGTTTTTTTCGTAACTAAAATCGACTGCGAACCTGCCAAATTTTTCCCTTTCTTTTTTTCAAAAACAAAGTCAAGCCGACCGAGCTGGATGCCCGCCCAGCCTACCTGGTTGATCAGGATATCATCACCCCTTTTATTTTTCATCACCTCGGGCTGCTCCATGAACGTGTGCGTGTGCCCGCCGATGATAAGATCGATGTTTTCGGTTGCCGGTGCCAGTCTGCGGTCGGAGATGCGGTTGTCGCTATCGTATTTATAACCGAGGTGCGACAGGCAGATCACCAGGTCGCAGCCTTCGGCCTTCAGTTTCGCGGCGGTTTCGTTGGCCTTTTCTACCGGGTCGAGGTACTTTGTATTGGCCCAGAGATTTGCCGGTATCAGCCCATCGCCGTTGATGCCCACGCCGAGCACACCGATCCTGAGGCCGCCCTTGCGGAAGATCCTGTAGGGCACATAGCGGTTTTCCATGGGCGTTCCCGTAAAGTCGTAGTTCGAAACGATCATCGGGAAAGATGCATGGTTGGAAAGCTGCGTGGCCAGGTCTTCCAGCCCGGCGTCGAAGTCGTGGTTACCGATGGTGGTGGCATCATAGCCCATGGAGCTCATTGCGCGGATCTCCGGCTCGCCTTTATATATATTGAAGTAAGGCGTTCCCTGGAAGATATCGCCGGCATCGAGCAGCAGCACGTTTGCCTCCTCGGCGCGGATCTTTTTGATCAGCTCGCTGCGCGCGGCCACACCGCCGAGGCCCTGGTTCTTGCCGCCATCCATCGGGAAGGGGTCGATGCGGCTATGCGTATCGTTCGTATGCAAAATGGTGAGGCGCTTCGGGGCCGCATCCGCTTCTTCGGCCGCACGGGCGATCGAAGGACCGAGCAACAAGGCGCCGGCGGCAAGTGCAGACTGCTTCAGGAATTTTCTTCTAGGGTACATACACACGTTTTTCTTCGTTGGCAGTAATATTCTTTCCCTGGCTCTTCAGGTATTTGATGTAATCGAACAGCGCATCGCGCTGCAGGTAGCCGACGCTTTGCTGCGGGATCGACTTGAGCATGGCCGCCTGGTCGCCGCCGTTGGCTACATAGTCGGAGTTTACCAGGGTATAGGTGCGGTTCGGGTCCAGCGGGGCACCGTTGATCATCACGTTGACAGCCTTGCCGTCGCGGATCTCCATGGTAATCCCGTGCACCGGCCAGCCCTTGCCTTTCGCGGTAAGGTCAAGCAACTCCTGCAACACCGAGCCGGGCACCTTTTGCAGCACCAGCAGGTTGTCGAAAGGCATCAGCTCGAAGATCTTGCCGCGCGTTACCGGGCCGGCGGCAAGCTGGGTGAGGCGGATGCCACCATAATTGAGGATACCAGCGTCGGGCTTTATACCGAAAGATTTTTCAGCACCATAAAAAAAGGCGTCGACCATGAAATTGCCGAGCGCTCCCTCGGGTTGTTTTTTATCGAGTGCTTTTTCAGCAGTGCCCACCACTTCATTCATGCTCCGGTCTACGCTGTCGCGGTAAGGCTGCAGCAGGCGCACAAGGCCGCTGTCGACCGGCCGCTGCGTGGTGATGCGGTAGCCGTCCCATTCCGTACGCACCGGCTTCTGTACGGAGCGGCAGGAAAAGGCGAAAAGCAGGAGGGCCGGGAAGAGCGCTCCGCGATATCTTTTTGTCAACATACTCATGGGGTAAAAAGGGAAACTTGCGGGGTCAAAGTACACAAGTTTTCAACATAATAAAGTGTTGTTTTCGCTGCTTCCGGCACCATTGCTGCTGCCGGCGGTTTTAACAGGGCCTGGTAGCTCCGGCTGGCCGGAAAACCGCAACTTTGCAGCAACAATTTTTCAGGATAAAAACCTGACCTATGCCCAAAGAGATCCTCCTCCGCATCCGCCCTTCCGAGGCGGCCGATGAAACGTCGGTGCGCCGCCATGCTGCGGAAGCACTTGCACTCAAACCCGACCAGGTAAGCGGCGTACAGCGCCTCCGCCAGTCGCTCGACGCCCGCGGCCGCCAGGCCTGGCTCCAGATCAGGGCGCTGGTATTTATCGATGAACCCTTTGTTCCGCTGACACCCTTTCAACTGGAACTTCCCGACGTTTCGAAAGCACCGAAGCAGGTGATCGTAGTGGGCGCGGGCCCGGCCGGCCTTTTCGCCGCCCTGCGTCTTATGGAGCTCGGCATCCGTCCCATCGTGCTCGAGCGGGGCAAGGACGTACGCGCCCGCCGCCGCGACCTGGCGGCGATGAACAAGGAAGGCGTCGTGAACCCCGAAAGCAACTATTGCTTCGGCGAAGGCGGCGCCGGCACCTATAGCGACGGCAAGCTCTACACCCGCAGCACCAAGCGCGGCGACGTGCAGCGCATCCTCGACCTGCTGGTGCAGTACGGCGCCGACGACCGCATCCGCTACGAGGCGCACCCGCATATCGGCACCAACAAGCTGCCGCACATCATCACCGCCATCCGCGATGCCATCATCGCCCGCGGCGGACAGGTGCTGTTTGAAAAAAAACTCACCGGTTTCAAAATAGAAAAAGACCGCGTTACCGAAGTGCACACCGCCGACGGCGACACGCTGCCTGCCGACGCGGTGCTGCTGGCAACGGGCCACTCCGCGCGCGATATCTTTTCGCTGCTGCAGCAAAAAGGGCTGCAAATCGAATTCAAACCATTTGCCCTCGGCGTGCGCATCGAGCACCCGCAATCACTCATCGACCAGGGACAGTACCACTGCGATATCCGTCCTGAATGGCTGCCGCCGGCGGCTTACAGCCTCGTGCAGCAAGTGGAAGGCCGTGGGGTTTTCTCGTTTTGCATGTGCCCGGGCGGCATCATCGCCCCCGCCGCCACGGCGCCCGGCGAGGTGGTGGTTAACGGCTGGTCGCCGTCTAAACGAAACAACCCCTACGCCAACAGCGGGATCGTAGTAAACATCACCGAAGCCGATATCCAGGCCTACAGCAAGATGGGACCGCTGGCCGGCGTCGGCTTTCAGAGCGAGGTGGAACAAAAGGCTTTTGCAGCCGGAGGCGGAAAGCTCGTAGCGCCGGCGCAGCGCCTGGTGGATTTCACCAAGGGCATCCACTCCCCTGCCCTGCCCGACTGCAGTTACCTGCCCGGCATTCATTCCGTTGACCTGCGCTCGGTGCTTCCGGGCTTCGTTCATGCCTCGCTGCAGCAGGCCTTTAAAGAGTTCGGTCGCAAGATCCGCGGCTATCTCACCAACGACGCCGTGGTGGTCGCTACCGAATCGCGCACCTCTTCACCGGTGCGCATCCCGCGCGACAACGACACGCTGGCCCATCCCCAGGCAAGCAACCTCTACCCCTGCGCCGAGGGCGCCGGCTATGCGGGCGGCATCGTTAGCGCCGCGATGGACGGAGAGCGGGTGGCGACGCAGATAGCGGCGGTTTTGGCGTAGAAGGTTCTGAGGTTTTGGGGTTCTAAGGTTCTGGGGTTGGTTTGTGAAGCCGCTGGTAAGTAGCGAAGCGACAGCGTAGCTGTCATTGCGAGCGCAGCGAAGCAAACTCCCCACCTGAAGACGGAACGCAGCAGTAAGAGACTCGCCTTGTAAACGCTTTCCTTTTCGAACACCCTGCGTAACTTAGGAGGTTGCTTCGCTGCGCTCGCAATGACGACAAAAGCCTCGCTCTGCGAGGCTTTTGTCGTATCAAGCTAAAACTAAAATCAATCAGTCACCACTTCCGCCTTCTTTCTGGTTCTGCCGTGCGCGCAACAGTCCATCCTTCAGCAGCTGGCCGGTTTTGTAAGAGATCAGCTCCTTTGCCCAGGCAGCACGCTGCTCTGCCGAATGGGGCGCCTTCATCAAACCTTCCAGTGAAGGCTTGCCGGCATCCACCCACGCCGTGTACCAGAAATCGGAAACGAGGTGCGCGCTTTTCAGCAACTGGGTGTTGATGCTGTTGCCCAGTCGTGCGGCATACGCCTTTGCAAATGCAGAAGAATAGCTGCGCGACTCGCGGCCGTTCCGCATCTGTACGCGGTACTTCGTGGAGTCGGTGAACTCTTTCGTCACTTCCTTCTCCAGTGAGAACATCTGCGGAAGCAGGGCATTTGATTCACGCACCGCTTTCCAGATCGCTTCTTCCGGCTTTTTGATATAGGTCGCCTTGTGCTCTTCGTAAAGGTTATAGTTGGCGAGCTCGATCTCCGGGATGGTGCTTTCCCAGAGCGAATGCATGCCTTTCTGTCCGCTCAGCTGCCCGTCGTGGTTCTCGGTGGTATGAAGGGGAACATGGGCGTCTTCGATATAGTGCGCCAGGTCGGCCGCATAGTAAAGAATGCTGTCGCGGTTGCCGTTACGGAAAGCCTCCGTAAGCTTGTTCTTCTGGTCGATGACCCAATAGGGCACAATGCCGTTCTTCTTCAGACTGTCTTCGCCGTACTTCGCCACGGCGCCCTTCCAGTCGTGCGGCATCGTGTTGATCGCATCGGCTCCAAAACGCTCGATATCGATAAAGTGCTTGGGGCCCTCCGTCGGATCGCTGTTGCGGCGCTGATCGGGACGCACCGAATAACGCACCAGGTAATCGAGGTTTTCGTGGAAAAAGTATTGCAGGTTTTCGGGAAGCTGGTAAACGGCAAGCTGCGTGGTGGTGCGGTGCACCAGGAAGCCCCAGCTGCTGAGGGCGACAACTGCCAGCGCGAGTAAGCCGAAAAGGCGGGTAGATTTCATGAAGAAAGTTTGGCGCGAAGTTCTTCCATTCCGGCGGGATGCCCAAGCGGGCGGGCCCATTTCGTCCTCCCGAACCCGGCTTTTGTCAAAATTTTTACACGAGGCCTTAACTTAAGGGTAGTTTCACATCCTCTAAAACTTCAACCTGCTATGATCCTCGAATTGCGTCACCTCGTAAAGCACTATGCCACCCAGAAGGCGGTCGACGACATCTCCTTCTCCGTGGAAGCGGGCAGCATCTTCGGACTGCTTGGCCCCAACGGTGCCGGTAAGACCACCCTCATCCGCATGATCACCGGCATCATCCTTCCCGACCACGGCGAGGTGATCTTCGAAGGCAAGCCCTTCGATCCCATCCGCGACATCGCCCGCATCGGCTATATGCCCGAGGAGCGCGGACTTTATAAAAAGATGAAAGTAGGCGAGCAGGCGATCTACCTGGCGCGCCTCCGCGGCCTCAGCTCCGACGCGGCTTACAAGCACACCCGCGAGTGGTTTGAGCGCCTGGAGATGCAAAGCTGGTGGAATAAAAAAGTGGAAGACCTGTCGAAAGGCATGTCGCAGAAGCTGCAGTTCGTCACCACCATCGCCCACAAGCCGCGCCTCATCATCCTCGACGAACCCTTCAGCGGCCTCGACCCCGTAAACAGCAACGTGATCAAGGAAGAGATCTTCCGCCTGGCACAGGACGGCGCCACGGTGATCTTCAGCACCCACCGTATGGAGCAGGTGGAAGAAATCTGTAACAACATCATCCTGGTCAACCAGGGCCGCAAGATCCTTGACGGCAGTATCAGGGAGGTAAAGCAACACTTCAAAGAAAATCTCTTCCAGATCGGCTTTGAAAGCCTGCCTTCTATCCTCGAAGGACCCGGCTTCGCCGTTGTAGGCGCCGTGCCGCGCGAGCCGATCCTCACCGTGCGGATGGATGAAGACGCATCACCCAACACCGTGCTGCAGTTCTTCATGCAGCAGGGCTGCACGATACGCTCCTTCAACGAGCTGCTGCCTTCGCTCAACGACATCTTTATCCGCCTGGTGGAAGGCACGCCTGCCGCCCGTCAGTTCCAGGCCTTCAACGCATAAACCAAAACCATGAACAAGATCGCCATCATCATAAAGCGCGAATACCTTACCCGGGTACGCAAGAAATCGTTTATTCTCTCTACACTGCTCACGCCCCTCGTTTTCGTGCTGCTGATCGGCACCACGACCTTCTTCACCATGAAGAACGTGCGCAATGAAAAAGTGGCCGTCGTCGACCCGAACTCCGTACTGAAGAAAGGACTCGAGTCCGGCAAGATGGTTACCTACGGCTTCGAGCCCGGCGCCGATACCGGCAACTATGTAAAGAAAGGCTACACGGCACTGCTGCTGGCTCCGCGCGTGGGTATCAACAACACCGATCACTTCAAGGTGATTTCGGAAAACAGCCTGAGCCGCTTTGCCAACGACCGTATCGAAAACGACATCACCCGCACCATGGAGAACAATATGATCTCCGAGCAGCTGAAGGTAGACCCGGCCCGCATCGACTCCATCAAGAAGGTAGCTGAAAAAGTAACGGTCGACCAGGTGAAGCGCGAAGACATCGGCCAGGCCAACCAGGGCTCTTTCAACGTGCAGAGCGGCATCGGCTACATAACCGCCTTTCTCATTTATATCATGCTGTTTGTATATGGCATGATGGTGATGCGCGGCGTGATGGAAGAAAAAACGAACCGCATTGCCGAAGTCATCGTTTCCTCGGTGCGCCCCTTCGAGCTGATGCTTGGTAAGATCGTGGGCATCGGCGCGGTGGGCCTTACGCAGTTCCTGATGTGGATCGTGCTGCTGACGGTTATCGGTACCGTCATGACCGGGATGGTGTCGCCCGAAGTTGCGGAAGGCATGCAGCAGGGAGGTGGGATGCCGATGAGCGGCCAGAACCGCGAGGCGATGGAAGCGATGCGCGCCATTACGGCCCATATGGCAACCATTAACTGGGGGGTGGTCATCAGTTGTTTCCTTTTCTACTTCCTCGGCGGCTACCTGTTTTACGCGGCGCTCTTCGCGGCCGTCGGCAGCGCCGTCAACGAAGACCCGCAGGACGTGCAAAGCCTGACCATTCCCATCACGATGCCGATCATCGTTGGTATCATTATCATGGTCAACTCAATAAACGACCCCAGCAGTCCGCTGGCTACCTGGGCAAGCCTCATTCCCTTCACTTCGCCCATCGTAATGATGTCGCGCATTCCCTTCGGCGTCGGCTCCACGGTTCCCTACTGGCAGCTGGGACTTTCGATGCTCCTCCTTATCGGTGGCTTCCTCCTTACTACCTGGTTTGCCGGAAGAATCTACCGCACCGGCATCCTGCTGTACGGCAAAAAGCCGACCTGGAAGGAGATGGTGAAGTGGATCCGGAAGTAAATGTCAGGTGTCTGATGTTAGATGTTAGATGTTACCTCTATACGAAGGCGTCGCTTGCGCGACGCCTTCGGCGTCATTGCGAGTGGAGCGAAGCAAACTCCTCAATTACGCAGGATGTCCGGAGCCAGGAAACTCTGCGACTGAAGCTCTTGGTAGCTTTGGTCAGTCTTAAGGTCGGGGAGTTTGCTTCGCTCCGCTCGCAATGACAGGGAGGAATGCGCTTCGCGCGTTCCTCCCTGTTTCCGTGGTTTCCGCGTTTTCCGCGTGCCTGTTAAAAAATTCCAAATCCGGATTCCGCGTTTTCTTATTACGAAAACAGTCGTAATATTGTACGAAACATTTCGTCAACAAAACCATTATTATGAAGACCCTTGCCTTCGCTTTAGCTGTATTAATCGCAACGGGAAGTTTTGCACAGGATGCCCCGAAAGCACCTAAGGCCCCGAAAGCACCCGCCGCGCCCCGCACCGAGAAGAAAGTCCGCAACTTCGACGACGTTGAAGCCGAGCTGGATCGGGCAGAAAAGTCGCTCAACCATATCGAGCTGCCGACGCCACCGGCAGCACCCGAGGCCCCGCGGGCGGAAATTGACCGCGCCGAGCGCGAGATGGCCCGGGCTGAGCGGGAACTGGCGGCCAATGAACACATCACGCGGAAAGAACTCGCTGCCACCCGCCGCGAGATGGCCCGCGCACGCACCGAAATGGCCCGGGTGCGCGAGAGCGAGCTGCCCCGCATGCAGGAAGAAATGAAACGCGCCCGCGTTGAGATCGACAAGGCAAAGGTCGAGATCGTCAAGGCCCGCGCGGAGATGAAGGAATACGAGGCTTTTGAGCAGACCCTGATCAAAGACGGACTGATCGATAAAGACAACTACAGGATCGAGCACCGCGACGGCGGGCTGTACCTCAACGGCAAGAAGCAGTCCGATGAAATCTACAACAAGTACCGCTACTTCCTCGACAAGCACAAGCGCTTCAACTGGAGGAAGAGCGCCGACGAAGGCCTGAACATCCAGAATGGCGACGATCGCATCTGAGCATCCCGATATGGAGCCGGTTCCGGCGGAAGCCTCGTCCCGTACCTTTGGTGCGGGACGTTTTTTATGCATATATATTACGCAGCGCTGGTGCTGCCTCCCGAACTCGATGCCCGCATCCTCCCGATGAAGCAATGGATGCGGGAACAGCACGGCTGCAAGGTCGGGCTCAAATCGCCCGCGCACATCACCCTGCTTCCTCCCTTCTGGATGAACCCTTCGCTCGAAGAAGACCTGCGCACCGACATGAACAGCTTTGCTGCCACGCAGCCGTCCCTGGAGATTTGCACGTCGGGCTTTTCGGCTTTCCGGCCCCGCACGCTGTTTATCGACGTAGTGGCAGATGAAGCGCTGAAAGCCCTGAAGAGCTCCTGCGACAATTGGTTTCGCCCGCGCGATCAATATGGCATCAAGATCGAGAGCCGCCCTTTTCACCCGCATATTACCATCGCCACCCGCGACCTGCACAAAGCGGCCTTCGCCGCAGCCTGGGCACATTTCGGGCAGCAGTCATTCCACGAGTGCTGGACGGCGACCGATATCAGCATCCTGAAGCACAACGGGCAGGGGTGGGATGTGTGGCACCGGGTAGCGTTCGGTAGCGTCGATGCACGTCGTTAGCCGTGAGCGCTGATGCCTGATTACGAAGAAAGGATGCCGATGGCATCCTTTCTTCTTTACCGCGCATTGCGGGCTGACGGCTCACGGCTAACGGCTAACGATCTCACTGGAATTCGAAAAAGTGCGCCGGGCCGGGAGTAAAGTCGTAGGTAGAATGTTCTTCAAGCAGTACGTTGAGCTCCGAGGCCTGATCGACGCGCTGGATGGTCTTTTCGCGCACCACCTTGCGGTAACCTGCTTTTTCAAATACAAAAGTGTAGGTACCGGGCTTCAGGTCGTCGAAAGAGAATGAGCCGGCAGCTGTTGTAGTGACTACCTTTTCTTTTTTGTTGGCGCTGTACGCGGTGACCGTCACGTTCGACAAGGGCTTGTGCGACTCATGATGAAATACGCCGCCGGCGACATCGCTCTTGCGGGCATTCTCGTCACCGGCACCCGGTGTGGTGTTGGCAGCATTTGCTGCATAGCTGCCACCGGCAATGAATCCAACCATCATGAGAAGACGAAGTTTCATAATCTTGTTTTTACTGGTCAACGAATACTATCGTAAAGTTATATTTTTTGCAGCGGATTTTCCAATGCCGCCAAAAAATCCTTCCAGACCCTTTCCACGATGGCCCCGGCGGGCTGCACCTCATGTAAGAGGGCGCTCACCTGCCCGATCTCCAGCTCTCCCTCTTCCAGGTCGCCATCGAACATTCCCTTCTTTGCCCGCGCCCGGCCCAGCAATGCGGTCAGCTCATCTTTGTTGGCACCACGGTCTTCGGCCGCCCGCACCGCTTCCGCAAAATGGTTGCGCAGGAGGCGCACCGGGGTCAGTGCCTTTAAAGACAAGCGGGTATCGCCTTCCGCTGCATCGATCACGGCCTTTTTAAAAGCCGGGTGCGCGGACGCTTCCTCGGAAGCCACGAAGCGGGAGCCCATCTGTACGCCCTCGGCACCAAGGGCCATGGCCGCAAACATCTGCCGGCCGGTAGCGATACCACCCGCCGCGATCACGGGGATGCGCACGGCCTCCGCTACCGCGGGGATCAGCACCATGGTGGTCGTTTCCTCGCGACCGTTATGACCGCCGGCCTCAAAGCCTTCGGCCACCACGGCATCACAACCCGCCTCCTGCGATTTGAGTGCGAACTTGCTGCTGCTGACCACATGCACCACCTTGATGCCCTGTTGCTTGAAATGGGCCGTCCAGGTTTTCGGGTTGCCCGCCGACGTAAAAACGACCGGTACCTTTTCCTCGATGATGATGGCAATATGCTGGTCGAGGTCGGGATAAAGCAGCGGCAGGTTTACGGCAAAGGGCCTGCCGGTGGCCGCGCGGCACTTGCGGATATGTTCCCGGAGAATATCGGGGTACATGCTGCCGGCGCCGATGACGCCGAGGCCGCCGGCATTGGAAACAGCCGCCGCCAGCCTCCAGCCCGAGGTCCAGATCATGCCGGCCTGGACAAGAGGATAGTCGATACCAAAAAGTTCAGTGATGCGGTTGCGAAACATGCGGCAAATCTCACGCAGAAAACGCAGAAACCACGGAAGGCCAAAGAAAAAATTAAGGGCTCATCGCTTAAACGAAGAGCCCTTATAATTCCATGATTTCACTGATTTAACGCAGACGATCCATCGACCGGATTAGTTTATCATCCCGGATAATACCACGGATCGCCAGGAACCAGCATACCGGTATGGCGAAATAGAAGATGCAGGAAAGCGCCATGACACCCGTGGCGAAGTTGCCCAGCTGCAGGAAATAAAGCGCCAGCAGGCCGATCGAAAGAAAAAGCCCGATAATGGAAAAACGCAGCTGCATCTTCCGGTTGCCGTACAGGAAGATGGTCACCAACGCAAGGCCGCAGATGACCGCGGTGAGGATCGTCAGCCAGATCGTTGCCAGGGCGTTGAGTTCGGGACCTGGGGCAGGATCGGCAAACGTCGTGGCGCCGGGCTTCAGGGTTCCCGAGTAAAACGGAAAGCGGAATGTAGTAGCGGCGAAGGCGGCTCCGAGCAGGAGCCAGACGCTTTGAATTCGTTGCAACATAGTTCAGGAATGTGCTGATGGATAATGTGCTAATTAGCTAATGAAAACTTCCGGGATCAGATCTGCGGGTAAAGCGCGAAGCCGCCCATCAGGTCTTTCACATCGCCGGCAACCTTGCTGATCGTTGCCGCTTCGTCGATATTCATCAGCACGCGGTCGATGAGCTCCACCACGGTTTCCATATGCGCTTCCTTCAGTCCGCGCGTGGTAATGGCGGGTACGCCGATGCGGATGCCGGAGGTAACGAAGGGGCTTTTGTCGTCGTAGGGAACGGCGTTTTTGTTCAGGGTGATGTGGGCGCGGTCGAGGGTTTCCTGGGCTTTCTTGCCCGTGATGTTCTTGTTGCGCAGGTCGATCAGCATCAGGTGGTTATCGGTGCCGCCGGAGATGATCTGGTAATCGCGGGCTACGAGCGCGGCCGCCATTGCCTGGGCATTGCGCTGCACCTGCTGCGCATAGGCTGTAAAGGAGCCGTCGAGTATCTCGCCGAAGGCAACGGCCTTGCCGGCGATCACATGCTCCAGCGGGCCACCCTGCGAGCCGGGAAACACCGCCATGTCGAGCACGTGGCTCATCATGCGGATATTGCCTTTCGGGTCTTTCAGGCCGAAGGGGTTTTCAAAATCCTTACCCATCAGGATTACGCCGCCGCGCGGACCGCGCAGGGTCTTGTGGGTGGTAGAAGTAACAAAGTGGCAGTGCTCGAAGGGCGAAGCCAGCAGCCCCTTGGCGATGAGGCCGGCGGGGTGCGCGATATCGGCCATCACAAAGGCGCCGATCTCGTCGGCCACGGCGCGGATGCGGGCATAATCCCAGTCGCGGCTATAGGCCGACGCGCCGCAGATGATCATCTTCGGCTTCTCGGTACGCGCTTTTTGCTCGAGCTCCTCGTAGTTGACAAGACCGGTTTCTTTCACCACGGTGTAGAAATGCGGCTCGTACAGCTTTCCGCTGAAGTTGACCGGCGAGCCGTGCGTGAGGTGACCGCCCATGCTCAGGTCGAGACCGAGGATCTTGTCGCCCGGCTTCAGCACCGCCAGCATAACGGCGGCATTAGCCTGCGCGCCGCTGTGGGGCTGCACGTTGGCGTAGTTGCAGCCAAACACCTGCTTGATGCGGTCGATGGCCAGCTGCTCCACTTCGTCGACAAACTCGCAGCCACCATAATAGCGGCGGCCGGGATAACCCTCGGCGTACTTGTTGGTCAGCACGGAGCCCATGGCCTGCATCACCGCGTGGGAGGTGAAGTTTTCGGAGGCGATCAGCTCGATGCCCTGGCGCTGGCGCTGGAGTTCCTTGGCGATAATGTCGAATACGGCGGAATCTTGTTGCATAAGCGGTATTATAAGTAAGCGGGCAGGAGTCGCGCCCGGCCCGGCAAAAATAAGCGCCATTGCCGCACGAAACTGCGCTTTTTAAAAAGCACTAATTTTGCCGGCCCATTCATAATTTAGCCAACGCCCCGGCGTTTTGAGTATCCGGATGGTGAAGTGAAAGGAAGGTGCGCAAGGACCATCTAAAAAGTACTGAATGAAAGCGATCATACCCGTGGCCGGAGCCGGCACAAAGCTTCGACCGCATACTTATACACAGCCCAAGGCCCTCATTCCGCTTGCCGGGAAGACGGTTCTGAGCATCATCGTTGACCAGTTGCGTAATGCCGGTATCAACGAGTTCATCTTTGTGGTGGGCTACCTGGGCGACAAGATCCAGGATTATGTCCGCTACAATTACCTCAATATCAAATCGCACTTTGTGCACCAGAGCGACCGCCAGGGCATCGGCCACGCGTTGCAGCTGTGCGCCGAGATCGTAGGCGGCGACGAAGTGCTGGTGGTTCTGGGCGATACGCTTTGCGAATACGACATCGACACGGTGCTCAAGAGCGAAACCTCCATGCTCGGCGTGAAAAAGGTAGACGACCCGCGCTCCTTCGGCGTGGCCGAGATCAACGCGGAGGGCGAGGTGACCCACGTGGTGGAAAAGCCGCAGATCCCCAAGTCGAACATGGCCCTGGTGGGCATTTACAAGATCCGGGAAACCCGGATGCTGTTCGAATGCATCCTCGCCAATATGGCCCAGGATCTCCGTACCCACGGCGAATACAGCATCACCGATGCCATCGACTGCATGATCCGCAAGGGTGCCACCTTCCGCGCCTTTAAGGTAGACAGCTGGTTCGACGCCGGAAAGCGCGAAACCCTGCTGGAGTCGAATGCCACCCTGCTTAAAAAATTCGGCGGCTCCATGATGTCGAGCCAGGCCTATGAGAACACGGTCATTATCCAGCCCGTACGCATCGGCAAGGGCTGCGATATCCGCAACTCCATCATCGGCCCCAATGTCACCATCGGCGACCAAACCACGGTCGACTCCTCCATTATCAAGAATTCCATCATAGGGTCCTACTCCAACCTCTTCGACATCGTGCTCGACTACTCCATCATCGGCTCCGATACCGGCATCCGCGGCGAAACCCGGACGCTGAACATCGGGGATAATACGGATATCGATTTGGGTTAGGGCAACCGCAGAACAAGGAACAAGGAATGTTCAATAAAGAAGGGAAGTCGGATCTGACTTCCCTTCTTTATTTCTACTTACTTAAATATTCTGCGGTTCCTTGTTCCTTGTTCTTCTGTTGCCTTCCTACGCGCCCGCCCGTCCCATCTCCTCCACGGTCCTTCTCCGCTGCTCATCCACGCGCTGCCCCTTGCTGAAGTTGTAACGCAGCTGGATGTTCAGCCCCTGGAAACGCAGGTACTGGTCGAAATTGTTGATATTGTCGCCGATGCGGGTATCGAAGCGCAGGCGGTGGCTCTGGAAGACATCACTGGCACTTACGCTCAGGTCGAGGTGCGCCATGGGAAAGCTTTTGCGGAGACCGGCGTCGAGCCGGAAATAAGGCTGCATCACATAAAGGCCGCTGAGCCCCTCTCCCACGTAGCGCCCGTTCAGCTCCAGCCGGATGCCGCGCGGCAGCTGC
Organism: Flaviaestuariibacter flavus; assembly: GCF_004337505.1. Classification (GTDB taxonomy): domain Bacteria; phylum Bacteroidota; class Bacteroidia; order Chitinophagales; family Chitinophagaceae; genus Flavisolibacter; species Flavisolibacter flavus. The sequence continues at coordinate 818,305 of NZ_SJZI01000042.1, read as the reverse complement.
AGAGTGTGGTTCGACTGGAACATCACGAACACATTATCGTTCACCTGCCCGCCGCTTTTGCTGTTTGCGTCAATGCGGTCAGCCAGCATGGTGAGCGTGTTCTGCACATCCCACCAGCGGCGGATCTTGACCGGAATAACCGCCGTGACACCGCACTCCCGCTCGCTGCTTACGTTGCCGGGGTAGTAAATAGTATAGGCGCTGTCGGGCACGAGGCGCGGCAATTCGGCCATAATGTCGCTCGTATATAAATAGCTGAGCGTAATGAGATAGGTTTTTTTGATCGACTGCGTCAGCGCAAAGGAATGCGCATATTGCGGCTGCAGGCCGGGGTTGCCTTCAAACCAGGTGTATGGATCGCGGTACAGCCGGAAGGGATTTAGGTTGCCGTAGTTGGGGCGCTGCAGGCGGCGGCTGTAATTAAGCGTTACACTATAGTTCTCGCTCACCTTCTGCTGGAGAAACACACTGGGAAACAGGTTCGTGTACTGGCGGTTGGTCACCTGCCCGGTGGTGAGCTGCATGCCGCGTGAGATTGTCTGCTCCAGGCGCAGCCCGGCCTGCACCGTCAGGCGCTTGCCCACAGGGATCACACCGTTGACATAAGCCGCGTAGATGTTCTCGCGGTAGCGGAAGTGGTTGGTACGGTGCGGATCAACCACCAGTTCGGGCGTATTGTGAAAATAAAAACGTGCGTCGTTGTCAGACAACACATCGGAGGCGCGCAGACCCGTCTCCACGCGGCGGCCGTTGCCCGCCATCACGGTGGCATCGAGGCGGCCCGAGATGATGTTGTAACCGTTGGGCGACTCCTGGTACAGGAAGTCGGTATACGGACCGCGCCCCACGCTGTCGTAGAAGTTGAGGAAGTCGGCATCGCCGCGGTTACGGATCCGCGCAAAGTCAAAATCGCTGGAAAGCGTGCTGCCCGCGGAGTCGAGCTTGTAAACATAGTGCACGTTGCCCGTCCAGCCCTGCCACACATTCATCATGTAATTGCGCGCGTCAACACGAAGTTCCGGAACCATCGGAGCGCTGCCGATGCTGGTGCCGGAGAGAAACTCCTGCCGCAGGGTGTTCTGGTTGAAATAAGTGGTGATGCCGATGCTGTGGCGTTTGCCGAGCTCCAGCTCCGAGCCGACCCGGAAGGTCGGGGGGCCTTCGTTGTAGTGGCTGGCCGTGGCCACCTGGTCGAAGTAGGTGGTCTTGCCGCCCGACTGGAACACGCGCGTGAAGGTGGCGTCGCGGCCACCCACGCGGCGCATGAGGTCGGTGTTGATGAAAAAGCTCCAGCCACCCTTGCGGTAATTGAGCGAGCCGCCGATTGACCAGCCGCTGTTGTGAAAGTTGGTATTGTAACCCGCGTACAGGGAGCCGTTCACGCCCTGCTTCACCTGTTTTTTCAGGTTGATGTTGAGAATGCCCGAGGTGCCTTCCGCCTCGTACTTCGCCGAGGGGTTGGTGATGATCTCGATATTCTTCAGGTTTTCGGCCGGCATGCCTTCCAGCAGGGTGCGGAGGTCGCGGGCCGAGAGGAAGGTCGGACGCCCGTCGATCTGCACCAGCACACCGCTCCGCCCGTTGAGCTGGATATTGCCTTCGGCATCGATCAGCACACCCGGCGTCCGGCTCAGCACAGCGTAAGCCGTATTGCCGGCGGCAAGTGCCGTATTCTCCACATTTACCACGATCTTATCGGCCTTTTGCTCGATCGCCGGGCGCATGGACTCGATCCTTACTTCCTGGAGATCCTTGTTTTTGGAAAGCTTCGAGGTGTCGGACGAAGCACGGGTGCTATCCTGCGCCTGCACGACCGCTGCGCAGAAAAGAACGAGGGTTGTCAATAATGTCTTCATGTGTGCAGTTTTACGAATTGTTTCGTATTTTAAAGAAACGGCTTTCCCTCCGGCGCTGTGCGCCGTTCATCAAGGAGCCGTAGAATTACGGACAAGCGGTAAAGCGAAAGGGAAAAAAGGGACGCCGGCGGGGAGCACCGTCGCCCCGCGGTATCAATCTACCGAAGCCTTCTGGCCGATGGCCTTGTTGAGGCTCTTGAATTCATAACCCTTGGCCTTCATCTCACGAAGAAAGGCGGGCGTAACACCAACCGACTTGGCACCGATCACGTCGTTGGGACGCACGTCGGTGAAGCCAAAGTCCTGGTATTCCTTCACAAGCTGCGGCGTAACGCCGGTAGCTTTCAGGCTGACATATTGGTTGAGACGCAGTCCTTTGTAGCCAACCGGCTCGAAGCTGCGGATAAACGCCGCATCAACACCCGTCGCCTTCGCGCCCGAAACGTCCGACTCCGAAAGACTGGAAAATCCAAGCGAGCGCAGGCTTTTAATATAGTCGGGAGTAATGCCCAGCGCCTTGAAGCCCGTAATCTTTTTGATAGAGATATCCGGGAAGCCGGCATCCCGGATCGACTGGATATAGGCATCGTCTACACCAACGGCTTTCATGCCTACGATGTCGTTGAGCTCGTCGTTACCGCCGCGCTCGCGCACACGCTCACGCACCTGCTCGTTCATATCGTCGCGCTTGCGCTTGTCAGCTTTTGTGCTTGCGTCTGTATTCACATTGACATTCGTATTAACATTATTATCATCGTCACCGTTGTCGCGCCGGCTACGATAACTGGTGTCGCGCGGCTGCCAGCTTTTGTTTGAGCTGCGCATCGCCTGGATGTATTTGCTGTCGATACCCTGTGCCTTCAGCGGGATAAGGCGACTGGCGGTTACGTTCGGGTATACTTTGCGGATGTCCTCCACGTAGGCTTTGTCAACGCCGAGCGAGCGCAGCGGAATGAGCTCGCTGAGCGGCACATCGTTCAGCCCGGCCTCGCGCAGGGAGCGGATATAGGCGCCGTTTACCCTGAGGGCCGCGAGCGGAATCAGCTCGTCGCGATCGAAATCCTTATAGCCAAGCGACTTGAGCTCGCTGACATAAGCGCGGCTGGCATCCACGAAGAACAGCACCATGCGGTCGCCGGCATCGCCCGGCTCCAGGCCCTGCTGCTTCAGGAAGGCGGCGTAGGATTCATCCGGTACAAACTTGTAGCGGCCCATGCCCTGGTCGCCGTCGAAGCGGCCGGTGAATTCCATGGTGCCGGCATCGCGCTTCAGGGTAAAAGTGCCGGAGCCGTTGCGCGGCAGGTTGCCGAAGTCGGACAGCGCGAAGGAGTTGCCGTTCATCGAGCGCTCGCCGTCATCATCGCCACGGAACTGCATCTGGACCTTATCGCCCTTGATGGTGGCAAACCAGTTGCCCTCGGTGTCGATCGGTTTGTGCGTACGCGCCTTGGTCTTTGTTTTAGCCGCGGGCTGCTGCGCCTGCACGGCAGGCTCGTTGAGCAGGCACATCATCAGTGCCATCAGCGGCAGCAGGAAGAGGTACTTCCAGCTTGTATGCCAGTTGGATTTTTTTGCTTGCATCATGAGAATTCGTTTTTTAAGAAGGGATTGATTGTAATTGGTGGTGAGGCCCAGGGGCAGATGCGGCGATGAAACGCGCAGCAGGCTCATCTGGTAGCTCGACGGGTCGAAGGAGCGGCGCTCCAGCAGCTCTTCGTCGGTAAGAAATTCGAGGTTGTTCTCCAGGGTCTTGCGATAGATCCAGGCAAAGGGATTGAACCACTGAAATACGAGTACGATCTCCGCCAGCAGGATGTCCCAGGAGTGACGGCCGCTGCAGTGCACCTTCTCGTGCTCGAGCACCTGCTGGTAGGTATCCCAGTCGTACTTCTCCGGATTGATGAAAATGTTGTTGGCAAAAGAGCAGGGCGCCACGTCGCCGCTCAGCTCCACGATGCGGTAGCGCCCGTCGCGGATCACCGGGTTGGTGTAAGCGCGGTAGAGCAGCAGGCCCACCTGGAGCAGGAAGTTGATCCCGAAGGCGATCACCCCGAACCAGTAGAGCCAGCCCACCCATTGCAGCACGCGGCCCGCGTCGACCGTTGCGGCCGCCGGCTTTACGACGACTGGCCTGGCGGCCTTTGCATCCGGCCCTTCCGAAGGCTGCGCGGCGCTGAGCGAGCCTTCGCGTCCCGCCAGGTTATCCACCGCATCAGGGATCAGCGGCGCGGTTGCCGGGACCGACGTCTCGGCCGGGGCAGCCTTGCGCAGCGACCACTGTGCCGGCACATGGGCCAGCGGCAGGGCGAAGGCCAGTACCAGGCAAGCCAGCAACACCCAGCGGTTGAGGCGGAAAAAGGTCTCGCGCTGCAAAAACACTTTGTAAAAGGCCAGGCAACCCGCCACCAGCAGGGCCACATGAAGGGTGTAGGGGATCATGGTTTCTGGTTTTTGATGAGTTCAAGAATTTCCTTCAGCTCCTGCTCGCCCAGGTTCTGCTCTTTGGCGAAGAAGGCCAGCATGCGGGGATAGGAGTTGTCGAAATACTGGCTCACGATGTCCTTGAGCGCATGGCTCTGATACGCGTCGCGGCCGACGACGGGTATATAAGCATTCATGTTGCCTACGGCTTCGCGGCGCAGGAAGCCCTTTTCCTCGAGGATCTTCACCATCGTCGCTACACTGTTGTAGTGCGGCTTCGGGTCCGGCAGCAGCGGGATGATGTCGCGGATAAAGGCCTTCCCGAGCTCCCAGAAAGCCTGCATGATCTGTTCTTCGCGTTTCGCCAGCTTGATCATCAGTAAACGTTTTGATAAACCTACTACTAATCGATTAGGAGTTCAACTAATGAATTAGTAGCGGCGACCGGGCTCCACGAGCGGACAAATGGCGGTGACGGGCGGCAGGCGCTCCGGATTGGTCACTTTTTTGCTGCATTTGAAGGGGGTGGCCGGAAAGCTACGCGGCAAAAACGGGTAGTTTCCCGCTGTGGCAAGCCGGCAGCCTTCACTAGTTTTAACCAGTAAATCCAACCGTATGAGAACGATTCTACTTTTATTCCTCGCTTTCCTCTTGGTAACGGCAGCGCAGGGCCAGGCGGTGACTACAGCCGCGCACGTCAACACGGCCCGCCAGGTCCTCAGCATCGAAGCACCGGAAAGCCACCGCGTCACGATCGTGCGCATCATCGATGGCGATGGATCTACGGTACGCACCATTTCCACGGCACCCGGCAGCCTCCTGCGCTTTTCCATCAGCACCCTCCCACCCGGCCGCTACCTGTTACGCACCAACGATCCGGCACTTGCCGAAACCTGGTTTACGAAAGAAAAAGAACCCAGATAACCGCATATAAAAAGGCCTCCCGATGGGGAGGCCTTTTTATATGCAGGACGGTATCGCTATTTACGGAACGCTTCCAGGCCGCAGCGAAGCCACCCGAGGAAGTCCTTCGGATCCTGCGTGTAGGTCTTGGGCCGGGTAAGCGCACGCTCGTCGGGGCTGATAATGGCGTACTGCGGCTGCGATACGGCGAAGAAGTTCTCCGACTGGAAGGTGGCCCATTTATCGCCGACGGTGGTGATATCGCGCTTATCGCCGCGGCGGGCGGTATATTCCTGCTGCTCGGCGGCGGGCAGCGTGCGGCGCTCGTCTACATACAGCGACACCACCACAAAGCTATCCTTCATATATGCGGCAACGGCGGGGTCGGTCCACACGCGCTCCTCCATGCGCCGGCAGTTGACGCAGGCCCAGCCCGTGAAGTCGATGAGCACCGGCTTGCCTTCGGCGCGGGCACGACGCAGGGCGCCTTCGTAATCGTTGTGCAGCGGCTTTACCGCATGGGCCAGCGCCGCGTGTGGCTTGTAGATGCTATAGGTAAGCGGCGGCGGAAATCCGCTGATCAGCGTCAGCCCGGCGCTTGGCACGTTGAACAGGCCCGGGATGATATACACGGTGATGGCCGCGAAGATGGTGACAAAGACCAGCCGCACCGGCCCCATTTTCGGCCGCGGGGTTTTGCGCAGGAGGCCGAGCAGGTACACCACGATGCAGATACCGATCAGTGCCCAGGAGGCGAGGAACACCTCGCGCGGCAACAGGCCCCAGTGCTTCACCAGGTCGGCATTCGATAAGAACTTGATGGCCATGGCGAGCTCGATGAATCCGAACACCACCTTGAGCTCGGTCATCCAGCCACCGCTGCGCGGCATCGATTGCAGCCAGCCCGGGAAGAGCGCGAACAATACAAATGGAAGGCCGAGGCCAAGGCCGAAACCCGCCATTCCTGCGGTGAGCTGCCAGGCAGCGTTGGAGCCGCTGAGCGAGCCGGCGATGAGCGCGCCCAGGATACCGCTGGTGCAGGAGAATGAAACGATGGTGAGCGTGAGCGCCATGAAAAAGATACCCCAGATATCGCTTGCCCCCGACTTGGAATCAACGCGGTTGGCAAGCCCGCTGGGCAGGGTGATCTCAAAGGCACCGAAAAAGGAAATGGCAAACACGACGAACACCACGAAAAACGCCAGGTTCAGCGGCACATTGGTGGAGATATTATTGAGCACCTCGGGCCGGACCTGGAAAAGATGGAAGGGCAGGCTCAGCGCGGTATAGATGATAAAAATGGAGAAGCCGTAGAAAAAAGCGTTGCGCACGCCTTTGCGCCGCGTGGGCGCCCGCTTGGTGAAGAAAGAAACCGTCAGCGGGATCAGCGGGAAGATGCAGGGAAAAAGCAGGGCCAGCAAGCCGGCGCCCAGGCCGATGAAGAAAATGCTCCAGGCGCTTTGATTGGCGGTGCTTTCATCGCCGCAGGGCGATACGGGCTTATTGATGTCGATAGAGGGGATCAGGATGCGGTTGGCAGCCGACACGCCGCCTTCGAGCGCCACCGAGAAAGCGGCTTCCGTGCCCGGGTAAAGTTCGTCGTTGCGACCGTACGTATAGAGCAGCTTCCCGGCAAGGCGGGCGGGCACCGCACCGCTGAATTGGATGGTTGCCCGCCATTGCGCCGGCCCGCGGCTGACGGCCACCTGGGCGCCATCGAAAACCGGGCTTTTCACAAAGCTGCCGGACGGCCCCGCCGCGATAACCGGGGAGGCTTTGATGGAGCTGTCGTTCAACACCAGTTCGGCAAAGACCACATCCCGCACGTTGGCCTGTTCGGGCTGGTACAGCTCCCAGCCGTTGGCGCCTGCCGTTTTAAACTGCAGCTCGTAGGCATTGGGCGCGGTACGGCGGGCGCTGGCCTCCCACTTGAAGGGCGCGGTCTGGCCCAGTGCAACGGATACAGAAAAGAGCGTTATCAGTACAAAAAGAAGGCGGCGCAGGTGCGGCATACACGGTAGTTAAAAAGACAAACGGACTTCATCAGAAATCCGTTTGCAAAACAAGTATAAATCCAGTTAGCGTGCGTGTTGGTCCGTTAGCCGGCTTAATTCAGGTTGATGGTAAACGGAACGTTTTTCGGCGGCAGGCACTTCTCGTCGTTACAGGTCTGGAACTCGAGGCTGCCCGTGACCGCGGTCTTCGCCTTCGCCTTCAGCTTCACCACCTGCACGAAGTCGACGCGGTTGCTGAACTGGTTGGCAGAAACATCCAGCACCTTATCGCGGAATTTTTCCAGTTTGCCCACTTCCTTCACTTTGCCTTCGAAGTTGAGCAGCGGGTTCTTGTTGAAACTGAATGACGTCGGTTGCGCAATGGCATCCTTCGGCTGCGCTTGTGCGTAGAGGTGCCAGCCTTTCTGAATCGTGGCCGTCATATGAACCTCGTAGGTTTTGTCGTTGAGCTTTTTGGTGGTAAAGGTCCAGCTCACCGGGTTTTGCGCCGATGCGGCAACGCCCACAAGGAGGGCCAGTGCGAGTAAAAGATTTTTCATACCGGGTTGTTGAACATCAAAATTCGGTGATAAATGAATTTCGATTTGTTAAGACTTGCAGCGCACGAACGAGGTCCCGTCAATAAAGCTTTAGACGGTAACCGCTTCCTGCAAAGCCGAAAACAACTCACCGAAGATCTTACGTCCATCGGTGTTGCCCAGCGCAAATGAGCAGGCCCGCTCGGGGTGCGGCATCATGCCGAACACGTTGCGGCCTTCGTTGCAGATGCCCGCGATGTTGCGCATCGAGCCGTTCGGGTTGGCCTCCGGGGTGAGGTTGCCTTCCGCATCGCAATAGCGGAACAGCACCTGGCCGTTTGCTTCGAGGGCGTCGAGTGTGGCCTCGTCGGCATAGTAGCGGCCCTCACCATGCGCGATGGGAATCTGGTACACCGAGCCGGCGGCATTCTTTATATGAAGGTTGCGGCAAACGTATTGCTGGTTGTTGTTGCGCAGCAGGGCGCCGGGCAGCAGGTGGCTTTCGCAGAGGATCTGGAAGCCGTTGCATACGCCCAGCACCTTGCCTCCGCGCTTCGCGTGCTCCATCACGCTGGCCATGATGGGGCTGAAGCGGGCGATGGCACCGGTCCGGAGATAATCGCCGTATGAAAAGCCACCGGGGAGAACGATGCAATCGTCGGGACCGAAGGCCGAAAGGTCGCTGTCCTTGTGCCAGAGCATAACGCACTCCTGGCCAAGGTCATGCACCAGGGCATCATACATATCGCGATCGCAGTTGGAGCCGGGGAAGACAACGACACCGAATTTCATAGATAAGGGTTGTTTGAGCCGCAAAGATACGAAGGAAGGGGCGGAGGTTCTAGGGTTCTGGAGTTCTATGGTTTAAAGGTGCGGCTACAGAACCAACCTCAGAACCCTAAAACCCCAGAACCCGGAAGTTCATTTCCGCACCATCGCAATCCCATACTGGAGTGCGAGGATATACATAAGGATCACGAAGAACAGCAGCAGCGACACCCAGTTGCGCGATGGGTAAAGAAAGGCGCAGGCGTGGAACGCCGCCAGCGGCGCGGCCACCAGCAGCCAGGGTGTGTATTGCCCGCTATTGCCAAGAAAGGGAATACCCACCGCCAGCAGCAGCCAGAAGAGCACGAGGCTCCAGTTTTTGCGGGCTTGGATGAGCATCTTGCGCAGGCTTGCCTGCACATAGTACGATCCCAGCAGGAAGGGCATTACCAGGAGCACGATGGCGCCAAGCACCGTATAGGATGCAGGCCGCTCGATCACCTCGAAGTGCAGTTGCGGAACCAGCATTTTCCATTGGAGGCGATCGTACAGAAAGAGAACGATCGCATAGAAATAGGTAGGTGTGAGCACGCCGAGCAGCAGGAGAAACAATTCATTAACGCGCAGCGGGCGCAGCACCATCAGCCCGAGCAGGGCGATGCCCCCGAATAGCAGTGCCGGCGGGTAAAAGAAACCTGCAAGCCCGGTGAGCAGCCCGATGTTGAAGATGCGCCCGCTCGCGTTCTGCGCCCCGTAAAGCCGCAGGGTGAGCACAAAGGCGAGCTCCAGGAGCAGCGCAGCGCAAAGCGGCGCCGACAGGAAGCTCCACTCCGGCACCAGCGAGGTGATGAGCAGGTACGACAGCGCGGGCAGAAAGGTCTGCCGGCTCGTCATGCGGTATTGATTCACCGCGGAATTCAGTATCAGTGCACCGGCAAACAGCAGCACAAAGGCGAGCGCGCCGGGTGCCGCCGCATAGCCACGCCCGATCCAGTCGGCAAGGGGGCGGAACATCGGGCCATCGGTGGGAGCCGTCAGCAGGGCCGTTTGGGTAAACAGCGGCAGCTTCAGCAGGAGCCCGGCGATGAACAGGATGGCGATCGTTCCGGGCGCTTTTTGTTTAAATAGGGCGATCAAGGATTATGGATTGGGGTATTCAACTTTCGCAAAGCAAATATAGTTGCGATAGTAACAAGGCACGATGAATGTCCGCGCCGCCACCTGTTTGCCATACCGCGGCAGGAAGTCGAAGTTGCGGTCAAGGTTCTTCAGGGTGGGGTTGCGGTTCATGGCGCCGTCGGGCGAAAGCACATAGTCGTTGAGCAGCTGCACCCGCTTTTCGTCCTGGTTGAAGAGGAAGTGCAGGGCGCCGCCGGTGTTCATCACCTGGTAGGAAAGGGCGTCGTCCGAATCGTCGTCAAACTGCTCCTTGTGAATCACGTTGCTCCACTGCAGCCCGCCGGCGGGGTCGAAGCTGAGGATGGTGATGTTATCGGCGTGGTAACGCACGGCGGCCGTGTTGGCGCGGTTGCGCCAGTACCAGTTATTATAGGGCGAATAGCTGTAATAACCATAGCCGCCGCCGTACGGAGGGCCATAGAGGTAATCCCAGCGGTTCCAGTTGTTGAGGCGCGAGGTGGTATAGTAGGCTTCCGAGCCGATGATAAAGCCGCCATCCTTCTTCACGATGATGTTGCGGATGAAATAATCGTTGAAGGCCATCTTCGGAGAAGCATCGCCGCGCGCATCGCGGCGCAGCTCGTCGCCCAAAGCCACCGCCCGCTCGAGGGCCACTTTCTGCGTGGTGCCGTCCCACACGTAGAAGTAAAAGCCTTCAATATTGCCGCGGCGCTTCGTGTAATAGAAAGAGGTCAGGAAGTAACGCTTGTTGGGGTTATCCACCTTGATGTGCAGCTCGTCGAGGAACATCTTGTCCTTGTCGATCCTGATTTCGGTGGTGTAAAGCGAGTCGGAGCCGGCGGGCTTCCACAGGAGGCTTGCCTGGCTGATATTGTCGTTGTTGACGCGGGTAAAGCGGGCAAACACGAGGCCGCCATCGTTGTCGAGGCGGAACTCACCGAGGTTATCGTCGCGGTCTTCCATCGGGATGGTGTGGCGGCTGCGGCCCAGCTCGCCCAGGTCGCGGTCGAGCAGCAGCGTGCTGAGCACGTAGCGGTTCTTGTTACGCGAGTTGATCTTGAACACCATCAGGCGGTTCTTGTCTTCCGAAGAAATAACCGAGTAGATCTTGTTGTTGGTGGTGATCGAGATATGGGCCGTATCCACAAGGCGCACATCGGATACTTTCTTACCGAGAGCATCCACCTTCACCGCCTCGCAATACACCACGTTCTTTTTCTGGTATTCGTAGATCACCCAGGCGTGGTCGGTGTAGGGAAAGAAGTCGACGTTGATGAGCCGGTCTTCGGGGAGGTAATCCTGCCGCTCCTTCCCTACCGGCTTCATATCGTTGTCGTAGGCCGAAATAAAACTCTGGGCCCGGATATTCTTATATACAAGAACGTTAGGGCCGACCTTACCGATCACCTCGAAGGTGGTGCGGCGGGTTTCGTCGCGGTCGGGCTCGGAGTAGACGATTTTCTGGGCCCCGGCACCCAGGAAGCACAACAGGGGCAACAGCAGCAGAAGACGGGTCATGCGCATGCAAAAGGAATTTAATCGCTTTAAAATTAGCGTTTCGGACCCGATAAAAGCAGTTAAAGTTGAGCCCGCCAAAGCCCTTTCCGGGAGGCGGCCCGGGCGGCGCTGCTTTTTAGCCGCTGAACATTGCTTTCCGCTACCTTTACCGCAGTAAACGATTCAATCCAATCGTAAGGAACAATGCCTTCAACTCACAACAGCCGGGCAACCCTCGGGGGCTTGCTCATTGCTCTCGGTATTATTTATGGCGACATCGGCACCTCTCCGCTTTACGTACTCAATGCCATCACCAGCGGCCGGGTCATCACTGAAGAACTGATTGTGGGGGCGCTCTCCCTCATCATCTGGACACTGACCCTGCAAACCACCATTAAATATGTCATCCTCACGCTCCGCGCCGACAACCGGGGGGAAGGGGGCATCTTCTCGCTCTTCGCCCTGGTGCGGCGGCGCAAGCGCTGGCTGGTGGTGCCGGCCATGATCGGGGGCGCGGCCCTGCTCGCCGACGGCATGATCACCCCGCCCATCTCGGTTACGTCGGCCATCGAAGGTCTCAAACAGGTTCCGGCGCTGCACGATATCAACCAGTGGACGGTCATCTACATCGTGCTGGCCATCCTCGGGGTACTTTTCTTCCTGCAGCAGTTCGGCTCCGCCTTTATCGGCCGCTTCTTCGGCCCGATCATGACGGTATGGTTCCTTACCCTGGCGGTGCTGGGCGTTTACCACCTGTCCGACTACCTGCACATCTTCAAAGCCTTCAATCCCTGGTATGGCATCAAGCTGCTGATCAGCACACCTAAGGGATTTTATATCCTGGGCGGTGTGTTCCTCTGTACGACGGGTGCCGAAGCCCTTTACTCCGACCTCGGCCACTGTGGCAAATGGAACATCCGCTACTCCTGGATCTTCGTAAAAACCTGCCTGATCCTGAATTATCTGGGACAGGGCGCTTACCTGCTCAGCGGGTTCTACAAGGATCCGGCAACGGGCAGCATGAAGCGCATCCTGGGCGCTGTAGTCACGCCTGAAATGATCGAAAAGGGCTTCAACCCCTTCTACGGCGTCATGCCCGAGTGGTTTCTCTACTTCGGCATCACCATCGCCACGGCAGCGGCCATCATCGCCTCGCAGGCCCTTATCTCGGGGTCCTATACGCTCATCTCCGAAGCCATGCGCCTCAACCTGTGGCCCAAGCTCCAGATCAAGTACCCCACCGAGGAACGCGGCCAGGTGTACATCGGCGGCGTGAACCTGATGCTTTTTACGGGCTGCGTCGGTATCGTGCTTTATTTCAAAAAGGCGTCTTCCATGGAAGCGGCTTATGGCCTGGCCATCACCCTCTGCATGATCGCCACCTCGATCCTGTTTGCCAACTTCCTGGTGCTGCGGCGCATCAAGCCGGTCTTTATCTACCTCTACCTCACCATCTACCTGACCATCGAAGGCGCCTTTCTGCTGGGCAACGTCGACAAGTTTCCGCACGGCGGCTTTGTAACGGTGATCGTGGCCGGCTTCCTGTTCTTTGTAATGTTCGACTGGTTCCGGGCCCGCAAGATCAAGAACCGCTACGTGGAATTCGTCCGCCTCGAGCACTACATCCCCAAGATCCAGGAGTTGAGCAACGACCGTTCGGTGCCCAAGTTCTCCACCCACCTGGTGTATCTCACCTCGGCCGACAACCCGCGCGAGATCGAGCACAAAATCATCTACTCCATCCTCAACCGCAAACCCAAGCGTGCCGACATCTACTGGTTCGTGCACGTGGATACGCTTGACGACCCGTACACCACCGAGTACAAGGTCGATCACATCATTCCCAACGACATCATCCGGGTAGAGTTCCGCCTCGGATTCCGTGTGGAACCGCGCCTCAACCTGATGTTCCGCAAGGTGGTGGAAGACCTGGTAAAAAACCGCGAAGTGAACATCACCTCGCGCTACGAGAGCCTCGAGCGCAACAAGGTGGTGGGCGACTTCCAGTTCATCGTGATGGAAAAATACCTGAGCCAGGACAACGAGCTGCCCTTCTTCGAGCGCGTGATCATGAAGTTCCACTTCTGGCTGAAGGAAGCGAGCCTCTCCGAGGAACGCGGCTTCGGTCTCGACGTGAGCAACGTGACGGTGGAGAAGTTCCCGCTCATAGTGGCGCCGGTAACGAATTTGAAGCTGAGGCGGGTGGAATAAGACGCTGCCCCAAACCTCACCCCCGGCCCCTCTCCCTGGGGGAGAGGGGTGACTCCCCGCAGTTGTTCCGATTGTTTGAATCAGTATTCTGTGTGACACTAATAACGAAAGAGCGGATGCCTAAGGCATCCGCTCTTTGTTTTGAAGTTCAGTCAGCATAAGGCATCAAACCATAATGAATGTCCGACAGAGGCACCCCTCTCCGTTCCGGAGAGGGGCCGGGGGTGAGGTCTGGGGGCCGGGTCATCGCTCCCGGAGCACCACCTCCTCCCGCTCCACCTTCAGCTCGTGTTCGATTCCATGCTTCAGGGCCACGTTTTCTTTGTCATGGCTCACCGGGAAGCCGTAGCACACCGGGTAATCGTAGTCAGACACATGTTCGCGGATCAGCTCGTAAGCATCGCGGCCAAAGGGACGTTCGGTGTCTCTGATGCCGGTAAAGCCGCCTACGATGAGGCCCGAGAGGCGGGCCAGCTTGCCGCTTCGCTTCAGCTGCACCAGCATGCGGTCGATGTTGTAGATGGTCTCGCCGAGGTCTTCGAGAAACAGGAGGGTGCGTTTTGTCTTGAGCTCCGACTCCGAGCCGATCAGGTGCGCCAGCAGGGTGAGGTTGCCGCCCACCAGCTCGCCACGGGCGACGCCGGTGCGGTTGAGCGGGTTTGTGGCAATCGAATATTCGGCACTCCTTCCTTCGAGCGCTTCGCGGAGCGTTTCGAGCGAGGCGCTGCCGGGGCCGCCGGGCTGGAAGGCGCCGGCCATCGGGCCGTGCAGCGAGGCGATATCGTACTGCATATACAGGTGGCTGTGCAGCACCGTGATGTCGCTGAAGCCGATGATCCACTTGGGGTGCTTGCGGAAGCTCTTGAAGTCGAGCCGGTCGATGATGCGGCTGACCCCGTAGCCGCCGCGGGCGCAAAGAATGGCATCCACGTCCGGGTCGTCGAGTAGGCGCTGCAGGTCGATGCGGCGGTCTTCGTCGGGCGCCGAAAAATAGGAGTCGGAGATATGATGGGTGGTATCGCCCAGCTTCACCACGTAGCCCCACTCCTGCAGGGCGTCGATGCAGGCGCTGATCTTTTCAAGGGCCATGAAGCCGGCGGGCGCCGTGATGCCGATGGTGGCTCCTTTTCGCAGGTAAGGTGGAATCTTGATCATGAAAGGTCTGTTAGCGTGCTGCCGCTCTCCGTCACCGTAAGGCGATGGCGCTGCCCGCAACGAAGGGCGAAGTTAGCCCGCTGGTGGCCAACGGGAAAATCAAAACAAACCGGGTAGCTTTTGCCCGTCGTCTTTTCCAGCACGATGTCGGCAACGCCGCGGCCGAACTCCTCACCGGGGTCGTCGGGCTTCAGCCTGAAGCCGCCCACGATAAGCCCGGCGAGCTTTTCCAGCTTGCCGCTCCGCCGCAGGTTCTCAAAGGCGCGGTCGATGCTGTAGGCATACTCGCCGGTGTCTTCCACAAAGAGGATCTTGCCCTTTGTTTCGATGTCCGACGGCGTTCCCGCCAGCGTTTCAAGCATCTTGAGGTTGCCGCCCACGAGCTGCCCGTCGGCGGTGCCGGCGCAGTTGGCCGCCGACGGCGGGGCCGTGTACCGCATCTTCTGGCCGGTGAGCGCGTCGCGGATCGAAAGGATCGTGTCGCGCTGGATCGGCTCGGCCTTCTCCCAGTCGTCCGGGAAGGAGTTGCACATCTTGGAGTGGATCGTGGCCACCCCGCATTGCCGGTGAATATGACTGTGCAGCACGGTGATATCGCTGAAGCCGATTATCCACTTGGGATGCCTGCGGAAAGCTTTGAAATCGAGCCGGTCCACGATCCGCACCGACCCGTAGCCGCCGCGGGCGCAGAGGATGGCACCGAGTGCCGGGTCGTCGAGCATGGCCTGCAGGTCGGCGCAGCGCTCCGCGTCGGTGCCGCCGAGGGTAAAATCTTTCTTGCCGATGCTGCTGCCGATGCGCGCCCGGAAGCCCCAGGCCTCGAGCTGCAGCAGGGCGGGCTTCAGCTCTTCTTCCCTGATGGTGCCGGCGGGTGAGGTGATGCCGATGAGGGCGCCGGGCTTCAGCCAGGGCGGGAACAGGATCTTCCGTTCCGGCTCCGGCTCCGTGGCGGCCCGCGCCGGCAGCAGGCTGCCGGCGAAAAGGGTACCGAGGGTTCCGAGAAAATGTTTGCGTTGCATGCGGGTACAATTTAGGCGAAATGCGGCCGATGGGACAACGAAGCATTACCGGACTTTAACAAAAGGCAAAGCACCCGTTCGGTGTACGGGTGTCATCTTTAATACGGAGGCCACTAACCTTAACGGCCGTGCGCTATGATCCGTAGCAGTTCCTTCCTGATGCTTCTCCTTGTGCTGGCCAGCCTCGCTTACAGCTGCTCCCGGCCGCCGCTCCCGGTGCGCGCGCCTGCCGGCCAGGCCCTCAATACCGGCCGTGTCGGCAGTGCCGCGCGGCACCTGCTCACCGACTCGCCCTTTACTTCCGTGCTGGTGGAAATCCAGTATATGGAAAGATTCGAACCCGACCCGAAAGCGGTGAGCAACCTGATTCGCTTCATTGAACGGTTTGCCCATAAGCCGGACGGCGTGCGGGTTGTGCAACAGGTGATCCCTTCCGCCGCCGACACGCTCTACAGCCTTGAGGAGGTGATGGCGCTGGAAAAACAACACCGTAAATTTTACAACGAGGGCAGCCAGCTGGCGCTGTACCTGCTTTATACCAACGGGGTATTCGTTCAGACCGAAATGCTCGGCCACGCGTACAGCGCAACGTCGGCCGCCATATTTGGAAAAAACGTGATTGAAAACTCCAATGCCGTCACCCGCCCTTCGCGCACCAACCTGGAGACAAAAGTGGCGGAACACGAGATCGCCCACCTGATGGGACTGGTAAATGTGGGCACTCCGTTGCAAAGCGATCATAAGGACAACAGCCACGGTAAGCACTGCCTCAACCGCAAATGCCTCATGTATTACATTACCGACACCGAGGAGTCACCGAACCTCGTGTATGCCCGCAAGCCGCTGCCCACGCTCTGCGCTGACTGCCGCGCCGACCTGCGCGCCCATGGCGGAAAGTAGAAAGGCTCCCACCAGCACATCAGCACGACTTGTCCCGCCAAAGCGGGTTTAACCCATTAGCACATTACTTCGGCCTATTTTTGTCCCGATGACAACCCCCAAACGCTATCTCATTACCTCGGCCCTCCCCTATGCCAACGGCCACAAGCATATTGGCCACCTGGCGGGCGCTTACATCCCGGCAGACATCTACGTGCGCTACCTGCGCGCGCAGGGCCGCGACGTGGTGTTCGTATGCGGCTCCGACGAGCACGGCACCGCCATCCCCATCCAGGCCATGAAGGAAGGCACCACGCCGCAGGCCATCATCGACAAGTACCACACGATCATGAAGGAGAACTTCGACGACCTGTCGGTGTCCTTCGACGTATACGACCGCACCTCTGCGCCCGTGCACCACGAGACGGCGCAGGAGTTCTTTACCTACCTCAATGACCGCAACCTTCTTGTCACCAAAGAGAGCGAGCAGTATTTCGACGAGGCGGCCAACACCTTCCTCGCCGACCGCTACATCAAGGGCACCTGCCCCAACTGCGGCTTCAACGGTGCCTTCGGCGACCAGTGCGAGAAATGCGGCACCGCGCTTTCACCCGACGAACTGATCAACCCCGTAAGTACCCTCAGCGGCAACCCGCCGGTGAAGCGGGCCACCAAGCACTGGTACCTTCCGCTCGACCAGCACGAAGCCTGGCTGCGCGAATACATTCTCGAAGGTCATAAAGACGACTGGCGTGCCAACGTGGTGGGCCAGTGCAAAAGCTGGATCGACGGCGGCCTGCAGCCCCGCGCCGTTACCCGCGACCTCGACTGGGGCGTGAAGGTGCCGCTCAACACACCCGACGCGGCCGGCAAGGTGCTCTACGTGTGGTTCGACGCGCCCATTGGTTATATCTCGGCCACCAAAACCTGGGCGCAGCGCGAAGGCAAAGACTGGCGTCCGTACTGGCTCGATAAGGAAACCAAGCTGGTGCACTTTATCGGCAAGGACAATATCGTATTCCACTGCATCATCTTCCCGCTGATGCTGAAGCTGCATGATTATATCGTACCCGATAATGTTCCTGCAAACGAGTTCCTCAACCTGGAGGGCGACAAAATGAGCACCAGCCGCAACTGGAAGCTCGATATGCAGGACTATATCGACGACTTTATCAAAAAAGAAAACGGCGGCCCCGCGCTGGCCGACTGCCTGCGTTATTACCTCACCTCGATCGCACCCGAAACCAAGGACAGCGACTTTACCTGGAAAGGCTTCCAGGATGCGGTGAACGGCGAGCTGCTCAACAAATTCGGCAACTTCATAAACCGCACGATGGTGCTGATGCACAAGCTCACGGGCGGAAAAGTTCCGAAGTGGCATGCCGATACCGTTACGGAGCGCGACAACAACCTGATCAGGGAGATTCAGAACGCGAAAGCGAAGATTGAAAACCTCCTCGAAGAATACCGCTTCCGCGATGCGCTCGGTGAAGTCATCGCGCTTTCCTCGCTGGGCAATGTATACCTGCAGGAAACCGCGCCCTGGCTCGCCGCCAAGAAGCTGGCCGAAGGCGGCTCGGCAGCAGAAGAAGCACAGAAATTAATCGACAACTCGCTCCACCTTTCCCTGCAACTGTGCGCCAACCTTGCCATCCTCATCAACCCCTTCCTGCCCAACACGGCGAAGAAGATGTGCTACCTGATGAAGGTGGTGGACGGCATGCTGGAATGGAAGAACGCCGGCTCGCTGAAGCTCCTGTCGGTGGGCTATTCGCTCCGTCCGCCCGAGCTCCTCTTCCGCAAGATCGAGGACGAGGAAGTGCAATACCAGGTGGAAAAACTAAAAGCAGGACTCGAAAAAGCAAAGGCAGCTATGGAAGCAGAAAATAACGTGAACCCGGTGCCTTCAACAGGGTTGGCGGGTGAACCGTCAGCCGTGAACGCAGCGGGCAGCGTAAATAAGTCAGACATCGCACATCAGACATCAGACATCAAAAGTGAAATCCAGTACGATGATTTCGCAAAACTTGACCTCCGCATCGGCACGGTAACGGCCTGCGAAAAAGTTCCCAAGGCCGACAAGCTCCTGCAGCTAACGGTGGATATGGGCAACGAGGTACGCACTATTGTATCGGGCATCGCCCAGCACTTCAGCCCCGAGTCGATGGTGGGCAAACAGGTGATGGTGGTGGCCAACCTCGCGCCCCGCAAGATGCGCGGCATCGAAAGCCAGGGCATGATCCTGACGGCGGAACAGCCCGATGGAAAGCTGATACTAGTGGGGCCGAATGAGAGCGTTGATAACGGTTCAGGAGTCCGATAGCCAAAGCGCGCACGCGTCTGCACAAAAGCCCCGCTCCGCGGGGCTTTTGTCATCCTGAGCGAAGCGAAGGATCTGAGCTCAGGATCTGAAAGAAAGGTTCGCCAGGTACACGCTCTCCGAACGTTGCGCATAGTCCTTCTTGTCGTAACTTCAGATGCTTCACTTCGTTCAGCATGGCAAAGGCAGGCCGGTGGCCTGCCTTTGCGCGCACCTCCGGCAGCAACGTGCCCGTAAACGTTTTTCCCTTACTTTTAAGCCTAATAGTTGCATAACTAACTAATTTATGGCCAAGCGCATCATAAAGAAAGTAGCCGTACTCGGCTCGGGGGTCATGGGCTCCCGCATCGCCTGTCACTTTGCCGGCATCGGCCTGCCTGTGCTCCTGCTCGACATCGTACCCAACGAGGCGAAGGAGAGCGACAACAAAGCGGCCCGCAACAAGATCGTCAACGACGCGCTGGCGACGGCCGTGAAGAGTAACCCCTCGCCCATCTACACCAAAGACGTGGTGAAGAAGATCAGCACCGGCAACTTCGACGACAACCTCAAAGACATCGCTTCCTGCGATTGGGTGATCGAAGTGGTGGTGGAGCGCCTCGACATCAAGCAGTCGCTCTACGAGCGGGTAGAGCAATACCGGAAGCCCGGCACGCTCATCACCTCCAACACTTCGGGCATCCCCATCGGCATGCTCTCCCAAGGACGTTCGGCCGACTTCAAAAAGCATTTCTGCGGCACCCACTTCTTCAACCCGCCGCGCTACCTGCGCCTCCTCGAGATCATCCCCACACCCGATACGGATGCATCCGTCGTCGACTTCCTGATGGACTACGGCGACCGCTACCTGGGCAAGACCACCGTGCTGGCCAAAGACACACCCGCCTTCATCGCCAACCGCATCGGCGTATGGGGCATGATGGCCATCTTCGGCCTCATTGATAAAATGGGCATGACCATCGACGAGGTGGATGCCCTCACCGGTCCGCTTATCGGCCGCCCCAAATCGGCCACCTTCCGCACCGCCGACGTGGTGGGCATCGACACCCTCGTGAAAGTGGCCAAAGGCGTTTACGACAACTGCCCGCAGGACGAACAGCGCGACACCTTCCAGATCCCTTCCTGGCTGAATAAGGTCACGGAAAACAACTGGCTCGGCGACAAGAGCGGCCAAGGTTTCTTCAAGAAAACGAAAGGCGCGGGTGGTGAAAAAGAAATTCTTACCCTCGACCTGAAGACATTGGAATACGGCCCGCGGGTAAAGCCGAAGTTCGCTTCGGTAGACGCCGCCAAAGCCGTGGAAGACCTCAAGCAGCGCCTCCAGATGCTGACCGCCGCGCCCGACCGCGCCGGTGAGTTTCTCCGCCACTTCCATTACGGCCTCTTCTCTTACATCTCGCACCGCATCCCCGAAATCTCCGACGAGCTCTATCGCATCGACGACGCCATGATGGCCGGCTTTGGCTGGGAGATCGGCGCCTTTGAAAGCTGGGATGTGCTTGGCGTGGAGCGCTCGGTGAAGAAGATGAAGGAAGCCGGTTACACCGTAGCCCCCTGGGTGGAAGAAATGATCGCCGCGGGCAACAAAAGCTTCTATAAAGTGGAAGGCGGCCAGCGCCTCGCCTATGACCCCGCCACGAAAACCTACAAGCCCATTCCCGGTGGTGGCGATTTCATCGTGCTCCGCCACAACAAGGAGGTCTGGAAAAACAGCGCCGCCCAGGTATTCGACATCGGCGACGGCGTGCTGGGCCTGCAATGGCAAAGCAAGATGAACTCCATCGGCGGCGACGTGCTGGCCGGCATCAATAAAGCCATCGAGCTCGCGGAAAAAGACTACAAAGGGCTCGTCATCGCCAACGAAGGCCCCAACTTCTCGGCGGGCGCCAACGTGGGGATGATCTTCATGCTGGCCGTGGAGCAGGAATGGGACGAGCTCGACTTCGCCATCCGCTTCTTTCAGAACACCATGATGCGCGTGCGCTACAGTTCGGTGCCCGTGGTGGTGGCGCCCCATGCGCTTGCCCTCGGCGGTGCCTGCGAGATGAGCCTCCATGCCGACAAATGCTGCCCCGCGGCCGAAACCTACACCGGCCTGGTGGAGCTCGGCGTCGGCCTTATCCCCGGCGGCGGCGGCACCAAGGAATTCGTGCTCCGCGCCTCCGACGAAATGCACGAGGACGAGCCCGAGACCATCACCCTCAAAAACCGCTTTCTTACCATAGCCACCGCCAAGGTGGCCACCTCGGCCCTCGAGGGCTTCAACATCGGTGTGTACCGCAAAGGACTCGATGAGGTAGTGATGAACCCCGGCCGCCGCATCGCCGCCGCCCGCCAGTCGGTGACCGAGCTCTACGAGGCCGGCTATGTGCAGCCCGTGCCCCGCACCGACGTACGGGTGCTGGGACGCTCCGGCCTTGGCTCGCTCTATGCCGGCATCCACGGGATGGTGCAGGGCCGCTATGCCACCGAGCACGACGCCACCGTGGCCCGCAAGCTCGCCTACGTGATGTGCGGCGGCGACCTCTCCGAACAGAGCCTCGTATCGGAGCAGTATCTCCTCGACCTCGAGCGCGAAGCATTTCTCAGCCTCTGCGGCGAGCGGAAAACACTGGAGCGGATACAAGGAGTTTTAAAGACGGGGAAGCCCGTCCGGAATTAATACAGAGGGAAGATTACATGAGTACATGAGCAAATGAATACATGAGGGCAGAAGGACAGCTGGCGATCCCGGATCCTGAACTAAATCAGACATCAGAGATCAAAAAAGTCTTTCTCCGGCTCATGTACTCATGTATTCATGTAATCATGTAATCATTTGCTCTTCCTTCAACTCCTCCTGCCCGCCTCACATTTCACCGGCTCCGCCCCTTGCACACCTTTTGCATACCCCGGCCTGTATGCCCCGTCGCCTCTTGTATCTCCATCTCCGTTCCCTGGTGATGATCTCCCTCATCTGGGTGATCTTCGGGGTGGTTTTTTT
Source organism: Flaviaestuariibacter flavus (assembly GCF_004337505.1). Lineage (GTDB taxonomy): Bacteria > Bacteroidota > Bacteroidia > Chitinophagales > Chitinophagaceae > Flavisolibacter > Flavisolibacter flavus. The sequence goes on along the minus strand of NZ_SJZI01000042.1, from coordinate 796,620 downwards.
CGAAAACCTCATCCGTGCCTGCAACGACCTCGGCGTACGGGTCAACCTCTACCAGTTTGCGGTGGTATTCGGCATTATCGGCGCCATCATCACCGGCACCATGATCTTTTACCTGAAGCCCTCCTTCAGCCACCACCCGGTGTGGAAGGCCTCGGTTTATAAACTCCTCTTTACGCTCGTCCTCTTCTTCATTATCGCTTTCGTCCTGCTGCTGCTCTACTATGTGTTTCTCTACAAGAAGGCCTTTCACTTCGGGCACTTCCTGCATTCGTTTTTCACCAAGATCATGAAGACGCGCACCTTCGGCATCTTCATCATTGATATGGGCCTCATGACCGTGGTGTCGATCTGCATCCTGGAGGTGAAAGACAAATACGGCCCCGGCATGTTCTGGAGCATGCTCACCGGGCAGTATGTGAAGCCGACGGTGGAAAACCGCATCTTCATCTTCCTCGACATCAACGAGGCTACCTCCATGGCCGAAACCCTGGGGCACGAGCGCTACTTCCGCATGCTCCGCTCCTTCTTTGCCGACATCACCATGCCCGTGCTCGCCTCGGAGGGCGAGATCTACCAGTACGTGGGCGACGAGGTGGTGCTCAGCTGGCCCAACACACCCGAGAACAAGCTGCGGGCCCTCAAGTTTCTACGCCATGCCTGGTTTATGATGGAGCGGAAGGCCGCCGAATACGAGCGCCGCTTCGGGCACGTGCCGCGCTTCAAGGCCGGGGTACATGCCGGCGAGGTGACGGCCGGCTTCGTGGGCGTGGTGAAAAAAGAGCTCCTCTACACCGGCGATACCGTCAACACCACCGCCCGCATCCGCGGAGTGTGCCACGACGTAAACGAGGACTTCGTGCTGTCGGGCGACTTCATGAACCAGTTTGAGCGGCCACACGGCTACCGCATCAAGGCCATTGGCCGTGTGGAACTCAAGGGCAAGGTGGAATGGGTCAAGGTGTATTCGATGCGGTTTGAGTAATTGAACTCTATTGCCGAAGCCACGTTTTTTCAGATAATCCGCACCAGAATATGTCAGAAACCTGATATAAACAATATTCTAAGGACGTATTAACACCTTCCCCACCTACTTTTGCACGATGCAGGCAACACCGTGCAATCTGTCGGATTGCTTTCTCTGCCGTACCTGTCTCCCGGAATGGAAGGCGGCGCTCGCCGTTCATAAGGAAAACCGCGCCTTCAAGAAGGGCAGGACCATCTTCCGGGAAGGCGATCCCGTGCAAGGCATCTTCTTCGTTTATTCCGGCTCCGTCAAGATCCACAAGCAGTGGACAGCCGGTAAGGAGCTCATCCTCCGCTTTGCCCGCAAGGGCGATATCGTGGGCCACCGCGGCCTCGGCGACGCCCGCTACCCCATCAGCGCCACGGCCCTCGAAGACACCGTGCTTTGTTTTATCCCCGCTGAATTTCTCGAGGCAACGCTCCGCGTCAACGCCGGCTTTACCTACGAGCTGCTGCAGTTTTATGTGTCGGAGCTGCAGCGGGCCGAAAAACGCATGCGCAACCTCGCCCATATGGAAGTAAAGGGCCGCATAGCCGACGCCCTGCTCCAGATTGCCGAGGTGTACGGCAGGGGCGAAGACGGCTTCATCCCCATCGACATCACCCGGCAGGACATCGCCTCTTACGCCGGCACTACCTACGAAACGGTTTTCAAATTCCTCACCGGGCTGGCCGCCACGGGCCATATCACTACGGCCGGCAAACGCTTCCGTGTAGACGACCGCGCCGCCCTGCAACGCTTTATCGTAAACGACCTGTAACACCAATCAACCATGCACTCCGATCTCAGCATTCCCCTTTCGCCCGCGCTTGAAGAAAATGCGCCCGGCCCCGCTCTCTTTTCGCCCGACAAAAAGCGCCTGCTCTATGTTTCGGCACTCGCCGTCTTCCTCGGCGCCTGCGTGAGTCTTATTGCCAAGGTGCTGGTGCTGCTGATTGACCTCATTACCAACCTTGCCTTTTTCGGCCGCCTGTCGCTCCACCCCGCGAGCCCCGCGGAACACCACTATGGCGGCTGGGTTGTTGTGGTACCGGTCGTCGGCGGACTCATCGTAGGCCTCATGGCGCGCTACGGCTCCAGGGCCATCCGCGGCCACGGCATCCCCGAAGCCATGGAGCAGGTGCTCACCAACAAGAGCCGCATCCGTCCGTCCATCACCTACCTGAAGCCGCTGTCGTCGGCCGTGTCCATCGGCACCGGCGGCCCCTTTGGCGCCGAAGGCCCCATCATCGCCACGGGCGGCGCGCTGGGCTCCACCCTCGGGCAGATCTTAAAGATCAGCTCGCTGGAGCGCAAGACGCTGCTGGCCGCCGGCGCCACCGCGGGCATGTCGGCCATCTTCGGCAGCCCCGTGGCCGCCATCTTCCTAGCCATCGAATTGTTGCTCTTTGAATTTTCGCCGCGCTCCATCATTCCCGTGGCGCTGGCCTGCATCACCGGCGCCGCCGGGCATCATCTCTTCTTCGAAGCCGGTCCCGTGTTTGCCATGACGGCGGTGAGCGCACCTTCCAACGAGGCCATTGCGGCCTACAGCGCCATCGGCTTGGTCATCGGCGTGGCGGCGGCCGCCATCACCAAGCTGGTTTATTTTATCGAAGACGCCTTTGAGCACCTCCCCGTTCACTGGGCCCTGTGGCCCGCCATCGGCGGACTGGCGGTGGGTGTTGTTGGCTATTTTGCGCCGCACACCCTGGGCGTGGGTTACGACAATATCCAGAACCTCCTCTCGGGGCATATGGCGCTGGCGGTGGTGATCAACCTGTGCGTGATGAAACTCATTTCCTGGTCTGTGGCGCTGGGCAGCGGCACCTCCGGCGGCACGCTGGCACCCCTGCTGACGATCGGCGGCGCCACCGGTGTGCTGCTCGGCATGGCGCTGCAATCGCTGTTTCCTTCGGCCGGCGTGCTGCTGCCGCTGGCGGCCCTCATTGGCATGTCGGCCATGTTTGCCGGCGCCTCGCGCGCCCTGCTCACCTCCATCCTTTTTGCCCTCGAAACCACCGGCCAGGGCGGCGCCCTCCTGCCCCTGCTGGCCGCCTGCCTCGGCGCCTACCTGGTGTCCTTCTTCCTGATGAAGAACACCATCATGACCGAAAAGATCGCGCGGCGCGGCGTGCGCACGCCGCAGTCGTACCACCCCGACCTGCTGGAAAAGCTCAGCGTGGCCACCGTGGCGCAAAGCGGCGGCGGCATCCTGCAAAGCGACTGGTCGCTCGAGGAAGCGCGGGCGCAACTGCAACGCGAAAGCAAAGACCACAACTACTATATCCTGGTGGGCAAGGAAGGACATTTCGATGGCATCGTGAGCCGCTCCAACATCCTGAGCCTGCACCACCAGCCCGGGCAAACCACCGCGAGCCTCGTAAAGCGCAGGCCTGTGGCCGTTACCGCCGACGACAGCCTGCGCACCGCCGTGGAAGCGATGGCCCGCGAAAACATCGACGTGGTGCCGGTGGTCACTCCCGACACCCGCCGCGTAACCGGCATCCTCTCCTACCTGGACGTACTGGCGGCCTACCGCCACAGCCTCGAAGAGCAGGAAGAAGTGGTGACGATATCGCTGCGGGGCAAGGCCGGGAAGTGGCTGGGAAGACGCTGAAGAACCCTATAGTGGCATTTGTCAAGCCCATCCCCGGCAGCTCCGCCCGTGGACACCGGTTTTCCTATCTTTATTTCCTGGATCATCGACGTCAATATTGCTGTTACTGCGGTGCGCAGCTGAATTCTGCGAGCCGGCCATTGCCTTCGAACGTGGAACACCTCGTACCGCGTTCGCGGCGCGGGAGCAACCGGCCGGAGAACAAGCAGCCCTGCTGCGTACGGTGCAACCTGGAGCGGGCCAACAAAAGCTATGAAAAGTGGCACGCGGAACTGAGTGCGCAGTTCGCCACAACGAAGGACCCGGTTCTCCGCTACGAATTGGAGCATAAGCTGGAAAACATCGCATATTGGAATCACTTTGTCCAGGTTAGTGGCAAGCGCTTACGGCGCACCCGAACGTATTTCAGGTGAAAGCAACCTACGCCAAATGTTGCCAGCCTGTTGCCAACGTTGTGGCACCGCGCTCCGGGGTTCATCGCCAATACCAACGTTTGCTTCAGCATTTAGGCAGGCGATGCAGCAACGTTGACATCCTGCAGCAGGAATTCGATCAGCAGTTCGGCGAAAACATCCAACTGCTCCTCGATCGTCATTGATGGCTTGCAGAACGGTGCTTCAATTCGGTACATTTTTACACTTTTCCGCAATAATCCGGGCATTGGATTTACGTGAAGATGCGCGCCGGGCAAAGCGTCGGCAAAAAGCGTTACTATCCATTTGCATTCCAAATGGATAGTAACGGCAGCGCCAAAATCAAACACAAATTAATGCCTTCTGAAAGGTGCAATTTGTTTGCATCCACGGGCAAAGCGGACGGCACCTCGCCCGACACCAATGCCAAGAACCTGGCCCTCGAACTGTGTGGCGATCTGACCTACGTGATGGGCCGCCGCACCTTTGCCTGGGCCATGAAAAACGGCCGTAGCAGCATTGCCGAAGCAATCAACTTCAGCGAAACCGAGCTGAGCCACGGCGCCGAAGAAACCCTTCTCAACCGCTTCGCGCTGGTGCTGAAGCATGCCGAGGAAAACAAGCGGGAACTGGCCGCCTACAAAGTGGGCGACGCCGCCATCGAAGACCTGAAGCGCGCCATAGCCACCTTCGAAATCCTCCGCGGCACCCGCGATGAAAAGCAGGCTCATCGCATTTACAGCACCGCCCTGATCGAAGCCCTGGGAAAGAAAGTGCGTGGCGTCTACGTGGTGCTCGACGCCGAAGTAGAAGGCCTCATCGAAGACCAGCAATTCATCGAAACCTACTTTATCGCCCGCCGCAAAACGGATCGCAAGGCCACACGCGCCGGCGCGGCCGGCGAAGCGGGCGCCTGATCTTCGCCTTTCGGTTTAGCTGATAAATAAAAAATGGTACAGGCCGGGATTTTTATCCCGGCCTTTTTGTGCCTCCCGGATAAACCGTCATTGCGAAGGGCCAGGCGGGGCGGCAAGGCCAGGAGGTGGCTGGGAAGCCGGGAGTAGCAGGGGCTGCAGCGGCTTCCAAACGTATAACGCCACAAGGCATGCGCTAGCTGCCAAACTTGATATGGCGATAAGCCGTGTCGGTAGCGCGGCCACTGCGGCGGCCGCCCCCTTAGTCTTTTACTTCCTTGACGAATTTGCCGCTTTCATCAAACAGAATGTCCTTCTTCCCGATACCGGCTTCATACGCAACGGTTCCGTCTGCCTTTTGAATGCGGGCGGCATCTTTGATCTTCTGATTAGCGTAGTGTTCCTTCAGGTAGGTCCGGGCCGATTGAGGTAAGTCGCTCACGCGGATCTCGGTCTCCGTTTCAATAATGGTTCCGTGGCTGTCGATGACGCTGGACATGGTTTGTCCCCTCTCCTTGAAATTCACTTCGTAGTTCGCGCCTTCTTTCTCCCAGGTTCCCTTGATACCGGGATGTGCCTTCCGGAACGCAGTTGCGGCAGCAGCCGGAGGCTGAATTGACTTTCCTTTTTTCTGGGCCAGAGCGGGGATGCCCAATGCGAGCGCGGCAAAAACAAGTAGTCGTTTCATAAATAAGATTTACTACAAACCTAAAACCCGAATCTGTCTTCATTCTGAACGCCCCTTTTCCCAAAAGCTGCTTTTCCCCGCCATCAGGGAGCGATCTCCGTAGCGGCGTTTTCCGTGTTTTCTTTCTTAAACTCGAGCTTTCCAAACTTCCAGGTAAAATTCAAACCAAAAGAACGGATGGGAATAAAGCGGGTGCTGGTCGAGGTAAACGAAGTGCCCGCGAGCGCTGTGGTTTGCGCGGTGTACCGGGCAAAGGGGTTGGTGGCGGTCAGGGCGAGGCTGCCTTTTTTATTCCACAATTGCTTCCGTACCGCAAACGTATAGGTCGTGAAGGAGGGATAGCGGCCCTGCACCTCGTTGCGGGCCGAGTTGAAGTTGCCGAACAACTCGCTGGTCCACGAAGGTGCCATCTGCCAGCTTGCATTCAGGTTGACCCGGTAGTTGAAGCTCTCCGGGCTGTAGGCGGCGTCGATCGTGTTGCGGATATGGCGGTAAAAAAGAAAGAGATTGCTGCGCAGGCTGACCCCGGCAAGGGATTTTGTTTCCAGGAACAGGTTCATACCGATGTTGCGTTCTGTTCCGATATTTTCCCGCGTGCTGACCGATACATTGTGGTAAACGGTGTCGCCAACGCGGTATTCGTCGAAGACGGCCACGTAGGGCTGGATGTCGTGGTTGTTGGTACGAAAAAATAGCGTGGCCGCCATGGTGCCCAGCTTCGCGAAATCGCGGCTGTAGCTCAGCTCAACCCGGTTACCGACTTCGGGCACCAGCATCGGGTTGCCGGCGCTGATGTTTTTCGGGTCGCTGGTATTGATGAAAGGATTGAGGTCGCGGTAATCGGGGCGCTCGATGCGGCGCGCATAGCTAAGCCTGACCTGCTGTCCCTCGCCGGTTTTTCGCATCAGGAACAGGGAGGGCACCAGGGTGTTATAGCCCGCCAGGCTGCCCGGCTTCTGTGTTGCCGAAAATGCAGCCTGGCGCTCCGTACGCTCATAGCGGGCGCCGGCTTTTACGTCGAAATAATTTCCGACGGGAAACGAGAGCTCCGAATAGGCAGCATAAACCTGCTGGCGAAAGCGCAGCTCCGTTGAAAGGCCGGCGTCCGGCAGGTACTCCGCGCTGGCAGTCCGGAACACCGACACCAATGAGCTGCTGTGAATACCGGTAAAGCCGGCTTTCCCGCCAACCGACAGCAGTGTATGCTCCTTCAGCGGGTAGGTGAAGTTGGCCTGCACCTGCGATTCATTTTCATTGCCCGGATTATTGCCGGCCGTTCCTGCCTTTTGGGCCCCGCCTCCGCCGTTATACTCGGCACTGCTGCTCGCGGCGCTGCGCTTGCCGAGGCTCGTGGAGGCTTCAATTTCCAGCTCTTCGTCTTCCCGTGCGTACTTTTTTGTGAACTGCAGGCTCGCATCCACATCCTGAAAGCTGAACGAAGAGCGGTTCCGCGTATCCGACCCGCTGTTGGTCACCAGGGCGCCGGACCTGTTGTAGGTGGATTGCTCCTGGTGAAATTGCCCGGTAGATTCAGAGGCGAATTTGTTGAACGACACATTGCCGCTCAGCGCGGATCTGGAAGGCAGCGTCCAGTCGAACCCGAGGCCGGTCTGCAGGCCCTTGCGCCCGAGGCTGCCATCGCCGTCCTGCAGGAGCAGTTGCGAGCCGGCCCCGTCCCGGGAGCTTCGCGCCAGGCGGTAAGGAGTGTTCACCCGTGGCCTCGTGTTGCCGCTGGCAAATGCGTTGAGGCCGAAGCTGCCACTCCGGAAGTTGAGGTTCAGGGAGCCGTTTTCCATCCGGGTGCCTCCTGAAATATTTACCGTTCCGTTCATCCCGCGCACATTCGATTTCCTGAGGATGATATTGATGATGCCGCCCATGCCCTGCGCGTCGTAGCGCGCGCCGGGGTTGGTGATTACTTCAATGGATTTGATCTGGCTTGCCGGCAAGGCCGCCAGCACGTCGGCAACGTTGCTGCCGAAGGCGGAGGAAGGCTTCCCGTCGATCAGGAAGCGGATGCCGGAGTTGCCGGCAAGCGATACGTTCCCGTCGGCGTCCACGCCCACCTGGGGCACTTTCTTCAAAACGTCGGTGGCCGAGCCGCTCTGCGAAGTGAGGTCTTTTTCCGCGTTGAAAACGAGCTTATCGATCCGGTTATCAATAAGGCTGCTGCGCGAAGCGATGACCACGTTCTGCAGTTCGCCGCTGCGCGGCTTCAGGCTACAGGAGAGGGCCAATTCCTTTGGGCCTTCCGGCCTGATGCTGACCGGCTCTCTGCGTCGCTCATAGCCGATGGCCTCTACCAGCAACAGGTAATCTCCCGGGTTGATCACCTGTAACTGGAAATGGCCCAGTGAGTCGCTGGTGGTGCCATCGATCACTTTAAGCGAATCCGGATTGCGAAACAAGGACAGGGTGGCATATTCCAGCGGTCGTTTGGTGCCCGCGTCGGACACGGTGCCCCGGATGGTTTTGTTTTGTGCAAAGGTGATGCTGGCGCTAAGAGAAAGCAGGAAGACGAGTAGTGTCCGGGGAGCAGGATTCATAAAGCGGTAAAATTAGCGAGCGATTCTGGTGTAAATCTGAATTACCAGGGTGGCAAATTCGCCGGAACATTGCTGCAGTTGTGCAGCAAAAGAGCCTCACTTCAGAATGACTACAGAATTCCACCACATTTTGTCCGTCAGGAACATTGCTTCCTTGCAGATTTTGGGCACCGGCGGCAAGAGGTACGGTTTTCGATTCGGAGCAATAAAAATTTCCGATTCATGATGAGGTACCTGACAGGATTGATGCTCGTGGTGATGACGCTGCCGTCGTATGGGCAGCAAACCGACACGCTGGTGCGGAAACTCGACAGCCTCAGCCACAAGACGGACAGCGCCGACCAACAGATCAACGACATCGACCGGAGCGCCTACACGCAGGCTACCCGGATCACACCGGGCAGTTACTTTATCCTGTTGTGGAGCGACATCAAGCAGGCCTATACGAAGCCGTTCCATATGAAAGGCCGCGACTGGCGCGTGGCCGGTGAGTTTGCGCTGGCGGCGGGCGGGATGGCGCTTCTGGACGAACCCATTCAAAGAGCGGCACTGAAATGGCGCAACAGCTCACCGGGTTTGCAAAAGACCAGCAACTACATCACCAACTTCGGCGGCACCTATGAAGTGTACGTGTTGGGCGGCCTTGGCCTGGCGGGATACGTTTTCAGGAACAAAAAGATGCAGACCACTACCCTGCTGGCTTCCCAGTCGTATATCACGGGCGCTTTACTGGAAAGTACCCTGAAGCTGCTTACCGGGCGCCAACGCCCTTATATCCTGGACGCCGGAACGCTGGAAGCCGTGCCGCGGTTTCACGGTCCTTTTTACAAAACGCCGAATGATCCGAACGGAGGCAGTACCAACAGCGCTTTCCCTTCGGGGCATACAACGGTGGCTTTTGCCGCGGCAACGGTGTACGCACTGGAATACAAGGACCGCATCTGGGTGCCGATCCTTGCCTATTCGGCCGCGGGCCTGATCGGGCTTAGCCGGATCACCGAAAACAAGCACTGGGCAACCGACGTTCTTTGTGGCGCGGCCCTCGGTTACCTCACCGGCCGGCTGACGGTAAACAATTACCACCGGTATGCCCAGCTGAAAACACCGGGAACCCGCAAAGCGTCTGTTGCATTAAATGTTCAATACAACTTTGGCAGGCTGATGCCGGGTGTCGTTTATACATTCCGATAATGACCAAAGACACACAGCGAAAGACAACGGCGCGCCATCTTTCGATCCGGGTCCTGGCCGTGGCCGCCCTGTTTTTCGGATCGCTGTTCCTGTTTTCTCTGATTGCCAATGAAATGGTCGTGGAGCAGGAGGCGCAGCTTGACCAGGCGGTGTTCGCGGCCTTGCAGCCGTTGCAGACCCCGGCACTGACACACGCCCTGACCATCATTACTTTTTTCGGGTCGGCGCAGTTTCTGTTGCCGGCCTACCTGGTGGTGATCGGCGTCCTCCTCTTTTCGAAAAAGTACCGGCGGCTGTCGCTCGACAGCGCGGCTGTCGGAATCACCGGTACCGTCATCCTGTTTTCGCTCAAATCGATTTTCCACCGGCCGCGCCCGCCGCATCCGCTCATTCAGAATGTCCTGGGCTTCTCTTTCCCGAGCGGGCATTCCTTTTCTTCCTTTGCATTTTACGGCCTGCTCATTTACCTGCTCTGGAAAATCGTAGCCCCGCGTCCTGTATGCTGGATACTCTCCATCCTGCTTTTCTTATTTGCGGGCGCTATTGCATTCAGCAGGGTATACCTGCAGGTACATTACGCCAGCGACGTTTGCGCAGGATTTCTGCTTTGCATCGTCTGGCTCATCCTGTCGTTCCGGATGATGCGGGTAATTGACCAAAAGCTGCGTCCGGCAAAACCAGAACTTCGGGTGACCTAAAGAATACGTATGTGGTGGACCTTTGCTTTGCTGTCCGCATTTTTCGCGGCCCTGACAGCGGTATTTGCCAAGATGGGCGTCAAGGGAGTTGATTCAGACCTGGCGACGGCCGTACGCACGATCGTGATCACCGTAATCGCCTGGCTGATCGTCGGCTTCCGGGGACTGGCTCCCGGCCTGTTCACCCTGAACCGGCAGAACCTGGTTTTTCTTTGCCTGTCGGGCCTTGCCACGGGGCTTTCCTGGATCTTTTACTTCAAAGCCTTGCAGCTGGGAAAAGTTTCGCAGGTGGCCCCGATCGATAAATTGAGCGTCGCCCTTGCCATTATTCTTTCGGTAATTTTTCTCGGGGAGACGCTTACCCTGAAAACGGGCCTTGGTGCCGGATTAATAATAGCCGGAACTTTGGTACTAATTGTTCGCTGATGAATGTATTGATCGTAGAAGATGAGCAGGAGCTCTCCCGCAGTATTTGCGACTACCTGACACAGGAGCGGTTTGCCTGTGTGCAGGCCTACGACTACCCCGCCGCGCTGCAGCGCCTGGAGGAGCGGACCTTTGATTGCGTTTTGCTGGACGTTTCCCTCCCGGGCGGAAGCGGCCTTGCCGTGCTGCAGCACCTGAAGGCCGAAAAGCGCTCCGATGGCGTACTCGTGATCTCTGCCAAAGGCCTGCTGCAGGACCGTTTGCAAGGCTTGAAACTGGGCGCGGACGACTACCTCGTAAAACCGTTCCACCTGGCGGAAATGGCGGCCCGCGTGGAAGCGATCATTCGCCGGAAAGCCCACGACGGCCAGAAGCAACTGGAGTTTGGGATGCTTCAGATTGACCTCGACGCGCACCTGGTAATGGTGGGAGAAAAAAAGGTGGACCTCACGCGGAAAGAGTACGAGTTGCTCCTCTACCTGATCAGCAATAAGAACCGCGTCATCAACAAGAACGCCCTGGCGATCCACCTCTGGGGCGACCAGGCCGACCTCGTCGGCTCCTATGATTACATATACACCCACATCAAGAACCTGCGCCGGAAACTCGAAGCCGCCGGGGCGCCGGATTATGTGAAATCGGTATACGGTATCGGTTATAAATGCAGCCTGCCATGAAGCTTCTTGAAAAATGGCGCCGGGTCACCGTCGGTGTTACCATCGGCATTTTCCTGGTGGCATCGGTTGCACTGTACATCAGCCTGCACTTCATACTGCTGCAGCAAATCGACGACGACCTGCGTATCGAGGAGAAGGAAATCCAGATCTATGTTGAGAAGCACGGTCGCCTGCCGGAAACCATTTCGGTGGAAGACCAGCTTATTGCTTTTTCAGCGGTCGCCGCACCGGGAAGACGCCATTTTGAAACGCGGGATATTCCAGAGCCGGGAGCGTCGGAACCCGAGCCTTCCCGGTGCCTGGTTTTCTTTGTCAAAGACCGGAAAGGATGGTACCAGGTAACGGTATCAAAGTCCATTGAGCAAACCAATGACCTTATCGGCTCCATGTTTACCATTGGCCTCGTTACCATCGTAGCGATCCTTTTTGTTTCCATGCTGATTAACCGCTGGGCCGTAAAGCGGCTTTGGCGACCATTTTACACCGCCATCCGTTCGGTGAGGGAGCACAAGCTCAGTGAAGGCGCCCCGCTGCAGTTGCCCGCAACACAGATTGAAGAGTTCCGGATGCTGAACGAGAGCCTGCAGGCATTCGCCAGCCATGCGCGGCTTGAATACCTGTCGCTGAAAACCTTCAGTGAAAACGCCACACACGAACTGCAAACGCCGATCGCCGTCATCCGGTCAAAGCTAGACCTGCTGCAACAGGAACATCAACTGAGCGAGCCCGGCGTGCAGGCGCTGCAAGCTGCCTTTAACTCGCTGCAACGCCTCGACCGGCTCAACCAGTCTTTGTTGCTGCTCGCCCGTATTGAAAACAAGCAGTTCGCCGACACCGAAGTCATCGATCTCACGTTCCTGCTGGAAGAAAAGCTTGCGGAGTTCCAGGAGTTGTTTTCGCAGCAGGAAATGCGCTTCGTCACCGAACTGGCCCCCGTGCGGATAACCATGAATCTGCCGCTGTGTCATGTGCTGCTCAATAATTTGCTGAGTAATGCCCTGCGCCACGGCATCCCGGGCGGCACCGTCCGTATTTTCCTGTCCGACGACCTTTTAAAAATCGGAAACGGTTCCAATAGTGGTGCACTCGAAGAAAGTGCCTTGTTCCGCCGGTTTCATGCCGCCACGTCCGACGCTGCGAGCACCGGTTTGGGCCTGGCCCTGGTACAGGAAATCTGCCGGGTGTCCGGATTCACGGCCGGCTACCAGTACGCTGAAAACAACCATTGGTTTACCATTCAATTAAAAAGAACCCAAATATTGTAAGCTTCAGATTTGCTCCAGAATTGAAGACGCTTGGGTTCAATTATTGTATTTCCCAGACCATACTGTTTCCACATGATTAATTCTGACCTGGTTACGTTCGCGGCACAGTATGTCCGGGGGCTCTACGCTTCACAATTTGACCCGCGCCTGTTGTACCACAACCTCGCCCACACGGAGCGCATGACCGGTCACGCAAAAGAGATCGCCGCATACTATGCGCTCGGCAAGGAAGAAGATGCAACTCTGATCGTTGCCTGCTGGTTTCATGATGTGGGGCACCTCACCGGTTTGCCCGAAGGACATGAGGCGCGCAGCGTGACGGAGTTCAATAATTTTTGCGCACAGCAGCACGTTGATGACTTTTTCGCTGCCCGGGTACGGGATTGCATCATGGCCACACGCCGCGCCCATGACCCCGGTAGTTTGCCGGAAGCGATCATTTGCGACGCGGATACGTTTAACCTGGGCACGGGTGAATTTGAGCAAACGGACGCAGCACTGAAAGAAGAAATGCAGTTGCGAACCGGCCGGATAGCCGACTGGGACGACAAGGCCTTGCGGCTGCTTCAATCCCACCGGTATTTTACAGAGTACTGCCAGCGGATGTTAGCCGCAGGTTTGCAAAAAAACATTGAACTGGTGCAGGCGCGTATGCGGATCAGCCGCTAGGTTGACTGTCAAGCAGCGTTGTGCGGCCGGGGAACGATTATTGAAACTCCGTAATTCATTCGTCCAGAGGCTTCCTTCCTTCAATGAAAGAATAACTTTACAGCACAAAGCCGGAACAGGACAATTTATTTGATGCAAATGAAACACTTACCAGGAAAGCAACGGAAACACCGGGGCGGCTACGCCCGCGGCCCGCTGCTTTGCTTTCTTTGCCTGGTGGCGGGGCTGGCAGCCGGGCTACGCGTCCGCGCCCAGCCCCGCGACCTGCCCTATTTTATCAGTCAGGCCGCGTCCAACAGTCCGGCCCTGCGCGACCTGCAGAACCAGTTCCTGTCGGCCCGCATCGACTCCCTGCTACTGCGCGCCTCCCTGCGGCCCCAGGTCGCTTTCATCAGCACCAACAGCTATGCTCCCGTTATCAACGGTGTCGGCTACGACGAAGCCATCACTAATATCGCCAACGTATCGGCCCAGGTACAGGCAAACAAAAACTTCGTCACCGCGCGCAACGTGGCGGCGCAGCTACAGACCATCGCCCTGCAACGCCGCGCCCTCATCGACACCATGATGCTCTCGCGGCAAGACCTCGTGCGCACCATCACCGATCAATACATCACCGCTTATGCCGACCAAATCACCTACGACTTCAGCCACGACCTTTTCCTGCTGATGCAACGCGAAGAGGAAGCCCTGAAAAAGCTCACCGAAAAAGGCGTATACAAGCAGGTGGACTACCTGGGTTTCTACATCACCATGCAGCAGCAGGAGCTCACCGCGCTGCAGGCACAGATCCAGTTCGGCGCCGACTACCTCACCCTGAATTACCTGTCGGGGATCGCCGACACTACCGTGGGGCGCCTGTCACCGCCGGCGCTCGCCGACAGTCTTCCCGACTTTCTCCATTCCGTGTTCTATACCCGCTTCATCACCGACAGCCTGCGCCTGGCAAACGAACGGCGCCTGCTGCGCTTTCAATACCAGCCCAGGATCGGTGCCTATACCGACGCGGGCTACTTATCGTCGCTCCAGGTGACGCCGGGACGCAACTTCGGCTTCAGCGCCGGCATCAGCCTCACCATTCCCATTTACGACGGGCGCCAGCGCAGCCTCCGCGAGCAGCAACTCGATATCCGCGAACGCAACCGCACCTACAACCGCGACTTCTACACACGACAATACGTGATGCAAACGAGCGCGCTGCGGCGGCAGCTCCGCGCCATCGACGAACTCACGGGTCGCCTCCGGCAACAGATCGAATTCGCCCGCACCCTGATCGAAGCGAACGGCAAGCTGTTGCAGGTGGGCGACATCACCATGAAAGACTACGTGACCGCCATCACCAATTACCTCAATGCGCAAAACCTGATGAACCAGAATACCGTCAGCCGCCTGAAAGTGCTCAGCCAGCTGAATTACTGGAATCTAAAACCTTAAATCATGATGCGATGCTTGCTTTCCGGCGGGCTTTTCTTCCTTGTTGCCTGCCAGCACCCGAAAAAGACGGAGGCGGAAGCACCTGCAGCCGACGACGTGCGGACGCCGGTGACCGTGACCGAGGTGGCGACGACGACGCTGCAAACCTATGTGGATCTGAACGCCACATCGGCCTTCCTGCAAAGCAACTTCATCAAGGCAACGGCTAATGGCTATATCAAGCAGGTGCATGTAAAACTGGGCCAGCGGGTAGCGCCCGGCCAGACGGCTTTCGTGATCCGCACCAAGGAAGCGGAAGCGCTCGGCAACACCGTCAACCGCCTCGATCCCTCCTTCCATTTCACGGGCATCATTCCGATCAGGGTGACGGCGGCCGGCTATATCCAGGAACTCCACCACCAGCCCGGCGATTACGTGCAGGACGGCGAGCAACTGGCCGTGCTCACCGATGCCAACAGCTTCGGGTTCATACTGAACATTCCCTATGAGCTCCGTACATACGCCGCGCCCGGAACGGCACTCGACGTAACCCTCCCCGACGGGCGCCGGCTTCCCGGCAAGGTGGCGCGCGTGCTGCCGGGCGTCGACTCCGTGGCGCAAACACAGCAGGTGCTGCTGCGGGTAGACAATGCCGGCATGCTGCCGCAAAATCTTATTGGCCGCGTCCGCATCACCCGATCGCAAAAGCAGGGTGCGCAGTCACTGCCCAAGGCCGCCGTGCTGTCGGATGAAGCACAGGAAAACTTCTGGGTGATGAAAATGATCGACTCCATTACTGCTGTGAAGGTGCCCGTGGTCCGGGGTATGGAAACGAGCGACCGCGTAGAGATCGTCCGCCCGCAATTCGCGGCCGGCGACAGGATAATATTGACCGGCAACTACGGGCTTCCCGATACCGCAAAAGTGATCATCCAGAAAGGCACGCAATGAAATCATTCTTCATCCACTATAAGAATCCCCTGGCCGTACTGATCGCGCTGGTGATCATGGGCGGCCTGTATGTATACGGAAAACTGCCGACGGCACTTTTCCCCGAGATCACTTTTCCGAAGATCAAGATCATCGCCGACGCCGGCCTGCAGCCGGTAGACAAAATGATGGTCACCGTTACCAAGCCGCTCGAAAGCGCCGTCAAGCTCGTGCCCGACCTCGAGGACGTGCGCAGCGTCACCAGCCGCGGCTCCTGCGAGATCTCCGCCTTCATGAACTGGAACGCCGACGTCGACCTGTCCCAGCAGCGCATCGAATCGCGGATCGCGCAGATCCGCAACCAGCTGCCGCCCAACCTCCAGATCACGGTGGAGAAGATGAACCCTTCCATCCTGCCGGTGATCGGCTACACCCTAGAAACCAACAGCGGCGCGCATACACCCATCGACCTGAAGCAGCTGGCGCTCTATACCATCAAGCCCTTTCTCTCGCAGGTGCCGGGCGTGGCCGAAGTACGCATCAGCGGGGGCAAGCAAAAAGAATACTGGCTCACGCTAGACCCACAGAAGATGAGCACCCTGGGCATCACCCCCGACGCGCTCGCCAACGCCCTCGCGCAGACCAACTTCGTGCAGGCCAACGGCTACCTCTCCGACTACCGGATGCTGTACCTCACCGTGACCGACGCCACCGTGCATTCGCTCGATGATCTGCAAAACCTGGTGGTGTCGAGCAATGGCCGGCGCGCGGTGCAGCTGCGCGATATCGCCACCGTGCAGGTGCGGCCCGGCGTGGAATACACCAAGATCAACGCCAACGGGCACGAAGGCGTGCTGGTGGCGGTGGTGAAGCAACCCAACGCCAACCTCGTGGCCCTGAGCGACGACATGAAGGAGCGCGTCGCCGCCCTGCAAAAGATACTGCCCAGCGGCGTAAGCATCCGCCCCTATTATGTCCAGGCCGACTTCGTGCGCGACGCCGTTCACAGCGTCTCCGACAGCCTCTGGATCGGCCTTGTGCTCGCCATCATCGTGGCCATCATCTTTCTCCGCTCGCTGAAGGCCAGTGCCACCATCCTGATCACGATCCCGGTAACCATCTGCCTTACCCTTATCGGCATCTACGCCGTTGGCTATACGCTCAACATCATGACCCTCGGCGCCATCGCCGCCGCCATCGGCCTCATCATCGACGACGCCATCGTGGTGATGGAGCAGATCCACCGGAGCCACGAAGAGCATCCCGGCGAGCCGGCGCGCGTGGTGGTGCAGAAGGCGATTCACTACCTGCTGCCCGCGATGGTTGGCTCCTCGCTGAGCACCATCGTCATCTTCATTCCCTTCGAGCTCATGTCGGGCGTGGCGGGCGCCTACTTCAAGGTGATGACCCACACGATGATCCTCACCCTGGCCTGCTCTTTCTTCGTTACCTGGATCGCGCTGCCGGTGATCTACCTGCTGCTCACCAACGAGCGCCGCGAGCGCCTGCGCCGTCAGGTTGCCGAAAAGCCGCAGGTTGTAAAGAAGCAGACCTGGGTTTCCTGGTTCATCCACAAGCCCTGGATCAGCGTGCTGCTGTTGGCCGGCTTCGCCACCGCCATCTGGCTCGTACTGCCCCACCTCGAAACGGGCTTCCTTCCGGAGATGGATGAAGGCAGCATCGTGCTCGACTACAAATCCCCTCCCGGCACCTCGCTTGAAGAAACCGACCGGATGCTGCGGCAGGTGGAAACGCTCATCGGCAAAGTGCCGGAAGTACAGGCCTATTCCCGGCGCACCGGCACGCAAATGGGCTTCTTCATCACCGAACCCAACGACGGCGACTACCTGATCCAGCTGAAGAAGGAACGCAACCGCTCCACCGATGAAGTGATCGCCGACATACGGGCACGTATCGAGGCAAGCCAGCCCGCGCTCCAGGTCGACTTCGGACAGGTGATCGGCGACATGCTCGGCGACCTGATGGAGTCGGTGCAACCCATTGAGATCAAGATCTACGGCGACGATATCCAGCGCCTCCAGGCCCTGGCCCGGCAGGTGGGCACCATCGCCGAAAGCGTGGAAGGCGCCGCGGATGTTTTCAATGGTATCGTCATTTCCGGGCCAACGGTAACGGTAACGCCCGACAACCGGCAGCTGGGACAATACGGACTCACGCCGCAAGGCCTGCAGGCGCAACTGCAGCTCGCATTACAAGGCATCGAAGTAGGGAGCATCCCCGAGCGCGAACAGCTGACGCCCATCCGGATCGTTTACCCCGGCGGCAGCAGCCAGAGCGTGGAAAAGATCCGGCAGCTACAGGTCTTTCTTCCCTCGGGGCGCCTGATGCCGATCACGTCGCTGGCCACCGTTACAGTCAACCCGGGCTCCGCCGAGATCCACAGGGAAAACCTGCAATCGATGGGTGTGGTCACCGGCCGGCTCGAAGGCCGCGACCTGGGGAGCACCATACGCGACATTCAGCAAAAAGTAGCGGCACAGGTCAGGCTGCCGCAAGGATATCACATCGAATACGGCGGGGCATTTGCCGAGCAGCAACGCTCTTTCGCCGAGCTGCGCCTCATCCTCATCACCGCAAGCCTGCTCGTTTTCGGCGTCATCCTGTTCCTGTTCCAGGACATCCTGGTGGCGCTGCTCATTTTACTGATCGCCGTGATGGGCATGGCGGGCTCTTACCTGGCCCTGTTGCTCACGGGCACGGCGCTGAACGTAGGCAGCTACACCGGCATCATCATGATCGTGGGCATCATTGGCGAGAATGCCATCTTCACCGTACTCCAATACCGCGAAGCCTACAAGGCCAGCGCCGACAAGGAGGAGGCCATCGTTTATTCCATCTCCACCCGCCTGCGCCCCAAGCTGATGACGGCGCTGGGCGCCATCATCGCCCTGCTGCCGCTGGCCCTCGGCCTGGGCACGGGCGCCGAGCTGCACCAGCCCCTGGCCATCGCCGTCATCGGCGGCTTCCTCGCGGCGCTGCCCCTGCTGCTGGTAGTGCTTCCGACCCTGCTGATGCGGGTGAAGCGGCGTGGGAAAAGAAGCCCGGAACAAGAAGCCGCCTGACCGAAGACGTCAAGCCCGAATTCCAGCCGGAACCTAATACCGCCTGCCCGGCCGGGGGCACACGGGAAGCTGCCCTCGGTGCAGCCGGTCTCCGGCTTCCTCGTCGACGGTTTCCCGCGTGCACTGGTGGCAACGGCAGCCATTTGTGTGGCGGTATTGTATTTCCTGGCATAACTGAATTGCAGTGTTTTCGTCTATCTTTATTTACCTCATACCGAAGACCAAAACAGCTCTGCATGCTTACGATCCGATCCTTCCTCGTGGCCCTTGTGCTGACCATGACGCTTAATGCACAAGGCCAGTTACGAAAGGTCTATGTTGATATTGCCAACATCGACAACGACATTCAAAAGGTTTCGTTTTTTAATTCCAGCCAGGGATATGTAGCGTCAACGGGCTATCCCGACGACTGGATCGGCTATACGTCGGATAGCGGTCACACCATCACGCGCCGGCCGATCACTTCAGGCAATGTTAACTATAATGGCTACCCGGTGAATCTTACGTTTGGCTTTACGGTAAGCGGCGTGCAAGCCTTTAGCCAGGATACGGTGCTGGCTTACGGGGATTATGGCTTGGTGCCTGCCATCCTTTACTCTACTGACGGGGGAAGCACCTTCAAGCTGGTATTTCACTCGCAATACAACAGTTTGCAGCTGAGTACCGGCATCATGGACATGACGTTCCCCAACAACGGGTCTACCGGCTTTGCGGTGGACGCCGACCGCATACTTCGGTCTACTGACCGCGGAAAGACCTGGTCGGTGATCGCTACAACGCCGGGTTACAAATACACATACGTGGAGTCTCCGGATGCGGTAACCATTTTCGCATTCAACCAGCAGTATGGATTGAGTCGGCTCATGCGCAGCACCAACGGCGGCACTTCCTGGGCGGCTATGACCATCCCGAACTACAATTCGCAGTCCTCGCTTAACTACGTTCACTTCATCAGCGGGCAGAAGGGATGGCTTAGTCTCTACGACGCATCGGGACACGGGCTTGTCTACTATACCTCCAACGGGGCCCTTAGCTGGTCGCTACAAAACAACGGCGACATCACTCCATTTGCCGGTGGCAAGTTCAAATTCGCCAACGATAGCATGGGCTATGCGCTTTATGGATACGATGTGTACAAGACCACCGACTCGGGCAAGATTTGGCAGCCTGTTCCCCGCGACAATAACTTTTCCTACCTCGGTTACGGCAATAATGACCTGCAATGTGCCTCATCGCAACAGTTTTGGGCCGCGGGTGCGCGCGACATGATACAACTCAGCACCAACGGTGGCGGCTCAATTCTTCCGAAAGCATTTTTTTCCTACGATACGCTTGGCGTGCTGGCGTCAGGCACCGTGAAATTGTTCAGCTACTCAAAGCGCTATTACAATCACCGCTGGCTGGTCAATGGCACGCAGGTAAGCACGCTCAACAATCCTGTCTATAGCCACAATGTTGCACGGGCCTCCGATACCGTACGCCTGATCGTCAGCTATGGCGGCAGCAGCGACACCCTCGATAGGATAATTTATTTTTACGTCCCGCCAATGCCCTTCATTTCCGGCTTCACGCCAACCTCGGGCAGCACCAGCACGCGCGTGCGCATCACGGGCACGAACTTCAGCACGGTAAGCGCCGTGCGCTTTGGCGGCACGCCCGCAGCTTCGTTTACCGTCATTTCCGATAGCCGGATCGATGCTATCGTGGGAGCGGGCGCAACCGGGAGCGTTACACTGGTCAACCCCGCCGGCACCATCACTATGCCGGGATTCACCTATTTAGCCGCGCCGGTTGCCGCCGCTCCCGCTATTAATTCCTTTGCACCGGTAAGAGGGCCGGCAGGCACTACGGTAACGATAACCGGCGCGAACTTTAACGGTAGCGCGGCTGGCAATTTCGTTTACTTCGGCGGCATGCGCGCCACCGTCACGGCAGCCTCCACAACGCAGATAACCTGTCAGGCTCCGGCTGGCGCGGAGTATGCACCGATCACGGTGGTACACAGCGGCAATGGGCTTTCGGCAACGTCCAACCTGCCTTTCTCGGTCACGTTTTCGGACAGCACGAATTTCACAACGAACAATTTTAATTATGCTTATGGCATTCCCTATTCGTACCCATTAGGTTGTAAAGGAGCCGCCGCCGGCGATGTGGATGGAGACGGCAAGCCGGACCTGCTCACCTTCCGGCGGAATATGGGCGCTTACGACTCGCTCGTGATCTACCGCAACCTCAGCACCGGCGGAAATTTCGATTTCGCCGCCGGCGTAAGCGTCGGGGGGCTGTGGCCTTCCAGCTTCGGCACCATGTACCTGCGCGACATGGACGGTGACGGCCGCCTGGACCTCGTAGTGCCCACCAATGTCGATTCTGTAGTGGTTCTGCGCAATACAAGCAGCCCCGGTCTTATTTCATTCGCCCCTTCCTTGTCCCTGACCACATCCGAGGGCTGTAATACAACCGCTACCGCCGACCTGGACGGGGACGGGCGTCCCGACCTTGCCGTTGCCTGCTACAATAACCGGCAGATCTCGGTACTGCGTAACACCGGAACGCCGGGTAATATTTCGTTTTCGGCGAATACGGATTATACAGTGGCCGGATACACCAAAGACCTCGTAGCAGCCGACTTCGACGGCGATGGAAAGAAAGATCTGCTCGCCATCTCTGCAAACAATACCAATACCGGGTTTTCTGTATTCCGCAACCAAAGCACCATCGGCGCGATCAGCTTTGCACCGCGCCTGGACATTCCGCTGGTGCCGGGCTGGCTGATTGCTTTCCGGGCGATCCGCGCTGCGGATTTTGACGGCGACGGGAAAATGGATATCGTCATGATCAGCAACGATTCTGTCAACGTATTGCGCAATACGAGCGCCGGGCCGGGATCGTTTTCGTTTTTAGCTGGGCCCGCGCAAAAAATAACAGGGGGCACCAACGGAATTGCCGTCGACAACTTCAGTGGAGATGGTCGTCCGGACGTGGCAATCCCGAACTGGAGTTTTCGCTCCGTGGACTTGCTTCGCAACAGCTCCGCTACCCCCGCGACCCTGCTCGACCCTCTGGTTCCGGTGTCGGCGCCCTATCCGTATGCCACGCTCCCTTATGAAGTCTGCGCGGCCGACTTCAACCTCGATGGAAAGGTTGACTATGCGGTCGCGTCGACGGAGCAACTGCTTTCTGTTTTCCGAAACGATCTCGGCATCGTCTTTAGTGCTGACATTTGCACCAATGGCTACGCGCAGCTTGTTTCGGACCTCGGTGGCAGCAGTTATCAATGGCAGTGCGATAATGGCAGCGGTTACATGGATTTAAGCAATAGCAGTAATGTGACTGGTGCAACGACAGGCACGCTTACTATTTCGCGCTACCCCGCCAGCTGGGGCACGGCAAAGTTCCGTTGTGTCGTGAACAACAGCCTTTATACAACGCCGCGCAAATTCAACCAGCTCACCTACCCCACGCCGCTGGTGAGCGTGACGACAAGTTCGAACCCGGCCTGCGCCGGCGCCAATGTGACTTTCTCGGCCACGGGATCCAACTGGGGGGCAAATCCCTTCCTGCAATGGTTCGTGAACGGTAATTATACGGGGCCGAATTCGGGCAGCTGGAATACAAGCGGCCTCACGAACGGGGACCGCGTTCAGTTCCGGGTAACCAACAACGACAGCTCCCGCTGTACGTCCTATTCCTGGGATACGAGCCTTGCCATCCGGATGACAATCAATCCCAACGTACAGGCAGCGATGACCATCAGCGGGAACACCTCGCTCGCCGTTGGAGGATCTTCCGCTATCACCTCCGCGCTGGTAAACGCCGGCAACGCGCCGCAATACCAGTGGCAGGATAGTACGTCGGCACTGGGCTGGCAAAACAAAGCCGGCGCAACCGCAGCAACTTATACGTACACTCCGACGGCTAACGGCGCAAAACTTCGCTGCAGGTTGACGAGCGATGCCACCTGCGTAGCGCCTGCCACGGTATACAGCAATACGCTAACCTTCAGCGTCGGCGCTGCCACGGCAGTTTCCAATATTTCCGCGGGCGAATACGGCATCAGCTGGTATCCGGTGCCCGCGCAAACACACCTGTTTGTCAATGGGCTCCACTTGCAGGATAAATGGCAAACAATGACGCTGCTGGCAAGCGATGGACGGGTAGTGGAAGTGCGCCGTATCGAAAGCCTGCGCAGCATTACTATACCAGTGTCACTGCTTCCGGCGGGGCAGTATTTAGTGCGGTTGCAGGGAAAAAACGGCACAGCCGGCTTTACGTTCATTCACTGAAAAGACTGATTCTCCGAAAGAGCCGGAATTATTCCGGCTCTTTTTATTTCCGTATTCCCGCTGGATTATTTCGCGGAAGGTGTGCATAGGCAGCCTTAGGAGTAATCGCAACTCAACATAAATTTCAGGCTTCCAAGAAGGCTGGTTTTCAATTGGTTATCCCCGTGACTATGCGATGCCAGCCTTTTCCTGCACTAAATTCAAAGCTTCCCTGTCTGACACAAGATCATTTTGGGTATCTTGGGTTAGACGATCATCAACCCAACCCATATGAACCCGACCAAAATCTATTATGTAGAGGATGACCGGGATGACGCTGAATTGCTGACGGACGCCTTCGCCGGCGTTGGCTATGGCATCACCGTCTTCCCGAATCCTGTGGAGCTGTTTCACGCCCTGCATGCAGACGAGTTCCTGCCTACCCTGATCATCCTGGACATCAACCTGCCCGTTATGGACGGCATCGAAGCGCTCCACCTGCTCAAAGTGGAACCGAAGTTCAAACGCATTCCCGTTGCACTCCTGTCAACGACGCCGGCTTCGGCGACGGGAAAAGTCGATGAGCGCCAGCTCGTATTCCTGAAGCCTACCGAATACCACGAATACGAAAAAATCGTTACGCGCCTGCTGTCGCTTTCTGAATCAGAGCAGCCGATGTGACCCGCAAGACCAGTAAACCAAGAAAAATCCTCAGAACCCCAGGAGCAAATCGTGCCTGTAGAGATGCGGGATCACCCGATGCTGCGCCGGCTGCAGGAGAAGCTGCGCCACGACCGGCTGCAGAACCAGATTCAAAACGGGTCGCTGCGTAACTGATCCCGGCTATTTGTCAGTAAATAGGCCCCGGTTAAAACCGGGGCCGTTTCCTTAGCTACTGCCGAGGCAGTGGCCGGAGTTACTTCAGGAGTAGACTCCGATTATTCTATTCACAATACTGTACCATCTTTTTAAGGTTTTCTCTTGTTTCTGAAAAAGAGGTTGGCCTTTTAAACGAGATTCCACCCAATGCGGCCGTCTGCGCGTCGAGCACGGGCGATAGCGTTGTCGTATATAGAATTACCGGCAACTCAATATCAGGGAGTAAAAGCCGGATGCGTTGCAGGGTTTCCTTTCCGGAAAAAGCCGGCATGTCATGATCCAGTATTACGAGGCCAACCTGAGACTTTTGCTGCAAAAGGTGGGCAATAAGATCGATGCCATCACCGAAGGTGTGGAGATCCAATTCCGGGTATTCCAGGAAAAGCTGTTTCATGATGTCCTGGTCATCAGGATCATCATCGGCATAAAGCACCTGCTTTCGTATGTTCATCTTGTTGGGTAGTAGCTAAGGGCGTCCCAAAGTAGACAAATACAACCCAAAGCAGGCCAGTTAAGGGTTTTCCTATCGGCGAAAACTTTGCGGATGTTAATGTTTGTTTAGTTTCGTGGCCCCTTTTTCGCCCTTAACCCTTACAATCTTGTTTGATCATTTTAATGACGCCGAATTGGAAGCCGCCCTTGCCCGGAGCAAGGTAGAACTTGAAAATGCCTTTGCAGGTGGCCTTCCTTATGATGTAATCAACCGGCTGCACAATGCCTTCAAGACACTCCAGGAAGAATACAACCGGCGCCGGCAGCCCCGGACAGATTCCGAAAGCCAGGCAAATACCGAATCATAAAGTCCGGATCTGATCCCGGGCCTTATACTCATAGCGGAAAGGCTCCAAAGAGGTGACGCCATTGGTGGGCTCTACCGCCTGACCGAAGCACTTGTAAAAAAAGGTGCGGGGCATCTACGTGCTGCCCGATGCCCAAGCAGAAGGCCTCACCGAAGACCAGCAATTCATCGAAACCTATTTCATCGTGCGCCGCGAAACCGACCGCAAGGCTGCGCGTGCCGGCGCCATTGGTGAAGCGGGCGCCGGATCACGGTCACACGTTTTGGTTAATTAATAGAGACAACTGAGCCGGGATTTCCATCCCGGCTTTTATTGTGCGGTTTCCCGGTAAGCCGTCATTGCGAGGGCCTTCCCGTGGCTTCGGGACGGAGCGGAGGACCGAAGCCATGCCGGCCGCAAAGAAATGGGCTCCGCTACATGAGAACCCGATTAGATTTCCCGCAGCTTACCCGCGCCCGCCCGTCCCGCGGGTAATTTTGCGGCTCATGCCGCGATTTACCTGGAGAAAAATGAGGAGCAAGGCTGGTGGACCCTTACAAAACCTGTTGCAGATCCGCGTGGGTGCGCACGCGCGGCAAGCCCTGCCGCTCTGGATCGCCTCCCTGCTCACGGGGCTGGTGGCAGTGGCCTACACCAGGCTATTCGGTCTCTGCGAAAGCGTTTTGCACTACGAGCTGCGGCAGCAGCCCTGGATGATCTTCATCCTCGCCCCCTCCTTCTTCCTGCTCGCCTGGGGCGCCGTTCGGCTTTTTGCCCCGGGTGCGCGCGGCAGCGGCATCCCGCAGGTGATGGCCGCCATCGAGCTGTCGCAGCCGGGCCACGAAGAAAAGATCTCCCGCCTCCTCAGCATCCGCATTCTCCTCACCAAGGTACTCTCCAGCCTGCTGATGGTGGTGGGCGGCGGCGCTATCGGCCGCGAAGGCCCCACCATCCAGATCGTGGGCTCCATCTTCAACACCATCAGCAACTGGGTGCCCAGGGCCTGGACCGGCCTTTCGCGCCAGAGCTTCCTGCTCACCGGCGCTGCCGCCGGCCTCGCCGCCGCCTTCAACACCCCGCTCGGCGGGCTCGTGTTCGGCATGGAAGAACTGGCCCGCATCCACGTCCGCTTTTTCCGCACCGCCCTGTTCACCTCGGTCATCATTGCTGGGCTCGCTGCGCAGGGCTTCCTCGGCCCCTACCTGTACCTGGGTTATCCCGACGTCAGCGGCCTCGGGCCCAAGATCTTCCTGGGCGTCATCTTCGTAGCCGTGGTTGCCGGCGCCGCCGGCGCCCTTATGTGCCGCGCCATCCTTGCCGTCATGCGCTGGAAGAAGCGGCTCAACCCGGTGCAAACCGTCGCTTTTGTCGTGCTGGCCGGGCTGCTGTTTGCGGGCATCGCTTATTTCGTGGACGAACAGGTGCTCGGCTCGGGCAAGGACCTGCTCAACCGCACCTTGTTCACGGCCGATAAGCATTGCGGTATCAGCACGGTGCTGGCCCGCATGCTGGGGCCCGTGCTGTGCTTCAACACCCGTGCCGCGGGCGGCGTTTTCGCGCCTTCGCTTTCCGGGGGCGCCGCCGTGGGCTCACTGTGCGCGGGCCTGCTGCACCTCGTGGGCAGCAACGCCAATATCCTCATCCTCTGCGGCATGGTGGCCTTTCTTACCGGCGTTACGCAAACACCCTTCACTTCGGCCATCCTGGTGCTGGAAATGACCGACCGCCACAGCGTCATCTTCCACCTGCTGCTGGCCGCACTGTTTGCCGGACTGGCGGCGCGCGTCATCTCACGCAGGTCATTCTACGAGGTGCTGAAACACGACTACCTCGAAGAGGCGAACGCGCAGCCGGAAGGCAAGACACTGCCCGGTACAACTGCCGGCAATTGAATCAGGCAACGGCGATTAAAGGCCAATTAGAATATCCTTCAACCCCTGTTAATTCGGACCGGCGGGAGCCATGCCGCCGCCATCAGCCTGTACTTTGCAACCATGAGTGAGCAAGCGATCCTGATCGTAGAAGACGAGACGCGCCTGGCGCAGGCCCTCGCCCAGGGCCTCCGGGAAGAAGGGCACCAGGTGTCCGTCGCATCCGACGGCATACAGGGATGGCTGGAGTTCCAGTCCGGGCAGTTCGACCTGGTGCTGCTGGATATCAACCTGCCGAAACAAAACGGTTATAGTCTCTGCGCATCAATCCGCTCGCTGCGCCCGCAGGTGCCGGTGATCATGCTCACCGCCCTGGGCCAGCTCGAAGACAAGGTGAAGGGCTATTCGGCCGGCGCCGACGACTACATGGTAAAGCCCTTCGAGTTCCGCGAGCTGCGGCTTAAGGTAGGCGCCATCCTCCGCCGCGCCGCTACGCGCCAGGAGCCGGAGCTGCAACTTGTCGCCGCCGACCTTGTGCTCGACCTCAACACCCGCGAAGCGATGCGCGGCGGTCAACCAATCCGCCTGACGGCAAAGGAATTCCAGCTCCTCGAGTTCCTCGTGCGCAATGCCAACCGCGTGGTCAGCCGCGCAGATATCGCCTTTCATGTGTGGGAGATCAACTTCGAAACCAACACCAATTACATCGACGTGTATATCTCTTACCTGCGCGGCAAGGTAGACAAGCCCTTTCCGGAAAAACTCATTCACACGTTGGTGGGTATGGGTTACGTGTTGCGGGCCTGAGCGATGCATTCAACGACTCAGGAAGCTCATTAGCGCCGGCCGGTAAGCCCGCTCACGGCATAGGTGCCGAGCTGCTGCACAAAGCGCCGCCGGTCGATGCGGCTGTGCGCATAGTCATCGTAGAGATCGAACACCTCCCGGCGGCTGTCTTCCTTGCGGATCGGGATCATGGCGATGGGTTTCTCTAAATGTAGGAAGGCGCCCTAAACGGGTGTGCTGGCACTGTTTTTTAGCAATAGCCCTTAGAAACCGTCATCATGAACCGAAGCTCCGCCTTGCTAAAGACACAGTTCTTCCTTCTGCTCTTTGCCGCTCCGCTGCTCGCCGGCGCGCAGCAAACAACCGTGCTGGAAGGCCCCACGGGCCAGCCGCCCCGCGCCCGCGTGGTGGCCGGCCCCGAATACAAGAACGGTAAGACGCACCGCTTCCTGCTGGGCCGTCACTACCGCAATGAGTGGGCCCAGCCTACCTGGGTGCCCGTGCTGAGCATGGATACCCTCGGTGGCCTCACCCCGGTGGAGCAGGGCGGCGGCCGGCAAACGAAAACGCTCCGCCTTAAAGACGCGCAGGGCCGCCAGTACGTGCTGCGCTCGGTAGATAAGAACTATGGCGGCGCCCTGCCCGAGATCACACACGGCACCTTCGTGGAGCGCCTCGCCAAAGACCAGGTGTCGAGCGGGCATCCCTATGCGGCACTTACCGTGCCCATGCTGGCCGATGCCGCCGGCATCTACCACACCCGCCCCGCCATCATGCTGGTGCCCGACGACCCGCGCCTCGGCCAGTACCGGAGCACCTTCGCCAACCTGCTCTGCCTCTTCGAGGAGCGCCCCGACGAAGACGAAAGCACCGCGCCCAACTTCGGCAATTCGAAAAACGTGATCGGCACCGAGAAGCTCTACGAGCGTCTCCGCCAGGACCCGCGTCGCCGCGTTGACGGCGAGGCCTTCGTGCGCGCCCGGCTCTTCGATATGTTCCTCGGCGACTGGGGCCGCCACGACGACCAGTGGCGCTGGGCGCAGTTCGACGAAGGCGGCCGCACCGTATACCGCCCCATCCCCCGCGACCGCGACCAGGCCTTCGCCCTCTTCGATGGCCTTATTCCCTTCATCGTCACCTCGCCCGAGGAGCTCGAAGTGCTGCAGTCCTTCGAGGGCGATATCAAAAACCTGAAGAAATACAACTTCCCCGCCCGCTATATCGACCGGCAGCTGGCCAACGAAGTGCCCACGAGCCGCTGGGTGGCCATCGCCGAAGAGTTGCAGCAGCGCCTCACCGACGACCTCATCGAGCGCTCCGTGCACCAGTTGCCCGACTCCATCTTCCAATACTCCGGCCCCAACATCATCGCCAAGCTTAAAAGCCGGCGCGGTCACCTCCGCGCCTGGGCGGAGAAATACGCTTCCTACATCTCGAAAGACGTAGACATCGTGGGCACCCACAGCGCGGACCGCTTCGAGGTGATCGACGGCGCCAACGGCGGCCTGCAGGTGGATGTGTATGGCGCCGGCGCGGCAACACCCTACTATAGCCGCAACTTCAACCCGGGTGAGACGCACGAGATCCGCCTCTTCGGGCTCACCGGCGCCGACGCCTTCCACGTCGGCGGCAACCGGAAGATCCAGGTGCGCGTCATCGGCAGCGCCGACCCCGACACCGTGTCGGTGGCCGGCAGCGGCAGGCGCGTCGTTACATACGACAACCCCGGCGATGCGCTCAGCGGCCCGATGAAGCAAAAGCTGTCTTCGGATACGGCCATCAACCACTACGAATACAAGGCCTTTAAGCCCAATACGGGCCACGCCATCAAGTTCCCGAGCTACAGCAACCTGCGCGGTATTTACTTCAACGTCGGGTATATCTACCGCCGCTACCACTTCCGCAAGGAGCCCTTCAGCTGGGAGCAGCGCCTTCGGTTCAACTACTCGTTCTCGCGCGGCTCGGTAGGCGGTGATTATTACGGCATTTTCAACCAGGTGATCGGCCAATGGAACGTGCTGCTCAATGCGCGCTACGACCAGAAGCTGAAGCACTATTTCTTCGGCATCGGCAACGAAACCGTGTTTGAAAACAAAACCCGCAACTTCTACCAGTTGCTCACCGAGGAAGCCGCCGCCAGTGCCGGCCTGGAACGCCCCATCGGCCGGCATCACCGGGTGGGCTTTTCTTTCGGGTATGACAATATCCGCGTGCTCAACGACACCGGCTATTCGGGCAAAGTGCTGCCGCTGACGCAAAGCCAGACCCTGCAGCACCAGTCTTTCGGCAATGCCACGCTGTATTACGGTTTCCATTCCGTCAACAACGAAGTTGTTCCCACCAAAGGCTTCTCCTTCGGCGCCCTGGCGCGGCACACCGTGAATACAAACCATACGGATCGCTCCTTCCAGCGCTACGAAGCTATGGCCACGGGGTACATACCGCTGACGCGGGTGATCTCGCTGGTGCTGCACGGCGGCGCCGCTACCGTGGACGGAGACCCCGAGTTCTACCAGCTGCCCACCCTCGGCGGCGGCGCCAGCCTGCGGGGCTTCAAGCGCGAGCGCTTTTACGGCAAGACGGTGGCCTACAACCAGAACGAGCTCCGCTTCCTGTGGGACTTCCACAGCTGGCTCTTCAACGGCAAGGCCGGCATCATCGGCTTCTTCGACGACGGGCGGGTGTGGGTGCCGGGCGAAAACTCGAACACCTGGCATACCGGCTTCGGCGGCGGTATTATGATGGCGCCTTTCAACCGCTTCGCCATCACCGTTGCCTATGGCATCACGCCGGAAAGCCAGGTCGTGAACCTGCGCCTCGGCACGAAGGTTTTTTAGAAATCGCGTTGCCTGATTTTACGCATCACCATCAAGGGCTAACCGTGGGCGAAGCATCACTGATACAAGACGACATCATTGAAATAGCGGCGCACATCATCACCTACGGCAGCGCTGCCGACGCGGACCTCACCGTACAAATACGGAATGAGATCGGGGCGATGTGGAACGAGCCGGAAGCATATGTCCGTTTTGAAGGAAGGGAATACCGCCCCCGCTTCGTCATCACGGCCGAATGGCGCCCCGATATTTCCGAGCTGGAGGTGCTGACCAACACCGACCCGCGCAACAACTACTTCCGCATCGAGGAGTACGTCGACGGCAACATCTCATTCGTCGACGGTCTCGGCTGCAACACGGGCTTCTTCAAGCGCGACAACCTGCTGCCCGGCTGGACCACCGCCGCCCACGAGTTTGGCCACACCCTCGGCCTCGACCACCCGCATGACCTCGACCTGCGCGGCAAGGGTCGTCCCGGCATTATGTATCCCCGCGGCACCCTGGTAGACCCCGAGTACCAGTACGACCCCACCAAGCCGGCTGGCCTCACCGGCGGCACCATGCACCCCATGCACCGCCGCGTGCTCCCCGGAGACATCGCCGCCCTCGACCTGCACCGCCTCCGCTGGCGCGCTGGCAGGGCCATCGTGGGCGACTTCAGCAATATCTTTCATTGGCCCCATCAATAAGGTTCGGAAGGGGAAGAAGGTTTTTCACCGCAAAGAGAAAAAGAAAAGAAGTTGTTACGCTAAGTTGTTACGTAAAAGGTCCCGCCTGCGGCGGGACCTTTTCTAATGTATTCCTTAGCGAAACGCTTCTTCAACTTCTTTTCTTCGCGGTGAAAAACCTTCTTTTTCTTATTCCACCTTCTTTGTAACTTTTACTTATCCAAAACCACATTTATGAAATATTCATGGCTCCTGCTTCTGCTGGGCGCCACCTGCCTTTCTGCGCAGGCGCAGCGCCGGCTTCCGCCGAACTATCACTGGCAAAAATTTGACAACGGGCTCGAGGTTGTGGTGATTGAAAACCACAAGGTGCCGCTGGCCACCATCGAGATCGCCGTTAAGAACGGCGCCTACACCGAAGGGCCCGAGTACAGCGGCCTTTCCCACCTGTTCGAGCACATGTTCTTCAAGGCCAACAAGGACTACCCCGACCAGGAAAAGTTCCTGCGACGAACCGAAGAGCTTGGCGCCATCTGGAACGGTACCACCAATGTGGAGCGCGTCAACTACTTCTTCACGTTTGATAAAGATTCTCTTGATGCCGGCCTGCGCTTTATGAACGCAGCCATGCGCTATCCCATCTACCGCGCCGAAGACATGACCAAGGAGCGACCGGTGGTGGACGGTGAGTTTCAGCGCGCCGAGAGCGACCCGGGCTTCCAGATCTGGTACGAGTCGCAGAAGCGCCTCTGGGGCGAGCTCTTCACCCGCAAGAACCCCATCGGCGAGCACGATATCATCAACACGGCCACGCCCGAAAAGATGATGGTGATCAAAGACAAATACTATCACCCCAACAACTCGCTCCTCATCATCGCCGGCGATGTAAAGCCCGACCAGGCCTTCACGCTTGCTAAAAAGATCTGGGGCGACTGGCAGCACAGCGGCTTCGACCCGATGCAGAAATATCCCATCCCGGCCTTCCGGCCGCTGGAGAAAACGGAGTACTTCATCAAGAAGTCGTCGATCGCAAACACGCCTTATATCATCTTCAGCTGGCAGGGCCCTTCGTACCAGGAAGACTCAGCCGGCACCGTCATTGCCGACGTGTTCTCGGCCGTGCTGCGCCTCAACGCCTCGCGCTGGCAGCAGGCACTGGTGGATAAGGGACTTGCCTCCTGGGCCAGCCTGCAATACACCACCAATCACTTCACCGGTCCCATCGAGGCCTACGTGATCCCGAACCCGGAAAAGATCAAAGAGTGCTACAACGAGGCGATGAAGCAGATCAGCCAGTTTGCCACACCCGGCTACTTTACCCAGGAGCAGCTGCAGACCGCCCGCGAGGTGATCCGCCGCGACCTCATCCGGAGCAGGGAAAAGCCCTCGTCGCTGCCCGGCCAGCTCTCCTACCAGTGGGCCAGCACTTCGCTCGAGTACTATACAGACTACGAGCAGAACCTGATGCGCGTCACCCTCGACGACCTGGCCGCCTATGCCCGCCGCTATATCGTAGGCAAGCCCTTCGTAGCCGGCCTCATCATCAACGAGGAAATGGCAAAAGCCGCGCAACCCGAAACATTTTTCAAAAACTAAGCACAACCGATCGATATGAAAAAGCTACTGATCCTGCTTTGCCTGCTGGCGCCGACCCTGCTGCCGGCACAAATGGGCAAGGCATATGAAATGAACATCAACGGTGTGAAGGTGATCGTGCAGCCCAGCGGGAACGACATTGTAGAAATACGGACAGTGATCAAGGGCGGCGTACAGAACTACAGCAATGAAACCGCCGGCATCGAAACGCTGGCGATGACTGCGCTCACCGAATGCGGCACCACGGCGATGGACAAGAACACGTTCAAGAACGCGCTCGACGCCGTTTCGGCGCAGATGGGCGGTGAGAGCGGGATGGACTACGCCACCTTCCGCATGAACTGCATTAAGAGCGACCTCCGCAAAGTGTGGCCGCTGTACGTGGACGCGCTGACGACGCCGCGCTTCGAAGAGAAAGAGTTCGCCCGCATCCGGCAGGACCAGCTGACGATGATCCGCTCGCGCAACTCGCAGCCCGACGACGACGTGGACCGCCTGGCGCGCCGCACGGCTTTTGCCGGTACAGCCTATGCCCGCGAGCCGATCGGTACGGAAGCCACGGTGAGCAAGCTCACGGCCGCCGCCGCCAAAGCCTATTATAAAAAGCTGCTGCACCGCGGCCGTATCGCCATCGTGGTGGTGGGCGACATCGACCGCGCCGAGCTCGAAAGCCAGATGAAGGCCCTGCTCGATCGCATCCCCGCCGGGCCGCCGCTGCACCTCCAGAAGCAAAGCTTCACCGCTGCCGCCAACACCTTTACGCCGGTGAAGAAAGACCTCGCCACCAACTACGTGCAGGGCATCTCCGCCGGCCCGCAGCCCGGCTCCCCCGACTACAACGCTTTCGTGCTGGCCATGCGCATCTTCTATACCCGCCACTTTGTAGAAATACGGTCCAACAACGGGCTCTCCTATGCACCCGCCACCTGGTTCAGCGGTGGCCTGACGCCCTTCTCGGTGCTGTTTGCGTCTACCACGGAGCCGAATAAGTACGTCATCACCGCCCGCCAACTGATTGACAAGATCCGCCGCGAGGGCTTTACCGAGGACGAGCTGCGCAACATCAAGACCGGCTACCTCGCCCAAGTATGGTACCGGCAGGAAACCAATGCCGAACAGGCCGCGGCGCTGGCCCAGAACGAGGCGGTGCACGGCAACTGGCGCCGCGCGCTTACCATCGCCGAAGACATGAAGAAGGTGTCGCTGCAGGACCTTAACCGGGTGTTCAACAAGTACGTGACC
Source organism: Flaviaestuariibacter flavus (assembly GCF_004337505.1). Taxonomy (GTDB): domain Bacteria; phylum Bacteroidota; class Bacteroidia; order Chitinophagales; family Chitinophagaceae; genus Flavisolibacter; species Flavisolibacter flavus. The sequence continues at coordinate 763,161 of NZ_SJZI01000042.1, read as the reverse complement.
AACATCAGCTGGGTGCTGCAGGGCGATCCCGCCAAGGCCGACCCGGCGCTGTTCAAGCAGAAGGATACGCCTGTAAAGACGTTCTAGTAGCGCAGTAAAGGTCAGAATACAAAAAGCCCGCTTTGCGGGCTTTTTGTATTTATTGGCGAAGCGGCGGCCGGAGAGTCTACCGCCCCTCCAGGTTCCTCGCCGCGCTAGCTATATCCGGGTAAAGAAAATGAAAGCCCGTTTCCTGCAGCTTCCGGCTGCTCACCGTAGCGCTTTTGAGTACTTCCACGCTCATCTCGCCGAGGGCGGCCTTGAGCGCAAAAGCCGGCGCGGGCAGGGGCACTGCGAGCCCGCCTTTGGCCGCAGCGATGGCTTTCACCAGGGCGGCATTGGTTACTGGTGCCGGTGCCACCGCATTGTATACGCCCGAGAAGCGCGTATCCTCGATAGCGTTGATGAAAAAGCGGACGAGGTCGCCGATATGGATCCAGCTCACCACTTGCTTACCGCTACCCATGACGGGCGCCAGGCCGAAGCGCATTGGCTTGCGGAACTCGGCATAGGCGCCGCCGGCGCGCGACAGCATGATGCCGATGCGGGCGATGACGAGGCGCTTGCCGAGGCCCTCCACGGGGCGGATGGCACTCTCCCACTGCTGGCAGGTGCTGCCAAGGAAGGTGTCACTGGCGGCAGCGTCCGTCTCCATGAAAGGCCGCGGGTTGGGCACCTGCGGGTCGGGGCCATACCAGCCGATGGCCGATGCGCTGATGACTGTTTGTACCTTGTTGGGAAGATCGCGCAGGGCCTGCACGAGCAGGTTGCCGCTGTCTACGCGGCTGCGCACGATCTCCTGCTTGCGCTTTTCGGTCCAGCGGCCGTCGGCCACATTGGCGCCGGCCAGGTGCACCACGGCATCGGCTTCGGCCAACGCGTCGCGGTCGATGCTGCCTTTGAGCACATCCCATTGGGCGAAGCGCAGCCGCGCGTTAATGGAGCGCTCCCCGCCGCCACGGGTAAGCACGATAACGGAATGCCCCGCGTCGAGGAGGGCCCGGGAAAGCGCGCTGCCGATGGTGCCGGTGCCACCGGTGATGAGGATCGTTGCCATAGCTTATTAAACAACAAAGGTCGGGCATTGTTGGCGGAAGCGTGCCTGCGGGCAGCAGTACCGCCTTTCCCCTTTTAATCGTATTCTAACAGGCAATCCGCCCCGCCGGCGGCCATGCGGCGGAACTTTGCAGCTACCCTTTTCGCCACTACATGAAGATTGCCCAGCTGATATTTTTCGGCTTCCTGTTCATATTGCTCCTGTTTTCCCTCACTACCTGGATGAACTACCGGCAGACGGAGCGGGTGAAGGAGAACACGGAGTTCTTCCAGCGCTCTACGACCATGGTGCGGCAGAGCAACCGCTTCTCGCGCAATATCCTCAACATCATCAGCAGCATGCGCGCCTACTTTCTAACCGGGGAGCGCAGCTTCATTGAAACCTTCGACACCACCGCACAGGAAAACAATGCCATCATCCGCGAGCTGACCAGCATCGCCGACAAAACACAGCTTCCCGCGCTCAACCGCATCGATGCACTCAACCGGCGCTGGAGCGCGGAGTTCGGCAACATCCTCCACACCGCGCGGCAGAATGCGGCCACCGGTGGCGACAAAGCCCTGCTGGTGCTGTACCGCAGCCAGTTTCCCGCCGTTGTGAAAGGCAACGTTGCCGAAGACCTGCAGGATGATATCCGAAACTTTATCAACAACGAATACCGGCGGCGCGAGGAAAGCCGGCTGCAACTCGCGGCCAGTATCGCGTCTACACGACGCCTTTCTTTTACACTTACGCTTGTATCGATCGTCATCGGGCTGCTGATCGCCGGCTCGGTTACCCGCATCATCGCCACGCGCCTGCAACGCATGGTGCGGATGGCCGACACGATTGCCGCCGGCAACTACAAGGCCCAGGTGGAGCCCGGCCGCGACGAGCTCGGGCACCTGGCGGTTTCGCTCAACCACATGGCCCGCACCCTCGACACCAACATCTCGGAACTCAAACGCAAGAACGCTGAGCTCGACCAGTTTGCACACATCGTGTCGCACGACCTCAAGTCGCCCCTCCGCGGCATCGGCAATGTGGTGTCGTGGATCGAGGAAGACCACGAGTCGGAGCTTTCGCCCAAGGTGAAAGAGTACCTCAACCTGATCAAGGGGCGCCTGGAGCGCGGCGAGAGCCTCATTGGCGGCATACTTTCCTATGCGCGCGTGGGCCGCGAGGAAGAGGCCCCGGAAGCGGTTCACGTGGGCGAGCTGCTGCACGAGATCATCGGCAACCAGGACCTCAGAAGCGGTGCGCACGTCGAGCTGTCGCCGGCCCTGCCGCTGCTGTACACGGAGCGCCTGCCCCTGTTCCAGGTGTTCTCCAACCTCGTGGGCAACGCCATCAAGTACAACGACAAAATCCAACCGCGCATCCTGGTATACCACAACGAATACGCGGAGCATTATGAATTCTTCGTGCAGGACAACGGGCCCGGCATTGCGCCGGCCTACCACCGTAAGGTCTTCGGCATCTTCCAGACACTCGGCGAGCGCAAAGGCGTTGAAAGCACCGGAGTGGGGCTCGCGATCGTAAAAAAGATCCTGGAGGCACGCGGCGAACAGATCCGGCTCGACTCCGAAACCGGGCAGGGCAGCGTATTCTCATTCACCTGGAAAAAGAAAACTCATGGAAAAAGTAATTAACATACTGCTGGTAGAAGACGACGAACTCGACGTGATCGATATCCGGCGCACGCTGGACAAGATGAATATCGTGTATCACCTCGAACACGCCCGCAACGGCGAAGACGCCCTGCGGTTGCTCGAGGGCAGCGTGCCCGACGTGGCGCTGGTTGACATCAACATGCCCAAGATGAACGGCATCGAGTTCCTGCAGTCCGTACGCAGCCATCCCGAATGGAAAGGGCTGAAATGCTTTATCATCACCACCTCCGACGAAAAGGTAGACCGCGTGGCCGCCTCCGAGCTGGGTGTTTCCGGCTATATCGTGAAGCCGCTGAAGATCAACAACCCATCGTCGATGGACGCATTTAATCTGATGATTGATTTGATGAATATGCGCTGACCTCACGGCACACCTCCAAGACCTCACCCCCGCCCCCTCTCCGGGACGGAGAGGGGTGACTCTCGGGTAGAGTTACTATTGTTTTCAAACAGTCTCTTGTTTGATGCTAATAAAGTAAAGAGCGGATGCCTTCAGCATCCGCTCTTTTTTTGATGTTCAAACAAAGTAAGAGTTCAAACCGTAATGAATGTCCAACAGAGTCACCCCTCACCCCCGGGAGAGGGGCCGGGGGTGAGGTCTGGGCCGGGGTGAGGTCACCGGGTATAATGATACGTCACCCCATCCGCCGCATATTGCAACAGGTAAAGCGTATCGTTGCGGATGCCCGACGGCACCAGCTGCACTGCGTCGTTGGGGGTACTCAGCACATAACCACTGCCGAATTGCGTTGCGGGCGCCCAGGTGATGGGCGCATCCACAAACACGCCCAGCGAGTCGTTACCCATGACCAGGTGATCTTCGGAAAGGATGATGTAAGGATTGTGCGTCACAGGATGGGTCACCTGCGGACCGCCAAAGCCACCGGTGATGCGGCGAAGCCGCCAGCGTCCTTTGATCTGCTCCTGCACGGTTTTTACCGACAGGCTGTCAAAGTCCACAGACAAGGCGGCTGTCTTTTCCAGGGTACTTCCGGCATGTTGATTCTTTGAGCAGGAATAAAACACCAGTATGAGGAAAGCAACGGTGATTTTCAGAAGGCGCATAGTATTCGGTTTGGGCTACTGACAAGCGCGTAGCCCGGACCGTTGCACACGGAGAAAAATTTTTTGTCGCCTATGCTTCGATCCGGATGCCGAGGTGCCGCAGCAGTCCTTCGAGGCCGGCCTGCGAAAAAAGCGCACCCTTCAGCTTTACGCTGGCCGGATCGATGCTGAAATCCAGGGCACTGCGGAAGTCGGCCTTTTCCAGGTTGGCTCCTTCAAAGCGGGTGCCGCTCAGCACACTCCCGTCGAAGCGGGCGCCGGCAAGATCGGCACGGGAGAGATCAGCCTCGCGGAGGCTGCAATTCCAAAATGCCTGCTTTTTCAGGCGCATCCCGGTGAACAAGCAATAGTCGAGCACACACGCGCGGAAGGAGGCCTCGAACAGCATTGCCTCGCACTCATTGAAGTGCAGCCCCAGCAGCTTACAGCCCGTGAACTCCACATCCTGGAAAGCGGTCTTTCGCAGCGAAGCGTTGCTGATATTGCAATTCACAAACACGCAGTCGGAAAAACGGGCGCCGGAAAGGTCGGCGCGCTCGAGGTTACAGCCTTCGAAGCGGCAGCCCTCGTAGGTAGCCTTCCGGAATCCCCGCTCCGCAAAATCGACCTGGCGATATATTTCGTCTTCGATATACCCGCTGTTGCCCATGCGGCAAAACTAGCGCGTACACATAAAAAATCCGCTGCCAGGCAACGGATCAGCAAGTGAAAAGCCGGAAGCATTTCTCAGTGCACGGGTTTCGTGTATTTCATCTCCCCGGCCCTGATGGCAACAGCCAGCGCATTCTCTTTGGGCGGTATCGGGCAGCTGTAGCCTTCGCTGTAGCAGCAATAGGGGTTGTAGGCTTTGTTGAAATCGATCTCGATGCGGTTGTTCGTGATATCCGGGATCGACACATCGATGTAGCGGCCTCCGTCATAGGTCTCGTCGCCGGTGGTGCGATCTGTAAAAGGAATGAACAGGTAACTCTTGTATTGTTCATTTTTCATCAGGCTCTTCGACTGGTATACCGTCAGCTCACAGGGCACCCCGTTGATGGTAAAACGGATTTTTCCATAACGGAAGTACGGCTGAAAGGTTTGCTGCGAGGTAGGCATTTTGAAGCCGGCCTTGTCATCGATCGGCTCAAAAGTGGCTACTACACGGTAGGCGCTGTCGGGCGCGAAAAAGTGCAGGTGCTTCCGGTCGGCGCCCTTCACCACTTCATGCGTGGTTATATAATTGCGCACGTAATCGTTGATCGACTGAACATAGGCGCTGTTGCCTTTCTGGCTGAAAGCGGTAGCCGTAAACAAGCAAAGGAGCAGCGTCAGCGTACCCGACAGGAACTTCATCATCGTAATAAGATTGGCTGGCAAAACTAGCACATAAAAACGGAGCGCTCCTTCCCGCGCCGGATGCACAAAAAAACCCCGCTGCAGAAACAGCGGGGTTAACAACTAAAAACAGGAGCCCAATCAGTGGCTTGTTTTCGAACGGCGGCCCGGCCGGGCAAGGCCGGGGCACGTCGCTTAGTCCGGCTTTTTGCCGTCCAAGAAGGTATTGATCGTTGAAATGTGCGCGCCGTTGTTGCCATCGGGCTGCACGGTGTAATTGCTGTAGAAATTCTCCACGGTGCTCTGGTTGTTCTGGAGCTCCATATTGCGTCGGATGTAGGCCGGTACCGATTCAAACTCGTTGTTGGGATCCGCCGAATGCAGGTTAAAAGACAGATTACGTAATTTCTGTAACCTTTCGGCAGCCCTGCGTTTTTCTTCGCCGGCCGCGTCCTGCACTGCAGGGTCATCTACCGGTTTGTTTGGCATGTGAGCTTGTTGCGATACGGCCTCATCCGCCGCTTTTTGATCGTTACGGATCACCAAATGCATCTGGAAGGTTTCCTCTTCTTCGTTCGATGCAGCAGGTCCCGGAACGGGCTTTCCTGCAGAAGTCGGTGTAGAAACATCCGGCTTGGATTCTGCGTAGATATTGGACGGTCTGGCCAGATAACCTCCCGCCGCTGCAGACGACGGGATTCCGTTTGTGGCGGCGGGCTGGCTTCCCGCGGCGCCGATAATATTCTGGCGAAGCTGCTCAAACTTGTCGTCGAGCTGCTTTTTTTGTGCTTCAAGCTCGAGGCGCTCGCGCTCACGCTCCGCCTCCTCGTCTTTCAGCTTCAGCTGCAGCACGAGGGGCGCATCGGTGTCTTCCACCGCGGGTACGTCGGCTTCAAAAAACACGAGCTCGGGTTGCGCAAACACAGCCGGCTCCGGTGTAAAATTTTCATCCACCAGCTGCGGTGCGAGCGGATCCATGGCCACTACGGGCGCCGGTGCTTCGGCCTTCGGCGCGGCAGGCTGCTCACCGAGCGTCATCACGATTTTCTCTTCACGCGGAGCTTCAACAGGCGTGGCCTGCGCCGTCGTCGTACGTGCCGTAAAGGGATCCTTGTGCTCAAAGCCGGTGGCAATGAGGGTAATGCCCAGCTTGGCGCCGAGGGTGTTGTCGTAACCAAGACCGAGGATCACATCGGTGTGCTCGCCGGCCTGCGACAGCAGGTAGTTCTGGATGATATCCACTTCGTCCATCGTGAACTCGTGCTCACCTTCCGAGGAGTTGATGTTGATGAGGATCCACTTGGCGCCACGGATATCGTTGTCGTTGAGCAGCGGCGAGTTGAGGGCTTCCTCGATGGCGCGCTGCGCGCGGCCTTCGCCGTCGCAGGCAGCGTTACCCAGGATGGCCACACCGCCATTGCGCATCACGGTGCACACATCGGCAAAGTCGACGTTGATCTGGCCGGTGCTGTTGATCACGTCGGTGATGCACTTGGCAGCGGTAGCCAGCACGTTGTCGGCCTTTGCAAAGGCTTCGCGCATCTTGAGGTTACCAAACTGGTGACGCAGCTTGTCGTTGGAAATAACGAGCAGCGTGTCTACGTAGTTTTTCAGGTTCTTGATGCCCTCCTCGGCCTGGATCTGGCGCTTACGGCCTTCGTAGGCGAAGGGCGTGGTAACGATGCCCACGGTGAGGATGCCGAGGTCTTTGCACACCTTGGCGATGATGGGTGCGCCACCGGTGCCGGTGCCACCGCCCATGCCGGCGGTAACGAAGGCCATCTTGGTATTTACTTCAAGAGTGGCTTTGAGCTCTTCGAGGCTTTCCTCGGTTGCCTGGCGGCCGATCTCGGGGTTGGCGCCGGCGCCGAGGCCCTGCGTCAGGTGCGGCCCGAGCTGCACCTTGTTGGGCACGGGGCTCGTGGCGATGGACTGCGCGTCGGTGTTGGCGATGATGAAGTTCACACCTTCGATGTTCTGGCTGAACATGTGATTAACGGCATTGGAGCCGCCGCCACCGATGCCGATGACTTTTATGATGGAGGATTTCTCCTTGGGCAGATCAAAGTGGATCATTGCTTGAATATTTTGAGTCCGCTTGCGCGGGTAGAGAATTTAATGGTGGACGAGAGACGAGATGCGTCATCCTTCGACTCCGCTGCGCTCCGCTCAGGATGACAGCATTGTCAGGCTGAGCGAAGCCGAAGCCGGGATTAAAACTGGTGATCTTCCTCTTCCTTGAAGATGTCGATCAGGCTGTTGCGGAACTTATCCCAGAAATTGGGCATGTTGCGGCGGCGTACCGGCGAAGCAAGCGGCGCTTCTTCCTCGGTGCTCACGGCAACGGGCTCTTCTTCCTGGCGCAGGTTCTGCGGCACTTCCACGCGGCGGTAGCTGTGCTCAAACTGCTTGCGGTTGTGCTCGTAGTCGTCGTAGCCTTTCAGGATGAGTCCCAGGCAGGTCGAGTAGGTGGGCTTGGCCAGCTCCTCGATGTGTCCTGCAGAGAGGTGCTCCGTCGGCAGGCCGATGCGTGCATTCAGGCCCGTTACATATTCCGTCAGCTGGATCAGGTGCTTCAGCTGCGAGCCGCCACCGGTGAGGATGATACCGCCGTTGAGCGTCTTGTTGTCCAGTCCTACCTGCTTCAGGTGGTAGGTCACGAAGTCGAGGATCTCGCTCATGCGGGCCTGGATGATATTGGCCAGGTTCTTCACCGAGATCTCTTTCGACGGCATGCCGCGGAGGCCGGGGATCGTGATATAGGCATTCGTCTTGGCCTCGTTGGCGAGCGCCGAGCCAAACTGCACCTTCATCTGCTCGGCCTGCGTCTTCAGTACGCCGAGACCGGTCTTGATGTCGTTGGTGATGTTCTCACCGGCGAAGGGGATCACCGCGGTGTGCTTGAGGATGCCTTCGTAGAACACGGCCAGGTCGGTGGTACCGCCGCCGATATCCACGATCGCAACGCCGGCCTCCATGTCTTCCTGCGCCATAACGGCGGCCGAAGAAGCGAGGGGCTGGAGCACGAGGTCCTTGGTGATGAGACCACTCTTTTCCACCGAGCGGTTGATGTTGCGGATGGCATTCTTGTCGCCGGTGATGATGTGGAAGTTGGCGCCCACTTTCACCCCGCTGTAGCCGATCGGGTCGGGAATGTTCTGGAAATTATCCACGGTGAACTCCTGCGGGATCACGTCGATGATCTGGTCGCCGGCCGGGATATAGGTTTTGTACTGGTCCGAGATGAGCTGGTCGATTTCCTTCTGCGAGATCTCATCGTCGGTGTCGTGCCGAACGATGTCGCCGCGCGTCTGGAGGCTCTTGATGTGGTGACCCGCAATGCCTACGTAAACTTCATTCACTTCCAGGTTGGGGTTGGAAGCGTAACAGTTTTCGAGTGCCTGGCGGATCGCCTTGATCGTCTCGTCGATGTTCAGCACCTGCCCGTGCTTTACACCATTGGAGTTGGAGCGGCCAAAGCCCAGGATCTCCAGCTTGCCGAACTCGTTCTTACGTCCGGCAATGACCGCGATCTTGGTAGTGCCGATGTCCAGCCCCACGATGATTGGTTGCTCGTTGTTCATGTTATCGTTGTTTTTAGTTGTTGTTTTTGGGTGACGCACCGGGTGCGTCTTTATCGTTTTTGGGTTAAGGGTGTTATCGGTTGTTCTTTTACGTGTTGCTTAATACTCGTTCCGCGTCGCTCTTTTGGGCTTCGGCTTTGGCTTTGGCGGAGCCGGCTGCGCTTGCTGCGGTTTTGGCTTCGGCGCTACGGCTTTGGGCTTTGGCTTCGGCACCATTGCAGTCACCCTGGGCTTTGCAGGAGCCGGGGTGCGTACTACCGGTGCCGCAATTGCGGAACGCGCAGCGCGCCGGGCGGTGTCGGGCTTCGGCAGCGTCACCGGCGCCGCCGAAGGCATCAGCGGCTCAATGACGTTGGCGATGGAATCGAGCGGCAGCGAGCGGCGCACATGCTGGGTGTCGGCAGAAGCCGACAGCTGCTCTACGGCCATCAGGCTGTCATGCAGCAGCTGCGCCTGCGAGCGTGCCAGCAGGTCGGCGATGTTGCGCTGCAGTTGCAGCGAGTCAATGGCCGATACCGGGCCGCGGCGTACACCCACGACTTGCCCGTCGTATTGTACGTCCACCACGGCATAGCGGTCGAAGCCGGTCTTGGCCAGCACCTTCTTATAAAAGGTGAAGAGGCGGGCCAGCTTCGCATCGAGGTCTTCGGCATCGCCGAAGCGGATCACGTGGTTGCCCACCACCGGCACGGCTTCGTATACACCGGACGGTGTAATGTCCAGCTGGGCAATCTGTTCTTTCCAGAAAGCATCGCCGGCAATGCGGTTGGCAAAAAGTTTTACGTCGGCAGCATGCAGGCTGTCCTGGTGGTTGAAATGCGCCGAGCCGGGATAGTTGCTCACCACCAGCACGCGTGCACTCTCCTTCTCGAGCAGCGGCATGCGCTGGCCCGACGAGTCGATATAGAAAGAAGCGCCGGCGGTGGTGAAGATGCGGGCCACGGGCTCACGCTCGGTCACCTGCACATGCAGCACGTCGCGGCTGTCGATCCAGAGCTCGGCGTCGCGGATCCATACACCCCGCTCGAGCGCACGCTCCAGGCGGGCCAGGTCGATGCCGTCGAGCGGACGGCCCACCAGCGCGGTCTTGGCGGCAACGGTAAGTTGCAGCAGGATATCGCTCTTGTCGATAAAGAACTGCTCGCCGTCACCGTGAATGTTGATGCGTACCTCACGGACAACATGCCCCGCGTCGCGGCGGTTGGCCGCCACCAGCAGGGTCACCAGTCCCGCTCCGGACAGGATCCAGAAACAGGCGGTGAGCACTTTCCGTATGATGCGCTTTTTATTCATCACGCTTTTTCAAAAATTTCTTTCAGCCGGGACACAAGCAGGTCGATATCGCCCGCTCCCGCGGTGATAATGACTTCGCCGAACTCCTTGTTCAATTCTTTGGAATGGTTTTCCGCCCACATCATCAACTCCTCCTTGCTCAGCAGCTGCTTGTCTTCCCTGTCGATCTCATTCAGGATCAGCGCACTGCTGACGCCTTCGATGGGAAGCTCGCGGGCCGGATAAATGGGCAGCAAAAGTATGCGATCGGCCACAGACAAACTAGAAGCAAATCCGTGAAACAGGTCTTTTGTTCGACTAAAAAGGTGCGGCTGAAAAATGACCGTGATAATACGGCCCGGGAAGAGGCTGCGCGCGCTCTTCAGCAAGGCCTTCAGCTCTTCGGGATGATGCGCATAGTCGTCGATGAGAACGGGCTGCACATAGGCACCCGGCTCCTGCGCTGCCGGCGGGATAATATATTCGAAGCGACGGCGAACGCCCTTGAAGGAAGCCACGGCATTGCTGATGCGGTCGCCGGGCTCGTCGAGCGAATGAACCGCGGCGATGGCGGCGATGGCGTTCTCCACGTTGTGCATCCCGCCGATATTGAGGCGCACATTATATAAGGTCGTATCCGGCAGGTGCACGTCGAAGGTGTAGCCGCCGTTCTCGATGCGGATGTTGGCGCCGTACACGTCGGCGGCCTCGTTCTGCAGGCTGTAGCTCCAGGTGCGGTCGGCCCGGATCTCTTTGGCACGCTTGAGCCCGAACTTGTAGATCAGCAGGCCTCCCGGCTTGATCTTGTTGCCGAAGGTGACGAAGGCGTCTTCCATCGTTTTCGCATCCCCGTAAATGTCGAGGTGGTCGGGATCCATCGAGGTGATGATGGCTACGTCGGGACTCAGCTTCCAGAAAGAGCGGTCGTATTCGTCGGCCTCCACTACGTATACGTCGTTGAAGGAAGCCCAGAAGTTGGTGTTGTAGTTGACGGAAATGCCGCCCAGGAAGGCATTGGTGCCGTGCCCGGTGTTGCGCAGGATGTGGGCCACCATCGTGGAGGTAGTGGTCTTGCCGTGCGTGCCGGCTACGCAGATATTGAAGGCCTCCGCGGTGATGCTGCCCAGCACGTCGCTGCGCTTGAGCACGGGGAAGTTGTGTTGCTGGTACCAAAGCAGCTCGGCATGCTCCTTCGGAACGGCCGGCGTATAAACCACGATCTCGGCTTCCTTGTCGATGAGCGACAGGTCCTCGCTGTAGTGCACCGCGATCCCTTCGCTCACCAGCTGGCGCGTCAGGTCGCTCTCGGTCTTGTCGTAGCCGCTCACGCGTACGCCGCGCCCCTTGAAGTAGCGGGCGAGCGCGCTCATGCCGATGCCGCCGATGCCGATAAAGTATACGGACTTCGCAGCCCGTACCGGTGGTACGTCGATGGGTTCGTTCATCATGGTGGTTCTTACGCGATCTGTTTTAAAATGGCCTGTGCTATGGTGCGGTCGGCGTCGGTCACCCCGAGCCTCCCGATGTTCGTCTTCAGTAATTCCTGCCCGTTCCCGTCGCCGGCCAGTGCCAGCAGCTCCGGAACGATCTTCTCTTTCACCTCACTGTCTTTAACCAGCAGCGCCGCGTTCTGGTGTACTAGGTGCTGCGCGTTGGCCGTCTGGTGGTCTTCGGCCGCATGGGGGTAGGGCACAAACACGGTGGGTTTGGCCACCGCGCAGAGCTCGGCCACCGCCATGGCGCCGGCGCGGCTCACCACGATATCCGCGGCGGCATAGGCCTGCTCCATCTGCGAGATGAACTCCCCTACCCACACGCCCGGCTTGCCGTCGGCCGCCTGCTTCCAGCGCTGGGCGTCGGCCTTGCCCGTTTGCCAGATGAGCTGGATGCCGGCGCGCACGAGCTCGTCGAGCCTTCCGGCCAGCGCTTCGTTGATGGAGCGGGCTCCGAGCGAGCCGCCCACGGCAAGCACGGTGCACCGTCCTTCCTGCAGCCCGAAGAAGCGGAGCGCGTCGCGCTTTGGCAACTGCGCCGCCTTCAGGATGCCGGGGCGGATGGGATTACCCACCACCCGGATCTTTTCGGCCGGGAAGAACTTTTCCATCCCCGTAGCCGCCACGAACACCGCCGTTGCCTTGCGGCCCAGCAGGATGTTCGACTTGCCCGCAAAGGAATTGCTCTCGTGCAGGAAGGTGGGGATGCCACGTGCCTGTGCCAGGCGCAGCACCGGGAACGACGAGTAGCCGCCCACGCCGATCACGGCGTCGGGGGCAAAGCCATTCATAATGGAGCGCACCTGGAAGAAGCTCTTAATGAGCTTGAAGGGCAGCGCAAAATTTTTAATCAAAGAACTCCGGTTGAAGCCCGCAATGTCCAGCCCCTTGATGGGATAGCCGGCCTGCGGAACTTTTTCCATCTCCATTTTGCCGCGGGCGCCCACAAACAGTATTTCTACCGTAGGGTCCAGCTGCTTCAGCGCGCCGGCGATGGCCAGGGCCGGAAAGATGTGCCCGCCCGTGCCGCCGCCTGCTATGATGATCCGCTTGCTCATACCGTCACGCCCTCCTCTTCTTCAATTACTTCCCCTTCTTCATCGCCCTCGGCTTCTGCCTGGCGCGCACGTTCCTCTTTGAGACGCTCCTTGCCTTCGCTCTGCTCCACGTTGCGCGCCACGCTCAGGATGATACCGATGGCGAGACAGGTAAAGAGAAAGCTCGAGCCGCCCATCGAAACGAGCGGCAGCGTTACACCCGTTACGGGAAACAGGTTCACGTTCACCGCCATATTGGCCATAGCCTGCAGCACCAGCGTAAACGAAAGCCCAAGGGCCAGGAAGGCGCCAAAGGCATAAGGGCAGCGCTTGTACAGGCGGATGCAGCGGTACAGCAGCGCCAGGTACAGGAATATGATAAAGGCACCGCCAAAGAGCCCGTACTCTTCGATGATGATGGAATAGATAAAGTCGTTGTAGGCCTGCGGCAGGAAGTTGCGCTGCTCGCTGTTGCCGGGGCCGAGGCCGAGCATGCCGCCCTTGGCGATGGCGATCTTGGCCTGGTCGCTCTGGTAGGAGTTATCGCTGAGTGCTTCCTTGCCGCCATACATGAAGTTCTCCACGCGGCTGACCCAGGTGTCTACCCGCGCGGTGAGGCGCGAGCCTTTCTCTTTCTTCGGCTGGATGGCTTCGTCTTCGTCTCCGCCCGACTTATGCTTGATAACGGCGGCGGAGATGAGGACCATTACCGGGATGGCAGCCACACCCACTACAAGCGCCAGGTGCTTTGCCGAAACCCGGCCGATGAAAAGCAGCATCATGCAGGAAGCACCCAGCAGCAAAGCGGTCGACAGGTTGGCCGGTGCAATAAGCGCGCAGGTAACGGCCACCGGCATGATCACGGGCAGGAAGCCTTTTTTAAAATCTTTGATGTTTTGTTGTTTCCGGCTCAGCGTGCGTGCGAGATACATGAACAGGGCCAGACGCGCCAGGTCGGAGGTCTGCATCGTCATATTGATGATGGGCAGGCGGATCCAGCGGCTCCCCTCGTTGAGGCTCACCCCGAAGAAGAGCGTATAGAGCAGCAGGGGGATCGACAGGAGGAAAAGCACCTTGGCCACGCGCGAATACAGCGTATAATTCACGCGGTGGGCGAAGTAGATCACGCAGAACCCAAGGCCGATGAACACCACCTGCTTGAACAGGTATACTTCGGTGTTGCCTTTATAGTTCTTGTAAGCGAGCGATCCGGTGGCACTGTACACCACTAGCAGCGACACAAGCACCAGCAGGCCCACGAGGGCCCAGATGACCTTGTCGCCGCGGGTCTTCCGGAGCACGTTCGCATTCTTGGCGAGCTCGGCAAACGATATGTCGGCAGCTTGGGGCATTACAGGTTCTTAACGGCTTGCTTGAACTGCAGTCCGCGGTCTTCGTAGTTTTTGAAAAGATCGAAGGAAGCGCAGGCGGGGCTCAGCAGCACCGCGTCGCCGGGAACGGATAGCTCGTAGGCGGCCTGCACGGCGGCTTCGGCTGAAGCCGTTTCCACTACCGGCACCTTTCCTTCAAACGCAGCGCGGATCTTGCTATTGTCCGTACCCATGCACACGATGGCTTTCACCTTTTCGGTAACCAGCTCCTCGATGAGGCCGTAGTCGTTGCCTTTATCCACACCGCCCAGGATAAGCACCGTGGGCTTGGTCATGCTTTCCAGGGCATACCAGGTGGAGTTGACGTTGGTAGCCTTGGAGTCGTTGATAAACTCCACGCCCCGCACCGTTGCCACGGGCTCCATGCGGTGCTCGAGGCTCTGGAAGGTCTGCACCGCCTCGCGGATCTTGCTCTTGCGGATCTCCATCGTCGCACCCGCCACGCATGCTGCCATAGTGTTGAATTGATTGTGTTTCCCTTTCAGGGCGAAGTCGTAAATGCTCATCTGCTGCTGCTCGGCGCCCGGTACGTTCACGTTCAGCTCGTTATCCTGGATGTAGGCACCCGGCTCTTCTTTTCGCTTCATGCTCATGGGAATTTTTTTTACGCTGTTTGAAATATGATTAAGGCCGGACACGATCACCTCGTCGTCGGCGTTATAAATAAAGTAGTCGCCGGCCGTGCTGTTCATCGCGATGCGGAACTTGCTGCGGGCGTAGTTCTCGAACTTGTAGTCGTAGCGATCCAGGTGATCCTCGGTGATGTTGAGCAACAGGGCCACATCGGCACGGAACGCCTGGATATCATCAAGCTGGAAGCTGGAGATCTCCGCCACGTACAGCGGCTTCGGATCTTCCGCCACCTGCTTCGCAAAGGAGTATCCGATATTACCCACCAGCGCGCAGTCGAGGCCGCCCACTTTGCAGATATGGTAGATCAGGGCAGTCGTGGTGCTCTTTCCGTTGGAGCCCGTGATGGCGATGATCTTGCTGTCGCCTTTGTAGCGGTAGGCCAGCTCGATCTCGGAGATCACGGGAATACCCTTCGCGCGGATCCGCTTCACCAGCTCGTTCTTCTCCGGGATACCCGGGCTCTTCACCACTTCGTCAGCCGTCAGCACCAAACCTTCCACGTCGGTCGTCCTCTCAGCGAAAGGAATACCGGCTGCCTCAAGCTCACTTTTATAGATCGGCTTCAGCGCGCCCTCGTCAAACAGGAACACGTCGTAGCCGCGCTGGCGGGCCAGCAATGCTGCCCCCACCCCGCTTTCACCGCCGCCCAGTATGACAAGTCGCTTCATATAATTGGTTAAATGGCCTATTGGTTAATTGGTAACCGGCTCTTCGTTCTCTTGTTCTCTCTTTCTTTCAAATCCGACATCCGACATCGGACATCAGACATATAAATTGGTGTTTTCCATCCGGTCTGTTCACAGTACGGAGGTTTTTCAATCGGTTCTCTTTAGCGAAGCTTCAGGGTTACGATCGAGAGCACCACGCAAAGCAGCGTGACGATCCAGAAGCGCGTAACGATCTTGACTTCGTGGTATCCTTTCTTTTGATAGTGATGGTGCAGCGGGCTCATGAGGAAGATCCGCCGGCCTTCACCGTATTTCTTTTTCGTGTATTTGAAATAGCCCACCTGCAGCATCACGCTCAGGTTCTCCACGAGGAACACGCCGCAGAATATCGGGATGAGCAGCTCCTTGTGGACGATGATGGCCAGGGCCGCGATGAGTCCGCCCAGGGTGAGCGAGCCGGTATCGCCCATAAATACCTGCGCCGGGAAGGAGTTGTACCACAGGAAGCCTACGCAGGCTCCGATCATGGCGCCGATGAAGATGGCCAGCTCACCCAGGTTCGGGATGAACATGATGTTGAGGTAATCGGCCACCAGCAGCGAGCTGGATGCATAGGCGAAAATGCCCAGAGCCACCGAGATGATGGCGGAAGTGCCGGCCGCAAGACCGTCGAGGCCATCGGTGAGGTTGGCGCCGTTCGACACCGCTGTCACGATCACGATCACGATCAGGATATACAGGATCCAGGCATGCTGCCGCAGGCTTTGCGGGAGCAGGCGGCCGTAATTGAATTCATGTCCTTTAACAAAAGGAATGGTAGTCACCACTTCCTTGGCATCCACGTAGGTGCGTGTTTTACCGTTGATCTGCGTCACGTGGGCGCCGGCGGGCGGGTTGGCGCCCTCGTACTCGCGCCAGGTCTTTACGCTGCTGTTGAACCAAAGCGTGGCACCCACGGTGATGCCGAGGGCCACCTGGCCAAACACCTTGAACCAGCCGGCGAGGCCATCCTTGTCGCTCTTCTTGTAGGCTGCACCCTGCGCCTGCGCCAGCTTCTTGGCGCGCAGCTTCAGGTAGTCGTCGATAAAGCCGATAACGCCCAGCCAGATCGTGCTGAAGATCATCAGGCGCAAGTACACCTTGGTGAGATTCGCCAGGAGCAGGGTTGGGATAAGAATGGCCAGGATGATGATAAGGCCACCCATCGTTGGCGTGCCCTTCTTCAGGTTCTCGCCGGCAAGCCCGAGCTCGCGCACACTCTCACCGATCTGCTTTTTTTGCAGGTAGCGGATAAGGCGCTTGCCGTAGACCGTTGAGATCAACAGCGACAACAGCACGGCCAGCAGCACCCGCGTGGTGATACCGGCAAACGCGCCGCTGCCCGGGATATGTGTCCCGTTCGACTCAAGCCATTGTATGAGGTGATAGAGCATTGTTTCTGGTTGGTGACTGGTGAATGGTCAATGGTGAATAGGCTCACCGCCAGCCGTTCTCATTCGTTTTCGTTTATTCATCTTACGGGTTCCTGTGCCGGCGAATGCATATTGACCATTCACCATTGACCATTCACCCTACTTGTCCAATAACTCGAACATTTCCTGCAGCACTTCCTTGTCGTCGAAGTGTTGCTTTACGCCTTTTATTTCCTGGTACTTTTCGTGTCCTTTACCGGCAATGAGCACAATGTCTTCCGGACCTGCCATGCTCACCGCGGTTTTGATGGCCTGCTTCCGGTCGGGGATCGCCACGAACTTGCGGCGTGCCGCCGTGCTCAGCCCCTCCTCCATATCGGCGAGGATCTGCAACGGGTCTTCGCTTCGCGGGTTGTCGGAAGTGAAGATCACCTTGTCGCTGTGGGTGCAGGCCACCTCGCCCATCACCGGGCGTTTCGTCTTGTCGCGGTCGCCACCGCAGCCCACCACGGTGATCACCTGCTCGTGGCCCTTGCGCAGCTTTTTGATGGTGGTGAGTACGTTCACCAGCGCATCGGGCGTATGCGCGTAGTCCACGATGCCGAGTATGCGGCCTTTAGCCGATACGATATAATCGAAGCGGCCTTCGGCACCCGTAAGGCTGCTCAGCACCTGCAGCACCTCCTGCTTTTCCTCGCCCAGGCTTACCGCCGCGCCGTAAACCGCCAGCAGGTTATAGGCGTTGAACTCGCCGATGAGGCGGAAGTGCACTTCATTTTCATTAATGGTCATCACCAGCCCGGTAAGCGCGTTCTCCAGGATCTTGCCCTTGAAGTCGGCAACCGTTTTCAGGCTGTAGCTCAGCTTCTTTGCCGCCGTGTTCTGCAGCATCACCGCCCCGCGCTTGTCGTCGGCATTGGTGATGGCAAAGGCATCGGCACTGAGACCGTCGAAGAAGGCCTTCTTGGCCTTGATGTATTCGTCAAAGGTCTTGTGGTAGTCGAGGTGGTCGTGGGTGATATTACTGAAGACGGCGCCCGCGAAATGGAGCCCCGCGATGCGGCGCTGGTGCACGGCATGCGAGCTCACTTCCATAAATACGTGGCTGCAGCCAGCCTTCACCATTTGCGCCAGGAGCTCGTTGAGGCTCACCGCATCGGGTGTAGTATGCGTCGACGGGATCACGTTGCCGGCGATCACATTTTCCACGGTACTCACCAGGCCGCAGGTGTAACCGAGACCGGTGAACAATTTGTAAAGAAGGGTTGCAATGGTGGTCTTTCCGTTGGTGCCGGTAACGCCCACCAGCTTCATTTTTGAAGAAGGCTGGCCGTAGAAATTGTGCGCGATGATACCGGCCGCTTCGGCTGAATCCGCAACCTGTACATAAGTAACCCCCTCCCGCTGCTCACCCGGCATCTTTTCGCAAACGATCACGGTGGCGCCCAGCTCCAGTGCCTTGGGAATGTAGGCATGCCCGTCGGAGGCAGTGCCTTTCACCGCGATAAAGAGCGCACCCGGCGTCACCTTGCGCGAGTCGATCTGCACCGAGGCGACCGAGGCTTCCCGGTTACCGTTGACCGCGCGGAGCGGCACCTTATATAATATGTCGGTGAGGAGCATCATTAGTTGAGCAGGAGGTTGATCGTTTGGTTACGGGTAATGGGTGTTCCGGGTGCGAGATCCTGCAACACCACTTTGCCGCGGCCGCGTGCGGCCACTTTCACATTCAGGTTCTCGAGCACGTATAAAGCGTCGCGCATCGTCATGTTGCGCACGTCGGGAATTTGTCTCTGGGCAACGGTCACCGGCTTTGCAGTCATGCCGTTGTAAGATGCGTCGAGGCGGGCCCAGTCGTCGAGCTTCGCCGAGTCGCGCACCCGCAGCCCAACAGCCGCAAGCACTTCTTTCATACCGGGCGCATAGCCGGCGTAGTTGTAACGGGCGCTGTCGGCGGGCAGCAGCATCTTCGTACCACGGCGGCCCTGCACGTTCATCGCATAAAGCTTACCGGCAACTTCTTTAAACACGGGCGCCGCCAGCTGTCCGCCAAAGTGCTTCACCGCATGTGCCTGGGTCTTCACCACCACGATGCAGGTATATTCGGGCGCATCGGCTGGGAAATAGCCGGCAAAAGAAGCCTGGTAAACGCCCTCTCCGTAGCCGCGCGGACCTTCTGCAACGTGGGCCGTACCGGTTTTGCCACCAACGGGGAAGGGAGAATCTTTAAATACATCTTTCGCTGTACCGATTGTACACACCTGCTCCATGGCATTGCGCGCCGCGGCGATGACTTCCGGCTTTACAATTTGCGGGTCCAGCACTTCTGGCTCGATCGTTTTCACGTCGGCCCCGTTCTGGCGGATGGCGCTTACCAGGTAAGGGCGCATCAGCTTGCCGCCGTTGGCAACGGCATTATACAACATGAGAGTTTGCAGCGGGCTCACCTCGATGGCATATCCGAAGCTCATGGTGAGCATCGCGTGCAGACCTTCTTTGTTCTTGCGCCACTTGGGCAACAGGGGCGCTTCTTCGCCGACCAGACCGATACCGGCTTTTTTATCGAGACGAAAACGATGCAGGTAATTCTTGAATTTGTCGGGATTGTCGCCAAAAGCCTTGAGTGCGAGCTTGGCCATGCCCACGTTGGAAGAGTGTGCAAATGCCTCGGTTACCGTCAGCACCGGCGCAGGCTGGCGCTCGGCGTCGTTGATGACGCGTACGCCAACGAACTGGGAGCCCGAAGTACCGACGTCCACCCGGTCGTTGGGCCGGCTGCTGCCCGACTCCAGCACCGACAGCAAGGTGGCCAGCTTGATGGTCGAGCCCGGCTCGGTGGTATGAAGTGCATAGTTCAGGTCTTCATCGTACCGGCCGTCGGGGCGGCGGCCCAGGTTGGCAATCGCCTTGATCTTGCCGGTCTTCGTTTCCATCACGATGCAGGTGCCGTGCTGTGCGCCGCTCTCGGTGAGGGTGCGCATAAGGGCGTTCTCCGCGATATCCTGGATGTTGACGTCGATGGTGGTGATGACATCCTTTCCGTTCTCGGGGTCGATCTCGTAGCCCTCCACCGGCACGTAGGCACCGCCGGCGATAAAACGCATGAGTTGCTTGCCGGTGCTGCCTTTCAGCAGCGAGTCGTAGGTACGCTCCAGGCCTACATTCTGTGCGTTGGCGCGCGAAAGACCGATGGTGCGGCGCGCCAGCAGCCCGAAAGGATTAAGGCGGCGCGTGTTCGTTTTCACGATCACACCGCTCTTATTGCGGCCCAGGCGCACGAGCGGAAAGGTGCGGAAGGTCTTGTACTGGTCGAAGGAAAGGTTCTTGCGCAACAGGTAGTAGCGGTTGCCCTGGTTGTAAGCACCCTTCAATTCTTTCTTGTATTCGTTGATCGTTTTCTCCGGGGTGCCGGTGCTGTCGCGGAAGAAGTTGGTGCAGGCGATGGCAAAGGAATCGAGGTTGGCCTTGAAGCGCTTGCCGTTCTTCTCGCGGAGCCCTTCGGCACCGAAGTCGATATACACGTCGAAATAAGGAATCGAGGTCGAGAGCATCTGCCCGTCCTCGCTGTAAATGGTACCGCGCTCGGCGTCGAGCTCCACGTATTTCTGGTGCAGGGAGTCGGCCAGGGCGCGCCAGTGCGGGCCTTCGAAGCGCTGGATGTAGACGGCGCGGCCCAGCACCACGAGGCTCAGCAGCACAATGCCGATGAAACTCAGGTAAACCCGCCACAGTATGTCTTTCTTGATCTCCACGCCCGCTTGCTTGTTTTCGTTTAGTTCTTGTTGCCGGTTGAATCAGCTAGAATCAGCGGCGGCACGCTCATCTCCTGGAGACCGAGCGGCGCTACTGCCTTTACCAGTTCACTTTGCTTGCTTTGAAAGAGCACCTGCCCCTTCACAGTTTTATATTCATATTCGAGCTCTTTGAGCTCTTTCTCTGTCTTCGCGATATCCCGGCTCAGCTTGTCGGCCAGGTGACCATTATAGATATAGATCACGGCCAGCCCCGCCAGGAACAGGAAGAACGGCATCTGCTTCACCACGCTCCCGTAGTTCAGTAGCCGCTTCCAGCGGAAGCGGATTCCGATTTCCTTTTTATTTGTTGCCTGTTCCAAGGTTAAGTCGTCTATTGGTCTATTAGTTATTTGGTAACCTGTTCTTTGCTATCCCGTTCATTGCTATCCCGCTCTCTTTTTCTCTTGTTCTCTCGTCCTCTCTTTCTAAATTTTCTCTGCAACTCTCAGCTTGGCGCTTCTCGATCTGGGGTTGCGCTTCAGCTCCTCCTGTCCTGCTTCGATCGGCTTTTTGTTCACCAGTTTCAGCGGACTTTTCCGGACACGCGACTCGAAAGGATGATCTTCTTCGGCTTCAAACGTGCCGTTGCGGAAGAACACTTTCACCAGCCGGTCTTCGAGCGAGTGGAAGGTGATAATGGCCGCGCGGCCGCCGTCCTTCAGCACTGCGGGAACCTGCTCCAGCAGCTCCTTCAGCGCACCCAGCTCGTCGTTCACCTCGATGCGCAGCGCCTGGAATACCTGGGCGAAATACTTGTTCGGGTTGCCCTTCACCACCGACGATACCGCGTTGCGGAAGGCCAGGGTGGTGTCGAACTTCACGGTCTTCCGTACTTCTACAATGGTGCGGGCGAGCGTGCGGGCGTTGGTCACCTCGCCGTATTGCTCCAGCAGCTTGTGCAGTGCGCTTTCGCTGTAGGTCTGCAGCACGTCAGCCGCCGTCTTTCCGCTCCGCTGATCCATGCGCATATCGAGCGCACCTTCAAAGCGGGTGGAGAAGCCGCGGCTGCCCTCGTCGAACTGGTGCGACGATACGCCCAGGTCGGCAAGGATGCCATCCACCTGCGGAACGCCGTGCAGCTGCAGAAAGCGCTTCAAGTGGCGAAAGTTGTGCGGCACAAACGTGACGCGCGCATCTTCCGGCACATTGCGGGCAGCATCGGCGTCCTGGTCGAACACCAACAGGCGCCCCTTCGGGCCAAGGGCCTTCAGGATGTGGCTGCTGTGCCCGCCACCACCGAAGGTGCAGTCGACATAAATGCCGTCTTCCTTAATGGCCAGCGCCTCCAGCACCTCGTTGAGGAGCACCGGGATGTGGTAGCCGGCGTTGGGAACAGACTCCATCCCCTGCCCTTCCCCAATGGAGGAAGGGAGCACATTCCCCTCCCCTTTCGGGGAGGAGCCAGGGGTGGGGCCCTGACGCTTCTTACCCATTCATCCCTCCCGCTTTGGGCGCCATCACCTGTGCGGCGAGGGCGCTGAACTCGTTGGCGGAGTAGGTATCAAAGAACTTCTGGTATTCAGCCTTATCCCAGATCTCGATTTTGTTCACCGCGGCAGCCAGCACGATGTCCTTTCCGAGCCCGGCGTATTCGGCCAGGTTCTTCGGCACCAGGATGCGGCCCGCGGTATCGGGCTCCACCTCGATGGCACCATTGAGGAAGGTGCGGCGGAAAGCACGCACGGCCGGATCGAAATCGTTGAGCGTTGCGATCTGCTCGTAGAGCGGCTGCCAGCTCTGTAACGGGTACAGGGTCAGGCACTTCTCGAAACCCCGGTTAATGACAAATCGTGTAGCTTCGCCTTCCGGCAGCTGGCGCTTGAAGCCAGCCGGCAACAGGAAACGTCCCTTGGCATCAAGGGTCGATTCGAATTCGCCGAGAAAGCTGATAGACGTCATTTTTGGGATAAGTTGACACAAAATAACACTTTTTACCACTTTAGGAGGGTAAGGTGGACGCCGTTAATTTTTCCACAGGCAGGCTGCCCGAAAAAGCGTCCGTTTCACTGCGTTCCACGTCACATATATGCGCTTATACGCATGCGTTAGGTGGATTCGATGTGAATAACCCTTGCAAAATGTGGATAACCTCGAATAATCGTGTACAACATGGATGATTTGCTGATGGAGGGCTTCGACTATCCCCTCCCCGATGACCGGATTGCGGCCTTTCCCCTGCCCGAACGGGACGATTCGCGCCTGCTGGTGTATAAAAGTGGGAAGATCCAGAACAGCGCCTTCCGCCAACTCCCCCACTTACTCCCCCCGGGTGCCACCCTGGTGCTCAACGACACCCGCGTAATCGAGGCCCGGATCTTCTTTCAGAAACCGACGGGCGGCGTCATCGAGCTCTTTTGCCTGGAACCGCACGTGCCCGCTGACATGAGCCGCGCCCTCGAAAGCACCGGCCCCGTGCAGTGGCATTGCCTCATCGGCGGCGCCTCCAAGTGGAAGCCCGGCCAGGTGCTGGAAAAGCTGCTACGCATAGGCGACGGCGAGGTGCGTCTCGAAGCCCGTTTTATCTCCCGCCAGCCCGACGACTTTATCGTGGAGCTTCACTGGGGCGGCGGCCACCACTTTGCCGAAGTGCTTCATGCAGCCGGCGCCATCCCATTGCCACCTTATATAAGAAGGGAGGCGCAAACGGCCGACGCGGAGCGTTACCAGACCGTCTTTGCCCGCCGCGAAGGCTCCGTGGCCGCACCTACCGCCGCCCTGCACTTCACCGACCGCGTTTTTGCCGAACTGGAAGAGAAAGGCATCACAAGAGCGCCGGTTACGCTGAACGTGGGCGCCGGCACCTTCAAACCCGTGAAGGCTGAAAGCATTGCCGGCCACCAGATGCACGCAGAGAACTTCTCGGTAAGCCGCGACACGCTGCGCAAGCTCATCGCCGCCACACAGATCGTGGCCGTTGGCACCACCAGCCTGCGCACGCTCGAAAGCCTCTACTGGATCGGGATCAAGTCGGCCGCGGCCGGCACATTGCAGCCCGAGCTGGGTCAGTGGGAAGCCTATGAGCTCAGCGGCGACCGTAGTTATACGGAAAGCCTGCAGGTGTTGCTCGGCCTGCTGGAGCAGGAGAACGGCGAGGAGCTGAACTGCCGCACCGCCCTGCTCATCCGCCCCGGCTACCGGTTCCGCTCCGCCGACGCGCTGGTAACGAACTTCCACCAGCCCCGCTCTACACTCGTTTTATTGGTAGCCGCATTTGTCGGCGAAGACTGGCGCCGTATTTATCAGCATGCCCTCGATGAAGGCTATCGCTTCCTGAGTTATGGAGATAGCAGCTTGTTATGGCGCAACAAGTGAATGCGGGTGCCGGCGAAACGACAGCACAGCTGTCATTGCGAGCGCAGCGAAGCAAACTCCCCGACCTGATGACTGACCGTAGACCGGAAGTGCTTCGATTTCCATCTTACGCCTGCGAACACCCTGCGTAACTCTGGAGTTTGCTTCGCTTCGCTCGCAATGACGAAGAAAGGCTGCCTTTGGCAGCCTTTCTTCGTAAACCGGCGCCAGCGATTCACGATTGACGATTCACGACTTACGAATCCTGGTCCCTGAACAAAGGCAGGTCGATAATAAACGTCGAACCCTTGCCCAGGGTGCTCTCGGCGCGTATGTGCCCGTTGTGGGCTTCTACAACGCCTTTCACATAAGACAGGCCGAGACCGAAGCCCTTTACGTTGTGGATATTGCCCGTGTGGGCGCGGTAGAATTTCTCGAAGATGCGCTTGACGGTCTCGCGGTTCATCCCGATGCCGTTGTCTTCAATGCGCAGGTAAAAGCGCTTCTCGTCGGAATGGGTAACAAGTCCGATCCGCGGCGGCACATTGTCTTTCGAATACTTCACCGCGTTGTCCATGAGGTTGTTCACCAGGTTGGAAAAGTGCACCTCGTCGGCATACACTTTTGCATTGGTCGCGTTGAGGCGCAGCTCCAGGTCGCCGCCCTTCTCGTGCAGGCGGAGCATGAAGTTGTCGGCCACGTTCTCGATGATCTGGTGCGCGTCGAGCTCCTTGCGGTTCAGCTCGATCTCCTGGCGCTCCAGCAGGGCCGCTTTCAGGATGGTCTCCACCTGGCGGTTCATCCGCTGGTTTTCTTCCTTGATGATATCGCTGAAGTAAGAAAGCTTTTTTACGTCGGTCTGCACCTTTTCATTCCGGAGCGCATCCACCGCCAGGGAGATGGTGGCGATCGGCGTCTTGAACTCGTGCGTCATGTTGTTGATGAAGTCGTTCTTGATCTGCGCCAGCTTTTTCTGCCGCAGCATCGTGATCAGCGTAAGTCCGAAGGCCGCGATGATGATGATGGTAAAGAGGATGGCCAGCGCGATGCGCGAGCGGAGCTGCTTGCCCACGATATCGTCCACGCGCGGGATGATAAGATAGAGCACCTCGTCGGCCGAAAGGTTTTCCACCTCCGAGCCGGAGGGTGTCCGGATCGGCGTTACATATTGGTAGTGATTGATCGTATCGGCGTACCAGGCTTCGAAATTGTTGGAGCGGCGGGTGAAATAATACCCGTTGTTATAGGTCGCGATACCGAATTCAAACGGCACCTTGTCCAGCTTCTGGGCCACAAACTGGAGGCGGATCTTGTCGTAGATCTCCTGGGCCGTAAAGCGCTGGGCGATGGAAAAGTTGTGCGGCATGTCGAGCGGGCTCTCCAGTCCGGAAAAGGGACGGATACCCGAGGCCGGCGAGGCCACATTGCCTTTGAAGGCGCTGAGCTCGTCGGCAACGCGCGTGGCGGCATCGGCCACCTGGTGGCGGATCTGCTCTTCCTGCACCTTTTGCACGTTGTCGAGCCAGGCATATTGCATATAGAAGAGGCTGGCCAGCGACAGCGTGATGAGCACCAATATGGCGGGAAATACCTTTTTCACGTTGGGGAGGGGCGCAACACACCCGGGTCACAAAAATAGGGGGCCGCCCCCGGTAAACGTGGCATCAATTTGTTAGCACCTGCTTAAACCCGATTTGTTACTGCCCGGTTAACCCGTACTTTTATTTTATGCCAGCGCCTGCACCCGGAGTTTTGCTTATCGCAGATCCTTTCCTGAAAGACCCCAACTTCATGCGCACCGTAGTGCTCCTCACCGAACACAACGAGCAGGGAGAGATCGGCTTTGTGATCAACCGCCAGTACGAGAATACGCTCGACGAGCTGCTTCCCGAGATCGAGGGGCACCAGATCCCGGTGTATTACGGCGGCCCGGTGCAGATGAACACGATCCATTTCCTGCACCGCTATCCCGAGCGGATCCAGGGGGGCATCGAGGTGATTAAAGGCGTGTTCTGGGGCGGCGACTTCGACTCTGTGGTGCAACTCATCAACTCCGGCGAAGTTGATCCGGGCATGATCCGCTTTTTCATCGGCTACTCGGGTTGGAGCAACGGGCAGTTGCAGAGCGAGCTCGACGAAAAGACCTGGCTGACGGTGGAGGCAACCCGCCGCCTTGTCTTTCACGAAAATGCCGGCGAGATCTGGCGCGATGCCCTCAAGCACCTCGGTGGCGATTATGAAATGATGATCAACTTCCCGATCGACCCGCAGCTGAACTAGTCTATTGGTATACTGGTCCGTTGGTAACCGGCGCCGCGCCCAGGCCGCACGCACGTTTCTTCGAGAGAGCTGTTGGTGATGCAAGCGCATTTACCATTAGACAAATAGACCACTTGACTTTCCTCTTTTTTTAGTTACTTAGGATACAAAACCCTGTCACATGAGTAACTATTACACCGAAACTCCAACCACAGAAACCCATCTTTTCAACCAGGAGCACCGCATACCGGTTTACGGCGGCTTCTGGGAGCGCTTTGCCGCGGCTATCATCGACGGCATTGTCATGGGCGTTATCAACAAAGTGATCCAGCTGGCCATCGGTGAAATCGAAGGCGCTGTC
This sequence comes from Flaviaestuariibacter flavus, assembly GCF_004337505.1. Lineage (GTDB taxonomy): Bacteria > Bacteroidota > Bacteroidia > Chitinophagales > Chitinophagaceae > Flavisolibacter > Flavisolibacter flavus. The sequence goes on along the minus strand of NZ_SJZI01000042.1, from coordinate 736,836 downwards.
GCTGGCATTCTTGTCAACTGCCTTTATTTCGCGCTGATGGAATCGAGCGAGCGGGGCGCAACCCTCGGCAAAATGGCGCTCGGTCTTCGCGTAACCGATATGAACGGCGGCCGCATCACCTTCATGCAGGGCCTCGGCCGCTACTTTGGCAAAATCCTTTCCTCGATCATCCTGTTTATCGGCTACCTGATGATGGTATGGGACGACCGCAAGCAAACCCTGCACGACAAGATGGCCGGCACCCTCGTGGTAAAAGCCGACCGTTTCCAGGACCAGCTCTAAACCACATTCCGCCAACATAAAAAAGGCCGCTTCCTTCCGGGAGCGGCCTTTATCTTAAGGAAATTGACGCTTAGTCGATGGTGGTGGCGCCTTCTACAAGCACCGTCACCTTGTTGTTCAGCACTTCCACGAAGCCGCCCTGGATCTCGAAGGACGCGGTGTGGTTGGTGCGGTCGCGCAGCACCTTCACCCGGCCCGCCTTGAGGGCGCTTACCAGCGGCGCGTGGCGGTCCAGCACCTCAAAGGAGCCGCTGATGCCCGGCATCTGCACACCGTAAACTTCACCGGAGAAGAGCTTGCGTTCGGGAGTCAGTATTTCAAGTGTCATAAAAATCGAATGTGATAATGTGGTAATGAGGTAACTTCTGGTAGTGGTCATGCGCCAATGTGACTTGATTACCACATTACGCATTAACCAATTACCGCATTAACCCTGCGCCTGCGCCATCAGCTTCTTGCCTTTCTCGATCGCATCGTCGATGCTGCCGACCAGGTTGAAGGAAGCTTCCGGGTAGTCGTCTACCTCGCCGTCCATGATCATGTTGAAGCCGCGGATCGTTTCCTCGATGGGAACGAGTACGCCTTTCAGACCCGTGAATGCCTCCGCCACGTGGAAGGGCTGCGACAGGAAGCGCTGCACCTTACGGGCACGGGATACGGTGAGCTTGTCTTCGTCGGACAGTTCGTCCAGACCGAGGATGGCGATGATATCCTGCAGTTCCTTGTAGCGCTGGAGGATCAGCTTTACACGGTTGGCGCAGTTGTAATGCGCTTCACCAACAACCGACGGCATCAGGATACGCGAGGTCGAGTCGAGGGGATCCACCGCCGGGTAGATACCAAGGTCAGCGATCTTACGCGACAGTACCGTGGTAGCGTCGAGGTGGGCGAAGGTAGTAGCCGGAGCGGGGTCGGTAAGGTCATCCGCCGGTACGTAAACGGCCTGCACCGAGGTGATGGAACCGTTCTTGGTAGAGGTAATACGCTCCTGCATCAGACCCATCTCGGTAGCGAGGGTGGGCTGGTAACCTACGGCCGAAGGCATACGGCCCAGGAGGGCGGATACTTCGGAACCGGCCTGCGTGAAACGGAAGATGTTGTCGACGAAGAACAGGATGTCGCGGCCTTTGCCGGAGCCGTCACCGTCGCGGTAGTACTCGGCGATCGTCAGACCGGAGAGGGCTACGCGGGCACGGGCACCCGGGGGCTCGTTCATCTGGCCGAACACGAAGGTGGCCTTAGAGTCGGCGAGCTCGTTCATATCAACCTTGCTGAGGTCCCAGCCGCCTTCTTCCATGGAGTGCTTGAAAGCGTCGCCGTATTTCATGATACCGGCTTCGATCATTTCACGCATAAGGTCGTTGCCCTCGCGGGTACGTTCACCTACGCCTGCAAATACGGAGAGACCGGAGTATGCTTTTGCGATGTTGTTGATCAGCTCCTGGATCAGTACGGTCTTGCCTACACCGGCACCACCGAACAGGCCGATCTTACCGCCCTTTGCATAGGGCTCGATGAGGTCGATCACCTTGATACCGGTAAACAGGATCTCGGTAGCGGTCGACAGGTTTTCAAATAACGGCGGCTTGGCGTGGATGGCGCGGCCATTCACTTTGGGCACCGGGGGCAGACCGTCGATGGGGTCGCCGGTTACGTTGAAGAGACGGCCTTTGATCTGCTCGGAAGCCGGCATCTTGATGGGACCGCCGGTATCCACAACCTGGAGGCCGCGGGTGAGGCCCTCGGTACCGTCCATGGCGATCGTGCGCACGCTGTCCTCACCGAGGTGCGTCTGTACTTCGAGAACCAGCGTATCGCCGTTCTCCTTCTTTATTTCCAATGCGTTGTAAATCTCGGGGAGGCTGCCTTCGAACTGTACGTCCACAACGGCGCCGATGATCTGTTTTACCTTACCGACTTTGGCCATAAAAAGCGTTTATGTAGCGTTTTTTTTGGGTGATGGGCGGCACAGCAAGCAGTACCCCCCGTTTTCAGGCGGCAAAGGTAGTTGAATATCGAATAACGAGCAAGGAATATCGAAATTTGAAGGCCGCAAGCCGCCTTCCTACTTAGGTTCGGCCTTCGGTGTTCCCTGATCGATATTCGATATTCCGAACGCAGTCCGGTAGCGCTCCAGCGCCCGCTCCTTCATTTTGGCTTCCAGCACGATGTCCACGTCTTTGCCATAGGTGCGGATGGGCTCATAAATAAAATCGGCGTGGGCCTCCCTGGGTGCGCTGGGCTCCTCGTGGTCGCGGCGCGAGCTGGAAAAGTGGAACACCGGCCGCATGTCCCAGGTGCCGTAAGCGAGATGAAAAGCTTCTTCTTCGGGCATCCCGCCGTTGTGCAGGCTGTGGTGGAAGTAGTCGAACACAACCGGGATGCCGGTCATTTCATGGAGGGGCAGCAGGTCGGCCACCGTGTAGAGGCCGGGCTTGTCGTCGTTTTCCACCGTCAAGCGCCGCCGTACGCTTACCGACAGGCGCCTGAAATTCTCCGCAAAGCGCCGGATCGTCGCCTCCTTATCACCATAGGCACCGCCCACATGAATGTTGATCTTGTTCCAGTGCGAGGGCGGCAGTCCCATCAGGTCGAAAAGCTGGCCGTGGATCTCGAGGTCGCGGATCGTGTTTTCGAGGGTGGCGCCGGTGCCTCCCATCTTATTAAAAGGCCCCGGGTGGGTGCTTACGCGGATGGGCAGCCGGCCCGCCTGCTCCAGCACGGCGCGGATGGCCCGGAAGTCGGGCATCGACTCCAGCGGGTACTCCGAGGCCCAGGGAAAGAGCTCCGAAGTGATGCGGAACACCCGGATACCCTGGGCCACGTTCCATTTCAGGATGCACAACAGGGCTTCCACGTTCTGCAAAGCAAGCTGCGAAGCATAGGCGACGCCTTTCTGAAGAAAGGTCCGCTTGATCATCCCCCGGTTGGTGGTGATGCCTTCGGCGGCAAGCTGAACGTTGATGCAGGCGTATCCGAGATTGAGCATAACGGGAGCAGTGGTGCAAATCGTGAGCCGGGAGTCGGGGGTGCGAAGGCGGGCGAAGCCGACAACGCAGCTGTCATTGCGAGCGGAGGCCGTCCGCTTCGCGAGCTACCAACATTGTTCGCCGGCAACACATTCACGATTGCCGGTTCACGATTCACGAAGACGCGCCTTATGCGCCGCCACAGCCGCCATGTACACCGGGTCGGCAGCCGCCCGCTGCCATACCTCGTAAAAGATCCGGGCGCTTTCGGCTTTTACGGGGTCCGGGTCGCGGGGCAGCTGCGGGCGGCCATGGGCCCCGCTCCGCCCTTTCTTATCGGCCGGCACCGAACCGGCATATTTCTGCCCGGACGCATGGTTGGCATAGCGACGGCTGCGGGTGTAGCCCATCTGCAGGAACTTGCGCGCCATGTCCATACCCACGAAGTCGCCCGCGTCGCGGTATTCCAGGAAGCACTGGTACAGCTTTTCAGCCGAAGCCCGCGCGATCTCCGGAGTGCGGAAGCGCCAGTGGGGCAACAGCTCACCTTTATAAGGCTGCACCAGCAAAACGCCCTGCTCCCCTTTCCCCATCCGGTACAGCCCGGGGCGGGCGCGGAAGTCGGTATTGTTAAAATCCAGGTTGTAATCAAAGGCTTTTCCCACAACAAGACTGCTTTTGAGTATCCGGCATTGGTTACCTCATACACGATACCCGATATTCATACCAACCCACATTACCTCAGCGCTACAGGCACAGCTTTTGTAAAATGAGCGGTATGAAGAAGCTACTCCTCTACACCGCCCTCCTGTGGACCGCCCTTTCGGCCTGCAATGCGCAGACGGACAGCGCCGACGGCGGGACCACGGGTCCCGGCGCCGATGCCGTTGCCGAGAAAAAGATATCGAGCCGCGACCGCTACATCACGCGCACCAACGCTTACAGCGACCTGTTTCTCGACAGCACCGCGCTGATCGATTTTATCCGCACCCGCAAGGTGCCCGACTCCACGGCCCGCCGCATGGTGTCCTTCTACAACACCCGCAACTACCAGTTCGCGTGGTTCACTTCCGCCGGCCTCACCGAGCAGGCCCGCGGCTTCTGGAACCTCCACGACTACCATACCACCTACCAGCACGACACCACTTTCCACGACAAGAACCTCCAGCGCCGCATGGACGACTGGACCACGCAGGAGAACCCGCGCTTTGCCGCGACCGATAAGAACGTGCTGCAGACCGAGTTCACCCTTACCGAGCACTTCATCCAGTACATCCGCCGCAACTACCCCGACGGGCAGGTGAAGCGCAAGGAAATGGAGCGCTTCGTACCGGTGAAAAAGCGCGACCCGATGGAGCTCGCCGACTCGCTGCTGACCAAGAAGCACAAGGACAATAAATATTTCGAAGACGCCAATGCATCCTACGGCGCACTCAAAAAAGAGCTGAAGCGCTATTACGACATCGTGAAGGCCGGCGGCTGGCAACCAGTGACGGGCTCGATGAAAGGCCTGAAGCCGGGCTCCTCCGCGCCCATCGTCGCACAACTAAAGCGCCGGCTGGCCATTACCGGCGACCTGCCCGGCGGCGACACCAGCGCGGTATTCAACGACACGCTGCTGACGGGCATCCGCAACTTCCAGCAGCGCATGGGCTACACGCCTTCCGACAGGCTCACCGATCAGCAGCTGAAAGACCTCAACGTGCCCGCCCGCGCGCGGCTCGAGCAGGTGCTGATCAACCTCGAGCGGATGCGCTGGCTGCCGCAGTCGCCCGAAGGCCGTATCATCGTGGTGAATATTCCCGAGTTCGTACTCCACGTGTATGAAAACAAGCAAAAGGTATTCGACATGAATATCGTGGTGGGCAAGGAAGGGCATACCACCACCGCTTTCAACGGCGACCTGAACCAGGTGGTGTTCAGTCCCTACTGGAACGTGCCGCCCTCGATCGTGAAGAACGAGATCCTGCCCAAGCTGGCCAGCAATCCCGGCTACCTCGACGCCCAGAACATGGAGCAGATCGGTACGGAAGGCGGCCTGCCCAAGATCCGGCAGCGCCCCGGCCCCGACAACTCGCTGGGCCGCGTGAAGTTCCTGTTCCCGAACAGCCTCAACATCTACTTCCACGATACCAACGCCAAGAGCCTCTTCTCGAAAGACAAGCGCGCCTTCAGCCACGGCTGCATCCGCCTCGCAGAGCCCGAAAAGCTGGCCAACTACCTCCTCCAGGATATGCCCGAATGGGACGCCGCCCGCATTGAGGAAGCAATGAACGCCGGCACCGAAAAATACGTGCGCCTCAGGAAGCCCGTCCCCGTGGTGATCACCTACTATACCGCCTGGGTGGACGACGCCGGCCGCCTCAACTTCCGCGACGACATCTATGCCCACGACCGCGAGCTGGCGCAGAAAATGTTTTCTGGAAATCAGCAAACAGCGAAGCGATAATGTGATAATGCGGTAATGTGATAATGTGATAACAATTAGTACCAAATAGGCCTGGGGAGCCGCTTCTTAACAGTTGCGGCTCCCTTATTTACCGTATTACCACATTACCCACATTACCGCATTAAATTTGCGGCATGCTACAGCTGCACGAAGTGACCACCCCGCAACTCGCCCGCGATTTTCTGCTGGCGAACGTTGAGGTGAACCGCGACAACCCTAATTATATCCGCCCCCTCGATAAGGACGTGGAAGACGTCTTCGACCCGAAGAAGAACAAGACCTACCGCTTTGGCGAGGCAACCCGCTGGGTGCTGAAAGACGGCGATAAGCTGATTGGGCGCATTGCGGCATTCACCAATAAAAAATACCGGAACAAGGGCGACGAAATTCCTGTGGGCGGCATGGGCTTCTTCGATTGCATCAACGACCAGGGGGCGGCCGATATGTTGCTGGATGTGGCCAGACACTGGCTGCTGCAGCGCGGCATGGAGGCCATGGACGGCCCCATCAACTTCGGCGAGCGCGACCGCTGGTGGGGACTCGAGGTGGAAGGCTACCAGCCGCCGCTGTATTGCATGAACTTCAACAAGCCCTATTATAAAGACCTGCTGGAACACTACGGCTTCAAAGTGTTCTTCAACCAGGTCTGCTTCGGCATGCACCTCAAGGTGCCGCTGACGCAGAAGATCCATGAGCGGGCCCTCCCCTACCAGCAGGACGCGGCCTTCAAAGCCCGCACGATCGAAAAAAGCAAGCTCGAAAAATACGCCGCCGACTTCGCCACGGTTTACAACGCAGCCTGGGCGGGTCACGGCGGCCTCAAGGAGCTCAAGACCGAGCAGGTGGTGATCATGTTCAAAAAGATGAAACCCGTGATGGACGAGCGCCTCGTCTGGTTCGTGTACCACAACGAAAAGCCGGTCGCCATCTTCGTTAACCTGCCCGACCTGAACCAGTGGTTCGGCAAGCTCAATGGCAAATTCGACCTGCTGCACAAGCTCAAGTTCCTGTGGGTGAAGAAGACCGTTCCCTGCACCAAGTGCACCGGCCTCGTCTTCGGCATCGTGCCCGAGTTCCAGGGCAAGGGGCTTGACGCCTTCCTCATTGCCGAAGCCGGCAAGGTGATCCAGCACATCGAATACCAGGAGTACGAGATGCAGTGGATCGGCGACTTCAACCCCAAGATGATCAACGTGGCGAAAAACATCGCCGACAACACTTATGTAAGCCGCAAGCTCTCCACCTACCGCTACCTTTTTGACCGGACAAAGGAGTTCAAGCCGCACCCGGTGCTGGCGTAGATCGCTGATGTCCGATGCCTGATGTCTGATTTAAGGCTGAAAAAAACGGAGCGCTGTGCGATCCGTTCTTCTATCCGGCAAGGCTGTTCCGGGGCCGCGAAGGGAGAACCTGGGGTAACCGGGGGATTTGGCCTTACGTGCGGTTGCGTCTATCTTAGGGTTACAGGCAATGACGCCCTACTACCAACAACCGGCAGACGATGTGCAGAACTTACACTACGATTGGTTCGCTAACGACGATAAAATCACATTTGCAAAAGCACGACATCTATGTCTTCAAGTCGTTAGCAACAAGTAAAGAGGACGAATTTCGTGCTCTTCAAACTCCTCAACAATGAAAACAGCAATGATCACCTGCGCTTGAAAGAGCATCATTGGGGAAACAAAAAAGTTCCGGTCAGAAACATTGTTGTGTTTACCAAGACAAAGCCCCGAGAGGAGTTTCAGCATGCGAAGATTCTAACGGCCAATGAGCTCCTTGGCAAACGGTACTGACATTAATGGGCCGACACCATATGGCCACTACCCTGTGTTCGCCAAAATAGCGACCGGGCCGGAAGCCGCAGGGCCACCCCCTGCCATTTCTTCACACTTCCCTGCCACGCCAATTCGTTAACTTGCACCCTCTAGCTCCCATGGAAAAATTCATCGTCTCCGCCCGCAAATACCGCCCCCAGACCTTCGACACCGTCGTGGGGCAGGAACATATTACCCAGACCCTCCGCAACGCCATCAAAACCGGTCACCTGGCCCATGCCTTCCTGTTCTGCGGTCCACGCGGGGTGGGCAAAACCACCTGTGCCCGCATCTTCGCCAAGACCATCAACTGCCAGAACCAGACGGCGGAAGGCGAGGCCTGCGACACCTGCCCCTCCTGCGTTTCGTTTAACGAGGGCACCTCGATGAACATCCACGAGCTCGATGCCGCCTCCAACAACTCGGTGGACGATATCCGTGCCCTCGTGGAGCAGGTGCGTTTTGCACCGCAGGCCGGCACCTACAAGGTATATATCATCGATGAGGTGCACATGCTCTCCTCCTCGGCCTTCAACGCCTTTCTGAAAACCCTGGAGGAACCCCCGTCGTACGCCAAGTTCATCCTCGCCACCACCGAAAAGCACAAGATCCTGCCCACCATCCTGAGCCGCTGCCAGATCTTCGACTTCAAGCGCATCACGCTCCAGGACACGGTCAACCACCTCGCCGGCATCGCCGCCAAGGAAGGCGTACAGGCCGAGGAAACAGGCCTCCAGCTCATCGCCCAGAAGAGCGAAGGCTGCATGCGCGACGCGCTCTCCATCCTCGACAAGATCGTGTCGTTCACCAACGGGCAGCTTACCTACAACAACACCCTCGAGCACCTCAACATCCTCGACGCCGACTATTACTTCCGCCTCATGGACTGCATGCAGGAGCAGGACCTCTCCGGCGCCCTGCTGCTGTTCGACGACATTAACCGCAAGGGCTTCGAGGGCGACTCGGTGCTCAACGGCTTTGCCGAGTTTACCCGCAACCTGCTGGTGTGCAAAGACCCGCGCGTATCGGGACTGCTGGAAGTGGTGGAGAGCTTCCGCAAGCGCTACGCCGACTATGCCCAGAAGGTGGAGACCGGCTACCTCGTGAGCGCGCTCAACATCCTCAACGAATCGGAGATCGGCTACCGTGCCGCCCGCAACAAGCGCCTGCATGTGGAGCTCACGCTCATCAAGCTTTGCTACCTGCGCCAGGCCCTGCAACTCACCACCGAGGGCGGCGCCGTGGGTAAAAAAAAAGTAGTTGATACGGTCCGCTCGATCGCCTTCCGCGCCATCCCGCAGATGCGCCCGGAGAAGCCCGCTGCCGAAGCGGCCGGCGCCCGCCTCGTGATTGAAGAACCGAAGCCTTCCGTGGCGGCAGCCGCCGTGGTGCCCGAGGCGCCGCAGCCGGCGCCGCCCGCTGCTTCCGCCCCCGCGCAGGCGGCACCGCAGCCCGCGGCCGCCGCAGCCAGACCGGCCACCAAGCCGATGTTCAACCTCGAGGCGCTGCGCAACAAGATGAGCGCCGAGGCCGCCAAGACCGTGGTGGACCAGCCGCTCGAAAAAGGGCAGCTGGAAACGGGCTGGAAATCCTTCATCGACGTACTCCGCGCCGAGAAAAACCCGGCCGCTACGCCCTTTGGCATGGCCACCATCGAGATCCGCGAAGCGAATATTTTCGAAGTCACCGTTACCGATAACATCGCCTACCGCTTCCTCGAATCGGAGCGCGCCAAGGCCACCGAATACCTCAAGGCCCGGCTCAACAACCGCCAGCTGCAGATGCTGCTCACGCTCGTGGAAAGCAACGAGGCGCCCGACCTCTCCGACCTGCCCCCCTCGGCGCGCGAGCAATACATGATGCTGGTGCAGCAGTACCCGCTGGTGCAGGAGCTCCGCGACCGCCTGCGCCTGGAGCTGGATTATTAACGAAAAGTAGAGTTCAGATAACGGAAAGGGCCTTGCGGCCCTTTTCTTTTTCACGACGGCGCCACGGCACGACGGCACAACGAATATTGCGTTTTAAATACAGGAAAACATTGCGGCGAAAGAACCGCCGCCAAAAATGAAAACCGGTCTATGTAAGGGCGGGACACCGGTGTTTTGCCCTTTCCCACGCGTTTGAAAGGAGGAAACACCGGTGTTTTGCCCCTGAAAACGCGTTTGCAACCTCCAGGCACGGTCGTTCTGCCCCTGAAAACGCGTATGCAGGCACCAAACACGGCTGTTTTGTCCTTAAAAACGCGTTTGCAGGCACCAAACACCAATGTTCGCACAGAAACGATTTGGAGGTCAATGACTTAGAACGCGTCATTTTGGCAAAAAACGGTCTTAGGACACCTTTTGCTTACCGGCCGGGACTTCCAACTTAACTTGCCTCTTATTGCTACCACCGTATGCAGAGCAGGCAAGTTTTCCAGACCCAATCGGCCACGCGCTGGCACCGCTTTCAATGGAGTTCCAGGCTGATCATCCTGTTGCTGCTGCTGGCTGTAGTCGCGGTTGTGTTTACCCTGGCCACCGCACGCAGCCCGGAACTGCCGCAGCTCAAGGATTTCAAGCAGGCACTCAGCGACCCCCAAAGCCGGCTGGCGGAAAAAAGCCCGCTGGCCCGCCGCTATAAAAGCTTCCGCCAGTTTTTCACCGAAAAAGACCTCACCGCGAAGCAGGCTTCGTACCGCAGCAAGAGCGTCGCCTACCCGCACCCCTTCGGCGATGGCGCTGCCGCCCTTCGTGCCGGCTTCTATGTCAATTGGGACCCCAACTCGTTCCAATCGCTCCAGCGCAATATCCATAAGATGAACCTCGTGATCCCCGAGTGGTTCTTCTTCGCGCAAAAAGCCGACACCACGATCAATGCGCAGGGCCGGCGGATCATCACCTACAGCGACAGCATCGTGACGCAGATCGATCCGAAGGCGCTTGCCATCATGCGCGCAGCCCGCGTGCCGGTGATGCCGGTGATGACGAACGCATGGAAGGAAACGTTCCGGGGCGCCATCGTGCACCGCATCCTGACCGACCCGGCAAAAAAAGAGCGCTTCATCCGCCAGCTGATCGGCCTGCTGAAAACGAACCACTTTGCCGGCGTCAACATCGACTTCGAGGAGCTCGAGGAACCCACCAACGAGCCGCTTGTGGCGCTCCAGCGCGAGCTGTACAGCCGCCTCCATGCCGAGGGGCTGCTCCTGAGCCAGGATGTGTCGCCGTTCAACAGCGATTATGACTATGCCGCGCTGGGTGCCTGCAACGACTACCTCTTTGTAATGGCCTACGACCAGAACAATAAAGGCACGAAAGCCGGCCCGGTGGCACACCAGAAATGGATCGAGGCGGCCCTGGAAGATGCCCTCAAACACCTGCCGCCGCAAAAGGTGGTGCTTTGCCTCGCCGCCTATGGATACGACTGGCCCCGCGAAGAAAATAATCCCGCCGACGTAGACGTCGTCGCCTACCGCAGTGCCATTTCCCTGGCAAAAGAAGCACAGACGATCCCGGTGTTCGACAACGACTCCTACAACCTGTATTTCTCCTACTACGACGATGCCGACGTCATTCATGATGTTTACTTCACCGACGCCGCCACTACCTTCAACGCCCTGCGCTTTGCCACCGAAGCACAGCTAGCCGGCACCGCGCTGTGGCGCCTGGGCGTGGAAGACCAGCGCATCTGGAAATTCTACAACAACGACCTTTCCCGTGAAGCCGCCCGGCGTCTCAACTTCGGCTCGATGGCACAGGTGCTGAGCCCGGAGAATGTTTCCTACAGCGGCTATGGCGAAGTGCTCGATGTGCTGGCAACGCCCGAAAAAGGCGATATCCGGTTCGAGATCGACTCCTCCGAACTGCTTATTTCAGAGGAAGTATACACCAACCTGCCCACATCTTTCATGGCCAAAAAATATGGCTGGAACGGGCCCGACACGATCCGCAACCGGAAGAAGATCGTACTGACCTTCGACGACGGCCCCGACCCCACCTGGACGCCCCGCATCCTCGACGTGCTTTCGAAAAAAGGAGTACCGGCCACCTTTTTTGTCGTGGGCAGAAACTGCGAGAACAACATCCCGTTGCTGAAGCGCATTTTCCGCGAGGGCCACGAGATCGGCGACCACACCTTCACCCATCCCAACATCGCCGAGGTTAGCCGCAAACGTGCCGTGGTGGAAATGGAGTCAACACGCCTGCTGATCGAATGCATCACGGGACATTCCACCGTGCTGTTCCGCGCTCCCTACAACGCGGACTTCACACCGGAGAAAATCGAAGAACTGCTGCCGGTGGCCATCGCCCGCAGCCACAACTACCTCGACGTAGGGGAGTCGATCGACCCGGAAGATTGGGAAGAAGGCATCAGGGCCGATACGATCTTCCGCCGCGTGGTGGCGCGCAAAGCCGCCATCGAAGCCGAGGGCCGCGATCTTACCGGTGGCAATATCATCCTGCTGCACGACGCCGGCGGCGACAGCCGCGAGCAAACGCTGAAGGCGCTGCCGATGATCATCGACTATTACAAGGCACGCGGCTACCAGTTTACCACCGTGGCCGACTACCTGGGTAAAACACGCGATGCCGTGATGCCGCCCGTTCCGAAGGGCAGCGGCTACTGGCTGATCCAGGCCAACTACGTGGTTGCGCTTTCGGGCTACTGGCTCGGCAGCATCCTGTTTTCGATGTTCGTGCTGTTCATCATCTTCTCGATGGCGCGCATCCTCCTCATGGCAACCCTGGCGCTCCTTGAAAAGAGACGGGAAACGCGCGCCGCGCTGGTCTTTCCGCAACTCGGCCACTACCCGCTGGTATCGGTGATCGTACCGGCCTACAACGAGGAAATAAATGCGGTGGCATCCCTGCAGAACCTGCTTAAGACAAATTACCCGAACTACAACATCATCTTCGTTGACGACGGCAGCCGCGACAGCACGTATGCCCGTGTTGCCGAAGCCTTCGAGGGGCATCCGAAAGTAAAGGTGTTCACCAAAGCAAACGGAGGGAAAGCTTCCGCGCTCAACTTCGGCATTGCACAGACAGACGCGGAATATGTGGTTTGCATTGATGCGGATACGAAGCTCCGGCCGGATGCGGTTTCCGAGCTCATGAAACATTTTCTCAGCGACGAGGCGCATACGATCGGCGCCGTGGCCGGAAACGTCAAAGTAGGCAACGAGGTCAATTACCTGACCCGCTGGCAGGCGATCGAGTACATCACCTCGCAGAACTTCGACCGCCGCGCTTTCGCCTACGTCGATGCCGTGACCGTCGTTCCCGGGGCGATCGGCGGGTTCCGGAAGGAAGCCATCGCCGCGGCCGGCGGCTTTACCACCGATACGCTTGCCGAAGACTGCGATCTGAGCATCCGCATCCTGCGTGCCGGCTATTCGATACGCAATGAGAACGGAGCCCTTGCCTTTACCGAAGCGCCCGAGAAACTGCAGCAGTTCCTGAAACAACGTTACCGCTGGAGCTTCGGCGTGCTTCAGACCTTCTGGAAGCACCGGGATCTTCTTTTCAACGGACGTTACGGGTGGCTCGGCTGGCTGGCGATTCCCAACATCATCCTGTTTCAGTATATCATCCCGGCCTTTATTCCGCTGGCCGATTTCTTTATGGTGCTGGGACTTGCCACCGGCAATGCCGGCCGCATACTTCCCTATTATGCGGCCTTTATGTTGCTCGACGCCGCCATTGCGGTGGTGGCCTTCCGCATGGAGCGCGAGCGGCTCGGCCGGCTCCTGTGGCTGCTGCCGCAACGGCTCGTGTATCGCTGGCTGATGTGGATCGTGCTGTTCCGCTCGGTACGGCGGGCGCTCAAAGGCGAACTGCAACAGTGGGGCGTGCTGAAACGCACGGGAAACGTGTCGGACATGACCGGGCCGGCAACCGCATAACATTCCTTAACCGGTTTATCAGGCCGGGCCGGGTACCTTATCTTGAACAAAACAAATACGCATGAACCCATCCGTTTTACAGGAGCTTACCGATGCCGCGTCCGGGCTGTTCTTTCTCAGCGAAACCGACGCACCCTTCACGCCCTTTTTGCTGGAGGCCGGCGAGCCGGTTGAAAGCGGGCTGCGCCGCCTTTCGGGAAAAGACGAAACGGCGCCCGTAGAAATACAGGAGGCGGATTATTTCTTCCGCAACCACACCCAGGCACCCGAAGGCGACCCGGAGGCCGAAGCGCGTGCCGCCCGCTTCCGCAACCTGCTTAACCTCCTGAAGCACCAGCTCATAGACCTTAAAGTATACCGCGTAGGCACGGTGCAGGTTGATGCCTTCCTGCTCGGCACGCTCCCCGACGATACCCGCGGCGGGCTGCGCACGCAGCTGGTGGAAACCTGAGGTATATCGAATAGCGATCAGGGAATAACGAAAGCTGAAGGAAATATTCAATGTTCAATTCGCAGGGCTCAAGGTTTGGAGCTACTCCGATTGAAAATTGAACATTGAGCATTGAACATTGATTATTAAACGCAAAGCCCCCGCCAATGGCGGGGGCTTTGTATTTCGTAATTCGCTATTCCTTGCTCGATATTCGATATTCTTACTGTGTCGGGCCGCTGTCCACGCGCGACTCGATGGTGCTTTGAATGGTCGAGGAAACGTTGGAAAGCAGGTTGTAGCCGGTAGCCGCCTCGATGGCATCTACCGTGGTGCGGTACGAGCCCCAGGTGGTGGAGACGCTGTTGGTGTTGGGTGTGTTGACGGCGATGACGCGGGTGGATGTGGTGATGCGGGAAAGATCGCCGGTACCCTGCGGGAGCACCACGAGCACTTTCCAGATGCGGTTGGGTACCGTGATGCGGCCCGCGTCGATGGTGTTGAATGTGCCGCTGGATCCGGTGCCGCCGGTACCATAGGAGCCCATGATGATATAAACTTCATTGCCCTGGTTCACCAGTGTACGGGCGTAGTTTTCGAGGTTGGCCCAGGTCTGCTGGTTGTTGGTGGGTGCCTGCGGGATCATGTTGGTCATGAGGAAGGTGGCGCTGTTATCCGCCACGCTGTAGGTACGGTCGGCCGAAGGGCAGTTGTGACCGCGGTCGAAGCCGGAGCCGCTGTAGGAAGTGGATCCAACGCGGTACCAGCCGGTGGGCAGGGTTGCGTCGGCGCTGAAGTTGTCCTGGCGTGCCGTGGTTCCCAGCCAGGTGGGATCGAGGTGCCAGCTAACCCAGTTAGGGGTGGCGCGGTCGCGGTTGTAGCTGAGCGAGTACTGCGTTTTCACCATCAGGTAGTTGGTGTACTGTGCCGGGTCGGCAACGGCGCCGCTCGGGTTGCCGAGAGCCATGTTGTCGGACGAGGTGCGCAACAGGTCGGCGCTCATCGAGACAGGCGTCTGCTGGTCGTGCCAGGCTACTTCCGGGGTGGCCGCCGCTTCGGGCGCGCTTACTTTTTCTTTTCTACAACTGACGATAAACAGGGAAAGGCTGAAGCCGATCGTGAGCGTACGTACGGTTTGGTACATATGTGTGTGGGTTTTGGGTTTGCGGACAGATTGTAAAGATGCATGATCCGGATACCGGTAATGCGAAACACCGGTTAACAAATCATGAAGGTGTCATCAAGGGTCCCATCAAACACACGAGTCAAGGGCAGGAGCAATCGGGACAAGGAAATTACCGTATGTATACGATAAGGATACACCCAAATTATCCCCATAAGCAACAACCCCTAAGATATCTCGGATCTCAGATCTCAGATCTCAGATCTCAGAAATATATCCGCAAAAGAAAACGGATCGCATAGCGATCCGTTTTCTGCTTCGTATTAAGATCTGAGATCTGAGATCCGAGATCTGAGATTTGTTATTACCATTTCAGCTCCAGCCGGTTGTTCTTCCGGTTGACGTCGGCCATCCGGCCGCTCGGGTCGATCTCCACCGAAACGATATCGGTAAGACGGCGCTTCGAAGAGATGTTGTACTGCGGATGCGTCCACTTCCAGGGAGCATACACCGTGCGGCCTTCCTGGCCCGGCTCGGGTGCCTTTTCGCCAAACTGCAGGTACTGCGGAATGTAATGCCACTCCGACGAGCCGTCCTTAAAGGTCACCTTCACATCCAGCGGCATGGGCATCATTCCGTCGTTGCGCAGGCGAATGAGGGCATGGCCGCCCTCGTCCCAGAGGCTGTCAACGGCATAGTCGATGGTCTTGGTGGTGCCTACCCAATAGCCGCGGTACCAATCAAGCTGCAGGCCGCTCACCTTTTCCGCAACACGGATGAAGTCGTTGGCATTGGGATGCTTGAAGCGCCACTGTCGGTAGTATTCCTGCAGGATGCGGTCGCGCACGGCTGCACCGGTGATGTAGCCCAGCTGCTCAATGAACACGGCACCTTTCAGGTAAGCGGCGTTGCTGTACGCGTAGTTGGTGTTGAACTGGTCGGCATGGGTGGTGAGGGGCTCTTCGCGGCCGCTCTTTACGAGCGAATTGAAGCCGGCGTAGATATCGTCAAACATCGTTGCCTGCGCCGCCGAATCTTCCTTGCGGAGCTGTGCGGGATCGCCGCCCTTCTTCGCGCGGAGCGCTGCCTCGTAGTACTTGCCTACGCGCTCGGAGGCCCATTCGGTAAAGCCTTCGTCCATCCAGGCATATTCCGACTCGTTGGTGGCCATCATGCCCTGGTACCAGGTGTGCATCCATTCGTGAAAGGCGGTGCCCACGCTGGAGCTCACGATCATCGTGGCGTTGGGATATTCCATGCCGCCGTCGCCGCCGTGGATGAACGAGTATTGCTTGTAGGGATAGGGACCGAAGGTCTTTGCGATGAACGGGTACACCGTTACCGCGGCGTCGGCAAGATCGTTCCAGCGCTTGTCTTCTTCGGGCTTGCCGCTTACGTTCTTATACAGTACGTTGATGATGGGTCCGTTGGGAACGTTGCGCACGAGGTGCTTGTAGCCGGGATCGGCGGCCCAGGCGAAGTCGTGCACGTTGGGTGCCGAAAACTTCCAGTTGCGCTTGCCCGCGGGGTCAAGTGGTTTGGCGCCCTTGGCTTCGTAGCCGAAGCCCACTTCGTTGGCATTGGTGATGGTGCCCGAGCCACCCAGCAGGTAACTCTTGTCGATTTTGATCGTCACGTCGTAGTCGCCCCACACGCCGTAGAATTCACGGGCGATATAGGGTGTCGGGTGCCAGCCTTCGTAATCGTATTCCACCAGCTTCGGATACCACTGCGTCATGGTGTAGCGCACGGTGGTCTGCGGGTTATCGCGGCCGCTGCGGCGGATCTGCAGGGGCACCTGCGAGGTCCAGTCGAGGTCGAAGGTGACTTTCGATTTGGGTAGGATGGGCCGGTCGAGCACCACTTCGAGGATGGTCTCGTGCAGCTTTGTTTTCTGCACGCGTCCGTCCATGCGCACGGTGCCTACGTTTTCGTAGCCCTGCTCTTCGGGCTTCAGGTTCACGATGCGGTCTTTCACGCGCGGATCCCAGTCAACGATATCGCGGCCACCGCGCGATGCCAGCACCACGGTGCCCTGGCGGCGGCTGCGTACATCCATCATGCTGTTGGGCTGAAACGCGTTCCAGTAAAGGTGGTAAAACACACGCTTCAGCGTGTCGGGCGAATTGTTCCAGTATTCGAGCTTCTGCTTCCCGGCGAGGCGGTTGGTGCTGACGTCCATGTCCACATCCATCGTGTATTTCACGCGCTGTTGCCAGCGATCGGGTTGGGCAAAGGAGGCAAGGGCAAGCAGGCAAAGGGTAGGTACGAGCAGTGTGCGTTTCATCAATGTTCGGCTAAGTTTTAAGGCGGACAAGTTAAGCAAAAGAGCGTCCCGCAATTCACGACAGGCGGTAGCCGCCGGCATTTTCACGGATTTTTTCGCTAAAACTTTATGAGTGGCAGACCCTCCCCCGGCCCCTCCCCGAGGGGGAGGGGTGACTCTGTTCAACATTGATTACGGTTTGAACCTCTATTCTGGTTGAACTTCAATAGAAAAGAGCGGATGCCTG
>NZ_SJZI01000042.1:544387-719346 GCF_004337505.1 Flaviaestuariibacter flavus | reverse complement strand
ATGCCTGAGGCATCCGCTCTTTTCTTCAATATTCAATATTCCTTGTTCGGTATTCGATATTCTTACAGGGTCATCTTATCCCGCACCAGCTTCCCCACTTTATTGAAATAGAGGTAGCGCTTCTTTAGGTTGCCCTGGCTCACTTTAATGCGATACTGCTCGCCGCCGCCTTCGCCCGGGGTAAGATAAAGCTGCCTGACGCCGCTCACCTGCCAGTCGGAGAACTTGCTTTTCATAAAGCCGTCTTTCACTTCGGTGGAAAGCTGGTCGAAGGCGATGGTCTTCTCGGACCCTTTCCACTCGCCTTTTTTGTTATAGTGCGCGGTCATCTGCGCGGTATCGACCTTGAAAGCAACGGAGTAATCACCCAGGTTGTCGGAAAAAGCAACTTCTTTGGCTTCGGTATACTGCTTTGAAAAAGCGGCAGTAACGGCCACGGGTATCTTGCCCAGCTGGGCGGATGCGGATACGGAGACCAGGACAGCACAAAAGGCAGTCAGCACAAGCGAACGAAACATATACACGGTGTTTGGTTTTTTGGAGGATGTAAATTAAGGCTTTCCGCCAATTACCACAACGATTTCTCCTTTCACGCCTTTCCGTTCGAAATGATCGTGTACCTCCTGCAGGGAGCCGCGCACGTGCTCTTCAAACAGCTTGCTTACCTCGCGCGACACGCAGCAGGGGCGGTCGGCCCCGAAGTAGGTGATGAATTCGGCGAGCGACTTCACCAGGCGCACCGGCGACTCGTAGAGGATGATGGTACGCTCTTCTTCCGCAAGTTGCGTCAGGAGCGTATGACGGCCTTTTTTCGGGGGCAGGAATCCCTCGAAGCAAAAGCGCTGGGTGGGCAGGCCGCTGCTGACCAGCGCGGGCACGAAAGCGGTTGCGCCGGGAAGGCCTTCCACGCGGATGCCGTTGCGCACACATTCCCGTACCAGCAGGAAGGCGGGATCCGAAATACCCGGCGTTCCCGCATCCGTTACCACCGCCATCTTCTTGCCGGCAAGCAGCTGGTCTACGAGGTGCTGCAGCACCTTGTGCTCGTTGTGCTGGTGGTAGGGCGACAGCGGCTTCTGGATGTTGTAATGCTGGAGCAGCTTCCCCGTAGTGCGCGTGTCCTCGGCCAGGATAACGTCGACCTCCCCGAGCACCTCAAGAGCGCGCAGGGTAATATCCTTTAAGTTGCCGACGGGCGTGGGAACGAGGTAGAGCATAGATCTGGGGATCTGGAATCTTCCCATCTGGAATCTTAAGCCGATTCCAGATTTTCAGATTGAAGATTTTCAGCTGATTTCGTAGTATTCCATCACCGGGTTGGCGAGCAGCTTTTTGCTGGCTTCTTCGGCGATGGCACGGGCGGCCTCTTCGGAGTCGGCCTCGATCTGGAGGGTGATATTCTTGCCGATGCGCACGTCGCCGATGCCCTTGAGCCCGAGGTTGTCGAGACCGTTGCGGACAGCTTTACCCTGCGGATCGAGCAGGTCTTTAAGCGGCATTACTTTCACCTGGATCGTATAGTTCATGAACTAGTGTTTGGGGCGCAAATTAGCACAAAGAAGAATGTGCTAATGGGGTAATGTGCTAACGGGTAATATGCCAATATGCTAAAGGGAGCGTTACTGCCGCCCGTGCGCGCACAGGCCAAAGCGAGGTCCGAAAGGCGGGCACCAACCCAACAGATCCGAGATCAAAGATCTATACCGTGATGTCTTTCTCTTCGTGCCCCGGTGCGGCAACCGCCACGGCATGGGGCTCTTTGTTGAACAGCGACAGGAGTACGTAGATCACGAAGATGACGGGAACGGCAAGCCATTTCAGCAGGATGATAGCCACAAGCGAAATTCCCGCGAGCAGAAACTTCAGCTTGTTGTTGCGGAAGCTGTAGTCTTTGAACTTCATGGCCATCATGGAGTGGTTGCTCACCATCAGGTAGGAAACGAGCAGGATGATGCCGTAAAGAAACCAGCGGTTGATGATCAGCTCGCGCACCGATTCGTTGTCGTAATGAAGCGCCAGGGGCAGCGAAGCGATGAGCAGGCCGCCGGCAGGAGAAGGCACGCCTTCGAAATTGTATTTCTGGGTGGTGCTGATGTTGAACTTTGCCAGGCGCCAGGCAACAGCGGCCGTAAAAATAAAAGCGGGCAGCAGGGCCATGATCGTAACGTCGAGGCCGTTGTCTTGCTTCGTATAGCTCATACGCAGCAACTGGTACAGGATGACGCCCGGGGCCACGCCGAAGGAAACCATATCGCTCAGCGAGTCGAGCTGCTCGCCCATGCCGGAAGAGGCTTTGAGCAGGCGCGCCAGGAAGCCGTCGAGAAAATCCACCACGGCCGCGGCAAAAAGAAATAAAGCGCCGATCCCCATTTTCTCGGGAAGCACCCAATACATCACGGTGTTCTCATCCAGTTGTGCGATGGTCTCGCCGGTCTGCAAAATGTAAACGATGGCGATGCAACCGAAGATGAGGTTGAGCAGCGTAAACAGGTTGGGAATTTGCTTCATGAACAAAGGGTTAGTAGCGGCAAATATAAGGTAGCCGGGAAGGTTAGGGGCTCCGTGGTTCTGAGGTTCTGCGGTTCTATGGTTCTGTGGTTCTTCAACCAACCTTAGAACCTTAAAACCCTAAAACCTTAGAACCTTTTTTACGCCATTGCTGCCTCGATCTCCTCCACTGTAATCGGAATGCCTTCAAAGAGATCGATATTGCCGTCTTTGGTGATCCACACATTGTTCTCAATGCGAATGCCCGTTTTCTCTTCCTCGATATAGATCCCCGGCTCGATGGTGAAGAGCATGCCCTCCTGCACCGGGCCCGTACGGGTGCCGAGGTCGTGCACGTCGACGCCGAGGTGGTGCGAGATGCCGTGGTACAGGTACTTGCGGTAGGCGCGGTTGTCGGGGTCTTCGTTCTTCACCTGCCCGGGAGTCAGCAGACCGATCTTCAGGAACTGCTGCGTGGCTTCCTCCCCTACCTTGTCGGTATATTCCATAAGCGTGATCCCGGGCTTCAGGATGCTCTTGGCATAATCGTGCAGGTGCAGGCAGGCATTGTACACTTCGGCCTGCCGCGGTGTGAATTTCCCGTTCACGGGGATTGTCCGCGTGAGGTCGGCATTGTAGCCGCCGTAGGCCGCGCCGAAGTCCATCAGCAACAGCTCACCGTCCTTGCATTCCTGGTTGTTGCTCACGTAGTGGAGGGTACGGGCACGGTCGCCCGAAGCGATGATGGAGCCATAAGCTTCACCCGAAGCACGTTGCGAGAGAAAAGAATGGATAATCTCGGCTTCCACTTCATATTCCATCACCCCGGGCTTCACAAAGCGGCAAACGCGCTCAAAGGTTTTGGCGGTAATGGCAATGGCCTGCTTCGTCACTTCCACCTCGAGCGGTGTTTTGATGGCGCGCAGCTCGCTCATGATGCGGGCTGCCCGCTCGTAGCGGTGCAGCGGGTAGCGGCGCTGCGTTTCGTAAATGTAGCGGTAGTCGCGGGTTTCGGTGTGGCCGCCGCGGCGGTCGTTTTCGTTGGTATCGAGATAGATATTTTCGGCAGCGTGGATCCAGGGTTGCAGCAGGCCGTCGAGCACGTCGAGCCATACGATGGTCTTGATGCCCGATAGGGCAGTGCCTTCCTCGCGGCGGAGCCGCTTGCCGTCCCATTTTTCCTTAAGCTCATTGGGACGCACCAGCACCAGCACCTCGCGGTATTTCGGGTCGGGGTTGTCGGGAAAAAGGATCACCATCGTGTCTTCCTGCTGGATGCCGCAAAGCCAATAGAGGTCGCTGTTCTGGCGGAAGGAGTGCAGGGCGTCGGCGTTGCTCTGCACCTCGTCGTTGGAAACGAAGATGGCGATGGAATTCGGCTTCATACGCTCCGCGAAGCGCCGGCGGTTGGAGACGAAGAGCTCGGGGTTGAGGGGAAGATGCTTCATGATGAGGGCAAAATAAGCCGGAGACAGAGAGAAGGAACGCAGATTTTTTATGATCCGTTATGACGAGCGCTGATATTGGTACCAACATCCGCTCAAATCATAATCAACCTGCGTATCCCGCTTCAGCGGGATCAGCGTTCTTTCTCTGACCACAGGCCCGAAGCTCTACCATAGACGGGGCGCGGCTTTCAACGGATTGGAATACAGTCTATTTAATGTGTACCAATCACACGGAAACGTTGTCGCTTGGCACAAACTTTTACCTTTGCAGTCTAAAACAAACGATTGCCTGTATGTCAGTACCTACAATTTCCATCCCGATGGGGAAACTGGTAAAAATTGGCCTTACAAAAACAGAAAGCATTCATTATCAATCGACACCCGAGGAGTTAGTGCAAGACACGCTGCGGATGGGAGAAGGTACGCTGACCGACAGCGGCGCCCTGGCCATCAGCACCGGTGAATTCACCGGCCGCTCGCCGCAGGACAAGTTCACCGTGAAGGATGAAACCACTGAAAACACCGTTCACTGGAATAACTTCAACATCGCCATGGAGGAGAAGTACTTCTTCATCATCCGCGAAAAGATCATGAACTACCTCAACGAGCAGCCCGAGATCTGGGTGCGCGATTGCTATGCCTGCGCCGACCCGCGCTACCGCCTCAACATCCGCGTGGTAACGGAAAAGCCCTGGACCAACCTCTTTGCCTACAACATGTTCCTCCGCCCCGAGGAAGAAGAGCTGGAAAACTTCGAAGCCGAGTGGCACGTACTTTCCGCCCCCGGCCTGCGCCTCGACCCGGCCGAATGCGGCACCCGCCAGCACAATGCCGCCGTAGTTTCCTTCAAGCACAAGACCATCCTCATCGCCGGCTCCGGGTACACCGGCGAAACCAAGAAAGGCATTTTCACCATCCTCAACTACATCCTCCCCCAGGAAAAGAACGTACTGAGCATGCACTGCTCGGCCAATATGGCTGACGACGGCGACACCGCCATCTTCTTCGGCCTTTCCGGCACCGGTAAAACAACGCTCTCCGCCGACCCCGCCCGCAAGCTGATCGGCGACGACGAGCACGGCTGGACCGCCGACGGCGTCTTCAACTTCGAAGGCGGCTGCTACGCCAAGCTGATCAACCTCTCCGAAGAAAAGGAGCCGGAGATCTTCCATGCCATCCGCCCCGGCGCCATCGTGGAGAACGTGAAGTTCTTCGAAGGCACCAACAAGATCAATTTCGACGACGCCTCCATCACCGAGAACACGCGTGTTTCTTACCCGCTCGACTTCATTTCGAATGCCGCCGAGCCGTCCATCGGCAACACGCCCCGCAACATCTTCTTCCTTACCTGCGATGCTTACGGTGTACTGCCCCCGATCTCGAAGCTGACGAAGGGCCAGGCCATGTACCAGTTCATCTCGGGTTATACCGCCAAGGTAGCCGGTACGGAAGCTGGAGTTACCGAGCCCAAGCCGACCTTCTCGGCCTGCTTCGGCGCTCCCTTCCTGCCCCTGCACCCGGGCAAGTACGCCGAAATGCTGGGTAAGAAAATGGAAGAAAACGACGTCAACGTGTGGCTGATCAACACCGGCTGGACCGAAGGTCCCTACGGCGTTGGCCACCGCATGAAACTGGGCTTCACCCGCGCCATGATCACCGCCGCCCTCGAAGGCAAGCTGGATGACGTGGCAACCATCAACGATCCCATCTTCGGCGTTGCCGTTCCGACGGAAGTGCCCGGTGTTCCCACCGAGCTGCTGACGCCCCGCAATACCTGGAGCGACCCCGCCGCCTACGATGAGAAGGCGAAATACCTCGCCGGTCTCTTCGTAAAGAATTTTGAAAAGTACGCCGCGGGCGTGAGCGAAGAAATTCGTAACGCCGGACCCAAGGCTTAAGTTTTTACGCTTGCTGTATGACTACGGAGGCCTCCCGGAAGGGAGGCCTTTTTTTACTTCCCGCGACCCAGACCTCACCCCCGGCCCCTCTCCGGGACGGAGAGGGGTGCCTCTGTTCATCACTTATTACTTAATTCCTGCACGCTGCTGGTTGAACCTCAATACAAAGAGCGGATGCCTATGGCATCCGCTCTTTGTATTATCAGCATCGAACAAAAGACTGTTCTGAACAATAATAGTAAACTACCCGAGAGTCACCCCTCTCCCCAGGGAGGGGGACCGGGGGTGAGGTCTGAAGTTCCCGGAGGTGCGGTTTCGTCGCCAAAAAAGGCCCGTTTACCGTTGCTTAAAAACCTTTAACGAAAGGCCGGACTAAATTGGATACGAAATCGGAACGAACCGACGTTTTGCAATCGCCTATGAAACTCAGCCTTTCTATTCTGACCCTTGCCTTTGCCGCCCTGGGCGCCGCCTTTGCCCCGGCCCGCACCGAACCCGCTTCGAAAGAAAGCACGCCCATGATCGCCGCCGCCGCGTACACGCCGGCCGTCCGTGAAGAAAACGAAGAGATCATTCCCTGGTCGGTCCGCCGCATCGTGGGCTGGGAGGACTTCCAGAGCGCACCCGTTCGGGGTACCGAGGCCGTTGCCTCCACCAGCACCTCGCTGGGCCTCTCCTACAAGATCCAGGACGGTGAGCTCGCTTACGAGATCTCCTGCAACTTTTCGAAGTCGAAATCCTGGGGCCTGATGCGCAACGACTATATCCTCGCCCACGAGCAGGGGCACTTCGACATCACCGAGCTCAGCGCCCGCCGCCTGCACGAAGCCCTCGCATCATACACATACAACCGCCGCACCTACAAGCAGGACCTCACCCGCATCTACAACAGCATCGTGCAGGTGAAGGAGCAGATGCAGGAGCAATATGACCACGAGACCAACCACAGCCGCAACAGAGCGGTGCAGGCCGAGTGGCTCGACCGCATCGAGAAGATGCTGGACGACAGCCAGCAATGGGCAAATTACCCGTGAGGGAATTTGCTGATCGCCGATCTCGGGTGTCTGCTATTTAAAGGATCGCTACGCGATCCTTTTTCTTGCGCAAGCCAAATCAGACATCGGAGATCGTAAAATCTTAGTCAAACACGTGGAAGCGGATCTGGAGGTTGACCCAGGACTTCGTATCGGAGCCTTCAACATTGGCGGGCGTCCACTTGCCGCTGCTCTTCACGAGGGCGATGGCGGCGTCTTCGAGGCCGTAGCCGATCTTGTTGCCGAGGGTCTTCACTTCGCCCACGCTGCCGTCGGCATTCACCGCAAAGCGCACCGTAACGACATAATGACCGGTGGCCAGGCCCTTCCGGGCGGCTTCCATACCGGCATTCAGCAGGATGGAGTTTCCGTTGATATAACGGCTCCACTTATCCTGTCCGCCCGGGTAGAGCGGCGGGGTATCCACGTAGGGGTATACATAATCGCTTTCAGCTAAATAGGCGCGCATCGAGGTCAACTGCTGCTTTTCAGTTTGCGTTTGCGCTTGGGCGGTGAAACCGCAGAGGGCCAGTAGGCCGATAAGTAAGGTGTTTTTCATGTCGCACAGGTTCAATCCTGGCTGTAGAAAGACAAAAGGCGTGCAGAAAATTTTTAATATGAAAAGGGCTTTACTGCCGGGGTTGAAATTGCCCAGTTGGGGAAAAGGAAAAAGGTTCTGGGGTTCTGAGGTTCTGGGGTTCTTTGGTTTAGGACCAGGCGTACCCGACTAGATCGACCTGTATAAAATAAAAGTCCCGCTGCGGCGGGACCTTTACCTATCATCTTAGCGTATCAACTCCTTTCCTTATTCTCTTCGCGGTGAAAAACCTTATTCACCTTTAAAACCTTAGAACAACCCGAACAGCTCCGCATCAATCAGGTTCACGATCTTACCGTAATCCTCCGGGCGCTCCCCGAACTTGTTCTCGTCGCCGTTGATGATCAGCAGCGGGCCTTCTTTGTAGCCTTCGATCCACTTGTTGTAGTAGTCGTTGAGGCGCTTCAGGTAGTCGAGGCGGATATTCTCTTCGTAGTCGCGCCCGCGCTTCTGGATCTGGCCCACGAGCGTCGGCACGGAGCATTGCAGGTAAATGAGCAGGTCGGGCGGCTGCACCATGCTTTTCAGCGTCTGGAAGAAGGTAAAGTAGTTGTCGAAGTCGCGCTTCGTCATGAGGCCCATTTCGTGCAGGTTGGGCGCGAAGATGTGCGCGTCTTCGTAGATCGTGCGGTCCTGGATGACGGTTTCGGTGCCCTGCTGGATGTCGATCAGCTGGCGCAGGCGGCCGTTGAGGAAGTAGATCTGCAGCGGGAAGCTCCAGCGCGGCATATCCTCGTAAAAATCATTCAGGTAGGGGTTGTCGTCCACGTCTTCGAACTGCGGGATCCAGCGGTAATGCTTGCTCAGCATCTCGGTGAGCGTGGTCTTGCCGGCGCCGATATTACCGGCGATGGCGATATGCTTGGGCTTTCTATTCTTCGGCATAAACAGGTGGAAAGGTGGCGGTGGCGCCCAAATTAGGGTATCGGGATGATTTAAACTTAAAATTTATTGCAGGTAGTTAAGCCCCACGAGGCGGCGTGCTTCGGTGAGCGTCTTGCCCGCGTTTTCGCGGGCCTGCTCGGCGCCGCGGGTGAGCACGCGCCGCAGGTAATCGGTATCGCGGCGGATCTCCTGGGCCCGCTGACGGATCGGGGCGATGAAGGTCACCATATCCTCTGCCAGCTGCTTTTTCATATCGCCGTAGCGGATGCCGGCGTTGTTGAAATCCGTGCGGAACTTCTCCACCGTATCCGGGGTGCTCACCAGGCTCATGATCTGGAAGATGTTTTTGATGTAATCCGGCATCTCCGAGTTGGGTTCCGTGGGGCCGCTGTCGGTCTTGGCCTTCATCACCTTTTTACGAATGAGTTCATCGTCGTCGGCGAGGTAAAGGGTCGCGTTCTGGTTTTCACTTTTGCTCATTTTACCGGCGCCGTCGAGGGAGGGTACCTTCACCAGCTCTTCGCCGAAATTGAAGGCCTGCGGCTCGGGGAAAAGCTCGCCGTAGCGGTGGTTGAAGCGCTGGGCGAAATTGCGGGCCATCTCGAGGTGCTGCTCCTGGTCTTTGCCCACGGGCACATACAATGCGCGGTGCACCAGGATGTCGGCCGTCATCAGCACCGGGTAGGTAAGCAGGCCGGCATTGACGTTATCAGGCTGGGCGCGGGCCTTGTCTTTGAAGGTGGTCGTTTTTTCCAGCTCGCCTTTATAGGCCAGCATATTGAGCAGCAGGTACAGTTCGGCGATCTCCGGCACGGCACTCTGGGCATACAGGGTCACCTTTTCCGGGTCGAGGCCGGCGGCGATGTTCTCGGCCAGCACGCTGAGCACCGAGTTCTCGAGCTCCTTCGTATCCGGATGGGTGGTCAGCGCATGCCAGTCGGCCACGAAGAAATAGCATTCGTGCTGCTCCTGCATCCGCACATAATTGCGCATGGCGCCGAAATAGTTGCCGAGGTGCAGGTTGCCGGTGGAGCGGATGCCGCTGACGACGATCGGTTTGCTCATAAAAAACAATTGGAGCGCGAAGATAATGGGAGAAAACGGGTTCTAAGGTTTTGAGGTTTTACGGTTCTACGGTTCGCTCAACCAACCCCAGAACCTCAGAACCCTAGAACCCCAGAACCTTTATCTTTACGGTCATGCAAGGCATCATCCACCTCGAGGGCATCCGCAAGAACTATTACCTGGGAAAGCAGGTCATTGAAGTGCTGAAGGGCATCTCGCTGAACATCCATCGCAACGACTACGTGGCGCTGATGGGTCCTTCCGGTTCGGGCAAGAGCACGCTGATGAATATCCTCGGATGCCTCGACACGCCTACCTCCGGCACTTACGTTCTCAATGGGCAGGATGTGAGCCGGATGAGCGACAACGACCTCGCCGGGGTGCGCAACCGCGAGATCGGCTTCGTATTCCAGCAGTTCAACCTCCTCCCCCGCCTCACGGCCGTCGAAAACGTAGCCCTGCCCCTCGTCTACGCAGGCGTACCCAAAAAACAGCGGATCGAAAAAGCCCTGCACGTGCTGGACATGGTAAGCCTCGCCGACCGCAGCCACCACAAGCCCAACGAGATGAGCGGCGGCCAGAACCAGCGCGTGGCCATTGCCCGCGCCCTCGTCAACGATCCCTCCATGATCCTGGCCGACGAGCCCACCGGCAACCTCGATACCAAGACTTCCCACGAGATCATGGACATCTTCGGGAAGATCCACGCTTCCGGCAACACCGTGGTACTCGTTACCCACGAAGAAGACATCGCCAACCACGCCCGCCGCATCATCCGCCTCCGCGACGGCGTGCTCGAAAGCGATAAGCGCAATGAAACGGTGCACAGCGCGGTTTAGCCTGTTGGTCTATTCGCCTGTTGGTATTTTGTACGACACTCCGCTGTTCGTACAGACTTAATATCGGCGAACTTTACGCCGGTTGAACCGTTCGTTCAGGTTCGACCTTAGTTCATTTACCAATTAAGCAATAGACCAATCGACTAATTACCTCTCCCATGGCACTGAAGATCTATACCAAGACCGGCGACAAAGGCACTACGGCGCTTATCGGCGGCACCCGCGTTCCCAAAAGCGATCTCCGCATCGAAAGCTACGGCACTGTCGACGAGCTCAACTCCTGGATCGGGGTGTGTATGGACCATATTGCTGATCCTCAATCAAAGATGACGCTGCGTGAGATCCAGGATCGCCTCTTCACCGTGGGCTCGGCGCTTGCCTGCGACCCGGAAAAAGAGCCGAAGCTTCGCATCCCCGACCTGCATGCAGAGGACATCACCCTGCTGGAAAAAGAGATTGACCGGATGAACGAGGCACTCGAGCCGATGCGCGCCTTTATCCTGCCCGGTGGCGCCCCCGCCGTTTCCTTCCTGCACGTGGCGCGCTGCGTGTGCCGCCGCGCGGAGCGTCTCTGCGTATCGCTGCAGGAAGTGGACACCGACCTCGAGCCGCTGATCCTCCAATACCTCAACCGGCTCTCCGATTACCTCTTTGTGCTGGCACGTTATGCCGCGCACCTGCTTGGGGTGGAAGAAATTAAATGGAAACCCCGGGTATAATGCGGTAATATGATAATGTGGTAATGCGGTAATCCAGAACCACAAAACCATTTTCCAAGTAAGTATTGTTTATTACCGCATTACCGGATTACCGCATTAACTAATTACTTTCCCGTCTTTCATCGACACCACCCGGTCGCTCAGCTGTGCGAGTTCTTCGTTGTGGGTGACGATGAGAAAGGTTTGTCCGAGCTCCTGGCGGAGCCGGAAAAAAAGGTCGTGGAGCTCGCGGGCGTTTGCCGAGTCGAGGTTACCGGTAGGCTCATCCGCGAATACGATATCGGGCCGGTTGATGAGGGCCCGTGCGACAGCTACGCGCTGCTGTTCGCCGCCCGAGAGCTGGGCTGGCTTATGATCAAGGCGGTGCCCCAGCCCGAGGAGGCCCAGGAGGCGCGTGGCCTCGTCGCTGACGGCGGCACCCTTGCGTCGCTGGATCCAGGCGGGCACACACACATTTTCGAGGGCGGAAAATTCGGGCAGGAGGTGGTGAAACTGGAATACGAAGCCCACGCGGCGGTTGCGCAGCTCGGCCAGCCGGCGCCCGGCAAGACCGGTCACCGGTGCATCGCCGAGGGTGACGGTGCCCGCATCGGGCGTGTCGAGGGTGCCCAGGATATGCAGCAGGGTGCTCTTGCCCGAGCCCGAAGGCCCGACGATGCTGACGATCTCCCGCGGGAGCACCTGCAGGTCCACTCCCTTCAATACTTCCAGTGTGCCGAAGCGTTTATGAATGTTCCGGGCTTCGAGTAAGGCCATGCGCAAATATAAGTTCCCGGGCGGGCCGCATCCCCGCGATTTGGTAAATTGCCGAATACCCCTACTTTTGCCGGAATTTCGAAGCTGTCATTCCGGCGACCGCCGCTGATTGGCACAGAAATTACTCCTCGATAACCAAACGCTTTAAAGACCGTTAAACGCTATAACCCATGTTCTGGACACTAGAATTGGCCTCCTACCTGGAAGACGCTCCCTGGCCGGCAACAAAAGACGAGCTGATCGATTACTCCATCCGCTCGGGCGCGCCGATTGAAGTAGTGGAAAACCTCCAGGAACTCGAAGACGAAGGCGAGGTATACGAAAGCATCGAGGATATCTGGCCCGACTACCCGTCGCAGGAAGATTTCCTTTTCAACGAGGACGAGTACTAAACGTATTGAACGCAAAGCAAAGCCGCCCACTCCGGGCGGTTTTTTTATATTTACCGGCCCCGGCGATCAAGACACAACTGCAAAAAATGACATACATGAAACGCACCTTTTTTCTTTCCCTGCTGCTGCTTGCCGCAAACCTGCTCCGTGCACAGGACATCGACGTCGATCGGAAAACCGGCCTCGTTACCCTCAATGGCCGTGAATTCTGTTATATAGTGCCCACCTCCAAGGGGCAGGTAAAGCAGTTCAACGTACAAAACCTACAGCACCGCGACCTGATATTCGTAAGCGAGAACGAAGGCAAGCGCTACAACCCGCAAACGCAGACTTACGAAGGCGACGACTACCGCGTGGTCTTTCTCGACACCCGCAACTGGTGTACCACCATGGGCCGCGGACTGGGGCACAACAACTACCACAAGATCGCCCGCATGCTCGTAGCCGAGCGCCTGCTCCAGGACGGCGCCGTGGTACCCGAATCGGAGCGCCTCTTCGTGCGCAAGAATCACGGCGTGTTCAATACCCGAATCGAGCCGGCGGAAAGTGTGGGAAAGGCAGGCACCGGTATTGAAGCGCCGGCTGCGGGGCAGGTGCGCATCGCGGGCGACAAAGCCTACCTTGGCGATCGTGTCATCGGCTCCTTCCGCGGCAACCGTACAGAAAGCACCGGCGAAGAGGCCTATACCATCTATGGACCCGACGATGTTCAGGTGGCAACGATCCTGCGCGCAGACCAGAAAGCCGACTGGCGGATCACTATTCCGGCTGAGAATAAAAGCTATATGCTTCGCTATTACCCCGACCGCGCTGTGGAGCGTCTTTTTCAATCGCTGGTTGAAAAAGGCTATCTCAAATAATTGAAGCGGGCCGGCAAGAAAGGCGGCGCTGACGGTGAATGCTTTTCGTCGTTTTCGAGTTACTCTTTCTGCTCATCGCGTTATCCAGCGGCACCCATTGAATCGTCCGCAACTAAAAAGCCCCCTGCCGGAAGCAGGGGGCTTTTTAGTTGTATTCCGAGTGATTTATTCCTCCGAAGGCGTCATCCCGTTCACGATGGCTTCGCTCACACCCGTGGTGGAGAAGCCGCCGTCGTGGAAGAGGTTCTGCATCGTGATGTAGCGCGACATATCGGAGAAAAGGAAAGCGCAGTAGTTGGCGCAATCTTCTGCCGAGGCGTTGCCCAGGGGGCTCATTTTTTCGGCATATTCAACGAAGGCATCGAAGCCTTTTACACCCGAGCCGGCGGTGGTGCGGGTGGGCGACTGGGACACGGTGTTGACACGCACTTTCTTGCGCACACCGTAGTGATAGCCAAAGGAGCGGGCCACGCTTTCGAGGAGCGCCTTGGCATCGGCCATTTCGTTGTAATCAGGAAACACGCGCTGGGCGGCGATATAGGAGAGTGCCACCACGGAGCCCCATTCGGAGAGCGCATCGAGGTCCCAGGCAGTGCGCAGCACGCGGTGCAGGCTCGTGGCCGAAATGTCGAGGGTCTTCTGGTGCCACTCGTAGTTCATCTCGGTGTAGTGCTTGCCTTTGCGAACGTTGATGCCCATGCCGATGGAGTGCAGGACGAAATCGACCTTGCCGCCGAAGTGCGCCATCGACTCCTCGAAGAGCTTCTTCAGGTCGTCCATATTGGTCACGTCGGCCCCGATAACGGGAGCGCCGATCATTTCGGCCAGTTTGTTGATCTCGCCCATGCGCAGGGCCACGGGTGCGTTGGAGAGTACGATCTGCGCACCCTGCTCGTGGCACTTGAGGGCCGTTTTCCAGGCGATTGATTTTTCATCAAGCGCACCGAAGATGATGCCTTTCTTGCCGGCCAGGAGGTTATTTGCCATTATTATTCTCAGTTTTAAGAGACAAATCTATTTCTTTTTGTCGTTCGGCTACTCTTCCAAGAACTGTCTCTACCGGCAATTCGAGTTCCGTTGCCATCTTCTTGTATTCTAAGGACACCCCACCATCTGCCAATTTCAAAAAGGCAAAGTAAATCGGCTTCATTTGTTCTTTGAGATCTAAACCTATGTGTGAATTATAAATTCCTCGAATAACATTATAGTAGCCGCGAGCTAGTAGAAAAATTAGAAATTCGGAAACGAGGCCATATTCAAAATCGGAAACTACCTTGTTTCGATGGATAGGTAAAACGTATTCAAATACCCCTCTGACAAAAAGTGGTGACAATGTAGCAACCCTCTCGAGATCATTTGCAAATATTGACTGTATTAATGAGATAAATAAACGATATTGGAAAACATAAAATTCTATTTGGCTCATCTCTACTTCGAGATTTCCGTCAGATCCAATCGAACTCGATTTCATACGCTCAAATAATCGCCCATATACATTCAACTCATACGAATTGTTATACGACTGTTGGACAGAATCGAACATGATAAGTTTTACCGAATCGTCAAAGTGATTATTTTTTTCGAATATTCTTAGCACTTTGTTGAAGTCTCCAACATCAAGCGCTTTCTTTGCTTCTCCTAAAACATCTTCGTTACTAATGTTAATCACCTCAGCAATTTGGACTGGAACGTTTTCACGAATCAAGAACTTAGCCTCAACACCTACGCGAGAAACTTGGGAATATACCATACAATAGAAGTCAGCTGTATTTGAGCTGATCGTTCCATTTTTCATTTTACTAATAAAATCAACAATCCTGATTTCAAGCTCTTCTGGAGAGCACCAGCATTCTAAAAAACGAACTAACCAAATTACTCTTTGCCTGTCTGTTTTCCTTCCGTAACGCATTAAATACCAAACATTGAAAAACCGTTCTTTTAGAAAATATAGATGATTCTTCGTATCGGTACGACGTTTTTCAATTATTTGATTCTTCTCCAATTGACGAAGCTGCGCAGAAATGATCTTACTTTCAATCTTAGTCTTTGCAGCTATTTCATTTACAAAAATTCCATCCCAGTTTTTCGCAACGACGTCAACGATTTTCTGCTGCTGTCGCGGTAGATCATCCATCCGGTGTTTGTATAGCGGTGTTACAGCATCCAGAATGCGCTCCAAATCCTTGACGGTGTCTTCATTGTTGTATTCAATGAATATATTGAACATAAGAGCAATCGTACGCGGCACACCGCCGGTCAGAGTCACCAACGTTGCGATCTTCTCTGGCGCATGCTTAATGATGTCGCGTATCTCGGACTCTTTGTCATTTAACTTACCAAGTACCAGCAGCATTTCTTTTGCGTCGGCAACGGTCAGTCCGTCCAGACGGATCACTTTGAAAAATTCGAAAAGCGGCTGCTGATAGTCGAGGATATTCTCCAAGTAAAACGGAGAACCTGCTATCAGGCGGATTTCGTTCGCTGTCTGTAGGATTTCGCGAAAACGTCGCACTTCAATCTCGTCGAAGCGCTTCAACAAGTCACCGATATTGTCAATAAGCAGGAGTACGGTCTGCCCTGCCTTGTTAAGCGCTCCCCGCAATAAATCAAAACAATGTTCTTCAAAATCCGATGCGTCGGAATGCGTCTCCATCGAGGCGGACAGCCCCCTAAAATCGAAATAGTCTTCCAGGTAGGCCGCTACCGACTCCCACAGGT
Source organism: Flaviaestuariibacter flavus (assembly GCF_004337505.1). Lineage (GTDB taxonomy): Bacteria > Bacteroidota > Bacteroidia > Chitinophagales > Chitinophagaceae > Flavisolibacter > Flavisolibacter flavus. The sequence continues at coordinate 703,647 of NZ_SJZI01000042.1, read as the reverse complement.
CGGACAACTGGCTGACATGATACTGTTCCTCGTTGAAAAGAACCGGGATCAATCGATTTTGCAGTGTTGACGAATCTTCCACGCCGTACTTGATCCGGTTCAGCATTGTCGTTTTGCCTGCACCGCGCTGCCCTACCAGCAGGTAGTGTTGTTCGGGATGCTTCATTTCCGAGCTTTCGAGATCGTCCATGATCTGCTCATAGACACGCGTGCGCACTACGAATTCGGAGATGAGCTGATCTTTGGGTTTGCGGTCCGGGTTGTATAAAAAGGTTACCATGGCTGATTGTTTACTTAGTGACAAATATGACGCTCCCACCAATGGCGAACGATCGGTGAATTGAAACGATACTCAGCGGTATTGCCGGAGTTGTTAATATAACCATCGTATACCAATACATCAATAATCTGGCGGAAATCCCCATCCACGCCATGCTTTAGAGACAAATCGAACATCCGGTTACGGTGCAACAGCACATTTGTAGCCATTTCACTGAGCACTGCGCAAACAAAGTCATATCGTTCTTTCTTGAACTGGGTTTTGAGCCGGTGGTGGTAATGCTGGAAATGATTGTCATTGCGGAGATCGACAATATGATCGAAGGCTTCATCCACTTGTTGCTGCGAGACTGCAGCGCCCCGGTCGGCGCGATCACTTATTTCCTGCAGGGCCAGCTGAATATGGAAGGGGATCAACCATTCAATTTTTCCAAGCAGGTGATCGATCACTGGTTGCGTCATGGTCATCCCACGCTCCTTCAGAACTTCATGGATAAGTGTGGCAGCCTCGGCCGGGCGGAGCGCATCCACTTCAACAGCACTCAGGTCGTTCACGAAGGCACTGGCGTTTATGGACGCAACGGTATGATTCAGGCCGATCGATCCGGTGTAAATAAAACGTACCTTCTCATTGACTTCCCACTGATGCCGCAGCTCACGGTTAGCTTGCAGAAAGCGGCGTGCCGGCTGCAGGTCCCCATCAGATGCATCCACAATATTGAGGATGGTCTGAGGGAACTCGTCGATCAGCAACACGAGCTTCCGCCCATCTTCCAGTTCGAAGCCAGAAAGAAAATGCAATAACTCTTCGTAGTAATCCGGATTTTCCGGCTCGCTAAAATCAAGACCCTGACCGGCGACTTTGATGCTTTTGATTCGGGATAGAAACCGATTTCCGGCCGTCATGAGATTACGGAGCAAATTTGACTGGGCGACGGCCTTTACTTTCAATATCTCTTTGAGCAGCTTTTTAAAGAAATCCTGGCCGTTGTCCACACTTTCAGTATCAACGTAGACGTAAACAAAGTCTGCAATATCATTGTCCAGAAGGTGGTATAGAATGGACGTTTTGCCCACGCGGCGGGGTGCGGCTATCTGAAGGTTATTCGCCGACTGCAGTCGCTCCACAATACGGTCTACTTCTCTTTGTCGCGGGAAAAAGTTTGTCCCTCGCGCTGGGCTCCCTACCACGTTCTTCATGACAATGAATTTTTTGTCAAAATTAGTGACAAAAATTATTTTGCCATCTATTTAGACAACATTTTTTTTGTCAACTGACTATCATCTTGATAACCATGCAATTATATAGACAGTCAAGAACGTATAGACAAAAGCGCTGGCAAGGGATATCGCCACATACAGTAAAAACTTTCGGAACGAGCGGCGCGGCTGCAATACGCGCAACAGCCACTGGTTGAAGAGCCAGGCCGGGATGATGAGGGCGATGAGGATTCCTAGGAGTGCCATTACAATGTGGTAATGCGGTAATGTGCTGGATAAAGTCAAAGGTTGGGAATGTGCGGGGCTATCAATCCTTCGCGTCTGGCCCCGCTTGAATTTTTCACGCGAGAGCCGGCACAAATGAAGACCATTACCGGATTACCGCATTACCAAATTACCGCATTAATTCATCACCATCTCCCGCGCATTCTCAAGCGCTGCCGCCGTCGGCTTTTCGCCGCTCAGCATTTTGGCGATGGCCACCACGCGTTCGTCGGTGGAGAGGATGCGGATGCCGGTCTTAACGGTTTCGCCATGCACCGCTTTGTACACGAAGAAGTGGCGGTCACCCTTGCCCGCGATCTGCGGCTGGTGGGTAATGCAGATTACCTGGCGCGCGGCTGCGAGCTCCTTGAGGATGATGCCCACCTGCTTGGCGGCTTCGCCCGAGATACCGGTGTCGATCTCATCGAAGATGAGGGTGGGCAGGTTCATGGAAGTAGCCACCAGCGACTTGATGCACAGCATGAGGCGGCTCAGTTCACCGCCGCTCGCCACCTTGCGCAGGGGCTGAAACTGGTTGCTTTTGTTGGCATCGAAAAGAAACTCGATCTCGTCGATACCGTGCGGCAGCAGCACCGTGCCGGGCTGCACCGACACCTGCAGGCGCGCGTTGGGCATGCCCACCTGCGCCAACATGACATTCACTTTTTTCTCCAGCGGTGCCACCTGCTTCGTGCGTGCGTCCGAAAGCGTGCGCGCGAGCTTGCCGGCGGCTTCCTCGAGACGGGCTACTTCGGCGGCGCCGGTTTCAATGTCCTGGTCGATATTCAGTACGGCCTGCAGCTTTTCTTCGAGGCCGGCCTTGATGGCCAGCAGTTCGGCGGTCGTCTGGGCCCCGTGTTTCTTCATCAGTTTATACCCGAGCGAAAGCCGCTCGTTGATCTGCTCGATCGTGGCCGCGTCGGAATTGACATGGCCATTGATCCGATCAAGTTCGTCGGCGATGTCCTGCAGCTCGATATAAGCCGACTCAATGCGCTGGGCCAGCGCCGGCAGGTCGGGGTGCAGGTCGCGGAATGGCTGGAGGCCCGAGTTAATGCTGCGCAGGCATCGGATCATGGGCGTCTCTCCTTCCTCAAGTTCGTAATAGGCTTTGCTTAACGCGTTCTTGATGCCTTCGGCATTGGTCTGCACCTTCAGCTCGCGATCGAGGTCTTCGAGTTCATTTTCGCGAAAGCCGGCTTCCTCCAGCTCGTTGTATTGAAACTGGTGGTAATCGAACTCGCGGGAAAACTGCGCCTTCTGCTCCTGCAGCACCGACAGGCGGCGGCGTGCCTCCTGGAGCTGCGCATATTGTGCGGCGTATTGCTTCAGCGTGGGGCGGTTGCCGGCGAGGGCGTCGAGTACGGCGCGCTGGAAATCGCTTTCCCCCAGTTCGAGGGTGTCGAACTGCTGGTGCAGGTCTACAAGGAGCGAGCTGAGGTGATTGAGCTGGGTGAGGTTGACCGGCGTATCGTTGACGAAGGCGCGGCTCTTGCCGCTCGGCGCGATCTCGCGGCGCACCACCATTTCATCCTGCACATCGAGTTCCTGCTCCTGCAGGAAGGCCAGCACGGCCTCGTCAAGCACCGCGTTGTTGAAGGTACCCTCCACCACGCATTTTTTGTCGCGCTGCAGCAGGGCACCCGCGTCGGCGCGGCGACCCAGGATAAGACCAAGCGCACCGAGCAGGATGGACTTGCCGGCCCCGGTTTCACCGGTGATGATGTTCAGGTTTTGCGAGAAGTCAACCTCGAGCTGGTCGATGATGGCGTAGTTCTGTATCGAGAGTCGGCAAAGCATATTGGGCTAACAAAATAACGGAAAAGGCGGCGCTTCACCGCGTGGCGGAGGCCAAAAAATGACAAATTTTTTAGCAGGATTCCCGGGTGGGAAAAACAACAAGAAATTAAAGGAAAACAAGCGATTTTCACCGCTAAGGAAAGAAGGGGCTAAGGGTTTCGCTAAGCTTTTGTATCAGGTACAACGCAAACAAAAGTCCCGCCGGGAGGCAGGACTTTTCGAATATCACCTTAGCGTAACGCTTATTTGACTTCTTTCTTTGCGGTAAAAATCGCTTCTTCAGCTTTTATACCTTATTTGATCTCCACAGAGTCGCTCAGCTCGGTATCCACAAGGATGCGGCCGCAGTTTTCGCACACCATAACCTTTTTGCGCTGCTTGATCTCGCTTTGCTTCTGAGGCGGGATGGCGTAGAAGCAACCGCCGCAGGCATCGCGCTCAACCGGCACCACGGCCAGGCCGTTGCGGTAGGAGCTGCGGATCTTCTCGTAGGAAGCCAGCAGGCGGGGATCAACGGAGGCGCGGGCAGCCTCGGCGTCTTTCTGGTACTGCTTTTCTTCTTTCTCGGTGGTAGCGATGATCTTTTCGAGTTCACCTTTCTTGGCAGCCAGGATGCCTTCTTTGTTGCCGAGGGCTTTCTTGGCTTTTTCGAGGGCGACGGCCTTTTCGGAGATTTCTTCCTTGGCGTCTTTAATATGCTTTTCGCAAAGCTTCACCTCGAGCTGCTGCATCTCGATCTCTTTGTTGATCGCTTCAAACTCGCGGTTGTTCTTTACGTTCTCGGAGTCCTTCTCGTATTTTTTGATGAGGCCTTCAGCGGTCTTGATGGCTTCGGTCTTCTGCGAAATGAATTCGGTGATGCCGTTGATCTCCTCTTCGATGCGCAGCTGGCGGGCATGCAGGCCCTGGATCTCGTCTTCGAGGTCGGCCACTTCCATCGGGAGCTCGCCCTTCAGGATGCGGATCTCGTCGAGCTTCGAATCGATCTTCTGGAGGTTTACCAGCGCGTTCAGCTTTTCTTCTACCGAGTATTCTTTTACGTTTGCCATGAGCGGTATGCCTTTTAAAAGTTTGGGTCGCCGCCGCGTCCACTACCCAAGGAAGTAGCGCAACGGGTTCGTCTGCACAGACGATTTAAGGACGGCAAAGGTAGGGAATTTTCGGCCGATAAGCTCCGCCAGCAGGTCGGTGGTAAACTGCTCGCTTTCCCAGTGCCCGATGTCGGCCAGCACGATCCGCCCCTCGGCGTCGAAAAACTCGTGGTATTTAACGTCGGCGGTCACGTAGGCGTCGGCGCCGGCGCCTACGGCGGCGCGGATAAGGAAGGACCCGGCCCCGCCGCAAAGGGCGACGGTCTTTACCGGGCGCCCCCGCAGTGGCGTATGGCGCACCGCCGTCAGCCCGAATGCTTCCTTCAGGCGGCGCAGGAAGACAGCCTCCTCCTCGGCCCCCGGCAGCTCGCCGATGGCACCCGCGCCCAGCCCGAAATGGACGTTCTCCATCTTAAAAATATCATAAGCCACCTCTTCGTAGGGATGCGCCGCCACCAGCGCCTGCACCACCTGGTCTTCCAGGTAAAAGGGAAAAACGATCTCGATCTTGGTTTCCCGCTCCTGGTGCCGCTTGCCTACCTCCCCTACATAGGGATCGGCCCCTTCCTCCGCCTTGAAGGTGCCGTCGCCCACCGTGTTGAAGGAGCATTCGGAATAATTACCGATATGACCGGCGCCGGCCGCAAATACGGCGTCGCGCACCGTCCCGGCCACGTCTTCGGGTGCAAAGGTGATGAGGCGGCGCAGTTGCCCCTTTTTCGGGGCCAGCACCCGGATATTTTGAAGGCCCAGCTTGTCGGCCATCCGCCGGCTGACGCCCTCGATCACATTGTCGAGGTTGGTATGGATAGCATAAATGGCGATATCGTGCTTGATGGCCAGGATGAGGGCGCGTTCGATATAAGTTTTACCGTTGAGTCGCTTCAGCCCCTTGAAAACAATGGGGTGATGGGCCACTACGAGGTTACAGCCCCGCTCTTTTGCCTCCAGGATCACCTCGGGGGTGGCATCGAGGGTGCAGAGGGCGCCGGTGCAGTCCCAGCCCCGCTCGCCGGTGATGAGGCCGGCGTTGTCGTAGTCTTCCTGCAGCTCAGGCGCGGCAAAGCGCTCCAGCACGGTCAGAATATCGTGGATCTTCATGGCGGCAAGCTAAAGAATATCGATTAGCGAATAGCGAATAATGAATAACGAAGGGAGCGCTAGAAACGGCGCGAGAGGCCAAAGCGGAGGTAGCGGCTATAGGCTTCCGATGACCCGCCGATCATGACGCTGCGCATATCGATCTGCCCGGCGGAATAGCCCAGGTAGGCGCCATAGCGGCGGTAGTTGGCCCCGAGCTGGAAACGGTACCGGCCATCGGCCAGCCCGTGGTAGCGGCGGTAGCGCGCAACAGTATACCGTTGCCCGTCGGCACCCAGCGCCGAGCCGCTTTCCCAGGCCGATAGCGGGATACCAAACTCCAGTCCCACAGTGGCATCAAGCGAAACAGGACCTGCCGGGGCGCGCCAGCCCAGAAAGGGTGAAATACCGATATACGACTGGCTGAAATGGGTGCTGCCATTGGCACTTACCTGCTTGTTGTTATAGCCATCCCACACCGAGACCTCGCTGATCTGCTGACGGCTGCGCAGCACTTCCGGGCCAGCCCGGAGACCCAGCAACAGGCCATAGCGGGTAACACGCTGCAGGTCGAGGGAGGCCCCATAACCTAGCGCGCCGTGGCTGCCATAAACATCATTGGTATATCCCTGACCTTCCTGGGTGCCGTAATTGATGGATGAAGTATTTTCAACACCATTGCCGGTATAGCGAAAAACGCCCGAGTTAAGCGCCAGGCGCAGCTCGGTCTTTTGTGCCTGGAGCGCAACCGCGGGCAACAGGAGGCAGGAAAACAGGAGAAAACGCATAACGGCAGTTTTATGTGGTTTGAAAATAAGCAATCGAACTACTTTGTAAATGCCGGGGCATTGCCGGCGGACTTCCCTAATGTCAAACTATCCGGAAGGAAAGGGTGACGGAAACGAGTCGGGTATACACCGGGCCGTTCCGTCCGGCCGGAGCATACCTGACCTCATCGAATGCCTTGAGGCCACCGGCATAGCTTGCCGCGAACGCGAGCCGGCCAAAGCCCGCCCGCGTCCGCAGAAGAAAGCCCTGATCGGTAAAACGGATTTATACGCGTGAGTCACCGGCTTCATAATGTGCCCCTCTGCATCCTGGACGGCCCTGTTCCCGGACCACGGAAAGACATCAGGTTGCCCTGCGCGCCGAGGCGTAACTCGAGCTTCTGGGCAGACGCAGACAAGTAAGTGGATAAGAACAGGAGTATAACGACAGGAATCTTCATCACAGCAGTTTGGTTTACTACAAAAAAAGCAAAAGGCTCGCTGATCAAAAGACCCGCGGCAGCATCTTTTCGCTGCTTCCGGCACGACCTTTATACCTTTAAGTCCATGGCTGGCCCTCATCTGTACACCATTTTCAACACCATGTTGCAGCAGGACAACAGCCGCAGCATCGCGGCGGTGCAGCGTGCCCGCGCACGGCGCAAGCGGGCACGGCGCTGGCGCAGCGGCGTCACCGATGCCTTCCAGGTGCTGCTCGGTGTGCTGTCGGCGGGCTTCGGGCTCAAAGGCTTTTTGCTCCATAACGGCTTCATCGACGGCGGCGTCACCGGCATTTCGCTGCTGACCACGCGGGCCACCGGCTTCCCGCTGCCCCTGCTGATCATAGCCATCAACCTGCCCTTCCTCCTCCTGGGCTTCCAGCAGATCGGCCGTGGATTTACGCTCCGCAGCTTCGGCGCCATCGCGCTGCTGGCCATCGCGGTGCAGGTTATTCCCTATCCCGTGGTCACCAACGACAAGATCCTGGTGGCGGTGTTCGGCGGCTTCTTCCTCGGCGCCGGCATCGGCCTCAGCATCCGCGGCGGGAGCGTCATCGACGGCACCGAGATCCTCGCCATTCACCTCAACCGGCGCAGCAACCTTTCGGTGGGCGACTTTATCCTCGTATTCAACATCATCATCTTTTCCGTGGCGGCCTGGCTGCTTTCGGTGGAGACGGCGCTCTATTCGATCCTCACCTACCTGGCGGCGTCTAAAACCGTCGACTTCATACTCGAAGGCATCGATGAATTCACCGGTGTCACCATCATCTCGGTAAAAAGCCGGCAGATCTCCACCATGATCCAGAACGACCTTGGGCGCGGGCTGACTATTTACCAAGGGAAACGCGGCGTGGGCAGAAGCGGCGAACAGGCCAACACCACCGATATTATTTTCACTGTTGTCACCCGGCTTGAGCTTAATCGCCTCAAGCAGGAAGTAAATGCGATCGACCGCAATGCCTTTATGGTGATGCACGCCGTAAAAGACGCGCACGGCGGCATGATCAAGCGCAAGCCGCTGAAGAAGATCTGACACGGCCCGGCGGCATGGAAATAAAAAAGGAGCCACCCAGGAATGAGCGGCTCGTTTTGAACAACGGTACCAACCTATCAATCCCTTTGCAGCAGCCTGCCGCAGATCGCTTTCTTACCGGTAGTAAGTCGATACGGCAATAGAAATTCAGGCTCCTGTTCAGGTTCGTCGTTATTATGCGTACCTGCCCGCTTCGGAACCGGCATCGCTGGCGACAGCTACCGGTTTGATTTTTCGCAAACAGCGCTTTAAGCCGGCGGATCACGGCGACGCATAGCCGCAGCAGCAAGAGTCGTAGCCCTTAACTGCAGCTGCAGAAAGCAAGTCATGCCGGAGGAAGGTTGAACTCAGGATATACACGCGCCGGGCGGCGGGGAGCAGTCGGCGAAGAGGTAAAGTCGGGCACCCGCACATGAGAGGTACTGAAGTGCCAGAATGCAGCGATTCCGCATCGTGGTGTTTTTAGGTTAGCAACGGGTATCAACTACGCGGACAAAGCAGCCCCGCATCCGTTGCCCTGGTGCTGCCCGCGAAGACGGCTCCCGGCTACAGGATAACGATGCTGCAATTGTACACGAGAGAGTATAGGGGCAGGGAACTTTCCGGGATAGAAGCAAACGGTCGAGAAACAGGCGCACCCCGGGGCAACGCGGCTCTATCAGGTTCAATTATATTATCACAAACTTAGGGCCCGTATTACCGTATAAATACGGTTCAGCTCCATACCGCAAAAACGGAAATTATAACCTGCTGACGATAAGCCCTTTGCTTTCCTGCCCATTTTGCCCGCGTCGGAAAATTATTCCGCAGCCCCCCGGGGTGCCTCCCTGCAGCCCGGCGCTACAACGCCGATACCATAAATGGGGTATAGAATTGTATAAGAGAAACCCCAATTGAAAAGAAGGAATTGCCGGGCCCGGTGAACTGTCCGGTCGGCATCTTTGCAGCACCCTGAAATCCGGGGCGATCAGTTAAACCGAGCCTATGCCTACATATGACGAATACGTGCGCCGCATGCAACGCATTGCCGATATCCGCTACGCCGCGGCCGTGCTGCAGTGGGACCAGGAAACCTACCTGCCCCCGAAAGGCGCGCACTACCGCGGGCAGCAACTGAGCTCGCTCTCAGAAATGGCGCATGAAGCTTTTACCGCCGACGATATGGGGCAGCTCCTCCGGGAGCTGCTGGCCGACGCCACCCTTTCCGACACGGCCCGTCGCAATGTGGAGCTCACGCTCGAAGACTACACCAAAAGCAGGCGCTACAGCGCCTCCCTGGTGCGCCGCCTCTGCGAGGCCAGCAACCGCAGCTTTCACAGCTGGATCGAAGCACGCCGGCAAAATGATTTCCGCGTTTTTGAAAAGGACCTCGCCGCGCTGGTGGAGCTCAAAAAAGAAGAGGCCTCCATTCTCGGCGACTTTGCCCACCCCTACGATGCCCTCCTGAACGAATATGAAAAAGGGGCTACCGTAGCACAGCTCGATGTGGTGTTCGGCGAGCTCCTCCCCCGTCTCAAGGGCCTGCTCAGCGAGATCCTTGCAAAAGACCCGGGCGATGACCGCATCCTGAAGCAGCATTTTGCGGCCGACGCGCAATGGCAATGGGGACTGGAACTGATACACGACCTCGGTTTCGACGAGGCCGCGGGGCGGCAAGACCGATCGGAGCACCCGTTTACCACGTCTTTCTCTGCCCAGGACGTGCGCATCACCACCCGTATCGACGAAGGCGACCTGGGTAATATGGGCTGGAGCACCATCCACGAGGTGGGCCATGCCCTTTATGAGCAGGGTCTTCCCGCCGACCAGTACGGCCTGCCCCTCGGCGAGGCCGCCTCGCTCTCCATCCACGAATCGCAAAGCCGCCTCTGGGAAAACAACGTGGGCCGCAGCCGCGCCTTCTGCCGGTTCGTATTGCCGCAATTGCAGCGCTATTTCCCCGACCAGCTCGGGCATGCAGACGCGGAAGTTCTTTTCCGCGCGGTCAACAAGGTGGCGCCTTCGCTGATCCGTACCGAGGCCGACGAGGTGACCTACCACTTCCACGTGTTCATCCGCTACGAGCTCGAAAAATCCTTGCTGGAAGGGCGGCTCTCGGTGCGCGACATCCCGGGCTTCTGGAAGGAGCAATACGAAAAATGGCTCGGTATCACCCCGCCCGACGACAAGCAGGGGGCGCTCCAGGACGTGCACTGGAGCCATGGATCATTTGGTTATTTCCCCACCTACAGCCTCGGATCGCTCTATGCCGCCCAGTTTTTTTCCGTAGCCGAAGCCGCCCTGCCGGGTCTTGAAGAAAATATCGCCCACGGCGAAACGGGCCCGCTGCTGGCCTGGCTACGGGAAAATGTACATGCGCACGGGCGCCGTTTTACGAGCGACGAGCTTTGCCGGCGGATATCGGCACAATCGTTGAGTAGTGATTATTTCATCAGGTATATCCGGGCGAAGTACGGCCTGGACCAAAGTGCCTGATCGAATCTATGAACCGCCAAATCTTCTACCTGCTAATTGCATTGCTGCCTTTTCTGGGCAGCTGCAAAAAGATCGTTGAGAAAATTAATGACGCCCAGGAACAAGCGGCCGTCGACGTCGTTACCAATGGCCGCTGGAAAATGGTGGCTTTTTCCACCGGTACGACGGACCAACTCCCCCTTTTCAACAACTACCTTTTCCAGTTCAACACCAACCAGACCGTGGATGCTTACCAGGGCAATACAATGGTGATGAGCGGCACTTTTGTATATGACCTAAATGCCCGCACCATTACTTCAGGCTTCCCTACCTCCTCCGAGCCGCTTTCGCTGCTTAACGGCACCTTTCGCGTCACCGACTCCGGTGCCGACTTCGTGAAGGCAGAGATGACCGTGAACGGGGAAACCCGTCGCCTCCACATGATCAAGCCCTAGCGGCTCCGTTTTTGCAAGCCGTTCCGCGGTTGTCCTGTTTGAGCAGGATAAACCCTAAACCCTACGACCTTGAACAACCGTTTCCTCATAACGCTCCTCCTTGTCCTGTGCGCCGGCATGGCGCAGGGGCAGCTGCAGGCTGATTTTACGTCCGACATCCAGCAGGGCTGCTCGCCCGTGGTGGTTAACTTCCGCGATTTGTCCACCGGTGGCGCCACCGCGTGGCATTGGGATTTCGGCAACGGCGCCACCTCTACGCTGCAAAACCCTTCGGCCACCTTCTTCAGCAACGGCACCTACACCGTTAAGCTTACGGTAACCAGTAACAACGGCGCCAACACCAGCACCGTTACCAAAACCGCCTACGTGAGCGTACTCGACCAGCCGACGGTGAGCTTCACATCCAACACCAACACGGGATGTACGCCCGCCCTCATCCAGTTTACCGACCAGAGCAGCACGCCCGCGGGTACCACCATCACCGGCTGGCTCTGGGACTTCGGCGACAACCAGACTTCGACGCTGCAAAACCCGACGCACGCATTCCGCCAGGCCGGCTCCTTCACCGTCACACTCACCATTACCAACAGCGCCGGCTGCCGCACCCTCGCATCGCAGCCCAACTTCATCAACGTCAACCCCGGTGTCACGCCCAAGTTTACATTTACCGACCCGGGCGTATGCCGCGCACCGGCCACGGTTTCCTTCACCAATACGTCTTCCGGACCGGGCACGCTCAGCTACAGCTGGGACTTCGGCAATGGCACGGGCTCGACCGCCACGTCGCCCAATGTCACCTACCCGGTCAACGGCAATTATAACGTGGTGCTCCGCGTATCGTCCTCGCTCGGCTGCAGCGACACCTTCGCAGCCGCGGTCCCGATCGGCCTCGTGAACACCGACATCACCCTGCCGGCGCATATCTGCCCAAAGGAAACCGTCCGTTTCGTTAATAATTCCAATCCCCGCCCTGTAAGTTCGCGCTGGACCTTCTCCACCGGATTTACCGACTCGCTGCCGAACACCGCCACCTCCTTCCCCGCTCCCGGCACGTATACCGTGAAGCTGGTGAACACCTACAGCACCTGCATCGACTCTTCGGAAAAAACCTTTACGATCAACCCGGTTGCCGTGGCCAACTTCAGCGTGTCCGACTCAGCGCGCTGCCAGCCCAACCTGACAACTACGTTTACGGCCAACTCGCCCGGCGCAACGGGCTTCACCTGGCTCTTCGGCGACGGCACCACGGGTTCGGGACAGACGACCAGCCATACCTATACCAGCCTCGGCGACTTCAGCCCCTCGCTCATCGTAGCCGACACCAGCGGCTGCACCGACACCCTGCAGCGGGTAAGCCTCATTAAGGTGCGCCGTCCCGATATCCAGTTTGTGGGACTGCCGCAGGGCGGCTGCGTTCCGGATACGGTTTCCTTCAAAGCCAATGTTATTACCTCCGGCACCGTCACCTCCTGGCTCTGGAATTTCGGCGACGGATCGCCCACGTCGGGCGCCGACAGCACTTCACATATCTACCCGCAGCAGGGCACTTATAATGTGACGCTTACCATTACCACCAGCGAAGGCTGCACCGAAACGAAGACCCTGAACGAAGCGGTGAAGGTGGGCACGCGCCCCTTTCCCGACTTTGTTGCCAACCCGCTTTCGGGTTGCGCCGACCCGGGTATTTCGTTTACCAACCTGTCTACCGGCGCCACCGACTACCAGTGGTCTTTCGGCGACGGCACCACCTCGTCGGAGGTCGACCCCGTGCACGTTTTTGCAGATACCGGCCATTTCAATATCCGCCTGACCGCAATCAACAACGGCTGCCGGGCGCAGCTGGAGCGTCCGCGCTACGTGGAGATCAAGCCTTCCGTGTCGCGCTTTACGTACCAGCGTTCCTGCAACAACCCGCGTGAGATCATTTTCCGCGACCGCTCGGTGGGGGCTACCACCTGGGTATGGGATTTCGGTGACGGTACTACATATACCGGGCAGACCCCGCCGGCGCACCTCTTCCCCCGACTCGGCACCTTTACCGTGACGCTCCGCACCTCGCGCGACACCTGTTCGTATTCCCTGACCAAGGTGGTGAACGTGCTTGATGCCACGCCTTCGGTACGGATGATCGACAGCGTCGGCTGCCGCCCCTTCCGTGCCGCCATGCAGCCGGTAGCGCCCGACGTCCGCCTCATCCGCAAATACGAGTGGCATTTCGGCGACGGTTCCGCGCCCGACACCACCCAAGGCAGTACTGCGACGCATATCTACACCCGCCCCGGCACTTATGATGTTAAGCTGGTGGCTTATGATACCTCCGGCTGCCGCTACGAGATGCTGCGCCCTGGCGCCATCAAGGTCAACGGGCCGAAGGCCGCCTTTAGTGTGGAGAACGGCCGCGGCTGCCGCGGGCTCACCGCCACCTTTATCGACTCTTCATCCACGGACGGCCGCAACGGCATCCGCAGCTGGACCTGGGACTTCGGCGACAGCACCTCGATGGCCTACACTGCCGGCCCCTTCACGCACCGCTACGACAGCTCCGGCGATTACGATGTGAAACTGGTGGTGACCGACTCGGCCGGCTGTAAGGACAGCATCACCCGCCGCGGCGTGGTACGCACGTCCTCGCTGAAACCCGATTTTGTCGGCTACCGCGAGCACTGCCCGCGGGCCCAGATCAGCTATGTCAACCTGACTAAGGCGGAGCTGCCTTTTAACAGCAACTGGCTCTTTGGAAACGGCAGCACTTCGACGCAATACAATGGCCTGGTGACCTTCGCGGACACGGGCTACTACAGCGTGGCGCTCATGGTGGAGGATGTGCTGGGCTGCCGCGACACCCTGCGGCGCGACTCCTTCGTGCATATTGTGGTGCCGACGGCCGACTTCACTGCCAACAACTTCATTACCTATTGCACGCCGTACCAGGCACAGTTCCGCAACCAGTCTACCAACGCGGTTTATTTCAACTGGGACTTCGGTCCCGGGCGCGGCACCTCCACCCAGGAGAATCCTTATACCTTCTACACATCGCCCGGCACCTACCCGGTGAAGCTGCTGGTGTATTTCTACGGAGGTTGCAAGGATTCGGTAACCAAGAATATGGTGGTGAAAGACCAGTCGGAGGCACAGCTCACCTACGACCCGGTGAACGGCTGCACCCCGCTCATCGTAAACCTCAGCGCGCTGGCGCCGATGAATGCCCGCTTTACCTGGGACTTTGGCGACGGCAACGTGATCGACACTACCATTAATGCCCTTGCGCACCGGTATGTCGACTACGGGAATTTCGTGCCGCGGATCATCATGCGCGAAATAAACGGCGCCTGTACGATTTCACTTACCGGCACCCGTACGATCAGCCTGCTCGGCGCCCATGCCCGCTTTACGCTCGATACGATGCAGTTCTGCGACCGTGGCCTCATTACGGCCAACTCCGACTCTACCTCGTCGAACGATCCGATTGTAAGCTACGACTGGAATTTCGGCGACGGCGGCCGTTACACGGTGCCCAACCCGACGCACAACTACACGGCGCCTGGCCAATACGATGTGACCCTGGTGGTAAAAACGCAGACGGGCTGTACCGACACCCTGGTGAAACGCCCCGTGAAAGTGGTGGCTTCGCCGCAACTCGTCATCAACGGCGACAGCAGCGTTTGCCGCAACAGCCTCGTGCCTTACCGCGGCACCTACGGCTTCGCCGACACCTCGCAGGTGCAGTGGAGCTGGGTGTTTCCGAATGGCAACACTTCCAACCTCCAGAACCCGCCGTCCCAGCGCTACAAAGATACCGGCACCTACCAGCTGGTGGCAACCGGCATCAACAGCAGTGGCTGCCGCGATACCGCCTACCAGACCCTGGTGGTGCACGACCTTCCGGTGGTGGGACTGCCGGCGACCATTACCAAGTTCGTAGGCGTGCCGGCCGTGCTCAACGCCACCTATTCGTCGGGCATTACCGGCTATGCGTGGACGCCCGCCACCGACCTCAGTTGCGCTGACTGCCCGCAGCCTTCGGCAACACCCAAGTACAACACCCTGTACACCGTGACGGCCACCGACTCGAACGGTTGTACCAACCGCGCACAGGTACAGGTGCTGGTGCTTTGCCAGGGTGCCAAGGTTTTTGTGCCCAACACCTTTACACCCAACGGCGACGGGGCCAATGACATCTTCTTCGTGCAAGGCAGCGGCCTCGCCCGGATGAAGTCGCTGCGGATCTTCAACCGATGGGGCGAGGTGGTTTTCGAACGCCGCGACTTTGACGTCAACAACCCTTCGGTGGGCTGGGATGGCACCTATAAAGGCCAAAAAGCGGCACCGGATGTGTATATATACCAACTGGAAGTGTTCTGCGAAAACAGCGACGTTATCAAATTTGAAGGCAACGTGGCGCTGATCCGCTGACCTCCTTCCTAAACACCGACAAGATGAACACCATCAGGATATTACGTGCCGCGTTTGCCGTAGTGCTGTTGCCCGCGGCCGCACAGGCGCAAGACCTGCACTTCTCGCAATTCTTCGAGGCGCCCCTGCTGCGCAACCCCGCGCTGGCCGGGATCTTCACCGGCGACATCCGCGTGCAGGCGCTCTACCGCAGCCAGTGGAACAGCGTCACCACGGCGTACAAGACGACCTCGGTTAACGGCGAATACAAAATGCCCGTGGGCAAGGCCGACGACTTCCTCACCGTGGGCCTGCAGGTGCTCTACGACCAGGCAGGCACCGTATCGTGGAAGAACACCCACGTACTGCCTACGATCAACTACCATAAATCGCTGAGCGCCGACGTCAACCGCTACCTGTCGGTGGGCTTTATGGGCGGGCCCGTGCAAACCAGCCTCGACCGCTCGAAGGTGGAAACCAGCACCTCCTATTCCAGCGGCACCGACGGCGAAAACTTCGCCAGCCCGCGCCAGACCTATTTCGACGCTGCCGCCGGCATTTCCTTCAATACCCAATGGACGCAGCGCGCCGACGACAACCTGTTTATCGCGGTGGCCTATCACCACTTTAACCGGCCGAAGCGCACCTTTTTCGAGGGTTCACCCACCGGCACCGAACTCAGCCCGAAACTGGTGGTTTCCGGCGGGATTAAATTCGGCATTACCGAATGGAGCTACTTTAACATCCAGGGCGACTTTTCCAAACAGGCCCAGACCCAGGAGGGCGTGCTCGGAGTGCTGTACGGCATCAAGCTTGGCGAGGAACTCGACAACCCGCGCTACACGGTTCACGCCGGTGCCTTTGTGCGGCTCAACGATGCGTTTATACCCGTGATCAAGCTCGACTACCATCCCTTCTCGGTGTCCTTCAGCTATGATGTCAATATCTCCAAGCTCAAAACGTCCACCTTAGGTCGGGGCGGCTTCGAGCTGGGCATTTCCTTTATCGGCAAAAACAAGCGCCGCGAGGAGATGAAAGGCGTGATTTTCTGCCCGAAATATTAGTGAGCGCGCAGAGAAAGAACACTGATCCCGCAAGCGGGATACGCAGATTGATTATGATTTACGCGGATGTTGATACCGATATCTGCGCTCATCATAACAGATCATAAAAAATCTGCGTTCTTTCTCTTCAAGCCGAAGGCGCTCAACCATTGTTCTATCCGTACGTTTACAGAAATAAACAACCCCCATGAATCCCTCCAGTCAGCCAGGCACGCCGCTCCGCGTGGGCGATCCGGCGCCTGATTTTACCCTGATCGACGACCAGCGGCAACCGGTGACGCTCTCGGCCTTCCGGGGCGAGAATGTGCTGTTGCTCTTTTTCCCCGCCGCCTTTACCTCGGTGTGTACCGCGGAGCTCTGTAGCGTCCGCGACAGCCTCGAGCGCTACGGGGCGCTCAACGCCCGGCCCTTCGGCATTTCGGTTGACCTGCCCTTTACCCTTGCCCGTTTTAAAGAAGAGCAGCGGCTGAATTTCTCCCTGCTCAGCGACTTCAACAAGGAAGTTTCGCGTGCATACGGATGCCTTTATGAAAACTGGATACTCGGCCTGAAGGGCGTTTCCAAACGCGCCGCCTTCCTGGTAGACCGGCAAGGAGTCATCCGCTATGCGGAGGTGCTCGAAAATGCAGGCGACCTGCCCAATTTTGAGCTGATCAACAAGACTTTAGAAGAAATGGAGCCCGCCTGAACCCTTGCAAAAGTTTACCAAAAAGCGGCAAAAGTTTTGTTGCTATAGGGATTAGAGTTAATTTAGTCATACTAAAAAAGGAGAAACAGCGTTGAAGCGATTTATACTAAGCACTTTTTTACTGGTTTCCATTGCAGCCTCCGCGGGGGCGCAGGCGAGCCGTACAGCGTTCGGGAACGAGCCCGCGACGGTGCTGCGCTTCTTTCCCAACCCCGCCGTATCGAACATTACCTTCGATTTTACCCGTAATTACGACAAGGGCTATACCATCCAGGTCTACAATTTCCTGGGACGCAAGCTCTACGAATCGGTGAACGTAGCTCCCCGCACCTCGGTTAACCTCGCCGATTACAACCGCGGCGTTTACATTTACCAGCTCTACGACCGGAACGGTAAGATGGTGGAAAGCGGTAAATTCCAGGTTTCCAAGTAAGATCAGAACTCATTGATACAAAAGCCTCCTTGCGGAGGCTTTTTATTTTGACCCATCTCCGGCCCTCCCCCTTGGGCAGGGGCTACGGGATGGGTCTGGGCATGGGTAAGGTCTATCCCACCTCGATGATCAGAAACTTCAGGTACTGCGTATTCTCCATACCCCATACAATCGGGTGATCCTGGCTCTGGGTCTGGAAAGTGACCTGCCGGATGGGACGACGGGCGTCTTTGGCGGCCATCTCGATGATCTGCAGGAAAAGCTCGGGGTTGACGAGGTTAGTGCAGCTCGACGTTACCAGGAAGCCGCCGGGCTTCACGAGCTTCATCCCGCGCAGGTTGATCTCTTTATAGCCGGTGATGGCCTTTTGAATATTGGCGCGGCTCTTTGTAAAGGCCGGCGGGTCGAGCATCACCACGTCCCACTTCTTGCCTTCCTTGCCCCACTGCTTCAGCACGTCGAAGGCATTGGCCTGTTCGAACTTCACGATGCTTTCGAGCCCGTTGAGCGCGGCGTTGCGGTTGGCCTGGTCTACCGCATTTTGCGAGATATCAAGGCCGAGCACCGACTTAGCCCCATAGTGCGCCGCATGGATCTCAAAGGTGCCGGTGTAGGTGAAGGCGCCCAGCACATCCTGCCCCTTAACGATGTTCTGGATATAGCGGCGGTTATCCTGCTGGTCGAGAAAATAGCCGGTCTTCTGGCCGTTTTCGATATCGACATGGAACTTCAGGCCGTTTTCGTTGATGATGATGCCGGTGTCGAATGGCGCCGACAGGAAGCCCTTGTGCTGCGGCAGGCCTTCAAGCTCGCGTACCGGCACGTCGTTGCGTTCAAAGATGCCCTTCGGCTTAAAGACTTCCTGGATGGCTTTTACGAGGGCCGGCTTCCAGCGGTCGATGCCGAGGGCCAGGGTCTGGATCACGAAATAATCGTTGAACTTGTCGACGATGCACTGCGGCACGCCGTCGGCCTCGCCGAACACGAGGCGGCAGTTTTCGGTGTAGCCGATGGCCTGGCGGTACTTCCAGCAGGCCTCGATCTTGCGCTTGAACCAGGCCTCGTCCACCGTGTCTTTTGCCTCGCGGGTAAGCAGGCGCACCAGGATCTGGGAGGCGGGGTTGTAATACCCTTTGCCGCAAAACTTACCGTCGGCGTACAGCACGTCCACCACGGCGCCCGGCTCGGGGCTGCCCTCTACTTTTTCTACTTCATTGGCAAAAATCCAGGGGTGACCGTTGGCGACGCGCGGGGCGATTTTCCGGCGGAGATGAACTTGCGACATAGCCGGCAAAGCTACGACGAAGAGAAAGAACGCAGATCCCGCAGGCGGGATACGCGGATTAATTATGATTCTTTATGATTTGCTTACACCGGCAGAATATCCAGGTAAATCAAAACAGATCATAAAAGATCTGCGTTCCTTCTCTCCGGCCAGTCTCACGACAAAATGTCTTAAAATGCCCGCTGGCTCCATCTTTGACCCTTACCTTTGCCCCCAATTTTGTTGTGCTATGAACGAAATGAACGATAACCTGAACGGACAAAATGACCCCGCAATGAAGGCGGAACCTGTCAATATTAATGTAGACGAGAACACGCCCGGCGACCAGCACCTGAACGAGCCGGTGGCCGAGGAAAGCGAGCTGGAAAAGCTCAAAGCGCAGCTCGACGAGAAGAACGACCAGTACCTGCGCCTTGCCGCCGAGTTCGACAACTTCAAGCGGCGCACCGCAAAAGAGCGCGTGGAGCTCATCCAGACCGCCGGTAAAGACGTCATCCAGTCGCTGCTGGATGTGCTCGACGATGCCAGCCGCGCCGAGCAGCAGCTCGAGAAGACGGACGATGTGGCCCAGATCAAGGAAGGCATCCGCCTCGTATTCGGCAAGCTCCGCAATACGTTGGCCTCCCGCGGCCTGAAGCCGATGGAAGCCAAAGGCGCGGAGTTCAATCCCGACCTGCACGAAGCCATCACCGAAATCCCGGCCGGCGACGAGATGAAAGGAAAGGTAGTGGATGAGGTAACGAAGGGTTATTACCTCAACGATAAGATCATCCGCTTCGCCAAAGTAGTGGTAGGCAAATAAGTGAATGGTGAATGGTCAATGACCGGTTGACCGAAAACAAGCGAACACATAAATGTCAAAGAGAGATTATTACGAGGTGTTGGGCGTCGCCAAAGGCGCTGCCGCCGATGAGATCAAGAAGGCCTACCGCAAGGTAGCCATGCAATATCACCCCGACCGCAACCCCGGCGACAAAGCCGCGGAGGAAAAGTTCAAGGAAGCGGCGGAGGCCTACGAAGTGCTGAGCGACGACGGCAAACGGCAGCAATACGACCGCTTCGGACATGCCGGCGTTTCGGGCGCCGCCGGCCGCGGCGGCCCGGGCGGCCCCAATATGGAAGACATCTTCAGCCAGTTCGGCGACATCTTCGGGGAAGACATCTTCGGATCCTTCTTCGGCGGTGGCGGCGGGCAGCGTGGCGGCGGCGGACAGCGCCGTGCCCGCGGCACGCGCGGCTCCAACCTGCGCATCAAGCTGAAACTCACCTACGAGGAGATCGCCAAAGGCGTCACCAAGAATATCAAGGTGAAAAAATACGTGCCCTGCAACGTGTGCAACGGCTCGGGCGCCAAAGACAAGAGCTCGGTGCAAACCTGCGGCACCTGCGGCGGGTCCGGCCAGGTACGCAAGGTTACCAGCACCTTCCTGGGCCAGATGCAGACCGTCACCACCTGCCCCACCTGTAACGGCGAGGGCTCGGTGATCACGGCCAAATGTGGCCATTGCAAGGGAGAAGGCCGCATGTACGGCGAGGAAACGGTTACCATCGACATCCCCGCGGGCGTACAGGAAGGCATGCAGCTCAATATCGGCGGCCGCGGCAACGCGGGCGAGCGTGGCGGCCCGGCGGGCGACCTCGTTATCCTCATCGAAGAAGAACAGCACAAGGAACTCGTGCGCGAAGGCCTCAACGTTGCCTACGAGCTGTTCCTCTCCTTCCCCGACGCCGTTTTCGGCACCTCCGTGGAAGTGCCCACCATCGACGGGCGCGCCAAGATCAAGATCCCGCCGGGCACGCAAAGCGGCAAAGTGTTCCGCCTCAAAGGCAAGGGCTTCCCTGCCGTCAACTCCTACGAAAAGGGCGACCAGCTGGTGCAGGTAAATATCTGGACCCCGCAGCACCTCAACTCGGAAGAGAAATCGATGATGGAAAAGCTTCAGCAGTCTTCGAACTTCAAGCCGGCGCCGGAGAAAGGATCGAAGTCCTTCTTCGACAAGATGCGCGAGATGTTCTCGTAGATATGTTTATCTGGAATCTCTGAATCTGGAATCTGAATACATCCAATAATAAAATGCTTCTCGCTATGAGAAGCATTTTTTATGCTACGCCGAAAAGATAAATTCCAGATTCAGAGATTCCAGATCTTACAGCGCCGGTTTCTTCTTTTTCCGCGAACTATACAGGGCTTTTGCCTTTTCCACCAGCTCCACGAACTCTTTCTGTACCGGGTCATTCGGATCTGCGCTGCCCTGTGCCAGCGGCAGGAGCTCGTTCCAGTATTTTTCCTTTGCGTAGCGCGATTCTTTCAGCAGGGAGCCGAACAGGATCACCGATCCGGCAAAACGGTACGGCCGGGGCACCTGCGCCAGCGGCAGCAGCTGCAGCTCGGGGCTGCAGGATTCGTTGCGGGTGCGGGTGCTATTCGGATCGGTGTATTCCAGGTTGAACGCCACCGCCTTTCCCTGGGCAGCCGTGGGAGCCACCGGCTCAATCTCGAATGCCACGAGCAGCGAAGAGCCCGAGCCTACTTCGCCGCCTTCGAGCTGGGCCGTCTTATCTTTCATCGCACCCACCTTGTTGTCGAAGCCGATGAGCCGGTATTGCCGCACCACCGCGGGGTCGAAGCGCACGTGCAGGGCAGCGCCGTCGGCCACCGAATAGAGGGTGCCTGTAAACTCCTTTACCAGCACCTTTTGCGCCTCGTTGAAATTGTCGATATAAGCAAAGTTGCCGTTGCCCTTTTGCGCCAGCGCCTGGATCTTGGAGTCTTTGTAATTGCCCATGCCCACGCCGAGACAAGTGAGGTAAACGCCCGACTTGCGCTCCTCTGTAATGAGTTCTTCGAGGTCGCTTTCGGAGCGTAGGCCTACGTTGAAGTCGCCGTCGGTAGCCAGGATGACGCGGTTATTTCCCTTGGGCAGAAAGTGCTGCCGGGCGATCTCGTAAGCCAGCTTCACGCCCGAGGCGCCGGGCGTGGTGCCGCCGGTCTCCAACGCGTCGATGGCCCGCACCATCCGCTCTTTGTCGGCACCGCCGGTGGGCGGCAGGTACACTTCCACCGAGCCTCCGTAAACCACGATCGACACCGTATCCACGGCCCGCAGGTTCTGCACCAGGCCTTTGAAGCCGGCCTTCAACAACGGCAGGCGGTTGGGCGCCTCCATGGAAGCCGACACGTCGACCAGGAAAACGAGGTTGGAAGGCGGCAGGTGCTCCAGCGGCAGCTTGCGCGAGCGGATATGCGCGAAGAGCAGCCAGTTGGCCTCGTTCCAGGGGCAGGGCGTGAGCACCGGGTCGATGCTGAAGCTCCGGCCGCCTGCGGGCTCGCGGTAGTCGAAATTGAAATAGTTGAGCAGCTCCTCGATCCGCACGGCCTCGGGCGGCACCAGCGTTTTGGAGTTGAGAAAGCGGCGGATATTGCTGTAGGAGGCCCGGTCCACATTCAGCGTAACGGCCGTGGCGGGAAAGGGAGCCGCGCCCACAAAGCCGTTTTCCACGGTGCTGGCATAGGTTTCATCACCAACAAACCATTGCTGTTGCTGGCCGAACGGAAGGTCTTTCGTCTGCGATGCAAGCTGCACCAGCGTCACCTTCGTCGATTTGCGTAGCGTTACTTTGAGGTAGGAAGCCGCATCGGCCAGCAGGCGGGTTTTCTCGAAGCCGTCGAGCGAAACGACCAGCGAATCCCTAGTGGTATTCATCCCGATCCCGAAGGTGCCGTCGTATCCCGAATAATACCGGTAGCCGGTAGACATCTGGACCAAAACGGCATTCTGGAGGGCATTTCCCTGCTCGTCGCGCACCTCTCCTTTGAGGTAGGACGACTGGGCGGCGGTACACATATATAGCAGCACAAAGGCTAGGACAAGCACTTTTCTCACTGGACCTGGATATGGTGCAGAAGATACGAAAAATGGCGGAATGGCCTATTCGTTTCCGGACAACTGGTAAATTTCCCGGAGGTTGCGGCCCAGGCCGTCGTAGTCGAGACCGTAGCCCACCACGAACTTGTTGGGAATGGCGAAGCCAACATAGTCCAGCGTAAGCTCATACTGGGTGGCTTCGGGCTTATGCAGCAGCGTGGCGATGCGCAGGGACGCCGGCTGGGAATGCTGCAGCTTCGGCAGGAACTCGTGCAGGGTCTTGCCAGTGTCTACAATGTCTTCGATGATGATGATATCGCGGCCAAACAGGTCCTGGTCGAGGCCGATGGCGGTGACCACCTTGCCGGTGCTCTTGGTGCCGCTGTAAGAAGCCAGCTTGATAAAAGAGATCTCGGCGTCGATGCTCAGCTCCTTGAAGAGATCGGAAGCAAACATAAAGGCGCCGTTGAGGATGCCGATGAACAGCACGGACTGCTTGCCTTTATTGCCTGCGTAATCCTTGCTGATCTGGGCGGCCAGCTCGCGCACACGCTCCTTGATGGTTTGTTCGGAAAGATAACTATCGAAGGTTTTGTCGTGCAGCGTTACCGGTGTCATTAGCTTTTTTTGATACGTACTTCCTGCCCGACCTTGAGCCCGGCGGTGGGCAAGTTATTCCATTGCAGGATATCTTCCACCTTCACCCCGTATTTTTTTGACAGCGAGTAAAGTGTTTCCTTCGGCTGAACCACGTGGCGGATGTATTGCTCCGCAACCGGCGATGCGGCTGCAGTGCTGTTGGCCGGCACCGGCGTAAACTCAGGTTTTGAAGCTTTTCCGGAAAGCGCGATGAGCTCGCCGGCAACAAAGCTCCGGTCGTAGCTGAGGCCGTTGTATTCGAGCAGCGCGTCCATACGCACACCTTCCGCCTGCGCTACATCCCAAAGGCTTTCACCGGCGCGGGCCTGGTGCAGGTCGGTAACGCCGCTGCGGCGCTTGCGCTGCAGAAATACCAGTTGGTCGCGGCCCGCTACATCAACGGGCTTCATATCGTTATACTCGAAAAGATGCTTTACCGAAATATCATTCGCATCGGCAATGCTGCTGAAGGATGTGCCCTTGGCAACAAACACTGCTTTGATGCCGTTCAGTTCAAAAACGCCCTGCGGATAAACAGGCTTCTCAGGTGTGGTCACCGCAGTCTTTGAGGCAAAGCGTGCGTCGTTGCTTGCGGTTGCATTCATGCTCGCAACGGCAGGTGTCTCGTCCTTCGGCTTGCGGCCCAGCGCGATCAGGGTGTATTCCTGCAGGTTGTAGTCGCGGATGATCTTGATGAGAATCTGCGGGTACTTTGGGTTGGTGGCATAGCCGGCTTTCTTCAGTCCATAAGCCCAGCCTTCATAATCGGTGGGGTCGAGCCTGAAGAGGCCGCCGTAGTGCGGGCGGTTCTTGAGAAAGTCGGAGTGATCGCGGTAGGACTGCTCCGGTGCTTCGTACTTGCGGAAACACTCGCCGCGTTCGTCATCGTCGTGGTATACCTTCTCGCCGGTCCACTCCGTTTTGCACTTGATGCCGAAGTGGTTGTTGGAACGCGTTACCAGGTCGCTCTGGCCGGCGGAGCTTTCGTGGATGCCCTGCGCCAGCGTAATGGCGGCCGGCACACCGGTGCGGATCTCCTCGTCGATGGCGATATTCTTATAACGGTCGATATAATTGCGTACAGCAGCCGAGCCTTGCGCAAAGGACGTAGCGCTCAGCAGTATACAAACTATAAAGGACAGGCTCCACTTTTTCATCGGACGTTTTGAATTTGGCTCCCGGTGTTGCCACCGGGAAGTGTTTTCAATGGTTAAGGTTGATCCTTCTTCCGAAGGAGGAAGAGGCCGTCGCGCAAAGGCAGCAGCACGCTCTCAACGTCAGGACAGGAACGAATAAAGTCATTGAATTCTTGTATGGCCTTCGCGTTCTTGCCCTTTAGCTCATCGGCCAGCACCTGGCCGTGAAAGAGCACGTTGTCCACAAAAATAACCCCTCCAGGGCGCAATTTGGGCAGAACGAGGTTAAAATACGCCAGGTAAGAAACCTTGTCGGCGTCGATAAAAACGATATCCCAGCTTTCCTCGAGACCGCCGATGATTTCGCGTGCCTCACCGATATGCAGGTGAACTCCTTTAACATTATTTTTTTCGAAGAAGCTCCGCGCTACGGCCGCATCGGGCTCCCGTAACTCTACGGTATGCAGCTCGCCGCCGTCTGCAAGCCCTTCCGCAAGACAAAGCGCGCTGTAGCCCGTAAACGTGCCGATATCAAGCACCCGCCGCGGGCGCATCAACTTACTCATCATGGAGAGGAAACGTCCCTGCAGGTGCCCGCTGAGCATGTGTGCTTTCGGGTGATTTGCTTCCGTCCAGGTGCTGATCTCCTTTAGATGTTCCGGCTCAGGCGAACTGTAGCGCCCGGCATATTCATGAGCTTTTTCGAAGTCGATATCGTCTTTCATCGGGACGAAGGTAAGTTACTGGTATGCGTAGCGACGCGAAGCGTCATTGCGAGCGGAGCGAAGCAAACTCCATGACCTTAGGAGTGATTGTGACCAGAAGATCTTTCGAAAGCTTTCCTTTACTCACCGACACCCTGCGTAACGCCGGAGTTTGCTTCGCTCCGCTCGCAATGACGGCCGGAGGCCGTCGCTTCGCGCCCTACAAAAGACAGAAGCCTCGCTCCGCGAGGCTTCTGTCATAAAACAAATAAAGAATATCAATTTACAAACTCGCCTCTGCCAGCAGGGGCTTGCTTACCTCCGCCTTGTGCGAAATCAGCAAGAGTCCGATAAATACCAGCAGTCCGTTCAGAATGAGCAGCTCGGAGCCGATCTCGAAGTGAGGAAAAAGGCGTTTCTGGAAAAAGTCAAGTACGAAGCAGATAATCGGTGCGGCAATGCAGATGACGGGCACCAGCCGGTCTTTCACGGCGCGCTTCGTTACCAGACCAAAGGTGAAGAGCCCCAGCAGCGGGCCATAGGTATAGGCGGCCACCTTGAGAATCACCCCGATCATGGAGCCGCTGTTGACCCATTTGAAGAGCATCACAAACAGCAGGAAGATAAAGGCAAATACCAGGTGCACCGTCTGGCGTACGCGCTTCTGCTTTTTCTCATCCCAGTCGCCGCGGCGCTTGATACCCAGCAGGTCGATGCAAAACGAGGAGGTAAGCGCGGTGATAGCGCCGTCGGCACTCGGAAAGAGCGCCGAAATAAGGGCAATGATGAAAACGATGGCAATAAAGGGCGGCATATGCTCGAGCGCCACCACGGGGAAGAGTTTATCGCCCGTTGCCGCTACACCCTGGGCCGAAGCAAAGAGGTGCAGCAAGCCGCCGAGAAACAGGAAAAGCAGCAGCACCACCGTGAGCACGGCGGAGAAAGTGATCATGTTCTTTTGGGAGTCGCGCAGGGTTTTCACGGAGATGTTCTTCTGCATCATCTCCTGGTCCATCCCGGTCATGGTGATGGTGATAAAAGCCCCCGCGAGTATCTGCTTTACAAAAAAGAGCTTGCTGCCCGGGTCGGTGAAGAAGATCTGTGTGTATCCCTTCTCTCCCATAGCGGCGATGCCGGAGCCGAGGTCGAGGCCCAGCTGGTTGAGGATATAAATGGTGCAGATGACAAGGCCCGCCAGCATGCAGGTCGTTTGCAGGGTATCGGTCCACACAATGGTTTTCACACCACCCTCGAACGTATACAGGAGAATCATCAGCAGGATGATGAGCGTGGTGACCCAGAAGGGAACGCCCAGGCGTTCCAGGATGGCTTCCTGCAGGATGTTCACCACCAGGTAAAGACGTGCCGTGGCACCCAGGGTCCGCGACAGGACAAAGAAAGAAGCACCTGCCTTATAGGAGACAAAGCCAAGCCGCTGCTGGAGGTAATTATAAATGGAGGTGACATTGAGCCGGTAGTAAAGCGGCAGCAGCACATAGGCGATGGTAAGGTAGCCGATGATATAGCCGAGCGCGATCTGGAAATAGGCGAAGCCTTCCTTTCCGACGGCGCCGGGCACGCTTACAAAGGTGACGCCGCTGAGCGAGGTGCCGATCATGCCGAAGGCCACCAGGATCCAGCTCGAGTTGCGGTTGCCGATAAAAAAGGAGTCGTTATTGGATTTGCGGCCGGTGAACCACGCTACTACGAGCAGCAGCAGGAAATAACCGATCACGAGCGAGAACAGGAGGGTTGGCGACATGCGTTATCTTTTTGTGTCTGCGCGCAAGATAGGGCGCCCTTTTTTTGAAGTTAGCGAAAATTGCCTTCCTTTTGCCGAAACACCCCACATGCAACTGAAGGCACTGGCCGTTTTCTGCGGCTCCAAGAACGGCAACAATCCCGCATTCCGCACCGACGCCGAGGCGATCGGCGCCCTGCTCGCACGCCGCGGCGTGAGCCTTATTTACGGCGGCGGCCGCAACGGTCTCATGGGCGCGGCGGCCGACGGCGCCATGGCCGGCGGCGGCACCGTACGCGGCGTCATCCCCGAGGTGCTTACCCAGTGGGAGCACCAGCATACCGACATCACCGAGCTTGTGGTGGTGGAAGACATGCACGTGCGCAAACGCACCCTTTACGAAATGTGCGATGCCGCGCTCATCCTCCCCGGCGGTTTCGGCACGCTCGACGAGCTCTTCGAAATCCTCACCTGGAACCAGCTTTCCATCCACAACAAACAGGTATTCCTGCTCAACACCGCCGGCTTCTACGACCACCTGATGGCGCACGTGCAGCGTATGTTCGAAGAAGGCTTCCTTTACACAAAGCCCGACGAGCAGATTATTGTGCTCCAAACCCCGGAAGACATAGTACAGTATCTCTGATCTCAGATCTCTGATCTCGAATCTCAGATCTTGAATTCGGTACCATAAAAAACGGATCGCCTTGCGATCCGTTTTTACATTTGACATCTACGGTCTGACATCTGAGATCCTAGATCAGACATTACCTCTTGAGCGGTCCGCCGCGGTCGAAGTCGTTGTTGCGCTTGCCGCTGAAGAGGGGAATGTTGAGACCGGCGCGGAACTGCATCTGCGGATGCCCCTGGTTGTCGACATAAGGCGAATTCGGATCTTTCAGCACATCCCAGAGTACCGACACAAACCCGTATGGTCCGCCGCTGTTGCGGCCGGAAGTATAGCCAAGGCCCACCAGCATACTCGGGGCAGAATAGTCCTGCTTGAAATCCGCAGCCCCGTCGCCCGGGTAATATTTATAGTTGATAAAATTGTGCTCATACTGCGCCTGCGCATACAGAAAGTGCACCGGGAAAATGCGGGTGAACACGCCGCCGCCGTAGAGCGTTTGGCGTGCTTTGTCGTTTGCACTATAAATGTAGCGCTGCTGCGTATAGGTGTAGTTCAGGCCGATGCCGGCATCGAGCCAGCTGGTAAGGTTGTAACCCAGCATCGGGCTGATACCGCCCAGGAAATAGCCGGTGCCGAAGCCGAGCGAGAAGGAGCCACCGGTAAACAGCCTGCTTTTCTGAAAGCCATGCGGCGCTGTGGTATCGCGCTGCGCCCAGAGCAGGGTGAGGGAGCTGCACAAAATGAGGGTAAGGATTGTTCTTTTCATGTTGTTATTCAGAGTCAAAGATTTTTCCGGGGTTGAGAATGTTGTTGGGATCAAAGAGGCGCTTGATACCGCGCATCAGCTGCAGTTGCACCGCATCGAAAACAATCGGCAGGTACTCCTTCTGCACGAGCCCGATACCGTGCTCGCCGGAGATAGTGCCACCCAGCTGCTTTACGAGCTGGAAGATCTCGCGGATGCCTTCTTTGAGCGAGCCGTTCCAGGCTTCGTCGCTCAGGTCGCCCTTGATGATATTGACGTGCAGGTTACCGTCGCCGGCATGCCCGTAGCAAACGGAATGAAAGCCGTATTTACTGCCGATGGCCTTAACGCCCTGCAGCAGCACCGGCAGCTCGGCGCGCGGCACCACCGTGTCTTCCTCCTTATAAATGGAATTGGCTTTCACGGCTTCGCCCACACGGCGACGCAGCTTCCACAGCTGCTCCTTCTGCTGCGCGTCTTCGGCAAAAAAGATATTCTCGCTACAATCGAAGCCCTGCACGATGCCCGCGATGCCTTCCAGCTCTTTCATCAGCACGTCGGGGTCGTTGCCGTCCACCTCAATCAGCAGGTGGGCTGCAATGCCTTCTTCGAGCGGAACGATGGAGTCGTCCACAAAACGCATCACCCATTCCAGTGCATCCCGCTCCATGAATTCAAGCGCGCTGGGTGTATAGCCGGCCTGGAAAACGGCGCTTACCGCGGCGCAGGCCTGCTCGGCCGAGCGGAAGGGAACCAGCATCAGCAGGTCGTAGCGCGGGTGCGGAATGAGGCGGAGCACGATCTTCGTTACAATACCAAGCGTGCCTTCGGAGCCCACTACCAGCTGGGTAAGATTGTAGCCTGTTGCGTTCTTCAGCACGTTGGCCCCGGTCCAGATGATATCGCCGGTAGGAAGTACCACTTCCAGGTTGAGTACATAATCTTTCACCACACCGTACTTCACGGCTTTGGGGCCGCCGGAATTTTCGGCAATGTTGCCGCCGATAAAACAGGTTCCGCGGCTGCTCGGATCGGGCGGGTAAAAGAGGCCCCGCTCCCGCACGGCGCTTTGCAGCACCTCCGTGATCACCCCCGGCTCGGTGGTCACCTGCCCGTTGCGCTCGTCGATTTCCAGGATGCTGTTCATCCGCTCCGTCGACAGCAGCACGCCGCCAAGATGCGGCAGGGCGCCGCCGCTGAGACCGGTGCCGCCGCCCCGCGGCGTCACCAGGATGCGGTGTTCGTTGCAGATCTTCAGGATGGCGCTGATCTCTTCCGCGGTGCGGGGCTTCAGCACTACATCGGGCAGGTAATGCAGGTCTTCGGTTTCGTCGGATGCATAGTGCGCCAGCACCTCGGGGTCTACCGAGACATAGTCGCTGCCGACGATGGCACGGAAAGCGTCGAGTTGTTGCAGCACGGACGGCGCATCAGGAGTCAGGAGCATAACGTGAGGGGTTGTTCGCCGTAAAGGTCGGGCAAAAGTGAAAAGCAAGACAGAGTGAAGTGTTAATGTGGGAAACGTGAGCCGTGAACCGTCAGCCCGCAATGCGCGGTAAAGAAGAAAGGATGCCTTTGGCATCCTTTCTCCGTAATCAGGCGTCAGCATCCGCGTTCAACGATTC
The DNA here is from genome assembly GCF_004337505.1 of Flaviaestuariibacter flavus. Taxonomy (GTDB): domain Bacteria; phylum Bacteroidota; class Bacteroidia; order Chitinophagales; family Chitinophagaceae; genus Flavisolibacter; species Flavisolibacter flavus. Next base: position 673,751 of record NZ_SJZI01000042.1, on the reverse strand, counting down.
CCGATTCACGACAGGCGTCAGCGCTCACGGTTGACGGCTCACGGCCCAGGATCTTAATTCTTAAACGACGGGCAGATCGTCTGCCTGCGGTTGCCGTTGAACTCACTGAAAATCCCCTGCTTGACCAGCGAAAACTCAAGCGCGCCGCGGCTGTTGTTGTAGGCTTTCAGACCCGACATCGTTACGTCGTAGCTGAAGGAAAAGATATAGTCCTTGATGCCCAGCCCCACCATCGGGATGATGGCTTCGTTGTAGCGATAGTAAAGCCCGCCCACCAGCACCTGCTCCCCGTCGCCGGACAGATTATAATGCGCATTGAGCCCGGCTACCGCCTCGAAAGAGCCGGCCTGGGTGGAGAAATAAATATTCGGGTTGATGATCCACTGATCGTTGAGCTTGAAGGATCCGTTCAGGAAAGCGATCGAGCGCATCGGGATGCGGTTGTCTACGTCACCGGCGTCGTTGCTGAAAAACGATTCCCGCGGGCGGTTCACATGATGGATCGAAAAGCCGCCGTTGATGTAGATATTCCCGGTGGGGAAATAGGCATAGTTAAGTCCGGTTTGCAGGTCAAGGTAGCCGGTGGAGGTGCGGTCGAGCTGCACCGAGGTCGGCAACTTGTTATCGAAGAAATGCCCGTCGAACTGGTCGGGGAATTTGAGCGCAGCGGTGTTGATCCGCTTGTTGGCATAACCCACGTTGAAGCCCAGGCTGAGCAGGCTGGAGTAGCCCAGCATCTGGTGGTAGGCAACGGATCCGTATAGCTTGGTGGAAGTGAGGTTACCCGAGCCGGCCACGTCTTTGAGGATGGCGCCGCCAAGCCCCACCCAGCCGTTCTGAAAGCGGTCCTTGAAAAGCTGCACGTCGCCAAAGGCGCTCATCGTTTTGTAGGGCACCGACATCACCGACGACCACTGGTTGCGGTAGTTGACACCCACGCGGTAGTCACCGTCGGGAATAAAGCCCGTATTGGCCGGGTTGGTGGTCAGGGGCGAGTTGAAGAATTGCGAGAAATGCAGGTCCTGCGCGGCAGCCTTCCTGCCGGCCGCAGCCAGCACCAATACGCTACAGATGGTTAAGAATCGCTTCATCGTCCCTTCCTCTTTTGTCGGTTATCGGATCAAGGTTATATCACCTTTCTTGGTGGCCTTCCGGCCGTCAACGAAGGTTACTTCAAGTGTGTATGCGTACACATCCATCGGCTGCAGCTTGCCCTGCCAGGTGCCGTCCCAGCCGGTCTTGCGGTCGGTGGTCTCGAACACTTTCTGTCCCCAGCGGTTCCAGATCGTAAAGTGCAGCGTTGCAATTCCGAAGCCACGTGCAAAGACGGTTGCGTTGACACCGCCGCTGAGCGGCACGAACGCGTTGGGAACATCCACGGCCGGCTCTACCAGGGTGCGTATCCAGCGCGCCGCCGTATCGGGACAGCCGGCTGTGTTGTAGGCAACGAGCTTCACCAGGAAGGAGTCGGTAGTGTTGTATTCGTGGCGCACCGGCAACTGGTTGCTGGTGGGCAGGCTGTCGCCGTCACCCCAGAGCCAGAGGTAGCGGATGGCGTCCTGTGAAGTATTTTCAAAGGTGATGGCGGTGTTCACCATCGGGGGTTGCGGGTTCACATTGCCGATGCCCGCGCGCGGCTTGTCGTCCACCACGATCACAAAGAAGGCCGAGTCCGTAATATTACAGGTGCCCGAGTCAACGACTACGAGCCGGATCTTATAACGGCCCGGTGCCGTGTATTCCACGTCGGTAGGCGTCGGGGCATTGCTGCTCTGCCCGTTGCCGAAGGTCCAGGTGAAGGTCTGGCCGCCCTGCGACGTATTCACAAAGGTGGGACGGTAGGGCACGCAACCCCGCGGCGGCGTGGTAAAGCCGGCCTTCACCAGAACAGCTACGTTCACGATGGTATCTTTTGCTTCGGGCGCATTGCAATACGCGGTGTCTGTGAGGCGCAGGCGTACCCGGTAGGAACCCGGCCGCGGAAAGGACTTAGCGATGGTGCCCGGCCCGGCTACGATCGTTGTATTATCATCGGGGAACTCCCAGGTAAAGGAGTTGTTGCGGAAGGGCCGCTGAGGCGGGTTAGGCGTAGTCACCGTAAACTCGTACTTGAGCGAGTCGCAGGGATTCAGCTTGCGGAAACTGAAGTCCGGCTTTGCCTCCAGCACGCCCACACGGATATGCACATAAGAGGTATCGCGCACATTGCAGCTGTTGGGATCAATGGCGATGAGCCGCACCTTGTAGGTGCCTACTGCATTATACGTAAAGGAGATATTGGGGACGGTAGTGGTATGGTCGGTCACGCCATCACCGTCGAGGTCCCACTCCCAGGAGGTGGCATTGCCGATAGAGTCGCGGAAGTCAACGGTCAGCGGCAGACAGCCCGCCGTATCGCGAACCACGCCGCCGATGGCCGACTGCACGCCCGAGGAAAGACCGGCAAGGTTAAAGGCCACCTTGATCATACCCAGGTTACAGCTGCCCGAGCCGTTGTTCTCCGCCCAGGCGCCGGAAGTAGTGGGCCATTTTGGCTTCGGCCGCACGCCGCCGCAGTTGGCGCACACGGCCTGGTAGATCACCCCGTTGACATCGAAGCGGCTGGTGCCCCCGTCCACGTGGTCGGACAGCACCGGGTTGTTCTCGCCAAAGAAGGACCCGAAGAGTTGCCCGGTAGCGTTCTTCTTAAGTACGAAGAAATAAAAGTCTTTCCCGTCCGTCTGCTGCGGCGAGCTGTAGGGCGGGTTGTTGATGGCGTCCGGTGTTACCGGCAGGTTCAGGGTGCCGGCATACGTAAAGCCGTTGCCGAGGCCGGTGCCGCCCCAGCCCGAAACGTAAACGTTTTCGCAGCGGTCTACCAGGAAAGCAGTGGGCGAAATATTGGGCGTGCCGGCGCCTGAAGTTCCGAAGCTGGTACTATACACCCAACCCGAAAGGTCCGGCTGCAGCTTGGCAATGAACTGGCGGCTGTTGCCGACCGAGTAAGTAGCGTTCACTATGGGCCAGTTGCCGAGCGTTTGTCCCATGATATAGGGGAAGCCGGTCCGGTCGAACTGGATGCCATAAACCTGGTCGACGGCGGCGGTGCCCACATAGGTGCCGTGCACGAGGGTGCGGCCGTCATTGGTGAGCTCGGTTACAAAGCCGTCGATGTCGCCGTGGTTGGATGCCGAAAGACTGCCCGGCGTAACTCCCGGAAAGTCGCTGCTGCCGGTGCCGCCGGCAATGAAGATGTTGCCGTTCACCGGGCTCAGCGCAAGCACATAGGCCGCGTCGTCGCCACTGCCGCCGAGGAAGCCCGAGGAAAGAACGGTGGTCATCGAGGGATTAAGCTTGATCAGCACTGCGTCCTGCGGGCCGGCGAGCGACGTCTGGAGGGCGTTGACGGTGGGGAAGTTGGCGGAGCGGGTACAGCTGGCTACATACACATTGCCCGCCGCATCCATGATCACTTCGCTGCGTCCGTCGTCACCGTAATTATACTGGAGCGAGCTGCGCGAACGGACGGTGGAGATATTGACGCCGTCTTCACCAGAGCCGCCGATACGCACCGAGTTGAGCAGCTGCGTGCCGCTGGGGTCGAGGCGCACGATGGCGATATCGTAATTGCCGCCGGGACCGGAAGTCAGCGTGGTGGGGAAATCACCGGAATCGGTTCGCCCGGCGATGACCAGGTTGCCGGAGCGGTCGGCCCAGAGACTGTGGGGCTGATCGTTGCCGTTGCCGCCAATATAGGTAGCATAGATGCGTTGCGTGCCGGAGGCATTAAGCCGGATGATGCCCATATCGAAAGAGCCGCCGCGAATCGAGGTCTGGTAGGCGCCGGGGCTGACCGGGAAACCACCCGGTGCCGGGCCGAATACGATGCCACCGCCGAAAAAGGAGCCGTCGGGACCATAGGTTGCCGTAAAGCCCCAGTTGTCGGAGGTGCTGCCCGACAGGGAAACGAAAATGATCGTCGGATCGATGACGAGCACATTCTTCCCATCATAGTTCTTGACATCGAAGCGCAGTGTGCTGTCTTTAACGCGGTACTGGCAGCCGATCTCCTGGCGGCCTTTGTCGGTGATCTGGTAGGCGTAGGGCGGCATCTCGCGCACGGTGCCCACCGAGGTCTTTACTTCCAGCGACTTCTCGCGCACCGCGAGCCCATCGGCGCCGGTATAGCGGAGTGTGATCTGCGACGGGTCGCCGCCGGGATGCACGATGAGATCGTATTTGAGCTGGCCGTTTTCGGAATAATAGCGCAGGTCGATGTTGGGATAGAGGTCGCGCACGGTGATGCCGCCAAAAGAGCGGCAGCCGGAGGCCCAGCGCGAGCGGTCGTTCCCGATGAAATAATTGGATACACCGGGCTCTACCTTATCGGGCAGCAAGGCATCGGGGCGGGCGCCCACGAAGTCGACCCGGTATACATGGCTCCGGAGCACCTGCGCCGCCATCTCTTTCTCGGAGGCGGCATGGTCGTGCGCCATGGCGCGGATGCGGGCATAGTCTTCCGTATGATTTTGCAATACGGTAAAACCGGCTTCATGCAAAAAGAGCGCGCTGGAACCAATGTCGGCGCGGAAGCGCACAGACCGGTCCCATTGCCCTTTGTTTTCGACGAAGCTCAGGGGGACCTGGGCGGCGAGATTGAGGGTGAGGAGCAGGAAAAGTGCGGACAGTATGGGGTGCTTCACTTTCAAGTTCTGGTAAGATAAACTATTAAAACAAAAAGATGTTGTATCCGAAAGTGTTAAGAAATCCGGCTCCACGGAGTCTTACCCAGCAAGGACAGCAGGTAGTCCTTCAACGGCGCGTTGGCGGGCGATTCCAGCTCGGGATCTTCGGCCACCAATTGCTCGGCGAAATTCTTCGCCGCGTCTAGAACGGTTTTGTCTTTGACCAGGTCTGCCAGCCGGAAGTTTAACGCGCCGCTTTGTCTCGTCCCCTCGATTTCCCCCGGACCGCGCAGTTCCAGATCTTTTTCTGCAATTTCAAAACCACTGTTGGTGGCGCACATGATCTTGAGCCGCTCCCTTGCGTCATTGCTCAACTTGGGGCCCGTCATCAGGACGCAGTAGCTCTTCTCCGCACCGCGTCCTACCCGGCCGCGCAACTGGTGCAGCTGGGAAAGTCCAAATTTTTCCGCACTTTCAATCACCATCACCGAAGCGTTCGGCACATTCACCCCCACTTCGATCACGGTTGTACTTACCATGATATGCGTATCGCCGGTCACGAACCGCTGCATGTTGGCCTCCTTCACATCCGGCGTCTGCCGCCCGTGCACCATGCTGATGCGGTAACGGGGCTCGGGGAAATAAGCCTTCACGTTTTCGTAGCCCTGCATCAGGCTTTCGTAATCCACCTTCTCGCTTTCCTCGATGAGCGGGAAGATCACGTAGGTCTGGCGTCCCTTCTCGAGCTCCGAGCGGATGAATTCCATCACGCGCGAGCGCTGGTCGTCGAGGCGGTGCACCGTCAGCACCGGCTGCCGCCCGGGCGGCAACTCGTCCATCACGCTGCAGTCTAAATCACCATAGGCCGTCATGGCCAGGGTGCGCGGGATGGGCGTTGCCGTCATCACCAGCACATGCGGCGGAATAGCGGCCTTCTTCCAGAGGCGGGCCCGCTGCGCCACTCCGAAGCGGTGCTGCTCGTCTACGATGGCAAGACCAAGATTCTGAAACTGCACCACTTCCTCGATGAGGGCATGCGTCCCTATTAAGATACGAACGGACCCGTCCAAAAGTTGGCGCAGGATCGTCTTTCTTTCGGAAGTCTTGGTTGAACCCGTTAAAATACGGATGGGAACGGGCAGATCCTTCAGCAGGTCGGTAAGCCCGCGGTAGTGCTGCTGCGCGAGGATTTCGGTGGGCGCCATCAGGCAGGCCTGGTAGCCGTTGTCTACGGCCAGCAGCATAGCCAGCAGGGCCACGATGGTCTTGCCCGAGCCGACGTCGCCCTGCAGCAGGCGGTTCATCTGGTGCCCGGATGCCGTGTCGGTGCGTACCTCCTTGAGCACCCGCTTCTGGGCGCCGGTGAGTGCGAAGGGCAGGTAGTCTTTGTAAAAGGTGTTGAACAGCTCGCCCACTTCGTTAAAAATAACCCCGCGCGAAAGGCGGTGCCGCTCGCTGCGCAGGCGGGCGAGGCGTACCTGCGTCACGAAGAGCTCTTCAAACTTGAGGCGGCGTATCGCCAGATTACAGGCCTTTGCCCCCGGCGGAAAATGCAGCGCCCGGTAAGCGTCGTAGCGGGGCATAAGCACGCCTTTCTGGAGAATGTGATCCGGTATGTTTTCGGGAATGTCGGCGGGCTTGAGCAGCTCCAGCAGGGCCTTCACCAGCGTCCCGATCTGCCGGGCGCCGAGGCCGCGGCTCTTGAGCTTTTCGGTGGTGCTGTATACGGGCTCCAGCGTGCTGGCCACTGCTCCGGGACTATAAGCTTCGATCTCGGGGTGCACCAGCTGGGGCTTGCCCATGAAAAAGGAAAGACGCCCGAACACGGTGTATTGCGCACCCTCGCGGAGCAGCTTCTCCACCCAGTTGAGCCCTTTGAACCAGGTGAGCTCGATGGTACCCGTCTCATCGCGGAGGTAGGCTAGGAGCCTGCGGGCCGACTTCTCCCCGGTTGTTTCCTTGTAGGTCAGAAAGCCGCGCACCTGCACGTATTCCATCGACGGATTGAGGTCGATGACGGGCGTAAACCGTGTCTTGTCGACATGCCGGTAAGGAAAATGGTGCAGCAGGTCGCCGAACGTAAAAATGCCCAGCTCTTTCTTGAGCAGGTCGGCCTTATGCGGCCCCACTCCCTTCAGGTATTCGATGGGACTGGCCAGTATGTTGGGCGTGGTGGCGATGGTGGCGGTGTTTGCGTAAAAATACGGAAGACCCGGGGTAATGTGCTAATGGGGTAGTGTGCTGGTGTGCTAATGAAGTGATAATAACCGGCAGGCTTCCACATGATCTGACTTTGATCCACCTTTTTGCACATTACCCTATTAGCACACCAGCACACTACTTCCGCGCTTTTTCCCAAAGAACGCTCTGCTGCCCCTTGCGCCAGCGGTTCCAGCCGGCAAGCATGCAGGCATTCATGAACAGGAAGTAAAAGGGCAGCGTGGTGAGAAAAAAGGCGCGGTTGCGGCGCAGCAGCAGGGCGCCGGCGAGGGCGAGGAGGTAGATCGCGGCCTGTGCGGCCCAGAGAAGATCGTAAAGAAAAGCGTCGGTAAAAGCAGCGAGCGCCGCGCCAAGGGGCAGCAGCAGCAGCAGCGCCAGGGGACAGAAAACCCAGCGCATCCAGCGGCGTACGATAAACTGGAATGCCAGCGCGGGCTGCCGCAGCAGGCGACGCCAGTGGAGGCGGGCGAGCAGCTGGTAAGCGCCGGCGGCGATGCGCACCTTGCGGGTACGCTCGGCGGCAAGCGAATCCGAAGGCGCCTCGAGGGCATAGGCGCCCGGCTCGTAGGCCACGCGGTAGCCCTGGACGCCCACCTCGAGCGAGAGCGCCAGGTCGTCGAGCAGGGTATCGGGGGGCTGCGACCGGTAGAGCGCACTTCGCAGCGCAAAGAGTTCACCGGCGGCGCCCACGGCGCTCCAGAAGCCCGCGTCGAGGGCTTTCATCGATGATTCGTAATGCCAGTACCAGCCTTCCGCAAACCCCATCCCGCTGCTATGCCGCACCCGCTTCTCCCCCGCCACGGCGCCCGTGCGCGGATCGCCGAAGTGACGCACCAGGAGCCGCAGGGCCTCCGGGTTGAGCTCGGTGTTGGCATCGCTGAAAACCACGAAAGGGGTTTGAACTTCCCGCATCGCGCGGTTGAGGGCGGCCGTCTTCCCGCCGCGGGGGCCGTCGTGCAGCAGCCGCACGGAAGGATACGGGGCCAGCGCGGCGGCCGTTTCGTCGGTGGAGCCGTCGGCCACCACCAGCACTTGCAGGAGCCCGGGCGGGTAATCAAGTGCGAGGGTGTTGCGGATCTTGGCGGGAAGGATGGCGGCTTCGTTGTAGGCGGCAATCACCACGGTCACCGGCTCCTCGGGCCCGGCGGCGGCCGCCCGCCGCCACAGCGGGCGCAGGGCCAGCAGCAGCAGCCCGTAACCGGCATAGGCGAAAAACACGCCGGCGAGCAGCACCCAGAACAAAAACGCGAGCCATCCCATTTCGACGAAGATAGCAGGGCTGGTGGTTAGTTGGTTATTTGGTCTATTGGTTAATTGCTCTATCGGTACCTTGTACGCTACCACCTTCCATTACCGCATTACCGCATTACCGCATTACCGCATTACCCCATCAGCACATTAGCACATAATCACATTTTCCCTAAATTTGCCCTCCCACGCCAACTTAGCTCAGCTGGTAGAGCGATTCATTCGTAATGAATAGGTCGTCAGTTCGATTCTGATAGTTGGCTCAGGCGGCTCCCCCGGGAGCCGCTTTTTTATGCCCCGGCGATCCACCAACCCCGTTGGACGACTTTGCAGGCGCTTTAACGGAGGTCCGTTCCACCTTTGTGGTGCCTAACTGTCTGACCTTATGAACGAACGCATTTACTCCACTTCGGGAAGAAGCATCTCATCACATATACGCCACATCGGCCGCTTCGAGGTACGGGCCGGCAACACGGTCACGGCTTTCAACCTGCTGGAAGAAGCCTATGAACACTTCAAGCGCCTCGACGAGGAAGCCACGCTCTGGGATGTGACCGACATACCCGAGCTGCTCGAATCCAAACATCTTTACTGATCCGGAAACTTAATGAAGCCAGGCGTCCCCGCGCTCAGCCACGCTCGTGCCGACCGCTGTGCGGCAGGCTGTCGATGCACCGCGCAATAAGTGCCTGCGCCTCTGCCCGGAGCTCCGCATCTCCGGCCGTCATCACCCGTAGCAGCTGCCGGCATTCCCGCAAAAACTTGAAGGCAAAGCCGGGATCGTTTTGGGTGATGTCGAGCGTATTATCAAGGATATCGGCATACTTGATCGTCTGGGCTTCCGCGGAGATATGCCGCATCCGCTCCGCCTCTTCCTCCTTTCTCCTGCGCCGCTTCCACTTGGGATAGGCCGACGTCGTGTATACATCCGTCAGCTCCACCACCAGCGTCAGCGTGTGGAGGGCCTCGGCCTCTTCCATCACGGTGCGCAGGAAGCGGAGCAGGTCTTCCTCGGTCACGCGGGTATCTTCCAGCACGTCATGCAGCAGCGCGGCCGCCTGCTGGGCGCGCGTGGCACCGTGGGCGGCACAGCACTCCATCACCCGCACCGGGTGCACGATATAACGGTCGGGGCTGTACTTGCGCAGCTGGCCGCCATGCGCGCTGTCGGCAAAATCGCGTACCTGTTCCAATACCGGATCCATAGCTCCCCGAACGCAAACGGCGGGCCCATTTGCGGCAGCAATTATGCCCCGCATTCCAAAACACGGGTTATGGGCCGAGAAAAAATGGAACGAAGGCCGCGAGGCCGGAAAGCATCGCGATATGGGCATCAAAACCGCAGCGGGGCAGGACACCGAAGGACATGTGCGCGGCAGCAAGCAAAGTGAGTTCAGCGAGCGCCCGCACAGGAGCGGCAGCGCCGCGAAGATGATGCGGATCGCAACCAGCGCGACGCACGCGAAGAAAGCCGCGACCAGATTCAGCCCTGAACAAAACACTGAGGATCCCGGCGCGTTTTGACGGCGGACGGAATGGGCCCGGAGAAAAATTCAGCAGTCCTGTTCCGCACATCATTTCGAATCAAAGACCTCCGGGGTGCTCAGAGCTTTCAGAATTGTCGATACCGATCTGCAGCATCTCCTTCGCCAGCTGAATTTCGCGTTCCCCGCCGCTGTGCTTCCCGGGCTCGTCGGAAAGCTTCACCACGGGTATCCAGGGGCCTGGGGCCGGCTGCGCTTCCGACATTTTGATCACGATGTTCATCGGCTTAAGCCCCACATCGTTGCTGAAGCTCGTGCCGATGCCGAAGGAGATGCCGATGCGGCCCTTGCAATGAGCCGCGATACGCCGCACCTTCTCTACGTTGAGCGCATCGGAAAAAATGATGGTCTTTGTCAGTGGGTCGATGCCCAGCTTTTGATAATGCGCGATGGTAATATCGGCGAAGCGCAGGGGATCGCCGCTGTCCTGCCGCACGCCATCGAAGAGACGCGCCAGCTTCCGGTCGAAGACTTCGTAAAATTCGGCGGTTGTGAAGGTGTCGGTCAGGGCGATGCCCAGTTCCCCGCGATACACATCCACCCAATGGTCGAGCGCCACCGGGTTGGCCATCCGGTATCCATAACGGGCGGCATGAAACATGAACCACTCGTGCGCATGCGTACCGATCGGTTTCACGCCATGCTTCATCGCAAGATGAACATTGCTGGTGCCCACGAAGGTGGTACCGTATTTCTTCAGTGCGGCCACTACCAGGTCCTGCACGGAATAGGAGTGCCGCCTGCGCGTACCGAACTCGGCTATCGTCACACCCAGGTCGCCATAGGCCTCGATCTTCGCACGCGTTTTCCCTTCTACCGTTGCATCATCCGCACGCGCTTCCCCGCCGAGCGCATAAAAGTTTTCCGAGATAAGGCACAGCAGGGGCACCTCCCAAAGGATCGTGCGGTACCAGTACCCTTCCACGTCCACGGTCACCTCGCCTCCCTCCTGACGCACCGATACTTCTCCAGGATCATAGCAATAGCCCTGCAGGAAGTCGAGGTATACCGGGTCGAGGTAGGGGCAGGTTTCCGCGAGCCAACGCTTTTCCTCCGGCGTCAGGCGCAGACCCCGCATCGCCTGCACCGATGCCTGCAGGGCACCGGCAAAGCCCGGCGGGAACAGGTGCCCGCCGCGGTTGATAAAGCGGTAGCGGGCCTTTGCCCGGGGAAAAAGCTTTACCACGCACTGCTGCATGGTAAACTTGTAAAAGTCGTTGTCCAATAAAGAAGGAAGCGCTATGGTGTCCATAGCGCTTCATGCTGAAATTTACGGGCCATCAATAAAGCCGCACCTTGTAGCGGTAGCGCCCGCGGAATGCCTCCTGCATTTTCAGCACAACACGCTCCTTGTCCGCGATCCAGAAGGTGGCGGAGGTGCCGCGGCCATAGTCGATGCGCAGCAGCCAGCAATTGACGCGGGCGCCGCCGGGCAAGGCCAGGTCCTCCCGCCCCGTAACGGTCAGCTTGTAGTAATCCGACTTCGGCGAGCCGGGTTCATAAAAAGCCATTTGAAATTCCTGACCGACCTTTTTGAAAGGCAGCAGGGGAAACAGCTCCAGGTCCATCGGGAACGCGAAGCCCGGCGGGTCTACGCGCACATTCATCGTGCTGTCTTTTGCCGTGCGTTGCCAGCGGGGCGGCACCGTTACCACACCGTTATCAAACACATAGCCGAAATGCCCGCGGCCCTTATACTCGGCCTCGTGCGCCAGCGGCTGCATCCGCGCCACAGCGCCGGTAGATACGACGTCGGCGGCCAGCGAATCGCGGCGCCACACCTGCCAGCTGAAGCGGTACCACTGCCGGCCCAAAGAGTCGTGCAGTTCGATGCCGCGGTCCCAGATATCGGCCGAAGAAATACGGCGGCCACTGGCGCTATCGGTAAAGTACACCACATAGGAAGCCTTGCCCGCCTTCAGGTATTTTGTAAGCAGCCCGCCGCGGCGGGTATCGATCGTATCGGCCTGTGCGCCGGCCTGCAATGCCGTCAGCAGCAGCAGCAGGGTTGCCAGTCTTTTCATGGTTTCGTTTTGCACTAAATTATCCGGCGCGGCGGCGGGCTGCCATTCTTTTATGCGAAACGGGCGATTGCTGCTATGAATGGAAGACCCGGCACAAAAAAAGCCCCGCAGGGCTTTGTGTCCGTTAAAGAATCGTGGGTCAGATGCGCTCGCTGCCGCCTTTAACCTGTCCCTTGTTGTTGGTGTCGGTGCGTCCGCCCGAAGCCTCATTGCGGCCCGCATTGGAGGTGCGCGACGTATCCCCTTTCCGGTTGCTGCTGCGTTGCGTGGAATTGTCGTTGCTGCGCTGCCGGTCGCTGCGCTCGTTGTTCTTTGCCAGGAAATTACGTTTCAGCATAGGGCCGAAATACCATGCCGGTTCGCATCAGGGCAGCACGGCAAAGCGGGTGAACAGCGTGCTCAGGGTTTCAATCAGGCCCTTCAGCTGTGCGTATTCGAGGGGCTTTACCAGGAACAGGCTGGCACCATCGGCATAGGCCCGCTCCACGTCGAAGTGGGCACTGGAGGTAGAAAGGATGCATACCGGAAGGCAACGCAGGGCCGGGTTGCGGCGGATATCCAGCAGGGCTTCGCGCCCGTCCTTTACCGGCATGTTCAGATCAAGAAGCACCAGGTCGGGAAGCGCAGCACCGCCCTCAAGTAATGCAAGCGCTTCTTGTCCGTTGCCGGCTTCGATGAGCTGGTGCTGCGGTGCCACCAGCTGCAGGGCTTCGGAAAAAAGCTCGCGGTCAGTAGCGTCGTCATCAACCAAAAGTATGCGGAGTGCTTGTTTGTAGGGCAAAGGGTAAGGGTTTGATTGTTAGCGCCCGGGGCGCGGTGTAGTGTTCGCAAAATTAGTAGTTTAGCCACCTCAACCCTTGACAAAAATTGGAAACTAAAACCGTTTTCGAGCTCCTGCTGGAATCAGGCCGGACGATCAGCGCCGAGATCGACCTGGAGAAAGTCGTACAGCGGGTAACCGATATCGGTACGGAGCTGTCGGGCGCGCAATTCGGCGCCTTTTTTTACAATGTCACCAACGCGGCCGGCGAGTCGTACGTGCTCTATACGATTTCGGGCGTAGCCCGCGAGGCCTTTTCCAAGTTCCCGATGCCGCGCAACACCAAGATCTTCGAGCCCACCTTCGCGGCACGCGGCACCGTACGCTACGACGACGTTACGGCGCAGCCGCATTACGGGCAGAACCCGCCCTATCACGGCATGCCGCGCGGCCACCTGCCGGTACGCAGCTACCTGGCCACGCCGGTGGTCAACCCCATCACCGGCGAAGGCATCGGCGGACTCTTCTTCGGCCATCCCGAAGTGGGCGTATTTACGGAGGCATCGGAACAGCTCGTGGAAGGCCTGGCCCTGCAGGCCGCCATCGCCATGAGCAATGCCCGCCTTTTCGAAGAGCGCAACCGCATCGAAGCCCGCCTGCTGGAACAGAAAGAGCAATACGCCAGCATCTTCAACGCCACTTTCGACTCGATGATCATCTACGACGAACGCGGCACCATCGTGGAAGCGAATCCGTCGGCCTGCCGCATCTTCGGCTACAGCTACGACGAGCTCATCGGGCAACACGCAGGACTGCTTTTCAAAAACCCGGAAGACTTCCAGATCCTGAAGGAGCTCGCCTTGTCCGGACGGCAATATTCCGGCACCAACCAGCGGATCCGCAAAGACGGCTCCGAGTTCGAAGCCGAATTCCAGGGAGCCAACTTCATCTTCCGCGGCAAGCCCCACGTGCTTTCGGTGGTGCGCGACATCACCTCCAGCCGGCAGGCCGAGGCAGCCCTTGAAAAAAGCGAGGAGCTTTCCAACATCATTACTTCCGTTTCGCCGGTGGTGCTGTGGATGACCAACGCGGCCACCAGCACGATCTATCTCAACCGCACCTGGACCGACTGGGTGGGCGGAAATCCTGAAGACCACCTGGGCGTGGGCTGGGTGCATGCCGTGGTGGAAGAAGACCGGGAGTGGGTGCAGCAAAGCTTTCTCGAAGCTTTCCGCAAGCGGCAGGTATTTTCGGCCGACTTCCGCATCCGCCGCCGCAGCGGCGAGGTACGCTGGTGCTCCACCCATGGCAGCCCCTACTTCAACCGCGACGGCACCTTCGGCGGCTTCGCCGGCTCGCTTACTGACATCACGGGGCGCAAGAATTCGGAGCAGCTGCTGCAGCGCAGCAACCTGCTTATTGAAACCATCACCAATAACACCATGCAGGCGCTCTTCCTGATGGACGAACGCCAGTTTTGCACCTATATGAACCCGGCAGCGGAAACCCTTACCGGCTACACGCTTGCCGAAGTGCAGGAGAAGCCCCTGCATTACTATATCAAGCACACCCGCCCCGACGGCCGGCATTACCCCATCGAGGAATCCGCCATCGACCGCGCGCTGCCCACCCAGTCGCAAACGCAGGGCGAGGAAGTTTTCATCCGGAAAGATGGCTCCTACTTTCCCGTCTATTTTATCGCGTCGCCGATCATCGAAGAAGGCGTGCCGCGTGGCACCGTCATCGAAGCGCGCGACACCACCGAAGAAAAGCGGGTGCAGGAAGAGCTCCGTCACCAGGAGAAAGCGGCGCTGGCGCTGCTCGAGGAAAAGGTGCGCGAACGCACGGCCGAACTGGAGCAACGCAACTACGACCTGCTGCAGTTCACCTCCATCGCGTCGCACGACCTGAAGGAACCGGTGCGCAAGATTTCCGTATTCAGCCGCATGTTGCAGGACAAGCTGAAGGAAAATCTCGACAGCAAGTCGGAACGCTACCTCAATAACATCGTCGAGTCCTCCACCCGGATGATCCGACTCATCGACGACCTCCTCGCCTTCTCGCGGATCTCCAACAACGAAGTCCCCTCGGAGTCCGTCGACCTCAACGTACTCATCGACCGAATCCGCGACGACCTCGAGCTGGCCATTCACGAGAAGTGTGCGGCCCTGCACCTGTCGCGCCTGCCCACCATCGAAGGCAACGCGCTGCAGCTCGGGCAGGTTTTTCAAAACCTCGTGAGCAACTCGCTTAAGTTCGTGGAGCCGGGACGACAGCCCGTCATCACCATTAACGCGGAGCCTGCCCAAACAAGCACCGGCCCCGGTTACCGCATCATTTATAGCGATAACGGGATCGGCTTCCGCCCCGATCAGTCGGAAAAAATCTTCGAGGTGTTTCACCGCCTGCACCCGCGCGAGCAATACGACGGCACCGGCGTCGGCCTCGCCATCGTCAAGAAGATCATCGACGGTCACCACGGCACCATTACCGCTATCGGCGCACCGGGCAATGGCGCCCGCTTCGAGATCATGCTGCCGGAAAAACAGAAACGCGATCCGAAATAACATATGTCCCGCGGTTGCGGGACATTTCTTATCCGACCGGCAGACTATGCGCCCGGCTCCTTGTGACTACCCTTGTCGCTGCGCTTGCGTGTACGCGGGCGGTCCGTATTGTTGGGATCGAGCCCGGCGTTGTTGCGTGCACCGGCGTTGCGGATGACCTCGTTGGTCGTGCCCGACTCGTTGCCGATCTTACCGGGTGTATCGGCCACACCGGTATACTGGTGTTGCGACACATGACGATCGTAACCGGTGCCGCGGCCTTCCTGGTGGTTGACACGGATGCGGTTCTCAACGTGCTGTACGCCCGAGATCGATTCCACCACATCTTCAGCACGGCGCTTCTCCTCGCGGCTGTTCACTTCGCCCGACAGGATCACTTCGTTGCCCTGCACCTGCACCTGCACGTGCGAGGCATCCAGCCAGTCGTCATCGGTGAGGCGGTCGCATACGTCCTCGCGGATGCGTTCTTCGGAGCGATGGTAGTCGCGCGGGCCGCGGCCGCGGAAGCCGCCCGGGTGATGGGCAAATGCCGGCTGCTGTACGCCGAAATAGGGATTGCGGTGCTGTCCTTCGTCGGGGTGGAAGTTATAGCCACCTGGCTGTTGCGGCCCGTAACCGGCCAGGCTATAATGCTGCTGGCTACCGGGCTGCGGGCCTCCGTAATGATGCGGTGCATACGGCGCCCGCTCCCACGGCTCGGGGTATTGCTGTCCCTGGTTGTATACCGGGTTGCCGAAACGCTGGTCGCCACGATGCGACTGATGCTGCTCGTAGCCGCCGTAATTGGTGTTGCGGTATTGCTGCCCGCCCTGCTCGTAAAAATCCTGCCCGCGCTGCTGGATGCCGTAGTTGGGCTGCCCGTAGTTCGACTGCTCATAAAAATCCTGACCGCGGGTGGCGCCACGGAAGCCCAGGTGCTGGCCCTGCGGCTGGTCGTTGTAATGGCTGCCGGGCTGACTGGAGTCGCCGGGGTTGGGACGGTTATGCTCCTGGTGCCGGAAGCGCTGATCATCGCCCGACTGCTGCTGCCCGCCCTGCCGGCGCTGGCCTGCGTTGCCGTATTGCTGCTGGCTGCCGCCGGGCTGGTTGTAGGGATACTCGCCACGATCGGGATAGTCCTCCTCGCCGCGCATCCACTTGTCCTGGAAGCCGCCGGACTGGCCATAGCTACCGCTGTCCTGCCTGCGGCCGTAGTTGAATTGATCCTGGTTGTGCTCTGCCATAGTTGATGTTTTTTCAATGGTTCACAATGCACGAATCGCAGCAAATTCTGCACCGATGCGGGTTAGCGATGAGCCGCGGATGGCGCCTGCCGATTGACCAAACCGATACAACCGGCTATGTGATAAGGTTTGTCTATATTGCGGCGGGAGAGCAGGAACGCTGATTCCACTGAGTGGAATACGCAGATCTGCGTTCTTCCGATCCCCCTCAAACACCCGCCATGACCCTCCAGCAACTCGAATACATCGTCGCCATCGACACGCACCGCCACTTTGTAACCGCGGCCGCGCATTGTTATGTTACGCAGGCCACGCTGAGCATGATGGTGAAAAAGCTCGAGGAGGAGCTGGGCATCCGCATCTTCGACCGGAGCCGGCACCCGGTGTCGCCCACCCCGCTCGGCGCCGAGGTGGTGGCGCATGCGCGGCGCGTGCTGCAGGAGGCCCGCCGCATCCCCGACCTCGTGCACGAAGCCGTGGGCGAGGTAAGCGGGCAGCTGCGCCTCGGCATCATCCCGACGCTGGCACCCTACCTGGTGCCGCGCTTCCTGCCGGCGCTGATGGCGAAGTATCCCAACCTGCAGGTGAAGGTGAGCGAGGCCACCACCGAGGAGCTCATTGCGCGCCTCGAATCAAACGGGCTCGATGCGGGCCTGCTGGCCACGCCGCTGGAGCGGCCGCAGCTGGTAGAGCACCCGCTCTTTCACGAGCGCTTCTTCGTGTACGCCTCAGCCGGTGAGAAACAACTAAAGAAAGAAACCCTCGCTCCTTCCGATATCGACCCGCAAAACCTGTGGCTGCTCGAGGAAGGCCACTGCCTGCGCGCACAGGTGCTGCAACTTTGCCACCTGCCGCGGCAGGAAGCACGCCGCCTCGAGTTTGAAACGGGCTCCATCGAAATGCTCCTCCGCCTCGTGGATGCCAACGGCGGCAGCACCATCCTGCCCGAGCTGGCGCTGAGTGGCCTCACGGCAAAGCAAAAGCAGCAGGTACGCGCCTTCCGAAACCCCGCGCCGGTGCGCGCCATCTCGATCGTTACCCAGCAGCACTTCGCACGCCGCAAGGTGGTGGATGCGCTGACAACCATCATCCGGCAACACCTGCCGGTGGAGATGAACGAGCGCTTCCGCAAAAAAGTGCTGGCACCGCAGGAGCCCGGCGGCTCCGTTGGCGGCTTGAAATAATACGCAGCCTGCCTGTAAGCAGAAAGCCCGGACACTGGTTCCGGGGCTTTCTGTTGTATGCCCTTGCGGCATCAAAGCCTGATCATCAATAGTGCACGATCGTTTGCTGCAGCTTCCGGCCATCCTTACCAATAACCTTTACGAAATAGGTTCCGGCGGGTAGTCCCGCCAACTGCACCTGCAGGCTGCTGCCCCGGAAGGCGAGGCTGCGCAGCACCCGTCCGTCGGAGGCGGTGATCGTCATGATGGCGTCGCCGCTGACCGGCGGCTTGCGCAAAGTGAGTACGTCGCGGGCCGGGTTGGGACCGGAGCTATAGCCGGCAGCGGCACTGATTGCCGGAAGTGCGGTGGAAACACCCGGCAGGAATTCGTCGGAGCCGATGTCGGAGGTGCCGCTGCCGGTGTTGCGCACATTGAGCGCGCCGAAGTCGTCGGCGATGCCGGCCTGCGGCTTTGCTTTTTCATTGAGCTCGGGGGCGAGCGGGTGCTGGCTGTTGATGTCCAGGTTGCCGACGGCTGCGTTGACAAAAAGCGCGGTCAGCGCCTGCGCCGCCGGCTTGCAATAGCTCGAATCTTCGGAGCCGAGGTTGCGCTTCCAGGCAGCCCAGCCAACGGGCGGCTCAAACAGGTTCCAGCGAAAGGCCGACGCCGTATCGCTCACCGCATAATGATTATTGTTGAAGCGGAAAGTGGCGAATGTCTCGTCCCCCATCGTCCACTGGTTTTCGTGAACCAGGTGCGTGGTGTTGCCGCCGCTGCGGGTGTTCCAGAGCAGGTTGTTGTAGACGCGCCCGTCAACACTATTGCCCGTGGAAAAGAGCGCGCTGGCGCCGTTGAGCGAAGACGTGCCGCCCAGGTAAATGCTGTTGTAGTAGATCCCGACCTGCGCTCCCGGGTAACCCGAACGCACAACCACCCCGCGGATCCGCACGGGCAGCGACAGCCCGCCGTTGGTGAGCGCCACCTGGTTGTTGACGATGTATACCGGCTTGCTGAAGCTTTCCAGCACGATGCCGCCGATATTGCCGTTGCGCCGGCTTTCGGCCGCATCGTTCCAGGTGTCGTCGTTGATGAAGTCATAAATCCGGTTGCGCTGGATCCGGACACTGCCGGCGCCATGGGCTGCGTACATGCCGATGCCGCAGCTATAGCTTTTGCTCACACGGATGGTATGCAGCTCATTGCCTTCCACGATCGCGTCGCCGCCGGTATAGAACTGGATCCCCACAGTGGAACGGACGTCGGTGCTGGTGGCCGCTTCCGAATTTTCCTTGTTCCAGAGATTGTAGATGCGGTTGTTGCGGATAATGAGGGGGCTGGTTCCGCCAGAGGCCGCCATGATGCCATTCATCAGCGTCCAGGAGAGCACCGAAATCGGCCCGCCGCGGTTGGTGGTCATGCCGGCAACGGTGTTGTCTTCTATGGGCGAATCGCTGTTCACCATGAGCGAGATGCCATCGATCTGCTTTTGCATGGCGTCGATTCCATAGCCAGTGGTGGCTCCCACGCGGTTGCCCCGCACCGCTGCCTGCCCCGCAACACGGATGCCGCAGAAGTAGGCCCCGAAGCTGCCGCCCACTTCGTTGGTGGTGATCAGGATGTTGTTGATGACATTGCCTTCGATCAGGTTCCCGGTGGCACTGATGGGACCCAGGTGGTCGATGCCGATCACGGAGTCGCGGTTGACGCGGAAGGTCATGGCCGAATCGGCGGCGAAAGGCGCGCTGCCCCCGATCCAGTTGCGCAGCACCTGGTGACCGGAACCCCAGAAGCGGATGGCCGCCGTGGCGCCCCACTGCGACGACCCTTCGGCACCCTTGCGGTAAAAATGATTACTGTCGATGATCCAGCCGGAGCCGGAGTTGACCAGCACGCCGCTTCCCGAAAAGTTGTTGAACTCGTTGCGGCGCACGATGGCCTGGTTGCTGCCCACCGAGCTGAGCACCTGGTGAAAGGGCGCATAATAAACGCCGGGCGCCTTCCGGAAAAGGTTGCCGTAGATCAGCACGTTGCGGTTGCTGCCGTTGCGCAGCCAGATGCCGGCATCGTTGTTCCATTGCGCGCTGATGGTCTGCGTTTCAAAAATGCTGTTGACGATGGCCACCGTATCGCACGAGTTGACAAGACGGATGGCCGAGAGCGTATCCCAGTTGTTGTAGTTGATGATATTTCGGAAAAGCAGGTAGCGGCCGCTGCCGTTATTACTGCCGTCGATGCCGAAGCGGTGCACGCTGTCAAGCGTGAGGATCGTCATGCCGTTGGGCGAGGGGTTGCTGTTGGTAATGAACGCGATGGTACGCAGCGTGGCATCCAGGGGCCGGATGGTGAGGCTGTAGCCATTGAGTTTGGCGCCGCGCAGTTTTGTAAAGCCCGGCTCCGACAGGTCGGAGGCGATGAGCACGGTGAGGTTGCCGCTGAGGCCTTTGCTGTTGATCTGCTCGAAGAGACCGCCGGTGTTGGTGAGCGAGGTGGTGCCGAAGCGACAGCCGGTGTTGCCCACCAGGAGCGTATCGCGCAGCTGCGGGCGCGTGCGGAAGCCGTAGAGCGTAGCCGGCGCGGTGCCTGCTACCGACGTCTGTATGTGCACGCCGCCCGCGGGGAGCGTCACCACGTTGGCCGGCGACGCCGTGTTTTGGGCGGCAAAGTAAAACTGCACCGAGTCGCAGCCGTTGCGGGTAAGACCGATCGCGTCGGGCGCGAGCGCAAACTTCCAGGAGCCGGAGGTGGCCGTGCCGCTGCTCAGCGTACCGGCGAAAGCAGTCCAGGTGGCGCCGCCATAGGCACGCGCCCAAAGCCGGGGCGCGTTGGCGGCGGCCCCGTCGACGGGCTGTGCCGGGTTAAGGCTTTGAATGGTGGCGGTGAGCGTGATCGCCGGGGCATAGGCCGTATCCGGAAAGGCGGTGAAGGTGAGCGAGAGCTTCAGGATATTCAGGCTGTAGTCTTCGGTTTCGCCATTGGTGATGACACTGCAGGCATCACCGGCTGCCAGCGTTCCGCCAACGCTCCGGCGTACGCGCAAACGCGTGACACCACCGGCAGCGGTAGCCGGCACCGCGATCGTGACCGAATAAAAGCTGGCGCTGCCCGAGCCCACCGCGGTATACTCGCCCGTTTCGAAAGTGCCGTTGCGGTTCCAGTCGATCCAGGCGCCGATGGCGGCGCTGCCCGCAAGCTGCGACACCTGCAGGCTGTAGCTGCTGCCCGCGTTGAGTGCCGCGGCGCCGACGCTGCTGCTGTAATCGCCATAGCCCGAGGCGCTGCAGCCCGTGCTGTTGTTGATGGTGCCGATGCGCACATTGCTGATGTGGTAGTTGGAACCACAGGCCGACGCGGGGGGGCTGCAATAAGTTTGGGCGCAAAGGGCTGCCGGCAGGCTAAGGCCACACAGGAAGGCCAGGATACGGAGCGGGTACATGCAGTAAGTTTTAAGGGATACCGAAGATCGGCTTTTTCAGCATGCCCCGCGTGCGCCCGGCTACCGGAGCGTCAATACCACCTTGCCGCGGGTATGCCCCGACTCCACCTGCGCGTGGGCGGCTGCCATTTCCCCGAACGGGACTACATGACCGACGGTGGGTACCAGCTTGCCATCCGCCATCAGCCGCGCGAGCGCTTCCATATCGGCGCCGCTCGAGTGCACGAGGTAGTTACGGGCTGTCAATCCTCGTTCCGTAGCGGTGGTAGCAACCGGTTCTTTCGCGCCGCCGACGATGGAGATCAACTGCCCGCCGGGGCGCAGCACGTCGAGCGAGCGCAGCGCCGTTTCGCCGCCAACGGGGTCCAGCACGAGGTCGATGTCCTTAAGACGATCGCGGAAATCCTCCGAGCGGTAGTCGATGACCAGCGCGGCGCCGAGCCCGCGTACGAATTCATGGTTGGCCTCCGAGGCGGTGCCGTATACCGTGGCGCCCCGCTCCCGCGCGATCTGCACCGCGAAGTGCCCCACGCCGCCGGCGGCGGCATGCACCAGCACCCGCTGGCCGGCCTGCAGCCCGCCTTCGTGCACCAGCACCTGCCAGGCGGTGAGGGCCGCCAGCGTAGTGGCCGCGGCGGCCTCGTGAGAAATATGCTCCGGCTTGCGGGCGAAATGCGCTTCGGGCGCCGTTACATATTCCGCGTAGGCCTTGCCCGCGCCGGGAAAGTTCACCATGCCGAATACGTCATCGCCCACCTTGAACCGCTGCGCACCGGGGCCGGCCGCTTCCACCAAGCCCGACACATCCCAGCCCAGGATCACCGGGCCCTGCTGCTCCAGCTGCGCGTAGAAGGCACCGCCCTTGCGCGTTTTGATATCCACGGGGTTGACGCTGATGGCGCGCACCCGCACCAGCAGCTCGCCCTCGGCGGGCCGCGGCTTTTCCACTTCCGTTACCTGCAGGCGGTCGGTGCCGCCGGCGCCGTTCAATACGATCGCTTTCATTTCCTTGCTGTTGCTTCTTTTGAATTATTAAGATGCGGGCTGAAACAGCGGCGCCACCAATTCCAATGAGTGGCTGCGCTCTTCGAGCCCGTAGATATGACTGGTGACCATCAGTTCCTGGATGCCCGTTTCGGCAATAAAGTCACCGAGCTCCTGCTGCACCGTAGACGGGCTTCCCACGAAGGCATAGCGGGTAAACTGCGCCACGGCGGCTTCCTCGGCGGGCGTCATAAGTCCTTCGAGGCTGTCGGTGGGTGGCTGCAGCGGGCGCCGCTTATTGCGGATGAGGCCGAGCACGAGCTGGTAGAACGAGGTAGCGAGTCGCTCCGCTTCCCCGTCGGTGTCGGCGGCGATGAGACCCACGCAGGCCATGGCGTAGGGTTCCCGCAAATATTGCGACGGTGTGAAGCGCGCCTTGTACAGCGCGAGCGCCTCGTGCAGGTAGGTGGGCGCAAAGTGCGACGCAAAGGCGAAGGGCAGTCCCAGCATGGCCGCCAGCTGCGCGCTGTAGGTGCTGGAGCCGAGCAGCCACACGGGCACGTGGGAGCCTTCGCCGGGGATGGCGCGCACGCGTGCTTCGGGCTCCTGCGGACCGAGGTAGCGGAGCAGCTCCACCACGTCGTTGGGAAAGTCATCGCCGCCCGACAGGCTACGCCGCAGCGCGCCGGCGGTGAGCGGGTCGGTGCCGGGGGCGCGGCCGAGGCCCAGGTCGATGCGGCCGGGGTAAAGGGCTTCGAGGGTGCCGAACTGCTCGGCGATGACCAGCGGCGCGTGGTTGGGCAGCATGATGCCGCCGGCGCCGACGCGGATGCGCTCCGTATGCCCGGCCACGTGACCAATGAGCACGCTGGTGGCGGCGGAGGCCACCGACTCCATATTGTGGTGCTCGGCAAACCAGTAGCGGGTGCAGCCAAGGCGCTCGGCCCCCTGCGCGCCGGCCACCGCGCGGCGGAAGGCGCCGGCGACGCCCTCGCCCTCTACCACGGTGGCGAGATCGAGAACGGATAAGGGTATGTTGAATGCGTTTTTCATAATCGGGAAACAAAGCTAGGGACGGACCAGACCCCACCCCCGGCCCCTCCCCGCATGGGGAGGGGGGAAGGAAAGGCAGCTTTTTAATGAGGAGAAAAACAACAAGAAAGGCCGTTGATATGCCCCGGGTTTTGATTTGCTGTTTTACGTGGTTTACGGCATGAAAAATTCAGAGCATCGCCGCCGTTGCTACCACGCATCGCCGGTTCAATTTCGAAACAGGATCGGGTTTTCCCGTTCCATGCGTAAGCAACCTACAAATGCCGAATGGCTGCTTTGGCAGCAGCTCCGGCGTCGCCAGGTAAGCGGGAATAAGTTCCGAAGGCAACCGGTTATCGGTAGGTTTATCGTAGACTTTGCCTGCCTCGAGCGGCAACTGATTGTTGAAGTCGATGGCGGCTACCACCAGGAAGGTGATCAACCCGAACTTGATCGGGATCGTGACGCCGAGTTAGCCGGGCTCGGCTTCCGGGTCTTGCGTTTTTCAAACGAAGCAGTAGAAACCCGGATAACAGCCGTGCTCGATGAAATACGGGCGGCCCTGCTATGAATTAGTTAGACAGCCTGTCGCGAGCAAGTTGGTGGTAGCTTCACCCCTCCCCAAGCGGGGAGGGGCCGGGGGTGGGGTTTTAACACCTCCTTCGTAAACGCAACGGCCGTGCTTGGGTCTAGTAGTACGAAGGCAATCGCCTTCGTTGTTAACCTCAAAAAAACTCCGAACATGAAGAACCTGATGATGGGTCTCCTCCTGCTGGCTGTTGCCGGCACCGCCTCCGCCCAGGGCAACTCCCGCAATGCCGCCGGCGCCATCCTGGGTGGCGACAACCGCGGCGGCTACGAATCGCGCGGCAACGATGGCTATGGCCGCGACCGCAACGACCGCGACCGTTATGACCGCGACCGCAACGACCGCAGCGACAAGCGCGATTGCGACCGCAAAAACAGCGGCTACGGCAAGGGCGGCGCCTACAACAACAAGGGCAGCTACGGCAGCAACGCATCCTACAGCGAGCGCGACCGCTACGAGCGCGAGGTGCAGGCGCTTAACCGCAGCTACGATGAGCGTGCCGACTATGTGCGCCGCGACAACCGCCTCCGGGCCCGCGACCGCCGCGACGCCCTCGCCGCCATCGAGCGCGAGCGCCAGCAACGCCTCCGCGACCTCAACGACCGCTACTACGCCAACGGCCGCGGCAACACGGCCAACGGCGGCTACTACCGCGGTTATTAGGAAGACAAAAAGGGGAGCGTTGCTCCCCTTTTTATTTCCGTTCCGGTTTTGTCCCTATGCTTACTTCCGACACATGCCGGCCGCAGGCGGCCTTATTCACGAAGACACGACGACGCGACGGCACGACGTTTTTCTTCTTGTAAAAATACGACCGGGAGAAAATTTTGCCTGCGAGCGTCAGCGGAATCCGCAGCACCCCAAACTTCCTTAAAACAAACCCAGAACCCCGGAACCTCTTAGAAACTCTTAAAACCTCCTCAACGCCCCTACCCTGAAGAGACCTGATCCCTCTTCATTTGGCATTGCACGCACCGGCACGGACACTGTCCCCTCCCATAGCGCCCCTACTCCCTTCCACACGGACACTGCTCCTTTCTGTACGGGCACTGTACCCTTTTCCAGCATCGCTACCCCCGCCCGTACGGACACTGTCCCCTGAAATTCTGGCAGTCGTACCGCGTCCACGGGCACTGCAGCCGGAAATCCGGTCAGTGCGTTGGCAATAACGGGCACTGCACCCTCCTGTTCGGGCACTGCGCCGCGGCGAACGGGCGCTGCCGGTAGAAATACGGGCCGGTGATGACGAAATCCGGGCGTTGCGTCCGCACATTCCGGCAATGCGTTTCGGGCAACGGGCACCGTAACGGCGATGGGTGCCTGAAAGCCGGCCAAACAAAAAGCCCACCGGGGAACCAGCGGGCTTAACCAAAACAATCATTGTACGAGACCAGAAAACAGCGGTCAGCGAACGGTGCGGAACTGGATCCCTTTGAGGGGATCGCCACCATCTTTGCGGCTTTTAAAATAAGATCGGAGGAGTTGGCTGCGGGCTACCATGCCGCGCTCTTCGTCGTAGAAGAGTCGGGTGCGTGCTTCGCGGGCGGAGCGGAACTCCTGGGCCAGCGTATCAACAGCCTTGTTGGCGTCCTGGAGCTGGGCTACCAGGGTTTGCAGCGCGGGCAAGTCGATGTCGGCATCGGCGGGTGCAAAGCCGCGGAGCCCGGCGCAGCGTGCCGCAAGACCGGCAACGTGGTCGGCCTGGTTGATGAAGCCTTGCTGCGAGGTCGAATAAGCACGCTTAGCCGCTTCGTCGGAGCCGGGATCTTTCACGGCTCGGGATGTTTCTCCCTGCAGCTTGCGGTTGATGGCGCGGATGTCTTCCACATCGCCGGGCGCGGCACCCGCGGCAATATAAGCGTTGACCACGCGGGTGCCCGTACGCTTCAGGGACTTGAACAGGTCCCTGCGCCGGTTCACGGCCCGGTCGTAGTTGTCCTGAGCCGAGGCCACGCGCTCGTGAGCCGCCTTGCATTCGTTGAAGAACGCCTGCAACTTGTCTTTCTGGATGATCTCGTTTACTGGAGTGAAGGTGGCGCCGAGTGATTCGACGATCGAAACCGTGGAGGCGAACTTACCGAGGTTGACGGCGTTGCCGGTTTCTGTGCTACGTGGCATAAGCGGTAGTTTGTGGTTTAGGGCCAATAGCGGCTTGAGGGTTAAGGTAGTCAAACCTAACAATACCTACAAATTAAAATGTTGTACATGTACATAATGAACGACTCTTTCGATGACGTTTATCGAGAGTACGGTTTTGTCCTTTTTGTACGACGAAACCCGCCTTCAGACCCTGCAATTTTGTTTCGTTCTAATAATTGCTTTTGCCAATCTAGCCGTTTCCGAATAAACTTTTGTCCATTATATGCAACATGGTCAGGAACCTTGCAATAAGCCATATCCTCGTTCTCTAAATAAGTAATGAACTTAATAGTGATCTCAAACTTTGTTCGAGGATGATAATATTCATCTGAGAATTGCCGGAAAAGTATTCTATCAGTTATGGGGGTTACCTCTAACATAGTGTGTGCATAGTCGGTATCATTAATACACCAATAATAGTGTTCCGCACCTGACGGAGTCAACTCAATACTTTTGGAAAAATCAATATCACCAATTGACGGATCATACGAACTTACCAAGCCCTTTTTGCCACCAACACCAGCATGCAAATTCCTTTCTGTTTCGCACACATAATTATAGTACGAAATTCACTGACTTACCGCTAGCGACAACAAATCAGTAACCCGATTCCTGCGAACCACTGGGAAAGCCCCCTACCGCCTCCCCCGCACCAACACCAACATCTGCCGCACACTATTCTTAATCCCCGCCAGATTGTGCGATTTCTCGATATAAGCCGCAGCGTACGCCCCGCGGCGGTATTCGGAGCGGATGGTGGTGGAGTAGAGCACCTTGGGCACGCGGCGGAAGCGGGGCTCCAGGCCGAGGGCCTGCAGGGTGTCGATGCCGTTGAGCAGGGGCATGTTCTGGTCGATCACGATGAGGTCGGGGACGTCGGTGGTGGCGCGGAGGTGCTCGAGCAGCTCCATGCCGTTGCCGGCAAAATGGAGGCGGCATTGCGGCACCAGCTCGCGGAAGGCGAGCTCCAGCAGCTCGCGGTCGTCGGCGTCGTCTTCGGCGATGGCCACAAAGAGGGCGCCACCGTCGGCACCCGGCACGGGCAGGGTGGCGGTGAGCGTACAGCCGTGGCCGGGCGCGGCCGTTATCTCCAGGCGGCCGTTGAACAGGTCCATGCGGCGCTCCATATTGATAAGACCGATGCCCTTGCCGCGGATGCCGGGGTCGAAGCCGCGGCCGTCGTCGGCCACCGTCAGGCGCAGGTTACCCTGCACTTCTGCCAACGCCACCCGCACCTGGCTGGCGGCGGCGTACTTGCTTACATTGGTGAGCGCCTCCTGCACCACGCGGTACAGGGTCAGCGCCAGCTCGGGATCGTCAACGGTGGCCGACACTTCCAGCGTCACGGCAAAGCCGGCCGTGGATTCGAAGCTGGCGCACAGTTCGGCCAGGGCCTGCGGCAGGCCTTCTTCGCCAAAGAGGGGCTGCACCAGGTTTTTCGAAAGGGCCCGGATACCGTTGATGGCATCCTGCACCAGCCCCTCGGTGCGTGCCAGTAGCTCCGGGGCCATGTCGGGGCGGCTGCGGGCCATCCCGATGTGCAGCTTTACCGAGGTAAGCTGCTGGTTGATATTGTCGTGCAGCTCGCGCCCTATTTCCGCGCGCTCCTCTTCCTGTGCATTGAGCTGGGCCCGCGTTACCATCTTCTGCGCCGACACCTTGAGAGCGGTGATGTTCTCTTCGAGCTGGCGCTCGTAGGTGATGTCGTTGATGGTGACCATGAGGCAGGCGTCGCCTTCATAGTCCACCAGCGCCGCGTTGACCTCCACGATGATGAGGGCGCCACCTTTGACGCGGTGGCGCGAAAGGGTTTTCAGCGAGCCGGTGCGCAGCACCAGCCGGATGCCTTCGCGGAGCGCCGCATGATCTTCGGGGAGGCTCAGGTCGAAGGCCGACATCGCCAGGAGCTCTTCGCGGCTGTAGCCATACAGCGCCGTCGCCGCCTCGTTGACCTCGATGATGCGCTGCCCGTCGCAGCTGCTGATGCATTGCGGCAGGGGGGCGTTGTTGAACAGGCGCTTGTAGTCTTCCTGGCTTTTGCGCAGGGCCTGTTTTGCGTCGCGGTAGCGGGTTACATTGTTCACCGTGGCAAGCGACGCGGCCTGCCCCCGGAACTGCACCGGCGCGGCATGCACCTCCACGTGCAGGATGCTGCCGTCGCTGCGCACATGCCGCAGGTTTGCCCAATTCTTCCTTTCGTCCTGAATATGCTCCACCAATTCACGGAAGCCCGCGCGGTCTTCGGGCGGGCGCAGGTCCAGCAGGGTGAGGCCGAGGAATTGCTCCCGGGTATAGCCGTATTCAATCAGCGCCGCCTCGTTGACGTCTAAGATGCGGAACGTATCGCGGTCGAAGATCCACTGCGGCAGGGGCGCGTTGTCGAACAGCAGGCGGAACTCCGCCTCGCGCTGGCGGAGCAGGTGGATATTTTTTTCTTCGGCCGTCACATCTTCCATGGCCGTCACGGCGCGGACGGCGACACCGGCTTCATCGCGTACGATGACGGTGCGGCCGCGCACCACCGCGTAGGTTCCGTCGGCGCGGCGGAAGCGGTAGCGCGTGGCAAAGCCGTCCGCGCCATTTGCTATTGCATCGTTGTATTCGCGCAGCACCCGTTCGAGGTCGTCGGGATGCACATGGTCGAGCCAGGCGCGCTCGGGTGTGCCCGAAACAGAAGGGTCGTGGCCGAACAGATTGCGCAGGTTATCGCCGTGCCAGAAGGTGTGCTGCTGCACCAGATCCACATCGCAGATGGCTTCATGGGTGGCCTGGAGCACCAGCTCGAAGCGGGCCCTGGTTTCCTCCAGCTCGCGCTCGCGGTTGTGGCGCTCGGTCACATCGCGGAAAAAGATGCCGAGGCCGCCCGGCGACGGGTAGGCATCCACCAGGAACCAGCGGTCGGCACGCCCGAGGTAGCCCTCAAAAACGTCATGCTCCTGCAACTCGAGGGCGCGGGCATAGCGCTGGTAAAAAAGCTTCCCGGTTTCTTCGGGAAAGCAGCTCCAGAGATTGCGGCCGATGATCTCCGAGCGGGGGATGCCGAGGAATTCTTCGGCCCTGCGGTTCCAGTATTGCACGATCCCGTCCCTGTCGTAAAATACAAAGCCGTCGGAGATGCTTTCGAGTATATCCTGTGTTGATGGTTGCGGGCTGAACATATTCAATTCGGTATGGAAAGGTTCCTGAAATTAACGCGTTGGCAATAGCGGCAGGGAACTCCCTTACCAACGGCGCAGCCTGAAGGACGAAAGGCAGCTGGTATTGAAGCGAAGCCGGTAATGACAGGAAAAAGCGGAAAGGCAGGTATTCATCGGGTGCAGTATGGTTCTGTTTTTAAAAATACGATAAAGAAACGCGCCGATGAGCTTGCGCGGCGGACTTTCGGAGAATTAAGCCCTCCCTCTTAGCCGGGATTATGGATAATCACCGCATCTTAATGCCCTGCTAATGCTTGCCCGGCCAGCGGTGTTTTCGTTTCATCACCTGAGTCGCAAAACCGTTTCACCAAACTCCAGTTACCTTCGCCGCATGTCTTCCCCCCTTTTCGACCTCCCCAGGTACCTGGTCAACCTCAATATCGAAGCGCTCAACCCGATGCAGGAAGACGTGCTCTTCCAGTCGCAGGAGCATAACAACATTGTGCTGCTCTCGCCCACTGGCACGGGCAAGACGCTGGCCTTCCTGCTGCCGCTGCTGCGCGGCATCAAGCCCGGCGTGAAAGGCACGCAGGCCCTTATTGTGACGCCCTCCCGCGAGCTGGCGCTGCAGATCGAAGAGGTGTTCCGCAAGATGAAGACCGGCCTCAAGGTGCTGGCCTGCTACGGCGGTCACAAGCGCGAGATCGAGGAGACCAGCATGGCCGGCGAAGCGCCCGCCCTCATCGTGGGCACGCCCGGCCGCCTCGGCGACCACCTGCGCCGCCAAAACATCGACCCCGACACCATCCACACGCTCGTGCTCGACGAGTTTGACAAGAGCCTCGAGCTCGGCTTCCAGGAAGACCTCGAGTTCGTGCTTTCGCAGCTGCCCAACCTGGAACGGCGCCTCCTCACCTCGGCTACCCGCGGCGAGGAGCTCCCCGCCTTCGTGGGTATGAGCGACGCCAGGACCATCGACTTCATCCCCGAAACACCGGAGCGCCCCGAGGCCCTGCTGATCCAGTCGCTTCGCTCCGACGGCCGCGACAAGCTGGAGACGCTCTACGAGCTGCTCTGCTACGTGGGCCGCGGGCCGGCCATCATCTTCTGCAACCACCGCGAGAGCGTGGAGCGCGTCGGCGCCTTCCTCGCCGAAAAGAGTGTATCGCACGTGTGGTACCACGGCGCCCTCGAGCAGCGCGACCGCGAGATCGCCCTGGCCAAGTTCCGCAACGGCTCGGCCTCCTTCCTCGTCACCACCGACCTGGCGGCCCGCGGCCTCGACATCCCGCACATCCGCTTTATCATCCACTACCACCTCCCCGACACGGCGGCCACCTTCACCCACCGCAACGGCCGCACGGCCCGCGTGGAAGCCTCCGGCACCGCCGTGCTGCTGCTGGCCCCCGACGAGGAAGTGCCCGACTTCATCACCGAGCCCGTAACACCGCTCGAGATCGACCGCGAGGCGCCCGCACCCGAGAAGCCGAAATGGGCCACCCTCTACGTAGCCGCCGGCAAAAAAGACAAGATCAACAAGGTAGACATCGTGGGCTTCCTGTCGCAGAAAGGCGGCCTTAAGAAAGAAGACATCGGCCTCATCGAGGTGAAAGACTATGCCGCCTTCGTGGCCGTGCGCCGCAGTGCGGCCAGCCGCGTGCTGAGCGACATCAAGGATGAAAAGCTGAAGGGAAGGAAGATCAAGATTGATATGGCGAAATAAGGTGGAGAAGGGAAAGAAGAGTTTTTCACCGCGAAGAGAATAAGAAAAGAAGTTATTACGCTAAGGATAGTGGTCCCGCCTGACGGCGGGACTTTTATTTGTTACCGGGTATCATCCAAATAAAAACTTAGCGTATCACCTTAGCCCCTTCTTTTCTTCGCGGTGAAAAACTCTTGTTTTACTTCGCACCCTTCCGGCGAAGAATTTGCAATAATTTGCTTTCAAGCGTAACCTCTCTATGCGTACAAGACAACTCGGCAACTCCACGCTCCATGCCTCGCGCCTCGGCCTTGGCTGCATGGGCATGAGCGAATTTTATGGCAGTACCAACGACGAAGAGTCGGTGCTGGTGATCCACAAGGCCTATGAGCGCGGCATTACCTTTTTCGATACGGCCGATGCCTACGGCCCGCACACCAACGAGGAGCTCGTGGGCCGGGCCGTCAAGCCCTTCCGCCAGAACATCGTGCTGGCCACCAAGTTCGGCCTCGTGCGCGACCCGGCCGACCCGCAGAAGCGCGGCATCAACGGCCGCCCCGAATACGTGCGCGCCTCGGTGGAGGGCTCGCTGAAGCGCCTCGGCGTGGAAGTGATCGACCTGTACTACCTCCACCGCCTCGACCCCAACACTCCCATCGAAGACACGGTGGGCGAGATGACAAAGCTCCGCGACGAAGGCAAGATCCGCGCCCTCGGCCTCTCCGAAGTGAGCGCCGACACCCTGCGCCGAGCCCACGCGGTGCACCCCATCACGGCCCTGCAAAGCGAGTACTCGCTGTGGACGCGCGACCCCGAAGACGGTCCGCTGGAAGCCTGCCGCGAGCTCGGCATCTCGCTGGTGGCGTATAGTCCCCTCGGCCGCGGCTTTCTCACCGGACAGTTCAAAAGCTTCGACGACTTCGCCCCCGACGACTACCGCCGTCACTCACCGCGCTTCCAGGGCGAAAACTTCAATAAGAACATCGAGCTCGTGCGCAAGATCGAAAGCCTCGCCCTCGAGAAGGGCTGTACGGCGGCCCAGCTGGCCCTCGCCTGGGTGCTGGCCCAGGGCGACGACATCTTCCCTATCCCCGGCACCAAGCACCTCCCCTACCTCGAGGAAAACGTAGGCGCCATGGATGTGACCCTCAGCACCGAGGAGCTCGAGGTCCTCGAGCGCATCGCCCCCAGGGGCGTGGCGGCGGGAGAACGGTACCCGGAGGAGATGATGAAGCGTATCGGGAAATAAGGTATTGAAGGGAAAGAAGCGTTTTTCACCGCAAAGAAAGAAGTTGAAAAAGCGATACGCTAAGGAATACACTTGAAAGGTCCCGCCATCAGGCGGGACCTTTTGTTTGCGACAAACCAAAGTAAAAACTTAGCGAAACCCTTAGCCCCTTTTTTTCTTTGCGGTGAAAGACGCTTCTTCATCTTTGCCTTCTTATTTATTGCCTTTAACTTCAAGCAAATCATCCGTCATGAAAGCCCTTCTTGTCTCGTTCGCTATCCTCACCAGCGCCATCGCCGCCACCGCCCAGGACGCTGCCGTCGGCAAATGGTGGACGCCCAAGCGCGACGGCCAGATCGAGGTCTTTAAGGCAACAAGCGGCAAGTACTTCGGCAAACTCATTTGGGGCAAGACGCCGGGCAAAAAAGACGAGAAGAACCCCGACCCCGCCCTCCGCAGCCGCGACCTGGTCGGCATCAACCTGTTCACCGGCTTCGCCTACGATGCCGATGATAAAGAGTGGGTGGACGGCAAGATCTACGACCCCACAAGCGGCAAGACCTATAGCTGCAAGCTGTGGCTCACCGACAACAACAAAGTGATGAACGTGCGGGGGTATATCGGGTTTTCGTTGCTGGGGCGGACGGAGAAGTTTAGTCGTGTGGAATGACTGCATCCTCCCGCCTTCTCCGCGCGTAAACCTCACCCCCGGCCCCTCTCCCTGGGGAGAGGGGAGTTGAATATCGAACAGCGAATAAGGAATAATGAATATTGAAATGAAGAGCGGATGCCTGTGGCATCCGCTCTTTTTCTTTAAGCTCAATCAGAGGAACGTATCGGACAGTAATGCATGTTGAACAGAGGCACCCCTCTCCGTCCCGGAGCGGGGCCGGGGGTGAGGTCAGACAGGAAGGGTGACGATAAATGTCGCCCCTTGATTCGGCCGCCCTTCGGCGCGGATGGAGCCGCCGTGGTTCTCCGCTACTTTTTTGCAAAGCGCGAGGCCGATACCCGAGCCCGAATAAGAGTTTCGGTCGTGGAGGCGCTGGAAGATGGTGAAGATCTTTTGCGCATTCTGCTGCTCGAAGCCGATGCCATTGTCGGTTACGCGGATCTCGTAGCGGCCGTCGTGTTTTATGCAGGTGATGGTGATGCGCGGCGGCACGTCAGGACGCGCGTATTTCAATGCGTTGTTTACGAGGTTGTAAAAAAGCTGGTGCATCTGCAGCGGGATGGCCGGCAGCGTAGGCAGCGCGTCGGTGCAGATCATCGCTTCTTTTTGCTGCAGCAGCAGCTCGAGGTCGGACTGCACCTGGCGCAGCACCTCGTTGAGGTCGACGGGCTCGCGCTCCTCGCGACGCTCCAGCGAGGCGTATTCCAGCAGGTCGCGGAGGGAACGGCTCATGCGCTCTGTGGCCGCGACTACTTTATCGAAGCGCCCGCGCGACAGCGCGCTCAGCTTGTCGCCTTCCTGCTCCAGGATGGCGTTGGTGAAGAGGCGGATCTTGCGCAGCGGCTCCTGCAGGTCGTGGCTCGACACGTAGGCGAACTGCTCCAGTTCCGCATTGCGGCGCTCAAGCTCCATGTTGGCGGCCTGCAGCGCCTGCGTGCGCTCCTCTACCTGGCGGGTGAGCTCGGCGGCGAAGTCTTTCAGTTCAGTGATATCCTGTACCACACCCAGCAGCTGCTGCGGCTTGTTGTCGTCGCCGGAAAACACCCGGCCTTTTACGCGGATCCAGTGCACGGAGCCGTCTTTCCACAGCACGCGTCCCTCGTATTGCAGGTAGCCCGTTTCGTAGGCGCGCCGGTAGGCTTCGGTGCGGGTCTGCAGGTCATCGGGGTGGATGGCCGATACGTAGCGCGAGCGGTCGTCGGTATGCTCTACGCCCATGATCTCGGCCATACGGGTGGAAGCGACGATCTCGTTGGTGATAAGATTGACGTCGAAGGTGCCGAGGTCGGCCGACCCGATGGCAAGGCGGGCGCGCTCGCCCGTC
The DNA here is from genome assembly GCF_004337505.1 of Flaviaestuariibacter flavus. Classification (GTDB taxonomy): domain Bacteria; phylum Bacteroidota; class Bacteroidia; order Chitinophagales; family Chitinophagaceae; genus Flavisolibacter; species Flavisolibacter flavus. The sequence goes on along the minus strand of NZ_SJZI01000042.1, from coordinate 640,094 downwards.
TTGAGAATCTCCTGGCGTGCGAGTACCTTGTCGGTCACGTCGATCACCAGCGCCATGATGCGGTCTACGGTGCCATCGCCGGCGCGGAGGGGCTCATATACAAAATCGACGTAGATGGTTTCTTCGGCGCCGTTGCGATAAATCTGCACGGGCTGATCGCGGCCGATAAAGGCTTCGCCGGTCCGGAGCACGTTTTGCAGCAGCAGGTCAAAGCCCTGGTCTTTTACTTCCGGGAGGCCTTCCCAGATGGGGCGGTGCTCGAAGCGGCCGCGTTCGCGCTGCACGATGGCGAGGTAGGCATCGTTGACAAGCTCCACGTACAGCTCGGAGCCGCGGAGGATGCAAATGCCCATGGGTGCCTGCATGAAGAGGCGGCGCAGGTTGTCCTCGCTTTGCTCGAGCTGGCGGCGGGCCCGCAGCTCCTGCTCGGCGGAGCGGCTTTGCTGCAGGGCCGACGAGAGGTGCAGGGCGAGGGATTCGAGGTATTGCTGGTAGCTTTTGTCGAGGCGGCGGCGGGCGCTGATGCCGAACACCAGGAAGTGCTGGTCGCGGCCCGTGCCCTGGCGCAGCGGCACCAGCAGGGCCTGGGTGCAGGCTTCGGGCCAGGCGCCATGGGCCAGTTGAACGGGCGGAGTGCTCACGGCAAGCGAAGCGCCGGATAGCAGTACTTCGCGGAAGGGCCACACCCGTGGTGCCTGCACCGGAGCGGTGGCGGCGCGCAGCTGCGGCTCGGCATCGCCATCGGTGCTGTAGTGCAGCACATAGGGCAGGTCGAGGGGCATCTGGCCAAAGGCGGCCATGGCCGCGCTCCAGGTGTCGCTCTCGGTGCGGGCCGCGTTCACCTGCTGCTGCAGGTGGTGCTGCTGCGCGTTGCGCCGCTCGTTCACCACCTGGTAGGTGGTTTCGATGCCGGCATTGAAAACGCCGCCCACCGAGCCGTCGGGCAGGAAGATGGGCGACAGGTTATAGTCGAAATAGGTTTCCTCGGTATAGCCGAAGCGATGCATCGGCAGCAGCTGGTCGGTGGAGCGGAAGGAGCGCCCTTCCCGGAGTACGGCTTCAAACTGGGGCCCTACGGTATCCCAGATATCCGGCCAGGCTTCGTGTGCGGGACAGCCCAGCACACCGGGGTGCTTGTCGCCGGGAATGGGACTCCAGGCATCGTTGTAAAGGAGGATCAGTTCCGGCCCCCAATAGATGGCAATGGGGAAGCCGGCGTTAAGGCAGATGCTGAGCGCGGAGCGGAGCGCCTGCGGCCAGCTTTCCACGGGGCCCAGCGGCGTACCGGCCCAATCAAAGTCCCGGATATAGCCACCCATACGGCCGCCGCCTTGCAAGAACTTATGCGATGCAGGGACAGGAGTTACTTCCATGGGGGTGTTTACAGATCAAGGGTGAATTTTGATAAAAGGTCAAACTGTGCATAAAATTAACGACGGCCGGGCAATGAAGACCGGTTTCCGTATTAGAAAGCAAGAATTAACGCTACCGCCCGCAGGGTGAGAACGGCCGGTGGAGCGACGCTGCCATTAGAATACCGGTCCGGCGGGCCGCCGGGGTTGGAGGTCTGCCGGAATTAGACCAAATTTGTCAGTCCCCTCAACGGGTTTTCACCCTTCAACCTGCACATACAATGGATTCTTCCGTACTCCGGCGCAACAATGTTCGCATTTCCGGCAAGGGCACCCGGCCCCTGCTCTTCGCCCACGGGTTTGGCTGCGACCAGAACATGTGGCGCTACCTCACTCCCGCCTTCGAAAACGACTACAAGATCATCCTTTTCGACTATGTGGGCTCCGGCAAATCCGACATCAGCGCCTGGAACCCGGCGCGCTACGAAAGCCTCCGCGGCTACGCCCAGGACATCCTCGACATCTGCCGCGAGCTCGACCTCTACGATGTGATCCTGGTGGGTCATTCCGTATCGTCGATGACCGGGCTGCTGGCGGCCAACGAGGAGCCGGCGCGCTTTGAGCGCCTCATCATGGTGGGCCCTTCGCCCTGCTATATCAACGACGACGGCTACAACGGCGGCTTTTCGCGGGCCGACATCGAAGGACTGCTGGATACGATGGAGAAGAATTATATCGGCTGGGCCAACTTCCTGGCGCCGGCCATCATGGGGCAGCCGGGGCGTCCCGAGCTGGGCGCCGAGCTCACCGAGAGCTTCTGCTCCACCGACCCGAAGATCGCGCGCCGCTTTGCCGAGACCACCTTTTTCTCCGACAACCGCCGCGACCTGCGTCATGCCCGCGTGCCCTCGCTCATCCTCCAGTGCTCCGACGACATCATCGCGCCGCGCACCGTGGGCGACTACCTCGCGCAAACCCTGCCGCAAAGCACCCTGCGCGTGATGAAGGCCACCGGCCACTGCCCGCATATGAGCGAGCCCGAAGAAACGATCCGACTTATCAAAGAATACCTGGCCACGGCCGCCTGACATGGAAGCCTACCTGGAAAATGCACCCTGCCTTTACTTCGTGGTCAACGCGGAGGGCACCCTTATTACAGCAAACGCCACCTGCCACGAGGTGCTCGGTTATGCGCCGGGAAGCCTTGACGGATCGTCGGCTACGCGCATCTTCACCGTAGCCACGCGCATCTTTATTCAAACCCACCTGCATCCCCTGCTGCGCCTGCAGGGCAGTGCCGAAGAAATTTACCTGTCGCTTTGCTGTGCCGACGGCAGCGAGCTGCCGGTGCTGCTCAATGCGCGCTCCGGAGCTGAAGGACAGTTCCATTGCGCCGGCATTGTAGTGCGCCGCCGGCAGCAGTACGAGGGCGAACTTATCGCCGCGCGAAAGGCAGCAGAAACGGCGCTGCACGAAAACACCGAGCTGCTTGGCGCGGGGATAGCCTTGCAGCAGCAGGTTGAAGAGATAGAACGCCAGATGCAACTGGCCGAATGGCGGGCCGCCGAGCTGCGCCAGCTCAATCATGCCGTTACCCACGAAGTGCAGGAGCCCCTGCGCAAGCTGTCGGTGTTCACCACCATGCTCACGGAGCTACAGGGCAGCGAAGGCGTGGAGGAAATGACCGGCAAGATCCGCCGCGTCACCAGCCACCTGCGCGAGATCATCCAGGGCATGCAGCAATTTGTGTGGGTAAGTGAACGGCCACTTCGCCTCCGCGAAGTGGATCTCTGCCACCTGTTGCCCCTGGTGCAGCAGCAGGTGGAGCAAGACCTGCCGGGCGCCGCACTTCTCATTGAAAAAGAAAACCTGCTGCCCATCAGGGCCGATGGCGAGCAGCTGCAACTGTTGTTGTACCAGCTGCTGCACAACGTGGTGCGCTTCCGTAAGCCGGGCGGCACGGCACGGGTGCGGGTGCAATTGACACCGCTGCAACGCAACCGCTTCCGCAACGTGGAAGGACACTACCGCTACGATGAATACCTGCGGATCGAGATATGCGACGAAGGCATCGGCTTCGAGCCGCAGTACCGCGAGCAGGTGTTCGAGCTGTTCAAGCGCCTGCACACGCAAAGCGGCCGCGGTGTTGGCCTCGCGCTGTGCCGTAAGATCGCGGCCAACCACGACGGCGAGATCACGATCGAAAGCGAAACAGGAAAAGGCACGACCGTCACCATTCTTTTACCCGCGGCAACGCCGCCGTCTATAACAGAAAATACCGGAACCCGATTTGTGCAACCCGAAACCACATGATGCAACCCAATAAAATTTTGCTTGTAGACGACGACTCCGATGACCGCGAGATGCTGATCAGCACCCTGGCGTTCGTAAACCCACAGGTGGAGATCGACTGCGTGCGCAACGGGCTCGAAGCCCTTGACTACCTCGACGAGATGCGGTCCAGCGCGCAAAAGCTTCCCTGCCTCATCGTGCTCGACATCAACATGCCGCTGCTCGATGGCAAGGCCACCTTCGAGCGCATACAGCACGACGAGGTGCTGCGGAGCGTGCCGGTGGTGGTGCTCACCTCCAGCGCCAACCCGGTGGACAAGGAGCACTTTCAGCGGCAGGGTGCGGTTTTCTTCACCAAGCCCGATGATTATTCTTTCCTGAAAAAAATTTCGGTGTACCTCCTCAGTGTCTGCTGCCGACCCTTTCAGCCGGTAGCGTGATGTGAAAGCAGGCGCCTTCGCCGGTATCAGGCAAGGCCAAGCTGATCTGCGAAGTAAAATCGTTTCCCTGTCAGAACTGGCACTAGCCGGATGGCCGTATCGGCGCGTCGGTAATAGTGGCACCGAAGAGGTTGATGGCGTTGGCGATATCCGACATAAAGCAATGGCAGATCATCGACAGCTCGGCAATGTTGACCGATACCACACGCTCCAGCGCCAGCTTGCGAAAGCGCTGGAAGTCCTGCGGCGTCTGGAACTGTATTTTGACGATCTCCATCACGACCGCGCATCAGCGAATATCAGGCCGGAATTGGGTTTTGGCCTTCTGTTTTGCGGTCATGGCGACCCGTAGGTTCCGATATTTGCCGCTTTCCCATGAGCACTACCGATAGCATGATTACCTGCAAGGGGCAAGGGCTTTTTGTTCATCGGGCCGAAGACCATCCCGGCCGCCCTACCCTCGTGTTTCTGCACGACTCGCTGGGTAGCGTCAGCCTCTGGCGCGACTTCCCGCAACGGCTAGCCGGGGCTACGGATTGCAACCTGCTGGTATACGACCGCAGGGGCTATGGCCGTTCCGAACCTTTCGCTACCGGCGCCCGCACGCCCGTCTACCTCGAGCAGGAAGCCGACACGCTGCAGGCACTGCTGCTGCAACTGGGCATCGGCAATGCGCTCCTCTTCGGGCACAGCGACGGCGCCTCTATCGCACTCATCACGGCTGCCAAATATCCCGAAGGCATCCGCGCGGTGATTTCCGAAGCGGCGCACATCTTTGTTGAAGAAGAAACGCTGGACGGCATCCGCGCAGCCCTGCGCGCCTACATCGAAACCGACCTGAAGGCGCGCCTCGCGCGCTACCATGGCGACAAGACGGAAGCAGTCTTCCGTGCCTGGACCGATACCTGGCTGAATCCCGGCTTCCGCAATTGGAACATCACGCACTTCCTCCCCCGCATCACCTGCCCGGTGCTGCTAATCCAGGGCAGCGCAGACAATTTCGGAACGGACGCGCAGGTGAACGGCATCCGGGACGGCGTGCGGGGAACCGTATCCGTATTTCTACCGGACGGCGTGGGACATACACCGCATAAGGAAGCAATGGAAGCCACGATGGCCCGTGCGACCGAATTCATACGGATGGTAGCAGGATAACGGCTGCGGATCCTGTCAGATCCCCTTTCACTGGAAAGAATACAATAGCAGGCAAGAAACAGGTACCCTATTCCGTTTTGGCCAACTCCGCTTCTTTATGACTGAGGGTAAACTGGGCGCTCTTCAGGGCTTTGTACAGCGCATTGATCTCTTTATAAGGCCTGCCTAGGGCAACGGCCTCTTCAAAATCTTTCTTTAATGAATCCAGGAGGATCCGCAGCCTGGCGGGCTCCATATCCTGGAAGTTTGATAACGGTTCCATGTGGCGCTAAGTATGGTAGGGTGTCTAAAGTAATCGGCCAAATATCGAATAAAAAACAAATGTGAAGCTCTGCCGTTTTCCAAAAATTTTTCCGGGTATGCAGCGAAGTTATCGGTGCAACCGGGCGCGCCACGGAGCGCGCCTTACCCAGGAATTTCAGGTCCGCCTTTTTTCGTAATCCAGTATGGCGGCAACCAGTTGCTCCCGGTCGATATAGGCAAATCCGGGCACCTGGGCGGAAGACAGGATCTTCCATTCCTCCTGTACCCGTTGCAGGCGAAAGACCTGGCGCCGGTGCCCCACTTCAGTATGAATGTGATAGGTCAGCGGTAAATCCGGGTGGTACATCCGGATAAAAAGATAGCGCCGCCCGCCGATCTGCTGCTCGAAGCGCTCTTCTTGTGAAAACTGCATTTCTATCGTGTCAGGTCAGGAAATGGATCGCCAACAAAATACAAGCGACAAAAAACAACGCAAAAAGCAACAGCACGCCCTGTAGCAATAACTTCTTTTCCCGGCTTGCCATAATCAGTGCGCTTGAAGTGTTGAAGAAAAGTGTTCCTGTATTTCGTGCTCCCCGAGGCGGGCGATCTGCTTTTGCAGGCCTACGATCCGGGATCTGACGCGGATCAGCTCCAGCGCCGGTTGCCGGTTTGAATAAATATGATGATAGCGGGCTTCGTAATGGCGCAATTCTTCCTGCAATGCGTCCAGGGATTTTGTCGTATGGTTCATAAAAGGGTAGACAAAACTATTGATCTGGTTGAACCGGCGCGGGCCTTTTTGACCAGCTAGGTAGTTTTCTTACGGAGCAATAATAGAGAGTGCATACCGGCAGTCTGCCGGAATCGCTCCGGATGACCGGAAATGAGCTTTGTACGTGTCTATTTTCGCGACACATAAAAAATACCCGCTGCAGGAGCGGGTATTGTGCGAACCAGGTGCGGGATTTAGCCAGACGGTCTACGCGGGATTTCGAGGCGATTATGAAACGTTTGCCGGCAGAACATTATGCTGCCTGGACCGCGGCCTGCTTTACCAGCTGCGCTTCGCTGTGGATCTTCACTTCCTCTCCCAGCATGACGCCACCTGTTTCGAGTGCCCCATTGAAGCTGACACCCCAATCGCTTCGGTTGATCTTACCGTTAACCGTGAATCCGGCACGTTCGCCTCCCCAGGGGTCCTTAGTAACACCGCTGAACTCCACGTTCAGTTTCACGGGCCTGGTCACACCTTTCAGCGTCAGGTCGCCATAGAGCGTAAAGTTCTCACTGCCTACTTTTTCGATGCGCGTGGAAACGAACTTCAGCTCCGGATGCTTTTCCGTTTCGAAGAAGTCGGCCGTCCGGAGGTGCGCATCGCGCTGTGCGTTGTTGGTGGAGATGGAAGCCATATCGGCAGTCACCGAAATTTTTGCAGTAGTGAAGTCGGTTCCCTCAGTTTCCGCTTCAACCGAAAAGGTCTGAAAGGAGCCGGAAACGTTGGTGATCATGAGATGGCGGATCTTAAATCCGAGTTCGCTGTGTGTGGGGTCTAATGACCATTTTGTTGTTGCCATGATATTGTCGTTTTACAGATTGTATGTGTTTAAGAAATAGTTGTCTCAGTGGTTCCAGCCGCCGAATTTTCCTTGTTGAAAATCCTGGTAAGCCTGGTCGATCTCCGCCTGTGTGTTCATCACAAAGGGACCGCGCGCAACGATCGGCTCATTGGTCGGCGCAGCATGGCCGAACAGGATCAGCGCATCGCTCGTTGCCTCGACATTGATTTGTTCACCAGCGCCGAAAACTACCAGATTATGCGCCGCTGCGGAAGCGCCGTTTACTGTGACGTTCCCTTTGATCACATAGAAAAGTACCGAGTGATCGCCAGGAACCGGGATGTCCACGGTTCCGCCTTCTTTAAATCCGACAGTGGCGAGGTGCACATCCGACAGTGACAGGATCGGCGCTTTTCGATCCTCCCACAGGCCGGAGACGAGGTGTATCGTTACGCTACCGTTGTCAAGTGTGAGGTCAGGAACCTGGTCCTTTTGCAGCCCGATGTAGTTCGGTGCACTTGATTTCAGCCGGGCAGGCAGGTTCACCCAGAGTTGAAGAATGTCAACGTTGCCGCCGTTCCGCATGAATTCTGCTGAAGATTGCTCGCTGTGAATGATACCGCGTCCTGCGGTCATCCACTGAACACCGCCGGCCTTGATGTTGCTTTCGAAGCCGGTACTGTCCTTGTGCACCAGGTCGCCTTCGACGATAAAGGTTACTGTTTCAAAGCCTTTGTGCGGGTGCGGGCCAAACGGCAGGCCCTTATTGTTGGGCCCGAAACGTTGTACACCGTGGTGGTTCAGGAAAATAAAGGGGTCGAGCCGCTCCATCGGCAGCTTGCTGGCCGGCAGCGCCGTGTACGTGATGAGGCCGTGGTAATCCACCGGGTTTACCGGGTAGACCGCCTCGACAACTTTGGGGCGGGTGGAGGTCTTATGGTTGTTCATTTTGCTTCTTTTTCGTTGATGAAGCAAAACTACCTATCTTTACTTACAAAATGTAACTACTATACAAAAGGTAAGTAGTTACCTTTTGGTAACCAATATCGAAGACATGAAAAAGATCCCCACAAAGCAAGCCCTGGCCGCACCTGCCGACTGTAAGCTGCGGCTTCAGGCCATTTCAGATGCCTTGTATGCCATCGGCGGCAAGTGGAAGCTACCGATCATTGTAGCGCTGCTGGAAGGGAGAAGCCGCTTCAACGAGCTGCAGCGCACCATCGAAGGCATCTCCGCAAAGGTGCTCGCGGCAGAGCTAAAGGAGCTGGAGCTGAACGGCTTTGTAAAGCGCGAAGTGTTTGCCGGGCCGCCCGTGGTTGTTGAGTACCAGCTGGCCCCGTACAGCAGGACGCTGAGCACGGTCCTCGACGCACTGTCGGATTGGGGCCGAAACCACCGCGATAAGATCAAGAAGCAATTCCAGGATGCCATCGGCGATGGCAATTAATGCGGGCAGTAGTGGTCGCCCTTCGAGGAACAGGCAGAACAGCAAGCCTGCCGGCGCAGGAACGAACTACTTCCCGATACAGAACTTGCTGAAAATATAATCCAGCTGGTCCTCGTTGGTGATCTCCCCGGTGATCTCGCCAAGGAAGTGCAGGCAGCGCCGGATGTCAAGCGCGATCAGGTCGCCGGGGATACCGTTGTCGAGGCCTTCGAGCACGTCGTTCACCGAGCGCTGCACCTCCAGGAGGGCCGCATAATGACGGGCGTTGGTTACCACCACATTTTCTCCGCCGGTATCGCCTTCGAGCACGCGGCTCACCATCTCCTTTTTCAGCTCCTCGATGCCGCGGTCTTCGCGGGCCGAGATGAAAAGGATATTCGGCCGGTCTTGCCACCGACGGCGCCCTTCGGCTTCGTTGGCAATGTCCACTTTGTTCGCCACCAGCAGCCAGGGCTTGGCGAGCGCCTCCAGCTCCTCTTCCAGCTCCCATAGTTCTACGGGATCGGTTTCGGCGATGTCGAAAAGCAGCAGCACCAGGTCGGCCGACTGCAGCTTTTGCCGGCTCTTCTCGATCCCCGCGCTTTCGATCACGTCGGCGGTGTGGCTGCGGATGCCCGCGGTGTCGATGAGGCGAAAAAGGATGCCGTCGATATTGAGCACTTCCTCCACCGTGTCGCGGGTTGTGCCCGGAATGGCGCTTACGATGGCGCGCTCCTCGTTGAGCAGGGAGTTGAGCAGGGTGCTCTTGCCGGCATTGGGCCGGCCAACGATCGCCACCGAGATGCCATTGCGGATTACGTTGCCGAGGCGAAAAGAATGGAGCAGCTGCTCCGTAAGCGTACGTGTCTCGTGCAGCAAGGCACGGAGGCGGCTGCGGTCGGCAAACTCCACGTCTTCCTGCGAGAAATCAAGTTCGAGCTCGATGAGTGCCGAAAACTGCAGCAGCCCCTCGCGCAGCTGCGCCAGCGCTTTGGAAAAGCCGCCGCGGATATGCTGGAGCGCCGTGCGCGCCGACGCGGCAGAATTAGCCGCGATCAGGTCGGCCACCGACTCGGCCTGCGCGAGGTCGAGCTTGCCATTGAGAAAGGCACGCTGCGTGAACTCACCCGGCTTCGCCAGGCGTGCGCCTTCGGCAATACAGGCGTCGATGATGCGTCCCTGCACGTAAGGGGATCCATGGCAGGATATTTCCGCCGTATGTTCGCCGGTATAGCTGCGGGGGCCCTTGTAGAGCGCCACCACCACTTCGTCGAGGTCTTCCCCTTCGCGGCGTAACAGGCCCACGTGGAGGGTGTGCGAACGCTGGACCTGAAGGTCTTTGGCGGGAAAGAGCCGGTCAACAATTTCGATCGCCCCGGTGCCGCTGAGGCGGATCACGCCAATAGCGCCGATACCGGGCGGGGTTGCTAGGGCTACGATCGTGTCGGACCAGCCGCTTAACTTTTGAAGCATCTGCAAAAGTAATGAGGGAATGTGCTAATGGGGTAATAAGGAATTGGTTCAAGGGGCCCAAGGGGTTCAGTTGGCTGGTGGCGGAAAGTGCCGATTAACTAATAGACCCATTAACAAAAAGCCCCTCTTGCGAGGGGCTTTGATACTATTAAGGTAATTGTGATCCGGAGTTGTTACTCAGAGATCGCGAAGGTGATCGGCTGGGTGCGGTAAGCCTTTACCTGGCGGCCGTTCTGGATGGCGGGCTGCCATTTCGGACCGCGCTTGATCGCACGAACAGCTTCATCAGCCATGCCATAGCCCGGATCGTTGAGGGCCTTTACATCGGAGATGTTGCCTTCCTTGTCCACGATGAACTGCACTTTAACGGTATAGGTACCGGCGGGTGCGTCGCTCGGGGGCTGCAGCGTGCGCTGCAGGTAGGCGATCCAGGCCTTCTGGCCACCGGGGAATTCGGCTTCGTTTTCCACCTTGGTAAAGGTCTGGTCGTAGTTGGTTTCGTCTTTGGGAGCGGCCACTACGGCTTTGCCTTCATCCACCGGCGGAACAGCGATATCCTGCTTCACACCTTCCTGGCTCACGACGTCGATCTTGGTGTCCTGAAGCTTTTCCACTTCCGGCGGAATGTCTTCCTTTTTTACCTGCTCATCGGGAACGATCTTGGGCGGGGTGAACTTGGTCATTTCCACCTTCGGCGGCGGCTCTGTCTTGGGCGGCGGGGGCGGCGGGGGCTCCGGCTTCGGCGGCGGTGCCTCTTCTACTTTGGCCAGCTCCACATCCTTCACGTCCAGCACCTTCGTGTCTTTTTCGAGCTGCTTCGAAACGATGGCAGCCAGCACCACCAGCAGGAAAATGCTGGCAGTGACGATCAGCGCGATGCGGATCCTCCTGGGGTAAGTCGTACGGAGGTCGTAGGCCCCGTAGTCCTTATTCCGTCCCTCGAAAACGAGGTCCAGGATATCGGCACTTAAAATTTTGTTTGCTTCCATTGTTGCAATTTGTTTTTATTGGATGCGCCACGTAGCACATTCCACAAGCTTAATACCACTTATTTGACACCTGCGCCGGCCTCGGTCGCCTTCACCAGCTGGTTTTCCTGCGGGGTGATGTCGATGAGGGCAAAACGCTTGATCTCGGCAATGGTCATCTCGTCGAGCATGTCCACCGTATTCTTATAGGTGGCCTCTTCGTTCGGCTTGATTACCACTACGAGGTCGGCGGCGTCGGTGCTCTGTTTCTTCTGCATGATCACCTTGCGGATCCCGTTCTGCGGATCGTAAGAGGCGGTCTTGAAGTTAGAGCCATCGGGCAGCAGCTGGCCTTCGTAATAATACACCTGGTTGCCTTTGCCCATCATGATGGTGAGGGCGCCGGATTCCTTGGCCTTGTTTTGCTCGTCGGGCTTGTCGGTATCCTTCGGCATGAACAGCGACATTGCTGCCGGCGTGCTCATGGTCGTGGTAAAGATGAAGAAGGTGATCAGCAGAAAGCCCAGGTCCACCATCGGCGTCATGTCTACACGGGTAGACAGCTTCTTCGCTTTCTTGACGCCTGGGCCTTTCTTATGGCCACTATCCCCACCGGAATCTATACTTGCCATTTCGGATTTCTTTTAGTTAAAAACGTTATTTCTGCGAGTTGCGGGTAACATACAGCGGGCTGCCCACCGGCGCCTCTTCGGGAGAGGTCACCAGCTTGAACTTGTAGATGTCGTTCCGTGTGAAGGCGGAAAGCACATTCTTGAAGTCGGGGTACTTTGATGAATTGTCACCTTTGATCATGTACTGCACCTGGCGGCCAGACATCAGGGTCACCGCGTCGCGCACCCAATAAGCGAGCTCATTGGTAGCGGAATCCTTTACGGGGATGCCCGGCTGGCGCACCTTGGCCTGGTCGGCAGGCGCATAGCTCAGGATCTGCTTGAGACCGGTGAAGGGAACACCGAGCGGACCCGAAACTTTGTAGCGCTGCATTTCCGCCTCGCTAAGGCCCAGGTTGCGGGTCTTGTTGAGGTTCGAAATGAGGTCGTACTTCACCTGGGGATCGGTGGTTACCAGGTCGAAGAACACACGGCCCTCTTTATCCCAGCTTACCATCACGGCGTCTTTATCCGCCAGCTTCTCGGTAGACACGGAATTGGGCGTGGTGATCTCCACGGGCTCCGGTGGTTTGAATTTGGTCGCCAGCATAAAGAACGACAGGATCAAGAACGCCACATCCACGAAGGGCGTCATGTCCGTATCGGTGCTTTTTCTGGGAATTTTTACACTTGGCATGTTGTGTTACGTAATTTTTTAATGAGATGCTTTTTTATCGCCGTTTCCACAAAAACCGCCGCGCTTATTTGTAAAGCGAAGCAAAGCTTTGGGTCAGGGTGAAGCCAGACTCATCAATACCGTAAGTGATGGCGTCGATACGGGTGGTGAACACGTTGTACATGATCAGCGCGAGGGCCGAAGTACCGATACCGAGGGCCGTATTGTACAGGGCCTCGGAGATACCCTGGGCGAGTGCACCGGCGTTACCGCCACCGCCTTCAGCACCGAGGGCCGAGAAGGAGCGGATCATACCCAGTACCGTACCCAGCAGGGCTACGAGGGTACCAACCGAAGTGATGGTGGAGAGGAACACCAGGTTCTTCTGCAGCATCGGGAGCTCGAGGGCAGTAGCTTCTTCTACTTCCTTCTGGATGGAGAGAACTTTCTGCTCGGTGTCGAGACCTTGCTCGCTGATCATTTCCTTGTAGCGACGCAGGCCGGCCTTCATTACGTTGGCTACGGAGCCACGCTGCTTGTCGCACTCGGCGAGGGCGGCGTCAACGTTGCGGTTGGCGAGGTGATACTGCACCTTGCGGATGAAGTCGGCGATAGAGCCGTTGCCGAGGGCGCGACGAATGGTGAGGAGGCGCTCGATGGAGAACGTGATTACCATCAGGAACATACCGATCAGCAGGGGAACGATGATACCACCTTCGTAGATCGCGTTGAGACCCGACTTGGGACCTTTATGCGAGGGCCAGAACCAGCCTTTACCAGGTTGGGTAAAACCAGAGTCGGCACCCATGACAAAGCGCCAGATGATATAACCGGCCACAACGCAGATGATGGGGGCCAGCCAGGAGATGGCATTGCTGCTACGCTTCGGTTGTACGGAAGTAGCCTTGGTGGAAGTTGTACTTGCAGCGGGTCTTTGTTCTGCCATGATTCTGTTTTTTGGATTTGAAAAATGAAAAATAAAAATAGATCGATTAAGAGGTCACAATTCTAACGAAAAAACGGATTAAACGTTAACCTTGTTGCATTTTTTTTGCCGGGCTGTGGAAAGATTACGTTAAAGCTGAAACCCGCGCCCCGCCTCATTCGTAGCGTAATGCTTCAATCGGGTTCAGTCGTCCTGCCTTGAACGCGGGATAGAGTCCGGCCAGCAGACCCACCAAAGAACAGATCACAATGCCCAGGCCTACCCAGTTCCAGGGCACTACGAAACCGGTTCCCATAAGCATTGCAATAACATTTCCCGCCGCCACGCCGAGGATGATACCGAACACGGCACCGGCAAGGCTGATGATGATCGACTCGATCAGGAACTGCAGTCGGACGCTGCTGCTTTTCCCCCCGATTGCTTTTACGAGTCCTACTTCCTTGGTACGCTCGGTTACCGCCACCAGCATGATATTCATGAGCCCGATGGCCGCGCCCACAAGCGTGATCAGCCCGATCACCGTTGCCGAAAGCGTCAGGAACCCGAGGCTGTTCATGGCTTTCTCCGCTACCGAGTCGCTTCGGTCGATCACGAAGTTGCTCTCCTCGGTGGTGTTGAGGCGGCGCACCGAGCGGAAAACACCTTCGGCCTCCCCCATCGCTTCCTCCACCTGGTTGAGGTCATTGGCCATCACGCCGATGGCAAAGGAGCCGTTCGGGTTGAAGTTCCGCTGGGCCGACTTGTACCCGATCACCACGATATTGTCGCGGCTGAACCCGAAGGAGGAGCCGCGGCTGCCGAGGATGCCTACCACGCGGAACGGGATCCCGTCCACACGGACCACGTTGCCGACGGCGCTTTCCATCCGCGGCTTGAAGAGGCGCTTGGCCACATCGTAGCCCAGGAGACAAACGTTGCCGGCGCCCTGCACTTCCTGCCGCGACAGGTTGCGGCCTGAATGCAGGCTGAAGCCGTTGAGAAGCATGTAATTTTCATCGGCGCCGAAAAGAAATACGTTCGGCGTCGTTTTGCGGGTGCCGCTGTTGATGATGGCATTGCGCGAAGCAAACGTGGATAGGCCCACCTGCGCCGGGAAGTGGAAAGATGCAGCAAAGGCTTCGGCCTGCTCGATCGAGATCGGCTTACCGAGGCTGGACGTTTTCTGACGCCGTCCCTTCTTCGACACCTTCATCTCGTTGCTGTTACCACCGAAGTTGATGTTCCGTTCCTTGTAGCGCAACGTGAAACCGTTGGCGCCCATGGTCGAGAAGCTCTCTGTGAACTTCTGGCTCATGGCCTCGATGCAGGTGATGATAAAGATCAGGGCCATAATGCCAAGCGCGATGATGGCCACAGTAATGCCGGTGCGGAGCTTGTTGCCGCGCACAGTGCGGGAGGCGAGTGCGTATACGTCGAGGAAGCGCATAATTCTAAGCTCCTAAGGTAAGCAAAAAGCCCCCTGTCGCCCCAGGGGAGCACTCAGGTGGATGATACTTACCCCATCGTTGGTCTTTTTAAAGCCATTCGTTCAAGCAAAAAGTCCGGATCGCGAAGCGATCCGGACCTTTTCTTACTATCGACCTGGAGATTGATCGAAAAAAGTCTGCTTGAACTAAGTGCCCCCTGGTGGGGGACCGGGCTTAAAAATAAAGCCAGTTCGTCAGCAGCGATGGGAACAATCCGAGCAGGATCGTCACCGCAGCGAGCGCCACAAGCGTTGCCTTGAAACCGCCGCTCAGCTGCAGGGTAGCGCCGGCATTGCCTTCGCGGAAATACATGGCCTGCAGCAGGCGGAAGTAATAATATACCGAGATGGCGGCCATCAGCACCGCGAACAGGGCCAGCGCCAGCGAGCCGCTGGCGATGGTGGCACGGAGCATATAGAACTTGGAAAGGAAGCCGGCGGTGAGCGGAATGCCCGCGAGCGACAGCACGAAGATGACCAGCGCGCCGGCCACCAGGGGCTGCTGGCGGGCAAAGCCGTTGAAGCCTTCAAAGCTCTGGTCCTGCATGCGGATCAACACGGCGAAGATGCCGATTGTGGCCAGCGAGTAAGCGGCACCATAAAGAATAAGACCTTCCTGCGCATCGCTGTTGAGCGCGTAAACCGCCATCATCATAAAGCCGGCCTGGGCAATGGACGAATAAGCCAGCATACGCTTCACGCTTTGCTGGAACACCGCGGTGATGTTGCCGATAAACAGGGTGGCTGCCACGATGATCGCAACCAGCAACTTCCACTGGGGCGCGATCGAGTTGAAAGCGTTCATGAAAAGCCGCATGAAGGCGATAAAGCCGGCAGCTTTAACTACGGTGGCCATGAATGAAGTGAACACCGTGGGAGACCCGTCGTATACGTCGGGGGTCCAGAAGTGGAAGGGAGCGGCCGACACTTTGAACGAAAGGGCAAACAGCATCAGCATCATGCCCGCCACCAGCAGCACGGGCACCTTATCGGGGGCCACCACGAAGGTGGTTGCGAAAGACCCGGTGGCTCCGTAAATGAGCGCGATACCCATCAGCATAAGACCGGTGGAGAAAGAGCCCATAAGGAAATACTTGAGTGCCGCCTCGTTGCTTTTAAGGTTACTCTTTTCCGATCCGGCCAGGATATAGAGCGGGATGGAAAGCACCTCGATTCCCAGAAAGAGGATCAGCAGCGACTGGAAGGCCGCCGTCATGGCCACACCCGAGAGTACAAAGAAGATGAGGACGAAATAGTCATTGTAGTTGCGGCCCACACGCGCCATATCGCGGCCCGACAGCAGGAAATAGGCCAGCGTGCAGCCGAGTGCCACCAGCGTGAAGAGGGTGGCGAAGCGGTCGAACTGCAGCATACCGGCAACATTGATATCAACGAGCGAAACGTTGCGGAGGTCGAGTACGGAGCCGCCGATGGTGAGCAGCAGCAGGAATACGGCGAGGTTGCGGATGGCGGTCTCGCGCTTGAAGACGAATCCGCTGAACATCATCACAATACCACTCAGTGCCGAAAGGATTAATGCATTCATAGCTTACTTGATCGCGATGTTAGTGTAATTGGCGGCTTTAAGAATAGCCTGGGCCGAAGCCTTCGTAGCGTCGATGAGCGGCTGCGGGTAAACGCCGAACCACAGGATGAGCGCCACCACGATGCAAAGCGCCACTGTTTCGTTGGCCTTCAGGCGATAGCCCGTTGCCGTGCGCTCGTTGGCCGCTCCGAAGAATACCGCCTGCACCATGCGCAGGGTGTAGGCCGCCCCGAGGATAATGCTCAGGATGGCCAGCACGGTGAACACGATATTATATTTTGTACCACCCGAGTTCCAGATGCCGTTGAACATCAGGAATTCACCCGGGAAGGAGTTGGTGAGCGGAAGCGCCACATTGGCAAAGGCCACCACCACCAGCAGGATGGTCAGCGCGGGCGCTTCTGCGGCGATGCCTCCGAGTTGCGACAGCTTGCGGGTGCCGAACTGGCGCTCCACGAGTTCCACCACGATCCAGAGCCCGATGATGTTGACGCCGTGGTGAAAGAGCTGGATCATTACGCCCTGCATGCCGCTGCGGCTCAGCGCGAAGATGGCCGCCGACATAAGGCCAATGTGCGCGATAGACGAATAGGCCACGAGCCGCTTCAGGTCGTCCTGCTGCAGCGCGATGATAGAAGCGTAGAGAATGCCGATCACCGAGAGGCTCATCACCACGTCGCCCCAGATATAAGAAGCGTCGGGCACCACGGGCAGCACCCAGCGGAGCACACCGAAAACACCCATCTTCACCATGAGGCCGCTGAGCACCATGGTAACCGCCGTGGGCGATTGCTCGTAGGTGTCGGGCTGCCAGGTGTGAAAGGGGAATACCGGCATCTTGATGGCGAAGGCAATAAAGAGCATCCAGAAGATCCAGCCCTGTGTGCTGTGCGAAAGATTGAGCGCATAGAACGACTCGAGCGAGAAGCTCTGGTCGGGTGTAAGCGAGTAGAGATAAAGCAGGGCGATCAGCATGATCACCGAGCCGGTGAAGGTGTAGATGAAGAACTTGAACGTAACCTGGATCCGGCGCTCGCCGCCCCAGCCGGAGCAGAGGAAGTAAACCGGGATCAGCGCGAGCTCCCAGAAGAAGTAGAACAGCAGCGCGTCGGTGGCGGTGAAAACCCCCATAAGTCCCGCCTGCGTCAGCAGCATGAGCCCGAAGAAGTTGCCCGGCTTGCGGTAGGGCGTCTTCCAGGTTGCCAGCAGGATGATGGGATAGGCAATGCCGGTGAGGAGCGTGAGGATACCCGACAGCCCGTCGAGCGAGAGGCTGAAGGAAGCACCCAGCGAACCCATCCAGGGCGCGCTGAACTCAGGCGTCAGGCCCGACTTCATATCGGCAAAACCCTTGATGGAAACAGCCATCGCAGCGAAGGCCACCAGGAGCGACCAGCCGCGTGCCGCTTTGTCTTCCTTCAGGAAGAAGGTGACGAGGCCGCCGATGAGGGGGATCAGGAACAGTAGTAATACGGTCATAACGCAGTCAATTCAAAGTCAAAAGTCAAAAGTCAAAAGCGCTTGCGCCGGTTCTGTTTTTGAATTTTGAATTATTACTTTTTACTTTTTCAAAAAGAATTCCAGTACAAAGAAGAGCACCATGCTCACCACCATCAGCAGCACGTAGGAGCCTACCTGGCCGCTCTGCAGCCAGCGCATCTGGCGTCCGCCGTAGTTCACGGCCTTACCCACGCCGTTCACAATGGCATCAATACCACTGCGCTCAAAGAGGTTGGCCGACACACGCGAAAGACCGTTGAGGGGCTTTACAAAAACGGAGTCGTACAGTTCGTCTACATACCACTTGTTCTCCAGCACCTTTCCGAAAGCGCCGCTCCGCTCCTCGCGGTAGTTTCGGTAGCGCGACCACGCAAAGAGGATCGCCGCGATCGCTACGGCCGTGGTGAGTCCTACCAGGATCCACTCGGTGCCATGGTCAACATCCACATGTTTTGTATGCACTACCGGGGCGAGAAACTCAGAAAGTTTTTCGCCGCCGTGCATAAAGATCTCCGGTACACCCACAAAACCGCCAACTACCGAGAGGATGGCCAGCACGATCAGCGGGATCGTCATGGCCGCGGGGCTCTCGTGCAGGTGCCTGCGCTCTTCTTCGGTGCCGCGGAACGATCCGTTGAAGGTGATAAACAGGAGACGGAACATATAGAAGGCAGTCAGGGCCGCGGTGAGCAGACCTACTGCGTAGAGAAACTTGTTTTCATGGAAGGCGCTCAGCAGGATGGCGTCCTTGGAGAAGAAGCCGCTGAAAGGCGGGATGCCTGCGATGGCGAGACAGCCGATAAAGAAGGTGATGTAGGTGATCTTCAGCGTACCCTTGAGGCCACCCATATAGCGGATGTCCTGCTGCCCGCTCATGGCGTGGATCACCGAGCCGGAGCCGAGGAAGAGGAGGGCTTTGAAGAAGGCGTGCGTCATCACGTGGAACACGGCAGCCACATAGGCACCCGTGCCGAGGGCAAGGAACATGTATCCCAGCTGGCTCACTGTTGAATAAGCGAGCACTTTTTTGATATCATTCTGGCGGAGTGCGATGGTGGCGGCGAGCAGCGCCGTGGCGGCACCGGTAACGGCAACCACGTTGAGCGTGCCGGGTGCGAGGTTATAAAGAAGGTTGCTGCGGGCGATCATATAAATACCCGCGGTCACCATGGTGGCGGCGTGGATAAGGGCCGATACCGGTGTCGGGCCGGCCATGGCGTCGGGAAGCCAGGTATACAGCGGGATCTGGGCGCTCTTGCCGGTAGCGCCGAGGAAGAGCAGCAGCGTAATGCCCACGATCGCCTTCGAGTTGGAAACGGGGCCGGCGGGATCGATGGCAGCCACGGCGCCTTTCGCGCCAAAGAGGTCGATATAGTTAAGCGAGCCGAAGCGCTCCAGGATCCAGAAGAGGGCCAGCAGGAAACCGAGGTCGCCGATGCGGTTCATCACGAAGGCCTTCTTGGCAGCCTTCGTATAGTCGATGTTCTTGAACCAGTAGCCGATCAGCAGGTACGAGCAAAGACCCACACCTTCCCAGCCGATGAACATGATGAGGTAATTGGCGCCCATCACCAGCAGCAGCATCGAAAACACGAAGAGGTTCAGGAAAGCGAAGTAGCGGGCGAAGTGCTCGCGCTTTTCCTCGTGCATATACGAGGTGGAGTATACGTGAATGAGAAAGCCGACGCCGGTGATGATCAGCAGGAACAGCGAAGACAGCTGGTCGATCTGGAAGGCGAAGGGCACGCGCAGGTTGCCTACGGTGAAGAAGTTGAAATAGGTGTAGGGCGTTTGTGAGAACTCACCTTTTGCAAACAGCATGCAGCTGATGATAAAGGAGCCCAGCACAGTGCCCGAGCCGACAAGGCCGACGAGACCTTTAGCCAGGTACTTGCGGCCCAGGCCGTTGATCAGGAAGCCGGCGAGGGGCAACAAGGGAATGAGCGCGATCAGATTCTTCATATACAGTAAAGCTTTCGGCCGTCAGCAATCAGCTTTCAGCGGTCTTGGTCTTTTAGTGTTTCAGGCGATTCAGGAAGTTGATGTCTACGGAACGCGTGTTGCGGTACAGCATCACGATGATGGCGAGGCCCACACTGACTTCGGCGGCTGCCACAACCATGATGAAGAACACGAACAGCTGCCCGTCGGTGCCGGCCGTTGTCGCAGGCGTGCCTGCCGCCAGGTAATGCATCTTCGAGAAGGCTACCAGCAGCAGGTTCACGGCGTTAAGCATCAGCTCAATGCACATGAACACGATGATGGCGTTGCGGCGTGTGAGCACGCCGATGATCCCGATGATGAAGAGGGCGAGCGAAAGAAACAGGTAATATCTGATATCCATAAGAGACCCCGCGGGGCTTTATTGCTTGATTAATTCATTACTCCACTTCGATGGCAGCGCGCACCGCGTGGTGGTGCTCGTCTTGCTTCGGCGTGCGGCTCTTTTCATCTTTCTTGCCGATCACCACTGCACCCACCATGGCGGTGAGGAAGAGGATCGAGGAAAGCTCGAAAGGCACCACGTATTCGGTAAAAAGCACGCGGCCCAGGTTCTGGATCAGGCCAATGCCGCCACCGCCAAGCTCGGTCTGCCGGGCTTCGGTGTTCTTGAGGGCCGCCACCAGCACCAGCAGCAGCGAGCCGCCGGCAACGGCGCCGCCGAGGCGGAGCCAGCGGTTTTTCTGGGGCTCGGTGTCCTTATCGAGGTTCATCAGCATGATCACGAAGAGGAAGAGCACCATGATGGCACCTGCGTAAACAATGATGTTAACGATGGCCAGGAACTGCGCGTTGAGCAGCACATAGTGGCCGGAGATAGTGAAAAAGGTCACGATCAGCCAGATAACGCTGAACACGGGGTTCTTGCTGGTGATCACCATCAACGCGCTGAACAGCGAGACCATCGCCAGGACCCAAAACAGGATTTCGGTAATGCCCATGAGTAGATTATTTGGATTGGGGGATCGTTCCTTTTGCCTTGGCGAAACCTTCCGGATCGGTCACCGGGTTGGGGATCAGCAGGTCTTCCTTTTTATAGATAAAGCCTTTGCGGTCGTAGTTGGCCTGGGCAAAGGTCTGCGACAGGTAGATGGCGTCCTTCGGGCAGGCCTCTTCGCAGAGTCCGCAGAAGATGCAGCGCAGCATGTTGATCTCGTACTTCGCGGCGTACTTCTCTTCCCGGTAAAGATGCTCCTCTCCTACCTGGCGCTCGGCCGCTTCCATGGTGATGGCTTCAGCAGGGCAGGCAAGGGCGCACAGGCCGCAGGCGGTGCAGCGCTCGCGTCCTTCTTCATCGCGGTTGAGGATGTGCAGGCCGCGGAACACAGCCGAGAAGGGACGTTGCTGCTCGGGGTAGTTGATCGTCGGCTTCTTCTTGAACATATGGCTGAAGGTGATCCCCATGCCCTTGAAGATCGAGGGCAGGTACATCTTCTCGGCAAACGTCATCGGCTTGCGCTCGACCTGTTTGTTTCTATTGGTGAGTTGCATGTGTCAGGCTTACTTGTTCGGATTTGGACGGCTGCGAATTTAGCCCATTTTGGGGCTGTGCGCCGTTATTGTCTTTATTGAGCCACAGGACGACTCCCGCGGTAATGATCATGTTGGCAAGTGCCAGGGGCAGCAGGCCGCGCCAGCCAAGGTTCATCAGCTGGTCGAAGCGGAAGCGCGGGATGGTCCAGCGGATCCACATGAACAGGAAGATAGACAGGAAGGCCTTGCCCATCAGCGAGGCGAAGCCGAGGAGGCCTACCCACCAGGCGCCGTTGTGGGCCGCCTCGTTGAAGAAGGGAATATCCCAGCCGCCGAAGAAAAGCGTTGCCATCACCACACCCGAAATGAACATGTTGATGTATTCGGCAAAGAGGTAGAAGCCAAGCTTCATCGAGGAGTATTCCTGGTGGTAGCCGAAGTTGAGCTCGTTCTCCGCTTCGGGCAGGTCGAAGGGTGTGCGGTTGCACTCGGCAAGGGCACACACAAAAAAGATGAGGAAGCCGAGGGGCTGGTACAGGATGTTCCATCCATGCAGCACCTGGTAGTCGACGATGACGCTCATGCGGAGGTCACCCACCACCAGCAGTACAGCCAGCAGCGAGAGGCCCATGGCCAGTTCGTAGGAGATCATCTGCGAGGCGCCGCGGATGGCGGCCAGCAGCGAGAATTTGTTGTTGGATGCCCAGCCGCCGATCATGATGCCGTAAACGCCCAGCGATACGACGCCGAAGATGTACAGCACACCGATATTAATGTCGGCGATCTGCAGCGGCATCAGGTGGCCGAAGAACTCCGAGGTCGGTCCCCAGGGAACTACCG
The DNA here is from genome assembly GCF_004337505.1 of Flaviaestuariibacter flavus. Classification (GTDB taxonomy): domain Bacteria; phylum Bacteroidota; class Bacteroidia; order Chitinophagales; family Chitinophagaceae; genus Flavisolibacter; species Flavisolibacter flavus. The sequence continues at coordinate 618,128 of NZ_SJZI01000042.1, read as the reverse complement.
CCGAGGTCATGGTAGCGGTGATCATGGCCAGCAGCGGGCCCATGATGAAGAGCACTTTGGAAGAAGCGTTCGGGATGATCTCTTCTTTCATGAACAGCTTCACGCCGTCGGCGAGGGGCTGCAGCAGTCCGAAAGGACCCGCGCGGTTGGGACCGCGTCGGTCTTGCAGGAAGGCCGCGATCTTGCGCTCGGCATAGGTGCTGTACATGGCCACCACCAGCGCGGTGGTAACGATGATCGCAATGAGTGCGAACTTTTCAATCAGGGTGATCAGCCATTCGGCCATAAGTAGGTACATAGCGTTGTCGTCGGTGTGGGAGGATGCTCCCGGTTTGTTATCGTGAGTCGTCAGCCATCAACCGTGAACCGGAGAAAGCGTCGTCAAACACCCTCACGGTTCACGGCTCACGGTTCACGGAGTGTTCGGGTTCGTCGAGTCGGTGCCCAGCATATTGCGGCCGACACCTTCCTTCACATCGGTAATATTAGTGCCGGCGGATTTCGGGTTGCCGCTGAACGTAGCGCCGGTGGCCGGGCCGGGAATCTCGTTCAGGTTGACCTTGTTCACGTCGGAGACTGTATGGATGTCCATCAGCAGTTTCGGGTCGCGGCCGTCCATTACCTCCTTGAAGATTTCTTTCGGCTTCCGGATACCGGTGTAGTGGCCGGCGCCGATCACCGAATGACGGTCAACGCGTGTCGGGCCTTCGATGGTCCAGTCGCTCACCTTCTTCTTTTCGAAGCGGCATTCGTTACAGATCCATTCTTCCACCTCACCCCACTGGTCTTTGCGGGCCGTAACGCGGAGCACGTCGTCGCCGCGCAGCCAAAGGCGTACGTTGCCGGTGCAGTGCGGGCAGTCGCGGTGCGCGTCTACCGGCTTCGTAAACCACACGCGGTTCTTGAAGCGGAAGGTGCGGTCGGTGAGGGCGCCCACGGGGCATACGTCGATTACGTTGCCGATCATGGGGCTTTCGAGCGACTGCTGGATATAGGTGGCGATCTGTGCGTGGTCGCCGCGGTCGAGCACGCCGTGCTCACGCTGGCCGGCCACCTGGTTGGCGGCGTGCACGCAGCGGTAGCACAGGATGCAGCGCGTCATGTGCAACTGGATATAGGGGCCGAGGTCGATGCGCTCGAAGGTGCGGCGCTTGAACTCGTAGCGGGTGCCTTCCTTGCCGTGCTCGTAGGAAAGATCCTGCAGGTCGCACTCACCGGCCTGGTCGCACACGGGGCAGTCGAGCGGGTGATTGAGCAGCAGGAATTCCACCACGCCCTTGCGGGCTTCGAGCACCGCGGGGTTGGTGATATTTTCCACCACCATACCGTCCATAACTGCGGTGCGGCAGGAAGCCACGAGTTTGGGCATGGGGCGCGGGTCGGCGGTGGAACCGGCCGATACCCGCACGAGGCAGGTGCGGCAGTAACCGCCCGTCTTATCGAGCTTCGAGTAGAAGCACATGGTCGGGGGAACGATGTCTCCGCCGATCTTACGTGCCGCCATCAGGATGGTCGTTCCGGCTTCCACTTCAACTTTGATGTTGTCGATGGTTACCGTGAACATCTTTTTTTCTTCAGCCATATACAGGGTGCTCCTTCCGGAGCGTCGTTTTCATGATTAACTAACAGCTACAGAAATAGGATCTGCGTAGTGTGCGAGCCCGAAGTTGCGCTTCTGCGCTTCGTCGGGATTGAGCACATGCCACTCAAACTCATCACGGAAGTGACGGATGGCGGCAGCCACGGGCCAGGCGGCGGCGTCGCCGAGCGGGCAGATGGTGTTGCCTTCAATCTTGGCCTGGATGTCCCACAGCAGGTCGATGTCGCGCATATCGCCCTTGCCGTGCTCGATCTTGTGGAGGATCTTTTCCATCCAGCCCGTGCCTTCGCGGCAGGGCGAGCACTGGCCGCAGCTTTCGTGGCGGTAGAAGCGCGCCAGCGAGAAGGTGTGACGCACCACGCACTGGTCTTCGTCGAGCACGATAAAACCGCCCGATCCCATCATGGAGCCGGTGGCAAAGCCGCCGTCGGCGAGGCTTTCGTAGGTCATCATGCGGGTCTCGCCTTTTGCCGTTTTCAGCAGTAGGTTGGCCGGCAGGATGGGAACGGAAGAACCGCCCGGGATGCAGGCCTTGAGGCGCTTCCCGTTGGGGATGCCGCCGCAATATTCGTCGCTGTAGATGAATTCCTCTACCGAAATATTCATGTCGATCTCGTAGATGCCCGGCTTGTTGATGTTGCCGCAGGCGGAGATCAACTTGGTACCCGTGGAGCGGCCGACGCCGATGGCGGCATAGGCTTCAGCTCCCCCGTTGATGATGGGCACTATCGCCGCGAGTGTCTCCACGTTGTTTACCACCGTGGGGCAATCGTAAAGGCCTTTGATGGCCGGGAAGGGCGGCTTGATCCGCGGGTTGCCGCGCTTGCCTTCGAGCGACTCGATCAGGGCCGTTTCTTCACCGCAGATATAGGCGCCGGCGCCGCGCTGCACATAGATCTGGCAGTTGAAGCCGGTGCCGAGGATATTCGTTCCGAGGAACCCGGCGCGGTTGGCTTCGGCGATGGCTTCTTCCAGTATATCTACGATCCAGGCGTATTCGCCGCGGATGTAGATATAGGTGCGCTCCGAGCCAAGGGCGAAGGAGGAGATGATGAGGCCTTCGATGAGGAGGTGCGGGATGAACTCCATCAGGTATCGGTCCTTGAAGGTGCCGGGCTCCGATTCGTCGGCGTTGCACACGAGGTAGCGGGGAACGCCTTCGGGCTTAGCCAGGAAGCTCCACTTCATGCCGGTGGGGAAGCCGGCGCCGCCACGGCCGCGGAGGCCGCTCTTTTTCACCTCTTCCACGATGTCGGCGGGCGCCATCTTGAACGCCTTCTCCACCGCGGCATAACCGCCGTGGCGGCGGTAGGTGTCGAAGTAGCGGATGCCTTCTACGTGTGCGTGTTCGAGCAATAATTTTTTACCCATGGTCTATCAGATATGCGGCAGTGCCGCTTTGGATCATTGTTTTTGCTTGGGTTCCTTGTCGAAATTGAACATCCAATTAACACCGAACTGGTCGGTGAGCATGCCGAAGCGGGCACCCCAGAAGGTGTCCTGCAGCGGCATCGTAACGCGGGCGCCTTCGCTCAGGGCCGCAAAGGTGCGGTCGATCTCTTCCTGCGAAGAAAAGTCGAGGCTCAGGTGCACCATGCCGCCCACGGCTTCGTTCTGCTGGCCGTCGGAGGCCATCAGGAACAACCCGCCGGCCGAAAACTGGGCGTGCATTACCTTTTTTGCATCCTCTGGAGCAGTCTCCACCGGCGCGCCTTCGAAATACTGCAGGCCCTGGATCTGTCCGCCAAGTGCCTTCGCGTAAAAGTTCAGGGCTTCCTCGCAGTTGCCGTTGAACATGATATAGGGAGCTAAACGCATCTTAATTGTTTTGAACCGCGTTGCGGCGGCATTCGTCAATAATGGCATCCACCTTCTCCCGGGTGAGGTGCTCTTTGTAGAACTTACCGAGCTGCATCATCGGCGCATAGCCGCAGGCGCCGAGGCACTCCACGGTTTTGAGCGTGAACATTCCGTCGGTGGTGGTTTCACCGATCCCGATGTTCAGTTTTTCCTTGATATAGGCAATGATGTCGTCGGAGCCGTTGAGCATGCAGGGCCCGGTCTGGCACACCTCGAAGAGGTATTTGCCCACCGGCTTCAGGTTGAACATGCTGTAGAAAGTAGCCACCTCGTACACCTCGATCGGTTTCAGATCGAGCAGGGAGGCAACGTAGTCCATGGCCTCGGCCGACAGCCAGCCGCTGTTGGCTTCCTGTGCCAGGTGCAGCACCGGAATCAGGGCGCTCTTCTGCTGCCCCTGCGGGTAGCGCGCCACGATCTCGCGTACTTTATTGAGTTTCTCTTCAGAAAACGTCACGGTCAAAAACGGTTTATTAGTTAATTGGTCTATTGGTTAATTGGTAAGGTGTCTTCTGTTCAAACCATCCTTCCCACTCACCAAACCACAATTCTATCAGCACATTTACTTCACTACAACAGATCCGAGATCCTGAGATCCAAGATCTAAAGATTTCTTACCCGTCCATCTCGCCGGCGATGAGGTTCAGCGACGACATCACGATAATGGCGTCGGAGAGCATCGAACCTTTTACCAGTTCTTCGTAGGCCTGGTAGTAGACGAAGCAGGGACGGCGGAAGTGCAGGCGGTAAGGCGTGCGGCCTCCGTCGGAAATGAGGTAGAAGCCCAGCTCACCGTTGCCGCCTTCCACGCTGTGGTATACCTCGCCCGGCGGAATGTCGATCTCACCCATCACGATCTTGAAGTGGTAGATGAGGGCTTCCATCTTGGTGTATACGTCCTTCTTCTCGGGGAGGTAGTATTCCGGCACGTCGGCATGGTAGATGCCCGCCTCGTCGCCTTTCATATCCTGCAGCTTGCGGTAAGCCTGGCGGATGATGGAAATCGATTCCCACATCTCGCCGTTGCGCACCAGGAAGCGGTCGTAGCAGTCGCCGGTGTTGCCGGTGGGAATGCTGAATTCGAAATCCTGGTAAGAGCTGTAAGGGGTGTGCACGCGCACGTCGTAGTCGACGCCCGCGGCGCGCAGGTTGGGCCCGGTGAAGCCGTAGTTGAGCGCGCGCTCGCCCGAGATGGGGCCGGCGCCGATGGTGCGCTCCATGAAGATGCGGTTGCGGGTAAAGAGGCTTTCGAACTCCTTCAGCACGGCCGGGAACTCGTCGAGGAATTTCTCGAGCTTGGTAAAGGCGATATCGTTGAAGTCGCGCTCGAAGCCGCCGATGCGACCGATATTGGTCGTCAGGCGCGAGCCGCACACTTCTTCCCAGATCTCGTAAATGAGCTCGCGGTACTGCATCACGTAAAGGAAGCCGGTAAAGGCGCCGGTGTCTACCCCGATTACGGAGTTGCAGATGATGTGGTCGGCGATGCGGGCGAGCTCCATGATGATGACGCGGAGGTAGTCCACACGCTTCGGCGTCTGGATGCCCAGCAGCTTTTCGCAGGTCATGTGCCAGCCCATGTTGTTGATCGGCGCCGAGCAGTAGTTGAGGCGGTCGGTCAGCGGGGTGATCTGGTACAGGGGGCGGCGCTCGGCGATCTTCTCAAAGGCGCGGTGGATATAACCGATCGTCTGCTCCGCCGACACGATCTTTTCGCCGTCGAGCTCCAGGATGTTCTGGAACACGCCGTGCGTGGCGGGGTGCGTCGGCCCGAGGTTGATGGTGGTCGTTTCCTTCTCGATAGAGCCTTCGGGAAGCGGGATATGGGAATATGGTGTGTTCGTAGCCATGTTATCGTCGTTTGTGTCGTAGGCGTCGGCAAGCTCGGCCTGACATTGCGGGCTCTTCGTTTGGTAAGGCCTGTCACTCTGAGCCTGCCGAAGAGTGACCTGCGAAGTATGCCGAAGCGTTATTTTTCGCTCTCCGGCAGCGTGTGCAGCGTCGGCGCTCCGTCTTCGCGGCGGTTGCCGAAGTCGAAGGAGCCGCCGCGGCCGAACATCTCGTCGTCCTTGTCGATGCGGGTCTGGTCTTCGAGCGGGAACTCCTTGCGCTGCGGGAAGTAGTCCATCTCATCCACGTTCTGAATCCGCTTCAGGTTGGGATGCCCGGTGAAGTTGACCCCATAGAAATCGTAGGCCTCGCGCTCCTGCCAGTTGGCGCTTTCATAAAGCACCGTGGCACTCTGCACGTCGGGCTGCGCCACGGGTGCGAACACCTTGAAGCGCAGGCGGAAGTTCTCTACCAGGTTGTGCACGTGGTATACCACCGCAAGCTCGCGGCCCGCGTAGGCCGGGTAGTGCACCGCGGTGAGGTCGGTGAGAAAGCGGAAGCCGTTCTCGTATAAATACTGAAGCACCGCGATGTTCTGATCGCGGTCGGCTTCGAAGGTCAGCATGCCATAGGGTTCCTCGAAGGCCTTCACCTTGTCGCCGAAACGCTCCAGGAGCTGCTGTTGTACTTGTTCGTTTGTCAATGCCATAAGACCCATCCCCCGGCCCCTTCCCGATGGGAAGGGGAGCCCGGAGTGTTTTTATTGAATACCGTAGCTCGCCAGGAGCTTTTGATAATGTTCGGAGTTGCGGCGGCGCAGGCTTTCCTTGCCCACCAGGTCCTGGATGCGGAGGATGCCGTCGATGATCGCCTCGGGGCGCGGGGGGCAGCCGGGAACGTAAACGTCTACCGGAACCACCTGGTCGATGCCCTGCAGCACGCTGTAGGAGTCGAACACGCCGCCGGAGCAGGCGCAGGCGCCTACCGCCATCACCCAGCGGGGCTCGGCCATCTGGAGGTATACCTGGCGCACCACGGGTGCCATCTTTTTCGAGATGGTGCCCATCACCATCAGCAGGTCGCACTGGCGGGGCGAGAAGCCGAGGCGCTCGGCGCCGAAGCGGGCCAGGTCGTAGTGGGAGGCCATGGTGGCCATGAATTCAATACCGCAGCAGGAAGTAGCGAAAGGAAGGGGCCAGATGGAGTTCTTGCGGGCAAGGCCCACAGCCTCACTCAGCTTCTGGGCGAAAAAACCTTCACCCTGGTAGCCGTCGGGCATATCCACCAGCGAGATGTCTTTCTCCAGCGGCTTTTCGTTGATATTATAGGAAACAGGACGTGCCATAAATTCTTCTTTTTAACTTTTGCAAAAGAGCGCGCGATTGTCAAAGTCCGGTCCGCACGGCGCCCTTCTGCGGATGAACTAGTCTTCCCACTTCAGCGCACCCTTCTTCACGATATAAATAAACCCGCAAAGGAAGAACGCGACGAACATCACTACAGCCCAAAAACCGCTCCAACCGAGCCCTTTGAAATTAACCGCGTAGGGATAGAAAAAGATCACTTCCACGTCGAAAAGCACAAACAGGATCGCCACCAGGAAATACTTGATGGCCATCGGCTGGCGGGCGTCGCCATGGCTTTCGATACCGGAGGTGAAGTTGGCGAGCTTGTCGGCCGTCTTGCGCTTGGGGCCCAGCAGGTGGGTCACGGCCATCAGGGTACCGATCATGCCGGCGGCGAAGAGAAACTGGAGCGCCACGGGCAGGTAGCTGCCGGCGCTGTTGACGTCGCGGACGGCACGGGTAATGTCGGCTTGAAGCAAATGGAACATAGGCTGTTGAATCGGCGGCAAAAATACAGTACAGCCATCAATCTGGAGCGTGAATATTTTGAGGCAAAAAACCGCGGTTTCGCACGCGAAAAACGCTGAAAACGCTGAAAAATAAAGAAGTCCCGCCAAGCGGGACTTCTGTCTGAACTATCGTGGTTTCCGCGGTTTCCGCGTGTTATCCTTTTTTCACTTTCGTTTTATTGGGCGCAGTCTTCACTTTCGTGGGTGCCGCGGGCTTCGAGGGGGCTGCGGGCCGGGCCGGCGCAGATTCAAGCCGCTTGATAACCGGCTCCAGCTGTGCCTGCTTGCTCGGGTCGAACTCGAGTGCCTTGCGGAGCATTTCAGCTCCTTTGACGCGGTCGTTCTTCTCGTTCACGTAGTAGTTGGCGAGGTTGGTAGCCGCTTCGTAGCCATAGATGCCGAGGCGGGCTTTGTCCGCCGACGATACGCGGAGCACCTGCTCGTACTGGGGAACCGCCAGGCCTTGCTTACCCGTGGTGTCGATATTGGCGAGGGCACGGGCGCTCCAGAGGTAACCATAGATCGAGTCGGGAAGCGCGCGGCTGTAAGCCTGGAATACGCTGTCGGCCTTCACGAAGGCTGCGCCCTGGTAGTACGGCAGACCAATCTGGAAGAGGCCGGCCGGGCTCGAGTTGGGGTTGAGGCGATGCAGGGCCAGGCGGAGATCGCCCTCGGCAACCTTGCGGTTGTTGGTTTTGGCCCAGTCAACGGCTTCCTGGAGAATCAGGAGCTTGTTGCGCAGGGTAGTGTCATCGTTTGCTGCATCCATATAAATATTTACCACCTGGGCCGGGTCTTCTTTCGAATAGATCGTTGCCTTCAGGGTGTAGTCTTTGGCAACAAGCTCGTCGCCCTTGGCGGTTGCAAACAGCTGATCAACATACTTGCGGGCCGCAGCGGTGTCTTTCTTGCCTTCTACATAAGAGTAGGCCATCAGTCGGTAAACACCGGGGCTGGCGGGCGTGCTGCCGCTCTGGGTAATGATGCGGTTGCCTATTTCAATGGCCTTATCGTAGTTCTTCTGCAGGAAGGCGGTCTGGGCGCCGAACACTTCGTTCTGGATGCTCGGGTCGGCCACGGCCACGTACTTGCGGGCCCAGTCTTCGGCCGCGTTGAAGTCCTGCTTGTAGAACAGGTTATAGTTGTATTGGCGCAGGTAAGCCGGGCCGAATTTGGGGTCGGCGGCAATGGCGCGGTTGAGGTTCTCGGTCACCACGTCCCAGTTGCGCTGGGTTTCGTAGATGCGGGCCATGCGGTAGTAAGCTACGGCCGGCATGCCGTTGGCGGCGGCGGCGGTGTAGGCCTTTACAGCCTGGCCACCTTCCTTGGCGCGGCGGTAGGCGTTACCGAGGTTGATCTGGATATCCGCATTGGTAGGCGCCAGCTGGGCAGCCTGCTGGAGCTTGGCGAGGCCGTAGGCTACATCGCCGTTCGTGGTTTCCACGTTGGCGCGGCCGATGGCGTTGAGCACGGCGGGGTCTTCACCCTTTTTGCCGCGGCTCAGGTTGATGGCGGTTTCAAATTGCTGGCGGGCTTCGCCGGCTTTATTTTCAACCAGGAGTACGTGGCCCATACCGGCAAGCAGCAGGGGCGCATTCCCGTTGGTGGAAAGGGCTTTCTGGTAAACGTTGCGCGCTTCCGCGGGCTGATTGAGCTGGAGGTATGTCTGGCCCAGCCAGTAAATGGCTTCGATGTTGTTCGGGTTAGCCGACAGGATCCGCTCAAAGGTGCTTTTGGCGCTGGCGGTACGGTCGGCGTAGAGGTGACCTATCCCCTCCTGAACCGACTGGGCGCCCGCACCGAGTGCGAAAAACACAGCAAGCAACAAAACAATGGCTGATTTCTTCATGATCCGTTTCTTTTTCGTTTTTAGTAAGAGCTCAAATTTTGTTCTTTAGTTTACCTAAAGGTTGTTAAGGTTGAAGTTCTAACACTTAATTAATCCCTTCATTAACAACCTTCAATGCCTGTGCAACTATTCCTTTACCTCCGCCGAGCGCACCTGGAAGTTCATCATCGCGGGCATCAGGAAGGCGCGGTTAAACACCATCTGGCCGCTGGTAGTGGTCAGATAATTCGCAAAACCATGGCCGAGGCCATTGTGACGTTCCTTGAGTACTACCACGAGGTCGCGCCGGAGCGGGTAACGCTTATACCAGATATTGTACTGGGCGGGCCACACGAAGCGGGCCGTGTCTTTGGCATCCTGTAGCAGCGCCACCTTGATGCGGCTCAGGTAGCTGAGCTGGGTACTATCCTGCGGGTTGCCCACCCAGCTGACCCCGAGAAAGCCGACAGCGTCGGGGTTGCGCGACACATAATCGATCACGCCGGCGCTGTTATCGGCCGCCGTTACGTTGGCGCCGAGTGGGGCGCCGCGGAGCACCGAGTCCATCAGGAAGCGCACCGTGCTGGTAGCCTTGAGGCCATCCATCACCGGGCGCAGACCGCGTTGCGACTTGCCGGTAAGCAGGTCGCGGATCTCGGGAAGGGTAAAGAGCGTGTCTTTGGAGGAAGGGTGAACGATCACCGCGATGGCGTCGTAGGCCGCCACGTTGTAGGATACTTCGGTTTTCAGCGAATCGTTGATAAAGGCCTTTTCCTGCGGGCTGTAGGCGCGGGTGGCGATGACGCAGCGGATGGAGTCGACCCCGAAGTCGCGGAAGCACTCAGCCTCGGGCTTATAATGGGGGATGATATGGGTGCCGGGATGCAAGGCTTCAAATACCCGGATCTCCGAGTCGATGACGGGACGGAAAGACTCGTCGGCACTGATATGGATCGTGCCGCTTGTGCGGGTATCTGTCGGCTCATCAGGATCGCGCTCCCCACCGCAGCCGGTGAGCAGGGCTCCTGCCAATAGTAAAGCCAGTAATCGGTTGCCAAATCGCGCCATCCGGGTGCCGTTCATCATTCCTTAAAGTAATTCTTCCTATAGCCGCGATAAACGCGCCAAACTCCATATACCACAAACAGGACGCCGATGGCTACGTCAAGCCCGCCGGGCTCGCGGCCCATGATCGGCGTTTTGGTAAAAAAAGCATAGAAAAAGAAGAGCCCTACCAGCACAAACACGATCCCCATGGCATAGTCCATGATCGCGCGCATGGTGCCGACCTGGCGGCGGCGTTTCTTTTCGTACTCTTCTACCATTGATTCCTGTTGGGTTGGGCAAATTAGGCAATTTTCGCTTCCAAGTTGCAAAAACCGGGCTGCCGTCCCTTCTACTCTTCGGGGGCCTGGAAGGTGACGGGTTGCTGGAAGGCGGTGGCCACGGCGCGGCCATTCTGCCGCGCAGGCTTCCAGCGGGGCATGCGGCGCAGCACGCGGAGCACCTCGTTGTCGAAAGAGGCGCCGCCCGAGCGCAGGATCTGGAAGCCGGTCACCACACCTTCTTCCGATACGAGGAAGCGCACCAGCACCGAGCGTTTCTCGCCGGCTTCCATATCGGATGGCGTCGTAAGCATCTTGCCGAGGTATCCGCGCCAGGCGGCGTCACCGCCGGGGAACTGCGGCGCCTCCGAAGGATTCGGAACGAAGGTGGGTTCTTCCGGAGGGGCCGGCGGCGTAACTGGCGGGGCCACTACTTTCGGCCCTACCGGCAGGTCCACGTGCACATCGGCCGTCGGCACATCGCCTGTCGCCTGGTGACCGCCGATGACTGCTTTATCGAGCGCATCGATCCGCGCCAGGTCGGGCTTATCGATGTCTTTCACGATCTGGATATTCTTGGTGTAGTGCTCCGTCTGCATTTTCTTCTGGACCGTCCTTGTTACTTCGGGCTGCTTTTCGGGCTTCGGCAGCTCAAAGGTTTTCAACACGACACCCTCCCCGGGAAGCAGGCTCCCGCGATCCGAAGCGCCCGGTGCGCCGAGGCGTCCTGCAATAAAGAAGATGGAGAAGGCGGCCGTAAGCGTTAGTCCCAGGGCTACCGAAAGACGGTTGGCGTAATACTTACGAAGCACGTAGGCGCCGTACTGCTTGTTGCGCTGCTCAAACAACAGGTCGAGCAGGGATGCTTTCTGAATGTCGAAGTGGGTCATGGCAGTGGGGTTTTCTATGGGATGCAGGGGCGTTTCGAAATCCACAGAAAACAATGCGGTAATCCGGTAATGCGGTAATGTGAGAAAAGAAGGCCGAATACGGATGGAAGAACAGGGGGAAGACATTAAAGAGCATGGCGTCGAACACGCATTACCACATTACCGCATTCACACATTACCGCATTACCACATTACCGCATTCACACATTACCGCATTACCACATTACCTTTGCGGCGATATGAAGATCCTGATGGTTTGCCTCGGTAATATCTGCCGCAGCCCGCTGGCAGAGGGCATTCTGAAGCACAAGGCGGCGGCGGCCGGACTCCGTTGGACGGTGGAAAGCGCCGGCACCAACGGCTACCACGTGGGCGAGGCGCCGCACCGGCTGTCGCAAAAGGTGGCGCAACTGAACGGCGTGGATATCTGCCAGCAGCGCGCCCGACGGTTTACCGCCGCCGACATGGATCGCTATGACAAGATCTACGCCATGGCCGGCGATGTGGTGGACGATATGAAGCGCATCGCGGGCCGGCACTGGAATGCCGGGAAAGTAGACCTGCTGCTCAACGAGGTGCATCCCGGCGCCGACGAAGACGTGCCCGATCCCTGGTATGGCGAAGAACCGGGCTACCATGATGTATACAAACTGATCGACGCCGCCTGTGACCGCATCATTGAAAAATACGCATCCCGTAATACTACGGCCTAACAATTAACATGAGCCAGAAACCCTCTTTGCCGCAAGGCACGCGCGACTTCGGACCCGAGGTGGTCCGCAAGCGCCAGTATATCCTCAACACGATCCGGACTGTCTTTGAGCGCTTTGGCTTCCAGCCCCTCGAAACGCCCGCGATGGAAAACCTCGACACCCTTATGGGCAAATACGGCGAGGAAGGCGACAAGCTTATTTTCAAGATCCTCAACAACGGTCTCGACCGGCCCGAGAAGGAAGCGTCGGCCCGCGCCGCCTTCGAGAAAGTGCTCGGGGGCAAAAGCACCAAAGACCTCACCGAGCGCGCCCTCCGCTACGATCTCACCATTCCCTTTGCCCGCTACGTAGCGATGAACCATGGCAGCCTCACTTTTCCTTTCAGGCGTTACCAGGTGCAACCCGTATGGCGCGCCGACCGTCCGCAAAAAGGCCGCTACCGCGAGTTCTACCAGTGCGATGCCGACGTGGTGGGCTCCCGTTCGCTGATGAACGAAGTGGACCTCTGCTCCATCTACCACACCGTATTTATACAGCTCGGGCTCAAAGGCTACGAGCTGCGCATCAACTCGCGCAAGCTGCTGGCCGCCCTCGCCGAGATCAGCGGCGGCGCCGAAAAGATGATGGACATCACCATCGCCATCGACAAGCTGGATAAGATCGGGCTGGATAAGGTGAAAGAAGAACTCGCCGGGCGCGGACTGAACGAAGCGCAGATCGCCACCATCCAGCGCTACCTCGAGATCGGCGGAAGCAACGAAGAAAAGCTTGTCGCCATTAAAGAACTCTTTGGCGACAACGAGACAGCGAAAAAGGGAATCGAAGAAATTGAGTTTGTAGGCAATATGGTTACCGGCGAGGGGGTCAATCTCGTGCTCGACTTCACCCTCGCGCGCGGGCTCAACTACTACACCGGCATCATCTTCGAAGTGAAAGCGCCTGCTGAAGTGAAGATCGGCTCCATCGGCGGCGGCGGCCGTTACGATGATCTCACCGGCCTCTTCGGCGTACCCGACATGCCCGGCGTGGGCATTTCCTTCGGTGTCGACCGTATTTATGACGTGCTGGAAGAACTGCGGCTTTTCCCCGAAGCGCTGACGCAAAGCACGCGCGCGCTCTTCTTCAACCTGGGCGATGCCGAAAGCCGCGTTGCTTACGGGCTACTCCAGGAGCTTCGCATGGCCGGCACCTCGGGTGAGCTTTACCACGAAGCGTCCAGGATGGACAAACAATTCAAATACGCAGAGAAAAAGCATATTCCCTACGCCGTGATCATCGGCAGCCGGGAAGTGTCCGAGAAGACGGCACTCGTAAAAGAGCTTACCACCGGCAAACAAACCTCGGTGCCTTTCGAAGATCTTGCCGGATTCCTAAAGAGCTGACACCAACACCCAAAAACAAAGCCCCGGAACACCGGGGCTTTGTTTTTCTTAAATGAATTCGTTGCACCACGGATCAGTGGTTGACACGCCGGATATAGTTTACCGCTGAATCGAAAAGCACTTCCGGCTTTCCTTTACTTACATTGACATAACCCGCGCGGAGCAACCCCTTGCGATCCTCGCGCCAGTACCGCTCGAAAGCACCCAGCTCCTTGAACAGCGTATCACCAACGGAGCTGAACCCCGGCACGTGCACCGCATGATCGATCGGCTGCAGATCGCCCCGGTCGGGCACATAGGCTACATAGAATACGGTACCGTCGTTGTAATGATAGCTGCGCACCACGCGGCCACCCGCCTCGTTGTCGGTGCGGGCTTCCCTGAAACCCTTCGGCACCCTGAGGCTCAGCTCACCCGCGGCCGGAAGCGATACCCGGTCGCTCCGCAACGCCTTGTAGGGATTGCAGGCCAGGAGGCAGAACACAACAGGCAAGACGGCTTGTTTCATCATGATAAAGAGTCGCAATTTTCGTTCCCGACACCACTCAGGATTCCAGATTTATGATCTCCGATCTGAGATTTTTCCAGCCGTGATTGCATCTCGAAAATCCGAAATCAAAAATTACAAATTCTCATAAATGATCGCCGCGCCCTGGCCCACACCCACACACATCGTAGCGAGACCGTAGCGGCCGCCGCGGCGCTTCAGCTCGTGAAGCAGCGTAGTGGAGATGCGTACACCCGAGCAGCCGAGCGGGTGACCAAGCGCGATGGAGCCGCCGTTGACATTCACCTTTTCGGAATCAATCTGCAACTCCTGCATCGAAGCCAGCACCTGAGAGGCAAAGGCTTCGTTGAGCTCCGCCAGGTCAATATCGGCAACGGAAAGCGAAGCGCGCCGGAGCGCCTTTTGCGTGGCCGGCACCGGGCCGATGCCCATGATGGCGGGATCCACGCCGGCAACAGCCATGGCCACCACTTTGGCGATCGGCTTCAGTCCATATTTCTGCACCGCTTCTTCCGAAGCCAGCAGCATCGCGGCCGCACCGTCGTTGAGGCCGGCGGCATTGCCGGCGGTAACGGTGCCGTCCTTTATGAAAGCGGGCTTCAGCGTTGCCAGCTTCTCAGCTGTCGTGCGGCGGGGGTGCTCGTCGGTATCCACGATCTTCTTTTCCTTGCCCTCGGTCACTTCCACCGGAACGATCTCCTCCGCCCACTTGCCGGCTTCGAGCGCGGCGAAATAATTGTTTTGGGAACGAAGCGCCCAGGCATCCTGTGCCGCGCGGGAGATCTGCCACTGCTTCGCTACATTTTCACCGGTCTCGCCCATACTGTATGGATAATGCACATCGGCGAGGCGGCTGTTCACAAAGCGCCAGCCAAGCGTGGTGTCGACAATTTCCGTGGCCCGCTGGAAGGGTGATGTTGCTTTCGCCATAACGAAGGGCGCGCGGCTCATGCTCTCCACACCGCAGGCGATCATGAGCTCGGCGTCGCCGGTCATGATCTGGCGTGTAGCGTCCATGATGGCCTGGAGGCCGGAGGCGCAAAGGCGGTTAACGGTATTGCCCGGCACGGTCACCGGCAGGCCGGCCAGCAGCGCCGCCATACGGGCCACGTTGCGGTTGTCTTCGCCGGCCTGGTTGGCATCGCCGGCAATCACATCTTCAATAGCAGCGGGATCAACGGAAGGGTTGCGTTCGAGCAGTGCTTTGATGGCGCCGGCCAGCAGGTCGTCGGGGCGTACGGAAGAAAGGCCCCCCCCGTATTTACCGATGGGCGTGCGGAGGGTGTCGATAACGTAAACGGTGCGCATAATGGTGGGCAGGACGCTTTGGAGCTGCGCCGCCCGGGCCTCCCGGGCGGGCCGTCCTGAGGGGCGCAAGTTAGGGGCTATCCCGCTTAGCGGGCCATGAAAATCCGCGGCCGGCGAAAGGCAGACTTCGACGTTTCCTCTTTTTCCCCGTCGAGTATCATCTGGCCCACTTCTACGTAAATGCCGCTTACTTTACCGGCTTTCCGGCGGAAGTAGAGCTGCCCGTTATAGGCGTCGAGGTGAAACGTATCCCTGCTCACCTGGGTCAGGATGGAGCCCCCGATGGCCGAGCTGATATAGAGTTTCCCGTCGCGCAGCTGCACTTCGGCCGAAGTCACCTGGCTTCCTTCCGGGAACGTATAAGTGCCTTTGTATTCGGCCAGGGTGGAATCTGACTGGGCCAGGACGGACAGCGGCAGCAGGAAGGCGATGAGGATCGTAAGCAGTTTCATTGTGGATTGGTTTCGGTAAAAATAAAGCTTTCGGTCGCACCGGCAGGCTACCCTTGACAAGGGGTTAACACCCCTCCCCCGCCGGTTCACGTATCTTTGCGCCATGAGCGCAACTCAAAAAAACATCCGCAATATCCGCCAGCTGGCGCAGGAAGACCTCATCCAGTATTTCGAAGTGCTGGGCGAACCGAAATTCCGGGCGAAGCAGGTGTGGGAATGGCTTTGGATGAAGGGCGCCCGTTCCTTTGCCGACATGACCAACCTGAGCAAGGACCTGCGCCAGAAGCTGGGCAACCACTTCACGCTCCCGGCCCTGGCGGTTGATGCTACCCAGTACAGTGCCGATGGTACGGTGAAAAGCCGCTTCCGCACCCATGAAGGACACCTCTGCGAAGGCGTGCTCATCCCCACCGAGGAGCGCTTTACCGCCTGCGTTTCCTCGCAGATCGGCTGCTCGCTGGCCTGTAAGTTCTGCGCCACCGGCTATATCGACCGCAAGCGCAATATGGACTTCGACGAGATCTATGACGAGGTGGTGCTGCTCAACGAACAGAGCGAAAAGGTTTACGGACACAAGCTCACCAATATCGTGTTCATGGGCATGGGCGAACCGCTCCTGAATTACAAAAACGTGCTCAAAGCTATCGAGCGGATCACCTCCCCGGACGGACTGGGCATGAGCCCCCGGCGCATCACCGTTTCCACCGCCGGTGTGGCCAAAGCCATCCGCCAGCTTGGCGACGATGGCGTTAAGTTCAAGCTGGCGCTTTCACTGCATGCCCCCAACGATGCCAAGCGCGACCAGATCATGAACATCAATGCTTCCAACGATCTGAAATCGCTTGTGGAGGCGCTCAACTATTTCTACCAGAAAACCAAAAACGAGATCACCCTCGAATACATCCTTTTTAAAGACCTCAACGACGGGCCCAAAGATGCCGATGAGCTGGTAAAGCTCTACCGCCAGATTCCCGCCGACCTGGTCAATATTATCGAGTACAATCCCATTGATCTCGCAAAGTTTGAAAAGCCGACCGAGGAGCGCACCGAGGCGTTTATGGCGCACCTTGCCAAAAACAAGGTCAATGCCCGCCTCCGCCGGAGCCGCGGCAAGGACATCGATGCCGCCTGCGGACAGCTGGCCAATAAGGAAGGAATGACCCGTTAACTTGCCGGTCTGCAAAAATAAGTAGAAACACTAAAGTCAATTTGCACGGTTTTAACGATTAAAACGACCACTTAGGCGAACTAAGGCGATCCACCTAATGCTCCACAGGTACTTTTGACTTGTCAAACGCAAAACGTACTTTATGAAAGCTGCTGTACTCTGCTTCGCCCTCCTGCTCTCCCTCTCGGCCCTCGCTGCTCCCGCTACCGAAAAAGCTCCTAAGAGCAAGGCTGCCATCGCGGCCGCTACCTTCCCGGGTGGCGACGTAGCCCTCAACGGTTTCAAGTCGGCCATCCTCACCAGGGTGATCCGCACCGGCATCGCCCAGGGCCTCCCCGCCGGCAGCTACGAAGTACAGATCCGTTTTGACATCGATGCCCAGGGCAACGTGGGCAATATCCACGCGCTCAGCACCATCGGCTACGGCCTGGAGCAGGAAGCCCTCAGCCAGTTCGCCAGGTCCGGCCGCTGGACACCCGCCCGCACCGAAGGCCGCAAGGTGAAGGCGACCCAGGTACAGTCGTTTCGTTTTGATGTGTTATAAATCGTTCCCCGTCCCCTATGAGCAACCCCGGCCCCGCGCCGGGATTTCTATTTCGCGTAGAGCGTCCGCAGCGTCACCGACCAGCGCCAGGCGGCCACCGGGGCCGTGCTGTGCTGCCAGTCGCTGCGCGCCGCCCCTTCCATGATATAGAGCGAGCGCCGCGCCACCACCAGCGAGCGGGTGGCACCCCGCGTCTGCAGTTTTTTTTCCTGTGGCCGCAGGCGGAAGGTGCAGTCCGAACCCAGCGACAAGCCGGCGATGAGGGCAAAAGGCGGCGCATCGCGGTGCCAGTTGATGACCGCCCCGGGTGGGTAGGCCGTCACCAGCAGCTCGGCGAAATCTTCGCGCCGCAGCCCCAGGTGGGCCGCTACCTTCTCCGCCACCGGCTCCAGGAAGGGCGGCACCGGGCGCCCCGGCGCCAGGGTGCGGGTATCGAAATGCCAGTCCCGGCCGAAGGAAGCGACCAGCCGCTTCGCCGTATAGCCCTGGAAGAGAAAAGGATGCAGGTCGAGCCCCTCCACACCGCGGAGCAGGTCCGCTTCCTCCTCCACGGAAAGAAAATCCGGCAGGTAACGAAACCCTTGCGGCAACAGGTCATCCAGCGGAAAAAGCGTCTGCACGGCGTTGCTGCCGACAAAAACATGCCAAGAGGGAATGGCAGATCTCAGATGTAATAAATGCAAACGGCCTATTGGACAACGTTTCCATCAGGTGTTTCAAACCAAGATCCGAGATCTGACATCTGAGATCTGAGATCTTCTCCTAGCTTTGCGGCCCCGCATTCCGCGGGAACTACGATTATGGACATCAAAGTCATTGCCTTCGACGCCGACGACACCTTGTGGGTGAACGAGCCTTATTTCCGCGAAACAGAAACCCTGTTCTGCCAGCTGCTGGAGGACTTCATGCCCCTGCACAGCGCCGAGCGGGAACTGCTGCAAACGGAGATCAAGAACCTGCCGCTTTATGGCTACGGCATCAAGGGCTTTACCCTGTCGATGGTGGAAACGGCCCTGACCATTTCCGAAGGCAATATCAGGGCATCCGCCATTGCCCGCATCCTGGAGCTGGGCAAGGAACTGCTGGCCCGCCCCATCGAGCTGCTCGAGGGCGTGGAAGAAGTGGTGGCTTCCCTGAAAGAGCGCTACCGCCTCGTGGTGGCCACCAAGGGCGACCTGCTCGACCAGGAGCGCAAAATGAAGAACTCGGGGGTCATCCACCACTTCCACCACATCGAGATCATGTCGGATAAAGGCGTATCCGATTATGCCAAATTGGTACGTCACCTCGACATCGCCCCGGAGCAGTTCCTGATGATCGGCAACTCGCTGAAGTCGGACGTGCTGCCGGTGCTGGAGCTTGGCGGCCACGCCATTCACGTGCCGTATCATACTACCTGGGCGCACGAAGTGGTTGATCATGACATCGAACATCCCAACTTCCGCGCGGTAAGCACCATCCGCGATATCCTGCCCCTGTTGTAGCAGGCACAGCGGCTTATTTTCGTGGCATGTTCACGCCCCTCGACCTCAGCACCTGGAACCGCCGCGATCATTTCCACTTTTTCCGCCGCTTCGAAGAACCTTTTTTCGGTGTGACCGTGGAACTGGATTGCACAGAAGCCTATGCCTGTGCAAAAGCCAACGGGCACTCCTTCTTCCTGTATACACTCTGGCATACGCTGCGCGCGGCCAATGCCACGGAGCCGTTCCGCTACCGTATCAGCGGCGACGAGGTGCGCGTATACGATGAAGTGCACGCCTCCCCGACCATCAATCGCCCCGACGGCACTTTCGGCTTCGCTTATATGGACTGGCACCCGGAGCTTACCGTATTTATACAGGAAGCACAGGCAGAGGCGACACGCGTGCGGGCCGCAACCGGGCTGGTTCCAGCCATTTCGGGCGAAAACGTACTGCATTGCTCCTCCCTGCCCTGGCTGCGCTTCAGCGGTCTGTCGCACGCCCGCGCCTTTTCTTTTCCGGATAGCTGCCCGAAGATCTCCTACGGCAAAATGACGGAAAGCAACGGGCGGCGCACGATGCCGCTCTCGGTGCACGTGCACCATGCGCTGATGGATGGATCCGATGTGGGCCGGTTCGTAGAGCGCCTCGAAACCGGCATGCGCGAAGGCTGATCGCGGCAGAACGCCCCGGCGCTATCTTCGCGGCCATGGCCTATATCGAAGCATACCGTTTCCGCGCCACCCTGCCGCAGCGCGACCTGCTCCGGTTCCTGGCGCAGACGCCGGCCGGCCAGTACGTGTTCGTGGCTACAGCCGATGGCAGCCTCTACGGGCTTTTCCCCGGCAGCGAGATCGCGGAATATTTCTGCAACGAATTTTCGCCGGAATCCTTTCACATCATCCCGCCCGAAGAACTGCGCGACGCCGCCCGACAGCCGGGCTGCAAAATATGGGGAGAGGCCTCCCTGCTCCAGCTCTGAATGTTCTAGCGGATCAACGTTACTGTACCTTTTTTGAAGATGCGTTTCCCATCGTAAGCGATGCCTTCGGCTATGTACACAAAAGTGGCGGTGCCGGCAGGCAAGCCTTTGATCCTGCCATCCCAGCCCGAGCGGGTGTCGGTGCTGTGAAAGACACGTTGCCCATTGCGATCAAAGACCGAGAAGTAGTGCAGTTCCCGTATTCCTACAACCACGGGGCGCAGCAGGTCATTCTTCCCGTCATTGTTTGGTGTAAACGCATCGGGGATATAGATGTCCGGTCCCAGCATCCGCCGCACCAGCACCTGCGAATGCAGGATGCAGCCCTGCGGGGTTTCCACGCGTAAAGTATAGCGCTGGTCGCGGTCCCAGAAAGCAAGCGGGCGGGCCGCCGTATCGCTGTCGAGCCCGAGGGCCGGCTGCCACTGGTAGCGCGAGCCGGGACTACCGCCGCCGTCGAGCCGGACCGGGCCGGCAATGGCGGCAAGTGTATCCGTGAAGGCAGGTGGCGCTACGTCATAGATGGTGATAAAGCCACGCAGTGTGTCGGTGCAACCGGCGGCATTGGTTCCGGTTACGGCAACCGGATAGCGGCCGGCACGGGCATAGCGCCCGTCGCGCTGCGCGGGGCCGGCGCTGAATGCGGTGCTCCCGATGTTCCAATACCATTGCTGCACGCCCGCCGAAGTGTCCGTAACAGTAAACGTGAGAGGCGTACCGGCGCAGGAATCGCTCCACTGCAGCCCGATGCGGGGCGCGCCGCGCACATCGATCAGGCTGTCGTGCGCCGCGCTCCGGCAGCCCAGGTTACTTTCGGCTACTAGCTGCAGCCGGTGGGCGCCGCCGGCCAGCAGCACCCGCGGATGCTGGTCATTGCTGAGAGGATTGCCGTCGACGCTCCACTTCCAGCCCGTAACGGTCTGCCCGCCAGTGCCCGGCACATAGGACGCATCGCGCAGGCTGGCGCTGTCGTTAGAGCAGGCCGTCTGCAGGCTGAAGGCGGCCACCGGGCGGTCACCGATCTCGATGCGGCGGCTTACGGTATCGGAACGGCACCCTTCGGCACTGCGTACCGCAAGACGCGCGTTGATGAAACCAGACGTCAGCGGAAGGGCTGCGGGCACCGGCGTTGTTGACACCACACCATTGATTTCCCACCACCAGGCGACAATCGGATCGCCGGGCGCGGTAACGGATGCGTCGCGCACCGGCGCCGCCACAAGGCCCGCGCAGTTTTCACCACTGGGCGTAATGGCCGCAGCCGGGCCGGGCAACACAACCAGGTCGACAGGAACCGACCGGCTGCAGGCGCCGGCATTGCTCAGTATGAACAGTCCGCTGTGCGTGCCGGCGGCGGGATAGCTGTACGAAAAGGGCACGCCCGGCAACACCTGAACCCCGCTACCCTCCGGCCGCCACGTAAAGGTGGCGCCGGCAAGCGGCGGGCTGGTGTTGGTAAATACAAACTGGTTGCCCGTCAGGCATTGGCGCGAACTGTTAACCGAAAAGGTTAGCGGCCAGCTGCTCACAACGCGGATGATGATCGGCACTCGTTTGCTTTCACAACCATAGAGCGCCTTTTGCGATACCCATACCGTATCCAGCCCGGGGGCAAGCGTTGAGGGACGTGGCGGATCCAGCGCCGCCAGCCCGCCGGTAGAATCGGAATACCAATGCAGCAGGCAGCCCGGGCTTTGCACCACCCCGCTTACCGGCGAGGGAAACTGGTTCTGGCAATAGGTCAGCGTATCGGGCTGCCGCGGCGGCGGCGGATTTTGCAGCACCGTCACGGTTGCCTTGAAGGTATCGCGGCAGCCGTATCCGGGATAAGGCACCACGTCTACCCAGAAGAAGCCACTGGTGACCGGCGCGGGCGAAAGGGTAATCGTTTGCCCCGTGCCAACCACCTGTGAATAGGTACTGTTATACCAGGTATACGATTCATAGCCGAAAGGCGCGTTGAGCGTGAGTGCGTTCGACTCGATACAATAAGGTGCCGTGGCAAGAATGTTGGCGCAGGACGCATCAACATCTACGTACGCATAGCCGAAATGCCCGCCGCGTGTACAATCGTAGGTGCCGAATTCGAGCAGCACATCGCGGCCGGCCATCCCGTCGATCTGGATCGAGCCCGGCGTCCATTTCCGGTAAACGACCGACGCATCGTCATCAGAAGACTCGAAGCCCGGTAGCGTGCCGCTGGCCACGTAGTCGAACGTAGAACAGCCAATGACGGCGCCGCTCACCGCGTCGACCGCCCTCACCGTAAAGCGCGGCTGCTCCGCTGCGGTGTGATCCGGGTTTTGCAGCACGATCGCATAGAAATAAGTGATGGTAAAGGCCGACTGGTTGGCCGGTACGCGGAAGGTGTAGGAAAGGTGTTCGCTTTCGGCGCCCGTACGCTCGTTACCCAGCCGCGCCGAGTAAGTGCCGCCGTAGGGACAAAGCTTCGGAAAGTGGCCATAGCGGTCATTGCCCGAAGCGGCCGAAACGATCTGGTGCCGGGGAAAGGGCGTGGTGGCACCATTGCCCGGATCCAGCTCCCAGTTCGAAAAATTACCGTCCTCGAAGCCGATGTTCGGCGGACAACCCTGAGCCGCTGCGCCCTGGAAAAGACTACGGAAAAGCACAAGAAATATGGTGAGGAGGAGCAGTCGCAATGGCTGGTGGTTTTCGATGTGAGGTGAAATTTATCAATAAAACAGCAGAACACCTTGGAAATACCGGATAGGAAGGACGTTTACCGGATCAGCGTTACCGTTCCTTTTTTGAAGACGCGTCTTCCATCGGAAGCGATGCCTTCGGCCACGTACACGAAAGTGGCGGTGCCGGCAGGTGTTCCCTTGATTCGCCCATCCCAGCCCGAGCGCGTGTCGGTGCTGTGGAAGACGCGCTCGCCGTTGCGGTCAAATACGGAGAAGTAACGCAGCTCACGTATTCCTACAACCACGGGGCGCAGCAGGTCGTTCTTCCCGTCATTATTCGGGGTAAAGGCATCGGGAATATAAATGTCCGCACCCCGCATCCGCCGCACCGTAACAAAGGACCTGCGGTCACAGCCTTTCGGACTCAGGGCGTACACCCAATAGGACTGGTCCCGGTCGGCCACTGCCACCGGTGCCGCAGCCGTATCAGAGTTAAGACCAAATGCCGGCGACCACTGGTACCGCGTCCCCGGCGGCCCGCCGCCGGACAGCGGCACCGGGCCGCCGATTACAGCCAGCGTATCCTGAAAGGACGGAGCACCTATGTCATAGATCTGTAGCGGAGCACGCAGCGTATCGCGGCATCCGCTCCCGCTGACCGAGGCTATCCGCACCCCGTAGTTTCCGGCCACGCTATAACGGTGTTGTTGCGCGGCCATACCGCGCACAAACGGTCCGTTCCCGAACGACCACCACCACTGCGTCACACCTGTATTATTACTGTCGCGCACCGAAAAAAAGATGTTTCTCCCGGCACAGGAATCCGACCAGCTGAGTGTAGTACCGGGCGCCGGCCTGACATCAATGAGGCTGTCGTGCGGCAGGCTGCGGCAACCAATGTTAGACGCCACGACAAGCTGCAGGCGGCGCCGGCCGGGCGGCAGCAGCACACGCGGCGACTGCACATTACTAAGCGGGGCGCCGTCTACGCTCCACTGCCAGGCCGAGACGGGCTGCCCGAGAAAGCCGGCAGGCATGTAAGAGTGGTCGCTAAGTGGCGTGCTGTCGTTCGAGCAGGCTGTGGTTACGGAGAAAGCGGCAATGGGGCGGGCGCCAATCGTTACGGTGCTGCGGGCCGTGTCGGAGCGGCAGCCCGCGGCCGACACAACGCAAAGCTTTGCTGGCATCAATCCTGCCACCAGCGTCACGGACTGCGGCACCTGCGTTGTCGATACGGTTCCCTGCACCTTCCACCACCACGATGCGATCGGGTCGCCGGTAGCGGCCACGGATGCATCCCGTACCGGTGAACCGAATACGCCGATGCAGTTTTCCCCACTGGGTTCGATGCGGGCAACCGGCGCCGGCAGCACCTTGATGATTACCGGCAATTCCGCATCGCAATTCCCGGCGTTGCGCAACATGAAAAGACCGGAAAAGGTGCCGGCATGATCGAAAACATGCGACACGGTGGCTCCGAAAGGAACGCGGGTGGGGGTACCATTGGTCGTTTGCCAGAAGCCTATGGCCTCGGTGAGCGGAGGGGTGGTGTTGGTCAGGAAAAACCGGTTGCCGACAAGGCAGGCCTGGAGGGTGTTGATCGTATAGGATATCGTCCAGCTGTCCACCACCCGGACGCAGGCAGCCGATCGTTTGCTTTCACAGCCGAAAAGCCGCTGTTGCGCCACCCAGAATACCTGCATCCCGGTGCTGAGCGTTGAGGGAACCGGCGGCCCCGGCAGCGGAAGACCGCCGGTGGAGTCGCGATACCATACCAGGTAGCATCCGGGATCCGGCTTCACGGACGCCAGGGCCACCGACACCTGCATTTTGCAGTATACGGCGGTATCGGAAGTACGGGGCGGCGGCGGACTTTCCATCACCGACACCGGCGCCTTGATGGTATCGCGGCAGCCGACGCTGTCGAAAGGCTCAACGACCACCCAATAATTCCCGCTCGCAACGGGCTGGCTCGGGGTAAGCGTCACGTTTTGCGTGTGGCCGAGAACCTGGGAAAAGTTTTCATTGTACCAGGTGTACGCCCGGTATCCGAACGGACCGAGCAGTGACTGAACGCCCTGGTCGCTGCAATAGGGTGCCGCAGCGCTGATCTCATCGCAGGGCTCTTTCATATCTACGTAGGCGTAAACCAGCTTTCCATGTTTTTCGTCGCAGGTAGAGGGCTGTGTAGTGAAGTTAATGGACACAAGATGGCCCGACACTCCTTCAAGCCGCAGTGACAAGGGCGTCCACCGGCGGAAATAATAGGAGCCGCCCATGGGGTCGTTGTAATCCGACGACTCGAAAAGATCCATCTTGCGGGTATCGAGATTAATGGGCGTACAGGCGATATCCCGGCCGGTAACCATGTCGAAAGCCCGGATGAGAAAACGCGGCGGCATAAACTGGAGGTGCTCGCAATGCTGCATCACCAGGGCATAGAAACAATTGACGGTGAAGGTGTCTACTCCCCGGGGGACGTCCACCACATATTCGAGCAGGACGCCCGGTTTCGTCATAAGGGCGGAGTACCGCCCCCCGTAGGGACAGAGCTTCGGGAACCCGCCGATTGAATCGTTGCCGGAAGCTGCCGAAACGAGGCGCACCTCCGGCCGCCGCGGCGATTGGGTCATCGGGCTTCCACCCCAATTATCAAAAGTTCCGTTCTCCAAACCGATATTGGGCGGACACCATTGTGCCGCGCCTTTTCTACCGAAAACGCAAAGAAGGAACAGCAGTATGGTTACGGTGCGGGCGGTCATAGCGGAAGCCTTGGCGGTTCCTAATTTAACCTATTGCCGCGCGCACCGCAAGAAAAGCTGTATGAATTGTTACACCCCGCGCTTGTCGCCCCAGATGTGGATGTGCAGGCGGTCGGTGTAGTTGTAGTTATACTGCTTGCAAAGCTCGGCCACCCAGGCCTGCTTTTCGCGAAGCGCGGCAGCCGAGGTCCCCTGCGGCATCAGGTAAACCGCTTCGGGCCGGATGCCGTAACCCTGCACCAGCGCGAGCACCTCGTCCAGGTCGGCGCGGCTGTCAACTACGAACTTGAAATTAGCCTTCGGCGAGGCGGCAAAGAAGCGGATGGCTTCGGGATTCAGCCGGTCTTCGGGTGCCACCTTAGAGTTGGCCAGCTTCACCGAAACATTGTACTGATCGGTCAGCGCATCAATCTCCGGCAGCGGCTTCAGGGTGCCGTTTGTTTCAAACTCGATGTGATAGTCGGGATTGTTTTCCTTCAGCAAACGAAAGAGGCTGCGCAGGTCTTTTTGCTGCACCAGCGGTTCGCCGCCGGTAAAAATGAGGTTGCTGCAGGAAATAACGGCCAGCCGGTCACGGATCTCCTCATTGGAGATCAGCTGCTGGTACTCCTCTTTCCGGTACTTGCGATAACCGGGACGCACGTCGTTGTTGTGGGTGAAGGCGGTGCCTTCCCAGTTCCAGGTGTAGTCGGTATCGCACCAGGCGCAATAGAGATTGCAGAGCGAGAGTCTTATGAAGACCGAGGGACGGCCAATGCTTTTCCCCTCCCCTTGTATGGAGTGAAAGATCTCGGGTTGTCCGTTAAGTCTGGCGAGCTTGAGCATGGCGGCGCAAAGTTAGGCCGCATGGCGGGAAGTAAGCGCTGTCGCTGCCGGTATTAACGAATCAGCGCTACGGTGCCTTTGCGGAAGAGCAGGCGCCCCAGGTAGTCGGTGGCCTCAGCCACGTAAACGAAAGTAGCCGTGCCGAATTCCCGGCCTTTAAAGCGGCCGTCCCAGCCCACATTCGGATCGGTGGTCTGGAAGACCAGGACGCCATTGCGGTCGTAGATGGAGAAATAATGAAAGGCGCTGATGCCCACCGGGATCACGCGGAGCAGGTCATTGCGCCGGTCGCGGTTGGGCGTGAAGGCGTTGGGCACGTAGAGCTCGGGGCCGGCCATGCGGCGGATCCGCGCCTGCGAGCGGGCCTCGCAGCCCTCCGGCGTCCTTGCATAAAGCGTATACGACTGGTCATCGGGTGCGAGCGCCACCGCCAACGCCGCGGTATCGCTGAGCAGGCCGGTGGCAGGGCTCCACTGGTAGCGGGTGCCGGGGCCGCCGCCGCCGCTGCCGTTGAGGCGCACCTCCTGCCCGATCGCGGCAAGCGTATCCACCGGGCGCATCGGCAGAATATCGTAGATCTGTACCAGCTCCGAGCGCGTCACCTCGCAGCCATTCGGCGAGGTCGCCACGAGCGTCACCGCATAGCTGCCGCCCCGCGCAAAGTTGAAGCGCCGCTCCGGCGGACCTTCTTCGCGCTCGCGGTCATCATTCAGCCACTCCCAGCTGCTGATCGGCCCGCCGTTTACCTCCGCGGCGCGGAAAGTGATCGTCCGGCGGGCGCAGGAGTCGTCCCACTGCAAATCGATCTGCGGTGGCGGCACCACGTGCACCACGATCATCCGCCGGGCACTTTCGCAGCCGAAAAGGACTTTCTGAGATACCCAGAAGGTGTCGGCACCCAGCACCGTGGTGTTGGGAGCAGGTGGCACCGGGCTCCCCACCGTCGCTGTTGGCGATACGTACCAAATCAGCACGGCCCCGTCGTCGGACTGCGCACGGAGCGAAGTCGGCGGCTGGTTTACGCAGAAATACAGGTCCCGCGGCCCGCGCGGTGTGTCGGGCACCGGCTCGCGGGTCACCAGCGCTTTCATCGTATCGCGGCAGCCATAGCCGGGGTAAGGCACCACATCCACCCAATAATACCGCACGCCGGCGGGCACCGGGCTGACGGATACCGTCTGGCCTGTGCCAACCGTTCGACCAAAGCTGCTGTCGAACCAGGTATAGGATTCAAAGCCGAAAGGGGCATTCAGCACGAGCACACTATCGTTGCCGCAGATGGGCGCAGCCGCCGCTACATTGCTGCAGCTGTTGGCGACATCCACGTAGGCATACCCGAAATGGCCGCCCCGTGTGCAGTCGGCCGTCCTGAAGTCGAGGCGGATGGTATGGCCGGCCCGGCCGAGAAACTGCAGGGAAGCGGGCGTCCAGTCCTTGTAAAAAACCATGGAGTCGACGCTGGACTGGTGAAAGCCGGGAATACTGCCGGAGGCCACAAAATCAAAGGACGCGCAGGTCATCCGCTGGGCCACTGAAACGTCAGTAGCCCAAACCTGGAAGCGCGGCTGCTCGGCGGCCATATGATCGGGGTTCTGGAACACCACCGCGTAGAAATAGGTCAGGGTGAAGGTATCCTGGTTGGCCGGCACCTGGAAGGTATAGGAAAGACCTTCAGCCTGTGCGCCCCGCAGCCGGTTACCCAGCTGCACCGACACGCCGCCGCCGTTGGGACAGCGTCGTGGAAAGTGCCCGTAAGGGTCCAATCCCGGGTTGATGCCCCGCATGAGCGTGTGGCGGTTATTGGTCGGGGTAACCTCAGAAAGACGGATGCCGGTTGCGACGTCGACCGTGCCGGTATAGGCTTTCCAATTAGAAAAATCGCCGGCCTCGAAGCCGATATTGGGCGGGCATTGGGCGGCCGCCCGACCGGCGTTCGCCAGCAGCAGCAGGAGGAAAAATATGGTGCGGGCGCAGGGGATCATCATGCAGGCGCGAAGCGGGTAGAAAGGGCTTCCGAACTTAAACCTTCGCCGCTTGCCGGGCAAATAAAGCTGTACGAATGGTACCAGGCGGATGCCGTTACCGAAGGAATACGGCAAAAAGGAAGGCGGCGTTGGCCGCCTCGGTTTTTTTCACCGTTTTTGGGTGAAAAAAAACATTCTGCGGTGTTTTTCCACCCCTTGCCGCACGGGGTGGCGGAGGCAGCTTTGGAAAAAACTTATGCTGGTCAAAATCTTCGGAGCCGCCGTCCATGGCGTGGATGCGCTCACCATCACCATCGAGGTCAACTGGATGGAAAGCAATGTGGGCCTGCTGCTGGTGGGCCTTCCCGACGGCGCGGTAAAGGAAAGCCTGCAGCGGGTGGAGAGCGCGCTTGGCGCCATCGGCCACGAGCTGCCCCGCACCCGCATCGTGGTCAACCTGGCGCCGGCCGACCTGCGCAAAAGCGGGTCGGCCTTCGACCTGCCCATCGCGCTCGGCATCCTCGCCGCCTCCGACCAGGTGCCCGGGCCGGAGCGGCTGGAACGCTATATCATCATGGGCGAGCTGGCCCTCGACGGCGCCCTCCGCCCCGTGCGCGGCGCCTTGCCCATGGCACTGATGGCACGCCGCGAGGGCTTCAAAGGACTCATCCTTCCCGCCGTCAACGCCCGCGAGGCGGGCATCGTGGAAGGCCTCCAGGTGCTGGGTGTAGAGCACATCCGCGAAGTACTCGAATTCTTCAGCAACGACGAAGCCGGCATCCCTCCCACCGAGGTAGACCTGCAGGCGGCCTTCCGCGCGGCGCAGGAGCAGTGCGACATCGACTTTGCCGAGGTAAAAGGGCAGGAGAATATCAAGCGCGCCCTCGAGATCGCCGCCGCCGGCGGCCACAACGCCATCCTCATCGGCCCGCCCGGCGCAGGCAAAACGATGCTGGCCCGGCGCCTGCCCACCATCCTGCCGCCACTGAGCCTCGCCGAGGCGCTGGAGACCACCAAGATCCACTCAGTGGCCGGCAAGCTGCCCGAAGGCGCCACGCTGGTGGCTGCGCGGCCTTTCCGGAGCCCGCACCATACCATCTCCGACGTGGCACTGGTGGGCGGCGGCGGCATGCCCCAGCCCGGCGAGATCTCGCTGGCCCACAACGGCGTGCTCTTTCTCGACGAGCTGCCCGAATTCAAGCGCACCGTGCTCGAAGTGATGCGGCAGCCGATGGAAGAACGACGCGTCACCATTTCGAGGGCGCGGGTGGCGGTCGACTTCCCCGCATCCTTTATGCTCATCGCCTCCATGAACCCCTGTCCCTGCGGCTATTACAACCACCCCGACCGGGCCTGCAGTTGCGGCACCGTACTGGTGCAGCGCTATCTCAACAAAGTATCGGGGCCCCTGCTCGACCGCATAGACCTGCACGTGGAGGTAACACCGGTGTCTTTCGGCGAGCTGTCGGCGACACCCGCCACGGAGCCCTCGCGCGCCATCCGCGAGCGCGTCATCGCGGCGCGCCTGCGGCAGGCGGAGCGCTTTGCCGGAAAGCCGGGGCTTTACTGCAATGCACAGATGGGCAGCCGCCTGCTCAAGGAAGTGTGCGTCGTCGGCACCGCGGGGCAGGAGCTCCTGAAACGCTCGATGGAGAAGCTCAATCTCTCGGCACGCGCCTACGACCGCATTCTCAAGGTAAGCCGCACCATCGCCGACCTCGCCGGCAGCGAAGACATCCGCACCGAGCACCTCGCGGAGGCGATCCACTACCGGAGCCTGGACCGGGAAGGATGGGCGGGGTGATGAATTTCGAATAACGGATATCGACTAATGAATATCGGAGCAGGTATGCTCGAATTTTACAGGTGCCACCTGCACTGACATTTGGTTTGCATCAGGCAGTCCAATACGCGGCTTTAAACCAGGCTAATTATTCGACATTCCCCTTGCCGATATTCGATAATCGATATTCGATATTCACCTCGGTATCTTTATTCCATGAAGATCCTCTTACATTACCTCAAACCCTATAAATGGATGGTCGCCGTCGTGTTGTTCCTGGCGGCTGTCAATATCAGTTTTTCGCTCCTGGATCCCATCATCTTCGGTAAGCTGATCAAACTGGCCTCTTACCAGCACAAGCCGCCCACCGGGCACACGGCTTTCAGCTGGCACGACTTCCTGTTTACACGAACGGAGCTGCCGCCCCTTAAGGCGGGCGGCGACCCGATTATTATCTATGGCGTGGTATGGCTGCTTGGCGCCTCGATCACCGTAGCCATGATCAGCCGGATCGCGAAGAATTTCCAGGACTATTTCCTGCAGGTCATCATCCAGAAGTTCGGCGCCAAGGTGTTCACCGACGGATTGAAACATTCGATGAAATTGCCTTACGCGGAATTCGAAGACCAGCGCTCGGGCGAGACACTTTCGATCCTGCAGAAGGTGCGGACCGATACGGAAAAGTTCATCTCCAACTTCGTCAACATACTTTTTACAGTGGTGGTTGGTATCGTCATCGTGGCCACCTTCGCGGCGCACCTCTCCGGCTGGCTGCCGGTGGTTTATTTCGGCGGTGTTGCCATCCTGATGTTCATCTCCAACAAACTGAGTAAAAAGATCAAGACCATCCAGAAAACGATCGTATCGCAAACAACCGCGCTGGCGGGATCCACCACGGAATCGCTGCGCAACATCGAGCTGGTGAAAAGCCTCGGCCTCACCAACCAGGAGGTGGACCGCCTCAACAACAACACCTACAAGATCCTCGGGCTCGAGCTCACCAAGGTTAAGCGGATCCGCTCTATCGGGTTTATCCAGGGTACTTTCGTGAATACGCTTCGCCAGGTGATCCTGTTCCTGCTGATGTGGCTCATCTTCCGCAACAAGATGGACGAAGGCGACCTGGTAACGATGCAGATCTTCTCGTTCTTCATTTTCGGGCCGCTACAGGATATCGGTAACATCATCGTCAGCTACCGCGAGGCGGAAACTTCGCTTCACAACTTCCAGACGCTGATGCAGAAAGAATCGGAAAAGCAGCCCGACAACCCGCGACCCCTGGGCGCGATCCGCGAGCTCGAGTTCCGGAACGTCGGTTTCCAGCACCGCACCGCACAGCACAAGGCCATCGACGGTATTTCCTTCGACGCCCGCAATGGTGAAACGGTCGCGTTCGTCGGACCGTCCGGCTCGGGCAAGAGCACGCTGATGAAGCTGCTGGTGGGACTGTACCGCCCGCAGGAAGGCGGCATCTACTATAACGGCATGGACGAAAACTCGATCGTGTTCGACGACCTGCGCAACCAGATCGGTTTTGTAACGCAGGACACGCAGCTCTTCGCCGGCACCATCCGCGAAAACCTGATGTTCGTCAACCCTGCGGCTACCGAAGCCGATCTCCAGGAAGCCCTGCACAAAGCGGCCTGCGACTACCTGCTGTCGCGCGCCGAAAAAGGCATCGACACCGTTATCGGCGAAGGCGGACTGAAGCTTTCCGGCGGCGAGAAGCAACGCCTCTCCATCGCCCGCGCCCTCCTGCGCAAGCCCCGCGTGATGCTGTTCGACGAAGCCACCTCGGCCCTCGACTCCATCACCGAGGAAGAGATCACCGAAACGATCCGCGAGCTCTCCTCGCAGCGCGAGCAGATCACGATCCTCATCGCCCACCGACTTTCCACCATCATGCACGCCGACCGCATCTATGTGCTGGAGCGCGGCGTGGTGGCCGAAACCGGCAACCATGAATCGCTGCTGGCGGAGAAAGGGCTTTACTACGCCATGTGGCGCCAGCAGATCGGGGAAAGAAAGGTGATGGCGAAAGCATAAGGCACCAAACACCAGCTCGAACTGTACTTAAACATGGTCGCCGCTACATTTTTATCTATATTACCTGCCATAACCAAAACCCACCTGCATGAAAAAAATCATGATGGCATTTCTTGTCGCCCTGCCCATTTTTGCATCGGCACAGAAAGTTGACGTGAAGGACGGAAAGATCCTTGTGGACGGAAAAGAATACGCACTAATCGAACGCAGCCACGGAGACTTTACGGTACGCGACCTTTCCGGCAACGAAGCTATCATCATTCGTTCCGTTCGGTTTCAAGACCCCACCACCAGCTACAGCCAGCCTATTGTATTCTATGCCGAATTCATCTTTCTGAACTCGAAACAGAAAGCAGAATCGAAAGATCTATATCACCGCATTAACAAGATGGCCGAAGTGGTAGTCAAGGCGAAGCTTTTCAAGGATGGCGTAATCGACGAAGAAGCCGTCAGCCGCTATGTGCTGATCAATGGTACTCCATTCAGCGACCGGATACGCGTGCGCTGAGATCACGTCCTATCCAATTGCAAACGCCTGACGCATAGCGTCAGGCGTTTGCAATTATTTCAGGCCCGCTACTTACCAATCTTCCACTCCAGCGGCACATTCAGCCGGAACTGAAAATTACGTCCCATGCCAAACACGCCCCGCCGGCCGGTGAGCACATTCACATCGGTGTATTTAAGGCGGCTCAGGTGGTTCTGGTAGGCCACATCCGTGAGGTTGGTGCCCGTAAAGTGCAGGGTAAACAGGGTGCGGCCCTTGCGGGTGACGTCGGCACCCAGGCCGGCATTGAGCAGTGAATACCCGGGCGTGGGCGTTTCGGTGTTGAAGCCGGTGAACACCTGCGTTTGCCGCAGGTAATTATCCAGCTCTACCCGCGCGTACAGGTTGCGGAAGCGCTTGCCCGCTTTCGGGAAAGCCACACGCAGCTCGTTGAGCAGGTGGGCCGCCGGGATCGAAGGAAGGCACGAAGCGCCGCCCACCGGCTCGGTAAAGCGACCGCGCACCACCGAAAACGAGTTTTCGAAGTGCAGCCAGTCGAGCGGGTGCGGATGCAGGTCCGAGGAAAGCTCGAAGCCCGCCAGCCAGGCATTGTGCTGCCCGTATTGGAACGCCTGCAGTTCTTCGCCATTGACATTGACAATGGAGTCGCCGCCGTTAACACCGGCAAGGCGACTGTAAAAAATATAGCCGTTGATCCGGTTGGCAAAGGCGCTCGCCGAGAAGCTCAGGTGGTCGTAGTCGGCCTCAACGCCGGCGTCAAATTGCACACTGCGCTCCGAGCTAAGATCCTGCCGGCCATACTCGAAGCGGTTGGTGCCTTCGTGGGCACCGTTAGAGGCAAGCTCCGAAATCGTCGGGGCACGAAAGCCGCGGGCCACGTTGGCGCGTACCGTATAAATACTGCTCGGGTGCCAGGCGAGGCCGAGGCTTCCCGACACGTTGGCGAAGCTGCGGGTGAAAGGCGCGAACTTCTGCGCGCCGCCTTCTTCGAAGGCGAGCGAATGAATGTTCCGGTTGTCGAAACGAAGCCCGCCGGAAACCGTTGTCTGCGTAAAATTTTTCTGCAGGAACACGTAGCCGCCGATATCAAACAGGTTGTATTCCGGGATAATGACCTCTGCGCCGAGGTTGCGGTTTTGCTGGAGCATGCCGCTGGCGCCAAGCGTTGTCTGCAGGCCATTTTGCTCCGGAAGATGCCACTGCAGGTTGTAGGTGCCGGTGCGCAGGTCGAAACGCAGGCCTGCCTCGTCCGGCGCTTCCGCATTACCATATTCGCTGCGCAGGTTCTGCTGGTAACCGAGGTTCACCTTCACCCGGCCGCGGCCCGCGCGGAAGCTGTTGTCCGACACAACGCGGTAGTGCCGCACTCCCTGGTAGGGCGTGGTGAGCGTGCGGGAACGCAGCTCGGCATCCGTGGCTTCGTGCTCAAGGGCCGTCGCCGGGTAAAGCAGAAAGCGGCCGTTGTTTTCATCACGCACACCTTCCACGAGGCCGATATTCTGGTTGAACGAGCTGACGATCAGGTGGCTGAAGCCCCACTGCCGGTTGAGCCCCAGGAAGCCGCCGAAGTTGCGTTCGTTGAAGCGTGAGTTGAGCACGCGGCCGTCGAAGCGGTTGCGGTAGTCGGCGGCCGATTTGTACGAACCGTAGCCGCCCCAGCTGAAGCCATGTGCATTGCCGCCAAACGACGCGTGCAGCCCCAGCTGCCCGTTATTGGTAGCATAGGAAGTAAGAACGTTGGCCCGCACGGTGCCTTCCGGCGCCGGCACGTTGGTGATCAGGTGCAGCACGCCGCCGATGGCGTCGGAGCCGTACATCAGCGAAGAAGCGCCCTTCAGCAGCTCCACGCGGTTGACACTCAGCTCGTCCACCTCCACACCGTGCTCATCGCCCCACTGCTGCCCTTCCTGGCGCTGCCCGTCGTTCATCACCACCACGCGGTTGTAGCCAAGACCCCGGATCACCGGCTTGGATACCGCCGGCCCTGTGCTGATCTGCGCCACGCCCGGCTGCCGCGTCAGTGCATCTACAATATTGGTGGATGCGGCCTCGAGCAGTTGCGTCTTGCGCACCAGGGTCACCGCCACCGGGGTATTGCGCGACGACGCCGCCGACGCAACGCCGGTAACGACCACCCCGCGGTTTTCAACCACGGAAGGACGCAGGCTGAAATCACGATCCGTGTCGCGGTCGATGTCGATATGCTCCACGGTGGGCGTATACCCGGCCGAGGAGACTTCCGCCAGGTAGTGGCCGGCTACGAGCCGCGACAGGGAATAATACCCGTTGCTGTCGGCGCTGGTGCCGGTGCGGGCTTCCGTGAAATAAAGCGAAGCCCCCGGGATCGGGAGACCGGTACTGGCATCGGTAATACGGCCACGAAGCGTGTAGGCCTTTGTCTGGGCCGAAGCTGAAACGGCAACGAAAAGCAGGCTGCCGAGCAGGTAACGAATGCTCATGATCCTTGAATTTGTTCAAAGATACCCGTTTGCAACACCGATGCAATTAATTTTTTGGCCTTGGAAAGCCTGCTGCAGGGCAGGAAATGTCTTAGCCGGCGATCGGCTCGAGCTGGCGGATAACGCTCTGCCACTCGGAATGCGTATCCGGCTTGGTAAGGTAGATGGCAGCTCCGAGCCGCTTGCATACGTCGCGGTCGAGCTTGTTGTTGGAAGTGGTGACGATGGCCACGGGAATATGACGGAGCTCCGGACTGTTCTTCAGTTGCTGGAGCGTCTGGCGCCCGTCCATCTCCGGCATATTGAGGTCGAGCACAATGAGTGCTGGTTGCGGGGCACCGGGCTTTTTCAGGAAATCAAGTACCTGCCGGCCGTTCTCTACGAAATGCAGTTCCAGGCTGGAACCTACAATACGACATGCCTCACTCACCCAGGAGCGATCATCGGTGTCGTCGTCGGCGTATAGTACAAGTTTTGGCTGGGTCACCCCGTGTGTTGATTTAAGGTTTTAAGCTCTTCCCTGCAAATATGAGGCAAATTCAATCAGCCTTGTTTGCCGGTATGAAAATGCCGTAAAAACCGGCGGCCGATCCGTAAAATTACGGTCACGGCCGCGGGTCGTTTTTCCTGCTTACAAGCGCTCGATAATGCCTGCAATACCCTGGCCGCCGCCAACGCAGGCGGTGATCATTCCGTACTTGCCCCCGGTGCGCTTCAGGTCGTTGAGGGCCTGGATGGTGAGCTTGGCGCCGGTGCAGCCGAGCGGGTGTCCGAGTGCAATGGCGCCGCCGTTCGGGTTCACCTTTTCCGGGTCGAGGCCCGCCTCGCGGATGACGGCGATCGCCTGCGATGCAAAGGCTTCATTCAGTTCCACCGTATCGATCTGCCCCAGGTTCATACCCGCCTGCCGCAACACTTTCGGAATAGCAGCCACCGGACCGATGCCCATGATGCGGGGATGCACCCCGGCCGAGGCGCAGGCCACGAGGCGCCCGATGGGTTGCAGGTTGAATTCTTTCACAATGCGTTCGCTGACCACCAGCACAAAGGCCGCTCCGTCGGAGGTCTGCGAAGAGTTGCCGGCCGTTACCGTGCCGCCCTGGGCAAATACGGGCTTCAGCTTCGCGAGGGCTTCTATCGAGGTATCGGCACGCGGTCCTTCGTCGGTATCCACTACAAACTGGCGGGTGCCGCGCTTGCCTTTTTCATTTACAAAAACCTCCTCTACGGTGATGGGGAGCACGCCTTCCCTGAGATAGCCTTTTTCAATGGCTGCGAGTGCCTTGCGGTGCGAATGGTAGGAAAATTCATCCTGCGCTTCGCGGCTCACATTGTATTCTTTGGCCACCGCTTCGGCGGTAAGGCCCATCGAGAGGTAATAATCCGGATCGTCTTTGGCGATGCTGTAGGCCGGTACCGTTTTCCAGCCGGCGGTAGGCACGAGGCTCATACTTTCCGTGCCGCCGGCAATGATGCAGTCGGCCATACCCATGCGGATCTTGGCAGTAGCAATTGCAATGGTCTCAAGGCCGGACGCGCAATAGCGGTTCACCACCATTCCCGGTGTGTCGTAGCCTACGGCGCGGGCGGCAATGATGCGGCCCACCTGCAGGCCCTGCTCGGCCTCCGGCACCGCATTGCCCACGATGACATCGTCCACGCGCTTCGGGTCCAGCCCGGGCACATCGGCGAGCAGCTTGCGGATCACCTCGATGGCGAGATCGTCGGGACGAAAGAACCGGAACCCGCCCCGCTTTGCCTTGCCCACAGCCGTGCGGTAACCGGCCACGATATATGCTTCCTGCATAAAAAAGATTTATACCCTAAAGATACAGCACGTACTCATTTAGTTGTTCAAACAACTATCTTAAAGCAGCTGATAATACGCGATGGTTTCCGGCAGGAAGATCGCCTCGATGAGCTGCTTTTGTTTTTTGCACTTGCCTTTCATTGACGGAAAGTTGCGGCAATTCACCGGACCGCCAAGGCCCTGCTCTGTATCTTCGCCCGCGTTATGTATTCCCTGCTGCGCTCCCTGCTGTTCCGGCTGCCGGCCGAGACGGCCCACTATTTTTCCATGAACCTGCTGCGTGCCGCCTGCGGCATCGCCCCGGTCCGCGCCCTCCTTGTGCGTGCCTTCCGCCCCAAAGCGCTTCCCGTCGAGGCCTTCGGACTGCATTTTCCGAATCCGGTCGGCCTGGGCGCCGGCTTTGACAAAAACGCCCGCTACCTGCGCGCGCTGCAGACCCTCGGCTTTGGCTTCGTGGAGATCGGTACGGTAACGCCGAAGCCGCAGGCCGGCAACGACAAGCCCCGCCTCTTCCGCCTGCCGAAAGACGGCGCACTTATCAACCGGATGGGCTTCAATAACGACGGGGTGGAAGCAGTGGCAGAACGGCTTAAAGAATGGCGGAAACGCGAAGCCCGCCGTGCGGCGCATCAAGCTCCATTCGTGATCGGCGGCAACATCGGCAAGAACAAATCGACCGCCAACGAAGACGCGTGGAAGGACTATGTAACCTGCTTCAGCGCCCTGCATCCCTATGTCGATTTCTTTGTAGTAAATGTGAGCTCGCCCAATACGCCCGGCCTGCGCGCCCTGCAGGAACGCGACGCGCTTCACGGCATCCTCACCCGGCTGCAGGAGCTGAACCGCGCAACGGCTACCCCGCGCCCCATCCTGCTCAAGATCGCCCCCGACCTTACCAATACGCAACTCGACGAAGTGGTGGACCTCGCCGTGGAGATCGGCCTCGACGGCCTCGTGGCCACCAACACCACCATCAGCCGAGAGGGGCTGCAAACCGATGCTGCCACGGTAACGGCTTTGGGTGCCGGCGGATTGAGCGGCCGCCCCGTGCGGGTACGCGCCACCGAGGTGATCCGCCACCTGGCCACCCGCTCGGGCGGGCGCCTCCCCATCATCGGCTCCGGCGGCATCTTCACGGCCACCGATGCCCGCGAAAAGCTGGCTGCCGGCGCGGCGCTCACGGAGGTATGGACGGGCTTTATCTATGAGGGCCCGTCGATCGTGAAAAAGATCTGCCGCGCACTCTGACGCCCTGACCAATTAACCAGCAGGCCCGTTAACTAATTACCCCCGCACACCCCTTACTTTGCAGCCATGAGCGAAATTTTTTCAATGGAAAACCTCATCTCCTTCCTGGTACTGACCATCCTGGAAGTGGTGCTGGGCATCGATAACGTTATTTTCGTGAGCCTCATTCTCAACCGGGTGAGCGACGAAAACAAGAAAAAGGCGCGGCGCGCGTGGATGATCACCGGTATCCTGGTGCGCAGCCTGCTGCTGCTGGGCCTTAGCTGGCTGCTGGAACAACGCGGAAAAGCGCTCTTCTCCATCGGCGGCCACGGCTTCGACATCGCCTCTCTGGTCATGCTTGCCGGCGGACTTTTCCTCATTTACAAGTCGGTAAAAGAGATTCATGGCAAGCTCGAGGGCGAAGACCCCGAAGCGCATATCAAAGGCAATAACTACCTGTCGCTGGGCAAGGCCATCCTGCAGATCATGCTGATCGACGCGGTATTCTCCTTCGACAGCGTCATCACCGCCGGCGGCACCGCCAAGCACGTGGAAGTGATGATCGCCGCCGTGGTGGTCGCAATGACCATCATGTTCCTGTTCTCACCGGCGATCTCGGCATTCATTCACAAACATCCCACGCTCAAGATGCTGGCGCTCTCCTTCCTGGTGATGATCGGCCTGAGCCTCGTGATCGAAGGCTGGAACCACGAAAAAGCAGAGGACCTGCACCTGAAAAATTATATCTATTTCGGTATGGCCTTCTCCTTCGGGGTGGAAATGCTGAACATGGCGATGCGCAAGCGGACCAAGCGCCCCGTAGAACTACGGGAAGCCTACCACCGCGAGGAGCGCGTGGATGATACGGCGCACTAAGCACAGGAACGCAGATAGTGCAGATCCGCGTGATCTGATACGATAAATATTAAGAAGACTTTGAACGCAGATCCTTATGATCTGCGTTCTTTTTTACAGGTTGCGCAGCAGCACCGCCGCCACCATTCCGGCGGTTTCGGTACGCAGGCGCGTTTCGCCGAGGCTCACGGGAACGAAGCCGGCAGCAAGCGCATCGTCGATTTCCCTGTGGGTAAAATCGCCCTCCGGCCCCACCAGGATCAGTCGATCTCCGGAGGTGAGGGCGCCTTGCAGCGGACGCTTTTCATTTTCCGCGCAGTGTGCGATAAAGCGCTGGGCAACTGGCGCAGCAAGCACCTGGCTGAAGGGCAGCGGCTCACGGAGCAGCGGCATCCAGCATTGTTGCGACTGCAGCATGGCCGACTGTAATATTCCCTGCAGGCGATCGGCGCGAAACTTTTCCTTCTCGGTGCGGGCGCAGACCAGCGGGATGATTTCGCTGACGCCGATCTCGGTGGCTTTTTCCAGGAACCACTCGAAGCGGGCGGCATTCTTCACCAGCGAAATAGCGACGGTTATATGCGGGCGCAGCGGCGCTTCGGTGTGCCGCTCCACGATCCGCACCGCGCAGCGCTTTCGGTTGTCGTCTTCAATCACCGCGCGGGCCTTTAGGCCTTTGCCATCGGTAAGCAGTAGCTCCTCCCCTTTCGTCATCCGCAAAACGGAAACGACGTGCTTCGACGTTGGTTCGTCGAGCTGCACGTCGTTACTGTCAAGCGTCTCTATGTAGAAATACGGTAAAGCCATGTCTAGAAGGGCGCGTCGTCATCGTCGCTGAACTGGTTCATCTTGGAGCCGGTCTGGATGAACATGCGGGCACCCGCGCCGCCGGCATCGTCGCCGGAAACGGGCTTCCAGGCGCCGGGGAGTTGCGGTCCGCCCATTCCACCGTCGTTATTGTCGTAGAAACGCTGGATCTCGAGACGGGCGTGCAATACGATGGTTTCAAGCGAGCCGTTACGGTGCTTGGCAATCCGGATGTGGGTCTCGCCTTTATTGCTTTCGCCCATTTCGTTCTGCGTCACATCGTAGTATTCGGGTCGGTAAATAAAGCACACCATGTCGGCATCCTGTTCGATGGCACCCGATTCGCGAAGGTCGGAGAGCTGCGGCATCTTGTTGCCGTCTTTCCGCTTTTCCACTTCACGGGAGAGCTGCGACAGGGCGATGATCGGCACCTGCAGTTCCTTGGCGAGGCCTTTGAGCGAGCGCGAGATGGTCGAGATCTCCTGTTCGCGGTTGGTATTTTTTCCTTCACCGCCACCGCTCATCAGCTGCAGGTAGTCGATGATGATAAAGCCGATCTTGTTGATGTTCTTCAGGCGGCGGCACTTGGCGCGCAGTTCGAAAATGTTGAGGGCCGGCGTGTCGTCGATGAAGATGGGCGCCTGTGCGAGGCGCTGGATGCCCTTGGCATAAAGCTGCTTCATCTCGTGCTCTTCGAGTTTACCGCGGGAGATCTTCTCGAGGAAGATCTCGCTTTCGGCCGAGAGGATACGCTGTACCAGCTGGGCCGCGCCCATTTCAAGCGAGAACACGGCTACCGGCGTCTGCTTGCGCGGGTCGAGGGCGGCATTGCGCGCCAGGTTGAGGGCGAAGGCCGTTTTACCCACGGCCGGTCGGGCGGCGAGGATGATCAGGTCGGTGTTCTGCCAGCCGTAGGTCACCTTGTCGATCGACGGGAAACCGCTGGGAACACCCGTGATATCAGCGTTCTGGTGGCGCAGGTCCTCGATGCGCTGGATGGTTTTCACCAGCACCGAATCGATCGACTCGTAGGAGTTGCGCAGGTGGGTCGAGGTCACTTCGTAGATGCGGCTCTCGGCCTGGTCGAGCAGGTCGAATACGTCGGCCGAATCCTCGTAGGCCTCACCGATGATCTCTCCGGAAATGCGGATCAGCTCGCGCTGAATGAATTTTTGCAGGATGATCCGCGCATGCGCCTCGATGTTAGCCGAAGACACCACCATATTGGTCAGCTTGGTGATATAGTACGGGCCGCCTACGAGGTCGAGCTCCTCCATCGAACGGAGTTCCTCAACAACGGTCAGGATATCGATGGGCTGGCTTTTATTGGCCAGCGATTTCATGGCGCGGAAGATTTTCTGGTGTGCATCTACGTAAAAGCACTCCGGCTTCAGAATTTCAACTACGGCGTCAAAGGCGCCCTTCTCCAGCATAACGGCACCGAGCACGGCCTCCTCCAGCTCTTTGGCCTGGGGCGGCACCTTACCGTATACCATGGTACTGAGATCAAGTGGGGCTTTGCGGCGATTCTTGCGGTCTATATTGCGGTTGGTCAGATCCATGTGTTAATGTCAGTCAACGAATATAGCGGGGCCGGAAGGGGCGGTAACAGTCCACATACATAAATAATCATGCACAGGCAATGCACCACGTTTTCCACCGGCTAACCGGCTCTATTCACGGGTTTGGGCAGCTAACCCACAAAATTCCCCTTTTTTCCCCAGCCGCACCCCGGTTGTGCACAACTTTTGTTCGTAACTATTCTGCCCCGGTTTTTTGGAAAATCCAGTTCTCCCGCTCCCGTTTTGGGCGGCCTTTGCAGGCAAACCGATGGCGCCCGGACAGCACAAAAAAGCGCCTTGTGGAAAACTCGCAGGGAGGCATAACCGGTCTCCCGGCCGGCGGCGCACCGGCGCATCGGGCAAACAAAAGGGAAGCAAGCTTCCCTTTAAATTCATGAACAACGATCCCGCCGGCGCCCCCCTAATGGTCGTTAAGGGGCATCCCCAGGCGCTGGAAGTCCGTCCAGTTGACATACTCCGGCGCCTTGCGCTCCACCTTCATGGTGATGCAGCCGTCTACCGGGCACACGAGCTGGCACAGGTTGCAGCCCACGCAATCGTCTTTCTTCACCGAGTAGTTGTTGAATGGCTTGCCGTATTCCAGGTTGATGGCCTGGTGCGAGGTGTCCTCGCAGGTGATGTAGCAAAGGCCGCAGTGAATGCACTTATCAGGGTCGATGCTGGCAATGTGGTGGTAGTTGATGTCGAGCTCCTCCCAGCGGGTAAGCGTGGGCACCGACTTCCCGATAAAATCTTCGATGGTGCCGAAGCCTTTCTCGTCCATCCAGTTGCTCAGGCCTTCGCAGAGATCTTCCACGATGCGGAAGCCATGGGTCATGGCGGCTGTGCACACCTGCACGGTGGTGGCACCCAGGAGCATGAATTCCACCGCGTCCTTCCAGGTGCTGATGCCGCCGATGCCTGAGATAGGCACGGTGCGCGTGACCGGGTTTTGCGAAATGGTGGCCAGGAACTTGAGTGCGATGGGCTTCACCGCAGGACCGCAATAACCGCCGAACACCGAATGCCCCGCCACGTACGGATTGGGCACAAAGGTGTCGAGGTCAATGCCGGTCACCGACTGGATGGTATTGATCAGTGAGAGTGCGTTGGTGCCCGCTTCCACGCAGGCTTTGCCGGTGGGCACCACTGAATGCACGTTTGGTGTGAGCTTGGTAATGACAGGTATGGTGGCTTTCTCCATCACCCATTCCACCACCATGCGCGCAATCTCGGGATCCTGCCCTACCGAGGCACCCATACCGCGCTCGGTCATGCCGTGCGGGCAGCCGAAGTTGAGCTCGAAGCCGTGCGCGCCGGTGTCTTCTACTTTTTTGATCAGCTCGTGCCAGCTTTCGCGGTCGTTGTCGGCCATCAGCGACACGATCATAGCGCGGTCGGGGAAGAGGCGGATGGCTTCGCGGATTTCGCGGAGATTCAGCTCCAGCGGGCGGTCGGAAATAAGCTCGATGTTGTTGAAGCCCATTACCTTGTGGCCGCCGTAGTTGACGGCCGAATAGCGCGAGGAAACGTTCTTCACCTGCGAGCCCAGCGTCTTCCACACCACGCCGCCCCAGCCGGCCTCAAAGGCCCGGAGCACGTTGGTGAGCTTATCGGTAGGCGGCGCCGATGCGAGCCAGAAGGGATTGGGCGACTTGATGCCCAGGAAGTTTGCGGATATATCGGCCATAAAAATATCTTTTGATGTCGGATGTCTGATTTAAAACGCTAATACCTACAGTATAAATACGGTCATCCCTTCAGATGATCGCTTCGGGTGTGGGTACATTTTTCTTTACTTCAGCATGAAGGCCGAGGAATTCCATGATCGCGGCGGCACCGTCCTTGCCGGCCTGCACCGCATCCACCACCTCGCGCCCGCCATTGACGCAGTCGCCGCCGGCGAAGACGCCGCCGATGCTCGTTACGTTGCCGCTAACGGCAACTTTGCCGCCGGTATGCTGCAGGTCGCAGGCTTCCACCATTTCCTCGAAAGGTGTTTGCCCCGCGGCCTTGATCACCATATCGGCTTCGAGCACGAACTCCTCGCCCGAGTGAACGGGCGCGCGGCGGCCGGAGGCATCCGGCTCGCCCAGCCGCATCTGGCTGCAGCGCAACCCCGTAACGGCACCGTCAGTTCCGAGCACTTCCTCCGGCGCGGCCAGCCAAAGCACCTTGCAGCCATCCAGTAAAGCCAGGTCGAGCTCTACCTGCGTGCAGGGCATTTCGGCGCGCGTGCGGCGGTAAACGATCGTTACCTCTTTGGCGCCAAGCCGCTTTGCCTGGGTGGCCGCGTCGATGGCGGTCATACCGAGGCCGATCACAATCACCCGGTCGCCGACCGGCGTCTGCGCCAGGGGTTGCGTACGGAGCCCGTAAATGAACGAGATCGCATCCACCACGCCTTCCAGGTCCTCGCCGGGAATATCGAGGCGGCGGGCAAGGCCGACACCGAAGCCAAGGAAAACCGCATCGTATTCCGCACGCAGTTGTGTAAGGCTGATGGAGCGGCCCAGCTCCTGGCCGTAACGGATCGTAATGCCACCGATGGAGGTGATGTATTCCACTTCCTCCCGGCAGAATTCAGGCGTCACTTTATAAGCAGCGATGCCATAGGTCATAAGGCCGCCGCCGCTTTCTTCCTTTTCAAAAATGGTAACGTCCACACCCTCGCGCGCCAGCACGTGGGCACAGGAAAGACCCGCCGGCCCCGCACCTACAATAGCGACCCGCTTGCCGGTTTCGGGCTTGCGGGTAAACAGCTGCCACTGTCGCTGCATCGCCATTTCGGTGGAGTAGCGTTGCAGCTTCGCGATCGGAATCGGTGCCTCGTGGAGGAAATTATAGACACAGGAACCTTCGCAGAGCTTTTCCACCGGGCACACACGCGAGCAGCCGGCGCCCATGATATTGCTTTGCAGGATCGTATGCGCCGAACCCTTTACGTTATCGGTGGTGATCTGGTGAATGAACTTCGGGATATCGATACTGGTGGGACAACTCTTCATGCAGGGCGCATCGTAGCACATCAGGCAGCGGTTGGCTTCCACCAGCGCGGACTCGCGGCCGTCGAAGGGCGGGTGCACATCGGAAAAGTTGCGTTCATATTCAGCTGCGGTGAGCCGATTGTTGGATATGGCCATAAAGACTGTTTTGATCTGGAATCTTTGAATCTGGATTCTGCTGTGATAACAAATTCCAGATTTCCAGATTGTAGATAATCAGATTATAACTCCACGAGCTTCTCGTAGGTTTCGGGCCGGCGGTCGCGGAAGAACTGCCAGGTGGCGCGCACTTCCTCGATCATGTCGAGGTCGAATTCAGCTACCAGCAACTCGTCCTGGTCTTCCGATGCCTGCGCGAAAATCTGCCCGCGCGGATCCACGAAATAGGAGGAGCCG
Source organism: Flaviaestuariibacter flavus (assembly GCF_004337505.1). Taxonomy (GTDB): domain Bacteria; phylum Bacteroidota; class Bacteroidia; order Chitinophagales; family Chitinophagaceae; genus Flavisolibacter; species Flavisolibacter flavus. The sequence continues at coordinate 573,763 of NZ_SJZI01000042.1, read as the reverse complement.
TAGAACTTACCGAGGTTCCAGGGCGCTTCGGTGCCCACGCGGTTGATGCAGCCCATGAAATAGCCGTTGGCGGCGGCATGCGCCGGCTGTTCCAGCTTCCAGAGGTATTGCGAAAGACCCGCTACCGTTGCGGAAGGATTATACACGATCTCGGCGCCATTAAGCCCCAGCACCCGCGCGCCGTCGGGGAAGTGCCGGTCGTAACAGATATACACGCCCACCTTGGCATAACGCGTCTGGAACACCGGGTAGCCGAGGTTGCCGGGCTTGAAGAAGAATTTCTCCCAGAAACCGGAGGTGTGCGGAATGTGGTTCTTACGGTACTTGCCCAGGTAGGTGCCGTCGGCGTCGATCACGGCGGCGGTGTTGTACAGCACGCCGGCCTGCTCGCGCTCATAGATCGGTACGATCATCACCATCTGGTACTTTTTTGCGTACTCGGCCATGCGCCATACGGTAGGGCCGGGCACGGGCTCGGCGGAAGCATACCAGTCTTTGTTCTGCCCCGGACAGAAATAGGGCGTATTAAAGATCTCCTGCATGCACAGGATCTGAACACCCTGCTCGCCGGCTTTTTCAATAAGGGGGATGTGCTTCTGCACCATCGCTTCCATGATCTCGGGGATCGTCCCCTCTCCTTCGGTCTTCGGCAGGCTCATCTGGATGAGGCCGGATTTGATAATTCTGGGCATAGTCAGGTTTTAAAAGGTTCTTGTAGGTTCTAAAGGTTTTAGAGGTTTTAGTAGTTCTGGTTGCTAGATATGATCGGTGACTTTGTTGCGTTTGATAAACTGGCCATAACCCTTTTGTACGCTGCAGGTGCCGTTGTCCACGGCCACCTGCCCCCGTAGAATTACGGTCTTCACCTTCCCTTTCAGTTTCCAGCCTTCGTAGGCGGAGTAGTCGACATTCATGTTGTGCCGGTCGGCGGAGATCGTGTGCTCTTCATCAGGATCAAGCAGCACAATGTCGGCGTCGGAGCCGATGCCGATGGTGCCCTTGCGGGGGAACATGCCGAAGATCTTCGCCGCGTTGGTGCTGGCCACCTCCACGAATTTGTTGAGGGTGATCCTTCCCTGCTGCACACCTTCGCTGAAAAGCAACTCGAAGCGGTGCTCGATGGCCGGGTGGCCGTTGGGGATCTTGGAAAAATCCTCCTTGCCCATCAGCTTCTGCTCCCACTTAAACGGACAATGATCTGTGGCCACCACATTCACAAGGCCCTGGTTGATGCCGGCCCAGAGTGTTTCCTGGTCTTTCTTTTCGCGCAGCGGCGGGCTCATCACCCACTTGGCGCCCTCGAAGTCCTTTTCATACAAGGAAGCATCGAGCAGCAGGTATTGGATGCAGGTTTCCACAAACACATGCTGGTTGCACTTGGCTGCTTCGCGGATCGCGTTGAGCGCACCTTCGCAGGTAAGGTGAACGATATAGCCGGGGCAACCGGTATAACGGCTCATGGAAGCAAATCGCTCGGAGGCTTCGGCTTCGGTCACCTCGGGCTGCGACAGGTAGTGGTACAATGGCGCCAGCTTTCCCTCGGCGCGGTGCTTTGCCACGAGGTAGTCGATCATATCGCCGTTGGTGGCATGCACGGTCACGAGGCCGCCGCAGCGCTTTACTTCCTCCATGAGGCCCACCATCTGCCGGTCGTCGATCATGAGGGCGCCCTTGTAGGCCATGAAGGTTTTGAACGAGGTGATACCTTCATTTTCCACAAAGTGGCTGATTTCTTTTTTTGTCTCTTCATTGAAATCGGTCACTGCCATATGAAAGCTGTAATCGCCCACCGCGGTGCCGGTGGCGCGCGACTGCCACTCTTCCAGGGCGCTTTTCAGGGAGCTGCCCTGCTTTTGCAGAATGAAATCAATGACCGTAGTGGTGCCGCCATGCAGGGCCGCACGCGTGCCGGTTTCGTAGGAATCGCTGGAGAACGTGCCCATGAAAGGCATGTCGAGATGCACATGCGGATCGATGCCACCAGGGAATACAAGCAGGCCTTCGGCGTCGATCACGCGGGCACCATCAGTCGGCAGGTTGCGCCCGATGGCCGTAATGGTTTCGCCGTCGACGCGGATATCGGCCACCATATCATCGGAGGCCGTGATGATTCTTCCGTTCTTAATGAGTAGGGACATAAGCGTTAGGGTCTTCGGTAATAATGGGTTCAGGATCGCGCGTCGGCACATGGCTGCGCCGCATCAGCAACAGGTATAGCGCGCCGGACAGGACAAAGCCGACGAACCAGGCGTAGTTGTACAAGCCGGCCACCCAGGGCGTAACGCGCTCCGGGGGCACGGCCCCGATGGTAACAAGGAAGCCGGGAATATTGGGAAGAATGCCGCAAACGAGCGCCACCAGGGCTTTTTCGTTGAAGCCGCGGTGATAGCCATAGCGTCCTTTATGATCGTAGAGCTCGGCCACCGCGAGCTTTTGGCGGCGTACGAAATAGTAGTCGGCGATCATGATGCCGCCTACAGGTCCAAGCAATCCCGAGTAGCCGATCAGCCAGGTAAAAATGTAGCCGCTCGGGTCGGCCACGAGCTTCCACGGGAAGATGAACAGCCCGATGAGCCCCGTGATGAAACCGCCGGTTCGGAAGGAGATTTTCTTCGGGGCCAGGTTGGCGAAATCGTTGGCCGGGCTCACGATATTGGCCGCGATATTGGTGGCCAGTGTGGAGATGATGATGCCGAGCATCGCGAAGCTCACCACCAGCCTGTTTTCAAAATGTCCGGCAAGCTTCACCGGGTCCCATTCCGGCTTTCCATAAAGGATGGCGGTAGCCGAGGTAACCATCACTCCTACAAACGCAAACAGCGTCATCGATGGCGGCAACCCGATCGCTTGTCCGCGGATCTGCGCCTTCTGGCTTTTCGCGTAGCGGGTAAAGTCGGGAATATTAAGCGAAAGCGTAGCCCAGAAGCCGATCACAGCGGTTAGCGCCGGGAAGAAAAATCTGAAAAAGGCGGCGCTGTCGCTGAAAGAAGAAGGTTTCTCCAGCATGGGTCCGAGCCCCTTCGCGGCCAGGATGGCCCAGGCAAAAAGCGCCAGCGCCGCTACGGGCAGGAAGATGGCTTTAAAGACGAGGAGCTTGCGGATCGATTCGACGCCTTTGTATACCACCAGCATATTAAGCAGCCAGAAAGCGGCGAAGCAGGCAAGTGGCAATGGCTGGGGGAAAAGTCCCTGCATATTGATCTCGGCGAGCTCCGGCTTCCAGGCGCGGATGCCGTGGTAAATGGACTCGCCGCCGATCCAGGTCTGGATGCCGAACCAGCCACAGGCCACCACTGCACGGAGCATGGCGGGAATATTGGCGCCGCGCGTGCCAAAGGAAGCCCGCGCCAGCACCGGGAAGGGAATACCGTACTTCGCCCCTGCATGACCGTTGAGCAGCATCGGCACCAGAACAATGGCATTACCGATGAAGATCGTCAGGATCGCCTGCCACCAGCTCATTCCGTGATCGATCATCGAAGACGCCATCGTGTACGTAGGAATACACAGGCTCATCGATATCCACAGGGCGGCGTAGTTGCCGGTGCCCCAGGTGCGCTTCTCCTGCGGAATCGGCGCCAGGTCCTCGTTGTACAGTTCCGAATGCTTGATGTGATCGTTTGCCATTGGATAGTCTTGGGTTCAATCGAATGGAAGAATCGGGTAATGGGCTAATGGGCTAATGGGGTAATGAAGAAGCAGCCTTGCAAAGCCAGCATCCCAGTAATCCTTCTTGTGGCTTATTACCCCCATTGCCCTATTACCCCATCAGCACATTACTGTCTGCGATCTGCAGCGCTTCGCTGATGATGGCCAGGCCTTCATCGATCTGCTCTTTGGTGACACAGAGCGGCGGTGCGATGAAGACGTAATTCCAGCGCACGAAGGTGTACATGCCCAGCTCCTTGATCTTCGCCGCTACTTTGTTCATCACGGTCATCTCCTCCGGCTTTGCATTGAAGGGCGCCATCGGCTCGCGTGTGCCACGGTCTTTCACGATCTCGAGGCAGCCAAGCAATCCCTGGTTGCGCCAGTCGCCGATGCTGGGATGCTTCGCCCGCAGCTCTTCGATCCGGCTATTCAGGTAAGCTTCCATGGCCACCGTGTTTTCGATGAGGCCTTCGTCTTCATAAACCTGCAGCGTCTCCAGCGCGGCGGCGCAGCAAACCGGGTGCGCCGAATAGGTAAGACCAAGCGGCAGCATGGCCTCATCAAACTTCGCGGCAATGCGGTCGGTGACCATAAGGCAACCAAAGGGCAGGTAGCCGCAGGTAAGACCCTTCGCCATCGCCACCATATCGGGCACTATGTCTTCGTGCATAAAGCCAAACCACTTCCCGGTACGGCCAAAACCGCTCATCACCTCGTCGATGATCAGGAGGATGCCGTGCTTGTCGCAAAGTGAGCGGATGCCTTTGAGAAATCCTTTCGGGTACGTGAAGCAGCCCGACGAGCCGGATGCGCCTTCAAGCAGGATGGCCGCGATATTTCCCGGCCCTTCAAAGGCGATGGTGCGCTCGAATCGCTGCAGGCATTCTTTCAAAAGGTTTTCCTCACCATATTCCCAGCGATAGGCATAGGGCAGGTCAACGTGCACGAAGTTGGGTGCCTGCTGCGCGTCGGCGGGCAGCTTGCGCGGGTCGCCGCCGGCCGAAAGCGCACCATAAGATGCGCCGTGGTACGACTGGTAGCGGGATAGAATCTTGTGCCGCCCCGTATAAATACGGGCGAGCTTCAGGGCGTTGTCGATGGAGGTAGCGCCGCAGAGCGTGAAGAACGCTTTGTTGAGATCACCCGGGCAGATCTCTGCGAGCTTCTTGCCCAGCTCTCCCCTCGCCCTGGTAGCGCAGCTCGGCGTCACGTAGGCCACCTCCTGCATTTGCTTCACCACGGCCTGCGTGATCCGCTGGTTGCCATGGCCGATATTGACATTCATCAGGCCCGACGAAAAATCGAGGTAGCGCTTGTCCTCGTAGTCATACAGGTATACGCCTTCGGCATATTTAACCGCGATGGGGCTGATGCCCTTCTGCTTGCTCCACGAAAAAAGGGTGTAGTCGAGGTTGTCCTGCACGATCGATTCGGTTTCGGTGCGGGAGGAGAGTGTAGTATCCATCCGTTTCGTTTTTATGTTGAAGAGAAAAGAGAGAAGGAACGCTGATCCGCAAGCGGGATACGCAGATTGGTTATGACCTATGCTGATGCTGGTAACGGTATCTGCGCAAATCATAACAGATCATAAAAGATCTGCGTTCTTTCTCCTACGACATCCAGTTCACACCCGCCTCGGGGTTCCACTTGATGGTAGTCTTTTTGAGCTTTGTCCAGAAGGCGATCGAGCTCTTGCCGGTGATGTCGCCGACGCCGAACTTCGATTCGTTCCAGCCGCCGAAAGAGAAAGGCTCACGTGGCACGGGTACACCCACGTTCACGCCGACCATCCCGGCCGAAGCGCGCTCCATTACGTAGCGGGCTACGCCGCCGTTTTGCGTGAATACGGAAGCCGCATTGCCATAAGGATTGGCATTCTCGATCTTGAGTGCTTCGTCTACGGTTTTTGTACGCATGATGGAGATGACGGGTCCGAAGATCTCCTCCGTGGCCACGGCCATATCGGGGCGCACCCCGTCGATGACGGTAGGCCCGACATAGGTACCTTCTTCCTTGCCGGCAACCACGGCGTTGCGGCCGTCGAGCAGCACTTTGGCGCCCTGGGCCTCGGCTTCGGTGATATAGCGCTCGATGCGTTCCTTGCTTTCTTTGTTGATCACTGCGCCGAGATTTTGCCCGGGCACGATCTTCTTCGCCTCTTCCACGATGCGCTGCACGATATGATCCACCTCGCCAACGGCCACCATGGCCGACGCGGCCATGCAGCGCTGCCCGGCGCAGCCACTCATGGAGGCGGCCACATTCTGCGCAGTCATGTCGGGAAGGGCGTCGGGCATCACCATCAGGTGGTTCTTGGCGCCGCCAAGTGCGAGGCAGCGCTTGTAGTTCGCGGTAGCGCGCTGGTATACGATGCGGGCCACGCGGGTAGAGCCCACGAAGGATACGGCTTCTATATGCGGGTGATCGCAAATGGCCTCTACTATAGAAGTATCGCCATGCACCACATTAAATACGCCATCGGGGAGCCCGGCTTCTTTCAGCAGCTCCGCGATGCGCCCCGAAGAAAGCGGCACTTTTTCACTCGGCTTCAGGATCATGCAGTTGCCGAGCGCAAGGGCGTTGGGAATGCTCCAGTGCGGCACCATGCTCGGGAAGTTGAAGGGCACGATGGAGGCCACCACGCCCAGCGGCACGTGCTCGGTACGGCATTCCACACCGCGGCTTACTTCGAGCACCTCACCGGTCACCAGCTGCGGCAGCGAGGTGGCGAACTCGGTCAGCTCAATGCACTTCTCCATCTCGGCCTTTGCCTCATCGTAGGTCTTGCCGTTCTCTTCCATCACCAGGGTCGACAACTCGTCGAGGTGTTTTTCCAGCAGGGTCTTGTAGCGGAAGAACACCTGGACCCGTTCTTTGATGGGCGTGCGTGACCAGGCAGGGAACGCTTTTCTGGCGGCAGCGACAGCGCTTTCCAGCGCATCGGCATCAGATAGCGGCACTGTAGACAGGAGGCTGCCGTCGAGGGGCGACACGACGGTCATGCTTCTTCCGGAAGTAGCGGGTACAAAGCCGCCATCGATAAAGTTCTGTATCGGGGAATATTTCATAAAGCAGACTTTTGGGAGACGTAGGTGGGTGCAATCGACTCCTACAATATACTGTTTTTTGATATTATCAAAAAAAATCCCGGTACGATCCCCGGGCGCCCGACGCATTATTCGCCCCGTGCCCACCGGGTCGCCGCCCCCGCTTCCTTATCTTTGCCGCCGCTACATTATTGATTATGACCATCTCCTACAACTGGCTCTCCGAATACCTTCCCGTTAAAGTGGAACCCGAACGCCTCTCGCGCATCCTCACGGCCATCGGCCTCGAAGTGGAATCGATGGAGCGTTTTGAAGAAGTGAAGGGCGGGCTCGCCGGCCTCGTCATCGGCGAGGTGATCGAAACGGCGCAGCACCCCAATGCCGACAAGCTGCGGCTTACCCGCGTTACTGTCGGCGGTCCGGAGCCGCTGAAGATCGTTTGCGGCGCGCCCAACGTGGCCCCGGGCCAGCGTGTGGTGGTTGCCACCGTCGGCACCACCATCTACCCGGCGAGCGGTGAGCCCCTGACGATGAAGGTGGCCAAAATCCGCGGCGAGGAAAGCCACGGTATGATCTGCGCCGAAGACGAGATCGGCCTCGGCGACTCGCATGCCGGCATCATGGTGCTTCCCGCCGACGCGCCCATCGGCTCGCCCGCAGCTGAATATTTCAAGCCATATACCGATATCATTTACGAGATCGGCCTCACACCCAACCGCGCCGACGCCATGAGCCACTGGGGCGTGGCCCGCGACGTATGTGCCTACCTGTCGCATCACGACAAGAAAGACCTGAAGCCGGTGCTGCCCTCGGCCAATATCAAGGCCGAGAACAACAGCCTGCCCGTCACGGTCACTATCGAGAATACGGCCGCCTGCCCGCGCTACAGCGGCGTGTCCATCGCCGGCATCAGCGTGAAGCCTTCACCGAAGTGGATGCAGGACCGTCTCAAAGCCATCGGCCTGCGGCCCATCAATAATATTGTCGACATCACCAACTATATCCAGCACGAAACCGGCCAGCCCCTGCATGCCTTCGACTACGACGCCATCAAGGGCCGCCAGGTGATCATAAAGAACGAGCCCGAGGGAACGCTCTTCAAAACGCTGGATGAAAAAGAGCGCAAGCTGAGCGCCGAAGACCTGATGATCTGCAATGCCGAAGGCGGGATGTGCATCGCCGGCGTATTCGGAGGCATCGAGAGCGGCGTTACCGACGGCACGAAAAACGTGTTCCTCGAAAGCGCCTTCTTCGACCCCGGCACCATCCGCAAAACTTCGTTCCGCCACGGCCTCCGCACCGATGCGGCCACCCGCTTTGAAAAAGGCGTCGACATCTCCAATACGGTCAACGTGCTGAAGCGCGCCGCTGCCCTTGTGCAGGAGCTTGCCGGAGGCAGCATCGCCTCCGACATTATCGACGTGTACCCGAAGCCGGAGCCGAAGAAGGAAGTGATCCTGAAGAACCAGTACCTGAAAAAGCTGAGCGGCAAAAACTATCATCCCGAGACCGTCAAGGGCATCCTCGAAAGCCTCGGCTTCCGCATCATCAAAGACAGCATGGACGCCCTGTCGGTGGAGGTGCCGTATCACAAGCGCGACGTGAGCCTTCCCGCCGACGTGGTGGAGGAGATCCTGCGCATCGACGGGCTCGACAATATCGCAATTCCCACAGCCATTACCATCACGCCTTCGGTTGAAGAGAATTACCGCGCTGAAAGCTTCAAGACAAAGCTGGCGGATGCGCTGGTGGGCGCCGGCTTCACCGAAATCCTCACCAACTCGATCACCAACTCGGCCTACTTCAGCGAGGAGCAGCTGGCCACGGCGGTGCGCCTGCTCAATAACCTGAGCTCGGAGCTCGATATCATGCGCCCCTCGATGCTGCCGACGGCGCTGGAGGTGATCGCCTTCAACAGCAACCGCAAGCAAAGCGACCTGCGCTTCTTTGAATACGGCAAGACCTACAGCACCTCCGGCCCGGGCCAGTATGCCGAGCGCAACCACCTGTGCCTTTATGTTACCGGTAACCTGGGTCCGCAGAGCTGGAAGGGCAAGGCCGTACCGGCCGACATCTATTTCCTGAAAGGAACGGTGCAGGCCCTGCTCCGCCTCGCCGGCGTGCGCGCCGAGCTGAGCGTGGACGAGGCGGTGGCGGGCATGACCGATGTCATTACCCTGCGCGCCAACAAAACGGTGCTGGGCCATATCGGCCGCGTCACCACTGCGGATGCGAAGCGCTTTGACCTGAAGGCACCGGTGTTTGTAGCCGACCTGGATTGGGATGCCGTGCTCAGCGTGGCGCTTCCCGTAAAAATACAGTACCGCGAGGTGCCCCGCTTCCCGGTGGTGGAGCGCGACCTGGCGCTGGTGGTGCCTACAGCTACGCCTTTTGCCAGCATTGAGCAGCAGGTGGAAAGGCTGCGCCTCAAAGGTCTTCGTGGCATGCGTCTCTTCGACGTGTTTGAAAGTGAAAAGCTCGGCGCGGGCAAGAAATCGCTCGCCGTCAACTTCACCTTCCTCGACGAAGAGAAAACGCTTACCGACAAGGAGATCGACAGCTGGATGCAAAAGATCATGGGTACGCTGGAAAAAGAGCTGGGCGCTGAAATCCGGAAATAATGGCGGGCACCGACGAACAGATGGGAAGGCTGCAGGAGAAGCTGCAGCAGCTGGCGCGGCAGCAGGGAGTGCTCCGCAAGGAGAACAGCGCCCTGCAGCAGCAGCTTGCCCAGGCCCGCGAAGAGCGGGCAGCCCTCGCCACCCAGGTGCAGGAGCTGCAGCAGGCCGTCAGCCTCATGAAGCTCGCCGCCGGCAGCATGAACGACCGGGAGAAAAAGGAGTTCGAAAAGCAGGTGAACAAGTTCATTCGCGAGATTGACAAGTGCATTGCGTACCTCAGCCAATAATCACACATGGAACTTATCCCCATCAACCTCGTCATCGGCGACCACACCTACCGCATCAAGATCCAGCCCAAGGACGAAGCGGTGGTACGCCATACCGCCAAAACCATCAACGACAAGCTCGTTGAATTCAAAACGGCTTTTGCCGGCAAAGACATGCAGGATTATGTGGCCATGGTGCTCATCTGGTTTGCCACCCAGCAAACCGGCTCGGCCAGCAACGAAATGGAGCAAAAAGCCCTGCAGGAAAAGCTGGCGGCGCTGGAAAAGATCGTTGACGGCGCCCTAGGGAATAACGAATAACGAATACAGAATAGCGAATATCGAATATCGAATATCGAAATGGCAAAGCCCCGACGTCTGGTCGGGGCTTTGCTCATGCAATATGCAATGTGCCAAATTCAATTTTCAAGGGAGCAGCTCCAAACACGGAGTGTTGCCCGTTGAACACGGGGTATGGACTGCCGGGCATGCTGCCTCCGTTATGCGTTATTCGTAATTCGTTATTCGATATTCGTTATTCGATATTCATTCGAGGTATTGATCCAGCCGCGCAAAGAGGCGCTCGCCGCGCAGGTAGCGCGCCACCACCCGTCCCTGCGGGTCGATGAGCAGGTTGAAGGGGATCGCCTGCACGCCGAAACGCTTCAGCACTTTGCTGTCCCAGAACTTGAAATCAGCCACGTGGGTCCAGGTGAGCGAATCGTCGCGGATGGCCTCCATCCAGTATTTGCGGTAGCTCTTCTGCGGCTCGATGGCGACGCTGAGAATGGTGAAGTTGCGTTCCTTGAAGCGGGAGAAGGCTTTCACGAGGTTGCCGCTTTCGAGACGACAGGGCAGGCACCAGGAACCCCAGAAATCAAGGAGCACCCATTTGCCACGAAACGAGGAAAGCGACACTTCCCGCCCGGCGGTGTCGCGCATGCTGAAGTCGGGCAGCTCGTCGCCAATACGCATCCGGGCCAGGTGCCGCGCATACTCTTCCATATCGGCAAGAGGATACCGGTTGCGTACACTTCGCGGGAGGTTCAGCAGGAAGCCCAGCACTTTTTCGGGGTCGCCCTCGCTGTTCCAGAATTGGGTCAGCACCCAGGGCGCGATGGGCGAATCGATATGTCGCTGCAGAAAGCGGCCGAGCACCTCGTCGCGGTACTGCAGCCCGAGGCTGTCGATGAGGCGGGCAGCGCGGCGCTGCACCAGCCGATCGTTGCGGCGTGCCGGGTCGGCCGAATACTCGCGCACCTTTCGGAGCGCGGCCTCATAAGCGTCACCGGCGTCGCGGATCTGCAGGTAGTCGGTATGGGCGCGGGAGCCGCGGATTACCGTACGGGGCAGCGTATCTCGCGACTCGATCTCAATCGTCCCGGGCTGAAGAAAAACGGGCACATTGTACACACGGTCACCGACGCCGTTTTGCCGCAGCAGGGGCTCGTCGCCCGTAAAGGTGAGCAGCACCAGCAGGGGCTGCGTCAGTGAATAGCGGAGCGAGTAATGGCCATCGCGTACCTCCACCGGCTTTACCAGAACAAAACTCCCGTTGATGGTCCGCAGGCTTACATACCGCACCCGGGGCAGGTTGACGAGGGTGCCTTCGATATGCGCACTGCCGCGCTGGGCGCCGGCAACAAAGGGAAACAGGAGCAGAGCAAGCAACCAGAGACGGTTCAACCCGGCAGTTACCCGGTTAACTGAATCCGGCGATGCAGGGGACAGACGGGAGCATTTCATCGGCCGCGTTTAGGTTCTGCCAAATTAATCTTTCGATGCACAAAAAAGCCGGTCGTCTGGACGACCGGCTTTTAACTTATTCGGGGCAGCGGTTAACGGAGCACTTCCGCCAGCTTCTGCTGCAGCTCTTCGCCGCTCAGGTTTTTGGCGATGATACGGCCCTGGGGGTCGATGAGCATGTTGGCCGGGATGGCGCGGATGCCATATTGCTTGGCGGCCGCATTGTCCCACCATTTCAGGTCGCTCACATGCGTCCAGGTGAGCCCGTCCTTGTTGATGGCCTTCAGCCAGGATTCCTTCTGGCCCGGGCGGTCGAGCGACACGCCGAGGATGGTGAAGTTCTTGTCTTTATAGGTATTGAAGGCCTTTACCACGTTGGGATTCTCGCGGCGGCAGGGGCCGCACCAGGAAGCCCAGAAGTCGACCAGCACGTACTTGCCGCGGAAGGACGAGAGGGCCACGGGATGGTCGAGGGTGTCGTTCTGGGTAAAGTCCATGGCCATGCTGCCGATAGCCGACTTGCGGGCCGTCTCCAGCTCCGTGGCGAAGGCCATGCCCGAGGGAAGTGCTTTTGTTGCTACAGGCAGGCTTTCATACACCGGGCCCACGCGCGCGGGATCCATGTAATAGCCGGCATATTCGCGCAGGGCATAGAGCGCCAGCGGCGAGCGCGGGTTCCGGGCGAGAAACTTGCCGTACACCTCGGTACGCATCACTTCATCAACCGAGTCGGCACTCTTTTCAAAACGGGCAGCGGCTTCCTTGTTATTCGCTTTCATCGCCTCGCTGTACTGCTCATAAAACGCTTCCTGCTGCTGCTCGTAAGGTTTCATAGCCGCCTGGAGCTTCACGTATTCGTCCTGCCCCTTTGAGCCTTTGATGAGGTTGTTCTGCACCGAGTCGCGCGTGGTGATGCTGATGTCGGCCCCGGGCTGGAGGAATACCGGGAAGCCATAGACCTTCATCCCGCCGCGGCCGCGGCGCACCAGCAGGCTGTCGGAGAGGTACGATACGTTGGCCATCACCGGCTCGGCCAGGGAGCGCTTATACTTGTAGGAGCCATTATCTACCAGGATGGTGTCGCGCACCGTTTCGGTGCCCGTGCGGAAAGCCACCACCACCTTTTTCACCGGCGGGGTGTTGACGATGCTGCCCTTGAGCTTGAGCGCTCCGGGCTGCGCGGCGGCCGACAGCGGCAGCAGCGCCAGGAAAAAGTATTTCATCGGTTTCATGGTGCAAAGTTTAGGGGGGAACATCAAAGTCTATTAAAAAAGTAGGATAAACGGCAGTTGTTCCAGCCGGAAGTTACGGATTTCAGCGGCAGTTGCGCGTGCGCACCGACCTGATTTACAATTGCACCGCTGTCCGTATCTTCGTCCCCCTCCCCGTCGCCGGGGATCATTCACATACACCTACATCTAAACAAAAAACCATGGACCTCAGCATAATCATCGCAGCCGTCGTCGCCCTCGTTGTGGGCGTCGTGGTGGGCAAGATCATTTTTGCGAAAGACACGAGCAAGAAAATCCAGGAGGCCGACCTCCATGCCCAGAGCCTCATCAAGGAAGCCGAACTCCGGGCCGAAACGATCCGGAAAGAAAAGGAAGTAGCCGCCAAGGAGCGCTTCGTGCAGCTCCGCTCGGAGCACGACAAGGAAGTGAACGAGCGTAACCGCAAACTCGTTGACGCCGAATCGCGCATCAAGCAAAAAGAGCAGCAGCTGGGCCAGAAGACCGAGCAGCTGGAGCGCCAGATCAAGGAAAACGACACCATCAAGCAGAACCTCAACCGCCAGCTTGAGGTGGTGGCCAACAAGCAGGCCGAGTTCGACAAGCACCAGGAAGAGCACACCCGCCGCCTGGAAAAGCTGGCCAACCTGACTGCCGAAGAGGCGAAGGCCCAGCTCATCGAGACCCTCAAGAACGAGGCGCACTCCCAGGCCCTCGGCCTCCAGCAGGAGATCATCGACGAAGCAAAGCAAAAAGCGAATAAGGAAGCCCGCAAGATCATCATCCAGACGATCCAGCGTACCGCCGCCGAGCAGGCCATCGAAAACGCCATTACCGTATTCAGCCTCGAAACCGACGAGATCAAGGGCCAGATCATCGGCCGCGAAGGCCGGAACATCCGCGCCATCGAAGCCGCCACCGGCGTCGACCTCATCGTGGACGACACCCCGGAAGCCATCATCCTTTCCTGCTTCGACCCGCTGCGCCGCGAGATCGCGCGCCTGTCGCTGCAGCGCCTTGTTACCGACGGCCGCATTCACCCCGCCCGCATCGAGGAAGTGGTGGAAAAGACCAAACGCCAGCTCGAAGAGCAGGTGATGGAGATCGGTGAGCGTACCGTGATCGAGCTCGGCATCCACGGCCTCCACAAGGAGCTGGTGCGGATGGTGGGTAAGATGCGCTTCCGCTCCTCCTATGGCCAGAACCTGCTGATGCATAGCCGCGAGGTGGCCAACCTTTGCGGTATCATGGCCGCCGAACTCGGTCTCAATCCCAAGCTGGCCAAGCGCGCCGGCCTCCTGCACGATATCGGCAAGGTGCCCGACGAGGAAAGCGAGCTGAGCCACGCCCTCCTTGGTGCCAAGCTGGCCGAGAAGTATGGTGAGAACCCCGCCATCGTGAACGCCATCGGCGCCCACCACGACGAAATGGAGATGCAGTACGTGATCTCCCCCATCGTTCAGGCCTGCGACGCCATCTCCGGCGCCCGCCCCGGCGCCCGCCGCGAGATCATGCAGCAGTACCTGCAGCGGATCAAGGAGCTCGAAAATCTCGCCCAGAATTATAATGGTGTGGAGAAGGCTTATGCCATCCAGGCCGGCCGCGAGCTCCGCGTGATCGTGGAAGCCGACAAGGTGACCGACAACGAAAGCGAAAAGCTTTCCTTCGAGATCGCCCAGAAGATCCAGAACGAAATGACCTACCCGGGCCAGATCAAGGTAACGGTGATCCGCGAGAAGCGCGCGGTAAATGTTGCCCGCTAATCAGCTGGCATACAATAGCTTAAAGCCTCCGTTCGCGGGGGCTTTTTCGATCTCGGATCTCAGATGTCCGATGTCAGATCTTACAGAGACCAATGTCTAAATCAGACCTCGGACATCGGACATCAGACATAAATCCAAAAAATCCCCGCCAATCAACACATATTTAGATTTTTCCCCTTACCTTTGCACTCCTTAAATTTCAAGTTATGAACTCCGCCGCTATTGCCTTTGTACACGAGCAGCTCACGGCTACGAAAGAATTCCCGAAGTTCAAAGCGGGTGACAATATTACCGTTAACTACAAGATCATTGAAGGTAACAAGGAGCGTATCCAGTCCTTCAAGGGTGATGTGATCAAGCGTCAGGGCACGGGTGCCACCGCTTCGTTCACCGTGCGCAAGATCTCTGACGGCGTAGGCGTGGAGCGTCTTTTCCCGGTCAACTCTCCCAACATCGACTCGATCGTGCTGAACAAGGCCGGCCGTGTTCGTCGCGCCAAGCTGTTCTACCAGCGTGAGCGTAGCGGTAAGAGCGCCCGTATCCAGGAAAAGAAGCGCGCCGTGGTTCAACCCCAATCTGCCTAAGCTTTTTCAACGTAACTATAAGCGGAAGACTCGTTCTTCCGCTTTTTTTATGGTTTGACCGGGACTTTTGCCCGAATAGCCGGCCGAAACGGAGATTGGGTGCTGATTTGTCCTAATTTTGAAGTCTGATTTTTCCACTAATAAATCCATCATATGGGACCCCTGGGCTTTAATGAGATCATTGTGATCCTGATTATCGTGCTGCTGCTGTTCGGCGGCAAGAAAATTCCTGAACTGATGCGCGGCCTCGGACGGGGCGTTCGCGAGTTCAACGACGCAAAAAGCAATGTGCGCCGGGAGATCGAAGAAGGAATTTCCGAGAAGGACCGCACTGCCGCTTCCGCTGCAAACACGCCCGCATCGAATACATCGGGCCAGGCCTAAGCCGCTCTCTTTTAACATTTTATACAAGCCGGTGGCGCCTTTTTGGCACGCCGGCTTTTTGTTTCCCTTAACGCAATTCTAACAGTTTTTGGGGTGTTTCCTCGCCAGAGGGTGGTATATTTGCTTCGCATTTGACCTACGGGTCAACCCTTACCAGAGCTAACAATAAAGGAGCGTTTCCAGGCCTTTGTGCGATTTGATTAATCCTAAAACACGTGCGATGAAAAAGCTGTTATTGTTGACCACCCTGCCTCTTATTGCCTTCCTCTACTCCTTCGCGGGAATCGGGAAAGGT
The DNA here is from genome assembly GCF_004337505.1 of Flaviaestuariibacter flavus. Taxonomy (GTDB): domain Bacteria; phylum Bacteroidota; class Bacteroidia; order Chitinophagales; family Chitinophagaceae; genus Flavisolibacter; species Flavisolibacter flavus. The sequence goes on along the minus strand of NZ_SJZI01000042.1, from coordinate 558,177 downwards.
GCGAGCGGCCTGGACCGAGACCTTTCCGACACGGTAAAGGTAAGCGCCACCAAAGCCGGCTTTAAAGACCTCTTCGAGGGCCAGAGCTCCGAAAACGGAATTTTCAATGTAAAGCTCAACCCCAAAGCCGTTTCCTTCGTTCAGGACTATATGGAAAGCCAGGCTACCCGCCTCAACAATATGAAGAGCTGGGGCAAGCCTTACTTCGACCTGATCGAAAGCGTGCTGGCCGCGCATAACCTGCCCTCCGAGCTGAAGTACCTCTCTGTAATTGAGTCCGACCTGAAGACCTCCGCTACCTCCTGGGTAGGCGCGGCCGGTCCCTGGCAGCTGATGCCCCAGACCGCCCGCGAGCTTGGTCTCCGCGTATCGAAGAAAAACGACGAGCGCCGCGATTACAAAAAGAGCACTAATGCCGCCGCCCGCTACCTCAACGACCTGTACAGCGTGTTTAACGACTGGCTACTGGTAGTTGCTGCCTACAACGGCGGTCCGGGTAACGTAAACAAAGCCATCAGCAAGGCCGGCAGCCGTAACTTCTGGGATCTCCAGTATTACCTGCCTGCGGAAAGCCGCAACCACGTGAAGAAGTTCATCGCCACCCATTATATCATGGAAGGCGACGGTGGTGTGACCACGATGACCCAGAACGAGCGCGCCACCTATACCGCGGCTACCACCGATGCGGCTCCCGTCCTCCCCGGTGTTCAGAATGCCACCGTATCGGGCAAGTTTGCCGCTATCGCCATTGCCGGCAACCTGGAAATGGACCTGGGTGATTTCAACCGCCTCAATCCCAACTTCGACAAGCAGCTTTCGCAGAACGGTTCTTACGAACTGCGCCTGCCGGCCGACAAAATGAGCCGTTTCACGGAAAGCCGCAACGCCATCCTCGAGCAGTCGGTGAAAATGATGCTCGGATCGGCCCGTTAACCTACCAACCCTGATACCACCACGGATAACCCGAAAAATGCCCCACGATCGTGGGGCATTTTTCATTTGGGTTGCTGAAGCCTGGAATTCGTTATTCAATATCCTGCATGGCCCGCTCGAGCGCCAGGGCCTTAAGCCGGCATTCCTCCCACTCAGCGGCCGCTTCGCAATAAGCCGTTATGCCAGAGCCAACCTGGTAGGAAAGTGCCCCCGTATCGGCATTGTAGAGCAGGCTGCGGATGACCACGTTGAAATCAAAATCGCCCTCGTGGAAATAACCGAGCGAGCCGGAAAAAAGCCCCCGCGCGGTCGGTTCGTACCGGCGGATCAGCTCCAGCACCCGCTGCTTTGGCGCCCCGGTCATCGAGCCCATCGGGAAGGTAGCATCAAGCACGGCTGAGAAGCCGGTGCCGGGATGCAGGCGGCCACTTACGGTGGAGATCATCTGGTGTACCTGCGGGAAGGTGTAGAGCCCGAAAAGCTCGGGCACCACTACATCATGGCACACGTGCGACAGGTCGTTGCGCATGAGGTCTACCACCATCACATTTTCGGCCCGCTCTTTCGGGCTGAGGTATAGCCCCTCGCGTAGCGCAGCGTCGGCCGCTTTATCGCCCGGGTTGCGCCGGGCGGTGCCTTTGATCGGCTGGGCAATAAGCTCGCTCCCCTGCTTGCGCAAAAAGCGCTCGGGCGAAGCGCAGAGCAGGTAGCGGTCATCAAGCCGGTAGTAGCCGCCAAAAGGAGTGGGCGAAAGTGCCGCCAGCTTCCGGTATACCGGCAGCGGGTCGAGGCCAGGGGCCTGCGCATGAAACTCCTGGCAGAAATTGATCTCGTAGCAGTCGCCGCGGCGGATGTGCTGCAGGAGGGCGCCGATGCGGTCGAGGTAAGCGGCGCGGCTGAGTGTTGCCTCCATCTGTATGGAAGCTCCCGGGCCAGCAGCGGGAACCGGCGTTTCCTGCAAGGCCTTCCATACCGTATCGGGGTCTGCCGCCTCGATATGCAAGGTATCGCCGCGGGCATAAAGCACCACTTCCGGTATAAAGAAATGCAGGGGCGGAAACCCGATGGGATCTTGCGGACCGCCGGCAAGGCCATAGGCCGCATGGCGCAGCTCGAAGGCAAGATGGCCAAAGGCCCAGCGCTCCGAAGCTGCAAGCGCATCGAGGGCGGCCGGGCCATCGGCGGCACCAACGCGGTGGCGTGCGCCCGCGCCCGCCAGCCAGTCGAAGCTGCGCCCGGGATAGCCGTGGCTGTCCAGAAAACAAAAAATGTTGAACCGCCGGAGCCAGTTCAACATTTTATCCTTGATGGCCGCGCCGGCGGCCAGTGCATACGTGCGGTGTATCAATCGTGCGGGTTAGAAGTCATCGTCCTCATCGTCGAAGTCGTTGCCGCCGCCACCGCCGCCGCTGAAGAGGTCTTTGAACTCCTCGTCGTCTTCGATCTTAAAGTCTTCTTCCTCCTCGCTTTCCTCTTCTTTTTTGCCGCCGCCCTTCTTCGATTTGGGCAGGTCAAACTCTTCGAAGTCCGGATCCCACTCTTCGTCGTCTTCTTCGCCATCCAGCTCTTCGTCGAGGTCTTCCTCCTCCTCTTCTTCCTCGTCCTTAGGCGTGGCGGCGCGCTTGGCCTGGGCCAGTACCTGCTCGATCCAATCGGTTCCGGATAGGGTCGCTTCCTTCTCTAATACTACGGTCATAGTCTGGTTAGATTAACGCTGTAAATTTTCGGCGAAGTTTTTAATCCGCCAAATTTTGTCAATTTTTTTGTGTGCCGGACAGTCCTTATAAGTGCACGATCTGCTCGCGTCCCGGGCCGTTGGATACATACTTTACCGGCGTGCCCAGCTGCTCATTGATAAAGCCGATATACGAACGCATTTCTTCGGGCAGGCTGTCGGCGGTGGTACAGGCGGTGCTGTCGGTATTCCAGCCGCGGATGCTTTGGTAGACGGGCTCCACGGGCACGCGCGTCATCTGGAAGGGCACCTTGTCGGTAGCGGCATTGTCGATCTTGTAGGCGGTGCATACCTGCAGGGTCGGGAAGGCATCGAGCACGTCGGCCTTCGTCATCACCACCTGCGTCACGCCGTTGATCATGCAGGCATAGCGCAGGGCCACGAGGTCCATCCAGCCGCAGCGGCGCGGGCGGCCGGTGGTGGCGCCAAACTCGGATCCGATGCGGCGCAGCTCCTCTCCTGTTTCGTCGTGCAGCTCGGTGGGGAACGGTCCGCTGCCCACGCGGGTGCAGTAGGCCTTCGACACACCGATCACCTCGCGGATGCGCTGCGGCGCCACACCAAGGCCCGAGCAAACGCCGGCCGAGGTGGTGCTGCTGGAAGTAACGAAGGGGAAGGTGCCGAAATCGATATCGAGCATCGAGCCCTGGGCGCCCTCTGCCAGCACTTTTTTGCCGCGCGCCATCTGCTCGTTGATGAAATATTCGCCGTTGACGATGTTGAGTCCGCGCAGGAGCTCGATGGCTTCGAAGAATTCTTCTTCCCAGGCCGTAATGTCTTCGTTGAAATGATAGGTATCGAGCAGCTTCTGGTGCTTAAGCCGCAGCTTGATATAGGATGTGGTAAAGCTCTTATGCAGCAGGTCGCCGACACGCAAGCCGTTGCGGCCGGTCTTGTCCATATAGGCGGGTCCGATACCTTTCAGCGTGGAGCCGATCTTGGCTTCGCCCTTCTGCAGCTCGGCGGCCTTGTCGAGGGCCCGGTGCGTGGGCAGGATCAGGTGCGTGCGCTCGGAAATAAAAAGATTCTTGCGCAGGTCGACGCCGAAGCCCGACACCGTTGCACACTCCTTCGACAGGGTTACCGGGTCGAGTACGACACCGTTGCCAATCAGGTTGATGGCGCCCTGGTGAAACACGCCGGAAGGAATCTGGTGCAATACGATCTTTTGCTTCGAAGGACCTACGTAGAGGGTATGTCCCGCGTTGGGTCCGCCCTGGAAACGCGCAACGATATCATATTGCGACGCGAAATAATCCACGATCTTTCCCTTGCCCTCGTCGCCCCATTGCAAGCCCAGGATAACGTCTACCATAACAATGTATACTTGGTTCGCGGCAAATGTAAGGGAAGAAAAAAGGTTCTAAGGTTCTGAGGTTTTAGGGTTCTGTGGTTCGGGTTTCCCGGATCAAAGTGAAGAGCCCGACCGTACTGGTCCTGGTCGGGATCCATACAGCGGATTCATAAAAAAACGCCCCCGGTTGGAGGCGTTTGCTTTTTATGCGGTGCATACAATTTATTGGATCAGGGTCACTACGCCCTTGCGGGAAACGCGCTTGCCTTCTTTGGTCACACCTTCGGCAACCCACACATAAGTTCCCGTAACGAGCTCCTTGCCGTTCTGCCGGCCATCCCAGCCGATATTCGACTGCCTCAGGTTGTACACCTCGGGGCCGCGGCGCTCGCCTTTGTATTCGTACATCAGCTGGCCCCAGCGGTTGAATACGCGGAAATAGTTGAGTGTCTGCAGGCCAACGCATACCGGGCGCAGCAGGTCGTTCTTGCCGTCGCGGTTGGGCGTAAAGGCATCCGGCACATAGATCTCGGGCCCGCGGTAAGCACGGAGGTAGAAAAAGCCTTCACCCGAGCAGCCCTGGTCGGTCCAGGCACGGATGCGGAAGGTCTCGGTTTTCTCTACCAGCAGCAGGGCATTGGGCACGTTCGGGTTGACGATGTTCACCGGTGTGGTGCCCATGCTTGTAAACCATTCGAAATGGTTGGCGGCGGCGCTCGCAATAATGCGCAGCGTATCGCCGATATAAGCCACCGTATCGGGCGGGCTGAACCGCACAATGATCGGGGGTGTTACAAGCTGGGTTACCGTATCCGGAACCAGCGAGGCACAGCCGTTGGCATCCACCACATGCAGCTGGTAGGTGATGCTGGCGTTGGGGCGGATGACGCGGGGGTTGCGGATGTTGGCATCGGTGAGGTAGGTGCTCGGCGCCCAGTGGTAGGCGCTGAAGCCCGTGGCAGCGTTCAGCTGTCCGTCCTGGCCGAAGCAGATCTCTGTAGCAGTACCGGCATCGGGCACCGGCGCCGGTCGCACGGTTACCGGGATCGAGTCGCGGCCCGAGCAGGAGCCCAGGGTGTAGTTGAGGATGTAGAATGTATCGCGGACGGGACGCACGTCGATCGACGACTGCTGCGTGTTGTTGGGCACGATGGCCGGGCCGGTCCAAACGAAACCGGTGGCATTGGTCACTGGTGCCAGCGTCGTCTTGCTGCCCTGGCAGATCGTGTCGGGGCCGGGTGAAACATACTGCAGGTTGCTGATCTGAGTTACCACGTTACCAGGGCGGGAAGCAGCGCAGTTGTTGGCATCCTGTACGGAAACACTATAAGTGCCGGCCGCCGTGGTGAAGCTGTTGCTGGCACCGTAGCTGCCCGTGTTGAGCTGGTACTGGAAGGGGGTAGTGCCGCCCGAGGCAAACACGCGGAGACGGCCGTCTGCAACGCAGGTTGCCGGTTCACTCACCACCGAATCGATCACGAGACGGGCGGGCTCCGTAAGCACAATTCCGTTCACCGTGACGCTACAGTTATTCGCATCGCGGATGGCGCCATTGAAAGTGCCTGCCGCCGAAGTAAACTGGGCCGCCGGGCCGAAGGCGCTTCCGTTGAAGGAGTACTGGTACGGTGCAGTACCACCGCTGGCAGAAAGGGTCACCGTTCCGTTGGCGGCGCCGAAGCATTTCGGCTGCACCAGCTGCGTGGTGCCTGCCGACAGAGCGGCGGGCTGCGTAATCGTCACCTGGATACTGTTGCTGCAGCCCTGGGCGTCGCGGAACCAGATGGTGGCCGCCCCTGCCGGGAGACCGGTAATTGTATTACCGGCCTGGGAGGTGCTGAAGTTGTCGGTCGAAAACAGGAAAGGCGCCGTAGCATTGCCCGAGAGCGTCAGCGTGGCGCTGCCGTTGCTGCCCCCGAAACAGGCCACATTGTTTTGTGTGGCCACAGCCGTAATCGGCGCGCCTGCGGCTACCGTTGCGGGAAACTGCGGCGAGATGCAACCCGATGCATCCTGGAACTGCAGGTTATAGATGCCTGCCGCCAGGTTGGGGAAGGAGTCGGAAGCCTGCCAGGCGCCGCCGTTGATGCGAAACTGGAAGGGCGCGATCCCGTTTTGCGGCAGCAGCACGGCCGAGCCGTTGGCAGCTGCGTCGCAGCTCGGGCTGTGGGTACGCACGGTTGCCAGGAGCGGCTGGGCCGGATCCACAACGGCGGTCACATCCACAGTACACCCCGCGGCATCCAGCACGGTTACCGTATAGGTGCCTGCACCGATATTATTGAAGACGTTGGAGGCCTGCGGGGTTCCGGCGCCGCCAAGGCGGTACTGGAAGGGTGCCTGGCCAATGCCCGGTGTCACGGTAACCGTGATGGTTCCCGACGGTGCACAACCCGACGGGGTCGTTGCCGCCGCTGCGGTAAGCGGCGCCGGGGCGCCTACCACCACATCCACGGGGAAAGAACAGCCGGCGGCATCGCGCACCACTACCTGGTGGGCACCGGCAGTGACACCGGTAAAGGAGTTGCTGGCTACCGGGCCGAGGGCGTCCAGGTCATATGTAAACGGAGCAAGGCCGGCGCCGGCGGGAACCGTGATGGTAATGGAGCCGCTGGGAGGCGTACAGCCGGAAGGGGTCGTATTACCGATGGCCGTAAGCGCCGGGTGCTGCCCCACCGTAGCCTGGATGTCTACCGTACAGCCTTTGGCGTCGGTGACCGTAATCGTGTAGGTGCCCGCTGCCTGGCCATTAAAGGTATTGGAGGCCTGCGGCGTGCCCGCGGTTCCGAGTCGGTAGCTATAGGGCCCGGTGCCCTGGTTCATATTGATGGTGATGGTACCCGAGGGCGTGCAGCCCGACAGCGTGGTGCTGGCCGTGCCGGCCGGCAGCGGCGTGGCGCCAACGCTGACGGCCACCGTATCGGTACAGCCTACGGCGTCTTCTACCACTACGGTATAGTTGCCGGCGGCAAGCCCGGTGAAGGTGTTGCCGGGCTGAGTCGTATTCGGCAATAATTTGTACGTAAATGTGCCGGTACCACCGGTAGCAGAGACCGTGATGGAACCGTCGGCGGGCGTACAACCCGAAGGCGTGCTGGTAGCGGATGCATCCACGGCGGGTGTAGCGCCTACAACGATATCGAAAGTAGCTACACAGCCACCGGCGTCGGTCACCTCAACCGTATGCTGCCCCGACGTAACACCGGTGAAAAGGCCGGAAGCCTGGGTGCGCACACCGTCAAGCTTAAACGTATACGGGGCCACGCCGTTTGCCGTTGCGGTAATGGTGCCGCTGGGCGGGTTGCAACCGGAAGGCGTTGAAATTGCGTTCAGCGTTACGGGGGGATTGCTGTCGATGGTAGCCGTTACCGACACCTGGCAACCGGTGGCATCGCGAACAATAACGGTATAGGTGCCGGCGGCCAGCGGGCCGAACGTGTTGCCGTTTTGAGGAGTGCCCGTGGTACCCAGCTGGTAGGTATAAGGCGGTGTGCCGAGGCCGGGAGGCGTCACGCTTACCGTGATGGTACCCGAAGGCGTGCAATTGGAATTGGTGGTGACGGCTGAAGCAGTCAGCGTGGTACCCGGCACTATGACCCCGTTTACATCGAAGGTGCAACCGGTGGAGTCTTTGATCCGCACATTATAAGTACCTGCCCCAAGCAGGTTGAACTGGCCGGCAGACTGCCAGGTGCTGCCTCCGTTGATGGAGAAGCTGAAGGGAGCGGTGCCACCGGCGGGGGTGATCGTAACAGATCCCGAAGGGGTACAGCCCGAAGGCTGGGCTGTACCGGAGCCTCCCAGCGCGGCGCGTGTGCCCACGGTTACATTCACGGTACCCGTGCAGCCTTGCGCGTCCTTGATGGTTACGGTATGCGCCCCGGCCGCGACCGCGGTGAAAATATTAGACGATTGGAACGTGGGGCTTCCATCGAGGGCGTAGGTATAGGGGGCCGTACCGGAGGTGGGCGTAACGGTAATACTGCCGGAGGGATTGCAGCCGGAAGGCACCGTAGCAGTTGTCCCGGAAAGGCCGGCCGGGGGCAGGACCGTTACCGTCATGGTGTCGGCACAGTTGGCATCGCGGGCGATAACGGAGTAGGTGCCGGGGTTAAGGCCGGTGAACGTATTCGACGACCCGTAGGCGCCATTGTTGATCGAGTAGCTGAAGGGAGGTACGCCCTCGCCGGCCGGTATGTCTACCTTGATGGAGCCGGGCGTGGCGCAGGTGGCATGAGTAGGCGTGGCTGTAGCGTTGAAGCCGGCAATGACCCGAACGGTGTCGTACGTATAGATTTCCTGGGTGGGCGCGCCGTACTTCTGGTAGGCCGCGCGAACAACGAGGCGGGTGATGCCGCCGCCAACGCACAGGTTGGGGAAGGTCACCGGGACCACCCCGTTTACTGCCGTTCCGCGCGTTCCGGTGGCCAGCACGACGTTGGCCGAGTTAAGCACTTCCACCCGCTTCAGCAGGCTGGTGCTGCCGGAGGCCGGCACAAAGCGCCAGGTTTCGTTCATGTTGGCAGAACCCCACGGTGCATCTGAAGCGCGGCGTCCCGGGGGCATGATACCGGCACCGCCATTATGGTCCTGGATGCCGATCATAGCGCGGCCCTGGTTCCAGGCAGTACAGATCTGCTGACTGTATACCGACACTTCGATAATATTGGTGGATTCGTACAGCGTGATCTGGCTCGTGTTTTCGAAGCTCTGGTTGCAGGTGCTGCCGGTAGTCTGGTAAAGCGGTATCTTATAAAAGCTCAGCACAAAACGGCGGTAAGGTGCCACCCCGTACACCTGGTATTGGATCTTTTTCGTAGGCGACGCGGAAACGCCCGGGTCGAGGTCGTGGTAAACGCCCATGATGACCGAAGGGTCGTAACGCGAACTGGGCAGATCCTGGGGGGTGCCGGTATTGGCGCCGAGGCCCGTGCCCGACTGGATAATGCCATAATGGCTGAAGGTGCCCGCCAGGTTGTTGTTGGGGTCGAATGAGAGGTAGCCGTTGCCACTGGCAACCAAGCTGCTATAGTTGATCCCGTAAAAGGTAAAAGTGAACGGAAGATTAATTTTTGAAGAGTACCGGTCATCAACGGTGATGCTCGTAGGCGTCCCCGCCGGATCATTCGGCGCCACCACGGGGGCAAAACAGCCGCCTGTGCTGGATACCGGGTTGACCGTATAGCTCGAGGTGGAGCGCACATCCGGCACCCGCGCCTTCAGGTTGAAGCAGACCTGGGCACCACAATCCTGGATTGTGGTATCGCGGGAACAGGTAAAGCTGAATCCCGGAACCTGCGCGGACGCGCGTACGGTGAATACAAGAGTGACCAGGACAAGCAGTAAGCGCGTCATCTTCATAGCAGCCAAGTTTGGAAAAATTGGCTACAAGTTAAGATAATTAAGCCCGGGAATGGCCATTTTCGGCCGGTCCACCGCAATTCAGCGGCTGATCACACATTTTCGGTGTCGAACCGGTCTACCGACTGAATTCCCTGCAGAGCCTTCAGCTTGTCTACCAGCGCATCCAGCTCATCCTTGTCGTGCACGAACAGCTTGATCGACCCTTCAAAGATGCCTTCGCGCGCCTCGATGGTGATGGCGGCGATATTGATCCGCAGCTCGCCCGAGATCAGGTTGGTGATCTTCGACACGACACCCACATCGTCGAGGCCTACGATGCGCAGACCGGTAAGAAAGGCGATCTCCTTGTTCTTGGCCCAGCGGGTCTTTACGATGCGGTGCCCGTAGTTGGCCATCAGCTTGGCGGCATTGGGGCAATTGGTGCGGTGGATCGTAAGGCCTTTGCCCGTGGTCACGAAGCCGAACACATCGTCGCCCGGGATGGGCTTGCAGCAGTTGGCCAGGTTGTACACGATCTTGTCGGAGCTCTCCCCGAAGATGATCAGTTCCGTGTCTTTCTTGGGCGAATACGGCACCTCGGGTTTCAGTTCCTGTATCCGCACCGGCTTGGGCGCGTCGAGGCGGTCGCCCGTCTGCTTGAAGTCTTTGAGCTCCTTGAGGTCGATGGCCTTGATGGCGATCTGGTAAAAAAGCTCCAGCGAAGAGGGCAGCTTATAGAAGTTGGTGATCTCCTCGATATTATGCGGCTGGAACGAGGCACCCATGCCTTCCAGCTTCTTCTGCAGCGTGTATTTGCCGTCTTCGGCGATGGTGCGCTTCTCTTCCTTGAGCGCATCCTTGATCTTGGTGCGGGCCTTGGCCGTCACCACGAATTCAAGCCAGCCCTCGTTGGGCTTTTGCTTGTTGGAGGTAATGATCTCCACCTGGTCGCCGGAGCGGAGCTTGTGCGAGATGGGCACCAGCTTGTGGTTGACCTTGGCGCCGATGGTGCGGGCGCCGACCATGGAGTGCACGGCAAAGGCGAAGTCGAGGGCCGTGGCGCCGGTGGGCAGCATCTTCACCTCCCCTTTCGGGGTATAGATATAGATCTCCTCGGCCAGGAAGCTCGTTTTGAAGTCCTGGAGGAAGTCCACCGAATCGGTGTCGTTGGAGTTGAGCACCTCGCGGATCTGGTTAAACCACTTGTCGAAGCGGCTCTCGTCGGCCTGCCCTTCCTTGTATTTGTAGTGGGCGGCGAGGCCTTTCTCGGCGATCTCGTTCATCCGCTTCGTGCGGATCTGCACTTCCACCCACTTGCCCTGCGGGCCCATCACCGTGGTGTGCAGGGCCTCGTAACCGTTGCTTTTGGGGTTGGAGAGCCAGTCGCGGAGGCGCTCGGGAGAGGGCGTGTACTCGTCGGTGATCATCGAGTATACCTTCCAGCACTCTTCTTTTTCCTTTTCCGGGGCCGAGTTGAGGATGACGCGGATGGCGAACAGGTCGTACACTTCCTCGAAGGCGACGCCCTTTTTCTTCATCTTGTTCCAGATGGAGTGGATGCTCTTGGGACGGCCAAAGATCTCGAAGTCGAAGCCGGAGGATTCAAGCTTGTCCTGCAGCGGCTTGATGAATTCATTGATATAGCGGGTGCGCTCGCGCTTCGTTTCAGCAAGCTTGCGGGCAAGGGAACGGTAGGTTTCGGGCTCCAGGTATTTCATGGAGAGGTCTTCCATCTCCGTCTTGATATTGTAGAGGCCCATCCGGTGCGCCAGCGGCGCATACACGTATACGGTTTCGGAGGCGATCTTGAGCTGCTTTTCGGGCTTCATCGAGTCGAGCGTGCGCATGTTATGCAGGCGGTCGGCGAGCTTGATGATGATGACGCGCGGGTCGTCGGTGAGGGTCAGCAGGATCTTGCGGAAGTTCTCGGCCTGCTGCGAGGCGTTTACGTCCACCACGGTGGAGATCTTGGTAAGTCCGTCCACGATGCGGGCGATCTCCGAGCCGAACTCGCGCTGTACGTCTTCGAGGGTGATATCGGTATCCTCCACGGTGTCGTGAAGAAGGGAGCAGATGGTGGAGCGCACCCCGAGGCCGATCTCCTCCACGCAGATGCGGGCCACGGCCAGCGGGTGGAGGATATAGGGCTCACCGCTTTTGCGGCGCATTGTTTTGTGGGCCTCGGCGGCCATCTCGAAGGCCTGGCGGATCATCTTGCGGTCGCCCGGCTTGATGCGTCCCTTAAGGCAACGCAACAGGGCCCGGTACTCCCTGAGTATCAGCCGTTTCTCCTGTTCTTCGTTCAGGTTGTATTTCGGTGCCTGCGCTACGGTTTCCATACCTCACGAATTTACGGGAAAGCAGTTGGTTTTGAAGGTTTTGAGCGAGTTTTAAACGTTTTGTAATGGCCGGTACGTCGCCGGAAGGCATATTAAGTAGAAGAAGCGTTTTTCACCGCGAAGAAAAAAAGGTGCTAAGGTTTACGCTAAGTTTTTATTGTCTGTATCGTCACAAACAAAAGCCCCGCCGTCAGGCGGACCGTTATCCTTAGCGTAACGCTTCTTTTACTCCTTTTCTTCGCGGTGAAAAACGCTTCTTCCCCTTCAAAACCTTATTTCTGTCAGGGATGTCCGCTCCGCCCGCCGCTTCCCTACCCAACCTTTTAGAACCTTTTAAAACCGGTAAAACCTTAATAGGTCCGGTTTCCCTTACCTTTGCCGCCCTTACGCGGGTGTGGCGAAATTGGTAGACGTATCAGACTTAGGATCTGACGCCGCGAGGCATGGGGGTTCGAGTCCCTCCACCCGCACTCCTTGAATATCGAATATCGAGCAAGGAATATCGAATAACGAAGTGAGGCCCCGGCGTCCTTCGGAGTCCTCCTTTCAGGGATGGCCTGTCGATATTCGTTATTTGATATTCGATATTCATTATTCAACAGATTAAATAAACAATGGCAACGATTACTCAATCCGAAGTGGCGCCCCTGCACCAGCAGCTGCACGTCACCATCAAAAAAGAAGACTACCTGCCGGCTTTCGAGAAAGCCCTCAAAGAACATAGCAAGAAAGCCAATATCCCCGGCTTCCGCAAGGGCATGGTACCTGCCGGCCTCGTGAAGAAAATGTACGGATCCTCCCTGTTCGTAGACGAAGTGCTGCGCCAGGTAGACCAGCAGGTGAATCAATACCTGACCTCCTCCAAGGTCGACATCTTCGCCAACCCGATCCCGGTGCAGATGGACCTGCAGCAGATTGATATGAACAAGCCCGCCGACTACGAATTCGTATTCGAAATGGGCCTCAAGCCGGCCATCCAGCTCCCCGACCTGAAGTCGACTGCCGTAAAGCGCTATACCATCACCGTTGACGACGCTATGGTAAACGAGGAAGTAGAGCGCATGCAGCAGCGCTACGGCAATATGACCGAGCCCGAGGCTGTTGAGTCGGACGAGAACGTGCTCAACCTCACCTTCACCGAAACCGACGCGGCAGGCAACGCCATCGCCGGCGGCATCAGGAAGGACAACTCGGTGCTGGTACGCTACTTCAAGGAGTCGTTCCGCCCCAACCTGATGGGCAAGAAAAAAGGCGACACCCTCCACATCGCCTTCGATGAAGCCTTTGGCGCACCCGAAGCGGAGTGGATCCTCTCCGACCTGGGCATCGACTCGGGTAAGGACCGCTTCTTCAACCTCGAGATCACCAAAGTGGGCTTTATCGAGAAGCGTGAGCTGAACGCCGAGTTCTTCGCCCAGCTGTTCCCCAACGACAACATCACCACCGAAGAAGAATTCCGCGCCCGTGTAAAGACGGAGCTGGAAGGCCAGTGGGCCACCGAGAGCCGTAACCAGCTGCACCACAGCCTGTACCACGTGCTGCTCGACAACACCCGGGTGGATTTCCCGCAGGAGTTCCTGAAGCGCTGGCTCAAGACGCAGGGCGAAAACAATACGCCCAAGACCGACGAGCAGGTGGAAGCCGAATTTCCCCAATTCCTCAACCAGCTCAAGTGGAGCCTGATCACTGACAAAATTGCCACCGATGCCAGCATCGAGGTGAAGCCGGAAGACCTCCGCGCCTTCTCCAAGCAGCAGCTCCTCGGCTACATGGGCGTGAACGCCATCGACGAGGAAGCCGAATGGGTTACGACCTATATCGACCGCATGATGAAGGACCGCAAGTACGTGGAAGACGCCTGGAACCGCATCCAGACCGAGAAGATCTTCCAGTGGATCGAGTCGAATTCGAATGCCCAGGATACGCCCATCTCCCGCGAAGACTTCGTGAAGATGAACCAGGAGCACAACCACGCGCACCATTAATCTTTCGATCTCAGATGTAAGATCTCGGATCTTTTGCAATAACAAAAAACGGAAGCCGTGGGCTTCCGTTTTTTGTTGCCGGCGCCAGCCCGATCCGAGATCTGACATCTGAGATCTGAGATCTGAGATTGCGCGGGCGGAATCCGGACAGAATGTCCGGATTC
>NZ_SJZI01000042.1:0-544345 GCF_004337505.1 Flaviaestuariibacter flavus | reverse complement strand
CCGGATTCCGCCCGCGCACGGTATTTGCAAACCGGTATTCCACTAAATTGCCACATTAACAACAGACGAATATGAGTTTCCAGTCCGAATTCGAAAAATACGCCGTCAAGCACCGGGGCCTCTCCAGCAACACGCTGAATAGCTATGCCAAGTACAACGTTACCGCCCTTACCGCCAACGTCATCGAGGAGCGCCCGATGAATGTAGCCGTCATGGACGTGTACAGCCGCCTGATGATGGACCGCATCATCTTCCTGGGTTATCCCATCAACGATGAAGTGGCCAATATCGTCACCGCGCAGCTCCTCTTCCTCGACTCCACCGACCGCACCCGCGATATCAATATGTATATCAACTCGCCCGGCGGCTCTGTTTACTCCGGCCTCGGCATCTACGATACGATCCAGTACGTGAGCCCCGACGTAGCCACTATCTGCATCGGCATGGCGGCCTCCATGGGCTCGCTGCTGCTCTGCGCCGGCACCACCGGCAAGCGCGCCGCGCTGAAGCATAGCCGCGTGATGATGCACCAGCCTTCCGGCGCCATGGGTGGCCAGGCTACCGATATCGAGATCACCGTGGGTCAGATCAAAAAACTGAAGCGCGAGCTGTACGAAATCTATAGCCACCACTCGGGCCAGAGCGTGGAGCGCGTGGAAGATGACCTTACCCGCGACTACTGGATGACCGCTACCGAGGCAAAGGAATACGGCCTCGTAGACGAAGTGCTGCTGGTAAATCCCAAGAAAGAAAAGAAGGCCGACAAGTAAGGACGAGAACGGTTCTGAGGTTCCGGGGTTTTAAGGTTCTGAAGTTGAACGAAGAACCGATGCGAAGATCCAGTTTCCAATTAACCAATAGACTAATAGACTAATTAACTACTCAACCCATCGACAAATGAATACCAACGACCTTTTATACAACCGCTTCCACATCATGGGCCCTCAGCCGAATCCCGAAGAGCCCGAGCAACCGGGTGAGGCCGAGCAGGAAGAGCGCGCCGAGACCGATACCAAGATGCTCTACAAGCGGATGGAGCAGCATTTTTACGAGACCCGCACCATTTACTTCTGGGGCGTGGTAGACGACAAATCCGCCAAAGACATCACCACCAAGCTCCTCCTGCTCGACTTCGACAAGCCCGGCGCCGAGATCAAGATGTACATCTCCTCCCCCGGCGGCTCGGTTACCAGCGGCATGGTGGTGTACGATATGATGCGCATGATCAAAAGCCCGGTGAGCACCATCTGCATGGGCCTCGCCGCCTCCATGGGCTCCATCCTCCTCTCCGGCGGCACCAAGGGCAAGCGCTATATCTTCCCCAACGGCGAAGTGATGATTCACCAGCCTTCGCTCGGCGGCCACATACAGGCCGTAAGCGCCGACATGGAGATCCACGCCGAGCAGATCCTCCGCACCAAGGAGCTGGGCGCTAAGATCCTCGCCGAGAACACCGGCCAAAGCATCGAGCGCATCAAGAAAGACTTTGAGCGCGACTACTGGATGGACGCTGAGGCAAGCGTGAAGTACGGCATCGTGGACAAGATCATCGATAAGCTCGTCTAGCGACTTGCTTATCAAACAGCAGAACAGGGAATAAGAAATAAGGCCCCGAAGCACTTGTTTCGCTATCTGAATAGTGAAGCCCCTCCTTTCCGAGGGGCTTCTGCATTTTTTCTTCCCTGTTCCTTGTTCCACTGTTCAGATCCCCGCCGCAGCCGTAACAAAAGCCCCTTCCGGCACGTTCAACCCCCTGACGCACAGGCTCCGACCTAAAATCCTCCTAATTCGGCGGGTTTATCGAAATCCGGCTGGCTTTTTTCTAACTTTGCAGGCCGCCCACGCAGCCCCCGGGCCGCGGGCGGACTCTAATAAAGGAAGCAACACTAATGGCAAAAAATATTCTGCACTGTTCTTTCTGTGGCCGCAGCCGCGACGAGGTGAAAATCCTTATCGCCGGCCAGGAAGGACATATTTGTGAAAACTGCGTAGAGCACGCCCGTGAGATCATCGATCAGGAGTTGCTCGTGCGCGACGATAAGGGCGCCGGCGGCTCGGCCTTCAAGCTGACCGTTAAAAAGCCCCTGGAGATCAAAAAGTTCCTGGATGAGTATATCATCGGCCAGGACGAAGCCAAGAAGGTGCTCTCCGTGGCGGTGTACAACCACTACAAGCGTCTCCAGTACAAGAGCGAAAACGCTTCCGAGATCGAGATCGAGAAATCCAACATCGTGATGGTGGGCGAAACCGGTACCGGTAAAACCCTGCTGGCCAAGACCATCGCCAAGCTCCTCAACGTGCCTTTCGCCATCGTGGACGCCACCGTGTTCACCGAGGCCGGCTACGTGGGCGAAGACGTCGAGTCGATCCTCACCCGCCTGCTGCAGGTGTGCAACTACGATGTCAATGCGGCCGAGCGCGGTATCGTTTATATCGATGAGATCGACAAGATCGCACGCAAGGGCGACAACCCGTCCATCACCCGCGACGTGTCGGGCGAGGGCGTGCAGCAGGGCATGCTGAAGCTGCTCGAAGGCACCGACGTGCTGGTACCCCCGCAGGGCGGCCGCAAGCACCCCGAGCAAAAGCTCATTAAGATCAACACCCAGAACATCCTCTTCATCTGCGGCGGCGCCTTCGACGGCATCGACAAGATCATCGGCCGCCGTGTGCAGACCAACACCATCGGTTTCAACGTGGACAAGGACCTGCAGGAGAACATGAAAAAGAACCTGCTGCGCTATGTAAACGCACAGGACCTGAAGGCATTCGGACTCATCCCCGAGCTGCTGGGCCGCCTGCCCGTGGTCACCCACCTCGACCCGCTTGATATCAGCACCCTGCGCTCCATCCTGGTAGAGCCGAAGAACGCGCTCATCAAGCAGTATATCCGCCTCTTCGAGCTCGAAGGCATCAAGCTGCATATTGAGAACGACGTGCTTGACTTCATGGTGGAAAAAGCCATGGAATTCAAGCTCGGCGCCCGCGGTCTCCGCTCCATCTGCGAAAGCATCCTCACCGACGCGATGTTTGAGCTCCCCTCCTCCGCGGAGAAGTTCTTCACGCTCGACATCGAGTATGCAAAGCGGAAGTTCGACAAGAGCAAGATGAGCCTGCTGAAAGTGGCTTAATTACCATTAATTCAAAAGTCAAAATTCAAAAAGTCAAAAAACGCTTTCCCGGCGGTACGGCTTTTGAATTTTGACTTTTTACTTTTGACTAAATAAAAACTGAAGAATATGTTCGGATCTATGTTAGGCGGTGGCGGCGATATGCAGGGCCACGTTACGGAAATCACGGCGCGCCTCAAGGCTAATGCCGACCTCACCGACGAGCAGGCAGCCAAGGTTCTTGAAACGATGAAAGACTACCTCATCGAGCAGTTCCCGATGATGCAGGGCATGGTGGAGAATATGCTCGGCGATAAGAAGTAGCAGGGAAAGAAGTGTTTGGAACCGCGAAGAAAAGAAGTTGAAAAAACGGTTCGCCAAGGATATTAAAAGGTCACGCTTGCGTGGCCTTTTTTGTTTCGGGATTGCAGCCCTTGACGAACGCGATTACCTTCGGTGCTCATTCGGCACCTGTGTTGCGCATCCTCTCCATCTTCCTGATCGCTGCCTGCGCGCTCTCCTGCACCAACACGGAGCGCCCCGTAGCGCGCGGCTTCTACTATTGGAAGACGACCTTCGATCCCACACCAAAAGAACAGGAACTGCTGCGGGCGCACACGGTGCAAACGCTTTTTGTGCGCCTCTTCGATGTAGGCGTCAATGCCGCAGGCGAGCCGGTGCCCCAGGGTAAGCTGGAGTGGCGGCAGCGCCCGTCGGCGGTATATCGCATTACGCCCGTTGTGTTCATCACCCAAGAGGCCCTGCGGCGCTGCGACAGCACGGGCATCGACTCGCTGGCGGCGCGCATCGGGCGCCTGGCGGCGGCGCAATGCGCCGGGCTGCGCCTCAGCGGCGGGTTCCAGGCCGACTGCGACTGGAGTGCCGGCACCCGCGACCGCTACTTCCGCCTGCTGCGGCAGCTGCGCCGGCAGCCCTTTCTGCAAAACAAAAAGCTTTCGGTTACGATACGATTGCACCAGCTCAGATACATCGCCCAGAACGGCATCCCGCCCGCCGAACGGGGCCTGCTGATGGCCTACAATATGGGCAACCTGAAAGATGCCCGCACCCGCAACTCCATCGTCGACCTGAACGAACTCGAAAAGTATACCGCGGGCCTACCCTCCTACCCCCTGCCGCTCGATGTGGCGCTGCCCGTTTTCGACTGGTGGGTGCTGTTTGACGGCAACCGCTACGAGGGACTGGTCTATCTCCGCGACCCCGCGCTCTTCCAGAAAGACCGCCTCGGCTTTGCCCGCGACACCATGCTTGGCGGCTACCGCTTCCGCGCCGGGCAGTGGCTGCGCCACGAGCGCTCCGATGCCACCGAAGTAGACGCCGTGGCCCGGCACCTTGCCACCCGGCTCCGGTCTGATTCGATTGGCGTAGTTTTATTCCACCTCGACGAGGGCAATCTCGCCGGGTATTCCTCCCATGACCTGGAAAATCTTTACGGCGTTTTTGGCCATCGCCGCGCTCGCGCTTTTCCCCGCTAACGGCATCGGCTGCGCCGGCGGCGATGAAGACGGACAGGATTATTTCACTTCCTTTTTCAGCCGCCCCGCCGCAACGGAAGACCCGAGCCTGCGCCCTTTTTTCTATACGCAGCTTCACCTCTTTTACGATTACGAGGATGAAGACACCAGCCACGTTTTCGATGAATCGCTCATCGCCGAATGGCAACGCTATTGCGGTGGTGCGGCCCGGGCCGAGGTGGAGGCGCTGGTATATGAAACCGGTGCGCCCGCTCTGAAGCAGGCGGCTGCCGCAAATACACTTCCGGCTGCGTTGCAAGGCAACCGGGCTGCCGCAAACCTGGCCGCGTCGGGTCGGAAGGACGCCTTTCGTTACCTGGAGCTGGCACGGCAACTGGAAGCCTTTTCGGTGGCACAGGAGTGGGATGCCCCGCCACTACGCGACAGCGCCGCACTGCTGCGGATCGCCGCAACGGCTAGGGCTTCGCGGCAAGCGGCGCCCGACGCTTTCCTGAAAAGCAAGTGGGCCTTTCTGCAATGCAAGGCCGACTTCTACAACCAGCGCTGGTCCGACTGCGTTCGGGATTACGACGAAACCTTTGGCAAAGGAGTGGCGGGCGCCGTAGCGCCGCTGGCGCGCTCCTACAAGGCGGGCAGCCTTTACCGGCTCGAACGGAAGAAGGAAGCAGCCTACCAGTTCAGCACCCTGTTTAATGTGCTGCCCGCCCGCCGCCGGGGCATCTTTACCGGCTTCCTGTGGAGCACGGGCTTTGCCGACAGCACCCTGCGCGAAGAGTATGCGGCACAGGCGAAAAACGATGCAGAGCGCGCCAACCTGCTGGGGCTCTTTGCACTCTACGGCACCGGGCCGCAGGAGGCGGTGCTGGAGCGCGTATATCGCCTCGACCCGGCGTCACCGCTATTGCCGCTGCTGGCGTCCCGCGAGATCAGCAAGGCAGAAGAGCAATATATCAGCATCGCCTGGAAATGGCCCAAGAGCCTCAACTCCGCCTTCGGCTACTATTACGAAGCGGACAACGAAAAGAAAGACGCCGCCGAAGCCCGCCGGCACCTCGCCCCGCTTTCGCACACGCTGGGGAAGATTGCCGGCGACAAACGCATCGCCAACCGCAGCTTTTACATGGCGGGCAACGCCTGGCTGCACCTCATGCTCGGCAACTGGGCCGGCGGCCGCGACGCGCTCCAGAAGGCGGCAACCCTGCAACCCGGGCAGCGGGTGCAGGACCAGTTGCAGTTGCTGCAACTGCTGCTCGCATCCGAAGAGCCTGACCGGATCGACGCAGCGCGCGAGGCCGCGTTGCTGCCGGCCTGCCGCTGGCTGGCAGACAAAGCAAAAAAAGACCGGGAATATGCGGTGTTCTGCCGCAATTATTTTTCTGAAGTGCTGGCACGTCGCTACCGCGCGCAGGGGGCGCTCGCCCGTACCGCGCTCTGCCTGGGCGTTTCAGACCTCCGATTCAGCGACAATCCGGGCAACATGTATTACAACCGGGGAAGCGGCATCGAGTATGTGCATTACGAGCTACCCGCAGCCTCGGGCGCAGAACTGTATGAAAATCTGAAGCAGCCGGCAACGGCCTTTGAACGCTTTCTCCGCGACCATACATCCTTCAACCACAACGAGGTGATCGAATCGATCGGCACGGGCTACCTGCGCGAGGAGAAATACGCCGAGGCTGTCAGCTGGCTGCAACGCGCCGACTCGCTTCCCGCCTTTGTTAATGGCATCTGGAAAGGCGATGAAACCCGCACGGTAAACGTAGCCCCGTTCTTTGATTACCTCAACGACCCGCAACGCTACGATTCATCGCTGAAGCGCCCGATGAACAAGCTCTCGCTGGCCAAAGCGCTGGCAGCGCTGGAGCAGCAGCGTCGTACCGAGAAGCGCCCCGAACAGCTTGCGCGCATCTACTACCGGCTTGCGTCGGCACGTTACAATATGAGCTACTACGGCAACTGCTGGATGGCCCTTGCCTGGGACCGCACCGGCTCCGACTGGGAATATGGGGCCTACAGCGCACCCTGGCAGAAGGAATATTTCGGCGTGTACCGCGTGGAGCAGCTGTATCAGAAAGCTTTCGACCTGACGAACAACCGTGAGTTCAAGGCTGCCTGCCTGTTCCTGGTGGCCAAGTGCCGGCAGCGACAGGTGGCGCGCAAGGGATACGACAATCCCGGCATCGATTATCCCACCTTCGGCCATGACTTTTATCACAGCCCCTTCTTCCCGCGCTTACAAAAAGAATTCGGCGACACGAAGTTTTTCCGCTATGCCTATAACCGGTGCAGCTACCTGCGCGACTTCGTGAAAAAGCAAAGCACGACTCCTTCGAAATAAATTACTGCACCCGGAAGGTGTATAATCGATCTTCACCGGGCCCGGGTAGGCGATTCATGGCCTGCTGGAAAAGCGCAGCGCTGGCAGCTGATTGTGCTACCCGTAGGTGGAAAGCAGCCCCGCCGCAGTCCTGGCCCTGCAAGCCCGATGAAACCGGGCCGGTGGCATAAAGGGCGTAAATACCCCGCGCGCCGACGATCACGCCAACGCGTGCCTGGTATTGGGCAGGCCCCTCACGGAAAAGAAAATGCTGGGTGGTGCCTGATACCGGGCCGGGCAGCGCATCAAGCAACAGGAACCGCGCGGTTACGCTGTCCGTAGAAATGCGGTGCCGCAGTGTATCGATCCGATAAAGGCTGACACTCCCTTCAATGCCTTTGGCATTGCTGTAGTCGATGGCTCGTCCGGACAACGAATCATAAAGCTGCCTGGCAATAACGCTTTCGAAAAAAACCGTGTCGCCGGCATCGACCACAGCCGGTGCGGGGGTATAGCTACCGGTCACGCCGAAGGTGTAGGATTGTTCAGCGCAGGGATAGTCCTGGCGGCAACGAAAGGCCATCAGCAGCAATACAGAGCCGGCGATCAGGATACGGTTCATGGCAGGCGACGTTTACTTCTTTTAAGTCAATAAAAACATGCCGGACGCTGCATCGCCGCCATAGCGCCGGGCTTGGTTATTTCGGTTGCCGATGATCCGCGCCTAACGCACTTCGATCCCGAAATAACGGTTCCGCTCCGGCACGTTGAAGTAGCGGCCCAGCCCCTGTTCGAGGGCGCCCAGCCGGCGATCGGGGTTCTGCAGGCGCACCGCAAAGAGCGCGCGGTTGCATTCCTGCCCGGCGATGCCATCTGAATAAAGATCGGTAATGGCCAATAGGTAGGTGCCGGTATCCCGGAGCACGATGCCCAGCCGGAGCGCGTAGTTCTGTGCGCCCTCGCTGAACTCTGCCAGGGCCGCATTGCGGGCCGTTGTGGTGTCCAATACCCTTCCTGTCTCGGCAATGAATAGCACATTGAAACCCGTATCGCGGAGTATGCGCCCCGCAGAGTCGAGACGCGACAGGGATACCGTGCCGCGGATACCGACCGAACCGGAATAATCAATCGTTTCGTTGCGGTCGGTAGAAAGGAGCGACTTGGGTATCACCCCGCTCACATACAGGGTATCGCCTGGCGCATAACGGGCCCGGTCGGGTGCTACCTGCAACGTAGCGTCGAAGAAATAGGCCTTGCCTTCACAGGGCACTTTTTCCCGCTTGCAGCCGACGGCCGCCAGTATTACTACAACAGGAAGAAGAACCGCAACATTTTTCATCGGTAAGCACTTTGCACCGGAAGATACAAAAAAGACCCCGCGGGCGCGGGGTCTTGTATTCTACGAATGGTTAGTCGCGTTTAGCTGCAGCCCATGCTGTTGCCGCAGTTGAGGCACTTGTAGCAGGTGCCGCTGCGCACGGTGATGTGACCGCAGGTATTACAGGCCGGGGCATCGCTCTGCATGCTCTTGGCAGCGGCGTTTACGGCGCCGAGGCCATTGGATGCTTTAACGGCAACCGGCTTCTGGGCAGCGGCGGCCTTCTGGCCCTGGGGCGAGGTGGCTACCACGCGCACCGAGGAGAGCTCGGGCTTCGCAGCGGGGGTATCGTCCCAGCTTTCGGTGCCGGTATTTTCCACTTCGGGCTTGTCGAGCACGTGCACCAGGTCGGTGCGGTTGAGGTACTCGTAGCCGAGGAGGCGGAAGATAAAGTCGACGATCGACGTGGTGCTCTTGATATTCGGGTGCTCCACGAAACCGGCCGGGTCGAACTTGGTGAAGATGAACTTCTCCACGTATTCATCCAGCGGCACGCCGTACTGCAGGCCGATGGACACCGCCACCGCGAAGCAGTTGAGCATGGAGCGCATCGTGGCGCCTTCCTTGGCCATATCGATGAAGATCTCACCCAGGGTACCGTCGCTGTATTCACCGGTGCGCACGAACATCGTTTGCCCGTTGATCTTGGCCTTTTGCGTAAAGCCGCGACGCTTGGCCGGCAGGGAGCGGCGCTCCACGATGGAAGCAAGGCGGCGCTTCAGCGCGGTGTCGGGCGATGCCTGCACACGCTTCTGCACTTCTTCCAGCAGCTCGTCGATGGTGAGCTTGCTCATATCCACGATGCCGCTTTCGGCAACCGTTTCGGGCACCTCGGCTTCGGCAGTGGCGGAAGTGTCTTCTTTCTTTTTCTTGTCCGATTTGTTCGACAGCGGCTGCGACATCTTCGAGCCGTCGCGATACAGCGCGCAGGCCTTCAGACCCAGCTGCCAGCTAAGCAGGTAAGAGTCGGCGATCTCCGAAACCTCCGCCTCGTGGGGCAGGTTGATGGTCTTGGAGATAGCACCCGAGATGAAGGGCTGGGCTGCGGCCATCATGCGGATGTGGCCATGCGCATGGATGTAGCGCTCGCCTTTCTTGCCGCACTTGTTGGCGCAGTCGAACACCGGCAGGTGCTCAGCCTTCAGGTAGGGCGCGCCTTCAACGGTCATGGTGCCGCACACGAAGTCGTTGGCCTCATCGATCTGCTCGTCGGAGTAGCCGAGGGCCTCCAGCAGGCTCCACTCGAAGTTGTAGTACTGCTCGGGCGTGAAGCCAAGACGCTGCAGGCACTCCTCGCCGAGGTTGTATACGTTGAATACGAAGCCGATCTCGAAGGCGCTCTTCACGGCCTTATCGAGCTTCTCGATCTCGGAGGCGATAAAGCCTTTTTCCGAAAGCGACTGATGGTTGATGTGCGGGGCGCCGGCGAAGGTGCCGCTGCCTACGGCATACTTGATGATGGCGTCCATCTCTTTTTCAGAGTAACCCATGTTCTTGAGCGCAGTGGGCACCGACTGGTTGATGATCTTGAAGTAGCCGCCACCGGAGAGCTTCTTGAACTTCACCAGGGCGAAGTCGGGCTCCACGCCGGTAGTGTCGCAATCCATCACGAGGCCGATGGTACCCGTGGGGGCGATCACCGTCGTTTGTGCGTTGCGGTAGCCGTGCTGCTCACCGAGCTCGAGGGCCTCGTTCCAGGCCTTGCAGGCTGCGGTCAGCAGGTAGTCGGGTGTGAACTGCGCCTTGAGGCCCTGGGGCTTCACGGAGAGGCCTTCGTATTCAGCAGCGTCGAAAGCGGCGGCGCGGTGGTTGCGCATCACGCGCAGCATGTGCTGCTTGTTTTCTTCGTAGCGCGGGAAAGCTCCGAGTACGCCGGCCATTTCAGCCGAAGTCTTGTAGGCAACACCCGTCATGATCGCGGTGATGGCACCGGCGATGGCGCGGGCCTTCTCGCTGTCGTACGGAATGCCGCTCACCATCAGCAGGGTGCCGAGGTTGGCGTAGCCGAGGCCGAGGGTGCGGTAGTCGTAAGAGAGCTGTGCCACTTCCTTGGAGGGGAACTGGGCCATCAGCACGGAGATCTCCAGCACCACCGTCCACAGACGGCAGTTGTATTCGTAACCTTCCACGTCGAAGTGATTCGTCGCGGAATCGTAAAACTTCATCAGGTTGGCCGATGCGAGGTTGCAGGCCGTGTTGTCGAGGAACATGTACTCCGAGCAGGGGTTCGAAGCGCGGATCTCGCCACCCTCGGGGCAGGTGTGCCACTCGTTGATGGTGGTGTTGTACTGCGTGCCGGGGTCGGCGCAGCGCCAGGCGGCGTAGGCGATGGTGTCCCAAAGCTGGCGCGCCGGAACCTTCTTCATCACGCGGCCGTCGGTGCGGGCGGTGAGTTCCCAGTCTTCACCCTTCTCCAGTTTGTCGAAGAAGGAGTTGGGGATACGCACGGAGTTGTTGGAGTTCTGTCCGCTCACGGTGCGGTAGGCTTCGCCTTCGTAGTCGGAAGGATAGCCGGCGGCGATGAGCGCGCCCACTTTCTTTTCTTCTTCCACCTTCCAGTTTACGAACAGCTCGATCTCGGGGTGATCGAGGTCGAGGCACACCATCTTGGCGGCGCGGCGCGTGGTGCCGCCGCTCTTGATAGCGCCGGCGGCGCGGTCGCCGATCTTGAGGAAGGACATGAGGCCCGAGGAGGTGCCGCCGCCGGAAAGCTTCTCGCCTTCCGCACGGAGGTTGGAGTAGTTGGTACCTACGCCGGACCCGTATTTGAAGATGCGGGCTTCACGCACCCAGAGGTCCATGATACCGTTCTCGCCTACGAGGTCGTCTTCCACCGAAAGGATAAAGCAGGCATGGGGCTGCGGGCGCTCGTAGGCCGAAGTGGATTCCTTCAGCTTGCCGTCGTTGGCGTCAACATAATAGTGGCCCTGGGGCTTGCCGGCGATGCCGTAGCTCTCGTAGAGGCCCGTGTTGAACCACTGGGGCGAGTTGGGCACGCACATCTGGGCGAGGATGGAGTAAACGAGCTCCTCGTAGAAGATCGTTGCATCTTTTTCCGAACCGAAATAGCCGTAGCGGAAGCCCCAGGCCTTCCAGCAGTTGGCGAGGCGATGGGCCACCTGCTTCACCGAGGTTTCGCGGCCGAGGGAGCCATCGGGCTGCGGTACGCCGGCCTTGCGGAAATACTTCTGCGCCAGAATGTCGGTAGCGATCTGGCTCCAGCCTTTGGGCACTTCCACGTTGTTCATCTCGAACACCACTTCCCCCGAGGGGTTGCGGATCACGGACGTGCGGTAATCGTATTCAAACTGGTCGAAAACGGGGACGTCGTCCCGGGTGAATTTGCGCGTAAAGGTCAAGCCCTTAGCCGGTTTTTTAGCGTTGCCCATAGCCGTTGAAGATTTATTGTAGGTGGATTTGAATTCCGATCTCTCCCGCCCGAAAATGTTTGGGCGGACGACGAAAGTATCAGTAGAGGGCGAAAAAAGAGGGCCGGAAATATGCACACCCCGGTGGAAAAGTGTTGACAATTTTTGGAGCCCACGCCGGGCGGGCGTCCTGCGATTTCTTCACGCAAAATCCACAGCCCGGGGCATAGAAATATTTTGGCATACGCCCCGAATACCATAAGCTTAGAATCGCCTTCAAGCCCGGCCGTTGCCCCATTTTGTCCCACCCCGCCGGGCAGCCCGTTTTCCGGTGGCACAGGCATTGCAAAACTTTTCGCATTTTTGCAGGGTACCTATCGTACATTATTTCGTCTTAACCTATACGGATGCAGGGTCTTGTTTACGAGTCATTACAGGAAAAGAAGAACAGGGGAGCAAAGGCCTTCGCGCTGCTGATCGACCCGGACAAGGTAACGCCCGCCTCGCTCGACGAGCTGATGGGCCTTGCCGAGGCCGCGGGTGTTGACCTTTATTTCGTGGGCGGCTCACTGGTAGTGACCGACAACCTCGATAACTGCGTGCTCCAGATCAAGGCGCGCACCCGCAAGCCGGTGATCCTCTTCCCGGGCTCACCGTCGCAGCTGAGCCGTCATGCCGACGCGCTGCTGTATCTCTCCCTCATTTCGGGCCGCAACCCCGAGCTGCTCATCGGGCAACACGTCATCTCCGCTCCTTTCGTTAAGAAGAGCGGCCTCGAGATCATGCCTACGGGCTATTGTGTCATCGACGGCGGTGCCCCCACCACGGTATCTTATATCTCCAATGCGGCACCGATCCCGCACGACAAAGCTGATATCGCACTCTGCACCGCCCTGGCGGGAGAAATGCTGGGGATGAAACTCATTTACCTCGATGCCGGCTCGGGCGCCCGCCGCCCCGTAAGCAGCGATATGATCCGCGCCGTAAGCGGGCAGGTGGAAGTACCCGTTATCGTCGGCGGCGGCATCCGCGATGCCGAAGCCGCGCACGCAGCCTGCAGGGCAGGCGCCGACGTGGTGGTGGTAGGCAACGCCATCGAAAAAGACCCGTCCATCATCCAGGAGATCGCCAACGCCATCCATGGCGTTACCGTAGCCTGAACCAGCTTCCTGATTCCTCCCGCATCAATTGAATTAACCAAATAAAAAGGCCCCTTGCGAGAGGGGCCTTTTCTATTCATCCCGACAAAATTATCGTGCGATAACGACGCGCGCGTTCAGCACCTTCGTGCCGTTGCTCACCCGGATCGTGTAGAAACCGGCGGCGACCGTTTGCAGGTCGAGCTGTACGTTCTCCTGCCTGCTGCTGACGGTAGCGGCACGGCGGGCAACGGTGTTGCCGCGGCTGTCTACGACTGCGAGCTGCACGTTGCCGGTGATGCCGGCGATGCGCAGGTTAACGATACCGCGGCTCGGGTTGGGATAAGCCACCACCGAAGCGTCTGCCATGGCTTCCACCTCGGGCTGCTGGCCGTTGATGGTGCGGGTAACCGCAGAGCCGGTGCAGGCGCCCAGGTAAGAGCCCTTGTTCAGGTGCGTAGCCACTGCTTCAGGAGCAATGCAGATCTGTACCCAGGGGTTCTTGGCAGAGCCGGTGTTCTGGCAAACCATAACCTTCTCGCCCTTGTTGCCGCAGCGAACATCAATAACCGTGATGGTCTTGCGGAAGATGGCCTGGCAACCTTTGGCATCGGTAACCACGCAGGCGATAACGACAGTACCTTGGCCAACCGCGCTGGCCGTGATCGAGGAACGATCGGCATTCACCGTAAAGGTAGCTGCTGCGCCGCCCTGGATCGTCCAGGCGTACGTGTAAGGAGCAGTGCCACCGGCTGCCGTGATCTTGATCGGCGCCGAAGCGGCAGGCGCGTAGCTGCTCATATAGATCGTATTGGCACCACCACCAAGAGCGGTGAACGAAGAGAAGGCTGCCGTGATCGGCGCATTGATACGCACTGTGGTAAGGGCAGGCGTGCTGTTGCCACAGGCATCGGTAACGGTCCAATAGATGCTGTTGTTACCAACCGGGAACACACCCGAAGCATTGCTGCCGGCACCCGAGCGCACTACAGCTCCATTGGCACCTTTCACTACATAGCTGTACGAAACAGCATTGCAATTATCAGTTGCGGCGAGCGACGGAACCGGGTAGCTCGTAGAAGTAGAGTCGAAGCAATGCTCGATGGCACCGGCATTGACAGTTACCACGGGAGCCGTGCGGTCGACCACTTTCACCGTCTGCGTGAACAGAACGGAAGTGTTGTTGCTGGGATCTGTGAAATTCCACTGGCGAACGCGGGTGTAAGTCGTGCCGCAATTGGCGGTTGTTACGTCGCTTACCAGGTGGATGCTTACCGGCGCGCAATTGTCGGTAGCAGCCGGAGCAAGGGTCAGGGCCGCTGCGATCGCGTTGGCATCCGAGCACTCAACGGTGCGGTCGAGGTCACTGGTCACCGTGGTAATCACCGGAACGGTAACGTCCTGTACGGTGATCAGCTGTACACACTGGCTCTGGTTGCCGTGGTTGTCTACCGCAGCCCAGGTGCGGGTGATGGTGTAGTTGTAGTGGGCTGCGCTGTTGATGTCGGCCGACTGGCTGCTGACGTCGCTGCTGGTAATGGAAGCGACACCACAAGCGTCAGTAGCAGTAGCCACACCGGTTGCGGCGGAGCTGTTATCATCCTGGCAATTCAGCGTGACAGCAGCAGGGCAGGTAATTACCGGCGCTACTTTGTCTTCAACCGTGATCAAGACGGTGGCCGTGTTCACATTGCCATGGATGTCGGTTACAGTAAGCGTAACTGTATTCGCACCCACGTTGGAGCAATCGAAGGCAGTCTTGCTGACCTCCTTCGTTGCGATGGCGCAGTTGTCTGTAGAGCCGTTATCTGCCTGTGCCGCGGTGATCGAAGCAGCACCCGATGCATCCAGCTGGATAGTCAGGTTCTGTGTGCGAACAACCGGCACTTCAGTATCGTTAACCGTTACGGTGAATGTCTTCACCGTAGTGTTGCCGCAGGCATCCGTAGCGGTGGCAGTCACCGTGGTAGTGCCTACTGCGAAGTAGGTACCGGGGTTCTGGCTGTACACGACCGAGGGCGAGCCGCAGTTGTCGGAAGCGAGGGCAGCAAAGCCAACGATTGCACCGCAATGGCCGGCATCGTTGGTGATGGTGACATTGGTTACATCAAGCGAAGGGGCCTGGGTGTCGCGAACTGTAATTGTCTGCACAAACGTCTCGCTGGTATTGCCACTGACGTCGGTGAAGTTCCACGTCCGTACGCGGGTGTAGGTGCTGCCGCAGGCCGCAGTGGTCACGTCGCTCACGAGGTGCATTTCAACGGGCGCGCAATTGTCCGTGGCGGCAGGCGCCAGTGCCAGGGCCGCAGCGATTGCCGCTGCATCCGAGCACTCTTCCGTGCGGTCGAGGCTTTGGACAGCGGTCACTACTACCGGCGCGGTGATATCCTGCACCGTGATCACCTGTACACAGGAGCTGCTGTTGCCATGGTTGTCAACGGCCGTCCAGGTGCGGGTGATGGTGTAGTTGTAATGAGCCGCGTTGCTGACATCGGCGCTCTGCGTGCTGGCATCTGCATAAGTTATAGAAGCTACGCCGCAGGCATCGGTGGCCGTCGCCAGGCCGGTGGCCGCAACAGAATGATCATCCTGGCAATTCAGCGTGAGGCTGGCCGGGCAGGTGATCACAGGTGCTACTTTGTCTTCAACGGTGACAACAGCTGTTGCGCTGCTCACGTTGCCATGAATATCGGTTACTGTAAGCGTCACCGTGTTCGGCCCAACATTCGAGCAGTCGAAAGAAGTCTTGTTAAGCTCCACGGAAGCAATGGCGCAGTTGTCGGAAGATCCGTTGTCAACAGCCGCCTCCGCGATCGTGGCAACACCTGCCGCATCCAGCTGAATGCTGCTGTTGCGCGTGCGCACAACCGGCGCGTCCTTGTCCGCTACCGTCACGGTGATGGTCTTCACCGTCTGGTTGCCGCAGGCGTCGGTTGCGGTTACAGTTACCACCGTCTCACCTACCGGGAAGAAGGTACCGGGGTTCCGGCTCCAGGAGATCGTAGCCATGCCGCAGTTGTCGGTGGCTTTGGCGGTCATCATCACGATGGCGCCGCACTGGCCGGCATCGCTTACGGTGTTCACATCACTCACGGTAAGGCTGGGGGCTTGGGTATCCTGTACGGTGATCACCTGGGTAGCGGTAGTGGTATTATTACCGATATCCGTCACACGCCAGGTGCGGGTCAGTTTGTAATCCGACGGGCAGTTGCCGTTGGTGCGCACCTCGCTGAAGGTGACCGCACCGGCGCTGCAGTTGTCGGTTGCAGTAACGGTTGCCGGAACGGGCACCGCATCGCACTCAACTGTGGTATTGGCAGGAACACCAACCAGTACCGGTGCCGTTACGTCTTTCACGATCACGGTCTGGTCCTGGAAGGAGTTGTTGCCGTCCGCGTCGGTATAGGTCCAGCGGATGGAATAGGTACCCTGCTGGGAATAAGTGGTCGGGTTGACTGTAGTAGCCGTTACCACGCCCGAACAATTATCGGATGCAGTGGGTGCAATGGCAGTTACCGAGCACTGTCCGTTGAGTACGGGCAGCGTAGCCACGGTCGGAACCGGTGCGGTCTTGTCGCTAACGGTCACGGTCTGCATGGTGGTGCTGCGGTTGCCTACGGCATCGGTAGCGGTCCAGGTGATCGTGGTCAGGCCTTTCGGGTAAACCGCGCTGAGCGCCTGGTTGTCGCTGCGCACTCCGGCAACGGTGGCGGCGCCGCAATTGTCGGTAGCCGTGGGCGCACTTACGGCCACGTTGGCGGAGCAGCTGTTAGCATCCGTAGTAGTGCTGATATCATTGCTGCTGCCGGCGGAAATGAAAACGTAAAGTTTACGCGTCCCGTAAGTGGCGGCATTGTATTGATAGGTCCAGTCGGGGTGACCACTGCTCCCGGTGTTGTTTCCGATGCCGAGGTCGTCGGCACCGCCGGCAGCCCAGCGGTTGTAGGCAAACAGTGTTTGCCCGATCGCATAGTTGTGCACCTGGAAGGAACCATAGCAGCTCGGAGAAGTTGCGGTGCGCAGGTCGTCGAAATCATACTTGACGCTGTTTGCACCCGGGAGTCCAAGCCCGTTTGTAGTACCATAGCAATTATTCCAGAACTCGATGTTACCGGTGCTGATACCCGTGCCCGTAGTCACGCCGGCATTGGCGCTGGCGAACACGTTCATATTGGTCACTCGCTGTTGGAAGAAGGTATTACCTACAGACGGGATACCCGTCTGCGCAACG
Organism: Flaviaestuariibacter flavus; assembly: GCF_004337505.1. Lineage (GTDB taxonomy): Bacteria > Bacteroidota > Bacteroidia > Chitinophagales > Chitinophagaceae > Flavisolibacter > Flavisolibacter flavus. The sequence continues at coordinate 527,306 of NZ_SJZI01000042.1, read as the reverse complement.
TTGCCGGTAAACTTGTCCATCGATACCCAAACCCACTTGTTGTCAAGCTGCATGTAGTAGGCAACACGTGCAAAGGGCTGGCCGGCAAGTGCGGCTGCGTTGTTGATCGCATAAGGCACAGCAGTGCTGTTGCTCCAGGCAGCGTCGGCGGGGATATCGAGCGCATACACCAGGTTGTACTGATTTGCCTCCGGCACATTGGCCAGTACAGCTGCCGGTACATTGCCCGTGCTGGTCACACCCGTGAACACAGGAGCAGTCACGTCCTTGATGATCACGGTCTGCTGCTGCGTGCTGCTGTTGCCGTTTCCGTCGTTATACACCCAGTTGATTACATAGGTGCCTTGTGCCGAATAGGTGGTCGGGTCGGTTGTTGTGGCTACGATCGTTCCGCGGCAGTTGTCGGTGGCAGTCGGTGCGGCAACCGTCGTGGCGCACTCGGCGGTAACAACCGGAAGTACCGCTACATTGGCTACAGGAGCCGTGATGTCTTTCACCACCACCTGCTGCGCCTGCGGGGTTGTGTTGCCGCTGGCATCGCGGTACACCCAGTTGATGGTGTAGGTGCCTTGCTGCGAATAAGAAACCGGATCGGTAGTGGTGGCAGTCACCATACCCGAGCAGTTGTCGGTGGCGGTGGGCGCCGTTGCGGTAACCGAGCACTGGCCGTTAAGCACCGGAAGGGAAGCGATGTTCGGCACCGGTGCGCTGTTGTCCATTACGGTTACGTTAGCGGTGCAGGTGCTGACATTTCCGGCGGCATCGGTCACGGTCAGGATCACTTCGTTGTTACCGATGTTATTGCAATCGAAATTGGTGGCATTGCCGGTGGCGCTGCTGTAGTGTGCCTGAATATAGAGGCGTTTTACGGTGCCGCCGCAGGGATCACCAAACACGCCGTTGGTGGCGCTGATGGTAGCGGTGTTGCGGCCGAGTGCGAGGCTCTCTACAACAGATTTACTATTGAATGCATGACAGCCGCCTTGCGTAAAGTTGCCGCAGCTGCCATTGGGTGTACCGTAAGAAGCGAAGTCGATACGATCGATGACCGTACCGGCGGGTGCACGCAGGGTAATGGTGCCGTTCTCGGCGGCCGTACCGCAGATGGTGCCTTCGCGCGAAATGGATACGGTCACAGGACCGCAGTTGTCGGAAGATCCGTTGTCGATCATGGCCGCATTGAGCGCTGCTTGCCCGGATGCATCCAGCACCAGGGTCGCGGGCTTGCAGACGGCGGTGGGGCGCACATCGTCCACTACGGTCACGTCGAACTCAGCGCTCGGCGCGCCGCAACCGTTGACCGCGGTGATCTTCACATGCGTCACGCCCTTGCTGAATGCGGCGCCGCTGCCCGTGCCGTTGCCGGTAGCATTGGTGGCACCGGTAAATGTGTAGGTAACAACCGGTGCGGGTGTACCAGACACCGTTACGGGATAGTTGATGATCGCGGTACACGCATCGGCGGCTGTGGAGCCCTGGAGGTATACGTTCACACCGTTGATAGACGGCGCGCTGTTTTGCGTAATGACAACGGGGGCTGAAGTGACCGAGCAACCATTGCTGGTGCCGGTAACGGTATAGGTACCGGGTGCACTCACCGTAAGGACGGCGCCCGTAGCGCCATTGCTCCACGAATAGGTGGAAGCGCCTGAAGCGGTGATCGTGGCAGACCCGCCCGCGCAGATGGAAGCTGCGGAAGACGAGGCGGTGACAACCGGCATGGCATTGACAACAACAGCAATACTGTTGGAAGTTGCCTTACACAAACCGGTGCTGGAGGTAACTACCGAATAGCTGCCCGACGCAATGGCCGAATAGGTAGCGGCGGTAGCCCCGTTGATGGCAGCACCATTCCTGTACCATTGGAAAGTGACCCCGGTAGCAGGCGCTGCGCTGAGTACAACGGATCCGCCCTGGCAGAATGTAGTGGCAGTAGCGGCGGTTGCCGTAGCAACAGGGGCTACATAGGTTCCGGCGATACCGCTGGCATAGCCATCAATCCAGGTGGCGGCACCCGTAAGTGTGCCATTGTTCTGACCTGTTGCATCAATGACGGTGAGGATGCCGGAGTTGTCGGCGCCGATGAATCCTTGATTTAATTTATAGTCGGCAACCAGCCCGTTGCCCGAAGTGAACGCGAGCTCCTTGCTGCGATAGGTGTTGAGCTCGTCCAGACAAAGTCCCCGGTTCCAGAAGCGGATTTCATCCAGGTCACCTACAAAACGGATGCTTCCATTCTGGTTGATGCAGATATTATTTCCGATCTGAAGCGTATAGGGGTTGGTATAATTGGCGTTGACGCTGCGGGTGATGCTGTTGTCTAAAAGCCCGTCGACATAGATCGAATAGACACTGCCCTGGCGGGTAACCGCCACGGTATGCCACTGGCCGTTATTCACCGACTTGATTCCATTCAGCCCGAAGTATTCTCCGTTCGACGGATCGTCGAATTCAATATTGATCTTACCGTTGCTGGTCATCCCGATATTCCAGAAATTCTGGCCGTCGCAGATGCTGCGCTTGCCCATCAGGTAAGTTCCTGAAGCCTGGGTGGTGCGGATGGCAAAGTCGATGGTAAAGTCGCTGGTGCCGAAGTTGCCCAGGGTCGTGTTCACGTTGATCCAGCGTCCATTGAATTTCAGTGCGCCGGCTGCGGGGTTAACAGCGACGCTGGCGCTCGCGGTGGCCGAACAACCCTGCGTGGTCGTGCCGGTAACTGTATACAGACCTCCGTTGACAGGTTGCGCGTTCGGAACGGAAACAACGGCTCCGTTGGCGATGAAAGCTGCAGGGCCATTCCAGATATAAGTGTTGGCACCGCTTGCGCTGAGGTTGATCGTCGAACCGGCATTTACCGGGCTGTTGCTGGAAGCAGCTACAACCGGCAGGGGATTGACGTTCACAGTCGCGCCCGCCGTTGCCGTGCAATAGCCGCTGGTAGCCGTCACCGTATAAGTGGTGGCGCTGAGCGGCGATACCGTGATGGAGGCCGTCGTCTCCCCGGTGCTCCAGGAATACGAATCGGCGGCGGGCGCGGTCAGGGTCACTGATTTACCGGCGCAGATGGAAGCGCTTGCAGGTGTAACGGCGGTGGTAAACGTGCAGGCATTTACGGTGATCGTAAAGTCCTGGCGTACTTCCTCGTGGTCGTGGTGGTGCACGTCTTCGGCGATGATCGAAATATTTTCAACACCAGCACTTCCGGCGCCGGGGGTTCCGCTGAACACACCGGTGAGCGGGCCCGTTTGCGTAAAGGTCAGCCAGGAAGGCATGCCGAGGGCAACGAGATTTACGACGTCGCCGGCAGCAATATCCTGGTCGGCAACGGATACATTATAGCTGAAGGGCTGGTTTTCGGAGATCGAAACGGCATTCGGATTCGTGGAGGTGAAGGCCGGGGTTGTATTCACCAGGATGTCGAAGGAGTGGGTCTTCGATTTACCTAAGGCATCGGTGGCGGTGAACGTAAGGGTATGGTCGCCCCAGGCCGAAACCGTGGGCGTCCAGCTCAGGGTGGTCGTGCTGGTGTTTCCGGAAGTGGAAGGCAGCGCGGGGCTGAACGAAGCACCCGCCGGAACCGAAGCGGATACGATCCGCAGGTTTACTGCCGGATCGGGGGCCTGCGCCTGGATGGGCGTACTGAACAGCGTACCGGGCGCAACTACAAAACCATAGTCGGCGGCCGGCGTCGGCGGCACGTTGAATACGGGGTTCATGCTGACGATGATCGTTACCGTCGTCGTAGTCTGGTTGCCTGTGTTGTCCTGTGCGGTAAAGGAGATCACCCGGTTGCCCAGCTGCGCCTGCGTCGGGGTCCAGGAGAAGGAAACCGTAGCGGGATTACCGTTCACCGGAAGCGCCGGGCTGACGCTGACACCGGCAGGGAGACCAACCGCCGTGAGCGATGCAACACGGTCGCCGGCATCCACATCGGAGGCCCGGACAGAAAACGTTACGGTCTGGCCGGGTTGCACATCGTAAACCGTGCCGGAGGCCGGCGTGAGGGTATAATCGAAAGCGGGAGGCGTCGACGGCTGCACGATCAGGATCATCAGGTCGATCATAGTCGTGGCACCGCGCGCATCGGTCACCACAAAAGCGGCGCTGTACAAATTATTCAGTGCCATGCCAGCGGTGCTGCTGGTTGTATTGAACGAAACCAGGCCGCCGGGGCTCACCGTCATCGACGGCGGAGGCGTCTGGTCAACGGTGGTCGTTACTCCGTTGCGGGTGTGGGTGCCGGTGCCGCCCATTTCGGCCGACGTGGCAAGGCGGTAGGTCAGGGCATCGCCATCAGGGTCGGTGGCTGCCAGCTGGAACGTAGCCTGGCGGTTCAGGGGCACATTCACCGTCGGCGGCATGCCCGAAACCGGACCCGAATTGCCCAGTACCGCGCCACCGATGGTGACCTTCACTTCCTGGCGATAGGCGAGATCCCAGTTATTCTGCAGGTTCGACAGGCGCGCGCTTCCCGAAAAGAAAGCGGTGAATGTCGCATCCGTAGCGTAAGTATGTGTCAGGGTCGCCTCTCCATAGATCCAGTCTTCGGCGACGTTCACGGAGGAGACCACCAGGTTGATGGTGCCGGCGCTGTTATCGCCAAAGTTCAGCGACCCGATGCCGCTGACCGTGCTGCCCACCACCGCATTGGTGAAGGTGGTTGTGTAGCTGCGGCGGTAGGCCTGCGACACTTTGAATTCTATGGTTCGTCCGCTGACCCAGCGCCAGCTGATGTTTCCGTAGCGGAAGTGGGATGCCTCCGCCGCAAGAGCGGCAAACAGGAAAAGGAAGGTGAACAGGGTCAGCTTCGCTTTTTTAAAGTTCCGGCCCCGGTTTTTTGTCAGCGGGGTGGCAGTCAAGGTGGAAGATATCATAGCGTGTCGGTTTTGATATATTGTACGTGTTGGAATGCTCCGATCAGGCAAAAACGAAACTGCCCGCAACCCGGTGCCCTTTTTTGAGCAGCAGGATCGCGGTCGTATCTGTCGATACCGTATCGGTTACAGGGGCGTGAAAATCAGAGGTTGAAAACGCGAAAAGGGCGCGTGGCAGTCAGTTAGATGTTGGATTGGTTTTTTGCCCGGGGGCATGGAGCAGCAAAGGGAAGCGTTTTTCGCAAGTAAACGATAATACTTAGTCGTTTTTTACGTAGCATAAGTATTATTACTTACTAAACTTATCGAACTGATAGGTACGGTTCCGCTATCCGGATCTTCGGCACAAATAGAAGATATTATTAATAAGGAGCATCCCCCAGTTGACGAACCTGCCTTTTGAGTTGATGGGCACGCCCGGCCGGCTGGAGCTGGGAGCGGCTTTCCGCACACAAAAAAGGACGCCCGAAGGCGTCCTTTTTCAGAAGCTGGGAGGATTTATTCCTTCACCCGCGTCGGTGTTTCCTTGCCGCTGATGATGGTAGCGGCGCTTTTGGCGATCGCCTCGGTCACCATGGCCAGGTTGTCCATATCGAGCGTCTTCACCTCGTCGGAAGGCTTGTGATAATGCGGCTCCACGTCCATCTTCGAAGTGGAGATGGTATGCGCCGGCACGCCGAGGCGCGCCAGGGTGGCGTTGTCGGAGCGGTAAAACAGGTTCTGCTCGGTATACGGGTCGGGATGAAACTCGAAGCCGGTGCCTTTCAGTGCCGCCTGCAGGATCGTTCCGAAAGAGCTCTTCTCGAATCCGGTGATATAGGCGCTGTTGCGGCCCCACTTCGATTCGGTGCCCACCATCTCGATGTTGAACATGGCCATCACCTTCTCAGGATCCAGCTGCCGCGAGAAATAGGTGGCGCCGAAGCCACCACTCTCTTCGGCGGTGAAGGCCGCGAACAGAAGCGTGCGGCTGTTGTTCTTCTGCTTTGCAAAGTGCTGCGCCAGCAGCAGCATCGAAGTGATTCCGGAAGCGTCGTCGTTGGCGCCGTTGTAAATGGAGTCGCCGTTGACGGGCTTACCAATACCGAGGTGATCGTAGTGGCCGGAGAAGATCACCTGCTCGGCCGCGCGGTCTTTGCCCGGAAGCATACCCACCACGTTGGCCATTTTAAGATCCTCGAAGCTGTGCTCGGCCTTGACGGAGAACGAAGCCGGAATTTCCGGTGCCAGTAGAAATACGATATCCGAAGCATTGCTGAACAGCGAGCGCTTCAGCCCGGTAAGCCGGCCGAACGAAGACGCGAAAGAGGTATCCACCAGCACGATCGTCGGCTCCTTGCTTCCGGCCAGCTTTTGCGCGGCACGGCCAAGAGCGCGGCTATCGGCGGCGTCGGCCGGGGTGATGCGCTTCACCGCGAAGCCCGACTTCTCATTTACCTTAAACTCTTTTTTCGTGGTGATGACGATTACGTTTCTGGTATCGAAGTCAGCGCCGTTCACCTCCGCCTTCAGCAGGGTCATCTTCGGGCGCAGCACGGAAAATTCCTGGAGATAGCCCGAAGCTCCCGGGAGCGGCTTGAGGCCGGCCTTGCGCATTTCGTCGGCAATAAAAGTCGCGGCCTTCTCCATGCCCGGTGTTCCGGGCCGGCGGCCGGCAAGCTCGTCGGAGGCAAGATAGGTTTCAATACGGGTTGCTTCGGCAGAAGAGATCAGACCCGGCTTCTGTGCGGAGCAGGAAAGCGACAGCAGGAGTGCCGCCGCAAAGGAAAATTTACGAATCATGTAATGTTGAATAATGCAATGAAAAAATAGGATACGCAAAAAGGAAGCAAAATATTCAATACACAATGTTCAATGCTCAATTCTCAAGTCGGGACGCTCCTTGCACCCTGAAAATTGAGCATTGAATATTGAATATTATCCGCCTTTACAGCGACATCATCTCTTTGAACTTAACCGTCTGTCTCCGGCTTACCTCGATCTTCTCGCCGCCTTTGAGTTCCAGCAGCAGGCCGCCGTTGAAGTAGGGCTCGATCTTTTCGATGAGGCGCAGGTTGACGATATGCTTGCGGTTGGCGCGGAAGAACACCTTTTCATCGAGGCGCTCTTCGAGGGCGTTGAGCGATTTCAGGATGAGGGGCTTGTTGTTTCCGAAAAACACCTTGGCGTAGTTACCCACGCTTTCGAAGAGGCGGATCTCGCCGAGGCGGACAAACCAGCAGCGGTCGCCGTCCTTTACGAATACCTGGTCGTTCTCGGCCAGCAGGCTGCGGTTGAGTGTGCCCGGCTCGCCGTGGCCGTTGGTGCCGCCGTTGCCTTCGCCCTGTAGCTTGTGGATGGCGTCGGCAAGACGCTTCGGCTCCACGGGTTTCAGCAGGTAGTCGAGCGCGTTGACCTCGAAAGCCTTCAGCGCGTAGTCGTCGTAAGCGGTGGTGAAGATCACCTCGGGCGCCTTGTCGAGCTCGGCCAGCAGGTCGAAGCCGGTCTTGCCCGGCATCTGGATATCCAGGAAAATGAGCTCGGGGTTGTGCTGCTCGATCTTGGCCAGCCCTTCGTCCACGTTGCCGGCCTCGTCCACGATCTCGATCTCGGGAAACTCCTGCAGCAGCTTGCGCAGCTCGGTGCGCGCCAGGCGCTCGTCGTCAATGATTATTGCTCTCATAACACGGTTTGAATCGTTAACTGGTTAATTAGTTTATCAGTCTATCGGTTAATTGGCTCTTATCCGCTACCAACCTCCTGAACCCCTTGAACCTCTCCTCGCCTATACCTTCTCAAAACTCTTCTCCACACCCACCGGTATCTCCACCCGGGCCTCCACGAGGTCGTCGGCGATCTGCCGGATGTGGAAGTGCGCGCGGTCGCCATAGAGCAGGGCCAGCCGGTCCTGTGTGCTGGAAATGCCGAAGCCGTTGTCGGTGTCGCGATTGAGGTTGCCGGTGTTCTGTACCGTCAGCTCGTAGTAGCGGTCGTGAAAGTCGGAACGGATCCGCACCACGCCGCCACGCACCTGACGCGAGATGCCATGTTTAATGGCATTCTCCACCAGCGTCTGCAGCATCATCGGCGGCACCTCGCATTGCAGCGTCTGCTCGTCTACCTGGTATTCCACGTGCAGGCGGTCTTCAAAGCGGATATGCTCCAGGGCAAGGTAATCTTTTACGATCCGCAGCTCGTCGTTCAGCTGCACGGTCTCGCCTTTCTCGGCGCGCAGGCTGGAGCGCAGGATATTACTCAGCTCGGTCACCGCGGTGCGGGCACGCTCCGGGTTCTCGTCGATGAGGGCGCGGATCGAGTTCAGCGCGTTGAAAATAAAGTGCGGGTTGATATGCGCCTTGATGGTTTGCAGCTCCAGCTCTTTGACAAGCTTTTCCAGCTGCAGGGTATCCATTTGCTGCTTGCGGCTCTTGGATACGTAGTGGTACATGAAGTAGATCAGGTTCCAGATGAAAAACAGCAGGAAGAAAGAAACGCCCCCGCTCAGGATAAGGAGAAAGCTGTTTTTGTCGGCATATTCCTGTTCGTCCTTTTTCAGCCAGTGGAAATATTGCAGCATCCGCATATACATGAAGGACGCCAGGATCGAAAAGGTAAAGGTCATGAGCAGGAACTGCGCCACCTGCCGGTCGAAGGTGCGCTGCATGACGTTGAGCCGGATAATGGCGAAGCGCATCACGTGGGTAGCCAGCAGGCCCACCAGGATGAAAATTCCCAGGCGGCCGAAAAAAATCTCCACGCTGGCCCGGGTCTGGAACTTATCGAAGGACCATGCGAAAAAAGTATTCGTCAGGGCAAAACTCCCCCACCCCGCTGCCTGCAGCACCCAATACTTCGAAAATTTCCCCAGATTCATAATAGTCAAATCTACAATAAGATACAGGGATAGCCGGGCTAAATGGACAGGCGGCCCATCGATCGTTTGAATCTTGCCCTTTGCGGTTTGAAAATAAGCCGGAACGCCGGGGCAACCCGCCGCCAACAAAATGCGTAAGCATTTTTACAGGGGAAAAGTATTTAAGGGGTATTCGAAAACCCACTAAACAGATTCCCTTAGGGCAACCTTTAGGACATCGTTTTTCTACTAAGAAAAATTGCGCAATTGAAGAAGTTTTAATCCGAAATCCTAGGAAGCCCGTCCGTACGTAGGTAATTTAGTATTGTCCGATTTACCAAATAACCGACCGACCTTATGAATCACCGTATCCAAAAACTCTTAATGGGAGGCCTGTGCCTTCTGCTCGGATTTTTGGGGCATGCGCAGAGTTACGGAAAAGTGGTGATCAACGAATACATGCCCTGGCCTTCCGCCTCCTGCGGCACCACAAGCGAGTTTGTGGAGCTGCTCAATTTCGGCCCCGGCCCGACCAATATCGGGTGCTATATCCTCACCAACGGCAAATATTCCGTTACTATTCCCCCCAACACCATCCTGCTTCCGGGCCAGTTTTACCTCATCGCCGGGCAAAACAACCTCCCGATCGGCTGCGGCAACATCGACAGCGCCGTCCGCGCCGACCTCAACTGGAGCACCTGCGGCTGCACCAACGTAGCCATCCCAACCTCTGGCGACGGGTTTATGACCGATGGCGGCCCCGCCAACGTGAACCTGGTGCTTTTCGACCCTTCCCTCAACGTAGTAGATGCCGTTACCCGCGAAACGCCCGTCCCGGTGGTGTCGGGTATCACCACCTCCAATGTCAGCAACGGCTGCACCCGCAAGTCTTTTGTACTCAGCAGCATGACGATCGATTATGAAACGCTCGGCATGTCTACGGGCAAATCCAACTCCTTTGCCCGCAAGCTCGACGGCGACTGCGAATGGATCAAGCAGCCGCAGGTGAGCGCCCACGCCTCCAACAACAAAACCAGCGGCGGCACTTCCTCGCTGGTGTACCAGTTCAACATCACCAACTCGATGGACATGTGCACCACCGTGCGCGGCTCCGTCAATATCAGCGTGTCGGGCAGCAACCTCAGCACCTACTTCCCGATGAACTACACGCTGGCCCGCGACGTGGACAACAACAGCGTTTTCGACTTCAGCGACAGCTATACCTACGGCACCGATGCCTCCATCCCCGACACTACCATCGGCGGACTTCCCGGCGGGCAATACATCGTAACCGTAGGTTCGTCCAAGGGTTGCGACCTGAAGTCTTTCCCCTTCTCGATCCTCCCCTGCCAGTCGCTGCTGCCCATCAAGCTGCTCGACTTCTCGCTGGCGGTGAGCACGCCCGAGACCCACACGTTTGCCTAGCGTCTTTCCGATGTGGACGGCCTCAGCGCCGTGGAGCTCGAGAGCAGCACCGACGGCGCCCACTTCCGAAGCGAGCGCCGCTTTGAGCTGCGCCCCGGAGGCCCGCTGCAGTTCCGCGTGCCGGTAGCCCGCAGCGGCGCCACGCACTACCGCCTGCGTCTTTCCGGCAACAGCGGCCGCCCCGAGTTTTCGCGGGTGCTGCGCCCCGGCAGCACGCTGCTGCCCGAAGGCCTGCACCCCAACCCCGCCACTACCGATGTGAATCTCGACGTATATGCCGCCACCGATGGCCCGGCGCGTTACCGCGTGGTGTCGCTGATCGGCAGCACCCTGCAGCAGGGCGAGCTGCGCCTCCGCGCCGGCAGCAACCCGGTACGGGTGAATGTGGCCGGCCTTCCGCGCGGCGTTTACCAGCTGCTGCTCGAAGGCCGCAACGGCGAACGCCCGATGCCGCTGCGCTTTGTAAAGCAGTAATTAGCAAACCATCCTATTGTGAAAGGGCCCGCTACGCGGGCCCTTCTTTTTCAATCGCGGGCGGGCCGCAGGCAGCCGGGGGGCACGAAGACACGACGGCACGAAGGCACGACGTTTTTTATTTTCTATTCGTTACTGATCACCAGTAGCCTCGTTGCTAAACTTGGCTTTTAAAATGTGTCCGGCTACCGGACCTTCAAGGCCCCGCCGCCTGAAAAAGGTTTTTCGTCGTGCCTTCGTGATTAACAGAGGGCCGCAGGCCCTCCTGTCTTCCAAAGAGATATGCCAAAGGCTTTCACCACCATTTTATGGGAAAAAGCACTTTGAATCCTGTTCGATTTCACAAGGTTTCTCCGGGACAGTTACGGAGCTTTCGGGAAATAGATTCTATGATTACGGATGAAGAAGTGATCGCGGCGGCCAAGAGCCTGTCGTGCCGACCTGATCGTAAACGATACCGTGCTGGTGGAACTCAAATCGCAGACCGACCTGCCTAAAGAATATTACCGTACCGTTATCACCTACCTGCGTCTTTCACGGATCCGGCTGGGCCTGCTGATCAACTTCGGCGCCCCGCTCCTGCGTGATGGCATCCGCCGGGTATTGAATGATTATAGCATCCCTGTGCGGGAGTGAAGGCCGCAAGCGGCCTTGGGTCACGACAACACGAAGGCACGACGGCACAACGTTCTTTTTGAAACAAATAAGTTTTTTCGTCGTGCCTTCGTGCCGTGGTGCCGTCGTGAATATTTGAGGGCCGCAGGCCCGAAAGACGGGAAAACCGATGCGATACGAGATACGCTCAAAGAGAAAGGCCCGGCATTGCCGGGCCTTTATTATGGTAGTGTCAGCTAAACTGTGTCACTTAGGTTATAAAGGTTAACCGTGAACCATCAAAAGCGCGGGTTCTCAGCACTTTTTCTCATTTTCGCGCAAACGAACTGACTCCATGTATCGCAAAACCAAAGCCGTCCTGCTGTTCAGCCTGCTTGCCCTCGGCACCATTACTGCCTCCGCGCAAAAGCGCCCCTACGACCCGATGAACGACCGCTCGGTGCAGTCGAACCCCGTGCTGCGCAATTACTGGCGCCAAAAGACCGACTCCCTGTACAATACCGATGAATACCGGGCCCTGCGCGACTCCGCCCGCAATGCGTCGGTGCGGCAGCGCCGCTACAGCGGCGGATCGATCTTCAGCGGGGTGATTCACTCGGACGTTTCCACCATCAACACCGCCCTCACCACCAGCGGCTTCCCGGCGCTGAACGAATACAGCGCCCTCATCGGCTTCGGCTGGAATGCGCGCAGCGGGCAGGTGCTCACCGACTTCACGCTCCTGGCCAACTTCGGCTCGCGCTCCAAAAAAGAAAGCGAGAAATACACCATCGGCGGCGGCGACCTGCTGCGCCTCGACATCGGCTACGACCTGCTCCGCAGCGACAAGGTGGCGCTCTATCCCTACGCGGGCCTCGGCTGGCGCATTTCGTGGATCCGGTACAACTTCGAAGACCTGACCAAGCCCAACCTGCTCATCGAAAGCGCCCGGACACCGCTCGAGCTCACGGCGCGCTCCTCCCGCGTGGGCTACCAGGCGGGCCTCGGCCTCGACTTGCGCATCGGCCAAAGCAAGGACGGCTGGCGAAGCACCTTCCTGTTCTTCAAAGGCGGGATCAACGGTGCCATCGGCGGCGAAAAATACAAGGTGGAAGGCCGCGGATACCACCCGCCGGTGCAGCCCTACGACTGGGAAGTGCAGGCCGGCTTCAAATTCATGCGCCCCCGATAGGCCAACCCTTTCTCAGTACATTTGTTAAGCTTACGAAAAGCGCTGCCCGTGCGGCGCTTTCGGCTATTTTTGCAGGAAGCTCCGCCCGGCCGGCGGCGCCGATAAACCCGCTCACATGCAGATCACACCCGGCACCTTGTTACAGCAGATCAACAACCCCGACGACCTTAAGAAATTAGGCAAGGAGCAATTGCACCAGGTGTGCGCGGAGCTGCGCCAGTATATCATCGACGTGGTGAGCGTACACGGCGGTCACTTTGCCGCCTCGCTCGGCGTGGTGGAGCTGTCGGTGGCCCTGCACTACATATACAACACACCTTACGACCAACTGGTATGGGACGTGGGGCACCAGGCCTATGGCCACAAGATCCTCACCGGCCGCCGCGACAACTTCATCTCCAACCGCAAGTACAAAGGACTCTCCGGCTTTCCGAAGCGGAGTGAAAGCGAGTACGACACCTTTGGCGTGGGCCACTCCTCCACCTCCATCTCGGCGGCGCTCGGCATGGCCATGGCCGCCAAGATCAAGGGAGAGACCGACCGCAAGTCGGTGGCGGTGATCGGCGACGGCTCCATGACCGCGGGCATGGCCTTCGAAGCCATGAACCACGCCGGCGTGGCCGACTCCGACGTGCTCATCATCCTCAACGACAACTGCATGAGCATCGACCCCAACGTGGGCGCGCTCAAGGAATACCTTACCGATATCTCCACCTCACCCGCCTACAACAAGGTGCGCGACGAGGTCTGGAACCTGCTGGGCAAGCTGCCCGTAGGCAAGCGGTTCACCCGCGACATGGCCTCCAAGCTTGAAACCTCGGTGAAAGGCATGGTCAACCGGAGCTCCAACCTGTTTGAGTCGCTTCACCTGCGCTACTTCGGCCCCATCGACGGGCACAACATCACCAAGCTCGTTGATACGCTCAAAGACCTGCGCCAGATTCCCGGGCCCAAGCTCCTGCATATCATCACCGTGAAGGGTAAGGGCTATGCGCTGGCTGAGAAAGACCAGACCAAGTGGCACGCTCCGGGTCTGTTCGACAAGATCACCGGTGAGATCTACAAGAAGAAATTCGACATCCCGCAGCCGCCCAAATACCAGGACGTGTTCGGTCATTCCATCATCGAGCTGGCCGAAGCCAACAACAAGATCATCGGCATCACGCCGGCGATGCCTTCGGGCTCCTCGCTCAAGTTCATGATGGAAAAGATGCCCGACCGCGCCTTCGACGTGGGCATCTGCGAGCAGCACGCCGTGACCCTTTCGGCCGGCATGGCCACACAGGGGCTGCGGGTGTATTGCAATATCTACTCCTCCTTCATGCAGCGCGCCTTCGACCAGGTGGTGCACGACGTGGCCATCCAGAAGCTGCCCGTGGTATTCTGCCTCGACCGCGCCGGACTCGTTGGCGAAGACGGTCCCACCCACCACGGCGCCTATGACATCCCCTACTTCCGCTGTATTCCGAATATGATCATCTCCGCGCCGATGAACGAGCAGGAGCTGCGCAACCTGATGTACACCGCGCAGCTTGAAAGCACGGAGCTGCCCTTCGTTATCCGCTACCCGCGCGGCGAGGGCGTGATGCCCGAATGGCGTAAGCCTTTTGAAGAAATCACAATCGGCAAGGGCCGCCGCCTGCGCAGCGGCAAAGACGTGGCCATCCTTTCCTTCGGTCATCCCGGCAATTTTGCCGCGGCCGCCATCCGCGAGCTGCTGGCCGAAGGCCTCACGCCCGCTCACTACGATATGCGCTTCGCCAAGCCCATTGATGAAGCGCTGCTGCACGAAGCCCTCTCCACCTACGGTAAGATCATAACGGTAGAAGACGGTACGGTGGTCGGCGGCTTCGGATCGGCGGTGCTCGAGTTCATGCAGCAGCACGGCTACAAGAACGACGTACGCATCCTCGGTATCCCCGACCGCATCGTGGAGCACGGCACCCTGAAAGAGCTGCACAAAGAGTGCGGCTATGACGCGGCAGCGATTGCCGAGGCGGTACGGGACCTGTGTAAGATCAGCGTGAATGCGATCGTGGCGTAGCCACGAGTCATTGCGAGCGAAGCGAAGCAAACTCCGGCGTTACGCAGGGTAATAGAAATTACAAAGCCTCTTGTCCTGAACGGGCGAGAGGCTTTCACGTTAGATACAGTACTCAGGTTCGGGAGTTTGCTTCGCTTCGCTCGCAATGACGCTAGCGCGTCCTCCTTGCATTCCCCTGCATATTCCGCAGCAACGCATCCGCATCGCGCGTAACGTCGTTGAGCGTCACGATCTGCACATTCGGGTAGCGCCGGAACTTCTGCAGCAGGCGCTGCCCTTCGGGGCTTTCATCGATCATCACCACCGTAAGCTGCACGTTGAGCGTGCTGAGAATCATTTTTTCGATATCGGGGAACACCGGGAAGTCGCCGTCGGTGACGAGAAACACCTGGTTGTTGCCGCCGGGGAGGAGTTTTCGTAAAGCCTCGCGGTAGCCTTCGCCGATGGCCGCGGAGCCATTGGTGGCCTCGCCCTGCGAGCGCAGCGAATCCACGATCCGCAGCAGGCGGCGGTTGTCGCTCTGCGCGGACGTCTCGTAAAGGCGCGCAATGTGGTCGCCGAAGCGGTAGAGCGACACCTTATCAACCGGGCGCAAGGCCTGCACCAGCGACTTCATCGCGGTTTTGAGCAGGGCCATCCGCCGCTGCTGCTTCATGGAGTTGGAGAGGTCCAGTAGAAATACAATGTTGCTCGGCTTGTAGTGCGCGCTGTCGAAGCCCGCCGGGGGCAGCGAATCGCGGTAGGCGGCCTGCACCGGGGTGGCGGGCAATTCGGCCGCGGGCTGCACGCGGAAAATGTCGGTAGCGCCCACCGTGCCTTCATCCGAAACAAAGATGGCGGCGCCCGTCCAGGGATCGATCCGGAAGTCGCTTTCCTGGCCTTTGCTGTTCACGGGCGCCCCGAGGTTTTTGGGTACACTCCATTCCGTCCAGCCCGGGCCGCTGCGCGTGCTGCTCCAGACATCATAACCACCCAAACCGCCGGGGCGGTCGGAAACAAAATAAAGCGTTGCCCCATCCGGCGACAGCCAGGGCGCCGACTCCTGGAAGGGCGTATTGATGGAAAGCTTTTGCGGGCTGTCCCATTGCAGGCGACCCCAGTCATCTTCGTTGGGGTTGAGCGGGCTGCAAACAAAAAGATCGAGCTGGCCGCCGCGCTGCAGGCTGAGGAAAAGCAGCTTTGCCGGGCGAAAGAGGAAAGCCTTTGCAAAGCGGCTGTTGTTCATCGTATCGGCGCCAGAGAAGGGCAGCGACACGTATTCAGGATCGCCGGTGGTATAGGTGAAGGCGAGACCGTTGCTTTGGTAGAGGCGGCGCCCCATGTGCCGGAAGTGCCCGTTGACCAGGAACTGCCCTTCGCAAAGCTGGGCAAAAACGGTTTTGTTGCCGGCGGCGGGCGGGTTGAGCAGTCCATGCTTTTCACTAGCCGTCCACCCGCCACCTGCACTCCGGGTGCTGAAGCGGATCTCGGTGTAGGGGCCGTTGCCTTCGCTGAAGAAGAGGGTATCGCCGCCGAGGCTGAAGAGGGGTGCCGTTTGCGCCGCGGCGTTGTTGACGGCGGGGCCGAGGCCCTCGCGCTGCCCGCCCCACTGGGCCCGGAGCACCGCGGCCGGAAGCACGATCAGCAGGAGGAAGAGGATGAATCGCATAAGTGGCGCATAGGATTGGAGAAGTAAGATACTTATTCCATCCTGTTTGCATGCAGAAAACGCGCCGCGCCCGCTCTTCCGGGCAAGCCGGGAACGTTCGTTTTCACGATTTGATCCTTCATAGCGGGCTTTGAACGTTCCAATCGGCGTTTTGAACGCAACAGGTGCCCTTTTGCTCATTCGGAACGGGGACTGCAACGTTCAGGACTGGCTTTGAACGTTGCTTCCTTACGTTGAACGTTCCAGAACAGTATTGCGGGTGATGAACAGCGGCGCACAAGGGTGGAAAGCCTATGGATTATCCCGGGTGTTTGCCTCCCTGCGTTAGGTTCCGGCTGCTTCCTGTTTTCCTGATCCTGGCCGGCGGCAGTGCCGCGGCCTTGTACGGCAACCGGGCGCGGATGCCCGTTCCGGTTACCCGCCCGGCGACGACACTACCGCTTTCTCGACACCGCGGCACGCTATATCCGGGCAGAAAAAAGACCCATATTGCTATGGATCTACGAATAGATTTTTCGATCTCCGATGTCTGATGTCCGATTTGCTTGCCGATCTCGAATTTTGTTCGATTTCTTATTTCGCTTCGCGGCCTGAATCAGACATCGGAGATCAGACATCGTAAGATTTCCTACAGCAGGTGCATATGCTCTTCGTCCGTGAGCCCCTCTTCGGATTCGTTGTATTCCACGAGGAAGTTATTGCGGCCGTCGCCGATAACGATGCGCAGAAACCGTTGCTGCGCCAGCTCCAGCATCGAAAGAAACAGGAAGATGGCATGCACCCGGTTTTCCGCACGCTCGAAAATGCTTTCGAAGGTTAGGGTGCGCCGGCTTTGGGCAAAGGAGATCATGTCGGTTTTGGTGTGCTCCATACTGTAGTTATACGGAACCACGGTGTGCACCGGCTTGTTGTTTTTCTCGTGGAGGCGCTGCATCACCTTTTCGAAAGCTTTCATCAGCTTGAAGAGCGTGATGGTCTGCACCTCGGTGCCTTCGGATGCTTCCTCACCGATGGCGGCAAGCTCGCGCTGGATGTTGCCGCGCTTCACCAGCAGCAGGCGCTCGGCCTCCTGCAGGGCCAGCTCCGCGGCGGCCTCCTTGTACTTTTTGTATTCAAGGATCTTGTCTACCAGCTCCTGGCGCGGGTCGATCTCGTTGCCCTGGGCGTCGATTTCCTTGCGCGGGATGAGCATCTTGGCCTTGATCCGCATCAGCGTCGACACAAAAAGGATGAACTCGCTCGACAGCTCGATGTTGAGTTCCTCCTGCGAATGGATATAGGTAAGGAAGTCCTTGATGATGTTGTTGATGGGAATATTGTAGATATCCAGCTCGTCGCGCTCGATGAAGAAGAGCAGCAGGTCGAAGGGGCCTTCGAACTGGGGAAGCTTGATCTGGTAGTTGCTGTTGTGAAGGGCCATGGTGGTAACAAAAATCCCGCGGCGAAGCTGCCCCGGGAGCCCGTAAAGATACGTTATTCTTTTTTAGCATACGGAGGGCGCGGGAGCGGGTTTATTTTGGCTTCAGACGCTTTGATAATCTGCCTTGCCGCACTTTTGCAGCCCATGACCGCCCGCGACAAATGGATCAACTGGAGTCTTTTCGTGCTGCTTGCCCTCATCTGGGGCTCGTCGTTCATCCTGATGAAGATCGGGCGCACGCAGCTGAACGGCATGCAGATCGGGTCGATCCGTATCCTGTCGGCTGGCCTCGTATTCGCGCCTTTCGCCCTGTTCCATTTCCGGCATATCCCGCGGGCCAGGCTGCCCCTGATCTTCGTCTCCGGACTGCTCGGCAACCTGCTGCCGGCCTTTTGTTTTGCGGCTGCTATCGATAAGATCGACTCCTCGCTGGAGGGCATCCTCAACTCGCTCACACCGCTTTTCGTGATCGTGGTGGGCGCGCTCTTTTTCGGCATGAAGCTCGAGCGGATGAAAGTGGCCGGTGTGCTCGTTGGCTTTATCGGCCTCCTGCTCCTGAGCCTATACAGCGGCTTCAATGCCGCCAACTTCGGCTTTGCCGCGCTGGTGCTGCTGGCGACGCTTTTCTACGGCATCAACGTCAACCTGGTGAACCGCTATCTCCGCGGGCTCAACGCGGTGCAGATGGCAACGGTATCGCTGACCATGGTGGCGGTTCCGGCCGCGATTGTGGCCGTGCAGCAGGACGTATTCTCCATTCTCCGCTACGACAGCGGAGCCCGCACCGCCATCGGCGCCTCGGCGCTCCTGGGCGTGGTGGGCTCGGCCATAGCCACTGCCCTTTTCTACCTCCTTATCAAACGCTCCGGTCCCCTGTTCGCCTCCCTGGTTACCTATGCCATCCCGGTTGTGGCAATCCTCTGGGGCCTCCTCGACGGCGAAGCGATCACATGGGTGCAGGTGGGTTGTCTCGGGGTGATCCTGGGCGGGGTGTACCTCGTGAATAAGAAATCTTAGCATCTCGGAGCTCAGGATCTCGGATCTGGATGACGCGTGGAATAAAAACGGCCGGAAGCTTTGCTTCCGGCCGTTTTACATTCAAATCCAAGATCCTGAGATCCGGGATAAAGCAATCTACACCACCATGATCTCCTTCTCCTTCGCCTCGAGGTGCTTTTCCACCAGGGCGATATACTTGTTGGTCATTTCCTGGGCCTCGGCTTCGAAATCTTTGGCGGCGTCTTCGGAGAGGCCGTTCTTCTGGGCTTTCTTGATCGTCTCGATGGCGTCGCGGCGGATGTTGCGGATGGCCACACGGCAGTGCTCGCCTTCACCCTGGCAGCGCTTTACGAGTTCGCGGCGGCGCTCTTCGGTGAGCGGCGGCAGGAAGAGACGGATGATGTTACCGTCGTTCTGGGGGTTCAGACCAATATTGGAGTTGATGATGGCCCGCTCGATGGGCTGCAGCATGTTGCGCTCCCAGGGCTGGATGGTGAGGGTGCGGGCATCGGCCACGGCCACGTTACCCACCTGGTTGAGCGGTGTCGGCGCACCATAGTAGTCGACCATGATGCCGTCGAGGATCATCGGGTTGGCCTTGCCGGCGCGGATCTTGCCCAGTTCGGTTTCAAGGTGGCCGATGGCCTTTTGCATCGATTCTTCAGAGCCTTCCAGGGCGAGCATCACTTCTTCTGACATATAATAGGCTGATTTAGTGGGGCAAAACTAACATGAATATCGAATATCGAACAAGGAATATCGAATATCGGGTTTCAAAAAAGCGAGCCTCCCGTTTCCGAGAGGCTCGCCGATATTCGTTATGCGCTATTTGATATTTTCTAGTTTTCCGCTACTGCCTGCTCCGGCGAGATCGGCACCACCTTGGTCACCAGGTGCCCCTGGGGCTCGGCAATGGAAACCGGCAGCGTATCCTTGATGATCCTGGCCACGGGGCTGCGGCGGGTGTAGATGAGAAAGCCGACAATGCTGAAAGCGATGGAAAGGATCAGCAGGGCCAGGTAGTTCGGGCCGAGGTTGCGGGCGAAATAGGCGACCGTGATAAAGCCGATATTCACCAGCAGGCAGGTAAAGGTCACATATTTATGACCGAGCCCGCGGTCGAGCAGAAGGTGGTGGATGTGGTTGCGGTCGGGCGAGAACGGCGAGCGGCCGTTGAGGATGCGGATGGCAAATACGCGGAGGGTATCCGTTAGTGGTACCACCAGGATGGCGAAGCCAATGGCTACGGCGGAGGGCAGCGCATAGGCGGCACCGGGTGTATCGGCCACGGTGATAAACTTGATCACCAGCGTTGAATTCACAAGTCCGAGCATGAGAGAGCCCGAGTCGCCCATGAAAATCTTGGCGGGGTTGTAGTTGAAGATGAGAAAGGCCATCAGCGCGCCGGCCATGGCAAAAGACAGTGCTGCGTAGCCTTCCATCCCGGCCACGGTAAAGTAGGCGCCGAACACCGACATCGTAAGCAGGCTCAGCGTAGCGGCAAGCCCGTCTACCCCGTCGATCAGGTTGAACGCATTGATTATTACAATAAAGGTGAGGTAGCTCAGGGCCAGGCTAAAAGCCTCGGGCAGCTCCCAGAGTCCGAAAAGCCCGTGCATGCTGCTGATCCGCACCCCGCAGAGATGGATCAGGATGGCGGCGGCCAGCAACTGGCCGATGAACTTTTTGGTAGCGCTCAGGATGAGGATGTCATCCTTGACCCCAAGGAAGAAGATCACCGTTGCTGCCGGGAAAAAGTACTGCAGCTCAGGGTTAGCCTTCAGGTTAACGGTGAAGAGTGCGGCAAGAAAAAAGCCGATGAAGATGCCGACGCCGCCGAGGGAGGCGATGGGTTTCTTATGCAGCTTGCGCTCGTCCGGGATATCGTACAGTTTTTTCAGCTCCGCGATGCGGATAATGGCAGGAATCGCCCAAAACGTAAGGATGAAAGCGATGGAGGCCGTCAATAGCACATTGAGCATGAGAGTGTGTGGTTGGGTTTACAAACTGTTTTCAGGGGTCCAGCTATCACTTAAAAAACGCTTCCCACAGGTATTGGATCCAGCGCTCAATTCAGGGCGCTAAATTAACCATATTAATGAAATTCGCCATAGCAAAGACGGCTTTTAAGTGGTTTCACCTAGCAAAAAAATGCTGACTGCGACATTCCGGGAAATCAAAAAGGTGCACTTTTGCACCTCCGGATTTTAACAATAATCGATCCAAAAGGTTAAATGTCAACTAAAAACTTATGCCAGCCCTAACCGAAATCGCTAGCCAGGTCCGCCGCGACATCCTCCGCCAGGTACACGGCGTTAACAGTGGCCACCCGGGCGGATCCCTCGGCTGCGCCGACTTCATGACCGCCTTGTACTTCGATATCATGAAGCACAACCCGGAAAACTTCGACATGAATGCCATCGAGCAGGACGTGTTCGTGCTCTCTAACGGTCACATCTCGCCGGTTTTCTACTCGGTGCTGGCACGCTCGGGCTACTTCCCCATATCCGAGCTGGGCACCTTCCGCAAGCTCGACTCGCGCCTCCAGGGCCACCCCACCACCCATGAGGGATTGCCCGGCGTCCGCATCGCCTCCGGCTCCCTCGGCCAGGGCATGAGCGTAGCCATCGGCGCCGCCCTCGCCAAAAAACTCAACAACGACCAGCATATCGTCTACTCCCTCCACGGCGACGGCGAGCTGCAGGAAGGCCAGAACTGGGAGGCGATCATGTTCGCTCCCAATCACAATGTCGACAACCTCATCGTCACCATCGACTGGAACGGCCAGCAGATCGACGGCCCCACGCACAAGGTGAACGACCTCGGCAATATTCGCCAGAAGTTCGACGCCTTCGGGTGGTATACCATGGAAATGAACGGCAACGATATGGACGAAGTCGTGCACACCCTCAACGAAGCGAAATCGATGGTGGGTAAGGGCAAACCGATCGCCATTATCATGCACACCATTATGGGTAAAGGCGTGGACTTTATGGAAAACGATCACAACTGGCACGGCGTGGCACCAAGCAACGAGCAGCTTGAAAAGGCGCTTGGCCAGCTGCAGGAAACGCTGGGAGACTATTGAATAGCGAATATCGAACAAGGAATAATGAATTCCGAAATAGTAAAGCCCTCGTCTTTGACGAGGGCTTTACTATTAAATAATCAGTTATCTGTATTTGATACGCAATGGTCAATATTGAACATTGATTGTTGCGTATGACGCTCCGTCCCTTCAGGCTTCGGAGTTCCTTGCCCGATATTCTTTATTCTTTATTCGATATTCGTTATTCCTATTCTTCCCTTATCAAAAACTGCTGCCTTGCCGCCTTGCGTGCCGGGATCCAGGAAGCAATGAGCGCAATGACGAAGATGGTGGCCGTTACCAGGGCAAAATCCCAGGGGTTCAGCTTTACGGGGAAGTAGTCGATGAGGAAGGAGCCGCCGGTAAGCGGGATGAACTTGTATTTGAGTTGCGCCAGCGCAAGCCCGAGGGCCAGCAGGATACCCGTGCCACCACCGATAACGGCCAGCAGCACCCCTTCGCTCATAAAGATGCCCTGGATGCGACGGCTGTCGGCGCCGAGGGCGTGGAGCACCTGGATATCTTTCTTTTTCTCCAGCACCAGCATCGTCAGCGACCCGATCATATTGAAAGCCGCCACCACCAGGATAAGCGACAGGATCGCGTAGATGACCCACTTTTCGGCCCGCATCACGGCATAAAGCGAGGCGTTCTGCTCGTAGCGGGTCTGCACTTTGTAGCCCGCGCCGAGAACTGCCTCCAGCGCCTCCTGCACTTCGGGGGGGTCGGCGCCGGGCGCCAGGGCGATCTCGAGCGCGCTGAACTGACCCGATGGCAGCTCCATCATCTGTTGCATGAACGAGAGGCGGGTAAGCACATATTTGTTGTCGAAATCCTGCTGGATGAGAAATGCGCCGGCGGTATTGATGGTGTCGGCGCTGATGGCGCTCAGCGGGTTGCTGACGTCGGCGGCGGTGCGGCGGGGCAGGTGCACCAGCAGGGGCGCCAGGTTGCGGTCGCTCTGCACGCCCACCGCGTTTTCCACGCCGGCGCCCAGCACCAGCAGGGGCGCGTCGGGTGTGCCGAGGTCGAATTCGCCGCGAAGCATATGCTGCCCCACACCCGACACCTTGCGGTAGTTGTCGTCCACCCCTTTGAGGGTGATGATCGACTGGTAGTCACCGTTCTGCAGCAGGGCTTTTTCTTCCAGCACGGCGGCGGTGGCCGTTACCCCTTTCACCGAGCGGATCCGCGCCAACTGGGCCTCGCTGAGCACGAGGTGCTTGCCGGCCGCCGGCCCGATGCGCATATCGGGGTAAAACGAGGAGTATAAGGACTTCACCAGGTCTTCAAAACCATTGAAGACGCTCAGCACCAGGATGAGCGCCGCCGCCCCCACCATGATGGCCACGATGGAGATCCACGAAATGATGTTGATGGCGTTGGTGGACTTTTTAGCCTTGAAATAGCGCCAGGCGAAGAGGAAGTTCATGAATATCGAATATCGATTAGAGAATATCGGATATCGGATCAAACGCGCCGCAGGGGCGATATTCGTTTTTCGATATGCGTTATTCGTTATTTCCCTCCCCGTTCTCCGTTCCCTGTTCCTTGTTCTTTGTTCCCTGCTCCTTCTTCTCTTCATTCAGCTCCTCATCATCCTTCTTGATCTGGTCAAAGATGTTTTCCATCTTGAACACGTAGTCGAGGGTATCGTCGAGGAAGAAGCGGAGTTCGGGCATCCGGCGCAGCTGCCTGCCCACGCGGGTGGCCAGCTCGCGCTTGATCTCCCATTCGCGCTCGGCGATCTTTTTCAGCGTCGCCTTCTGGTCGGACACCTGGAAGAGGCTCAGGTAAATGCGCGCCTCCAGCAGGTCGGGGGTCACCTTTACCGACGACACGGACACCATGCCCCCGTCCATCATACTCATCCCGAGCCGGCGGAAAATGTCATTGACCTCTTCCTGGATCAGCCCGGCTACCTGCTTCTGTCGTTTTCCTTCCTGCATAGCGTCTGTGTTTGGAGCAAAAATACGGGTTCGTGAACCGTGAGCCGTCAACCGTCAACCGAAAGCAAAGCGATCGGGGGGCTGTTCCGGGGCATAGGGTTCACACCTCACGGCTGACGGCTCACGTTTTCCTACCTTTGCCGCTTCGCCACCGCGCCACTCATGAAGAAATACGCCCGCATCTTCCGCTACCTGAGCCACTATAAAAAGGATATCTTCCTCTATACGCTCTGCACCATCCTTTCCGTCGGCTTTTCGATCGTGTCGATCGGGATGCTGATCCCCTTTTTCAACCTCATCTTCCGTAAGGGAAGTGAGGCCGCCCAGGCCGCACCGAGCAGCAGCCCCGTGCTCGAGTCCCTGCAAGGCGCCGCCCGCAACATCATCGAAAGCCAGGGTCCGGAAAGAGCGCTGGCTTTTATCTGCGCCTTTATCATCGTGGCCATCCTCCTCAAGAACGTCTTCCTGGTAATGGCCAACTACGTGCTCAACCCGCTCAAAAACCGGATCGTCAACCAGCTGCGCGGCGACCTTTACGACAAGATCCTGCACCTGCCGATCGGCTATTTCACCGAAAAGCGCAAGGGCGACCTCATGAGCCGGATCACCAACGACATCGGCGAGGTGGAAGGCTCCCTCATCGGCGCGCTCGAAGGCTGGGTGCGCGACCCCATCACCATCCTCATCAACTTCACCACGCTGATGCTCATCAGCTGGCAGCTCACCGTATTTGTACTGCTCTTTCTCCCGGTGGTGGGTCTCATCATCGGGCGGATCACCCGCAAGCTCAAGACCATCTCGGGCGAAGTGGCGCAGCGCGCTGCCGACTCGGTGTCGGTGCTTGATGAAACGCTCACGGGCCTGCGTGTTCTGAAGGCCTTTAACCTCGAAGGGCTCATGCGGGCGCGCTTCCGCGGTATCGACAGCGACCTGCTGCACATCAAGAACAAGGTGACGCGCCGCCGCGACCTCGCCTCTCCCACCTCCGAATTCCTCGGCGTGGTGGTATTCTGCTGCATCCTTTATTTCGGCGGCCGCCTCGTGCTTTCC
This sequence comes from Flaviaestuariibacter flavus, assembly GCF_004337505.1. Taxonomy (GTDB): domain Bacteria; phylum Bacteroidota; class Bacteroidia; order Chitinophagales; family Chitinophagaceae; genus Flavisolibacter; species Flavisolibacter flavus. The sequence continues at coordinate 502,717 of NZ_SJZI01000042.1, read as the reverse complement.
GGCGGCATCTCGCTGCCGGCAGAAGCCTTTATCGGCTACCTCGGCCTATTTTACAATATCATCAACCCGGCAAAAGCGCTTTCCACCTCCTTCTCCAATATGCAGAAAGGACAGGCCGCCATCGGCCGCATCGAGGAAGTGCTGCAAACGCCCAACACCGTCGACGACAACCCCAACGGCCGCATACTCGAAGAGTTCCGCGACTCCATCGAGCTGCGCAACGTAGGCTTTTATTACGATGACAAGCCGATCCTGCAGGACATCAACCTGAAAATCAAAAAGGGACAGACCGTTGCCCTCGTAGGCTCTTCGGGCGCGGGCAAGAGCACCCTGGCCGACCTCGTGCCCCGCTTTCACGACGTGGGCGAGGGCGAGCTGCTGATCGATGGCGTCAATATCCGCGACTACCAGCTGCACTCGGTGCGCAATCAGATCTCGATTGTAACGCAGGAGCCCATCCTGTTCAACGACACCATCGGCAACAATATCCGCATGGGCAAGCAGGACGCCACCGAAGCCGAGATCGAATCGGCCGCGCTCATTGCCAATGCCTACAATTATATCAGCACGAAGGAGCAGCGCTTCGACACCAATATCGGCGACCGCGGCACCAAGCTTTCGGGCGGCGAGCGCCAGCGCCTCACCATCGCGCGCGCCATCGTGAAGAACCCGCCCATCCTGATCCTCGACGAGGCCACCTCGGCACTCGACACCGAAAGCGAGCGCCTCGTGCAGGACGCCATCAACAACATGATGCAGCACCGCACCTCCATCGTCATCGCCCACCGTCTCAGCACCATCCGTCATGCCGACGAGATCATCGTGCTGCAGAAAGGCCGCATCGTAGAGCGCGGCAACCACGACGAGCTCATGGCAAAAGGCGGCTATTATCACCGGCTGGTACAGATGCAGGAACTGAAATAAAAAAAGACCCTCCGTTATGCGAGGGTCTTTTTTTTTCGGTGGGATTTACTTCTTATCAGAATACGCGGAACCGCACCATGACGTTGAAGCTGGTGAAGGCGTTGCTAACCAGCGTGCGGCCATAGGAAAGATGCAGCGAGCCGCGCTCGGCCTGCAGCCCGGCGCCGGCGTGCAGCTCCGCGCCCAAGGATGACAGCGGCGTGTTGCTGGTAAAACTGTTTCCTTCATGATTGCTGTCGTAAATCGTTGACGTCGCTTCGTAGGCGATCCGGAAGCGCGCCGCGGCACCCAACTCGAGGAAAGGACGCAGCCTGCCCGAGCCCAGCATCCGCCGAACGCTCGGGTCGATAACAAAAACGGAATACTTTACCTTTTCGGTTATGGTCTGCACGGAACGGTAATAGGCCGCGTACGGCATTTCATACTTCCCCTCGTGCTGTATGCTGGCATATGACAAGCCGATGCTTACCACCAGCGGTGCATTAATCTTGCTGGGAGACAGGTCTGCAAAAGCACCAGCCCCAAAGCCCGAGCCGGTGGACTTACCGTTGGCCTCCTGCCCGAAGTAAACCCGTGTTGAATTGTTCGAGACAGAGCTTGCCGACACCTGGGGACCAAAGCGGACTACCAGGCCCTTCTTATTTTTTGAGCCGACGATCGTGCTGCTGCCGGCGCCGCGGCAATCGTTGATATGCTGCACGATCCGGATGAGGGCGCGCGACTCGTATTTAACGTACCGCATCTCGCTGGCGATTGCGTCGCCGCAGCCCGAGGTGACGGCGAGGCGCCCCAGCAGGTTCTGGAAATCGGTAGTGCCGCGGATGCTGCCGGTGCTGTCCACATAGGGCTCATAGGGAAGCAGGGAAAGCCCGGCGTCGCTGCTTTCGGTAAAAAAGAAATGGGGCGCCGCATTCTCGTCTTCATACCGGTACAAGGACACCGGCCCGTTCACGAGCTTTTCGGTAAAGACCAGTCCCGTACGATAAATTTCCCGCTTATAGTCGGCTTTAGTGCGGTCCAGCTCGCCGATGGCCAGCACGGGCACATCAATATTATGACGCTCATAAACTGTTCCGTCTTCCAGCTCGATACGCGACGCATCAACCACGGTAATATTGCGGAAGCTGCCGCTCTTTTCGGTGGCGAAGGGAAAGGCCTGCGGCGTCGATTCCGTTTGCGGACTTTTAATAAACCCGGTCAGCGTACCGGAAGCAGTCTGTACTTTGGCAGCAATATAGCGACTTTGCTGCGCCCCTGCAGCCAGGGTCGTTACCAGCGCCAGGCTGGTGATGATTGTTCTCAACATCAGTTAGTTTTTTGTTACCGCAAACAAAAAGAAAAAAGCCCACATAAGCGGGCTTTTTCTTATCGTATTATTACGGGCGCCGTTATTTCAACACTTCGCGGGAGATCACCAGCTTTTGAATCTCGCTCGTGCCTTCACCGATGGTACAGAGCTTGGCGTCGCGGTAATGCTTTTCCACGGGAAAGTCTTTGGTATAGCCGTAGCCGCCGAATACCTGCACGGCATCGTTGGCAACCTTAACCGCTACTTCGGAGGCGTAGTATTTGGCCATGGCCGATTGCTTGGTCATGGGAAGGCCCCGCTCCTTCAGGTCGCAGGCCTGCAGGATCAGCAGCTCCGACGCTGCGATCTCCGTGGCCATATCGGCCAGCTTGAAGGCGATGCCCTGGAAGGACGAGATGGGCTTGTCGAACTGGTGGCGCTCCTGCGAATATTGAAGGGCCGCCTCGTAGGCACCTTTGGCGATGCCCAGGGAAAGGGCCGCGATTGAGATACGGCCGCCGTCGAGCACCTTCATCGCCTGCTTGAAACCGTCGCCTATTTCGCCGAGGCGGTTGGCGTCGGGGATGACGCAGTTCTCAAAGATCATTTCGGCTGTTTCGGAGGCGCGCATGCCCAGCTTGTTTTCTTTCTTGCCGCCGCTGAAGCCCGCGGTGCCACGCTCCACCACGAAGGCGGTAGCGTTGTTCTTTGCGCGGGGCTCGCCGGTGCGGCAGATCACTACGGCCACGTCGCCGCTCTTGCCATGGGTGATCCAGTTCTTGGTGCCGTTGAGGATCCAGTTGTCGCCGTCGCGCACGGCGGTCGTTTTCATATTGCCCGCGTCCGAGCCGGTGTTGGGCTCGGTAAGCCCCCAGGCACCGATCCACTCGGCGGTGGCGAGCTTAGGCAGGTATTTCTGCTTCTGCTCTTCGTTGCCAAAATACAGGATATGACCGGTGCAGAGCGAGTTGTGCGCCGCCACCGACAGGCCGATGGAACCGTCCACCTTGGCAATTTCCTCGATCACAGCCTTGTATTCGAAATAGGAGAGCCCGGCGCCGCCGTACTGCTCGGGCACCAGCACGCCCATCATGCCCAGCTGGCCGAGCTGCTTGAAAATCTCAACCGGAAACTCCTGGCTTTCGTCCCACTCCATCACGCGGGCCTTAATATTCTGAAGCGCAAAGTCGCGGGCGGTCTGCGCCACCTGCTGGGTAATCTCGGACGTAGTAAAATTCATATAGCAATCGTTATGTGCGGCGCGAAGATAGGAGGAGAATGTGCTAATGTGCTAGTTTGCTGGTGTGCGAATGCCTGTTACCTACCGCAAAGCCTACGTTTGAACATATCCCCGTCGCCTTTAATTAAGACCGCGAAGTTTACCTCACCCTTTTTCTAAATTTTAGCAAACTAGCACACTATTGAAAGTCCGTCATAAGCCAGGTGAATGCCTTCGGGCAGCTCTTTTTCGACGTCTTCGTGCCGTCCTAGCTGGTGGGAGATGTGGGTGAAATAGGCCTTGGGAATGCCGAGCTCGCGCACCAGCGTAATGGCTTCTTCAAGGTTGTAGTGCGAGATGTGCTTCTCGTGGCGGAGCGCGTTTACCACCAGCACTTCGGAGCCGCGGATCTTTTCCTTTTCTTCCGGTTCGATGCGGTTGGCGTCGGTGATATAGGTGAAACTGCCGAAGCGGAAGCCCAGCACCGGCATCCGCAGGTGCCATACTTCCACGGGCAGCACCGGGATGTCGCCCACCGTAAAGGGTTCGGCGCCGATGCTGCGCAGCTCGAGGTTGGGCACGCCCGGGTATTTATGATCGGCAAAAGCGTAGGCAAACTCGCGCACGAGCGCTTCCTGGGTCATTTCGTTGGCGTAGATCGGCATGGCCGTACCCTGGAAGTAGTTAAAAGCCCGCACGTCGTCGAGGCCGGCAATATGGTCTTTGTGGGGATGCGTGAACACAACCGCGTCGAGGCGGCGCATACCGGCGCGGAGGGCCTGGTAGCGGAAGTCGGGGCCCGTGTCCACCACCAGCGTGGTGGTATCCGACTCCACCAGCAGGGCGCTGCGCAGGCGCTTGTCTTTCGCGTCGGGCGAGGTGCACACGGCGCAGCCGCAGGCGATCATCGGCACCCCGGAAGAGGTACCGGTTCCGAGGAAAGTGAAGGAGAGCTTCGGTGCCGACATGAAGGCAAATTAAGTTAAAGAAGGGTCGGAACCTCGAAGAAAAGAAGTTGAAAAAGCGTTATGCTAAGATGTAATTGAAATGGTCCCGGTATGCCGGGACCATTTGCGTAAAAACTTCGCGTATCCACTTCTTTTCTTATTCACTTTGCGGTTCCGAACCTTCTTTTTCTTCTGCAGCCGGGGTGTTTTCGCTACCTGGGGCCTCTGCTTTAAAATCCATTTCTTCCTGCTGCGCGGCACGGTAGCGGCCCATGATCTCGGCAAACCACTTCTTGCTTTCGGGAGTCAGCGTGTCAACATCCACCTTCAACTGCGGAATGAGGTCGACCATGGTGTTGATGCGGCCCTCAAGCGGCAGGAACTTGTTGAGCACCACCACTTTCCTGTCTTCCAGGATACAGAAGCCGCTTTGGAAAGACCCGCGCTCATAGCGCACGATATAGCCCGACTCTTCGGCAATGCCTTCGATCTTATCGAGGGTATTCTGCGTGTACTTCATGCGGCAAATTTAGACCTCAGATCCGAGATCTCGGATCTGAGATCTATTTCGACACCATTTGAATGACCGGCACGATCATCTCCTCGAGGCTAACGCCGCCGTGCTGGAAGGTGTTGCGGTAATAATTAACGTAGTGGTTGTAGTTGTTGGGGTAACACAGGAAGGTGTCCTCGCCGGCAAAGATGTAGCTCGAGTTGATCGTGGGTGAAGGCAGCCCGCCCTCTTTCGGGTCGCGGAAGGCCAGCACCTCCTTCGGATCGTAATTGAGGTTGCGTCCGTGCTTGTAGCGCAGGTTAGTGGTGGTTTGCTTGTCGCCGATCACCTTCACGGGGGTCTTTACACGCACCGAGCCGTGGTCGGTGGCCAGCACGATGCGGATGCCCTTGTCGGCGATCTTCTTGAGCGCCTGGTAAAGCGGCGAGTGCGTGAACCACGATACCGTTACGGAGCGGTAGCTCTGCTCATCGCCCGCGAGTTCCTTGAGCACCTCCATCTCGGTGCGGGCATGGGAGAGCATGTCCACGAAATTGTACACGATCACGTTGAGGTCGTTGTGCAGCAGGTTGTGCACGTTGGCCACGAGCTCGAGGCCCGCCTGGTTGTTGAGCACCTTGGTATACGACACCTTGAGATCGCCCTTGCCGGCCGCCTTGAGGTTGGCGCGGAGAAACTCCTCCTCGCTCATGTTCTTGCCGCCCTCTTCGTCGTCGTTCTTCCACTGCTGCGGGAATTTGCGCTCGATATCGATGGGCAGCGAGCCGGCGAAGATGGCGTTGCGCGCGTAGTGCGTGGCCGTGGGCAGGATGCTGTAAAACGTGTCTTCTTCGAGGATGCGGAAGCTCTCGGCGAAAATGGGCTGGATGGCGCGCCACTGGTCGAAGCGCAGGTTGTCGATCAGCAGGAAGAAGAGCGGCGTGCCCTTCTGCAGCTGCGGGAATACCTTGTCCTTAAGCAACGTGTGGCTCATCACGGGCCGCTCCTTGGCTTTGGGCGACAGCCAGTCCGTATAATTACGGGAGATGAATTTGAAGAATTCAGTGTTTGCCTCGCTTTTCTGGCTCTGGAGCACTTCCTGCATCTCCGGCGAATCGCTTTGCTGCAGGCTCAGCTCCCAGCGTACCAGCTCCTTATAAATGCCCATCCACTCATTGAAGTCAGGGTTGGAGTTGAGGGCCATAAAGAGGTTGCGGAACTGCTGCTGGTAGGCCGTGGTGGTCTTCTCGGCCACGAGGCGGCGGTTGTCGATGATCTTTTTGAGCGACAGCCACACCTGGTTGGGATTCACGGGCTTGATCAGGTAGTCGGAGATCTGCGAGCCGATGGCTTCGTCCATCAGGTTCTCGGTCTCGTTCTTGGTGATCAGCACCACCGGTATCTGGTCGTTGTACTCTTTGATCTTGGCCAGGGTTTCGAGGCCGGTGAGGCCCGGCATCGTTTCGTCCATCAGCACCACGTCCACGGGGTGCTCCTTGATATAGTCGATCGCGTCGAAGCCGTTGGTGAGCGTCTGCACGTCATAACCCTTGTTCTCGAGAAACTTCTTCTGCGATTGCAGGCTCTCGATCTCGTCGTCTACCCAAAGTATCTTTGCTACTGCCATAATGCTACTCCTAAAAACCGGCTGCACCGGAAAAAAATGCTCAATATTCAATGTTCAATATACAAGGCACAAGGGAGGCCCACCTGAAATTTGAACATTGAGCATTGTATATTGAATATTATCCTTGTCTCTCCAAATGTAGTCACGTACCGCCCTATTTTTGATCCCTTAACGTTTTCCGCATGGCCTATGTCCGCAAGATCATCAACGACCCCGTGTACGGATTCATCACGGTGGATGACCCGCTGATCTTCGAGATCATTTCCCACCCCTACTACCAGCGCCTGCGCCGCATTCACCAGATGGCCTTTGCCTCGCTGGTATACCCCGGCGCTGTGCACACCCGCCTGCACCACTCGCTCGGCGCCTACCACCTGATGGGGCTGGCGCTCGCCGAGCTGCGCAACAAAGGCGTGGAGATCACCCGCGACGAAGAGCAGGGCGCCCGGATCGCCATCCTGCTCCACGATATCGGCCACGGCCCCTACTCGCACGCGCTGGAGCGCAAACTGATCAAGGGCGTGCACCACGAGGAGATATCCGACCTGATCCTGCAGCTGCTCAACGAGCAGCTGGATGGGCAGCTCGAAACGGCGATGGCCATCTTCCGCGGCGAGTACCCGAAGCAATTCCTGCACCAGCTCGTATCGGGGCAGCTCGACGTAGACCGGATGGACTACCTCACGCGCGACTCCTTTTTCACCGGCGTTTCGGAAGGCGTCATCGGCTACGACCGCATCCTCAAGATGCTCACCGTGTACAACGGCGAGCTGCTGATCGAGGAAAAGGCTATTTATTCGGTAGAAAAATTCCTGGTGGCCCGCCGCCTTATGTACTGGCAGGTGTACCTGCACAAGGCGGTAGTGGCGGCCGAAAAGATGCTGGTGCGCATCATCGAGCGGGCCGGAGAGCTCATCGCGGCCGGCATCGAGCTCAATGCAGTGTCCAATAACCTCGACTTTTTCCTGAAGGAGCATCAGCCCGACGGCAACTTCATCCGCCACCTGGAGCGCTTTGCCCAGCTGGACGACACCGACGTGCTCTGCTCCATCAAGAACTGGTGCGGCCATTTCGATAAAGTTTTGTCAAGGTTGTGCAAGGGGCTGGTAGAGCGGAAGCTGCTCAAGGTGAAGTTCCAGGGCGAGCCCTTCGACGAGGCCTACGTGGCCGGACTGCGCGCCGAAGTGGCCGCCCGGCTGGGGATTTCGGTTGCCGAAGCCGCCTATTTCGTGTTCACCGGCGAGGCACAGAACACCACCTATAACCCCTACGACGAGCGGATCCGGGTGCTGTTCAAGGATGGTACCGTCACTGACATCTCGCAGGTCGACAATGCGCTCATCCACCACCAGCTATCGGCCCCTGTCAAAAAGTATTACCTTTGCCACCTGAGATAAAGTCAGAATTCAAAAGGCAAAAGGCAAAAGCTTTTGACGCGCAGGACCAACTTGTACAGGCAGGCTTTTTTTGAATTTTGAACTTTTCCTTTTTACTTTTAAAACATGCAGTTTACCGCCGCCCAGATCTCTATATTGCTCAACGGGAAAATTGAGGGGAATGCCGATGCCGTCGTGTCTTCGTTTGGCAAGATCGAGGAGGCGCAGGAAGGCCAGCTGACCTTTTTTGCCAACCCTAAATACGAGGATTTCCTCTATTCCACCGGTGCATCCATCGCTATCATCAACGAGACCTACGAGCTCCGCCAGCCGGTGACGCCCACCCTTATCCGCGTGGCCGATGCCTACAGCGCCTTTGCGCAGCTCCTGAGCAAGTACCAGGAGATGGCGACGCAGCAAATGAAGGGTATCCAGCAACCGAGCTTTATCGCCCCGAGCGCGAAGATGTCCACCGACGTATTCGTGGGCGCCTTCTCCTATATCGGCGAAAACGTGAACGTGGGCGCGGGCACCAAGATCTTCCCCGGCACCTTTATCGGCGACAACGTGGTGATCGGCGCCAACTGCATCCTCCACCCCGGTGTGAAGGTTTATCATGATTGCATCCTGGGCAACCAGGTGGTGATCCATGCCGGCACGGTCATCGGCGGCGACGGCTTCGGCTTTGCGCCCCAGGCCGACGGCTCCTTTAAAAAGGTACCCCAGATCGGCAACGTGGTGATCGAAGACAACGTGGAGGTGGGTGCCAACACCACGATCGACCGCGCCACGATGGGCTCCACGGTCATCAAGGCGGGCGCCAAGCTCGACAACCTGATACAGATCGCCCACAACGTGGAGATCGGCCACAGCACCGTCATCGCGGCCCAGGCCGGCGTTTCGGGCTCCACCAAGATCGGCGCCAACGTCATGATCGGCGGGCAGGCCGGCCTCGTGGGCCACATCCAGATCGCCGACGGCTCGCGCATCAATGCCCAGAGCGGCGTCTCCAAATCACTCAAAGAACCCTTCTCCTCGGTCACCGGCTCCCCCGCCGCCGACTACACAAGCGCGCTCCGCTCCCAGGCTGTCTTCCGCAACCTCCCGGAGCTGGAAAAGCGGATTTATGAGCTGGAAAAAATTGTGAAGCAGCTTTCTGCTGCTAAGATGTCTGATGTCTGATGTCAGATGTTCGAAGCGTTTGCTTTCGCAGATTTCGATGTGGCGGTAAAAATTGCGGTAAGTTCATTTGCTTCCGCTATCAGCCGTTCCAGTTCGGGGCCAACATACAATTCAGCTTCCCGGATTACTTCCAGCCAGTAGAGTGATTCGTCAGCTTCTTCCAAAACGACCTCGATTTTGTAGATAAAATCGGCCCTGGATTTGGCACGCCCGGAAGCGCGATGATTTGCGCCTACCGATCCGGATGACCGGATCAACTGTTTTGCAATTTCCCAACCTGCGGGATCCCGGGGTAACTGCCGGCACACCCGGATCACATCTACGTTAAAACGGCGTGTACGCCGTTCCAGCTGTCTCCTATCCATGATTTAACTTTCTCCAAACCTAGCGTTGCGCTAACCGTCAAACAATAGAAAAACCGCAGAGAATGCTGCGGTTTTAAACATCCATCTGGCGTCATTTCTCACATCAGACATCTCACATCAGAGATTATCTGTGCACCTGCACCTTCGCCTCATGACAGGTCTGCAGCATCCGCTCCGCCACTTCCACCAGGGAGTTGAAGTGAACGGGCTTGGTGATGTATTCCACGTTCTTGCCGCGGAAGAAGAGCTTGTCGAGCTCTGAATTGGAGGTGCTGAAGATCACGATGGGAATGTGGGCAAGGGCCGGGTCCTTGCGGATCTGCTGGAAGGTGCGGCGGCCGTCCATGCGCGGCATGTTGATATCGAGCACGATGAGGCAGGGCAGCTCGTGGCCCGCTTTGAGGCGCTGCAGCAGCTCGAGTCCTTCGATACCATCGGCGGCGTCGAGGAGCTGGTAATCACCGTCGAAGCGATCCATGGCCTCGCGGAGCAGCTGGAGGTCGTCCTGGTCATCGTCCATATAAACGATGGTATGCTGGTGAAGATCATTTTTCATAGTCACCGGCAAAGGTCCGCAAACGGCCTGTTAATGAAAGGGAAAGGTCGGCGAAAGGGCCCGGAGGCAAGACGAAACCGGCCGGGCTACACCGGGTCGACGCTGCGCTGCTCCAGGCAGAAGGTGTGGAGGCGATCCACGAGTACCCGCCACTCGCTGTAGATGTCGGGCTTGGTGATGAGCTCGATGCCCGGCGTATCGCGCGATTCGCGGATCATCAGCTCGGAGGAGTTGGAAAAGTATTTGACCGGCACTTGGCTGAAGCGCTCGTCGGCCTGCAGGCGGGCATAGGTTTCCGGTCCCGTGATGACAGGATTCTGCAGGTCCAGGAGAATCAGGCAGGGAAGTGAAGCAGGCGAATCGTTAAGGCTATGCAGCAGCTCCTGCCCGTTGGGGAAGGAGATCACCTCCAGTCCGGCGGCACCGGCCACCTCGCGAAAGAGCTCCACATCATCTTCATCATCCTCTACGTACGCCACGTAGCGTTTTCCAGAGGGTAGCATACAGTTCATACGGCAGAAATGGCTGCAAATTTTGTGCCTGCGTTGTTTCTCATCCGTTTGACAGCAAGCCCGGCCGTAGAAACCCCCATCCTTCCGGCAACAAATGCTGAAAATCACCCCATTATGGGCAATTGGGTAAGATGGCACCCGCCCTGTCTCCCAAAGCAGATGCGCCGGGCACCGGTTCCTAAACAGGGCCGGCGGAGACCGTTATCCCCCGGTTCCGGAACGCCGTCGGGCACCGGCGGCGCTGGAGCGGTTTCGGGAAGGCCATCCGGGCCGGAAATCCGGTGCACCGGCGTACCGCACTCCGCCTTTCCCGGCGGGGGCGAAAAGCCTCATTTTTAACGGTTTCCGCCTTGTCTAACTGGGCCATTTTCGGTACATTTGTCCGACATCAATCCCGCCCCCGGCGGACCCAAATTTTTCCCAGAAAATGAGCGAAGTTTTAGATACCCAGACAAGCGTTCCGGCACCCGCCGCGGCCAATTATGGTGCCGACAGCATCCAGGTGCTCGAGGGCCTTGAAGCGGTGCGGAAACGCCCGGCAATGTATATCGGCGACATCGGCGTGAAGGGCCTCCACCACCTCGTATATGAAGTGGTCGACAACTCTATCGACGAAGCCCTCGCCGGTCATTGTAAAAACATCATCGTTACCATCCACGAAGACAACTCGATCTCGGTGGAAGACGACGGCCGCGGTATCCCCACGGCGATGCACACGAAGGAAAAGCGTTCCGCCCTCGAGGTGGTAATGACGGTGCTTCATGCCGGCGGCAAGTTCGACAAGGACTCCTACAAGGTTTCCGGCGGTCTGCACGGCGTAGGTGTGAGCTGCGTGAACGCCCTCTCCACCAAGCTGCACGTAACGGTATTCCGCGAAGGCAAGATCTTCGAGCAGGAGTACCGCATCGGCGCGCCCCAATACCCCGTGCGCGAGATCGGCGTCACCGAGCGCCGCGGCACCACGGTACACTTCTGGCCCGACAATACCATCTTCATCACGGATGTTTACAACAAAGACATCCTCGAAGGCCGTCTCCGCGAGCTGAGCTTCCTCAACAAGGGCCTCCGCATTACGCTCAACGACCTGCGCGAGATGGATGAGGACTCCGGACAAACCTGGACGAAGACCTTCTTCAGCGAAGGCGGTATCGTCGAATTTGTGGAGATGCTCGACAGCAATGCCGGCCGCACGCCGCTCATTCCGAAACCGCTCTACGTGGAAGGCCGCGACGAGAAGGCCAACGTGGCGGTGGAAGTGTCCATGAGCTACAACGATTCCTACAGCGAGCACATCTACTCGTATGTCAACAATATCAACACCATCGAAGGCGGCACGCACGTAACCGGCTTCCGCGCCGCGCTCACCCGCGTGTTCAAGAAATACGGCGACGAACAAAACCTTTTTGAAAAAGCGAAGGTGGTAATCGAAGGCGATGACTTCCGCGAAGGTCTGTCGGCCGTTATTTCGGTAAAAGTGCCCGAGCCGCAGTTTGAAGGTCAGACAAAAACCAAGCTGGGTAACAACGAAGTGGCTGGTATTGTGAACACCACGGTAGCCCGCGTTATTGAATCCTACCTCGAGGAGAACCCCAAAGAGGCCAAGAACATTATCCAGAAGGTGATCCTGGCAGCCCAGGCCCGCGCCGCGGCCAAGAAGGCCCGCGAGATGGTGCAGCGTAAGAGCGTACTCTCCGGCGGCGGTCTTCCCGGCAAGCTTGCCGACTGCTCCGAGCGCGACCCCGACCGCTGCGAGCTTTACCTCGTGGAAGGTGACTCGGCCGGTGGTACTGCCAAGCAGGGCCGCGACCGCTCCTTCCAGGCCATCCTGCCGCTGCGCGGTAAGATCCTGAACGTGGAGAAAGCCATGGAGCACAAGATCTACGAGAACGAGGAGATCCGAAACATTTACACCGCCCTCGGCGTCACCGTCGGCACCGAAGACGATAAGAAAGCCCTCAACCTCACCAAGCTCCGTTACCACAAGCTGATCATCATGACCGATGCCGACGTGGACGGATCGCACATCGCCACCCTCATCCTCACCTTTATGTACCGCTACATGAAGGAGCTGGTGGAGCAAGGCTACGTGTACCTGGCGCAGCCCCCGCTGTACCTGGTGAAAAAGGGCAAGGAAGCGATTTACGCCTACAACGAAGAGCAGCGCCGCGCCGTAGTGGAAAAACTGGGCGGCGGCAACGAAGGCGCCGTCAACATCCAGCGCTACAAGGGTCTGGGTGAGATGAACGCCGAGCAGCTCTGGGAAACCACGATGAACCCCAACACCCGTACGCTGAAGCAGGTGACGATCGAAAGCGCCGCTGAAGCCGACCGCATCTTCTCGATGCTGATGGGCGACGAGGTGGCCCCGCGCCGCGAGTTTATCGAAAGCCACGCGAAGTATGCGCGCATCGATGTGTAACAGCACACGCGGAAAACGCAGAAACACAAAATCATCAACAAACGCCCCGCTACGCGGGGCGTTTGTCTTGCGCCGCGTTGCGCGACGGCCTTGGCGGCCATTGCGAGCGTCGCTCCGCCATCCAACCCAAAACCGCAAAACCACTCCTTAACCTATATAAACATCCGGCGTCGTAATTTGCCCCCATGAGCCTCCGCCTGTTCCTGCTGCTTTTCCTCCTCCCCTTTTGCGCTGCCGCGCAGCGCCAGCTGCAGGGCACAGTCACCGATGCCGGCACCGGCAAGCCGCTTCCGGGCGCTTCGGTGTTTCTGAGTAACACCTCCGTGGGCACCACTGCCGGTACCGATGGCCACTTCGTGCTCGCCATCCCGGCGGGACGCTATGACCTGATCGCATCTTCGGTAGGATATGAAACGCAAAGCCTGAATGTCAGCGGCAGCGGTGCGACCGAAGCGATACAGATCCGGCTTACCGCCAAATCATCCGAGCTGGAAAACGTAGTGATCCGCTCCATGGAGAAAGACGGCTGGAAGCGCTGGGGCGCTTTTTTTATCGGCGGCTTTATCGGTAATTCGGCTGAAGCCGAACGATGTACCCTCAAAAACCCGAAGGCCCTGCGTTTTTACCGCAACAAGCAGCAGAACGAGCTCGAGATCGTGGCCACCGAGCCGCTCGTGATCGAGAACAAGGCCCTGGGCTACCGCATCCGCTACCAGCTCGAGTCCTACACGTATAATTTCAGCAGCCGCGTGCAGCAATACGTGGGCTACCCGCTGTTTGAGCAACTGGAAGGCGGCAGCGGCAGGCAGCGGCGCTGGGCCGCGGCGCGCAGCAGGGTGTACTACGGCTCGCAGATGCACTTTATGCGGGCCCTGTTTCGCAACCGCCTGCGGGAGGAAGGCTTTACCGTATTGCCGCAACGCAAGATCCCCAACCTGAAGCGCGTGCGCCGCACCGAGCGTTCCGGCAACGCCACCATTATCGAGCTCGACAACGGTATGCGCATCAAAAGCGACCTGCCGGCAGACACGATCCGCGCCTACCAGGCATCCGTAGGCAACGAGCCCGTGCTCAACCTCGTGGGCGGCAACGAGCTGCCCGGCGACAGCATCGCCTATGCCATCGACCCGCACACAGCCGGCTTATATTTTACCGATTACCTTACCGTGATCTATGCTAAGGGCAAAACACCCGATGCCTACCAGCGCTCGGTCATGAACGGCAATTATGCCATGCAATCGGAGATCACCCTCATCAACGGCACACCGGTGCAGGTGGAAGCCAACGGCGTCTACTACAATCCCCTCGACCTCATGAGCAACGGCTGGTGGGCCTGGAGTGAAAAAGTGGGCACCATGCTGCCGTTTGACTACCAACCCGAATAACATCGGATACCGGATCCAGGAATCCCGCGATCCGAGATAGAAAGATTTCCTTCGCAATTCAACATTCCTTGTTCGATATTCGATATTCATGTATACTCCTGCTCCCTCCCGCTACGCCCAGATGCCCTACCGCCGTTGCGGCCGCTCGGGCCTCAAGCTGCCGGCACTTTCGCTGGGCCTCTGGCACAACTTCGGTGTTCACGACGATCTCGACCGCTGCCGCAGCATCGTGCGCACGGCCTTCGACTGCGGCATCACGCATTTCGACCTGGCCAACAACTACGGTCCGCCGCCCGGGGGCGCCGAAGTAACCTTTGGCAAGATCCTGAAAGAAGACCTGAAAGCTTACCGCGACGAGCTCGTCATTTCCACCAAGGCGGGCTATTCGATGTGGCCCGGCCCCTATGGCGACTGGGGCTCCAGGAAGTACCTCGTGGCCTCGCTCGATCAAAGCCTGAAGCGGATGAGCCTCGATTACGTGGACATCTACTACCACCACCGCCCCGACCCCGAAACGCCGCTGGAAGAATCCATGGGCGCGCTCGATGCCATCGTGCGCCAGGGCAAGGCGCTCTATGTGGGCATCTCTTCTTATTCACCCGAAGAAACCGAGAAGGCTGCCGCTATGCTCCGTTCGCTGGGCACTCCGCTGCTGGTGCACCAACCCCGCTATTCGCTGCTCGACCGCTGGGTGGAAGACGGGCTGCTGGATGTGCTGGAACGATCCGGCGCCGGCTGCATCACCTTTTCATCGCTGGCACAGGGCCTGCTGACCGATAAATACCTCCAAGGTATCCCGGCCGACTCGCGGGCGGCTTCCAACCGGGGCAATGGCGCCCTCGAAGCGGATTCCATCAGCCCGGCAATTCTCGAAAAAGTGCGGCGGCTCAACGCCGTGGCCGAAGGCCGCGGGCAGTCGCTGGCGCAAATGTCGCTGGCCTGGGTACTCAAAGACCCGCGCGTTACGTCGGTGATCATCGGCGCCTCCCGTCCCGAGCAGGTGCTCGATTCGGTGCGCTGCCTGGATCGCCCCGACTTCACCAGCGATGAGCTAACTGCCATTGAGGCGGCGCTTGCCTGAGCCGCTGCGGCTGAGCTGGAAAATTATTTTGGCGCCTGATTTGCAGATATGGCGTAGATTTAAGTCTTACTAACATTAAAAACTTGACCATATGGCTGATGTAACACTCACCGCGTACAATGTCAAAACAAAAGAAAAAAACGTTCCTATCCAGAACGCTGTAGTGACGAAAACTGCTAAAGGCGCCTATATGGTGCAGGGCGATGACGGTAAAGGAAACAAGCTCACCACGCTTTGCAATGAAGCAAAAGCACTCGCCGCCATCAAGGCCGGCGTAGCCAAGCAGGGCTGGTAAGCAACGTACGATAGTCAAAAGAAAAGGTGCGACCGTGGTCGCACCTTTTCTTTGCCCTTACTTCCGGAACAGTCGGAGCGTATGCACCTCGCCCCCGGTTTCGGCCTGCAGCAGGTACATACCGGGCGGATACCTTGGTCCCTGCAGGTCGAGCGCGATCTTTTCCATAAACCCGGTACCGCCACGGCTCCAGCGCTGAAGCACACGACCCTGCGCATCGAGCAGGCGCAGCTGCACGGCGGCGCCTTCGGGAGCGCTGTACGACACGAAGAAAACGCCCGTGGACGGGTTGGGATAAACCGACGTAGTAAATGCCGCACCGAAGGTGACGGGCCGTACGGCGGAAAATTGCACCGAGCCGTCGCGGTTGCGCACACGCAGCCGGTAGTAGAGTGTTCCGCTCTTGCCCGGCCGTGTGTCCGTATAAGCATAATGGCCGCCGGAACTGGTATTACCCGCCGCGGCAACGCTGCCGATGCGGAGAAAGCGACCTTCCTGCAGTTCGGCCGCACCGGCAGCTACTTCAACATCATATTGCTCCACATCTTCTTCAGCGGCTACTTCCCAGGCAAGCAGTGCGTCGCGGTCCTGCCGCCGCGCGGTAAACTGAACGAAGCGAACGGGCAGCGGCGACGTATTGGTGGGCCCGCCCGAATTGAACCAGAACTCGGAGAAGCTCTTCACCTTGAATTCAGCATAGTAGCCCTGGTCGTAGGGCACGATGCTGCGGGCCGCAGAACCGTAGAAATACCAGTTGCCGGAGACGTTGTTGAGCAGGCTGTTGTCTTCCAGCGAAGTATCGGCATCCGTGTACTTCGAAACGCCGAAGTCAAAGGCTGTAGACGGGCGCGACGCGCTGTAGCAGCTGGTGGCATTGAGCACCTGCTCGGCTTCACGCTCGCTGAAATAAAGGCGTACGGTCACCGAGTCGAACGGGCTGCGTGTTTGCTGCTTGATGGTGTAGCTGCGGCCCAGGTAATACTGGAAGTTCGTGCACCGGACGGAGCTCGTATCCACGTAGGCCTGCACTGCCAGCTGACCCAGGTCCTGGCCGGCAGGGTGGATCGATACGAGGCGCTTGCCGCCCGGGGTGTTGATATGCACCCAGCTGTTGCCCGAAACCGCCTGGGTAACCGGTGCAGCGGTGGGACCGGTAAACATGCTTACGTTATCGTATACGTGGATATCGTCGATCGCCACGCCCTGGCGGCTCACGCCGGCATCAGAATACATTACAAAGCGGATCCGGAGCTCGGTGGCAGCCACTGCGGGCAGCGCGATCGTAGCAACACGCCAGGTGAGGTAGTTCTGGCGGCTCCACACGTCAAGGCCGCCACCGCGGTTGTACCAGTTGGTGCCGCTGCCGTTCGTTCCCAGCTTGGTCCAGCTGATACCGTCAACGGAGTATTCTACCCAGGCGGCGTCGCAGATATAAGGGTTGCAATCCTCGATATCAAGCGCAAGGGCAAAGCTGAGCGTCGGCGCCGTGAGTGCTGAAATATTGAAGCAGGGCGAATAGAGGTAGGAGTATTCGTTGTCGTTGTAATTGCCCGCAATACCGGTTTTCCAGGCTTTGCTGCCGCTGGCGGCGCGGGTAAGCGATTGCGATGCGGGTGCGCCCCACTGCCAGGAGGCGTTCTTCCCGCCTGCATACCAGTTGCCGCTGCTGCTCTCGAAACCTTCCGTATACGGGAAGCTGCTGATCACAGGGCTGTTCTGCACCACGGTGGAAAGGGTATCGTTAAGCTCAACGTTGTCGCCGGACTGTTGCACCCGCGCCGAGATGCGCTGGCTCCCGAAGGCCGAGAGGTCGGCGGTGGCGGTAAAGGTGTAATCGGTCACGGCCCCGGCACCCAGGCTGGCGATCGTTTCGGTAACCCAGCTGCCGTTGCCGATGCGATAAGCTACGGGAATATTCGTTTGTGCGGTGAGGGCACTGTTGCGCACCTGCACGGTCACCGGTGTGTGGTTGGAAAGGCCGCAGTTGTGTTCCCGCGGGTTCAGGATGGCACGCACCTGGATGTCGTTGGCAGCTTCGTAAAGGCGGATATCATCGATGGAGTACCCGTCGAGGAAACCCGGGTCGGATGCGGGGTACTTGCCGCTCTGCCCCCACTT
Organism: Flaviaestuariibacter flavus; assembly: GCF_004337505.1. Classification (GTDB taxonomy): domain Bacteria; phylum Bacteroidota; class Bacteroidia; order Chitinophagales; family Chitinophagaceae; genus Flavisolibacter; species Flavisolibacter flavus. The sequence goes on along the minus strand of NZ_SJZI01000042.1, from coordinate 484,930 downwards.
TACCTGAAAGCTGTCGGTGAAGTTCTGACGCGCCGCCCGCAGCAGGCGGGTGATCTCGATGGCCGGCGTTACGGAATAGGTGCCGGTCTCGCCGGTCAGGGTGCTCAGGTCAAGTGCTTCGATCCAGGTGCCGCTGTTGCCGCGGATCCAAACTTTGTTCGTTCCGTTGAGATCGCCATGGCGCATCAGCGCGAAGTCGAGCCGCAGGTCATTGGTGGCAGTATCGAATGCAGCAAGGTTAAAGGTGGCTACCACGTACTGGCTGCCACCGGTGTTGACAAAGCCGACACTGTCGCCGCGGGCCTGGTCGAGGGTGAAGGCACGCGAGCCCGAGCGGGTAAAGCCGGAACCAGGCACGGTACGCAGGCGTGCCGAGGTGGATGCATGCTGGTAGTCGTAACGATCGCCGCCGGGCAGCCCCACCGTATCGGCATCGTAGGTACCGGCGCCGAGGCCTTCCAGGTTATCGGTAAAGGGAAGCGTCAGCGGCGCGTTGACCAGCTGGCGTAACACACGTACCGCGGTGTCGTTGGCCACATGGGTATCGGTGCTGGCATGCTTCACCACCGCCGTAATCGTATAGGTACCGGCGGCCGCGAGGTTGGCCGTCGTTGCAAACGCATGGGTGTAGCTTCCCTGGGCCGCGATCGTCGCGTTCACGGTCTCGGTAACCCAGGCGCCGCCATTCACCTGGTATTTCACATCAAAGCCTGCGGTGGACGCCACGTCGTCGAGGTTCCGGATCAGCACCTGCACGGGTGTTGCCGCTGTTAGTGCCGCGGCCGTATTCTGACGGCGCGTCAGCGGCGCTGTGATGGCCGACAGTTTCAGGTCATTGTTGGAAACGCTTCCCGAGCAACTGCCGGTATTCGGCTGGTAGGTTTTGGCCACCGCACGCCGTCCATAGGCACCGTTGATGCGCGGCCGCACGCTGAACCAGTAAGCCGTATCGCGGCTCAGTCCTTCAACGGTATAGCTGGTGCCCGTGGTGGTGGCGATCGTCACCAGCCCGCTTCCGCGCAACTGCAGCACTTCGTAGTCGGTGGCACCGCTCACGGCACTCCAGCTGAACACGTAATAACCTTCGCACTGGTTGCTTGAAGCCGCCGTGGTGATCACCGGGCGGGTGAGGATCACAAAGTTGGCGCTCGTGCTGGTGGCGCCCGTGCCTTCCTGGGTCACGCGCACCCGCGCCCCGGCAGTGGCAGCTGTGGGCACCGTCCAGGAGTAAATGCGCCGGTCGGCGGCCAGCCCGGCAGCGATTGGCGTCCAGTTGGCGCCGCTGTCGACCGAATAAGAAAGCGCATAGGTGCTTGCCGGGTTGCCGGAAGCATCCCAGGTCAGCTTCATGTCCTCGCCGGGAATCCAGGCTTCGCCGCCAACGGGATTGACGATCTGGAGCGCCACCGGTACCGGGTCCCAGGCTACAAAATAAGCCTGGGCGGCATTCTGGGTGATAGCGGTGCCCTTCACGCGGATCGTATAGTTGCCGGCAGGCGGGTTGTCGATCACTACCTGCTCCAGGTTATTGAGGTGGTCGGCGCCGGTGAAGGCCGCCGTTCCGAGACTGCCATATGAAGTATCAAGCCGGTAGGGAAGCACCGTGTTGTTCGACAGGTCCACTACTTCGAGGTCCAGGTCATTCACAAGCGCTTTGGCGGCGATGAGGGAAGCTGCCGGGTCGTGCCAGTACAGCAGCACCTTGAGCTGCGCGGTATTGGCGGGCACCGCCACGGTGTGCGTATTTGTGTTCCCCTGTGTGGCCGTACCACTGAGCACATGCCCGTTTTCGATCATATCGGCGCTGCGCTGCAGGTTCATCCAGCCGTAGCCGTAATTGAAATCGGGGCCTGTGATGCCGCGGTCGGCGGCGCCGTTGCACAGAACGGCCTTCAGCAGGGCGCCCTGCGGGTTGGCTCCGCCGTTGAGCTGCCGGTAGCGCTCCACCAGGAGCGCCAGGCCACCCGTCACCGCCGGGGCCGCCATACTGGTGCCCTGGTTGGTATTATAGGTATTGCCCAGCCCGCCATAGATCGTGGAGTTGACAGCCACGCCGGTGGCCATTACCTCGGGCTTTATGCGGCCGTCGCGCACGGGGCCCCGGCTCGAGAAGCCGGCCACCAGGCCCGAATCGGAGGTAGCCCCTACCGTTACCACGTTCTTGGCACTTTGCCAGCCACCGAGCACGGTATGATAACGCTGCGGAAAAGGACTGCAGGTGGCGCCCCCGCTGTTGCCGGCGGCAAATACATGGAGGAGGTCCGGGATATCAAAGGCCTGCTCGTCGATCAGCTGCGCATAAATATCATAAGTGCCGTTGTAGGCGCACTCGATGATGTTGCCGTAAGAGTTATTGGTGAGCACCATGCCGTAATCCTGGTGGTAGCGCTCCGCGTTGGTAAGAATGAAGGAACCGGTCTGGCTTACCAGGGTGGCCTGCGGCGCATAGCCGCGGTACTCTTCCTGTACGATGCCGGCGCCGGCTACCGTGCCCGCCACGTGAACGCCGTGGTTGGAGTAATGGCCATAAGCCCGGGCAATGACGCGCCCCCGGAAATCGACGTGAAACTGCGGATCGCCGTCATCGCCCACACCGACCACTACTCCTGCACCGGTAAGGGCGCGCCCGCCGGCCGACAGCGGCGCATCGAGCAGGGTCGCGTGCGCGCCGGCGCGTGAGGGGTAATTGAGTGGCGCAGCCTGCGGCGGCTCGGCCTGCACATAGTCCACCTCCGGCAGGAGCGCCAGCGCCTTGAGCTGCTGCAACGACACCTGGAGGCCCACCACGTGCCAGCGGCTCCACTCCAGGGTGGTCACCTTGTGGCCGGCAGCAAGAAAGGTGGCGACGGCAGCACTAACCATCATGCTCTTCGGCACCCGCACCAGCACATTTACGGTGCCGGCGGCCCTGGTGGCCCAGGCCGGAAGCTGGGGCGCCAGCAGCGCCGGGTCGATCTTCTGCTCGGGGCGGAAGGCCCAGGCACCCCGCACGCCAAGAGGCCGCAGCCCGGCACGCGAAAGCGGACCGCTAACGGCGGCAGTATACGAAAGACCGGAAAGATATTGCTCCAGCTCCACGCCGGCGGCGGTGAGACGCTTGCGGTCGGCGGCATCGGGCACCCGGTCGAGCTGCAACAGCAGGTAAGCACGCCCGCCGGAGCGGGGCAGCACGCGGTTGAGCGAGTCGGCGAGCGCGTCGGTCAGCTCAGGTACATCCACATCGCCGGAGCGGAGGCGGACCCGGTTTTGGGCCGAGGCGGCGCCCGAAAAGAGCAGGAACAGGAAAGTGATTTTGGTAAGAAGACGGTGCATAGGCGGCAATCAGTACTTAAAAGTACGAAACCGGGGCGGGCCGCCTTGCCACATTTCGGTTAAAAAGCCTTACGCAGGGCGCACCTTGCTGTGCATCCGCTCCAGGAACCGGTGCACCTCGTTCATGGTACGTACGTTGTCGGCCACCAGCAGGAAAAGGCGGCCCACCTGCTTCAGCCGGGCCTGGTTGGTGCCGGTTTGCAGGTAGTCGAGGATCGACTTGAACAGGTCCGACTCAAAGTAGGGCGAGTCGGGACGGTTGATAAAATAGCACTTCAGCGAGCCGTCCTTCAGCAGCAGCTTCTCGAAGCCAAGCCCCACCGCCAGCTTGCGCACCCTAACGGTCATGAAGAGGTCCAGCACTTCAGCAGGGATCGGACCGAAGCGGTCGCGGAACTCCTCCTCCATCGCCTTGAGCTCTTCCTCCGTATCGCAGTTGTCGAGGCGCGAATAAAGGGCAAGACGCTCGGTAATGCTCTCCACGTAATCGTCGGGAATGAGGATCTCCTGGTCGGTATCGATGGTACAATCCTGCACATAATCGTCCTGCTTCGTGATCTCTTCCTTGAACAGGTCCTTGAACTCGGTACGCTTCAGCTCACGGATTGCTTCGTCGAGGATCTTCTGGTAGGTTTCGAAGCCTATCTCGGCCATAAAGCCCGTTTGCTCGCCGCCCAGCAGGTTGCCGGCGCCCCGGATGTCAAGGTCGCGCATGGCAATCTGGAAGCCCGATCCAAGCTCGGAATGCTGCTCCAGCGTTTGCAATCGCTTGCGGCTATCGGTAGGCAGGGTGCTCATGGGCGGTGCCAGCAGGTAGGCAAAGGCCTTCTTGTTGGAGCGCCCCACGCGTCCCCGCAGCTGGTGCAGGTCGGAAAGCCCGAACTGGTGGGCGTTGTTGATGATGATCGTGTTCACGTTGGGGATGTCCACGCCGCTCTCCACGATATTGGTGCATACCAGCACGTCGTATTTGCGGTCGATGAAATCCATGATCCGCTCTTCCAGCTCATGACCTTCCAGCTGGCCATGGGCCCAGCCGATGGTAAGGTCGGGGCAAAGCCCTTTGATATGAGCGGCCATTTCGGCAAGACCCTGGATGCGGTTGTGAATGAAGAACACCTGCCCACCGCGCTCGGTTTCATAATAAATCGCCTCGCGGATGAAATCTTCCTGGAACACCCGCACTTCGGTCTGGATCGGCTGGCGGTTGGGCGGCGGCGTGTTGATGATGCTGAGGTCGCGGGCACCCATGAGCGAAAACTGCAGTGTGCGCGGGATGGGCGTCGCCGTCAGCGTCAGCGCATCGATATTGGTGCGCAGGGTCTTGATCTTTTCCTTGTGCGCCACGCCGAACTTCTGCTCTTCGTCGATCACCAGCAGGCCGAGGTTCTTGAACTTCACATCCTTGCTGAGGATGGCGTGCGTGCCTATGATGATATCGACCTTGCCTTCCTCGAGGCGTTTCAGGGTTTCTTTTTTCTCCTTGGCTGTCTTGAAGCGATTGATATAATCCACCGTTACCGGGAAATCCTTCAGGCGCTCCGAAAAGGTCTTGTAGTGCTGGAAAGCCAGGATCGTGGTCGGCACCAGCACGGCCGCCTGCCGCCCGTCCACCACGGCCTTGAAGGCAGCGCGGATGGCGATCTCGGTTTTGCCGAAACCCACGTCGCCGCACACGAGGCGGTCCATCGGCGAAGGCGACTCCATGTCTTTCTTCACGTCAGCCGTGGCCTTGCTCTGGTCGGGCGTGTCTTCGTAAATGAACGAGGCTTCGAGCTCGATGGTGAGGTAGTTGTCGGGGCTGTGCGCGTAGCCGGTCTGTGCCTTGCGTTGCGCATACAGCCTGATCAGGTCGAAGGCGATCTCCTTGACCTTGGTCTTTGTCTTTTCCTTCAGTCGCTGCCAGGCGTCGGAGCCGAGCTTGTTCACCTTGGGAACAGAGCCTTCCTTGCCGGTGAACTTGGCGATCTTGTGCAGCGAGTTGATATTGACGTACAGGATATCGCTGTCTTTGTAAATGATGCGCACCGCCTCCTGCAGCTTACCGTTCACTTCGAGCTTCTGCAGCCCGCTGTATACGCCCACGCCGTGGTCGATGTGGGTGACGTAGTCGCCCGGCTGCAGCTCGCGGAGCGTGCGGAGGGTGAGGGCCTTGTTCTTGTTGTAGGCCTGCTTCACCTTGTATTTATGGTAGCGCTGGAAGATCTGGTGATCGGTATAGCACACCAGCTTCAGGTCTTCGTCGATAAAGCCTTCGTGGATCGCCACGGCCTGCGGCTGAAAGGGGATCTCTTCGTTGAGGTCTTTGAAGATGGTATAAAGCCGCTCGAGCTGCCGCGGGTTTTCGGCGAACAGGTTCACCGAAAAGCCCTTCTTATCCCACACCTTGAGGTCGTTGATCAGCAGGTCGAACTGCCGGTTGAATGCGGGCTGTTCTTTTGTATGAAATTCGATTTCCTTGTCGATGGCTCCCTCGGGGCGCTGCGGGCCGAAGTGCAATACATGACGCGCCGCCAGCCCGTCGCGAAACTCCTGCGGGCGGATGAAATCGCCTTCCGTCACCTCGCGCTTTTCGATGCCCTCTTCTTCCTCCTCGTCTTTTTTCGGCGCGTCGGCGCGCAGCTGCAGGAAGAGGCCGAGGTCTTCCTCGGCGGTCAGCAGGTGCTCGAAGGTGAGGGCCTCATCCTGTACCCACACCACCGTATTCGGGGGCAGGAAGTCGAGCAGGGACACTTTCTGCTCGTCGGTGAACTGGGTTTCCACATTCGGGATGATCGTCACCTGCAGCAGGCGCCGCTCCGAAAGCTGGGTTTCGGGATCGATGATTCGGATGGAGTCGATATCGTTGCCGAAAAGCTCGATCCGGTAGGGCTTTTCGTTACCAAAAGAATAGATATCGATAATGCCGCCGCGTACCGCGAATTGCCCGGGCTGGTATACGAAATCGGTGCGGTCGAAGCCATAGCTCACCAGCTTTTCGTACAGGTCTTCGGGCTTGATGGTGTCGTTGGTCTTGAGCTGGATGGCCGCTTCGGTAATGGAGCGCGACACCACCACTTTCTCAAAAATCGCTTCCGGGTAGGTAACGAGCGCGCCGGCGCGGTTTCCGCCGGCAGCCGCGAACTTCATCAGCGCCTCCGTGCGGAGCATCACGTGCGAGGAGTTGAGCAGGCGGTAGTTCTTGCGGTTTTTAAAGGAGGCCGGGAAATAGTAGATATTGAGTGCGTCGGTAAGCGACTCGAGGGTATTGTGAAAATAGGCGGCGTCCTCGGCGTCGTTGCAGACAAACAGGTGGTTGAGTCCGGAGGCCGACGGGTGCAGGAAAACCGAGGCGGCCACAAACTGCGAAGCCGAGCCCCGGAGGTTGCGCAGCAGGAATTGCTGCGGACCCGACATAGTGATCCCGTCCACGATCGAAAAAACGTGGGGGGCATTCTGGTAAGCTTTGAGCAACTCGGGCAGGGTCATTCGAAGGGCACAAAAATAGGCCGGGGCCGGTTCCGGGATTGAAGTTTAAGCTTTTATGTTTCCGGCACCTGCACGGCAAAAAGAAAGCCCTCCGCAACGGCGGAGGGCTTTCTTTTATCAGTCTGGCTGCAAGGCGGCAGCCGTTGCATTAATATCAGCGAACGATCTGCTGTACAAACACCTCGCCTTTGTCGCCGGTGATGCGTACCGTGTAAGCACCGTGGGGCAGGCGGTTCAGCGGGAGCTGTACTGCCTGGTAGTTGCGGGCTTCGCGCAGCACGAGGGCGCCGCGGTTGTCAAACACTTCTACATTCATGCGGCGCACGCCGGTGAGCGTACCGGGCATTACCGTGAGGCGCTCGTTCATGGAAGAAATATAGCGGATAAAGCCGCGGGTAGCCGTGAGATTCGAAACACCGGTAGCCGCCGGCAGGTTGGCCGTCCACAGGCCGCGACCATGGGTCGCCGCCATCAGGGTGCGGTCCGAGTTGCGGAGCTTCAACATGTACACCGGGGTGTTGGGGAAGTTAGCGTAGGGCGTCCATACGGTACCACCGCCGGCGGTGGCCGTGGTGTAGTAGACACCAAGGTCCGTACCGATCAGTACACCTCCGTTTTGGGAAACGCCATCCACCACTTTCATGGTGTTGGGGACGATGAGGCTCCAGTAAACGGGCATGTCGGGAAGGTCGCCTTCGATGGCAGTAAAGGTGGTGCCGGCGTTGGTAGACTCGAACAGGCTCACGATGCCGTAGTTGGAGAGGGCAACGATGATGTGGTTCGGGTTGGCCGGATCGATCTCGATGTTCGATACCGTGGCGTTGGCCAGCGATGCAGTGACCTGAACGTTCACGGCAACGGTGGGCGCGGCCGTATTGGCGTTGGTAAGCTTCAGCAGCTGCGGCTTCGCCGAGCCGAACGAGCATCCGAGCCAAACGGTATTGGGTGTCGACGGATCTACACGCACCGCAGTTACCTCGCGGCCACCCATCGCAGTGAGCGTGTTGATGAGGCGCGTGGGCGTGGTGGCAAGGTTGTTCAGCACAAAGTACTTGTTGGCGGCCTCACCTGCATACAGGGTGCCGGCGGCGTCGTCGAGGTCGGAGGGGTTGATGAACTGGCCGTTGTTGTTGTTGATGCCGGTACCCAGCGAACCGAAGGTTGAACCGCCGTTCAGTGAGCGGTAGTAGTTGTTGAAAACGTAGGAAGCGATCTGCAGGCTCGGGTTCGTCTGGCTGATGTGGGGAATGCCGCCATCACCGCCAACTACCGGAGCGGCGTTGTTGAGGCCGGGCTGGTTGAAGCGGTGGGTGTTGTTGTCCTGAGCGCCGGCAATAAAGAAGTCCGGATTCGTCGGGTGCATATCGGCACCGTAGAACTGGGTCACGTTGTAGTTGGCCGTCTTGTTATCAAAGGTCGGCGTTACAGACGTGGCGTCATTGGTGGCGTAGATACCGCCATCGTTGCCCACCAGCAGTCGGTTGGAGCCCGAGAACAACACAATGTGCTGGTCTACGTGCACGGAACCCGAATTGGTGATGGTGGACCAGCTGGAACCGCCGTTGGTGGAACGGCAAACGTTGAAGGCGCCCGCAACCACGATATCGGGGTTGCTGGGATCGACATCCATGGTGAGGTTGTACCAGCCCTGCGAAACGGTGCCGTTGTTAAGACCCGTAGGCGCGGCGAAGGTCGTCCAGGTGGCGCCGGCATTATCGGAGCGGTAGAAGTTGGAGACCTGGCCATCCGTCTTGTTGGCCATAATGGCATAAAGGCGCTGCGGGTTCGAAGGAGCTACGGCCAGCTCAACGCGGTTCATCTCGTCGATACCCGGGGGTGTGATCTCCACCCAGGTACCCAAACCACCGGTGTTGGCGCCGTTGGTAGCGGGTGAGCGCCAGATGGATACAGAGGTTACCGTGTAATCGGGCATAATGCCGAGCGTAACATACATGTCACCATTGGAGGCCACTTCGAGGTCGGCGGCACGGCCGGTAGTGAAGGATCCGACGGGAGCACCGACTACCTGCTCCCAGGTGTTGCCGTTATCGGTGGAGCGCATAACGCCACGGTTGGAAGAGCTGTAGTTGCGCAGCGATACGTAAATGTTGTTGTTGTTGTCCATTACCACGTCCTGGCAATATTCAAAGTCGGCAGTGGAGGAGATCTGCGACCAGGTGATACCACCATCGTTGGAGCGGAAGAGACCGGCTCCGCGGACGGCGTCTACGTTAAACCAGCCTTCGCCGGTGCCGGCGATCATGACGTTGCCGTTGGTGCGGCTCTGCCACAGGCAGGTAACAGCCAGGTTACCCATTTTCTCGGCTACGGGCGTCCAGGAAGGGGTAGCGCTCAGGAAGTTGGTGGTCTTCCAGATGCCGCCGCTCACGGAGCCGGCAAAAACGGTGTTGCCGGTAGCGTCGCGGCGATCGACGAACATGGCGCGGGTGCGGCCGCCGACATTGAGCGGGCCACGCTCCTGCCAGTTTAGCACGGCTGTACGGCCCGTGGCGATGCGGGCATCGCGCTGCTGCTGTGCCAGCAGGAGACGGCCGGCGGGCACATCGTTGAGCAGGGGATCACGGGTCATCAGGAAACGCTGGTGCATGGCGAGCTCCATGCCATCCTGCTCGAGTTTTTCTTCCTGCTCCTCACGGAGTTCAGCGCGGTATTCGCGGATCAAAGGAACGGCAAGGAAAAGGCTTGCACCGGCGGCGAGTGCAATGCCCGCTTTAAGAACGGCTTTCATTGTTTTGAGTAGAGTTTTGGAGAATAGCAGAAATTTTGGATTTCGCAACTAGTGCGGAAAATGTTAACCTTCGCTTAGTAAACGCTCGAATTTACGATAAATCCTATTGAAAATTTCGCCCATGCGTAAATTACTCCTCCTGCTGACCCTCTCCCTGGCCCTTGGTGCCACTGCCCAGCAAACCGGCAGCGTCCGCATTTATGGCTATATGCGCCCCTCCCACCCGGGCATCGTGCCGGCCAGTCACCCCAATGCCACCCTTGCCGATTACCTGGTTTACCTGGCCATTCCCAGAAACGGCGGCTTCCGCCTGCGTACCGTATCCATAGGGGGCAAGGCGTATGAGTTCCGGACCGAGGCACTGGCCTCGCCGGTAAGCTATGTTAACCGCAACCTCCCGCAAAACCCGCGTACCGAAACCCTGGTTCCGAAGCACAGCGGGCGCACCTTCCAGGTGCTGATCGACAAAGCCCCGAACCGCCCCGGCGCCGGCCCGCTTCGCCTGGTATATAACTGGAACGGGAAGACCTATTCGAAAACCCTGAAGGAGTGGAAGGAACTGGAACCGGTGATGAACCAATAAGAGAGAATGTCGGATGTGCGATGTCTGATGTCGGATATATGCAAACGCAATCGGTTTGTCAATCAAAATCAGACATCAGACATCCGACATCTGTAAATAAAAAAAGAGGGCCGATAAGAATACCAGCCCTTTTAACCTAAACCGTCCGACAAAAAGTATGTTGAGTTAATCTCTTCTGTGTTGTAAGTCGCAGTGTATCAATGTGTCCTGTACAACTGCGCTTCTACTGAATAATTTTCAAACACGGTGCCAATGTGCGTTCCAACGCCGATAAAATCGTGAAAACCGTCCCTTTAACGCATTTTTGTACATTGAAGCTAAACGGTAGCACATGTCATTACAACCCTGGCGCCTCGGAATCGTTACCCGTGTTGAACAAGCGACCCACAATACGCGGCGCTATTGGATCAAAATCCCCGAACTGGAGCGACTGGACTTTGCGCCTGGGCAATTTGTTACCCTCGACTTACCCATCCACGAAAAGCCCAACAAGCGCTGGCGCAGCTATTCGATCGCTTCCTGGCCCGACGGCAGCAACGAATTCGAGCTGCTGATCGTTCACCTCGACGGTGGCGCAGGTACCGGCTACCTCTTCAACGAGGTGCGGGAAGGCTCCGAACTCACCCTTCGGGGCCCTATGGGTGTCTTTACGCTGCCGTCCACCCTTGACCGCGATCTCTACCTCATCTGCACGGGCACCGGCATCGCTCCCTTCCGCAGCATGCTGCACCATATCGAGCGCAACAATATTCCCCACCAGGGGCTCAACCTCATCTTCGGCACCCGCGAGCAGCGCGACCTTCTTTATTACGACGAGTTCCGCGCACTCGAAGAACGCCTGCCTGCCTTCCGCTTTACCCCTACCCTGTCGCGCGAGCGCTGGACCGGCTGCTGCGGCTACGTGCATGCGGTGTACGAAGAACAAGTGCTGGCGACGCAAAAGGATGGATTGCCCCCCGCGAAATTTTACCTCTGCGGCTGGAAGAACATGGTAGACGAAGCCAAAGAACGCATCCTGAAGATGGGATACGATAAAAAGGATATTACACTGGAGCTTTACGGCTAAAAGCGTACTGAGGTCCTGTGTCCTGAGGTCCCTGCGTTCACCAGCCAGGAGATTTTGCCCCGAAATCCGGTTCGTCCTTGAACTAGTGGCCTGAAAGTTCCCGGGTCTACCAGAACGCAACAACGCTATGTTTGCACCGCAACCTCAGAACCCTAGAACCTCAGACCCCCAGCACCTTCTTGATGTTTATCCTCCTCAAAGTCCTCCTTTGGTTTTTCCGTCCCCTCGTCTGGATCGTGATCCTTCTTGTGTGGGCGCGCCTTACCCGCCGGGCGCACTGGAAAAAGCGCCTTTACGGCGCAGCCATCGCAGCGCTGCTCTTCTTCAGCAACCCGGCTATTATCCGCGGACTGCTATCGGCCTATGAGCCGGCGCCTGTCCCGATCGAAGCGGTGAAGCCACACAGCGCGGGCATCGTGCTCGGCGGCTTCGTGGCGTACAACGTGCGGGATGGCAAAGGCTATTTCAACTCGGCCGGCGACCGCTTTATCCAGACAGCCCTGCTTTACAAAGCGGGCAAAATCCACAAGATCATTGTGCCGGCGGGCAACGGCTATATCGTGCAGCATGGCTTCAGCGAGGCGGCCTTCATCCGCGATCACTTTGTACGGCTGGGCATTCCCGCCACCGATATCTACCTCGACTCCGCTTCGCGCAACACCCTCGAAAACGCGCAGAACACCAAACGCATCCTTGACACGGCGCACCTGCCCGGCCCTTACCTGCTTATTTCTTCCGCTGCTCATCTTCCCCGTGCGCGCCGCGTATTCGACAAGCTGCAGATCCCCGTGGAGCTCTTCCCCTGCGACTTCGTATCGCGCGCCCGCTCCAACAATTTCGTGGAAGACTACCTGCTGCCATCGTCAACCGCACTTGCTACCTGGGATGGCTACCTGAAAGAGCTGCTGGGGACGATGACGTACAAGCTTACCGGGAAAGGCTGAGGAATATCGAATATCGATCAAGGAATAAGGAAATTTGAATAAGGGAACAATATTGGAAACGCAAAGCCCCCGCCGTCGGCGGGGGCTTTGGTATTTCGGACTTCGGAGTTCCTTGATCGCTATTCGATATTCAACATAGTGATCAAAGCATCGCTTTGTTCACTATGTTCTTCACCTCACTCATCGGCACCCGCTCCTGCTGCATCGTGTCGCGGTGGCGGATGGTGACGGTGCCGTCTTCTTTTGTCTGCTGGTCGATGGTGACGCAGAAGGGAGTGCCGAGGGCATCCATGCGGCGGTAGCGTTTGCCGATGGTGTCTTTCTCCTCGTAGAAGCATTTGAACGAAGCCTTGCAGTCGCTCATCAGCTGCTGCGCGATCTCGGGCAGTCCGTCCTTCTTTACCAGCGGCAGCACGGCCAGCTTGATGGGCGCCAGCTTCACCGGGAACTTCAGTACCACGCGGCTGTCGGGGCGCTCCGCGGTGCTGAGGTCCTGCTCCTCGTAGGCTTCGCTCAAAATAAGCATCACGGTGCGGTCCACACCGATGGAAGTTTCAATAACATAAGGAATATAGTTGCCATAGGGCTTGCCGGTGGCGGGGTCGATGTCGTTGTCGAAATACTGCATTTTCTTCTTGCTGTACTCCTGGTGCGCTTTCAGGTCGAAGTCGGTGCGTGAGTGAATACCTTCCACCTCCTTGAAACCGATGGGAAAGTTGTATTCGATATCGCAGGCGGCGTCGGCATAGTGGGCCAGCTTCACGTGGTCGTGAAAGCGGTATTTATCCTGCGGGATGCCGAGCTCGAGGTGCCACTTCATACGCTCGCCTTTCCAGTACTCATACCACTCCTTCTGCGTGCCGGGACGGATAAAGAACTGCATCTCCATCTGCTCAAACTCGCGCATGCGGAAGATGAACTGGCGCGCCACGATCTCGTTGCGGAAAGCTTTACCGATCTGCGCGATGCCGAAGGGGATCTTCATGCGGCCCGTCTTCTGCACGTTGAGAAAGTTGACGAAGATGCCCTGGGCCGTTTCGGGGCGGAGGTAGATGGTGTTGTCGCCTTCGTCGGAGGTAGCGCCGAATTCGGTGGAGAACATCAGGTTGAACTGGCGCACATCGGTCCAGTTGACGGTCTTCGAAACAGCACAGGCGATCTTATTGCTTTCAATGAGGTGCTTGAGTCCCGCGAAATCATTCTCCGCCAGCAGGCTGTCCATCTGCCCCTGCAGGATCTCGGCCTGGTCTTGCTGCCCGGCGGCCTCCAGCTCGTCGATCTTCGCCTCGATGAGGTGATCCACGCGGTAGCGCTTCTTCGAGTCCTTGTTGTCGATCATCGGGTCGGAGAAGTTGTCCACGTGGCCCGATGCCTTCCAGGTGGTGGGATGCATGAAGATGGCCGCGTCGATGCCCACGATATTCTCGTACATCCGCGTCATCGTATTCCACCAATGATCCTTGATATTCTTTTTCAGTTCCGCGCCCCACTGGCCGTAGTCATACACGGCGCCGAGACCGTCGTAGATCTCGGAGGAGGGGAAAATAAAGCCGTATTCCTTGCAGTGGGCGATGATCGCCTGGAACTTGTTGCTGTCCGTTGCCATAGGGCGCAAATATAGGTTTTGGGGTTCTAAGGTTCTAGGGTTCTGAGGTTGGTAGGCGGAGCGACCGCTTTGCGGTCATTGCGAGCGCAGCGAAGCAAACTCCGCATTTACGCAGGGTATTCGTAGCCGAAGACTTTGCGCATTGAAGCCCTCTCTGACTACGGTCAATCTTAAGATCGGGGAGGTTGCTTCGCTTCGCTCGCAATGACGGGCTCCGACCGTCGCTTCGCCCGAAAGCCACAAAAAGGGTCCTTTCGGACCCTTCCACCGGGAAACGGCTTTCACCGCTTCTCTAAAACTTGTGCGGTCTTTACCCGCGGCCTCTGCCGATCAGGCCCGTCAGTGTCGCCACCGTAGCCACCAGCATAGCTTTCACCGGGCCCACTTTTGTTCCCTTGCGGCGCTCGTCGGCATGGGCCAGCTGCGGGTCGCGGGGACCATGGACGACCAGCGTGGGGTAAGGCCGCGTGCGCCAGGGCTGCTGCGGATCGGCCGGGGAGAGCGGCTCGGTCTGCGGCTGCCTCTTGGGCTCGGCCGAAGCGACGATGCTGCCTTCCATCGGCACGGCGTATTGATTGGGTTGTATGCCCGGACCGTATTCAACGAGGTAATGCTTGGTAAACTCGGCGCCGAAATACAGGATGATGGCCGAGTAGTAGATCCACACCAGCAGCACGATGAGCGAGCCCGCCGAGCCGAAGGTGGAACCGATATCCGACTTGGCGATGTAGAGCCCGATCAGGAATTTACCGATCAGGAACAGCAGGGCCGTGAATCCGGCGCCGATCCACACGTCCTTCCACTTGATCTTCGCATCCGGCAGTACTTTGAAGATACCCGCAAAGAGCACCGTGGTAACGCCGACGGTAAGCACGAGGTTCAGTATATACAGCACCGCCACGCTCAGACCGGGCATGGCGCGCTGCAGGCGGCCGCCGAGGCCCTCCACGAGCGCGGTTGCGGCCAGCGACACCAGCAGCAGGAAGCCGAGGGTGGCCACCATGCCGAACGAAATGATACGGTTCACGATCACCGCCTTGATGCCGGCTTTGGGGTGCACCTTGAGGCCCCAGATGCCGTTGATCGAATCCTGCATCTCGCCAAACATCGAGCTGGCACCGATCAGCAGGGTGATGATACCGATGATCAGCGAGAGCGTCGTTTTGCCGCTCAGCGAGGCGCTGGCGATCATCTCCTGGATCTGCTTCGCCGAATCGGGGCCTACAATGCCGCCGATCTGGTGGTACAATTGCCCCGATACGGCCTCCTGGCCCAGCACGAAGCCGGCCACCGAGATGATCACCACCAGCATCGGCGCGAGGGAGAATATGGTATAATAAGCCAGCGAGGCGCTGAGCTTGGGTACTTTATCTTCAGAAAAGCCCTTAAAGGATTGTTTCAGCAGGGGCCCCATCGATTTCAAGGAAAACTTCTTGTTCATGCCCGATTTTACCGGGGAATTTTACAAGAAAGGGGCCAAAAGCCCGGGCTTGGGCGCTGTCGGGCTTCGGCTCCGCTCAGCGGCTGTCAGGCTTCGGCTCCGCTCCGCTGCGCTCAGCCTGACAGGAGACATCGTCATCCTGAGCTTGCCGACGAGTGTCATCCTAAGCTTGCTTAAGGGTGTCATCCTGAGCCTGCCGAAGTGTGTCATCCTGAGCGAAGCCGAAGGATGCCCCCGGGTGGCAACCGTACAGCCGTTGGCATCCGGGTCGGGGACCCTGAACCGCCGTTGGCGGGTGCACCTGCCACCAGCGCGACATCTAACTGAATTCCGGCACGTTTAAAATCCAGGATTGTCAAAACCGACAGTGGCAGAAACGGGTCCGGGGATACCACTGTCAAAAACGACAGTAGTATAAAGTGGCGGCGCGATGGCACTTGCAAAATCGACAGTGGCATCCGGCGGTTCCGGGATGGCGGTGTCAAAACCGACAGTGGCATGGATCGGCCCGGGGATGCGACTTACAAAATTGACAGGAGCATGGATCCGTCGCCGGATGCCGGTGTCAAAACCGGAAGTGGCACCCGGTGATTGTGGGATGTCACTGTCAAAACCGACAGTGCCGCGGGGTGGGGTGCGGCTGGCT
Source organism: Flaviaestuariibacter flavus (assembly GCF_004337505.1). Classification (GTDB taxonomy): domain Bacteria; phylum Bacteroidota; class Bacteroidia; order Chitinophagales; family Chitinophagaceae; genus Flavisolibacter; species Flavisolibacter flavus. The sequence goes on along the minus strand of NZ_SJZI01000042.1, from coordinate 469,115 downwards.
GTTTTGGCAATCGTCCGCCGGTGGAAAACAGGCCGGCAAAAAGCGCCGCTTCCTTACCTTCAGCCGCACAACCCCCGAACATGACCTTTACCCGCTCCGATATCGACGCGCGCCGCGCCCGCCTCGCCGCCCGCTGGAACGACATTCTTGCCCCCAACGAAGCCGTGCTGGTGCACTGCGGCGAGCCCATCCAGAAGCCCGGCGGTCTCGACCAGACCTATCCCTTCCTCCCCCACCCCGCCTATTTCTGGCTCACCGGCCGCCGCCGCGAAAGCGAGGCCGTGCTGTACAGCAAGGAAGGCGGCTGGGTGGAATTTCATAAGGAGATCGGCGCCGACGAGGCCGTGTGGGAAGGCGAGCGCCACGATATCCTGGTGGAAGGCAAAGGCCGCCCCAACAGCGAGCAGGAGATCTATGTTGCCCTGCAGCAATTCGACAACGTATACCACCTGGGCCAGCACCGCACTCCGGTGGAAGGCAAGGCCTTCGAGTTGCGCACCGCCCTCGACCGCACCCGCCGCGCCAAAGACGCAGCTGAAGTAGCGCTCATCCGCGCGCTCGCCGCCATCGCCAAAAGCGGCTATGAGCGCATCGCCGAAGCCGTGCGCGCCGGCGTTACCGAGCAGGACCTCCGCATCGCCTTCGAGTCGGAGATCCTCCGCCGCGGCGCCACCGGCGTGCCCTACGAAAGCATCGTGGGCTCGGGTCCCAACTCGGCCATCCTCCACTTCCCGCCCACGCTCAAAACGATCCGCGAAGGCGAGCTGGTGCTGGTAGACGCCGGCGCCGAGCGCTACGACTACTGTGTCGACATCACCCGTATGTTCTCCGCCGGCGCGCCCTCGCAGCAGCAGAAAGACCTCTACAAGCTCGTGCTCCGCGCGCACGAAGAGTGCATCGCCAGGAGCAAGGCCGGCGTGCAGTGGCGCGATGTGCACCTGCACGCCGCGCGCGTCATCACCGAAGACCTGCTGCAGCTCGGCGTGCTGAAGGGCTCGCTCGACAGCCTGCTGGAAAAAGAAGTGTCCCAGGTGTTCTTCCCGCACGGGGTAGGCCATCTTGTGGGCCTGCGTGTGCGCGACACCGGCCAGCCCGAGAACATCAACCCGAAGCTTTACGCCGGCGCCCGTCTCCGCATCGACCTCGAGCTCGAAGAAAACTTCCTCATCACCGTGGAGCCGGGCTGCTACTTCATCCCGGCCCTCCTCGACGATGCCGCCATCCGCAGCCGCTTTGCCAACGACATCAACTGGAACGAGGCCGAGAAGTGGAAGCGCGTGGGTGGTGTGCGGATCGAAGACAATATTCTCATTGGTAAGAACGGCAACGACAATCTGACGATCGATGTGCCCAAAGTATTCGGCAACTGATGGCGCTCGTTCTCCCACCCCGCGACGTTTTGTTTTACGAAAGCAGGGAACACCCGCTTACCGTAGAATTACTGGAGCCCTGGTTTGTAAAACACCCTGGCAAGCGCCCCGCCGGTAACGGCCGCGGCTACTGGGCGCAATACCAAGTACGCGACGGCGAGCTCGTGGTGCGCGACCTGCTGGTACCCGACGCCCGCAACCTGCGCACCGGCATGCGCTCGGTATTATCCGAAATCCTGGTGGAGCCCGAAGACCGGGCGCTGCCACACTTCAGCGCGCTGCTGTTGCTGCACCCCGCCTACAAGGGCGACAAACCCGCGGCGCCCAACGGCAAGGGAATATATACTGTGCTCGAGTTCCGGCGTGGTCGGCTGCGCGCGGAGAAGCAATACGCAGCGGACGCCTTTGCTGCCTTTAAGGAGGAGCAGTTTACCTACTTCCAGATGACGGAGGAATATGAAGTGCTGAAGGCCGAAGCGAAGCTTCAGTTTGAAAAAACGGAGCAGGAAGCGCGGCGCAAAGACCCGGCCCGGGGGTACCGCCCTTTTGATGAAGCGGCCTTTGACAAAATGATAGCGGCGGATATTCTGAGCTTTTCCAGGGAACTGCTTGCTGATTGAGAGAAAGGCCGCAGATCTTTTATGATCCTTATGATTTGCGCAGATAAGATTGCGTGCGCAAGCCAATCATAAAACATCATAACAGATCAGCGTATTCCCCTTGCGGAATCAGCGTTCCTTCTCCCCGGCTGCATGTCGCATCAGCCCCGCCCGATCGCCGCGGCCAGCGCCCCGGCATAGCCCTCACTGACCGGAATCACCTTCTTGCCCAGCGTTACCTGCACACGCTCCACCTTGTCGATCTTGTCGACGGCCACCACGAAAGAGCGGTGCACGCGCACAAAGCGGCCCGCGGGGAGCTGCGCCACGGCCTCGGCCATCGTGCTGCGCGACAGCACCGAGCGGCCCGGCAGCACAAAGGTTACATAGTTACCGGAGGCCTCGAGGTAGAGGATCTCGTCAAGCGCCACCTTCACGCTCTCATAGCCGGTCTTGATAAAGATGTGCTCCGCCGCCGGCGCCCCGCGGAAGCGGAACAGCTCGTAGGCTTTATTGCAGCCCTTAAGAAAGCGGGCGAGCGAAAAGGGTTTGAGCAGGTAGTCCACCGCGTCCATCTCAAAAGAAGTTACGGCATGCTCGGTGTAGGCAGTGGTATAGATCAGCAGCGGCTTTTGCCGCAGGCTGTTGAAGAAGTCGATGCCCGAGATATCGGGCATCTTGATGTCGAGCAGCAGCAGGTCTACGGGCTCGCGCTGCAGGTACTCGAGTGCCGCGAAGGCATCGGTGAAGGTTGCTTTCAATTCCATAAACGGAACCTTGGCGGCATGGGCCTTCACGATGTCGAGGGCGAGGCGTTCGTCGTCCACCGCGATGGCTTTCATCAGGGGGAGTGTCATCACTTCGAAGTTAGGTCAATGGAAAGGTGCACGAAGAATTCCTTTTCGGTGCCGCGCACGAAGAGCTGGTGCCGGCCGGGGTAGAGCAGTTCGAGGCGGCGGCGTACGTTTTCGAGGCCGATGCCGCTCTTGTAGCGCTCGGGGTCGTCGTGGGGCTTCTCGTGTACACTGTTGTGCACGTCGAAGAAGAGGGTGCCGTTCTTTTCTTCCAGCAGCACCTTGATGAAGGAGGGCTCGCGGTACGACACGCCATGCTTGAAGGCGTTCTCCACAAACGGTATCAGCAGCATCGGCGCGATACGCAGTCCGGGCAGCGTGGCGCCGATGTTCAGACTCACCTGCACCTCGCCATTGCCTTCGGTGCGCAGGCGCTGCAGGGAAATATAGTGCTCGAGGTATTCCACATCGCGCGCGAGATCGATCTCGGGCTGGAGATTTTCCTGCATCATAAAGCGCATCATATCGCCGAGCATCTGCACGCCGCCGGCGGTGCGCTCGGCGCCTTCGTTGAGCGCCAGCCCGTAAAGCGTATTGAGCGCGTTGAAAAGAAAATGCGGGTTGATCTGCGAGCGGAGGAAATCAAGTCCGGCCTCCGACTGGCCGAGTTCCTTTTCGAGGTGCACCACCTTTTTCTCGAGGCGGCGGCTGCGTCGGTAGAAATAAAACGTGATCGGCGCCATACCGAAAAAGTTGATGGCGGCATTCACCACTGTGAAGGCCAATGCGTCATCGTCGTGCTGCCTGATGGTGTAGACAAGGAGACCGAAGGGGAGTGCGGTCACTACAAGCACCGCTCCCACCATGACCATATAGGTCCAGAAGGGCCGGCGGCGGCGGTGCGCGAGCGGCAGCAGGTACATGAAAGAAATCGTGTACTGCAGGATCGCATAGGGCAAGAGGACTCCAAAGAGGACCATCACCTCACCGCCATCACCGCGGATATGTGTATGCAGCAGGAGGCTGGTGATGAACAGGAGGAGGGCGGCGGCGCCGTTGCGGGCGAGCATGTGGTTTTCCGGGCGCGCGAGGTAATTGAGGTAGCGTTGCATGGCGTAATTAAAACACAATGTTAGCGCGGCTTTCCGGGCATTGCGGGCGCATTGTGACGAAGCGGCCCGAAAAAGGGACGAGGGCGGAATTTGCGACGCTTTGCGCGACGGGCGTTAGCCCGTCATTGCGAGCGAAGCGAAGCAAACTCCAGATTTACGCGGGGTGATCGTTGCCGAATGAAGTTGCGAATTGAAACTTCTGCCGGCTACAGTCAGTCTTCAGGTCGGGGAGTTTGCTTCGCTTCGCTCGCAATGACGCTGCGCGTCGCTTCGCCTACCAGAGACCTATCCCTGCAGCTTCGGGTTATCCCTGTGCCGGCTTGCATCGCGGATACTTTTCTTTTCAAAATTCTTTTGGAGCGCCGCGGTGAGGTCCACGCCCGTCTGGTTGGCGATGCAGATGAGCACCCACAGCACGTCGGCCAGCTCGTCGCCGAGCTCCTTGCCCTTGTCGCTTTCCTTGAAGGATTGCTCGCCGTAGAGACGGCTCATGAGACGGGCCACCTCGCCCACTTCCTCGGTAAGAATGGCCATATTGGTGAGCTCGCTGAAATAGCGCACGCCGGTCGTGCGGATCCACTGGTCTACCTGCTGCTGTGCCTCCTGAAGGGTCATATTCCTTTTTTGGGGTGATTGAGTTTGATGTCCATGAGCGTGGCCACCGAGCGCCCGCGCTGCTGCAGAAGCGTGGCGCGCGGGCCTTCGAAGCGCGCCGCCACCGTGGCCGTGAAAAGCTGCACCCAGCGGTCGAGATGCTCCTTGCGGATGGCCGACAGGTGATGAATGTGCTGGTGCACCGCCATCACGTTCTTGGTATAGGGCGTGTTGAAAAGGATCGACTCCCAGAAGTCGGCGATCACCGGCAGGTGCGTTTCCAGGTTGAGGGGCACCACCTCGGTGAAGAAGCGCCCGATGAGGTCATCCGAAAAAGCATCGGCATAGAAAGCCGTCAGCACGTCCTCGATATCTTTCCGTGTTTCGATGTCCCGCTTCATTCCTTGTTTTTGGTGTCGATGATAACGGTCACCGGGCCGTCGTTGATGAGGGCCACTTTCATGTCGGCACCGAAGACGCCCGTCTCCACCTTCTTGCCGAGCACCGATTCCAGCTCTTTCACAAAGGCTTCGTACAGCGGCACCGCGTGCGGCGGCTTGGCCGCCCGGATAAAGGAAGGCCGGTTGCCCTTTTTTGTAGCCGCATGGAGGGTAAACTGCGAGATGCAGAGGATGCCGCCGCCGGTGTCCGCCAGCGAAAGATTCATGAGGCCTTCGTTGTCGCTGAAGATGCGCAGGCCCGCGATCTTGGCGGCGAGCCACTGCACGTCTTCGGTGCTGTCGGCGTCTTCGATGCCCACCAGCACAAGCAGGCCTGTGCCGATGGCGCCGACGGTAAGTCCGTCTACTTTTACGGAGGCTTCGCTGACTCTTTGGATGACGACGCGCATGGAGTGGTTTACTAGCAGCGAAGATAGCACCAGCGTGCGAAGCGACGGGCGGAGCCCGTCATTGCGAGCGCAGCGAAGCAAACTCCCTGAAATGAAGACTGATCGCAGCTAGTAAGAGCTTCAGTTTGCAAATGCTTTTGGATTCGAACACCCTGCGTAAATCCGGAGTTTGCTTCGCTGCGCTCGCAATGACACGGAAGCGCTTCGCACTTCCGTGTATTTTTGGCGCATGGACCTGAGCAACGAGTTCCAATACCAAACCACGCGTGCCGGTGGCAAGGGCGGGCAGAATGTCAACAAGGTGGAGACGGCCGTCATCGCCTGGTGGCCCGTGGCCGCCTCGCAGCTGGTAACGGACCAACAGAAAGCCCTCCTGCAGGAAAAGCTGGCGCACCGCATCAATGCCGAGGGCGCGCTGTGGGTGAAAGCACAGTCCTACCGCACCCAGCTGGAAAACAAGGCCGACGCCGCCCGCAAGCTGCAGGAGCTGGTGGAAGGCGCGCTGCGCAAGAAGAAGCCGCGCATCGCCACCAAGGTGCCCCGCGGCGTGCGCGAGGCGCGGATCGATCAGAAGAAAAAGACCGCCGAGAAAAAGACCGGCCGCCGCCGCCTGCGACCCGGTGATTTTTAACGGCACGCTTCCTTTTTTGCGCTTAGATTCGGGCTACGAAAAACACTATGCGCCCCCTGAACCTCCTTACGATAATTACGGCAACGGTGGTAGCCGCCGGCGCCCTGCTCAGCGCCTGCGGCAAAGACCGCGCGCTCAGCTTCACCCCGGTGCCCTTCGTGGTGCCTGAAGGCTTCCCGCCCCTCGCCTACGACTTCAATGCCGATCCCATCACCGAAGAAGGCTTCCAGCTGGGCAAGAAACTCTTTTACGATGGCCGCCTCTCCGCCGACGGCGCCCACAGCTGCAACTCCTGCCACCAGCAGGTTGCTGCTTTCACCACCTACCAGCACGACCGCAGCCACGGCTACGGCAACTCCCATACCCTCCGCAACGCGCCCGGCCTCGCCAACCTGGCCTGGTTCCGCTCCTACTTCCTCGACGGGCAGTACGGCGACCTGAGCAGCGTCATCGAGCGGCACATCACCCACCCGCAGGAGATGGGCTCCGCCAGCATGGAAGCGGCCGCCGCCCGCCTCGCCGGCGATCCCGAATACGGCACCCTCTTCCGGGCAGCCTACGGCAACGCCGAGCCCACCGGGCCGCGCATCGCCAACGCCCTCCGGCAGTTTTTGCTGTCGCTGGTAGTGGCCGACAGCAAGTACGACCGCGTGCGGCGCGGCGCCGCCACCTTCAACAGCCCGGAGGCGGCCGGCTACGCCATCTTCCGCGCCAAGTGCATCTCCTGCCACGCGGAGCCCCTCATCAGCGGCAACCGCTATTACAATATCGGCCTGCCCATCGACCCGGTGCTCCGCGATTACGGCCGCATGCGCGTCACCGGCGACCCGGCCGACTCGCTCAAGTTCCGCATCCCCGACCTGCACAACGTAGCCCTCACCAGCTACTACGCGCACGACGGCCGCTTCAGCGATATGCGCCTTCACATCCGCCACTACAGCGGCGGCGTGCAAAGCGGCCCCACCACCGACCCGCTGGTGGCCGGCGGCATTCCCATGAGCGCTGCCGAGGAAGACCGGCTGATCGATTTCCTAAATACGCTGACGGATACGGCATTTTTGAATAACCCGAGGTTTAAGCAGTGACGGCGGGAGCCATGAACCGTGAGCCCCGATGCGAAGCGACGGCCGGAGGCCGTCATTGCGAGCGTAGCGAAGCAAACTCCGGCGTTACCCAGGGTGCTCCGCAGCCAAAAGAATTTCCTACCTAAAGCTCTCTCGGTCGAGGACCAGTCTTCAGGTCGGGGAGTTTGCTTCGCTCCGCTCGCAATGACGCTGCGCGTCGCTTCGCTACCTACCCAACAAGGCTCGCGTCGGCTTCGCACGCAGCATTCACGATTGACGATTCACGAATCACGATTACATTTGTTTCCCCCCAATGAGTGAGATCAAAAAACTGGCAGGACAGACAATGTGGTACGGCGTCAGCTCCATCGCGGCGCGTTTCCTGAATTACCTGCTGGTGCCTTATATCACCTATAAGCTCGATAAAAGCCTCTATGGCGAGGTGAGCACGCTCTATGCCGCCATCCCCTTTCTCAACGTGATCTTCACCTACGGGCTCGAGACGGCTTACTTCCGCTACGCCAAAACGCCCGGGGAGCATGAGCGGGTATACAATACGGCTTCCATCTCCCTGCTCAGCACCACCGTCGTTTTTACCACGCTGCTCATCCTGCTGCGCGTGCCGCTGGCACACCTGCTGCTGGTAGACAAGCACCCGGAATACATCACCTACAGCGCGCTGATTATCGGGCTGGATGCCGCATCCACCCTGGCCTTCGCGCGCCTGCGCTACGAGGGGCGGCCGCGCAAATATGCCCTCGTGCGCATCCTCGGCATCCTGGTCAACATCGGCGCCACCTTCTTCTTCCTGTCGTACTGCCCGCGCCTTTACGAGCAGGACCCGCACTCCTTCGTGCATGCCTTTTACCGGCCCGACTACCAGGTGGGCTACCTCATCATCGCCAACCTGCTACAGGCGGGCATCACCTTCCTCATTCTCGCGCGCGGCATCTTTGCCTTCCGCTGGCATTTCGAGCCGCGCTTCTGGACCGAGCTGCTGGTGTATTCCTCCCCGCTCATCCTGGCCGGCTTCGCGGGGATGATCAACGAAACCTTCGACCGCATCATGCTGGGCAAGCTGTCGTCGGCCCCCACCGAGGAAGCGCGCCTCGCCGAGGTGGGCATCTACGGCGCCTGCTACAAGCTTTCGATCCTCATCACTCTTTTCATCCAGGCCTTCCGCATGGGCGCCGAGCCCTTCTTCTTCAAGCAGGCCCAGCGCGAGGGGCAGGACCCGCGCCGCACCTACGCCCGCGTGATGAAGCTGTTCGTGATCGTCATCTGCTTTATGTTCCTGGTGGTGGCGCTCTTCCTCGACATCTGGGGGCATTTCATCGCGAAGCCTTACCGCGTCGGCCTCGGGGTGGTGCCCATCCTGCTGCTGGCCAATATGTTCCTCGGCGTGTATTACAACCTGTCCATCTGGTACAAGCTTTCCAACAAGACCGGCGCCGGCGCCTGGATCACCCTCATCGGCGCGGCCATCACCCTGGTCATCAACTTCCTCTTCATCCCGCGCTTCGGCTACTATGCCTGCGCCTGGGCCACCTTCTTCTGCTATGGTACCATGATGGCCGTCTCTTACAGCTGGGGGCAAAAAGCCTACCGCGTGCCCTACCCTACCAAGAAGCTGATCGCCTACTTCGTGATCACGGTAGCGCTCTTCGGGTTGCAGACCGCCTTCAACGCCATCGGCCTCAACGAGTGGATCAACCGCGCCTTCGGCCTCCTGCTGCTGGGGCTTTTCGGCGGCTTCCTGCTCACCGTGGAACGCAAGGAATTTGCAAAGCTCCCGTTGGTGGGCCGCTACTTCCGCGGTCCGGCCGCGAGTCCCGCCCCCCGGACGCAATAGGTCCTTTCAAAAACATCCGGATCCGGCAGGTCTACCCCAGCAAACCGGGCCGCGACGGCACCGGACAAGGTCGAAACGCAAACGTGCAGCCCCGAAAAGGCATCGAACGGAGCCGAAACGCGATCGGACAGCGCAGAAACAGCACCGGACAACGCCTCAATGGCACCCGACAATGCCGAAATGGCATCGGACAGCGCCGAAATGAAATAAAAAATTGCAGGGACAGGTGCTTGCTTATCAGGCAGTTAGCGTTAAAAAAATGGCTTGACAGGAAGCCCCCGGATGGCGGCCGTGTCGCCGTTGGCATTCGGGTCGGGGACCCTGAACCGCCTTTGGCGGGCAGCGGGCAGGTAGTTCGCCGGTGAAAAAGGCAACCGCAGAACAAGGAACAAGGAACCGCAGAAAGTTGAAGGGAAGTCTGAGTTCAGACTTCCCTTCTTATTTGGACATTCCTTGTTCCTTGTTCTGCGGTTGTTTCAGGGCATCTTTACAAACGGGTTATCCCGCCGCTCATCCCCGATCGTGGTGGTATCACCGTGACCCGGGTAGACGATCACGTCTTCGGGGAGCGTGTAGAGTTTGGTACGGATGCTTTCCTCGAGGAGGGTGAAGTTGCCGCCGGGGAGATCGGTGCGGCCCACGGAGCCGTTGAACAGCACGTCGCCGCCGATGACGAACTTCTGGGCCGGCACATAAAACACCACGTGGCCGGGCGAATGGCCGGGAGTGAAGAGCACGTGCAGCTCATCGTCGCCGAGGCGAAGCACGTCGCCTTCGTCGAAGTAGTGGTGAGGACCCTCGTAGTTTTCAAAGGGCAGCTGCCACAGCTGGCCCGAGGCGGGGCCACGCTCCAGCACGGGCACTTCGCCGCGGTGCAGGTGTAGCTCCAGCCCCCATCTGGCGGCCACGAAACGGTTGCCGAAAATATGATCGAGGTGGCAGTGCGTGTTGAGCAAAAGCACGGGCCGGAGGCCGTTAGTGGCAATAAAATCGGCCAGTTGCTGCTCTTCCGAAGCGAAATAACAGCCCGGGTCGATAATAGCACAGTCCCCGTTTTCGTTGTAGACCACATATGTGTTCTCCTGGACCGGGTTGAAGGTGAAGGTCTGAACCGTGAGCATACTGCTTTTTCTGTATTTTTAATTGCAATTTACTATTCGTCCACGAGAGCCCATTTCCAGATCAAGAACAAGTCATTATGAATCTATTGCGCCGAATTGCCACCCTTGCCGTCCTGATTTGTGCCTTTTTTCCGATTGCCAGCTTTGCCCAGGTAAGCACCGTCGAGTTCGGAAAGAACCGCGTGCAATACAAGAAGTTCAAGTGGAAATACTACCAGACGGAAAACTTCAACACCTACTTTTCACAGAACGGACTTGAGATGGGCAAATTCGTTGCCCAGATCGCCGAAAAAGAGCTCCCGCAGCTGGAAGAGGTCGTGGAATACGGACTCCAGCGACGTGCGAATATCGTTGTTTACAACAACTATGAAGACCTGCAGCAGTCGAATATCGGTCTCGGCATCGACTGGCAGGGCAACGGCGGCATCACCAGGCTGGTGAACAACAAGATGATCGTGTACTACGATGCCAACCGCAACAACATGCGCCGCCAGGTGCGCACCGGCCTCGCGCAGGTGCTGGTGCAGAACCTGCTCTTCGGCGACGACCTCGGCGAGTTTGCCGCCAACCAGACCCTCCTCGACCTGCCCAAGTGGCTCACCGACGGCTATATCGATTACGTGGCGGAGCCCTGGAACACGGAGCTCGACGACCAGCTCAAAAGCGCCATGCTGAGCGGCCGCTACAACAACTTCTACCAGTTTGCCTTCGAGCGCCCGCTGCTGGCCGGCCATGCCTTCTGGTACTACCTCTCCAACAAGTACGGCGCCAACAAGCCCACGTATTTCCTCTACCTGTCGCGCATCTACCGCAACCTCAACTCGGCCTCGCAGAAGATCGCCAAGAAGAAGTTCAAGGACATCCTCCGCGACTTCATGGAGGAAGAGCAGCAGCTTTATTTCAAAGACATCCGCGGCCGCCGCGTGGTGCCCAAAGGACAACTGTCGGTAACCGTTGAAACCGTGAAGAAGGACTATATCCGCTTCAACGCCAACCCGCTGCCCCGTTCCTTTACCTATGCCGTTACCGAGTACAGGCAGGGTAAATACAGCGTGGTGATCAACGAGAACTTCACCAGCCGCAAGGTGCTGCTGGAGTACGGCACCCGCAACCGCGAAGACGAGATCAACCCCAACCTGCCCCTGCTGGCCTGGGACCCGAAAGGCACCCGCCTCGCGGTGTTGTACGCCGAGAAAGGCAAGCAGAAGTTCTTCGTTTACGACCTCAACCGCCGCATCAAGATCGACAAGCAGGAATGGAATCAGTGGGACCAGGTGCAGGATCTCAAGTACATGCTCAACTCCAACACCCTTGTGCTGAGCGGCATCCGCAACGGGCAGAGCGATATCTACACCTACAACATCGAGAAGCAGACGGCCGAGCAGGTGACCAACGACGTGTTTGACGACCTCGACCCGAGCTTTGTGAGCTTCCCCAACAAAACCGGTATCATCTTCGCCTCCAACCGCCCGTCGGCAAATGCCGTGAGCGCCGACACTTCCATGCCCGCGCCGCGCTTCAACATCTTCCTGGTGGACAACTGGAACAAGAGCGAGTTCAAGCAGATCTCCCAGCTCACCAACATGAAGTTCGGCAACGCCCGCAACCCCTCTCCCTACAACGTAACGCATTTCACGTTCACCTCCGACGAGAACGGCATCAACAACCGTTACGCCGGCTTCTTCACCACGCAGAAGGCGGGCCTCGACACGCTTGTGTTCATCGGCGACGAGGTGCTGCGCAACCCGGCCCAGAAAGAGGTGGATTCGCTGCTGAAAGAATGGAACAAGACCGACATCGACTCAGTGGGTTACTTCTCTACCTCCAACGATTCGGCTTACGTGTTCCCGATGACCAACTACCAGAGCTCCCTGCTCGAAACCCGCACCGCGGGCGACAACTCGCTGGTGAGCGAGGTGGTGCGGCAGGGCGACTATAAGTTCCTCTACCGCCTCAAGGTGGACGAGAATCTGCTGCGCCGCCGCAACGTGTCGGCCCCGCCCACCGAGTATGTAAAGCGCCTCCGCGAGCGTGAGCGCGCCAAGAGCGTAACGGTAGCCGACCAGCAGGCCGTGGTGGACTCGGTGAAGAAAACACAGAACGACTTTTTCCAGAACGAGTTCCAGACCGAAAAGAAAGACAGCGCCGCGGCGCCCGCGACACAGGCGCCGGCAATAGGCCAGGTGATCACAGCGGAAGCGCTTGCCGACGAGCCCGTCATCCGCAAGGCAAAGCTGTATGAATACCGCCCGCCGCGCTTCTTTACCGATTACCTCGTGGCCGGTGCCAACAACACGGTTTTCGTTCCCTCCAAATACCAGCCATATGCAGGTGGCGCGGGCCCCATCGACCCGGCCAACGGCCACCAGCTCAATGGCCTTATCCGCCTCGGCACCGTCGACCTGTTTGAAGACTACAAGATCTCGGGCGGCTTCCGCATCGCGCCGAACCTGAAAGACAACGACGTGCTGTTTGAATTTACGAACCAGCGCCGCCGCTGGGACTGGGGCTTCACCTATTACCGCAGCAGCCAGTCCGTCGACCTGGGCTCCGACTTCTTAGGAAAGCAGCATTCCAACTATTACTTCGGTCGCGTAAAATATGCGCTCGACAAGGTGCGCAGCCTGCGTGCCACCATCGGCCCCCGCTTCGACCGCGTGATCGTAGCCACGCACCCCGACCCGGCACGCGGCATCTTCGCCCTCAACTTCCCCGACGGCAAGCAAACCTTCGGTCAGGCTTCGCTGGAGTACGTGCACGACAATACGCTCAACCCGGCCACCAATATCTGGTGGGGCCTCCGCTACAAGGTCTTTGTCGACTATTTCTCGCGTCTCGACAAGGGTGGCTCCGACTTCGGCCGCAATATGTTCGTGGCGGGCATCGACGCACGTCACTACCTGCCCATCTACCGCAACGTGATCTGGGCGGTGCGCGCCGCCGGTGACTTCTCGATGGGCGACAACAAAGTGGTGTACTACCTTGGTGGTGTGGACGGCTGGCTCAAGTTTGCCAACAACGAGAAGACCGACGCCACCCAGCAGGTGACCGGCTACCGCTACTTCACGCCCCAGCCTGTGCCCGATGCCACGCAGAACTACGTGTACCAGTCGCTGGCCGTGAACATGCGCGGCTTTAAGCAGAACGTTGCCAACGGCAACAACGCCGTGGTGATCAACAGCGAGATCCGCGCCCCGATCTTCAGCACCTTCTTCAACCGGCCCATCAACAATGCCTTCCTCCGCAACTTCCAGCTGGTGCAATTCTTCGACCTCGGCACGGCCTGGAGCGGCGGCATCGGCAACATCAAGCGCCCGTCGGTAACCTATACCACACCCGGCAACCCGATCTCCGTCAAGATCAAGGCAGGCGGCATCGGTCCCTTCGCCGGCGGCTACGGCTTCGGCGTACGGAGCACCCTGCTCGGTTATTTCGTTCGCTTCGATGTTTCGTACCCCATGAACGGCTTCTTCCGCGGCAAGCCCCAGACCTACCTGGCGCTGGGAGTTGACTTCTAACAGATGACTTCTTAATAATAAAAATGCCATCCCTCTGGGACGGCATTTTTATTAGAAGGAAGATTACATGAGCACAGAACAAATGAATACATGATTACATGAGGGGTTTTCGCTTCTATGATCATGTATTCATGTATTCTGTGATCATTTGCTCCGCATTCTCATCCGGTACCTCCCTGACTTTAAAGGATTGCAGATTACATGAGCACAGAACAAATGAGCAAATGATTACATGAGGGATAGCACCTCTATGATCAGGTATTCTGTGATCATTTGCTCCTCCCTCCTTTCCTATCGGCCCATGACGGCTGCCAGCCTGCGCAGCGATTCATAGATCAGGATCAGCAGCGCGCTGAACAGCACGATCATGCTCCAGTCGAAGCGGGCCTGCACCGGGTGCAGGAAGAGCGCCGCAATGTCGCGCGCGAGCTCGCCCGGCGCCAGCAACACGTCCCAGCTGTTGTAGCGCAGGTAGCGGCCGATATAGATCCCGAGGCCGCACAGCACCAGGGCCGGCACGGTAAAGTGGCTGCCCCGCCGCAGTTGCCAGCGGGCCGCTACCACCAGTTCCATGCGCTGGAGCGAAAGCAGCCCGAGCAGCAGGCCGTTCCAGGCGAAGGAGAACAGCAGGGCGAGGTCGAACCAGAGCGGCACACCCGGGCGCAGGCGCAGGTGAAACAGGTCGGTGGTGATGTAAAAGGTGTTGGGCAGAAACAGCAGCCAGCACACGAAGAGCGGGCGGAAGAGCAGCGACTGTTCGATCCAGCCGACGTTGCGTACCAGCTGCCGGCTGATATAGTAGGGCACAAAGGCGAGCCAGAGATTCCAGTTGAGAAACAGGAGCACGGGCGTTCCTGAGTACAGGAGCCGGAAGGCCGACAGCCCGCTGCTGAATGCCGCCGAGGCGAGGAGCACCTGCTCTGAGGGCTCCTGCCGGCGGTACCAGTTGGTGAGGTGACGAAGGGACGAAATCATAAATTACCAGTTGATACGGCGTGAGAAATACATGATCACACCAAGGGTGAGGAAGAGCGCGACACTGCCCAGCAACAGCGAATAGTCTTGCAGTTGCAGCGTGGTAAACACAAAGCCATACAGCAGCACAAGCACCACCGACAGCAGGGTACTGAGGCGTCCCGACTGCAGCAGCCCGCGTACAAACCAGCCGATAAGACCGATGGTAGCAATCGAAGCAATGGCGTATGCCGGGTTGAAACCGATGTATTCGGAAAACGAAAGCAGGAGCGCGTAAAACAACACCAGCGCCAGTCCGATCAGCCCATACTGGAAGGGATGCACCGAGCGTTTGTTGACCATTTCAATAAGGAAAAAAGCGGCGAAGGTGAGCACGATGCAGAGCAGTGCATACTTGATGGAGCGCATCGTTTTCTGGTAAGCATTCACCGGCACAAAGAGGTCGACACCAACCGCGGTGCGCGCAAGGTCGTAGCGCGGCCCGCCGGCTTCGGTATACTGTTGCGGCACAGCCCGCCGGTTGGCGCCCATGCGCCACGTAGCATCGAATCCGCCGGAAGCCACTTTTGATTCCACGGGAAGGCCTTCGCCCGTAAAGCTCGGGTGCGGCCAGGGCGAACGCACGGTGACCGTAGACTTTCGCCCGAGCGGCGCAAAAAGCAATTGCTGTGAGCCATTGAGGGCGAGGGTAGCGGTAAAGCTGCCCGACTGCAGGTCTTCGGCACCTTTGAGCGCAAGTGCTGCTACAAGGGTCGCGGTGTCATCGCCTTCGACCGCCTGCGGCGCGAATTGGGTGGAGGTCCCGTTCCAGCGCGCGTCCACTTCTTCGTTCAACCCGCGCAGGTCGCCGAGCTGCAGGCGCAGGTAGGCGCGATCCCACAGAACGCTGGCAGGATCGATGTGCAGCGCCGCCAGGTTGGGTGCCGCAAAGCGCGCGGTCACTTCGGCGCGGGCCGAATACAACATCACCTGGTACATGCCGCGGTGTTTCTCGCGCGGGTCGGCGACCGCCCGTATTTCCACGGTATCCGGCAGGATGATGGCATTGGCAACGGTCGGCAAGGTATCATCGCGCCCATTAGTGCTGCCAGCCCGGTAAGGCAGCACCAGCACCGGCGCCGTTACCAGCTGGCGCCCGGCCCATTTGGCGCTCACCTCGTTTACCGCCTCCTTCTGGCGGCTTTCGCGCTCGGAGATCAGCTGCTGCACCTGGCAGGTAGGAATCATCAGGAGCCCGATGATGCCGGCTATAACGGCAACTTTTACGAGCAGTTTGGTCTTGCCCCAGGCTTCCTGGGTCACTTCTTTTGCATTCATGGTTTTTAGTATTGAGTAATCGGTAAATGACGGTAATAAGGGTAGCGGAGCAGGAGTACCAGGATCATGTCGATAAAAAGCGGCACGACGAAACGGGAATCCTCGCCCGTGGCGGTGAGTGTGGGGCGGGCCAGCATCCAGAGTGGCAAGGCCGCCGTTGCAAGAACAATGGCACACCACAACAGGTACTTCACAAGATGCGGGCGCCGCCCCGGCTGCAACAGGCGCTGCAGGCTGATGGTACCGGTCAGCAATCCCGGCAGCCCCAGCACAAAGGCGCCCGACAGCAGCGGCAGAAACAGGTGCAACTCTGTATTGCTGCGCGTAAAAATGTCGCTGCACATCACGGAAAAGGGATAGAGAAGCACGCTACACCCCCAGGTGTAGAGTACGAAGCGAAAAGTGTTCATATGTGATCAGGGTTTAGAAGCGGAGAGCAGGATTTGATATGCGGGAAGTCGCAGCAGGAGCGCCAGGACCGGCGCCACAGAAAATACCAGCCAGGCCGTTTTTGCTTCATCGAAGAATCCGGCGAGCCAGACATTGGTCATGATATAAACCAATACGACCAGGACAGACAGCCAGAGCAGGTAACGGGAAATGGGCCTCACGCGGAGCCGGAAAAGCAGTGCTAACGCAAGCCACCCGAGCAGCAGGCTGGGAGCGCTGAAGACAAGGCTGTAACCGAAAAGTGCATACCATCCTTTTAAGCTGAGGCCCGACAGGCTTCCTCCCAGCCCGCAGATCAGGCAAAGCGGAAGGAACACATTCGTGAGCAGCCAGGTGAGCGCAACGAAACGAAAAAGTTTCCAGAAGGCAGGCATAGTTCTTCGTTTTAAGCAATGGCGGGAAAGGGTGAAGTCGCGCCTGTATTTCTACGACCCTTGTCGGTTGACAGGATGCGCTCCAATAAAGGCAGCATCTTGTTGAGGCCGCGCGTCTTGATCATGAAGTTCCAGAGCGGCTCAAACTTTTTCCAGCCACCGGCGTAGGTGAAATGCCGAAGCTGGTCGCGGAGGTGCTCGTGCCGGAGTGAAGCCTGCAACACGTTGCCCCAGGAATAAAAATCGTTATAGGCACGATCGTAGCCGCGCTTCAGCTCGTCGGCCGTAAGCCCTTTGGTTTTGTACACTACCTGGCGCGTATCGTAGCGGCTCCAGTCGCGGTGCAGGATCCGCCCTTCGGTCTCCATCTGCTGATACAGCCGCGTGCCGGGGTAAGGCGTTAGGATATGAAACGTAGCGGTGGTAAGCCCATTTCGCACCGCCCAGTCAACGGTTCGCTTGAACACGTCCTTGTCGTCATCATCCAGGCCAAAAACAAAGGAGCCGTTCATCATGATCCCGAGGTCGTGAAGACGACGAATGGCGGCCTCGTAATCGCGGCCCAGGTTCTGCCGCTTGTTGCTTTGCACGAGATTGTTGGGATTAAGCGTTTCGAAGCCGACGAAGATGCTGCGCAGGCCGGCCTTCGCTGCGCGCTCAATCAGGTCGCCGCGGAGGATGGCATCGATGGTGGACGCACCCTGGAACAGGCGGCCCATGCCCTGCATCCCGTCAAAAAGCGCGGTAGCGAATCGCTGCTGCCCCAACAGGTGGTCGTCGAGAAAATACAGGTGCCTGCCGGGCAGGCGATCGATCTCGAACAGCGCCGCATCCACCTGCTGTGTATAAAAGGATTTGCCTCCTTCGAAAAACGCGTCCTTGTAGCAGAAGTCGCAGTGATGCGGACACCCCCGCGACACCACGATGGAGTTGGGCACGAGGTAACGCTCGCGGCGGATAAGGTCGCGGCGAACCGGCGGCAGCGTGGCGAGGCTGCGCTCCTTGTTGGTATAAACCCGCCTGGGCGCGCCGCGCCGGAAGTCGGCAAGGAACTCCGGGAAGGTGTCTTCACCAGGCCCGATGAATACCGAATCCGCATGAGCGCCGGCCTCCAGGGGCAGCGACGTTACATGTAGTCCGCCGAGACAAACGTGACACCCTTTTGCACGGTATGAATCGGCCAGCTCGTAGGCGCGCCACGCATTGGTGATATACACCTGGATCACCACGACGTCGGGGCAGTCGTCGGTGCGGAGCACTTCCACATGCTCGTCCTGCAGCTCCACCTCGTCGTCGGGTGCGCAAAAGGCAGCCAGCGTTGCGAGCCCCAGCGGCGGGAAGAGCGAATACTTGATGGGGCGCCAGAACGGGCTCTTGGCCTCGGTGAGCGCCGGGAGGATCATCTTGATACGCATGGTATTCGGTTTTTTGTTGACTATGCAGCCAGCACGTTGCGTTGCGCGGCAACCAGCACCCCAAATCGGCGGAAGAGCACGGCGCCCGCGAATGCCAGCGACACGCTGCAGCCGATCCAGGAAAGGAGCACCATTTCCCATAGCTTAAGCACGTTCGATTCGGAATACAACAGGGGCTGACAGCCGCCCACATAGGTGCCGGTATTGCCTGCGCGGCAGAGCACCAGCGCGTAGCGCACGCCCTGCGGCGCCCAGGTGATGGCATACGAGCCGCGGCCACGTGCCTGCCCGAGCAGCCCCACCGGCAAGCGGCGCACGGGCCCGTCGTAGCCCGGCAGGTTGGTGGCGCGGATGAGGCCATCAGCATCCGCAAGAAGGTAGAACAGGCCACGCGAAACGATGATCGACCGGGTTTCCGCATCCAGGGTATCGGTGCCAAGGCGGCCGGAAGCTGCAAGCACACTTAGGCGCCCGGCCAGCAGGCGCGGCCCTTCGTTGGCAGCCTGCCGGTGCACCTGCTGCACCACCGCGAATACAAGCAGGTGCACGATGCTGATGATCAGAAAAGCGCTTACAAGTACAAGGGACAGGTTGCGTTTCATGCGATTTGATTTTGTGGTTGGAAGTTGTCGCGCTCGAGCTGCAGCGCGAGGCGGTGACAGGGACAGAGCAGTGCAGCACCGAAGACACCGAAGCTGCAGTCGACCAGTTGCCACCAGAAGGGAATGCCGCGCAGGGTGCCGCAGATAAAGGCCAGTGGCAGGATGGCGGCGCAGGCGCCCAGACCGAACTGGATCACCCAACGGTTGCGCACCGGGTCGAGCCAGGGACCGACGAAGAGGCCGGCGAGGATCACGTGTGCGAATGCGAGCCAGTCGTACCCGTAAAACAGGAAGCCGCTTTCGCTGCCCACACGTGTGTAGGCGCTGTGCACGCGTTGCAGCCATTGTCCCACCGCTCCTTCCGTGCCGGTAATGCGGAGCGCGAAGCGCAGCTCGGCATCGGCGGGCCAAACGGTAAGTCCGCTCAGCAGCAGCGCGATGATAAAGATTCCCAGGAGGCGGCGGACGGTGCGGAGGCGTTGATATTCTCTCGTAAAAAGTACTTTGTATTTCAAAGTGGAGGGAAAAAAAAAATTACTTGGTACCCCGGATCATGCGTTCGAGTGCCTGGATATGGTCGTTGAAGGCCTTTTCGCCGGCACGGGTGATGGAATACGTGGTGTTGGTCTTGCGCCCGATAAAGCCCTTGTGCACCTTAATGAGGCTGTTCTCCTCCAGGTTCACGAGGTGCGTGGCCAGGTTGCCGTCCGTTACTTCCAGCATCTGCTTCAGGTCGTTGAAGCTTACCTCCTCGTTGGCGGCAAGAATGCTCATGACGCCAAGGCGGATGCGGTTGTCGAACAGTTTGTTGAGGCCTGCTATGGGGTTTTTCTGGCTCACGCTTTTTCCGGCGCCTCCCCGCGCTCATTCTTCCACCACATAAAAAAGCCCCAGATGATGTGCAGCACGCCGAAACCGATGGCCCAGAAATACAGGCCGTAGCCTACATAGCGCGTTGCAATGAGGCCAAGCAGGATCTCAAGCACACCCAGGTAGCGGATGTCGTTAACGGTGTATTTGCTTCCATTCACCAGCGCAAGGCCATAGAAGATGAGACTGAGCGGAGCAACAAAGCGCCAGTCGTTATAACCCATGAGCAGGGAGAGGATCAGCAGGCCGCCGGTTACCAGCGGTATCAGCATATTGATGGCCAGGGTGCGCGAGGTGCGGTCCCACAGCGGGAGACGCTGGCGGCGTGCGCGGCGCCAGGTGAAGAAAAAGGCCGAAGCAACCGCGAGCACCAGCACGATCGCTGCCAGCACCATCAGGTGCAGCTTCAGCTCGGCAAAGTCGTGGTTGGTGTAGCCGCCCCGGGTATAGTCATCATAATAAGCACCGATGCGGCGCCCGGCGGCCCAGCTGCCGGCAAGGCCCCAGATGCCGGCCGCAATGCCGCTCAGCCCGCTCAGCGATAAGAAGCGGCTCGACCGGTTCATCATCCGGCGGATGTCCTGCAAGGTCTCGAGGGATTGCGTTTGCTCATTCATAAAAAGCACTTTGCGATACAAAGTAAACTCATTTATTCAATTCCCGCTCACCGGTCCCGAAAAAAATTTTCGGATCGCCCGGTGCTTGCTCAGATCGATTCGAGAATTATGGTTGCCGCGGCTTCGATCTCTGCTTCGCTGATGGTCAGCGGCGGCGAAATACGCAGGCAGTCCGAAGCGAAGAGAAACCAGTCGGAGAGCACGCCGCGCGCAATGCAGCGGTCGATGACGGCCTTGCACACATCGAAGGATTCGAAACGCACGGCCATCCACAACCCGAAGTGCGCTACGGACCGGATGGCGGGATGCACGAGAAGTGTACGGAATAGTTCCGCCTTTCGGGCCACATCCGTTATCATGCCTTCCGATTGAAGCGCGCTGAAGGCGGCAAGGCCGGCCGCGCAACACACCGGGTGCCCGCCGAAGGTGGTGATATGCCCAAGCACCGGGCCATCCGTGAAATGATCCATCAGCTCTTTGGAGGCCACAAAGGCACCGAGGGGCATACCGCCGCCGAGGGCTTTGCCCAGCAGCAGCACGTCGGGCACAACATCAAAGTGCTCAAAGCCCCAGAGCCGTCCGGTGCGGCCAAAGCCCGCCTGGATCTCGTCGAGCACGAGCAGGGTGCCTGTTTGCGTGCAGCGCGCACGCAGGGCCTGCAGCCACTCCCGCGACGGAGGCAGCACGCCCGCTTCGGCCTGTACCGTTTCGGCAACGACGCAGGCGGTATCCGTAGTAATACGGTCGATGGAGGCAAAGTCGTTGTATACCAGGTGCTGCACGCCGGGCAGCAAAGGCCGGTAGGCGTTGCGCCAGTATTCGGAGCCGATGATGCTGAGTGCGCCCTGGGTGGAGCCATGGTAGGAGTTCTGGAATGCAATGATTCCGGTGCGCCCGGTGACGCGCTTGGCCAGCTTCATGGCGCCCTCCACCGCTTCGGCGCCCGAGTTGGTAAAATACACCGAGCGGAGCGGCGCCGGCAATGTCTGCACAAGCGCTTCTGCATAGCGCACCTGCGGGCTTTGCACGAATTCGCCGTACACCATCACGTGCAGGTAAGCGTCGAGCTGGGCGCGCACCGCCTCCAGCACCGCGGGATGGCGGTGCCCCACGTTGGCCACCGAAATACCCCCGATCAGGTCGATGTATTCCCGGCCCGAAGCATCGTAAAGCGTGCAGCCTTCCGCCTTCACGATCTCAAGGGCAAGCGGTGCGGTGGAGGTCTGGGCTACGTGCTGCAGGAAAAGCTGGCGGAGATTCATAGCGCAAAGAAATACCGAATACCGAACATCGAACCGCAGAATATCGGGTGTTTCGCAACCGGACCCAATCTGTCTGACCGCCGCAACCGGCATTTATCGATATTCGTTATCCGATATTCAACATTCGTTACTCGATATTCTTATGGCTCTGCTCCTCCCTGTAGAAGATAAATTCCCCGCCTGGGGCCCCAACTGCTTCATCGCGCCCAACTGCACCATAGTGGGTGATGTGATGATGGGTGAAGGCTGCAGCGTATGGTTCAATGCGGTGATCCGCGGCGACGTGAACAGCATCCGCCTCGGCGACCGGGTGAACGTGCAGGATGGCGCCGTCATCCACGCCACTTACCAGAAAACGAAGGTGCTGGTGGGCGACGACGTTTCCATCGGGCACAACGCCATCGTTCACGGCTGCACCATCCACAACCACGTGCTGATCGGGATGGGCGCCATCGTTATGGACAACGCCGTGGTGCATTCCAACACCATCATCGCGGCGGGCGCCGTGGTGCTTGAGAACTCCGTCTGCGAGGGCGGCTCCATCTACGCGGGTGTTCCGGCAAAAAAAGTAAAAGCGCTGCCCGAGGAGCTGCTGTCGGGCGAAATCCACCGCATCGCGCAGAATTACGGACGTTATGCGCGCTGGTTCGACGCGGTGAACGAAGCGGGAGGAGAATCTCAGATCTTAGATCTCGGATCTCCGATCTAGAGTTTGGCAGTTACCTGTAAAGTGATCGTTGTCAATATTTTGCAATCATCATACTGCGATCTGAGCTCTGACACCTGAGATCCGACATCCTGTTTGGGGAATTATCCCGAACTTAGGGTTGTCTAAACGCCGTCTTATGAAAAACGTTACCCGCATTGCCGTTCTGATTGCCCTGGTGGGCTTTACTGCTTCGTGCAGTGTTTTCAAGAAGAATAAGGAAGGGTGCCCGAGCGATGGACGCAACGTGGGCGCGGAGAAGCTCCTGAGCGAGCCGCCGAAGAAAACCCCCAAATACCGGGTGCAGCAGTAATTTATCCACAGCGCCCCGGTCATGGCAGTGGCGAGGCACAAAGTTTGCGACGGATGCAGCGATTGACGTCACAAAGGCGTCTTACCTATACTAAACCGTTTCACATGAGTCTGACCCTACGAAATGCACTCGGATGCACCGAAGCCGTAATCGACGATGATGGCGGCCTTAAACGTTTCTACCTCGTTGCCGACATTCTTTCCACCGACCTGAACGTGGATTTTTCGCGCAAGGAAGACGAATTCGACTCCATCAACTGGAGCTTTTCATTCGGCAAGCACCTGCTGACGCTTTGCTACAGCATCTACAACGGCATCTCACTTTTTCCAACACAATTGCACGAAGCTTCCAAGCGCGCCAACGAGGCCGTGGTGGAACTGGCGTCGGTGCTGGAAGGAAAGCTGATGTCGGTGGACCTGCGGAACTGAGGTTTCGCCCCGCGCCCCGGGATTGCAAAGCACATATTGAAAACGACAGATCCCGGCTGGCTGCCGGGATCTGTCGTGATAGCATGTCGTTCACAATGCCTTTCCCGTCACGCCTGCGGTTATTTGCTGTTAAGCTGCAAGGCAATACGGCGGTCTTTCTTGCGTTCCTCATCGGAGGCTGTTGCGGGTACCTTTGCGAATTCGGAACCATAGCCTTCCGCGCCGGTAAGTTGCCCCGCTTTTCCACCCGCTGACCTGATCGCGTTCATCACCGCGTCGGCCCGCTCCTGGCTAAGCTTTTTGTTTGCGGCATCGTTACCCGTTTTATCCGTGTAACCACCGACCTTGATCCGAACAGCGGGATAGGCGTTCAGAATTGCAACAATATTATTGACCTGGTCGCGGCTTTCAGGCGTAAGCCTTGCGCTTCCCACCTCGAAATTGATGTTGTCGAAATCAAACCATTTGTCCTTTCCTGCTTTGCAGGAAGCATCGTTGATGCAGTTGACCAGTTGCTCTTCCACTCCGCCGGCATAAGCGTTCAGCTCCGTACCATTAGCCAGCCGCACTTTTGTATACGTGCGCGCGCCCGCGCCCGGCGTCCGTATCGTGCTGGTATCGGTCTGGACAGGTACCGGCGTAGTCATCGTTGTGTTCCCCGTATTCGTATCCGTGTCCCGCCGGTTGCACCCCCTGCTGAACAGATACAGTAGTGCGAGGATCGCCAGGATGATGATTACGGGCAGTAACCATTTCGATCCGCCGGGCTTGTGCTCCGGTGTCACCCTGCCGGAATCGGATACGGTCCGGTGGGTGCGTTCCACCGGCACACCCGTTACGCTGGCATCGCGGGCGGTAAGACCGCTTAGTCCCGGGATGGCCGACAGGCTCAGGCCCGAAGGCAATGCCTGTTCTATATGTACCCGCTGGCTTTCCAGGAAGGAAGAAAATTCCGGCACGCGCATATGATTTTCTTCGGCGTGCTCGCCCAGTCTTCCCAAGGCAACGGGCGCAGCCAGCGCCAACAGCGAACGGGCCGAATTTTCATGGACACCGGCGTGCCGGGCCACGACGCTGCCAACGGCGTCGTGGTGCGTGCCAAACAGGTTACGCACCAGGTCGGTGCCCCGGGAAATGAGCGACTGCGTATCGCCCGTGGCAAGGCCCCGGAGCGCATTCGCCGGACCGCCCGCCGCAACGTTTCGCGAAACGTCAAGCATCGAAGCAGCCTCGCCGGCATGCACGCGCGACAGTACGCCACCAAAGAGCAAAGGAATGATCGCAGCGAGCGCCTTACCTACTCCACCTTCGCTTTCGCCAAGCGACGGGGCTACTTTACTTACAACTTCATGGTTGAAAAGCGAACGTACCGAATCCAGCAGGTTGAAAGCCATAAAACAGGTTTTAGGTGAAGAAAAAATAACCGGGCAGGATAAACGTTTTCAACGGGTATGGAGCTTATTAAATTTAAATTATTGCCAGACAGGGTGCGCGCGTTTCAAAAAATAAATATACTGATGGGGAATGCCATAAACCCTGCGGTTCGCTTACTGTGCCGGCCCATTCTGGCAAGTGCCGACGAGCACGTGCCGGAAGTCTGCCGGATGAAACGTACTGCGGCCTGCATTCAGGAAGGAAAACCGAAAGGATGAGCGGAAACAGCCGGGCTCCTCAATACTTCTTCTCGTCGATGGTATCGAGAATGGTCGCGTAATTCACATAGCGCTCCTCGGATATTTCCCCGTTACGGACGGCTTCCTTAATGGCGCAGCCCGGCTCGTTCATGTGAAGACAGTTATTGAACTGGCAGCCGTTGAGCCGCTCGCGCATCTCCGGGAAATACCCGCTCAACTCGGACTTCGAGATGTTTACCAGGCCAAACTCCTTAAGACCGGGGGTATCGATTATGCGCCCGCCTTCGGCTGACGGAAGGTCATACATCTCCGCAAAGGTCGTGGTGTGTTGCCCTTTGCCGCTCCAGCCGCTTACATCCTGCGTCTTGATGCCTTTACCCGGCAGAATGCGGTTAATAAAAGATGATTTACCCACGCCGCTGTGTCCGCTCACGAGCGTCGTCTTATGGTGCAGCAGCTGCGATACTTCTTCAATGCCCTTGCCTTCGAGCAGTGATACGAGCTGCACCTGGTAACCGACATTGGTATAGATCTCTTCCAGTTCGGCATAGAGGTCCCACTCCTTGTCGCGGTACAGGTCGGCCTTGTTGAACAGCAGGATGGCCGGCACGTGGTACATTTCGCAGGTAACAAGAAAGCGGTCGATGAATCCCGTAGAAGTACGGGGGTCGCGGAGCGTGGCGATAAGCAGCGACTGATCGAGGTTGGCGGCCACAATGTGCTGCTGGTGGCGGCCTTTCGGCGACAGGCGGTTGATATAATTGCGGCGCTCATGGATGCCGGTGATGGTGGCCGTGTTCTCACCTTCGTATTCGGAAACAATATCGACAATGTCGCCCACCGCGAGGGGGTTGGTTGACGTCAGCCCGTCCTGCCGGAACGTGCCCTTGATACGTGCGTTCCACCACCGTCCTTCGGTGTCTTTTACCGAATACCAGCTTCCCGTCGATTTATACACCAGGCCTTCCATGATCAGGGCAAAGTACGGAATAATGTATAGCGCAGCAGCAGCTCAAGCAGCAAAAACAGCGCGGCCGCGGCAACAAACCAATGAAACTCTTCGTGGTAGCGTGTTTTGGTCACCACCTGAACGTTGGAGCGCTCCAGCTGGTTGATCCGCGCATACACGCCCTGCAGGCTGCCCTTGTCCTTGGCGCGGAAGTAGGCGCCGCCCGTCGACTGCGCGATCCGCTGCAAGAGCTGTTCATCTACCTGGACGTTGCCCTTGCCACCACCTTCGGTGTAGGCCGCAAAGCGATCCGAGGCCATGCCGATCGTGTACACCTTCACGCCTTTGGCGCGGGCGATACCCAATGCGGTCTCGGGGTCGATGATGCGTGTGGGCGGCGCTTCCTCGCGGCCGTCGGTGAGCAGCACCACCACCTTGCTTTTCGCGGGCACATCGGCAAGACGCGCCACCGAGGTGGCCAGTCCCTCTCCGATGAGCGTGCCCGGCTGCAGCATATCGCTTCGAATGGAACGGATCTGCTCGAGCAGCGATTCGTAGTCGGTGGAGATCGGCGCCTGCGTAAACGCCTCCCCGGAAAACACTACGAGCCCGATCTGGTCGACCTGGCGGGCCCGCACGAAATCAGCAGCCACCTCCTTGGCCACCGCCAGGCGGTTGGGTACGAAGTCGGGCGTCATCATCGATCCGCTCACGTCGATGCACAGTACGATGGCGATGCCTTCGCCCTTGTTCTTTTTCTGTACGTCGCTCACCTGCGGGCGGGCAAGCGCGAGCACGAGCCCGGCGCCTGCAAGCAGGCGCAGCAGCGGCAGCAGGAAGAGCCAGCGCTGGCGCCCCGAGCGTACGGTAAACAGGGCGGCGGTAGATACCTGGAAGGCGGCGCGGCGCGTGCGCTGGCCGCGCACCCACAGGTAGGCGAGCACCGGCAGCAGCCCCAGGAAGGGCAGCACCCACACGTGCGCAAATCGTACCTGTTGCAGCCAATCGTACAACATCAGCTATTCTCCTCGATGGCGATCACCGCCTTTTTTAGGGTTTGTATGTCTTCGTCCATCTGCGCGGCACCGGGGCGATACTTGGCAAACTTCGCCAGGTCGGCATTTTCCAGTGCGCGGCGCAGGTCGCCCTGAAGGCCCGCGGGCACCCGCCAGCCGCCAAGGCGCGCTACCAGGTCGGACGATGTGTCGGCATCCGAATAGTATCCCTTGCGCTTGTAGATATACTGCCGGAAGATCTGCACCAGGTCGGTATAAAACAGCCGGGGCTCGGCGCGCCGGTCGCGGTCTTCCTGAAGGGCGCCGAGCTGCTGCAGCACTTTCTTATAATAATTCACATCCAGCTTCACCGCCACCGGCGCATCGCCTTTTTTCTTCGGGAAAAGCAGCAGCACCAGCAGCAGGATCACAAGCGCCAGCACGAGGTACCATTGCCAGGTGCTCTGTGCCTGCGGTGTGATATCCAGGATATCCTTTTCATCATGATAAGGCTGCTTCGGATCGAAAGGCGAAGAAAACACAACCGATATCGGTATGGGCTTCGACGCCGTGCTGCCTTCATAGATGATCGGTGGGATAACGCGGCGGCCGCTGTCCCAGCTCGTGATCTTCAGCTGAAGGCGAACGATATAGTTACCGGCTTCGCGGAGCGTATCGCTGCGCTGCTCGAGTATCTCGAAAAAAGGCAGGCTGTCGACCGTCACCCCGTGCGGCGGCAACTGCGGACCGGTAAGCTTCAGATCGAGCTGCAAGGGCTCGCCGATCAGGATCCGGTTTTTATCGACGCTGGCAGAAAACTGCGGCGCCTGCGCCGAAGCGGCCAGGAAGAACAAGGACGATATAAGCAGGAGCAGGTAGCGGATCATGGGCGGACGCGGCTGATGAAGAAACGCTGCAGCACCTTAACGTAATCTTCGTCGGTGCGCAGGTGCAGCAGGTCGCTGCCGGCTTTACGAAAAACGGTGTTGGCGTATTCGGTGACACGGAAAAATTCCTGCTCGTATTGATAGCGCACAAAAGAATTGTTGGTGTCCACCAGCTGGCGGCGGCCTGTTTCGAGGTCTTCCACCTCCAGCAGCCCCGCCTTGGGCAACTGCTGGTCGAGGCGGTCGTAGAGCTTGATGCCGACTACATCATGGCGGCGGGCCACCACGCGCAGGGCGTCTTCGTAACCGGTGTCGAGAAAATCGCTCAGCACAAAGGAGATGCTGCTCTGGCGACGCGTGTTGTTGAAATAACGCAGTGCCTTATCGAGCTCCGTGGCGCGCCCCTTCGGCTCGATAGTAAGCAACTGCCGCACGAGGAAGAGCACCTGGTCGCGGCCCTTCTTGGGCGGGATGAATTTCTCAATGCGGTCGCTGTAGAGGATAGCGCCCACCTTGTCGCCGTTGTTGATGGCCGAAAAGGCCAGCACCGCCGCGATCTCGGTGGCGATCTCGCGCTTCGACGCATTCACCGAGCCAAAGAGCGACGAAGCGCTCACATCGATCAACAGCATCACCGTCAGCTCGCGCTCTTCTTCAAACAACTTGCTGAAGGTATGGCCGAAGCGCGCCGACACGTTCCAGTCGATAAAACGCACATCATCGCCCGGCGCATATTCGCGCACTTCCTTGAACGACATTCCGCGTCCCTTGAAGGCACTGTGGTATTCACCCGTAAAAAGATCTGAGGAAAGCTTCTTGCTTTTGATCTCCAGGGCGCGGACCTTTTTGAGTATGTCGGCTGTCGTCAGCAACGTTGATTAGTTAATTCGTCTATTCGTTAATTGGTCCTTCGGCAAGCTCAGGACGACAATGTCAGGCCAAGCGAAGCCCAAGCCTTGTCAGGCTGAGGGGAGCCGCAGCCTAAGGCAAAGGAACGGTTTTGAGGATCTGCTCGATCACCATTTCGGAAGTAATGTTTTCGGCTTCCGCTTCATAGGTGATGCCGATGCGGTGGCGGAGCACGTCGGGGCAAATGGAGCGAACGTCTTCCGGCACCACGTAGCCGCGGCCGTTGAGGAAGGCCTGTGCCTTGGCGGCGATGGCCAGGTTGATGGACCCGCGCGGCGAGGAGCCGTAGGAAATAAGCCCGTCGAGGCTCTGGATGCCAACGGCCTTGGGGTCGCGG
This sequence comes from Flaviaestuariibacter flavus, assembly GCF_004337505.1. GTDB lineage: Bacteria > Bacteroidota > Bacteroidia > Chitinophagales > Chitinophagaceae > Flavisolibacter > Flavisolibacter flavus. Next base: position 440,570 of record NZ_SJZI01000042.1, on the reverse strand, counting down.
GTGGCGAAGACGATGTCGAGGATATATTGCTCCACTTTTTCGTCGAGGTAGATCTGGCGTACCAGCTTGCGTGCCTCGATCACTTCCTGCATCGCCACCACGGGCTGCACCTCGGGCGGACGCGAGCCGGTTACCTGCTGGCGGATGATGAGCTGCTCCTCCTCGCGGGTAGGATAGCCGACGATCACCTTCATGATGAAGCGGTCTACCTGTGCTTCCGGCAGCGGGTAGGTACCCTCCTGCTCCAGCGGGTTTTGGGTTGCCAGCACCAGGAAGGGCTCTTCGAGCTTGTAGGTGTGGTCGCCGATCGTCACCTGCCGCTCCTGCATGGCTTCCAGCAAGGCGCTCTGCACCTTGGCGGGGGCGCGGTTGATCTCATCGGCCAGGATGAGGTTGGCGAAGATCGGGCCTTTCCGCACCACGAAGTCGGCCCGCTGCTGGTTGTAGATCATGGTGCCGATCACGTCGGCGGGCAGCAGGTCGGGGGTGAACTGGATGCGGCTGAACTGGGCGTGGATGGCCTGGGCCAGCGACTTGATGGTAAGGGTCTTTGCCAGACCGGGAACGCCTTCGAGCAGCACGTGGCCGTTGGCCAGCATGCCGATCAGCAGGCGGTCGAGCATATAGGGCTGGCCGATAATGACCTTGCCCACCTCCTGGCGAAGGGTGCCGACAAAGCGGCCGGTGTACGCGATGCGCTCATTGAGCTGCCGGATCTCTTCCTGGGTTTGTACCATGGTGCCAAATTACGAAGGGGCACTCAGCAAATAAGGGGCCGCACCCGGACCGTGAAGGGCCGGAAGGGCGCAAACCCGCGCCGAGCGGGCCTAAATTATTATCTTTAACCTTCCATGACACCACACCGCCACCACCTTTTCACCACCCTGGGTCTTGCTTTATTGCTGCTTGCCTGCTCCAAGAGCAGTTCGGTGCCAGGCGCCGATTCGGGGCAGACCGCCCGCCTGAGCGCCCGCACCTGGTATTTCCGCGACGCGGGCATCGACTTCGACCGCGACGGCACCACCGACAATGTGCTGCCCACCGGCACGCTTCCGGCCTGCGCCCTCGACAACACCTATACGTTTAATGGCGACGGCTCCGGCAGTGCCAACGACAGTACCCTGCGCTGTGACACCTTGCCGCAAAAGCGTCCTTTTACCTGGGCTTTTGCCAACAACGAGCAAAGCATCGACCTTTCGGGCGCCGCCTTTTTCGGGTTCTCGGGCCGCTTCAAGGTGCACCTGCTCAACGACACCGCGCTGATGGTGGCCCGCGACACCGTACTTAGCCTCCCTCAATTCCCGCAGCCGGTGAACGGCTCTGTAATCATCAACCTCAATCACCACTGACATGGCCCTGAAGAAAAGAATCGCTGCCCTGGCGTCGGCCGTCCTCCTGGTCCTGCTTATTGTTAGTTGCCAGAAAGAGATCAGCACCGAAGGCCTTGCGACGGTGCCCGGGAGCGGCAACGGCAACCCTGCCCTGCCCGCCAACCGCCGCTGCGTGTCGTGTACCTTCCTGCCGCTTTGCGACTCCTCGGAATTCACCTACCTGCTCGACGGCACCGACACGAGCACCGGCATCATCCATCTCGGTACCGATACCGTAGTCAACGGGCAGACATTTAGCCGCGTAGGTGGCTTTGCAGCCTTCAACGGCGGTATCATGTATAGCTGCGCCAACCAGGAATACAAGCTGGCGCTGCCCCTATCGCAGTTCGGGCTGAACCCCGACACGCTCCGCGCGCTGCTGCAGCCGGCCCTTGACTCGCTGCTGCCCGTGCCGGGCGCCGGGATCAATATTCCCAATACCTTTTACGCCACCATCCTCAAGGCTGGCCAGGGCGCCGGCACCACCTGGCTCGACACCCTGGTGACGGTCAACGTACCGTTTACCCAGGGCACCACAACGGTCAACCTGCGTCTCTTTGCCGGCATCGAGTACACCTATCTTGGAAAGGATATCAGCTACAGCGTACTGGGCACTAATTACACCAATGTGCAGCGCGTTCAGGGCAAACCGAAGATCGGCCTTGCCGGCGCGAGCGCGGGCCAGCTGCCGCTGACCATTCCCGACGTGGAAGGACAGGTCGACTTTTACTTTGCCGGAAACATCGGCCTCATCGAAATGAATGCGGCAGATTCCACAGGCCTGGTTTCTTCGGCGAAACTTGTCCGGTACCGGTTGTAAGGTTTAGAAGGTGAAAAAGAGTTTTTCACCGCGAAGAGAATAAAAAAAGAAGTTGATACGCTAAGCTGTTATGTAAAAGGGCCCGCCGATAGCGGGACCTTTTCAATTGTATTCCTTAGCGTGACGCTTATTCAACTTCCTTTCTTCGCGGTGAAAAACTCTTCTTTTTCTTCAATTCCTTCTTACCCGAGGTACTTAGCCACGATCGGCAGTCTTCTTCCCACACCAAAAGCCTTCGACGACACGCGGATGATGGGACAGAACTGGTTGCGCTTGTATTCGTTGCGGTTCACCATGCGGAGGATACGGGTTACGAGGGCTTCGTCATAGCCCTGGGCCACGATCTCCTGCGGCCCTTGCGACAGCTCGATGTATTGGTACAGGATGCGGTCAAGCACTTCGTAATCGGGAAGCGAATCGGAGTCCTTTTGGCCGGGACGCAGTTCCGCTGATGGCGCTTTGACGAGAATATTGTTGGGAATGATCTCCCGCTCCCGGTTGATGTAGCGGGCGAGGGCATAGACCTGCATCTTGTACAGATCGCCGAGTACGCCGAGGCCGCCGGCCATATCACCATAGAGCGTGCCGTAGCCGGTTGCCAGCTCGCTTTTGTTCGATGTATTGAGCAGGATGTAACCAAACTTGTTGGCGAGCCCCATCAGCAGGTTGCCGCGCGTGCGGCTTTGCAGGTTTTCCTCGGCAATGTTGAATGGAAGGTCGCCGAAGAGCGGCTTCAGTGTTTCGAGTAGCGCATTGTATACCTTTTCAATGTGCACGATATCGTGCCGGTTGCCGAGGTTTTCACTCAGCTTCACGGCATCGTCTACCGAGTGATCGGACGAATAGGGCGAGGGAAGCAGCAGCACGTGCACGGCGTCTTTGCCCAAAGCTTCCACCGCCAGCGCCTGCACCACGGCCGAATCGATACCGCCGGAAGCACCCAGCGTGGCCTTGCCGAAACCCATTTTACCAAAGTAATCGCGGATGCCCAGGATGAGCGCATCGTGGATCTCCTGGATATTCTTATCATCGGTGAGGTAAACGAGCGTGTCGGTGTCACGCCCCACCTGCGTGGCGGAATAATAGTATTTGTGATCCGCCGCCGGAACTTCTTTTTTGCGTGTCAGCTCCTCCAGGTCGAAGAGGGCGTAGTCTTCGCGGAAGTAGGCCATCTCCTTCACCAGCTGCGCGTTGATATCGTATACCAGCGAACCGCCGTCGAACACGATCTCCGTCTGCGCGCCCACGGTGTTGCAATAGAGCATCGGGATGCCGTACTTGGCGGTATGCGCTTCCACGATGGAGCGGCGCACCGTGTCGGCGGCGTAGTTGTAGGGGGAAGCAGATAGGTTGATCATCACATCGGGACCTTCTTTTATGAGGTGCTCCATCGGCGTCACGCGGTAGAGCGGGTTATCGCCCAGGTTCCAGATATCCTCGCAGATGGTCACGGCCAGTTTCTTTCCTTTGAAGTCGACGCAGCGCCACCGGAAAGCCGGCTCGAAGTAGCGGTTCTCGTCAAACACATCGTAGGTGGGCAGCAGGGTCTTGTGGATCTCGGCTTTTACTTCGCCGCCATAAAGCAGGTAGGACGCGTTGAAGAGCTCCTTGCCTTCTTTCTGCGGGTTGCGTGCCGGCGCGCCTACCAGCACCCCGATCTCCGGCGCATGGGCCTTGATGCGGTCGAGGGCGGCGTAGCATTCGCGGATAAAATCGGCGAAGTCGAGGAAGTCGCGCGGCGGGTAGCCACAGATGCAGAGCTCCGAAAATACCACCAGCTCGGCGCCGGCGGCCCGCCCGCGGTCGATGCCGTCGAGGATGCGGGCCACGTTAGCTTCGAAGTTGCCGATATGGTAGTTCTGTTGTGCGAGAAAAATCTTCATGTCTATTGGTCTATTCGTCTATTGGTTAATTGGTAATCCTCAACGCCGTTACACCTGCCATCAATGCCGTCATTGCGAGCGTAGCGAAGCAATCCCCTGTTCTATGGCACTGCTCTATTGCGCCAAACAAAGGCAGTGTGCACCGCGGGGGATTGCTTCGGCCTTCCACTTCGTTACAGGCCTCGCAATGACGGCCGGAGGGGAGTCGGCAGCTTCAAAGGGAAATCACAAATCTGCCAACACATCCGACCTCGGAGATCGGAGATCGGACATCCGAACGTATTTTGGCGCAAAGTTCCGGAAAACACGATGAAGCGATACCTCTACGTGGCAATAATTGTGCTGTTGGCGGCCTGCCGCCGCGACGACCGTCACCCCGACATCTCCAAGATCAAGGTCGACCTGAAGCTGGAGCGCTTCGAGCGGGACTTCTTCCGCATCGACTCCAATAATATCAGTGGCGGCCTCGCCCACCTGCGCAATGCCTACCCCGATTTCTACGGGATCTTTATGAATAACATTATCGGTATCAACCCGGCCGACTCCAGCGGGCAGCTCGTGATCCGCTATATGCTCCGCGACTATGCGCCGGTGAACGCAGCCATCCAGAAAAAATACCCCGACCTCGGCTGGCTGCAGGAGGAATTGACCACGGGCTTCCGATATACCAGGTATTATTACCCCGACTACCCCGTGCCGAAGCTCCTCACCTTCATTGCCACCTTCGACGCCCCGCCGGTGGTGGTGGCGCCGGCCTACCTGGGCATCGGCCTGCAGCAGTTTGCCGGCAAGGACTTTCCCGCCTACCAGGAGGAGGAGATCCACCAGATGTACCCCGACTATATCGCGCGCCGATTCGACAAGGAATACATAGCTGCCCGTGCCATGGCGGCTGTGGCCGATGATATTTATCCCAACCAGAGCGTGGGGCGCCCCCTCATCGAGCAGTTCGTGGAGGGCGGCAAGCAGTGGTACCTGCTCGATCACCTGCTGCCCGACGCCCCCGACAGCACCAAGACCGGCTATACCGGCGCGCAGCTGGAGTGGCTCCGCAAAAACGAGGGCAACGCCTGGGGCTATATCCTGAAAAACGAAAATCTCTACAGCATCGAGCCCAATGTCATCCAGACCTACCTCGGCGAGTCGCCCTTTACGCAGGGCCTTCCGGAGGTTTCGCCGGGAAATATCGGCCAATGGCTGGGCTGGCGCATCGTGCAGGAATACGCCCGCCGCTCGGGCAAGCCGCTGCCCGAAGTGCTGAAAACGCCGGCCCGGGCGGTGTATGAGGGAAGCAAGTACAAACCGAAATAAGATCTCCGATCTCTGATGCCCGATGTCTGATCTTAGGTCTAAAACCGTGCATGGCGCAGCCAGATCAGACATCCGACATCCGCCATCAACACATTCTCTAAAGAAGAGCCCCCGCCTGTGGCGGGGGCTCTATCGTGATCCGGAGCCGTTAGCAGGGCCAAAGGAACACAGTTCACGATACGTATATATAGGGAGGGGGAAGATTAGTTGTACTTGAACGGGGTGATCATCTCGAAGGCCGGGATATTCACCTCGAACAACTGCTTGGTGTGGAGGTTCTCCATCAGGTAGGTGCCGTGCATCCGGCCCATCTCCGTATGCAGGTTGCAACCGCTCACGTACTGGTATTCGTCGTGCGCGTTGATTACGGGCTGCATGCCCACCACGCCTTCGCCTTCCACCTCGCGGTACTCACCGTCGGAGTCGAAAATGTACCAGTGACGGCTGAGCAGCTTCACCGGGAAGCTGTTGTTGTTTTCTATGGTGATGCGGTAGGCAAACATGAATTCGCTCTGCAGCGGATTGGAATAATCCTGTTGGTAGAATGTCTCCACGCTGATCTTCACCCCTTCTGATATTTTGGATACCATACTACAAGTTTAATAAGTGTTATTCAAAGAACCCGCCAAGAATTAATACGGGTTCGCACCGTACAATAGATTCCACACACCTACTTTTGCGGGCAGTATTTTTACCCATCAAACGGGGAACGATCGCCTTGCAAAACACTGTTAGTGCCCGGTCGGGGCCGGTTACACTGGATTCACGGTGATGCTTCCCGTTAAAAACCAAACGTTTATCAATGAAAATCGCCGTAGCCAAAGGGGACGGGATCGGTCCTGAAATTATGGACGCCGTTCTGAGCATCTTCGCCGCAAATAAGGTAGACCTGGAATATGAGTTTGTGGAAATGGGTAAATGGGTCTTCGATAAAGGCTACTCCAACGGGATGACCCCCGAGGCGCAGGCGGCCATCGAGCGCCTGGGCATCCTCTTCAAAGGCCCCATGGAAACACCGAAAGGCAAGGGCGTGAAGAGCGTCAACGTCACCGCCCGCAAAACCTGGAACACCTATGCGAACAAGCGCACCTTCCAGACCCTTCACGGCGTTGACACGGTTTTCTCGAAGGCCGGCATCCCCATCGATATCACCATCGTACGCGAAAACATCGAAGACACCTACGGCGGCATCGAGCACATGCTCACCCACGACGTGGCCCTCTCCCGCCGCTTCATCACCCGCCCCGGCTCCATGCAGGTGATCCGCTATGCCTTCGATATGGCCCAGAAAAAGGGCGCCCGCCGCATTACCTGCGGCCACAAGGCCAATATCATGAAGCTCACCGACGGTCTCTTCCTGGAGTGCTTCTATGAAGTGGCAAAGGAATATCCCAACCTCAACGCCGACGACAAAATCGTGGACGACCTCGCCATGCAGCTGGTGGTAAAGCCCGACCAGTTTGACGTGGTGGTGATGACCAACCTCCAGGGCGACATCATCTCCGACCTCTGCGCCGGCCTCGTGGGCGGCCTCGGCTTCGCGCCTTCGGCCAATATCGGCGACCACATCTCCATCTTCGAGGCCGTGCACGGCACTGCGCCGGACATCGCCGGGAAAAACATCGCCAACCCCACCGCCCTGCTGCTTTCGGGCCTCGGCATGCTGCGCCACCTGGGCTTCCGCGAAAACGCCGCCGTCATCGAAAACGCGCTCCTCTACACCCTCGAGCAGGGCATCCACACCGGCGACTTCGGCGACAAATCGAAGCCCGCTGTGAACACCACGGAGTTTGCCCAGGCTATCATCGCCAACTTCGGCCGCGTGCCCGAGCAGGGCATGCGCCCCATGATGGAAAACACGGTGGAAAACCTCGCGGTGTGCCGCCTCGAAAAAAACACCATGATGGTGAGCAAGGAAACCAGCGAGGAGAAGATCGTGGGCATCGACGTGTTCATCGAAAGCTCCGAGAACCACGACGCGGTTGCCCGCAAGTGCCTCCAGCACACCACCGACCTGTTCAAGCTCGTAACCATCTCCAACCGCGGCACCCAGGTATGGCCCAAAGGATCGGTATTCACCAACCTCGTCAACCAGTACACCTGCCGCTTCGAGAGCGTCGGCGACCAGGGGGTGACCCAAATCGACCTGCTGGAGCTGCAAAAACGCCTCACCCAGGACTTCAAGATCTGCTCCACCGAGCTGCTGAACGAGTGGGATGGGAAGCGTTCTTACTCGTTGGCCCAAGGCCAATGATGAATGCGGTAATCCGGTAATGCGGTAATGTGATAATGAAAGGCCCGGATCGCTTGGCGATCCGGGCCTTTTACTTAATAGCTTTCTTTGGATCTGCTGACCGAAAGAGTGCCCGATTACCGCATTATCACATTACCGCATTTCTCCGTCAACCACCACTCTTCTTCGTTCCAGTAAACCCCTGCTTCACCAGGTACCCGATCACCTTTTCCCGCTGATCGCCCTGTATAAGCGCCTCGCCGTCTTTAACGGAGCCGCCGGTGCCGCAATGATTCTTGAGGCTTTTACCGAGGGCTTCGAGATCTGCCGGCTTGCCCACAAAGCCATAGACGACCGTAGTGGGTTTTCCGCCACGCTTTTCAAGCATCACGCGCAGCTTCTGCTGCTGTGGCGGCAGCGTCTCCGCAGCCTCATCGTCGTGCGGCTGGTACTGGAAGTTGGGATCGGTACTGTATACGAATCCGCCTTTATCGGGCTTGTTCTTTTTCGACATGGAAGTTGATTGGTTAAACAGTTAAATGGTTAATTGGCAGGTCTACGTAAGCACTCCTGCCGCGCACCGGCCCGATTAACCAATTAACGAATTAACTATTTTACAATTACTGCTTTGAGGCTCAGGTCCAGGCTGCGGGCCTGGTGAATAAGGCCGCCGACACTCACGTAGTCGACGCCGGCATCCGCATAACTACGGATCGTTTCGAGGTCGATACCACCGGAAGCTTCCGTTTCAAAGGCGCCGCCGATCAGGTCTACCGCCTCCTTTACCTGTGCGGGCTGGAAGTTGTCGAGCATTACGCGCAGCACTTTGCCCGGTCCGATTTTCATTACCGTTTTTACATCATCGAGCGAGCGCGTTTCGACCTCGATCTTCAGGTCGGGGCGATAGGCCTGCACATAGTCCCAGGCACGGCTAACGGCGGCCTCGATGCCGCCGGCATAGTCGATGTGGTTGTCTTTGAGCATGATCATATCAAAGAGCCCGAAGCGGTGGTTGACGCCGCCGCCGATGCGCACCGCCTCTTTTTCGAGGAGGCGGAAATTGGGCGTCGTTTTCCGCGTATCCAGCAGGCGTGTTTTATAACCCTGCAACAGGTCGGCATACTGCTTCGTGAGGGTGGCGATGCCGCTCATCCGCTGCATGATGTTGAGCACGAGGCGCTCGCACTGCAGGATGGTATGCACGCCGGTTTCCACCTCGAAGGCGGCCTCGCCCACGGCCATCGCTTCGCCGTCGGCCTTATGGCGGTGAAACACCACATTGGGACTCTGGTGGCGAAAGATCTTCTCGGCCACGTCCACGCCGGCCAGCACGCCGGCCTGCTTGATCTTCAGCACGGCCTTGCCCCGCGCATCAGCCGGGATGCAGCAAAGGGTGGAATGGTCGCCGTCGCCCACGTCCTCGCGCAGGGCGGCTTCTATGAGCTGGTATAAACGATTATCGAAATCCGGGATCATAAGGCGAAAGTAAGGGAAAGGCGTGCCAGGACCCCAGCCCGGCGAACCCGCCGCTTTGACCTCAGCCCCCGGCCCATCCCCCGGCACCTTCCCAAGGGGAAGGGGTGACTCCCGGGCAAATTATTATTGTTTGCACCCGTCTCCTGTTTGGTGCTAATAATACCAGAAGTACAATCAGCATCAAGTATCAATTAGTAAGGAACGTCCAACAGGGGGAGGGGTGAGGCCAGAGGCGCAAATTACTGACAATCAATACCTACGGGCAGAAAAGCCCGTAGCATGGCAGTATAAAAACCGGTACTGCCCTCCTACGCTCCGTGGGATGGTAGTTTGAAAACGCTAACCGGCATGCTACACACCGTAAGATGGTAGTGTGAAAATCCGTACCGGCACTCTACGCCCCGTAGGATGCCGGTATAAAAGCCGGTACTGCCATCCTACGCACCGCAGGATGGCAGTTTAAAAAGTCAGGCTATGACCTTACGCAATAAGAGGTGCGGAATCCCAATTCCATACTCCTCCCGATACATTGCGCCGCATAGCGGCGCTACAGGTCAACCCGGGGCTTCAGCCCCAGGAACAACAACTGGCGAAGAGCAGGCCTCCCCTTCCCCTTGGGAAGAGGCCGGGGGTGGGGGCAAAAAAAAAGCCCCGACGCTTCCGCCGGGGCCCGAAGGGATGGTGTGACTGTTATTTCTACTGGAAGCGGATCTCGCGAACGAGCTGCCTGCCATTGCGGGTGGTCATATATACGGTGGTGCGGAAGGCGCCGGCGCGGGTCTGCAGGGTGCCGATGGCAAACTGCGAGCCGCCGTTATCGCCCTTGTGCTTGAGCTCAAAGCTCTTCACGCCGCGGTTGTTGAAGAAGTCCTGCAGCACCGCCGTAGCCTGGGCACGGCTGTAGCGGTCCGACTTTTCCGGCAGGGTGATCTCCACATTGTCGTCGATGTATTTGGCCAGTTCGCTGGCATTACCCGCGCGCAGGGCGCCGATGACGTCGTCGAGCCCGCTGAGCGCCGTAAAGGCGGCGAGGGTGATAAAAGCCAGGAAGCCGAGTAGTATTTTTTTCATAGATGCTTGTTTTCGAGGCCCTCTTGTCGAAAATGGTGCCATTTCCGCAGGGCCCCGATGGCGCGACTAAAATAAACAAAACCTTTGCGATTCGGTAGCTTTGCCCCGTTACCCGCAAAACAAGCTTATGCTGCAACACAAAGTCATCCTCGTTATCATGGACGGCTGGGGCCTCGGAAAGGTGCCGGCCGCCGACGCCATCCGTGCCGCCAATACGCCTTTTGTCGACTCGCTTTACCGCCAATATCCCAATACCACCCTTACTACCTGCGGCGAAGAAGTGGGTCTCCCCGAAGGCCAGATGGGCAACTCCGAGGTGGGTCACCTCAACCTCGGCGCCGGCCGTATCGTGTACCAGGAGCTGCAGCGCATCAACGTGGCCGTCCGCTCCGGCGAGCTGGCCCGGAACCCAACCCTGCATGAACTCATTGCCTACGCAAAAACGAACGGCAAGCCCCTCCACCTGATGGGCCTGGTGAGCGATGGCGGCGTGCATTCGCATACGCAGCACCTGATGGCGCTGACCGATATCTGTAAGGAAAACGGGCTGTCGGAAGTCTATATACACGTCTTTACCGATGGCCGCGATACCGACCCCAAAGGCGGCTATGGCTACGTAACCGAGTTGGAGAAACACCTGCAAGGATCTGTTGGCACGATCGCCTCTGTGAGCGGCCGTTACTATGCCATGGACCGCGACAACCGCTGGGAACGCGTGCAGAAAGCCTACGATGTGCTGGTACATGGCCGCGGGGGAAGCGCCAACTCCGCCCTCGAGGCGATCGCCGGCGCTTACCACAATAACGTCACCGACGAGTTCATCCTGCCCACCGCCATCCTGCGCGACGGCACGCCCGTGGCGACCATTAAAGAAGGCGACGCGGTGCTGTGCTTCAACTTCCGCACCGACCGCTGCCGCGAAATCACCCGGGCCCTCACGCAGACCGAGTTCCCGACCTACGGCATGAGCCCGCTGAAGCTCTATTACGCCACCATGACCGAGTACGATGCCACCTTCAGGGAGGTGCACGTGCTTTTTCACAACGACAACCTCAATAACACCCTCGGCGAGATCATCGCCAACGAGGGCCTGAAGCAGATCCGCATCGCGGAGACGGAAAAGTACCCCCACGTGACCTTCTTCTTCAGCGGCGGCCGTGAGCAGCCCTTCGAGGGCGAGCAGCGCATCATGGTGCCTTCGCCGAAGGTGGCCACCTACGACCTGCAGCCCGAGATGAGCGCCCTGCCCATCACCGACGCCATCGTGGCGGAGCTCGGCCGCGAGGAAGCATCCTTTGTGTGCCTCAACTATGCCAATGCCGACATGGTAGGCCATACCGGTGTGTGGGACGCCGTTATCAAAGCCGTGGAGACGGTCGACAGCTGCGTGGCCCGCGTGGTAACGACGGCGCTGGAGCATGGCTACACCGTGTTCCTCACCGCCGACCACGGCAACGCCGACATGATGATCAACGCCGACGGCTCTCCCAATACGGCGCACACCACCAACCCGGTACCTTTCTTCATCATCGATAAGGAATGGCGCGGCAGCATCCGGCCCGGCAAGCTCGGCGATCTCGCCCCGACCATCCTTTATATGATGGGCCTGCCGATACCGGGCGAGATGACGGGAAAGATTTTGGTGCAGGATGCCTGATCTCCGATATCGGATGTCTCAAGTAGTACCTACAATAATTGCGGGAAGCGGAGCGAGACGACGCTAAGCGCATATTTTTACCAGTTAACCAATAGATCAATTAACCAATCTACGTCCATGCGTAAACGAATTCTCCTGATTCTCCTGGCCATCCTGGTCATTCTCCAGTTTATCCGCCCGGAGCGCAACGAAAGCACGGCACAGCAGCCCGGAAGCATCCTCAATGGCTACCCGGCTTCGCCGCAGGTAACGGGTATACTGAAAAAGGCCTGTTTCGACTGCCATTCCAACAACACCCACTACCCGTGGTATACCAACATCCAGCCCGTGGGCTGGTGGATGCAGCACCATGTGGACGAAGGCAAGCGCAAGCTCAATTTCGACGAATTCCGAACCTACAACACCCGCAAGCAGGTGAAGAAGATGGAAGAGACCGTTGAACTGGTGAAAAAGGGCGAGATGCCCCTGGACTCCTATACGTGGATCCACAAGGACGCGAAGCTGGATGCCGGCGAGCGGCAGGCCCTCACCGCCTGGGCCGACAGCGTAGGCAAGGCCGTTGCCAGCCAGCGACCCGAAAACCAATAGGATCTGAAATCTGAGAATCTGGAATCCGGGTTCAAAAGATTCCAGATCAACAGATTCCGGATTTTTTCCGGCTGCCGTGCAGCATTTCCCGCGCGCAATTGTCTTAACTTACAGGCATACCACCTGAACGAATATGACAGAAGAAGCCCTCTTACAAGGCTGCTTACAAAACAAGCCCTCCGCGCAGAAGGAACTGTACCTGAGGTTCAGCTCCAAGATGCTCGGGGTGTGCTACCGGTATGCCCATAACCGGGAGGATGCCGAGGACATGTTGCAGGAAGGGTTCATCAAGGTCTTTTCGCAGATCCGCTCCTTTGAGAACCGCGGGTCGCTGGAAGGTTGGATCCGCCGCATCATGGTGCACACCTGCATCAATATCCTGAAAAAAAACAAGAAGTTCAACGAAAGCGTCGACCTCATCCACGCCACCACGCTGCAGGTGCGGGAAGACGCGATCCCCTCGATCATGCAGGCCAAGGAAGTGGTGGAGTGCATCCGGCTCCTGCCCATTGGCTACCGCACGGTGCTCAACCTTTACGCGCTGGAAGGGTTTTCGCACCGCGAGATCGGGCAGATGCTCGATATCGAGGAAAGCACCAGCCGCAGCCAGTATACCCGTGCCAAGGGAATGCTGGAAGACATTTTAAGAAAGAAAAACATCCTCCTGCCCCGATCCTCCGAATGGATGGCCGTGGCCGGCAGACGTTAACCAATAACCACATCAGCTTGCTTTGAAGATATCATGAGGCGCTATTTTACAGATGATTCCATGGAGGACTTTCTGAAGAGCAATTCAGAAAGGTTCCAGATGCGTCCATCCGACAAGGTTTGGAAGGGCATCGAGGACAACCTCAAACGCCGCCGTCGCCGGATGGGCTGGTTCACCAGCCTGTTCCTCCTTTGCACCTCCGCCGGCGCCTGGCTCCTGACCCATCCCGGCACCCCCGGAAGCGGCACCGCCGCCGTCGGCACAGGCACTACCGCGGCTGCCGGCAAGAACCGGAACGGGGCCCTACTTTCCGAAACTACTTTTTCTAACCAGCGTTCCGTACCCGGAAGCAGCACCCGCACCGCGCGCGAGCAGCAAAACGGTACGGCTGCCGCAACCGGAATAAACGGGTCGAACGGTTCGGCCGCAACCGACCTCAAGCTTGCCGGCACTTCCGGAACTCCGGCAGCCGCAGCCCGCAGCAACACAACCGGGAGCTTCCTTTCAACTCAGGGTGCCGCCCAACGAGCATTGTCCGCCACCCGGGCAGGCAGCAGCAACAACGGGCCGGTGCAGGCGCATACCTCCCGCCCTGGCAACGACACCCGCAATAGCACGGTAACGGCAAGCACCGAGGTGACCAGCCTGCTGACCGACCTGGCGCTGGCACCCGACGACCAGTACCTCACCGAGGCTTCGCTGGAGAAGCCGGTACCGGTAAGCACACCGGCCCTTGCTCCCTTGCCGGCAATTGAAAGCACGCCAAAGCCCGAAGTACAGAAGCCGATTGCCGGCGCCCGGCGGATGAGCCTGCAGTTCTTCTTCACCCCGACGGTGAGCTACCGCTCGCTTTCGGAAAACAAGGACTATACGTCTTCCGTGCCCCGCAATGCGGTCGATCCGAACGCCGCGGCCCTGTATAATATCAACGACGTAGTGACCCACAAGCCCAATATCGGCGTCGAGCTCGGCCTCTCGGCCAAGGTGCCGGTATCGCGCATCGTTCGCCTGCAGGGCGGCGTCCAGTTCAACATGAGCCGCTACGACGTTCAGGCCTTCAACAACGCCCAGCCCCAGCCGGCCACGATGGCCTTTATCGGTGGCGGCGTGCAAACGAGCCAGACGAACTACACCAACTTCGAAGGCACCAGTGCCCAGAAAGACTGGCTGCAGAATATGTACCTCCAGGTATCGGCACCGATCGGTATCGAGCTGAAGCTGGCCGGCAACGAAAACACGCAATTCGGCATCGCCGGCACGGTGCAGCCTACCTATATCATCAGCGACCGCGTATACATGCTTTCCACCGATTACAAAAGCTACGCGGAAGTGCCCTGGCTCATCCGCCGCTGGAACCTCAACACGGCATTTTCAACCTATGTGGGTTACAGCACCGGCAAACTGAACTGGCAGATCGGCCCACAGGTACGCTACCAGTTGTTTTCCAGCTTTGTCAGCAAGTACCCGGTTAAAGAAAACCTGTTCGATTTCGGCCTCCGCGTAGGCGTGTCGCTGAACCCGAAGCGCTGATCCATTTTTTCGAAATTCCTGAGATCCCGCCCGCCGGCGGGATTTTTTATACGCCGCGAGCCCATCCGTACGTTATCTGGATACGCGATACCGCTCGCGGATTAACTTTACCGCTATGAAATTCTGGCTCCTGCTAGCCCTGCCGCTGTTGGCGCTTTCCTGCAAGGGAAAAGAAGAAAATACCGACGAGTCGGGCACCTTCCCGGTACTATCCTTTATCAAAAGCCAGGTGCGCGATGTCGATACCTCGCTTTATGCAATCAACAAGATCGTGACCTTCGAAGGCAGGTCCGACACAACGCCCCTGCACCGGAGCCAGTTCCGCGAGGAAGCCGCTCCTTTCCTGGCCCTCCCCGACATCACCACGCGGAAGTGGCGGGATGACTACACCGAAACGAAGCTCTACGACGAAACGCTGAAGCGCGTCGTTCTGTTTTATACCGCCAAAGACCCGGAAGCGCCGATCCAGCGCGAACAGGTGCTCATCGACCCCGATAAAGGCGCCGGCGGCGAGGTAAGCACGATCATCGTTGACCTGTACGAGGAGAAAAATGGCGGCTCGAGCCACAAAAACCTGATGTGGGACGTGAACCAACAGTTCCAGATCACCGAAAGCCTGCCCGGCCCGGGCGGCACGGAGCGCATCCGGCACACCCGCGTGGTATGGAATGATTTTTCGCGGCAATAACGAAGCAATAGCACATGACGGCAGAAGAATTTTCGAAGATCGCCTCTACCCTGCCCCAGGAACCGGGGATCTATAAATACTACGATGTCAATGGCAACCTGCTCTACGTGGGCAAGGCCAAGCACATCCGCAAGCGGGTGTCGTCCTACTTTACCAAAAGCGACCACAGCTACAAAACTCACGAGCTGGTGCGCCGCATCCGGCGCATCGAGTTTACCATTGTCGGCTCGGAGCAGGACGCCTTCCTGCTCGAAAATTCGCTCATCAAGCAGTTTCAGCCGCTTTTCAATATCAACCTGAAGGACGACAAGACCTATCCTTGGATCGTGATCAAGAACGAGCCCTTCCCGCGCGTGTTTCTCACCCGCCAGCGGATCGAGGACGGCTCGCAGTATTTCGGTCCCTATACTTCCGTAGGCAAAGTGCGCGACCTGCTCAACTTCATCAAGCAAACGATTCCCTTACGCACCTGCCCGCTCAACCTCACACCGCGGAATATCGAAAAAGGAAAGTTCAAGGTATGCCTTGAGTTTCACCTCGGCAACTGCAAAGGACCCTGCGAGGCGCGCCAGTCGATGGAAGACTACGACGAGAACATCGCCCAGGTGAAGAACCTGCTAAAAGGCCAGCTGGGACCGGTTTTCCAGCACTTCAAAAAAGAAATGAAGGCACATGCCGAAGCACTCGAGTTCGAGAAGGCCGAGCAGGTGCATAAGAAGATCCGCTTCCTGGAGAATTACCAGGCACGCTCCATTGTGGTCAACAACCAGGTGGACGGTCTCGACGTGTTCTCCATCCAGAAGGAAGGCGATGTGGCTTACGTCAATTACCTGATGCTGGAGAATGGCGCGATCGTGCAAACGAAAACACTGCGCCTCGAAACCCACCTCGACGAGCCCGTGGAGGAGATCCTCGGCTTTGCCATCGGGCAGCTCCGCTCCACCTTCAACAGCAGCGCCAAAGAGATCGTAGCGCCTTTCCCGATCGAGTACGACGAACCCGGCGTTCACCTGACGATCCCGAAGGCTGGTGAAAAGAAGAAGCTCCTGGAGCTTTCCGAAAAGAATGTACTGTATTTCGTGGGCGAGCAACGCAGCAAGGAGCGGCTCAACGTCGGCGTTAAGAAAGATAAATACCCGGTGCTCGAAGGCATCCGAAACGACCTCAACCTGCCCGAGGTGCCGGTGCACATCGAATGCTTCGATAACTCGCACTTCCACGGGTCTTTCCCTGTGTCGGCAATGGTTTGCTTCCGCCATGGCGAGCCCAGCCGCAAGGACTACCGCATCTTCAACCTGAAGACGACGGAGGGGAAGAACAATGACTTCGCCTCCATGAAGGAAGGCGTATTCCGCCGCTACAGGCGCCTTGTGAACGAGGGAGAAGACCTTCCGCAACTGGTCATCATCGATGGCGGCAAGGGCCAGTTGGGTGCTGCCCATGAAGCAATTGAGGAGTTGGGCCTGCAGGGCCGTATGACGCTTGTGGGACTTGCGAAGAATGAGGAAGAACTGTTCTTCGTCGGCGACAAGGAATCACTGAAGCTTCCCTACAACAGTGAGAGCCTCTTACTGATCCGCCGCATCCGCGACGAAGTACACAACCATGGTGTGTCCAGTCATCGCAACAAGCGCAGCAAGGGCACGTTTAAGAACGAGCTTGAAGACATCAAAGGCATCGGCACCAACACGGCACAAACGCTGCTCAAATCCTTTCGCAGCGTAGCCGGGGTGCGGCGGTCTTCACTCGAAGAACTCGCAAAAGTGATCGGCATCGGTAAAGCGAAAATCGTGAAGGCCTATTTCAATAGGGATGATGAACAGGCTGAATCCGCAACGGAATAAGAGCAGCAACGCAGATTTATTATGATCTGTTAGGATTTACACAGATGCCGTTATTAATATCCGCGTAAATCATAACCAATCTGCGTATCCCGCCTCCGGGATCAGCGTTCTTTCTCTTTGCTGCGCTTTGGGCAAAAGAAAAGGGCTGGATGGAAATCCGGCCCCGTTTTAAAATCCAATATCCTATGAAAAACCGAGGTAAAAGTACAATAATTTTTCCGATATTTTTTCGTAAAGGACCGGAAATATTTTGCTTTTTTCTGCGCATATGCCTGCACGAAAAAGCCCCGGCGTTACCGTCGGGGCTTTTGATATGATGCGGTCTTCTTAGTACGACCAGAGATCCTGCTCGTAGTTGAAGATGCGTTCTTTTACATTGTCACCTTCCAGCAGCGCCAGGATCGGGTCCTTGATCATCTGGCGGATGTTCTTGTTACCGGGGTTGTCGAGCGTGGATTTGGTGATGTAGGAGCTGAACATGCGGGCTTCGAAAAGCTCTTCCCAGGTCATGCGGCTGGCGCCCATGTTCTTGGGGTTGTACACTTCATAGCGGGCAAGCAGGGGGCGAAGGTCGGGATAGTATACCCAGAACATGACCGACTGGCCGCGCTCTTTACCGCTCGGATCGTATGAAGTCTTCAGCGGGGCGATACCGAGGATCCGCACGAACATGCGGCTGGCTTCGCGGTCGAACACCCACTCCTCTTTCATACGGAGCTTATTGACACTTTTGGCATCGAAAGAGGCCCGCGTAACGGTATACCGAACGATCTTGGAGGGATCGTTGATGTCGGTTACAGCTGCCGTATCGGCGGAGCCCATAGTGAGCTGCGACAGGTCGGCGAGGGTTTTCGGTGTCGTGAAGCGGTCGTCTTCGAAAGCGGTGATCTGGCCGCTGTTCACAGCCTTCAGCAGGATGTTGATGAACAGCTGCGAGCCATTATCCTCTGTGCCATCGAAGCGGAAGCTCTGGTTCATCTTCTCGCGGAGGTCCAGCTCGCGCCAAACTTTCTCGGCGAAAAGGGCATCGTCCCAGCGCAGGTGCTCGTAGCTCAGCGGGGTACGCTCGTTCAGTGCCGTCTTGTCGTAGGCGTTGTCGTTGCGCATTGACTTTTTCGTAGCGGTGTCCGAGTTGCCGGTAGAATCGACGACGATCGGAATATTGCCGTAAGGGTTGTAACCCGACGGGGGCTTGGCCACATTCGTGTTTTCCTGAACGTCGCCGCTTGCCGACTGCGTATTGCCGGAACCGGCAGCAGGCGTAGTGGCGCGCTTGCGACCCGAACGCTGCGCGTCGGCCTGGTTGAAGGCCAGCGTAAACAGCATCAGGAATAAACCACCCTTAATGACAAGGTTTTTCATATTCAACGGTTATTTAATGTAGTAAACGAGTGAAGGCAGCTTGCGGGTACGGCCGTCAGGTCCGATGGCACGGATACCGTCGATGGTTACCGTACGCCCGGCAGCGAGGCCGCGGATGATGGATTGTGCTTTGGGGCTCCAGGTGTTGCCCGTGCAGGGAGCTTCCTCAATGTCACCTTCGGCATTGTCGGCGGTGAGTGTGAAAGAAGTTACCTGGTACTTGATATCGAAGGGGAAGTCCTTGATGTAAGCGGCAACACCGGCCTGGGCCTTGAAGGCGCCGGCGTTTACGTTTTCACCGGAAGGATAGCTACCCACCTGCGCGATCGGGTCGGGAATGTTACGAACACGGAAGGAAGAGATACCGGCCACTTTACCGTCAACGGTTACGGTGATTTTGGTATCGTCCGACTGGTTGTTTACGCGAACGTTGTACTTGCCAGCAGAAACCTTGGTGATCGAGCCGTTTGAGATCGAAGCAGAGATGCGGTCGTCACCACCACCCGAGGCGGCAATGGTTACCGGGTTGTCTACACCGATATACAGAACGTTCATCTTGTCGAGGGCGATCGAGGCATTTGCCTGGCCCACGGTGTATTCAATGTTCTTTGTTACGGTCTGCATTTTACCATCCTGATCCTGGAAACGGATCACAACGGGCACGCTGTGCTTGCCCAGGCCGCCGCCGGCAACCTTGAGGGTAGCCTGGCCGTCAGCGCCGAGCGGAGCACCCTGGCCGTTGATCGTGATCTGGGGGGCGGCAGCTTTCGAAAACGCACCTACACCCGCATTGATCTCAATTTCCTGGCCCGGCATCACATAGTTGGTGTTCTGGCCAACGATGGCAGCAAAGGTGTCGTAACGAACCGTTACTTTACCTACCTGCTCGTGGCAGAAAGCAACCACCTTGTTCTCTGAAGTCTTAACGTCATTCTGGAACTTGCTCAGGATCGTGATGGCAGCCACCGTGGGAACCATGTGGAAATAAGCGGCTTCCAGGGTCTTGTTCGACTTGTCCTGCGTTACCGGCATGTTCAGGTCGATCTGGAGGCTGTTTGCGAATTCTTTGGCGATCAACGGGTCGATGGCCAGCAGGCGGTCACGGTACTCTCTCAGCTTGGCAAAAAGCTTTTTGCCTTCGCCTTCTTCCACCATGATGCGGGTAGCGATATCGAGGTTATCTGCGCGGAAGGAAGAATCGGGCTTGCCGTCTTTGATGCGCTTAGGATCGAAGTCGGCTGCTGTGAGGATCTTGGCGCGCAGCTGCTGGATGTAGTTGAACATATCCTTCGACATAGCCTGGGCGTTCTGGGCTTTGGGCAGCCAGATTTCTGCTTTGGCACGCGAAGAAGGATCGCTGATCTTCTCCTGCAGGGAAGCGATGATCTGCTCCGTCGATGCATTGACGGTCGCATTTGTCTTTTGTAAACTGTTGTCTACAGTTCGGAAAGCGTTCAGAATCTCAGCCGAGACGTTCAGTGCAAGCAGGGCTGTCAGCACCAGGTACATCAGGTTGATCATCTTTTGCCGTGGCTCTTTAGGTAGTGCCATATCGGGTCAAATATTTAAAAGTCGGTTCTGAATTAGGTTTTCTGCGGTCGGCGATTAACGACCCTGCATGGCGCTCAGCATGTTGCCGTACACCGTGTTGAGGCGGGTCAGGTTGCCGGCCAGGGCGCCGATCTGCTCCTGAACCTTCTTGGCGTCTTCAGCGCTGTTGGTCATCGACTTGGCGTTTTCAGCCAGTTTTGCATAGTAACCATTCAGGGCCTGGATGTTGTTGTTGCCGGCTTTCAGCTCCAGCTCGTACATCGTGTTGAGCGAAGAGAGGTTCTTCGTCAGCACCTGCATCTGCTCGTTGAACACCTTGGCGCCTTCGGTCGACTGGTTGAACGCGCTTACGGAGTTGGCGGCGCCGAGGTAGGCATCCTTCACTTTGGAGAGGGCCTGGGTAACTTCGGCGGTGCGGGTAGTGTAGTCGCCGGTAACCTTTACTACGTCGGCGATCTGGTTCATATTCGTCAGGGTCGTGTTCAGCTTCTTGAAGTTCTCGCCCAGCAGGTTGAGGTTCTGGGGCGTGATGTCGGCCTGGGCCATTGCCTTGTCAAGCGCGTGAACGGTACCGGGGGCAGCCTTGGTACCGGCGGAAGTCTCCACCAGCAGCTCTTCGCTGTGCGACGCGTCACCAACCGCGGGATAAATAATATAGAGGACACCGTAGATAAGGAATACCACGGCTTCCGTGTACAGACCGATCTTCAGCCAGAGGTCGGCTGTGGGAGAGTGCAGGATCTTTTGGAGGGCACCATAGATTACAAGTGCCGCAGCGATTGAAACGACTACGTCAACGTACTTGCTTACTTTAGGGGGGATAGCAGCTGCCATAAAATTGAACGTTTAGAAATGGTTGGTTAAAAAGTTAGTAGAGCGTGTTGAAACAGGAGGCGGCTTTACTAACGAAAGCCACCTCCTGTTTATTGAATGAGTTTGAAAAAAACTGATGGGATTATTTACGGCCACGGCCTTGCTGAGCCGGCAGGTCGATTACGCTGCGGAAGCCGATGTAGGATTTTGCAGAATCCTGGTACTCGTACGTGCGGGTGGAAGTTTGCAGGTAGTAACCTACGTCTTTCCAGGAACCACCGCGGATCACCTTACGCTTCATCTTCGGGGGATCGGTGTCCTTTGCATTGAAACGAACGTCGGGGTTCATATCGTGCTGGAAGGTGTAGCCGCCCTCGTAGTAAATGGAGGAAGTCCACTCGGCTACGTTGCCCGACATATTATACAGGCCGAAATCGTTGGGCCAGTAAGCATCGGCACGTACGGTGTAGAAACCGCCGTCTTCGGGGTAGTTACCACGACCCGGCTTGAAGTTGGCCAGGAGACAGCCTTTTTTGTTACGGAGATAGTAGTTACCCCAGGGGAACATCGACTGCGAGCGGCCGCCGCGGGAAGCATATTCCCACTGGGCTTCGGTAGGCAGGCGGAAGTCGGACTCCTGCGCCCGCTTCTTCGACTCGAGGAAGGAGTTGAGGTAATGGGTGCGCCACTCGCAGAAGGCGGTTGCCTGCTTCCAGCTGACACCTACCAGCGGGTAGTTGCCGAAGGCCGGGTGCGAGAAATAACGCTTCGCCATCGGCTCGTTGTACGAGTAGGAGAAGTCGCGGATCCACACCAGGGTGTCGGGGTAAACGCGAACGTCCTTCTTTACGATGAACTGCGAGCGGGGCTTGCCGGCGTTCTCACGCTTGGTGGCCTCGCCGTAGTCGAAGGTCTCGGAGTGGTAAACGATTTTGGTGGCGTCGATTTCCTTCTTCCCGTTGATGCGGTCTTCGGGGGAGAGGATGATGTCGGTCTGACCGAGTTGCTCGGCAACCTTGGGATCACCCCATTTGAAGGTTTTCATTTTCGCCCAGTCAACGTACTCGTTGCCGTCGGTGCCGCTCTTCACGTAGCCCATTTTCTTGGCTACGATGGAGTCACGAACCCAGTAGGCAAACTGGCGGTACATGTTGTTGGTAACTTCCGTGGCGTCCATCCAGAAGCCACTGATGGATACGGATCGGTTACGGGCGCTGAATGCGTAGGCGGGATCTTCGTCGGAAGGACCCATGTGGAAGGTCCCCTGGGGGATGTAGACCATTCCGGGAGGTTTGGGCAGCGTATAGCGTGTTCCCATCGCTACGCCGTGGACCTGGCCGTCATTCGGCAGCGGTCCGCCGCTTTTTTTCCCGGCGCCACATCCGGCCATTGCGAAAGAGGCCGCGGCCATAAGAGCCAAGTATTGGTTTTTCATTGTCATACACGAGGGTATTGGGCAAATATAAGCTTTTGTGAAAATTGACGGGACAAGGTTACAACTAATTTTTTGCATTTGCAAGCCTCTTTTGTCGTACCGTCTTTAACGGGCCGCCATGGCGAATATTGCATTTTCCCCGAAAAATATTAACACCAAACCCGTTGAAACGGGCAAAATCAGAGTTGAAATGAAAACGGGACCTTACGGTCCCGCCTGCTTTATTTCTTTTTCAGCGATCCTGCCAGGAACTGTTCGAGCGCCGCTACCATGGAGGGCGCCTGTGGCTGCGGAGCTTTGATCCCGAGGGTCAGCCCCGACTCTTCCACCGCTTTCGAGGTATTGGAGCCAAAGGCCCCGATGACCGTGCCGTTCTGCTTGAAGCCCGGCTGGTTGTCGAAAAGGCTTTTAACGGCGCTGGGCGTAAAGAAACAGATCACGTCGAAGGACGTGGAGCTCAGCAATTCCTTTACGTCGCGGCTTACCGTACGGTACATAAAGGCGAGCGAAAAGTCGCAGCCATTGGTCTTCAGCCAACCGGTGATCTCCGAATCCTGCTGGTTTTCGGAGCATACATACAGGAACTTTTCGTTGCTTTTGTGCTTGTTGATAACGTCGAGCAGGCTCTTGTTGGAGCCGTCGGCGCCATAAAAGACCTTGCGCTTGCGGTAGAGGATGAATTTCTGGAGGTAGAGGGCCACCGCTTCGGTGATGCAGAAGTACTTGGTATCCTGCGACACCGCGATCCGCATTTCCTCGCAGGTGCGGAAGAAGTGGTCGATGGCGTTCCGGCTCGTCAGGATCACCGCGCTGTGGGCCGCGATGTCGATCTTCTGCTTGCGGAACTCCTTGGCAGAGATGGGCTCAAGCTGGATGAAGGGCTGGAAGTCAAGCTCGACGCCGTATTTGCGGCCAAGCTCAAAATAGGGCGATTTTTCGCTTTCCGGCCGCGGCTGGGTGATCAGGATGCGCATTCCGTTGTTGGCCTTCGCACCAGCCTTTGAAACCTCGTGTTTTACCATAAAGTAGGTTACCTAAAGTACGGCGAAGGTACGTATTTACCCTAAAAAGCGGAACAACAGTTTGTTAATCAGCAGCAACGGGGCGAGTTCAAAGGCCAGGAAGTAAAGAACGAAATGAAAAAAGCCAAGCCGCACCAGGCGCTGTACGGTAACCCAGGAAAGGAAATAGCGGTACGCATAAATACCACCTAAGAGGATGAGACTCAACGTAAGCGCGACCGTGCTGAGACCACCCGAGCTGAAGGCCAGCAACACAATAAATGGCAGCAGCACCATCCCGATAATCTTGTTGGCGGTAAAAATGATAAACAGGTACGACTCGGCCGCCACCGGCACCCGGAACACCCAGCCCACCACCAGCAGCACCAGGAACTTGGCCAGGTAGATGACGGCCAGCGCGGCCGCGACATAGCCGAGCAGCTGCCAGAAGGGGATACGCGTACCGAGCCCGAAATGCTGAATCAGCAGCACCGCAAAGAGCGCCCCGCTGAGCACAAAGAGAAAATTGAGGAAGATCGATGGCAACGGCGATTGCGGCAACCCCTCCTTTGCCTGCCGCTGCTTCAGGTTGGCGTGGAAAAAGATCCGGAAAAGGTCCTGCAGGTAACGTGCAAATACGTTGCGGGCCAGTGCAAACAGGAGAAGCAGCCCCATGGTGCTGTAAAAAATTGCTTCCTTACCCTCCGGGCGGTGCACCGATTCGCGCAGCCGCACCCCGCCGCGAAAGCGCAGGAAGGGATGCGCCGCCTCGGCGAGGCTGTCGAAACGGCGCGGTACAATCCGCAAGGGCGGAAATAAAAACGTATCGCGGCGGACGGTATCGCCGGGCAACAAGACCCCGGCAGTGCCGCCGCGAAGTGCGTTGATCGAACTGTCGGTGCGGGCGCGTACCGGGCTGCTGTCGCGCTGAGCCCCGACCACGAGGCCGGAAAGCACCAGGAGCAGAACTAAGAATACGCGACAGCTTTTCATGGATGCACAAATGTAATCGTCAATCGTGAATCGTGAAACGTGAATCCGCAATGCGCGGCAACAAAGAGCGTCCGCTTTTTGGCGGCACATTCTTTTGTCAGACGTAAGCATTCACGATTCCCGATTCACGCATTAGAAATAGCTCACAAACCCGATATGCACCTTGCTTCTTCTCAGGTTGAAAGGGATATCGTCGCGGCGGCCGAGGGCCAGCGCCAGGTTGAACACGCCGGCCTTCGTTTCAAAAGAGATCCCGAGGCCTGTTCCCAGGTAAAATCGATCGGCGTTCACGGGCGCGGGCTGGTGTCCCCAGGCGGCATCGAGAAAGGTGAAAAAATTGGAGTTCTGGTCGAGCAGGATGCGGTATTCCACCGTGCCCACCGCGAAATGCTGGAGGTATTCGCTTTCCTCGTCGAAGCCACGAAGCAGCTTGTAGCCGCCCACCTGGAAAAGCTCGTTGCGGAAGACGTTGCCGCTGAAAAAGGCGCCGGCGGAGAGTGCCGTGCGGAAGGTGCCCTGCCGGCCTACGGGAATGAAATGCTCGATGGCCCCGGAAGCGCGGAACTGGTAGGTGCGCTGCTGCACCGTGTCGTAAAGCCGGGCAAAGGAAAAGGAAGGATCGTTCGGGTCTTTCAGTGCGAGGATGGCCGCATTCTGCCGGATGTTCTTGATCCCCGCCGAGCCGCTGGCGCGCCAGGCCGTGCCCCGCCGCGGGTTGGGCCGGTAGTCGGTGCCGTTCCATTCATAGCCTACGCCCAGGTTATTGGAGCGCACGTTGGCCTCGGCCGGCAGGCGGCGCGTGGACAGCAGTGCCGCTTCGCTGATGCCATTGACCACCGTGGAGCGCCGCTGGAAAAAAACCGAAGCAATGCCGTTTCCGCTCCGGTAGCGGGCGGCCACATCGAAGATCAGGTTGAGAAAGGTGGTGTCTTTGCGGAACATCTCGAAGTCAACAGCGATGCCGATGGGGCTGCGCAGGAAATAGGGCTGCTCGAAGAGCAGGTGCAGGCGCGGCGAGCTTTGCTGCAGCTGCTGCCAGTTGAGGCCGAGGCTTTCGCCGCCGCCGAGGGCATTGCGCAGCAGCAGGTTGGCCTCGCCGGTCACCAGCAGCTTCTTCGTGGCATTCGCGTCCGGGTTGGGCAGGAAGCCTACGAGGGCATTGACCTGGTTGTTCTTTTTGTTTTTGAGATAGACGTTCAGCACCGAGCCGGTGTTGAGCATGGTAAGGTCCGACGGCCGCTCCACCTGCAGGTAGGGCAGCTCCGCAAGCCGCTTGTCAACCGACTGGAGCTTCGACTTGCTGTACGGTGTCCCATTGGGCAGGTTAAGGTGTTTTTGCAGGAGCTCGTTGGAGATGCGCAGGTCGCCATAGACGCGGATAGAGTCAATGGCATAGAGCATCCCCCGGTCGATGTGGAGGCGGGCCGCCACCGTGACGCCGTCGATGCTGATGGAGTCGAGGCCTACGCGGGCAAAGGGGTAGCCGGTCTCGTCGAGGCGGGCCAGGAGCCGTTCCTGCAGGGCATGGAGGCGGGCAAAGTCCACGGGCTGCCGCTCAAAAGAGCGGGCATTCCAGCGAAGTGCGGTGAAGAGATCTTCGTCGCCGGCACTTGTATAAATACGGGCCCACTGGTAGCGGCTCCCCAGGAAGAGGCTTACCGCGGCAAACGATGAATCGAGTGCGAGACTGTCGACCGAAGCGCTGACATAACCCTGTGCCTGCAGGCTTTCCGGCAGGCGTGCCAGGTAATTAAGCGCCGCGTTGCGGCCGGTGAAGCGGGCTTCCAGCGGCGGCAGGGCGTTGTGCGCGGCTGAATCCACGACGCGGTAGCGCATCGCAAACTGGCCATGGGCAACGCCTGCCACCAGCATTAACAGGATGCCCGCAATGGTTTGCTGTACCTTCGTCCGCACGTTTGTAAAAATATTTAATCCCGAACGCCTTTGGCCGGAATTTATTTGCATATCCCCTTTTGCAGGCAGGCCTGCCACTATTGCAACTTCCATTTTACCACTTCCTTAAGATATAAGCCGGAGCTGGTGGATGCGCTGGTGCGGGAGGCGGAGCTGCGCGCTCCCTACCTCGAAGGGGCGCCGGTGGAAACCATATACTTCGGCGGCGGCACACCGAGCCTGCTCTCGGAGCGCGAGCTCGATACGATCCTGGAGTCGCTTCGCCGCCACTACCCCATCACAGCCGATGCCGAGATAACCCTCGAAGCCAACCCCGACGACATCGACCCCGCCCGCCTTGCCGCCTGGAAACGCTCGGGCGTCAACCGGCTTTCCATCGGGGTGCAGTCTTTCTTCGAAGAAGAACTGCGCTGGATGAACCGCGCCCATAGTGCCGCGCATGCCCGGTCCTGCATCGAGCAAAGCCTCGCTGCCGGCTTTTCCAACATGACCATCGACCTCATTTACGGCTCCCCGCTCCTCTCCGACGAAGGCTGGAAAACGAATGTCGACATCGCCACGGGCTATGGCATCCCGCACCTCTCCTGCTACGCGCTCACCGTGGAAGAGCGCACACCGCTGCACAAGCAGATTGCGCGGAGCGAAAAAACGGACGTCGACAACGACAAGCAGGCCAGGCAGTTTCTGCTGCTGATGCAATGGCTGAAAGAGCGGGGCTACGAACATTACGAGGTGTCCAACTTCGCGAAGCCGGGGTACCGCAGCCAACACAATTCCGCCTATTGGAAGGGTATCCCCTACCTGGGTCTCGGCCCGTCGGCGCACAGCTACAATGGCCGCGAGCGATCCTGGAACATCGCCAACAACAACACCTATATCCGCGCGCTTTCCGAAGGCAGCCTGCCCGCCGAGGCGGAAACGCTTACCCGCAACCAGCGCCTCAACGAATACCTGATGATTTCGCTGCGAACGCTGGAAGGCATCGACCTTGCACGCGTGCAGGAGCAGGCCACGGCCGGAGAAACTTCGGGCATTGAAAAACAGCTGAACGTATTTCTACGGGAAGGCCTCGTAAAAAAGACCGGTTCCGGATTCGCGCTCACCGATGAGGGCATGCTGCGTGCCGACGGGCTGGCGGCGGAGCTGTTTACCTGAGGCTACTGAAAACCAAAGGAACATTACACCAGCACGGCCTCGATCTCCTCGAAGCCTTTGCCGGGCGCCAGCCGCTCCCAGAGAATACGGTAAATAGTGCTCGCGATGGGCATATCGGCGCCGATACGCTCGTTGATGTGGTGCATGCACTTGCAGGCGTTGTAGCCTTCGGCCACCATATTCATTTCCAGCTGCGCCGACTGCACCGTATATCCCTTGCCGATCATATTGCCGAAGGTGCGGTTACGGCTGTACAGCGAATAGCACGTCACCAGCAGGTCGCCGAGGTAAACCGACGCGGCGTAGTTGATGTCTTTTTTATGCGTAACGGGGTTGGCGGTATTGTGCTTACCCACCTCGATGTGCTCGATGCCCGCCTTCTGCAGGAAGCTCGCCATTTCGTCGGCACTGTTGGCGATGTAAACACT
Source organism: Flaviaestuariibacter flavus (assembly GCF_004337505.1). Classification (GTDB taxonomy): domain Bacteria; phylum Bacteroidota; class Bacteroidia; order Chitinophagales; family Chitinophagaceae; genus Flavisolibacter; species Flavisolibacter flavus. The sequence goes on along the minus strand of NZ_SJZI01000042.1, from coordinate 412,738 downwards.
GAGGAAGTTATCGCCGTACTCGAGGCCATGCGCGATGCCCGCGCCGAGTGCGTAAATATTCTTGAGCACCGCCGCGTATTGCACGCCCAGGATGTCGTGGTTGGTAACGGTATTGATGTAAGGCGTTTGGAAATCCGTTGCAATCTGCGCCGTCAGGGTGTCGTCGAGGCCCGAAAAAGTGAGGTAGGACAGCTTTTCCGCCGCCACTTCCTCGGCATGGCAGGGGCCCAGCACCGCGAAGTAGTTGTGGATGGGCAGGCCAAACTCCTGCTCCAGGTATTCGTTGAGCAGCACGTCGGGGCCGGGCACGATCCCCTTCATGGCCGACACGATCTTTTTGTCGCGGAGGCTCCCCTTGTCGATCTGCTCCAGCACCTCGCGCACATAGGCCGAAGGCACAGCCATCACGAGTATATCGGAAGCGCGCACCACCTCGTTGACGTCGAGCGCCACGTGGAGCTTCGACACGTCGAGGTAGGCCGTGGGCAGGTACTGCGGGTTATGCCGCCGCTTGCGGATATAGTCGCCCTGCTTGTCGTTGCGCACCCACCAGTTAATTGTATTCCCGTTGTCGGTTAAGATCTTCACCAGGGCCGTGGCCCAGCTGCCGCTCCCGATCACGCCGTATTTCATCCCTTCACGCATGCTTCGCCTGCCTTATTTTTTGTTTTCGAACAATTTTTCCTTGTCTACGATGGCTACCTTTTCCTTATCCTTGAGCGATTTGCTGATGGCGTTGAAAGGCGCCGTCACCACCTGCTCGCCGGCCTTGAGGCCGCTGAGTACTTCAATGTAGTTGATATCCTGGATACCGGTTTTCACCACGCGCTTTTCCACGGTCTTGTCGGCCTTTACCACAAACACAACTTCCTCCACTTCATCGGAGCTTGCCGGTGCCTCGACCTGGTCGATGCCTGCGTCTTCTTCCTTTTTGTTTTCTTTCTTCTTGTCGTCGAGGTTTTTGTCGCTGCCTTTAACACGGGCGGCCACAGCGGTGATGGGCACGGCCAGCACGTTGCTGCGGCGGCGCGTCTTGATATCGGCCGAGGCATTCATACCGGGGCGGAACGGGAAGGCGCGCGGGCGTGCCGGGTCCAGCAGGTCGGCATAAGAAGCGGGATCAAGGCGGATGTGCACTTCGTAGTTCGTGACGTCGTTGGTGGCGCCCGCGGCTGCGCCGCCGGTCTTGTTGGTGGAAGCGGCAATCTGGGTAACGATGCCGTGGAATTTGCGGGTATTGTAGGCATCTACCATCACATCGGCCGAATCACCATTATGCACTTTTACCACGTCGTTCTCGCCCACATCCACGCGTACCTCGAGCGAATGCATATTGGCTACGCGCAGCATTTCGGTACCGGCCATCTGCGCCGTTCCCACCACGCGCTCGCCCTTTTTTACATTGAGCTGCGATACAATGCCGCTCATCGGGGCCACGATGGTGGCGCGGTTCAGGTTTTTGTTGGCCATGGACAGCTGCGTGCGCGATCCCTGCACCCCGGCCTGGCCGGCGCGGATGCCCTGCAGCGCGGCATTGTATTGCGACTCGGAAGAGCGAAGCTTCGTCTCAAACTGCTCCAGCTCCGATTTCGAGATCACTTTTTCGTCATACAATTGCTTATTGCGGTTGTAGTTGGCGCGATCGAGATCGAGCTGCGCCTTTTGCGCCGCGATGGCCGCGGAGCTATTCGCCACCTGCGCCTGCGACTGTGCTACCTGCGCCGCTGCCTGGTCGCGCTGGGCAGAGTAGATATCCGCGAAGATGCGGGCCAGCACCTGGCCGCGCACGACGCTGTCGCCCTCTTGCACATTGAGCTCGGTGATCTCACCCGAAATATCGGGGCTCACCTTTACCTCCACCTCGGGATAGATCTTGCCGCTCGCATTCACCGTCTCGGTGATGTTGCGGGTAACGGTCTTCTCCACCGCCACGCGTGTCCCCTCTTCCTTGTTGCCGCCGGCCACCTTGGCCAGCACGATGATGAGCAGCAGCACGCCGCTGCCGATCAGCAGCCACTTCAGGGTGCTGTTCTTTTTGCGGGTAGTCGTGGTCGTAGTTGTTACGTTCGTTTGTACCATGGTTTGGTTCGTATTAATTCGGATATCTGACATCAGACATCGTACATCATAATTTGAGGCCCTGTCCTTTGTAGAATTCGAGCAGCTTCATCCGGAACACGTATTCGAACTGCGCCGAGGCGCGTTCCAGTTGGGAGGTGGTGAGGCTGGTCTGCGCCAGCAAAAGCTCGAGCGTGGAAAGCAGGCCTATATTGTAACGCTTCGAGGCGAGGTCGAGCGCGCGCTGGTTCATCTCAAGCGCCTTATTGGCGGCATTGAATTTCTCCTGTGCATTAAGCGCATCGGCGTGTGCCTTGTAAATGTCCTGCTTCAGCGTCAGGCTGTCGGCCTGCTGCGCCAGCGTGGAGGTCTGCAGGTTCAGCTGCGCCCGCTTCCAGGCGGTACGCTGCTGGCCACCGTTGAAGATCGGAACCGTTACCGTGAAGCCCACGAAGCGGCTCATATTGTTATTGAACTGGGAGAAATACCCGGGCGTGTAAGGTGAGCTGAAATTGGGTTGCGTCACCTCGCGGAGTACGGCCTGGTTGGTTGTCTGCACAAAGCCGATGGGCACGATTGTCTTCGAGGAATCGCCGAGGAAGTCGGCCTGCTGCTGGGCGCTCGAGTAGCGGGTTTGCAGCCCGGCGCCGAAGGAAAGGCGGGGATACATCGCGCCGCGGGCTGCTGCCACCGCGTAGCGGCCGGCCTGGATGCGCAGGTGGTTGTAGCGCTGCTGGGGCAGGTTTTGCAGCGCCGACTCATACACAAGCTGCGGCTGCAGGTTGCCGATCGGCTCCACGGGGATGAGCTCAACGGGCGGCGTAGCCACATCAAAGGGCTGGGCTGCGTCGAGGGCCAGCAGGGCTTTCAGGCTGAAAAGCGCCTGTATCTCGGCGGTCTTCTGGTTCACCACGTTGGCGCTGTCGCGCGCCACCTGGGCTTCCACCTGCAGGGCATTGAACTCGGGAAGCACGCCGGCATCCACCTGCTTGCGCGTTGCCGACAACTGCGCTTCCGACTGGGCCTGCTTCAGGCGCAGGATGCCTACCTGCTGGCGCGCCAGCAACACCTGCAGGTACGCCAGTGCCACATTGAGCGCGACGTCGTTCTTCACTTTCTCGGTAAGCGCCGCGTAGGCCTCCGAGTCGTAGCGATAAGAAGCAATACCGTTGCGTTTCGAAAAGAAGTTGAACACTTCGACATCGGTCTGCAGGGAAATGTTGTTTGAAAAAAACGAAACGTCGGTGAACTGGTTGGTGGCGATGTTGATGCTTCGCCCGAAGTTGTAGCCGAGATTGCTCTGAAGGTTCAGGCTGGGATACTGGGAGAGCTTCGCCTGGTCGTAAGTAAGACGTGCGAGCCGCGCCTGAACATCCTGCTGCTTTACGGAAATATTATTCGCCAGCGCATAATCCACGCAGCGGCGCAGGTCCCATTTCTCCTGGGCACCTGCCGACAGCACCAGCAGGAGCGCCAACAGGCAGCTCATCGGTCTTTTCATAAGCGTAAAAATAGGCGTTTTGGAGGTTCTGGGGTTCCGAGGTTCTATGGTTCTGAGGTTAGGGTTAGATGGATTGCGAAACCAACCCCAAAACCTTAAAACCTTTCAAGTGCCTGCTCCAGGTCCTTGATCAGGTAGGCCGCATCCTCAAGCCCGCAGTAGAGGCGGATGTACTGGTGTTCTTCGTTGGCAGGATCGAAGGCGGCAGGATCGATGCCGGCGCATTTGGGCAGCACCAGCGACTCGTAGCCGCCCCAGCTCACAGCCATCAGGAAATGCTGCAGCGCTTCGCAAAAACGGGTGATGCGCTCGGGGTTGCCGCCTTTCAGCGTGATCGTAAACAGGCCGCCGGCACCGCTCATTTGTGTGCGGGCAAGCTCGTATTGCGGGAAGCCGGGGTCGAGGGGATAGAGCACCCGCGCCACTTTCGGGTGTTGCTTCAGCCAGGCGATCACCTCCTGCGCCGTGCGGGCAATGCGCTCGAGGCGTGCCGGCAGGGTGCGGAGGCCACGGAGCAGCAGCCAGGCGTTAAAGGGCGCGATGCCCGAGCCGACGGCCAGGTAGTCGAGCTCAAAGATGCGGCGGATGCGTTCCGGGGTACCGGTGAGCACGCCGCCGAGGGTATCGCTGTGACCACCGATATACTTGGTGGCCGTTTGCATGCACAGGTCGATGCCCAGCTCGTGGGGGCGCTGGTGCAGCGGGGTGCAGTAACTGTTGTCGATCAGGGTGACGATGCCGCGGCTCCGCGCCAGCGCGGCTACTTCGGCGAGTGGCTGGATGGCGAAATTCCAGGAGTTGGGCGACTCGAGGTAGATAAAGCTCGTGTTGGGCCGGAGCGCCTCCTCGAACTGGCGGATGTCGGTACCATCAACATAGGTGGTGCTGATATTCCAGCGCGGCAGAATCTGGTCGAAGGTGCGCTGTGCCCAGGAGTAGGGGCTGCGCACGGAGATGACGTGGTCGCCTGCCTTTACATGCGGCACCACGCCTGCGTAGATGGCCGCGGCGCCGTTTGCGAAGACAAGCGCATCTCCGGCGCCGTCGAGGGCGGCGAGCTTGCGGCGGAGAATGTCGGTGGTGGGGTTGAGGCCGCGCGAGTAGATATAGCTGCCCATCTCGTCGGCAAAGGCTCGGCGCAGGTCTTCCACGGTATCGAAAGCGAAGTTGCTCGTTTGCACGATCGGCGGCGCCACGGCATTGAAATACCCGGAGCGCTCCTCGCCCAGCTCGTTGAGGATCTGCGACAGGTCCATGGTTTATTTTTTCTTTGGGATGGTACGGAAGAAGAGGAGCAGCCCGACGAGGGTGGCCAGGCCCAGCAAAACGGCGATGCCAAGCGGGGCCTGCTGCTCGTCTTCCAGCAGGTAGATAAACGCGAACATCGATACCACGCTCCAGACCAGCAGCAGGACCTGTCCGAATGTGATCTTGCTTTTGGAGCTGGAGCGGGAGGAAGAAGAGCGACGGCGGCCCGAGCTCCCCGACCGCCCCGAATGGCGGCTGCGGGAGGAATGGCGGCGGCGCCTGGGCTCAGGCTGTTGTTGGGGCTGATTCAGTTCTTCGGTCATCCGTGCGACGGTTTTTTTTCAATAACAGGAAATAAAGCAGGATAAAGCCACACAAAACGCCCAGTCCTTTCACCGCTACATCCGTTTGCTGCACCAGCAGGCTGATGGCTACGAATGTATACGCTAAAATGAACAGGACCGGTTGCAGCGGATACCACTTCATTTTAAAAATGCCTGTTTCGTTGAGGTGTTGGGTGCGCGGCCGAAGGAGAAAAATGGAACCGGCCGAAAGGATCATTCCAAAGCAATCGAGAAAGATGGAAAAGCTCAGGGTCTTGTCAAACTCTTCCGCCCAGAACACGATGACCATGCAAAGAGCGGCAAAGATAGTAAGCGGAACCGTAAGTACACCGGTCCGCGGGTGGCGGCGCAGGAAGGCCGCCGGCAGGATGCCGTCTTCGGCCATGGCATACATGACGCGGGGGTTGCTCAGCAGCAGCGCATTGACGTAGGCCAGCACGCTCAGGAACAGGAATCCCGACAGGATCCGCTCCGCCTGCGGCCCGAAGACGCGGGCCGCCATGATGGCGGCGATATTGGGACTTTGCTCCATCCGCGCCATCGACTTCAGGTTGTCGAAGCCGATCACATGCACGTAGGCATAGTTGATGGCGAGGTAAAGGGCGATGATGGTGAAGATGCCGATAAATATGCCGCGGGGCAGGTTGCGCGCCGGGTGGCGCACCTCCGCGCCGAAGTTGATGGTTTGCTGGTAGCCGCCATAGGTAAACGACACCGCTACGAGGCCGGAGCCGAATGCCAGCAGGTAATCGTTCATGGTGGGACTCAGCACCTGCCGCACCGCCGCCGTAGCCGGCCCCGGGGGCGGGCCACCGAGAAAGAGCGGCGTGATGAGCAGCAGGATGAGCACGATCTTGATGATCATCAGCGCGCTTTGCGTACGCGCGCTCAGCTTGAGGCCCAGCAGGTTGATACCATAAAAGAGCGCGATGGCCCCGAAAGCCACGCCCATCTGCAGGCCCTTGACGGTGCCCGCCGGCGCCACGTAACCCGGGCCGAAAAACAGCGGCAGGAGCACCGCTGAAATGTATTCGCCGCCGATGAGGGCCACGCCGGCCAGCGAAGCGGCATTGGAAACCAGGATGACACAGTTGATGGCGAAGGCGATTGACGGGTGGTAGGCGTAGGAAAACACCTTATAGTAGCCACCCGTCACCGGGAGCCGCGATCCGATCTCGGCGTAGGTGAGCGCCCCGAAAAGCGCCACAAGCCCGCCGGCGACCCATACCAGGAAAAAAGCGCCCACCGAAGGCGCGTCGCGGGCGACGTTGACGGGCGTCCGGAAAATGCCCATGCCGATCACCAGCGAGATCACGATCATGGTAAAGTCGAAGAGACGGATGGTGGCACGGGGCTGCGACATAATATAAATGGACTCGTCCGTCTAAAATAGGCATTGCGGCGTAAACTGACGGGATGCGCGGTATTCCCATAGCCATTTTCGGGTAGTTTAGGGACAGAATAAGTGCTTTCACCGATTTACAGCTAAGACCGTTCCGGGCCGAAATAGTTTTACACCCGATTCTTTATGCGAAAGCGCCTCAACATCGAAACTGCCCTTATGAAAAAAGTCTTATTGCTTGCCGGCTTCTGCCTCGCCCTCGTTTCCGCCTTCGGCCAAACCAGCTGGAAAGGCACCGCAAGCACCAGCTGGTCGAATTCCGCCAACTGGACTAACGGCGTTCCCTCCTCTACCAAGGCCGCTATCCTCGGCGACGCCAACTTCACCGGGAGCTTTCAGCCCAAGATCAGCACCACGGCGGCCTGCGCCGGCCTCACACTCGGCGGCGCCAAGCCCTGCACGCTGACGCTGTCGCGCAACCTGACTATCTCGGGCAACCTTCTTGTTAACAACGCGGCCGGCGGCGGCGCCGGCGTGATCAGCCAGGGTAAGGTATCCATCTCGGTTACCGGCAACGTCACCATCAACGGCACCTACACACCTACCAGCACCTCGGCGAACATCATTTTTGCGGGCACGGCGCAGACCTTCACCACGGTAGCCAGCACCTTCCGCAAGATCACTGTCAACGCCAACAGCGTGGTGACCGTGAACAGCAACTTCGCACCCACCAACACCTTTTCCGTTTCGGGCACACTCAACCCTGCCGCCGGCGTAACCATCGGCACGGCGCAGCAGCCCACACCCACGACACTGGCGCTTAAATCGACCGGCATCCTGAAGGTGAACGCCGCCAACTTTGGCGACAATTACGCCGGCACCGTTACGCTTGCCGCCGGCAGCACCGTAGACTACAGCGCCAGCGCCAGCCAGAATGTGGCTGCCCTCAGCTATTCCATCCTCCGCATCAGCGGGTCGGGCACCAAAACCCTGGCTGCCAGTACCACGATATCCTCGGCCAGCTCCTCCTACGGCAGCGTTTACGTCACCGCCGGCACACTCGACCTCGGCGTCAATACACTCAACCGGAATGCTTCGGGCGCCGGCACCTTTTCCGTCTCTAACGGGGCTACCCTCAAAGCAGGCGGCACATCTAATTTCCCGCTCAACTTCCTTACCTATTCCCTTGCCCTCACCAGCACCGTAGAATACAATGCGGCAGGCAACCAGACCGTTGCCGGCGGCGCTACCTATGGCAACCTCTCCTACGGCAACCTGATTCTGTCGGGCAGCGGCATTAAAACGCTGCCGGCAAGCGCCACCACAGTGGCCGGCGCCCTCACCCTGAACGGCTCGGTAACCGCCCAGCAAAGCGCGGCCAACTTCACCGTCTCCGGCCTCACGACCCTCTCTGCCGGCACCACGCTCGCGGGCTATGCCTCCGCCTCCACCTATACCTTACAAACAGGCAACAACCTCGTTAACGACGGCACCATCAACGGCGGCGCCGGCACGTTCAACCTCGCGGGAGCGGGTGCCACGGTAAGCGGCAGCGGTGTGTTCAACTTCAACAACCTGGCGATCCTCGCTTCCGGCACCAACACCGCGGTGGCAACCATCAACGTGGCGGGCAACCTGAGCACAAGCGGCTCGGGTGTGTTTACGCACACCGGCGGCACCATTGTCATGACCGGAACCGGCAAGTCCATCTCGGGTACGGGTCTTACACTGAACAACCTTACCGTGAATGGCACCGGCACTACCGCCGGCGCTATGACACTGGCCGGCAACCTCGCGGTGAGCGGCGGCCTTACCACCTCGGGTATCCTGGTCATGAACGGCGCCGGCAAAACGATCTCGGGTAGCGGTGCGATTTCCTTTGCCACGCTCTCGGCCACCGGCAGCCTCAGCACTGCCAGCAATTTCACCATTACCAACACGCTCGAGGTTACCGGCAGCCTCAGCGCAAGCGCCGGCACGGCCACCTTCAGCGGCACCACGCTGTTCAACGGCAGCACCAGCCTGTTCAATGTAACGCTCGGCAGCACCTCCTCGCTCCAGCTGGCGGCCAACTCGTCGCTGGGTATCGGCGGTGCCCTGTCGGTTCCGGCAGGCGCCACCTTCAACGCCACCACCACCACGCCGACTACGGTTACCTATAACAGCACCGGTGCTCAGAACGTGACCGGCGTCACCTACGACAACCTCGTGCTGTCGGGCGGCAACACCAAGACCGCTTCCGGAGCGTTCATCACCAAAACTGACCTTACGATCGCCTCGGGCACTACCTTCGCAGCGGGTACATTCACCGATTCGATAAAAGGCAACTGGAACAATAACGGCACTTTCAACGCAGGCACGAGCACCATCGCGTTCGCGGGTGCGAATGATGCCACCATTACCGGCGCCACCACCTTCGCGACACTCACCATCAACAAAAGCAGCAACACCAACTCGGTGTTCCTGTCGAACAACGTCACGACCCCGACGCTGAACATGACCAACGGCATCCTGCGCACCGGCACCAGCAAGGTCACCATCACCTCGGCACGCACCGGCAGCGGCCTGATCTACGGCACCATCGAGCGCAATCATGCTTTTAATCCGGGCACCAATTATGCCTTCGAAGGCCCCGACAACTACATCAACTTTACCGGTGCTTCCGGCATCACGGGTGTAACGGTGGTGGTGAACCAGGGCTCCGTTTCCTCTTTTCCCAACGGTGCGGCGATCAACCGTTCCTATACCATCTCGCTGGCCGCGGGCACTTATACTTCCGCCCTGCTGCGGCTGCATTATGAAGACGCGGAAAAGAACGGCAACGACGAAAGCCTCCTGAAACTGTATCGCTATAACGGCAGCAGCTGGACCGACAAAGGCGCTTCGGGAAACAATACGACGAGCAACTACGCCGAGCAGACCGTTGCCACGCCCGAAGTGGCCGGCACCTGGACACTCTCCACCACGTCTACCATCCTCACCTGGACCGCGGCCGCCGGCACCAACGACTGGAATACAGCCGGCAACTGGAGCTCCTCCGGTGGTGGCAATGCCGTTCCCACCGCCAACGACATCGTGCAGATCGGCACCGTAGCCTATGGCAGCAATCACCCCCTGGTTACCAATGCGGCGGTGGCCAAAAGCATCCAGTTCGGCAGCGCACAATCGGCCACGCTCACCCTCGGCACGGGCGGCTCGCTCACCACGCAGGGTAATATCAGCGGCACCTGGTCCGCCAACGCCACACACAGCATCAACACCGGCGGGCAGAACCTGACGGTGAACGGCGGCCTTGTACTCAGCGACGGCACCAGCGGCCATGCCATCAACCTCAATATCGGCACGGGCACCGTGGCCCTCACCGGCTCGCTCACACAAAGCGGCGGCGCCAACGTAACCTTCAGCGGCGCGGGCAACCTCAAGATCGGCGGCGACTTCACCTATACCAGCGGCACCTTCTCCGCGGGCAGCGGCACGGTGACGTACAACGGTGGCAACTTCCAGTCGGTAGGCGGTGTTACGTACAACCAGCTGGTGATCGACAAAACGGCAGCCACGGCTACCACCAACCCGCTGGCCACTACCACCGTATCGGGCAACCTGAGCGTAAAAAGCGGCACCTTCGACTTCTCCGGTCCTACCGTCATCGCGGGCGACGTCACCATCGACGCCGGTGCCTTCGCCACCAACCGCACCACCATCACCGTGGGCGGCAACTGGAACAACAACGGCACCTACCTCCCCAACGGCGGCGCCGCCACCTTTAACGGCACGGGGGCACAAAACCTTTCGGCGACAGCGTTCAACAAGATCATCGTCAACAAAAGCTCCGGCACCCTGACGCTCACCGGCAACATCACGCTCAACAGCGACTTTATCATCAATGCCGGTACGGTAAACCTGGGCTCCTTTACCGCCAACCGAAACACCATCGGCGGCACCTTCCAGCTCGATAACGGCGCGTCGCTGCTCGTAGGCGGAAGCATCTTCCCGGCGAACTATACCTACTACACCTTCGGTGCAACGAGCACCACAACCTACAACGGTACGATCGCCCAGAACGTGGGCGGCATCACCTATGGTCACCTCGTAATGAGCAACGGTGGCGTTAAAACGCTGGCGGCGCCCGCCACCGTCGGCGGCGACCTCACCATCAACAGCGGCGCCAACCTCGACGGCTACCAGCATAACCTCACCATCGCCGGCAACTGGGTAAACAACGGCACCTTCACGCCTTCCACGGGCGCCGTGCTGGCCACCGGCACCGGCAAGACCATCACCGGCACCACCACCTTCAACAAGCTCACTGTATACGGCTCCTACAGTGTCATCAACAATACCAACATCACCTATAACGGTTCACTTACCATTGTATCCGGCGGCTCCTATGACGCGGGCGGCGGCACCGCCGTGCTTTACGGCAACCTCACCAACAGCGGCTCGCTTACCAGCTCCGGCACCACCACCTTCATGGGCACGCAGGTGCAGACGATCCAGCTGCTGAATGCCATCAACTCCACCTCCACCGGCATCATCAACTTCAACGGCTCGGTAGCGCCGGTACTCAACTCCACCACCACGCCCACCTATGCCACGCTCAACATCAACAACACTGCAGGCATCTCACCGAGCGTTAACTGGCTCGTTGTAGTGGCACTCAACATCGGCTCCGGAGCCACCTTCAACGGCGGCGCCTCCACGCATACGATCCTGGGTAACTTCACCAACAACGGTGTGGTGACGAGCACCGGCGGCCTCGTGTTCGCGCCCCGCAGCAGCGCTACCGTCAGCCTCGGCGCCAATACTACCGGCAACACCTTCAGCAGCGACGGCACCGTTACCTTCAGCGGCACCGGCGCCCTCACGGTGAACGGCACGCCCACGAAGCTGACCAACGTATCTATCGGCAACTCCAACGGCGTCAGCCCCTCCGCCAACTGGTCGACCGTGCTGGGCACGTTTACCGTGGCCGACACGGCGGTGTTCAACGCAGGCGCCAACACCTACACGCTCAGCGGCGACCTGGAAAGCAACGGCCGCATCAACCCCGGCACCTCCCACTTCATCTTCAACGGTTCGGCGCCCCAGATCGTGGGCAGCCCCAACACCACCTTCTACGACGTTACGGTCAACACCGGCACGGCGCTCGTGATCAGCTCCGAATTCAACGTGAGCCGCCACATGAATATGAACGGTACCATCGACGCCAACACCGCCTCCTTTGTGATGACCGGCAGCACGGCCGCCAACCTTACCGGCACACCGGCGACGCTGGCTCTTATCGACTTCGAAGTAGCCAAGACCAATGCCACCGTCAGCCTGCTGAAGCCCATCACCGGCTCACAATCGGTGACCATCTCGGCTGGCACGCTCGACCTCAGCGCCAACACCATCACCCCCGACGCCTCGAACGCGCCAAACAACGTGCTGTCGATCTCCGACAATGCACGCCTTCGCATCGGCGGCACCAACGCGTTGCCCGGCTACGATGTATTTGCTCTCGACAGTCTCAGCACCGTCGAGTACTACGGCAGCGGCACGCAGGCACTTACGCCGACGGCCATTTACGGCAACCTCGAGATCAACGCCGGCACCAAAACCACCAGCGCCGCGCTTACCATCCAGAAGAATGTGCTGCTCTCAGCAGGCACCTTCACGGCGGGCAACTTCACCCACCTTGTGGGCGGCAACTGGACGCAGACCGGCGGCACCTTCACACCGGGCACCGGCACCATCGCCTTCAACGGCGCCGGCCCGCAGACGGTATCCGCCACGGATGCCTTCAACAACATTACCATCAACAACGTGAGCAACGTCAGCCTCGGCACGCTGGTGAAAGTGAACGGCGTACTCGACTTCACCGCCGGCAAGCTGGTACTGGGCAGCAACGACATCCTTCCCGGCAGCATCACCAACTATAGTGCCGCGAAGTATATCGTAGCCATCGGCAGCGGTGTGCTGCGCCAGCCGCTCGCGGCCAGCGCCAGCAAGTTCTTCCCGGTGGGTACCGCGTCCAGCTATATCCCGGCCACGGTAGCCTTTGCCGCCGGCTCCACGGCCGACTCCATCAGCGTGCGGGTGCTGGGATCCACTTACAACAACGGCGAAACCGGCACGGCGCTGACCAACTACGCAGTCAATGCCAGCTGGATCATCGACGAAAAAGTGGCTGGCGGCTCCAACGCCGCCGTAACGCTCCAGTGGCCTGCCTCCCTCGAGCTGCCCAACTTCTCGCGCAGCACCTGCCGCCTCGCCCACTATACCGGAGGCGCCTGGGAGTATGGCAGCGCAGGCCTCAGCGCCTCGGGCACCGACCCCTATTCAGTAACCCGTACGGGCTTCACTTCCTTTTCGCCCTTCTCGGTGCGGATGAACAACGCGGTGCTCCCCGTCACCTTTATTTCTTTCACCGGCCAGCGCCGCGGCGGCAACGACGCGCTTAGCTGGAGCACGGCCTCCGAAAGCAACAGCGATCGCTTCGAGATCGAAGAGAGCAGCGACGGGCGCAGCTTCCGCGTTATCGGCACGGTGGCCGCGGCGGGCTACAGCAGCACGCTGCGCAACTATAGCTACAGCAACAACGGCGTGCAGGGCACGCACTACTACCGCATCCGCCAGGTGGACCTCGACGGCCGCTACACCTACACGAACGGGATACGCCTCAACGACGATGCAGGTAACGGAAGCATCCGCCTCGCTGCCAACCCGGTGCGTGGCAACGCCAGCCTGCAGTTGCAGGTGCCCGCGGCCACCCGCGCGGCGCTCACCCTGCACGACGGCAGCGGCCGCATCGTATGGAGCAGCAGCCAGGCCCTCGGCGCCGGCAGCCAGACGCTCACCCTGCCCACAGCCCCGCTGGCGGCCGGTGTGTACTACCTCGGCATCCGCTTCGACGACAACAGCGGGCAGACCATCCGCCTCGTAAAAGAATAAGCAAACCCGATAAAGACAAAAAGGCCGGCACCACCAGTGCCGGCCTTTTTATTGCACTGGTGAAGGCTGCCGCGATATGCCAGATCAAAGGCGAACTTCCGCAGCGGGCGCGCCGTAGCTTTATAGCACTTCAATCATCACCCATGAACGAAAGTTTCCAGAAGGTGCGCGACCTCCTCGAGCGGGTGCCGCGCCGGCATAATGCCGACAACGTAAAAGAGATCAACAGCATCGTGGACGAATACGAAGACGTCCTGCGGCAGCTCGAGTCCAACCCGCAGCTGGAGCCGGTGATCGCCGGCTACTTCGAAGCGCTCGACCCGATCCGAAGGACGATCAAGGAATCCAATCACGCCAAGCATTCCAAGAAGGCAAAAGACGACCTCTTTGACGACGCGTCGGGACAGCTGAAAGACTCGATGGAAGACCTGCTCCGCCTTGAAGCGTCCCTGTAAGGCCTCGGCTTTTGCAGGCCGGTGCCGGAAGGCGACGCCGCTTTGGCGTTGCCGCTTCGCGACAAACCTTATCGTACAACAGAAGACGATAAAAGAAGGGCCGCGCCCGGGTGGAGCGCGGCCCTCTTGATGGAACGTTGGACGGTTATAATGAGGCGGTTTCCAGCCGCGAGCTGTAAGCGGCCTTCAGCCCTTTTTGCAGGTCATCCCGGTTCATCACGGGGCAGAAATCCACCTGGGCCCCCAGTTTGGTAAACAGCGGCTCGGCGATGGAAGGGATATCAGAAGCATCTTTCAGATCGAAGACCATGAAGCAGGCGCGATAGCCATGGTCGGGGTAGAAGAAGGCACACTCGGGATTCAGGCGATCGATTGTCTGCTCGATGATCCGTTGCAGCGAACCGTCGGCGAGCGCGGCGTTACCGGCGTTGGTGTCCATAGTGACCTTTAATAGCGTGCGCATAGCTCTATTGATTTAAGGTTAAAAAAATACAAGCCACAACAAGCGTTTCCGGGCACGGCCGTTTTGTTCAACGGGGCGGATTAAAGATCTCTTTAAAGATAAACGTTCTTTCCGGCCGCCCCCTGCGCTGAGCTGAAAATAAAACGGAACAGCACCGCTGCCAACAGTCATCCGTGCCCACAATAGCCCGCCGTTACGCAGCCCAGCCGGCCCGGCAGTACGCAACGAATAAAGCTGTCGCCTTTTCACTTCGAAATGAAACTAAGGACGTCAATCCTATCGGGCGACCGCTGTCCGTTATCAAAAAAAACTGCCACCCGTAAACTGATGGAATTGAAATAATGCCCGGTGAACATTGCAGATGCCCAACGATGGTGAATCCCGGAACGGATGAAACACATCAGGACGATGGCCGCATTGCCCAAACCCACGGCAATTCTTAAATTGCAATGATGCTGGAATCAATGTATGAAAAGCTCTTTAACGCAGCCCCGGTTCCTTTGATTATCACGGACCGGAAAGGGACAATCAAACTTGCAAACGAGCAGGTCGATGCCTTACTGGACAACCGGCCGACACCGCTGACAGGACTGAGCTTCTTTGATTTTATTGATCAATCGGTTTTTAAGAACTACTTCCAGGATCAATCCTATCATTCATTCGAGGATTTTCTGGAAGTGTATAGAATCCACCCTGACTATGGAGCGAACAATAAGGGAGGGATTGCCACCTACAAGGATATTTCCGTAGCGTCTTTTCAAGTCGAGAATGAAATTTTCTATATATGGACATTGGGCTCCACTGAAATCACCCGGAAACTGAAACATGATTTAAATGAACGGGTAAAGGAGCAGCTGGCCATATTGAATGTGATTGAGCTTTGTTTTCAAAACCAGGACATTCATACAAGCCTGCAGCGCTGTTTACAGCCCATTCGGGAGGGCTGGCAATTCCCCTACATAACAGAAGTGCGGATTACATTGGAGAACGGAGCCGTCTTCGCCACCGACAACTTCAGGGAAACAGAATGGTGCCTGCGATCGGAGATAAAGAGTGCCAATGAGTTCTATGGCTATCTGGAAGTATGTTACCTGCACGAGGCACCCGTTGATGGGGGCGAAGTATTTCTTTATGAAGAAGAAAGATTGATCAGGGTCTTAGGGAAGATAATCGGGGCGATTATTGAACATTGGCATGGCAACAAACGAATGAACGAAGCTGTAGTGAACGCACAGGAAGAGGAGCGCTACCAGTTAGCTATGGAACTGCACGACAACGTGCAGCAAATTCTTACGGCGGCTTCATTAAATGTCGGCTTTTTGCAAAGTATTCACACGGAGGGAACCTCCCAGGAGGTGACCCAAAAGCTGATAGCGTATTTATCAGAGGCCATCCAGGAACTAAGACGACTGTCGCAACAGCTTGCGCCTTCTGTTGAACCCGCCTTTCCATTAGCTGAAAAGATCGACTTCTTAATCAGGAGTATGAATGTAAATGGCCGGTTGAACGTAAAAACTTCTATCGACCCCGAACTTCTTTTGGATGAAAAAGTTCAGTTGGGTTTCTACAGGATTATCCAGGAACAATTGACCAATATTATCAAGCACGCCAAAACTTCGGAGGTTGAAATAAGTATTAAGACTGATTGGAATGCTATCATTCTTGGCATTGCCGATCACGGAGTCGGCTTCGATGTTAACTCGAAAAAGATCGGGATCGGGTTGGAGAATATCAGGCGAAGAAGTGAGCTAATGAACGGCTCGCTCGATATCGCCTCCTCGCCAGGGAAGGGCACGCAGGTGGCGGTCACGGTTCCGATGGTGTCGCGTCATCAATGAAAAAACCGGAATCTGGATCGTTTTGGCAAGACGTGCTCTTACCGCCAGCAGCAAGAGCCTTGCGCTGGCCGGTGAAATTTAGGACAGACAGGGAATCTGGAAAAGCAGGCTAGTGCAACAGTTCATATGGTGCGCTGTCAGACCTGGTCAATACCAAAAGCCCCCCGGTATGCTCTAACCGGGCAACGTCAGAAGGACGACCTACCCGGCCTGCAAACCTTTACCTGGTATCGTATTTATTCTTATAGGCCTATCTTTATGAACTTTTCGCCGGCCTGTACAGTTGCCGCTCCTCAACGGGCGACCTGGAAGAAAGGAAAGAAAAACGCTACAGCCATAAGTAAATGATTCATTAACCTCAAATTTTATTGTATGTCGAAAAAGACAACTAAATCCAGGAAGAATAAGCCTACTCAAAAGAAAAGTGCAGCACAGAAGAAAGCGATCGCACAGAGAAAAGTAAAATAAGATCAAAAAGACAGTGAGCGCGGTTTACAACGCCGGGCTTCTTTATGCATCGTTGCCAGCGTTTCGGTTGAAAACTCGCGGCACCAGGTTTTCTCTCCGGTGATCAGCACAAACCTGTGAACGGATTGAATGCGATGAATGAGCATAACTCATTTCGGCCTGACTGAAACGGAGTCCTTAATCTCAATTTTCAGGATGGCAGGCCCGCCCGCTTCCAGTGAATCCTGATCAGGATAGTAGGTAATTCTGTAGTAATTGCCTGGGTGAATAACTCCGCCGTGGGATGCGGCATTATCGTAACCAAAGCGGGTGTCATAATCACTGTAATGAAACGAAATGCCCTGAATTTCGAATTTTTCCTCGTCATGACCTTCCTTAGGCATTGGATGATAATTCAAAGGAAAGCCTTCAACCACCCGAAACAGCTTCTGTGCAAAAATTTTATCGGCCCGGGGTCCTGAAAAAATCATAGAACCAACAGAAAGCACTAAGAATAAGGAGCCAAATAGTGCAAATGCTGACCCAACTAAAAGAAGCCTCGCTTCTTTTACTGGCAGACGACGCCCGCCTTTCCACGAAACGAGCAACAAACCGCCAATAAGGACTGCCGCTACTCCTATCAGGAAGAACAAGCGCAAGGAAGTGGGCATACCTTCTGTTCTTATGTCATAGAGCGTTCTATACATATCAAGAAGATCTGTTTTTTTTTGAAAAGTCAAGTGACCGAATTCGCTTGCTACGGATTATCGAACACCCGGTTGCGGTGGTGTATAGCGGAAAGACTTTGCGCTGGCCGGGCGAACTAAAAAATATCACAACCGCAGAATGCGGCCTAGTACAAAAGCCCCGGTTTGCGGCAGCTTCGTTTAAGCGCCATGCCAGTTCGGAACATTGTCCTGCATATTGGGACTTTCTCCAGTCCTGCCCTTCTTAATAAACGAAAACAATACAGCTGTTGCAATTCCGTAGAAAGCTATCCAATGGCCCGAAAAGCCTCTTATCTCGTTTGCCTGGTAGTGGTGATATTCCTGTTCCGACAGAATCTTAATTATGCGGCCATGATTATGCAGTGCGCGCTGGCCATTTATGAAACCGACGCTACCCTGTTGTGAAATTGCAAAAAGGAAAAAATTAGCGACCGCATAGTAAAAGCCAAGAACGGAAATAATGGTCAACCAGATGGGCGTGCGTTTGAAAATTATTTTAAAGATTCCCAGTGGGCGTTTTACCTCTTGCTTTTGATATGCTGCAACCTCTTCATTGTTCCTGATGCTAAGGATCGTTGGAATCCAAACTATAAAAATCCCAAGGTGCAGGAGCCAAATGAATGGAACCTTATCACCTACGTCAAACCCGGCAATTGATCCTATATGAACGAGAATGGCAAGTAACCAACATATAGCCGCGAAGAAGAAAACGTATTTGTAGAACTTCAGCATGTTTCAGTTTGTGTTAAGCCGGATTATCAATAACGAAAAGGGGTTTGCACCGGCCGGTCTTCTTTAGGAAAGATAGGAATTAAGAAAATTATGCACCCCGCACCAGGTGCGCTTCGCCTTTGCGCCTTTCCCCTACATTTGCACCCGCAACGGTTCCCGGGGTTCACAACCGGGATTAAAAGGGAATCCTGTTGGAATCAGGAGCTATCCCCGTAGCTGTAAAACCCCGGAGGGGAATCTCGGACCGCTGATCTCGGATCTAAATCCTCGGAAGCCAGATCTCAGATCTGTGATCCGATTAAGAGATTCTTTCTCCGCCAGGCAACTTGCCACTGTGGTGCACCGCGCACCATGGGAAGGCGCCGACGGGTTAAGCCAGAAGACCTGCCATTGCAGCACAACCAATTTTGCTTTCGGGTGAAAAGCAAGGAATGGAAAGTTCACGCTTTTTATTTCTGTCCCTTTTTCCGGAAGCAGTCACACAAACCTTTTTTCTGTTTATGAAAAAACAAGCATTTGTGGTGGCTGCAATCGCATTCAGCAGTCCCCTCCTGGCCCAGCAAGCGGCCGACAGCGCCACGACCCTCGATGAAGTGGTCGTAACCGCCAACAAGTTTCCGAAGAGCGCCGCCGAAACCGGTAAGGAAGTAACCGTCATCGGCCGCGACGTGCTCGACCGCAACAGCGGCCGCTCCGTGTCGGAAGTGCTCGCCGTGCAGGCCGGCTTCCGCGTGGTGGGCAGCCAGAACAACCTCGGCACCAACCAGGACCTTTACCTCCGCGGCGCCGGCGTAGGCAAGACCCTTATCCTCATCGACGGCATCCCCGCCTACGATCCCTCGGGCATCGACCAGGCCTTTGATCTCAACTCCGTCCCCCTCGACAACATTGAGCGCGTGGAGATCGTGAAGGGTGCGCTCTCCACCCTCTATGGCTCCGACGCTATTGCCGGTGTGGTCAACATCATCACCCGCAAAGGCAGCAACGGCACACGCTTCAACGGCACGCTCGCCGGCGGCTCCTTCGGCACCCTCAAAGGCAGCGGCAACCTGAGCGGAAGCTACGGGCAGTCGCAGTACAGCATCGGCTACAGCCGCCTCTCCGCCTCCAACGGCTTCTCCAGCGCGCGCGACTCCTCGGCCAAAGGCGCCGGCTTCGACAACGACCGCTACCGCCAGGACGTGCTCAACGCCTCGCTCACCACGGCACTCTCCTCCAGCGTCAGCCTGCGCCTCTACGGGCAGCACAGCCGCTATATCGCCGACGCCGACGCGGGCTCCTTCCTCGACGACAAAGACTACACCATCACCACGCGCAACTACCTCGCGGGCGCCAGCGCCACCTGGCAATACGGCAAGCACACGCTGTATGTGAACTATAACTACAATGCGCTGGAGCGGGCTTACCTCGATGACTCCACCTCGGTGCCCGGCTTTGTAAAATTCGCGAAGCGCAACTTCATCGGCCGCACTCACTTCGGTGAAGCCTACACCCGCATCGCAGCGAATAAGAACATTGACCTGCTGGCTGGTGTGGATGCACGCCTGCAGAACTCCGACCAGTCGGACTTCTACCGCACCGCCTATGGCGACCTTGAAAACCGCCTCGGGCAGGACTCCGCGCGCACCGAACAGTACAGCGCCTTCGCCTCGGTGATTCTCAAAAACCTCGGTAGCTTCAACCTCGAACTCGGCGGACGCCTCAACCATCACACCGAGTACGGCAACAATTTCACCTTCTCTTTCAACCCATCGTACACCATCGGCCGCGAGGTGAAGTTCTTTGTCAACATCGCCTCGGGTTTCAAGGCGCCTTCGCTCTACCAGATCTACAACAGCGAGTACGGTGGTCCCGCGCTCAAAGCCGAGCGCTCCATCAACGCCGACTTCGGCGCCCAGTACCAACCCACCCGCGACGTGATGCTCCGCGCCACGTATTTCAACCGCGATGTGAAGAACGGGCTTGACTATAACTACGCCACCAACAACTACTTCAACTACAACCGCCAGAAAGACCACGGCCTCGAGCTGGAAGCACAGGGTAAGTGGGGTAAGTTCTTCGGCAACGCCAACTACACCTGGGTCACCGGCAAGGTGAATACCCTGGGCTATGTAGACCTCAATGCCTGGCCGGTGGTAGTAAAAGGCGACACCACCTATAACAA
Organism: Flaviaestuariibacter flavus; assembly: GCF_004337505.1. Lineage (GTDB taxonomy): Bacteria > Bacteroidota > Bacteroidia > Chitinophagales > Chitinophagaceae > Flavisolibacter > Flavisolibacter flavus. The sequence continues at coordinate 392,485 of NZ_SJZI01000042.1, read as the reverse complement.
CCTGTTCCGCCGCCCCGAGCACAGCTACAACCTCACGGCCGGCTACAATGCCGACGGCAGGTGGATCCTGAGCGCCACGCTCCGTCACATCGGCAAGCGCCTCGAAGGCCGCTATGCCGCTGAGCCGCTCCCGATGGCGGCCTACAGCACGCTCGACATCTACGGCGAATACCGCATCCTGCCCGCACTCCGCCTCTTTGCCGACCTGCGCAACGTCACTGACGAGCAGTTCACGGAAGTGTACGGGTACAACTCCCGCCGCTTCAACTTCATGGCCGGGCTGACCTATAACATTCACTAACCGCAATCAGAAGAAGCCCCCACCTGGGGGCTTCTTCTTTTAAGGAAATAATTTCGCGCAACGTTTATCATTATGAAAACATTTCTCAACTGGAGCGGCGGCAAAGACTCCGCCCTTTGCCTGCAGGCCGCGCAGCAGCAAGGCATCAAATCAGAACGGCTGCTCACCTGCCTGCACCACAACCGCATCTCCATGCACGGCGTATCGCGGATGCTGCTGGAGCGCCAGTGTGCCGCCCTGGGCCTGCCGCTGAGTGTAGTAGAACTGCCCGATAATCCTTCGATGGCCGACTATGAAGGCAGCCTGCATGCCGCGCATGCCGCGCTTAAAGCCGAAGGGTTCACCGACACGCTGTATGGCGACCTCTTTCTCGAAGACCTGCGGCAATACCGCGAAGGACTATTGCAAAAAGACGGTCTCCGCGGCCATTACCCGCTCTGGGGAAGCGATACGGCGGCGCTTGCACAGCGCTTTGTGGCCGACGGCTTCCGCGCCGTTATCGTCAGCGTCAATGAAAGCTTCCTGCCCCGCTCCTTCTGCGGCCGCGCCTTCGACGATGCCTTTCTCCACGAGTTGCCGGCGGGCGTGGATCCCTGCGGTGAGAACGGCGAGTTTCACACCTTTGTGTGGGACGGCCCCGTATTTCTACATCCTGTCGCTTTTGAGCGCGGAGCGATTATCCAGAAAAGCTATCCCGCGCCGCGTGGCAATGACGACTGCTTCACCGACGCACGTCCCGAAACCGTTTTCTCTTTCTGCGAGCTGCTTCCCTAACTACACAACATGATTTCACCTGAGGGCGCGCTGCGCCATAAGATTGATAACAAGACAAAGCCGCCGGGCGCACTCGGCATGCTGGAAGAACTGGCCCTGCGTATCGGCACGATACTCGGCACCGACAAGCCCGCCCTGTGCGCACCGCACATCGTAGTATTTGCCGCCGACCACGGCATTGCCGCCACGGGTCTTGTCAACCCCTACCCCATGGAGGTAACCGCGCAGATGGTACACAACTTCCTGCGGGGCGGCGCCGCCATCAACGTGTTTTGCCGGCTCAACGGCATTCAACTCAGGGTGGTGAATGCCGGCGTGCGTGCTTCGTTTGCCGATGTGCGTCACGATGATTTTATCGATGCGCCTGTTGCTGAAGGCAGCGCCGACTACCGCCTGGGTGATGCCATGACGGAAGCGCAGCTCCAAAATGCATTTGCTGCAGGCAGCGCCATCGTGGGGCAAATCGCAAATGCGGGCTGCAACTGCATCGGCTTTGGCGAAATGGGGATCGGCAACAGCTCCAGCGCGGCACTGCTGATGCACGCCATTACCAAACTGCCGCTCGAAGCATGCGTGGGCGCCGGCACCGGTGCACAGGGCGAAGCGCTGCATACCAAACTGCGCACGTTGCAGGAAGTAGCCGCGACGCATCAGCTCGCTGCTTACGATGGCGGTGCGGCGCAACTGCTGCAACAGGTGGGTGGCTTTGAGATAGCGATGATGGCAGCAGCTTACCTGCAAGCGGCGAAGCGTGGTATGGTGATCGTGGTGGATGGGTTTATTGCTACGGCGGCCCTGCTTGTAGCTGCCGGCATTGAGCGCCCTGTAATTGACAACTGTGTGTTTGCCCACAGCAGTGCCGAGCGTGGGCACGAAGCCCTGTTGCGCTACCTTGGTGGGCGCCCGCTGCTGCACCTGGGGCTGCGGCTGGGTGAAGGCACCGGCGCCGCGCTCGCCATCCCGCTGCTGCAGGCGGCGACAGCTTTTCTCAACGAAATGGCTTCCTTCGAAAGCGCGGGGGTCAGCAACAAAAGCTAAAGAATGAAACGCGAGCTCCGCATCTTTCTTACAGCCCTGATGTTTCTCACGCGCATCCCGGTGAGCCGTTGGGCCGACCATCAGCCCGAATACCTGCAGGCCTCGGCGCGCTACTTCCCGCTTGCAGGCTGGATTGTGGCAGCAGTGCATTTCCTGGTCTTCTGGATCTTTTATTTCATCGGCGTCACCGATGTGGCGGTGCTACTGGCCATCGGCGCCTCGCTGCTGCTCACGGGTGCATTTCACGAAGACGGCTTCGCCGACTGTTGCGATGCCTTCGGTGGCGGCTGGAACCGCGAGCAGATCCTCACGATCATGAAAGACAGCCGCCTTGGCACTTTTGGCGTAGCGGGTCTTGTGCTGGTACTGGGACTAAAATTCCTGCTGCTCACGCACCTGTTTACCGAAGTGGACAGCCTCTGGCAATACGTAGTGGTGCTGGCGCTCGGGCATTCGCTGAGCCGTTTTTCGGCTGTAAGTCTTATCCAGGTATCGCAATACGTGCTGCAGCCCGGCAGCAAGGCGAAGCCGCTCGCTTCCGAGCGACTCGGACCCGCAGCCTACGGCTTGGCAGCGCTTTGTGGCGCGGCACCGCTGCTGCTGCTTCCGCTAAAAGCGGCCCTGGTGTTGCTGCCGGTGGCGGGGCTGGTGTTCTGGTCAAAACGTTATTACGAAAAGTGGATCGGCGGCTATACCGGCGACTGCCTGGGCGCCCTGCAACAAGTAACCGAGCTGGTGTGTTATTTGACAATACTGGTTTTATGGAGATCTACCTGATCCGGCATACCACCCCCGATGTGGCGCCGGGCACCTGCTACGGGCAAGCCGACCTTGGCGTTACGGAAAGCTTTGATGAAGAAGCTGCGGCGATTGTCGCGCACCTTCCGCCGCATGTGGCTGCCGTTTACTCGAGTCCCTTGCAACGCTGCCGCCGTCTTGCCGAGCGGCTTTTTCCCGGTCATGCTATCCGCTTCGATGACCGCCTCAAAGAGATCAGCTGCGGCCATTGGGAGCTGCGCTCCTGGGACGATATCGAACCCGCGCCGCTCCAGGCCTGGATGGACGACTTTGTGCATGTGTGCATCCCCGGCGGCGAGAGCTACATGCTTTTATACGAGCGCGTGATTGCCTTCCTGCAGTCGCTCCCCGATGCGGGCGGCCCTGTGGCCGTGGTGACGCACGGCGGTGTGATCCGAAGTGTGCTGGCCCACATCAATGATGTGCCCCTGCGCGACTCCTTCGATGCCTTCCCGATCCACTACGGCTGCACCGTGCACCTGCACCGCAAGGGAGCGGGTCTTGGCCACCGCTTTTTGCATAACGTAAAGCGAGGCGTGGAGCGGCACCGGCCGGTGCGAGAACAAGACAACAAGAGAACGTGAGGAGCAAGAACGAGATGCATAAATACACCGGGGAAGCCATTCCCTTTTTCTCATCGTATTGACTTCTCGTTCTCTTGTTATCTCGTTCTCTTTTTCTCTTTTTCTGTTTTCTCCCGTTCTCGTTCGCATCTTTGTGGCAAACCCTTTCCATGGAAATCAACGTCAACGAGCTGCTCACGGTGACCTTCACCCTTTTTGCCGTGATTGACATCGTGGGTGCCATCCCGGTGCTCATTTCGCTGAAGAATAAGCTGGGCGGCATCCACGAGGTACGTGCCACGCTGATCTCGGGTGCGCTGATGATCGGCTTCCTGTATGGCGGCAAGCCCTTCCTGGGGCTGCTGGGCCTGGATGTAAAATCCTTTGCCGTGGGCGGCTCCATCGTCATCTTCATCGTGGGTCTGGAAATGGTACTGGGCGTAGAGTTCTTCAAAGGTGAAAGCGAAGCGCGCGCCGCCACGGTGGTGCCCATTGCCTTTCCGCTTATTGCCGGCTCGGGTACGCTGACTACCATCATCTCCCTGAAGGCCAACTACGACTACACCACCATGCTGCTGGGCATCCTGGCCAACCTCGTTTTCGTGTTGATCGTGTTAAAGTCGCTCCGTCACATCGAGCGCCTGCTGGGGCCTTCGGGTCTGCTGGCCATACGTAAGTTCTTCGGCGTTATCCTGCTGGCCATTGCGGTGAAAATCTTCGCCACCAATGCGCACGGCCTGATCAGGTAGGAGTCGGGGGATTAGTCTATTGGTTAATTGGTCTATTGGTAACTTGTACGCTACACCTTCCATTACCGCATTACCGCATTCTCACAGCACATTAGCGCATTTCCCTATCTTTGTCGGCCCGCGGCGAAACCGCAGCGGCAATGGCCTCGTAGTACAATGGATAGTATAAGAGTTTCCGAAGCTCCAGATCCAGGTTCGATTCCTGGCGAGGCCACCAAACGCAAATGCCCTGACAATCCGTCGGGGCATTTGCATTCAGAACCTTACCAGCCACGCAAAAGCCGCGACACCATACTCGCGCCGGCCTATGCGCCATTTGCAGGGAGCACGCGGAAGCCGCTGCAAACCACGAGATGCCATGCAAAAAAGCCGACCGACAGGCATTACCTGTGGTCGGCTTATCGTGCTTTCGGATGGCACCGGATATATCCCGGGTTACAGCTTCACGACCTGCCGCTGCAGCGTGCGGCCGCTCCGGCTGTCGGTAAGCAGCAGTGTATATACACCCGCGGGCAGCCCGCTGACGTCCATTGTGGCGGTGTTGCCGCTAAGGGTGTGGGAGCGACCTGCCGGGCGCCCCATGCTGTTCAGCAGGGTGGCCGTAAGCAAACCGCCGGGGCGGCCCTTGTAGCGGATCTGCAGGGCACCGCGCACCGGGTTCGGGCCAACCGTAAGCTCCGATGCATCGGCTACAAGGTTGGACGCTGCGGTGGCAACACCGGCGACGCTGAAGTTATAGGCAACCGTTGCCTGCCCGTCGGATTGCTCCAGCAGCGGAAAGGCATAGCGCACCGGCACTGAATAGCTGCCGGTAACCGATGCGGTATAAGTACTGGCCGTTTGATAGGTATACCACATACGGCCATTGATCTGCACGGAGTCGACGGCCGCGGGGTTGGTGAGCGTAGCGTCGGCGGAGGGTGAAAGGCCCGAAACGCCGCTCAGTTGCCACGTGATGCCCGTCAGGCGATGGGGCGAGCGCACCACGAAGCGGAAAGGCGCGCCGGCCTGCACGGTATCGGTGCCTTCTGCGCTGCCCTGTATGCGGGCAGTAGGCCAGGCGTCGAGGTTACGCACCAGCAGTCCCACATTATAGCCATAGCTCTCCACCGAGCCGAGTCCGTACGTGATTGCGGTGAACGCCGAATCGCACTGGATCTGCACGGAGGCCTGCGCCGCCGTCCAGCTTTTTACAACAATCTTATAGCCGGCGAGGCGCGGGTGATCATATACGTGGTTGAAGGCGGAGCCACCATCGATGCGCAGCGAGGCAAGCGCAGCATCAGGCACAATCACCGTAGCATAGTTGATCGAGATCCCCTCCCGGGTGTTGCGGAAAAAGCGGGCCGAGGTAATGCCCTGGTCCAGGGCTGTAAGGAATACCATTTCCGGGTCGCCAAGGCTGCCAACGCAGCTGCCACCGCCCATGAACTGTCCAACCATAACCGGCTTGTCCGCTTCAATGAGTTCCGGCTGGTTGCTGGCGAAAATATAATAGCCATCTACGCCCGGGGTGAGCACCACGCCATTCCGCCGCACCACGGTATTGGGCCAGCGGGTAATCACCTTGTACACATTTGTCTGGAAGGTACTTGCGGCCGTTGAGGTAGAAAAAGGCGCGGTCAGGTAACGGGTGCCCCAGGCATGCGCGGGGAAGGCCTGCTGCATGTCATTATCGCCGCCACCCGAGCCGCCGCAAAGCATTTCGCCCGAAGTGCGCGAGCTACCCGAAAAGACAGCAATGGGCTGGCTGACACCGAGGCTGTTGACAACCGACCGCACCCGCGTACCGGTCATCTGGCTTTTGGCCGAAGCACTTTCAGGAGCACCCAAAACCTGGTAGACCTGTCCTTTGCTGAGGGTCACCGTAAACGGCACGCCGGCCGGCTTACCGAGACGGGTCGCCACGCTCGGGGTGATCTCCACCATAGTACTGTCTTCCCTGGCAACTACATAAACCCAGGAAAAGCAATTGGCGGCATAACTCTGGGCGCTGTTCACCGAGGTATAGGAATAGCCCCAGGCGTTCGTTGGCAACAGCAGGGCCGCACCCGAAGATGCCGAGCCATAAATATGCGCATAAGCAACGATGGGCACATTACTTTCAATGTGAACCGAACGATTGAAGATGCCTTCGCCCCCATTACCACCGAGCGACACCGGCGGTGAATAGAGGCGCATGTCATAAGCGCCGCTCTTTGCAATCAGATCGGTCGTGATCGTTGTATTTGCCGGTACGTTGTAGGTGTACACTCTGGGAGTTGCGCTGCCGGTAACGAGGGTCACCGTAACGGTAGCAGCCTGCTCCGCACTCAGGTAGAGCACCATCTCCTGGGCGTTTGTCTGCCCCGGCTCCATAAACTGGTGGTGCCCATAGCCCACCCAGAAATCCGTTCCGCGGTTGGAAAGCGTCGGGGCCTGGGCACGGGCATCCTGGGCAAATACGGCGGCAACTACGCTTAATGCGGAAAGAATTCGAATTAGAACCGGTTTACGGAAGAAAAAAATTACCGGCCGCGCAGCAGGGCAGCCTTGTGGATTGAGGGCTTTGGGATTCATCATTTGCAGTTGCTTTAGTTTGGGGTTGGCGGCACAGGAGCGCTGCCAGCGGCCCGTATTTTTACGGTCCAGGTATATAAAGATGCTTAAAAATTGAAAACTGCTGCGTACCGCCAAAAAATAAACGCCGGGGCGGCACGAAATCGCCCCGAGGCCGGGCTTATTTTTAGAAAAAGTAATCATGATCCTTTGCGCGGCTCAAATCCGACCCCTTGCCGGCGACCGGGCGCACAACCTGGTACTGCACGAACGTTTTGTGCGGGCTGCAGCAGCGGAAGGCGCCGCCCTGGTACTTTTCCCCGAGCTGTCGCTGACGGGCTATGAGCCCCGGCTGGCCGCTGAGCTGGCATTTACGGGCAATGAGCCCGAACTCCACTCCCTGCAGCAATTGGGCGACGCCCACCACATCGTGATCGGCGCCGGCCTGCCGGAAAGAGCCGCCTCCGGCACCCGCATCGGCCTGCACTTTTTCATTCCCAACAAGCCGCGGCAGCGTTATGCCAAGCAGCTGCTGCATGACGACGAGTTGCCCTTCTTCATCGCCGGCACCGAAGCGCTCCTGGTGGAGCTCGACGGCCTGCGCCTGGCGCCGGCCATCTGCTACGAATCCTTGCAACCGGCACACGCCGCTACGGCGGCAGCGCATGGCGCGAGGGTCTACCTGGCCTCTGTAGCCAAGTCAGAAAACGGGTTGGCGAAAGCGCAGGCCCATTACCCTGCTGTGGCACAACAACACAACATGCACGTGCTGATGGCCAACGCAGTTGGACCGGCCGATGATTTTATCTGTGCCGGTAGCAGCGCTGCCTGGACGCCTCAAGGCGAACCTGCGGGCGCACTCGATGCGCACTCGGAAGGCATCCTGATCTACGACACCGGAAGCGGCGATGCCCGCTCATTACTGCTTACGTAGCATACAAAAAAGCCCGCGGTGAAAACCGCGGGCGCTGTATGACACAAGGAGAAAAATCACCAAACGAAAGTGCCCACCGCACCGCCTTCGAGCAAAGCGGTCACCTGGCGGCCACCCTGGCGGATATTGAAGCTGCGCGGCGTGCCGCCGCTGTTGAGCACCAGCAGCACCTTTTTGCCAGCCGGCGTCGTGTAGGCTACGTTGGGCAGGCCTGTCACGATGCTGCTCTGCACCCGCACAGAGCCTTGCGGCACAAAGCGCGAGCTGTGTGCAACCACGTAATACGCGGTGTTGCGCAGCACACTGTTGCCGCTGATGGTGAGGGCGCCAAGACAGGTGCTGCAGCCGCCCTGGTCGGTATGCGGGCCGTAGTTGGCATCAGCGGCCAGGTTCCATTCCAGCACGTTGCGGCTCCAGTTGCGCGGTGCGCCGCCCATAAGATTTTCGATATGCCACTTCAGGTCGCCACCAAAGTTGCCGGGCCCGCCGATCCACTGCTCGGTGAAATACACGTTGCGGTCGGGGTGTGCGTTGTGCACCTGCGTCAGCGCCGAAATGTTGCCTGCATACAGGTGAAACGCGGAGCCATCGATATAAGCCTTTGCCGCCGGGTCGTTGAGCACCTGGATGGGATAGCCGGGGTTGTCGGCGTTATGGTCCCACACGATGATTTTGGTGGTGATCCCCGCCGCTGCAAACATCGGCCCGAGGTGGTTTTTGACGAAGTCGGCCTGCTCGGTGGCGCTCATCACCATGCTGGGATTGTTGCCCCCATGCTGCGGCTCGTTCTGCACCGTCACGGCATCAATGCGGATGCCTTCGGCCTGCATGGCCTGGATATATTTCACGAAGTAGCGCGCATAGGCCCGGTAGTACTGCGGCAGCAGGGAGCCGCCGATATAGGAGCCGTTGCTTTTCATCCAGCGCGGCGCCGTCCACGGCGAGCCGAGGATTTTGATACCCGGCTGGATCTGTACGATCTGCTTCAATAACGGAACCAGGTCAGCGTTTTCGGCCGCGATACTGAACTGCTGCTGCAGGGTATCTATTTGGCCCGCCTGCAGTTCGTTGTAAGTAAATGGTGCAGCACTCAGGTCGGAGGCGCCGATGCTGATGCGCAGGTAGCTGACGCCAATGGCATCGCCGCCGGTACCGAACAACTCCTGAAGCAGGGCCGCCCCGGATGAAGCGCTCATGGCGTTGATCAGTTGAGCGCTGCCACCGGTGAGGGTATAGCCAAAGCCGTCCATCGACTGGAAGCGCTGCGTGCTGTCGACGTCGATTACCGGGAAAGTATTTGTACCGGTGCCGAAGGCAAGCGATGCCTGTTGTTGCAGCAGCGCGTTGCCCCCGCCGGTGGTCAGCCACCAGGCAACGGCATCACCCGCCGGTGAAACCGGTGGCGGCTCAACGGGCGGGGCAGGCGCGCTGCCCGACTTGCGGCTACAGGCCAGCGCAAACGCCAGCGTAAGCAGGAAAAATGCGGTATTTTTCACTATTGTTTTTTTTAATAAAAACAGGCAGGGAGCCCAATAACGATTGCTGCGAAAATGGACTCACGCTGCCTGCCACACACTTATGCATTATTGATACACGCGGATATAATCCACGATCATCCATTGCGGGAGATAGGTGGAAGCATCGGGGTTGCCGGGCCAGTTGCCGCCAACCGCGAGGTTGAATATGAGGTAAAAGCGCTCGTTGAAGGGCCAGTTGAGCGCGCCGATATCCGCCCGGTTCACGGTAGAATACAGGTTGTTGTCCACGTACCACTTGATCTGGTCCTGCTTCCATTCAAGCGAGAACACATGAAACTCGTCGTTGAAATTTCCAGAAGGAAGCGTATAGCCGCGGCTTGTTTGCGTGCTGCCGGGGCCGGGACCGTAGTGCAGGGTGCCGTATACCTTGTTGGGTTCATGGCCCACCAGTTCCATCAGGTCGATCTCGCCGCTGCGGGGCCAGCCGCCATATACATTGTCTTGCGGCAGCAGCCATAGCGCCGGCCAGATGCCCTTGCCTTTCGGCAGACGGGCACGGATATCGATGCGGCCGAACTTAAAGGTCTTCTTCCCTTCCGTCAGGATCTTGGATGACGTATAGGCTTTGCCGCTATAGTCTTCCTTGCGCGCCTCGATCACCAGCTTGCCATCCTGGAAAAACAGGTTCTCGGGACGGTCGGTATAGTACTCGAGTTCATTGTTGCCCCAACCACACAGCCCCGGGCAGCCGTCGCCATTCTGGTTTTTCCAGTCGGTAGTGTTGAGAGAAGGCCCGTTGAACTCATCGCTCCACGCCAGCGTATAGCCAGGATAGGATGTGGGCGCATCATAGCCGGCATTGGTGAAGGGCACCCGCGTGTCGTCGTTGATGATCTGGCCGGTGGCGCTGCTGCGGGTGATAACGGCGCCGGAGGCGTTTGCCAGCACCACTTTAAACTGGTCGTCGCCCTCGCGGATATCGTCGGCGGTAACGCTGATGCGGATCCGCTTTTCGGTCTCTCCGGGCGCGAAGGTGAGCGTCGCGCCACTGACGGCGGTAAAATCCTCGCCGCTCCGGGCCGTGCCGTCCTGCGTGCCATATTGCACCGTAACATTTCCCGAAGGCGCGTTTTCCAGGAGCACGCGAAACGCGAACTCGGTGCTTCCGCCATTGCCTTCGGCAAGCGCCAGGTCTTCGATGCTGATGCGCGCCTGCTGGGCCGGCGTGTCTCCGCCGCTACTGCCCCCCTTATTGCAGGCAACCGCCAGCAATAGCAATGCGCTGAAAGGAATCATTTTCATAGTTTTTTTCGTGCGGTTCAAAAATCAATTCAGGCAGCAACGGCCATTGGTCACAGGTTAACGCTCGCGGAAAGCGGCAGGTCGCGCGAGGAGCCGCCGACGAGGATATCGAAGGCTCCTTTGTCAGATACCCATTTGCTCAGCACATCGTTGTAGTACTGGAAAGCATCCTCTCCCAAGGTAATGGTTACCGAGCGGCTTTCGCCGGGCTGCAGCACTATTTTCTGGAAGCCTTTCAGCTCCTTCTCGGGGCGCGGCATCCGTGTCTTCTGCTGGTGAACATATACCTGCGCGGTTTCTGCGCCGGCGCGGCTTCCGGTGTTGGTAAGGGTGAAGCTCACCTTTACTTTCTTGCCGCTCACTTCGGTCTTGATGCCGCTGTAGCGGAATGTGGTATACGAAAGGCCATGGCCGAAGGCAAACTGCGGCGCCACCTTCCAGGTATCGAAGTAGCGGTAGCCAACGTAGATGTCGTCGTTATAATTGACGATGCCGTCGGTGCCGGGGTACTCGCCCAGCTTGTGGGCCGGCGCTTCCGCGAGGGTTTTCGGAAAAGTCATCGGCAGCTTGCCCGAAGGATTCACCGTTCCGAAGAGAATTCCCGCAAGGGCGTTGCCGCCTTCCATGCCGGGATACCAGGCCTGCAGGATGGCGGGCGTCTTGCTCACCCACTGCGTCATGTCTACCGCGCCGCCGCCCATCAGCACCACCACGGTGCGCGGGTTGGCTGCAAGTACAGCGTTAATGAGTTCGTCCTGGCCAAAGGGAAGATACATATCGGGCTTGTCCACGTCTTCCGCATCGTAGGCATTGTCGGCCCATACCGCGTAGTTGTAGCCATGCGTTGTGCCGCCCACATACACTACCACATCGGCAGCTTGGGCGGCGTCAACGGCAGCCTGGATCATACCGGCATCGGCCTTGGCGCCCCGCGCATTGGTGTAGCCGGGAACATAGTTGACCTTTGCATTAGGGCCAACCAGTTTGCGGATTCCCTCCAGCGGCGTTATTTCATAAAACGCCTTCACCTGCGATGAGCCTCCACCCATTGACTGCCGGCGCCCGGCGTTGACACCGATCACGGCGATGCTGCGCACAGACTCTTTTTTCAGCGGAAGGAAATTCTGCTCGTTCTTCAGCAGCACGATGCCTTCCTCGGCCACTTTGCGCGCCGTGGCCTGGTGTGCCGGAGAATTGTAAACACCTTTTTTACGCTGACCGCTGATGACGTTGGTCTTGAGCATTACGTAGAGAATGCGGCGCACTTTATCGTCTACGAGGTACTCCGGCATGAGGCCGCGCTTCACCATCGATATCACCGTGTCGGCCATATAGAACTTACCGTAATTGGGATTGGGCAGCATCGAAAGGTCGGTGCCCATCTCAAGGTCGGTGCCGTTCCACATCGCCTGCTGCGTGTGATGCACAGCGCCCCAGTCGCTCATGAGCACGCCCTTGAAGCCCCACTCCTTTTTCAGGATATCGTTCACGAGGTAGCGGTTTTCGGTAGCCCACTGGCCGCGTACCTTATTGTAAGAACCCATGATGGTGTTGGCACCGCCCTCGGTGATGGCGGCCTTGAAGCCGGGAAGATAGATCTCCCGCAGGGCCCGCTCGCTGAGGTGCACGTCGATGGAGGTACGCTTCACCTCCTGGTTGTTGAGCGCATAGTGCTTGACGCAGGCCGAGATCCCCTGGTCCTGCACGCCCTTCACATAACCCACCACCATCCGCGATACGAGGAAGGGATCTTCACTCGCGTACTCGAAGTTGCGGCCGTTGAGCGGTGTGCGGATGATGTTGATGCCGGGACCGAGAATGACATCTTTGCCCCGCGCGGCGGCCTCGCTGCCGAGCACGGATCCGAAAGCATAGCCCAGCTGCGGGTTCCAGGTGGCTGCGAGGCAAACACCCACGGGCAGGTAGGTGCCGGAGTCGTATACATTCTTGTCGGCATTCCAGTCGCGGCCATGCTCTACGCGCACGCCATGCGGTCCGTCCGACATCACCCACTCCGGTATCTTGAGCCGCGGCACGCCACCCGAGGTAAACGAGGATGTGGCGTGGATCATATTGACTTTTTCTTCGAGAGTCATTTGGCGCAGCAGTGCTTCGGCCTGTTGTTCGAGCGACGACGCGGTGGCCGTTTGGACGCCCTGCGTCATCACCGGCGCGCTCTGCTGGGCCCGCACGCCTGCAGCCAGCAGGGTCCATCCTAAAGCAAGGCAGGCAGGCAGGAATATGTTTCGTTTCATGTGTTTGGATTTGTGTGTTTTCAATTTTTGGGTTGCCCGGCGGCGCCTGTCGGAACAAGCCCGATCGAGGAAAAACGCAGCGTACCTCCTTCAGTACCTACACGCAGGCGGTTGGTTCCGGGCAGCAGCGGGAGGTTGGTCAGTACCCAGGTCTCCTTTGCGGCTACAGGCTCAAGCGCCTTGCCGTTCAGCCACAGTTGCGGCTTTGCAGTAGTACTGCTGTTGGCGGTAAGTATAAAGCGCGCGGCACCACCATCGGCCGAAAATGTATACTGCACCCACTCGCCCGGCTCCAGCTCCACTTCGTAGCCGTTGGCTAGCGCGAGGATATCAATGGCATCGTTGCGGTAAGTCCAGCCGCGGTTCCAGTCGGTGCGCTTGCCGGTGCTCACCCAGTAGTTGCCGGGAGTATTGCTTTGGTAGGCGGCACCGATCGGCCCCATGTCGAAATGCACGGCAGGCAGCACGGTATCCCTGCCCACGCGGTATTGCCGGTAAGGTCTGGCGGCCCCGTCGCGCACCTGGCGGAAGAGGGCATCCACTACGTCGGGATGAAAGCGGGCATGATCGGTGCGGCTGTCGCGCGCCAGCTGCATGAGTCCTGCGAATGCTGAATCGGGCTGCGGCTTCGGCGCCTTACCCTTCCAGTATTCCTGCAGGTTTTTAAAATTCGGGTTCGACGGGATCTCCAGCGGGTTGTTCATCCCCATCTTCTTCAGCGGCCACCAGGCCCAGCCGATTTCCTGCCCTTCGAGCAGGCGCACCGCGTCGCGGAACCAGGCATTCGAATTCTCGCCCGACTCGCCCATCCACACCGGCATGTGGTATTGCCGGCGCAGCGAAAGGATCGATTGCAGGGAGGCTTCGGAGTTCTCGTTCCAGTAACGATGAAAGCTGAGTGCCATGTTCTTGTCCCAGGGCGGAAGCACGTTGCGATAGTTGTTGCCCCAGCAATTGCCTTCGATGATGAGGAGATGGTTGCGGTCTACCGATCGGATAGCCGTTGTGATGCGCTCGTAAAGCGCGCGCATCGGCACGTTCAGCGAATCGTTGCAACCATGCTTGTCGGAGGGATCGGAAAAATTCCAGTTCGTCTCGTTAAGCAGGTCGTAGCCGCCGATCCAGGGCTCGCCGGCATAGCGCCGGGCAAGCTCCTTCCAGAGTGCCACCGTTTTCTCACGGGCCGCCGCACTTTGCCAGAGCGAAGGCTTTGTGCTGTCGCGGTCGGCGATGGGAAGGTCGTTGCCCTGCCCGCCGGGTGCGGCATGCAGGTCAAGGATCAGGTACATTTTGTTGGCGGCGCACCAGCGCAGCAGCGAGTCGGTGAGGCGAAAACCTTCGGGAAGCCACGTTTGTTTCCCGGCCACGGGCTCCGCTTCCACCGGGAGCGTATACAGCGCGTAATGCATCGGCAGGCGCACCGAGTTGAAGCCCCAGGCGGCCATCGAATCGATATCGGCCTTTGTAGCGAAATGCTGCAGCCAGGCAGCATAAAATGCCGCACTGCGTTTTTCACCGACGGCTTCGGTAATGCGTGCGCGGATCTCCTGCTGGTTCACCGCTACTCCGCTCAGCCCGAGCATATAGGGCTCCTGGAGCATCCAGCCGCCAAGGCCCATACCCCGCAGCAGCACCGGCTTGCCGGCACCATCGACGATGCGCTCGCCGGCGGCATGCAGGTAGCCCTGCGCAGTGGCGCCTAATCCTGTCAGCAGCATTGCGACAAGCGTCAAACCTTGTATAAATACGGTACGCACGGGTTGGGGATGAATGATGCAGCAGGGAAAGAAAGGGGGCTTCCGGCCTCGACAGGCCGACAGTCCCACCTTTGCTTACGTCTGCTTGCTATGTAAAGAAAAAACTGCCGTTGATCACGGCTTGGGCTTGAAGGTGAACTTCCACTGGCCCCAGCCATACATTTTGCGCACCACGAGCTTCGAGGAAGTGAGCTCGACGATCTCGTAGGTATTCTCGGCTTCGGGCATGTTGATGGTGCCGTTCTGCCCGGCCTTATACAGGCCCAAATGCGCACCCGTTCCGATTACCTTTAGCTGGTTGGCGCCGATGATCTGGAAGGTGAAGTTGCCGGAGCCCCAGGGCCGGTATTGCGGCTGGATGGCCGAGGCCGGGTAGCAGCCAATGTTGGTGCCGGGTCCGGCCATGTCGGCGGGGAAAGGCGCATTCGCTTCGTCATCCACGCGCAGGTCGCCCTTGTCGTCGAAGATGAAGGAGCCGTCCATCTTAAAAGTATACTCGTCGTTGAAGAGACAGGTGCGGTCGGGCGCGTTCACATCGGCGGCGCCGTTGCTCCACCACTGTGCGCCGCCGGGGTCGCCTACCCAGAGTGCGCCGCCGCCGGGCTGGTCAAGAATCCAGGTCTTCGTGCTGTTGCCGGTAAGCACCTGCTTCAGCGGCACATCCTGCGGCACGTTGAGCGATTTGGTCACCACTTTCGATCCGCCGGGCCCATAAGCGATCAGGCTTACATCGTAGACGCCGCGCAACGGGATGAACAGGGTGTCGACGGTCTTGGTATAGAGCGCCATCTTTTTATTCCGTGCCGGGTCCTGGCTGTACCTTGTTTCCCATTGAAACTGGTTGGCATTGCTGATGCCGGTGATTTCAACGCGGTAATAATTAGAAAGCGAAGGCAGCGGCGTAATCGTGAAATCCGCGGTGGGCGCGGGCGCCAGCTCCTTGACGTCATATTTACAGGCAACGATGCCCAGGCAGGCGGCAAGCGCCATGAGGACCGGTGCCGTATAGCGGGAATACTTTTTCATGTACTTGTAGTTTTACGGTAAAGCAGATCAGAAACCATTGTTTTGTGTGAGGTTGCCCGACTGAACATCGAACTGCGGGATCGGCAGCAGCTCGTGTTTGCCGGCAACAAAGCCGAGTGGTCCGAGCACCTGTGCTGCGCGCCCCCAGCGTACGAGGTCCTGGAAGCGGTGTCCCTCGAATGCAAGCTCCAGTTGGCGCTCCCGCATGATATCGTCCATCGTTACCGAGGTGAGGGCGGGCAGTGCGGTACCGGGGCGCTGACGCACGAGGTTGACATAAGTAAGCGCGTTGGCGGCACTCGGTCCGTTCAGGTTGGCTTCGGCTGCCATCAGCAGCACGTCGGCGTAGCGGATAAGACGCCAGTTGGTTCCATAGTTCAGCTCACCCACCGGGTTTCCGGTCTGCGTCTGGAAGGAGCCGTACTTGCGCTGGAAATAGCCCTGGAAGTCCCAGGCATTGTCGTTGGTCCAGTTGCCGCCGGCAGCCACCAGTTCGGCCTTCGACATGATGGTGGCCTTGCGGCGGTTGATGTCGCCTGCATTCGTAAAGGCATCCCACATGCCCTGGCGGGGCAGGTTGAAGCCCCAGCCGGCCAGCAGTGAATCCGAAGGCGCCTTGGTGTAGAAGTCGGCGCGGGGGCCCATCAGCTGGATATGGATATTGCTTTCCGGCGCACCGCCCCAGGGAAAGTTACCCCAGTCGTAATTGCGCATATTGGTGTAGGAAATCTCAAAAAGAGATTCGCGGCCAAACTCGCCGGATTGCGAGAAAACCTTACCAATTGAAGGCTCGAGGCTGTACTGTCCCGAGCTGATCACAGCATCGAATGCCGTGGCGGCGGCTGCATATTTCTTCTGGTACAGCAGCGCTTTGCCGAGGATGGCCTGCGCGGCTCCTTTCGAAATGCGGAAGCGGTCATTAGCCGGATAGGTGCTCTTCAGCGGCAGGTCGGGGATCGCTTCGTTCAGGTCCTTTTCGATCTGCGCGTAGATCTCGGCCTTCGGTCGGCGCGGAGTGTTGGTAAACTGGGAAGGCACGAGGTCTTCGAGCACCAGCGGGGCATCACCCCACAGCGACACCACCTCGAGGTAGTTGTAAGCGCGGAGGGCCTTGGCTTCGGCCACCAGGCGCCTGCGCAAGGGGTTGCTCGCCTGCGTGCGGCCGATCACTTTGTTGGAGCGGTAGATCGAGTAGTAAAAAAGACGCCAGGAATCCCGCACCTTGTCGTTGTTGGCGCTGAAGTTGTAGTCGTCGAGCTGCTGGTAGCCGGGCTGGTCGCCGTCGTTGGAGCCACCCGCATTGCTCTCGTCGGTCAGCATCGTCTTTACCATGTACGGGCTCGCCCAGTTGTTGTTGTAGTGGGCCTGCATCATGTCGTAAATGGCAATGGTGCCCTGGTTGATCTCGTCGTCGGTTTTGTAGAACTCCGTTTCGGGAAGCGTGCCCTGTACCGGCTGGTCAAGAAACTTCTTGCAGCCTCCGGCCATTATAGCCAGGCCCAGGCAAAGAAATCCGGATTTTATAGAAAGCATTTTCATTTCGCAATCGTTTGAAGGTTAGAAGGAAAGATTTACGCCGACTGTTGCTTTGCGCGGGATGGGGTAGCCGCCACGATCGATACCAATTGAGGCACCACCGTTGTTGCCAACTTCGGGGTCAACACCCGGGTACTTGGTAAAGGTGAAGTAGTCGTCGAGCGACACGTATATCCGGGCGCTGCTCATGCCGGCGCGGCGCAGCAGCGAGGGGTTGAACGTATACCCCAACTGCAGCTGGCGGATGCGCATAAAGTCGCCATCGAAAACCATCAGGTCGCTGTTGTAGATCTTGTCGTTCGAAGTGTTGGCGGCAAACCAGGTGTTGGTACTGCCTTCACCGGTCCAGCGGTTGTTGAAGAAGAAGGCCGGCTTGTTGGCAGTGGGGCGGTCGGTGCGGTTAAAGCCCATGAGCACCTGGTTGCCGGTCTGGCCCTGGGCCAGCACGTTCAGGTCGAAGCCCTTGAACTCGAGGTGCGTGTTGAGGCCGAAGATAAACTTGGCGTGGGGCGACCCGATATAGGTCATATCGCTCGAGTTGATCTGCCCGTCGCCGTTCACGTCTACAACAACAGGCTCACCCGGCTTGGGGGTATAACCCGTGATGTGGTTCTTGGCGAGGTACTCGGTTACCTGGGCCTGGTTCTGGAATATGCCGTCGGTTTTGTAGCCCTGGAAGTACCAGATCGGGTAGCCTACCTGTATGGCCGAGGCCGTCCAGCCGGTGCCGATGCCGGCGCCGTTGATGATCGGGGAGTTCGGATCGAGGTAGGTCACCTTGTTGTCAACGGTGCTGAAGTTGCCTCCGACCGACCAGCTGAAGCCGCGCGACTTGCGGGCCGGCTGGCGGAAATTCAGGTCCACATCCCATCCCTTGTTCACCACGTTACCGGCGTTTACAGTAGAGATGAAGTTACCTACGTACAGGGGAACGGTGCCGCCGGTAAGGAGATCCTTGGTGGTCTTCTTGTAACGGTCTACCGTCAGGGTAAGGCGATTGTTGAGAAACGAAAGGTCCATACCCACATTTAACTGCTCGCTGGTTTCCCAGGTGAGCTCGGGGTTGGGCAGCGAGCCGGGAGCGGCTCCCTGCAGGGCGGTATTGTTCGGGTCGTAATAGAAGCCCGAAGGAACCACCTTATTCATCCATTCGCCGACGCCAAGCGAGGAGACGGAGCCCACCTGACCCCAGGAAGCGCGCAGCTTACCGTAGTTCAGGATATTCTTGACGCGGCCGGTGAGGAAGTTCTCGTTGGAAAAGACCCAGCCGGCAGACACACCCGGATAAGTCTTCCATTCTTTGCCCGGCGCAGCCTTCGAAGTTCCGTCGCGACGCACCGAAGCCATGAACAGGTATTTGTTCTCGAACTCGTAGTTCAGGCGACCAAAAAAGGACGCCAGTGTGTAATCCGTGATACCGCTTCCGATGGAGGCGTTGTTCACGGTACCATTGAAGGAACCGTAAGAGAAGCGCTCCTCCTCGCGGAACAGTCCTGTGTAAGATCCACCCATGTGGTATTCATGCCACTTCTGCTGCGAGGCGCCGGCCAGCACCGTGAAATTGTGCCCGCCAACACGGCGGTTGTAGGTGGCGAAGTTTTCCAGCTGCCAGTAGTTCCAGTTGTCGTAATAATCGTAGCCGCCGGATTTCTCTGCCAGGCTTTCACTCGAGAACCAGTAACGGGGGTTCCAGCCGTGGCCGTTCTGGAAGGCATTGTCGATACCGAAGCGCGAGGTGAACTTAAGACCATTGATGGGCATCAGCTCGATATAGGCAGAACCCTGGATCTTGTTCTGGGTGTTCTTTCCATGCTGGTTTTCGATACGGGCTACCGGGTTGGCATACTCGCCTTTAAGGTAATTCGACAGGCCGTAAAGGCGGCCCTGCGCATCATAGAGCAGCAGCGAGCTTACGGGCGTACCGTTGGCGGTAACGAAGGAGGGGTCGAAGTAGCCCTGCACGTGCGCCGGGTAGTTATTCGGGTCATTGTAGGTCACCGGCGTGGTGGGATCCATCACCAGGGCACTCGAAAGGATGGAGCCGAACTCGTTGTTTTCCGAGATAGCGGAGCGCTGGTGGTTGATGTAGGTAAAGCGCACGCCCATGTTCATCCACTCTTTCACCTTATAGTCGCCGTTGAAGCGGGCGGTGTAGCGCTTGAAGAAAGAGTTGGCGCCGCCGACGATACCATCGGCGCTGAAGATGTTGCCGCTGACGTAGTAGTTGCCCCGGTCGTTTGCGCCGGAGACAGACAGGGAGTGGTGCTGCTGGGGAGCCCGGCGAAGCACTTCGTCGAGCCAGTTGGTGCCGGCACCCATGCCGGCCACGTCGATCATACTGGGCGCACCTGCCACCCCGGCCTCGTTGAGGTACTGGGCATACTGCTGGGCGTCCATCATCTTGATAAAGCCGGGCTTCAGCGACTGCTGGGTGTACTGGCCGGTGTAAGAGATCACAGGACGGGCGTTGTTCTTGCCTGCCTTGGTGGTGATCAGGATTACCCCGTTGCCGGCCTCCGCGCCATAGATGGCTGCCGAAGCCGCATCCTTGAGGATGTCGACCGACTGGATGTCGGAGGGGTCGATAGACTCGAGGCCACCCATCCGGACACCGTCTACTATATATATAGGATCGGAGCCACGGTTAGAGCCCGTACCGCGGATGCGCACCGAAAGGCCCGCGCCCGGCTGACCCGAGGTGGGTAGCACGGTAACACCCGACACACGGCCCTGGAGGGTCTGCTCAACGCGTACATTGGAAACGTTCTGTAGCTGGTCGGCCTTTACCGAGGAAATGGAGCCGGTGGTGACCGCCTTGCGTTGCTGGCCATAGCCTACCACGACCACCTCGTTCATGCTTCCGGTCAGCCCGGTCAGGTTATAGTTATGGGTGCCGGCGGCGCTGATGGTTTGCTCCTGGGGCTCCATGCCCACATGGGTGACGGAAATCACAGCGCCCGGGCGCGGAACACTGATGGTGTAATTACCCCTGGCATCCGTGGTGGTGGCAGTTTTTGTTCCTTTTACAGTGACGGTAGCGCCGGAAACCGGCTCATTGTTGTTGGTCACCCGCCCGGTGACCGTGAGCTCCTGGGCGTCCGCCCGTGAGCCATAGGCACTCAGCAGCGTACATAGCAATGCAATTCTGAATTTCATACACAAGCGTTTTGTTAGTGTGTTTAAGAAGCAATTCGTGGTGGCCGGACCGGTACCAGGACCACGAGGTAAAAGTATACTTTCCGGCACCCGATCCCCTCATCAGGCACTACATCACCACTACATCACACCCGCTGCTTTCGCTGAAATCAGGGCATTTTCGCCCCTTCACCACTACATCAACCAAAAAATACTATATTCACTGACCGATTGCTCATGAGACCAGGCACCCTTATCCTGCTCCTTCTTTTGCTGACCCAGGCCGGGGCCGGACAGTCTACGATTGGACTGCCCGAAGTCCGGAATTACGGCAAGAGCACCTACCGCGCCGGCACCCAAAGCTGGATGATCCGGCAGGACACCGGCGGCATCCTGTACTTCGCCAACAACGATGGCCTACTTACCTACGACGGCGCCTACTGGAAGACCTACCCCCTCCCAAACAAGACCATCGTACGCTCGGTGGCCATCGGCAGCAACGGCCGGATTTACGTGGGCGGGCAGGACGAGCTGGGTTATTTCGCCCCGGAAGCCAATGGCGCCCTTCGCTTTCACTCGCTGAAAGACCGCATCCCGGCCGCCGACCGCTCCTTTGCCGACGTCTGGAACATCATCTCCTTCGGCAACAGCCTCTTTTTCCGCACCTCCGGCAGGATCTTCCAGTTTACGGGCGACCAGGTAACGGTTTCCCACAGTACCGACTGGCGCTTTATGGACGAATGCAACGGGCAGTTGCTGGTGCAGGACAATCCCCGCGGCCTGCTCCGCTTCCGCAACGGGCTCTGGGAGCCCTTGTTGCCCGGCGCCGCCTACCCGCACGACCTGCTGGTGACCGGCCTCCTCCCCTTCGGCCGCGATACAATGCTGATGACCTCCTTCCGGCACGGGGCTTTCCTGATTACCGGCGGGCGCCTTGTCCCTTTCGAAACACCCGACCTCAAGGCCATCGCCGGACGCCTTATATATACAGCCGCCCGCGCCGACGCCGACCATTACCTCCTGGGCACCACCCTCGACGGCTGCTATATCATCAACCGCCAGGGCAACGTCACCCAAAGCTTTACCCGCCGCGAGGGTCTGCAGAACAATAATATCCTATCCGCTTTCTTCGACCGCGACCGCAACCTGTGGCTCGGGCTCGACAACGGCATCGACTTCATCACCTACGACAGCCCCGTGCGGCATATCTATCCCTCGTCGCAGAATGAAGGCTCGGGCTACACATCGATGGTGTTCGGGGGCAAACTATACATCGGAACCTCCAATGGCCTGTACGAGGCGCCCCTCGACGGCAGCCGAGATATCAGCTACGCCCGGGGCGGCTTCCGGCCCGTGGCTAACGCGCAGGGCCAGGTGTGGAACCTTTCGGAGGTGAACGGCCGACTGCTGATGGGTCACCACGAGGGCGCCTTCGAGGTGCTGGGCGGCAGCGCCCGCCCGCTTGCCGGCGGCACAGGATTCTGGGGCTTTTACCCCTACGCCAACGTGCTGCCCTCCGAGCTGGTGGTGGCCGGCACCTACAGCGGCATCCGCCTGCTGCACTATGGCGGCGCCTCCTTCACGCTGGGCAACGAGACGGCACCCTTCGAGTCGGCGCGCTTTATTTCCATCGACAACAACGACCGCACCATCTGGGTGGCCCATCCCTACAAAGGCATCTACCGCGTGCGCTTCGACGGCGGCATGCACCCGCAGATCCGGCGCTACGCCAGCGGCGACGGGCTGCTGTCGGTCAACAACAACTATATCTTCAAGGTGCGCAACCGAATTGTGGCCACCACCGAGAACGGTGTTTTCGAATACGACGCGGCGCGCGACCGTTTTGTGCCCTCTGCCTATTTCGACAAGCTGCTCAACATTCCCAATATCCGCCTCATGAAGGAAGACGGGGACGGCAATATCTGGTTCGTGCACGACAAGATGGTGGGCGTGCTCACCGGCGGGGAGCGGCAGCAGCTCATTTACCTGCCCGAGCTGGCGGAAAAGCTGGTGAACGGCTTCGAGCACATCTACCCGATCGATGCGTCCAATGTGCTGGTGGGCGCCGAGCGCGGCTTTTTCCATGTCAACCTGCGCAAGTACCTGCAGCAGCACCGCCGGCTCGAAGTGTCGCTCCGCACCGTACGGAGCACGGGCCGCCACGATACGCTGCTCTTCGGCGGCTTCGGCCCCGCAACCGGCGGCAGCGATGTGCAGGTGGCCAACCATACCAACACGCTCCATTTCGAATTCGCCTCCGCCGGCTACGCCGACCTGGATAATATCGTGTATTCGTATCGCCTGCGCGGGCTCGACAGGGAATGGTCTTCGTGGTCGAAGCGGGTAGACAAGGAATATCCCTACCTGCCAGCGGGCAACTATGTGTTTGAGGTAAAGGCGCGCAACAGCCTCGGGCAGGAGTCGGCGCTGCGCAGCTACAGCTTTACCGTGCTGCCGCCGTGGTACCGCAGCTGGTGGGCCTGGTGTGTATATAGCCTGCTCTTCGGCATCGTTGTGTTGCTGATGGTGCGTTACCAGCGCCGCAAATTCCACCTCCAGCAACAGCGCCACGAGGAAGAGCAGCGCCGCCTGCAGTACCTGCACCAACTGGAGCTGGAAAAGAACGAGAAAGAGATCATCCGCCTGCAGAACGAAAAGCTCGAGGCCGAGATCGCGCACAAAAACACGCAGCTTGCCTCCACGGCGATGCACCTGGTGCAGAAGGGCGAGATGCTGGGCCGCCTTAAGGACGAACTGGCGCGCATCCGTAAAAAGCTCGACACCGAGGTAGCCACCGACGACTTCAAGAAAGTGATCCGCATCCTGCATGAAGAGGAAAAGGTGGACGACGACTGGGACAACTTCGCCCAGCATTTCGACCAGGTGCACGGCAACTTCCTCACCGTCATCAAAAAAGAATACCCGACGCTGACACCCAACGAGCTGAAGCTCTGTGCCTACCTGCGGATGAACCTGAGCTCGAAGGAGGTGGCCCAGCTCATGAACATTTCGGTGCGTGGCGTGGAGATCAGCCGCTACCGCCTGCGCAAGAAGCTCGGTCTTGCCACGGAAATGAACCTCTTCGATTTCCTGATCCGGATCGGCTAGCGGCATCAGGCTGCTTTGGACGGCGGACATCATATAATAACCCGCGGTTATTTATCAATATCTTTGAACCGCAACCAACCCGTGAAACGACTTTTCCATTTTCCGATCTTCCTCCTGCTCCTTTGCGCCCAACCGCTATTCTATGGCTGCGGCAAGCGGCAACGGTTTACCGACGAACAATCCGAACAGGCCTGGTGGGATCTCGCCCTCCGGCCTTCCTGGATCAAATTTGAAGAAGACAAAGGCCCCGGGCCGCGTATGTATGCCGACATCGACTCCCTGCAGCGCCTCGCCGGCCCGCCCACGCCCCTGAGTCGCACGCGCCGCTTCGACGCCATGGCCATCCACCATTTTTACCATACCCGTGACTATGCCGCGGCCCTGCGCTCCATCGATTCGGCCCTGCTGAACTTCCGTACGGAAAAAGCACAGCACCGCTACCCGCGCACCTACCTCGGCCTGCTGCTTTTCGCCGGCGATCTCGCCTACCGCACCGGGCAATACGACCGGGTGAATGAGCTGTATTTCCGCGCCAAGCGCGTTTCCGACGAGCGCCTGCCGCTTTGCGAGCGCAGCGTATACACCTACAACGTGGCGATGCTGCTGTACAAGCAACAGCAGTATGAGCAGTCGGCGCGCTATTTCCGCGAGGCTTTCAACGGCCAGGAGCAATGTGCCGACCAAACCACCGCGCGGGCCCTGCAGCAGCAGGAGATCCTGAGCAATATCGGTCTCAGCAACCTGCACCTCCGCCGCCTCGACACGGCCCTGTTCTGGTTCGACCGGGCGCTCACTTATGCCGAGGCGCACCGCGACTCGCTGGGGCAGCGGAGCATGGATAAGATCCGCGGGGTGATCGTTGCCAACAAAGCCAAGGTATTCCTGGCGCGCAACGACCTGGCCGCAGCCGAGCCCCTGCTGCGCGAGGGCATCGCCCTCAATGCGCGCCCGGGCTACGAAGTGTTCTTTGCCCAGGACGTGCGCCTCGACCTGGCTACCCTCTATGCACGCAGCCGGCGTTATGCCGAAATGGATCGCGAAATGGCTGCCCTCCGCGCCGACCTCGATACACTTCCCAATCCTGTAGTGGACAAGGAATGGTATGGACTGATGGCCACTCATTCCCGCTACCAGAATGATGTGTCCGGGGAGCTGCGCTACTTCAAGCAATACAAGCGACTGAGCGACTCGCTCGAAAATGTGCAGCGCCGCCAACTGGGCGCCGACCTGCTGCGGCGGCTCCGCGAAAAAGAGCTCCAGCTGCAGGTGACCCTGCTGGAACAAGACCGACGCCGCAATACCATCTACCTGGTGCTCCTGGGCGGCGGCATTGTGCTTGCCGGCCTGCTGATGTGGGTCATCGCCCGAAACAACCGCCGCAACCAGCGCAACCTCGCCGAGGTAACGGCGCTCAACCAGCATATCCGCGAGCAGCAGCAGGCCCTGGAGCTGGAAACGGCCCGCCGCCAGCAGCTGGTGATGGAAGCCGTGATCGCCGCACAGGAAAGCGAGCGCTCAGCTATCGGGCTCGAGCTGCACGATAATATCAACCAGGTGCTCACCACCGTCAAGCTGCACAACGAAATGGTGCTCGACGGGATCGGCGACCCGAAAGCCGTACTGCAGCGCTCGACGCTTTACCTGCAGCAATGCATCAACGAGATCCGGGCGCTCTCCAAGCGCCTTTCGGCGCCTACGCTGGGCAAGATCAGCCTGTGCGATTCGGTGGCCGAACTGGTGCAATCGATCAACCTCACGGGAAAGCTCACCATCCGCAACGAATGCACGGCCGTGCCCGTGGCAGGAGTGCGCCGCGAAGTGCACCTGGCCATTTACCGGATCATCCAGGAAGCGCTCAACAACATCCTGAAGCATTCCGGCGCCAGTGAGGCCGACCTGTCGCTCCGCCTCAGGGAAGACGGCAGCCTCCTGCTGGATCTTTCCGACAACGGTCAGGGCTACCGTCCCGGCAAGGTAGATGGCATCGGCATCACCAACATGCGCACCCGTGCCGAAAGCCTCGGCGGCAGTTTCCGCATCGGGCAGGCGCTCCCGCACGGCTGCCGGGTGGAAGTGGTGATCCCGGGCGCGGTGAACGAGGTAGTACCCACAACAAAAACGGGCGCCTCCGTAGATCGGCGCCCGTAGAAATCGGGTATAGCAACGGCCTCAGGAATCAGTTGCGCGACACCACGAGTTGCTGCACGGCGGCGGCATTGCCTTCCACCAGGTAGCTCTCGGCCTTTTGCCCGCTGCGCGGAACCAGCTCCACGTACAGGCGGATATCTTCGGATTGAACCATGGCAAGCTGAAAACGCTTGGAATATGCTCCGGCGCGGATCTGCTCGGAATAGAGCAGGTTGCCGGCTTCGTCGGTGATACGAAGGGCGAAACCCTGGTGCTGCTCGTCGTTGAGTGTTACCTGGAATACGGGCTGGCCATTGATGGCAGCGCTGCCCTGCACCCGAACGGCGGGCTTGTCTTCGATGGGGCCGGCGGCATTAGCGGTAAGTCCGCCAAACAAAGTGGCGCATACAGTGAGAACGAGCGCGCGCTGGCGCAGGTTGCGGGTCAGGGTGTTGCTGAAGTGCTTTTTCATAATTGCGGTTTTTGTGTTTTTGAATGATGAGCAAGTCAACCGCGCACACAGCAGGCAATCGGGATCGATCGATTTTCACTTTCCACCCCGAAGAGGGGCCGGATCGCTTTGTCAGGAACAAAAATAGTGCGGGCAGCAGGCCGCGGCAAACACCATCTTACCGGCCTCCTACGACAACCAAGAACGTAAACATGAGCGCAACGCATTGAATATCAGCTTCGTAAAATTTACCCCGGGGCCAGTCGCCAAGCCGTTCAGCGCCCCGCTTTTCTTGTAAAACTTTCCATCAGTTCCTGCACGGCCACGCCGTTCTGTGCCGGTGAGGGGTTGGGACCGAGCCCCAGGAAGTGTTGCGTCACCGCTGCAATCATCGGCTCCTGCACATGCGCGAGCGGCTCGAAGCGGTATTCGGCCTGTGTGCCCTCGCGGTCCAGAAGGACCGGGCGGTTTTCAAAAACCGAAAAACGCAGGCTGCCTTCCGAGCCGTAGATCGTGCAGACGTCGCGCTTCAGGGTATGGGCGAAGCACCAGCTGCCTTCGAAAAGCACATTGCCTTCAAAGCGGATGATGCCCGCCGTTGTATCGTCGGCAGCGTACTGACCGGCGGCATTCCAGGAAGCGCCGGTAGCACTAACGGGTGTCCCGAAGAAATACAACAGCAGGTCGAGCGCGTGGGGCGCGAGGTCGTAAAAAAGCCCGCCGCCGGAAATGGCAGGATCGAGGCGCCAGGGCTGCTCTGTGCGCGCTACGAGCCCGGCACCGGCAGGTTCGAACAATTCAAGGCGCACGTTGCGGGGGCGGCCGATGGCGTCCTCCTCGAGCAGGCTTTTGATCTTTTGAAAAAGCGGTTGTGCGCGCCGGTAATGCGCTACGCAAAGCGGCAGCCCTGCCTCCTGCGCGGCGGTTGCCATCAATTGCGCCGTGCCCGCATCGAGCGCCATCGGCTTTTCAACATACACCGGCTTGCCGGCCGCGAGGGCCTGCAGCGTATAGGCCGCGTGCGACGAAGGCGGTGTGGCGATATAAACCGCATTCACCTCCGGGTCGCTGATCAGCGCCGCCGCATCGTCGTACCACTTTGGTACGCCATGCCGCGCGGCGTAATCCGCAGCCTTTGCCCCATTACGACGCATCACTGCATAAAGGCGCGACTGCGGCACCCGGTTGAATGCCGGCCCGCTCTTGACTTCGGTAACATCGCCACAGCCGATTATGCCCCAGGAGATTTTTTCCGCCATACCTTAAAAATAAGAAGGGCAAACAAAATGCCCCCGGAGGGGCATTCAGAATTATTCCGGAAAAACAATAACGTTCCTCAGGGCGCGGGCGCTGCCCGGATCTTGATCACGATCTTGCGCACGTCGCCCTCTTCTACCTTGATATTGGGACGATGCACATCCTGCGGGAAGAAAAGGAAAAACTGCGTCGGGTCGGCAACATGAAACGCGCCTTCGGCCTCGTAGTTGGCCACATCTTTGGTCTCATTGTAAGCCATCGTTTCCTTTGCCTCCGACAGCGGGGCCACGCCCATTTTCTCCTTGCCGGAGATGATGTATTGCAGGTCGATGTATTTGCGGTGCGCTTCCCACTTGGTGGCCTCGAAGGCCTTGTCGGGACCGAGCGTCACGCTGGCAAACACACTGTCGCCGGCGATAGGATATTTCCCGGGTGCAAGCTCCGACAGCTTCGTGCTGCGCAGAAACTCAATGGCTTTGTCCCAGAGTTCTTTGTTGGCGGCGTACTGCAGCTCAAACTCGGTGCGGTTCACCGAGGCGTGCGGCTTCATCGCCAGGCCTGCGAAGGGGTCGGCATTCGTGGAAGCAACGGCATCCGGCAGGTCGCGGGCACGACCACCGGGAAGGATGACCTTACTGTTTTTGAATACAATATCCTTCGCGTCTTTCGCCACATAGCCCTTGCTGGCGGCGATGACCACGTTATTGAAATTGATCTTCTGCACCGGTGCATAAGGCAGGCCGGTAATGGCGACGGCGGTTTTCGCGCCGCGGCAAAAAACGTTGCTGATGTAAAAGTCGCGGAAGTCGGGCACCTTGTCGGTGGCGGTCGTCTTCACGTCTTTTGCTTCCTTGCCGGCAACCACGTCTTCGTAATACGTATCAAAGGAGATGGCCTCTTTCTGAATGTCGGACATGAATACGTCCTGCACATAGATATTGTGCACGAGCCCGCCGCGGCCGGCATTGCTCTTCACGCGAACGCCGATATCGGTGCCGATGAAATTGCAATCCTTCACGAAGATGTTATTCATGCCGCCATCGGTATTGGAGCCGATCACGAAGCCGCCGTGGGCCCGGTACACCGTGCAGCCCGCGATCACCACGTTCTCCAGGCGCGGCGCGGCCTGTCCCGGAGAAGAGCTCGACTTCATGCAGATGCCGTCGTCGCCGGCCGACACCGTGCATTTGTAAAGGAGCACGTTTCTGCAGGCACTGATATCGATACCATCGCCGTTCTGTGCCCACTCCTCGTTGAAGATGGTGACGTTGCGCATGGTCAGATTCGCGGAGTTCGTTGGATAGAAGACAAACTTGGGGGAGTTGCGGATGGTAACGCCTTCCACCAGGATGTTCTCGCAGTTGCTCAGCTGCACCAGATGCGGCCGCAGGAAGTCGCGGGCGGGCTTGTAGTCTTCCGGTGTTGCCCCTTCCTTCTTCACGGTCCTGAGGTAGTTCTCGCCGTTCATGGCTTCCGCCGAAGGCCACCACACTTTTCCGTCGGGGCTCACGACACCGCTCTTTGTGAACGCGCTCCACTGACTCGCCGTCACTTTATCTTTTTTCACCGGGCGCCAGTTTTCACCGGCACCGTCGAGGATGCCTTCGCCGGTAATACCGACGTTTTTCGCCTTGTAAGCAAAGATGGGCGGACGTACCTGGAGGGACGACGAGCCGCCGATCTTTTCGAGCGGGTACTGGGTGCGGTCGGCTGTAAACTGCACGATCGCGCCGCGCTCCACAACGAGGTTCACACCGCTCTTCAGCTCGATGGGACCGGTAAGCCACAGACCCGCGGGCACTACTACGCGACCGCCACCGGCTGCAACGCAGGCCGTAATCGCTTTGGCAAAAGCCGCGGTGTTGAGCTGCTGCCCGTCACCCTTTGCGCCATACGCGGTGACCAGGAATTGTTTCGCCGAAAAGACGGGCACGACCGGCACCGTCATCCTGAAAGGCGCGGCTTTCACATAATAAGCTTCGTTCTTTGCCTGCTGCTGCGCGGATACCGCTGTAAGAACAAAGAGGGAGACAGAGAATAAAATTGGTTTCAACATCAGGTAGGGAAGGTTTATTCGCCAATCGGTTTATAGACGGGTACCAGAGATTTCATCACCACCCAGCCGATCAGGTAGGCTACGGCGCAGATGGAGAAAATGATAAAGTAGCCGGCCTCTTTGCCATGGAAGCCGAGGAAGATCATCTGCGTTTGATCGGCATGCGTAAAGAGCAGGCCCGAGCCTTTGTTGATCAGGAAAGACCCGATGCCGCCGGCCATGCCGCCGATGCCGGTGACCGTGGCCACCGCCGACTTCGGGAACATATCACCAACCGTAGAGAAAATATTCGCCGACCAGGACTGGTGCGCGGCGCCGGCAATGCCGATGATGATCACCGGGAACCAGTAGCTGATGTCGCCCAGGGGCTGCGCCAGCAGCGCCAGCAGCGGGAAGAAAGCAAAGATGAGCATCGCTTTCATACGACCGTTGTAGGGGTTCATGCCTTTCTTGTCAACAAAATAGGTCGGCAGCCATCCGCCGATGATCGACAGCAGCGTGATCGCGTAAAGCACGAAAAGCGGGAAGGACGTTTGCGTGCCGCTCATCTTGTAAATGTCGGAGAGATAAGCAGGCGTCCAGAAAAGATAGAACCACCACACACCGTCGGTCATGAACTTACCGAAAGCAAAGGCCCATGTTTGTTTATAGCGAAAGCATTCGCCAAACGACATCCGGCGAACGGGCGCAACGGCGCTTGCCGCGGCACCAACCTGCGCATTGTCCTGCTGGATATAGGCGAGCTCCGCCTTGCTCACCTTGCGGTGTACTTCGGGCTTTTGATACATTACCATCCAGAATCCCATCCACACGAAGCCAAGTGCGCCGATAATGATGAAGGACATCTCCCAGCCCCATGCTTTGGCGATAAACGGAATGGTGAGCGGCGCGAGCAGCGCACCTACCGTGGCGCCTGCGTTGAACAGGCTGGTGGCAAAGCCGCGGTCTTTTTTCGGAAAATACTCGGCGGTGGCTTTGATGGCTGCCGGGAAATTGCCGGCTTCACCCAGGGCGAGTACCACGCGCGCTACGATAAACAGCGACACGCTGGT
This sequence comes from Flaviaestuariibacter flavus, assembly GCF_004337505.1. Classification (GTDB taxonomy): domain Bacteria; phylum Bacteroidota; class Bacteroidia; order Chitinophagales; family Chitinophagaceae; genus Flavisolibacter; species Flavisolibacter flavus. The sequence continues at coordinate 362,250 of NZ_SJZI01000042.1, read as the reverse complement.
AGACGTGATAACTGCGGCTTTGTCGAAGCCGGCAAGGGCTTCCTTAGCGCCTTCAAAACCGACGAGCCAATGGCCCGTAAGCATACCGGAGGCAGCAATGCCGCACAGTGCGTGAATGCACGCTCCTACCGACCAGATGCCGATGGCCCAGAGAAAGCCTTTCTTCGTATCCATCCAGTCTACGAAGCGTCCTGCCAGCAGCATCGACACGGCGTAGAAAATAGAAAACAGCGCGGTGATGGTGCCATAGTCGCTGTCGGTCCAATGAAACTCGGGCACCAGGTATTTCTTCCAGGTCAGTGAAAGCACCTGCCGGTCGAGGTAGTTGATAGTGGTGGAAAAGAACAGCAGGGCGCAGATCGTCCAGCGGTACTTTGTCATGACGCTCTTTACGGGCTCAATGCGCGGGGGCGCAGGTTGTACGTCGATCATAGTAGCAAGTTTGTCGGGCAGTATCTGTAATAAGCCCGTGATAAAGTTCTTATTGTATTTGCCGCACCAGTTCCAAAGTCCTGGTGGTGGCCGCTTTGAGACTTTCCGTGTCGCCGCGTTCCATGAGTTCTTTCGAAATGAGCTTGCTGCCCATGCCTACGCCGCTGACGCCGGCGCGGAACCAGCCTTCGAGATTCTTCGCCTCCGCCTCCACGCCGCCGGTCACCAGGAACTTCATGCCCGGGAAGAGGTCGCGCACAGCGCTGATGAATGCCGGTCCGAGGATGTTGCCGGGAAAGATCTTCACGAGTGTCGCACCCGCATTCTCCGCGTCGGCGATCTCGGTCGGCGTCATACAGCCCGGGATCCAGAGCCTGCCGGCGGCATTGGTTACCGAAGCCACATCGGCGTTCATCGAAGGACAGATAATGAAATCGGCACCGAGCGACAGGTATTGCTCCGCCTGCTGTGCGTTTTTGATCGTGCCGATGCCGAGCAGCAGCCCCGGCATTCTTTCGGTAGCAACGGCGCGCATCGCCTTAAAGTTGGCAGCGGCAGCGGCGCCGCGGTTGGTATATTCCACGCAGCGGATGCCTCCTGCATAGAGTGCTTCGAGCACCTGGATGCTGGTATCGGCGCTGTCGTGGTAATACAGCGGCAGCAGCTTCTGTTCCAAGATGGCGGCGCGTACGGTTTGTTGATCAGGCATATTGAGCGAAGGACCGTTTGATATCGGCGACCGTAGCCGTGGTGGCGTCGCCGGTGATGAACAATTTGTTGAAAGCGGCCGCGGCGGCAAAGTCGATGAGCTCCTGCGGCCGCAGCGAGTTGCAGTTGCCCCAGATAAGACCGGCCATAAACGTATCGCCGCTGCCTACCTTATCTACGATCTCCGCGGCATACTGCTCGGGGGCGACATAGAATTGCTTCCCGTCGTCGAGCGTGGCATAGTAGCGCACGCCGGCGCCCGCATCAAAGCGGAAGGTGTTGGCCACCTGGCGGCATTTCGGAAAGCGTTTCCGTATTTCTGCGGATGAGGCCATTGACTGCTCAATGTAAGCCTCCTTATCATCCGGGAGACCGGCGCGCACGGGGATGTCGAGCATCTGCTGTTCGGCCCACACATTACCCATCACCACGTCGCAATACTTTACGAGTTCCGGCATTACTTCGGCGGGCGACTTTCCGTATTGCCAGAGCCGGGCGCGGTAGTTCAGGTCTACCGACACCGTGATGCCTCTTTCCGAAGCCGCCTTGGCAGCCTCGAGGCACACCGCCGCCGCCTGCGCGTTGAGCGCGGGCGAGATGGCACTGAAGTGAAACCAATGCACGCCCTCCAGCACCTGGTTCCAGTCGATATCGCCGGGCGCGAGCTCCCAGAACGACGAATAAGCGCGGTCGTAGATCACGCCTGCCGCCTTCATGTCGGCGCCCTGCGGCAGGTAGTAGGTGCCGATGCGCGCGCCGGAGCGGTGGATCGGTGCCACGTCGATGCCCTGTGCCGCCACCCAGCCGATCACTTCGTCGGCGAGGTTGTGCGCGGGCAGCGCGGTGCAGTAGCTCACCGGCAGTTGCCAGCGGGCGAGGGCGCGGGCCACGTTGAGCTCGGCGCCGCCCACAAACACGGGCATGCTTTCTTCCGCGATCCACGCGCCGCCGAGGCGGGGCGAGAGGCGCAGCAGCAGTTCACCGAAGCATAAAACCTTTTTCATGGCGCTCAATTTCGGACTATTCATTGGTTTGCCACCGGCAACGTTGCCGGTGCAGCCTGCTCCTGCCAGTTGAAATAGCGGGCGGCGTTGTTGTAACAAATGTCGCGGATCACCTGGCCGGTCCACTCGATATCGGCCGGCAGCTCGCCGTTCTCGATCTCTTCACCAAACATATTGCACAGGAGGCGGCGGAAATATTCGTGGCGCGGGTACGAAAGGAAGGAGCGACTGTCGGTGAGCATGCCCACAAAGCGGCTCAGCAGGCCCATGTTCGACAGGGCGTTGATCTGGCGCGTCATGCCGTCTTTCTGATCGAGGAACCACCAGCCCGAGCCGTACTGGATCTTGCCGGCGACGGAACCGTCGTTGAAGTTGCCGATCATGGTGGCCATCATCTCGTTGTCGGCCGGGTTGAGGTTGTAAAGAATGGTCTTTGTGAGGTGATCCTTCGCATCGAGGCGATCGAGGAAGGTCGCCAGCGCGCGTCCCTGCGGGAAGTCGCCGATGGAGTCCCAGCCCGTATCCGGGCCAAGCTGGCGCATCATGCGGCCGTTGTTATTGCGGAGCGCGCCGAGGTGGTATTGCTGTACCCAGCCTTTCTCCCAGTCCCAGGTAGCGAAGATCTCGAGCATCGCCGACTTGAACACGCTGTTCTCATGCGGCGTCAGCTCGCCGCCCGAGCGGATCTTGCTGAAGAGGCCGCGTACTTCGCTTTCGCTCCAGGGCTCGGCATAGATCTGCTCGAGGCCGTGGTCGGAAACGGAGCAACCCATCGTGGCAAAGAAGTCGTGCCGCGACTTGAGCGCCGCGAGGTAATCGTTAAACGAAGAGATCGATGTATTGCTCACCGCCTCCAGCTTGCCGAGGTATTCGTTGAAAGCAACGGCGCTGTCGACATTCATTGCCTTGTCGGGACGGAAGGCCGGCAGGATGCGTGTTTCGAAGCCATCGTCCGCAATGCGTGCGTGGTGCCCGAGCGAGTCGATGGGATCATCGGTGGTGCACACCACCTTTACATTCATCTTGCGCAGGAGGCCGCGCACCGAGTATTCGGGCGTTTGCAGCAGCGAAGAGCAATGCTCGTAGATGCGGGCGGCCGAAGATGCGTTGAGCAGTTCGGTAACACCGAAATAGCGTTGCAGCTCGAGGTGCGTCCAGTGGTACAGCGGGTTGCGCAGCGTGTAGGGAACGGTCTCGGCCCACTTCTGAAACTTTTCGAAGTCGGGCTTGTCGCCGGTGCAATAGCTTTCGTTGATGCCGTTGGTGCGCATCGCGCGCCACTTGTAGTGATCGCCATAAAGCCACACCTGGGTGAGGTTGGCGAAGTTGCCGTCGGCCGCGATCTGGTCGGGCGGCAGGTGGCAATGGTAATCGATAATAGGCATCGGCGCCGCAAACTCGTGGTAGAGCCGTTCGGCCGTCTTGTTATGGAGTAAGAAATTCTCGTCGAGAAAATGCTTCATGGTGTTGGTGGTTATAACGACACCCCGCGCTTCCACGGGATAAAATCGTCCTGGTTGAGTAAAACGGCCTTCGGCAGCACTTCGCCGCTTGCGGCCCGGATGCAGTATTCGAGGATATCCTCGCCCATCTGTTCGATGGTTCTTTCGCCGGCTATGACGGGACCACAGTCGATATCAATGATATCGGCCATGCGCTTTGCCAGCTTTGAATTGGTGGCTACTTTGATGGTGGGACAAACCGGGTTGCCGGTAGGCGTGCCCAGACCGGTGGTAAAGAGAATGAGCGTAGCGCCCGATGCTGCCTTGCCGGTTGTTGCTTCCACGTCGTTGCCGGGTGTGCACACGAGACTCAGGCCAGGCTTGGTTGCCGGCTCCGTATAGTCCAGTACATCCACCACCGGCGAAGTGCCGCCTTTGCGGGCCGCGCCGGCGCTCTTGATGGCATCGGTGATGAGGCCGTCTTTAATATTCCCGGGAGAAGGGTTCATGTGAAAGCCCGAACCAACTGCGGTTACGATCTCTTCGTAGCGCTTCATGAGGTGCATGAACTTGCGGGCGATGGGCTCGCTCACGGAGCGGTCTACCAGCTCCTGCTCCACGCCGCACAGCTCGGGAAATTCGGCCAGCAGCACCTTGGCACCAAGCGCCACCAGCAGGTCGGAGCAGTAACCGACAGCGGGGTTCGCGGAGATGCCGCTGAAGCCGTCAGAGCCGCCGCACTTCACCCCAACTGTGAGCTGGTCGAGCGTCGCAGGTGCGCGTTCAATCTTGTTGATCTCGATGAGCCCTTCAAAGGTCTTGCGGATCGCCTGTGCGATCATGTCTTCCTCGCTCTGCGACTGCTGCTGTTCAAATACGAACAGCGGCTTATTGAATGCGGGGTTGCGTTCTTTCAGGTCCTGCAGAAAATCATTCGTCTGCAGGTTCTGGCAGCCGAGGCTCAGCACGGTGATACCGCCTACGTTGGGATGATCGGCGTAGGCCGCGAGCAACTTACTCAGGATGGCCGCATCCTGGCGGATGCCGCCGCAACCGCCCTGGTGATTGAGAAATTTGATGCCGTCGACGTTGGGGAATACACGCGAGCCCGCAACAGACCCATCCCCCAGCCCCTTCCCAAACGGAAGGGGGGAAGCATTTGCGATATCTTCTCCCTTTTCATACGCTTCAACCAAGGCACGCGCGTATTGCTTGTACTTAGCCGTCACCGCATAACCCAGTTCATTGTGCAGGGCTTCGCGGATCACATCGAGGTTGCGGTTCTCGCAAAAAACGGTGGGGATGAACAGCCAGTAGTTGGCGGTACCCACGCGCCCGTCGGGGCGGTGGTAGCCATTCCAGGTGCGCCCCTTGAATCTGGAAACATCCGGTGCCGTCCATTCATACTTCACGCCGCGGAAGTCGTAGGGATCGGCGGCATGCCTGATGTTTTCGGTGCTCATACGCGCCCCGGCAGGAATGAAATACTGGGCCTTGCCCACCAGCACACCATACATGGTCACGGCATCACCCTGGTTCATATCCTGCAAAAAGAACTTGTGCTTGGCAGGGATATCATCCACCAGGCGATAGGTGGCGCCATTGAATTCCACCACCTCGCCCTTGGCAAGATCCTGCAGGGCTACCAGCACGTTATCATCGCGATGCACTTTCAACACACGGGCACTCATGCTACGTTCGCTTTTTTTGTCATTTGCGCTTCGAGGGTTTCACGGGCGCCCCCGTTGCAGATTTGAATCAGCTTGTTGGTCACCGCTTCGGCAAAGCCAGGCAGCTCGTGAAGCGACGCGCCCCAGTAGTCATCGCGGAGCGTCTCGCGCACCAGCGCCGCGGGCGAAAGGCCCGTCCAGCGGCGGAAGAAGGTGGCAGCCTGGTCGTCCTGGATCAGGTAGCTGGTTCCGTTCCACTCACCGTAATAGGCACCGTCCTTTAATTCGACCGCCTTCATAAAGCGGAGGTATGCAGCAAAGCCCAGGGCCATCAGCCCGGGTACCGATTGCTGCTTGCGGTAATGTTCCACCAGAACGGGCACGCAGCGGAGCTTCAGCTTGGAGCTGTAGTTCATCGTAATAGCAAGCCAGTTGTGGCGGATGAAGGGATTGGCAAAACGGTCGAGCACCTTGCGGCTGAAGTCGAGCGCCTGGCCGGCGGGTAAGGCATAAGGAATAGCAGGGGCGATCTCCTGTTGCATCAGGTCGGCGATAAAGCCCGACAGGAGCTCGTCTTCCATGGCTTCGCGCACGGTTTCAAAACCGGCGAGGTAGGCGAGACCGCAGCTCAGGGTATGCGTGCCGTTCAGCAGGCGAAGCTTCAATTCGCGGTACACGTCGATGTCGGACGTGATCACCACGCCTTCGTCGGCCTGCGCAAACGAAAGTACCGAGCGCACATGCTCGTCGCCCTCGATGGCCCAGAGGCGGTACACTTCGGAAACGGTAAGCAGTTTGTCGGTGCAGCCAAGCGCAGCTTCGATCTGCGCGGTATCATCGGCATCAGGGCGACCGGGCACAATGCGGTCAACGAGTGAATTGCAGAAACGGTTATTCGTTTCCAGCCACTCGATGAACGCATCCTCCAGCCCGTTGAGGTGGGCCAGCTCCAGCACGATGGCCTGCAGCTTGGTTCCGTTGTCGGGAATCAGCTCCGTGGGAACGATCACCATACCGCTGCTGGCGCTGCCTTCAAAGGCGCGGTAACGCTCGTAAAGAAAAGCGAGCAGCTTGCCGGGATACGACTTCGGGGGATGATGGCGGACATCATCCTGCACCAGCTCGATGCCCACCTCGGTGGTGTTGGAGATGATCACCTGCATATCAGCATTGTGCGCACACTCCAGGATTTCCTCCCATTGCTCCACGGCGCTGAGCACACGGCTGATAGAGGAATTCACCTCGAGCGCTTCCACCTTCTCACCGTTCTCCACGCCGCGGATGCAAAGCGTGTAGAGGCCGTCCTGCCGGTCAAAGTCTTTGGTGTCGCCCTGCGCAGTGGATTTTACAACTACGATGCGGCCATTGAAGATGCCCTTATGATTCGCCTTGTCGATGAAGTAATCGGGCAGGCCGCGCAGCAGCACCCCGGTTCCGAATTGCAATACTTTTTCAGGCAGTTCGAAGATCGCCTCATCCGGCACTCGGGCCACTTCACCGGCGATGTTCTTGAGGGTATATCGGGAAAGGATCATACGTTAATTAGTTTTTATCTGGTTTAGTTGTGGTTGCCATTTGTTACCGAAAAGCGCGGCGGGCGTGATATCGCCGACCCGGACGCCTTCAGGAAGATTATCACGAAACCAGGCATAGTCGCGCCCTTCGCGGTGGCAGTCGCTGTAGTACACGCGGCGCCCCCACTGCAGCACGTTGCTGGTCTTAACCTGGTAGATATCGGTATCGGCCATCTTCGAAGAAAAGCGGCAGCCGATAAGAAAGAACTGGGCATCCTTGTGGTACCGTCCAAGCTTGAAGCCATCGTAGCCATCGAAGCGGCAGTTCTTCAGCACCGTTTTGAAGTCGGCCTTGCCCGAGCCGTCGTGCCAGATGGCCGCCATACCGGTGTTGGCGAAGAACGTGCATCCCTCGGCCCAGGCCCAGCCGCGCGGGCAATAGAAGTCCACGCCGCCTTCCATGAGGCAGTCCTTGAAGTAGAACATGCCATCCTCCAGGTTCCAGGGGCTCACGGTATCGCCGGCCCAGGCACGGAAGCGGCAGTTGACGGCTTTCAGGCGCGTGGTGCGCATGCTGCGCAGCGCCATCTGGTGACCGTCTTTGGTGATCGTTCTTTTATGCGTTACTGTATCGGCAACGCAGGCCACCTCGCGCGGCTCTTTCTGGTTGAAGCCGTAGTCGTTGGCAATGGTGAGATTGGCCAGTGTGATGTCGTTGCCGTTCAGGTTGAGCGTGGCCACGCCCCAGTCGTCGGCATGGTCGCAGCGCCATTCGTCGCGGGCGATATCGAAGGTGATCACCGTCGCATCGCGGTCTTCGCCAATCAAGGCCACCTGGTGCTTGCTTAAGAAAAGCTTTTCCTTGTAAACACCTTTGGCGATCCGGATAATGCGTGGCGCATCCGCTGTATCGGGAAGGCTGTTGATGGCTTCCTGGATGGAGCGGAAATCAGCCTTGCCGGTGGCGTTCACCGTAACCACGCGGCCTTTCGCTGCTGTAGGGCCGCCTTGCTTTGCTTTCCATTCCGGGTATTCTTTTGCCAGTAGCTTCCCGGGCCATATTCCATACCAGCCATAGCCTGTGCGGCGCTCGTACTCGATCTGATCGACGCTCCATCTCTTTATGCCGTCGCGGCCGCTGAAGAAAGGGCGGTTCGTTTCGATATCGTAAAAGCGGGCCCAGATCGTAGAACTACTGTCGGGACGGAGCAGGCGATCGTATCCCTTGGGCGTATTGGCCGCAGGCACATCGGCGTAGGTGTAACCATCAATACGACTGCGGCGGAGCCACTCCACGGCGCCTTCGATGGCGGCGCGCACTTCCGCTGATGGCCGGTCGATCTTCATCAGGAATTCAACGATGTGCACGCTTTCTGCTCCGGAGAGCGACACCAGCTCAAAGGCACGCGCCTTCACCGGGGCGAAATTATTTTTATCATGCTGGGCGCACCAGGCAGTGAGCTTGCCATTGACGCGAATCTGCGTTTTCAGGATGCAGGAAACACCGAGGTCGATCGCTTTCTGCGCGGGCTTTGCCAGGCGGGCGTTCAGCACATCAAAGCCGTTCGCCTTATGCGCCACATCCCACAGCACTTCCAGCGCATTCACCATTGCGTCGTCGTTGTAGGTGATCTGCTTGCGGTAGCCGCTGGTATCGGGCCAGAACTGCGGGAAGCCGCCATTGGCATACTGCATCGCCAGCAGGTAACGAACGCCATCCTCGGCGGCGCGCAGGTAGGCCGCGTTGCCCGATTTGTGATAGGCGTCCACCAGGTAGCGGATCTCTTTCGTGGTTGCTCGGTTGTCGATGGTCGCATCGTTGCGCCCTTTGTCGTCAACCAGCCCGGCGCGCTCGGTCTCGCTCACCGGCTTGTTGTAATCGATCTTCACCTCGCCGATATGCTTGGGCCAGCCGCCCACGGAGCGCTGGTACAACAGCATGTTATCGGCAACCGGGTCCTGCGCGCGGAGCAGCGCGGCAGAAAGCAGGAAACCCGCCAGCAGGATATGTCTGCCGCGGGTACTCATTTTTTCACTCCTTTTGCCAGCCACTGCGCCAGGTCGCGGGCAGCGGTAAAATTATCAAAGGTGGGCGGCAGCTTGCGGCCATCCACGTATTCGTTGTACAGCCAGGGATCGCCCAGGGCCAGCACGCGGCCCTTGCCGTAGTTGGCAACAGCCATCACCACTTTACCTTCCTTGGTCAGCACCGGTTGTGCAGGTGCCTCCAGGCCGAGCGTGGCCAGCTCCTTGATGTAGAGGCGGCGTGCATCCGGGAAAACCGGGTTGCCTTTACCCACGCTCACGAGCCCTTGCTCAAACTGGTTGCCCTGCACCATATTCATATGGTCTTCGTTGAAACGGATGCCGAACTTGGAGGACAGGGCATTAAAGCGCGTAAGCTCGCAGTTGCCGGCGTCATTGGCCAGCAGCACCAGGGTGCCGCCCGCTTTTACCCATTCGGCAATAGCCGTAGCATCGGTCTCATTCATAAAGGCCGGGTGCTCGGTTTCCTTCTCGGTATCCGGATCCACGATCACGTATACGCTGGCGTCTTTCAGCGCGGCAGCGTCGGGTGCCTTATCCAGCGAAGCAAGCCGGAAGCCCACGTTTCGGAACTGCTCACCGAGCGTCGAAAAGCCGCTGTTGGCGCGGTCTTCCCAGGTATAGTGAAAACGCACCTGCTGTCCGGCGGCGCCTTTTTTCCATTCGTTGTTGTAATAGCGGTCCAGCAGAACGGTCTTCCCGGCAGCAGGGCGCGGCTGCTCCATCAGCGCCATTTCGTTGGCTGCGTTGATGAAGGCACCCATGCCTTTCGGATCGTTCACGACCACCGGCTCACTCATATAATAAGCAAAAGAGCCGTCACGGTAAGGCTTGCCGCCGAGGCCCGATACCGATACGGTGCCGTGCAGGTTCACCTGGCCGTTTTCCGCTTTGATGAATTGCTTTTCAATACCGGCATAGCCTCTTTTCGCAGCTACGGAATAACGTGCGGGAAGGTAGCCAAGACGCACGCCTTTGGCGAGCGTATATACAAGCATCGATGACGCCGAGGCTTCGAGGTAATTCTTCGGCTCCCGCGGCATGTTGGAAATATCGTACCAAACGCCGGTCTTATCATCCTGCACTTTCACGATCGCATCTGCAAAGCGGTTGAGGATGCCGGTGATGGTGGCACGACCGGGATGATTTTCGGGGAAGAATTCCAGCACGTCCACGAGCGCCATGCCGTACCAACCGAGTGCGCGTCCCCACACATGGGGCGAAAGGCCGGTCTTCTTATCGGCCCACTGCTGTTCGCGGCTTGCATCCCAGCCATGATAAAGCAGGCCGGTTTTGGGGTCGCGCGCATGCTGCTCAATGAGGGCAAACTGGCGGGCAATGTCGTTGAAGGCCGTATCCTCGCCATACATCTGTGCTACCGCGGCGTAAAAGGGCTGTCCCATATAGAGGCCATCGAGCCAAACCTGGTTGGGATATACACCTTTGTGCCAGAAGGAACCCTCCGGAGTGCGGGGATGCGTGCGCAGTTGCGTGCGCAACTGCTCGATCGCCTTCCTGTATTTCTCCTGCCCGGTAACCTGCCAGAGCGACACCAGCAGCTTGCCGTTATTGAGGTGATCGATATTGTATTCGTCGGGCTTGTACCCGCGGATGATGCCGTCGGGCTGCAGGTAGAAGTCCATGCTCTGCTGCAGGTACTTGAACCATTTGCCATCGCCGGTACGCTTCCAGAGGCCCTCGATGCCTTGGAGCACCACGCCCTGGTCGTAGCGCCATTTGGCTGTCTTGTCGCCGGCAAGGACAAAGGAATCAGGCCACAGCTTCATGGCCGTGGTGGCAAGACCTTCGGCCTTGGCAGCAGGCTGCGCCTTCGCAACACCTCCGCAAAGCAGCAACAATGCTATCGTTCCCTTTCTGATCATGCTTAATGCTCTTTTTGGGTTGCCGGCGCTGCCGCCGGAATTGCAATCGCTATTAGTTCCAGGTGACCGCGCCGGGGCGGGCACCGTAGGAAAGTTCAATGTCTTGGGTGGCGGCAGCTTTGTCGGTGCTGCGCACCGTGATGCCCGTGCTCTTTTCACCGGAGACGTTGAGCAGGAGATCGGCCTTCCCGTAACGGATCTTTTCCAGCGTCACGTTCCGGCTGTTATGGATGTTGAGCACGGGATTTACTTCCTTCGTCACCAGCTGCACGTTGCGGATCGTAATGCCGGTGCCCTCGGTCATATCAAGGCCCTTTTGTGCGGCGATCACCATGTCTTCCAACACGATGTCACGGATATTCATTTCGGGAAGACCGCGCACGAAGATGGCTTTCTCGGCGCCGTTGCACACCACGCCCGAGATGCGGATGTTGCGGAACTGCGGTGTGGCCTCGGTTACGGGGAGCAACTCCACTTTGGGCGGCTCGCGCTTTTCACCGGCAAGCGGCACCGGATCAACGGCTGCATAATACATGTCGAAGAGGATAGCCTCCCCGGCAATGTCCTTCATAGTGGTGTTGCGCACGAAGATATGCTCCACGATGCCGCCGCGGCCGCGGGTGGTTTTGAAACGCAGGCCGATGTCGGTACCGATGAAGGTATTGTTGTCGACCCAGATGTTACGGGCGCCGCCGCTCATCTCGGAGCCGATCACGAAGCCGCCGTGGGCATGGTAGACCGTATTATTACGGACCACCAGGTTTTCCGTGGGCATGCCGCGCTTGCGGCCGGCTTCGTCGCGGCCCGACTTGATGCAGATGCCGTCGTCGCCGACGTCGAAGGTGCTGTTCTCGATGAGCACGTTTTTGCAGCTTTCCACGTCGATGCCGTCGCCGTTCTGCGCATACCAGGGATTCTTGGCATACACACCGCGCACCACCAGGTTTTCGCACATCAGCGGGTGGAGGTTCCAGGCCGGCGAGTTCTGGAAGGTAACGCCCTGGAGCAGCACATTCCTGCAGGAGGTGAACACCAGCAGGTTAGGACGGAGAAAGTCCTTGATGGACTGGTAGTATTCCGGTGTTTTGGAGGATTCGATGACACCGGGGTTTTTCAAGGAGGCCCCCGTCTTGCTTTTTTCGGAGGGGTACCAGGTCTTTTTATCATCGCTGAGTACGCCGCCCGAAGCAACGAGCCGCTTCCATTGCGTTTCAGTGAGTTTGTCTTTCTTCACCATGCGCCAGGCATCGCCATTGCCGTCGATGATACCAAATCCCGTTACGGCGATATTGGTTGCCTTTTCGGCGGAGAGGGGCGACTGGTTGCGCATCTGCGGCAAGCCTTCCCAGTTGCCCGCAACGAGCGGGTATTGGGTGAAGTCATCGGTAAACTGCAGCAGGGCGCCTTTTGCGAGGTGGAGATTTACGCCGCTTTTCAAAACTACCGGCCCCGTGAGCCAGAAGCCCGCGGGCACCAGCACCACACCGCCACCCTTTTTGCTGCACGCGTCGATGGCGCCATTGATGGCGCCTGTGTTCAGGAATTGCCCATCGGCGCGGGCGCCGAATCTGAGGATTGAAAGCGTGTCTTTCCGGAACACAGGATCTTTCACCACTACCGGCACCGGCCATTTCTGGGCGGGCAGGGAAGTGGCGCAAAGCAGGCCGGCGATCAAGAATATATTTTTCATAAACTGATTGAGGAATAAAAAGGCAGTATAGGGACCTATTCCGCCGGTAAAACGATTGCTTGCAACATATGACCCAGACCCTTAAATGGTGATGGGATCACACAACAAGTCTAAACGAATCCTGACTCTTCGCAAGCGGATACAGGACCTTTTTTTACGCAATCGTTACCGAAAACGTTTCCGTAAACCCGTTCGCGGCAAATGCAGCATTCTCCGGCACTTCCGGCGATCGCGGCGCGCTTCGGGCGGAGCATCGGGGCCCCTCGCCCTGCTAGTCGGAATCCCTTAGAAAGAGGATTGATTAATGGCAAAACGCCGGCATTCAGAAAGGCAGCACGCGTCCTTCCGCAGCACTCCGGAAAGCGGTCTCGATAACCCGGATCACCTGCAGCCCTTCGCTGCATGTTACCGGCGCCGGGGCACCGTTGCGGATGGCAGCTGCAACGCCATTGAAATAGGCACGGTAATCACCGGGAGGCGCAGCCACTGTGCGACGCCCTGCACTGTCGTCGTGCTCACTGTGCAAAAGGCCGGCGGTCGCGGGATCCTCGGCACCCCAGCCTTCGCCGGGAATTTCACCGGCCTGCAACCTCGCTTCCTGCACATCGCCGCGGGGCTTCAGAAAGCTACCGGCAGTGCCGTAGAGCTGGAAAGACGGCGGTGCCTCGCGCACGAAGTAGCTCGCATGCAGGCGTACGCGCAGCCGCGGGTAATACAGCAACAACTCGAAGTAATCATCCACCTCCGAACCCGGGCGCAGGCAACGGATATCGGCGAATACGGAATAAGGTGTCCCGAAAAGATGCAGGGCGGAGTCGATCAGGTGGGAACCCAGGTCGTAAAGCACGCCCGCGCCCGGGCCGGGCTTTTCCTTGTGCAGCTTCGGGCTGAGTTCCGCTTTGAAACGATCAAAATGAAGGGCAGCCTCAACGATCTCGCCCAGCGCACCGGAGCCGATCACCTCCTTCACGCTCAGCAGGTCGCTATCCCAGCGCCGGTTGTGATACACCGACAACAGGAGGCCGCGCTCCCCGGCGATCCGGCACAGCTCCTCCCCTTCCGCCACGGTGGTGACAAAAGGCTTTTCCACCACCACGTGCTTGCCTGCTTCGAGGGCGCGCTTCGTGTATTCGTAGTGCGTATAGTTGGGCGTGTTGACCACCACCAGCTCAATGGAATCATCGGCAAGCAGCTGGTCGAGCGTGTCGAAGGAGGTGGCTCCGGGATAGCGCGTCGCGATCTCCTTACGGCTTCGCTCCCAGGCGCCCGCTAATTGAAATGCAGGGAGCAGGTGCAGGAAAGGAGCGTGAAATACTTTCCCTGACATGCCAAAGGATAAGAGGGCGGCTCGAATGGGTTTCATGGAGAAGGGTTCTGGGGTTCTAAGGTTCTGGGGTTCTGAGGTTTGTTGCAAAGCTAGTAAGACGACAGGCGAAACCAGTCGAAGGCGGCATTGCCGGAATCGTTGGTGGTACCGGTGCGGGTACAGAAGATACCCAGCCGGGCGCCTTTCCAGCGGCCGGGCTGCGCGGTAAAATCCACCGGCCATTCGGTAAACGACTGCCCGTCGGTGCTCCAGCTGAAGCGGCAGCGGGCACCGGCACCGACGCGCACCCGTAGATATACGGTGGCGGGAACAGTGGCGGCCAGCACGGTTTCCTGCTCGCCCCCGCCTTTACCGGCGTCGGGTGCCTGGAAGCCGACCAGCTCGTAGCCGCTCCTGGTATTGCGGATCGCGATGCCGGCGCTCGCGAGGCCAAGCACTCCGAGCCCGGCACGCTCCGACAGTTTCGGATTTGCGTTCAGGGTGAGCTTCGTGGTTGCGGTAAAAGTCTCCGCCGGGAATTTCTGCTGCAGCACATTGGGATAATCCCAGACGCTGCGGGCGCTGGCCGCAAAAGCGGAAAAGAGCCGGAGCACCCCGCCCGACGGGTCGGGAAAGGCAAAGGTGCCTGCAGGGTTGGCCATCCACTGCCACTGCGCTCCAAGGGTAGCGCTGTTAAACTCGTCGCTTTCCGGGGGCGTAGCCCGGGTACCGCCCGCGAGGGTTTCGGGCTTGCGGTAGTGCAGCACGGGCTGACCCTTGCCATCGCCGTCGGGATCTACGCCGATCACCGGCCAGCCCCCTTTCCAGCGCATCGGCTGCAGGTGCAGCACGCGACCATAGGCTTCCTTGTCCTGGAAGTGCAGGAACCAGTCCTCCCCTTGCGCGGTGCGCACCCAGGCTCCCTGGTGCGGGCCGTTCACCGGGGTAGGGCCCTGGTCCATCACCACCCTGCGCTCGTAAGGCCCGTAGATACTTTTCGACCGGAGCACCAGCTGCCAGCCGGTAGACACGCCGCCGGCCGGAGCGAAAATGTAATACCACCCCCCGTATTTATACAGCTTCGGGCCTTCGATGGTGGGATCATCCCGGTGCCCATCGTACACCAGCACACCATTATCGAGGGTGCGGGTGCCGTCGGCGCTGAGCTTCCTGACCGCAAGCACACTTTTAATGCCGGCACGGCTGCCGGCAAAGGCATGAACCAGGAAGGCCTTACCGTCGTCGTCCCACAGCGGGCAGGGATCGATAAGCCCTTTGCCGGCCGCCACCAGCAGGGGTGCGCTCCAGGGACCTTCTGCTTTTTTCGCTTTGAGGAGGTAGATACCGAAATCCGGGTCGGGATAATAGAGATAGAATTCACCCCCGTGATAGCGGAGCGAAGGCGCCCACACGCCGCCGCCGTGGCGCGGCACCGAGAAGTGTGCATCGGGCTGCAGCCGGGGAAGCGCGTGCCCCACCAGCTCCCAGTTCACCAGGTCTTTCGAGTGCAGGATCGGCAGGCCCGGCGCATCTTCAAAAGAAGAGGCCGTCAGGTAATAATCGTTGCCCACCCGTATGGCGTCGGGGTCCGAATAGTCGGCATGCAGCACCGGGTTTTTGTAGGTGCCGTCACCCTGGTCGGAAATCCAGGTCTTTGACAATCCCTGCGCCGCGGCGCCGGACAGTAGTAATACGGAAAAAGACAATCCAAGCAGTTTCTTCATCGCCGGCGCATTACCCGTTATTCATTATTCGATATTCGATATTCATTCCGGATTCCAGTCACCCAGGATATTCTTCACGGTAAATCGGGCTGCTTCATCCGCACTGAGCTGGCGTGCCCACTTCACCCGCGCAGCCGGGTTGGCACCCGGCCCGGTGCTTTCAAATTCGGCATAACGCGCCGTCGCCTCGTTGGCGGGGTTTTTCCAGTTGTTCCAGCCTTCGGGAACAATATGGCTTCCCATCCAGCAACGCAGGTAGGTAACCGATGCGGTAGGCGACCAGGGCCGCCCGAGCGACACCTTGTTCACATTGCTGTCGGCGGTAAGGCGACAGTCGAAGAACACGAAACCAAAAGGGATGATGCTGTTGGTGGAAGCCGCGGTGACATGCGAGTTCTTCTTGCTGTGGATATGACAATTGCGAAACACGGCCGTGGCGGCGCCGAAGATAAAGTCCGTGGTGCCCTCGATATAGCAGTCGCGGAAGTAATGCTTCACGCCTGATCCGCTCAGGAACAGCACGTCCTGGAAACCGGTCATCCGGCAGTTGCGGAAGGCCG
Source organism: Flaviaestuariibacter flavus (assembly GCF_004337505.1). GTDB lineage: Bacteria > Bacteroidota > Bacteroidia > Chitinophagales > Chitinophagaceae > Flavisolibacter > Flavisolibacter flavus. The sequence goes on along the minus strand of NZ_SJZI01000042.1, from coordinate 346,271 downwards.
CGCGGTTGCCTTCCACGCGCAGGGCCACAGCCTGGCCGGCGGTGAACCCGGCATCGTTGCGGAAGGTGATGTTCTCGGCACTGAAGTCGTTGCCGTAAACGAATGCCGTGGCGCAGGTCCAGGTGTTGAGCGTATCACCATTGGGCAGCCGTGTGCCGGCGTGGTTGTTGAACGTGATGATGGTGTTCGCCGCATCGTCGCCTGCAAGCCGGACGAAGTTCTTGGTGGCGTCCACGATGATCACCTCTTTGTATTCGCCTTTCTTCACGCGGATCGTAAGCGGCTTGCTGTTGCCTTCGGGCACCGCGTTGAGCGCGGCCTGAACGGTGCGGAAGTCGCCGCTGCCATCGGCGGCGACGGTCCATCCCTTTTGCTTTTTCTGGCCTGCGGCGGCAAGCGTCAGCAGCAGGAAGGCGAATGAAAAGATCTGTTTCATAAGGTTTCAAAATAAAGATGCCGGTGTTACCCGGCATCCTGAAGTATTTACTCTTTAACAAACCGGCGCGTTACCCGCTCCTCGCCATTGTCATACACGGCCAGGTAGACACCCTGGGCCATCGTATTGATGTCGATCGGCGTCTCTACAGCGCCGGGCACTGCGCGCAGTGTACGGAGCCGCTCGCCGCCGATGCTGAAGATCGTAATGGTGGCTGCTTTCGTCGTCACCGGGTGGCTGAACCACACCTTGTTGAAGGCCGGTACCGGGTACACACTGTAATCGCCCGTAGCCTCGGTAGTGGTGATGCCGATCACATCCACATAGGCGCGGTTGGCAACCCCGTTGCTCTGGTGAATGATGGTATAGCCATGCGTGCCGGTAGTGCCCGCATTGAGGCGCACCCACACCGCCTGGTTCACCGTGCCCGCGTTGGGGGTAACGGTAACCGGAACAAAAGACCAGGTCTTACCGGAGTCGAGCGACACCTGGTAACCGGCGGCAGGCGTGATATTGATCGGGCCGAGCAGGCCGGCGCCGTTGAGCACGTAGCTCTGCGGATTCGAGGGCGAGCCGAGGATCTGGCGGAAGGGCTGCAGTTGCGGCACCGATACCAGGAAGGACGGCGGCACTACGGCAACACCGGTGATGTTCACGTTGCGGCTTGCGGCGCCGGTGCTTGCGTTCACGATCGGGCCATTGTAGTTACCGGCGGCGGTCGCGTTCAGGCGAACCGAAACCGTCGTGGCAGCCACAACACCAGCGGCGGGCGCCAGGGTCAGCGGGGCGCTGCTCCAGGTGATGCCGTCGAGCGACAGCTGGTAGCCGGCGGGTGCGGTGATGGTCAGGTCGGCGGTCAGGTTCTGACCCGAAACCGTGTACGACTGCACACCGGAAGGCGCGCCGATCGTTTGCGAGAACTGCGACAGCGTAGCGCTCGACACCGTGATGGTGGGCGGCAGGATCGCGGTGCCGGTTACCGGAACATTCACGGCCGCAAAGCCGGTGCCGGTATGGAGGATATTACCGCCATAGGTGCCGGTAGTAGTGGCCGCCATGCGTACGTGGATCGTGGTGGCAGCGAGCGTGCCAGAGGCGGGCACCGGGATCTGGATCGGTGTAGTATTGGTGACCCAGGTGGTGCCGTTCAGCGAGATCTCGTAACCGACGGGAGGCGTAATGGTTACGTTGGCGCCAACCAGGTTGCTGCCCGAAACGGTGTATGTCTGCTCCGGCTGCGCTACCCCGATGGTCTGCGTGAAAGGAGTGAAGCTGGCCGTTGCGTTGAGCACGGGAGCCGGCACGACCGTACCGGTAACCGGCACGAGTACGCTGGTGGCGCCGGTGCTGGCATGTACCACGTCGCCGCCAAAGGTACCGGCCGCGCCGGCGTTGAGGCGAATGCTGATCGTGGTAGTGGCCAGGGTTCCGGCTGCCGGCGTGAGTACAAGCGGGCTGCTGCTGGTGAACCAGTTGGTGCCGTCGGCAGATACTTCGTATCCTGCGGGCGGTGCCACGGTCACGTTTGCCGAAAGCGCGCTTCCGGAAAGCGTGTAGGTCTGAACAGCGGAAGGCGTGCCCACCGTTTGTGTAAACGGAGCCAGCGTGCCTGCCTGAATCAGCGTCGGGGTGCCGGAAGTGATGCCATTCACCGGTAGGTTCAGCGCGGCAGTGCCGGAGCTATGTACGATGTTGCCGCCATAGGTGCCCGAAGCCGGAGCAAAAAGGCGAACGGTGATGACGATGGGCGCAACGCTGGTGCCTACCGGTGTGATCAGGAGCGGGGAGCTGCTGTTGAACCAGGTAGTTCCGCCATCGCCCGAAACCTCGTAGTTGGCGGGAGGCGTCACCGTGAGGTTACCCACCAGGTTGAAGGCGCTCAGCGTATAGGTCTGCGTAGCAGAGGGCGAGCCCAGGGTCTGCGAGAAGGTAGCGAGCGTGGCCGGCACGGCAACGATCGTCGGGATCGCAGCGGTAGTACCGGTTACGGTCACATCTTTGTTGGTGCCCGAGGCCACCATGTTCTTGATCACACCAGAGTAGGTGCCTGTGGCGCTGGCGTTGAGGCGCACCTGGATGGTAGTTGAAGCAACCACACCGCCAACGGGGTTGAGGATGATTGGCGTGGTGCTGTTATTCCAGGTGGTGCCGTTGAGCGACACTTCATAATTGGCCGGCGGTACAACCAGAATGGGGCTGACGAGGTCGGTACTCGAAACGGTATATGACTGCGAAGCCGACGGAATACCCAGGTTCTGCGAGAAGGCCGGCAGCGTGGCAGGGTTCACGGTGATCGTCGGCGGCGGGATCGTGGCGTCGATGCGGGCACCCTTTACCATTACATCTTTCAGCAGCGCATAGCGGCCGGTTGACGAAGAGCTGCAACTGAAATAGATGCGGAATGTAAGTGAGTCGCCGCGCTTGATGCTAACACCCGTGCTGCCGTTGAAGGCAAGACGGTACACATCGGTGGGACCCGTGTTCTGCTGGTTGAGCACAATAAAGTTGGTAAAGCCACCCGGCGTGGTGCTCACGTCGGTCGAGTCGGCGGTAGAAAAGCCGGTCTTCGACCAGACCACACCGAGGCGGGTACTGCTGGTGGAGTTATAGAACGCCGCGCTCAGAATCAGCGAGTCAATCTGCAGCGAGTCAACGGCCGGGTTGGCGCCTTTGATCACGAACTGCTCGTAGATCGTGCGGTTGAGCGAGCCACCGGGGCCGCCGGCGGAACTGGACCACAGGCCTTCGCCGAGGGTGGCGGTGAGCGGCGCCAGTGCTTGGCCGCGCTGGGGCGAATAAGGCGGAACGGTGGCTACGGTCGTACCGTTGGAAACCGTCATGCGGTTGAAGCGCGTGGTGCTCGGGGCCACACCGGGAGCGCGGGCGCCGACACTGTCGATGTTGTTGGCTGTCATCGGCCACCACTGCAGGATGCGCTCTGTTACGGGCGCGATGATGGCCGTGCTGCCGGTCACCGGCATGTTCACCGACGTGGCGCCGGCCGAGCTCAGCACGATATTGCCGCCCCAGGTGCCGATCGAAGGCGAGTTGAGACGCACACTGATCGGGGTGGCGGCAACGGAGCCTGCAGCCTGGGTAAGCACCAGCGGGTTGCTGCTGGTAAACCAGTTAGCGCCGTCGGTCGACACCTCGTAGTTAGCCGGGGGCGTCACAGTAACATCATCGGTGAGGTTGGTACCGGAAGCCGTAAAGGTCTGGCTCGGCGAAGGCGTGCCGATATTTTGCGTGAAGGCATTCAGCGTACCTGCCGTTACGATCGTCTGGAGATTGGAGATCGAAATGGTATCGGTCGTGTGTGAAGCCATACCCGCGCGCGAAGCCACAAGGTAATAATAGTATACGGTGCCCGAGGTAGGAAGCGCCTCGGTGTAGTTGAAGTTGTAAGCCGTATCGTTGACGCTGGTCACCGAGCTCAGAAGGCTGTAGCCGCTGTTGCGCGACGTGGAGCGATACAGGTCATAGGTGATGCCCATCATGTTCCAGCTGATATTCCAGTCAACCGAAGCATTGAGGCTGCCCTTGGTACCGCGGAAGTTCGACACGGCGATGGGCGACTGCTGGAGGGTGCAGATATTGGCTGCTACGGCGCAGGGATCCCAGCTGCCGAACAGGTTGGCATTGGTATAGTTGGCTGCCTGCGCAGCGGTAAGCGCGGTGGCCCAGGCAACGCGGCCCGATGTGTTCACCGGCGCACCCTGGAAGTCTTTGCTGCCAAATTCACCATAGTCGATGCCTGCCGTGTTGGTGGTAGCATCCCAGGTGGTCCAGCCGTCGGGGCTGATGGTATAACCCATCGTGGTGTTGAGGAAGGTCGTTCGGTTGTTGAGGATGACCGGCGATGCGGTGGTTGTATTCTGCCAGGGGCGGCCCAGGTAATACGTGGTAGCACCTGTGTTGTTGGCGATGATGCTGTTGCGGAACACGAGGCCATAGTTCTGGCCCGTGGGCGTGTTGGCAGCCGTGATGAATGAGTTGCCGGCGGCGGTGCGGGCCTTGGGATAGATCACGCAGTTGTCGAATACAGCGATCGCCGATCCGAAGATGAAATCGATATTGCCATCGATATAGCACTGGCTCAGGTAAACGCGCGGCGTACCGCTGCCCTTGCCGTAAAAGGTATCCTGGTTGCCGAGGAAGCGGCAGTTCTTGAATACAGCGCGGTCGTTGTTGACCAGCACGGCCACGGCCTGCGATCCGTCGCCATAAGTATTGGCGAAGGTGATGTTCATCGCCGCAAAATCCGGAGCATTGATCGTAACGCTCGCCGAGCCCGAGGTACCAAGCGTTGTAGCCGGATCATCATAATAAATGATGGTATTGGCCACACTCTCTCCTACCAGCTGGATAAAAGGCTTGGTGGAGGGGATGACGATCTTCTCACGGTATTTGCCGTCTTTGATATAGATCACCCAGGGCGTGGTGCGACCCGTTGCAACGGCGTCAATGGCTGCCTGAACGGTGGTGTAGTTACCCGTGCCGTCCTTGGCCACCGTGGCGTTTACGCCGGCCGGTGCCGTGGTGGCGATGCCGCTCACGGGGATCGTTTGCGTGATGGAAGAAGTAGTGTTGGTGATGACACCCGAATAGCTGCCGGCGCTGGCGGCATTCATCCGCACATATACGCTGCTGCTGCTCAGGTTGCCGCCGCTTACCGGGATGGTGGCCGTGCCTGCCCAGGTAGTGCCGTTGGCCGACACTTCGAAGTTGGCGGGCGCTGTCACGGTAACGTCGGTAGTGAGGTTGGAGCCGCTGAGGCTGTAAGCGCGGGAAGCAGAAGCGGCCGCGGGTGTGCTGATCGTCTGCGAGAAGCCCGAGAGGTTGCCGCTCACCGAAAACTGCGGCGTCGTGGTGATGCCGTTGAGGTAGTTCTCCAGGTTGGTGTAACCGTTGGCAGCGATGCCCTCGCGGTCGGCGGCGTCGTTAGGGTTGAGGCTGTTGGCCGTCTCGTAGCTGTCGGGCATGCCGTCGTTGTCCGTATCCACGGGTGCAGTGCCGCCAACAAGCGTCGGCCAGGCGCTCTGCGAAGTGGCGAAGGGCGTCAGGCGCGGGTAGCCGCCCTGAACGTCGATGATGCGGCCGGTGCGGTTCATCACATCGTTTACGATGCGCTGGTCGAGCGAATCGCGGATAGGCAGGGTAGCGCCGGCCTGCTGCAGCACGAGGCTGTAGGCCGCCGCTGCATCCTGCGCTGCGAGCGTGCTGATGCTGAAGGGCGTCGTTGCCTTTGCCAGCGCCGTATCGGCGGCGCTGCCGCCGTCCATCGTCACGCCGCGCCAGTTGTTGGCGGTGTTGGTGGCCGAGCCGTCCACGTAGTTGCCCGCCAGGTAATACTTACCATAGGGGATCGCGGGGCTGCTGGTTTGCTTGTACGGGTTCGCCACGCGGAAACGCACACCGCTGTTGGTGGAAGGACCGTATTTGTAGTAGTTGCCGATGATATTGTAGTTGCCGCCTTCGCCGCCGTAAACGTTGTTGATGCCCCAGTTGTAGAGCACGTTGTTGACGAACTCGACGTTCTCGAGTCCGGCGGCGCTGTTGCCCAGGTTGCGCGTGCCGTCGAAGCGCGGCGTGCGGCTGTAGCAATGCGCAAAGAGGTTGTGGTGGATGGACACCTTGCGGCCGCCCATGATGCCGCCGTAGCCGTGGCTTTCCACGCCCGAGCCTTCGTTGTGATACGACAGGTTTAGGGGCTCCGATACGATATTCCACTGGAGCGTGGTGCTGTCGCCGCTGTATACCGACAGGGCCTCGTCGTTCGACCAGCTCACCGAGCAATGATCGATCAGGAGGTTCTTATAGCCGTTGCCATTGGTGCCGAGCGCGTCGTCGTTGCCGTTCACCGCCGCCTGGTTTTTATCGCCAAGGCGGAAGCGCATGTAACGGATGATGACGTTATTGCCACTGATGATCACCGGGTGGTCGGCGATGCAGATGCCGGCGCCGGGCGCGGTCTGCCCCGCGATCGTGGTATTCTGTTTAACGGAGAGGGGGCCGGCGAGGCGGATGGTGCCGCTTACGCGGAATACGATGGTGCGGCTGCTAACATTCTGTGCCAATGCATGCCGCAGGCTTCCAACCGCGGGATTGCTCACATCGTCGGCGAGCGTCGTAACGGCGTAAACCGTGGTCGGCGTCGCCGCCGTACCGCGGCCGCCGGTAGCGAAGCGGCCCGCGCCTTCGGCTCCCGGGAAGGCCACCAGCTGCGCGTCGGCCGATAGGCCCGCAAGCAGCAGGAGCACCAGGAATGCGGTTACCCTTGTGCGGAAAAATGAAGGGAGTGTAGCATTGTATTGCATAGATGCAGGTTGTGCGTGATGAATCATTTTTGAATGGGTTTGCGGATGTGCGCGGCCAGCTCAAGATTGAGGTCGCGTACACCCTGCAGGATGATCTGGGCCACCTTGCGGGCGCCCAGCTCATTGAAGTGGGTATTGTCGTTCTTTCCGTCGGGGTAATTGGGATGCTCGCCCTTCTCCAGCTGGAGGAAGAGCAGCTTCGAATACTCGGGGCCGAATTGCTGGTAGAGCGCCTTGGTCTTTTCGTCCGCATCGATGAAGGCGATGCCTTGCTCCTGCGCAATGCGGCGCACCAGCGGGGCATACTCCTCGTGCGTTTCCACCGCGTTGCCATCATTGTCGAACTTGCGGCGCGACACGGGCGTCAGCAGCACCGGCACCGCTTTTTTGGCGCGGGTTTCGGCAATGAAGCGCAGGATGTTGGCGGTGTATTGCTCCGGCGTGGTGTAACGGTCGGTCTTTTCTTTGGACTCGTCGTTGTGTCCAAACTGTATAAAGACATAGTCTCCCGCCTGCAGGTTGTCGGCCACCGGCTGCCACAGCCCTTCAGAGATGAAGGTCCTTGTGCTGCGCCCGTTCTTGGCGCGGTTGTCTACTTCAACGGTTGAATCGAAGAAGTTGGCAAAGGGCATGCCCCAGCCCGTTTCGGGATAGGCGCGCACTTCCTTATTGGCGCAGGTGGAGTCGCCCACCAGGTACACCTTGGTGCGGCGCGGGGGATGCGCAAAGGCCAGCAGGGCCAGGCAAAGTATCGCAGTCAGCCGGAGTTTCATAAGCAATCTGAGGCGAGGGGCTTAGTAGCCCGGGTTTTGAGTAAGGGCAGGGTTGGCGTCGCGTGCCGCCTGCGGGATGGGCAGCAACTCCGAGCGGCCGGCCTGGAAGCCGAGGGCAAAGCGCGCCAGGGCCGTCGTACCGATGGCATTCACCGGGGCCGACGAGGTGGGCTTCACGACCCAGTTCAACGCGGTGGCATTGGCCGGCGCCGAAGAAGGAGTCGGTGCGTAGAACGAATTCGCCCACAGGGTGCTGTCGTCGGCAGTGCCGGTGTTCTGCTGGATCGGGGGCGGCGTTCCCGTCGGAATGTTGGTGCGGTAATACATCCGGGCCGGGAGGTTGGCGTAGATACCCGAAGCCGTCGACATCTGCGTAAGCTGCTGTTTCGTCTCGCTGATTTTGGCGGCGAGCAGGTTCCAGCGAATGAGGTCGAACTTGCGTACACCCTCGCCACCCAGCTCAAGCGAGCGCTCGCGCACGATGGCATTGAAAAAGTCGGTCTTGCTCAGGCCGGCCGGCAGGTCCACCGTAGCATCGGGTGTGTTGAGGGGCTTACCAAAGCCACGACGCCGTACCATGTTCACGGCTTCATAGGCAGCGGCGCTGGGGCCGTTATTGACTTCGTTGTCGGCCTCGGCAAACATCAGCAGCACGTCGGCGTAGCGCAGGATCTGCCACTTGAGGCTGAAGTACTGGGCCTGGCTGTTGGCCGCCACTTCGGGCGTGATCCAGTCGCGGCGGTATTTGCCGTCATTGATCGAGGTGATCACCTGGCCGGTCTTCGTTCTGCCGTCGGCACCAACGATATAGGGTGCGCAGGTAACGTCGCGGCGCAGGTCGCCGGGCTGGAATGCGTAGAAGTAAGTCGGCAGCACGTTGATGGCGCGGTTGCCGGTGCCACCCACCGTGGGGCCGTTGTAGTAACCCAGCTTGGTATCTTCAGCTCCAGCCTGGCCAACGCCACTGGCCTGGAACATCAGCTCGCCGTTCGGGTCGGCCGACACACGGGCGCACACCTGGTCTTTCCAAAGTCCGCGGAAGCTCGGGTTGAGGCTATGCTGGCCGGAAGCCATGATCTCGCTCGCTTCCTGGCGGGCGATGGTGTAATAGGTAAGATAGTCGCTGCGGCGCTCCATCTGGGCGCTGTTGCGCAGTGAGTAGCCGCCCCGGAAGAGGGCGATGCGGGCGCGCAGGCCTTTGACCGTACCCTTGGTGATACGCTCATTGGGCGCGTCGCCGATCTGGGCGAGCTCGTTGCGCCAAGGCACGAGGTCTTCGGCCACGCGCAGGTCGGCAATAATGCGGTCGTACAGCGTGTCGCGGTCAACGCGGGCGGGGTAGGGCGTGGCCCCGGCCGACTTGGAGGCCGACTGGAAGTGCGCCGGCAGGTCGCCCCAGTTGCGGATCGCCTCGAAGTAGAACTGGGCGCGGAGCGTGAGCGCCTCGCCGTACATGCGGCGGAGCTGCTTTTGCTCCTGCTCGCTGCCGCTGGCATACAGCGCCATGTTCGGGATATTGTCGATACACTGGTTGGCGAACTCGATGCCCTGGAACAGCTGGTTGAACGGACCTGCGATCTGGGCGTTGCCTGCAGTTGCGGCATAGCGCGCGATGTCGCGGCGGTCGTTGTCGCTGGTACCTACGTTGCCCGTCGGGCCCTGCATCTCGTCATTGTCTACCGTGTAATACAGGCTGAGGCGGATACCATAGCCGTTGTCGCCCACGAGGCGGCTGTAGGCCGAGATCAGCGCGCCATAAGCACCCTGAACGGAGCTGAATACCGCCTCGGGGCTTTGCTCGGTGATCGGTTGCCGGTCGAGGAACTTATGGCAGCCGCCGCCGGCGAGTGCCAGGGCAACCAGTGCGGCAATGGTCAGCTTGCGGGGATTTACTGCTTTCATATAGCGGTGCATCTGGAGTTTTCGTTGATTAGAATTGTGCGTTCAGACCGAAGATGTAGCTGCGGCTTTTCGGGTAGGCCGAATAGTCGAGGCCCGGCGTCACGGGGTTGTTGCGTACGCTCACCTCCGGATCGTAGCCCGTGTAGCTCGTAAGGATGGCCAGGTTGTTACCTGTGAAGTAGAAGCGCAGCCTGGAGATCTTCATGCGGCCGATCGAGAACTGCGGCAGGCTATAGCCGATGGTGACGTTGTTGAGACGGAGGAAGGAGCCGTCTTCGATCGCCCAGGAATGGGGATAGAAGGCGCCGGTACCCTTCAGCGGCTGCCAGATGGTGGCATTCGCGTTGAGGCGCTCCAGCTGGTCCGGCGGAATGCCGTACACCGTAGTGCCGTTCACCCACTGGGCGGTCTGGCCATTGGGCAGCACCACCTTCCAGCGATCCGCCATAATGTCGAGCATATTGGCGTTGTTGGCGTAGCCATTGGTCAGCTCGATCTTGTTGGCGTTGTAAACGTCGTTGCCTACGGAGAAGTTCACAAACACGCTGGCATCCCAGTTCTTGTAGGTAAACTGCTGGTTGAGGCCGCCGGTGAACTTCGGGTTGGCGTTGCCGATGATGGTGCGGTCGTTGTCCAGGTCCACCTTACCGTCACCGTTGATGTCTTTGAAGCGGATCGATCCGGGCTGCACCGTTCCGATCACCGGGCCGCTGTTAACGACGCCGGGCTTCAGCGTATAGGTGCCATTGGTGTAGTTGTAGTTAAAGTCGGCAGTTGTGTAGAAGCCATCCGTAACGAGGCCATAAATGGTGCCCACCGGCTGGCCGATGCGCAGCAGGTAGTCGGTCGGCTGACCCGAAACACCCCAGCTGGGAGCCGCGAAGGTCTGCGACTGGCCGGGCCCGAGGGCAACGATCCGGCCCTTGTTGGTAGCGATGTTGAAGTTCGCCGTCCACGAGAAGTTGCGGCCCTGGGCCACGGTGCCGTTCAGCTGAAACTCGACGCCCTTGTTCGAGGTCTTGCCCACGTTCTGCAGCTGCGAGGTATAGCCATACGTAGGGGCGATGGGAACGTCGAGCAGCAGGTGGTCGGAGCTGTTGTTATAGATATCCACGCTCAGGCTGAGGCGGTTTCTAAAGAAGGAAATGTCGAAGCCAAGGTTGCGGTTCACTGTCGACTCCCACATCAGCTCGGGGTTTTCCAGTGCCGGCGGGAAGGTGGCATATACCGTCGACCCGTTGATACCGTAGTAGTACGTGCCGTTGGTGGAGTAGTTGGCGAGGTAGCGGTAGTCGGTGATGCGTGAGTTGCCGATCTTGCCGTAGCCGAAACGCACTTTCATGTCGCTGATAAAGCGCACTTCTTTCATGAACTTCTCCTTGCTCATGCGCCAGGCCACCGAAGCCGACGGGAAGTAGCCCCACTGCTTGGGCTGGTCAAACTTGGAAGTACCATCGGCGCGCAGGTTGGCGGAGAAAAGGTATTTGTCCTTGTAGCCATACGACACGCGGCCAAAGAAGGAAGCGATCGCGGTTTCGTAGCGGTAGCGGCGCGGGTAGCCATCGAAATACTGGGCCATACCCGTTTCCTTGAAGGCGGTGTTGTAGGGAGTGTAGGTGGGGTAGTTTCGGTAAAGGCTGTTGCGGCGGTCGCCTTCCTCGAGGTAGATCTCCTGGCCGAGGAGGAAGTCGAAGTCATGCTTCTTCCCGATACCCTTCAGCGAGTAAGTCAGTACGTTGGAGTTATTGTAGATGGTGCGCGAGGTGGTATCCAGCTGCGCCACCGGTTTGCGGCCGCCCTGTACGATGGCGTAGTTGGTGTTGGAGTCGGAGAACTGGCGATCGATCACGTTGTTGCGGTCGTAGCCGAAAGCAGAGCGGAAGACCAGGTTCTTCAGAAGATTCACCGTCAGCGTGGCGTTGATATTGTATGCCTCGGTCGATTTTTTCCGGTATTCCGAGCGGGCCAGGATCAGCGGGTTTACCAGGTTCAGGCCGTTGCCCACGTTCGGATCGGCCAGCGGGTCGGCATCTTCTTCTGTTTGAAGTCCGGAAGTGAAAGGACGGTAACGAACGGCATTGCGGAGGCGGTTGTAGGCTGTGCCCTGGTCCGACGAAACGCCGGCGCCTTCCACATCCTGCTGCGAGTAGCGGCCGCCCACACCCAGCTTGATGCGGTTGGTGATCTTGTAGTCGCCCTTGGCATTGAACAGGTAGCGCTCGAAGTTGGAGTTGATCACGATGGCCTTCTCCTTGTTGTAGGTGCCGCCGAAGTTAAAGGTACCCTTGTTGCCGCCGCCGCCTACTGTGAGGTTATAGGTCTGCATCCCACCGGTGCGGCCAAACACTTTGTCCTGCCAGTCTACGCTTCCGATGTTGCGGTATACGTCGAGCGTATCCCAGCTATGACCGAAGTTATTGGTGAAGGTGGTGCTGTCGGTACTGGAGCCGCGCGAGCGCTCCGACTGGTAGAAAACGTAGTCGTAAGGATTGAGCACATCGAGCTTGCGGGCCAGCTTGCGGATGCCCCAGAAGGCATTGAGCGAAACCACGGTGCGTCCGGGCTTGCCGCTCTTGGTGGTGATCACCACCACGCCGTTGGCGCCACGGGCACCGTAGATAGCGGTGGCGGCGGCGTCCTTCAGCACATCGATAGACTGGATATCCTGCGGCGAGATCGTGGAGAGGCCGTTCTCCACGATCACTCCATCAATTACGTAGAGGGGGGTGTTGTCCTGGTTGATCGACATGCCGCCGCGTACACGGATGCGCACCTGGGCGTCGGGCGAACCTTCGGCCGTGGTGGCGGTAACGCCGGCAAGACGGCCGTTGAGGGCCTCGGCGGCGGAGTTGATGGGAATGTCTTTCAGGTCGCGGGCGCTTACCGAAGACACCGAAGCCAGCAGGTCTTTGCGGCGTACGGTCTGGTAGCCGATCACCACCACGTCGTTGAGCACGGTGGCATTGGTGCTGAGCGTTACGTCCACGGTCGACTTGGAGCCCACCGGCACCTCCTGGCGATTGTAGCTCGCCGAGGAGAACACCAGCACCGCGCCCTTATCGGGAACCTCGATGCTGTAGCGGCCGTCGGCGCCCGTTTGCGCGCTGCGCCTGGTGCCTTTCACCGTAACGGTGACGCCGGCCAGTGCCTCGTGGGCACTGTCTGCCACCACGCGGCCGCTGACAGTACGCCCCTGGCCGAAAGCCAGTGCGGCGAACAGGCAGAATAAAACGGAGAGGTATAATTTCGCTTTCATAGCAAGCTTGAGATTACATTGTGGACAGGGTTCCCGCAGATCATCCGATCAAAAAGAGTTTTGGCGTCAGGAAACCACAGGACTGCCGGCGCGGGGGTACAGCCTTCCTTCGGATGGTTCCTTCAGCAAGTCTAACTCGCTTTTCAGAGGTGGCAATCGGAGCAAATCTTTTTTTTTACGCAAACGTTGTCGGTAACGATTGCAGGGTAATAGCGCCGGAGACGCAGGTCTGCCCGCCTTTGAAAATCCCTGTTTTGCACGGGCCTGCCACTAATAGGCTGTCACAATGAAAGTCCTGCACCGCGGTCACCCGATGATTTCCGCCAATATAGCAGCCGGTCGGTCCGGGAGCGCTTGTTATTAGACAGGCTATCGCTTCCCGGCGACCAAACCCTCATTTAGACCCAGTACGGCCGCAGGATCGTGGGCGCAGCCACCTACCACCGCCGTAGATCGCGCACTTCAGGATGTCTGATGTCTGACTTGAAATAAAGAAACAGGATCGCGGTGCGATCCTGTTTCTTTCAATACAAAGCAAGACAACTAACAAGCAGATGCTGGCGTCAGCCAAATCAGACATCAGACATCCGACATCGGAGATTAGTAAATCAGAACGAAGGGCAGCGCAGGTAACGCGGCGCCTCCGCAGGGCGGTTGAACAGGCAGGTGAGCGAGATCTCGAAGCTGTTGGAGCGGGCTACGTTCTTACCCAGGTCCGACTGGCTGACATCATAACTCACACCCAGCTTGGTATTTCCCCACTGCAATCCCGCGAAGGGCACCACCGCGTCGTTGAAACGATAGTTGACGCCGCCAAGCAGCGACACCTCCTCTCCTACCATGCTGCGCACATTCACGCCGAACATCTGCTCGTCGGCACTGCCCTGGCGCATATAAAGAACGGAGGGCGTCACGATCAGCGTTTCCGATACATTGATGCCCAGCGACACGTGCGCCGTAAGGCGCATCGGCACCTTCGTCTTTTGCGTGCCCGACAGGAAAAACTCTTCGGGCGAGGTGATGTGGTGCGCAGCAACACCAATATACGGATTGATCTTTTTGTCCTCGCTCAGGTCGGCATACATGATGCCGGCGCCGGCGTCGAAAACGGTCGACTTGTTGGCCATCAGCACTTCGGTGGCGGGCACCGACGGGTTGAAGCCCGTGAAACGGTTCCACTGCTCCTCCGTCTGGAATTTAGAAGCGTCGAAACGCTTCGAGATCATCCCTGCCTGCAGGGCAATGGTGAGCACTTTGTAGCCCTCGGGGTCGAAGCGCACGCCATTGTAAGCAAACGACGCGTAGGCCTGCTGGAAGGTATAGCCCGTACCGGTGGTTTGCTGAAACACGTTGGCACCGATGGCTACGTTGCGGTTGGTATTGGCCTCGGCGGCAAAGCCTACGGTGCGGAAGCCGCCCGACATGTCGCTCCACTGGTTGCGGTAAACACCGGTCACGCGGTACGCCCCGTCGAAGGCACCGGTAAAGGCCGGGTTCACCGAGGTGGGAAACACGAAATACTGCGAAAAGTGCGGGTCGGTCTGGGCACCGGCCTTCCCGGCAAGTACCAGCGCCAGCAGGCATATGGCAAGCGATCGCTTCATGTTGATTCGTTTTTAATATGGTTAGCGAAGCAGGTTAAAGAGTCCTTTTTTGGTGATCACACGGCCGTCGGTGAGGGTAACTGATACCGCGTATGCATACACCCCGGCGGGCTGCAGTGTGCCGCCGACGGTGCCATCCCAGCCCTTGCTGCCGTCGTGGCCGTCGTAGCTGAAGAGGAGCTGGCCCCACTGGCTGTACACCTTCAGCGAGTAGTACTGGATATTGTTGCCAAGCACTTTCAGCGTTTCGTTCTTGCCGTCGCCGTTGGGGCTGATGGTGTTGGGAACGAAGATGCCGACGTCAGGCAGCGGCACCATTACCGTACGTGTCGCAATCGCACTCTGGCAGCTTACGGCGCCGTTGGCGCGCACCGTGATGGTAAAGGTCTGCTCGGGGCTGAGTCCGGTGAGCAGGTGCGCGCGGCCACTGGTATCGTTGGGCGCACGCCAGGTGACGCCGCCGTCGAACGACACTTCGTAACCCGTAGCCCCCGGCACCGCATTCCAATAAAAGCGCAGCGATGACGTAGTAGCGTCTGCCTGCACCACCGGGCGGGCCAGCAGCGGCAGGAGCGTCACCGCCTGTGGGTTGGTGGTAAATACGCAGCCGGCGGCCGTGGTTACGGTGAGTGTCACATCATAAGTGCTGGCCGAAGTATAGGTATGTGCCGGTGTAGCCGAAGTGCCGCGCGGGGTACCGTCGCCGAAGTTCCAGGAGTAGCCTGTTACGTTGGGGCTCACGTTGGCAGAGAAATTCACCGGGCCGCTGATGCAATCACTCGTTTGTGCGGGCGTGAAGATGGCGCGCGGCTTGGGGTTCACCGTTACGTCGAGCGTAAAGGGAACGCCTGCGCAGATACCCGTTGCCGGTGTGATGATATAGGAAACTACGATCGGGTTGTCGGTCGTGTTCACCAGCAGCTCGTTGATCTGCGGACTGGCCTGGCCGCTTACCGGTGCATTGGAAATACCGGCTACCGCGGCACGGCTCCAGCTCAGACTGGCGCCCGCTACGCTGGTGCTGATGTTGTAGGTAAAGCCGGCGCCGCTGCAGCTTGTGGCCGAAGCGGGGCTCGTGACCATCGGGATGGGGTTGACGGTGACGGTGTAGGTAAACGGCGTGCCCGCACAGCCGTTGGCAGATGGGGTGATGACATAGGTAAGGTTCACCGCCGAATTGGTGGTGTTGATCAGTGTTTCAGTAATCACAGCACCGGGCACATTGCTCACGGCGGCGTTGGAGATGCCGGCAATGGCGGCGCGGCTCCAGCTATAGGTGGCACCAATTACGTTGCTGGTGATGACATAGCTGTGTGCACTGTTGCTGCACACCGTTCCTGTGGCAGCGCTGGTAACCGTTGCGGTGGGATTCACGGTTACCGTGTAGGTAAACGGCGTACCCGCACAACCGGCAAATGAAGGCGCGATGGTGTAGATCACGGCAACCGGGCTGCCCGTGGTGTTCACCAGCGCCTCATTGATGGTGCTGCCCGCCACGTTGCTGACGGCGCCATTGGAGATACCGGCAACGGCAGTGCGGCTCCAGGTGAAGATGGCACCCACGGCATTGCCGGTGATGGCGTAGTTCTGCGGCGCGCCGCTGCACACCGTTCCTGTGGCGGCGCTCGTTACAGCGGCAACGGGGTTCACCGTCACTACGTAGTTGAAGGGAGCACCGGGGCATCCGTTGGCTGTGGTCTGGATAATATAAGTGACATTGATCGGCGCGTTGGTGCTGTTCACCAGGGCTTCGGTGATGGGGTTACCCGTTGCGTTGCTCACGGCGGCATTGCTGATGCCGGCTACCGCGGCACGGTTCCAGGTAAAGGTTGTACCGGCAAAGGATGCGGTGAGGGTATAGCTCTGCGCGGCACCGCTGCATACAGTTGCAGTGGCGGCGCTGGTTACAGAGGGCGCAGGCGTTACCGTGACCGTATAAGTAAACGGCGCGCTGGCACAGCCCCCGAAGGAAGCCACGATGCTGTAAACCACATCAACGGGCGCAGTGCCGGTGTTGACCAGCGTTTCGCTGACCGGGCTGCCCGTTTGGCCGCTTACCGCGGGGTTGCTGATACCGGCTACTGCCGCACGGCTCCACGTAAAGGTTGCGCCCGCAACTGTGCTGCTGATAGTATAGCTAAGCGGCTGGCCGCTGCACACAGCGCCTGTAGCCGCCGAAGTAACGGCGGGCGTCGGGTTGACAGTAACCGTATACGTAAAGGGCGTACCAACACAGCCATTCGCTGAGGGCGTGATGGTATATACAACGGTCACCGGAGCCGTAGTGGTGTTCACGAGCGTCTCCGTGATTACGGACGACGTCTGTCCGCTCACCGCAGCATTGGAGATGCCGGCAACCGCCGCGCGGTCCCAGCTAAAGGTGGCGCCGGACACATTGCCTGTGATCGTATAGGCAAGCGGAGATCCGCCGCAAACCGCGCCGGTGGCGGCGCTGGTCACGACAGCTGTCGGGTTTACGATAACAGTGTGGTTGAAAGGCGTTCCGGCGCAGCCATTGGCCGTGGGTGTAATCACATACACAACACTCACCGGCGCGCTCGTGGTATTCACCAGGGTTTCGGCAATGGGGTTGGACAACTGTCCGCTCACAGCCGCATTGCTCACTCCCGCTACGGCCGCACGGCTCCAGGCAAAGGAAGCACCGGCAACACCGCTGGTGATATTGTAGGAATACGGGGCCCCGCTGCAAACCGTGCCGCTGGCACCGCCTGTGATGGTGGCCGTCGGGTTAACGGTAACGCTGTAGGTAAATGCAGGACCGGCACAACCGCCAAAGGAAGGCGCGATCGTATAAGTAACCACTACCGGCGTATTGGTGGTATTGACGAGCGCTTCGGTAATGGCCGCCGTCGTTTGACCGCTCACGGCGGCATTCGAAATACCGGCCACCGCGGCGCGGCTCCAGGTAAACGTAGCGCCGGCTACGTTGCTGGCAATAGAGTAAGCCTGCGCGGCACCACTGCACACCGCGCCGTTAGTGGCGCTGGTGATGACAGCCGTGGGATTTACCGTCAGCGTATAGGTGAAGGGCGCTCCCGAACAGCCGTTCGCCGACGGTGTAATGGTGTAGGTAACGGCTACCGGCGCGTTGGTGGTGTTCACCAGTGTCTCAGCGATCGGGTTGGACGATTGCGCGGACACAGCCGTATTGCTGATTCCCGCTACCGCTGCGCGGCTCCAGCTGAAGGTGGTACCGGTGACGCCGCTGGCGATGTTATAGCTGAGTGCGGTGCCACTGCACACGCTGCCGGTGGCGGCGCTGGTAACCGTGGGCGTCGGCGTAACCGTAACCGTATACAGGAAGGGCGGCGCGGTGCAACCGCTGAAACCGGTAACAATGGAGTAGGTAACGTCCACCACGTTGGTAGTGGTGTTCACCAGTGTCTCGGCGATGGGGTTGCTTGCTTGACCGCTCACGGCGGCATTGGAAATACCCGCAACGGCAGCGCGGCTCCAGGTATACTGGGCACCGGCTACGGTGCTGTTGATGTTGTAGCTCAGGGGCTGACCGCTGCACACGCCGCCGGTGGCAGCGCTGGTGATCACCGGTGTCGGGTTGACCGTAACTGTGAAGGTGAAAGCCGGGCCCGGGCAACCGCCAAAAGAGGGCGGCAGCGAATAACCGGTGATAGTATACGTCACGTCAATTGGCGACGTGGTTGTATTGAAAAGCGTTTCCGTGATCGGGTTACTGCCTTGGTTGCTGACAGCCGCATTGGAGATGCCGGCCACCGTGGGACGGCTCCACAGGAAGGTGGCGCCGCTCACGTTGGAAGTGATAAGGTAGTTGAGCGGGTTGCTGCCACAGACCGACGCGGTGGCGGCACTGGTTACCGTCGGGCGCGGATTGACGGTTACCGTATAAGTGAACGGTGTGCCCGTACAGCCGTTGGCAGTGGGTGTGATTGAATAGATAACACTTACAGGCGCATTCGATGTATTCACAAGCGTTTCTGTAATCGTGTTAGTTGTTTGCCCCGACACCGCCGCATTGCTGATGCCGGCTACTGCAGCTCGACTCCACACAAAGGTGGCGCCGGCCACGCCGCTGGAAATTGTATAAGCGAGCGGGCTGTTGCTGCACACGGATCCCGTAGCGGCGCTCGTGATCGTAGCCGTCGGATATACTGTAACAGTGTAAGTAAAGGATGCTCCGCTACAACCATTGGCTGCGGGCGTAATGCTGTACACCACATCGATGGGGGCGCTGGTGGTATTGACAAGCGCCTCGGTTATGCTGGACGAAGCCTGATTGCTGACCGCGGCATTAGAGATGCCCGCAACCGCGGCACGGCTCCAGCTGAACGTGCCTCCGGCGACGCTGCCGGTGATCGGGTAGTTCTGCGCCGCGCCGCTGCAAACAGTACCGGTTGCCGCGCTGGTTACGCTCACCGCGGGATTCACGGTAACGGTGTACGTAAACGGAGCACCCGGGCAGCTGCCAAGCGTCGGCGTAATAATATAAGCCACCACAACCGGTGCGTTTGTAGTGTTCACCAGGGTTTCTGTGATCACCGCAGCCGTTTGGCCGCTTACCGCGCCGTTGGAAATACCTGCAACTGCCGCACGGTCCCAGCCATACATAGTTCCGGGTAGCGAACTGCCGATTGCATAGTTCTGGGCCACGCCGCTGCATACCACTCCGGTGGCGGCACTGGTGATCGCCGGTACACCATTCACCGTGATGTTCTGCGAAAACACCGTGCTAGTGCAACCCAGAGAGGTCTTCACGGTCAGGGTGACTGTCTTGATGCCTGCAGTGGTGTAAGTGACGGTTTGGGGATCGCCGTTGGCGAACACCTGCGGGCCGGCGCCATTGCCGAAGTCCCAGGTCCACTCAGTGATGGTGCCATAGGTGCCGGCACCCGTTGACGTGCTGGTGAACACAACCGGCGTGCCGGCGCAAACCGTTGTTGCGGGAGCCACGGTAAAGGAGGCCGAAAGGTTACCCGCCAGGTTCACGGTTTGCACGGTATCGGCAAAGCAACCGGCGGCGTTGATGGCGCGCATCGTCACAGTATAGTTACTCAGCGAGGGGTAGGTATAAGACGGGCTGGACAGGTGCGACGTATCCGCCAGCGTGGCGCCGTCGCCGAAGTTCCAGCTCCAGTTGCTGATCAGGGTTGAGTCGGAAGTGGAAAGGTCACTAAAGCTGATGGTGGTGCTGCCGCAGCTGCCCGCCGTAAAGGAGAACTCGGGCACAGGGCCGTTCACCACGTTTACCGTGTTGTTGAACACTTTGATACCCGTGCAACCGCCCGTTGTAAGCGCGTTCGCCAGCACACGGAAGTTGTAGTTACCGGCTTCGTTGAAGTGGTAAGGCGTGGGGATCCGGTATACATAATAAGGGATCGCATCGATGGTAAAGGTGCTGTCGGGCGCCGGCGCATTCTGCACTACAGCGGCATTGGGCACCAGGCTGCTGTTGCCGTAGAAGTCCCAGGTAAGCGATGCGAGCTGCGCCGGTGCGTAGGGAAGCGCGATGCGGAAGTAGAAGTCATTGCCCTTGCAGGTCAGCCCTTGGGTAACACCATACGGGTTGCCGATGAGCAGCACCTGCGACAGGTCTTTGAGCGAGCAGCCCGCGTTATAGCCATAGCTTTCCCCGTCACCCATGCCATAGGCGATCGCATTGAAAGCCGAGTCGGAGTAAAGCGTGTGCGAAGCGCCCGGCGTCACCCGGAGCTGCGCGTACGA
Organism: Flaviaestuariibacter flavus; assembly: GCF_004337505.1. Lineage (GTDB taxonomy): Bacteria > Bacteroidota > Bacteroidia > Chitinophagales > Chitinophagaceae > Flavisolibacter > Flavisolibacter flavus. The sequence goes on along the minus strand of NZ_SJZI01000042.1, from coordinate 326,265 downwards.
GTAGCCCGTGAACTGCGGGTGCGGCTTGAAGATGGCCGTCAGCGGCTGCACGCCGCCCGTGTTATAACAGGTGGTGGCGCTTGCGGTTGCCTGGTTGATGCCCGGGTCGCCGGTAGTGCCGCCATCGAGGCGGAAGGAAGCGACACCGCCGGTGGGAATGATGACGTTGATGTAGTGCCCGTTGTAGGAAGCGCTCGGGTTTTTCACTCTTGCCGAATACACCGTGGTGCGGTTGATGGCCTGCTCCACCGGGCTCAGGATGATCATCTCGGGGTCACCATTGCCCTTCGAGCCGTTGGCGTTTGCGCAGCCGCCGGCTACGATAAACTGCGTTACCGTGATGGGCTTGTCGCTCTCAATGAGCTGCGGCTGACTGCTGGCAAATTCATAGTAAAGGTTGTTGACCAGCGTGGTGGGGTTGAGCGCGGTAGTATGCGCGGGATTGTTCACCCACACCTGCGTCGTCGGGTCGCTCACGTTGACGCGATACAGGTTGTATTCCATAGTAGTGGTGGGCGCCGTGAGGTAACGCTTGCCCCAGGCCACCGACGGGAACATCTGCTGGATCATGTGGTCGGAGCCCTGGCTGGCGTTGCAGGAGGCAGCGTTTACCAGCACACGGCCATTGCCGCCGAATACGGCGATGCTTTTGTCGCAGTTGGTGTTCACCTTCGATCCCGACAGGTCGAGGCCGCGCGCGTTGCTGCTGCTGATACCGGAGCCCGAGCCCTGGATAAAGCCCATGGCGTTGAATACCTGGCCCTTGTTCAGGATGATGGGACCCACGGGCACGTTCTTCGGGTATTTCACCATGGCTGCGGTGTTGCCATCATCAAAGAGGGCGGCTGTAACCGAGTCGAGAATATCCTGGCTCGGTGTGAACCAGATCGGTGTGTTGTCCTCCTTTGCAACAACAAAGAAGAACGAGTTGGGATTCGAGTTGTTGGAATAGCCGCCGTAGGCCTGCACCGTGTACGAAGAGGCCCAGGTATTGGACGGGAACAGCATTGCACCGGCGGCCGAATTACCGGTAGTGTACGAGTGCATCCACACCGAGATAGGAACGCCGTTGGTAGAGTAAATATGGATGCCGCGGTTGCTTACGCCCGTATAGTACAGGCGCGTGTCGGGCATGCCGCCCGGGTTGAGCGCGTTGCTGGCATCACCCGTAGGAAAGCCTTCTACTTCCGACACCGCTCCCGGGGCTACGGTCACCGTTTGCGGGAAGCCGGTAGCGCCGCTGATGCCCGGCAGCTCCACGCGCACCGTTGCCGGGATGGAGCCCGAAGGCACGGAGATGTAGATCGAAAGCTTGGCCTCACCGGAGTTGCCGGCTTTCTGGCTCATTTTCTCCTGGTAGCCGAAGCCGGTCCAGAAGTCAAAGCCTACGTTGGTAAAGCCGTTGAGCACCTGGGCACCTGCGCCTGTAAGGGCTACGTTGGCGGAAGCGCCGCCGCCGCTGTTGGTGGCATTGCCGTTAGCGGTACCCACCGCGGTCGGCACAAAACGGATATAGATCGTATCCAGCGCCAGCGTGCCGCCGGTATAGGACAACAGCAGCGTGTTGGCGAAGCCGGTGCCGTTTGTGGTGGAGACCTGGTAGCCGGCGGGCGCCGCAACCGTAACACTACCGGTAGCCGGCGAAAGGTATACCCCCTGGATGGTGTAATACTGCTGCTGCGAAGTGGTGCTGACGGTCTGCATGCCGAAGTCGAGCGCCGTGGGGTTTACCAGCAGCGTGGGCGTCGGCGGCGGCGTGGTGAAGCTGTACTCGGCGCCATAGCCCGTACCCGTGGCATTAGTGGCATAGGCACGGTAGTAATAGGTGGTGCCACCGCCAAGCCCCGTCATCAGGCTGGTGAAAGTGCCCACACCGGACCCGTCGGTGCTGCTGGAAGCAGAGGGAACGGTGGGGTTGGGCGATGTTCCCCAAACCACGCCGCGGACCGACACGGCTGCGCCGCCGTCGGCGATCACATTGCCGCCACTGTTGGCCGAAATCACCGTGATGCCGCTGGCAACCGTTGTGGTCACCATCGGTACGTTGATGCCGGCAGCCGTGATGAGCACGTTATCGACGCCCATATCGTTTGCCGAAAAGCTCCCGATCTTGATGCGGTTCACCGCAAGGCTGTTGATCGTTACGGTCATGTTGCCGCAACCGGTGGAGGGCGAAGTAACGTTCGTTCCCGCGCCCCAGGTGGTGCCGTTGTCGGTGGAAGTGTAAACAGTAAATACCCGGCTCGTGCGGGCATCGTTGAACGTCAGCACGCCCGCGCCCTGCGGCAGCGTGGGCGACACCACGTAGGCTCCTTGTCCCGACGGGAAACGGATGGCCCAGTTGGTGGAGCTGTTGGGGCAGGGATCGCTGCTGGTGGTTCCGTATCCCTTGTAGATACTCCAGGTACCTGTAGTGGTGAGAAAGGAGGTCAGCGTAGCCGGGGCGGCACTGCTCGAGCGTGGCAGGTTGGCACCGTCAAAGCCTTCGGTGGTGTAGTTATAGGGCACCTGGGCGGCCAGCGGCCCCCCGGTAACGAGGGCGGCCAGTAATACCAGGCATGCGCGGAAACGCCGTAGTACGGACAAAGGAGGCATGGCGGTGGCGCACGGAAGTGTTCTTTCCATATAGCAGTTCTTGCAGGTTTTCGATTGGTCAGTTTCGACGCAGTAAGGGTGTACGGGAGGTGGTGTCGATCAACGGTTAGAATGGCCGGACATGGCCCACGGGAAGCAATTCGAACACTAATTTTAAACACATTTAGGAGGGCGCAAACGGGGCAGTAAGTTTTTATTTACGCAATCGTTACCGATAACGTTCCCAGTCTCCTTGCCGCGCCGGGCGTGGGTTTGCAAAAGCGCGAAAAAAGAAAAAAGCCGGGCGAACCGGCTTTTTGTCTTGGCTAATTAACGCTTATTCTCATCGGTTCAATTTGATGTCAAACTCCACGCGGCGGTTAACCTGGCGGGCAGCCGGGTCGTCTTGTCCGTCAGCGGTTTTCTCCGGCTTCAAGGGGCAGCAGGCACCTTTGGCCTGCACCTCGATGCGGCTGGCGGCAACGCCCTTGCGGAGCAGGTAATCGCGGCAGGCATTGGCGCGGTCGCGGCTCAGCTTCTGGTTGTATTCTTCCGTGCCCACCTGGTCGGTGTATCCGCTCACCACAATCCGCAGCATCGGCTCGCGCTTCAGGATGGCGGTCAGCGTATCGAGGGTCTGCGCGGTTTCAGGGCGCAGGTTCCATTTGGCGAAATCGAAAAGCACGGTGTTGTCGCGTGGGGGCGCTTCCGCTACCGGCGGCTCTGTGACCTTAGGCACCAGGCATACAGCCGCAGTGCGCAGTGTGTCGACATCCCCACGCTCCGCCTTCGGCACCGCGAGGCTGCCATCGATATAGCCTTCACGGGCAGCACTCAATGAGAAGCCCTTGAGCGCAGGCACTTCCACCAGGTAAGAACCGTCGGCCGACGTTGTTGCCTGTTTGCCAACCACACTTACCCTGGCACCCGCAAGCGGGCTGTTATTACTGCAGTCCGTAACGGTACCAGCCACAAACTGGCGGTAGGTTTTGTCAACCTGGTACAGCGATACACATTGATCGCCGCCGCGGTCCGACGAGATCACCGCGCCTTTGAGCAGGCGGTCGGGACTATTGGTAGAGAAGTAAGAATCATCCTTGTTGCTGTTGACGGGCAGCCCGAGGTTCTTCGGTGCGGCGAAAGCAGACCCAGGTGCGCCGGCGCTGCTGAACAGGTCGAGGCCGCCGTAGCCCGCATGGCCACGGGAGGCAAACACGAGGCTTTGTGTCGGGCCATGGTAGAACGGTGCCTCCTCATCCTGCATCGTGTTGATTACGTTACCGGCATTGACGGCCACGCCGGGCTCACCCGCAGCGTTCATCGGCACCATCCAGATATCCCAGCCACCCTGCCCGCCTGCGCGATCGGAGGCGAAGAGCAGGTAACGGCCGTCGCTGGTGATATGCGGCTGCTTTGCATTGCTGCCTTCCGCGTTGACCGGCGCCGCCAGTTTCACTGGTGCTGTCCAGCCCGAGCCTTTGCGGCTGCTGGCCCAGATCTCCGACACCGTATTTCCACGGTCATAGCGCCAGCGGGTAAAGTAGATGCGCTGACCGTCGGCACTCATGCTGGCCGCTCCCTGCCCGGCCGCGTCACCGAGGTCGACCTGCAGTTTCTCTACGCTCCCACCGGAGTTACCTATGTAAAGTGCATTGGCAAAAGGATTCTTACCGGCCTTCTGCAGGCTGCTGTCGGGCCGCGATGAAGTAAAGATCATTCCGCCCGCGGTGTGCGCGGCGGCGTAGTTGGTCTCGGCCGAATTGATCGGCTCCGTCATCCGCGTTACCCGGGTGAGCTGCGCATCGGCAGTGGCCGGGTTGCTTTCGGCAAAGGCGATGCTCCGCAGCTCGGCCTGCGCGGCGGCTGTATTTCTACCGCCGCCCTGCACGTATAGCTCCAGCTGTGCATTTGCCTCGGCCGGCTTGCCCAGGGCCCGCAGCGCCACGCCATAGCCGTAGCGTGATTCGGGGTAGGCGGCAGCGTCTTTCTGCAGCAGCTGTTCATAGGCCGCGGCCGCGTGCTGGTGATCGTTGATGCGGCGGTAGCTTTCCGCAAGGCGGTACAGGATCTCGGCATCGCTCACAGCGCCGTTTGTGGTCGCTTTGGAAGGCTTCGCCAGCGAAATGCCATAAGGCCGAAAGCCGCCCTCCGCGGGCTTGCCGCTTTTACCACCGTCAACATATTGCTGGTAGTAGGTGGCGGCGGAATAATAGTCTCCGGTATTGTAGTAGAAGTCACCGCTCTTGCGCAGATCGGCGGCACGCTGTGCGGCGCCGGCAAGCGGGGCTGCCAGCATCAGCGCGGTGAGCCATTGTATCGGGGTCAGTTGCTTCATGAGTTCTTTTTGATCGGTTCGGGAATTACAGGCGGGGGCAGCTGAAGTGACGCTGCCCGAGCAAGCGGTTGCGGCGGAACACGTACGAGAGCGACACCTCGAAGGAGTTGACGTTCGAAACGGTGCGTCCCAGGTCGGAGTTGTTCACGTCGTAGCTCACACCAAGCATGAAGTTCTTGTAGTCAAATCCCGCAAAGGGCACCGCGGCATCCTGGAAGCGGTAGTTGATGCCGCCGAGCAGGCTCAGCTCGCTTGACGCGCGGTATTGCGCAAAGGCGCCGATCATCTTTTCGTCGGTGTTGCCCTGCTGCAGGTACAAAAAGTTCGGGGTAAGCACGAAGCTTTCCGACACGTTGATGGCAACACCGCCGTGCACGGTAAGGCGCATCGGCATCTTGTCGGTTGAATTGATGTAAACTCCTTCGGGCTGCGTCAGGTGATTGGCCGAAACACCGAGGTAGGGGCTGGCCTTTTTGGAAGCGTCCATATCATAATACAACGCGCCCGCGCCGGCGTCAAACACCATGGCGCCTTTCTGCGCCAGCACCTCGCCTGTGGCCGCGCCACCATTGAAGCCACCTGCCTGCGACCATTGCTCGCCCGTGGTGAACTTCGACGGGTCAAAACGACGAGCCAGCATGCCGGCCTGGATGCCAACGGCAATCACCTTGCTGTCCTCTTTGCCGAAACGCACCCCGGTATAGGCGAAGGAGGCGTAGCCGTTCTGGTAGGTGTAGCCCGAGCCGGTGCTTTGCTGAAACAGGTTGAGACCGATGTTGAGCTTCTTGCTGGTCACCGCTTCGGCATTTACGCCGAAGGTCCTGAAGCCGTTATTGAGCTGTCCCCACTGGCTGCGGTAGATGCCCGACACCTTGAAGTCGCCATCAAAGGCGCCGGTGAGCGCGGGGTTGAGCCAGGAAGGGAAAACATAGTATTGCGAGAAATGCGGGTCTACCTGCGCCTGCACCAGCGAGCGGCCGGCGGCGAGTGACATCAGGAGCAAAAAATACTTTTTCATTCGTTGTGTTTTTTCAGGATCAGCGGATCAGGTTTATAACTCCTTTTTCGGTCGTTACCGTGCCGTTCTGCAGGGTCACCTTGATCACGTACACATACACGCCTACCGGCTGCATGCGGCCTTTCGAGGTGCCGTCCCAGCCCTTGGCGGGGTCGGTGCTGCTGAAAATCTGCTGTCCCCACTGGTTGAAGACGCGCATGTCGATGGCAGCGATGTAGTTGCTGTACACTTTCAGCACATCGTTGTGGCCGTCGCCGTTCGGGCTGAAGGTATTGGGCACGAACACACCGGTGTCGGGCATCATGGTGGTCGCCGTTGCCGTTCCGGTGCTTGCCTGGCACGTCAGTGCACCTATTGCGCGAACGGTGATGTTCACCGGCGTATTGGGCTGCAGGCCGCTCACCGTGTGGCTAAGTCCGCCGGCACCATTGGGTGCAGCAAAGGCACTACCGTTCACCGACACTTCATATCCCGTAGCACCGGCAACTGCGTTCCAGCGGAAGGTGATGACATTGGGTCCCGGTGTGTCGAAGGTCACTACCGGCGCGGCAAGGAGACCGGCAACCGTCACTGCCTGCGGGGTGCTGGTAGCCGTACAACCGCTCGCCGAAGTAACCGTCAGCGTCACGTTGTAGGTGCCGCCAGCGGTGTAGGTAAACGTGGGGTTTTGTTGGGTAGACGTACCGCCGGCTACGCCGAAGTTCCAGGAATAGCCGGTGATCGTTCCGGTGGTCACCGCGGCGAAGTTCACCGGGCTGGTGGTGCAGCTGTTATTGGCAAACGTAAAGCCTGCCGTCGGCGTGGGGTTTATGGTCACCACCACGTTCATCGGCGTGCCAGCGCAAGCACCTGCCGAAGGCGTCACTACATAGGTCACCACAACCGGCGCCGCCGTTGTGTTGGTAAGCGTTTCGGCAATATTGCCCGTGCCGGTGGCAGCGGCATTCGAAACGCCGGCTACCGCCGCACGCGACCAGGCAAAGGTGGCGCCGGCCACAGCGCTTGTCGGCGAATAGGCGAAAGGCGTACCGCTGCACACCTGTGCGGTGGCGGCGCTGCTCACAGTAGCGGTCGGATTCACCGTCACCGTGTAGGTGAAGGGCGTACCAGAGCATCCATTGGCATTGGGAACAATCGTATAAACTGCAGCAACCGGCGCGTTGGTAGTGTTCACCAGGGCCTCCGTGATCGTGCCGGTTGCCTGCCCGCTCACAGCTGCATTGGAGATGCCCGCAACCGCAGCGCGGCCCCAGCTAAAGGTGCTGCCCGTTACGCTGCCAGCGATGGCGTAGTTCTGAGCGGCGCCGCTGCACACGGAGCTGGTGGCCGCACTGCTCACAAAGGCTGTCGGATTCACCGTCACCGTGTAGCTGAACGACGTGCTGGTGCATCCGCTGAGCGAAGGAGTAATCGAATAGGTTACGGCAACGGGAGCATTGGTAGTATTTACCAGCGCCTCGGTAATCGTACCTGTTGTTTGCCCGCTCACGGCGGCATTGGAGATTCCAGGCACTGCGACGCGGCTCCACGAAAGGGTGGCACCCGGCACGTTGGTGGTGATGGCGTAGTTCTGTGCCGCGCCGCTGCACACCGTGCCGGTAGCGGAGCTCGTTACAGCGACTGCGGGATAAACGGTTACAGAATAAGTGAAGGGCGCACTCGTGCAACCACCTGCCGAAGCCGTGATGGTGTACGTAACCACGATCGGTGCATTGGTGGTGTTCACCAGTGCCTCAGTGATGGGGTTGGCGGTCTGGTTGCTCACAGCCGCATTGGAGATACCTGCTACCGCGGCACGGCTCCAGCTGAAGGCACTCCCGGTAACGCTGCTGGCAACGGTGTAGTTCTGCGCATTTCCGTTGCAGATGGTGCCCGTAGCGGCACTGCTGACTGCCGGAACAGGATTCACCGTGATCGTAATCGGCGTGCTATTCTGCGTACAGCTGTTGCTCGTTGTTGCCTGGTAGGTAACGGTGTAGGTGCCCGGCAGCGCGTAGGTATGGCTCACCGATGCGCCCGCGCCGATCGTTCCGTTCTGGCCGTCGCCGAAGTCAACAGGGCCGGTACCGATGGTTCCATAAGTGCCGCTAGCGGTGGAGTTGTTGGTAAACGTAACGCTGCTGCCCGCGCAGATGGTGGTGGCCGGCGCAGTCGCAACAGCTGCCGTCATCACTCCCGACAGGTCGATGCTACGGGTGGTATCGGCGTAGCAACCTGCCTCGTTGATGGCGCGCAGGCTGACGGTATAGCTGCTTCCCGCAGGGTAGGTATAGGTGGGGTTTTTCTGGTGCGAAGTATCGGCCAGCGTGGCGCCGTCGCCAAAGTTCCAGTTCCAGCGGGCAACGGTGGTGGAGTCGGTAAACGACACATCATTGAATTGCACATTGCGTGCACCGCAGGTGGGCAGCACCGGGTTGAAACGGGCGCGAACGCCATCTTTCACCGTTACCGAGTTGTTGAGGAGCTTCACGCCCGTGCAACCGCCCGGACTGACAGCATTGGCTGCAACCTGAAAATCATAAGTGCCGGCAGCGCTGAACTGGTAAGGCGTCGCGATACGGTACACATAATACGGCACGCCGTCAACCGAAAAGGTGCTGTCGGGTGTGGGGTTGTTCTGCACCACGTTGGCGTTGGGCGTCAGCGCGGGGTTGTTATAGAAGTTCCAGGTGAGCGACGACAGGTCGGCCGGCGCATAGGGCACCGCGATGCGGAAGTAGAAGTCGTTGCCCTTACACGTGAGGCCGCCGGTAACACCGTAGGGGTTGCTCAGGAGCACAAACTGCGAGAGGTCTTTGAGCGAAGCGCCGGCATTGTAACCGTAGCTCTCGCCGTCGCCCATGCCGTAGGCAATGGCGTTGAAGGCGGAATCGGAATAAAGCGTATGCGAGGTATTGGGTGCTACACGAAGCTGGGCATAGGAATAGCCGGCAAGTTGCGGATGCGGCTTAAAGATGGCCGTCAGCGGCTGTATGGTGCCGGCATCGTAGGCATTGGCATTGGTGGTGGTGGGCAGCGACTGGTCAATGCCGGGGTCGCCGGTGGTAGCGCCGTCGAGGCGGAACGAAGCCACACCACCCGTGCGGATGATGACGTTGATGTAATGGCCGTTGTTGACCGCGGGCGTACGCTTGATGCCGGCAGAATATACCGTGGTATTGTTGATGGCCTGCTCCACTGGGCTCAGGATGATCATCTCAGGATCGCCGTTGCCTTTGGAGCCGTTGGCCGTGGCACAGCCTTCGGCAACGATGAACTGCGTTACCGTAATGGGCTTGTCGCTTTCAATGAGCTGCGGCACATTGCTCGCGATCTCGTAATACAGGTTGTTGACGAGCGTCGCGGAGTTGAGCGCCGCTGTGTGCGACGGGTCGTTCACCCACACCTGCGTGGCGGGATCGCTAACGTTGATGCGGTATACGTTGTATTCCATCGTTACCGTGGGCGCTGTGAGGTAGCGCTTGCCCCAGGCAACGGAGGGGAACATCTGCTGGATCATGTGGTCGGAGCCGGAAGAGGCGCTGCAGCCTGCGGCATTCACCAGCACACGGCCATTGCCGCCGAATACGGCGATGCTCTTGTCGCAGTTGGTACGCACCGTGGATCCGGATAGATCGAGGCCGAAAGCCTTGCCGGGTGTGATGCCCGAGCCGGTGCCCTGGATAAAGCCCATGGCATTGAACACCTGGCCTTTATTCAGGATGAGGGGACCATATTCAACACCTTGATGGTACTTTACCATGGCAGCCGTGTGGCCGTCAGTAAAGAGGGTGGACGTCATCGAATCAAGCACATCCTGGCTTGGCTTGAACCATACCGGCGTGTTATCTTCTTTCGCTACAATAAAAAAGAAAGAGTTCGGGTTGCGGTTGTTGGAGTATCCGCCGTATGCCTGCACCGTGTACGAAGAAGCCCAGGTGTTGGTGGGAAACAGCATCGCCCCGGCGGCCGAGTTGTTGTCGTTGTACGAGTGCATCCACACCGAGATGGGAACACCGTTAGTGGAATAGATATGAATGCCGCGGTTGCTCACGCCGGTGTAGTACAGGCGCGTATCGGGCGCGTTGGTGGTGTTGAACTGGTTACCACTCCCGGTGGGAAAGTTGGTCACCTCGGTAACTGCACCTGGTGTAACCGTCACTACCTGCGGAAAGCCGGCTGCTCCCGGAATACCGGGGAGCTCCACCCGAACGTTTGCAGGCAGCGTACCCGAAGGAACGGAGATATAAATGCAAAGCTTCGCTTCGTCGGCATCGCCGGCGGGCTGGTTCATCTTTTCCTGGTAACCGAAGCCGGTCCAGAAGTCAAAGCCTACGTTGGTGGTGCCCGGCAGCGCTACGGCGCCGGAACCCGCGAGGCCAACGTTCAGCGCAGCCACACCGCCGCCGGTATTCACCGCGTTGGCGTTGACGGCACCAACGACCGCCGGTGTAAAGCGTACGTAGATGGTTGTAGCGGCAAGTGTGCTGCCGGTGTAAGGCACGCTGGCTGTTGCCCCGAAAGGCCCGTTGGGGTTGGTGGAAACCGAGAAGCCCGCAGGCGCGGTTACCGTGATATTGCCTGCCGCCGGAGAAAGGTAAACGCCGCTCAGCGAGTAGCTCAGGTTGCCGGAGGTGGTGCCCACGGTTTGGTTACCGAAGTCGAGCGTAGCGGGCGTTGCCGTCAGCGTGGGCACGGCTACCGGCGTAGTGAACGTCAGCTCGGCACCATAAGAAGTGCCAACGCTGTTGGTGGCGTAGGCGCGGTAGTAATAGGTAACGCCGGGAACAAGGCCGGTGATGGTGCCTGAAAAGGCTCCGGTACCGGTGCCGTTCGTTGTGATACCAAGGTTGGAAGCGATGGTGGGACCGGTGCTGGTGGCCCATACAATGCCGCGAGCCGTTACGCCGCCTGCTGCAAGACCGTCGGAGGTGACGTTACCGCCCGAAGTGGCACCGGTGAAGGTGATGGCGGTTGCCGCGGTAGTGGTCACCACCGGCGCGGTGACGGCCACCGAGGTGATCAGCAGGGAATCAATACCTGCATCCTGACTCTGGAGGTTGGCGATGCGCACGCGGTTAACGAGCGGATCGTTGATGGTGCGCGACAGTTGCGCGCAAACCGCTGTGGAGGCGCCGATAGTGCCCACAACGGTCCAGGTGGCGCCGTCGTCGGTGGAGGTGGAAATGGTGAAGGTGCGGTTGGAACGGCCATCCTTAAACGTAATCACACCCGCGCCGTTATTGAGCTTGGGCGAAATGAGGTAGGCATTGTTACCGCTGGGCAGGCGCAGGGCGCGGTTGCCCGAAACCACCGGGCAGGGATCGGTGCCGGTAACGGCATTGCCTTTGAAAAGCCGCCAGGTGCCGGTGGCCGACGTATAAGGTGTTTCTGTAGTCGGCGCGGTAGTAGGGAAAACAACATCCTCGAATCCCTCAACGGTATACGTATAGGGTGTTTGCGCCATCACGCACTGGCTGCACAGCAACAGCACTGCAAGCATAAATGCTCCGGAAAAAGACGGCCGAAAAGATGATTTACGGGTTGGCGGGAACTGGGCAATAGCCGGCACGGCCATGCCTGTCCTTTCATAAGCAAGACGCATAGGAATTCAGTTAGGTTTTAAGTTCCTTGTTGGCTCGGGATGCTGACAAGCAGCAAAGGTTAACGAAGGGTAATCGGTGCGGTTCAGAGGTGCGGCACGGTGTCAGGCATAGGTAGTAACCGGGAGATAATCGGAAAGACACAATCACAAGAAGCAAGCAGTCTCCGGGCGCCGATCGCTTTACCTGTGTTCGCAAACACGCTACCCGCAAGGGTTTCAGAGCGCGCCAATCAAAACACACGGTGGCGGACCGGTAGCACCAAATTAGACGAGTTCGATAATTCGGCCGGGTAAAATCTATGCAATCGTTACCGGAAACGATTGCATAGAAATCTGAAATGTTTTGCCAAAAGAGTGCAAACTTGTTATCCGATTGTTTCGCTAAGAGGTGTTCCTTTTCCCGCCTTCCGTGAGTTGTTCTTAGCCACCATCTCTCCCCCAACCTACTGTACCAATACCTCCTGAAAGACTCCCCGCTAGCCTGAGGAAGCCCCGAACAAAAACCAAACTCAATGATCATGAAAACCTTTGCTTGTATCCGCAAATGCAATGCGGCATGCACCGCCGTTCCACGCCTTTTCGGGCATCGATCACACAAACGGGCCTGGCTGCTGGGCCTCGTGCTGACACCACTGGCCGCGCTGCATGCACAAACGACCTCGGTGTTTAGCCAGGACTTCAACGGGGCTTCTGCAGCGGCAACGGCCACCGCCTCCACCTACCCCGCATTCACCAATGCCGCTTATGTGAATGCATCCACACCGGGCACGACGTTATTCACCCACATTGTTGGCGGCGGCCAGTCGGCATCCACGCTTCAATTCAACACCACCACCAACGGTGGCGTTGCGGGTGATTTTGTAGCCGTGTCGGGAGGATCTTCTTTTCAATGGGCCTTGCTGCGCAACGTCAACCTCGCTGCAGCACCGTCTGTTCTGAAACTCAAATTCCGTTGCAAGATCGACGTCGGCTCTACCGGGAGCACCAGCAAGCTATGGGTGCAGGTAGGCAGTGGCTTTGCAAACGAAGCCGGCGGCAGCACCGCGCCCACAAAGCCGGCGGATCCGCTGGTGCATTCGGGCTTCAGCTTCCGCTTCAGCAACGGCACCAACGGTGCTACCGTCTTCGACAACACAGGAAGTTCCAACACGGGATTTACGACATCAAACATTACGGAGAACTATAGCGAGTGGACCATGATCGTGAACAACAGTGGCTCTACGTACACCTATACCGACACAACCGGTGCTACGCAAACGCTGGCCAATGATAAGTACGACCTGTTCAAAGACAATGTCCAGTTTGCAAATGACATCGCGGCCACAACCGGTACCACCGCCATCAACCAGTTCAAGATCGGAGCGTACGGTACCAGCAGCGTAGGTACCGGCACCTTTTACCTTTCCTGGATTACCGCGGAAACGATAGCCTGCAGCGCCCCCACGCTTTCGGGTATCAGCCAGGCAGGCCCCGTTTGCAGCGGCGCCGACGCAACGATCAATCTTACCGGCCTGCCCGCCAGCAGCCCGCTATCGGTTAGCTATAACATCAACGGGGCCGCTACGCAAACGGCCGCCCTTACCTCAAACGCCTCCGGCGCCGGTACCCTGTCGGTACCGCTCACGCTGGCCAACAACGGGCAGACGCTTACGGTTACAGGTATCAGCTATGCCTATTGCAGCAGCTCCTTCGCCAGTAACAACAGCACAATGCTGAGTGTGGCAGCCGCGCCGGCAACGCCGGCAAACCCGGCGGGCGCAGCCCGTTGCGGCGCAGGCACGCTCACACTTTCCGTAGATGATCCGGGCGCGGGCCTTACGGTCAACTGGTACGACCAGAGCACTGGTGGCAACCAGGTGGGTACGGGCGCTTCCTTCACCACACCTTCGCTTTCTGCCACCACTACGTACTACGCCGAGCTGCTGAATGGCGGCGGCTGTTCTTCCGCATCACGCGCAGCGGCTACTGCTACGATCAACACTGTTCCTGCCATCACTCCCGGCACTGCAATCGGCGCAGCCGGCGCTACCAGTGCCGCCCTGGCGTATACGTCTTCGGGCACACCCACGCTTTACAGCATCAACTGGGACGCGGGTGCGCTCGCCGCGGGCTTTGCAAACGTAAACTCCACGGCGCTTTCCTCTTCCCCCCTTTCACTCGTGACCCCGGCAGGCGCCAGTGCCGGCTCCTACAGCGGAACCATCACGCCCGCAACAGCATCCTGTGTGGGCTCCCCCACCGCATTTTCAGTAACACTCAACGGCCCTTACACCTGGACCGGTGCTATCAACAGCACCGACTTTACCAATATGGACAACTGGTCGCCGCAGCGCGCCACACCAACGACCGCCGACCGCCTCATTTTTGACGGCGCCACTGCGGTCATCACCACGATGCCCGCCGGCCAGTCGATCGGCTCCCTGGTGATCCGCAACAATGCCAACGTAAGCTTTGCGCATTCGGCGGCAACGACCCTCACCATCAGCAACGGCCTTAGCGTTGAAGCAGGCTCCACGCTCACCCAGGGCAGCAACGTATCACTCGCCCTCAACGGCGGCAGCAGCAATATCGCGGGCACCTACAAGCTCAACAGCGGCACCTTTAACGTTACCGGCGCTACCGCCGTTATTGTAACCGGCAGCTTCGACAACGCGAGCACCTCCGCCACCGCCATTACTTCTTCGGCTTCGGTACTACAGTTCGCTTCGGGCAACGGTGTCGGCACCTTCAACCTGTTGGGCAACGGCGGCCAGATTCCGCAGGCCACCTGGACGACCATCGCCGACGGCAATGCCGTGCACAGCACCATCAACGTTACGGGTGTCACCAGTGCCGCCAATATCACGGCAACGGGTTCGGCAGCCGGAACTTACGGCAACCTAAATTTCGATATGCCCGGACTGACCACTGCCGGCTACAAAGTATTTAACAACGCGGGTGCCTTTGTTTCGGGTGTAACCATTGCGGGCAACCTCACCTTTGGCCGCACCGGCAGCGGCTCCATCCAGATGACCAGCGGCACCCCGTTCACCATCAATGTGGGCGGCAACGTGAATGTATATGCCGGTAGCTGGAACCTCATGCCGTTCTCCGGCTCCAACGGGACCGCCATCATCAACATCGCGGGTAACCTGAATATCGACGGCACGCAGAACTACGCCGCGACTGGATATTCCCGCCCCATCTTCAACCTTTCATCGGCACGCGCAGGCAACACGGGCACCATCAACCTGTCGGGCAACCTGTACCTGAATTCGGGTGCTAACGTGGCCGAGCTCGCACAAACACTTGGTGCGGGCAGCATTAACTTCACCGGCAGCGCGGGCAAGACGATTTCTGTGCTCAACGGATCGGTGCTTTCGGGTGCAGTTAAGCTGAATATCGCGAAGACGGGCGGCGCCTCGATGGCACTGGCCTCCAACCTGGCGCAGCCGGCCACGGGGCAGCTTGCCTTTACCAGCGGCATCCTCGATCTGGGTGCCTTCAACCTTACCGCGGGCTCTGTGAGCGGCGGCTCCACGAGCGCTTACGCACGCACTTCCGGTGCCGGTGTATTTAAGATGCAGGCGGTACCCAACAGCGCCACGCTTTTCCCCGTCGGCAACAGCAGCTATAACCCGGTGCAACTCACCAATGGTGGCGGCCTCGACTGGACGGTTCAAGTAGCTACCGGCATCAGCAATGTGGGCGCCGGTGTCGCCGCCCGCTCCATCGACCGCAGCTGGAGCATCACGCCTTCCACCAACCCCACACCCGCCGCCGCCACCGTGCGCGTTTATTACAATGGCGCCAGCGATGGCAATGCGTCCTTTACCAACAGCAGCAACAGCCAGCTGTGGCAAAACGTATCCGGCACCTGGACGCCGCGCGGCGCCAGCCAATCGGGCCAGCAGGACGCCACCGTGGGCAACCTGAATTATGTTGAAGCAGGCGGTCTCCAGTCCTTTTCAACCTTCATCGTTTCCAATATCACCGCACCTGCAAGCTTCAACGTCACAGGCGCCGGTGTGTACTGCGACGGCACAGGCCGCACGCTTGGCGTCAGCGGCTCCGAGTCGGACATCAGCTACCAGCTGAAGAAGAACGGCAGCAACCAGGGCAGCGCGGTCGCCGGTACCGGCAGCGCGCTCTCCTTCGGCACGCAACCGGCAGGCAGCTACACCGTAACGGCCACCAATGCCTTTGGCTACGAGGTTACTTCGGCACCGGCAACAATCACCGATGCCGGTCTCTTCTCGGTACAGCTCTCCGTGGCGCAGCCCGTACTTTGCGCCACCGGCAGCACTACGATTAATGTCACCGGCGGCCCTTCCAACGGCTCCATCACCTATGCCGCCAATGGCGGAACGCCCCAGACAGCAACGCTCGATGCCTCCGGTGCCGCCACCATCGCCACCGGCACACTGAGCGCCACCACCACCTTCCGTGTTAGCGCCGTCTCGAACGGCACCTGCGCCACCGCGGTCAACACCGCAGCGACGGTTTATGTCGGAAGCATCACGGCCAGCGGTCTCTCCAACCGTGACTTCTGCGCCGGCGCCACCGTGCCCGCACAGACCTTCAGCGGCAACCTGCCGGCCGGCACGCAGTTTACGTGGGTGATCAATGGCGGCACGGCCATCGGCATGAACGCATCCGACACCACCGGCACCGGCACCATGCTCCCGGCCTTTACCGCAGCCAACGCTACAAGCCAGCAGCTCTCCGCCATCGTTTCGGTATCTCCCGTAATCACAGCGCCGGCGGGCTGCCGCGTGCTCACCGCCACTTATCGAATCCGCGTCAACCCGATGCCGCAGGTAAGCTTCGTTTCGGGTGAAAACCAAACCGTCTGCGCGGGCAGCGCCACGGCGCCCATCGGGCTGCAGGGCAGCCAGGCTACGGGTATGACCTTCCGCTGGACTTCGTCCAATACAGCTGTCGGTTCGCTCGCTACGGGCGCCGCCTCTTCCACGGCTCCTGCCATCGCCTCCTTTATAGCCCAGAACAGTACCGGCAATACTTCCATCCAGACCATCTACGCAGTAACGCCCTACCTGGGCTCCTGCAGCGGCCCGGCGATCAGCACGACCCTCACGGTCAACCGCTCCGTGGTCAGCCTCAGCTATGTGGGCTCGCCCATCTGCGGCTCCGACGGTGCGGCCTCCGGCCCGCGCCTCAACGGCAGCACGGGTGGCACCTATTCGTACATCAACCTGGGCACCGGCACTGCCACCGGCCTTGCCCTCAACGCCAGCACCGGCGTCATCACACCGCTGCAGTCGGTGGCCGGCAACTACCAGGTAAGCTACACGCTGGCAGGTGCTGCCGGAGCATGCGGCGGCTCGGTTTCCGCCCCGGTTACTATCACCCCGCGTGCTACCCTGGCAGGTGTATCCAACCGCACGGTATGCCCCGGCGTGCCCCAAAGCCTGGTTTTCACCTCGCCCCAGGACGGCCTTGGCCTCAGCTATATCTGGACAGTCAGCACTACTTCGGGTGTTAGCCCTGCGGCTTTAGGTTTCACCGCTACTGCCGGATCTACCAACACGATCAACTTCACACCGGTGAACAATACCGGCCTTCCCCAGCGGGTAACGGTTTCGGTGAAAGCCACACCGCCAAACGGCTCGGGCTACTGCGCCTCCACCACCGCCACCTTCGCGGTAACCATCAACGCGTCCTGCAGCATCGCGCGGAGCGGAGACAACAGCGCCGGCGGTTCGGCCACCCAGCGCACACGCACCGCGCCTTCCAACCCGGAAGAAGCAACTGCCAACGCAGTGACCGTAGGCCCCAACCCGACACAAAGCCGTGTAACGGTTTACCTCAACGCGGAACTGCAGCGCCAGGGCGGCAGCTGGTCGGTGCAGCTGCTGAGCCAGCAGGGCGCGCCGCTCCTCAAAGGCGCCAGCTTCGCAGCCAGCCGCTATACGCTGGATCTCAGCGGACAGCCGGCAGGCGTTTACGTGCTGCAGCTGGTGAACCGCGAAAGCGGCCGCATCATCCGCAAGCAGGTCGTTAAGCTTTAGGGTTCATTTCAATAAAAAAAGCCCCCCCGCCAGGCACGGGGGGCTTTTTATTTGCCGCCCGCTCCGCGCTGTCGCGCTATCCTTTCCGATCCGACTACTTAGAAATACGTACATTTAAAACCTTGAAGATTGGATAGACATGAAGTTTGAGAGCGCCACGATCAAAGACATCGCCAAAGCCCTGAACCTGTCGACATCGACGGTGTCGCGCGCCCTGCGCGGCTCGTACGAGATCTCGTCGGAAACGAAAAAGCAGGTGCTGGAATACGCCGAGAAGATCAACTACCGGCCCAACCCCATCGCGCTTTCCCTCAAGGAGCGTCGCACCCGCGCCATCGGGGTGGTGGTGAGCGAGATCGCCAACAACTTCTTTTCCCAGGCCATCAACGGCATCGAGTCGATCGCCTACAACCGCGGCTACCACGTGATCATCACCCAAAGCCACGAATCGCAGGAACGCGAAAAGGTGAACGTGGAGCATATGGCCGCCCGCGGCGTCGACGGGCTGCTGATCTCGCTTTCCAGCGAATCGGAAGACATCTCCTACCTGAAGGAGCTGCACGACAAGGGCATGCCCATCGTCTTCTTCGACCGCGTGAGCAAAGAGATCGAGACGCATACGGTGATCGCCGATAACTACTGGGGCTCTTTCCATGCCACCGAGCACCTCGTTTACCAGGAGTTTAAGCGCATTGCCCACATCACTTCATCGCCGCACCTTTCCATCACCCGCGAGCGCCTCGAAGGCTACCGCGACGCGCTGGCCAAGCACAATGTTCCCTTCCGGGAAGAGCTGATCAAATACTGCCCGCACGGCGGAATGAAGGTTTCCGAAATGGAAGACGCCATCACCGCGCTGATGAAAGGCAAGCAAAAGCCCGATGCCATCTTCACCGCCGGCGACCGCCTCACGATGACCGCCTTCGGCATCCTGAAACGTATGAAGCAGAAAAAAGAACTTGGCTTCACCGGTTTCACCAACACCGCCGTGGGCGATCTTTTTTCGCCTACGCTCACCGTTATCCGCCAGCCCGCCTTCGAGATCGGGCAAACGGCCATCGAATTCCTCATCCAGATGATCGAAAGCCGCCGGCCCGTTACCGAGTTCCAAGACAAGGTGCTGGAGACGGAACTTGTCATCCGTGAGTCGTCGCGCAAGGGCGCGATCTGGCACTAAGACCCCGACCTGAAATAATCCCGGCCGGAGCGCCGTCTGCCCGGGTCGCTTCACTTGTTGACCAGGCTACCCGTATTTTTTCGGGTAAGAGCATCGCGGATGCTCCATTTTATATATTTTTACTATATATAATCCATTAACCCTAATTACGGGGCAAACACACCAAAACGAAATACGTGCGCTGCTATCTACCTAAACCCCTTGCCCGGCTTTGCCTTGCGGCTGCCGGCCTCCTCACGGTGACCTCCGGATCCGCCCAGGTGCGTAACCCTTACGAATATTCGGCACTGTCGCACCTGGCCCTCGGCACCGTGCGCGACTCCCTGAAGAAAAACTGGAAGGTGCCGGATCAATACAAAGACAAGGAAACCCAGAAGAAATACAAGGAGATCTGGGACGGCCGCACCGATTACGTGGTCGGCGCTATCGAGAACAAGGACTTCATCGTGGAGCGTGATATCTACAACTACGTGGACGCCATCATCACGCAGCTGCAATCGGCCAACAAGGATAAGATCCCGCGCAAACCCATGGTGCTCATCGACCGCAGCGCCAATGTAAACGCGTATTCGATGGGTGGTCACCTGATTGCCGTCAACCTGGGCCTCGTTGCTTTTTCGCAAAACCGCGAAGAGCTGGCCCTGGTGCTTGCCCACGAGCTGGCCCACGACGCCCTCGAGCATGCCGACCGCTCGATGCGCGAGCGCGCCGAATGGCTCACCTCCGCCGAATACAAGAAGTCGCTTAACGAGGTGCTCGACTCGCGCTACGAGCGCTATACCCGCCTGAAAAAGGTGATGGAGACCTACACCTTCAGCCGGACACGCCACAACCGCTACCACGAAAGCGAGGCCGACTCGATGGCAGTTGTATTTCTACGGAACAGCAAGATCGCCTTTGAACCCGGGGTTTTCCTCCGTCTCGATTCGGTAGACCGCCAGTACCAGCAACCCCTCGCACGGGCGCTCGGCAGCTACTTCACCGACATGGGTCTTACCATCGACGAAGCATGGACGCAGCGCCGCACCAAGGGGCTTTCCGCGCGCAACTACAGCTTCTCCAAAGGAGAAGAAATGGCCGACTCGCTCAAGACGCACCCCGACTGCCAGGAGCGTTATAACCGCACAAAACAGTGGGCTACGGCCAGCGGCGCGCTTACGCCCATCCCGGCCGCCATCACCGATAAATCGAACCGCATCATCATCTGGAACCTGTTCGACAACCAGTCGCTCACCGCCTGTCTGTACCGCATCCTGCTGGAGAAAGACCGCGGTGCCTCCGACGACTGGTACGCCTTCATGCTGCACAACGTGTTCTTCGGGCTGAATTACGCCGACAATAACCTGAGCCGCTTCAACGCCATCAAGATCCTCCCGAAGGAATACGTATCGGCTTCCTACTTCAGCCTGCAAACGATGCTGGAGCAGATCCCGCGCGAAAACCTGGCGCAGTTCAGCAAGCACCTGGCGCAGCAACCGTTCTGGCAGAACCTTCCGGCCGATGCCCGCGCGCTGAAGCCCCTGTACAACCTCATGCTCGACAAGGAAGCCAGTGAAAAGGCACGCATCACGGCCGCCAAAGCCTTTACCAGCAGCCACCCGGCCAGCATGTACTGCGAATTCGCCGATCATTTTGCCAAGTAAACAATCCCTGTTTTTTTTAGTCAAACAATCAACTGCAATGAAAAGGAAACTTACCCTTGCCCTCTCGCTATTGCTCTTCACCCTCATGGGGCACGCCCAGTCGAAGGTGTTCCGCGAAGTAAGCGATGAGATCTCTTCCGACATGAAAGTGATCACCCAGGACGAAGCCCTTATCGGCTACCTCGTATTTACCCAGCTGGAGAAGATCAACAAAGACTCCTTCAACTACCAGGTGAGCATCATGGATGAGAACCTGAACGATATCGGCAAGCTGAATTTCAAAAGCAAGAACCTGGAGCTCCGCGACGTATCCTTCGAGCAGGACATCCTGTGCCTTGCGTATGTAAAGAGCGACCTCAGCGACCTCAAGAACACGAGCATGCGCAAGATCCGCAAGTCGTTCGACGAAGCCGGCAACTCGGTGTTCACCCAGCTGATCAACCTCAAAGGTGAGATCATCCACTCGGCCACGCATCCCGTGGAGCTTACGCTCCGCGACGAGGTAGCCTACCTCCGCAACAGCCGCCCCAGCCTGATGGCCGGCCGCCTCAAACACGACCTGAGCGTGAAGAACATCCCGGGCAAAGGCTTCGCCGTTTTCTATGGCGACGAAGAGAAGAACCGCCTGTTTGCGATGGACCTTACCGGCAAGCAGCTCTGGACGAAAGACATCCCGAAGGCACAGGATTTCGGCATGCTCACCACCGCCACCAACGTGTTCCTGCTCACGAAAAAAGAAGCCAGGATGAAGGAAGGCGGCTACTCCGTACTCGGCTACGCAGCGGAAGGCGGTACCGCCAACGACCCCTATGAGCTGAAAGACAAGCAGGGACGCGAGCTCCGCGTGCTCAGCTTCGGCGCCGACCCGGTAAGCGGCAAGCCCGTGATCACCGGTAACGTCATCAACGCGCAGCGCGGCAACGACAACCACACCGCCACCGCCCTGGCCCATGGCCCCTATGATGGCGTCTTCACCGTTACGATCAACGGACCCAAGCGCGCCCAGGTTAAGGAAGTGTTTTCCTATTGGGCCGATGGCTCCAAGGCACCTGATATCAGCGCCCGCGGTCTCTTTTCCGAAAACGGCGCCTATACCCGCTTCTCGCGCGGTATGCGCGACTTCAACGGCAACACCTATTTTGCCGGCCCCTCCTACGTGCGCAAGCCCCGCATCGGCGGCATCATTGCCTCGGTGTTGTTTGCACCCACCTTTATTGTACCCTTCGCCTGCGCGGCTGTCGGCTACAACAAAGCCAAGATGACCGAGCCGATGCTGCTCCGCCAGGATTCCACCGGCCGCCTCCGCTTTGAGAATACGATCCCCGGCGAACAATCGCGCTTCCTCCAGGCCAAGGTCGACCTGGGCTACTTCCCCGGCAAGCTGTTCTACTCGGTTGCCAATGCCACCACCAAGTCGAACTTCCTCATTGTTGATGATGCCGACAAAGCGGTGATCTACAACCTGGAGAAGCGTAAGATCGTACGCACCGTGCCCCACCGCGACGGCAAGGTGAGCACCTATATCGTTCCTGCCAAGGAAGGCCACATCATGGTTGTGGAGAACAACCGTAAAGAAAAATATACAAAGCTGTCGATCGAGGCGCTGTAAGCCGGATCAACACAGGTAAATGAAAAGGCCCCGGCAACAATGCCGGGGCCTTTTCATTTTAAAGCCTGTGCGGGGGCTACCTTTATTCCATGTCGGAGCCTTTCGAAATACCGGTCACCTATAAGGATAAGGAGTACCTGTTCACGGCCTATATCCGCCCGCACGGCTATACGCAGCGCATCGAGATCGAAGTGGGGCAAAGCCTCGTGTACGTGGAATGGGACGAAGAGCGTAACCTCCGCGTGCTCTCCGACCCGGAACTGGCTGTTGGCCCGCTGCCCGACCCGGGCCTCGTACAAGCCATTGTGGAAGTGCTGGAAGCGGCGCGGGATTAATCAGAACTCCATCAGCTCCCACGCACTGATATACGCATCCTGCTCCTGGGCGTAAGCGATAAGGTCGGCATAAAAGGGATACTGCCCCAGCGTGGCGCTATCGCCGGCCAGCACGAGCTTCTTGCGCGCACGGGTCATGGCCACGTTCATGCGACGCACCTCCGAAAGAAACCCGATCACATTGTCGGCATTGCTCCGCGCCAGGCTGATGAAGATGGCGTCGCGCTCCTGCCCCTGGAAGGAATCGATCGTATTGACCGTAAGCGCGTCGCCCAACTCCTTCAGTGCGGGCTGCGCGGCCGCCAGCTCGCGCAGCAACTCCACCTGGTGGCGGTAGGGCGAGATGACGCCGATACGCGGCGGCGGTGTGCCTGCGGGCAGCTCCGACAACAGCCGCGTTACCTGTTGCAGCAGGAACACCGCTTCTTCGGGATTGGAGATGCGCGTGCCCTCCACCTTTTCCTCGTAGCCGGTGCCCGCGGTATCAATGAAGGTAAAAGGACGGTCGCCCGCGAAGAGCAGATGGCCCGCAACGGCGGGCGCTGCCTTGAGGCGGTCCTCATAAAATTCCTTTGAAGAAAAACGCATGATGGTGTCGTGCATCCGGTATTGCTCTTCCAGTAGAACTACGGCTTCGGGGTAACGGCCCACGCAGCGCTCCATCAGCGTGCGGGTGAGACCGTCGCGCGCCGCGGCCTCCGACTTTACCGTCGGTGGCAGCTGGCAGTGGTCGCCGGCCATGATGAGCCGCTTGCCCTTCAATACCGGGATCCAGCAGGCAGGCTCCAGGGCCTGGCCCGCTTCGTCGATCACTACCGTTCCGTAGCGCAGGCTGCGCACCGACTGGTGCGCGGCACCCACCAGCGTAGCCGTGATCACCTGTGCGCGATCCAGTACGGAAGAAGCGATATAACCCTCCGTGCGCTCGATCTCCTTGCCGATGGCGCGGGCTTCGTTGAAGAGCGCCTTGCGCTGCTCGCGCTCGGCGGCGCCGAAAGAGCGCTTGTATTTGTGCGCCAGGTCGCGGTACTCGGAAGCCTGCTTCTTCATGCGGCGGATCTCTTTCATCTGCGGGTGTGCCTGCATGCGCTCATCGAGCGTCAGCGCCAGCAGCGCCTCCGACACGCGGGCGGGGTTACCCACGCGCACCACATTGAGTCCTTCCGCAGCGAGCTTCTCGCTCAGCAGGTCCACGGCGGCATTGCTCGGCGCCGTCACCAGCACCGGTCCTTCCTCGCCGCGGGCAATCCGCGCGATCGCTTCCACCAGCGTGGTGGTCTTGCCCGTACCCGGCGGGCCGTGCACAATGGCGAGCTCGTTGGCCGACAGGATCTTTCGCACGGCCTCGTTCTGCATTTCGTTGAGGCGGTGCGCCGGCTGAAAAGGGAGCCGTTCGTTGAAGGTCGGGGCCTGGGTGCCTGTGAGCACGCGGGCAAGGGCGCCCTCTTCGCGTTGCTCAAGCCGCTCCGGCGCGATGCGGAGCGCCCGCTCCATTTCCTCGTAGCTGTTCTCGTCGAAAACGAGGTCAACACCGAGGCGTCCGTCGCGGGTCCAGTCGGGCAGCTCGTCTACCCGAAGCGAAATTTTCATCCGGTCGCCGCGCAGGTTGCTGATAACACCGGGCAGGCGGTCGCTGGCCGCGTCGTGGTTGGAAAAGAGTGCCACCGAGGCGCCAAAGCGAAACTGGTGAATAACGTCCTGGGCTGTCGTGCGCTCCACCTCGATGCTGAGGTAGTCGCCATAGCCGGCCTCGGTATCGCGGATGGCCACCGGGAACCAGGTGCTTCCGTTGGCACGGCGGTCGTTGAGCGGTACGGAGCGCGCCATAGCCTCCCAGGCAGCACGGTCTTCGTCTTTTTCGAGCTGCAGCAGGCGGGTGAGCTCCTTAAAATAATCCATGGAGCGTAAAGGTAGGCGCTGCTTTTTTTCCCACCGGCGGGCGGTGAAAAAAGCGGCCGGGGCTGGGTAAAATCCATTGTTTGACACCAGGCGGTGGCCGTAGCTTGGACACAAAACAACAACCGATGCGCATCTGCTTCTTTATCCCGTTCCTCCTGCTCCTTGCCTGCTCGCGACCCAGGCCGTCTTTAAGCCCCGATGCTGTTGCCGGCACCTGGCTCAAGAAAGCCGAGGCGGCCGACGGGCAAAACCTGTGGTGCCTGTATTACTACGACACCTGCGCGCTCGACGATGCCTGGCGCTTCGCCACCGACGGCAGCTATACGGTTATTGATACGGGCCTTCGCTGCACTGTGACTCCGCCCGGCGGCAACTGGCAGTTGCTGGAAGGCCGGCTGCGGCTCGACGGCACAGATTACACCGTGCTGCGTTGCGACCGCGAGTTGTGGCTCGAGGGAAGACGCCTTCGGAACGGCTTTGCCCAGCGGCATGAGCTTCGCTTCCGGCGGCCATAAAAAAGCCCCTCCCGTTCCCGCGGTTGCCGGAACAGGAGGGGCTTCGTGTGTCTCTTTTTACAAAGGCACGTGCTTCTTCACTTCTACGTCCTGCATGAACTTACTGACTTCCTCGTCGGCATAGCTGCCGTAGGCGTCCGTGAGTGTGCCCTTGTGGCCGTCCACGGTTTCGATGGCATAGAGGATCGACATATCGTCGGGGTTGGAGATACCCTCAAAGCGGTAGAAGTTCGCTACTTTGATGTCTTTGGGTTTGAAGGACTTCTTATCGTCCATGCTCACGAGCTTACCTTTTTCTACGCGGAACTGGTCCACATAGCCGTCTTTCGTGAGTTTGTTGATGAGGGCGGCCATATCGGTCATTTCGGTATTCCGGTCGTTCGCCTGCATATCCATTTCCATGAGTCTTAGGTTTATACCGGTACCTATACCAATTTGATGCCTAGCCTGTTGTCAGGCCACGAGCTCCACAAAACGGATCTCGTCGAGGTAGGGCTCGAGCAGCTCGGTGCTGTGGAAGGAGCGGAACTTTTCAATCTCCTCACCCGGGCCGCGGTAATAGACTTCTACATAAAAACTATCGACGGCATACAGGGCGATGACGTACTCATCTTCGCGGCGCTCGCAAAGCAGAACGCCCTCTTCACAAATAATATGAGCCTGTGCCGGGAGCGGAAGCAGTTTGAATTCAGTGAAGCGCATTCTGGAAGGTTTTGGTAAACACCTGGAAGTACCCCATTTTTTTCGGAGCAACTTGTCCACACAGCTCCTGCAAAAACCACACCGTCCGGTTTCACGCGGTTTCCACGCCCCGGAAAATAAGTTTTGCACGCTGGTACAATTGCTGTTGTGCTTTTGTATAAACTGACCGGAATCATGGCATCTTTCCAGGAAATGATACATTCGGACAAGCCGGTTCTCGTGGACTTTTTTGCGGAATGGTGTGGCCCCTGTAAAATGATGGCGCCCATCCTGCAGGAAATGAAGGCGAAGCTCGGTGACGGGGTGACGATCCTGAAGATCGACATCGACCGCAACCCACAGGCCGCGGAATATTATGATATTCAAAGCGTTCCAACGCTGATCCTGTTCCGCAAAGGCCAGGTGAAGTGGCGCCAGTCCGGCGTGGTCCCCGCCCCGGCACTGGCCCAGGTGATCGAGCGCTACGCCGACTGAGCGGGCCTCCGGCACACAGCGAGGCTGCCCCGGGTTAACCAGCCAGGCCGACATTCGTCGCGCCTGTGACTCCCTGTACTGATGTAGAAACACGGTCTACAGACCGGTCAGCTGGCGAAGCGCCGCCCGCGCGAAAGGCGCCGTGGGCAAGGATGCAATGATCCCCAGCTCTTCGCCCAGGTTGCTCTCGTTGTCCAGAAAACGCAGCACTTTTTGCGGATCGTTGCGGCGAAAGAGGTCGGTAAAGATGTCGGCGCCCCGCACCTTCCCGTGCGCCAGCACGTCGAGCAGCACACTGTCGTAAAAATGAAAACGGCCCGGCGCACTGCCGGCGCCCACCGGTGATCCGGTGGCTTTGAGGCGGCGCACCAGCGCCGCTGAATGCTTCTGGATATTTCGAAAGGTATAGCCGCTGGAGCCCTTTGTCTGGCCGCCGGCGGTACCCAGGTTGATCACACGCCCCTCCCCCGCCGGGAAGCGGTGATTGGTCATGGGGATCACGCCGGTTTCTGCTTCCAGCACCGTATAGCCTGAAAGCCCCAGCCGGTCGCGGACGTAGGCCGCGAGCGCGGCATCGTAAGCGGCCGCAGGCAACAGCTCGCCGGTAAAAAGTGTGTACTCCACCAGGGCCCGGCGCTCCGAGAAGGGCAGTACATAAACGAAGGCGGTCCCTGCCTCCTGCCCCGTGCGGAAGTCCATGAGGGTAGCCCGCCCCGGGTCGAAAGCCGGCTCCGCCGTTTCGATAAGCCAGCCTTTGAAATGCTGCAGCAGCCAATGGGTGCTCGGCGCAGGCGCGGGCCTCGTATAAATACTGTTGAAGAGCCAGGGTGCCTGTACCGTCTTCCCGGCGGCCCCGAGCCAGGCACCGCCGGCATCGGAGCCGGCAGCACTTACCGGCGCCTGCAGGAAATGAACGTCGGGGAAGCCTTCCAGCACAGCGCGGCAATGCCGGTAAAAGTCGGCGCCGCGGATCACCTTGTAGGCGTAAGGCCCCAGGTTGAGGGTGCGCGAAAACGCATCAGCATGAAAGCCGAGCTGCTCCCAGCGGTGATGCACGATGGATTCAAACGGCCCCGCCCCGCGCTCCCAGAAGCACCACGTGCGGTCGTTGCGCTCCTTGACGTCGCGGTCAACCAGCAATACCCGCTTGCCCGCCAGCAGTCCTTCGGCCGCCATCCGGTGCAGCAGGCTCAGCGCTGCGCAGCCGGCCCCGGCAAAGAGCAGGTCGTAGTCGGGAAGAAGCTCGGTGGAGGAGATGGGCGTCAAAGGTTCTAAGGTTCTGGGGTTCTAAGGTTCTGGGTTATAAGAGCCAGTAATGTCATCAGTAGTTTACAGCTCCTATCAACATTCCTAATCGTCCTTTCGATATTCGTTATTCGCTATTCGTTATTCGCTATTCTTCTCCGGCGCGTAGCCAACCTTCTTCCCTTTCATCAGCTTTTTATCGCGCCGCACTTTCTCCCAGTATTTATTGTGTACGAGCAGCATCCCGAAGCTTTCGCCTTCGTGCTTACCAAGGTGCTTGTGGTGCATCTTATGGGCCCAGCGGATGGCGCGCACATAGGTGCTGTTGCTGCGGCTGAACCACTTGAAGCGCTGGTGGATGATAACGTCGTGTACAATGAAATAGGCGGCGCCATAGGCCATGATCCCGAAGCCGATAGCGGCCTGCCACCAGACGCCGTAGTGGACCCCAAATCCAATGAGCAGCATGCTCGGCACGGCGAAGATGACGAAGAACAGGTCGTTCTTCTCAAAAAATCCCGGCTCCACCTGGTGATGGTCGCGGTGCAGCATCCACAGGAAGCCGTGCATCACGTAGCGATGCGTGAGCCAGGTGATGCCTTCCATCGTGACAAAGGTTCCCAACAGCACCAATATGAAATACAACGTCGTCATAACCTTCAATTTAAACAGGGTTCTGAGGTTCTGAGGTTCTAAGGTTCTAGGTTGGTTTAAAGGTCCCCCCAGAACCTTAGAACCTTTTCTCTTCCCGGATCCGGTTCACTTTTTCATAGATCATCCGGAACCATTGGGTAAAACGTTCCGGGTGCTCGCGGATCTCCGCCTCGAGTTCTTCCGCGCTTACATAGCGGACCCCGGCCACCTCTTTGGGATCGGGAGCAAAGTTACCCTCCCAGGTGCCCGCAAACACGTGATCGTATTCATGCTCTTCGAGCCCGTTCTCCACCTCGGCGCGGTAGGTAAACGAGAACAGGTGTCGCAGCGGGAGGCTGATGCCGAGCTCCTCCTGGAGGCGACGCGCGGCGGCCGCATCGGGAGCCTCGCCGGGCAGCGGGTGGCTGCAGCAGGCATTGCTCCAGAGACCGCCGCCGTGGTATTTGTCCAGGGCCCGCCGCTGCAGCAGCATACGCCCTTTATTATCGAAAAGAAACACGCTGATGGCGCGGTGCAGGAGGCCGCGGCGGTGCGCCTCCAGCTTGCCCGCCGTTCCCTGGGGCTCGTCGTGCTCGTTAACCAGTACTACCTGTACTTCTTCTTCCATCATCATCCAATCAGGCGCAGCCTGTTTTTTACCAGCGCGCGGAATACAATATAGGCCTTGTGATAATTCGGAATACGGATCCGCTTCTGCAGGATGTGCGCGGGGGCCGTTTCCTTGATCTTGCGGAACAGCGAGTAATAGTATTTATACGCCACGTAAACCCCGAAGCGTGCCTTGAGCGGCAGGCCCAGAATACCTGCGTAGGCCGCGCGGAAGTCGGCCTCGATGTCGGCTTCGATCTGCGCCTTGTCGGTTGCCGTAAAATTGTGAAAGTTGCAGCCCGGGAAATACATGCGCGACAGCGAGTTGAAGTCCGCCTGGATGTCGCGCAGGAAGTTCACCTTCTGAAAAGCCGCGCCCAGCGCGCGTGCCGGCGCGCAAAGACGTTCATATTGCACACGGTCGCCTTCGCAGAAAACATACAGGCACATCAGCCCCACCACCTCGGCGGACCCGTAGATATACTCCTCGTATCCCTGGCGGTCGTACGACTGCTCGGTGAGATCGCTTTCCATGCTGCGGAAAAAAGCTTCGATCAGCTCCTGGTCGACACCGTATTCATTCACGGTCTTTTGAAAAGCATTGAGAATCGGGTTGAGGCTGATGCCGCGGCGAATCGCATCCCGGGTCTCCGCACGGAATCGGGTCAGCAACTCCTGCTTGTCGTGCCCGTGAAACGTGTCCACGATCTCGTCGGCAAGACGCACAAAGCCGTAAATATTGAAAATGGGACCCCGGAGATCGGCATGCAGCAGCCGGATAGCCGACGAAAAAGAGGTGCTGTAATTCAGTGTCACCACGCGGCTGCAATCGCTGCTCGTCTTGTGAAATAATGCTTCCGTCATAGCTTACCGTTGAACGTTTTAAGTACTTGTGCGGCTACCACTTCACCGGAGATGAGGCTGGGCGGCACGCCCGGCCCCGGCACGGTGAACTGGCCGGTGTAAAACAGGTTCGAGACTTTTCGGCTCTGGCAGGAGGGTCGGAAGATGGCGGTTTGTAAGAGGGTATTGGCAAGGCCGTAAGCATTCCCTTTGAAGGAATGGTAGTCGCGCTCAAAGTCGCTTACGGCAAAATTCTTTTTATAGATGATCGCATCGCGGAGCGACTGGCCGGTGTGTCGTTCGAGGCGCGCCATGATGGCATCGAAATAGCGCTCCCTGACCTCTTCGGTATCGGTGTTCAATCCGGCTGCTACCGGGATCAGAAATACGAGGTTCTCGCATCCCTCCGGCGCACAGCCGGGATCGGTCTTGGAGGCGGCCGACACATAAAACAGCGGATCGCTGGGCCATTGCGGGTCGGTGTAGATCTCCTGTGCGTGCCGATCGAAAGGAACGTCGAAGAAAAGGGCGTGGTGGGGCAAGCCTTCAACGCGTTTGTTCACACCCACATAATACATCAGGCAGGAAGGCGCCAGCACGCGGCGCTGCCAATAGCTTTCCGTATAAGTACGGTATTCGGCCGGAAGCAACTTTGTTTCGGTGAAATGATAATCAGCGCCGCTGATAACGGCATCGAAGGCATATACGCCCTTGTCGGTCTCCACCTCGCGGGCCTGCCTGCCCGTGATGCGGATGGCGCGGGCTTCTTCACCGAAGCGAAACTGCACGCCCAGCTCTTCGCAAAGGGCCTGCATTGCCTGCACGATGCTCCACATGCCGCCCTCGGGATACCAGGTGCCGCCCTTGATGTCGGCCCAGTTCATCAGGCTGTAAAGCGCCGGCGTGTTTTCCGGCAGTGCACCCAGGAAGAGCACGGGAAACTCCATCAGCTGCCGCAACCGCTCGTTGTGAAAGTGGCGGGCGATGTGCTTTTTGATCGAGGTAAAGATGTCGAGCCGCAGCACGTTGCGCACCACTTCCCAGTCGAGAAACTCGGTGAGCGAGCGACCGGGCTTGTACACGAGGCGCTGCATCCCGATGCGGTATTTGTGCTGCGCCTCTTTGAGATAGTGATCGAGGCGGGCGCCCGCACCGAACTCGATGGACTCGAAGAGTGCCTTCAGCTCGGAGTAGCCGGCGGGGATATCGGTGGGACCGTCGGCCCAATAAACGCGGTAAGAAGGGTCAAGACGGGTGAGCTGGTAATAATCCGAAACCTGCTTGCCAAAAGAAGCGAAAAACCGCTCGAATACATCGGGCATCCAGTACCAGGAGGGCCCCATATCGAAGGTGAAGCCAGCCTCCTGCAGGCGACGTGCCCGCCCGCCCGCCGTTGGGTTTTTGTCGATGACGGTGACATTCCAGCCGGCACGGGCCATGAAAGCAGCCGCCGACAGTCCGGCAAAACCGGCGCCGATTACCAATACCTTTCCGGTCATCGATCGAGTTGTTTTTGCAGCATCTTCTTCGCGAAATGGATGCGGCTTTTTATCGTTCCAAGTGGTTCATTAAGCGCGCCGGCGATCTCCTGGTATTTGTACCCCTGGAGGTACAAAAAGCACGCTTCCTTAAAAATAGCCGGTAATCCGTAGAGGGCGGTATTAATTTCCTTAAGGCGGAGCTCGCCTTCCGGACCCACACTCCAGCGGTTATTCTTCTCAGCATACAACAGTGTGTCCATCACCATGCGCTTGCGCTCGGTGCGGCGGTAATCGTTGATAAAAATATTGCGCATGATGGTGCTGAGCCATGCGCGGATATTGGTGCCCGGCTGGTATTTGTCGCGGTGCGCAAATGCCTTGTACAGCGTTTCCTGGTAAAGGTCCTGGGCGGTCTCCCGGTCTTTGGTAAGGGTGATGGCAAAAGGCCGAAGACCCTCCGCATTCGTGACCACCAGGCTATTGAATTCCTGAATGCCCATCTTGTTTAATTTTTGTCTACGTAAAACTAAACAAAAACCAGTCCCGCAAAACTCTTTTTGTTTAATTTTTGTAAATTAAAAATTAAACAAGGCGTAGTCGAAGTGACAGGCCTTTGATAATCAGCGCTTAAAGCAGCGAGATATACGAATGGACAGCGGAAAGGGATTGGAGCAGCACCAGGTTGGAGGGCATATTCGCGGGCAGTTCGTGGGCAACGTACCCCGAAAGCAGGATGCGCGTGTCGGGCAGGCCGGAGCTGAGGCCGTTGAGGAAACGGATAAGGGCGTTGCGGTGGTGCACCGCGGTGAGGTGGAGGTAGCAGGCTTCGGGCGCCTTAAGGCGCGCGGCGTACAGGGCGTCTTTCAGGGGCAGGTTGGCGCCCAGGTAGAGTACAGACACGCCTTTGCGGCGCAGCAGGTAGTTGACATACAGGAGGCCCAGCTCATGAAATTCGCCTTCGGGCAGCAGGAGCAGCATCAGCGGGGTGCCGGCATCGGGCAGCGGCAGGCGCTCGATGGCGGCAATCACCTTCTGGCGTACAATGTTGGACACCACGTGCTCGTGGCCCGGGTTGACGCGGCCCGTTTGCCACAGGATCCCCGTCTTTTCCAGGAAGCGGAAGACGATGTGCAGGATGGTGTTCTCCATTCCATAAGCGGCCAGGTGCCCGTTAAGCCGGGTTTCAAAGCCATGGGCGTCCATATCCACCATGCAGCCGAGCAGCTCGTTCACCAGGTGCTCCTGGCGCGCGTCTTCGAACTGGAGCGCCAGCACTTCCTTATCGCGCTGGCCCGGGTCCATCCCGTCGATGCGGGATATCTTGTAGCCATACTTGTTGAGGAGGGCAACGGTAAGCAGGGTCTTGAGCTCCTCGTTGTTGTAGGTGCGGATGTTGGTGGAAGTGCGCGAGGGTTTCAGAAACCCGTAGCGCTGTTCCCAGATACGGATCGTGTGGGCCTTTACGCCCGTCAACGATTCAAGTTCCTTGATTGTAAATCCCATAGATGCAGGTACGACAAACAAAACGCAAAATGGTTCACGTTCAGAGCTCCGCGTTGCGGAGGCGGCCCGAGTCGCGGAGTTCGGCCAGCAACGGCGAGGCCGCGGCCCGCTCAATCACCGGGAAGTGCTGGGCATGGTGGAGGTCGCTGCCAGCCAGATCATAAAAGCCTTTTTTGATGAAGCGGGCGGCGAGCTCCTTGCTGAGTTCGCCGTAGTGCCCGGCCAGCGACATGAGGTTGAGCTGAAACAGGCAGCCGTTGTAGCGCAGGTCGTCGAAATAGCCGGGATCTTTCTTCAGGCTGATGTAGCGCTCGGGGTGCGCGATCACCGGCGTGTAGCCGCGCAGCTGCAGGTCAAACACGATCTGCTTGAACTCGGTATGAAACGACATAGCCGAAGCCTCCACCAGCACCAGGTTGCCGTCGAGGCTCAGCAGGGGTGCCGGGGCGGCCACTTCCGCTGCAAAGTGCTCGTCAACGAAATATTCGGCGGCGGCGTGCAGCTCGATATCGATTCCTTCGGCGGCAACGGCGGCGCGCAGCTCTTCCAGCCCGGCGCCGATGATGGCGGGCGTGTTCTGGTACAGGTCCCACAGGATATGCGGGGTGGTGATGAGTTTGCGGTAGCCGAGGCGCCGGAAGCCGCGGACGAGGTCGAGCGCCGCGTCGAGGTCGGCAGCCCCGTCGTCGATGCCCGGGATGAGGTGGGAGTGCATGTCGGTGCCCAGCCAGCTCAGGTCGGTGCGGGAGGTCGCGGGCTTCTTTTTACTGAAGAGTCGGGAGAGGAACACGCTGCTAATTTAGCGGAATGCCGGCAACCGGGAGCGGGGTTAATTGGTGAGCGCTACCGGTTGCGCCTTGCTTTTGGCCGCAACGTCGGCGGCGCCGGCCAATGATTCCTTACCGGCAAGGGCAGCCTCCCGGCGGCGGATCCGGCGGTTGAGCAGGCGCAGTACATCGAAGCCGACGAACAGCAAGAGGGCGATGGGAATGAAAACGGAAAGCGCGTAGGTCACGCGGTGAAAGAAGGCAGCCTTCGGTGCCAGGTTGACGTTAACGGGACCCAGCTCCACTTTACTGTCGAACCAGGCAAACTGGTCGGGCTTGATGCGGCCCCTGTAGGCTTCCTTCATCTGGTTGTTGGCCAGCAGCTCGGTCACCGAATGGCAGCCCTCGGGAAGCTTTGGCTCCAGGTTGGCATCGAGGAAGCACCAGCGGCCGTTCACGCGGGCCTCCAGGGCAAAATGCCCGGTAAAGCCCACCTTGCGGTACGAAATGCCGGCCTTCTGCAGGCAGGCGGCCAGCACGATCGATACCTGCGAACAGGCAGCGTTGCTGTGTTGCAGAATGTCGTTGGGGAGAACGATCGCGTTGAGGTCTTTCCAGACAAATTTGCTGGCAGTGTAGGCGATCCAGTTGTGGCGGAAGGTGTAATAGCTGTAGCCGTGGTAAAAACGCTGCGACACGATATTGCCGAGCGTCTTCACATAGCCCAGTGTATCCTGGCGGTTGCCGCCTTCGATCGAGTCCGCATAAGCAACGATCTTGTCGACGGTGAGGAGACGGTAAAAGAGCTTGCCGTCGTAAGCATCCCATTTGTCGCCATAGCTGATGTAGATGTTCTTCGGAGGCGAAGGGATCGCGAAAAACCCCACTACCAGGATCAGGAGTAAGGTGTAACAGGATATACGCAGTAACTTTCGGAAGAGCGTCATTCAGTTGGTGAGTTTCGGTCCGTGTAGTGGACTACGAAAGTACCGCCAACCGTATTAAGAAAGCATTAAAATCGGCTAATGTGCTGCATTGTGGACGAAGCAGCCGTTCCAGTGGATGAACGCAATTGCCGGTTAGCGGCGGGCGTTGTTTAAGAGCTCGTTGTAGTAATTTTTGGTTTGCGCCACCATGCCTTCTACCGAAAAAGTACGGGTAGCGAATTCGCGGCCGGCGATGCCCGTTGTCTTGCGCAGGCCCTCGTCTTCAATCAGCCGGAGCGTGTGTGCCGCCAGCGCCGCCACGTCGCCCGCGGGTGCCAGGAAGCCACCCCGTCCGTCCTCGAGCGTGTCGGCAACGCCGCCCACATTGGTGGCCACCACCGGCCGCCCCGCGGCCTGCGCTTCAATGAGCGACACGGGTGTGCCCTCGTTGTGCGAGGTGAGCAGCACAAGGTCGAGGCCCGCATA
The DNA here is from genome assembly GCF_004337505.1 of Flaviaestuariibacter flavus. Classification (GTDB taxonomy): domain Bacteria; phylum Bacteroidota; class Bacteroidia; order Chitinophagales; family Chitinophagaceae; genus Flavisolibacter; species Flavisolibacter flavus. The sequence continues at coordinate 291,896 of NZ_SJZI01000042.1, read as the reverse complement.
TACGGCGTCCATATCCGTTTGCCAGGAGGTGCAGGTCACCAGGGCCCGGCGCGGGTTTTCGGGGTAGTAGGTATAGTCAAGCCCGAGGCGGCGGCATTCTTCTTCTGCAACGGGGCGCTCATCGCCGTCACCGATCAGCATAAAGCGAAGGCGGCGCCCGGTATTGCGGGCCACCTCGGCGGCCATGGCCAGGAAGAGCGCGTGGTTCTTCACCGGCACGATGCGGCCCACGAGGCCAATGGTGATCTCATCGTCGGCGATACCGAAGCGGTGGCGGAACGTAGCGCGCTTGACGTCCTGGTCGTCGCGGAAGGGAGCCAGCTCGAGGCCCAGCGGGATCACGCGGATCTTGTCGGGGCTGCAGATCCGGAAGTCGCGCGTCAATTCCTGTTTCTGCAGCTCCGAAATGGCAATGATGCCCGAAGAGCGGCGGGCCAGGTAGCGTTCCGCCTCGATGAACAAGCGGGTTTTGAGGGGCGAGAAATAGCTGTGAAACACGTGGCCGTGGAAGGTGTGCACGGTAACCGGCACCTTGCAGGCGAAGGCCGCCAGGCGGCCGAGGGCCCCGCTTTTGGCAGCATGCGTGTGCACGATGTCGGGCTTGAAGTCGCGGATGATCTCCTTCAGGCGGCGATAGGCGGCGCGGTCCTGGCCAAAGGAAATAGCCCGCCGCATTTCGGGCACCACCAGCGGCTTGATGCCATAGCGCTCGGTGATGAAAGAAGCGTCCTGCTCGTGGTCGTCGCGTCCGCCGATGACCATGAGTGTTTCAAAATCGGGCTGCCCGTAATGGGTCAGGTAGGCGGCAATAATGGCGGGCCCTCCAATGACGAGCCGGTTCAGCACACAAACAACACGGGGCATATTCTGAGACTAAAGATTTAAATAAATTATAAAGCGTGTTCCGGGACGGGCATGCTACCTTTACGGCTTCCCGAAAAGCAGCTCCCGAATGTATTTACTGACTTACTTCATTTTCTGGTACGACTATGTAGCGCTTCCTTTTTACCTGCTGGCGATAGCCGGCTTCCTGCAGTTTTACTTCAAACGGAAGCATGCGAACGAGCCGGAGCTGCGCAAGCTCTTCCAGCAGGGAATGATACTGAAGCTCATCGGGAGCGTGGCTATCGGACTTATCTACGAACTCTACTACCGGGGTATGTATGACGGACGCTGGTACTTCGAGGGTGCCACGGTGCTTACGGGCTATTTCCAGAAACATCCCGGCGAGATCTGGCATGTACTTACCTCGGGGATCAAGGATTTCAACAGTACCAACCTCGACGGTCTCAACTCGGAGAACTTCTACCTCTTCGCCGACGAATCCTTCTTCGTGGCCAAGGTGGGCGGCGTGCTGAACTTCCTCACCTTCGACATGTTCCTGCCGCTCTCACTGTTCTTCTGCATGTTCGCCTATATCGCGCTGTGGAACTTCTTCATTTTCATCCGCAAGGAGTTCGAGATCCAGACGCGCCTAGCAGCCTTCTGCACCATCTTTATTCCGTCGGTGCTGGTGTGGGACTCCTCGATCTTCAAGGACACCATCACCTTCAGCGCCCTTTGCTGGCTGTTCGTCACGGGCTATTACACCTTTGTGAAGCCCCGCCGCGTTTATATCAACCTCCTGGGCTTCGCCCTGGCGGCCTATTTCATCATCAGCGTGAAGGTGTACATCTTCGCCGCCTTTGTACCTTTCTTCCTGCTCTTCGTTTTCAACTCGCTCAAGCACAAGATCCGCAACGATGCGGTGCGGGTGCTGTCAACGCCCTTCGTACTCATCTTTGCGGCCGGCGGTATGTTTCTCTTCCTGAGCAACGCCAATGAGCTGCTGGGCCGCTATTCGGTTGAAAACGCCCTGGAAACGGCTTCCAACACGTATAACTCCATCACGATGTACGGTGGCGTGGCCGGTTCCTCCTACGAACTCAACGTCGACCTGAGCTCGCCGCTCGGTATCCTCGCGGCCATCCCGGTGGGCATCAACCTGACGCTGTTCCGCCCCTATCCCTGGGAGTACGGCAAGATCTTCATCTTCGTGGCCTCCATCGAGAGTATGCTGGTGCTGTACTTTACGGTGAAGCTCATTTTCCGTGGCGGCATCGGCTCCACCTTCCGCATCATCGCCAACAACCCCATCCTCCAGTTCTGCCTGCTCTTCACCGGTCTCTTCGCCTTCATGACGGGGATGGCGGCGGCCAACTTCGGCACGCTGGTGCGTTACAAGATCCCCTGTCTCCCCTTCTATTTTCTCTTCCTCGTATTCCTCTACCAGAAGAAGGCAGCCGAAGCGAAGGAAAAGCACGATTCTATGCTTGCTGAAGAGGAGCGTCGTTCGCTACAGAATCAATTATCCGCAGGTAAACCGGTGCATTCTTCCTGATGCTGTAAAGGCTTTCGACGCGGTCGTGCGCGGCGGTGCCGATGCGGCGGCGCTCCGACGGGTTGTCGATGAGGTATTTTAGCTTCTCGACCCACTCTTCTTTTGTTTTTACGAGGTAGCCCGATACACCGTCCTCAATTACCCGGTAGTTGGCGCCGATGCCCGTAGCCACGGTGGGGATGCCGAGCGACATGTACTGCAAGGCCTTCAGGCCGCTTTTGCCCATCACCCACTGGTCGTCGAGCGGCAGCGGGTAAAGGCCGATATCGAAGCGCTGCAGCGTCGGGATCTCGCGCTCGGCCGTCCAGGCCACCGCTTCGTAATCCACGCCTTCAATTGTGTAATCGGCCGAGCCCATCACCAGCAGCTTGAAGTCGTGCGTCTTCGCCAGCTCCTGCAGCATGTCGTTGTATAATTTCAGGTAGGCCACCGTGCTATGCGAGCCGCTCCAGCCGAGAATAAGGCGGTGGTCGTTCTGGTAATTGTTCACCATCCTGTACGCATCGGTGTCGATGGTCGACGAGATATCGGTGGTGTGCTGGTTGTACTTGCGGGTAAACTCGTCGAGGAAGGGCGTGCAGGTGATCACGTGCTTCGCCTTCTTCATCAGGTGCACCGGCTTCTTGCGGCTTTTGAGCATGCCGCGCCACCAGGCAATGTGCTTCGCTTCCTTCAGGAACACGAGGTCGTCGATGTCGTAAATGATCCGCTTCGCCACCTTGCCGTACAGCCATTCAAAGAAGGCCGGGCGGATGGGCGTCACCCACAGGTGGATATACACCACATCGTATTGGCGCAGGCGGAACAGGTCTTTGATGCGGCGGGCATAGCCGCGCGCAAAGCCGGCGGCCTTGGCGAAAATGTGACCGGGCTTGTAGAGCACCTTCCAGATCTCGTCGTCGTAAAAGCTTGAATATTCAATCTCGTAGCCCGCTTCGCGGATATGCGGGTAATACTGCTCGTATTTAAGACGCTGGCTCGGTGCCTTGTCGTGCGGGTAAGGGTTGATGAAAAGGATGCGTTTCTTGGTGCTCATTTAGGAAAGTAATTTCTGGTATACACGGAAGTAGTTGTCGGCGCCGAACTGCAGTGAGTAGTTGTCGAGGTCGTAACTGCAGCCCACCGGCTGGCGCTGCGCCACCCAGGCAGCCGCCTTTTCGTATTCGGCGGCATTGGTGGCGGGCAGCAGGTAGCCGCAGGCCAGCTCCTCGAAGATCTTGCCGGCATCGCCTACGCCGGCATTGGTGATGATCGACTTGCCCATGGCCAGCATCTCGTAGCTCTTGGTGGGCGAAGTAGCCTGCTTGGCAAAGGTGGGCGTGATAAAGAAAAGACCGTAATGAAGGGCAGAGATATAGAGCGGCATCTCGGCGCGCGGCGCCGACGTCACCACGATGTCTTCGCGCGACAGGCCCGCTTCCTCGGCCACGCGCTTTACCTCTTCGGGGTCGTTGTTGACGAGGAAGAGCAGGCGCGCATCGGGCACCTTGCGCTTGATGGCCTTGAAGCATTCCAGCAGCTCGGGCACCATATAGGCCACGCCGATGGAGCCCACGTAGCCGAAGACGGTCGCGTCTTTCAGCCCGAGACGCGCGCGCAGGGCTTCGGTGTCGGCGGCGGGAATATGACTGGGATCAAACAGACCGGTATCCACGCAGCAGGGGATAACGGTAATGTCTTCGGGTTTGCGGTTCGGGTATTTCTGCAGCACGATCTCCTTCGCGCGGTGCGTCAGGGAGATGATGTGCGCGCTTTTTTCAAAGAGGTTGCGCTCAAACCAGCGGAGGCCGCGGTACACAGGACCGTGCGGGAAGCCGCTCGTTTTGAGGCGGCCGGTTTCCACCACCGCGTCGATCCAGAAGTCGCGCTTGTCGAAGATCTGCTTCACCTTGTAGCGGCGGCTCACGAGGTAGCCCACGCAGGAAGCGATGTAGGAGCGGCTGTGGATGACCGCGTAGCGGTACTTCTTCGTCAGGGCAAAGGCTTTCGTTACGAAGGCGCGGAAGTCGTACACCTTGTAGCGGATACCGCGGCCCACGGTAAACTCCATGCGGTGCCACAGGATGCCGTGCTCGTCGAGCAGTTGCTGGATCTTTTCGATCTTGGCCGCGTTGGCAGCCTTTTCGAACGTGAGCAGGTGAAACTTCACGCCGCGCTTTGCACAGGAAATGATATAAGGCAACACCTGCGACTGGCCGATATGATCGGAAAGGCCGTCGTAGGATAGATAGAGAACGGTTTTATCTGGAGACATGGTCTGTTTGTCTAATGGTCAATTGGTAAGGCGGTTTGCGGCTGCAAGTTGCGGCATTCACCAATACCCTTCTAAAAACAAGTGCTTCGAACGGTAAATAAGCTTCCGAGAAAGCTGTTTGGACTTTTATGCGCCCGGAGATGGCTTACACGCAATCACAGCTGACAAGGCGGCGCCCCGGAATGACAGGTAGGCAGCCGGAGAAGGAACTTACATCACCCCAAATCGCAGTTATTGTTCCAAAAATGACAGGTAGGCAGGCAGAGCTGACAGGTAGGCATCCGGAGCGGGCAGATATGCAGGCGAAGGAGGCATTTAGGCCCCCGGAGGAGGCATTTACACACCCGGAGCTGAAAAGGATACCGAAGCAGGCGGGTAGGCTGTCGCTCCTTGTTTACTTAAGTACCTGGTCAACAAGCGCGTACCACTCCTTGCGGATGCTTTCCTTGTCGAAATGGCGCGCACGGCTTTTCCCGGCTTCGATGTCGCGGGCGCGGTCGGCAGGGCTCTGCGCGAGCACGGTTTCGATCTGGTGCTGCCAGGCCGCAATGCTTCCGGTATCGCCGGCGTCGGGGACGGGCATGAGGTAAGAGCCGCTGGCTTTTTCCACCTGCTTTCTGCCAGGCTGCCACGCCCCTTTTCCCTGCAGCACTTCAAACACGCCGCCGTTGGCGCAGTCGCTGACGAGCGCGGGCGCACCGCTGTAAAGGGCTTCAAGCAGTCCGAGCGGCAGCCCCTCTCCTTTCGTGGGAAATACAAAAGCGGCGGCGCGGCCGATCAGGTTGTGGATGTTCTTCTGGAAGTTGAGAAAGTACACGTCGGCCGACGCATCGAATCCTTCTTCGCACTGCGTGTAGCGCAGCCCCGCGGCCGCGGCATCGCGCTGCAGGCGCTCCTTCTCCTCTCCTTCCCCGATCAGCAGCAGCTTGACGCCTTTGTCTTTGAAAGCCGTAAACACCGGAAAGAGGCTCTCCGTGTTCTTGATGGGCGCAAGGCGGTGCGCGGCCACCAGCATGTGGTTGGCTGCATAGGCCGCCTCGAGGCCATAAGGCAGCGGCTCGGCGCGGTTGCGGTCGATGCGGGCCGTGTCGATGGGATTATAAATTACCTCCAGCTTATTGGCCGGCAGTTGAAAGAAGCCCGTGAGTTCCGGCAGCAGGTTGCTGCTGCCCAGCACGATGCGATCGAACTTCCTGTAGATATACGTAACCAGCGGGCGGAGCCGCACCATTGCTTTATTCTGCTCGTTTTTGAGGATGTTGATCTGCATCACGGCCACCTTCTTCTCATTGCCGGTGAGCGCGCTGATCCAGTCTACCGGCCACAGCTGCGAGATGGTAAGGCCGATCTTCTTCTGCTGCTTGAGGCGGCGCAGGCGGCCGATGCGCGCGGCATAGGTCTGCAACTTTCCCTTGATGCCGCCGGCCGGAACGATGTCCAGCGAGCCGCACTCCACGCCCTCGATAACGGGCAGCCGCTCCGCACGGTTGAGGGCGTAGAAATACACCTTACCGCGGCCGCGCTCCTGCAGCATTTCCGCCACCATGGCGGCCACCTTTTCGGCGCCGCCCTGGCCGAATTCCTGCACGAGTACCAGTACATTGGGAGCTGTCGTGTTCAAGTCTATTAGTTAATTGGTCTATTGGTTAATTGGAAATCGCATCCGAATCGCCGGATTAAGATCCGGATGCTGCGCATCAGGATGACAGGTAGCCGGGAGGCGATTGCGGGCGGCCCGACCGGCAGTCGCAAAGCCGCGAACAGCACCGCGGGCCGCACTTTTGTTCTCTTCAAGCCCTGTCATCCCGATCGCCCGCGATCGGGATCTTATTCCATCGCCGCTACGGAAATTAGTTGACCGCACATTATCTGAAGCCGCCCAGCCTTTGCACGCCGTCGATCAGGCGGGCTTGCACGAGGATCTTCTCCAACTCCTCATCGAAAGATTTTTCTTTCACGATCCGGTTGAAGTGCAGCAGCATATTGTTGAAGTGGTCATCGGCATCAAGCACCAGTTCCTGCGTGCCGCCGGCCTGCTCGAGGATGACGGAAGGCTTGAAGTCTGACTTGGCGGTGTAGGCGCGTGTGGCGGTGAGCTTGCCCGTGCTGCCCCAGATCTCGTAGTTGCACTGGTAGAAATTCTCGAAGCCCCAGGCTACCTCCGAAAAGAGGCCCTGTGCTTCGTCCACCAGGAAGGCGCCGCCAAACCAGTCGACGCCGTACTGCTCGTTGTAGGTAAGGTGCGCGGCCTTCACTTCGAAGTTGCTGCCGAACAGGAAGCTCGTGGCTTTGAGGGTATAGGCGCCGCTGTCGAGCAGGGCACCGCCGCCCAGCTCCTGCCGGTAGCGGATGTTGGCGTCGCCGCCAAAGGGCGGGAAGCCAAAGGAGGCGCGGATGGAGCGTACCTGCCCGATGGCGCCTTCCGCCAGCAGCTGCCGCACCGCGCGGTGCTGGCTGTGGTGCTGAAACTGGAAGTTCTCCACGATGGCGAGCCCCTTGCTGCGGGCGAGGGCAACGGCCGACTCCGCCTCTTCGAGCGTAACGAAGGCCGACTTCTCCACCAGCACGTGCTTGCCCGCTTCGAGGGCCCTCGTCACCCATTCATAGTGCAGGCTGTTGGGCAGCGGGATGTACACGGCCTCGATATCCTTCCGATCCAGCAGGGCGTCATAGCTGCCTTCGCCGGCAATGCCGAAAGGCGCGGCGGCCGCGTCGGCGCTCAACTGGCTGCGGCTCGCTACGGCCACGAGTTCGTTTTCCTTAATGGCCTTTATGGCCGGCATCACCGAGCGGACCGCGATGTTGGCGGCCCCGAGTACTCCCCATTTCATAGATGTCAGATGTGAGATGTTAGATGTCAGAACCTCACCCCTAGCCCCTCTCCGGAACGGAGAGGGGAACAGAATCACCACAACTATTAATCTATGTGGGTTCTGCACTCGCCCTCTCCAGAACGGAGAGGGGGCAGGGGGGTGAGGTCATTGAAACGCGATCGCCGCAATGAGGCTGCGCGCCTGGATATTGAGGTAGTTGTTGAACTTGATGAAGGTCTTCATCTGGTGAAGCGTCATCCAGATATAGTTCTCGGGCGTTTCTTCCGGAAAGTTCTCCTCGGCAAGCAGGATCATATTGCGGTTCTGCTCGCGGTAGAAACGGCCGCCTTCCTCCGACTGGAGCGTATCGTACACGATCGTTTCGGGCTTTGCCTCCAGCACGTAGCTCAGGTAGGGCAGGTTGTGCAGGCTGTACTCGTTTCGGTACGACCCGGTGATGCACTGCACGGTGGGCGCCATCTCGAGGATGTCGAAGTTGCCGCTCTCCACCTTGGCCTGCACCAGGAAGTGAAGCACGCCCCTGATCTCTTTGGCAATGAAGGCGCAGATGCCTTCCTGCACCGGTTCGATGAGCGGCTGGTCCCAGCTGGTCACCTCGCGGTTGGATATCTCCACCCGCACGCCGATGACGCGGAAAAATTTATCGTCTTTATGGCGCACCTGGTCTTCTTCAATCACCCAGTCGCGCACCGAATGCAGCGGCAGGGGCTTCACCAAAAGGTCGTAGCGCGTTTTGAGGTTGGTGAACCAGTGGATGATCGCGTCGGGTGTGTGCAGCGCCACTTCGGCATTGAGCTCCGAAGTAAGGAAACGCGGGCCGGGCGCGGTGTCGCCGCGGTTGATCAGGTTGTAGAACTGCACCGTTTCGTTGGAGTGGCTGCCGTACGAGATGCCCGACAGCACGGTGCGCGTGTCCATATTCACCACGTTGTCCATCCGCATCAGCTGCTTGATCTGCCCCAGCGTCAGCCAGCAGAAATCTTCCAGCACGGGGATGTCTTCTTCGGTTTTGATGATGATGTTGCGGTTGCGCTTGCGCAGGAAGCGGGCACCCTGCTCCGACTGCAACTGGTCGAGCAGGATCTCGCAGCGGCCGCGGTCGGTGAAGTATTCGAGGTAGTTGGGCGTCTTGCCCTGGTGCACCTTGGTGTAATTGCTTTTGGTGGCCTGCAGCGTCGGCGACAGCTGCACGTTGTTGACGTTGCCCGGCTCGATCTTGGCCTGCAGCAGGAAGTAAAGGATGCCGTTGAACTCGCGGGTGATGATGCCCAGGTAGCCAACCTCGGGCTGGTTGATGATGGGCTGGTCCCACTCGGGCACGGGCCCCGAATTCGTTTGTACGTTGATGCCCTCGATGGTAAAGAACTTGCCCGACTGGTGCTGCAGCTTTATGTTGGCCTCATCCAGGAACCAGTTGCGCATCGTGGCAAAGGGAATGCGCTCCACGTTGACCTTCACCTCGCGGTTGCGCTCCTGCACCCATTCCAGCACCTTTTGGGTATCGTTGAAGGGATTGTCGAGCGTAAGGGCCGAGCGGAGGAAAAGAAGCTGCGCATTCTGGTTGAAATGCGTGCCGGATGAAGGACTTAGTCGTTGATCCATTGAGAAAGTGAGTAGGTTAAGGATTGCGGGAAAAGGGAGCGGATGCGGGTTGCGTCGAAGATGGTATCGCCCGATTCGAGCTTCAGCGCTTTCTCGGGCCAGGGTACCAGCTGCACGCCGGCGCCGTATTTGCCGGCGATCATGGTGGCGACCTCCTTCAGCGAATACGTTTCGCCGTCGGTGTTGAAGGTCTGCCCGTTGCTTCCGGGCAGCTGCGCCACTTCCACGATCTGGCGGCATAGGTCCTGCACATGCGTGAAGGTGCGGCGCAGGCCGCCGTCGCCGAAGAGCGAGATCGTCTCGCCCTTGCGGGCCTTGTCGAGAAAGAAGCCGATGGTACCGTACGACAGCGCGCCCGCAACGAGGTTGGCATAGGGTACGCAGATGCGGAAGATTGTATAATCGAGCCCGAAAAGGTTGCGGTACATTTCGAGGTATTGCTCGCCGTTGTATTTCGATGAAGCGTAGATCGTTTTGAATTCTTTTTCCGCGTCTTCGGCCAGCGGCACGCCTTCCACGCCCTTGTATACAAGCCGCGTGGAGGGGAAAATGATCTTCGGCTTTTTAGTGAAGCCGCGGAGTTGCTGCAGCAGGTGCAACAGGCCAAGCTCGTTCACCTGCACAAACAGCTCGTAGCGCTCGAAGGAAATATCGGTGCCGGTAAGCCCGGTGAAATAGTAAATGGCGTCGAAGCCTTCCTCGATGCTGCGCACCTGCGCCGCATCCGTAATATCGAGCTTGCGGTAGGCAATGGCGTCGGTGCCGCTATAGCCCTCCTGCAGGTCGAAGCCGGTGACGGCAGCGCCCTTTTCGTGCAGCAGGTAGTGCACGATATGCTGGCCGAGGTAGCCGTTACAGCCGAATACAGCAACGTTCATTGAATGGGGTAATGGGGTGATGTGCTAATGGGGCAATGTGCTAAACGAAGTCTGGAAATCATAAACGGGTTTGCGAAGAACGCGTTACCAATTAACCAATAGACTAATAGACCACTTACCCGTTTTCTTCCAGCCACCAGTGCAGCACCGTAAGGAGCCACAGGCGGAAGTAGGAAGAGTTTTCGCCTTTGTAAAAACGGTCTTTGAGGGCCAGCGCTTCGCGTGTATTGACGAGGCCGTGCTTTTCGATGACGGCCTTCGTCAGGTATTGCTCCACAAGCGGGCGCAGCTCCTGTTGCAGTGCCTTGTCGAGGGCGATGCCGAAGCCCCATTTGGGACGGTCGAAATATTGCTGCGGCACCAGGTCGTAGAGCACCTGCTTCAGCAGGTATTTCGACTGGCCGTTCTTTTCCTTGAGGCTTTCGTGCAGGTTGAGCGAAAACTTGATCACCTCCAGGTCGAGCAGGGGCACGCGGCTCTCGAGTGAGTATTTCATCGAGGCGCGGTCCACCTTTACCAGCAGGTCGTCCTGCAGGTAATGGGCGAGGTCCCAGAACGACTGTCGTTCGCGTACGCTCAGCGGGCGCACGCTTTCCACGTCCTGGTTAAAAGCTTCAAGTGAATAGCCGTTAAAAGTCAGCAGGCGCTTCAGCTCGGCGCTGTGAAAGTAGTCCTGGCCGTAGATATGACTTTTGATCAGGCTTTCCTTTTCATAGCCCAGCATGCGGCCGGCCTTCTTGTAATAGTCGGGCGCCATCCGGCTGGCGGCGTAGAGCGGCTTGCGCAGGGCGCGGAGCAGCGGGTTTTGCAGGCGCTGTGCCCAGGTGTAGGTGCCGTAGCCGTAAAACTGTTCGTCGCCGCCGTCGCCGCTGAGGGCCACGGTTACATGCTTCCGCGCGAGCTTGCTCACCAGCATCGTCGGGAAGGCCGACGTGTCGCCGAAGGGCTCGTCGTACACACCCAGCAGGTCGGGCACCATATCCATGATGTCCTTCTGGTGAATGGGCAGCTCGTAGTGCTCGGTGCCGAGGTATTTGGCAATAGCCGCGGCATAGGGCGCCTCGTTCACCTTCCCGTCCACCACGGCGATGCTGAATGTCTTTACCTTCTTCTCCGAAACCTTGGATGCAATGGCCGTAACGGTGCTGCTGTCGATGCCGCCGCTGAGGAAGGTACCCGAGGGCACGTCGGAAATGAGCTGGCGCTCCACGGCGCCAAAGAGGATGTCTTTCAGCAGGCGCTTTGCCTCCGCTTCGTCGGTAACGAGGCTGCTTTTGATATGGTCGCTCAGCTGCCAGAAGGGCCTGATCTCCGACAGGCGCGGCGTGTCGCCGGCGAGGCGCACTTCGGCATAGTGTCCCGAAGGAAACTTATGTACGTTCTCGTAAATGGTGAGCGGCGCCGGGATATAGCTCAGGTGCAGGAAGAAGGGGATCGCCTCACGGTTTACCTTCAGCCCGGGGTAGAGTTTTTTGATCGACTTCAGCTCCGAGGAAAAGCTGAACGACTGTCCGTCGTAATAATAAAACAGCGGCTTGATGCCCACGGGGTCGCGGGCGATGGTAAGCACCTGCTCCTGCTTGTCGTAGATGCCGAGGGCGAACATGCCGTTGAGCCAGGCGAAGCTTTCGGCGCCGTAGCGCACGAAGAGCTCGAGGATCACCTCCGAGTCGCCGTGCGTTTTCCAGGCATGACCCGGCAGCTTTTCGCGCAGCTCGTTGAAGTTGTACACCTCGCCGTTATAGATCATCACGTAGCGCTCGTTGGCCGAGGCCATCGGTTGGTTGGCGCCTTCGGAGAGGTCGATGATGGAGAGGCGGCGGTGGCCGAGGCCGATGCCGCAGTCGTCATAGAAATAGCCGCCCGAGTCGGGGCCGCGGTGCACGAGTGCATCCGTTGTATCCTGGAGCTGTGGGTGCGTGAGGCCTTTCGTAAAGAAACCGGCAATGCCACACATAAATTCTGGGTTTTATTTTGATTCCGCGGGAAGACCGCAAAGTTAAGGGCTAGGCAAGGGCGTCGGCGGGCACGGGAGGTGTCGTGTAGGTGCCCGAGATCACGTCGCCGTAAATATGTTCGATCCTGTCGCGGTAGGCCGCCTGGTTGTAAAGCTTTTTGCAATAATGGTAGGCCGCGTCCACATGCATTGTACGGAATGTAATGTCGGTCTCCAAACGCTGCAGCAGCTTTGCGGCCGCCGCGGCGCTGTCAAGCGGGAAGTAGTGGGCGTGCCCGCCCGTCACTTCCTCAAACACCTTGATGTTGCTGATGAACACGGGCAGGCGCAGCGCGATGGCTTCCACCACCGAGATGCCGAAGCCTTCCTGGTGCGAGGCCAGCATGAACAGGTCGTACTGCGTCAGCAGGCCTTTGAGCTCGGAGGCGCTTCCGCAGAGGCGCACCGGCAGCCCCTCGGCATCGATCTTCTGCTGCAAAGCGCCGCGCAGGTGGCCTTCGCCATAGATATCCAGCTGGATGCGGTGCTCCTTGCAATGCTCCATCACCTCCAGCAGGTAGGCGTAGTTCTTCGCCTCTTTCAGGTTGCCCACGGCCACGCAGCGCAGCACGTCGCTTTGCGGCTTCGGCGCGGCCCCGTATTGAAAGAAAGCGTCGGGAATGAAGTTATAAAGCACATACTTCCTGCCGCTGAAGCGCACGAACGCGAGGTAGTCTTCAAGCACGAAGTGCGACACGCCCACCAGCACGTGCCGGTTGCGGAGCGTGAGCCGTTCGGCCCAGAGGCTGAGGCGGTTCTTCTTGAAGGCATCGATGCTGAGCGTGCTGTGGATGGTGGTGACTAGCGGGGTGTTGCGGGGGATGGCCAGGCGCGCAATGAGCGAGCTCACAATGAGGTGCGAGTGCACCAGCGAGGCCTTTTCTTTTTTGATCACCGCCCGCAGCTTGCCTGCCGTGGTGTGCAGCGAGCCCCAGCCTTTGTGGTGCAGGCAGACGAACTCGACGTCCTCGCCGGTGATGCCCGACATCTCGCCGCCGTGCAGCAGGTATACGATCACGTGGCGATGACCCGCCAGCAGGTTGACCGTATTCTTAAGCAGTATCTCAGCGCCTCCGGTGCGCAGCGAATCGATGACGTGAACGATAGTAAGCTTACTCATGGTCAGGAGAGGGCTGCTTGTTTTACTTTCTTGAACTGAAGCCAGGGCAGGGGAATAAGCCGTTGCGCGATCCAGGCCACCACCATCATCAGCAGGAAAAAGGACAGGGCCGTTGCATAGGCCGCGCCGATCGCACCGAAATAGCGGATGAAGAAAAGGTTGAAGAGAATATTGGAAACGACATTGAAAATGGCGAGCCATCCGAGGATGCCGCTGCGCTTGAGGTAGAAAATAACACCCGAGAACAGCATGTAGCCGCCCCAGAAAATGTAGCCCAGCCCAACCCAGAAAACGTATTTGAGTCCGCCGGCGTAGCGTTCATCGATAAAGTAGTGAAACAGGATCGGCGAGAAGATGGCGAGGCCGGCGAGCAGGGCTACGCTGATGCCGACGTAAACATAGCCCACCTTTACGATCTGGAGCTTGCTTTCGCTGGAGCCGTCGGCCAGCTTCTCCATCTGGAACGGCGTGTAGAAATTGAAAAATGCGTTGATCGCCACCATGACCAGCATGCCAACCGTATAGCCGATGCCGTAGATGCCGGCCTCGTCGAGCCCATGGGGCACCAGCTTCACGATGAAGAGCCGGTCGGACTGGTTCACCACGAACTTGCCCACGCCGTGCAGCACCAGCGGCGCGCCGAAAAGAAGGCCCTGTCGCACGTAGCGCCATTCGAGTTGCGTGGTGAGCATACCTTGCCGGTAGAAATACAGGGTGCCGAGCACGAAGTGCACCAGCGAGCCGATCAGCCAGGAATACATACGGCCTTCCCAGCCCATATCGAGCTTTACCACGAAGAGCACCGTGAGCCCGATCTCCAGCGCTGTTTTAAGCAGGGAATAAAACGCGAACAGGCCGGCCTTTTTCTGGATCACCAGGAAGACGCTGAATTGCTCGTTGAAGATGCTGATGAGGGTCAGTGCGATGATGATATAACCCCAGTGACTCCCGGCGCGCTCGAGCTCCAGCGGCGCCATCAGGCGGCTGTAAAAGAGCCAGGCGCCGATGGCCAGCACCAGCGCGTTGAACACCGGGATCAGCTGCAGGGAGCTGAATTGGCGGGCGAAGGCGCGGTCGTCCTTTTTGGTGTAGTAGTCTACGTTGATGATGCTGTAAGCCGAAAGGCTTACGATCGGGATAAGGATCGAGATATAGGAGTTGAAAAGCGAAAAAAGCCCGTAGTCGGCCGGGCTCAGGTAATGCGAAAGCACCGGCATGATGAAGAAGTTCACCCCCGCGCTGACAACGCCTACGATCGTATATAAGGAAAGCTGCTTGAGGAACTTCATGGTTGAATCAGCGCCTGGATCACCCGCTCGGTGGCCTTGCCGTCGAAGGGATAGTTGAAGCGCATGAGGAAATCCTGATAGGCTTCCTTGTTCTGGATAGCCAGGTTATTGGTAACCCAGTATTCGTATTTTGTTTCGAGGTCGGCCGGGTCGAGCGACAGGTGGCAGAGCCCGGTGGCGGAAAAGTCGGCACCGAAAACATGCGGTACCGGGTGCCACCCGAGGATGACCATATTTTTCTGCGCGCAGAGCAGCCCGTTGATGAGGCTCGAGCTGTAGCCGAGCAGCAGGCGGGCATCCATATACAACTGGTGGAAGTCGCCATGCTGGATGATCTCCACGTGATCCGGGTCAAAGTTGTATGCTTCCCAGGCGGCGCGGCTCGAGCGCGGGTGGAGCTTGATATAGAGCTTCACCTTGTGGCGCGCCGCGAAGGCGATAAGTGCCTTTGCGATCCGCTCGTGGTGCGGCTGCGTCCAGCCCACGAGGTTCTCTTCGTAGAAAGGCTGGTCGATATAGACGATATGCCCCTTGTCGCTTCGCGAAACCGAATAGTACTCGTCAAAGAAGGGCACACCGGTAAAATAACACTGCTCTTTCTTTACGCCGGTGTACAGCGCAAACTCTTCGTAATTCGCTTCGTTGAACACGATACAGCGCTTCGGTATGCGCTCGGCGAACATATTCTCGGCGAGCACCTTGTTGGGCGCTTCCTTGAGCATGCGCACCGGGAGCATCCGGTATTTCCGGGCGGCTGCGCGCGTGCTGAAGCGCGGGCGGGCACCGTAGTAGAACCATTTTGATTTGACGACGTCACCAAAGCGGCCGAAGAAGCGCTTTACGAGGTAAGGCAGCTTCTGCTTGCGGAAGGTGATCTCGCCCCAGCGCACGATGGCGGTCTCGCGGCTGCCGGCGGCGCCGTGCTCGAGGAAGTAGGTCGACACGCCTTTGTAGTTGGCGTAGGTAATGAGCGCGATCTGCCGCAGGTCGATGATCTCGAAAAGCACGATGCGGTCGGGCTTAACCCGGCGCAGCAGGTCGGCGGGCGTGCTGAACTTCTTCCAGTAATGCACCGCGCCGAAGCGGATGGGGAGCGACTCCCAGTCAACCTCCGACATCTGCTCGGCACCTTCGTGCCACAACAGTTCCCATTCCACGCCGGGCGTATCCTTCAGGTACGCGTACAGGTCTTTCCGCAGCGGCTCCACAATCAGCAGGATCTTCATATCGTCGCTTTCCGGTAGTGCCCTTTCCCGATCAGGATATAATGATCGTCGTTGTATCCGGGCCGGCCGTTGGGTGTCAGCACAAAATTGGGGTCCGCGCCGGGCATGAGTTCCAGGCGCGCACGGTCGATGGCGGCAGCGTCCTCGCCCGGGGGCAGCAGGTCAATCTTCCGCTCCCATTTCCAGTCGTCGTTCCGGCGCCAGATGGCCGGGTTGCGGAACTGGTTGATGAGGTAGTTGAAGCTGTTTTCGGCAACACCGAGCCAGTCGAGGAACAAGCCGAGGTTGCGCGGCTCGCGCGTAGTGTATTGTTTTATCAGCTCGGCGCCCTGCTCGCGGGTCATGCGGCGGAGACGGATCTCGCGGGCCACATGATCGGTCACCTTGCCGTAGCCATGCTTGATATACTTGATGTAATCGTGCACGTCGGAGTAGTTGAAGCAGTCGACGTCGTTGTAGGTATCGAAGGTCCGGGTTTGCGGCGCGGTTTCATAGCCATACAGGCGGATCATCTCCTCGTGCTGCGCCTTGCTGTCCCAGCGGACGTAGTTGTTCAGGTAAATGCCCCGTACACCAACACGCTCGATCTCTTTGTCGTCGGGATAGGCGAATTCAAACACGTCGCTTTCGCGCACGTTGTCGTATTCGACATTTACGAGGTCTTCGGCTTCGTAGCCCATCAGGTCGTGCTCCTTGCGGTACTTGCGGCTCATCTCCACTTCGTCGAGGTGCGAGTACATGCCCACCTGGTCAACGCCCTGGTGCGCGCCCCATACGATCAGCGGTATCTTGAGCTGCACGGCCATCTGCACCGGGTACACGGTTTGCCCGGCGATGCAGTGCCAGTACATGCTGCCGAAGCGGCGCATCGTGGCCCGCGTGATCTTCTTCACCTTCTCGGGGCTCACCGTCAGCATCATAAAGTCGCAGTCGAACTTGATGCGCAGGTTGGCCAGGTTACGGTAGGCGAGATCGGTGTTATAATGCTTGTTATAGCTTACCAGCAGCGGGTTCATGCCGTACACGTTCTTCACCGTATGCACGATGAAGTGTGAATCGCGGGCGCCCGATACCGGGATGATGCAGTCGTAGTTATTGCCCGACTTGCAGCGGTACTGCTCCAGGACGGTCCGCAGCTTTTCGCCGCGCTCGTTCCAGTCCAGCACGTCTTTCTCTTCGTGCACCCGGCAGCCGCTGCAGATGCCTTCCTCGTCGAACACGAGGTTGAGCGGATGATTTTCCGGGTACAAACAACGTTTACAAAACCTCATATGATCTCCTTCTCGATGTGTATATACAGCAGGTTTTCCAATGTCGAATCGCTTTTCTTCAGCAGGCGCAGCGATTCATCGACGGTGCTTTCGGCGTAGTCGGCGTGTGTTTCCAGGCGCAGGTCCACGCCGTTGTTCAGCAGGTGGCGCTTGGTGATGTTGACGCTGTGCTCGGTGAAGTGAAAGAAGTTCCCGGCGGCCGCGGCCGATACGGGCACTTCGTTAAGCAGTTGCAGCATGTCGTTGGCGTTGCGTGCGCCGCCGGCGGCGATCACCGGCACATGCACCGCGTCGGTGATCGTGCGGATCAGCTCCAGGTCGTAGCCGGTATAGGTGCCGTCGCGGTCCACCGAGTTGATGAGGATCTCGCCGGCGCCGAGGTCAACGGCCTTGCGGGCCGCGTCGGCGGGCGTGATGGCCTCGTTGCTCTTGTCGAGGTAATTGAACACACGGTAGCCGTCGTCTGTCTTTACCGCGTCGATCGACACCACCGCGCACTGGTCGCCGTAGCCCTTGGCCACGGCCGTAATGAGTTCGGTGTTGGTGAACAGCGCCCGGTTGAACGAAACCTTGTCGGCGCCGCAGCGCATGATCAGCTCCTCCACGTCGTGCAGGTCGTTGATGCCGCCGCCGATGGCCAGCGGCACCTGGCAACGCTGCGCGGCGAGGCGGTACATCCCGAAGTCGGGACGCTCGCCGCGTTTGCGCGCGGTGATGTCAACCATCATCACGTCGTCGATGCCCCACTTGTTGAGGAACTCCAGGATCACCGGCGGTCGTCCTACGGGCAGGTATTTATTAAACCGGATGCTTTGCACCACTACGCCATTGTAAACCGGCAGGCAGGCCGCAATTCTTTTCTTAAGCATATTGTGCTAAGCCGCTAAAAATCGAACGAAATAGTTTGAGACCGTTGACCTGGCTCTTCTCGGGGTGAAACTGCACGCCGAAGATGTGCCGGTCCTGAACGGCTGCCGTCACGTTGACGCCGTAATCGCAGGTAGCCGCGATATGGGCGGGGTTGTCGGGCACGAAATGATAGCTGTGGTCGAAGTAAAAGTGGCTGTCGTTCTCGAGGCGGGTGAAGAGAATGTCTTTCTTCAGCACCGAGATATTGTTCCAGCCCACGTGCGGCACGCTGTACTGCGCCGGCAGGTCGAGCTTCACCACGCGGCCCTTGATCCAGTCGAGGCCTTCGTGATGGCCGTTCTCCTCCGAAGAAGTAGCCAGCATCTGCATGCCGGCGCAGATCCCGAGGATGGGCTTCTGGTTTACCAGCACCTCTTCGTTGAGCACTTCCTGCAGCCCGCGCGAGCGCAGGTTGCTCATCACGGTTTCAAAGGCGCCGACACCGGGAAGTACCAGGGCATCGGCGGATTTGATGTCGGCAACCTTGTCGGAAATGCTCACGCGGTAGTCGAGCTGGCTGATCGCGTTCACCACCGAACGCGTGTTGCCGACGCCATAGTCGATCAGTACGATCCTGAGCTTGCTCATAAGCCTGTACCAACTTTAAATTTAGGAATATAGACGCCTTCCGACTTGCGTTCGAAAAGCTCCTTGTTTGCATATCGGTCCACCACTTCCCAGAACTCCTTCACGGAGATCTCGATGTAGTCGCAGAATTCTTCGATGATCTCTTTCGAGCACTTGCCGTCGAAAAGCTCCACGATGCGGATGCCTTCCTCGCGGCTCACGCGCCCGTAGCGGATCTCCTCGTTGATATTGTCGGAAGCACGTCCGAAGCCGAACTTGAGCCACTTGATCATCATGTTCATAATGAAGAAGTCCTCGTCGAGCATCGACGTACCCCAGTGGTCGGCATTGCCGTGAATATCTTCCGGGCGCACGTCGAGGCCCCGCATGGAGGTGACGTTGCCATTGGTGTAGATGGAAAAGTCTTTCCAGAAGTGCGCGAGGAACACGATGCGCAGCTTGGCGCGCTCCATCTCCTCGTCGGACGGGTAGGTATACTGCAGCACCTCGTGCTTGGAGAGGCCTTCCTTGAGGATCCAGCTGATGTCGCCGCCGGCCAGCGTGTTGCTGTACTTGAGGCGGTTGCCGTCGGATCCCGACTTACCCTTCATGCCCAGGTCGCCGAGCACCACGGCGGCGTTCTCTCCCCACCAGATCAGCGGGATCTGGTAGGCGATGGCGGCGCGGGGCACCGAGCTGAAGAGGGCGATCTCGGTGGCCTTGGCCCAGTTGCCGAATTCGAAGAAGGCGGTGCGCATCAGCTTGCGCCATATCTGCGGCGAGCAGCCCACGTTGACGCAGTCGAAGCCCAGCGACACCAGGTTCGACAGGTTGCGCGCGCCACGCTCCGACATCTGCTCGGGCGGGTAGTTGAGCGATACCAGCAGGGGATTCATCCCCAGGGCTTCCTTTACATACAGCGCCTGGCGGGTGCTGTCTTTGCCCCCGCTCACGCCGATGATGCAATCGTAGCCCGAGTTGCTGTGCTGGCGGCCAAACTCAATAGCCTCCTTCAGCTCCTCGCGGCGCTCGTCCCAATCGATCTCCTGCGGGTGCAGGTAGTTGGCGCAGGGCGGGCAAAGTCCGTCCTCGGTAAACTTGATGTTCGGACGGGTATCAACATTCAGACAGTTCTTGCAATACTTCATTTCACAGGCTCCTTGTAAGAAGTCATTTCCTTAAGATGTTCGATCAGGGCTTTGTTGTCGCGGTACTTCACCTCGATGCCCTGGTTGATGGCGGCGGCTTCGGGGTTGGCTTCGAAGAAGCGGATCACCTCGTCGAAGGACACGGCGCGGCGGCCCGCGTCGAGCCAGCCATACAGCTCGTTGAAAAGATCGAGGTCCACCTGCTCGTCGAGTGTGAGGCGCCAGGACTTGATAAACTTTTCCGGCGCCGGCACTTCGTTGATCTGGAACAGGTGGGGGTTGTTGAGAAAATACAGGATGAGATACTCGCTGTAATTCGTTTGCGGAAACAGCTCCCGCAGCTTCCGGATCGCCGAGGTCTTGTAGATCTCGCAGGTGAGTCCGAGTGCCACCGGCGAGCGCGTGAACGAGGCTTCGGCACCTGTTTTAAGGTGCGAGTTGATAATCAGGCTGGCAAGTTCCGCGGGCACCAGCGGGCAGTCGCCCGTGATGCGCATCACGTGCTCTGGCTCGTACTGGTCGATGACGGGCATCCAGCGCGACAGCACGTCTTCTTCCGAGCCGCGCACCACCAGCACCTCGCCGCCGAGGTTATGCGTTTCCAGCGCATCGTCTTCCGGGTTGGTCGACGTGGCCAGCACCACCTTGTCCACCTCGGGGATGGCGGTGGCGTTGAGCAAGGCGCGCTCGATAGCGGGCACGCCGTGAATGTCTTTTATCGCCTTGTTGGGCAGCCGCGAGGACTTCAGCCGGCAAGGCACGAATGCGATGATCATAATAGTCCGTTTGAAATGCCGCCATCCACCTGGATGGTTGTGCCGGTGATGCCGCCGGCGATATCGGTGCACAGGAAAGCCGCGAAGGCGCCGAGTTCTTCCGGCGTCTGGTAGCGGCCCAGGGGCAGCTTGGCCTGGTTCTCGGTCTCTACCTGCTCGGGCGTTTTACCCGCGGCCTCGGCGGCCTTTTGAATGAGCTCCTTGGCCCGGTCGGTCTTGAAGGCACCGGGGCACAGGTTGTTGACGGTGATATTGTGCCGGATCAGGTCTTTGGAGATCGACTTGGCAAAGGCCACCACCCCGGCACGGAAAACATTCGACAGCACTAGGGTTTCCGCCGGCTCTTTCACCGACAGCGACGTGATGTTGATGATGCGTCCCCAACCGCCTTTTTCCATATGCGGCACGCAGAGGTTGGTCATCCGGATCACGTACATCAGCACGCCCTGGTAGGCCTTGTCATAATCGGCTTCCTTCATGCTGCGGAAGGTGCCCGCGGTGGGCCCGCCGCTGTTGTTCACGAGGATGTCGATGCGGCCGAAGCGCGCGATCGTTTCGTTTACCACGCGCTCGTTGAATGCGGCATCCGCCATGTCTCCGGCCAGCGGCAACACGTCCACGCCCAGGGCGCGGATCTCTTCAGCCGTTGCCTCCAGGACTTCCTGGTTGCGGGCGCAGAGCACGATGTTGACACCCTCGCCGGCGAGCGAAAGCGCGCATCCTTTACCTAATCCTTTGCTGGCGCCGCCGATGATGGCAACGCGTCCTTTCAATGTGCTCATAAACTCTTAGTGAAACATGTCCGCGGAAAACAGTTCGTCCTCCGAAATATCACGGGTTGCTTTTTTACCAACGATGGCAGCAGCTTTATCGGGCGAAATGCCGGTGCCGGGGCGCTTGAAGCCGATGTCTTCGCCTTCAATGACTTTGCCGGCGGCGATGGGGCGCAGGGCCACCACGCTGCGGCGCATCACGGTGCGGTCGAGGTCCTCGCCTTTGGCGAGGTGCTTCGCGTTCACCTTCATGCTTTCATGCACGGCGCGGGCGCGGGCGATGGCTTCCTTCATCACGGGCGGCTCCAGGCAGATGGCCCAGTCAGGCCCCTGGAATACGGCGCTCATCGTGATGTGCTTGCTGATGACGGAGGCACCGGCGGCTACGGCGGCGGCAGGCATCCAGTCAACACGGGTATGGTCGATAAAGCCCACGGGCACGCCGTAGGTTTCTTTCAGCGTTTTGAGGTAACCGAGCGAAGTATCGACGGGCTCCACCCATTCGTGGCCGGAGGCCATGGAGTGCTGGCCGTGCAGGAGCACGAACTGCGCGTCGGGTTTCTGGCTGCGGATGCGGCTCACCACCCAGGCGATCTCCTCTTCCGTTGCCAGCGGCGTTGCCACGAAGAACGGGCGGCCGGTTGCCACCACCGCGTCCACGATGTGGGCGTTGTTGATGTCGGAGGCATTCACGTTGAAGGTGTCGGCGCCGAAGGCAGCCATCTTGGGCACCAGCTTGTGGCTGAGGCAGGTGGCTACAAACTGGAGGCCGTGCTGGTGGGTATAATCCACCAGCTCCTGCAGCTGCGCGTCGCTGAACTCACGCGTTTTGTAAATGGCATGGCCCGACTCGGCCCTGATATAAAAATCATCGGCATAGGCAAGCTGGAATTCGATGGCCGTGGCACCGGTCTTACCGGCGAGCTCGATCATTTGCTTTGCCTTACCGAAGTCACCGAGGTTGAACTGGCCTTCCTCGACGATGAAATAGAGTCCGTCTTTGTTGTTGAATGCTTCCACGCTGGCTTAGTTAATCAGGTCAAATTGAATGGGCGTTCCTTTTTTGATCAGCTCCTTGGCTTTCTTGCCAAGCACCTGATCGAAATATTTGGTGTGCAGCCCGAAGCCGGGACGCTTCGACTGTACGTTCTTGTCGGTGATCTCCTCGCCGGGGTTGATGTCGGCAACGGCATAAAGCGAGCGCTTGAAGTTGACGCTTTTCTCTTCCGATTTCTGCACGCCGTACTGCACGCGGCCGAGGGCCAGCTGGGCACGCTCTGTTTCCACCACGAGCGCTTTCAGTTCTTCGGGCTCGAGGGAGAAGGCCGAATCCACGCCACCGTCGGCGCGGCGCAGGGTAAAGTGCTTCTCGATGACGGAAGCACCGAGGGCAACTGCCGCCACGGCGGCGCCGATGCCCATTGTGTGATCGGAAAGACCCACCTCGCAGCCGAACATCGTGGCCAGGTGCGGGATGGTAAGCAGGTTGGTGTTCTCGGGTGTTGCCGGGTAGGTGCTGGTGCACTTCAGGAGTACGAGTTGCTCCACGCCATGCTTGCGCAGCAGGCGCACCGACTCGTCGATGTCGGCGATATTGGAAGCGCCGGTCGACATGATCACCGGTTTGCCGGTAGCCGCTACTTTTTTCAGCAGGGTCCAGTCGGTATTTTCAAAAGAGGCGATCTTGTAGGCAGGCACGTTAAGGCTTTCCAGGAAGTCAACAGCCGTCTCGTCGAAGGGCGAGCTGAAGGCGAGGATGCCGCGCTTTTTGGCATGCTCGAAGATGGGGCCGTGCCACTCCCAGGGCGTGTAGGCTTCCTTGTAAAGATCGTGCAGCTCGCGACCCTTCCACAGCGAGCCTTCGTCGTCGATGCGGTAGGCACCTTCCACGGTAATGGTGTCGGCGGTGTAGGTCTGCAGCTTGATGGCGTCGGCACCGGCGTCGGCGGCCGCGTCCACAATGGCGATGGCGCGATCGATAGACTGGTTGTGGTTGCCGCTCATTTCGGCGATGATGAAAGGCTTGTGGCCTTTGCCGATTATATAGTCACCAATTTTAAATTCCATAGTTCAGCGTATATTTTATCGAGTCGGGATATTGTTCGGTATCCTCCTTTACAAAAGCGAGCCTTTCAAAGGAGCGCTGCGAGGCGATATTGCTCTTCTTGACGAAGCCCACAACCCGCAGCGGCCGGCGGTAATCGTTGATGAGGGCACCGATGCCGGCGGCCAGGAGGGCCGCGCCGAGGCCGCGCGACCGGATGCCGGGGGCGGCAAGGTAACCCAGTACCGCTTCACTTCCGGAAACCTGGAAGCGGATCTGCGCCACGGGCTCACCGTGACGCTCGAAAATATAGAAAAAGCAAGCCGGGTCCTGGAGCTTCTGCGCAAACCAGCGGGTATGATCCTCGTAAGGAATGGGCGCCTGGTTGTACGACTGCTGCCGCACCTCGGGGTCGTTCGACCAGTCGAAGCAGGTCTTCACGTCGCCTTCATTGGCGCGCCGCACCTGCAGCTCCCGCACGTCGAAGTGCTGGCGAAACAGCTTGCTATAGCGCGCCGCGGAGCCGCCGTCGAAGATGCGCGCGCCGGCAGCCAGGGAGTCGCTGATCTCGTCGTCCGAAAGCTTGCCCAGCTTTTCGAGCGGGAAGGCCAGGCCTTCTCCTACGAAGTAGCGGTACACATCGGTCTGGTTGTCGGCGGTGGTGGCGAGGAAAGCCACGCCGCCTACCGACAGGTATTCGTATACAACCGTGCTCGGCGAGCAGATGGCGTAGCTGCAGCGCTGCATGAGCGCGGCCATCGCATCGGGCGTCAAACTATAATGAAGGGAAATATCGGCCCGAGCTCCGGCAAAAGCCTCGAGCTCTTCGCGGAAGGGGTAGGCCGCCCCTACCACCACGTGCATGTGATCGAAGCCGGCAGCGGCAAGCGCCGCGCCGCGGAGCACCTCCAGCGTCGTATTGCGTGGATCGGCACCGCCGAAGCAGATGATGCAGCTGTTATCGGTGATGGTTTGCCGGCGCGTTTTCGCCGCTTCCAGGAAGGGCGCGCGCAGCAGGGCGTAGGCAGGGCCGAGATAAAAAGTTGTGGTAGGTTCCGCTTCGTAATCAAGAGGAGTAAAGCCGCCGGAATGATTGATGACCGTGGCGGCGAGAAAGCGGTAGGCATGAATGTCGTCGATGCAGGCAAAGGAAACCTGGCGGTCAACGAGGTGCTGCTGGTAGTCGGTATCGAAATGGTAGCCGTCGAGGACAACCATCGCATCGCCGGTGGCCAGGGCGGCCAGCTGCAGCGCGTCTTCCGCGGGGGTACCCGGGGCCTGCACCTCGATGCGGTCGAAGCAGGTGGCGAGGTTGCGCAGCACCGGCTCCTGGTCGCAGCGCGTGACAAGAATGCGTTGAAAATCTTCCTGCAGCATATCGGCGAGTGCTGCGGAGCGGAACAGGTGTCCCAGCCCCATGCTGCTGCTGCCGTCGGCACGGAATACGATCGTAGGCTTGTTCATTCTATCTAAAAGAGTAGCCCCTTTCAGGCGAATTGATGATGGAAAAGGGTGGTGAGCGTCAGGCGAAGTTGGCTCCGGTGCGGCCGTTGATGACCAGCTCCTCGTTGAGGCCGGCCAGCTTTATCCGCTGCCCGCCCTGCGCGGAGGATTGCAGGATGGCGAACAGGATCTGCTGGCTAACGCGGATCGTATCGGCATCGATAACGTCGAAACTGCCTTCGCCCGACAAGGCTCCGTGCAGCTGGCGATACAGATTGAGCGTGCCGCTTGCCTGCGCGAAGTTGTCGAAGCGGCGGTACTCGGTAAAATACCAGTCCGCCCTTCCGGGCGTATGCAGCTCGATGTACTCACCGTCACCGAGTATCGCCATGCTGCCCTTCGTGCCGAAGAGGCGGATATTAAGCCCACCCGCGGGAACGATGTTGGCGATAACGCCGTTGGCGAAGCGCACCGTGGCGGTCTCCACCAGCGGGTCGCCATCGAAATAATTTTCAGAGGTGAAGCTTTCATCGGCGCCCCAGGTGCAGTGGCCCGACACATAGTCTACCTCCGTGGTGTTGGCGAAAAAGAGAAACAGGTCCACGGCATGCGGCAGCGACCAAAGGAGCTTCGACAAGCCGAACTCGGCGTTGATGCCTACGAGCTCACCGATGGCGCCTTCGGCCACCAGGGTGCGGGCACGGCGATAGATGTCCATCGCGCGGCGCATCGCCCCATAACCAAGCAGCGTGCCGGCGGCCATTACGGCGTCGGTCACCTGGTAGGTCTCGCGCAGGTTGTTGGCCAGCGGTTTTTCGGCCACCAGTGCCCGCACGCCTTTTTCAATGGCGCGGAGCAGGATGCCCGGCCGCTCGGGGGTGCGGGTGGCCACGGCCAGCAGGTCGGGAGCACGCTCGCCGATCAGCTCGTCGGCGCTCGCCCGCAGGGCGGCGCTGAGCCCGTAGCTTTCCTTTACCCATTCGGTGCGCGCGGCGTTGGCGTCGCAGATCGCCGTGATGTCGAAGCCCGCATCGCGCACCGCTTCCAGGTGCGAGATCGGGAGCCAGCCGGCCGGCACGCGGCCCGTCAGTCGCTGGCTGGGCTCGGCGCCCATGCGCCCCAGCCCGATAATTCCTGCCGTCAGATTCGTTACTGCCATAAGAGAAGTCCCGTAAACCGCCGCGAGCCGCGGTCGGACAGGTATTGATAAAGTTCTTCCAATTGTGTGGCGTCCACCTCCTTGCTGATGATGGAAGCGGGGTTGATGCGTTTTTTCCGGATCAGGTCAAGCAGGTAGGCCATGTTGCGCCGCAGGTTGAACCGGATGTCGTGCGCGGCGATGTCGCCTTCGTATACGTAACCCACGGACTTGATGGTGAGCTGCTTGTCGTAGAACCAGCGCGAGTCGAGCGGGTTCGTATCGGGTGCCTCCTGGCCGCGCCCGGGAAAGCCCAGGCAGGCGAGGGTGCCCCGGTAGCGCAGCAGCTGCAGCGCCAGGAACCAGTCGTTCCAGGCATTGCTTGTACTGACCACGATATCGAAAGCCCCGGCATGCGCCGCGGCGTCGCCGGTCTTATCGAAAAACCCGATGCCGGCTTCTTCCAGCTCGGCGGCAAGGTAGTTCTGTCCCGAAAAAAGCGTTACCTGCAGGCCCATCGCCGCTGCCAGCTGGCAGGCGTTGTAGCCGAGGGTGCCGCCACCGAGGATCGCCACCTTCATACCGGCACGCGCGCCGCTCTCCAGCAGCGCCACGTAAGCGAGGTGGTAGAGGTAAGCCGTCACGGCGTGCTTCAGGTCCTCATCGGGATCGAGCTTGCAGATGATATCGGACGCCTTCGAGATAAAATAGCGGCGGTGTGAGTTAAACGTGAGGATGATGTCGCCGGCGGCAAAGCCGCCCACATCGGCACCGGTGCGCAGCACCCTGGCTACGTTGCAATAGCCCACCACGCGCGGGTACACCTTGCCCGGCCGCAGGGGCGGAAGCCCCTGGTAAGCGGCCAGCTCGGTGCCCGGCGACACGGCCGTGATCAGCGTCTGCGCCAGCACCGCGTCGGCGGCGAGCGTTTCGCTTTCCAGCTCCTCTTCCTTCGTTTTCAGAACGAGCTTATCTTCTAAAACGTAAATGCTATTGCGCATAGAAGGCATTGATCGTCTCGATTACATAGGCCAGCTCCTCGTCGGTGAGCGTCGGGAACATGGGCAGGCTGAGGCAGCCCTGGTAGTAGCGCTCCGCGTTCGGCAGATCGCCTTCCTTCCAGCCCAGGCTCTTGTAATAAGGCATCAGGTGCGTAGGGATATAATGTACCTGTGCGAAGATGTTCTTCGAGCGCAGGTAGTTATACAGCTCGTAACGCTTTTCTACTTCGATCACGTAGAGGTGATAGGCATGGCCTTCCACCACGCCCGACTGCGAGCGCAGCCAGGGCTTGCCGGCAAAAGCCTCCGCATAA
Source organism: Flaviaestuariibacter flavus (assembly GCF_004337505.1). Taxonomy (GTDB): domain Bacteria; phylum Bacteroidota; class Bacteroidia; order Chitinophagales; family Chitinophagaceae; genus Flavisolibacter; species Flavisolibacter flavus. The sequence continues at coordinate 264,933 of NZ_SJZI01000042.1, read as the reverse complement.
GCCGCCGCGATGGCACGGCGACGCACCAGGCCTTCGTCGGCGCGGCGCAGCTGCGAAGAGCCGAGCGCTGCCTGGAAGTCGGTGAGGCGGTAGTTGTAGCCCAGCTCCTGCATCTCCATATACCAGCCCGGGTATTGCTCCGCGGCAACGCCGCCGGTAGCAAACTCGATGGAGTTCTCGAACAACGAGGTATCGCGCGTGATGCCGTGGGTGCGCGACTTCAGCAGCTTTTTGAAGATCGCTTCGTTGTTGGTGGTGATGGCGCCGCCTTCACCGCAGGCGATGTGCTTCACGGGGTGAAACGAGTAGATGGCCGCGTCGGCATAAGCGCCGTTGCCGCACCACTGCTGCACACCCTTGCTGTCGGTGAAATAACCGCCCGGCGCATGGCAGGCATCCTCGAGGATCCAGAGACCGTACTTGTCGGTGAGCGTTTTCAGCTCCTCGAGGTTCACGGCGGCGCCGGCGAAGTCAACGGGCACGATGCCCGAGAAGAAGCCCTGGGGCTTCGACTTCAGCAGGTCTTCCACCTTGTTTAGATCGATCAGGTAGGTCCTGGGGTCGATGTCGGCGAAATACACGTTGCCACCGCAGTAGCGCACGCAGTTGGCCGAGGCGGCGAAAGTGATCGGGGTGGTGATCACGTTGGTGCCTTCCTTCACATCGAGGGCGGCCGCTGCGAGGTGCAGGGCGGCGGTGCCGTTGCTGAGAGCGATGGCATACTTCGCCCCGATATAGTCGGCAAACTCCTTTTCGAAGGCGCCGATCCGGGGTCCCTGTGTGAGGAAGTCGGACTGGAGGGTGTCGGTTACGGCCTGCAGGTCCTCTACGGAGATATATTGCTTACCGTACGGTATCGGCTTCATAAGCTTTGTTGACGGAGAATTTGGGATCGACATGTTCGATGATTAATTCGCGGATTTGATCAACCGACAACCAGTCTTCGTTGGTGCCGGAATTATAGTTGAAACCTTCAGGAACCTTCACGGCGCCGAAGTGGCTGATATACTCGTTGAGGTCCCAGTTGCTGGTCTGCGGCAGGATCACATAGTACTTACCGAGGTCATAAGTAGTGAAGGAGTCGGAAGCCGTGATCATTTCTTCGTGGATCTTCTCTCCGGGACGGATGCCCACGATGTCTTTGCGGCATTCGGGGCCGACGGCCTCGGCTACTTCCATGATGCGGTACGACGGGATCTTGGGAACGAACAGCTCGCCGCCCCAGGCCGTTTCGAGCGCGTGCAGTACCATCTCAACGCCCTCGGTGAGGGAGATGTTGAAGCGGGTCATATTGGGATCGGTGATCGGCAGCACGCCTTCCTTGCGCTTGTTGAGGAAGAAGGGGATCACGGAGCCGTTGGAGCCCATCACGTTGCCATAGCGAACAACGGAGATCTTGAGGTCTTTGTTACCCTTGATATTGTTTGCTGCGATGAACAGCTTGTCGGAGGTCAGCTTGGTGGCACCATACAGGTTGATGGGCGCGCAGGCTTTGTCGGTGGAGAGTGCTACCACGCGCTCCACGTTGGTTTCAAGCACGGCGCGGATGACGTTCTCGGCACCGCCCACGTTGGTCTTCACGCACTCGTCGGGGTTGTATTCGGCGATGTGCACGTGCTTCATGGCGGCGGCATGGATCACGTAGTCGATGCCGTGGCAGGCACGCTTGAGGCGTTCCTGGTCGCGCACGTCACCGATAAAAAAGCGGATGGCCGGGTACTTCGACAGCGGGTACTCGTGGGCCATGTTGAACTGCTTCTGCTCGTCGCGCGAGTAGATCACGAGGCGCTTCACGTTGGGCCAGCGCTGCAGCACGATTTTCACAAAGGCCTTGCCGAAGGAGCCGGTGCCGCCGGTGATGAGGATTGATTTTCCGTTGAGGTCTAAAGACATAATAAGTGTGTTAATAGTTGCGTATGATCAGTGGGTTGTTTGCTGTTCAGGAACCTGGCGGGCGACGCGGGCGAGGTAGCCGCCATAGCCGCTCTTGGCGAGCTCGCCGGCGAGTTGCTCGAGGCGGCCGCGGTCGATGAAGCCCATACGGTAGGCTACTTCTTCGATGCAGCCGATCTTGGTGCCCTGCCGCTTTTCAATGACGCGCACAAACTCGGTGGCATCGGAAAGCGAGTCGAAGGTGCCGGTGTCGAGCCAGGCGGTGCCGCGGTCGAGGATCGACACTTTCAGCTGGCCGCGCTCCAGGTATTCTTTGTTGACGTCGGTGATCTCGTATTCGCCACGGGCCGAAGGCGCGAGGTTTTTAGCGATCTCCACCACCTCGTTATCGTAAAAATACAGGCCGGGAACCGCGTAGTGCGACTTCGGCTGCGTGGGCTTCTCCTCGATGGAAAGCACCCGGCTGTCGCCGTCGAATTCCACCACGCCGTAGCGCTCGGGATCCGACACTTCGTAGGCGAATACATAGCCCCCGTCGATGTCGTTGAGCGACTGCAGCTGGCGGCCAAGGCCGGAGCCGTAGAAGATATTATCACCAAGCACGAGCGCCACCTTCTCGTTACCGATAAAGTCGGCACCGATCACGAAGGCCTGCGCGAGGCCGTTGGGCACTTCCTGCACGGCATACTCGAAGTGGCAGCCTACCTGGCTGCCGTCGCCCAGCAGGCGGCGAAACTGTGCGCTGTCTTCCGGCGTAGTGATGATGAGGATCTCGCGGATGCCGGCCATCATCAGGATCGACAAGGGATAATAGATCATCGGCTTGTCGTAGATCGGCATCAGCTGCTTCGAGATCGCCTTGGTGATCGGGTAGAGCCGTGTGCCGCTGCCGCCGGCGAGGATAATTCCTTTCATGAGGAGAGTCTATAAGTTAATTGGTCTATTGCTTAATTGGTGACCGGTTCTGCGCCAGGGTTCTCTCTCGAACCCGAAACCGTAGAACCCCGAACCTTTCGGTTTACCGGTTGGCATACATCCCGTCATAGTACTTCTGGTAGTTGCCGCTGGTGACGTTCTTCAGCCACTCTTCGTTTTCCAGGTACCAGTCGATGGTTTTGCTGAGGCCTTCCTCGAAGGTCACGCTGGGGCTCCAGCCCAGTTCCTTGTTGATCTTGGTGGCATCGATGGCATAGCGCAGGTCGTGGCCGGGGCGGTCCTTCACAAAGGTGATGAGCCCTTCGCTCGTGCCTTCGGGCCGGCCGAGCTTCTCGTCCATCTGCCTGCAAAGCAGCTTTACCAGGTTGATGTTCTGCCACTCGTTGAAGCCGCCGATATTGTAGGTATCGCCGTTCTTGCCTTCGTGGAAAACCAGGTCGATGGCACGTGCGTGATCGATCACGAAGAGCCAGTCGCGCGTGTACTTGCCGTCGCCGTAAACCGGCAGCGGCTTGTTATGAATGATGTTGTGGATGCAAAGCGGGATGAGCTTCTCGGGGAAATGGTTCGGACCGTAGTTGTTCGAGCAGTTGGTGATCACCACGGGCAGCCCGTAGGTGTCGTGGTAAGCCCGCACAAAGTGGTCGGAAGAAGCCTTCGAAGCCGAATAGGGCGAATGCGGGTCGTAGGGTGTCGTTTCGGTGAAGAAGCCGGTATCGCCAAGGGCGCCGTATACTTCGTCGGTCGACACATGGTAAAAGCGCTTGCCCTCAAAGTCGCCCTTCCAGGCGTTCTTCGCGGTGTTGAGCAGGTTCACCGTGCCGATCACGTTGGTGTATACGAAGTCGAGCGGCGACACGATGGAGCGGTCCACGTGCGACTCGGCGGCAAGGTGAATGACGCCGTCGGGACGGTGCTCGGCGAATACGCGCTCCAGTTCGGCGGTATCGAGGATGTTTACTTTCTCAAACACGTAGTTCGGGGCATCCTGGATATCTTTCAGGTTCTCGAGGTTGCCCGCGTAGGTCAGCGCGTCGAGGTTGATGATCTTGTAATCCGGGTAGCGGTTGACAAAAAGGCGCACGACATGTGAGCCGATGAAACCGGCGCCACCCGTGATGATGATGGTTCTTGCGTTGCTCATTGCAGCGTTGTGATGTATGGATGATATTCCGAGGTGGGCCGGGCGGGAGCGCTGGTCCGGATCTGCCGGGCCAGCACCAGCGAGGGGTAGGCTTCCATCAGCCCGAAGCCTTCGCCGCCGAGGATCGCCTCGTACGATTGCGTATGCAGGTTTTCAAAACCCGTGGTAAACTCGATCGGCGTGCCATCTACCACGATGCCGCGGTAACGGTACTGGCCCGTGTCGCGCGCCGGCGCGGGCAGATCTTCGGCCCGGATGCTGACAAACCAGCGTACCCGCGCGCCTTCCAGCTCGAGGTAGCCCGCCGCCTGCTCGGGTGTGTGCAGGTGCACCTGCTGGTGCTGCACCGCCCCGAAGATCCAGATCAGCATGTCGAAGAAATGGATCCCGATATTGGTAGCGATGCCGCCGGAAAGATCTTCTTTGCCCTTCCAGCTTTCGTGGTACCAGCGGCCGCGCGGCGTTACGTAGGTAAGGTCCACATCGGCCTTGCTGCCGGCGGGCCTTGCGGCCATCGCCTCTTTCAGTGCCTTGATGCGCGGATGCAGGCGCAGCTGGAGAATATTGTAAACGTGACGGCCCGACGCTGTCTCGATCGCCAGCAGGCTTTCGGCACGGTCGGGGTCGGTCACCAGGGGCTTTTCGCAGATCACATCAAGACCCGCCTGCAGCCCGTAGGTCACCTGCGCTTCGTGTACATGGTTGGGCGTACATACCGAGAGAAAACCGAGGCGGCCGGCGGCAGACAGGTTGCCGATGATTTGCCGGAAGCGGTCTTCATCGGTGGTGAAGTCGGCGGCAGGAAAATACTGGTCGAGGATCCCGGCGGAATCGGAGCGGTCGCAGGCGGCCAGCAGCTCGTTTCCGGTTTCCCGGATCGCCCGCAGGTGGCGCGGCGCTACGAAGCCGCAGGCTCCCGTGATCGCAAATCCTTTCACAGCCTGGATACCTGGTTGTTTGATAATACGTAAACGGCGCCGCTTTCGGGGCAGGTGGCCTGGCCGGCGGCGTTGAACTGGAGCCGGTGACCAAGCTCGCTCACCCAGCCGGCAAGGCGGGCGGGGTTGCCCAGCACCAGCGCATGATCGGGCACGGGGTGGGTCACCACGCTGCCCGCGCCGATGAAGGCATAGGCTCCGATGGGATTGCCGCAAACCACCGTGGCATTGGCGCCGATAGTGGCACCGCGCCCCACCAGGGTGGGCTGGTACTGGTCTTTGCGCGATACCGCGCTGCGCGGGTTGCGGATATTGGTAAAGACGGCCGACGGACCGATGAACACGTCATCGGCACATTGCACGCCTTCGTAAAGCGATACGTTGTTCTGAACTTTCACGTTGCGCCCCAGCCGCACGCCGGCGGCGATGAATACGTTCTGCCCGATGTTGCAACCCGGTCCGAGCTCGCAGCCCGGCATCAGGTGGCAGAAGTGCCACACACGGACTCCTTCCCCGAGCACGGCTCCCGCTTCAACGATGGCGGTGGGATGGATGAAGGTATTCATGACGGGGTGGCTCAGGAGTAGGAGAAATGGTGGTGCTGGCGATACCAGTCGAAGGCCGCCTTGAGGCCCTGCTGCACCAGCACCTGCGGCTCGTAGCCAAGCAGGGTACGCGCCTTGGTGATGTCGGCAAGGCTGTGACGCACATCACCGCTGCGCTCGGGCCCGTAAACAGGCGCCAGGTCGGAGCCGGCGATGCCCTTGATGCCCTCGAAAAGCTGGTTGAGCGTGGTGCGCTCGCCGCAGGCGATGTTGTACACCTGGTTGAGTGCCTCGGGATTATCGGTAAAGAGACCGCGGATGTTGGCATGCACGGCATTGCTGACGAAGGTGAAGTCGCGGCTTGTTTCGCCGTCGCCGTTGATCTTCGGCGGCTCGTTGTCGAGCACGGCCTTCATGAACAGCGGGATCACGGCGGCATAGGCGCCGTTAGGGTCCTGGCGCGGACCAAAGACATTGAAGTAGCGCAGCCCCACGAAAGGCAGGCCGTATACATCGGCATACACACGGGCGTACAGCTCGTTTACATATTTCGTCACCGCGTAGGGCGACAGCGGGCGGCCGATCTTGTCTTCCACTTTGGGCAGGCCGGGATGGTCGCCGTAGGTGGACGAAGAGGCGGCAAACACCACACGCTGCACCCCGCTTTCCTTGGCGGCGGTGAAGATGTTGAGGGTACCGGTAATATTGACGGCATTGCTCGTCAGCGGATCGTTGATGGAGCGGGGCACCGAGCCGAGCGCCGCCTGGTGCGAGATACGGTCCACCCCGGCGCAGGCCTGCAGGCAGGTTTCGTAGTCGCGGATGTCACCCTGCAGGAACTCGAAGCGCGGGTCGCTTTCAAAGTCTTTGAGGTTTTTGGCCGAGCCGGTGGCGAAATTATCGAGCACGCGAACGGCGGTCACCTCCGGGGTGCGGAGCAGCTCCTCCACGAGGTTGGAGCCGATGAAGCCGGCTCCTCCTGTTACTAGAATGCGCATAGTGGTATCGTCTGGTTGGTTATCCTGCCTTTTCCTGCTTCTTCTTCCGCTTGCGGCTGCCGGCAGGGAGGGCCCAGCCAAACCAGCGCTTGATGAAGGAGGTTCCTTCCACGTCGTCGTCGTAGTAGCCGTAGCCATAGCCGTAGCCGTACGAGCTGCCATAGCCGTAGCCGTAGCGGCCGTAGCCGTAGTAGCCATAGCCGGCGCGCAGCTTCACATCGTTGAGGATGATATTCATCTTCGGCAGCTTCTCGCTCTTGTAAAAGTCGTTCACCATCTCGAGCTGCTTCTTGTGGGTAACGCCCTGGCGTACGATGTACAGCGTGGCATCCACGTATTTGGCAAGCGTCATGGCATCGCCCACCATACCTACGGGCGGGGTATCCATCACAATGAAGTCGAAGTTGGCCTTGAGGTAGTCGAAAAGCTCGTTCAGCTTGGGGTCGAGGAGCAGTTCGGCAGGGTTGGGCGGAATGGGTCCGCAAGGTAGCACCCAGTAGTTGTCGATGCCGTCAACGGGCACGAGCAGCTCGGCCGCTGTAGCCTTGCCCAGCATGAAGTTGGTGAGACCGGGCTTCTTCGCCATACCCAGGCCGGAGAGGATCTTCGGCTTGCGTACGTCGAACTCGAGTACCACGGTCTTCTTGCCGGCAAGTGCCATCACCGCGCCTATGTTGGTGGAGATAAAGGATTTACCCTCACCCGAGAACGAAGAGGTAACCATCAGCACGGGGCAGCTCTTATCGGGGAGTACGTATTGCATGTTGGAACGCGCGATCCGGAACTGCTCGGCGATGAAAGAGCGGCTGCGCGCCTTTACCACCAGCGTGTTCTCGGCACCGGCGTGGCCAACTTCACCCATAATGGGCGTACCGGTCTGGCGCTCGATGTCAACACGCGAGGTGATCTTGTCGTCGAGGATCTCGAGCACCAGCACGAAGATGAGGGGGATGAGGAGGCCGATGAGCAGCGCGATGCTGCGCACCTTGCCCGAGGTGGGACGCACCGGTGCGCGGTTGATCTCGGCCTGCTCCAGCACACGGGTGTTGGAAATCGTAGCGGCGAGGGAGATCGCGGTTTCTTCTTTTTTCTCGTTGAGGAATGCGAACACCTGGAGCTTGCTTTCGAGGGCGCGGTTGATTTCCTCGAGGCGCTGCTTCAGCGAAGGCAGCCCGCTCAGGGTCATTTCAGCGGACGACTTCTGGCCGGCCAGCTGCTGATTGGCGGTTTGATAAGCGGCGCGCACATTACGCAGGGTCTCCAGGATATTGCGGCGCGTCTTTTCGATCTGCTCTTCAAGCTGGCGGACGGTGGCGTTACCGCTGGGTGTGTTGCCGTTTGCGGTAAGCGTCTTGTATTCGAGCTGGAGGTCGTTGTATTTCTGCACCTGGCTGTTGAGCGTCACATCGGGTAGGTCGAGCGTGGTGGGAACGATATCGCCGCGGTTGCCGTCGCGGATGTACGACTCGATCATGCCGATCTTGCTCAGCTGGAGGGTAGTGGCCTGCATCTCCTTCAGCGATTCGTTGCTGCGCTCATAGGCCTTGTCGGAAACGGCATTGATGTCGCTCAGCTTGTTCACCCGCATGAAATTGTCGCGCAGGGCCGTAATGCTGTCCACCTCACGGTTAACGATCGCTAGGCGGCCGTTGAGGAAGGCCAGGGTCTGACGGGTCTTCTGGTTCTTGTCTTCCTTGATGCTTTCCTGGTATTCGAGCATCACTTTGTTGATGACGTCGGCGGCGAATACGGCATTGTCCGCTTCCATCGTGATCTGGATGATACCCGAGGAACCGGCTTTGTTGATGGGGTTGATGGCGTTTGCCAGGTTCATCGCCATAGAAGCTTCCGGCATCCAGCGGGTGAGGTAGTCGGTGCCGGGAGCGGGCTGGCGAACGAAATCCACCACGAAAGTGCCCTGCGGCAGGGTAAAGGGCTGGCCGGCAGTGTAGACCTCTTTGGAGTTCTCGCCGACATAGAAGGAGCTGCCCTTGATAAAGTGCATGTGCAGGTCGAAGCTGCTCGCAGAGTCGGTAAGGCTCAGCACCCGCAGGCGGTAAGGACTGTCCTTATAAACATTGAGCTGCTTGATCTTGCCCTTGGAATAATACTGTGTGTTGAGCCCGAGGTCGGCAACAACCCGCTGCATGAGCGCCTTCGAGTGGAGGTATTCCAGCTCGTTGGCCATGTTCTTCGAGCGGTCGTCTACGAAGAGCTGGTTGAACTTGTCGGCCGAGTTGGCGGCCGCCTTGTCTTCCGTGAGGATCAGCGCGCCCCGCGACTGGAAGGTAGGAGCCGTATAGCGCAGGTAAAAGAACGCGATGATCAGCGAAAGTACCAGCGACAGGATGAAGAGGGGCAGGAAGCGGAGGTACTTGAACAGAAACTCCTTCAGGTTGAAGCCCGTCTGATCGCTGCGTGTTGCCTGGAAATTCGAACTCATGGTGTTGTTTCTGGGTTTGGGTTATTTCCTGAAAAAGTTAAGCAGGATGGCCGTACTGGTAAGTATGGCCAGACCGAAAGTGATCTGCTGGGTAAGACGTTGCTGCTCGGCCAGCTTCACTTTATATTCTGTCTGGTCTACCAGCACCACATCGTTTTGCTGCATCTGGTAAAACCGTGATTCAAAAATGTCCTTCGACGTCAGGTCCAGGAAACCTGTTTCCCGAACCCCGTTGGTTTCGCGCAGCACGCGAACGCGCCGGATGGAGCCGAACTCCGTGATACCGCCCGAAAGGCCCACCGCCTCCAGGATGGTGACCCGCTCGGAAGCGATCGTCAGCACCCCGGGTGAGGCCACCTCCCCCAGCACCGTGATGCGGAAGTTGAGGAAGCGGATCGACACCGTAGGGTCGGTGAGCTGGTTGGTGTTGACCAGCTTGGCGCGGATCGTACGTTCCAGCTCGCTTTTCGTCAGTCCTTCCGCATGCACCTTACCGAGGCGCGGCATCAGGATATCACCGTTCACATCCACAAGGTAACCGGGCTCCTGGGCCAGGGTGCTGCCCTGGCTTACGGCCGACTGGTTGTAAGGCTGGTCGGCTTTCGGATCGAGGCTCGCACTCGTGATCTTGATGGTCAGCAGGTCGTTCTTCTGAATTACCGGCTCGGCAATAAAGGCCGTTTTGCGGAAGCTCGTATCCTTGATCTCCTGGAGGTAATTGTAAATCGGTTTCCGGGGAGCACAGGAAGCGAGGAAAGCGAGGGCAAATATATAGTAAAAAAATCGCATATGCCTAGACTTTAGCAGATTGCAGGGAAATGATTTTGTTCTTGTCCACGTGTGCCAGCAGCAGGTAGCCGAGGCTTTCGATCAGCACTTTAACGGTTTTGCCGTGAACCTGGACGACGCGGCCCTCGGCATTCATGAGCGGGCCGGCGGTCACCATCACTTTCTGATCGGGCTGCCAGTCCACCTTCACCACCTCCACATCGAGGTGTTCATCCAGGAATTTCTTGATGGTATGGATCTCCCGGTCGCGGATAATGGCGGGCTTGCTGTCCCAATACACGAAATTGACCACACCGCTGGTCATGCGCACTTCCGTACGCTGCTCTTCGGCGATGCGCACGAAAACATAGCTTTTGAAAAGGGGCTCCTCGATGAGCTTGATCCGGTCACTCCACTTGCGGTGAACCTTGTTGAGAGGACAATAACTTTCGATCCCTTTCTGCAACAACAGGTGATGCACTTTTTTCTCCCAGCGCGGCCGGGTATAAATAGCATACCATTTCAAACTCATTATCAATTGTTTAGGGCAAAGCTTCGCCACCTCAGTCCCATCTTTTTTTAAAAAAATGGCAGGCTCTGAGCGGTTAAGGAGGTGCAAATATAGGCTTTGCCGTGTGACTGACAATTACCTAAAAAATACAGATTATGAATTAGTTATTAAAAAATCCGGGCATTTTGGAGGGGTGCCGGATTAGTGCCTGATACTGAGCAGGATACAGGCTAACGCCCCTGGTTGAGCGCCCCTTTTCCGGCCGGGGCGCCTTATCTTTAGGCGAAGAAAAAGCCCATGAGTTCCACCCCCCGCTTTTATTCCCTCGACGTGTTCCGCGGCGCCACCGTCGCCCTGATGATCCTGGTCAACAACCCGGGCTCCTGGGGGCATATCTACGGCCCCCTCGAGCACGCCGAGTGGCATGGCCTCACCCCCACCGACCTCGTCTTCCCGTTCTTCCTCTTTGCCGTGGGCAACGCCATGGCCTTCGTGATGCCGCGCTTTGCCGCGGCGGGCGACGCCGCCTTCTGGCGCAAGGTGCTCAAACGCAGCGCCCTCATCTTCGCCATCGGCCTCTTCCTCAATTGGTGGCCCTTCGTACGCTGGCAAAATGATGTGCTGGTGGGCACCGGCTGGACCTGGACCGGCCCGGCGCAGGACTCGGTGGCCGGGATCAAAATGGGCACCGAACAGCTCTACGGTATCCGGATCCTGGGCGTGCTCCAGCGGATCGCCATCTGCTACCTCCTTGCATCGGTCATCATCTATTACCTGAAGCCGCGGGGCGCCCTGTTCGTGGGCATGCTCTTCCTCCTGGCCTACTGGGCGCTCTGCTTTTCCCTGGGCGACTACACCATGCCCGGGTTCTTCGGCACCGCCATCGACCGGGCCGTGCTGGGCGTACCCCATATGTATAACCGGGAAACCTGGGAAGGGGTACCGCAGATCTTCGACCCCGAAGGCCTCGGCAGCACCCTGCCCGCCATCAGCCAGGTGATCTTCGGCTACCTCGTGGGCGACTATATCATCAACGCCACCCGCCCGGTACCCGGCAACGCCGACCCGGCAGCAGCCACCAACAGCCTCTACCGCACGCTTACCGGCCTCTTTGTTACCGGGGTGGGCATGCTGGTAATGGGCTACGTGTGGGACCAGGTATTCCCGGTCAACAAGCGCATCTGGACCTCCTCTTATGTAACCGCCACCACCGGCATGGCCATCCTCGTGCTCGGCACCCTTATCTATGCGATTGAAGTACGCGGAATGCGGGGCCGGTGGACGCGCTTTTTCGACGTATTCGGTAAGAACGCGCTGTTTGTTTTCGCCCTGAGCGCCTTCCTCCCGCGCGGCCTGCGCCTGCTCCGCATTCCCAACGGCACCAACGACAAGGGCGCGCCGGTGTACACCAACCCCTGGAACTTCCTTTACGACAAGGTCTACAAGTTTCTCCCCGGCGACCCGCGCGTCGGCTCCCTCCTTTTCGCCCTCACCGTCATCCTGTTTATGTGGGCGATCTGCTACTGGCTCGACCGCAAGAAGATCTATATTAAAGTGTAGACAGCGGGCTGGTGGGTTAGCAGGCTAGTGGGTTAGCGCGCCGGTAGCGCCCCCTTTGCCGATCCATCGAATCGCGGTTCCTTTTTCCTTCCGCAAGCATACACGCAATCTAGCACACCAGCGCACTATATTCGCCTCATGAACGCCACCCTTCAAACCGAGCAGGAAGCCGCCGTAGCCATCTTATTTGCCTGCCTCTTTCAGCAGGATGCACAGCCGGGCGAGGCCCGCATCGAGCAGCTGTCGCGCATGCTGGTGCTGTGCTCGCGCTTCCGCGGCCACGACCTCACCGAGCTTTCCTCGAAAGCCCTGCAGGCCTATACCAGCGATGGCGCCCGGACCGTGGTTGAAAGCGCCGCCCCCCTTATCACCCCCGACTTCCGCGAAACGCTGTTTGCCATGATCTGCGAGCTCATGACCGATGCCGGCCAGCTGCCGGAAAGCAGCTCTGAGCAACTGGGCGCCTGCGCCCTTTACCTCGGCATCCCGGTGGAGCTGATGCGGTCGATGCTGACCACCTACCTGATCCGCAACCGTTTCAACGTCCAGATCATCGAATAAGACATTTCGCGCGGCATCCATGCCACGCTTTCCGATTTCACAATGTCTTAGAAGCAGGCATCGGATATTTGCCCCAGACATGACCAAAACCACTCGCGCCGCGCTCTTGCTTCCCGTGCTGCTGTTTCCGCTGCTGCTGCTGGCGCAGACGAACTGTACCACGCCGGGCCAGACGCCCCGGAGCGCCTTCCCGGTTTGCGGCACCACCACCTTTGCCCAGACCACGGTGCCCCAGTGCGGCGGTTTCCGTATGGCCAAGCAACACTGCCCGGGCAATAACACGCTCACCGACATCAACCCCTTCTATTATAAGTTTACCTGCTACGTTTCCGGCACCCTCGGCTTCATCATCAACCCCAACGACCAGCGGGAAGATTACGACTGGGCCCTGTTCGACGTTACCAACCAGGATCCCAACCAGATCTTCGCAAATGCGGCCCTGACGATTTCCGACAACTGGAGCTCCGAGCCTGGCGCCACCGGCACCCGTGCCCAGGGCACCGCGCAGTTCGTGGATTGCGGCGAGCCCAATCCCACCTTCAACCGCATGCCGGTGATCGAAGCCGGCCACAATTACCTGCTGCTGGTATCGCACTTCACCCCCACCGATGCGGGCTACTCCCTTTCCTTTGGCGGCGGCACGGCCGTCATTACTGACAATACCCTGCCCCGCCTCAAGGCTGTGGAGGCTTCCTGCGGAGGCGACATCCTGCGGGTAAAGCTCAATAAGGGCATGAAGTGCAGCAGCGTCACGGCTTCGGGAAGCGAGTTCTTCATCACCCCGTCGGTGGCTACCGTTGTGTCGGCAACCGCCATCGGCTGCAGCACGGGCTTCGATACCGACTCGGTGGAGCTGCGTCTTTCCACCTTCCTCAATCCCGGCAACTACAGCCTCGGCATCCGCAACGGCTCCGACAACAACACCATTCTTGATATCTGCGACCGTGGCATTCCCGAAACCGACAAGCTCGACTTCGTGCTGCTGCCACGCACCTTTACTCCGATGGACAGCCTGGCGCCCCTGTCCTGCGCCCCCAGGCAGTTGCGGCTTGTGTTCAAGCGCCCGATGCTCTGTAGCTCGATCGCGCCCGATGGATCCGACTTCAGCATTACCGGAACCTACCCGGTAAGCATCAGTGGCGCCGCCTGCGCCAGCTCCAACGGTCTCAGCAAAGAGATTGTGATCACCCTGACAGCGCCGCTGCAGCAGGAAGGAACCTTCCAGCTCCGCCTCCAGCAGGGCAGCGACGGCAACCCGATCACCGACGAGTGCGGCGAGCCCACGCCCCCGGGCGCAGTGCTGACGTTCAGCGTGCTTGACACGGTCAATGCCGACTTCAGCTACAGCATTGCTTACGGCTGCCAGCGCGACACGGTGTCTTTCGCCCACCCCGGCGGCAACCGCATCAACAGCTGGCAGTGGGACCTCGACCAGGGCCAGACTGCCGCTACGCAAAACGCAGTGGCCTACTATACGGATTTCGACGTGGAGAAGAAGGTGCGCCTCGTGGTCAGCAACGGGTTTTGCTCCGATACCGCCCGCACCACCATTGGCCTCGTTAACTACCGCAAGGCCGGCTTCGAGGTGTTCGAAGACCAGTGCCCGGATGAGTTCATCGCCATCACCAATACCTCGGTGGGCCGCGCGCTGCGTTTCTGGTGGACCTTCGGCAACGGCACCTCTTCCAATGAGCAAACGCCGATGCCCCTTTACAGCGCCCCGCCCCGGGCCACGTCCTACTGGATCGACCTGCAGATTACCGACTCCTTCAACTGCACCGACGCGGTGCGCAAGCGCATCACGGTTTACAACAGCTGCTTCGTGGATGTGCCCAATGCCTTTACCCCCAACAACGACGGTCGCAACGACCGCTTCCACGTGCTCAATGCGGTGAAGGCGCTCAACTTTGAGTTTGCCGTGTACAACCGCTGGGGCGGGCTCGTTTTCAAAAGCAATAACTGGAAGGAAGGCTGGGATGGCAAGATCGGCGCCATAGAACAGCCTACGGGTGTTTATGCCTGGCTGGTGCGCTACGTGGAGCGCGATACCGGGAAATCCGTCTTCCGTAAAGGAACCGTACTGCTCATCCGCTAACCGGAACTTGAGCATATTCCCGTCTGATTCCCCCGGATGTACCGGATGGCTTTTGCATCCCCTTTATCCCGGCATTGAGAAATTAGGGCTGCCCGGAAATCTTAAAAATTTTTTAAAAAAAGTGAAAAAAATGCCGGCCGGAGACGCCGTTTGCCCCCCTGCGGGCAGGTTCGGAACGCTGGGCTGCCCAGGAACGACAACGTACAAAGCCGGTAAAAAATTGCGTTGGAAGGCCGGAACGGATGAAAATGAAGCGGGGGAAACTGTTCGCTAAAACCCTTGCCGGGCTTGACTTTGGAGCGATGAGCTCGTACAGGAAATGTGAAGGAAATGCTAAAAAAGAAAAAAGGCCTGCCCTAAAAAGAGCCGGCCGTTGCTAACCTATGAAAAACACCAATTCCAAATATAGGAGAAATTGTCTTTCGTAGCAACGGCCGGTTAAAATCTTTTTCCCGTGCGGTCGTTATCGAGCCGGTTCTGCATCCGTTCTTCCCGGATGCGCTTTACCTCATCCACGAAGTCGTGCTCGTACACGAAGATGTCGTTCGAGCGCTTTTCGCCCATGATGGGACGAAACTGGTCGCGGTAGCGGAGGCGGAGGTCTACGATCTTTTGCTGCAGCACGAGGCGGTCGCCGCGGTATTGCTGGTTGATGGAGCGGAGCTCGTTGAAATAGCTGATGAAAACCGGCGTAAAACGCTCCGATTCGGCGCGGGTAAGGCTGAGGCGGTTCTGCAGGTATTCGCGCATGCGCTCCCGGATCCGTTCGCCCGGGCCACCCGGCTGGGCGCTCGCCGTGGAGGCGAGACTCAGGGAGAAGATTAATATGTAGATAAAGCGTTTCATGGCAATGAGCGGGTATTTAACCGTTACACACAAAAATCATTCACGAACCCGGCAAAGCTAGTTCGATTCTCAATTGAAGCCGTGCAGCGACTCGTCGGTGGGCACCTGGTCGAGGAAAGCCTCCATTTCCGTGTCGCTTACGTCGTGGAGTAGCTGGCCCACCTCCGTTTTGGGGCGCTGTGCCAGCTCCAGCCCTGCGGCGGGTTCCGTGGTCTGGATAAAGGCGTCCAGGTCGCCGTCGGGAACGCCGGTGAGGCGTTTCTCCACCCAGGCCTTGGGGTTGGCTTCCAGGCTCTGCGCGGGGCGGGTATACAGCCAGCCGCCGATGGCCATCGCGGCAGCCACCACAGCGGCAGAGGCGATGCGCATCCAGCGTACCGGGCGCATCCGCACCACCCTGGCTTTGGGCGCCACCCGGTCCAGCAGGGCCTGCGGCAGGCTTTCGAAGTAGCCGGCAGGCACCGTGTAGGGCAGCTCGCGCGTCCAGTTGGCGGGCAGTTCGGCTTCGGCCGGCAGCACCGGCGCTTCGAAGTAGCCCTGCGGCACTGCAAACGGCATCTTTTTGGGGATGCCGGCCAGCAGCGGCGACAGCTCTTCCAGCTCGGCGGCAGCCGCCTCGCGGCGGATGCGGGCCAGCACCGTGGCGGCGAAGGATTCAAAATAACCCGCCGGCACGGCATAGGGCGGCGCCACCAGGTTTCCCGGGAGGGAAATACCGGCTGCGCTGAGCTCCTGAATGATATGCTGGCGTGTTTTCATAATCCCTGTTGAGACGTTCCGAAGGCCTTGAAGTTTAATGGTTCCGGATATAATCCTCTATTTTTTTGGCCGCATGGTGATAGCTCGCCTTGAGGGCGCCCTCGCTGGTTTCGAGCACCCGGCTCATCTCCTCGTAGGGCATTTCGTCGTAATAGCGGAGCGTAAACACGATGCGTTGTTTTTCCGGCAGCTGCTGGATCGCCAGCTGGAGTTTCCACTCGAGCTTGTTGGCGTCGAAGCCGGTTTCGGCGCGCACGCGGTTTTCAAGGCCGCTCTGCACATCGTCGAAGGATACCGAGGAGCGCTTCTTCTGCTGCTCCAAAAAGGTGAGGCATTCGTTGGTGGCGATGCGGTACAGCCAGGTGTACAGCTGCGACTCTTCCTTGAAGTTCTCGAGCGCATTCCACACGCGGATGAACACGTTCTGGAGCACGTCGTTGGCGTCGTCGTGGCTCACCACCATGCGGCGCACATGCCAGTACAGGCGCTCCTGGTACTTGCGGATGAGCGTGGTATAGGCCGCCTCGCGGGTGGCGGGCTCGCGGAACTGCCGGAGCAGCTCGGCGTCTTCTGGTGCGGTGAAAGCCATTGCGGCAAAGAAAGGCAATGAATATCGAATAATGAATAACGAAAAGTGAATATCGAAGAAGGGAAATATTCAACAATCAATGCTCAAGGCACAAGGTTTGGTTCGGCTCATTTGAAAATTGAACATTGAATATTGAACATGAAACATGCAAAAACCCGCCTCACGGCGGGTTTTACTATTTCAGATTTCGATATTCCCTGATCGGCATTCGAAATTCTTACAGGATCCGCGGCAGCATCCCCCGGATCCCCATATCCTGCACCTTTTCTCCCTTGGTGGGTTCCCAGAGACCGTTGTGCACCACCTCGCGCCATTCGAAGCTTTTGTTGGTGGAAAGCGATACTTCCACGGTCATGTTCTGCGTTTCGTCGCCGCGGATGACGAGCTTGCCGGGCGAGAAAGCCGCGGTGACCACGCAGGATCCTGCGGGCACGGGCGAGGAAGTAAAGATCGGGTTGACCACCGTGGTGGCACCGGCGGGCGCCGTGGCCGAGTCGAGCACGGGGAAGGTGAGGCCGCCGTAACGCACCGAGCTTTCAAAGCCCCAGAAGCCCTGCGGGCGGTTGCCGTTGACGGTGATCGTGCGCTCTTTTACCGGGAAGGATTTGATGTAGTTGTTGAAGCCGATAAAGCCGGCCACGGTTCCGAAAAACTCCTGGCGGATGGCGGTGCCGGCGATGACGGTGTCGAGGTAGTATTTGACATCGAAATTCTGGTAGGCCAGTGAGAGGCGGAGGAACTCGTATTCGCCCGGCGGCAGGTCTTTGATGGGCATGGAGAAGAAGCCCTGGTGGGCACCGACGATGGTGCTTTGTTCCACATCGATGGCGTTGGCGCCGCCGGCAGTGGTTTCGGGTGCGCGGTACAGCACGGTGCCCGAGCCGAGGGCGGTAAAGGCCGAAGGTGCCAGCTCGATGTAGTGCGCGCTGATGCTGTTGAACACCGGGCTTTGCGCCGCATTACCCACGGCCATGCCGGTGGGCTGGCCTATGTTGTTGAGGCGCGCCTGGGTGCTGTCGAACTTAAAGACGAACGTGATGGTGGCCCGGTCTTCGGCGGTGACATTCTTCTTGCAGGAAGTAGCGAAAAGCACACCGGCAACCAGCAGCACGGGAACGATGAAACGCATGGAGCTCTTAAGTTTTGGTGGGATAAAGATGGCGAAAAGGTGGGATATGGGCAGGCGGAAAACGCGGAAAACACGGAAGTATTGCCTTTGGTGTCGCTTTGCGCGACGGGCTTTGCCCGTCATTGCGAGCGGAGCGAAGCAAACTCCCCGACTTGAAGACTGACTGTAGCCGGTAAGAGTTTCAACGCGCAACTCGTTTCGGCTACATCCACTCTGCGTAAATCCGGAGTTTGCTTCGCTCCGCTCGCAATGACAGCTACGCTGTCGCTCCGCGACCTACCATCCTTCGATATTCGTTATTCAATATTCGCAATTCTTCACGGACCTTTGCGGCCATGCGCACCATTCTCGCTTTTGCCACCGCCACCATTATGCTGGCCGGCTGCTCCACCAACAACGTCACCACCGACGATTCGCTCGGTCAATATTTCTCGAAAAACAACGCCACCGGCACCTTTGCCGTGATGAACAATGCCGACGGCCAGTTCGTGCTCTACAACCTGGCCCGCTACCGCGACTCCGCCTACGCGCCCGCCCAGACCTTCGACATCGTCTCCGGCCTCGCAGGCCTGCAAACCGGCGCCCTCGCCAGCGACACGGCCCGCCTCCCCGTCGCCTGCGGGGCCGACGCCAACCCTACCTTCAGCGCCGCCTTCCAGGGCGACTGCGCGCCCTTCTTCGCCGAGCTCGCCCGCCGCATCGGCCACGACACGCTCCAGCGCTGGACCGACTCCCTCGGCTACGGCAGCCGCAAGCTCGCCCCCGGCGACAGCGCCGCCTTCGACGGCTCCCTCCGCGTGAAAGCCGACGAGCAGCTCGGTCTTGTCAAGCGCCTTTACTTCAACCAGCTTCCCTTTTTCAAACTGAACCAGGAGCTGGTGAAAAAAGCGATGCAGCGCGAAAACACCAGTAAATACCGTCTTGCCTGGAAGTCGGGCGAAACCCGCGGCTCCGCCGGCACCCTCGTATGGTACACCGGCTGGGTAGAGGAAAACAACCACCCCTACTTCTTCGCCATGAACTTCCACACCGAAAAACCCAATGCCCGCGCCACCGGCCTCGGTATGCTCAAAGAGATGCTCCAGCACCTGGGCTACCTGGAAGGGAAGAAATAATGCGGTAATGTGATAATGCGGTAATGTGGTAATGTGGTAATAATCTGAGGTTCTGATACCAAATAGAAGCCGCTTCCCGGGAAGCGGCTTCTATTTACCGCATTATCACATTACCGCATTACCGCATTAAGTTTTTGGTCTGATATTTACAGAAACGCGGCTATGGAGCTTCCCTTCGACATTCAATTCGAACGCCCCTGGGCGCTGTATGCGCTGGCAATGCTGCCGGTGCTGCTGCTCTTGTACGGGCTGTACCTGCGGCGGCGGCGGCTCGCGCTGCTCGAGCTGGGTACGCCGGAGATGCGCGCACGCCTTCTCCCCGGCTACACGCGGCACCGCAAATCGCTGCGTTTTGCCCTCGCCCTCACGGCCCTGGCGCTCGGCATCATCGCCTTTGCCAACCCGCGGCGCCCCTCGGGCGGCGACCTCGAAGCCCGCACGGGCATCGACCACGTGTTTGCCCTCGACGTAAGCAACTCCATGCTCGCCACCGACGTAGCCCCCTCGCGCCTGCAGGCCGCCAAAAGCCTGATGCTCCAGCTGCTCAAGGCACGCCGCAACGACCGCGTGGCCCTCATCGTCTTCGCCGGCCACGCCTATGCCCAGCTGCCCCTCACCTACGATGCCAGCGCGGCGCGCCTCTTTATCGAGTCGGCCAACCCGGGCCAGGTGGCCGGGCAAGGCACCGCTATCGGTGAAGCCCTCAACCAGTGCGGCCTTGCCTTTGGCAAAGAGGGCGGCCGTTACCGCACCGTTACCCTCCTCACCGACGGCGAAACCCACGACGAGGAAGCCCTCAAGGCCGCCCAGGACCTCAGCGACCAGGGCGTGATGATCAACACCGTCGGCATCGGCTCGCCCGCCGGCACCACCATCATCGACCCCGCCACCAAAGGCCTCAAGAAAGACGAGGCCGGCAACACCGTCATCTCGCGCCTCAACCAGCCGCTGCTGCAGCAGATCGCCGCCACCGGCAAGGGCCGCTACGTGCTGCTCAACGAACCCAACGGCGCGGCCGCCCAGCTGCAGGCCCAGCTGTCGACGGTGAAAAGCACCACGCTCATCGACAAACGCCTCCTCAGCTACGAAACCTTTTACTTCTGGCTCGTCGGCCCCATGCTGGGACTGCTGGCCATCGAAGCCTTTATTCCCGAGCGCCGGAAGGTCCGTGCCGCCAAACCCAAAAAAGTAAAGAAATGAGGATCCTCCCGCTGCTCCTCCTGCTCCTGGCCACCCTCGGCGCCGGCGCCCAGCAGGACGCCATCCGCGCCGGCAATGCCGCCTACCGCAACGGCGACTGGACGATGGCCGAAAGCCAGTACCGCCGCGCCGGCGAAAACCCGGTGGCGCAGTACAACCTCGCCAATGCCCTCATCAAACAAAACCGCTACGACGAGGCCCTGGCCATCCTGGCACCCCTCACCCTCGCCGGCGACGCATCGCTGCGCGAAAAAGCCTTTTACAATACCGGGGTCGTCTACTCCAAGCAAAAAGCCATCGAGCAAAGCATCGACGCCTATAAGTCGGCCCTGCGCCTCGCCCCCTACGACAAGGAAGCCCGCGACAACCTCCAAAAAGCCCTCTCCGAGCTGAAGCAGGGCGGCGGCGGTGGCGGCGGACAGGACAAGAACAGCTCCAACGCCGACAAAAAGCTCAAAGACCTCCAGGACAAGGAACGCAAGCTCCAGCAGGCCCGGCAGGATAAGGGCGGGGGGAATAAACAGAGTAAGGACTGGTAGCGAAAGTAGTAATGCGGTAATGTGATAATGCGGTAATGCGCTGAAGGGCTTTCAGAAAACCTCCACCATCCCCGGGACTACTTCCAATCACTCCAAGTACACTTTCAACTACCCTAAGACGTGTGTCAGTTGCTCCGAGATGGCTTCCAGCCGGTAAAAGCGTCAGGACAACTGCGCTAAAGTGGGTGACAGGTGCTCCGAGACACCTGCCATTCGGTAAAAGTGTCAGGCAGACTGTTCTAAGACGGTCGCCGGTTCGAAAAAGTGACCAATCAGGTAGTAAACGGCACTGTAAGTTGCTCCAACGGCCCTGTAAAATGCAATAACGGCAGTGTAAACTGCCAGAACGGCCGTGTCAGCATCGAAAACGGTCATGTCAGTTGCAAAAACGATCATGTAGGTTTCGAAAACAGCACTGTTAATTGCGAAAACAACATTGTAAGTTGAAAGAACGGCAGTGTCAGTTGCTCCGACGATACAGTAAAATGCAGGAACGGCAGCGTACGCGGCACCGAAACCCCATAACCGCATTACCACATTACCACATTACCGCATTAACTTATTCCCCTTTAGCACATTACCCCATTAGCACATTAGCACATTACCTTTGTGTTCCATGCAGTATTACACCGAATCCCTCACTTCCTATAAGCGCCTGAAGACCCGCCCCGTGCGCATCGGCGACCTTTGGATCGGCGGCCACCACCCCATCCGCGTGCAGACGATGACCACCACCGACACGATGGACACGCTGGCCACCGTGGAGCAGACGATCCGCTGCATCGAGGCCGGCGCCGAGCTCGTGCGCATCACCGCACCGTCGAAGAAGGAGGCCGAAAACCTGAAGGCCATCCGCGACGAGCTGCACCGCCGGGGCTACAACACCCCGCTGGTGGCGGATATCCACTTCACGCCCAACGCCGCCGAGATCGCGGCCCGCATCGTGGAGAAGGTGCGCGTAAACCCGGGCAACTACGTGGACAAGAAGAAGTTCGAGACCATTGATTATACCGACGCCGAATATGCCACCGAGATCGACCGCATCCGCGAGCGTTTTACACCGCTGGTGCGCATCTGCAAAGAGCACGGCACCGCCATGCGCATCGGCACCAACCACGGCTCCCTCTCCGACCGCATCATGAGCCGCTACGGCGACACGCCCATGGGTATGGTGGAGAGCGCCATGGAATTTCTCCGCATCGCCCGCGCCGAAGACTACCACCAGGTGGTGCTGTCGATGAAGAGCAGCAACCCGCAGGTGATGGTGCAGGCCTACCGCCTCCTCATCCGCCAGATGCAGGAGGAGTTCGGCGAATGCTACCCGCTGCACCTGGGCGTCACGGAGGCCGGCGACGGCGAGGAAGGCCGCATCAAGAGCGCTATCGGCATCGGCACCCTGCTGGAAGACGGCATCGGCGATACCATCCGCGTGTCGCTGACGGAGGACCCGGAGCTGGAGATACCTGTTTGCAAGGATCTGGTGAAACGATACACCGTGCAAGAGCCACCCCCGGCCCCTCCCGAAGGGAGGGGTGAAGCATCCCTTCCCCTTGGGAAGGGGCTGGGGGATGGGTCTGGAGGTCTGACGTACGATCCATACTCTTATAAACGAAGAGCATCCTTCGCCGTCACCCATATCGGCGGCCACAACGTGCCCGTCGTCATCGCCGACCTGAGCAAGCTCGCGGCCATCGCGCCCGCCGACCTGCGGCATGTCGGCTATAGCTACAACGAGGCTACCGACAAATGGGCCATCGCCGATACGGCGGCCGACTTCATCTTCACCGGCCACCTGCCCATCGGCTTCGCGCTGCCGGGCACGCTGCGCGTGATTCAATACCCCGCCACCTGGGAGCAGACCATCGAGCAACACGCCATCGAAGCCGAAGACGTGCTCGAAAAATATTTTCCCATCTTCGACGATGCTGGCTTTGCATCGGCCATGGCGAAGAGCGCCACGCTCAACTTCGTGATGCTCGACGCGCACAACGACGGTGAACTATCGCCGCACCTCGAAGCCATCGCCAACGATCCTTCGGTGGTATTGTGCGTCAGCAGCACCAATAAGAACGCGGTGCAGTCGGTGCGCCGGCTCGTGGTGGATCTTGACCTGAAAGGCGTGCGCAATCCCGTCGTTCTCATCACCGACTCCAACTGGCAAACGGCCGACGAGCACCTCGTACACTTCGGTGTGGAAGCCGGTGCGCTGCTGCTCGACGGCATCGGCGATGGCATCTGCCTGGGCATGAGCGCAGCATCGTATGCAGTGTTCGATCAGTACAACACACTCTCGGGCCGCAGGTATACAACCGGCGCCGACAGCGCCGAACGCTTTCTCAACCATACCGCCTTTTCGATCCTGCAGGCCACGCGCACGCGGATCTCGAAGACCGAATACATCTCCTGTCCCTCCTGCGGCCGCACGCTCTTTGACCTCCAGGAAACGACCGCGAAGATCCGCGCCGTCACCAACCACCTGAAGGGCGTCAAGATCGCCATCATGGGTTGCATCGTGAACGGTCCGGGCGAGATGGCCGACGCCGACTTCGGGTATGTGGGTTCCGGCCCGGGCAAGATCACGCTCTACCAGGGCAGGGAAGTGGTGAAGCGCAACGTGCCCAGCGAAGTGGCCGTGGAAGAACTCATCAACCTGCTGAAGGAAGCGGGGGCCTGGGTGGAGCCGGCGGGAGTGATGTCGGATGTCTGAAGCCGGATGTCTGATTTGCAGTAGCCCGTAATTTTATTTTATCTATATCCGACATCGGAGATCAAAAAATGAAAAAGACCTACTGGATCCTCTTCTACCTCATCGCCCTTGTCACCGACGGGGTGTTCATTTACATGCAGGATGAAAGCCTGCGGGTGTTCAGCAAGACGGCCCTGATGCTCACCCTGCTGCTGATGGTGAAGTATACCACGCCAAAGGGCAGCTCGCGCATCAAGAGCCTGCTCTTCACCGCGCTCGCGGCTTCGCTTCTGGGTGATGTGCTGCTGTTGTTCGAAGTGCGCTCGCCCGACTTTTTCCTCGGGGGGATCGGTGCCTTCCTGGTGGCGCAGCTGGCCTACGCACTTGCCTTCAACCACCTGCGTGTGCTCAAGGGAATCGCCTTCCGCCTGGTGGCGCTGGTGCCGGTGGTCGCGTATTATGTATGCCTCATCGCGTTGCTGTGGGAGCACCTGGGAGCGCTGCGCGTGCCGGTGCTGGTGTATGGCGCCGTCATCAGCATGATGCTGGCCATGGCCCTGCAACTCGCCCGCCTCAAAAACCGGCGCTCGGCGCTGCTCATCTTCGGAGGCGCGCTGCTATTTGTCGTGTCCGACTCCACGCTGGCCCTCAACCGGTTTTACGAGCCCTTCCGTGGCGCCGGCCTCGTGGTCATGGGCACTTACGGCTTTGCCCAGCTGCTGCTCACCCTCGGCCTGCTCAATCATGCCGCCCCGCCACCCGTGAAGCGGAAGAGCGAAGAGGCGATGCGGATGGAGCTGCTCAATTGAATAGCGAATATCGATCAGGGAATATCGAAATTCGAGTGGCAAAGCCCCGACGGTACCCGTCGGGGCTTTGCGTATCAAATGATCAATAATCAATGTTCAATATTCAATTTTCAAGTGATGGCTCCCCTGCCTTGAGCATTGAACATTGAATATTGAATATTTCTTCCCCTTCAACTTTCGGAGTTCCTTGATCGATATTCGATATTCAACTCCGTCCGGCCAGTAAATTCGTGCACGTATGCAAACCGACTTCCTCGTCATTGGCTCCGGCATCGCGGGCCTTACCTATGCCCTCAAGGTGGCGCAGCACTTCCCCGACCGGCAGGTGACCATCATCACCAAGGCCGCGGCCGATGAGACCAATACCAAGTACGCGCAGGGCGGCATCGCCGTGGTGAACGACAACGAGCACGACTCCTTCGAAAAGCATATCCAGGATACGCTCATCGCCGGCGACGGGCTCTGCAACCCCGAAGTGGTGGAGCTCGTGGTGAAGGAAGGCCCCGCGCGCGTGCAGGAAATCATCGACTGGGGCGCCCAGTTTGACAAGGACGCCGAAGGCTCCTACAAGCTGGGGCGCGAGGGCGGCCACTCCGAGTACCGCATCCTGCACTACAAAGACGTTACGGGCAAGGAGATGGAGCGCGCGCTGCTGACCGCCGTTGAGAACACACCCAACATCAGCATCATCAAGCACTGCTTCGTGGTCGACATCATCACGCAGCACCACCTCGGCTACCTCGTTACCAAGAGCACCCCGGACAGCTGCTGCTACGGCGTGTACGTGCTCAACATGCAAACGAACCGCATCGAGAAGATCCTCGCGCAGCTTACCCTGCTGGCCACCGGCGGCAACGGGCAGGTATACCGCACCACCACCAACCCCGCCATCGCCACCGGCGACGGCGTGGCCATGGTGTACCGCGCCAAGGGCCGCATCGAGAACATGGAGTTCATCCAGTTTCACCCCACCGCGCTCTACGAGGCCGGCAAGCGCGGGCAGGCCTTCCTCATCACCGAGGCCGTGCGCGGCGACGGCGGCATCCTGCGCAACAGCAAGGGCGAAGCCTTCATGGAGCGCTACGACGCGCGCCGCGACCTCGCCCCGCGCGACATCGTGGCCCGCGCCATCGACAACGAAATGAAGATCGGCGGCACCGAGCACGTATGGCTCGACTGCCGCCATATGGACCTGGAAAAATTCAGGGAGCACTTCCCCAACATTTACGAGAAGTGCAAGGGCATGGGCATCGACGTGGCGGTGCAGATGATCCCCGTGGCGCCGGCAGCCCACTACAGCTGCGGCGGCATCAAAACCGACGAATGGGGCCGCTCCTCCATCCAGAACCTCTACGCCTGCGGCGAGTGTGCCTCCACCGGCCTCCACGGCGCCAACCGGCTGGCGAGCAACTCGCTGCTCGAAGCCATGGTGTTTGCCCACCGCTGCTACCTGGATGCGGTGGCGCGCATCGGCCAGCTGAAGCCCGCACCGCCCATCCCCGACTGGAATGCTTCGGGCACAGTGGAGCCCAAGGAGATGATCCTCATCACGCAAAGCCTCAAGGAACTGCAGCAGGTGATGAGCGACTACGTGGGCATCGTGCGCAACACCGTGCGCCTCGAGCGCGCCATGAAGCGCATCGACCTGCTGTTTGAAGAGACCGAGGAGCTGTACCGCAGCACCACCGTGTCGCCGCAGCTGCTCGAACTCCGCAACCTCATTACGGTGGGCTACCTGATCACCAAGGGCGCCTCCTTCCGCAAGGAAAGCCGCGGGCTGCACTACACCACTGATTTCCCCGAACATTCGGAGATCGTGCAGAATATCATTCTGTAATCTGGAATTTTACAATCTGGGATCTTAAGGTTCTGCATAGGCAAATTCCAGATCCGCAGATTCCAGATTTTTCGCGTCATCTTTGCCGCCCGATGTACTACGTGCTCTACGGCCTGCTTTACGTGCTCTCGCTGCTGCCGCTGCGGGTGCTCTACCTGCTCTCCGACCTGGGCTTCTTTATCGTGTACCACCTGCTCGGCTATCGCAAAGAGGTGGTGCTCGCCAACCTGCGCACCGCCTTTCCCCAAAAGACGGAGGAGGAGCGCGTGCGCATCGCCCGCCGCTTTTATTACAACTTCACCGACAACTTCATCGAGTCGATCAAGTTCATATCGGCGCCGCCGCGCTTTTTTGAGAAGCATTTTACGGGCGATTTTTCGCAGGTGCACGAGTTGTGGAAAGATGGCCGGCCGGTACATTTTCACGTCGGGCACAACTTCAACTGGGAGCTGGCGAACCTGGCGATGCCGCGACATCTCCCCGGCCAGCTGGTGGCGGTATATATGCCGCTGCATGCCCGCGCCGTTGACCGCCTCTTTTACAAGATCCGCAGCCGCTTTGGTACGAAGCTCGCCGCCGCTACCCGTCTTGGCGAGGATATGCTTCCCTTCCGCGGGCAGCAATACGTGTTTGCGCTCATCGCCGACCAGAGTCCGCCCGTGCCTTCAAAGGCCGTGTGGACACGCTTCTTCGGGCAGCCCACGGGCTTTATCCGCACACCCGAGGCAGCGGCCCGTCGCAACGACTACCCGGTTTTCTTCGCTCATTATACCAAGAAGAAACGCGGCTACTACGAGGCGCACGTGGAGCTCGCCACCGACCACCCGCGCCAACTGCCCGAAGGCGAGCTTACAAAGCGCTACGCCAACTTCCTTGAACGCGTCATGAGCGAGCACCCCGAACTGTGGCTCTGGAGTCACCGGAGGTGGAAGAAGGCATATAGCCCGGAATGGAAACTGGTGGAGTAGGCCGCCGAAATATTTGAATGCCGAAGGCGCCTGCGAGCGCGCCCAGCTTCATCCAGAACAGGTCGCCGAAAAGCGCGTCAGCGGCCGGCAGAAAGGCTAGAGCAGTCGGATCTTATGCAGCAGCGGCAACATCGTTCCGAAGAAAGCCGCCCGGTGAAAGGGCTTTGTTAAACCGGCGAGGCTTCTGCTGCGAAACCCTCCCAATCGCCCTGCGCCGGCACCTGCACCCATTCTTTCATGGGCCGGCCTTTACCGGAAGGATCGAAAAGCTGCGCGCCGGGAACCGCGAGCGCACGGGCATGGCCGGGGCCGGTAAGCTTGAAAACCATTTCATTCTGAAACAAACACAGGAAGGCTTTCCCCTCGCGTTTAAAACAAGGTTTGCCAAATAATTTCCCGGCTTCCGCGCCGGGCAGGGAGGCGCCGATGGCAGCAAATCGCGTTTCCTCGGGTGTCATGCGGCGAATGTAGGAAAGAGCGCCGGGCGCGTGTGTAAAAAAACCGGCGACGAAAAGTCATGATATGGATAAAAGAACTTAACGTTGTGCTAACAAAAAAGAAGTCCCCCGTGGAAACGGCGGACGTAACGATTGCTTGCTATATGAAAGAGTTGAATTAGGACGTAACGTTCACTGCTTGCTCTTTATCCATCCCCGGTTGCTTGCTCACTTTATCTTCTCTCGTACCGGTTGCTTGCTTTTCTTTTGCTAAAATAGTCCTGCTGATCACCGGCAGCAAGGCAATTTCAAATCGTTTTCACGATACCTAAACGGCTTACTCTACCGCAAAACCCGCTTCCACAGCGGGTTTTCGCATACTCAGCCACACTATCGCCAACGGGTTTCGCGGCCGCTGAAATTGCATGATTTGCATAAAAAAAGCTCCCGTTTCCGGGAGCTTTTCGCTTTCTTATTCTTTAGTTGAGCACGCTCTTTTCTTTTTCTGTAGCGATGCGCGGCTCTTTTTTGATGGCGTTCCAGCCGCCCAGCACATTGCGCAGATTGTGGATGCCCTGGCGCTTCATCAGCGAAGCGGCAATGACACTGCGGTAGCCGCCCTGGCAATGGATGTACAGGTTCTGCTCTTCCTCCAGGCTGGCCATGGTCGCCACATCGGTGAGGTCGGAGAGCGACAGGTTGATGGCGTTTTTCACATGGCCTTCGGCAAATTCGGAGGGCTTGCGTACGTCCACCACCACGATGTTTTCGTCGAAAGGCAGGTCCATGGCCAGTTCGTCTACGTCTACGTCGATGATGATGTCGAAAGATTCACCGGCCGCTTTCCAGCGCTCATAGCCGCCTTCGAGGTAACCGTCCACGTTGTGGAAGCCCACGCGCGCGAGGCGGATGAGGGCTTCGCGCTCCTTGCCGGGCTCGGTCACCAGGATCATCGATCCGGTGTAGGGCAGCAGCGATCCGGCCCACTCGGCAAAGCGGCCTTCGAGGCCTACAAACACGGAGCCGGGCACGAAGCCCTGCGTAAACTGTGCGGCGGGGCGGGTGTCGAGCACGAGGGCATCGTGCTCATCGATCGCCTTTTTCAGTTCCGTTACCGAAAGGGGGCGGAGGCCTTTTGCCAGGATCGCTTCCAGGTCGTCGTAGCCTTCCTTGTTGATGCGGGCGTTGATGGGGAAATATTGCGGGGGGGCGCTCAGCCCGTCGGTAACGGCCTTGATGAACTCGGCCTTCGTTTGCGGCTGCAGCGCATAGTTGTCGGCCTTTTGCGCGCCGATGGTACTGAAGGTTTCGGGTCCTAGGCTCTTGCCACAGGCCGAGCCCGGGCCGTGCGCCGGGTATACGATCACGTTGTCGGGACGGGTGAGGATGTGCTTGTGCAGGCTGTCGTACATCATGCCGGCCAGGTCTTCCATCGTAAGGTCCGCGCCTTTCTGGGCGAGGTCGGGACGACCTACGTCACCCACAAAAAGCGTATCGCCGGTGAAGATGCAATGCTCCTTGCCGTTGCCGTCCTTGAGCAGGTAGCAGCTCGACTCCAGTGTATGGCCGGGAGTATGCAGCACGGTGATGGTCAGCTCACCCACATGAAAGACTTCGCCGTCTTTGGCGATATGCACCGGGAGTTTCGTTTCGGTAGCGGGCCCATAAATGATCGTGGCACCGGTAGCCTTGGCCAGGTCGATATGACCCGACACGAAGTCGGCGTGGAAATGCGTTTCGAAGATGTATTTGATGGTGGCGCCGCGCTCCCGTGCCAGCTGCAGGTAGGCGTCGATATCGCGCAGGGGGTCCACGATGGCGGCTTCCCCGTTGCTTTCAATATAATAAGCGGCCTCGCTGAGGCAGCCGGTATACAGTTGCTGGATAAACATAGTCAGGCTTTGTACAAAGGTAGGCTGCAAGCGATCGTACGCCGGATGATTGATGTCAGGCGATTGTCATCCTTGGCGCCGCGGCTAAGCGGAACGCATAAGCGAAAGACTATTTTAACAGTTGCTGGGCGAACTGGTGCACCTGCACGAGGCGCTCCTCGTTGACGCTGTAATAAATGAACTTGCCTTCGCGGTTCGTTTGCACGAAGCCGGCTTTGCGCAGAATGGCGAGGTGCTGGGAAGCAACCGATTGCTCGAGACGCAGCTTCACGTAGATCTCCGTAACAGTGATCTCGCCCTTTTGCTGAATCAGTTTGAGAATCTGCTGGCGCAGTTTATGGTTGATGGCCCGCAGTACGAGGGCCGCCTTTTTTAAGGTAAGCACGTCAATCTTCAACTCCACATCCCCTTTCACCGGCTTTTCCACTAGAAGTTCGCTCATAAGTTTTGGTATCTGGCTTTCTTAATATCCCGCAAATGTATAGAACACATCCGTAAAAAACGATATCTGTTTCTACACCGCACCCACTCAGCCCGTTTTCGGCGGTACCGGGGTATAAAATTCCTTCCCGTAAAAGGGAACGGCATAGGCCAGGTCGGCGAAAGCGCCCGCCGCAAAAGCCGCGGATGCAAGCGGTGCCAGGTGACGGGCGTCGGCTTCCACCTCCGCAAAGCGGGCATTGGGGTGCGTTAGCAGCGGACGAAACTTGGCGCTGCCGTTGCCGAAAAAGGTGACCGGCCCTGCATCGAGCTGGGCGGAAAAAGAGTTTTCATCCAGGATGAAAGGGGCGGCGGGGACAAGCTCTTCAAGCTTTGAATTATAAACAGCGGCAAACACTTCCAGCCGGCGCGCGTCGATCATGGGGCAAAGCAGCCCGTCGGCAGGCGCCGCGGCGGCGGCCATCATCTTCAGGGTAGGCACCGTCAATAAGGGAATGCCGAGGGCATAGCAAAGCCCTTTGGCGGACGCCATACCTACGCGCAGGCCGGTATAGGAACCGGGTCCGGCGCTAACCGAAACAGCAGAAAGCTCATCGAGCCGGCGGCCGGCGCCCGTCATCAGGTCGCGGATGGCAGCCTGCAGCCAGGCCGCGCTGTCGCGCTGTGCCGGGTTGGCAGAGTACGCCAATACCTGGGCATCGTCAGACAAACAAACGGAGGCGCCCGTAACGGCAGTATCGATATGGAGCAGGAGCGGCACGCCGCAAAGCTAAAGAATACAAGAGAGGGAAGAGCAAATGAGTACATGATTACATGAATACATGATTTTAGAGGTGATGGGGGAATGTCATCTTTTTGCTTCCTGCCCTCCCTCATATAATCATGTACTCATGTAATCTCGAATCATGTAATCATCACTCTTTAAACATCCGTATCGGTGCGATAGGTCCGTGTCTCCCGGTGCACCGTGCCGCCGGGCCGGTCAATGGTTGAGCGGGCATCGTCGGCAGTGGTGCGGATGAGGCCGATGCCGGTGAAAAAGAAGATAGCACCCAACAGGCCATACACTACAAGCGTTTTGATCTGGCGGCCCGTGCCTTCCGTATTCATGAATAATACCGCGGCGTAGATAAGCCCGGCAATGCCGAGTATGGTCAGGATCACGCCGAATGTGCGCTTGACGTTCATAAAACTGTGTTTACCGGCAGGGGTACCAAAAAGGTGCCAACGGGAGAGAATTTTACGATGTCTGATGTCTGATGTCTGATTTGGCGCGCGGAATCACCCCTCTAAATCAGACATCAGACATCGGAGATCATCAGATTCTCTCTTGTGGCATCGGGTTTGGGGCACCTCCACCCAAAAGACTGGATATGAAAAAAGTACTCGGCTTTATGGCAGTCGCACTCTGCTTTGCCGACTGCCAGGACAAAGCGGGTGAGCGCACTTACAAACAGGAAGAAGTGACCAATCAGCCGCCCTCATCAGATCCCAACGACTTCAGCAACCATACGCTCGATACTTCCAGGGGTCATGCGCACGACAGCAGCACGGTGATCAGTTATGACACCTCTGCGAAAGCAAAACACAATTAGATCTCAGATCTCAGAGGTCGGATCTCAGATCTGCGATTTGACATCTGACAATTAAAGGAATTTCCGGTAAAGGGTATACAGCACTTTCTTCTCGCCCTCGTTCAGGGGGCCTTTGGCTTCCGACTGCAGGTATTTGCGGCGGAAGGTGCTGAAGACGGCGCTCGTATCGCGCAGGTCGTAGCCGATGATGCGGAGCGCGTCGAGGTGGTTGAAGCCGGCAGGCACCTGTGCCTGCGTCGTGTCGCCCCACCAGAGGCCGAAGCCCGCATCGGCAAAGCGCTTCCAGGGGAAGAGAATGCTCGGGTCGTTCTTGCGGGTGGGCGCCACATCGGCATGACCGATGAAGTTAGCCGCCGGGATATTGTACTTGCGCTTCAGGGTATCCAGCAGCTGCAGCGTAGCATTTAGCTGCGCCTCGCTGAAGGGCTCGAAGCCGTTGTTGTCGATCTCGATGCCGATTGATGCCGAGTTGACATCGGTAACGCCGGCCCAGCGCCCGGCGCCGGCATGCCAGGCGCGGAGATAATCGTTGAGCATATGGTGCACGATACCCTCGCGGCACACCACGTAGTGGGCGCTCACCTGGGTACGCTCGAGTGT
Source organism: Flaviaestuariibacter flavus (assembly GCF_004337505.1). GTDB lineage: Bacteria > Bacteroidota > Bacteroidia > Chitinophagales > Chitinophagaceae > Flavisolibacter > Flavisolibacter flavus. The sequence continues at coordinate 233,099 of NZ_SJZI01000042.1, read as the reverse complement.
AAAGGTGCGCAGGGTCGTGTCGCAGCTTCCCTGCGCGGTGTGATGAATCACCACGAAATTGGGCTTGCGCATATTGAAGTTGACTGTGCCGACCCAGGGCGTGGCCGTGGCCATCGTTTGGGTGGCCGGCGAGGACTTCAGGGTTTCGGCATAGCTCTTCGATTGCTTTTTGTATTTCTTATTGGCGGCGGCATAAGGGCCGCGGTTGCACTGGGTAAAGGCCAGCAGGCAGCCGGCGGCGAGCAGGGAAAAAATCGGGCGCTTCATGGGCAATTGTTGAAGAATGAAAGCCCGCATCCGCGCGTGCTTCCGGACAAAGATAGGGTTGCCGTTGCTGGTTCCATTTTTGTGCGATGAATGCATATCAAATTTCAATGCTATGCCCAAGTTGAATGGAAAGAAAGTAGCCGTGCTTACCGAAAACGGCTTTGAAGAAGTAGAGCTGACCAAACCGGTGGAAGCGCTGCGCGATGCCGGCGCGGAAGTGCACATCATTTCACCTCAGAAAAATAAGGTGAAGGCATGGAACCACGACCATTGGAGTATCGAGCTGCCCGTAGACAAAGCGCTCGACGATGCCAACCCCGAAGACTATGACGCACTGCTGCTGCCGGGCGGCGTGCTGAATCCCGACCAGCTGCGCACCAACCAGCGGGCCGTTGATTTCGCGCGGCACTTCCTGGAATATGGCAAGCCCCTGGCCGCCATCTGCCATGGCCCGCAGCTGCTCATCGAAACCGGCATGATCAGCACCCGCACGCTCACCTCCTACCCCTCGGTGCGCACCGACCTGGTAAATGCCGGCGCCCTGTGGCAGGATAAGGAAGTGGTGGTGGACAATGGCCTGGTGACGAGCCGCAGCCCCGATGACATCCCGGCCTTCAACAAGAAGCTGCTTGAGGAGATCGCGGAAGGCCGCCACGCTACTACCGGCCAATACACACAACACGATTAGGAGTGATCCGTATTCCTACGGAAGGCGGTCGCGGCAGCAGTGCCCCGACCGCTTTCATTTTTGGCGCGGATTCCGAAAAACGTATCTTACGCATCAGACCAAAACCGCATGAACGATCTCTTCAATCCCGAAAGCGCCCGGCGGCTCCTCGACCGTCTTTACCGCCTCCAGCCTGAACAGCCGCCGCTGTGGGGAAAAATGAACGCAGCCCAGATGCTGACGCATTGCCAGGCGCCCTTCGCTACGTATTTCGGTGAGCTGCACCTCCGCCGAAGTCTCATGGGCCTTCTTTTCGGACCGCTCGCCAAGCGCAGGTTGCTTTCCGACAAACCCTGGCCGCACAGCCTGCCCACCGCCCCCGAATTCATCGTAACCGATGTACGCGATTTTGCCGAAGAACAGGAAAAACTGGCCGCGCAGATCGAGCGCTTCTCCGGCAGCAGCATCCTGCTGCACCCGCCGCGGCATCCTTTTTTCGGCAAGATGAGCGCACAGGAGTGGAGCCGGCTGGCTTATAAGCATACCGATCATCACCTGCGGCAGTTTGGAGTATGAACGCGAATCGGCAATCGTGAATCGTGAATGCTGACGCCACCTCAGGAAGAAAGGATGCCAAAGGCATCCTTTCTTCTATTCCGCGCCTCGCGGATTCACAGTTGACAATTCACAATTCACGACGCCGTCTCCTCAAACTCGCCCGTCAGCTTATTTTTTCGCACCTTGCCCGCCTCGAAGCAGCGGCCGTTCATGGCCACGTATACGCCCGGCGGAAGTGTTTGTACAAAAGCGATGGCGCTGCCCAGGTTGAACAGCCCGTCGGAGGATCCGAACTTATAGGGAATCATGGCGCCGGTGAGCACGATCGTCTTTCCCTTTACCCGCTGCGCAAGCACAGCCGCGGTATCGGCCATCGTGTCGGTGCCGTGGGTGATGACGATCTGCGCCTCGTCGGCCTCGCTGCAGTGACGTGCAATCAGCTCGCGGTCGATGTCGGTCATCTCAAGGCTGTCGATCATCATCAGCGTGCGGATGTCCACCGGCACGCGGGCGCGCCCGAGCTGCAACATCTCCGGCAGGTGCGAGTCCTTGAAGAAAAGCTGCCCCGAAAGCTCGTTGTATTCCTTGTCGAAAGTGCCGCCGGTAACGAAAATGCGTATCGCCATAACGTAAAATAAAGGGTAAAAATAGCGGGCCCGGATTTTTTTTTCGCGAAGAATAAAACAAAACGCATTTTTATTTTTCAGCAATAACCGGCTCGGTATCAACCCTTCAGGAGCGCCGCCACACCTGTTTTACAGGAAAGCGAAGCCGGTGATTACCCTTAATTCCAGCGTTTTAAAAAGTTTTTACAGAAAAATAAAATGGAATCCCCCAACTTCGTAGCTCTGCTCGAGAAGTACAACGGGCTTTACACAGCCCCGAGCTTTCTCAACATGCAGTTGGTTTAGGTGACGACTCCTGTTTTTACAGGAGTTTCTTTTTTTAGATGTCACGATCTCCGATGTCGGATGTCCGATTTACTGAAGAACAAAGGGGCGCCGAAGCGCCCCTTCAAATCAGACATCGAAAATCCGGGACCGGCCATTATTCTCCAAGCACTGCGTCTCCTTTCTTCTTCATCCACGGTTTCGGCGGTGCCCCGTCCATCCGCACAATCCGCGGCTGAAAGGTTCCCACCACATCCACCAGTGCCCGCTGCGCCTTCATCACCGAGTGGATGTCCTTGTAGGCCATCGGCGCCTCGTCGAGACCGCCACCGAGCAGGGTCACGCCCTCCCGCTGCAGCTGCTCGCGGAGCGCCGCCTCGGAGATCGACTGCAAGGCAGCCGTCCGGCTCATCCGCCGTCCCGCGCCGTGCGCGGCCGAATTGACGGAAGCCGCTTCGCCTTTACCCTTTACGATAAAACCCGGGGCCGTCATCGAGCCGGGAATGATGCCAAGCACACCGGCGCCGGCCGGGGTGGCGCCTTTCCGGTGCACGATCACTTCCGCTCCTTCCCACAATTCCTTCCAGGCGAAGTTGTGGTGGTTCTCCACCCGCCGCAGCGGACGCCGCCCCAGTGCTTTCGCCATCTTCTCGTGGATCACGTGGTGGCAGGCCGAGGCGTAATCACCGGCGAGGTTCATCGCGAGCCAGTACTCCTGCCCCTCCTGTTCGTCCAGGTCGAGCCAGGCGAGGTTGGCCGCCTCGGGCGGCAGGCGCCGCTTGTCCTTCGCCACCTTCGTAAAGTGGTTGGCGACATTGGCGCCGAGGGCCCGCGAGCCCGAATGCGACAGCAAGCCCAGGTAATTGCCCGCGGGCACTGCCAGCACCGGGTCGAACGCCGCCACCGACACCACCCCGAATTCAACGAAGTGGTTACCCGAGCCCGATGTACCCAGCTGCTTCCAGGCCCGCGCATGCAACCCTTTCAACAGAGCGATCTCGGAAAAGAGAGGGCTCTCCAGCACCTCGTGCTCTTCAGCACGGGTAAACTGCCCGCCGCTTCCGAAGAGCGTGTTCTCCTGGATGGCCTTCGCAAACTGTTGCGGCCGCGCCCCGAGCTCTTTCGGGTCGATGTCGAACACCGACAGGCACATCCGGCACCCGATGTCGACACCCACCCCGTACGGGATAACAGCGTTGCGGGTGGCGAGCACCCCGCCGATCGGGAGGCCATAACCCGAATGCGCGTCGGGCATCAGGGCGCCGGCTACCGCAACCGGCAGCCGCACGGCGGTGTTCATCTGCGACAGCGCACCCTGCTCGATGCCTTCGCTACCGAAGATGCTGAAGTTGACGCCGGTACCATTCAGCGCCACCGCAGCCCCTTCGGGCTCCGCCTTCGGCAGCAGCGCCTCCGCGATCCTGCCGAGCACCTCGTGGCCGAGGTAATCAGCGGGCCGCTCTTTTACGTCACCAAGTATCTTAAGGGCCTCTCCGGCGGAGCTGTGCCTGTAATGTTTTTCCATGAGCCCCATCGCCAGCGAGATCACCGGCGACTCGGGATAACCGATCGCCCGGAGGTCTTTGCCCTTCAGTTTCAATTTTGCCATGTTGTTTGTTTTGAGGCGATGATGTTCCTGCAAAAAGAACACCGGTCGCCGTTGATGATTTACGTGATGAGAAAGAACGCTGATTTCTTATGATCCTTATGATTTGCGCAGATGCCGACGCTTCGTGCGTAAGCCATCATAAAACATCATAACCAATCTGCGTATTCCGCTCGCGGAATCAGCGTTCCTTCTCCAGTCATTGCACGATTTTGTTAGCGCAGCACGAGCCCGCGAAAGCGTGCGGCTTTGCCCGGAAGGTGAAGCCCATCCCCATGATATAGCCCATCGCTTCGCGGAAGGCCGCGTTGCTTTTGAACTTCGGGTCGGGGTTGATATCGGCATGCACCTCCAGCGGCACGCCGTAGCGCGCAAACACGGGCGCCAGCAGGTAGGCCACTTCGATGCTTCGCGTCACCTCTTCCAGCATCCGCTCCTTCACGGTCATGGGTTGCCGAAGCCGGTCGGTGGCGATAAAGAAAAATCCGCCCCTGCCTTTCCGTATAAATACAATTACGGTGGCGAAGTCAATATCCTTCCCTTTCACCTGGCTGTCGGAGCCGATGCTTACCGTCAGCTCGTGTCCCGCGGCCTGCTCCCGCAGGAGCGTCATCCGCACTTCTTCGTCGATGGGCAACCGGATGGGCCTGCCATCCAGCCGCCGCCATTTTTGTATCCGGTTCATTGGTTTTTGTTTTAGTGAATTCTCAGCTTGTTCTCTCGTTCTCGCCTCAGTTTTCAAGTGTCACCTGCCGGAAGCCGATCACTTCCACGCGCTTTTGTTGCAGTGCGGGCTCGCCCTGGGCGGATATCTCCGCCAGCGTCATCGGGCTCCGGATCTCGTTCCGGAAACCTAGGTGGCTGCTGAGGCGCTGGGCACGCTCCACCCCCAGCTTACCAAACTCGTAGCGTGCAATGAGTCGTCCCTGGCGCAGCAGCGCCGGGTCGATCAGCGCCACGGGGCTGTTGAAGGTGCACACCAGCTGCACATTCAGGAAGTCGGCCAGCAGGCCGTCTGAAATATTCAGCAGGTTCGATACACCGGAATGACTGTGCGCCCTCCGGTCCATCAGCACATTCTCGGCGTCCTCGATCACCAGCACCGTATTCGGGTTTTCGATCAGCAGGTCGATAAAGTCGGGATCCATCAGGTTGCCCGCGACCGTGGGCGAAAGAAAGAGCACGCGCTTCCGGGTTTGACCCACCAGGTAACGCAGGTAAGTGGTCTTGCCGGTGCCGGGCAGCCCATGCAACAGCACGATGCCCTTATCGTCCTTTTGCCGCAGGCGCCTGCGGATCACGGCATCCACGGCGGCGAAGTCGGCCTCGTAAAAAAGATCGAGGTCCAGCTTCGCCCGCTTGATCTCCATGGAGCGTGTTGTAAGTCCATATTCGCCCTTTACGATCAGGTTGATCTCCTGCGGCTGCCGCTTTTCGCGCTCGCGGAAGCGGGCGGCCAGCGCGGTGCACTCCGTTACAAATACATCGGCATGGCCGTCGTGCAGGATCTCGCAGTAATAGGCGATCTCCACCACGCAGCCGTTGGTCAGCACCAGGAGCGTCTTGTCGATCTCATAGCGACGGCGTTTTTTATTGTACCACTGGTTCTGGTACACATCGCAGATCAGCTCCGCAAAGCGCTCGCGAAAGACAGCAACCAGCTTTTCCCCCGCGATTCCCGAGATGTAATGCCGGCTCGGGATGCGCCCGAAGCGCCACAGGTAGTAAGCCCGGCTGTCGGGAAAGACCTCCCCGAGCGCCGCGTTCACGCTGATCGTTTTTTCAAATTGTGTTTCCATTGCTGGTTCTTTATTCCGTATTAATACTGTTTTGTTCTGATACAACCGGTTGCGTGTTCGGCCTCAGTTCATCGAGCCGGAGCGTGCAAAGCCGATCGGCGCTTCTTTTTGTACCTGGCGGAAGCGGGCCAGCTCGGTCACGAGCGCGTTGGCCCAGCTGAAGTCGCCATCGTGCAGCAACTCCACGTACCCTGCGCCCACTTCGACCATCCGGCGGCCGGGCAGCAGGTAGATGCTCCGGGCGAAGCACACTGTGCCTTCGTCGTATTCAAAGAAGCTGTGCTGCCAGGTCTTGATCACCTGCGAGGCGATACGCTCACGCAGGAAGACAAGGGCCCGGTCGCCGTCAAGATCACCCACGGCGCAGACGCTCGGCAGGCAATCGAACTCGAGCACGAAGAGCGTCCGCACGTCGAAGAAGGGACCGTTGAAAAGGCCGGCCGGCGACGGCATCCGGCGACCCAGGAATCGTCTGAACATAAATACCTCCTTTTTTTATATAGTTACCAATCGTGGACAAAGCAAGATTCGAACTTGCAACCACGGGGCTTCAACCCGCTGCTCTACCGTTGGAGCTATTTGTCCTTCGTCGGCCCGGTGGGCTTCGAACCCACAACCCCGCGATTAAGAATCGCGTACTCTGCCCATTGAGCTACGAGCCGTTAAAGACCGGGACGCCGGAACATCCGGGTCTTGAAAAGAATGTGTACCTATTGCGGCTCTTCCTCTGCCGGCAGCAGGCGCCGCAGCAGGAACGTAAGCACGCTGATGATTAAAAAGAATTTCATGATTGTTGTTTTACTCATTTACATAATGCACCTCATCACGCCCGATCCACGCCACTCCGGAGATCGCCCACGGCACGCCGTTGCCGCCCCATTACCTCTACCAGTAACTTCCTTCCCGGACGGGTGATCACCCGATACCTTCCGCTTTCCATACTTCCTGTTTTTATTGGTTATGAAACGCGCACAAAAAAGCCCGGTCCTTGCGGGAGACCGGGCTTGTGTTGCCAGAGCAAATGCTATGACAGGACAGGCTTTCGTCTCCCGGATGGGCACAGGAAGTCCGTTCCGAAACCGCTGCGGCTTTGCGCGGCGCGGCTTTCCGGTAACAGGCTGCTGGCCCCTGGTTGGTTTTTATGTGACGCGTGTTTACACGAATTCATTTTTTCTGTTCGCTCTTTTTGGTTGATCCGAAGAATACAGGAGGAAATAGAAAAACCCCGCTGCATTGCCGCGGGGTTTGACGTATGTGAAGTTTTGGTTTACTACCAGACTGCAATACAGGCCCCGCCACGGAGATCGCCCTTCGGGCTGAATCCCATCGTTTGCTTGATATATAATTCTATGCGGTTCACTGTTGATTATTTTGTGGGGGCAAAAATGAGAAGCTTTATTGATGCAAGCAAAACTTTTGTGAAAAATATTTTTGCAGCAGGCGTGCAAACGCGTCCGTATTTCTACAGTGGGCCTTCTTTAACAAAGGATGCGCTACCTTTATCGGTCCCCTATCATCTACACTTTATGAAAGTCGTCCTTGCGCTTCTGATCGTTCTTTCCGCGCTCCCGGCCGGGGCCCAGCGCCTGTCGCTCACCGACCTGATTTACGTTACCGACAACCGGCAGGATACGGCATCGGTATTTCGCTATATCCGCGCCCGCGGCTTCAACCGCCGCGCCCGCACCGACGACGGCAACATCGTGTTTCTCGGCGACCGCGACCCGGGCACGAAGCGTTTTACGGAAATGGTATTCGTAGACCTGGGAGGCAACGAAGTGAAGATGGTGCAATACGCCACCCGCTCCACCGACAACTACGCCGCCATTCGCCGGCAGGTCGCCGAAGACGGATCTTTCAACGCCCTTCCCGGAAACAACGAAGGCAGCGGCGAGGTGCTGGAAACCTACAGCTCGCGCGAGTACCTGGTACACATGGAAACGATCGGCAAGGCCACGCGCTATGTCATCAGCATCCGGCCGAAGCCCAATGCAAAACGTCGCAGCTCCTGAGCAGGACCAGGCATCAGAATAATTTCATCTGCTCCCCCGGCCGCCTGAACTGCGTGCAGTCGAGCCCCAGGCGCTCGTGGCCAAGGCCATACTTTTTCGTATAGGTCCGGTATTGATCCGCCACCAGCTGCGCGATATTACCCTCGCCCCGCATGCGCCGGCCGAACTCACTGTCGTTCACGCGGCCGCCGTGCCCCGACTCAATGAGGTGCCACACTTTGTCGGCGCGGTCGGGAAAATTCTTATAAAGCCAGTCGTGAAAAAGCAGCTTCACCGCGCCGTTGAGCCGTACGAAGGTGTAGGCTGAAAAGGTGGCGCCCGCCTCCGCCGCCGCTTTGATGATAGCCGGCATCTCCTGCTCGTTGAGGCCGGGGATCATGGGTCCCAGCATCACTCCCACCTGGATGCCCGCTGCAGCCAGCTTTTCGATGGTGCGGATACGCTGCGCGCCGGTGGTGGTGCGCGGCTCCATCGCGCCGCGGAGGCGCTCGTCGAGCGAAGTGATGGTCATCAGCACCGACACGAGGCGCCGCTCGCCCATGGCGCGCAGCAGGTCGGTATCGCGCAGGATACCTGCATTTTTGGTAATGATGCCTACGGGCTGGTTGAATTCGCGACACACCTCCAGCAGGGCGCGCGTCATCCCGAACCGGCGCTCGGCGGGCTGGTAGCAGTCAGTGTTGCCGCTGAGCGAAAGGGGCACACACTGCCACTTCGGGTGCATCAGGAACTGGCGCAGGAGCTGGGGCGCATTGTGCTTCACATGGATCTTGCTTTCAAAGTCCAGGCCCGCGCTGAAGCCGAGGTATTCGAAGGAGTTGCGCGCATAGCAGTAAATACAGCCGTGCTCGCAGCCCTGGTAGGGATTCATGCTGTAAAACATGCCCACATCGGGGCTGTCTACTTTGTTGACGAGGCTTTTCGCCTCCACCTCGATGAACTGTGTGCGCACGCTTTCCTCCACCCACTCATCGATGCCTTCCGCATGGTCTTTCGACTGCCGTGTTTTATCAAAGCGGTTCGGCGTATTGAACTGCGCGCCGCGGCCTTTGTGGTATTCATCTTCGCCTTCGGCTTTTCCGTAGCGGCCGAGGTCTGTTTTTGTATGCAGGATGTTATTGCTCATTGAAGATCATTGCTTGCCGCGGCATTGTAACTTTATTGCCGCATGTGCTATCATTATACGTTTACCAAGAAGCAGGAGCAGGTGATGAAGGCCATCACCGCCGAGTGGGAAATGCCTTTCGAGCCGGTATTTCATGCCAATGGCTTCACCTTTCCGCATATGCCGGTGATCACTTCGCAGGAGCCGGGCAAGGTGCAGGCCTACACCTGGGGATTGATTCCTCATTGGGTGGGCACGCTCGAAGAAGCCACGAAGCTGCGGGCGCAAACCCTCAACGCCAAGGGCGAGACCATCTTCGAAAAGCCGGCCTTCCGCAGCTATGTGCCCAAGCGGCGCTGCCTGGTGCTGGCCGACGGCTTTTTCGAGTGGATGGAGTTCCAGAAGAAAAAATACCCGCACCTGGTGCGGCTGCAGGAGGAAGAGCTCTTTGCCTTCGCCGGCATCTACAGCCACTGGACCGAGCCTGAAACCGGCGAGCTGTTCCGCACCTTCGCCATTATTACCACTGCCGCCAATCCGTTTATGGCCCGCATCCACAACAGCAAGCAGCGGATGCCCGTGATCCTGCCGCGCGCGGCCTGGCAAGACTGGCTGAACCCGGAGCTGCCCCGCGAAAAGATCCAGGAGCTGCTGCAGCCTTGTCCCGACAGCTATCTCAAAGCGCACACCATCGACCGCGCCATCGGGCGCCCCGGTGCCGACACCAACCATGCGGGCACACTTGCCGAAGTGAGTTACCCCGAGCTCGGCGCCTCACCCGAACAGTTCTCCCTGTTTGACAGCTAGCGGCTGCTGCAACAGCTCCAGCTCGCGCAGCGGCTCCCAGCCACCCGTTTCGCCCCGACGCAGCAGCGCCAGGCGATCGGCAATGAAGCGCCCGGAGAATTCGCTGTGCTCGCACTCCATCCACATCCCGATAAACTGCATCGGCTTGAGGCGCTGCGCCAGCACCAGCTGCGGCTCGGGAATGAAGTGCGGCTCGTGCCCCTGGATATTCATCAGCCATTTCAGTTGCCGAAGCTCTTTTACCAGCTCCTGGAAAGGCGTGCGTGTTGGCACATTGATATAAATGGTGTGGGACGGGTAGGCGGAAAAGTTTTCCAGTTCCACTTTAAAAGGCGTCATCGAGCAGGAGAGTTGCTGAAGGCGTTCCAGCAGGCGCGCTTCTGTTTTTTCAAAGGCATGAAAATGAAGCACCGTCAGTGCCGGCACCGGCCCGGATGCCCCTTTTACCCGGTGACGTTCGTTGAGGCGTTCCCGTAAATGCGCAATGCGCTCCTGCAACGCGTCGGGCAGCAGCACCTGCAGGCGGTATTCGTGGATGCGGTAGCCGGGCAATGTTGAATTCGGGGTATCCATAGACGTTGGTTTGCTTTTTGCTAAATTAATTAGTATAAATTTACCGAGAATTTTAGCAAACAAAACTTTTTGATATGGATGCCCGGGATTATTTTTCGCCGGCCGGTAATGAGGACCGCGCCTTACCTGCTTCACTGGAAGCCGTAGATGAATCGACGATGGGCATTGACCTCAACGAGCAGCTCATTCGCAACAAGGCGGCTACCTTTTTTATGCGGGTCAACTCCGACGCTATGAGCGGCGCCGGGATCCAGGAAGGCGACGTAGTGATCGTGGACCGTTCGCTCCCGCCTTCTTCCGGCAAGGTGGTGATTGCGTCGGTAAACGGCGAGCTGCTGATCCGCCGCCTCGAAAAACAAGGCACACACGGCGCCCGGCTTGTGCCGGCATCGAAGCTCGCGCCCATCGCGCTGGATCATTTTTCTGAAAAGATGATCTGGGGTGTGGTGACGTACGTGATTCACCATGTATGATGTGGCGGAGAGAAAGAACGCTGATTTTTTATGATCTGTTATGATGAACGCAGATATCGGTACCAACATCCGTGTAAATCATAACCAATCTGCGCATTCCGCTTGCGGAATCAGCGTTCCTTCTCTCCCGCTTCCTGCAACAGCAACGCGTTCGGCGCATAGCGCCCGTTCTTGTGCGCAAGCGCCCGCAATAATTCCACTACGTGCTTCAGCCCGATCTGCGCCGCCCATTCGAAGGGGCCGAACGGGTAATTGGTACCGAGCTTCATGGCGGTATTGATATCCTCTTTCGTGCTGACGCCCTCGGAGCAGGCGTGGTAGGCTTCGTTGATGATCATGGCGATCACCCGGGCGGTAACGAAGCCCGGGGTGTCGGGCACCCACTCGATCGTTTTCCCGAGTGCCGCCGCGGCTTCTTCGGCGGCTGCCTGGACTTCGGACGTACCTGCGGCCTCGATGCGTGCTGCGGCGGCGTTCCAGCCGTTGAAGCGGACAAAGCCGGTGATGCCGATCGCATGACCCGGAACGTCGCTCACCCATACAGCTCCCTTGTGTGCGCGCAGCTGGCTTCCGCGCAGCGCGGTGCCGTCGTATTCGCAGTCGATAAGCAGGGCGCCCTCCGGCGCTTCTTCGGGCGACTGAATACCGAGCACACGCGTGCCTTCCCTGGCGTTGGCAGCCCAGGCGGCGAGAGCCGCTTCGTGAGCGATGATCGCGATTTCCATGGCGCAAACCTAAGGGCATCCGGCCAAACTTTTCGCGGGGCGGCAATGGCGATTGCCGATATTAGCCTCATGGAAAAACAGATCATCAATACTACCAGCGCACCGGCCCCGATTGGTCCTTACAACCAGGCCGTGCGCACAGGCAACCTGCTCTTCATCTCCGGCCAGATCTGCCTCGACCCTGCTACCGGCCAGCTCCGCAACACCGACCTGCAGGAAGAAACCCACCAGGTGATGCATAACCTCAAGGCCATCCTCCAGGAAGCCGGCGGGTCTTTCAGCAACGTTGTTAAAACCACCATCTTCCTCACCGACATGAACCGCTTCAGCGAGGTCAACGAGATCTATGGCAAATACTTCAGCGAGGCCTTCCCCGCCCGCGAAACCGTGCAGGTATCGGCGCTCCCGCGCTTTGTGAACGTGGAGATTTCGATGATTGCCGCCTTGTAAAAGTTCAAAGGTTTTAAGCGGTTCTAATAGGTTTTAAAAGGTTCAGCACGCAGTGAAGGCGTTGTTAACAACCTCAGGAACCCTTTAGAACCTGTTAAAACCTTTCAGAACCTTCAACTCCCTACCATGCGTCTCCTTTTCCTTTCCGTACTTTTCCCATTGTCGCTCATGGCGCAAAAAACTCCCGACCAGATTTACGGCAGGCTGTTCGAAGACGTGCAGCTGGCACATATTTTCCCGGACAGCAAAACCTTTGTGGACGCGCTGCCGCGATACAGCGCCGAGCACATCCTGCAGGCGTATGAAGAAGAGCGCGAGCGCCCCGGCTTTCACCTGATGCATTTCGTTACCGAGAACTTCCACCTGCCGCAGAAGCCGATCAGCGACTACGAAACCACCGAGACCGACGCTGAAAAACACATCAACCGCCTCTGGCACGTGCTGCACCGCAAGGCCGACACCGCCGCCGAAGGCTCTTCGCTCCTCCCCCTGCCGCACGAGTACATCGTGCCGGGCGGCCGCTTCCGCGAGATCTACTATTGGGATTCCTACTTCACCATGCTGGGCCTTCGCGAAAGCGGCGAAGACCGCATGATTGAAAGCATGGTGAAGAACTTCGCCTGGCTCATCGACCGGTATGGGCATATTCCCAACGGCAACCGCACCTATTACCTGAGCCGCTCGCAGCCGCCCTTCTTCAGCCTGATGGTGGAGCTGCTGGCCGGCATCCGCGGCGACCGTATTTATACGGATTACCTCCCGCAGCTGCAGCGCGAGTACTCCTATTGGATAGACAGCAGCGCCCCAACCCAACACGTGGTGAAGCTGGCCGACGGAAGTATACTCAACCGCTACTGGGACCAGCTCGAGATCCCGCGGCAGGAAGCCTGGGCCGAGGACGTGATGCCCGGCCGCAAGCACCACGCCGACAGCGCCGGGGCCTTTTACCGCGACCTGCGCTCGGCCGCCGAAAGCGGGTGGGACTTCAGCAGCCGCTGGTTTGCCGACGGCAAGAACCTGCACAGCATCCGCACGACGCGGATACTTCCCGTCGACCTGAACTGCCTGCTGTATCATTTGGAACAAACCATTGCCAAAGGCCTTGCATTGAAAGGCATGAACCAGACCGCGCAACGCTATGCCGCCGCCGCGGCCGCACGACACAGGGCGATCCTCAAACATTTCTGGTCGCCGCGAACGGGATGGTTTATGGATTACGACCTCGATGCGCGCCGCACCACGCAGGCACCGACGCTTGCGGGGATGTTTCCCTTTTTCCTGGGCCTCGCCGATAAGAGCCAGCTGCGCCCCGCCCGTACGCTGCTCCAGAAACAGTTTCTCAAAGCCGGCGGCGTAGTGACCACGCTGCGCTTCACCAAAGAGCAGTGGGACGCGCCCAACGGATGGGCACCGCTGCAATGGGTAACGGTGATAGGCCTCGACCGCTATCGCGACACATCGCTCGCACGCACGGTAGCAACGCGCTGGGTGAAACTCAACCTACGCGTGTTTCGCCAAACCGGCAAGCTCACCGAGAAATACGACGTGGTGCATGCCGACAAAGAAGGCGGCGGCGGCGAATACCCCACGCAGGACGGCTTTGGCTGGACGAATGGCGTGTTGCTGGCACTGATGAAGAAATACAACCTCAAATAATGCGGTAATGTGAGAATGCGGTAATGTGAGAATGCGGTAATGTGATAATTAGGCGATCCCGGCAAGCCTTCTGCGTCTTTCCTTGCCCGGCACCAGAGCTTGTAAAACCCGGGTATTACAAAACCTCAGAACCACAGAACCTCAGAACCATAGAACCTGCTTACCGCATTCTCACATTACCGCATTACCACATTGTCTATGCGTGCATTTCTAAGACGAATTTTACTCAAACCTGTGCTCCGCCTCAGCGCCCGCTACTCTTCGGCGCCCATAGCAGCAAACGTGAATGCAGCGCTGGACAAGCAGCTGGCGCGTATCCGGGCAGGCAACGAAAAGAAAGGCCTCGTGCTGCCTTTTGATGCAGCGAAAGACCGCTTCATTATTTTCTCCGACCAGCACAAAGGTGCCGGCGACGGCTCCGACGACTTCGCGGTGTGCGCGCCCGCCTATCTCGGGGCACTCGAACATTATAACCGGGAAGGCTATCACTTCGTGGCACTTGGCGACAGCGAGGAGCTATGGGAAAACAGCTGGCCTGCCGTCAAAAATGCGCAGGCGGCCACCTTCGAAATAGAAAAGGCTTTTCTTGACCGCGGCGCCCTCACCAAGATCTTCGGCAACCACGACCTGCTCTGGGATAATGACCCGCTGGCTCCATCCTTCCTTCAATCGGTATACGGACAGCCGGTACCGATTTACGAAGGCGTGCTGCTGCGCACGAATACGGCGGCCGGCCCGCTGGAGATCTTCTGCACCCACGGGCACCAGGGTGACGCCGTCAGCGATGGCAACTGGTTCAGCAAGTTTTTCGTGGCCCGCATCTGGGCGCCCTTTCAGGCCTGGCTGCGGATCAACCCCAACACACCCGCTTACGACAACAACCTGAAGACCCGCCACCACGCGATGATGTATGAATGGAGCGCGCGGCAACCCGGACTCCTGCTCATTACCGGCCACACGCACCAGCCCGTATTCGAATCGCTCACGCACATTGAGCGTCTCTACCGGCGCCTTCTCTACGCGCGGGCCGACAACGACTCGTCGGTAGACGAGATCGAGGAAGAGATCCGGCGCCGCAAGTTTGAATACACCACCGTATCAGAAGACTATCTCTCGCTCAAGCCCAGTTACTTCAACTCGGGTTGCTGTTGCTATTCGGACGGCGAGATCACCGGCATCGAGATCGCGGAAGGGCAGCTGCGCCTGGTAAAGTGGCGGCGTGCCGGCAACGAGATCCTGCGCGACGTGCTCGAAGACGCGCAGCTGGATGATCTTTGCCGCAACAACTTCTGAACAGATGCATTAATCCGCGGCACCGGGCTCAGTAAATACTGCCGTCTTTGAATGATTCACCGGTCTGCGGACCCAGCGGCTCCCACAGTTCGATCTTGCGACCGTCGGGATCAAGCACCCAGCCGAACTTGCCGAAGTCATACACCTGCATGTCACCCACCACGGTTACACCCGCGGCCTTCAGCTCCGCCAGCAGGCCCTCGAGGTCGGCAACACGGTAGTTGATCATGTAGTCATGTTCCGATGGGCTGAAATGATTGGTCGTTTCCTTAAAGGGCGACCAGATGGAGCAGGCCGCCGAAGAAGGATTGTCGAAGGGACGCCAGGCAAACACCACACCCATACCGGGTGTTTCAGTCAGGCCGAGATGCTCGCTATACCAGGCCTTGGTGGCCTCGGTGTCTTTGGTCTTGAAGAAGATGCCGCCGATGCCGGTTACTTTTTTCATAAACGGGAAGTTGGTTGCGATAATTTATTGAAGACAAATGACATCATACTGCCAGCTCCTTGCGCGGCTTGCGCATCAGGGCCAGCGTGGAGATGATGGTAACGATAAGCCCGATGATGAGCACGGTGGCCGCCATCAGGAGGAACTCGAAAACAGGATTGCTGAACAGGGCCATCTGCTGCTCGAAGGCGGCGCGCTCGGCCGGCTGCAGCTTCGCGGAATACTGCGCCATATACTCGGCATGCCAGCCCGGGTTGATCACGCGCGTGTAGATCACATCGAACAGCCCGAAACCGATGGCGGGCAGCAGGGTGATCAGCAGCCCAAGCTTCAGTCCCTGTCCGAAACCGAGCACGCCGCCATTGACTGAATCGCGGTAATGCCGCAGGCCAAAGAATACAAAGACCATGGAGAGCACCATGGTGAGGTAACCGAAAACTTCCATTTTGTCATAGTCCTGGCCACCGCTGAAAAACAGGAAAGGAAGGGCACTCAGCACAACAAGAACGATGGTGCCATAGCCGCCGTAGCGAAGCACCGTCTTTTTCATCATAGTAGTTTTGTTTTGGCATGAACGGTTGTTCAGTAAGGGCCGGGGCTCATCCGAAGGCCGATCTGCTCCTCCGAAAGTACCAATTTCTGCGTCAGGAAAGGATTCGGCGCACCCGGGCCGCCTGCACCGCGGCGCGCCTTTTTACATCGAGCCAGAAGACGATATTCGATACATGGGTCTTCTCAAAGCACTTGCCGGCAGGAAAAGCGCTCCTCCGATCCCAGCTAAAACCTGCAACCTGGCCGCAAGACAAAGGCCGCTCCTGCGGAGCGGCCTTTGCGTTTTAGCACATTCAAATCAATACCTCAAAACTGCGCTTTAAACGAGTTGTTGGCGCGGTTCATATCCGGGAGCTTCTTATCGGGGTCGATGGTGACGTCGCGGATATTGGAGGTGCTGGGAACGGTGAAGGTCCACGTGCCGCCGCGCTGCCACACTTCCACCGGGAGGGTGATGTTATGGACGGTGCCGTTGGTTTCGGTAATGCGCACCGGCACAGGCATTACCATCTGGCCGAGGTTCTGCAGGGTGATGGCAGCGCCCTTGGACGCATCGTTGTTATTGTACTTCACGTTGGTCACGGCCTGGTCGAGTGTCCAGTTGTTCATCACCCAGCCGCGCCACATCCAGGAGAGGTCTTCGCCGCTCACGTTTTCCATGGTGTGGAAGAAGTCCCAGGGCGTAGGATGCTTGAAGGCCCAGCGGCGCACGTACTCGCGGAAGGCGCGGTCGAAGCGCTCGGGGCCGAGCACCACGTCGCGGAGGGCGCCCAGCATCATAGCCGGCTTGAAGTAGGCGGCCACGCCCAGGTTGGCCTGCTGCACCACGTCGGGCGCCGTCCACAGCGGGTCCATTTTGGAGTTGAACACGTAGCCGGTCATCTCCGAAGCGCCGCCATCGAGCGAGCTGGCGGCAAACTCACCCTTGTTGAATTCTTTCGTCGACAGGTCGTTGATAAAGGTGTTGAAGCCTTCGTCCATCCAGGCATACTTGCGCTCGTTGGAGCCCACGATCATCGGGAACCAGGTGTGCCCGAACTCGTGGTCGGTGACGCCCCAGAGCTCGGAGCCGCTGTCGGTATAATTACAGAACACGATTCCGGGGTATTCCATGCCGGCCACGTTGCAGGCAACGTTGGTGGCTACGGGGTAAGGGAATTCAAACCATTGCTTCGAGTAGTGTTCAATGGAGCCCTTGGTGAATTCGGTGCCGCGCTGCCAGCCGTTGGTCTTGATGCTTTCCACGGGATACACGCTTTGCGCCAGGCATTTCTTGCCCGAGGGCAGGTTGATGCGCGCGGCGTCCCACACGAAGGCACGGGAGGCGCTCCAGGCGGCGTCGCGGGCGTTCTCGATGCGGAAGCGCCAGGTGAGTGCGCTGCCCGGGGGGCGCGATGATGCGCTGTTGACCTCTTCGGCCGAGCGGATGGTGACCGTCTTGTCGGAATTACGGGCCTGCGCGAGGCGCGCCTGCTGCTGCGTAGTGAGCACTTCTTTTTCATTCATCAGCGCACCCGAGCCGGCGATGATGATATTGGAAGGCGCGGTGATGCTGTACTCGATATTGCCGTACTCGAGGTAGAACTCGCCGGCGCCGAGGTAGGGCAGCGTGTTCCAGCCCTGGATGTCGTCGTATACGGCCATGCGCGGAAACCACTGGGCCACGGCATACACCCAGCCGTTGCGGGTTTTGAGGCGTCCCATGCGGTCGGTGCCGCGCTCCGGGATGGTAAAGTCATAACCGATATTGAGCGTGGTCTTGCCACCCGGCTTCAGCGGCTGCGGCAGCCACACCTGCATGCGGGTGTCGGTGATGGTGTATTTAGGTGTTGTTTTCTGACCGCCCGTTTCGGCGGAAATGCTGCGCACCACATCACCCTGCGTGAAGGCGGGGTTGGCCCAGCGGCCGCCGGCCTGCGTGGTGGTGGCGGAACCGCGCGAGCCCTGCTGGTAAATGTTCTGATCGAGCTGCAGCCAGAGGAACGTGAGGTTGTCAGGGCTGTTGTTGGTGTACGTGATGGTGACGTTGCCTTTTACGCTATGCGTGGCCGTGTCGAGGGTGACGGCCACGTTATAGTCGGCGCGGTTTTGCCAGTAGCGCGGCCCCGGCTCACCGGAGGCGCTGCGGAAGTCGTTGCCCGGGTAGGGATAGAACTGCGGGTTGAACGCCTCGTACTGGTTGTACTTCGGCTGTACAGACGATGTAACGGGCGGCGTGGTGGGCCCGGACTGCGCACCGGCGCCGAGCGCACCGCAAAGGGCCGTGAAGGCCAGGAAGAATTGCTTCATACGTATGGAGAATATGCGGTTAAGGTAAGGAGGGAACGGGCAGCAAGATGCAAATGCCGTGCTAAGGTCGGGCTTAGGCCCGCCGCCGGAAGGGTGCGCGAAGCAGGCCACCGAGCAGGTTGAGCACGAAGACCGCCTGCCCGATGGCAAAGCCGGCGAGCAGCAGCTCGAAGGGCGTGCCCGTCCAGAGGCGCGGTTGCAGGTTGACGGTAGTGCCGCCGGACGGGCCGGAGTGGGCTGTGTAAAAGATCCCGGCGAAGAAAGCCAGCGTCAGGCCGAGGTGGATCCAGCTTAGCCAGCGCGACAGCAGGATGCGCCCGGCCACCAGGTAAAGCAGGCAGAAGAGGAAACAAAGCGCCGCCGGTGCGGCATAGAGGAAGGGCTTTTCGATTACCAGGTAGGTGTCAGCCACATGCAGGTCGAGACCGGCCTGGGGCGCCCAAAGGAGCAGGCCCAGCAACAGCAGTGCGGCGATACCGAAAAGGAGCGCAGGAAGGCGATGGGCATTCATGACAGTAAAGTTGCGGATTGTGCGGGATGCATCCGCTTACTTCACCTTCTTTCCTTCCTGCTCGTGCCCACCCTGGTACAACACCAGGTGATCCACCTTCCCGTCCGCCTTCACAAAGCCCAGTTTGGCATCCACGCCCTTTACCGCAAACAGGTCTTCCCTGATCGCCTGAAGTTCAAGGCGGCCCTGGCCCGTTGCCTGCGCGTAGAGCTGCGTGCCTTCGCGCGTGATGGTGATGGAGAATTCCGGCACAAGCTCATAGGAGCCCACATAGGTATCCAGCAAAGCAGCCGGGAGCACGAGGGCGCCGCTGCCGGCCACATCGGGCAGGTTGTAAAGAATACGGTTTACCGGGCCTACAGGCAGTCCGCCGCCTTCCATGTTCTTGAGGAGGATGATCGTCTTTCGGCTGTCGAGATCGCGGGCAATCAAAGTGGCATAACCGGGCCATCCACCCGAGTGGCTCACCGAGCGGCCCGCGGGCGACTTGCCGATGGCCCATCCATAGCCGTAGGGATAGGTCTTGCCATCATTGAGGACGGCGGGCGTATATGCCTCCGTCTGTACAGCTGCGGACAGCAGCTTACCCGAGCGGAGGGCCGCATCCCAGGTGAGCAGGTCGCGGGCGGTGGAGTTGACGGTGCCGTCGCCCACGATGCCGTCGAGGTAGTGTACATAAGAAGTGCGCGCCAGCGAGTCGGGCAGTACGAAGCCCCGGGCTCCGTCGCGCACATATCCGTACGCATAGTGCGGGATGCTGCGCCGCTGCTCGTAGCGTCGGCGGTATACCGTGGTGTGCTTCATCCCCAGCGGGCGAAAGATCGATTTATCGAGGTAAGCGCCGTACGACATACCGGACGCCTTTTCAATCACCGATGCCAGCAGGGCATAACCCGTGTTGCTGTACGCCCACCTGGCGCCCGGCGCAAACACCGGCGCAAAGCGGTGTTGCGTATAGAGCGCTATCATGTCGTCGTTGGTAACGATGCGCTGCTTGTCGGTCCACAGCGAATCGAGCAGCCCGTCATACTCGGGCAGCCCGCCGGTATGCTGCAGCAGGTGGCGAAGCGTAACGCCCTTGTAGTGGGCGAGGCCCGCGATCCAGCGCCCGAGCTCGTCGTCGAGGCGCAGCCGGCCGGTTTCGCGCAGCAACAGGATCGCCGTTGCCGTAAACTGCTTCGATACCGAGGCAAGCTCAAACACAGAGCCGGCTTCGAGCTTTTCACCCGTAGTAAGATTTGCAAGACCGTAGGAGCGCTCGAACAGCGGCACACCGTCTTCGGCAATGAGCACGTTGCCATTGAAAGAGCCGGCCGCATGCAGGGCTGTAAAAAGCGAGTCGAGACGCTCGGCCTTCGTCTTCTGGGCGGAGGCCGCAGTAGAAAGCAGGAAGGCGGCAAACAGGAGGAGCAGGCGCATAGAAAAAGGTTAATGGCTAATCTATATAATAAAAGCATCCTTGATGAAAAGTCAGGGCCTTAGCTTCTGCCGAGCTCTTCCGCCAGCCCGATGAGCAGTCCTTCGCATCCGCGGATATAGCACAGCCGGTACGATTGTTCGTACTGAACTACGTCGCCGACAAGCGTGGCGCCGCGCTTATAGAGACGGGCGAGCGTTTCGTCAATATTCGCAACCGTGAACATGATGCGCAGGTACCCGAGCGCGTTCACAGGGGCTTCGCGATGATCGGCGACTGTGTGTGGCGTGATGAAACGCGAAAGTTCCAGCCGGCTGTGTCCATCAGGTGTAATCATCATCGCGATCTCAACCCGCTGATCGCCCAGCCGGGTGACGCGACCGGCCCAAGCCCCTTCCACGAAGGCGCGCCCCTGGAGGGTCAGGCCCAATTCCGTAAAAAACTCAATGGCTTCATCGAGGGATGCCACCACGATGCCGACATTATCCATCCTTAGTACGGTTGATCTCTCCACGGTCTGTACTTTTTAATTAGCGAAAACAATGTTGCCGGGCAGCCGTTTGTTATTAAGCTGGCGTTGCAGCGTTGTGCTTAACAGCCGGGCCTTGTGCTGAGGCAGAACAGCGGCCAGGAAAAAGGCGCTTGCTGACCGGCGTATTCACCCGTTAGTTGTCAACTTAAATATCATAAACTTTTCACCATCCACGCGCTCCATTTTGAAGTGGGATTTCTCCAGAAGCCGTACGGAGCCCTGGTTGTCGCGGTGCGTATAGGCTTCTATAGATTTCAGACCTATATCCTTTATCCCAAATTCAATCACTTTTGAAATTGCCTCCTGCATGATACCGTTTCCCTGGAACCCGGGCAATAATTCATACCCGATTTCCGCCCGCGAACCATCACCGGAAAAATCGAACAAACAGATTGTTCCAACTAATTTATCCCTACCGTTTAACGTGATGGCCCAATAGATTGAAACATTCTTCCGGATGTTTTCATTTATGGCCTGAATGAAGCTCCGAACGTCATCGATTGATTGACTTGCCTTCCTGCCGAGATACTTGTTTACGGCCTCATCCGAACGCAGTGCAAATATCTCCCTGTCATCACTGATCACGAGTTGCCGCAGTGTCAGCCTATCGGTTTTGAGAACCGGGAACGGCGTAAATTTTTTGCCTGTCATTCTTTACTGATTATTAGTGTTTGGCTACGCCACGGGACGCGTCCGGCCTATGGGACTACCCTGATCAGAACCGATGTAAGCTGATCGCTCTGGCTCCTGATGCTGAAGCCAAGAATGGCACCTTTGACATTCACGTCTTTGACACCCGGGTTAATTGAGGAGGGCAACGCATCGGTCACCCAGATCGTTACGGCACCATCATTGGCTGAGAATTCGGCGCAGGCATACCCCATGATTATCCTGGTGCGCCCCGTTGACGCAAAGCTTCTTCCGTCGGGAGGCGGGATCGGCACGTTCTGATCATTGGCATCCAGTATCCTGGAAACAACACGCCCCTTTTTCATGACCATCCTGCTATAGGATTGAGGCATCGTCAGTCCTTCATGCTCCACCTCAGGACTCAAAGTAACAATGGTGCTGTCTGTCCCTGCATCAACAAACCTTGTTTGTATTTGCATCGGCTGCTTCCGTAGCAAAGCGGTTTTCAGTTGCTCTTCCAGCATAGGCTTCAGCGAGTCGGGGATGCCCTTCCGCTCGGCAAAATTTGCGGCAGCATCTTTCACCAGCTCATCGGGGATGATCATGATCACCGTATCGGTAAATTTATACCTCGAAGCCTTACCGGCCGGCGCCTGTGCTCCTGCGTTCAACGAACAGGCAAATAACAGAGCGATTAATGAAAGTCTGATTGGCTCAGGGGTATACATAATGCAGTGATTTTGATCTTTAGCGATGGCGCACAACCAACAAGGCTTTGTGCCGTGACCGTGCCTAATTAATTATTTCACCTTTACTGTCCGCCAATTTATCGCGGAAGGCCTGCAGCTGTTCGGGTGTTGGCCGTACCCACTCTGTTACTACTCCAACGATTTTCAATGGAGCTTCGGAGCGATAGGAACGGGTTGGATTACCTGGAAACTTTTTGTCTGTCAGATTCGGGTCATTTTCATAAGCCCCTGTTGGCTCAACGATATAAACCCTTTCCGCACCATCACCCTTTGCCAATGCAGCAGCCAGCCCCGCTCCATTCACCAAAGCCGAGAAATAAATATGGTTCATTTTCAGCTCAGACTGGTAATTCGACGCCCCTCCTGCGATCAGCAAATCGCCAACCCGCAGATCCGCTTTCGTGCCATGATAAAACGGACCTTTATCAGACGGACTGTACTTATATGTGTTTGCCAGATCGTAATTCTCTTTTGCTTTGTCCGGATCGCCCAGGTCCTCATAGCATTTCGCGAGGTTCAAATAAAGGGCCGGCAGAGCGCTGTTAACGGCGTCATTATTTATCGACAATGCAAGGTGTAAAGCCGTTTCGAGCCAACGCAACTTCCCGGAAACAGTTTTTTGCTGTCGGGCTAAATAATGAGCGGCAAGAAATCTTTCAAAGTCATTTGCCGCATCATTCCAGGCCTGTTGAAAAAGAATGGCGGCTTCGTCTGCCTTGCCTTGCTCTTCCATAACCATGCCCTGGAGGCAGATCTTAACAACGTGATTAAAGGGTGAGAATTCCATTTTGCAATTATTGGCTGTGTTACAATAAAGCGCGCCTGTCGGTACTTAACGGACCGCTCTACAATAACTTACGCTACAACAAGTTACTGCCACTCTTGCACCAATCCAACTCCCAACCCAAAAACCGGGAGTGGGGCCTTTGTGTGTTGAATAAACCGTGCCGCAGGTACGCTTTACAGCTCACGTGGAATCGCGACCATCTCAAAAACAAAAAGCCGCCCCGCTTTCGCGGAACGGCTTTACTATGATGATTGTCCATTAGCGGATAGCAGTGACAGCAACGTTGTTGAAGTAGATGCTGCCGTCGGTGGCCGACTGCCAGTAGCTCTCGGCGCCGCCGCGGAAGGTTTCGAAGCACAGGTGCTTCACGAGGCGCTGCGCATCGTTGGTGGTCCAGCGGATGGCCTGGTCGATCAGGGTGGTGCCGTTGATCACGATCTGGATGCGGCCGTCGGTGTTGGAGCCGGTGTTGCTCTTCACGTACATTTTTACGTTGTACCAGGTGCCCTTCTGCAGGGAGCCGGTGGCGGGGTATTGCTTGGCGAGCTCGTCGCCGTAAGTGCCGGGTTGGTCCTTATAGTAGATATACGGGATCAGTTTAACGGTGCCGTCGCTGCGCTTCGTCCACATGATGCGGGCGCTGCCGCCGTTGCCGTCCCAGGCGGGATCGCCACCGGTGTTGCCTTCGCCGAGCAGGAAGCCGAAGCCTACCTTACCGCCCGCGCTCCAGTCGAATCCGGCATCGAACTTCATATCGAAATTGAGCTGGTATTCCTGCGCATCCGGAATGTCAACGCGCGATACGTTGCCGCCGTCGGGGCCGATCATATTCTTCAGCAGCACGGTCTTCAGGGTGCCGCCGGAGATTGATGTGTTCTTACCCCAGAAAGGAATGTTTTTGAAATCGGTCACTGCCTGGGTGTAGCCATAGGCAGCGTCGGCGCGGCCGGCCCAGTTCAGGTTCAGCGAGTAGAGCGAAGAGGTGGGTGTGGTACTGCCTGTAGAAGTGCTGCCGCCGGTAGAGGTCGTACCACCGCTGGTGGTGCCGCCGCTCGTAGTACCGGTGCCGCTCGTGGAGGTGCCGCCGGTAGCGGTAGTGCCGCCACCGGTAGAAGTGGTACCACCGGAAGTAATAGCGCCGCCGGGGCCTACGGTGATCTTACCGCTTTTTCCTTCAAGGATGGACTGGTCTTTCGAGCAGCTTACAAGGGAGGTTGTGAAAAGTGCAATAGCGGCCAGGCAGGCCCACTTGGATTGGTGCTTTAACATAATACACGGTTAGGTTAAAAGGGCGAAGGTTAGTGTGTACGGCGTTTCCACGGTACATCATAAAGGTACCCGCACCAAAAGGCGATGTGCCCTCACTTTAGACAAACCGGGTCATTCGGGGGGTGAAAAGGGCGCATGCGGCGTTAACGATCTAACGGGCAACCACAACGTAAAAGGCCCGCCCAGAGCGGGCGAGCCTTGTTAAAGAAATCCTATCGTGGCTTAAAATCCGAGGGGGTTGCCGTTGGTATCGAGCTGCACCACCTTCTTTCCCAGCTTCTTCACTTCTTCCAGCTGCGTGGCCTTATCGCCTACCACTACATACACCATATCGGCTTCGTTGAAATGCTTGCCGATAATGCCGCGGTAGTCGGCCAGGTTCATCTTCACCAGCTGTTGCTGGTCTTCTTCCACAAAGCGCAGCGGGCGCCTGTACTTGCTGATCTCGTTAAGCAGGCCGAGCTTGGCGCCAAGCGTTTCATAATCGAGGGTACTGCCCTTTAACACTTTGTTGCGGGTCAGCTCCACCTCTTTTTCGGTGAAGGTGTTGCCGTACTGGCGGATCATGTCCTGGATGATCTGCAGTGAAGCCAGCGTGGCATTGGCGCGTACCGAGGTCACAGCCTGAAAGGGCGCGCGCTCCGTGGAGCGCAGCTGTGCCGACTGTGCGCCGTACGTAAAACCCTTGCCGATACGCAGCGTTTGAAAGAGGCGGCTGCTGGAGTTCACACCCAGCACTTCGTTGGCGAAGGAGATGGCGGTGGCATCGGGGTCTTTAGCCGAAACGCCGAGCTTGCCGACGTAGAGCACCGACTGTTTCGCACCGGGCACGTCGATGAAGTACACCGTATTTGCACGATCCTGCTGCGGCACCGTGTAGGACGGCAGCGCAGGAGCTGATCCATTCCAGTTCTGCGCCAGCACGGCAATGGTCTGGATCGCTTCACCCTGGGGCACTGCGCCGGCAACGTGCACGGTGGCAGCGGAGGGCTTTACCCAAGTGCTGAAATACTGCTTCAGGTCGTCGAGCGTGATGCGGGCCACCGACTCGCTTGTTCCCTGCGCGGGGATGCCGAGGATGTGCTGGTCGCCATAGAGGAGCTTGTTGAAGTTGAGGGCGGCAATGGCCGTGGCATTGGCCTCGCGGCCCTGGATGGCGGTTTGCGTGGCTTTATAGAGGCGCTCATATTCGGCCTTGTCCCAGCGCGGCTGTAACAGCATCTCCTGCACCAGCGCCATCGTAGGCGCGAAGTTGCGGGCGAGGCAGGTAGCGCGCACGCGCAGCTCTTCGTTGCCACTGCTTACGTTGATGGAGGCGCCCAGCGCGTCGATGGCAGCTTCGAGCTCGGCCGGCGTTTTCGTAGCTGTTCCTTGCGTCATAAGGCCGGCCAGCAGCGCCGACACACCGCTCTTGTCGATAGGGTCGGCCCAATGGCCGCCGGGGATCACCACCTCGAAGTTCACCAGCGGCACCTCGCGGCTTTCGATGCCATAGAGGCGCATGCCGTTGGCCATAGTGCCGGTCCACACAGGTGGCATCTTAAAGAGCGGCATGGCGCCGAAGCCCGGCTCGGAGCGGTCGTTCTTCGTTTTCGTTTTGGCAAACTGCGCGTCGGCACCCGGGTCCACATCTTCAACAGCTACACCGTTCACGATGGGCTCGGTCCACACCTTCGCTTCTTCGGCGCCGGCGAGCGCCAGGTCTTTCTTACCCCTGGGCACAAAGGCGGTGGCGATGTAGTTCTTTCCTTTGATGTACTGGTTGTACACGCGCAGGATGTCGGCACGCGTCACGCCCCGCACCAGCACGGCTTCCTTCGTTACAAAGCCGGGGTCACCGCGGAACTCGTTGTCGCGGCCCAGGCGCTGAGCCTTTGCCAGCACGCTCTCGAGGCCACTGTACAGGTTGGATTCGTATTGCGTCTTGAGATTTTCGAGCTGCTTGTCGGTAAAGCCTTCCTTTTCAAAACGCGCGAGGCCCGTTTCAATTGCCTTCTTCACATCATCCAGATCGGTGGTAGCGTTGCCGCGCACGCGGATGTAAAATTCACCGGCGATCTCCTTCGACTGGTTGTTGGCCGACACGGAAGGAGCCAGCTTTTGCTCCGTCACGATCACCGAGTAAAGCGGTGCTGTTTTGCTGCCGGCGAGGAGCTGTCCCAGGAGGTTTAGTGCGTAGGCGTCCTTATGATTCTGCTCCACGGAGGGATAGGCCATCGTAAGCTCGGGGAGCTTCGCGAAGTTGTCCTCGTACCAGAAGGAGCGCGAGGCGGCGAGCGTTGCCGGCATCGGCTTCAGCGGCTGCACCGCGGGGCCGCGGCGAATCTCGCCGAACCAGTATTGCACGCGCTCCTTTGTTTTCTTCGGGTCGATGTCGCCGGCGATGACGAGCGTGGCGTTGGCCGCGCCGTAGTAGCGGTTGTAAAACTCCTTCACATCCTCGAGCGAAGCGGCCTGCAGGTCGGGCAGCGAGCCGATGACAGGCCAGTTGTAGGGATGCTCCTTCGGGTAGAGCGCGCCGAGGATCACCTCGCTGGTGCTGCCGTAGGGCACGTTGTCGTAGTTCTGGCGCTTCTCGTTCTTCACCACCTGGATCTCCTTGGCGAGCGCTTCCTTCGTTACGGTGTTGATCATGAAGCCGAGGCGGTCGGAGTCGATCCAGAGTATCTTCTCGAAAGCGTCTTTGGGGATCACCTCGTAGTACACGGTGCCGTCGCTCCAGGTGCCGCCGTTGCGGTTGCCGCCCCATTCGGGAATGAGCTTACGGTTGGCGCCGCGCGGTGTGTTCTCGGAATGGTTGAATGACATGTGCTCGAAGAAGTGGGCAAAGCCGGTCTTGCCGGCCTTCTCGCGGTTGGAGCCCACGTGCACCACCGTGGATACGGCCACGATGGGATCGGAGTGATCTTCGTGCAGGATCACCTTAAGGCCGTTAGGCAGGGTAAACTGTTCGTATTTTACCTGGAAGGGCGCCGCCTTCGTCGCCGGCTTCTGCGCGCCGGCACTGAGCGATGCCGCCAGGGAAAGGGGCAGGAATGTGTGTCTGAGGTTCATGCGCATACTCGGTTTGATGCGATCAAGTTACGGCGGGAAATATAGAGGCATCCTGCTTTTACAGGAACGGCGGGAGAGAAGGAACGCTGATTCCGCAAACGGAATACGCAGATTGGTTAGGATTTGCGCAGATATCCGTACCAATATCTGTGTTCATCATAACAGATCATAATAAATCTGCGTTCCTTCTCCCCTGCGCGGTCAATGCCGATACAGCTGCTCATATGTTTCCCGCGTCAGCACCCAGCGTTTTACCGGCTGCTCGAAGTTGATGGAGCCCGGCGTGGTCACGTATTCTTTTTCAAGCACGAAGCCGGCCTTTCCGAGCGTGCGGTTCGGCGCGGGATTGAGCGCATAGGGCTCGCTGTAAAGGCGCTGCAGCTGCAGCGTGCTGAAGAAATGCGGCAGCGAGGCTTTCACCAGCCGGAGCCCGAGGCCCGAGCGGCGCTGTGCATGCTCCCACAAATGGAGATGCATAAAGGCTTCTTCGCCGAAGTGTGTAGGGTTGGTATTGCAATGACCCGAAGGCACACCATCGATCTCCCAGATAAGGCAATACGCCATGCGTTCTTCTACCGGCAGCGACAGTTGCCGCTCAAGGCCTGCGGCCAGCTGTTCGGGCGCCGGCACTTTCGAAAGGTCAACACCCATGGCTTGCAGGTGCGCATCACCGGAGTGTGTCCAGTAGCGAACGATCTGGGGGATGTCCCGGTCTTGCAGGGGGCGAACGGTGATCATGACGAAAATGTTTCGGTAAACATAATACAAGCAGCCCGCCTTGCCCGCGGCAAGTGCATGGACCGGCACGCATGCATCTTTGGCGATTTCTTTTTCTATCTTGTAGTAACCAAACTGCGCGCATGAAACGATTACCATCCTTCCGCAGCGGCGCGCTGGCCGCACTTCTTGCTTTCGGTGTATTCAGCGCCGGCAACTATGCGCCCGGCGCGAACAGGAACATTAAAGCAGAAAAGCATTAAAAGAAGAAGGCGTCCCGGAACGGACGCCTTCTTCTTTCTAAAACTATTTCAGTATCAGGCAAACAGCTTCTCTGCCGTTTCCACGCTGCCGGGCTTGCCTACATCCAGGAGCTTGGAGCCGCTGTGGTCGTAGCTGGAAATCTTGTTGTCGTGAGCAAGCTCCAGGTAAAGATCGATGAGTGAGAACTTGCCGCTCAGTTTGGTGAGCGAAAACACCTGGGGCTCGAAGATGGCAAGGCCGCTGTATGCTTTTTCAAAGTAGTCTTTTGCTTCCAGCACGAGTTTTTCCTCACCGGTGCTTTTGTTGCGCCACCCGCAGAGTCGGTCGTATTTGTTGAAGAGGAGCTTGCGCGACGTTTCGCGATCGGTTGTGGCGAGGGTGATCAGCGAATTGTCCTGCTGGTGCTCCACGAGAAAGTCTTTCAGGTTGGCATCGGAAAGAATATCGACGTTGAGGGTGAGGAAGGTGCCGGTTTCGAGCCATTGCCGCGCCTTGAGCATGCCGCCCCCGGTGTCGAGCAACTCGTCGCGCTCATCGGAGATGTGTATATGGCTGCCCCAGCCTTTTGCCTTGCTGATGGCTTCCTCCACCTGGTCGGCGAAGTGATGCACATTTACCACTATCTCGTTGATGCCATACTGTTGGAGGTATTCCACCGCACGCTGCAGCAGCGATTTGCCATTCACAACAGCCAGCGCCTTGGGATGCTGGTCAGTCCAGGGCTTGAAGCGCGTGCCGAGCCCGGCGGCGAAGATCATTCCTTTCATAGTTCCGATTTTGTGATCGCAGGGAAGAGAAGGAACGCTGATCCCGCAAGCGGGATGCGCAGATTGGTTATGATTTATGCCGATGTCGGTATCAACACCTGCGTCAATCATAACAGATCATAATAAATCCGCGTTCTTTCTCTCTTTATGCTTCACGTTTATTAATCCAATTCTTAGCCTCCTGCACAGTATGGCACAGTTCGACTTTTACTTTGTACTTGTTGCGCAAATGCCTTGCCAGCGCGTCGGCTGCGTACACACTGCGGTGCTGGCCGCCGGTGCAGCCGAAGCTGACCGACAAAGATTCGAATCCGCGCCGGATATAGTCTTCCACCGATACGTCCACCACATCATATACCGAATTGAGGAACTCCTGCATTCGTGTGCGCTGTTCCAGGAAGTCCATCACCGGCTTGTCGCGCCCGTGGATCTCCTTGTACTCGTCAAAGCGGCCGGGGTTGAGGATGCCCCGGCAATCAAACACAAAGCCGCCGCCGTTACCGCTCTCATCAACAGGATACCCTTTTTTGTAAGAAAAGCTGCACACCTTAACAACAAGCGGTGTTTCCTCCGTGGCCTGGATGGGCATAAAGCGCTCCATCACCTCGTCGGCAAGGCAGATATCGAGCACGCGCCGGAACTCGGGCAACATGATACCCAGGCTGCTCCCGGCTACGAATTCCCCGAGGTTGCGAAGCGCAAGTGGTATGGAAGTGAGGAAATGCGCCTTGCGCTCGAAGAGCCCGCGGAAGCCGTAAGCGCCGAGCACCTGCAACAAGCGGATCAGCACGTAGCCGTTGTATTGGCTGCGAAAAATGCCACGGTCGAGTGGGCGATCGAGCAGGCCATCGTAGGCATCCATATAATCTTCGAGGAGCCGCTCTTTCCATTCAGAAGAAAGCGCTGCCTTCGCCTGCCACAGCAGGGAGGCGGCATCATACTGCGGTGCTCCGCGCATCCCGCCCTGGAAGTCGATGAACCCGACAGTATCGCCATCGCGCACCAGGATGTTGCGGCTCTGGAAGTCGCGGAACATGAAAAACTTGTACTCCGTATGCGTGAGGTAATTGGCGAGCGCTTCGAAATCGTCAATGAGACGCTGCTTGTCGTAGGGCTGCCGCAGGGCGTCGAGGAAATAATATTTGAAATAAAGCAGGTCGGCCATGATCGCCTGCTTGCCGAACTCTTTGTTGGTGAGGCAGCGGTCGTAGTCGAGCCCTTCGTGCCCCTGCACCTGCAGGCGCGCGAGCTGTTGCAGGCTGGTGCGGAAGAGTCCGTACACGCGGTCGGAATAGCCTTCCTGCTCCAGCACCGAAAGGAGGGATACATCGCCGAAGTCTTCCTGCAGGTATGCCGTACCGTCGGCGCTCATCTCAAGCACTGCCGGAACCGGAATGCCCTTCGCATAAAAGTGGTCGGCGAAATAGGCGAAGGTCTCGTTCTCGCGTATGTTGAGCCCATGGGTGCCGATAACGGTGCGTCCGTCTTCGGACCTTAGCCGGAAGTAACGCCGGTCGGAGCCTGCTTGCGGCAACACGTCCACGCCGGCGGGCGGCTTGCCGGCCCATTTTGTATAAAGCGCAGTAATGGATTCGATCAGGGATTGCATGGAGCGAAGGTACGCGGAGAGAAAGAACGCAGATTCCGCTAAAGCGGAATGCGCGGATTTGTTATGATTCATTATGAGGGCTGACGCACACCATTGTTCCTGTGTACGTCATAAAAATCATAACAAATCTGCGTTCGTTCTCAGCTCCGATCTTTGCACCATGACTCCTGCGTCCATTTCCGACATCAAATCATCATTGAAAAACCTCGAAGCCAAAGAGCTGGCTGAGCTGGTGCTGCGCCTGGCGCGCCACAAGAAGGACAACAAGGAGCTCCTCTCCTACCTCATCTTCCACAGCGACGACCTGCCGGCCTATATCCGCGAGGTGAAGGAAGAGATGGACGAAGGCTTTGCCGAGATGAATAAGAACAGCGTGTACCTGGCGAAGAAAACGATCCGCAAGGTGCTGCGCATCACTAATAAACACATTCGCTACACCGGCTCCAAAGAAGCGGAGATCGAGTTGCTGCTGCATTTCTGCGTATCCCTGAAGGGATCAAAGCTGCCGCTTAATAAGCACGCCGTGCTGCTCAACCTCTACAACAGCCAGGTGAAAAAGATCCGCGCAGCCATCGCTACGCTGCACGAAGATCTTCAATACGAATACACGCGGGAACTGGAACGACTGGAATAAAGGGTTCGGGCGGTTCAAGGGGTTCAAGGATTGCTAAAGAGCATGTCAGCAGCGAACAAGTACCAGTTAACCAATAGACCAATAAACAAGGCCCCGCTTCGATAAGCGGGGCCTTCCTATTTCTAAACGAAAACTCAATTACTGTGCGAAAGCGGCACGGGGGCCACCGGCGGCGAATACCGCGAGCGAGCGCGACTTCTGGCCGTTGGTGAACATGTACATGCAACGATCATACGTATAGTCCATGTAGTTCATGGTCATTTCGTTGTGAGTGGGCGAGCAGGCGCTTACCTTGGGGTAGGCAGGGCAGCCGCCGTTGGAGGTCTGGGCAACCGGGGTATCGCCTACGAGGTCGTTACCGCAGCTGGCATCACCCCAGATGTGGCGGAGGTTGAGCCAGTGACCTATTTCGTGGGTGGCGGTGCGGCCGAGGTCGTAGTTGGTAGCATAGGTGCCGGCAGCCTTGGCGCGGGAGCCGAATGCGGAGTAAAGAATCACCACGCCGTCCGTCGCGGAGTTGCCGCCGGGGAATTGTGCATAGCCAAGGAGGCTCTGGCCCAGGTTACAAACCCAGATATTCAGCTTTGTGGTGGGGCTTGTGGGATCAATGCCGCCCAGGCTGGACTTCTTAACGGCATCGTTGGTGCCCCAGCTGGTTTTATTGGTGGACTTGCGGATCACCTGGTCGAGCACGAAGCGGATGCCGTAGTTGGCGCGGAGTCCGTTCCACTCAGCAGGTGTGTTGGCACCGTCTGCGTTGGTGTTGTTATAGTCTTCGTTTAACACGGTGATCTGGGAAGCGATCTGCGCGTCCGAAATATTTTGCGCGGCGGTTTTATACACCACGTTTACAACTACCGGGATCTCGATCACACCATTTACTAGGCGGCCACGCTCGATGGCGTTCTTTGTAAACTGCTCGATGCTGGCCATGCGCTGGGCAAGCGAAGGATCTTCTTCAAGCTGGCGCTGGAATACTTCTTCGGTAGCGCAAGCCCGGGTGAGCTCCTGGGGTTCTTCAGCGATAGTTTGCTGCTCGTCGCTGGCTACTTTCTTCTGGCAGGAGATCGCAAGGATAAGGGCGCAAAAACCAAATGCAATTTTCTTCATTGTCGAAGGGTTAAGTGTGTGAATAATGTTGCGTTAGGAAATTATTAACTTTTTTGCATTTGCCATCGTTTTTTTTCGATAAACTAAGAGTTTTCTAATGCAAGCTCATGCTTGATGCGCGGGCCCGCAGAGCCGTTTATTTTCGCGCCATGATCGACTTGAAGGAAGTACGCTGGGGGAATACTTTATTACAGAAACAACAAGGACGCATCGCGCCGGTAAGCTGCGGCCCGGAGCAGATGGCGCTGCTGGCAAACGGCAAGGCTGCCGACTTTTTCCCGGTAGTGCTGAAGGCGGAAGTGCTGGAGGGCGCCGGCTTCAGCGAGAATAAAGACTACGCGCTTTACCCGCAGGCCCGCGAGTTCAAACGCGTGCTGCCGGTAAAAGGCAAGGAGCATCACGAACTCGTGGCTTATGTAAAAAGCAATGGCGAATGCCTGGCCTGGTACAACGTCAACGGGCTGACGGCGAGCAATGCCGTGCGGCAACTGCACCAGCTGCAAAACCTCCACTACACATTGACGGGCGAAGAGCTTTGAATCATCAGAGGTTACGCAGCCGGATATGCAGCGTGGTGATGGTGCGGTCGGCGATGGTGATCTTATTGCTGTTATACGCTGGCGCCGCGGCAAAAGGCAGGTTGTTGCGCGACGCGCCGTAGCCTTCCTTCGGAATTCCGAGAAAATTGGTATCGAAGCGCTCGTTATTGTTGGCATCGTGAAAAACAAAAACGGCGTAGGTGCCCGGGGCCAGGTTGGCGAAGGTGGCTTCGGCCGTGCGGTCGCGCACCGGCGCAACGACGCACCTGAGCGGCGAGCCGCCTTTTTCGTTAAACGCCTCGGGCCGGTCGAAGAGGCAGACCCGGCAGACGCCCTTGTCGTTCCGCAGGTTGGTCATCTTCGCCACAATACTGCATTGCGCCTGAAGCGTGCCGTTTACGCCAAAAAGTGCAACGATCAAAACCAGACTCTTCATTGCCATAGCCTTGCAATTTAAGCACGGGCTTTGATTACCCCATTCCCCCATAAGCATATTATCTTGCAGCCCCTCAACGCAAAGAATGGAACTGAATACCGCTGTACTGAAAAAGCTGAGCCTGCATTTCGTGGGCAGCAAGAACAACCTCGACCCGCTGATCGTAGCCGACAAGGAGCTCGAACTGGAAGAGGGCGTGCGCGAGGTGCTGGAAAGCGGGCTTATGAGCCGCTTCCGCAACGTTCCGGAGCAGTACGCATTCACCCATCCTTCTTCGCTCCAGTTCAACGAGGTGTATAATTACTGTCGCGGCACGTTCGCTGACGCGGAGCAGTTCGTGGAGCTATCGGGCCGCATTGCGCGGCACCTTTACGAGGCATCTACACACCCGAAGGTTAAAGGCGGCGAATTATACGTAGCGCTCTTCGAGGGTCTGCCGGTGGAGGGCCGCATGCACAAGGCCATCGCGCTTTTCAAAACAGAAAGCAAGGCTTACTTTCTCGACACACGGCAGGAGCGGCAGGAAGTGCAGTTCGACCTGCGCGAAGGCGTGCAGCTCGATAAGATCGACAAAGGCTGCCTCATCATCAACCGCAACGAGGAAGAAGGTTTCGACGTGCTGCTGTTCGACAACCAGAACCGCGGCGAAGAAGCGCTTTACTGGAAGGAAGGCTTTCTCAACGTGGAGCCGCAGCGCAACGAGTTTCATCATACGGCGCAATTTCTCACGCTCACCAAGCAATTCATTACCGAGCAGCTCGAAAGCGAGCACGGCGTCGGGCGCAAGGAGCAGGTGGAACTGCTGCACAAATCCATCGACTACTTCCGCAGCAAGGAAAGCTTCGACATCGACGAATTCCAGAATGAAGTGTTCGGCGCAGAAGACGTGATCGACTCCTTCCGCGACTTCGGCGCGCGCTTCACCGAGAAGAACGACTACGACATTGCCGCCCAGTTCGACATCGCCCACGACGCCGTCAAAAAGCAGGCGCGCATCTTCAAGAGCGTGCTGAAACTGGACAAGAACTTTCACATCTATATCCATGGCCGCACCGACCTTATTGAAAAAGGCGTGGACATGGACGGGCGGAAATACTATAAGATCTATTACCAGGACGAAGCATAGGGAATTTCGAATATCGAATAACGAATAGCGAACTTCGGATACCGGTTGGCGGCTCAACGGCTTGAAATCGTTCCGGAAGGCAGGATACAGAAGTCACGCGGAGCGCCCGCGATGCTTAATTTTGCAGGCAATGGAACAATACGAAGAGCGGCAGGAAGACCTTTTCACCAATATGGAGCCGGTGCTGGTGCAGGCCGATGCCGGCAAGCGGCTTGTCAACTATATCGTAGACCAGGTGGCCTTTATCGCCTTTGCTGCAATGCTGGGGCTGGTGGCTGGCGTGGCCGGCGGCGACGCCGCGATAGAATTCGTCAAGCGTATCGAGGCGAATTTCATCCTCAATTACCTCACCTCGCAGCTGCTGTACGCCTTTTTCATGGGCAGCCAGGAGGCCCTTTTCCGCGGCAAAACCTTTGGCAAGATGATCACCGGCACCCGTGCCGTTTCGCGCGACGGCGCGCCCCTCTCCACCGACCAGGCCTTTACCCGGGGCATCTGCCGGGCGATACCCCTGAACACCTTGAGCGCGCTGTTCAGCACGCCGCCGCTGCCCTGGCACGACCAGCTGTCGCGCACCGTGGTGATCGACGAAAAGGCTTCGCATTTTCCCGGGAGCTAAAGCACACTCGCCGGCCTCAATAATGTGTTATATTTAGTTCCAAACCAAACCTGTTTATGGAATATACAAACACACCCGAGGCGGCCTATCCCTCCGACATCCTTAGCGAAATCGAGCCGAGACTCGAGCAAGCCTCTGTGGGCAAGCGCTTTCTCAACCTGATCATCGACTTCATTGCGTATTACCTGGTGACATTTTCCGTGAGCATGGTCCTTGCGCTGACGTTGCGCGAACAGTACATCGACTTCCTGGGCAGCATCGGGGAAACAGGTGTTTTCTTCTTCGCCCTCATAATTGATTTCCTATACCTGTCCCTGTCCGAAGCTTTCTGCAACGGCCGCACCCTCGGCAAGCTGTGCACGGGCACCCGCGCCGTGCGCGAAGACGGCGGCAGAATCGGCTTCGGCACCGCGGCCCTGCGTGCGCTCATCCGTTTTGTTCCCTTCGAAGCCCTGAGCATCTTTTTCGGCTCGCGCCTCTGGCACGACTCCTGGTCGAAGACCTATGTGATCGACATCCGGAAGTCGGCCAGCGCGGAAGAAGTCGCTTACTAAGAAAGAAAGTATTAATCACCAGCAATGCCGCCCCGGGGCGGCATTCTTTTTTCTACAGGCTGCCTATGCCCAGCAACGCCCGCTTTCGTTTTTTCGGCCGGCTTGCCGACCTCGCGCCGGCTGCGGCGGGTGCCGCCTATATGTATTCATTCAACGGCACGCCGGCACTTAAGGATGCCATCGAAGCCATGGGCGTACCGCATGTGGAGGTGGGCGTCATTATCGTCAACAGGCAGGATTCGAACCCGGCCGCGCTCCTGCGGGACGGCGATGAGGTGGCGGTGCATCCCGATGACAGCTCTTTTCCAGAGGCTCGCTTTGTGCTCGATGTGCACCTTGGCGGCCTGGCGCGCGCCCTGCGCCTGCTTGGCTTCGATACCCTATACCGCAACGACTACACCGATCCCCAGCTGGCAGCGCTCTCTGATACCGAAGACCGCGCCCTGCTTACCCGCGACGTGGGCCTGCTCAAGCACCGGCGCATCCGGCGCGGCTACTGGCTGCGCTCCCAGCACACCGAAGAGCAGGCGGGGGAGGTGCTGCGCCGCTTTGGACTTGCCGGCGCCATCCAGCCTTTCCGGCGCTGCCTTGCCTGCAACGGACCGATTGCGCCCGTGGCCGAAGAGCAGGTGCGCAAGCTGATACCGCCGCGCGTGCTGGGCTTTCAAAAAGAATTCTACCAGTGCGGCAACTGCAACCGGGTGTATTGGAAGGGCACGCACTATACACGCATGCTCGATTTTATCGAGCGTCTCCGCAAATAAAAAGACGCCCGAAGGCGTCTGTGAAAATCTCAGATCTCAGATGTCAGATCTGAGATCTGAGATACCTACATATTTCTGCGGTACTGTCCGCCTACTTCATACAGCGCGTGCGTGATCTGGCCGAGTGAGCAGTACTTCACCGTCTCCATCAGCTCGGCAAAAAGGTTGCCGTTCTGTACTGCCACCTCTTTCAGGCGTTGCAGCGCAGCGGCGCTCTTGTCTTCGTTGCGCTTCCAGAAGGCCTGCACGTTCTGGATCTGCTGCTCTTTCTCTTCTTTAGTTGAGCGGATCACTTCATTGGGCAGCACCGTGGGCGAGCCATTCTTGCTGAGGAAGGTGTTGACGCCGATCAGCGGCAGCTCGCCGGTATGCTTCTGGTGCTCGTAATAGAGGCTTTCTTCCTGTATCTTATTACGCTGGTACATCCGCTCCATGGCGCCCAGCACGCCCCCGCGCTCGGTGATGCGGTCAAACTCGGCGAGTACTGCAGCTTCCACCAGGTCGGTCAGTTCTTCTATGGCGAAGGAGCCCTGCGTGAAGTTCTCGACCTTGGCCGATCCCAGCTCGCGGTTGATGATCAGCTGGATGGCCATGGCGCGGCGCACGCTTTCCTCGGTGGGCGTCGTGATGGCTTCATCGTATGCGTTCGTATGAAGCGAGTTGCAGTTGTCGTAGATCGCATAAAGCGCCTGCAGCGTGGTGCGGATATCGTTGAAGTCGATCTCCTGCGCGTGCAGCGAGCGGCCCGAGGTCTGGATATGGTACTTAAGCTTCTGCGAGCGGTCGTTACCCTTGTACTTATGCTTCATGGCCTTGGCCCAGATGCGGCGGGCCACACGGCCGATAACGCTGTACTCGGGGTCCATACCGTTGGAGAAGAAGAAGGACAGGTTGGGTGCGAAATCATCGATGTTCATGCCACGGCTCAGGTAGTATTCAACATATGTGAAGCCGTTGGCCAGGGTAAAGGCCAGCTGCGTGATGGGGTTGGCGCCCGCCTCCGCAATGTGGTAGCCCGAGATCGAAACGCTGTAGAAATTGCGCACCTTCTGGTCGATGAAATACTGCTGCACGTCGCCCATCAGCTTGAGCGCAAACTCGGTGGAGAAGATGCAGGTATTCTGCGCCTGGTCTTCCTTGAGGATATCCGCCTGTACCGTGCCGCGCACCTGCTGCAGGGCCTGTGCTTTGAGCTGCTCGTATACTTCTTTCGGAAGCACCTCTTCGCCGCTGAGGCCGAGGAGCTTCAGGCCAAGACCGTCGTTGCCGTGCGGCAGGCGCTCCGGTGACGAAGGATTGTAGTACTGCGGGGGAACGCCGCCCTTATATTTTTCGGCGCTCACGCGCTTTACCTCCTCCCACAGACCGTTCTGGTCGATGTATTTTTCGCACTGCTGGTCGATGGCGGCATTCATGAAAAAGGCCAGGAGCATCGGCGCGGGACCGTTGATGGTCATCGACACCGAGGTTTTCGGGTCGCAGAGATCGAAACCGGAATAGAGCTTCTTGGCATCATCCACCGTGGCGATGCTCACACCCGAGTTACCGATCTTACCATAGATATCGGGACGATACGCCGGGTCTTCGCCATACAGCGTTACCGAGTCGAAAGCGGTGGAAAGCCGCTTCGCAGGCTGGCCTTCCGACACGTAGTGGAAGCGCTTGTTGGTGCGCTCGGGGCCGCCCTCGCCGGCAAACATCCGCGTGGGGTCTTCGCCCTGGCGCTTCAGCTCAAATACACCGGCGGTGTAGGGAAACTCGCCCGGCACACCTTCCTGAAGCTGCCAGCGAAGGATGTCGCCCCAGTCTTTGTATTTGGGAAGCACCACCTTCGGGATACGCGTTCCGCTGAGTGATTTCGTAATGAGGTCCTGGCGGATCACTTTGTCACGCACCTGGTATTCGAAGTAGTCGGCCTCATATTTCTTCTGCACCTCGGGCCACTGCTGCACGAGCTTTTTGCACTCGGGATGCAGTTGCTCTTCGTAGCGCGCCTTCAGCTGCTGCAGCTCGGGGATGGCGCTTACTTCTTTTTCACCGATGATGCCGGTGATCTTATACAGCTGCGAGGCGATGGCGCATTGCTCATCCACCCAGTTGTCGTAGCTGCGGTTGTTCTCCGAAATTTCGGAGAGGTAGCGTACGCGTGCCGGCGGGATGATCTGGCTCTTCGAAGACAACTGGCCGCTGCCTTCGGGTCTTGCTTCGCCGAAGGTCTTGCCGGTCTTCGTTTCGATGGCGGCTACCAGTTTCGCAAACAGTGTGTTCACACCGGGGTCGTTGAACTGTGCGGCGATGGTGCCTACGATCGGCAGCTCTTCGTCCTTGGCGGCCCACAGCTGGTGGTTGCGCTTGAACTGCTTGCGCACGTCGGCGAGCGCGTCGAGGGCGCCGGCCTTGTCGAATTTATTGATGGCGACCACGTCGGCGTAGTCGAGCATATTGATCTTTTCGAGCTGGGAGGCAGCACCGTATTCAGGCGTCATCACGTACAGGCTCACATCGCAGTAGTCGAGAATGGAGGCATCGCTCTGGCCCACGCCGGCACTTTCGAGGATAATGAAGTCAAAGCCCGCGGCGCGGCAGATGTCGAGCGCGTCCTGCACATGCGCGCTGAGCGCCACCTCGGAGTCGCGGGTAGCCAGCGAGCGCATGTAAGCACGGGGCGAGGAGATGGAGTTCATCCGGATGCGGTCGCCGAGGAGGGCGCCGCCCGTCTTTTTCTTGGAAGGATCCACCGAGACCACCGCGATCGTCTTGTCGGAATAGGTGCTGAGATAACGGCGCACGATCTCGTCGGTGACCGACGATTTACCGGCGCCACCGGTACCGGTGATTCCCAATACGGGAGCCTTACCGGCGTCAAGGCTCACGGTTGACGGTTCACGGCTCACGACTCCATTCTCCGCATTGGTAATGAGGCGCGCCACCTGGCGCACATCCTTCAGTTCGCCAAGCGACATCGGCTTGTTATAAACGCCATTGCCGTTGAGGGTAAAATCGCACTGCCTGATCACGTCTTCGATCATCCCTTCAAGGCCCATCTTGCGGCCGTCGTCGGGGCTGTAGATGCGGGTAACGCCATACTGGTGCAGTTCGGCGATCTCCTGGGGCAGGATGGTGCCGCCGCCGCCGCCGAAGATCTTGATATGGCCGCAGCCGTTCTCTTCCAGCAGGTCTTTCATGTATTTGAAAAACTCCACGTGGCCGCCCTGGTACGACGTAATGGCGATGCCCTGGGCGTCTTCCTCGATGGCGCACTCCACGATCTCGTGCACGGAGCGGTTATGGCCGAGGTGGATGATCTCGGCGCCCTTGCTCTGCAGGATGCGGCGCATGATATTAATGGCGGCGTCATGACCATCGAAAAGCGAAGCGGCAGTGACGATACGGATCTTGTTGTTGGGTGTGTAGCTCATAATTGCAAGAATCGCGGCAAAGTTAAGCCAGAAGCGTGAGCCGTGAACTACGTTGCCGCCGTCAGGCGACGGGCGGCAGCCCGTCATTGCGAGCGGAGCGAAGCAAACTCCGCATTTACGCAGAGTGGTAGTATCTGAAAGAAGTTTCGACCTGAAGCTCTTACCGACTACGGTCCGTCTTAAGGTCGGGGAGTTTGCTTCGCTACGCTCGCAATGACGAAGCCCCGCAGCTTCGCTGCGGGGCTTCTGCTCTCGTTCTCATGTTCTCTCTTTCTCTTTTTCTCTCGTTCTCGCCTACCGGCTCAGGTACATGCTCCGGTCCTTGTACAGCTGCCGGAAGTACGGATCGCGCAGGTCCTTGATAAAGCGGATGGCCTCGCCTGTGCTCTTCATCTCCGGGCCGAGCTCCTTGCTCACGTTCGGGAACTTGTTGAACGAGAACACCGGCTCCTTGATGGCATAACCCTGGAGCTTCTTCTCGTAGGTGAAGTCGGTGAGCTTTTTCACGCCCAGCATCACCTTGGTGGCGATGTTGAGGTAAGGAATGCCATAGGCCTTGGCGATAAACGGCGTTGTGCGCGAGGCGCGCGGGTTGGCTTCGATCACGTATACGTTGCCGTCTTTGATGGCAAACTGGATGTTGATGAGTCCTTTGATGTTGAGCGCGCGCGCGATCTTCTCGGCGTGGCTTTCCATGGTGGCCACGGTAAGCGGCGTCAGGTTGAAGGCAGGCAGCACCGCGTTGGAGTCGCCGGAGTGAATGCCGGCAGGCTCGATGTGCTCCATCACGCCCATCACGTGGAAGTTCTCGCCGTCGAAGAGCGCATCGATCTCGGCTTCCTGGCAGCGGTCGAGGAAGTGGTCGATGAGGATCTTGTTGCCGGGAATGTGCTTCAGCAGCGAGATCACGGCCTTTTCCACTTCGTCGTCGTTGATAACGATGCGCATGCGCTGGCCGCCAAGCACGTAGCTGGGACGCACCAGCACCGGGTAGCCCACTTCGTTGGCCACCTGGATGGCTTCGTCCACGTCGGTGGCGGTGCCATATTGCGGGTAGGGAATATCGAGCTCCTTCAGCAGGTCGGAGAAGCGGCCGCGGTCTTCGGCAATGTCCATATTGTCGTAGGAAGTACCGATGATGGGAATGCCTTTCTCATGAAGGCGCTCCGCCAGCTTGAGTGCCGTCTGGCCGCCCAGCTGCACGATAACGCCCGCGGGCTTTTCGTGCTCGATGATCTCCCAGAGGTGCTCCCAGAATACGGGCTCGAAATAAAGCTTGTCGGCGATATCGAAATCGGTAGAAACCGTCTCGGGGTTGCAGTTGACCATGATGGCCTCAAAGCCGCACTCGCGGATGGCCAGCAGGCCGTGCACACAGCAGTAGTCGAACTCGATGCCCTGGCCGATGCGGTTGGGACCCGAGCCGAGCACGATGATCTTTTTCTTGTCGCTTACGATGCTTTCGTTGCCATGACCTTCCTCGAAGGTGCTGTAGAAATACGGGGTCTGCGCCTCGAATTCGGCGGCGCAGGTATCCACCATCTTGAACACGCGGGTAATACCGGCGGCCTTGCGCTTTTCATACACTTCTTCTTCGGAGCCGTCGGTGATGATGCGGGCGATCTGCTCGTCGGAGAAGCCATGCACCTTGGCGCGGCGGAGGAGCTCCTCAGGAATTTCATGAAGCCAGTAGTTGCCCAGCTCCTTCTCGATGTTGACGATCTTCTGGATCTCGTAGAGGAACCACTTGTCGATACGCGTAGCCTTCGAGATGGTATTCACCGACACGCCCAGCATCAGGGCGTCCTTGATGCGGAAGATGCGGTCCCACTTCGGGGTTTTGATGTATTCGATGAGCTCTTCGGCGCGCATGCCGCTCTTGCCGTAATAGCCGAGGCCCACGGCATTGTTCTCGAGGCTCTGGCAGGCCTTCTGGATGGCTTCGGTGAAGGAGCGGCCGATGGCCATCACCTCGCCCACCGATTTCATTTGCAGGCCGAGGGTATCGTCGGCGCCCTTGAACTTATCGAAGTTCCAGCGCGGGATCTTCACGATCACGTAGTCGAGCGCGGGCTCGAAGTAAGCGGAGGTGGTTTTGATAATGGGGTTCTGGAGTTCATCCAGCGTGTAGCCGATGGCCAGCTTGGCCGCGATCTTGGCGATGGGGTATCCCGTGGCTTTGGAGGCGAGGGCGGAGGAGCGGCTCACGCGCGGGTTGATCTCGATGGCAATGATCGACTCCGTCTCCGGGTCGAGGGCAAACTGCACATTGCAGCCGCCGGCGAAGTTGCCGAGGTCGCGCATCATGGCGATGGCGGTGTCGCGCATTAATTGAAAGGCGGTATCCGAAAGGGTCATGGCCGGTGCGACGGTGATGGAGTCGCCGGTGTGCACGCCCATGGGGTCGAAATTCTCCACGGTGCAGATGATCACCACGTTGTCGTTGGCGTCGCGCAGGAGCTCGAGCTCATATTCCTTCCAGCCGAGCACGGCCTGCTCTACCAGCACTTCGTGGATCGGCGATGCCTGCAGGCCACGCTGAAGGGCCTCGTCGAGGTCTTCGGGGCCGTGCACAAAGCCGCCGCCGGTACCGCCGAGGGTGAAGGAGGGGCGGATCACGAGCGGGAAGCCGATCTCCTGGGCGAACTCCTTGCCTTCGAGGAAGGAGTTGGCCGTTTTGGCGGTAGCCACCGGCACGTTCATCCGCAGCATCCACTGGCGGAACTGCTCGCGGTCTTCGGCCTTGTCGATGGCTTTGATGTCCACACCAATCAGGCGCACGCCGTATTTTTCCCACACACCGAGGTCTTCGGCTTCCTTGGCGAGGTTGAGCGCGGTTTGTCCGCCCATGGTAGGCAGCACGGCATCCACCTGGTTTTCCTCGAGTATCTGCTCAATACTTTCCACGGTCAGGGGCAGCAGGTACACCTTGTCGGCCATCATGGGGTCGGTCATGATGGTGGCCGGGTTGGAGTTGATAAGAATCACTTTGATGCCGTCTTCGGCGAGGGAGCGGGCGGCCTGGGTGCCGGAGTAGTCGAATTCGCAGGCCTGGCCGATGACGATGGGGCCTGATCCGATGATCAGGACGGTCTTGATCGAGGAGTCTTTGGGCATTTCTGTTTCGTGGTGGCCACCCCTTTTTCGGTCTTTTTTCGTCCCTTCCGGGCATAAAAAAACCGGGCGGCGGCCCGGGTTGCAAAAGTAGCGGAATGCACGTTAAGAAAATGTGCTAATGTGTGAATGTGTGCATGTGCGAATCACCGGCAGGTGAAAAAGCACCTCAAAACACATACACGCACCAGCACATTAACAAATCAGCCGATTACTTACAGGCCTACTTTGCCCAGCGCGCCGGTAACGCGGTCGAGCGGGAGCTTGCCTGCCAGCTCACGCGCCTTGTCGGCGAGCTGCTGCTTTTTTTCGGGAGTCATTTTCGAGTAGGCGTAATAACCTGCATAGGCGAGGCCCGCCAGGGTGAGGAGTCGTACCATGAACTTTTCTTTTAGTGTTCTACAATAGGGTTAATGGGTGGAGGTAGATAAAATAGCGTGCCGGAAAAAGAATGGGGTAATGGGCGCGCCCGTCCCTTCTCCCTATGGAAGGACGAACAGAGCTCCCCTTGAAACTTTGGTGACATAAGAAAGCGCCGCAGAGCGGCGCTTTCTGTCAACCCCGGGCTTCAGCCTGGGGAACGAAGAATGTGCGTTCCCTTCCCCTTGCGAAGGGGTCGGGGGTGAGGGGCCATCCTTCGACTTCGCTGCGCTCCGCTCAGGATGACAAGCCTTCTGTCAGGCTGAGCGTAGCCGAAGCCTATTCGCCCACATTCCCGGTGTTGCCACCCGCCGCACCCGAGGCCGATGCCGGGGGCGTGCCGGAGGCGTCTTTCTTGCCGAAAAGGTTCTCGAAGTACTCTTCCACCTTGGGCATGTATTCCTTAAAGGCGTCGGCGCCCTTCGTCTGCAGCTCCTTGAAGTAGTCCATGGCCTTGTCTTCGGCGTCCATGGCCGTGTCTTTCAGCTTTTTGGCCTTGTCTTTCAGCGAGGCGGCCAGCTTTTCCTTCTCCTCGTCGCTCATATTGGCGTACTTGTAGGCGCCGAAGGCCGCGGCCGCGCCAAGCAGGAAGGTGGCGAGATGCTTGTTGTTGACACTCATAACGGGTTGTTTTTTACAGATG
The DNA here is from genome assembly GCF_004337505.1 of Flaviaestuariibacter flavus. Lineage (GTDB taxonomy): Bacteria > Bacteroidota > Bacteroidia > Chitinophagales > Chitinophagaceae > Flavisolibacter > Flavisolibacter flavus. The sequence continues at coordinate 189,245 of NZ_SJZI01000042.1, read as the reverse complement.
GGATACAATAATTATTCCCGCAGCAACCCTCCAGGCGCGGCTGGCCCCGGGCCCCGGGGGCAACATCCTGGCAATGGGTGCGGCTACCGCTCCACCGTTCTTCCATGGCCCCGGCAACCGTTGCGGCTTCCCGCCGGCGCTTTTCCGACGGGGTGGCAACCTTCAACGACAGCGTCTCGCCGGATGGGCGACAGGGGAGCACCAGCTGTTGCCGACGCCCTGCCCTCGTCGGGCCGGCCAGCCGCGGCCGCGGAACGCCTGCCGGAAAATTTCCGGTGCTTCTGTTAAATGCTGGCGCCCTTCGTCGCACCTTCCTTTCTTTGCCGGTACGAAGATTGTTCCCCAGAAGCCCAAGAACGCATGATGATCCGAAAGACACTACTCGCAGGTACCCTCTTTTTCTCGCTGGCAGCCGCGGCCCAGGACTATCCCAAGGGCTATTTCCGCAACCCGCTCGACATCCCCATGCAGCTGGTGGCCAACTTCGGCGAGATCCGCAGCAACCACTGGCATATGGGGCTCGACATCCGCACCCAGCAGCGCGTGAACCTGCCGGTGTATGCCGCCGCAGAAGGCTATATCGCCCGCGTGTCGGTGGAGCCGGGCGGCTTCGGGCAGGCCATTTATATCAACCACCCCAACGGCTACACCACCCTCTACGCCCACATGAACGGCTTTTACCCGGAGCTGGCCCAGTGGGTAAAATCCGAGCAATACCGCACCGAGAGCTGGGAAGGCGATTTCTATCCGCAGCCGGGGCAGTTCCCGGTAAACAAAAGCAGCTACATCGGTCTAAGCGGCTCCACCGGCGCCTCGCAGGGGCCGCACGTACACTTCGAAATTCGAGATACGAAGACCGAGAACTGCCTCAACCCGCTGCTCTTCGGCATGCCCATCGCCGACGCCGTGCCGCCCGCGGTGGGCCGCATCGCCCTCTACGACCGCAGCCGCAGCACCTGGGCGCAGGCGCCCCAGCTGGTGAGCGCCGGCAGCACCGTGCGCGTCGGGTCGCGCCGCATCTCCTTCGCCATCGGCACCACCGACTGCCTCAGCGGCTCCAACAATCCCAACGGCACCTACGCCGCGCGCCTGCTGGTAGACGGCACGCCCGTATCGGAGTTTGCGCTCAACGATATCTCTTACAACGAAACGCGCCTCATCAACGCACAGCTCGACTACCGCTACAAATCGGGCGGTGGCGCCGACCTGCAGCACCTGAGCCCGCTGCCGGGCGCCGCAGCGGTGGCCTATAAAACTTACAACGGCGATGGCACCGTGCACCTCGACGACGAAGCGGTGCACGATATCGCCATCGAAGCCTGGGACGCCAACGGCAACAAAACGCGGCGGACCCTGCGCGTGCAGTACGACCCCGCGCTGGCGCGCAGCAGTGAAACAACAGCAGGTGAGCGCCTCCTGCCCAATAACGTGAACGTGTTTGAGCGGCCCGACTTCGAGCTGTATACCACCGAGCGCACCGTGTACGATACGGTTGCCATCAACTGGAGCAGCGTGGACGCCTTTGCGGCCGGCGTGGCTTCGCCGGTGCATACGTTTTTGGGCGCATCGATCCCCGCGCACGACTCGGTAACGATCCGCATCCGCCCGGCGGCAACGCTCAGCGCCGCGCAGCGCGACCGCACCGTGATGCGCAACAAGTATGGAAGCCGCACCTACGTGCAGCGCACCCGCTGGAACGGCGGCTGGGCGATGGCCCGCTTCCGGCAGTTCGGCTCCTACCAGCTGCTGGTAGACAATGAGCCGCCCACCGTCAACACACCGCCGGCAAGCCTGCGGGGCCGCGCCTCGCTGGTGTTCACCCCGCGCGACAACTACGACGCCATCCGCTCCTTCCGCCTCGAGGTGGACGGAAAGTGGCTCCGCTGCTCCAACGACAAGGGCAAAAGCTGGATCTATAGTTTCGATGAGCACTTCCCCGAAGGCACCCACGAGCTGAAGGCGACGGTGGAAGATGAAGCAGGGAATGTGACGGTGAAGACGTGGACGGTGACGCGATAGTGTGCTAGTGTGCTAGTGTGCTAATGTGCTAATGTGCTAATGCGGTAATGTGGTAATAAGAACAAGAGAGCCGGTGATCAATGAGCATCCGCAAGCTTACATTTGCCGCATTCCAAATCAGACATCCGACATCGGACATCATTAAATTCCCTCATGGCTACTCATCTCCAGGCCGGCGACAAAGCGCCTTCCTTCACCGGCATCGACCAGGACGGCAACAAGATCTCCCTCTCCGATTTCAAGGGACAGAAAGTGGTACTGTATTTCTACCCGGCCGACGACACGCCGGTGTGCACGGTACAGAGCTGCAACCTGCGCGACAATTATGGCCTGCTGAAGCAGCACGGCTTCCAGGTGATCGGGGTAAGCCCCGACGACAGCGCGAGTCATAAGAAGTTCGTGCAGAAGTTCGGCCTCCCCTTTCCGCTCGTGGCCGATCCGAAGCGCGCCATCATTGAAAAGTACGGCGTGTGGGGCGAGAAGAACATGTACGGCAACCTGGTGATCGGGCTGCACCGCACCACCTTTGTAATTGATGAAAAAGGCGTCATCACAAAAATCTTCACCCGTCCCCGCAACAAGCAGCACGCCGAGGAAATAATCAAGCATACGGCCTAAGCCGCCGCTTCTTCCGGCTTCCGCAGCAGACCGTGCAGGAAGAGCCCGAACCGCGTCCAGCTGTGGGCTTCCGTGTACTGCCGCAATTGCCCGCCGTCAACCTGCCGCCCGCCCAGCTGCTCCAGCAGTGCGCCCAGTTCTGAAAGCGACGTGTAGGTGTAAATAAGCCCGCGGCGGCCCAGCTCCTCGAAGGCCCCGATGGCGGGCCCGATGACCGTTTTTCCGCAGGATAGCGTTTTACTCAGCGCCCCCGAGCTGAGCACCGACGCGGAATTATAGCAAAACAACACGTAGCGGCATTGGCCCATCAGCACCCGCAGCTCCGGCTCGCTGATCACCTCGTTGCGCAGGGTGATGTTGGGGTGCGCGGCGGCAGCCACCTCGCGGTAAAGCGCGTCCGACGAAAAGCGCCCGGCGATCAGCACCTTGCGGTGCCGCAGCACGGGATCGGCGGCATGGTGGCGCACAAATTCAGCTACGCCCTTATAGGGGCTGACGGCGCCCCAGATCAACAGGTCCCACCCGGGTTGGGCCGCCTGCGGCACCGGCTGCCAGGGCGACACCGGATGATCGAAAAACGACATACGGGCCACCCGCGGTGCCAGGTGCGCACTCCGCGAATGGCAAAGAATGGTATCGGAAAAACGGGCCATCACGCGCTCGGTCACCTTCTTTGCCCACCAGTTGCTGCGGCGGTGCGAGGTGTTGTTGTGCACGCACCATACCGTTTGGATGCCCCGCAGCCGGCACCACAGCAGGATCAGCGGCAACAGCGTAAGCTGCAGGTAGCCGAGGCGCCGGTCGGCCAGGTCGTCAATCCAGTTGAAGTAAACTATGTCGGTGCGGGGCAGCTTGCGCAGTACATCCAGCAGACCCAGGCGCGTTGGCCCGTTGACTACTTCAAAGGGCCCGGAAAGACAGTCGCGCACCCGCAGGATATAATCGTTGGCGCCGGGCTCGAACATGCACTGGGCAATGGGGTAGAGGTAAATCCGTTTGGGACGCGGCATTGTTCGGTGTTTAGGATTGACGGGAAAAGGCTCCCGGAAGCACCGCAAATAATGCGCCCCTTTGCGGCCCGTGCCATCCAACAAAAGCAGCGGCGGAACGAGCGATGAGCTGGTATAAACCGGCACGTTTTTGTGAACGACAGGGTATAAACCCTGACCTATGCGAAAACTCCTCCTACTGGCCCTGGTGGCCACCATCGGCTGCTCGCGCGAGAACTCGCGCTCCGAGCTCATGGCCGAAACGGCAGCGGCGCCCGCACCCATCAAAGACCCCGCGGCCCTCGTGGGCAGCTGGCAGCGCTTCGAAACTTTCCGCGACCCCGGCGATGGCAGCGGCACCTGGCAGCCTGTTACCGGCGACGACATCACCCGCGTCACATTTGGCGCCGGCGGTGAGTTCACCGCGAGCAGCAACAGCAGCCTCGCTCCGTATACCCGCTACACGCCCAACTCCGGTCGCGAGCTCCGCCTCTTCGGCGGTCATGGCGACTCGCTCACGGTGTTCTTCGAAACCGACGGGCAGGTGCTGCAGCTCATTAAGGAAGCCCGCGAAACGGCCATGGACCGCTACCGGAAGTTGTGACCGTCGCGATGCAACGTTGGCGCCCCCGCCGCTGTCAGCCAGGTATGAAACATCTTCTTGCCTCCCTGCTCCTCCAGGCGATGGCTACCTCCGCTTTACCACCACGAGCGGGGGCCATTTCGATGCGCGCTACCGCATCAGCGGCCAGCAGCTGGAGCTGCGCTATGCCTGCATCGAGCCCTGCGGTGACCGCTTTGTGAAAGAATAATTGGGATATTTGCCGGCAGGGCCGGCACGCTCGCCGGCGTGCAAAACTCTGTGGGCTTGTAGCGCCCGGCCCTGGAACATCGTGCGGACCTGTAGGTCATTCTCCCAAAACTGTAATCGAAGAACACGCTCAGTGAGCTCTGCGAAACGCTCCGGCGTCCTTTGCGAGCAATCCTCCCCTACTCAAAACACCCACTCCACTTCACCTACGGCAAACTCTTCCTCTACACCATGCCGCACGCGTAGTAACCCATCCTCCGTAACGCCTAGCACCTCGGCCGCAAACACGCGGCTGTCCTTCCGCAGGCGAACGATTTCGCCGCGCCCGAAGAGCACCGCGTGGTAATCGGCTGCAACAGAGTCGGGGCTGGCCGATAGCTGGTTTAAAGAGTCCTCGATCGAAGCGCACAGCTCCAGTGCCAGCGTGCGCACGTCCCACTGGCGCCCGGTGATTTGCCGCAGCGATACGGCCCGCGGCGCATCCGGCCCGAAATCAGTCTGGTTGATGTTGATACCGAGCCCGGCCACGGCCCATTTCCACTGATCACCCGCCAGGATGTTCTCGATCAGGATGCCGCCTGCCTTTCTGTCACGCCAATAAAGATCGTTGGGCCATTTAACAAAAGTTTCTTCGCCGGCATGGCGGGCGAAAAAGCGTTGCGCGCCCAGTGCCACGGCCATGGAAAAGCGAAAGGCGCCGGCAGCGGTGAGCCGCACCGGCGGGGGTTGCAACCCGAGCCCGGCCGGTGCCAGCAGGAGGCTCATGGTTATGTTGGCGCCGGGCGCCCCCTCCCAGGCCTTGTGCCGCTGTCCTTTACCTTTGGTTTGATGGGCTGCCAGCACGGCTGTACCGTGCTCCGCCATACCCGCATGCGCCAGGCCGGTGGCATAGTTGTTGGTGCTGTCTACCTGAGTCAGTTCGATGAATGGAGTGCCGATGCGCTTCGGTCCGGGGGACAATTTTGCCGTATTTTTGGCGAAACTATTCAAACTCCCCGGCGTACCTTTCGTACTGCCGCATTTTTTTATTTAACCACAAAAGGATTCGTATTTGGAACAAATAGCAGCCCTGGCAAACCGGAAAAAAAACGTGACCCGACTGACCCGAAACTCCAAGATCTTCAAAACCATCATAAAGGCAATCCAGGAGAAAAAAGGCGAGAACATCATCTCCCTCGATCTCCGCAAAATAGATGAGGCGGTAGCCGATTTCTTCATCATTTGCGAGGGCACCAGCGGCCCGCAGGTACGTGCTATTGCCGACAGCATCGAAGACGAGGTGAAGCAGGAGTGCGGCGAAAACGTGTACCACCAGGAAGGCCGCCAGAACCTGCAGTGGGTGCTGCTCGACTTTGTGAACATCGTGGTGCACGTGATGAATCCGGAAACCCGCAAGTTCTACCGCCTGGAAGAAATGTGGAGCGATGCCGTGCTGCAGGAGCATGCTTCCTGAGCGAACCCAACGACGATTAACGAATCAAGAGAAGATCCTTTACAATTGAACCATGGCACAAGAACCGTATAATAAGGACAGCAAGAACCGCATTCCCCGCCTGCCCGGACGCCCCGGCGGCCCCAACGACAACACACCCCGCAAAGGCCCCCGCTTCAGCATCTACTGGGTCTATGCACTCATCCTCGCCCTCGTCATCGGCTTTAACTTCCTGAGTCCTTCCTTCAGCTCCAACGGCCGGGTTACGCTCGACCAGTTCAAGGTGATGGTGGCCAAAGGTCAGGTGGATAAGTACGTGGTGGTCAACAACCGCGATATGGTGCGGGTGTGGCTGAAAAAAGACGCCATCCCCGAATACGTGAAAGGCCGCGTGAGCGAAGAAGGCCCGCACGTATACTTCAAAACCGCTTCCAACGAGAACGTCCGCAAGGAACTCGAGGAATATTACACCGCAGCCAAGATCCCCGAAGCCAACCGTCCGAAGTCGGACGTTGAAAACGAAACGAACTGGCTGCAGCCCTTCACCTCCTTCGTGCTGCCCGTGCTCCTCTTCATCGGCATCTGGATCCTCCTGATGCGCAAGATGGGCGGCGGCGCCGGCACCGGCGGCGGCCCCGGCGGCATCTTCAACATCGGCAAAAGCAAAGCCACCCTGTTTGAAAAAGGCACGCGTGTCAACATCACCTTTGCCGACGTGGCCGGCCTCGATGAAGCCAAGGTGGAAGTGATGGAGATCGTCGACTTCCTCCGCAACCCCAAAAAATATACGTCCCTCGGCGGTAAGATCCCCAAGGGCGCCCTGCTCGTAGGCCCTCCGGGTACGGGCAAGACCCTGCTCGCCAAGGCCATGGCCGGCGAGGCACAGGTGCCCTTCTTCTCGCTGTCGGGCTCCGACTTCGTGGAAATGTTCGTGGGCGTGGGTGCCTCCCGCGTGCGCGACCTCTTCCGCCAGGCCCGGGAGAAAGCACCCTGCGTCATCTTTATCGATGAGATCGACGCCATCGGCCGCGCCCGCGGCAAGAACATGATGATGTCGAACGACGAGCGCGAGTCGACCCTCAACCAGCTGCTGGTGGAGATGGACGGCTTCGGTACCGACTCCGGCATTATCGTGCTGGCTGCCACCAACCGCCCCGACGTGCTCGACACGGCCCTGCTCCGCCCCGGCCGCTTCGACCGCCAGGTGTCGATCGACAAACCCGACGTAAAAGGCCGCGAAGCGATCTTCAAAGTGCACCTGAAGCCCATCAAGGTTTCGGAAAAGGTTGACATCCACAAGCTGGCTGAGCAGACACCCGGTTTTGCCGGCGCCGACATCGCCAACGTGTGCAACGAAGCCGCGCTCATCGCCGCCCGCAAAGGCAAGAACGCCGTGGATATGGGCGACTTCCAGGACGCCGTTGACCGCGTGATCGGCGGCCTTGAGAAGAAGAACAAGATCATCTCCCCCGAAGAAAAGCGCATCATCGCCTACCACGAGGCCGGCCACGCCATCTGCGGCTGGTACCTCGAGCACGCTTACCCGCTGCTGAAGGTGACGATTGTACCCCGCGGCACCGCGGCCCTCGGCTATGCCCAGTATACGCCCAAAGAGCAATACCTCTACAATACCGACCAGCTGGGCGACCAGATCTGCATGACGCTCGGCGGACGCGCCTCGGAAGAAATCTTCTTCGGCAAGATCTCCACCGGCGCCCAGAACGACCTCCAGCAGATCACCCGTATCGCCTACTCGATGGTGAGCATCTACGGTATGAACCCGAAGGTGGGCAACGTTTCCTTCTACGACCCGCAGAACGAAGGCTCCTTCCAGAAGCCGTACTCGGATGAGACCGCCAAGATCATCGACGAGGAAGTGCGCAAGCTGATCGACGAGGCTTACGTGCGCACGAAAAACCTGCTTACCGAAAAGAAGGGCGACGTGGAAAAGCTTGCCGAGGCCCTGCTCGACAAGGAAGTGCTCTTCCAGAGCGACGTGGAGTCCCTCATCGGCCCCCGCCCCTTTGAAGTGCACAAGCCCATCGCCGACGAAGGCATCGAAAGCGCTCCCGAAGGAGGCATCTCGGAAGGCGTTCCGCCCTACGATCCGGGTATTATGAACCAGCAACCCACGTCCAAATGAGTGGCTCGAAAAACAATATTTTCAAGAAAATCCGATTGGCGTTGACACACTCAACGCCAATTCCTTTTCCGAAAAGCGAAGGCAATGACCCGGTGGTGCAGCCCCGGCCCGACGACGATATCGTAGTCACCTTTGCTGAAGAATTCACCAAGCTGCAGGGGAAATTCGCTTTTTGTCTTAACGAAACGGAGCTCTACGTTCAGCTCGAAGCCCTGCGTAAAAAGCAGGAGTGGACCAGGATCTATACCTCCGAGCAAAAGTGGCGCGGCTTGGTTCCGGAGCAGTTCTGGACCGACGACATCGTGACCTGCGACGCCTCGATTACCGATTGCGAAGCGCTCGTGGCGCGCACCGGCACCATCGTGCTGAGCGCGCGCAACGGCGGCCGCATCCCTTCGGTATACGCGCCGGTGCACGTGTGCGTGGCCTATGCTTCGCAGCTGGTGTATGACCTCGGCGACGCCATTGCCCTGTTGCAGAAGCGCTACGAGGGCCGCCTGCCATCACAGATCTCCTTCGCGACCGGCCCCAGCCGCACCGCGGATATTGAAAAAACACTGGTGACCGGCGTCCACGGCCCCAAGGAGGTTTACCTCTTCCTGGTTGACGATCTCGGCGCATCTTCTTAACCTTGCGCATGCAACTGCCTCCCGGGAAAAAAGTTTATTTCCTGTCTGACTTCCACCTGGGCGCCCCCGACCCGGCGCGCAGCCTCGAGCGCGAGCGCCTCATCGTGCGCTTTCTCGACGAAGCCCGGCACGACGCGGCGGCCATCTTCATCGTCGGCGATGTCTTCGACTTCTGGTACGAATACAAGCACGTGGTGCCCAAGGGCTACACCCGCCTGCTGGGCAAGTGGGCCGAGATCACCGACAGCGGCATCCCCGTTCACTTCTTCGTCGGTAACCACGATATGTGGATGCGCGACTATTTCCAGAAAGAGCTCAACACTCCCGTGTATTACGGCCCTACGGAATTCACCTTCAACGACCGGCTCTTCCACGTAGCGCACGGAGACGGGCTCGGTCCCGGCGACCACGGCTATAAGGCCCTCAAGAAGCTGTTCCGCAACCCGGTGGCCCAATGGTGCTTCGGCATCCTGCCTCCGCGAATCGGCATCGGACTCGCCGACTACTTCAGCCGCAAAAGTCGCGGCGGCGAGCACGCCGAAGAGGTCTTCCACGGCGCCGAAAACGAATGGCTCATCACCTACAGTAAGGAGGTGCTGCAGCAAAAAAAAGTGGACTATTTCATCTTTGGCCATAGACACCTGCCCATCGATTATCGTCTATCTGAAGAAAGCCGCTATGTCAACCTCGGCGATTGGGTGATCTATTTTACCTACGCGGTGTTTGACGGAAGCGAGCTGACACTGAAATCGTATACCGGCATGGATCATAAAATTGTAAGAGGATGACAGCGCGCGAAGCCGACGGCCGGAGGCCGTCATCGCGGGCAAAGCGAAGCAAACTCCCCGATCTTATGACGGATCGGAGGAAAAAGGGCTTAAGCTCCAGGCTTTTTCATGCTTCAATCCCTCTGCGTAAATGGGTGGTTTGCTTCGCTGCGCTCGCGATGACCTTGTCGTTGCTGTTCGCATCGGCAAATGCAAAAGCCCAGGATTCCTTCCGGCTGCTAAGAACCGTCCCGGTAGCCGCCACCGACTTCGCCGTTGACCAGCTCGACAACCTGTACCTGCTTACCCCGGGCGGGCTCCTGAAAAAGTACGGCCCTGCCGGCGACTCGATCGCGGTGTTCAACAACGTGCGCCGCTTTGGCCGCATCGAAGGCCTTGACGTCAGCAACCCCCTGCGGCCGCTGCTTTTCTACAAGGATTTCTCTACCGTTGTGCTGCTTGATCGCTTTCTCGCGCAGAAGTCGGTGCTCGACCTGCGCCGCCAGGGCATCGCCCAGGCTTCCGCCGCAGCCACTTCCTACGACAACAATATCTGGGTATTTGACGCCGTGGAAAACAAGCTCAAAAAGCTCGATGAGAGCGGCCGCCAGCTGCAAAGCACGCCCGACCTGCGCCAGCTGCTCGGCTACCCTTTTCAGCCCGAAAAGATCGTTGACCAGGATAACTCGGTTTATCTCTTCGACCCGAAGGCCGGTGTGCTGCGCTTCGATTACTACGGCACGCTGCAGAAAAAATTCCCGGCACAAAGCTGGCGCTCCTTCCAGGTGCTTGACCGCCAGCTCGTTGGTGTGAGCGAAGGCGCGCTCGTGCTTTTCAACACGGGCACCTACCTCCAGCGGCAATACCAGTTCCCCTCCTCCTTCGGCGGCTTCCAACGTTATCTCGTCGGCAACGGCAAACTGTTCGCCCTTGGAAAAGATTCGGTTTCTATTTACCGTATTGGTTATTGATGCCGCGTAAGGCCCGGTCTATTAGTTAATTGGTCTATTGGTAACCGCATTACCGCATTACCGCATTACCGCATTACCGCATTAGCTTTGCGCCATGCGTGAGTTTTTTCATTACGTCATTGGGAACAACACTATCGGCGCGTACCTCTGGACACTCGGCATCATCCTGTTCGTTTTCTTCCTGAAAAAGGTGTTTTCACGCACCATTGCCTCACTGCTGTGCCGCGCCTTTTCGCGCATCTGGCCCAACTTCGACACCAAAACATTCGTTGACCTGGTGATCCCGCCGCTCGGCATCTTCCTCGTCATTACGGTTTCGATCGTTACCCTGTACCGCCTGCATTTCCCGCAGCAGCTCGACATCGAATTGTATAAATACAAGTTGCACTCGGTGCTGCTGGCGCTTGCCATCCTGCTCCAGATCGGGGCCTTTATCTGGCTCATCCTGCGCAGCATCGACTTCATCGCGGTGCTGTTGCAGCAGCAACGCGCGGGGCAGCCGGCGCAGAGCGAATACCAGCTCATCGTGTTCTTCCGCGACTTTCTCAAGGTCATCGTCATCATCGTGGGCGGCATGCTCATCCTGCGCTTTTCCTTCGGGTACAACATCAGCACGCTGCTTACGGGACTTTCGATCGTGGGTGCGGCCATTGCCCTCGCCCTGCGGGAAAGCCTCGAAAACCTCATCGCCTCCTTTGTCATTTTTTTCGACAAGCCTTTTACGATCGGCGACTTCGTGAAAGTGCAAACTGTTGCCGGAAACGTGGAGCGCATCGGCCTGCGCAGCACCCGCATCCGCACCGCCGACAAAAGCTATGTGACCGTGCCCAATAAACAGATGGTGGATTCCATCCTCGACAACGTTTCCCTCCGCACGCAGCTGCGCGGCTTCACCGAGCTTAACCTGCACGTGCATACCCCGCCCGCCCGCGCCGAACAGTTGCTGCAGGACCTGCGCGGCTTCCTGAAAGAACAGGCAGACGTGCAGAACTTCACGGTAGCTCTCAGCGATATCCGTCCCAACACCATCGTAGCTACGGTTGAGTATTTCACCAGGGCGATCCCCAACGACCGGTTTGTGGCGCTGCGTCAGTCGGTTAACTTCTTTGTGCTCCGGCGCATGGAGGAACTCGGCATCCAGATCGCGGTGCAGCCCTGAGCGACAACCATAAAAAAAGATCCCGCTCCATGGAGCGGGATCTTTTTTTATGGGAGGCTGAATTCCTTAAAGCTTTACGAAGCGCAGGTTCAGCTTGCCGCCCTTCGACGACACGCCGGTGATATTGTAAGCACCGGCCTGGAGGCTACCCAGTTGCAGGGGCAGGAAGTTCTCGCCAGCCTGTGCCTGCTGGGTGAAGTTGCGCACGGTGCGTCCGGCGGCATCGGTGATGGTCCAGCGGATGCTCATAACCTGGCGCGATACCACGCGGAGGCGGGCCTCTTCGCGAACGGTACTGGGCCACAGGGCCGAAGAGATCACTTCTGCATTTACCGAAGCGATGGCATTGGCTACAACCGTGAATTCATCGGCGCCGATATCCGGTGTCGTCGCGTTGCGAACATCACCGTCGTAGTCAACCGTAACGGAAGGCAGGGGTGTTCCTTTGTTGTCGATTGCCGAGTTTGCTGCAACGGGCTGCAGGTGGAGGTCGGTTGCCGATACGAACAGCGGGTCAACGCTGATGGAGTTGGCGTCCTGCCCGGTGGCAGTCTGCCAGGCGGCCAGCGTAGCATAATCGGTACTGCCGCTGGTATTACCACGGCTGGCGAGTACATTGTTCGCGTTGCCGGCGCTGTACAGCAGGTTGTAGTTGGACGAAACCGCGATATTGCTCGTAGTAGGCGAGGTGAGCAGGATTGCATACTGCTTACCGGTGCCCGAGGAGGTGCGGCGGTTCACGAAGATGTTGTTGCGTAAGATGTCGTTGGTGCTGGTATAGTTCTTCAGGAAGGCAAAGGAGCCGTTCGCATTAGCAGCCGTTCCGGTGATCAGTACCGTGTTGTTATAGATGTTGACAGTGGTGCCGTCCGACTCCTGGGCGATGCCGCGGAGCGAAGTGGCGGCAGCGTTGTCGAGCAGGATCATATTGTTGACAAGCGTCGCGGAGGTAACGTCAAACAGGTCGATACCCACCACTCCCAGCGAAGTGCTGCCGGGGGCAGGGGTGTTGTTCTTCAGATCGTGGATGTAGTTGCGGGAAATGGTCATGTTGGTAATGCCCGAGACGTAATTGGTCTGGATGCCGAAAACATTGCCTACGCCTGCTACGGTCTGGAAGATCTCGTTGCGCTCGATCAGGGTGTTGTTGGAGTAGCCGAGACCGCCGTTGCCATCCAGGAAGCCGTAGGTAGAAAAGTCGAAGACCCGGTTGTTGCGGTAGATGTTATTGCTGTTGGGCTTGCCCGAGGTACCGGTGTTATAAACCCCGATCAGCGGCATACGCAACGTGGAGCCGCGGGTGATGTCGTTGTTCTCGAAGAGGTTGTTGTTGTTTCCGGTAGCCGCGGTAGAGGTGGAAACCGTAAGCACGCCGAAACCGTTGGGAGAACCCTTCAGTACCGTGTTACGGACGATGTTGTTGCTGGAACCACCTGCGACCCGGATCGCGGCGTTCAGCGTATCGGCGTTGAAGATGGTCAGGTCCTTGGTAGTGCCGCCAACCGTGTTGGAGCCGTCGATGGTGACATTGGTGGCGCCCACCAGCTCGATCAGGGGCGTGATAAAGTTCGCGGAAGCGGAAGTGATCACCGGGTTGGTGCCCGCTGCGGGCTTGATGAGCACCGAGGTGTAAGACGCCGCGCCGCTGCTGGGCCCGAGGCTGTCTTTTACGGCTTCGGTGGTGTTGCCGGAGATGGTGATCGTGATGGCGCCCTTATGGGTTCCGTTGTTGATCGCGTCGAAAGCGCCTTTCAGGGTGGTGTAGGTGCCGGTAGCGGTGCCAACAGTGGCCGCTACGCTAACCTGCGCTCCGGCCGAAAGCCCGGCGAGCACACAGCATAAAACGGCAAGAAATCTGGAGTAAAATTTTTGCATATCGGAGGTTTTGGGTAAAAAAGATTCCGACGAAGTTAAGTGCAGTCGCAAAAAAAAGACGCCCGTTGGGCGCCTTTCCTGATTTTGCAGAGCAACTATTTCTTAAAAGCTTCATTTACAATAGTCCCGATCTCACGCTCCGGTAGCCCGGTTTTGCCGAACTCGACAATACGGCCGACCTCCTTCCCGTTCTTCAAAACGATAAAAGTGGGCACGCTGGTGACGCCGAAGATCTCCGACAGGTGCTGGATCGTCTTTTTCTGACGGTCAACCCCCAGCAGCGTCACATGATCCTCGGGCAGGCCTGCGGCCTGGAAGGTAGCCATCATTTTGGGCAGGATCTGGTGGGTGTCCTCACACCAGGTGCCGCCAAAGGCAAGAATATAGACGTCGTTCTTATACTTGGTAAGGGTCGCCAGCGCTTCCGGATTGGGCGCAAAGCTCTTGATGCCGCTGCCGTACCAGGCAAAGGCCGTATCGGTGGCCAACATTTCTTTCGGGATAAAGCCCTTGAGCACTTTCGATCCGTTTTCGGCGTCACGGCTAACCTCGGGCGCCTGGGCAAAAGCGGCCGTGGCGGCCAGCAGCGAAAAGGCGAGCAGGAATGTTTTCATGATTAGTCTACCGGTTTTGTCAAATATAGGACGCGGTCGCTTGCGGCCCGGTTGCATGCTGTGAAGAATGTGCTAAGAGTTTGCTAGTGAGCTAGTCTGCTGGTGGGCTAGTGAATGTCGGTAACGACAAAGTACTAGCAAACTCCCCCACTAGCACACTATAACTGCGCTTTCAGCTCCACCAGGAACTTGCGCACACGCTGCAGCGACTGGATAAGCTCGTAGCGCTGATCGGCGCCCTTGTTTTTACGAAGGAAGTCGCGCGCACCGTCGATGGTGAACTTACGGCGGCGCAGCAGGTCGTGAATGAGCTGCACGGTGCGGATGTCCTGCGGGGTGAAAAAGCGGTCGCCCTTGCGGTTCTTGCGCAGCTGCATGCCAAAGGCACTCTCCCAGTAGCGCAGCAACGAGGCGTTGACCCCGAACATGGCGGCCACCTCCGTGATTCCGTAATACTGCTTCTTATTGAGCTCTTCGTCGGGCGGCACCTGCACATTAGCTACTTCTTCGGCCATTGCTTTCTGGCTTTTGCGCCCGCGCTTGCTCCTGGCTCGCGGCGCCTCGCCCGCAACGGGCGCCCCGGAAAGAAACTCCGAAGGGATGTCCAGCGTGGGCAACTCGATCGGCTCCGGGAAATGCACCTCCGGCGTTTCTTCGGAATCCGCGATCGGGAGCGGCGCATCGGCCAGCTGCTCCGGCGCCGGCGCATCACTACCCGGTGGTTGCTCCGCGGGCTTTTCAGGCTCCCCGAAGAAATCAAAGGCAAACTGGAATTGGTCCTTATCCATCGGAGACAAAGATACGGGCGCGGGCCATGGAGCGAAAGAACACTGATTCCGCAGGCGGAATACGCAGATCGGTTATGATTTATTATGATTGGCTGACGCCGGCATGGTTCGGCAAGCTCACCATGACATGGTCAGCCTGAGCGTAGGCGAAGTTGTCATCCTGAGCGTAGTCGAAGGCTGCGTGAATCATAACCATCATAAAAGATCTGCGTTCTTTCTCTCCCGCCGCCTGCGGCGCTAATCAAAGCTCTGGTTGCTCGCCTGCGCGCGTTTCAGCATCGCGTCAAACTGCGCCGGGCTGAGGTCGTTGTAGAAGAAGTAGATGGGGTCGAGCTTGCGGCCGTTCTTGTGCACTTCGTAGTGGCAGTGCGGACCGGTGCTTTTGCCGGTGGATCCAACGTAACCGATGATTTCGCCGCGCTTTACCTGCTCGCCGCGGCGCGCCTTTACCCGCACCATATGTCCATAAAGGGTTTCGTAGCCATAGCCGTGGTCGATCTCCACGTGGTTGCCATAGCCGTCGTTCTCGTTGCCGGCCACCGTTACGCGGCCGTCGGCGGTGGCATAGATGGGCGTGCCCTGCGGCGCCGTAAAGTCGAGACCCGCGTGCATCTTGGGCGTTTTGTAAATAGGGTCGATGCGAACACCGAAGCCTGAGGCAATACGGTCGAGATCCTTATTGCTCACCGGCTGGATCGCAGGGGTGGCCGCCAGCAGCTTTTCCTTGTTCTTGACCAGCACACCCAGCTCCTCGTAGGATTTGCCCTGCACTGCAATGCGCTTTTTGAGATTGCCGATGATGGATTGAACCGAGGCAATGAGTTGAGCATTGTCCATCCGCTCCACGCGGGCAACCTCCTGCTGGGCGGCGATGACCTCGGCACGGGCGCTGTCGGGGATGGGCGTGGCCTCGAAGATGGAACGGTAAACATTGTTGTCGCGGCGCTCCAGCTCCGCCATCTTCAGGCGAAGGTCATCGAGCTGGCGGTCAAGGTCGTCGTAGTTGCCGCGAAGGCGCTGGTTTTCGATCCGCAGCAGCTTCTCTCCCGGCGAGCCCAGGAAGCGGAAGGCCGCCCAGGCAATGAGCGCCCCCGTTACCAGCGACACGGCCATGAAGCTGAAGAGGCGCAGCAGCTTTACCCGCAGCGGCGTCACCAGCTTCTCGTAGCGGAGGGTATGGGTGTTATAGTAATATTTGATTTTCTTCATGGAGGTTGGATGCATGACCCGTCAACCGTAAACCCGCAGCCGCGCATGGCGGCGGCGGCCGGAGGCTGCGCGGCGTCGGGAGCGTTTCGTTACCTTTGGCGGCCCCGGCGCTACCGCCGGGGATGCCAACAAATTTACCTGCTTCGGCAGGAAAACCTCAACATTTATTGTTTCAGAAATGATGACCAGCTCGCAGATACGCCAGGCCTTCCTGGATTTTTTCGCACAGAAAGGCCACGCCATCGTGCCCTCCGCACCCGTGGTGGTGAAGAACGACCCGACCCTGATGTTCACCAATGCCGGCATGAACCAGTTCAAGGACTACTTTCTCGGCAACAAAACCGCGCCCAACCCGCGGGTGGCCGACACCCAGAAGTGCCTCCGCGTCAGCGGCAAGCACAACGACCTGGAAGAAGTGGGCGTGGATACCTATCACCATACGCTCTTCGAGATGCTGGGCAACTGGAGCTTTGGCGACTACTTCAAAAAGGAAGCGATCGAATGGAGCTGGGAACTGCTCACCAAAGTTTTCGGCATTCCCGAAGACCGCATGTACGTGACAGTTTTTGAAGGCGATGCTTCCGAAGGGATTCCTGCGGATGACGAAGCTGCAGCCGAATGGAAAAAATGGATCTCCCCCGATCGTATTCTCCTCGGTAATAAAAAAGACAACTTCTGGGAAATGGGCGATACGGGTCCCTGCGGCCCCTGCACCGAGATCCACGTGGATACCCGTGTAGACGCCGAGCGCGCCCAGGTAGATGGCAAGACACTGGTCAACGCCGACCACCCGCAGGTGATCGAGATCTGGAACAACGTATTTATCCAGTTCAACCGCACCAAGGACGGCTCCCTGCAGCCCCTCCCCGCCCGCCACGTAGACACCGGCATGGGCTTCGAGCGTCTTGTGCGCGTGCTGCAGCAAAAGCAGAGCAACTACGACACCGATGTGTTTACCGGCACCATCGCCGCCATCGAAAAGATCACCGGCAAAAAATACGAAGGCTCCGACACCGGCAAGAGCGATATCGCCTTCCGCGTGCTGAGCGATCACATCCGCGCGGTATCCTTTACCGTGGCCGACGGCCAGCTGCCGGACAACGGCGGCGCCGGCTATGTCATCCGCCGCATCCTGCGCCGCGCCGTTCGCTATTATTATTCCTACCTCGACTACAAGCAGCCGCTGCTGCACCAGCTGGTGCCGGTGCTGGCCGGGCAGTTTGCCAACGTGTTTCCCGAGCTGGCAGCGCAGCAGGCCTTTGTGGCCCGCGTTATCCGCGAAGAAGAAGAGTCCTTCCTGCGAACGCTGGAAAAGGGCCTGCGCCGCATCGACGACCTGCTGGCCCGCGGGCAGATCACCGGTGCCGAGGCTTTTGAGCTACACGATACCTACGGCTTCCCGTTCGACCTGTCGCGCCTCATCGCTTCAGAAAAAAACATTTCCATCAATGAAGCCGAATACGAGGCCGAGCGCAGGAACCAGCAGGATCGCGGCCGTAAGGACCGCGCCGTGGATGCCAGCGATTGGATCACGGTGAACGAAGGCATCAATAACTCATTGTTTGTGGGTTATGATTCACTGGAAACGAAAGCCAACATCCTGCGCTACCGCCAGGTGAAAGCGAAGGGAAAGGAAAGCTTCCAGCTTGTGCTCGACCGCACACCTTTCTATGCTGAGAGCGGGGGCCAGGTGGGCGATACCGGTATCCTCATTTCCGGCGACCAGCGCATCCGCATCATCGATACGAAGAAAGAGAACGATCTCATCATCCACTTTACCGACAGCCTTCCGGCCCAGCTGGGCGGCGAGTTCACAGCAAAGGTGGATGGCGACAAGCGCCAGAAAACGGCCCTGCACCACAGCGCCACGCACCTGCTCCATGCCGCGCTCCGCCGCGTGCTCGGCACCCACGTAGCGCAAAAGGGCTCGCTTGTAAATGCCGACTATCTCCGCTTCGACTTCTCGCATTTCGCGAAAATGACCGACGAAGAAATCGCGCAGGTAGAAGCGATCGTCAATGAAAAGATCCGGGAGAATATCCCCGTTGTGATCAGGCAAATGCCCAAGGACGAAGCCCTGAAGCTGGGCGCCATGGCCCTCTTCGGTGAGAAGTACGGCGACACGGTGCGCGTGGTGACCATCGACCCGAACTATTCGGTGGAACTTTGTGGCGGCACCCACGTGGGTAATACCGGAGAGCTCGGACTCTTCAAAATCACTTCCGAAGGCGCGGTGGCTGCCGGCGTTCGCCGTGTGGAAGCCGTGTGCGGTGCGGCCGCCGAGCGTTATGTAAACGAGCAGTTGCAACAGTTGCAGGCCGTGAAGGAAGCGCTGAAATCGCCCAAAGACCTGGTGAAGGCCATCAGTTCCCTGCAGGAGGAGAACAACTCACTGCAGAAGCAGGTGGAGAAATTCCAGCAGGCGCAGCTCAACGGCCTCCGCGACAGCCTGCTGCAGCAGAAAGAAGAAGTGAATGGTGCCACCTTTATCGGCAAGATAGTTTCGGTAGCCAATGCCGACGGTCTCAAGAAGCTTGCCTTTGACATCAAAGGTCAGCTCGCCAATGCAGCCGTGGTGCTGGCGGCGAACATCGAAGGAAAGGCGTCCGTAGCTATCGCCTTCGACGATGCGCTGGTGAGCAGCAAAGGCCTCGACGCCGGCACGCTGATCAAGCAGGTAGTTGCGCCGCTGATCAAAGGCGGTGGCGGCGGCCAGAAAGGCCTTGCTACCGCGGGTGGCCAGGACGTATCGAACCTGCAGGCCGTTATCGACGCGGTGCGGGCGAAAGTGTAGCCCGCAAAAAATACGCAGATAAGACAAGGGGCCAATGGGCCCCTTGTTGCTTAAAAACCATTCCGTGTTTTCCGCGTATTCTTGGCGCCCTAAGTGGTTTTACGTGTTTTACGAAGTATTTCGGAGTTTAACACATTTTAACAATGCGAAAAGCTTCGTAATTCAAAAAGGCAACTTATATTTGATCTACGAAACTCAACGTAGCTAACAAATAACTTATGAAACGATATTTTATCCAGATGTGTGTGGTGGCCGGGGCGCTGGTAGCGCTGCCCGCCTATGCGCAGCCTAAGAAGGCTGACAAAAAGGAAAAGGATGTGCAGACCATCGTGATCACCCGTGATGGCAACATGGACGAGGAAACCGTGATCCGCATTAAAGGCGATAAGGTAACGGTGAACGGCAAGGATGCCGACAAGAGCTCCGACGTCAACGTGAACGTGAACACCATCAAAAAGGGTCGCCACGTGAGCATTAATGGCATCGGCGGCCGCAACACCTGGGTGTTCAGCGACGACGAGGACGGGCACACCTTCTTCCAGGAAGACGAAAAGCGCGCCATGCTCGGCGTGGTAACCGATCTCACCGAAAACGGCGCCCGCGTTGCTTCCCTCACGAAGGAAAGCGCTGCTGAGAAAGCTGGTATCAAGGAAGGCGATATCATTACGAAGATCGACAAGGAAGTGATCAGGGAAGACGGCGACGTGGCCAAGGCCATCCGCGCCCATAAGCCCGGCGACAAGGTGGCCATCACGATCCTGCGCGACGGCAAAGAGCAGGTGCTGACCGCAGAGCTCAGCAAGTGGAAAGGCATGAGCACTTTCGGTAACCTGGCGCCTTCGCGCTACTTCAACATGAACGACTTCAACGTGCATGTGGAGACCCCGATGCCGCCTTCGGCTCCCGGCAACTTTTACACGATAGGCATGGGCCGCCCGCGCCTTGGCATTTCCATCCAGGACACAGAAGACGGCAAAGGTGTGAAGATCACCGATGTGGATGAAGACTCGCATGCCGCGAAAGCCGGTCTCAAAAAAGACGACATCATCACCAAGGTGGATGACGACACCATCGAGAGCACCGACGAACTGAAGCGCATTGCTACGCGGCTGCGCCAGGGCAGTGCCCTCACCTTCCAGGTTCTGCGCAACGGCAAGACCGAAACGATCGAGCTGAAGATCCCGCGCACGCTCAGGAAGGCCGACCTCTAGATATTCTCATGTGCAATAACACAACGGCCCTGGCGTCTCCCGCCGGGGCTTTTCATGAAACGGCATTCGTGAATCCTGAATGCTGTGGCCTGCTGTAAATCGGACATCAGCCATCCGACATCATACATCTCCGTCCTACCTTTGCCGCATGAATCGAACCCTGCTCCCGGCCGCGCTGCTGTTCCTGGTGGCCGCCTGCAAGCATAAAGAAAACAATAATTTCACCGTCGACGGCACGCTGAAGGGCGGCGCCGGCCAGACGGTTTACCTGCTCGAAGCCAAGATGGACGCACGCGTTCCCGTGATCGTCGATTCGGCGAAGGCGGATGCCAATGGCCGCTTCAGCCTCGAAGGCAGCCGCCTGGAGGAAAATCTCTACCTGCTGCGCAGCCAGGGCAACGAGGCACCCTTTGCCAAAGTGGTGAACGATGCCCCGCAGATCACGGTCAGCGCCAGCACGTCAGGAACACCATCCTATGCGGTGAAAGGATCTGCCGCCAGCGTCGCGTTGCAGGTGTACACCGACACGATCAACAGCAAGCTGCCCCTGATGGAAGCCCTCATCGGCCAGGGCGATTCGCTGCGCAATGCCAGCGTGTCGGACAGTACGCTGGCGCCGTTGCGCGGGCGTGCACAGGGAGTAGCCAATGAGTTCCGCAATTACACCCTGCAGCTGGTAAAGAACAGTCCCAGCCCCACGGTGGCGGTGTATGCGCTCGGCACCTATTTGCAGCTGGCACGCGGCACGCGGCTCGGCCTGCCCGACCTGAGCAACGACGAACTGCTGCAGCTGGTGAACGCCACTGCCGCACGCTTCGGTGAGCACAAGGGCCTGGCGCAGCTGCGGGCATCCGTTGAAGGTGAAGTGAAAAAAGGAAGCACGGAGCCGGCAGCCGCCGGTGCTTCGGCGCTGCTCAACAAACCCGCACCCGAGCTGGCGCTTAACGACAGCACCGGCAAACCCGTACCGGTATCTTCCTTCCGCGGCAAATGGCTCCTCATCGACTTCTGGGCCTCCTGGTGCCGCCCCTGCCGCCTCGAAAATCCCAACGTAGTAGCTGCCTTCAATAAATTCAGGAACAGGAACTTCACGATCCTGGGCGTTTCGCTCGACGAGGAAAAAGGAGCCTGGACAAAAGCCATCCGCCAGGACGGGCTCACCTGGACCCATGTCAGCGACCTTGCCTTCTGGAACAGTAAGGCCGTAAGCACTTACGGATTCAACTCTATTCCTTTTAATGTACTGGTAGACCCGTCGGGCACTGTAGTGGCCACCGACCTGCGCGGGCCGGCCCTGGAACAAAAGCTTGCCGAAGTGCTGAAATAATTTTCCTGCGTAACTGAAAAGAAGAAGGCTGCCCGAGGGCAGCCTTCTTTTGCGATAACCGGAATGTATTCAGAGGCAATAACACACGTTGTTAGCGCAAACCACTCTTAGTTCTGGGCGATGCGGATGCCCACGATCGAGTAGTTACGGTTGGGGCGCACATCGGTACCGCCGGTGAGGCGGAACACGACTTCCTGTGCCGTTGTGGAGCTCACGCCCGGGTCGGTGATCGGCACGTCGAGATAACCCCAGCTGCTGTCGGCAGGAATGGTGAACTTCCCGTTCAGGGTGCCGTAATGCGTACCGGCGGTGGCTTGCCCGTTCGTGTTCGACGGAACGCCGATGAGCGTGTAGTCGGACTTGGACATCGTCGTATACGTTACTTCCGTCGGCGACTTGCGGGTAGCACCTACCAGATTCACGCGGAGCCGCACACTACCGGAAGTGCGGGTAATGTTGGCATCGGAGCCGGTAACCGCGCGGCCGATGGCGGGCTGGCGGGTCAGGATCGGGAAGGCGATGCTGTCGAGGGGGTTGGCGAGACGACCAAGCGTGGCATCTTTACCAGGTGTATAAGCATTGTTGGTATTGAGCACGGCCGCATCGAATTCCACCAGGGAATCCTGGAATGTCACCGTTTCTTTCTTGATACAGCTAAACAGACCGACGGTGATTGCCAGGGCCAGTAAGCCTACTTGTGTTTTCTTCATATGATCAGTTTAGTAGCCTGCGTTTTGTTTGATGTTCGGGTTTACCTGGATTTCCTGGGTCGGGATCGGGGCGAGGATACGCGTATCGATGAAGGGAACGTCACCGCCGGTGAACACCGGGGCCTTCATGATATCGCGGCGGGTGCGCTTGAGATCCCAAAGGCGATGGCCTTCGAAGGCAAGCTCAATACGACGCTGGCGACCGATCTCGTCCAGAAGTGCCGATCCGGCGAGGGCAACGGCGGGAAGACCGCGCGCAACCAGGATCTTGTTCAGATCAACCAGTGCAGCAGCTTGGTCAAACACCGGGGAACCAGGTGTGGCCTGTGCTTCGGCGCGGTTCAGGTATACCTCTGCGATGCGGATTACCGGTGCATTGTCAAGGTTGACAAAGCCGTTTTTGCCGATGTATTTCGTTACCTCCACATAGGGCTTGCCGCGACCGGCAGTGCCAGGCTCGTAAAGCTGGTTGCGTACGTCCGAGGAGCGCGAAGCGATCGTAGCGGCTGCGGTCTTGTAATTGGTAACGTTGTTGCCGCCATTCAGTGTAATACCCAGGCTATCGAGCATGAAGAGCGATGCAACCACATCTCCGAAGCCGGTAGTAGTGGTACCACCCGGTGCGTTGAGCGTAGTAAATGTGGTTTGCAGCGACTCGTTCACACCGATATTCTCGTTGTTGTTGACAAATGCCACCTGGAACAGGGTCTCGCCGTGAGTGGCGTTGCGCCAGTTGGTGACATAGGCACTGCCGCTCGTCAGACGGGAACCTGAATTCGTGATCGAGGAATCCGACCAGCGCTTGGCTTCCGAATAGTTCTTCCGATACAGGTTCACGCGCGAGAGCATGGCCTGGGCGGCCTGCTTGCTGGCGTAGTTCGGAAACGTGAACGGGGAAACGCCGCTAAGTGTCAGGCGTGCATTGGCCGCTTCGAAGTCGCGAACGATCTGCGCATACACCGTATCGATCGGGGCACGACCCGGAACCGATGCAAGTGCACCGGCGATCGTATTGGTACCCTTCAGCAGCAGCGGCACACCGCCCTGGCTCTGACCGGATACTTCTGCACCCGGCATATAGGCATATACCAGCGCAACGTTCAGGTGACACAGGGCGCGTACAAAGTAGGCCTGACCTTCAATCGAGGAGCGCTCGGAAGCGGTTACCGGTGCGGAACCGGAATTCTCCAGGATCAGGTTTGCCTCGTTGATGTTCTTGTAAAGCAGCTGCCAGGTGGCATCGGTGAAATGCGCACGGTTCTGGTTGTTCGATTCGGCGAAGAGACGGCCGGAACGGTTCGTCGCATAGCCGTTGTCAGCCAGTACTTCGGGAAGTGCGATCAGGTCGCGGCCGTAAAGACGGGCATCTTTCAGGCGGGAGAAAATTCCGTTTACAGCGGCGTTAATTCCCTCTTTAGTGGAGAGTGCGATATTGGCATCGATCGACTCGGTGGGCGCCACATCGAGTGCCTTTTTGCATCCGGTGATAGCTCCTGCCGACACGAGTGCAGCAAGGGCAATAGAAAGCGAATATTTTTTCATGCTGATTCTGTCTTAATAATTAAAAACCAATTTGAAGACCTACGGTCACGTTGCGGCTCTGCGGAATCTGGCCCGTACCGGCACCCAGGAATTCAGGGTCATAGCTCGGGGCTGCAGTCCAGGTAGCCAGGTTCGTACCCTGAACGTAAACCTTCACACCACTCATCTTCACGCGGCGGATGATGTTGGAGGGGATGTCGTAAGAAAGCATTACGTTCTTCAGACGGATGTAGTCACCCTTCACCCACAGGCGGCTGCCGCCACCCTGACCGGAGCTCTTCACTTCGGCGGCGAGGTTCATGCGGGGCACGTCGGTGATCTGACCAGGGGCCGTCCAGCGGTTCTCGTAGATCGAGTGGAGCCAGTTGATACGTCCGCTCGCCTCCGACAGGAAGGAAACCTGGCCGTCGTTCACGAGGCGACCGTACTCATACTGGAAGAATACGTCAAGGGTAAAGCCCTTCCAGCTGATCGAGTTGGTGAGACCACCGGTAAACTTCGGCAGCTCGCTGCCAAGTACACGGTTATCGCGGGGCGACTGGATCTGGTAAGTGTAGTTGCCCAGGCTGTCGATCCACATGGCGCGACCGGTAGCGGGGTTAACACCGGCATAGGGAGCTGCGTATACAGCATACAGCTCTTCGCCTACGATATAGGTCGGGGTGAAGCCGGAGATCGGGTTGGAAGCTTCGTTGGTGAGGATTTTCTGATCACCAGCCAGCTTCAGGAGCTTGCTCTTATTATGCGCAAAAGTGAAGGTAAGATTCCAGTTAAGTCCGTCTGCCTTGCGCGACTTCAGGAGGCCACCGGTGAGGGTCAGTTCAACACCTTTGTTTTCAACTTCACCTACGTTGCTCGTAACCGTGCTGAAACCGGAAGTGTAGGAAACCGGCTGACGAAGCAGCAGGTCGGTCGTCTTCTTGCGGTATACCTCCACGCTACCCGAGACACGGTTGTTGAGGAAGCCGAAGTCAACACCGAAGTTCGAAGAGTGGTTCGATTCCCACGTGAGATCGGGGTTGGAAAGCTGGATGTACGCAAGACCCGAGCGACCACCGTAGTTGGCGCCGCCGCCATAAAGTCCCAGCGGTGCGAAGTTGGAGATCTGGTTGTTACCCACCTTACCGATGGAGTAGCGCAGGCGCAGGGAAGACACCCAGTCGATGCCCTTCATGAAGTCTTCACGGTCAACGTTCCAGCCCACTTTAACAGCAGGGAAGAAGCCGTACTGGTTGTTGGCACCAAAGCGGGAAGAACCGTCGTAGCGTGCGGTGACGCCAATGAGGTACTTGCTCATGAAGCTATAGTTAGCGCTTGCAAACACACTCTGAGCGCGAAACTGCGAAGTGCTTGCCGTAACGCTTACCGGCGTGGAAGCCGCACCCAGCGTGGTAAACTGCGGCGTGGGCAGGTTTTCAGCCGAGGAGTACTGATCGTTGAAGTTCTCGCGGCGGTATTCGTAGCCGATCAGACCATCGATGTGGTGCTTCGTACCGAAGTCGTGACGCGCAGAAAGAATCTGGTCGGTCAGGAAGTTGGTGTTCCAGTTGCTGGAAGCCTGCACGAGGCCCACGCGCGCAAAGGCGTCGGCAGTGCGGGGATCCCAGAAGCTGTTACCCTGTACGTTGCGGTAGTCGAGGGAATAGTAGGAACGGAAGCTGAGCCAGTCGAAGATCTTGTATTCGCCCTGGACATTGCCGATCAGCTGGTTGGTACGCTGGCTGATCTTGTTCAGCTCATTCACTGCAACTGCATTCTGGTTCAGTACACCCGACAGGTTCGCGGGTGTCTGACCGGGCATGCCATAGTAGGTGCCGTCGGGGTTGTAAATGGGGTTGAACGGCAGGATGCCGGCCGCCGAGAAGGCGATGTTGCCGAGCGAGGAGCCGCCGCCACCACCGAAAGGACCTTCCTGGCGGAACGTAGACAGGTTAATACCGGTCGATACGGTCAGGCGGTCGGTAGCTTTGTTGGATAAGTTGAAGCTGAGGCCGGAGCGCACGAAGTCTGCCTTCGTAACGATGGCTTCCTGTGAGCTGTAGTTACCGGAGAGACGGAACGTAGTACGCTCGTTGCCACCGCTGATGCCCAGCTCATAGTTATGAACCTGGCCACGGCGGAAGGCTTCGTCCTGCCAGTCGTAAGTCGGTGTGGAAGCTACTGCAGAATCCACCTGCTTGGAGGTAAAGGACAGTGCTCCCGGAACGCGGAAATCAGTAGAAAGTACAGAGCGACGAACGCCAAGGTCTGTCACCGGCAGGTTCTGGTTGTTGGCGGTAGCCTCGGTGCGCAGCTGGAAGTATTCCTGGCTGTTCACCACATCCAGCTTCTGCAGTCGCTGCGTTGTGCCATGGTAAGTGTTGAAGGTAAACTTCGTTTTGCCGGCCTTGCCCTTCTTGGTGGTAATGATCACCACACCGTTGGAAGCCGCAGCACCATAGATGGCGGCGGAGGCGGCGTCTTTCAGTACGTCGATCGATTCGATGTCGTTCGGGTTGAGGAACGACAGCGGGTTCGACTGCGTGAAGGTGTTGGTGTTGTTGGTGTTCAGTTGCACACCGTCAACAACATAGAGCGGGTTGTTACCCGATGTGATGGAGCCGTAGCCGCGTACGCGCACCGTAACGGCGCCGCCGGGAAGACCGCTGTTGCCCTGTACCACCACGCCGGCCGCCTTGCCTTGCAGCACGCGGTCGATGGAGGAAGCAGGGATGTTCTGGATGTCTGCCGCGCGGATGGTCGAAATAGCGCCGGCTTCATCGCGCTTCTTGCGCTGCTGGTAACCCACAACGACAACCTCCTGGAGGCCGTTATCGGCTGCGCGCATCGATACCGTAACGTTTGAACGGTTGTTGATGCTGATTTCCTGGATGCCGTAGCCTACTGATGATACTACGAGGTTGCGGGCACTGCCGGGAACACTGATGGAGAAGCTGCCATCCGCACCGGTGGTGGTGCCTTGATTGCTTCCTTTAATGGTAACCGATGCATTGGGCACCGCGGCACCGCTTTCGTCGGTCACCTTGCCGGTGACGGTGCGGTTCTGTGCATGGAGCTGCGTGGATAGCACGGACAGCCCCAACAGAAGCATTGGGAATTTTCTCATGTGCATACTTTATTTAAAACTAAAAAGCTGAATCGGGTCCATCGTCCCCCGCCCGGGCGCTTGTAAAAGCAGTTTATCTCATGTGGTTTGTCGGAGCAGGAAGACAGTCAAAACGAATAGACAACAATCCATTCATTTTTGTTGCACGAATTTAACGGCCACGTTAAAAAAATGTTAGTAAGTGATGAGTTTTTTTTTGAGATAGGTGTTTTTACCGGCAAGCCCTGCTTTTCACCCGTTGAACGGGCTAATTATCAGGTTTTTATAAAAAGTACTCAGCTCTTATCTGTTTTCCGGGGACGCAGCGAGAGCAGGAGCGCCGGCAAAAGCGTCAGGTTGGCCACCGTTGCCACCACCAGGGTGAGGGAGGTGAGCCAGCCCAGCGCCTTGGTGCCGCCGAAGCCGGAAAAGCAGAAGATCACAAAGCCCGCGATCAGCACCAGCGACGTATAAATGATGCTGAGGCCGGTGGAATGAATCGTGCTCACCACGTTCTTTTCCACGTCGGCGGCCGTGGCCGCGCCTTGCTTGTAGTTGACCAGGAAGCGGATGGTGATATCGATGGCGATGCCGAGCGTCACGCTGAAAACCAGCACCGTCGAGGGCTTCAGCGGCACGCCTGCCCAGCCCATCACACCCGCCGTGATTACC
This sequence comes from Flaviaestuariibacter flavus, assembly GCF_004337505.1. GTDB lineage: Bacteria > Bacteroidota > Bacteroidia > Chitinophagales > Chitinophagaceae > Flavisolibacter > Flavisolibacter flavus. The sequence goes on along the minus strand of NZ_SJZI01000042.1, from coordinate 161,880 downwards.
AGCGGGATAACATTGGGCAGCAGCGAGCAGAGCAGGATGCGGCCCGAGCGGAACAGGTAGAGCATGCACAGCGCAATGAGCGCAAAGGCCCACAGGATACTTTCCTGCAGCCCGTTGATGATAAAGCGGCTGCCTTCGAGGAACGTTACCGAGCCACCGGTGATCTGCACGTTGTATTTCGAGGTGTCGAAAATTTCGGTTGCGCGTGCCTGTACGCTATCGAGGATGCCGGGCAGGCGCGCCGAGCCCACGTCCATCATCGCCGACGAAATGCGGGCGCGCTGGCTGTTGCTGTCCACCAGCGTGCGCAGCAGCCGCGACACCGGCGTGGCCGCGCGGGTACCGGTGTCTTTCGAGGCACTGAGATAGTCTTTCAGCGCCGGCAGCTCGAAGTCGGAAGGCAGCCCGTAGGTGCTGCTGTCGCCATCGTAAAACGCCTGGCGCACAAACTTTGCGATCTCGGTCAGGGCCAGCGTGCGGCCGATATAGGGCTTCCCGCGGAGGTATTGCACCAGCGAATCCACGCGGCGCATATTGCCCGGGATATCGCGCTGCAGGCCGCGCTTCTTCTTCGCATCCACCACGATCTCCAGCGGCATCACGCCGCCGAACTGGCTCTCAAAAAATTTGAGGTCGGCGTAGATCTTATCGGTCTTCGGCAGATCGTCCACGATATAGCCCACGCTTTTCAGCCGCGTGATGCCGGCGATGGACAGGGCCAGCAGCAAACCGGTCACGATCCAGATGGCGCGGCGGTGATGCAGCGACCAGCGCTCGAGGCGCCCGAGCCAGCGGCCCATCATCGCGTTGTCGAGGTAGCGCAGGTGCCGTGCCTTGAGCGTCGCGGCATAACTGAGCACCGGCGGGATGAGCAGCAGCGAGATGAAGAAGAGGGCGCCGATGGCGATGCCCGCCACCGCACCAAACTCGCGCAGGATCGCGCTGCGGGTAAGCGCAAACACGGCGAAGCCGATGGCCGCGGCGATATTGCAGAAAAGGGTCACCACGCCCATCTTGGCGATCATCTGCACCAGCGCCGTGTTTTTATCGCCGTACTCGCGCCAGGCCGTGTGGTATTTGTTCAGGAAGTAAATACAGTTGGGAATACCGATCACTACCACCAGCGGCGGAATGAGTGCGGTAAGCAGGGTGATCTTATATCCCATCAGCTGCAGGATGCCGAAGCTCCAGATAACGCCTACGGCAACTACCGCCAGCGACAGCAGCGTGGCGCTTACGGAGCGGAAGAAGAACAGCAGGATGATGGCCGACAGCAGGAAAGAGCCGATGGTGAACCAGCGCATCTCGTTCTGGATCTTCACCGCCACCTGGGTGCGGATCAGGGGAAGGCCGCTCAGGTGCAGCTCGGTTTTGTGTTTTGCCGAAAAGGCATCGGTCAGCTTTACGATGCCGCCGATCACCCTGGTGCGCTCGGGGCGCTGCAGCACCGGGCCGTTGATGGTGACGGCCATGAGGTATGACCTGGTGGCCGCGTTGTACAGCAGCCCGCGGTAGAAGGGCAGGGTACCGAAGCGGGCCGCCGCCGAATCAATGTCGGCCTGTGTACGGAGCGTGTCGGGAAACACCGCTCGCGCCTCGAGCTTGCCGAGCGAGTCGTTCTTCACCAGCGCCACGGCGGCGGGCACCGAAAGCACGCCTTCCACGCCCGGCACGCGGCGGATGTCGGCCTGCAGGCGGCGGTAGTCGTCGAAGAAATCTTTTTGAAAAAAGCGGTCGGTCTGCACGCCCACCACCATCAGGTTACCGTCTTCGCCAAACTGCCTGCGGAAGGCCTGGTAGGCGGCGTACTTGGGGTTATCGGTGGGGATGGCATTGGCGAACTCGTAGGAGATCTTCACCTTGCTGGCCTGCCAGCCCATAAAAGCGGTGATAGCCAGAAGCAGTGCCAGCAGGGCCGCGCGGTAGCGCAGCACGATTCTTCCCAGGGATTCCCACATAGTTCGGAGCGGTTTAAAGGGGCAAAGATGGGGAAGATGTCTATTGGTCTATTGGTAAAATGGGGATGCTCAATTCCGGGACGGTTTTGTTTTATCAAAACCTATGTTTAAATTTAGAATACCAACGCATCCTTTCAGAACCAGCTGCAACCTCGAAAAGCATCCCGCTCTTTTCCTGTTTTTCATACAACCGGTCCGGAGACCGTAGCGCCGGCATCCGGTTTTTGATACCGCCATGCTACGGCGCGTAGCATCGCAGTATGAGTTTTCATACCGGCATCCAACGGTCCGTAGCAGGGCAGTCCAGATTTTCAAACTGCCATCCTACGGTGCGTAGCAGGGCAGTTTGATTTTTCATACCGGTATCCTTTAGTACGTAGCGCCCGGGTATGGGACCTCCTATAGGCATCCTACGGGCAAGGAGCACCTATTTGATTGATTTTTAACCCCTTAAATACAATCACATGGAAAAAATCTTCCGCGTAGGTAACAACCCTTTCAATGATCGCACGATCAGCACGCCCCATCTCTGCGATTTTGGCGCCGATGCCTGGCCCAAGCTGGACCAAGATTTCCCGCAAGAATCGGCCGAAATCAAGCGCTGCGTAGACAAAGCCGTCCAGGGCCGCAGCAGGGTGCAGCAGGCCGGCTCCGAACGCAGCACCGACACTTCGGTACTCGACGCCTTCCTCGATGAGGTGGCGGTGTTCATGCGCAAATCGCAGGCGCGTGTAGCCGTTGACCTGGACGAGGACTCGCGGGAATTCCGGATGATTTACCCCAATGGCCGCCGCACCTATTCGCAATTGACCAAGACGGATGCCCCCCGCCGTGTTGCTTGCCCTGAAGGGAACGGTGGAGGCCACCGGCGACCGTCTTCACGCTCCTACCCGACAGCGGATGCTGGCTTTTTACGGTGAGTGGGAACGGCTGCGCGAGGCGCAACAGGGAACCGAAGGCGACCTCGGCGAGCACCGCAGCGAGCGCGACGAGGCGCGTGTCGCCCTCGAGGACGCCTGCTACGAGGCCCTGCTACAGGTGGCGCGTAGCAATAAGCGCAACCCGGATGCCGCCCGGCGCTACTTCGATCACACCCTGCTCGACCCGGCCTATACCCCTTCGTTGCGGAAGCAGCCGACGGCATAAGCACCAATCGGCAACTACATCTTTTCGACCCGGGCTTTCGCCCGGGTCTTTTCGTATGCGACCCATGCCGGTAAAGGCAGGCGCTCCGGGATGTGAGCTATGATCTGGTCAGCATCCCGGAGGGATGCGCGTTCCTTAGCCCGGCATGCAATGCCGGGAAACGGCCTGCTTTCGTACCTTCGGCAAGTGAGACTACTGGCCCCCTTCCTCCTGATTTCCACCCTCGCAGCGGCACAAAACACCTTCCCCGCCATCGGCAGCTGGCGCGAGCACCTGCCCACCAACAGCACCCTCGGCGTGGCCATCACCCCCGAACGCGTTTATGCCGCCACGCCCTACGCGCTCTTTTCTGTCAGCCGCGACGGCAACGAGGTGGAGCGCCTCAGCAAGATCGGCGGCCTCAGCGAAACCGGCATCAGCACCATCCGCTACGACGCGGCCGCCGGCAAGCTCTATGTAGCCTATACCAACAGCAATATCGACGTACTCACCAACAACGGCATCCGCAACATCCCCGACCTGAAGCGCGAAAGCGTGTCGGGCGATAAAAGCATTTACGATTTCTTCCCCGCCGGCAACGTGGTGTATGTGTCCACCGGCCTCGGCATCTGGGTGCTCGACGCCGACCGCTACGAAACGAAGGACTCCTGGTTCATCGGCAACGGCGGCGCCTACGTGCGCACCCGCGCCGTTACCCGCGACAACGACTTTATCTACGCGGCCACCGACGAAGGTCTCAAGCGCACGCCGGTCAGCAATCCCACGCCCGCCGACTTCCGCAGCTGGCAGAACCTCTCCGGCACCGGAGGCCTTTCGCCCACCGCCCCCGCCGGCGTGGCCAACGTAAGCGGACGCATCGTGGCCTGGGCCGGCGACACGCTCTGGGCACAGAACGGTGCCACCTGGTCGCTCTTCTGGACCAACGGCAAGCCCATCACCGGCATCAACCCCACCGAAGGCAGGCTGGGCGTCACCCAAACCTTCCTCACGGGAAGCCCCACGCAGGCACTCGTGCTCAACGCCGACGGCAGCGTGTTCCGCAGCGCCACGGCGGCGCCGCCCCTCTCCTACCCGCTGGTGGCGGCCCTCGACGGCACCACACTGTGGGTGGCCGACCTCTACGCCGGGCTTTCGTCGTGGAGCGGCGGCGCCCCGGAATTTTATAAACCCAACGGTCCCGACGGGATCGCCTCTGGTGAAATGACCGTCCGCAACGGCGTGCTCTATGCCGCCGCCGGCACCGTCAACGACAGCTGGAATTACCTGTACGACCGCAACGGCATCTACCAGTACAAGGATGGCCGGTGGACCAACTACAACCAGTTCCGCCTGCCCGTGCTCGACACGGTCATGGATCTTATTTCGGTAGCCGTAGACCCGCGCGATGAAAGCTTTTGGGGCGGCTCCTACGGCGGCGGCCTCGTACACTACACCGGCACCAACAGCCTCGAGATCTACAAGCAGAACTCGCCCGTCGGGCCCACCATCGGCGACCCGGCATCCTACCGCGTGGCTGGCCTTGCCTTCGACGCCGCCGGCAACCTGTGGATCGCCAATTACGGCGCCGGCCGCATCCTGCACGTACGCAAGACCGACGGCACCTGGGCTTCCTTCTCGCCGCCTTTTACACTGAATGAAAACGCCATCGCCCAACTTGTTTTTGATGATGAGGGGATCCTCTGGGCACTCTCGCCCAAAGGCAACGGCGTCATCGCCTATTACCCGGGCGAGAATATCGACAGTCCCTCCGACGACCGCTGGCGCCTCCTGCGCTCCGGCGGCGGCAATGGCAACCTGCCCGCCGGCGAGCCGCTTTGCCTTGCCAAAGACCGCAGCGGCTTCGTGTGGATCGGCACCACCGACGGGGTAGCCATCATGCAATGCGGCAGCAGCGTATTTACCGGCTGCGAAGCCACCCTCCCCATCGTGCAGGGCACCAACAGCTTTGCCAACTACCTGTTCAAGGGCGAAGAAGTACGCAGCATCGCCGTGGACGGCGCCGACCGCAAGTGGGTAGGCACCCGCAACGGCCTCTGGCTCATCTCACCCGACGGCGACAAGCGCCTCCAGCATTTTACCGAAGACAACAGCCCCCTGCTCAGCAACGACATCAAGCGCGTAGCTATCGACGGCGCCAGCGGCGAGGTATTCGTATCCACGTCGAAAGGCATCTGCTCCTTCCGCGCCGACGCCACCGAGGGCAGCGAAGACTACAGCAGCCTTCAGGTATTTCCCAACCCCGTACCGCCCGGTTACACCGGCAGCATCGCGGTGCGCGGGCTCAGGGAAGGCAGCATCGTGAAAATCACCGAACTCAACGGGCGCCTCGTATACCAGTCCCGCTCCAACGGCGGCACCGCCACCTGGAATGGCCGCGACTACCAGGGCCGCGCCGTGGCCAGCGGGGTCTACCTGGTATTTGTAAGGCAGGAAGGCCAGCCCGAAAAGGGCGTGGGAAAGATCGTGTTCCTCGGGAAATGAGAAGGAGGAAATGCCGATTGGAAGACGGGAGAATCGAGGGAAGAGCAAATGATTACATGAATACATGAGTACATGAACCGGAGAGGGAATTTTTCGATCTCCGATCTCGGATCTCTGATTTGTTTTAGATCCGGGATCCCGAGATTCGAGATAATCAGATCACCTTCTCCCTCATGTAATCATGTATTCATGTACTCATGTATTCTCACTTCTCTTTAACCCTTCCACAACGCTTTTCCGCCCTTATTTTCAGTAATTTTATCCATGCTTCACAAGACAAAGGGCATCGTGTTGCGGACCGTGAAGTACGGCGAAACGAGCCTCATTGTAACAGCTTTTACGGAGCTGTTCGGACTCCAATCCTATATCGTCAACAGCGTGCGCCAGGCCTCTTCGAAAGGCACGGCGCGGGCCGCGTATTTTCAGCCGGCGGCGCAGCTGGAGCTTGTGGTGTATCACCAGCCGCAGCGTAACCTTAATCGCATTAAGGAATATAAATGGACGCTGCTCTATGAGCAGGTGCTGTCGGATATCTTCAAGAATGCGGTCGCCCAGTTCATGATGGAGCTGCTGTACAAAAGCCTCAAGGAGCCCGAAGGGAATGCCGAGCTTTTCTATTTTACCGAAGATGCCCTGCTGCACCTCGACAAAGCCTCACCCACCGTTACCGCCAACTTCCCGCTTTTCTTCGCGCTGCACCTGCCGGTGTTTTTCGGCTTCCGCATCGATGACAACCGGAGCGAAGAGCAACCCTACCTCGATCTGAAAGAAGGCGTGTTCACCCCCGACCAGCCGCGGCACCCGCATTTCCTGGAAGGCCGCGCCGCCGAGGCCGTAGCCCACATCCTGAAAGTGCTGCAGCCCGAAGACCTCGAAGAAGTAAAACTGAACCAGGAGCTGCGCCGCGAGATACTTCACCAGCTGGAGAATTATTATGCCCTGCACCTTCCCGACTTCGGCACCCTGCGTACCCTGCCCGTATTGCGCGAAATTTCGGGTTAACGTATGTAGCTGATTCTGCCACTACTGCCCGCCGCTAGCTTTGTGTCATGACGGAAATCCGTACCCTCGCACCCGAAAGCGTATGGCCCCTCCGCCACCGCGTGATGTATCCCGCCTTCGACTTCGACGCCATCAAGCTCGCCGACGATGCCGAAGGCGTTCACCTGGGCCTGTTCGATGATAACGTATTGGTGAGCATCGTCTCTTTATTCCGCCGCGGAACGGGAATGCAGTTCCGGAAATTCGCCACCGAGACGGCGGTGCAGGGAAAAGGCTATGGCTCCACTCTGCTGAATCATGTGATCGCCTACGCGCGGCAGCAGGGCGCCGCACGGCTTTGGTGCAATGCACGCCGCAACGCATCGGGCTTTTACCAGCGTTTTGGATTCCGCGAAACACCCGAAGTGTTCTTCAAAGACGGCTATGATTTCGTGGTGATGCAATTGGAACTGACTGCGTAGGAAAGCTTAAACGATCCGGCGCACCGAAAGATCTTCTTCCTGCAGCAATACCACACCCGGCTTCTTTCCTTTTTCAAAAGACCCGAGCTCAGCGTCCATGCCCAGGGCGCGGGCGCCGTTGCGCGTGGCCCAGCCCAGCATCTCTTCCAGCGGCACCGCCGGAAAATGTTTCCGCAGGCTGCGCAGCTCGTCGTGGATGCCGAGGCTCCAGTTGGAAGCGAGCGAGTCGGTACCGATGACGATGGGCGCGCCGGCCTTTCGCAGTAGTTCTACGGGCGGCACTTCGTTTTCGATGTACAGGTTGGCATTGATGCAAAGGCAGAAAAAGGTGCTGTCTGCCGGCGTCGTCTGCAACGCGTAGTGCAGGTCTTCCTGCGGCAAAAAAGTATTGTGCACCAGCAGGCGGCGGCTTGCAGGCTGCAGCTTGTCGAAATAGGAACGGAGGCTGCTCACACCGCGCGGCGCGTGGTGGCGGTTGTCGACACCTAGTTTTTCATACAGCCCAACAAAAGCGCCCGCAGCATCACGGATAAACTGGTCTTCGTCGGGTGTTTCCTGGTTGTGCACCGAGATGGTATGGCCGGGAAAGTGCGGCGCCAGCAGGGCCCAGAGCGCGTCGGAGACGGTGTAGGACGCATGCGGCACCAGCGTGGCCGGACCGCAGCCCGCGAAGCCTTCCAGCACGGCGCGGGCACGCTCATAGCTGGCCGATGCGCCCGCCGGAGCCCAGCCCAGCACTTCCACGAAGTTGTAATAGGCCAGGTTGCCCTGCCGCTTTTGCGCGGCGGTGTCATTGGTATTGGAAATGTCGCCCACGGCCATAATGCCGTTGCGCCGCATTTCGGCTTCCGCCTCCGCAATGGCCGTCGCTATCAGGGCCGCGCGCTCATTGCGGCCGGAGATAACCCGCAGCACGAACTCCACCAGGCCCGTACACTCGGCAATCTGTCCCTTCATATGCGACAACTCGAGGTGGCAGTGACAGTTGACAAAACCCGGCATCAGGATGCCCTCAAGACGCTCGGCATCCGGCGCTTCGGAGTCGGGCACCAGTGCTTCAATCCGGCCATCCGCGGATACGATCAATGTTTTGTCGTTGTGAAAGCGGGTTCCGTCAAACAGACGGCCGGCTTTGAGCTTGCGGTAAGACATGCCGCGAATGTACGTGCCGCCATGGGAGCGAAAGAACGCAGGTTTTTAATGATTGTTCTGATTGACGCAGCCTTCGACTACGCTCAGGCTGACAATGTCATGGTGAGCCTGTCGAACCATGCGTGCGTCAGCCAATTAAAAAAAAATCATAAACAATCTGCGTATTCCGCCCGGGGAATCAGCGTTCTTTCTCTCCCCGCTTGCGGCCTGCATTTCGTAGCTTTGCACGCTATGCTCGACAGACTTGAAGCCATCAACGCCCGTTTCCAGGATATCGGCGTTGCTCTTACCAACCCCGAGATCATTGCCGACAGCAAGCAGTTCGGTGCGCTGAGCAAGGAATACCGCGGCCTCGAAAAGATCGTGACCGCCTATAACGACTACCGCAAGGTGCTCGAAGACCTCGAGTTTTACCGCGAAGCCCTCAACGGCTCCGACGAGGAGCTGCGCGACCTGGCGAAGGCCGAGCTGCCCGCCACCGAAGAGCGCAAGGAGCAGCTCGAGGCGGGCATCCGCCAGATGCTCATCCCCAAAGACCCACAGGACGAGAAGAACGCCATCATCGAGATCCGCGCCGGCACCGGTGGCGACGAGGCCTCCCTGTTTGCCGGCAACCTGGCCCGGATGTACCTCAAGTATTGCGAGAACCGGGGCTATAAAACCGCCATCCTCAGCGAAACCGAAGGCACCGTGGGCGGCTATAAAGAGATCCAGATCGAGGTGGTGGGCGACGACGTGTACGGCACCCTCAAGTTCGAGAGCGGCGTGCACCGGGTGCAGCGCGTTCCCGATACAGAAACGCAGGGGCGCGTGCATACCTCGGCCGCTACGGTGGCCATCATGCCCGAGGCGGAAGAGGTGGATTTTGAGCTGAAGGAATCCGATGTGAAAATGGAGACGGCCCGCTCGGGCGGCGCCGGCGGCCAGAATGTGAACAAGGTGGAAACCAAGGTGCTGCTGACCCACATCCCGACCGGCACCGTCATCATCTGCCAAACGGAGCGCACCCAGCTCGGCAACCGCGAAAAAGCGATGCAGATGCTACGTACCAAACTGTACGAGGAGCAGGTTCGGAAGCAGGAGGAAGAGATCTCCCGCCACCGGAAGAGCCTCGTAAGCACCGGCGACCGCTCTGCCAAGATCCGCACCTATAACTTTCCGCAGGGGCGCGTTACCGATCACCGCATCGGCCTGACGCTTTATAACCTGCAGGAGGTGCTCAATGGCGGCATCCAGGAACTTATCGATGCGCTGCAGTTTGCCGAAAACGCGGAGAAGATGGTCAACCAGAATTGAGAGAAACCGGGCACTAACTAATTGTATTCTAATACGATACATGGATGGGCTGGACTGTGGAGGTCCCGCCCATTTTTTTGTTTGAATTTGTGGAAGGTGCTACACAGCCGTCCTTTAACAAATTAGAAAACCGGCATTAGAAAACTGGCACCATTTTTTCTATTGTATAGATGTCGGTTGACGAAGCGTTCTTTGGAAATTGAAACAGAAGAAAAGAAAAAGGACATTTAGAAAGGATTAACAAGAACGATGAAATAACTGGCAACAATTTTGCATTAATACTTACGAATTTCTCACATAAGCAGTCAATTTTCTCATAAGCAGTTAGTTTTGGTTGCGACCCCTGTTTCTACAGGGGTTTATTTTTTTAAACAAGTCCCGGTCGCCAGACCTGCACGATATAGGAAAAGACCGCCTCCCGGCGGTCTTTTACATTTTACAATCCTGGCTATTGGATGGAGATGGAGCGGCGTTTGGGCTGGCTGCCTTCCTTGCGCGGCAGGTCGAGCCAGAGCACGCCGTTTTCGTAGCGGGCACTGATCTTTTCGGCGTCGATGCTGTCGTCGAGCGTAAAGCTCCTGGAGAAAGACTGCATGCGGTATTCCTGCCGCAGGTAGTCTTTTTCGCGGGCGGCGCGCTCTTCTTCCTTGTGCTGGAAGGCAACGGTCAGCGTGTTGTTGTCCACACGCACCTCGAAATCTTCCTTGCGCAGGCCGGGCGCTACCAGTTCGAGCGCATAGCCTTTTTCGGTTTCGCGCAGGTTAACGGGAACGCTGCGCTGGCCCAGGTCGCCGACATTCCACAAGCCCGTGTCAAAAAAGCGGTTGAGGACGCCATCCATCAAATTACCGAAAGGCATCCCGGAACCCTGGCTGCGCTGCATGGCGCCGGTACCATCATTCCGCTTCGTGATGTTGTTCATAATGACCTCCTTTTTTCCCGGAAATGCCACAAGTTCTGTGCGCTTTTGGCAGCACAGGAAATTTTGACAAGAAACCCGAAAGATTTGCAGGCTGGCCCGGCAATAGGACTGAAATTTTTTCATTGGTCAGCCTCACGCCTGCGGCAGAAGCGCTTCCACAGCCATAGGCCCGCTGCGGCGCCTGCGGCGTCGGCAACAAAATCCCATAAATCAAAGGAGCGGTGCGGCACCCAGAGCCCCTGTACCACTTCCACCAGCATACCATAGCAGCAAAGCGCGGCCAGCAGGATGCGGCCCGCCCGGGGCCCTACGTTCTGGAGGCACCAGCAGCACAGGAGCGCCAGCAGGCCGAAAAGGCCGATATGCACCCATTTGTCGAAGAAGATCCGGTCGAGCCAGTTTTCTTTGGGTAGCGCGTCGCCGGGAAGCAGGAACAGGTAGCAGCAGAGGCCGAAATAAAGTGCAGTAATGCTGAGCCTCAGGGGCCGGCGACGGATCATGGCTGCAAGCTAAAGAGAAAGGGCTTTAGACAAAGCCCTTTTTAAACCAACTATGAGATCACTCCATTCGCCACTGAAGGATGATCAGGAATAAATACGAGCGGCCGAAGCATTTGGTTTGCCCGAAGAGCAATCCGGAAAATAAAAAATCCGGAAGGTGGTGAACCCATTCCGGACGCGGATGTTTTTATGAGGAAACCCGGTCAGAGTTCCCCGTACACATACATATTCTTCAGGGTGGGCGTGGGGCTGCCGCCTTTTGGCTCGAGGGTGATGGCAAAGGCCTGGGCGTTTTGAACGTTTTTCATCTTCACCATGAGGCGGTCCTGGCGGATCTCGAAAACGCCGAGGTCGACGGGCTTTTTGTCGATCAGCGCCCAGAGCTGGTATTGCTTATCCGATGCCGGCGCCGGCAGGTTGCGGATGAGCAGGTACACGTCTTTGGAGGTGCTGTCCCAGAACACGGTCACGTTGGAGCGCGTCGGGGCGGTGGGCACGCTTTGCAGCGACGTCATTTTGAGGTTCGGATTGCGCAGGGTCTCTGCTTCCTGGCGCATTTCGGCCAGCGCACTGCGGTTGCTGTCCAGCTGTGCCGCCAGCTGGCTGCTCTGCTGCTGTTTCGCTTCCAGCGAAGACATGCGGCTGTTCAGGCTGATGGCCCAGTATACCGAGCCGGCGGCCAGCAGAATGCAGGCAGCGGCCACCCATTTCCAGGGGTTGATGCGGCGCACCGGCGCAGCAGACAGGCCATCGCCGTGAACGGGCAGAACGGCTTCTTCCTCCAGGGCGGCGGTGATCCGCGCCTTGAGGGCCGGCGAAGGCGCGGCCGCTTCGGCCAGCAGGGTTTCCTCCAGCTGGAGCTCGAAGCGGTCGCGGGCCTCGGCTATCGCGGGGTACTGAGCGCAGGCGGCCTCGAACTCCTGCCTTTCGGCGTCGGAGGCCAGACCGAGCACATAGCTCTCAATGATCCCACTTGATATGTATTCTTTTACGTTCACGGTTTGTTATCCTAATAAGTTGCGCAGTTGTGAGAGTGCGCTGCGCAGGCGCGTTTTTACGGTTCCCAACGGGATATTCAGTTCCTTGGCGATTTGGTCGTGGGTGAAGCCCTGGTAGTAAGACAAATCGATCAGCTGGCGTTGCTCGTCCTTCAACTTGAGCAGGACGCGCCGCAGGCCGACGTCTTCCCCGGCAGGGCGCACCACGGGATGATGCAGCTCGGAGCCATCGAGCGACTTCTGTTTCAGCCCCTGCTGGTAAGAGCGGGAGCGGACCTTGTCGATGGCCGCGTTCCGAGCCACATTGAGCATCCAGGTGAACAGCCGGCCCTTCCCGGGATCGTAGCTGTCGATCTTCCTCCAGATGGATACGAAGACCTCCTGCACCACATCTTCGGACAGCGCCTCATCGATCACGATCTGCCGTACGATGCCCTGCAGGGCACCCGCATAGTGATCGTAGAGGTAGCTGAAAGCCGCGTTGTCCTTTTGCTGCAACAGGCTTACGAGCTCGCCTTCCTGGTATGTGGTTTTGGCGCTCAAAAGTGGTTCTCAAAGTTGTTCGGGACCTGTGCCCGGAATAATATACGTTAACGGGTAAACGTTGGATTTATCAGCCTACCAGCGTTTGGTAAGCTGCGGCGTCCATGAGGCTGCCGGCGGCAGCGGGGTCTTCGAGGCGGACCCGCACCATCCAGCCTTCGCCGTAGGGGTCGGAGTTGACCAGCTCGGGGCTGGAAGCAAGCTTGGGGTTCAGCTCGAGGATCGTACCGTTAACCGGCAGGAAGAGATCGGACACGGTCTTCACCGCTTCCACGGTGCCGAATACCGCGCCTTCGGCTATCGCCTGGCCCACGGTTTCCACCTCTACATACACGATGTCGCCCAGCTCGCGCTGCGCAAAATCCGTGATACCGATTACCGCCTCATCGCCTTCTACGCGAATCCATTCATGATCTTTTGTGTAACGTACGTTCTCCGGGAAGTTCATAAAGAAAGATTGAGGTTGCAATAATAACCAATAAAAGGGTTTTAGGTTCTAAGGTTCTGGGGTTTTCGGGTTGTGAGGTTGGTTTGCGTGTCAACCATAGAACCCCAGAACCTCGGAACCCTAGAACCTGTCCTGGCCCTTGCGTTTCACCAGGCGGGCTTTCAGGATGCGCACGTCCTGCACCGGGCGGTTGGGCGGCGTTTGCGAAACGGCGGCGGAAGCGATGCGGTCCACAACGTCCATCCCGGCTACGACCTCGCCGAACACGGTATAATTGCCATCGAGCTGAGGGGTGCCGCCGGTGGTCTTATAATAGGTGCGCCGCTCCGCCGGTATGCGCCGGCCCTGGAGGCGGGCGGTCTCGATGGAGTCGAGCTCGTGGTCGCTGAAGGTGCGGCCCTGCACGATATAGAACTGGCTGGCCGAAGAATAGCGCAGCGGGTTGCTGGCATCGCCTTCGCGGGCCGCCGCCAGGGCGCCGCGCTTATGGTACAGCGTTGCCCGCAGCTCGGCGGGAAGCAGGTAACCCGGGCCGCCCTGCCCCAGCGGCTGCCCGGCCACGGCGCGGCGGCTGGAAGGGTCGCCGGCCTGCGCCATAAAGCCCCGGATGACTCGGTGAAACAGGATGCTGTCGTAATAGCCGCTCTTCACGAGGCGGAGGAAATTATCGCGGTGATAAGGCGTGGAATCGCTGAGCCGCAGGCGGATCGTGCCTTCGGTGGTTACCAGCTCCACGTCGCGGTTATAGTCGCGGCGCTTTAGCCTGATGTTTTGCTGGGCTGAGGCGGCGAAGGAGATCAGGAAAAAAACGATCGTTAGAAACCGGGTCATAACCGTTTGCTTGACTTTAGGAGAGAAGGAACGCTGATTCCGCAAGCGGAATGCGCAGTTTGGTTATGATTTATGCGGATGTCGGTACCGTTATCCGCGTCCATCATAAGAATCATAAAAGATCTGCGTTCTTTCTCTCAATCCAAAAATCCGTTATTCTGAAAATACAGCAGGATATGATCCTTCAGGAACAGCTCCTGCTCGTGGGGCATCAGCTCGGGCATGGGCTTCAGCTGGCGGAAGTGCGGCCAGCCTTCGGCGTCGGCGCCCTCCAGCTCAAAGTAGCCGCTCGGGCCCAGCACGGTGCAGATGGCAATGTGCATCAGGTCCTGCTTCTGCTCTTTCGAAAATTTCTTGCGGATCTCCCCGAACTCCTGGATGCCGATCAGGTAAAGCACGCTTTCCACGTCGGGCTTCTTATCGAAGCGCTCGCGCAGCTTTTCCTCGAGCTTCCACCAGCGTACCTGGACGTCGTCATTCATTTGCATCATACAAAGGTAGGAAAGAGAAAAAGGGTTTCTTACCGCTAAGAAAAGAAGTCAACGAAGTGTTACGCTAAGTTTTTTGCTTGCGTCAACAGAATAATATCTTAGCGAAAACCTTAGCTCCTTTTTTTCTTAGCGGTGAAAGACGCTTCTTTCCCATAGCCTCCTTCCTGATCGTCCTATATTTGAGCCCGTTAAAACTGGAATCATGCTGCAACTGGCCGTTCTGCGCGCGGATACTGAAAAAGTAAAGGAGCGCCTCGCCATAAAGAACTTCAAGGAACCCGAACTGGTGGATGCCGCCATCGCCCTCGACGATGAGCGCCGCCGCCTGTCTACCCAATACGACGAAACGAAGGCCCGCGTCAACGCGGCCTCCAAGGAGATCGGTGCGCTCATGGCCAAAGGCCAGAAAGAGGAAGCCGATACGAAAAAGAAAGAGGTAGAGGCTTTCAAGTCGGACCTTGCCCCCATCGAGCAGCGCCTCGCCGCCACCGAGCAGCAACTGAGCGAGCTGCTGGTGCGCCTGCCCAACCTGCCTTCGGAGCTGGTGCCGCCCGGCAAGACGCCCGAAGAAAACGTGACTGTGCACGAAGGCGGCTCGAAGCCCGAACTGCACGCCGGCGCCGTTCCGCACTGGGACCTCGCCAAACGTCACGACCTCATCGACTTCGAGCTCGGGGTGAAAATCACCGGCGCGGGCTTCCCCGTATATAAAGGCAAGGGCGCGAAGCTGCAGCGCGCGCTGATCCAGTATTTCCTCGATTACAACACCGCCGCCGGCTACCTCGAGATGCAGGTGCCGCATATGGTGAACGAAGCTTCTGCCTACGGCACCGGCCAGTTGCCCGACAAAGAGGGCCAGATGTACCACGTAACGGCCGACAACCTGTACCTGATCCCGACGGCCGAAGTGCCGGTGACCAATATCTACCGCGACTCCATTCTTAAGGACAGCGACCTGCCGGTAAAGCTGACGGGCTACACGCCCTGCTTCCGCCGCGAGGCCGGCTCTTACGGCAAAGACGTGCGCGGGCTCAACCGCCTCCACCAGTTCGACAAGGTGGAGATCGTGCAGCTGGTGCATCCTTCGCGCAGCTACGAAGTGCTCGACGAAATGGTGGCCCACGTGGAAAAGCTGGTGCAGTCGCTTGGCCTCCCCTACCGCATCCTGCGCCTGTGCGGCGGCGATATGAGCTTTGCTTCGGCCCTTACCTACGACTTTGAAGTATGGAGCGCCGCCCAGCAAAAATGGCTCGAGGTGAGCTCGGTGTCGAACTTCGAAAGCTACCAGACCAACCGGATGAAGGCCCGATTCAAGGAAGATGGCAAGACCCAGCTGCTGCATTCGCTCAACGGCTCCTCGCTGGCGCTGCCGCGCATCCTGGCGGCGCTGCTGGAAAACAACCAGGACGAAAACGGCATCCGGCTGCCGCCTGTGCTGCACCGCTACTACGGCTCGGAAATGATTTAACCCAAATTAACCTTGTTCAAAACCCATCTATTCGGATGGGTTTTTTATATTTAATGCTTCAACACCGAACTGGTTTACCAATATGAAAAAGATCCTCTTTGTTACGCTGGCTGCCGCAACTGTGTTTGCGTGCACACCGAAGGCAACTCCTACTGCCTCCACCCCGGCTCCCGCCGCTCCGCCCGCCGCATCGACACCGGTAGCAACAAAAACGGCTGCAACCGCGAGCATCGAAGCCGGTCACTCGGTTTACACCGCCAAGTGCGGCCGCTGCCATGGCCTGAAAGAAGTGAGCAACTACACCGCCGAGCGCTGGGTGCCCATCCTGAACAGCATGGCGCCGAAGGCAAAGCTGACGGAAGAAGAAACCGCGCAGGTGCTGGCCTATGTGCAGGCCAATGCCAGGAAAGCATAGGTCATAAATAAAATGTCGCAGCTCCTTCCCGCGAAGGAGCTTTTTTTCGCCCATACCGCAATAGGCCAGGCCGGCCGCCTTATGTTTGCGGTCGCATTTATTTCTAACACTAAACAAACTGCATGAAAAAATTTCTCTTCGTCGCTTTGGGCCTTTCCGCCCACACGCTTCTCCACGCACAGGGCCGCGGCCAGGTAATGCTCGGCGGCAGCATCAGTTACGAAAACACCGACCAGACGTCCGTCAACAGCTTCAATAATATAACCCAGAATCGAAAGGTCCTTCTGGCTACTCCGCGCGTAGCTTACTTTGTGAGCGACCGTATCGCCGTGGGTATCGAGGTGGGCATCGAAAACATTAAGTCGACTGCCCGGTCGGAGCCCCCCAACACCTTCACCGTCCGCTCGAACGGTCTTTCGGCCGGTGTTTTTGTACGCCCTTACTGGCAACTGGGCAAAGGCTTTTCCGTGTTCGGCCACGCCGGGGTGAGCTATACCAAGGCATCAATCAAAACGAAGTTCTACAACGACCCTGAGACCGAGGTCGGCAAGGGCTCCGGCGCCAACGTATCTGTCTACCCGGGCGTCAACTATACGTTTCGCCGCCTGATGATCGAGATCGGCCTGCAGGACCTCCTGTCCTTTTCGAGCCTTGACGTCGATAACAAAAGCCAGACAACCGGCGCACCGGCTGGCAACACGAAAACTACCGGCATCAGTCTGGGCGGCAACATGAGCATCGCCGCCGGCATCCATGTGCTGATCGGCAAGTAAACGTTCAGCGATCAAAATACAGAAGCCTTCCACCGGGAGGCTTTTTTCGTTCATGCACAAACGAAAAACATCGTGTTAAGCTGAACCCAAACTTTCGTTAAGCCGCCAGGTAAAGTGAAGCGAAGCAACGAATCTTGTTGTCTCCAAAACAAAATCAACGTTCATGAAGAAAATCCTGCTCTTTTCCATTTTCCTCGCGTGCGCCACCTGCGTGCTGGCACAACAGCCCAATACCCTGCATAAGGGACGGGTGCTGCTTGGCTTCTCCCTTACCGGAAGCACCTCTACCAGCCGGGTCGATAACGGCCCCACGACGGTCGGGACCACCGCACTCTACCTTGCCCCTTCGGTATCGTATTTCTACAAAGACAACAACGCACTCGGGCTCGCCTTCAGCTATGGCCGGCAAAAGTATTCGGGCGACCGGGAATCGGGCGGGCCCACCGCGGAAAGCTGGGGCGCCGCCCTGGAGCGGAGCCGTTACTGGCCCATCGGCGCGGGCTTCGCGCTCGCGGCACATCTCGATCTCGGCTACCGGCATTCATTAACGCGGAACTATAACAACTCCGTGGAGCAGCGAAGCACCGACGATGCAATCAGTCTCTACCTGGAACCTGGTGTCACCTACGCATTCCGCAACCGGCTATTAATTGAACTTGGACTCAATGCCGCTGCCGGTATACAATACTTCCATTCGCGGTCGACCGACGACACCGGAAGAAAAACAACCGGAAGCAGCTATGGCGTTTACACAAGCATCGGTCAGCAATATCCGCTCTTCTTCAGCATGAATATCCTTTTAGGCAAATAGGCGTCGTCACCCCCTAACCAACGGCAATGGTGGCCGGTGCCCCGGCGCCGGCCATCTTCTTTATACGCGGATGCATCACCGCAAACCAGGCCGGCGGCAGCAGCGAAAGGATCATCATACCGGGATAGCCCGTGGGCATCTGCGGCGCCCCTTCGTGGTGGCGCAGCACCTGGTAGCGGCGCGACGCCAGGTAGTGGTGATCGCTGTGGCGGCTCAGCTCAAACAGCATCACCCGGCCGATGACATGGTTGGAGTTCCAGCTGTGCGCCGGCAGGGCCCGCTCGTAGCGCCCTTCGCCCGTCGCCTTTCGCTGCAGCCCGTAGTGCTCGATATAGTTGACCGTTTCGAGCAGGAGGATCCCGATGACCGCGGCGACGCAGAAAAGCCCCAGTAGCTTAAGCCCGAACAGGAGGCCGATAGTGAGCAGCAGGGCGGCCTGGATCAGCAGGAATTGCAGGAACTCGTTGTGCACACCAAAGGCAGGGTGCCCTTTCCGCTCCGCGTCGCGGGCGGTGATCTCCGCCGCGCTGGCCAGGGAGCCACTGATGGAGCGGATCCAGAAAGCATACACCGTTTCGCCGTAGCGCGCGCTGCTCGGGTCTTCGGGTGTGGCTACCCGCTTGTGGTGGCCTTTGTTGTGCTCTATAAAAAAGTGCATGTACAGCGACGTCAGCAGCAGCGCCTTGGCGAGCCACCGCTCAACCCGGTTGCTGCGGTGCCCCAGCTCATGGCCGACATTAATGCCGAAGGTGCCGCAAAGAAGTCCCATCACGGCGGTCTTGCCTATCATATCCGACACCGGTTGGGGCTCTTGCATCTGCCATAGAAAAAGTACCAGCGCGCCCCACTGCAGGGGAACGATGATATAGAGCAGCCAGTCGTACACACGGTTCTTCCGCGCCAGCTCCTCTCCGGCGGCCGACAGGTTGCCGTCGTTGGCCGGCAGCAGCAGCTCCAGCGCCGGGATGATCACCCAGGCATACAGCAGCGGCAGGAACACCACGAAGCCGCTCCCCAGGAAAGAGTAGAGCGCCCCGAAGTAAACCAGCAACGGCGAAGCATATTTGAATACGCGGAATCCCATATTATAAGACATTAAATTTCGCAAATAACCCGCTGCCGGCAAAACGCCATTAAACGCGGGCGTACCTTTTCAGTCAGAACATGGCCAAAATGCCCCCTATGCCCCTTACCCTCCAGCAAAAAAACCAGCACCTCCTGTGGCGCGCCGCCTTCGGTCCCAACGCGGGTAGCCTCGACGCCCTCGGGCACACCAAAACCCAGGACCTCTACGCATCACTGCGGCAGGCCTCCGAAAAGCGCCCTGCCTATATAGATGTGGTGGACGACGCGCTGAAAGGACTGATGGCCGGCCTGGGCGATGCCGGGGCAAAGGCCGGTGACGCCGAAACAAAACGGATGCTGCGCGAGCGGAGCCGCGAAGGCATCCGCAGCCTCAACCTCACCTGGCTGTACCAGATCATCGACAGCGAAGCCCAGCTCCGCGAGAAGATGGCCTTCTTCTGGCACGGCCATTTTGCCACACGCAACCTCAATGTCTTTTACCAGCAGGACCTGCTCGACATCCTGCGGGTGAACGCCCTCGGCTCCTTCCGCGAGCTGCTGCACGCCGTGTCGAAATCGGCCGCCATGCTCAACTTCCTCAATGCGCAGCAAAACAAGAAAGATCATCCCAACGAAAACTTCGCCCGCGAGGTGATGGAGCTTTTCACCCTCGGCCGCGGCAACTACACGGAGCATGATATCAAGGAAGCCGCGCGCGCCTTCACCGGCTGGAGCGCCAACTTCCGCGGCGAGTTCCAGTTTCGCCGCTTCCAGCACGACTCCGACAGCAAGACCGTGCTGGGAAAAACCGGCAATCTCACCGGCGAAGACGTGCTCGACCACCTGCTGGCGCAGAAGCAAACGGCACGCTTCATCACGCGCAAGATCTACCGCTTCTTTGTAAACGAGGAAGTGGACGAAAAGAAAGCGGAATGGCTCAGCGAGCGTTTTTATAAGAACGATTACGCGATCGGCAAGCTGATGGACGACATCTTTACGTCCGACTGGTTTTACGATCCGAAAAACGTGGGTGCGAAGATCAAGTCGCCCATTGAGCTCATTGCGGGCATGCAGCGGGTGCTGCCGATGAAGCTGGAAAACGAAGAAACCCTGCTGCTGGCGCAGCGCGTGCTGGGGCAGCAGCTCTTTTACCCGCCCAACGTAGCGGGCTGGCCCGGCGGCCGCAGCTGGATCGACTCCAGTACGCTGATGTTCCGCATGCGGATGCCGATGCTGCTCAACGACCAGGACGACCTCAACGTGCGACCCAAGACGGACGACGACACCGCCGGCGGCAAGATGGAAGCGCTCCCTGCCGCTATGCGCAACGGCGGCCGCGTCATCAACGCGCAGATCGACTGGATGCGCTACACCAGGAACTTCGATGGCGTGGCACGCGAGCAGCTGTTCAGCTCCATCGCCGGCTCGCTGCTGCAGGTGCCGCTGCAGGTACCGGCCGCGACTGTTAGTGCCTTCGCCGACAGCAGCGCCCGCGACAGCTTTGTAAAGAGCGCGACACTGCGGGTGATGAGTTTGCCGGAATACCAAATGTGCTAGAGCGAACTTTTCGATCTCCAATGTCTGATGTCTGATTTGATTTCAGAATCGATAAATAACTGATTGCTGACGGCTGATCGCTGAAAGCTGATAACGCTTATACTATGATCATCAAAAGACGCGAATTCCTGCAGGCCGGCTCGCTGGCCACCGCCTCACTGCTGATGCCCAAATTCCTCAAGGCCTTTGAGGCGCCGCGCCTCGTGCCGCCGGGCAACAAAGTAGTGGTGGTGCTGCAGCTGAGCGGCGGCAACGACGGTCTCAACACCGTCATCCCCGTGCGCAACGACATCTACTACCGCGAGCGGCCGCGCCTCGGCATCGATCGCGGCAAGGCACTTGGTCTCTCCGACGAAGTGGGCCTGCACCCCGCACTGCGCTCCTTCGCCGACGCCTGGAACGACGGCTCGATGGCCATCCTCAACTCCGTGGGCTATCCCAACCCCGACCGCTCGCACTTCCGCTCGATGGACATCTGGCACAGCGCCTCGCAAAGCAATGAGTACTGGAACACCGGCTGGGTGGGCCGCTACCTCGACGCGCAGTGTTCGGGCTGTGACCACCCCACGCAGGCCCTCGAGATCGACGATACCCTCAGCCTCGCCCTCAAAGGCGCGCAGAGCAACGGACTTGCGCTCAAAGACCCGCGTCGCCTGTATGGCACGGCCAACGAGCGCTTCTTCCGCGAGGTGGCGCAAAAGCACAGCCCCGACCCGCATCACCACGACGAGCAGCCGGTTGACTACCTGTACAAGACCATGGCGCAAACCCTGTCGTCGGCCGACTATATCTTCAAGCAGTCGCGCGTGCATCCCACCAGTGCCGATTACCCGCGCACCGGGCTTGGCGCCGAGCTTAAAACCATCGCCTCGCTGATCTTCTCCGACATCAACACGAAAGTGTATTATGTGTCGCTCGGCTCCTTCGATACCCACGTGAACCAGGAGGGCCAGCAGCAGCGCCTGTTTACGGAGATGAACGACGCCGTGGGCGCCTTTATGAAAGACATGAAGGCCAATGGCCGCTGGGACGACGTGCTGCTATTCACCTTCTCGGAGTTCGGGCGCCGCGTGGCCCAGAACGCCTCGGGCGGCACCGACCACGGCACGGCCAACAATATGTTTCTTTTCGGCGGCGGGCTGAAGCAAAAAGGCCTGCTCAACGAGCTTCCCAACCTCGCCGACCTCGACGAAGGCGACCTCAGGCACCAGGTGGATTTCAAGAATGTGTATGCGACTATCCTGAATAAGTGGCTGGGCGCGGATGATGCAGCGGTGCTGGGGAAAAAGTATGAGCACCTGAACTTTCTTTAGCGCGCACGCGCTTGCACAAAGGCCCCGCTACGCGGGGCCTTTGTCATCCTGAGCTTGGCGAAGGATCTGAGGACTGAACAGAGAAGCTGTTCAAAACAGGTGCTGACACTCCGAAAGAAAGCGACTGTTCTTTAACGCCTGCTTCAGATGCTTCGCTTCGCTCAGCATGACAAAGGCAGGCCGAAGGCCTGCCTTTGTGCACCAAAGTGGGTGAGGTCTACCGCACCCCGTGCATCATCCGCTTCAGCAGCGGCGTCAGCGCGTAGAGCACTACGGCGGCCACACCACAGAGGATCACGAATACCATGAAGAACTCGTAGAGGTTGTGGATGGTGAAGCCGGCGAACTCGGTGTAAGCCGTCGGGATTTTTTTATCCGCAAGGAAAGCGGTTTGCTCCGGCGTCAGGGTCACCTTTTTGTCCAGCACGGCGCCCAGGTCGATGCCTTTTGTGGCGGCTTCGGCGTATTTGTCGCCGGTGGGCGGCAGCAGGGCGCCGAGGGTACCGGTGAGGGCGTAGCCGGCGGCGTTGCCGAGGAACCACACACCCATCAGCAGGGAGGCGAAGCGCTTCGGCGCCAGCTTGGCTACGAGCGAGAGGCCGATGGGCGACAGGCAAAGCTCGCCGACGGTGTGCAGGAAGTAGAGGATGATCATCCAGATGATACCGATCTTACCGGCGGTGCCGAGACCTTTCACCTGCGTGGCGATGATGAAGTAGCCGAGCGCGATGAGGGCGAGGCCGATAGCCTGCTTCACCGGCGAGATGGGCTCGGCGCGGCGCGAAGCGAGCGCGGTCCACAGCAGCGACATCGGGATGGCCAGGATGATTACGAAGAAGGAGTTGAAGTTCTGGATCATGCTGGGGGGCATCTCCCACCCGAGGATATGGGTGTCGGTCTGCTTGTCGGCGATGAAGGTGAGCGAGGAGCCCGCCTGCTCGAAGGCCGCCCAGAAGAAAATCACGAAGAAGGCGATGATGTACAGCACGAGGATACGCTGACGCTCCACCTTGGTGATGGTGGCGTCGGTCATGATGAGCACGGCCAGGGAGATACCCGCGCCGTAGATGATGGAGTAGATGATGTTTTGTCCGCCGATGAAATAGAAGAAGGCAACGAGAGCGGCGAAGATGAGGGCGGCCATGCCGATGGCGCCGCTGGTGAACTTGGCCTGGGTAGATTCGCCTTCGTATACCGCGTTGCGGTCGGGGCGGGCGCCGATGGCTTCGCCGGAGGGCGTTACCACGTACTTGTTTTTGAGGAAGGCGAAGAGGATGGTGCCGAGGAACATCGCGGCAGAAGCGGCCAGGAAGCCCCACTTGAACGCGGAGAGGTCGCGCACGCCGTCATGCTTCACGTCGCCCAGCAGCGGGCAGATAGTGATGCCGAGGAAGGCGCCCACGTTGATGCCCATGTAGAAGATGGTAAAGGCGGAGTCGAGCTTCGTCTTCTGCTCTTTGGGATAGAGCTGGCCCACCATCGAGGAGATATTGGGCTTGAAGAAGCCGTTGCCGAATACGATCACGCCGAGGGCCGCCCACATGAGCGTGGTGGCTGCCGACATGCTCGAGCCGAAGGTGGAGGCGCTGAAGAACAGCATCAGCTGCCCGAGGCCCATCAAAGCGCCGCCGAGCATGATACAGTTGCGGTTGCCGAGGTACTTGTCGGAGATATAGCCGCCAAGCATCGGGGTGAGGTAACAAAGGCCGAGGAAGCCGCCGTAGATCAGCGAGGCCTGCTTTTCGCCCATGAGCAGGGCTTCAGCGATAAACAGCGAGAGGATGGCACGCATGCCATAGAAGTTGAAGCGCTCCCACATCTCGGTGGCGAAGAGCACGCCAAGGCCTTTCGGGTGCCCTTTCTGGGTGGCAGTTTGCATCAGGATGGCCTCATCGGCCGCGGTCACATTCGACATAAAGCAAGTTTTGAAAAGTTCGTTTCTGTGTGGATTCGAACGCGTAAAATAAGGAATTATTGATACTGTGCCGGAATCGCGGGATTTCTTTAACACCGCCGGGAGCGCGGCGGACCTGCGGTCCTGCGCTTTTCGCGACGGCACAAAGACACAACGGCACGACGAAAACCATTTATTATATATCGCAGAACGAGTGCCTTACAACCAAAAACGTTGCGTCGTCGTGCCGTTGTGCCGTCGTGATAGCAGGCCGCTTGCGGCCGACCGTGGTTCCCACCTGTTTTATACGCATCTTGCAGGCCACACCACTCTAAAAGCCCTCTCACCATGAATATCCTCCTCCTCGGTTCCGGCGGCCGCGAGCATGCCATCGCCTGGAAGCTGCGCCAGAGCCCGCTTTGCGACAACCTCTACATCGCCCCCGGCAACCCCGGCACGGCCCGCGAAGGCGTCAACCTGCCCTTTGCCGCCACCGACTTCGACGCGGTGCGCGCCGCCTGTGTGCAGCATGCCATCGGCCTGCTGGTGGTGGGCCCCGAGGAGCCGCTGGTGAAAGGCCTCGTGGATACGCTCCGTGCCGACGCAGCCCTTGCCGGACTCGCCATCATCGGCCCGGCCCAGGAAGCGGCACAGCTCGAAGGCTCCAAGGCCTACGCCAAGGCTTTCATGGCCCGCCACGGCATCCCTACCGCCGGCTACCGCGAGTTTACCAGGGACAACCTCGAAGAAGGGATTGCCTACGTGCGGCAGCACCCCGTGCCCGTGGTGCTGAAGGCCGATGGCCTGGCCGCGGGTAAGGGCGTGC
Organism: Flaviaestuariibacter flavus; assembly: GCF_004337505.1. Taxonomy (GTDB): domain Bacteria; phylum Bacteroidota; class Bacteroidia; order Chitinophagales; family Chitinophagaceae; genus Flavisolibacter; species Flavisolibacter flavus. Next base: position 137,529 of record NZ_SJZI01000042.1, on the reverse strand, counting down.
TCATCTGCCAGACCAATGAAGAAGCCGCTACCGAGCTCGAAGCCATGATCGCCGCGGCCAAGTTCGGCGCGGCCTCGGCCAAGGTGGTGGTGGAAGAATTTCTCGACGGCATCGAGCTGTCGGTGTTTGCGCTCACCGACGGCAAAGGCTATGTGCTGCTGCCCGAAGCCAAAGACTACAAGCGCATCGGCGAGGGCGACAGCGGCCTTAACACCGGCGGCATGGGCGCCATCAGTCCCGTGCCCTTTGCCGACACCGCTTTTATGGAAAAGGTGCGCATCAAAGTAGTAGAACCCACGGTGCGCGGACTGGAAAAAGACGGTCTCGATTATAAAGGCTTTGTCTTCTTTGGTCTTATCAAGGTAGACGATGAGCCCTTTGTGATTGAATACAACTGCCGCATGGGCGACCCCGAAACGGAGGTGGTGCTGCCCCGCACCAGCGGCGACCTGGCGTCGGCGCTGCTGGCCGTGGCCGAGGGGCGCATGGCCGACGTGGTGCTGGGCACCGACCCGCGCGCGGCGGCTACCATCATGGCCGTGAGCGGCGGCTATCCCGGCGACTATGCCAAAGGATTCGCCATCGACGGGCTCGCCGCCCGCACCGGCGAGGGTACCATGATCTTCCACGCCGGCACGGCGGAGCGCGACAGCCATATCGTTACCAGCGGTGGCCGCGTGCTCTGCGCCACCACGCTGGCGTCCACGCTGGGCGAGGCGGTGGCGGCTTCCAAGAAAGCGCTCGAAGGAATCTCCTTTGAAGGGATGTATTACCGGAAGGATATCGGGTACGAATTTTTGTAGGGCTTTGTAGCAGAAGGTATCTCGCAGAGAACACAAAGCGTTTCGCAGAGGTCACGGAGCCGGTTCTTCGTTTACAGATTAAGGCCAATGTCTACAGGTCCTACGTGTCTTACGCGCGAGCCTGCCAGAGCCCACAGAGCTTTGCACGCCGCCGGCGTGCCGGCGCAACAATAGCATCCCGGAGGGATGCCTGAAAGAAACCAACCGGATTTTCCAGCGGAGCCTCCCGGGTTCTGAAATGAGCCGCCCCGCTTTTGGGAAATGACTTTGACAGCGCTGTCACCGCCACGCGGAAATCCGCCCATGCCACTGACAATTTTGTCAACGGCATCCCCAGGCCACTTAATGCCACTGTCGAAAATGTAAATGGCATCGCCGGACCGATCCGTGCCATTGTCGGTTTTGACACCGGCATCCCGAAGCTTCCGGATGCCACTGTAGATTTTGCAAGTGCCATCGCGCAATCACTTTATGCCACTGTCAGTTTTGACAGTGCCATCAGGCGACAGATCCATGCCACTGCCCATTTCGCAAGTGCCATCCGGCAACGGATCTATGGCACTTGCAAAATTGACAATACTGAAAATCAATCTCTTATACCAACACCCGTCCCGGCAACCCCGGAACCTCAGAACCCCGAACCTCAGCACCTGTTTTATATCATCCCGCCCGTCCCGGCCCATTTCCGTTACTTCGCATTTACAACGTCTTGCCATGAATCCGAACGAAACATCCAATAGCGGCGGCTGCCCCTTTCATAGCGGCGCGGGCGCTACCCCGGCAGCCACCGGTGAGCGCGCCGCCGTGCACTACCACGACTACCTCCAGCTTGATAAGATCCTCGGCGCCCAAGCCCTCGAAAGCGACAAAGAGGGCGAAACCGCCCACGACGAGATGCTCTTCATCGTCATCCACCAGACCTACGAGCTCTGGTTCAAGCAGCTTCACTGGGAGGCCGACTCGCTGGTGGAGATCATGGCCAAGCCGGCGCTCAACGACAACTCGCCGGAGCTCCAGACCATCGTGCACCGCCTCGGCCGCATGGCCACCATCCTGCGCGTGCTGGTGCACCAGATCGACATCCTGGAAACGATGACGCCCATGGACTTCCTCGACTTCCGCGACCTGCTCCGCCCCGCCTCGGGCTTCCAGAGCTGGCAGTTCAAGCTGCTTGAAGCCAAGCTGGGACTCAAGTTCGAGCACCGCCACGGGCAGGAATACTACACCGCCTTCCTCCGCCCCGAGCACGTAGACCTGATCAAAAAGGCCGAAGGCAGCCACTCCTTCCTGCAGCTGGTCAACACCTGGCTGGAGCGCATCCCCGTCTTCGACCAGCCGGAGCTCTGGAAGGAATACGAGGCGCGCTACGGCGCCCCCGACTTCTGGGAGGCTTATAAAAAGGAGTACGCCGGATCGCTCGCCGAGGCTGAAAAGAACAACCTCGACTTCTTCAACGAGGTGTTCGGCCGCGCCGAATCGTCGGAGTACACGCTTTCGGCCCGCGCCAACCGCGCCGCGCTCTTCATCATGCTGTACCGCGGTTACCCGCTGCTGCAGCTCCCCTTCCAGCTCCTCAACGGCCTGCTGGAGATCGACGAGCAGCTCTCCACCTGGCGCCACCGCCATATGAATATGGTGCACCGCATGATCGGCACCCGCGTGGGCACCGGCGGCTCCACCGGCAAAGACTACCTCAAGGCCGCCGCCGACAAGCACTATATTTTTAAGGAGATCGCCCAGCTCACCTCCTTCCTCATGGAGCGCCGCCGCCTGCCGCAGCTGCCCAGGGAGGTGGAGCGTCGCCTCGGGTTTATGGCCTAGGCTTCGACTCCGCTCAGCCTGACAGCCGCTTTGTCATCCTGAGCGCAGCGTAGTGGAGTCGAAGGATGCCCCCGGGCGGCGTCGGTGTCGCCGTTGGCATCCGGGTCGGGGACCCTGAACCGCCGTTGGCGGGTTGCGGCCCATTTGCCAAAGTTTTCTTAATAAGCCCCCGCTTTCCGCAAAGCCCGGCCGTACCACCGGATGAAACGGCGTTCCGGCGAACGGCAGCAACCCGAAAAGCTTTGAAACCATTAAAACCCACCAAAACCTTCCAAAAGGCACCAAAACCTTCTAAAACCATTTAAAACCGCCAAAGAACGTTTCGGCTTCTTTTGCCGGTAAGTTTATTTGCATCAATTTTGCAAGCATAGTTTACCTTATCATATAACAAGAGAGCAGCATGGGACTTTTCAACTGGTTTACCCAGGAAATCGCGATCGACCTCGGAACGGCTAACACCCTGATCATCCATAATGACGAAGTAGTAGTAAACGAGCCCTCCATCGTGGCGCTCAACCGCAACAATCCCAAGGAAGTACTGGCGGTTGGTAAACGCGCCCTCATGATGCACGAAAAGACCCATGAAAGCATCAAGACGATCCGCCCCCTCAAAGACGGTGTGATCGCCGACTTCAACGCCGCCGAGCTCATGCTGCGCGAGATGATCAAGCTCGTTTATCCCAAAAAGCCCCTCTTCCCGCCCACCTGGCGCATGATGATCTGCATTCCCTCTTCCATCACGGAAGTGGAGAAGCGCGCCGTGCGCGACTCCGCCGAGCAGGCCGGCGCCAAGGAAGTATACCTTATTCATGAGCCCATGGCCGCGGCCCTCGGTATCGGCATCGACGTGGAAGAGCCCGTCGGCAACATGATCATCGATATCGGCGGCGGTACCACCGGCATCACGGTCATCGCCCTCGCCGGTATCGTGTGCGACCAGTCGATCCGTATCGCCGGCGACGAGTTCACCGCCGATATCATGGAAGCCCTCCGCCGCTACCACTCCCTCCTCATCGGTGAGCGCACCGCCGAGCAGATCAAGATCCAGATCGGCGCCGCCATGAAAGACCTCGACAACCCGCCCGACGACCTGCCCGTAAACGGCCGCGACCTCGTAACCGGTATTCCCAAGCAGATCTACGTAGGCTACCAGGAGATCGCCGAAGCCCTCGACAAGAGCATCTTCAAGATCGAAGAAGCCATCCTCAAAGCACTGGAGCAGACCCCGCCCGAGCTCGCCGCCGACATCTACCGCCGCGGCATCTACATCACCGGCGGCGGCGCCCTCCTCCGCGGCCTCGACAAGCGCCTCTCCCAAAAGATCAAGCTGCCCGTTCATGTAGCCGACGACCCGCTGAAGAGCGTGGTGCGCGGCACCGGCCTCGCGCTGAAGAACTACGACCGCTATCCCTTTGTAATGCGATAAAAATCTCAGATCTCAGATGTCAGATCTCGGATCTGGTTCCTCCGGTCCGCGTAGATCTGAGATCTGAGATCTGACATCTGAGATCCCTTGCGTAACATTTTCGCTTTCATCCGCCGCCATTTCGTCTTCCTGGCCTTCGTGGCCCTGGAGATCATCTCGCTGTGGATGCTGTTTTCCTACAACAACTTCCACCGGGTGATCTTCCTCGGCGCCGCCAACGAGATCACCGGCTCCATCAACAAGCAGGTGGACAAGGTGGACGACTACTTCCACCTCGTGGAAGAAAACCGGCGCGTGCACCGGATGAACGACTCGCTGCTCAACCTGCTGAAGTCGAACTACAACATCCCCGACTCGGGCGCGGTGGTGCACACCGATTCCACCCGGGTGGATTCCATCACCCGCTACCGCCGCTACATCTACCGCGACGCCAAGGTGGTGTTCAACTCGGTCAACTTCGAGAACAACTATATCCAGCTGAACCGCGGCTCCGACCAGGGCGTCCGCGACAATATGGCCGTCATCGCCTCCGACGGCGGCGTGCTGGGTATCGTAGTGAATACGAGTCCCAACTTCAGCCAGGTGCTCAGCCTGCTGCACACCAAGAGCCGTGTGCCCGCCGCCCTCAAAAAGACCGGCACCACCGGCACCATCCGCTGGGATACCCGCGACCCGCGCTTCCTCACACTCGAAGGCATCTCCAAAGACGTGGAGGTAAAACGCGGAGACACCGTGCTTACCAGCCCCTACTCCTACAACTTCCCGCCCGGGTACCTCGTGGGCCGCGTGGCCTCCGTGGCCATCAACCCCGCCACGGGTTTCTACGTGCTGCGCGTGCAGTGCGCCGTTAACTTCGCCACCGTGCAACAGGTGTTCATCGTAGAAAACCTGCAGCGCACCGAGCAGATGGACCTCGAAAAAGAGACCGAAAAGAAACTGGAACAAGTAAAACCGAAAGGCCGTTGAGCGATCTCGTAAAAAATATCTTCCGCCTCACGCTGTTCATCCTCGTGCAGGTATTCGTGCTCAACAAGATCCCGCACCTGCACCGCTTCGTGGTGCCTTATCTCTATTTCCAGTTCATCCTCTGGCTGCCCTTCAATACCCATCGCCTGGCGCTGCTGGCGGCGGGCTTTCTCACCGGCCTCGCCCTCGACTACTTCACCATGACGCCCGGCCTGCACGCGGCGGCCTGCGTGCTCATCGCCTACGTACGGCCCTTTATCATCTTCCTGCTGGTGCCCAAGGAAAGCTCCGAGTTCACCTACCATGAGCCCTCCCCGCGCGGCATGGGCTTCTTTCCCTACTTCGTATACGCCTTCATCCTGACGCTGCTGCACCACACCTTCCTCACCTTCCTGGAGTGGCTGCAGTTCGGCTCCTTCCTCGACTTCCTGATCAAAACCGCTTCCACCACCGCCATCTCCATGCTGCTCATCCTGATCGTGGAGCTGATGTTCCCGCGCAAGCTGAAATACCGGACGAACACGGCCTAGGGCGCACGGAAAACGCGGAAAACACGGAAATGGGTTCCTTTTGCGACGTTGCTGATCGCGTTCGTCACTTTACTTGGTGACAGAACCAGCTATGCTGGTCTCCGCTAAAAAATTGGAAACAGGTTGCTGGTTGTAGTTCCAGTATAAACCGGAGAAAGATAAGTACCCTTCCTCTCAGGCTGTGTTACCGTTCTGCGGTTTTTTCCGGCTTTTGAACCTGAGTGAAGTGTCCAACTCTCGCAGGCTTCCCAACCCAAAGCTTTCCAATAAGTACAACTCCGAAAACAGAAGACGCTCCTAATGAGTACGTCTTCCGTGTTTTCCGCGTTTTCTGCGTGCCCCACCTGCCACTCTGGCGGATATGCCGTTCCGGCCCCATAATTGACCTTTCCGGGATTCCACTTCTAAACGCTTTTATGGAAATTGAGATCTTCACACTTGCCGATCACGCCCAGGACGCCGGCGGCAAACTGTTCATCAATGGCACCTTCGATACCATCCAGGCACCGCAGCTGCCCCTGGTGCACCCCGCTTTTACGCTCGCTATGCGCCTCCGCTTCTCCGCCAAGGAAGAAGGCACCCGTACCCTGCGCCTCAAAACCCTTACGCCTTCCGGCAAGGAACTCATTCAACCCTTCGAAGCCAATATACCGGTAAGCGCGCCCCAGCCTCCCGCCGACTACGTGGGCATCAACTTCACGCTCAACCTCTACCAGGTGAAACTCGAGGAGGCCGGCTCCTATTCCTTCCAGCTGTTTATGGACGACGAATGGGCCACCGGCATCAAGCTCAACGTAGTGGCGAAACAATAATATCCGCCCCGGAACAACGCTCCGCGACCCGCGCTGAAAGACCTGCGTGGTTTTTGCACTTCCTTATTCGATATTCGGTTTTCGTTATTCGATATTTGCAAGACCTATGTCTGTTTTCAACGGCTCGCGGAGTTATATCATCCGGCTGATCTTCCTGGCGGTCTTCCTGATCATCATCGCGCAACTCGTGCACCTGCAGCTTTTCGGCGGCAAGTACAGCGAGCTGGCGCTGCAAAACGCGGTGTTCCGCAAGGTGGTGTACCCGCCCCGCGGGATCATCTTCGACCGGAAGAACAAGGCCATCCTGAACAATACGCTGATGTACGACCTGATGGTGACGCCGTCGGAAGTAAAAGGCGTGGATACTTCTTATCTCTGCCAGCTGCTCGAGATCGACACTTCTGAATTCAGGAAGCGGATGAACGAGGTGATCGTACGCAACGGCCGCTACCGCCCTTCGGCATTTGAAGAATTGCTGTCGCCCGAAAAATATGCGCGCCTCGAAGAAAATCTCTGGCGCTTCAATTCGGGCTTCTACCTGCAGCAGCGCCCCGTGCGCCTCTATCCCTATAATGCCGCCGCCCACATCATGGGCTACGTAGGCGAGGCCGACTCGGGCATCATTGCCCACTCCGGGGGCTTCTACCAGCCCGGCGACTACGTGGGCCGCTCCGGTATCGAAGCCTATTACGAGCGCATCCTCATGGGACAGCGCGGTGTGCAGTTTCTTACCAAAGACCACCTCAACCGCCTGCAGGGCTCCTACGAGAACGGCGCCTTCGACACGGCTGCCGAAGCGGGCCGCGGCCTCCGCACCTATATCGACATCGAGCTGCAGCAGCTTGCCGAGAAGCTGATGAAGGGCAAGGTGGGCTCCATCGTCGCCATCGAACCCAAGACCGGCGGCATCATCGCTATGGTGTCGGCACCCAGCTACAACCCCAATGACCTTACCGGCTCCAACAAGAAAAAGAATTACTCCAAGATGGTGCTCGACGTGGCAGGCCCGCTGCTCAACCGCGCCATCAAGGGCCGCTACCCGGCGGGTTCTACCTACAAGCCCCTCGGCGCCCTCGTGGGCCTCGACGAAGGCGTGATCACCCCGCGCAGCGGCATCGCCTGCTCGGGCGCCTATTATGGCTGCAACCGCCCCGTACGCTGCACCGAAAAGTGGGCAGGCCACGCAGCCAACCTGCGCCTCGCCATCGCCCACTCATGCAACTCGTTTTTCTCCAACACCTACCGCCTCACCGTCGACAACCCGGCATACGGCGGGGTGAAGAAAGGCTATGCCAAATGGAACGAATACATGAACGCCTTCGGTCTTGGTGAAAAGCTGGGCGTGGACCTTCCGAGCGAAGACCCGGGCCTCATCCCCGACACGGCGCGCTACAACAAGGTGTACCGCGGCTCCTGGAACTCCTGTACCAACGTCACCCTCGGCATCGGCCAGGACATGATGCTGGTGACGCCGCTGCAGATGGCCAACGCCATGTGCATCGTGGCCAACAAAGGCTATTACTATGTGCCGCACTTCGTTCGCCAGATCGACAACGAAACGAAGGACGACACCATCATGAACATCTTTCGCCACAAGCACGAAGTGCTGACGCATATCCCGGATACGGCCTACGAGACCGTGCACAGCGGCATGCAGGATGTGGTGGATATCGGTACGGCGCGCGCCGCTGCCATCCCGGGCATCCGGATCTGCGCCAAAACGGGTACGGCCGAAAACTACCGCATCATCGACCACCGCCGCATCCAGCTGAAAGACAACTCGCTGTTTGCTGCTTTCGCGCCTCGCGAAAATCCGAAGATCGCCATCGCGGTGATCGTGGAGAACGGTGGCTTTGGCGCCACCTGGGCCGCGCCTATGGCTTCGCTGCTGATGGAGAAATACCTCACCGACTCTATCCGCGCAGAGCGCCTTCCGGAGATCGAGCGCATTGCTTCGGCCAACCTGATGCCGAGCTACCTGCCGCGCCTCCAGTTCATCGCCGACTCCACGCGTGGTGAGTACTATTTCAACCTGACCAGGGATACTTCCTTTATCAAAAAATTCCGCCGCCGGAGCCAGCTGCCCGGCGCCCCCAACGACCCGGCCGACAGCAGCAACCGCGTCAACAACGGCATGGCCATATTAGACAGTGCCCAGCGGCAGGTGCTGAAGCAGAACCAGCGCGGCAGACGAAATTAACCAGCAGTGGCGCCGGAACGAGCGCCGTCTGCCCAAAAGAATAAAGGCGCCCCGCGCCTCCGAAACAGAACATGAGCAAGAGCAAAGGCACTATTTCAAAAGGAATCGACCCCGTGCTGATCTGGCTGTACCTGCTGCTCGTAGGCATCGGCATCACGGCAATTTTTGGCGTTACCTATAAGGAAGGCGACCCGGTGGTGTCGTCGTTCTTCTCCTTCAAGACCGACTACAGCAAGCAGTTGTATTTCTTCGGTATCGCCATCATACTGGGCATCTTTATCCTGCTTACCGACTCGAAATTCTTTACCGCGACGGCCAACCTTTGGTACGCGATGGGGATCGTATTACTACTGCTTGTCTTTCCCTTTCACTCACGGGTAAAGGGCACCGAGTCGATCATCCGCTTCGGCGGCTTCCAGTTTCAACCCGCGGAGTTCTGCAAGGTGTGCGTGTGCCTGGCATTGGCGAAATACTTTTCGCAGGTAGACCTCAACTTCACCCGCACCCGCTCGCAGCTCATTGCGGCCGCGCTGGCCATCACACCGGCCATGATGTCGATCCTGCAGCATGAGACCGGGCTTGCGCTGGTATACTTTTCCTTTTTCATCGTGATGTACCGCGAGGGCCTTCCGGCCACCATCCTGGTGGTGGGCTTTTCCTTCGCCGTGCTGGTGGTGGCTACGCTGCTGCTGGAGAAGAACACGCTGGCACTTATCCTGATTGCCATCACCGCGCTGGTCATCTACCTATTCCGGCGGCAGGTGCGCCGCGACCGCGGGCTGCTGGTCAAGATCGCACTGGTGGGCATTCTCTGCGTGGGCATCCAGCGCTTTGCCGTGCCCTTTATCTTCAAGCACGTGCTGCAGCCCCACCAGGTGGAGCGCATCTTCAGTACCATCGGCCGCGACCTTCCCGAAGAATACAAGCGCCCCATCGCAGAAGAAACCGGCAATGCGCCCAAGAAGAAAGATGTCGACTACAACGTGAAGCAATCGAAGATCGCCATCGGCTCGGGCGGCCTCGTCGGCAAGGGATTGCTGCGCGGCACACAGACACGCTTTGACTTCGTGCCCGAGCAACGCACCGACTTTATCTTTTGCACCATCGGCGAAGGCTTCGGCTTTGCCGGCACCGTTACGCTGCTGATCATCTACCTGCTGCTGCTCTTCCGCATCGTGGCGGTGGCCGAGCGCCAGCGGAGCACTTTCAGCCGCGTGTATGCCTACGGAGTGGCTTCGGTGTTCTTCTTTCACATCGCCGTAAACGTTTGTATGACCATCGGCCTCGCCCCGGTGATCGGGATCCCGCTGCCCTTCATTTCTTATGGCGGCACGGCGCTGATCACGTTTACACTCCTGTTGTTTATCCTGATAAGACTGGACGCAGACCGGCAGATGGTGCTGCGCTGAGAGAATTTCTGATCTCCGATGCCTGATGTCTGATTTGTTCTGCCTGCTGGCTGCGACTTAATTTTGCCGCATGCAGATCATCCCGCTTTCGGAAGGCTCCTTTACTATCGATCGTACCAAGCAATTCGTTCCCTTTGATGAAGAAAAGGACGTACTCAACGACCGGCCCGTCGGCTCGCTGCTGGTGGAGATACAGCCCTTCCTGGTCGTCACCGGAAAGGACGTGCTGCTGCTTGATTGCGGACTTGGCTTTTCCATCGGCGACGAACTGCAGCTGCACCGCAACCTGAAAGCCGCGGGCTACCACCCGCAACAGGTAACGAAGGTGCTGATGAGCCACCTGCACAAAGACCATGCGGGCGGCGTGGCCTTCGGCCCCAACAACAACTGGCTGAGCCTGCCCAATGCCACCTATTATGTGCAGCAGCGCGAGCTGGAGTTCGCCCTGGAGAAGGAAAACAAATCCTATATCCGTGAAGACCTCGAGGCGCTCCAGGAATCGCACCAGGTGCACCTGCTCACCGCCGACGAAGGCACTATCGACGACTATATCAGCTACTGCCACACCGGCGCGCATTCGCCACACCACCAGGTGTTCTGGATCCGCGAGGGAAATGAAACGATCTTCTTTGGCGGCGACGACGCGCCGCAGCTCCAGCAGATGAAGATCCGCTATAAAACCAAGTACGACTTCAACCCCGAGCTGGCCACGCAACTGCGGCAGCAGTGGTGGGAGCAGGGAAATAACGAGGGCTGGACCTTCCTGTTTTACCACGACATCAAGACGCCGACGTACCGGCGCGGAGAGAAAGAACGCTGATCCCGCAGGCAGAATACGCAGATCGGTTATGATTTTTTATGATTGCTGGCAATGTCCTGTTTCGACAAGCTCACCAGGACATTGCCAGCCTGAGCGTAGTCAAAGTTGTCAGCCTGAGTGTAACCGAAGGCTGCGTCAATCCTAAGGATCATAGAAAATCTGCGTTCTTTCTCTTCCACCCCGCCTCTATCTTTAACGGGAATGAAGATCATCAACCGCACGGTCGTCATCCTTTCGCTCGTGTCTCTCTTTGCCGATGTAGCAAGCGAGATGCTCTACCCGGTGATCCCGATCTACCTGAAGCAGATCGGCTTCTCCGTATTCCTGATCGGTGTGCTGGAGGGCATCGCGGGCTTTACCGCGGGTTTGACCAAGGGCTATTTCGGCAAATGGAGCGATGAGCTCGGACGGCGGATCCCCTTCATCAAAAGCGGCTATTTTCTAAGCGCACTCTCCAAGCCCATGATGGGCTGGCTGGCACTCCCCCTCTGGGTCTTCTTCGTGCGCACCCTCGACCGGCTCGGCAAGGGCCTTCGTACTGCGGCGCGCGATGCCTTGCTGGCGCAGAACGCCACGCCGGCCACAAAAGCCCGCGTCTTCGGCTTTCACCGCTCGATGGACACGCTCGGCGCGGCCATCGGTCCCTGCATCGCACTTTGGCTGCTGCTGCGTCATCCCGGTGATTTCAAACTGCTTTTCTGGATCGCCTTTATTCCCGGGCTGCTGTCGGTAGCGCTCATTTTCCTGCTGAAGGAAGTGCGGGCACCTCGCGCCACATTGGGACGCGGCAATTTCTTCTCCTACTTCCGCTACTGGCGCATTGCGCAGCCCGAATTCCGGCGCGTGGCCCTGGCGCTGCTTTTCTTTACCCTGTTCAATTCTTCAGACATATTCCTGCTGCTGAAGGCGCGTGCGGCAACGGGCAGCGACAGCACCACGGTAGCAGCTTATATCTTTTACAATGTCGTGTTTGCCGGCGCCTCTTACCCGCTGGGCGCGCTCGCCGACCGGCTGGGCAAACGCTTTGTGCTGGCGGGTGGGCTGCTGCTGTTTGCGATTGTATACACGCTCTTCGCGTTTGCGCAGCATTCGGTGCCGGTGATTTTCCTCGGGTTCTTCCTGTACGGGCTTTTTGCCGCTGCCACCGAAGGCGTGGTTAAGGCCTGGCTGGCGTCGCTCGCTCCTACCGATACCGCTACAGCGCTGGGCTTTTACAGCTCCTGCGAAAGCTGCTGCGCGCTTGTGGCTTCCCTCCTGGCAGGGGCGCTCTGGAGCAGCTACGGCCCGGCGGTGGCCTTTGGCTCTTCCGTCATATCAGCTTTGTGTGTTATGGTTTACCTTCTGATTATCAAAGAGAAACCCATCAGATAAGCGTTTGGCACGGTAATGGATTTTATATCCATGAAAACATTTTCTCCCTATATAGAACTTGTTTACGCTAACCTATGTCTAAACACGGGGCGATGACCAGATCATCGCCCTTCTTTTTTTAGTAACTTAATGCCATGCGGACACCTATTCCGCCCTGGCGAAAAACACCGGTACTGCGCCTGCTGCTCCCTTTTGCAGCCGGCATAGCCCTCCACGATTTGCTGGCGGCGACACCAACACTATTTCCGGCGCTGGCCGCGCTGGCACTGCTTTTCCTGCTGCCCCTGCTGCTTTCCGAAAAGATGCGCTTCCGATGGCGCGCGCTCCCCGGTGCCGGCACGCAGTTGTTGTTGCTCGTAGCCGGCGCGCTCTGGCTGCAGGCCCGCGATGTACGGCGCGCGCCCGGCTGGATCGGCAATTATCCATCGGCATCCCGGACGCGCGTGGTGCTCACCGCCGAGCCATCCGAAAAAGCCGCCTCCTGGAAACTCGAGGGGCAGTTGTTATCGGTAGCCACCAACAATGGCTGGCAGCCGGCCAGCGGCGGTGTTTTACTTTATCTCCGCAAAGACAGCGGCAGCATGCCGCCCCGTTACGGCCAGGAGTTGCTGATCGATGCGCCGCTTGCACCTGTGCGCGGATCGGGCAACCCGGCTGCCTTTGACTATACCGGCTGGGCTTTGCGCCAGGGCACCACGCACAGCGCTTTTCTCGGAAAGACCGACTACCACATCCTACCCGGCTGGAGGGGCTCCCGTTTTCAAAGCGCACTCCTTCAGGCACGTGCCTGGACAATCGGCGTGCTGCGGCGTTACCTGCCTGGTGGCGGTGCCGGGATGGCCGAGGCGCTCCTTATCGGCTATAAAGACGATCTCGATAAAGAGCTCGTGCGCAGCTACAGCCGCACGGGCGTGGTGCACATCATCGCAATCTCCGGGATGCACCTGGCGCTGGTTTATGGATTGCTCATCGGGCTTACGGCTCCCTTGCGTGCGCAACGCCTTCAATGGCTGCGGATGACGCTGGTGCTTGCCGGTCTCTGGAGCTTCTCCTTCCTTGCCGGTGGCGGCCCTTCCGTACTACGGGCTGCCGTGATGTTCAGCTTTCTTGCCTTCGGCAGCCTCATCGGCCGTAAGGGCAACGCCATGAACACCCTGCTGCTCGGGGCACTCGTGCTGCTGCTGATCAACCCGTTCTGGCTCTGGGACGCGGGCTTCCAGCTCTCCTGCACCGCGGTTGCCGGCATCCTGCTTTTCTATCGCCCGATCTACGCGCTGTATACGCCGCACAACCGGCTGCTGGACGCCCTCTGGAAAGGCAGCGCCGTGACGCTGGCGGCACAGGTGCTGACGACACCGATCAGCCTCTACCACTTTCACCAGTTCCCGCTGCTTTTTCTCGCAGCCAACCTCCTCGCCGTGCCTTTGTCGGGGCTGCTGGTGTATGCACTGCTCGTGCTCCTTGGCTTTTCTTTCTGGCCAGGTGCCGCTACTCTTATTGGCAAAGGCGCGGACGCACTCATTGCTTTGCTCAACCAGTATATAGCCGCGGTAGAACGCTCTCCGGTAGCGGTATGGGAAGGCATTTCCGTGTCGCCGTTGCAGGTGTTGCTGCTGTATGCCCTTATTGCCGCGCTGGCCTGGGGGCCGCTCCGGCTGCAGGCGCCCGCCTGGCGTACGGCCTTTGCCTGTGGCGCCCTCTTCTTATGCCTGCGGGCGTATTCTTTCTGGCAGGCCGGGCGGCAGGCACGCTTCCTAGTGTACAATATCCCCCGCCATGTCGCGATGGAGGTGCACGACGGGCGGCAGGTTGCTTTTCGCGGCGACGCATCGGTGCTCGCAGGCCCGCTGCGCGAGCAGCACCTGGGCCCGGCGCATGTAGCGTACCGGCTTCGGGAAGAAGCGACAACGCTTCCTTCGGCCTTTCGCTTCGGCAACCGCAGCGTGGTGGTCTTCGAAGAAGGGAGGGAAGCGTTGCCGGCTTCCGGTGCCGACGTGCTGGTGGTATCCGGTAAGCCGCGTATGTTTCTGCCGGCTCTGCTGCAGGAAGGCCGCGTGCGACAGCTGGTGCTCGATGCTACCGTGCCGAAGCGCAGCGCAGCGCGCTGGAAAGCCGACTGCGCGCAAGCCGGCGTGCCCTGTCACGACGTGCGGGAAGCAGGCGCGTTTGTGCTGGATCTCTGATGTCTGATTTTTATGGAAGGATTTAAATCAGACATCGGAGATCGGAGATCGTAACATCCCGCTCCTACCTTTGCCGCGCCCCAAACCCAACAACGCACCATGGAAAAAAAGATCGCCGCCGCACTCATCTCGGTATTTTACAAGGAAGGCCTCGAACCGCTCGTTCGCCAGCTGCACGCACAGGGAACTGTTATCTATTCTACGGGAGGCACCCAGCAATTCATTGAGGGCCTCGGGCTCCCGGTAGTGCCGGTGGAGCAGCTCACCTCCTATCCTTCGATCCTCGGCGGGCGCGTCAAAACGCTGCACCCGCTGGTGTTTGGCGGCATCCTCGGCCGGCGTGCCAACGAAACCGATGTGCAGGAGATGCAGCAATACGGCATCCCCGGGCTCGACCTCGTTGTGGTAGACCTGTATCCTTTCCAGGAAACACTGAAGCAAACGAAGGAAGAGGCGCTCATCATCGAAAAGATCGACATCGGCGGTCCGTCGATGATCCGTGCGGCCGCGAAGAACTTCCGCGACGTTGCGGTGCTGGCATCGAAAGACGACTATGCCGGCCTTGTAAGCCAGCTGGAAGCCCAGGGCGGCGCGCTGACGATCGAACAGCGCAAGGCGTACGCCGCGAAGGCCTTCCGCATCGTGGCGGATTATGATATCGCCATCTCCAACTATTTCAATGCGGAAGAAGCCCTGGAGGTGATCGGCGCCGGGCAACGCACGCCGCTCCGCTATGGCGAAAACCCGCACCAGACCGCGCAGTTTTACGGCGACCTCGGAGCGGTTTTCAATCAACTGCACGGCAAGGAAATTTCTTATAACAACCTGGTGGATATCGATGCCGCCATCGAGCTGATCCGGGACATCAGTGCCTCCGGAAAAGAGCAGGAAACCGCATCCTGCTTCGGCATCATCAAGCATACCAACGTCTGCGGCATTGCCCTTCGCGCCTCGGTATCAGAAGCCTGGACCGCGGCGCTCGCCGGTGACCCCGAGAGCGCTTTTGGCGGCGTGCTGGTGAGCAACGGAACCATCGACAAGGCAACTGCCGAAGCCATCAACGAGATCTTTTTTGAAGTGCTCATCGCACCGGCCTTTGATGCCGACGCGCTCGAAGTTCTGCGCTCGAAAAAGAACCGCATCCTGCTACAGCTGAACGGCGATGCCGTATTGCCGGAGCGGCAGTACAAAAGCGTACTCAACGGAACACTCACCCAGAAGAAAGACACCGGCAACTACGACAAATGGGAAGAAGCGGGCGGCCGTAGTTCTACGGATGCAGAGCGCAAGGACCTCGAATTCGCCAACCTGGTGTGCAAGCACCTGAAGAGTAATGCCATCGCCCTGGTAAAAGGCGGGCAGCTGATCGGAAAGGGCTGCGGGCAAACAAGCCGCATCGACGCACTCCGCCAGGCGCTGGAAAAGGCCCGCCAGTTCAACTTCGACCTCAACGGCGCCGTGATGGCCTCCGATGCCTTCTTTCCATTCAACGACTGCGTGCAGCTGGGCCACGAGGCCGGCATCACCGCCTTTATCCAGCCCGGCGGCTCCATCCGCGACAAGGATAGCATTGCCTATTGCCAGGAAAAAGGCCTCGTGCTTGTGATGACAGGGCAGCGGCACTTCCGGCATTGAGATCGTGAGCCGTGAGCGGCAGACACCTAATAATAAACAACGTCCCGCCAAAAGCGGGACGTTGTTTATTAGCGCCCATTGCGTGCTCACGGTTCACGGCTAATGAACTGCTTCAGCAAATTTTCCCGAAACTGTGCCGCTCCGGCCTCACCGCATTATTGCAATTTTGTGCTCCATGCAAAAACACCCGGATCATAGCCGCACCGGATCGGCCGGTAGCTACACGCCTGCCGACCCGCAGTCGGCGCAGGATGTGGCCTGGTACCGGGCCCGCTTCAACCCCTTTCATTTCAGGAGGCGGGGCAAGCGTTTCACAGCGCTTTTTGCACTGGTGCTGGTGTGCTTTTTCTGGGGCACCACCTGGGTGGTATCCAAGCAGGGCGTGATGCACCTGCCCGGCACCAACAAGCTCGCCGCCCTGCAGCTGGCCGGGCTCCGGCAGGTGCTGGCGGGTCTTTGCTTCGTTGTCTATTTCAGCATTAAAGGCCTTGCCTGGCCGCGCGGGCGGCAGTGGCGGCCCATCCTGATGCTTTCCTTTCTCAACTTCATGCTCAGCAACGCGCTCTCTACCTGGGGTATGCGCTTTATCCCCGCGGGGCTCGGCTCCATCATCGGCGCCATTTACCCAGTATGGCTCGTGCTGATCGGCCTCGTGGTGGGCGGCACCCGGCTGCAGCTCCGCACCCTCGCAGGCATGCTGCTGGGCCTCGGCGGCATCTGCATCATCTTTTACGAGCACCTGCATCACCTCACCAACCCGGCTTTCCGGCTGGGTATCGGTATTTCCGTAGCCTCTACGTGGAGCTGGGCTTTCGGTACACTTTATACCAAGAAGGAGGCGGGCAACTTCAATCCTTACTTCAGCCTCGGCCTGCAACTGCTTATCTCGGGCCTGGTGCTCCTCGGCGGACTGGGCGTCACCGGCAATACGATGCCGCTTAGTGTCATCCCCTGGCAATCCTGGGCAGCCATCGCTTACCTGGTGGTCTTCGGGTCGGTGGTGACCTTCGCCGCTTTTCTCTATGCCTTGCAAAACCTGCCTACTACGCAGGTGAGTCTGTATGCGTATATCAACCCGGTGGTGGCAGTGCTGATGGGCGCCGCGCTCATTGGTGAGCCGCTGTCGCTGTTCATCATCGGCGGCACGCTGGTAACGCTGTACGGCGTGTTCCTGGTTAATCGCTCCGTGGCAACGAAGCAGTAGCCTCGTGCAAAAAGCTGCGCCAGAGTACGCTCCATCCCCCGAAGCCGACGCCTTCTCCAAGGAAGGAATTGTGCCACACCGAACTGAAGGTGCCGCCCCAGGCTTTAAAGGTTTGCAGGTAACGATCCAGCTCCAGCTCGGTTTGCGCCGCATCCTGCCCCTGCTCATAAAATGCATTGGCATCCATAAAGCAAAAGGGATGCAGCAACAGGTTGGTAGCCTGCCCGGCCTGCAGGTCGTACCAATAAAAGGGCACGGCTACCGATGCGCGAAAGCCGTTGATGCTGCCGTAGCCCATGGAGTAATCGTCGGTGATGCCGGCGGCAATGAGGGCGCGGTAGGTGTCCGGCAATGTCATCCGGATATAATGCTGTCGCGAAGCGGTCACTTTTCTGCCCACGGCCGCCTCAAGCGCCGCTTTTTCCTTTTCCAGCAAGCCTGCGGCATCACCGCTTTGCCAGGAAGGATGAAGTGCAACGGGGCAAGAGGCCGCCAGCTTGCGCACAAGACGTTGCATGGCCGGGTGCGCCAGCGGGATATTTTTATCGTAAGGACCACGGGCGGTCCCGGCATGAATAAAATAGGTCGGACGGAGCCCGTACTGGCGATGGAGGGCATCCATCAGCCCGAAATTGTCGAAGGGATCCGGGCGGTGGCCCGACAACACGGCAATCCGCTCGGCAACCGTACCGTCGCGCCGGAGCAGCGAGCGCAGCAGGCCGCCGGCATTACGGGCGAAGCCCTTGTGGCGATAGCTCCAGGCCATATCGACATCGTACGTGAGCTGCAGGGAAAAGGGCGGCAGGATGCGTTCGCCGAAAACGGCTTCGGAGAAAAACGCCAGCCATTCATGCACCAGGGGCCGGTCCAGGAAGCCATACTCAAAGGCAACGGAGGCGCGGTGATCGAAGCGCCCGTGGGAGTCGCGCTCCTTCTTCACATATTCCTCGTAACGGGTAATCAGGTAAAAGATCGCCGAAAAGATGTCGAAGCCAAAGTCCGTTTCATCGGTGAAGAAGATCGGGAATCCTTCGCGGTGCCGCATCACTTCGAGGTCGTGGAAGCGGATGCCGGTTTCGTTGAGCAGGCCCGAAGGCCGGATCGTCACCAGGGCATCGCTACTTTCTGCTCCATAGTAAACCCGGACGCCTTCTGCCCCATTACGCACGAAGGGACGGCCGAAAAATCCCGAGAGGAAATCCAGCACGTAGTGCAGCCGTGGGGTGTCGGTATCGGTGATGATAGAAACCAAGGGCTGCGAAAATAAACGGGAATCGGCAATCGGGGATCGGGAATCCCGAATGCGCGGTAAATGTGGATGGATGGCTACGGCATCCATCCTTTAAAAATCAGGCGTCGGCACCGACGATTGAAGATTCTCGCCTTACGCAAACAGGTACCGGTATACCTCCTCCACCTGCCCCATCTGGATCACCTCGATGCCGGCCTTGCTGGCCTTGACGCCCTTCTGGTTGTATTTGGATACGACGATCTTGGAGAAGCCCAGCTTCTCGGCTTCGGCAATGCGCTGCTCGATGCGGCTCACGGCGCGGATCTCACCGGAGAGACCCACTTCGCCGGCAAAGCAGATGTCTTGTCCTACCGGCACATCCTCGTAGGAGGAAAGCAGCGCCACCAGCACGGCCAGGTCGATGGAAGGGTCTTCCACCTTGAGGCCGCCGGCGAGGTTGAGAAAGACATCCTTGACACCGAAGTGGAAGCCGCCGCGTTTTTCGAGTACGGCCAGCAGCAGCTGCAGGCGGCGCAGGTCGAAGCCGCTGACGGTGCGTTGCGGGGTGCCGTATACCGACTGCGCCACCAGGGCCTGCACCTCGATGAGCAGGGGCCGCATGCCTTCCATGGTGGCGGCGATCGCCGTTCCGCTCAGTGCATCTTCCTTCTGCGTGATAAGGATCTCGCTGGGGTTGCGCACGGGCACCATGCCCGTTTCGTTCATCTGGTAAATGCCCAGCTCGGAAGTAGAGCCGAAGCGGTTCTTGAGCGTGCGGAGGATGCGGTATACATAGTGGCGGTCGCCTTCGAACTGCAACACCGTATCCACCATATGCTCGAGGATCTTGGGGCCGGCGATGGTGCCGTCCTTGGTGATGTGCCCGATGAGGAATACCGGCGTATTGGTTTCCTTGGCAAACTGCTGGAACTCGGCGGCGCACTCGCGGATCTGCGACACAGAGCCGGGCGACGATTCGATGAAAGGCGACTCGAGGGTCTGGATGGAGTCCACGATGATCAGCTCGGGCTTTAGCTTTTTGATCTCGCTGAAGATCGACTGGGTGCTTGTTTCCGTGAGCAGGTAGAAATGCTCGTTGGCCATGCCCAGGCGATCGGCGCGCATCTTCACCTGCTGCTCACTTTCCTCACCGGAGATATACAGTACCGTGACGCCCTGCAGTTGCAGGCCCATCTGCAGGAAGAGCGTCGACTTGCCGATGCCTGGCTCGCCCGCCACCAGCACGATGGAGCCCGGCACGATGCCGCCGCCGAGCACGCGGTTCAGTTCATCATCAATGGTGCGCACCCGCTCGGTGGCCTGCGTCTGCACCGAATGCAGGGCCTGCACCTTGCGCGATGATGTGGACGCTTCGTGATAGGTCTGCCAGTCGTTGCCGGCAGCTTTCTTGTTGTCTTTCTGAATGAGTTCTTCCACGAAGGTGTTCCATTGCTGGCAGGAAGGACATTTGCCGATCCACTTGGCACTTTCGTAGCCACAGTTCTGGCAGAAATAGGCAGTTTTAACTTTCGACATGCTGGAGGAAATCTTTTTATCCCGGATCTCGGGATCTCGAATTTGCGTTGATGGAGTTTCAGGGTATTAGTGATTGCTGACAGATACATCGGATTGAATTCCGATGCCATTTATCGATGCCGCAAAAAGATCCGAGATCGAAAGATCCGAGATTCTAAAATGAAGAAAGGGGTCAGTCAGACGACCAACCCCTTTACTTACTAACCCATTAAATTCTGACACTAAATTACAAAAGGAGGGCAGATAACAAAATTATTTTTTACCCCTGTGCATAACTTTTAGCAGAGCTTTATATAAGGAAATGCAAAGCCAAAGCTGCCATTTTTATATTGATATTCAATAACTTATAAAGGTCCATGGGCACGGTTCAAAATCTAATGGCCTGTAAAAGTGTCAGTTAGAAACGGCCAAAATTGCTCCATTTCTGCCAAAAAAGTTAGCAAAATCAAAACTTCCGGAGGCTTTTTACCGCCGGGCCTGTTTGGTTCCGGATTTGCCGGGAAAAGGGAAAGAATTCAGCCATGTTTTACGGGTCTCACTCGATATTTCTCGTCTCGATCGTCTTCCTGTTCATCTCCATGATCGTGTCCGGGATACTGCGGAGCCGCTTCGCCGCCTATGGCAAAATTCCCCTGCGCGCCCGCCTTACCGGCCGCGAGGTGGCCGAAAAAATGCTCCGCGAAAACGGCATTTTCGACGTCAAGGTGGTTTCGGTCAACGGTTTCCTGTCCGACCACTACAATCCCGCTTCCCGGACCATCAACCTGAGCCCGGAAGTGTACGAATCCTATAGCGTCGCCGCCGCCGCCGTGGCCGCCCACGAATGCGGGCACGCCGTGCAGCACGCGAAGGCCTATGCCTGGCTCAACCTCCGCAGTAAACTGGTGCCGGCCGTACAGTTCAGCTCCAATATCGTGCAGTGGGTACTCATTGCCGGGCTTTTTATGGCTTACTCGGGCAACTCCACGCTCCTGCTGGCCGGCATTATCCTCTTTGCCCTGACGGTCGTCTTTTCCCTGGTGACCCTTCCGGTGGAGTTTGACGCCTCGCGCCGCGCCCTGGTGTGGCTGCAGCATACCAACGTTACCAGTGCCGAGGAATACCCGAAGGCCAAAGACGCCCTTAAATGGGCCGCCCTGACTTACGTGGTAGCCGCCCTGGCCGCGCTGGTGACGCTCTTCCAGTACATCAGCATCTTTATGGGCAGCCGCGACCGCAGGTAATCTCAGCTCTCGGATGTCAGGTCTCAGATCTTGCTGGCGCACAAAATTAAAAAGGCCGGAAGCTTCGCTTCCGGCCTTTCGCGTCGATGAAATCTGAGATCTGCGATCTGAGATTTACAATTTGATCTCCTCGCCATCCTTATTGAAGAAATGGTACTCCGTAAGGTGGTAGGTGGAGTCTTCCTTGATGGTGATCTTCTGGCCGAATTTGCGGCGCCATTTAGCGGCCTTGGAGCTCCAGAAGAGCCCCTTCGTGAGGTAGGCGTAGAGGATCGGGCCCACAGCAACCGTGAGGTCGGAATGACGGTGGGTAATGAGGTAGTTGAGGTTTTTCTCGATATCGTCCTCGAGCAGCATGGTGCTCTGGATCTTGCCCGTGCCCTGACAGGTGGGGCACACCTCCTGGGTGTTGATGTTCATCTCCGGCTTCATGCGCTGACGCGTGATCTGCATGATGCCGAACTTGGAGATGGGCAGCACCGCGTGCTTGGCGCGGTCGGTGCGCATATGCTCCTCCATGGCTTCCATGAGCTTTTTCTTGTGCTCCGGCAGCTTCATGTCGATAAAGTCCACCACGATGATGCCGCCGATATCGCGCAGGCGCAGCTGGCGGGCAATTTCTTTGGCAGCCTCGAGGTTGGTCTCGAAGGCATTCTGCTCCTGGTTGTTGCTCACGCTCTTATAGCCCGAGTTGACGTCGATGACGTGCAGGGCCTCGGTGTGCTCGATGATCAGGTAGGCACCGCTTTCGAGGTTGACGGTCTTGCCGAAACCCGACTTCACCTGCTTGGTGATGCCGAAGGTGTCGAAGATAGGATTGCCGTTCTGGTGGAGCGATACGATATCCGCCTTTTCAGGCGCGATCTTCTGGATATACGCTCTCGTTTCCTGGAAAAGCTCCTTGTCGTTGATCACCACCTTGTTGAAGTCGGCGCTCAGCAGGTCGCGGAGGATGGAGGTCGTCTTCGTCTGCTCGCTCAGGATCTTGGCGGGCGGTGTGGCGCCGCGCAGGTTCTTCTGGATTGTTTTCCAGGTAGCTACGAGCTCGGAGATATCCTCGTGGAGTTCGGCGGTGTTTTTGCCTTCGGCGGCGGTGCGCACGATGACACCGAAGTTCTTCGGCTTGATGGATTCCACGATCCGCTGGAGGCGCTTGCGCTCTTCGGAGGAGTGGATCTTGCGCGAAACGGCTACGATGTCGTTGAAGGGGGTGATGACCACGAAGCGGCCGGGAAGCGAGATCTCGCAGGAGAGACGCGGGCCTTTGGCGGCGATGGGCTCTTTCAGGATCTGCACCAAAATATTGGGCTTTCCATTGAGCACCTCGGAGATCTTGCCGGTCTTGACGATCTCGGGCTCGTTGGGAAATACGGCGAAGTCCATGCCTTCGGCCGACTTGTCGCCGATGGCGGCGGCGGTGAATTTCAGGAGCGAGCGGGCGTAGGGCGAGAGGTCGGTATAGTGCAGGAAGGCGTCTTTCTCGTGGCCCACGTCGACGAATGCGGCGTTGAGACCGGGAATGAGCTTCTTGACCTTGCCCAGGTAGAGGTCGCCGACTGCGAAGCGGGCGTCTACCTTTTCTGTGTGTAGTTCTACCAGTTTCTTGTCCTCTAGCAAGGCAATGTCCACTCCATGCGGAGCGGCATTGATGATTAATTCTTTGTTCACATTACTACAGCTTTGGGTAAAGGGGAAATAGACGCCGATTGCGCCTCTGGGGCCGGGTGCTGCAGGAACCTAGAGAGAAGGACAGGAACGGGAGATGCCGGCACAGGGGTCCGAAGTTTCGGGAAAGCAATCAGCAATCAATAAATATACGTGCCGGGAAGGGCACTGAAGTCCTTCCCGGCACGTATTTGTGGGGCGTCGAAAGCTTACTTACGCTTCTTGTGACGATTCTTACGCAGACGCTTCTTACGCTTGTGGGTAGCGATCTTATGACGCTTTCTTTTCTTACCGCAGGGCATTGTTTAAATTATTTTATTAATGATCAATCAATTACTTGTTCAGTTCGGCGATCCTCCGCTCCACCTCCGCTTTCACAGCTCCGGGAAGCACGAGCTGCAGGCTGCGGCGGTACCAGCGTACCGCGTCGGCCTTATGGCCGGCCCGCTCGTGCACGTCGGCCAGCAGCAACACAGCCTGGGGGCTGTTGGGCTGCAGGCGCACCACGCGCTCAAAGCGGTCGATGGCCTTGTCGGTCTGCCCGGACATCAGTGAGGCCTCACCGAGGGTCATCTGGGCATACGCGTTGGTCGAGTCGCGGTCGGCCACGGCGCGGATCTTCGCAATCCCGTCCATCGGGGAGCCGAGACCGCCATACAGGATGACGGAACCGAGACCCACCTGGCTGGAATCGTTTGCCGGGGCGATTTGCAAAGAGCGCTCAAACAGGTCCTTTGCCTGGAGGGCCTTCCAGCTTTTGAGGGCCGGATCTTCCTCCTCGCGTAGGGAGTTTAAGAACAAATGGGCTGCAAAGGTGAGGGTTTTTTCTGAATTTTCCAACCGGGCGGCCTCGCCGGTGTACCAGGCGTAGGGCTCAAAGAGGCGTGCAGAGTCGCGCCAGAAGGCAGCCAACTGGTGATAGAGGTGCTCTTTCTGCCCCTGCACGTCGCCGCGCGAAATGGAACTTTCGAGCAGGGCGAGGCGGGCACGCTGCGCGGGTGCGAGCTGCTGGCGGGCGCGGGCAAGTAGGGTATCGGTTGTGAAAGGGGCGGCGTCATGATCGTGGCCGTCGCCGGGGCCGTGCACCGTGGAGCCGGTGTTCTCGCCTTTCGGAGCCTTGGATCCGAAAATCTGCGATTGTGTGAGGGCGTAAATGCCGATCGTCAGCAGGGCAACGATGCCCAGGACGGTCCATTGTTGTTTCTTCATTCAGCGGTATCCCGCGTGACGCGGGAGGCCGCAAAGTTACTCCGCTACCGTGGTTTTCTTCACCTCGGCAACAAATTCCTTTGCCGGCTTGAACGCGGGAATGAAATGCTCCGGGATGTGCACCGCGACGTTCTTCTTGATGTTGCGGCCGATCTTGGCAGCGCGCTTCTTGGTAATGAAGGATCCGAAGCCGCGGATGTAGATATTCTCCCCCTTCGAGAGTGAGGTCTTGATCTCGCGGAACATCTCTTCGAGGGTCATCAGGACATCTACCTTTGGAATGCCCGTTTTCTCGGAAATCTGGTTGACTAAATCTGCCTTTCTCATAGCGGTTCAAGGTTTGTGTCTGTAATATAATCCGAAAGCCGGTGATTGTCAAGTAAATATAAACCATTTTTGAAAAAAATTGTTCTGCCGGCATGAAGCAGGGAAAGGGGGTAAAAAAAGGGGGTGGCCGCTTCGCGGAAGCGCTGCTGCGCTGGAACGCCACGGAAAACGACCGGCCCATGCCCTGGAAGGGAGAAACCGACCCCTACCGCATCTGGCTGTCGGAGGTCATTCTCCAGCAAACCCGCGTGGAGCAAGGCTGGAGCTACTACGAACGCTTTCTCGCGGCCTTCCCTACGGTTGAGGACCTTGCCCGCGCGCCGGAAGCCGCTGTTTTCAAGCTCTGGGAAGGATTGGGCTACTATGCCCGCTGCCGCAACCTCATCGCCGCCGCCCGTAGAATTACGGATGAGCACGGCGGCCGTTTTCCAGGCACCTACGAAGCCATCCTGGCGCTGCCCGGCATCGGCCCCTACACCGCCGCGGCCATCGCTTCCTTTGCCTATAACCTGCCTTATGCTGTTGTCGACGGCAACGTATACCGCGTGCTTTCCCGTATCTGGAACAACGACACCCCCATCGACAGCACCGCCGGCAAGCGCTGGTTTGCGGAAAAAGCCCAGGATGAGCTGCCCCTGGACCGCGCCGCCATCTACAACCAGGCCCTGATGGATTTCGGCGCCACCCTGTGCAAACCCGTGCCCGAGTGCGCCCGCTGCTTTTACCGCGACCATTGCGGCGCCTACCTGCACGGCCGCCAGAGCATCCTTCCCGTAAAAGCCAAAAAGACCGCTGTTCGCGAGCGCTGGTTTCATTACATCCTGCTGGAGCATAACGGCGCTGTGGCGCTCCATCCGCGGAGCGGCAAAGACATCTGGCAGGATCTGTGGGAACCCTTGCTGGTGGAGGCGGAGCACGTTCTGTCGAAAGAAGAGCTGCTGGATGTGCTTCAGAAAGAGTACCGGATTGCACCCGGATCCTCAAGTGTGATCAGCGCCGGCGGGAAAGGCCGGCAACGCCTTTCGCACCAGCTCATCCACTTTGCCTTTCTACACCTGGAGCTGAACCAACGTCCGGCTCTTCCCGGCTTTGAATGGGTGGCGAAAACTGCTGTTGGCACGCATCCCTACCCAAAAACGGTAGGCGCATTTTTGAAAAATGTGTGATCTCCAATCTCCGGTGTCGGATTTAGGATTGAGCTCCATGAGGTTGCGCTCGAAACGACCAAACAAATCGGAGATCGCACATCGGAGATCAAAAGATTTCCTCTTTTGCTGGCAACAAATTTGATTGTTTCAATGCCATGAACGGCTTTGAAGAATCGATGAAACAGTTAACCCCTGAAAAAAGAACGGTATGAGAGGCGTAAACCGCGTGATGCTGATTGGCAACCTGGGTAAAGACCCCGATATCCAGTTCCTGGAGGGAAATATCGCCGTGGCCAAATTCCCGCTGGCCACCACCGAAACCTTCAAGGACCGATCGGGCAAACTCGTGTCGCAAACCGAATGGCACACCGTGGTGCTCTGGCGCGGCCTCGCCGAACTGGCCCAGAAATACCTGCACAAAGGATCACTCGTTTATATCGAAGGCCGACTGCGCACGCGCAGCTGGGAAGACAAAGACAACAACCGCAAGTTTGCCACCGAGGTGGTGGGCGACAACCTCATTATGCTCGATAAGCGCAACGACGCCAACGGGCAGGGCGGCTACAGCAACGAAGGCGGCATGGAGCCGGGCGCCCCGCATCATGGTGTCGGGGGTGACGAGGACCTCTCGTTCTGAGGGCGTGAGCCGCGGATCTCCAAAGGCGTCGCTTGCGCGACGCCTTTGGCGTCATTGCGAGCGAAGCGAAGCAAACTCCCCGACCTTAAGACTGGTCGGCGCCTGTGAGGACTTCAATGCGCAAAGTCTTCGGCCACGAACACCCTGCGTAACGCCGGAGTTTGCTTCGCTCCGCTCGCAATGACGGGCTACGCCCGCCGGCGTCGCACGACGCATTTCACGGTTCACGATTGCCGTTACCCGTTTCCCGATAAATTTGTAGCTTTCGAAATGCTTTCCGGGCCCCGCGCCGGGAAAACAATTGTTCACCAAATTCCTTGCTTTGGACCACCACACGGCTGCCCAATTCTTTCACCCTTCCACCCTCACGCTCCTGTACGTCAACTCGCAGAGCGCCGTTTTCCTCGGCGTGCTGCTGGCCATCCTGCTGCTCCTCAGCTTCATCACCTCGGGCTCGGAAGTGGCGCTCTTTACCCTGCAGACCAAAGACGTGAACATGCTGCGTACCAAGCAGCACGACGCCGCCCGCCGCATCGTTACCCTGCTCGAAGAGCGCAAGGCGGTGTATACCTCGCTGCTCATCGCCGGAACCTTTTTCAACATCGCCATCATCATTCTGTCCAACTTCCTGCTTACGCCGGCCCTGCAGGCCCTGCACCCGGCCTGGCTTCAGTGGTTGATCAAGATCGTATCCATAGCCTTTATCCTCGTGCTGATCGGAAAGATCCTGCCGAAGGTGTGGGCCACCCAGCACAACCTGCGCTTCGCCTATTTCGCCGCGTCGGTGGTGGAGTTTCTTCACCTGCTGCTGCGCCGCGTATCGCTGCAGATGGTGGGCATTGCCGACGGCATCGCGCAGCGCTCGGGCGTGCACGAGCACCAGAGCGCTTCCATGCGCGAGCTCGACGCCGCCATCGAGGTAAACTCCGCCGAAAGCACAATCGAGGAAAAGAACATCCTCAAGGGCATCGTCAAGTTCGGCAACATCACGGTGCGGCAGATCATGAAGTTCCGCATGGAAGTGAACGGCCTCGACCACACCCTGCCCTTTGCCGACGTGGTGCGCCGCGTAGAGGAGCTCCACTATTCGCGCCTCCCGGTTTACAAGACCAACCTCGATAATATCGTCGGCATTATCAACACCAAAGACCTCCTGGCACATCTCAACGAGGGCGGCACCTTCGACTGGCACCTGCTGATCCGCCCGCCCTACTTCGTGCCCGAAAACAAATACATCAAAGACCTGTTGAAGGAGTTCCAGGCCAAGCGCATTCACTTTGCCGTAGTGGTGGATGAATTCGGCGGCACCTCGGGCATCGTCACCATGGAAGACATTCTCGAAGAGATCATCGGCGACATCCGCGATGAATTTGACGAAGAAGAAACCAGCGTGAAGGCCGTGGACGAAAACACCTGGATCGTCGACGCCAAGCTGATGCTCCACGACATGTGCCGCGCCATGCGCCTGCCCCTCGACACCTTCGACTCCTACAAGGGCGAGAGCGACTCAGTGGGCGGCCTCGTACTCGAGATCGCCGGCGCCTTTCCAGAGATCAATTCCTCGGTGCGCGCGGGCAACTACCTGTTCACCGTGCTCGAGATCAGCCGCAACCGCATCACCAGCGTTAAAGTGACGCGCGAAGAGAAGGAACGCTGATCCCGCAGGCGGAATATGCAGATCGGTTATGATTTGCACGCATGTTGGTACCGATATCTGCGTTCATCATAACAGATCATAAAAAATCTGCGTTCCTTCTTTCCCGCTGCGCAGCAGCCTTAACTTGCACCCATGAAGCGCCTCGCCCCCTTGCTGTTTCTTTCCCTTCTCATCGCCGCCTGCAACAGCGATTACACGGTAAAGCCGCGCGGCTACTTCCGCATTGAGCTACCGAAGAAGGAATACGTGCGCTTCGACCAGCCCGGGTTCCCATATACATTCGAATACCCGAAATACGGGCAGGTGGTACGCGATACCCTTTTCTTCGACGAGCTTGCCGAAAACCCGTACTGGCTCAACATCGACTTCCCGCAGTTCGGCGGGCGCATCCACCTTTCTTACAAGGAGATCGGTCGCAACAAGTTCGACTCACTCGTTGCCGACGCCTACGAGCTTTCCTACAAGCAACATACCTACAAGGCTTCCGCCATCGACCACAAGCCCTTCGTATCGCCCAACGGCATCGAAGGCGTGTTCATCACGCTACGCGGTAACACGGCCACCGGCACCCAGTTCTTCCTCACCGATTCCACCAGGCACTTCCTCCGCGGCGCGCTTTACTTCAACGCCACGCCCAACGAAGACTCGCTGAAGCCGGTGAGCGATTTTCTCCGCCAGGATGTGGAGCACCTGATCAACACGCTGCAGTGGCGCTAGCCGCCGAAGAAGAGAAAGAACGCAGATTTTTATGATTTTTTTGATTGACGCAGTTTTAGATGCGTGCGTCAGCCAATCATAACAAATCATAAGCAATCCGCCTATTCCGCAAGCGGAATACGCGTTCGTTCTCTCCGCCGCTTGCGGCGCTGATTTCCTAACTTTGCAAAAATTCCTGATTTGATCGCGATTGACAACATACTGGTGAGTGACGAGGTGGTGGAAGCGAAATTCATCTGCGACCTTGCCAAGTGCAAGGGCGGCTGCTGCGAGGACGGCGACGCCGGCGCCCCGCTCACCGAAGAGGAGAAAGGCCAGCTGGACAAGCATTTCGAGGCCTTCGAGCCCTACCTCACGCCCGAAGGAAAGGCCGAGCTGAAGCGGCAGGGCCGCTATATCTATGACCGCGAGTTTGGCTGGGTGACGCCCACCATCGACGGCGGCTTATGCGCCTACGGCTTCCGCGATGAGCACGGCATCATCAAGTGCGGCATCGAAGCCGCTTACCTCGAAGGCAAGCTCGACTGGAAAAAGCCCATCTCCTGCCACCTCTTCCCCATCCGCATCACGGAGGGAAAGAGCTATACCATGGTCAACTACGAGCCGCGCGAAACGCTCTGCCGCCCTGCCTGCAGCCTCGGCAAAAAAGCCAAGATGCCGGTGTACCAGTTTCTCCAGGAGCCCATCGAGCGCCGCTTCGGCAAGGAATTTTACGAAACCCTCCACCAGATCGCCATCGCCCATTTCGACGCTAAAGCCGCCAACAAAGCCTGATGTCCGACCAAGCATCCACCTTCCACGCCAAAAGCACGATCAAAGCGGCCGATAAGGAACACCGCCGCAAGATCAACTTCAATATTGCCCGCTACAATGCCGTGGTACCCGTAGGCAAGCAGCAGTTTACCGACGTGCACCTCGCCCGCGAGCGCGCCAAGAATGTGAAGTGGCGCGCCATCGAAACCCTCGACAAGCAACTGGAGACCTACGAGGCCGCCGCCACCAAAAACGGCGTCAAGGTGCTCTGGGCCGAAACCGCCGAGGAAGCCAACGAGCACATCCTGCGCATCGCCCGCGAAAAAGACTGCCGCTCCATCGTCAAGAGCAAGAGCATGGTGACCGAGGAACTGCACCTCAATAAATTCCTCAACAAGCACGGCATCGAAAGCGTGGAGACCGACCTGGGCGAATACATCCAGCAGCTCGACGACGAGCCGCCCTACCACATCGTGACGCCCGCCATGCACAAGAGCAAGGAGGACGTAGCCCGTCTTTTCGCCGACAAGCTGGGCACGCCGCCCCACCTCACGCCGCAGCAGCTGACACTCGTTGCGCGTGAAAAGCTTCGCGAAAAATACCGCCAGGCCGAGATCGGCATCACCGGCGCCAACTTTATCCTTGCCGATACCGGCTCCATCGCCGTTACCGAAAACGAAGGCAACGGGCGTCTCTCCTGCTCCTACCCGCGCACCCATATCGCCATCGTAGGTATCGAAAAGGTGCTGCCTTCCATCACCGACCTCGCGCTCTTCTGGCCCCTGCTGGCCACCTACGGCACCGGCCAGCGCATGACCGTTTACAACTCCATCATCTCCGGCCCAAAGCGCCGTGAGGAAGAAGACGGCCCCGAGGAGATGTACGTGATCCTGCTCGACAACGGGCGCACCAACATCCTCCAGAACCCGAAGCAGCGCGAAAGCCTCTACTGCATCCGCTGCGGCGCCTGCCTCAACGCCTGCCCCGTGTACAAGAACATCGGCGGCCACGCCTACGGCACCACCTACAGCGGTCCCATCGGCTCGGTCATCACCCCGCACCTCAAAGACCTCGGCGAATACAAGCATCTCTCCTACGCCTCCTCGCTGTGCGGCAACTGCACCGAGGTATGCGCCGTCAAAATCAACCTGCACGAGCTGCTGCTCGACAACCGCGCCGAAGCGGTGGAGAGCGGCGCCTACACCTTCGGCGAACGCACCGCCTGGCGTTTCTGGAAAATGGCCATGCTCAAGCGCTCCCTTATGGACCTCGCCTCCGGCCGCATCAAAGGCTGGGTGGTCAACACCTTCGTGCCCGACTGGAAAAAGCACCGCAGCCCCCTGCACTTCCCGAAAAAGAGCTTCAGCCAGCAATGGCGCGAAAGGAATCGCTGAAGTCGGATGTCTGACGTCTGATTTAAAGGCGCGCCCGCACCTTGTCATCCTGAGCGGAGCGCAGCGGAGTCGAAGGATGCCCCCGGTTGGCAGTGATGCCGCCGTTAGTATGCGGGTCGGGGACCCTGAACCGCCGTTGGCGGGTGCTCCCTTCCCCTCACCCCCAACCCGTCTCCCGGAGGGAGAGGGGAGCAGGTCGGTGCAGCGATGCTTGTAGCGATGCGCCGCATAGCGGCGGCGCCTGCCCACCCCGGCATCAACCCCGGGAAAAACCCACCAATTCCTGTTGAAATCCTCATGGCCAGGCCCGTCCCCCTTGCTAGCTTACCGCCATGCTCCGCTTCCTGAAAGACGTTTCGGATGCCCTACTGCACCTGGCCTATCCCCACCACTGCGCCGGCTGCGGCAACGACAGCCTCGCCGCCAGCCAGTGGCTCTGCCTCCGCTGCCAGGCCCTCCTGCCCCACACGGGCTTCGAGCGCCACCGCGTCAATCCCGTTGACCGCCTCTTCTGGGGCCGCCTGCCGCTGCTGGAGGCAACGGCCCAATTCTACTTCACCAAGGAGTCGATGATCCAGTCGCTGATGCACCGCATCAAGTACGACGGCGCCCAGGACCTTGCCCGCTACCTTGGCGGCATCATGGGCGCCCGCCTCGCCGCGGCCGGCCGCTTCGCACCGGTAGACGCCCTGGTGCCCTTGCCGCTCCATCCCTCGCGTGAGCGCGCCCGCGGCTTCAACCAGGCCACCGCGCTCTGCCAGGGCATAGAGACCGCCTGGGGCCGCCCCGTGTGGTCCGACGCCGTGCAGCGCGCCAGCGCCACCGACACCCAGACCCGCAAAAGCCGCATCGAACGCTGGCAGAATATGGAGGGCCGCTTCCTCGTTTCTGACCCCGACCGCCTGCGCGGCAAGCACCTCCTCCTCATCGACGACGTCGTAACCACCGGCGCCACCCTCGAAGCCTGCGGCCGTGCCCTGCTGGCAGTACCAGGCGTGAGCTTGAGTATTGCCACCCTTTGCATTGCGGCGGGATAAGCACCGTTGCGGCCGTCATTGCGAGGAGGCCCTTCAACGCCGTCATTGCGAGGAGCGTAGCGACGAAGCAACCTTCCCATCTATGGGACAACTCCCTTGCTTCGGCATAGAGCAATGCCATAGCTGTAGGGATTGCTTCGGTCCTCCACTTCGTTCCGTCCCTCGCAATGACGATCAGAATTGATGCCCCATTATCACATTACCGCATTACCACATTACCGCATTCTTTATCTTCCCCTCATGAAACCCGCGCACTACCTGGTATTGTGCCTGCTGCTTATCGGATCGCTGATTGCCTGTCGTAAGGACCGCTTCACCAACAGCGCCGCAGCACCGCTGCGTACGAACGTGGACACGCTGCACTTCGATACGGTCTTTACAAGTGCCGGATCCACATCGGGTGTCATCAAGATCTTCAACGATGAAAGCGCGGGCGTCCGTATTTCTTCGGTCCGCCTCGCCGGCGGCGCGGCCTCGCCCTTCCGCATCAATGTCGACGGCATCCCCGGCCCCGAGGTGCGCGACCTCGAGCTCGCGGGTAACGACTCGCTCTATGTCTTCGTTACCGTCACCATCCAACCCAACGGCAGCAACCTTCCCTTCATCGTGCAGGACTCCATCGAGATCAACTGGAATGGCAACCGCAGCTACGTGCAGCTCGATGCCTACGGCCAGAATGCACGCTTTTTGCGCAACAGCCATGTGCAGGGCAATACCACCTGGGACAATACCCTGCCCTACGTGATCCTCGGCAGCGTCACCGTTGATACGGCAGCAACGCTCCGCATCACCGAAGGCACCCGCGTGTATTTCCACGGCGATGCGCCCATGATCGTGCATGGCCGCCTCGAAGTAACCGGCGACCGCTACGACAGCACCCGCGTACTGTTCACCGGCGACCGCCTCGACCTGCCCTACCGCGACTTTCCCGCCTCCTGGCCGGGGATCTTTTTCTCCGGCGCAAGCCGTAACAACGAGCTCACCTACGCCGTTATCCGCAACGCCTTCCAGGGCGTCGCCATCAGCGGCCCCGCGCCGGCCACGCAGCTCACACTCCGGCAGTGCATCATCGACAACGCCTACGACGCGGGCCTGCTGGCGAGCAACAGCTCCGTCATCGCCGACAATCTTCTTGTAAGTAATTCAGGCAGCAATATCCAGCTGACCGGCGGAGGCGACTACCGGTTCACACACTGCACATCGGTATCTTACAGCAACAGCTTTAACGTGCATAAGCAACCCGTGCTTGTTGCCACCGACTTCGACGGGCTTGGCCGCACGGCGCCTTTCAACGGCATCTTCCGCAACTGCATCTTCTGGGGAGAAGCCAACGGCTTCGTGAATAACGAGGTGGAACTGGCAAAGCAGGGCGCCACCTTCAACGCGGTATTCGACAAGGTGCTCTGGCGCGTGCGCAACACACCTTCGCCCGCCACTGTCACCGGCGCCATCAACAACCAGGAACCCCTGTTCGACTCCGTCGACAACGGCGCGCGCATCTACAATTTCCGGCTTGCCGAAGGCTCCCCCGCCATCGACAAAGGCAGCACCACGCCGCTCCTCATCGACCTCGATGGCAAGCCCCGCAGTGTCGGCACGCTGCCCGACCTTGGCGCTTATGAGCGCCAGTAACGATGGCAGATGTCAGATGTCAGATCGAGGATCTGTTTCATCAATTGCGATCGGAGATCTGAGATTTCACCCGTGGTGAATAGCCCGCAGCAGCTCCGGGTGTTTGGGAGAGATAGCGGGATCAAAATAATGCGTCAGCACGCCCTGTTCATTCACGAGGTACTTGGAAAAATTCCAGGAGGGCGGCTTCGTGTTCCAGCCGTTCTGGCTTTTATCGGTGAGCCAGCGGAACACTTCCTGCTGGCCGGCGCCATTGCGTACCGACGCCTTGTGCGCTACCGGGAAGGTGACGCCGTAATTCATCTGGCAGAAGTTGCTGATCTCCGCGTCGCCGCCACGCTCCTGCTCCTTGAAATCGTTTGATGGAAATGCGATGACCACAAGGCCGTCGCCGTAATGCGCCATCAGCTCCTGCAGCTCCTGGTACTGGGCCGTATAAATACAGTCCGAAGCCGTATTCACCAACAAAAGCTTTCGCCCGCGAAAGCGCTCCAGCGGCAGCTCCTGCCCGTTGGCAAGCTTCACCTTCTGCGCATAAATCGGTACAGCGGGCGGCACGCGGCCGCTATTGCTGAGAACAGTGCGGTGGCGTCCGAAAAAGCGGCCCAGCTTAATGTAAGCAGGATACAATAGGCGCAACAGGCGCTGGCGAAAGGTCATCATGGGGCAAAATTAGGTGCAGGCAGGTCGGGAAACGGCAATCGGGAATGGCGCAAGAACAATCGCACATCTGACATCAAACATCTGACATCTGCCATCTATTACCGGATCACTTTCTTAAACAACCCCAGCTTCCCCCTGAACGGCGGGTACTTGAAATCAGGGTCGAACCAGGTAGGCGTTTTCATCACTGATTTATGATGCGTAAACGTGTCGAAAGAAGCCTTGCCATGGTAAGCGCCGATGCCGCTGTTGCCGCGCCCGCCAAAAGGCAGGTTGGGATTGGTGAGGTGCCAGGAGGCATTGTTGACACAGCCGCCGCCGAAGGGCACGGCTTCGATCCAGCGGCGTTCTTTTTCGACGCTCTGCGTGAAAACATAAAAGGCGAGTGGGTCGGCATTCCTGCGGATGATAGCGCGGGCCTCTTCGAAGTTGCTCCAGGTAAGTATGGGAAGCAGTGGTCCGAAGATCTCTTCACCCATGATCGCGGCATCGATGTCGGGCACTTCCACCAGCGTGGGCTCGATATAATGCTGCGCCGCATCATGCCGCCCGCCGAAGAGTATGCTGCCTTCGTCGAGGTAGCCTTTCAGCCGCGCGAAGGCACGCGCATTGACGATCTTGCCGTAATGCCCGCTGCGTGCCGGGTCATTGGTAAAGAATTGCAGAATGGTTTCTTTCAGCTTTTCCAGGAAGGGGGCTTTCACCGACTCGTGCACCAGCACATAATCGGGCGCCACGCACATTTGTCCTGCGTTGGAAAACTTGGTCACCGCAATACGGCGGGCGGCCACCCGCAGGTCGGCATCGGCTTCGATCACACAGGGACTTTTTCCACCGAGCTCGAGCGTCACCGGCACCAGTTGTTCGGCTGCCATCGCATAGATCTTTTGCCCCACCGCGGTGCTGCCGGTATAAAACACATGATCGAAGCGAAAGCCGCGCATCAGCGGCGGGAGCAGCCCGGCGCCTTCGCCTTCCAGCACCAGCACTTCTTCCGGCCGGAACGCATCTTCCACGATGCGCCGCACGGCATCGGAGGTGCGCGGCGCCAGCTCGCTCGGCTTCAGCACGGCGCAGTTGCCCGCGGCCAGCGCGCCCACCAGCGGGGCCAGCAGCAGCTGCAGCGGGTAGTTCCAGGGACCGATGATCAGCACCACACCCAGCGGCTCTTTGTAGATGCGGCTCTTCGAGGGCTGGTTGAGCAGGTTGGTCTTCACGCGCTCCGGCTTCATCCAGCCTTTGAGATGCTTCAGCGTATGCCGCAACTCAGAAAGCAGGAAGCCGGTTTCCGTCACCCAGGTTTCCTCCACGCTCTTGCCGAGGTCGGCCATCAGGGCCTCGTTGATCAGCGACTCGTGGCGGAGCACCGAGCGGCGCAGCCGCTCCAGCGCATCGCGACGTCCTTCATAGGATTTCAACGCGCCGCTTTCGGCATGCGCACGCATGTTTGTCAACTGCTGTTGCCATTCCATGGTGAAAAGGTACGAAGCTGCCGATATCGTGCGTAGCGACGGGCGTAGCCCGTCATTGCGGTTTCACGTTTGACGATTCACGACTACTTCACCTCATACACCGCATAGCCCCAGGGCTCGATGTTGAAGCCCTTGTCGACCGGCTCGGTAATATAGCCGAACACATTGTACCAGCTTGCCTGCGAAGGCTGCGTTTTCCAGCTAAGCTGCTGCGGGCGGGCGCTCAGGTTGAGGATCACCAGCACCTTGCTCTTGCCCTTGCGGCGCTCGAAGGCATACAGCGCATCGTCGTTGGAGGTTTGCAGCTTGATGAATTGCGCGTCGGAGGCCATCGCCGGGTTGCTGCGCCGCAGCTCGGTGAGCTGCTTGTAGAAAGGCGCGCGCGCGTACTTGCGGAAGCCGATCGTGTCTTTATAGAAGAAGCTGAGCGAGTCGAGGAACGGCTCTTCCTGGCCGCTGTAGATGAGCGGCACGGTATGCTCCTGTGTGAAGGTCAGAACAGCGAAGGGCGCGTGGACGGCGCCGGGCATCGTGGCATAGTCGGCCTTGTTCCAGCTGTTCTCGTCGTGGTTGGAAGTAAAGATCATCCGCAGCGCGCCCTTGGGGTAGGCGGCAATTTTAAGGCGGCTGCTGTCGATGGAGCGGGCACCGCGCTCGCCGGCAGCCACGCGCTTCATGGTCGAAAACTCGTCCCAGCCGTAAGTAGCATCGAAGCCAGCCTCGTGCAGCCAGGCCTCGTTGGCTTCGGCCAGCATAAAGACGGGCTTCATACCTCGCAGTTCGCGGATGGCCCGGCTCCAGAAATCCTTCGGCACTTCAGAAGCCACGTCGCAACGGAAGCCATCGATGCCGCTTTCGCGCACCCAGTACTTCATGTCGGCGATCATGCTGTCGCGCAGGCGAGGGTTCTTGTAATCCAGCTTGCGGGTATCGGTCCAGTCGAAGGGCGACAGGGGCTGGCCCGTCTTCGGGTCTTTTACATAAAAATCCGGGTGCTTCGTCAGCCAGTAATGGTCGCCGCCGGTATGGTTGGCCACCCAGTCGATGATCACCTTGAAACCCATACCCTGCGCTTTTTTCACCAGCGACTTCCAGTCGGCCAGGGTTCCATACTCCGGGTTGATGGCGATATAGTTGGCAATGGCATAATAAGACCCCAGCTTACCCTTGCGGTCTTTCACCGAAATGGGCTGGATGGGCATGAACCAGAGTGTTTGCACGCCCATCGCTTTCAGCCGGGGGAGGTGCTTCTCAAAGGCTTTGAAAGTGCCTTCGGGCGTGTATTGCCGCACATTGACTTCATAGATATTGCCGTTATTGATCCAGGCGGGATGACCGTTGACCAGGCCGGTTTGTGCCTGGGCACCGAGCGTGAGCGCACACAGCAACAGGGAGCAGAGACGTAAAAACATATTGCAAGACTTTGGGCTAAAGTAATGCACTGTGTCTTAAATACACTAAGAATAACGAATATCGAATTTCGGATAACGGATATTGAAATGCAAAGCCCCGACAGTGTCGTCGGGGCCTTATCAGAATAGATACATTAAGTGCGAACAATTGTTCAAATCGAAAGATTGCAGAACGCGCCGATAGGGGGACAGCGCCGATATTCAATATTTCAAATTCGATATTCTGTTCATACCGCGCGCAACTGCGCGGCCTGTGTCTTCGAATAAAAACGCGAGATCGCTTCCTGGAGTTCTTCGGCGAGCAGGCGCTGGGTTTCTTCGTTTGATTTGGAAGACTCCATGCGGAGGTCTTTGATATTGATGACGAAAGACGTGCCTTCGTAGCGGCTGAATACGGAGATCAGGGTCTCGAAGGTGTTCTCTTCTACCTGCACTTCCGAACAAAAAAGCTTGACCATGTAACCAGGAATTTCGATTGCAGTTAAAACAACCGTGCCACGCACTCAAACCGCGCGCATGCCGGGTGGGCACGGAAGAGTCACTTCCGGGTGAAGCTTATTTTGCCGGATTTCTCTACAAATATTCCGGTCACCTCATCGAGCTGGCCGGTGTTGAGCAGCAGCCGCAACTGTTCGCGGATATCGGTTTCCGTGACCGAGGCGTTGCGCAATTCAGACTCGAAGAACCGCCCCTCGCCGTAGAGCCGCCTCCGGCCGCCTTTTACGAGCCGCTCAAAGAAAGCGTTCAGTTGCGACAGCTTGCCGAGCGCCTTATTGGCGAGCAGGATGGCCACCGCGCCGGCGATGCACGAAAAGAAAAGGCGTAGCGCCTCCTACGCCATGCCTTCGCGATTTCCAAAACCATAGAACCCCAAAACCTTAAAACCTCAGAGCCTTTCGTTATTGCTTCTGACGCACCGTGTCATTTCCCGGAGTGGTACCCCGCGAGCCGGTGGATGTCGGGCTGGAAGAGCGCACATCCCCTTTTACATGATGCTGGGCGATGGTATCGTTGGGATAAGTGCCGGTGGGCGTATTCACATGCTGTGCCGTATCGTTGATCGCATCCATATAACCGGTGTCGGCCGGCAATGTTGTAGTATCGGTCTCCGCCTTCCCGTCCAGGGCACCATTACCGCATGCCGCCATTGCCAGCGCCGCAAAGGCGCAAAAGACTATTTTTTTCATGATCGTCCGTTTTATGTCCACCGCTTGCGTTACAATAACTTTGCCCACACCAAAACCCTTCCTTATGCGCGCGCTCCTCCTGCTGCATGGCGCCCTCGGCGCACCGGCCCAGCTGCACCAGCTTGCCGGTGCCTTTTCAAGTCGGTATGCTGTTCATACGCCCGCCTTTCCGGGTCATGCGGGCCAGGCCAGCGAGGACCTTTCGATGGAAGCCTGCTCGCGCTTCATCGGCGATTATATACGGCAACAGCGGCTGGAGCAGCCGCTCGTTTTCGGCTACAGCATGGGCGGGTACGCGGCCCTGCACCGCGCGGCACAGGAGCCCGGACTCATCGGCGGCATCGTCACCCTGGCCACTAAAATGCACTGGACACCCGAGGGCGCCGCACGCGAAATACGAATGCTCAACCCCGATGTGATGGAGCAAAAAGTGCCGGCATTCGCCGAAGCGCTTCGCACGCTCCATGCGCCGCTCAACTGGAAAGAAGTAGTGCACAACACGGCAGGCCTGATGCAGCGGCTTGGCGAAAAGCCACTGCTCGACAACACGACTTTCGCCGCACTTCAGCTGCCGGTGCTGCTGCTGGTGGGCGACCGCGACAATATGGTAACCCTTGAAGAAACCGCTGCTGCCGCGCGGGCCATCCCGGGTGCACAGCTTGGCGTGCTGCCGGCAACACCGCACCCGATCGACAAGATGGACAACAAGCTCCTCGCCTTCCTGCTGGAGCGTTTTTTCAACCAGCTACCTTTCAACCGGTCATGAACGCCTCACCAATTAACCGGTTTACTCACCCCAGGCTCCGCTTCATCAGCCAGTCACGCTGCACATCCCTGCCAAGCAGGAAATCACACTCGCCGAACTTTTCGAATCCCCAGCGCTCGTAAAAGGCAATGGCCCGGGCGTTGCGTTCCCATACACCAAGCCACACCCACTTTTTCTGCAGCGCGCCGGCAATACGCAGGCTCTCGCCCATCAGCGCGGCTCCAACTCCTTTACCGATAAAATCTTTGAGTGCATACAGCCGCGCAATCTCCAGTGCCGCGCCCCCGACGCCGGCGGGCGGGCGGGCATCGCGCAGCTTCACATAACCTGCAACAGAGCGATTGACAGAGGCAATAAGAAATGTGAGCCCCGGACGACCAACCTCAAGGAGCAGGCGGCCGCGGGTGAATTGCTGCTCCAGGAACAATTGCATGTCCGCCGGGTCGTTGTCGGGCGCGAAGGTGTCGTAAAAGGTCTGCCGGCTGATATCGGCAATAAGCTCAGCGTCGGCAACCGTGGCGGTCCGGATGGTGCAGGTCATGCGGAAAGTTACGAAATGCCATTGCCGGCATGAGTTTTACGCAAGATCAGTCATGAAACTGATTCCTACCCGCTACTTTCTGACCAAGGGGATCGGCGTGCACGAAAAGGAGCTGCGCTCTTTCGAGGAAGCGCTCCGGCAGGCCGGTATCGAAACCTGCAACCTGATCAGGATTTCCAGCGTCATCGCGCCGGGCTGCAAGCGCATCTCCCGTGAAGAAGGATTGAAAACCATTCATACCGGTATGATGACGTTTTCGGTTCAGGCTATACTCAAACAAAAGACCCGGATCGCTTTGCGATCCGGGTCTTTTGTTTACTCTCCCCTTCCGGTATTACCGGGCGGAGCAAAGGTTACGAGCGTAACTCTGGAGGGGCTATGTCTCCCTCGGGCGAAAGGGGACCTGAGCCCTTACTCGGATTAGGTACGCCGGCTTCTTCCAGCAGGTAATCCTTGCGCCGCAGCTCGAAGTTGCGGCCAAGGTACAGGCGCTTTACCTGCTCGTCATCCGCCAGCTCTTCTGCAGTGCCGTGGCGAAAGATCTTACCGTCGATAAGCAGGTAGGCGCGATCGCAGATGGAAAGCGTTTCCGTTACGTTGTGGTCGGTGATGAGGATGCCGATGTTGCGGTGCTTGAGGCGGGCTACTACCATCTGGATGTCTTCCACCGCGATGGGGTCGATACCCGCGAAGGGCTCGTCGAGCAGGATGAACTTGGGATCCACGGCCAGGGCGCGGGCGATCTCGGTACGGCGGCGCTCACCGCCGGAGAGCACGTCGCCGTTGCTCTTGCGCACGTGCTGCAGGCGGAACTCGTCGAGCAGGGCCTCGAGCTTTTCCTTTTGCTCGCGCTTCGGACGTCCCGTCATCTCCAGCACGGAAGTGATGTTTTCTTCCACGGTGAGCTTGCGGAAGATGGAAGCCTCCTGCGGCAGGTAGCCGATGCCCATCTGCGCCCGCTTGTACATGGGCAACTGGGTGATGTTGGTATCATCGAGAAACACCTCGCCTTCGTCGGGCTTGATGAGGCCTACCGTCATGTAGAAGGTCGTGGTTTTGCCGGCGCCGTTGGGCCCCAGCAGGCCCACGATCTCGCCCTGGCGCACCTCGATCGACACATGGTTGACCACGGTGCGCGCGCGGTAGCGTTTGACGAGCTCGCTGGTATGGATGCGGATAGACAAGATGAAAGCTTTGGCCAAAAATAGGGCTTGGCGGGCGCACAGCGGCTGTTTTGCCAAAGCCTTAACGCGGCAAGCCCGTCCCGAAACGGTTTCCCGGAAATCAGACATCCGACATCTGACATCAGACATTTCTCTGCCGTACCTTCGCGACCGTATGAAAGTGACCGAGCACCTCGCGCAGGGTAAAGACCGGACCCTGGTTTCCTTCGAGATCCTTCCGCCCCTGAAAGGCAAGGGAATCAAGTCGCTCTGGGAGCATCTTGACCCCCTCATGGAGTACAAGCCCTCCTTCATCAACGTTACCTACCACCGCAGCGAATCCACCTTCAAACGCAGGGCCGACGGCAGCTTTGAAAAAGTGCAGGTACGCAAGCGTCCCGGCACCGTAGGCATCTGCGCCGCCCTGCAAAACCGCTATGGCGTCGACGCGGTGGCTCACCTGATCTGCGGCGGCTTCTCCAAGCAGGAAACCGAAGACGCGCTCATCGACCTGCACTTTCTCGGCATCGACAATGTGCTAGTGCTGCGCGGCGACGCGCCGAAGAACGAGGGCGTCTTTATGGCCGAACCGGGCGGACACCACTATGCCATCGAGCTGCTGGAGCAGGTGATGCGCATGAACAACGGCCAGTACCTGGAGGAAGACCTCAAGAACGCCACCCACACCGACTTCTGCGTTGGCGTTGCCGGCTACCCCGAAAAGCATTTTGAAGCGCCCAACATGACCACCGACCTCGCATTCCTTAAAGCCAAAGTGAATGCTGGCGCCTGCTATGTCACCACCCAGATGTTCTTCGACAACAAGAAGTATTTCGACTACGTGGAGGCCTGCCGCGCCGCCGGCATCAATGTGCCCATCATCCCGGGCCTCAAACCGCTCACGACCAAAAAGCAACTCACTATCATTCCCCGCACCTTCCATGTAGACATTCCGGAAGCGCTCGCCAGTGCCGTGCTGGCCTGTAAAACCGATGCCGACGTGGAGCAGGTGGGCACCGAATGGCTGCTCCAGCAATCCAGAGAACTCAAGGCCGCCGGCGTGCCGGTGCTGCACTACTACACCCTCGGCAAGCCCGACGTGATCTCCAACGTGGTGAAGGAGATCGTGTAGATTGGTAATTGGTAAATTGGTCTATTAGTTAATTGGTAAGGGTCGTTGTGAAACGACCCTTACTTTTTGTTCGTACTGGCTGGTGTGCGAAGCGAGGCGTGCGAAGCGACGCGTAGCGTCATTGCGAGCGGAGCGAAGCAACCTCCTGATTTACGCAGGATGGTCGAGACTGTAAGCGTTTGCAATCGAAAGCTCTTACTGGCTGCGGTCAGCCTTCAGGTCGGGGAGTTTGCTTCGCTCCGCTCGCAATGACGAAAGAGGCCGCCCGTCGGGCGGCCTCTTTCGATTACTTCTTCATCAGTTCCAATAGTTCTTTTTGGTTGATCGTCACCGGGTATTTCGCCCGGAGCGCATTCACCCATTTGTCTTCGAGCTCTTTCTGGTAATCGGTGATCACCTGGCCGCGGGCTTCAGCGAAGGTGCGCGGCTGGTTGGCGGGGTGCAGCTTCAGCACAAGGCCGAAAGATGCAGATCCATCGGTATTGTTTACCAGTGTTTCGGTAACAAGACCCGGTTTCAGCACGGCTTTGCCGGGGTTGGGGATCTGCTCCAGCTCAAAGCGGTTGGAGTCGACAGCCACCTTATCGTCGAAGGCCGACAGGGTGGTGCGCCAGTTGGCGGGCGCCTTGGCGATGGCCGCGCGGGCAGCTTTGGCGGTGGCAGCATCGGAAGTATAAAAGAGCACCGCGTCGGCGCTTTGCTTCCACGTGTATTGGCTGCGGTGCGCGTTGTAATAGCGCTCGAGGCCGGCGCTGTCCGACTGTGCCGGGCCCCACACCTCGCGCTGCATGATCTCGAAGAACAGGTTGCCGTCGCGGAACTCCTCCATCTGCGCGCGGAAGGCGGGATTGTAGCGCTCTAGGTTGGCCTTGTACTGGCTGATGGCCGAGGCATCGGCAAACTCGCGCCACAGCTCGTCGAAAGGCTTCGTGCCCGTGCCGTCGGAGCGGAAGCGGTTGTTGCCCGCATAAGCGATCCAGTCGGCCGCGTAAATCGTGCTCGTACCGATGGCGAGCAGCGGCGTGGTGCTCTCCACCGACAACGTGCGTCCCGGCTTCTTATAATCCAGCAGCGAATCGGTGAAAGCCTGCAGGTCGGCCCTGGAAAAATTGAGCTCGCGGTAGCCGGCCTGCGCGCGCACCTTGGCCACCAGCGCTGCGCGTACCGTATTCATAC
This sequence comes from Flaviaestuariibacter flavus, assembly GCF_004337505.1. Lineage (GTDB taxonomy): Bacteria > Bacteroidota > Bacteroidia > Chitinophagales > Chitinophagaceae > Flavisolibacter > Flavisolibacter flavus. The sequence continues at coordinate 94,671 of NZ_SJZI01000042.1, read as the reverse complement.
GGTCGCTGGCTTCCACGCGCTCGCGGAGCGACTGGGCGACCTGTGCGCTGTCGCCCGTGCTGCGCGGCTTCAGGGAAAGACGCTTTACAATATGCCAGCCGTGGCTGGTAAGGAAAGGCGGCGTGATGGCGCCGTCCTTCGGAAGCGCAAACACCTTGTCTTCAAAACGCGCATCGTATTGTCCCGCATTGATCTCCGGCATCTGTCCGCCATTGGCGGCCGACACCACGTCATTGCTGAAGCGCCCGGCCAGCTTACCGATATCATCGCCCTTGAGGAGGCGCGTATAAAGCGAGTCGGCACGCTTCTTAATGACCGCTTTGTCGGCGTCGGTGGCGCCCGGCGGGAAAGCCAGCAGGATCTGCGCGCCGCGGAAAGTACCGCCGTCGGGGCGCTCGCCGTTGTTCTTCAGGATATGATAGCCGGCACGCGAGCGATGGAGCGCCGACACCTTGCCGGCAGGTGTATGCCAGGCCAGGTTCTCGAGCTCATAGGGCAGGCTGAACACACCCACGTTGCCGAGGTCGCCGCCGTTCTCTTTCACCGAAGGATCGTCGGAGTATTGCCGTGCCACCGTGGCGAAGGGCGTGCCCTTCTGCAGCAGCGCCAGGGCTTCCTGCGCGCGCTTCCAGGCGCTGGTGGTGTCGGCGCCTTCTTTCGCGGCGATGAAGATGTGCGACAGGCGGATATTTTTTTTCGAGCGCTCGCGGGCTTCGGCCACCAGCGCGTCCACACCGGCGAGGTCGTTGAGGTAGGTCGGCAGCAGCTGCTCGCGCAGGTTCTGCAGGTCGGTGGTCATCTGCGGCAGGGTATCGTAGCCAAGCCGCTTGGCCTCGCGGATCTTGAGGCGCGAGGCGATATACAACTCCAGGTAGTCGTTGAGGGCGCCGTTGCCTTTGGCTGTATTGTTCTTTTTCCAGGCCGCCCTGAACTCGGGCACGGTCACCGTGTCGCGGCCATAGGTAAAGAGCGTTTGCGCCGAGGCGCCGCCGGCGGCGCACAGCAGCCCCGCGGCAAAGAGAATGCGTCGGATCATCATAAGCTTATTTGGGAGCTCCGGTTTTCTGTTCTTTCTCGCGGAGCGCGAGGATCTCATCTACCTGCTTTTCGGTCACCTTTTTGGCAATGATACGCTTGTCTTTATCAAGCAGGTACATCGTCGGGAAAGACTGCACGTCGAAAAGCTGCGAATAGCTCGGAATGTTGGCAGTCACGCGCTCCTTCTCGGCTTCCTTCGAATAGTATACATGCGTCCAGCCATTGTCGAGGCTCTTCTGGTTCATGAAGTTCGTCCAGTCCTTGCGCGTGCCGTCGGTTTCCTTGGCCATGGCAAAGATCTTCAACCCGATCTTGTTCCACTTCGTGTTGTACAGCGTATCGATCTTGGGCAGGGTTTCCTTGCAGTGACCACAGGTGGGATCCCAGATCACCAGCAGGGTGTAGGGCGCCTGCACATTGTAAAGACGCAGCTTTTTGCCGTTGGAGTCGGGCAGTTCGATGTCGGAGGCCGGGTCGCCGAAGATATTTGCCATCAGGCTGTAGGCACGGTCCTGGATGATCTTCTTGCCCTTGTCGCTGAGCCACTCGTAGTTCTTCTGGGCGAAGTATTTTTCATAGAGGTGCACAAACACCTTGTCTTCCCACATATACTTCATGTTCATGTAGCGGTTCACGAACTTGAGCAGGAAGAACTTCTGCATTTCCTTGTTGATGCCGGCATAGGCCATCACGTTGTCGATCTCGCGGATCACCGAGTCGGCGGAGGGATAAATGAGCCCGTCGAAATAGCGGTCCACCTTGCTTTCGAAGAAGGGCGTGCGGGCGAGGCGCTCGTCGTAGAAGTTGGCGCCGTCGAAATAATGCGCTTTATAGTAGCGGTAGTTGTGCAGCGAGTCTTCGCGGGTGACGGGCTTTTTGATCGGCGACTCGGGGTCCTTCATCACCTTCAGCAGGGTAGCCAGCAGGCTGTTGGGCGACTCGCTCATGATCTTGCCGCGGTAGGCCATCACGCGGTCGTTGATGTCTTCGAGCTGGCGGGTAAGGCGCACCGAGTCCTGCGGGTTGGCGGTACGCTGCCGTATGATGGCGTCGGCCTCGCGGCCGGCGGCGCTCATGGCCTGCTGGTATTCATGAAACTGGGTGTTGTCGGGCGAGCCAGTGAACTGCAGCTTTTCGGGCACCGTAGCAGTGTCGGCCACTATTGCAAATTTCTGCTGCTTGTCTACGAGGATCTCGAAGTTGTGCGCCCGGTCGGGATAACCCACCAGGTAGATGCCGCCGCCGAGGGGCTCCTTGCCGCGGAATACGCCGGTGCTGTTGCCATCGAGCTTTACCGAGTCGATGATAGGCAGTTGCTTGCCGTAATAATGACCCAGGTAGATATACTGGTTCTTAAAGGGCTTGAGGGTGACGCTGATCTCGTAGCCGCCGGTGCCGGGCACGCCCAGCGAGTTGGAGGCCGCCACGCGGGCCGCCGGCTTTTTGGCGGCAGGCTTCGGTTGCGCGGCCGCGGCGCCGGAGAGAAACAGGGCGAGAATGGGGATGATGGTGCGCTTCATGTCGTTCGGGAGCTTTTACGCAGTTTAGTCGTAAAAATAGCCCAAAAGGGTTGGATGAAAGGGTTAAAACAAACCTGAAAAGGTTCTGGGTTTCTGAGGTTCTGGGTTTTAGGGTTTGAGGGCGATGCGATCCGGAGGCTCCAGCCTGTTCTGAAGGGGCCTGGACAAACGCCGGGATGCGGGTCACAGTTTTGTGAAGGGCCCGGATTGACTTCGGAATGGCACTCAAAGTGTTGCGAGCGGCATCAGGCTGAAAAGAAGCGCGTGGGGATTCAACACCAGGCCTCCGGACCCTTTTCCCGGTAGCCCGGGTGGCCGGCTCAGATCAGAATTGACACGAAGCGACAGAAGGTGACCTGCGCTCCCTTCAGGAAGCTTTCGAATGACTCGCCCCGCTTCCCCTTCGGGTTCGACAGCTCCAGCACGTAAAGAGTGGGATTGGCAAAGCCGGGCGACCAGGATAGAAACGTATAGCGGCGCAGGCTGTCGGGCAGGGCTCCGGGCAGGGACGCCAGGTCGGAAACGGTGGTTCGCCGGGTATTGTAGAAGCCGGTGCTGTCGCCCCGCGGACGGAAACCGACAAAAGCGCGGCCGCCGGCCAGCACCGCCGGTTGGAAAACGCCGCTTGTAAACAGGGCGCGGTATTCTGCCGCCACGCTGACGACGATGGTCATGCTATCGTAGCGCACTTCGTTGCCTGCTACCTGGATGGCCAGTGGATAACGGGGAAAAGAGGTTCGCACATACTCGTTAGCGAACACCCGGAGCGCCCGCTCCTGGTCGGGATGAATTTTGGGTTCCTGGGCGCAAACAAGGCCAGCGTGGAGGAGGAAAGAAAGAGTCAGGGCTTTCATAAACCTTCTTTTCAATAAGACAATGGCCGGCACTGAAACGATGCCTCTAAGGCTCTATCTCCAGCCGCATCCAAACCAGCAGCTTTTCAAAGCCCGCTTTCTCGTAGGCCCGGATGGCCGGCTCATTGCCGGCATATACTTCGAGCCGCAGCTCGGTAATGCCGCGGGCACGGACCAGCACTTTCAGATGCTCCAGGATCAGCGCATTAATACCCTGGCCGCGGTAGGCAGGATCCACGTACATCAAACCGAGGTACGCATAATATTCGGGCAATACAAAAGGCCGCGACGCTTCCACCCGGGCATAACCCGAGCCGACGAGGCGGCCGTCATGTTCGGCCACCATCAGGTCGACATGGGGATTCTCCAGCAAGGATTCGAGGTCATAATAATGTAGCGGGTCGGGGCGAAGTGTCGGGTCGAGGGGACGCTCGGCCGCTACGATGCCCTGCTCAAAGCTGCGGAGAATTTCCAGGTCGGCTGCGGTAGCCAGGCGAACCCGGACTTCGGCGCCATCCATTTCCATCAGCTTTTTTTCACAGCAGGCAGCACCTCAAAATGCGTGGCCTTGAAGCGGCCGTCTACCACGGAGCCTTTCACCCTGGCCTGGCGCACCGCCTTGCAAAAACCGTCGGCAGCATGGGCGTCGCCGTGCTTGTCGATGGAAGTGCCGTCAACGAAATAAGCCTTGCCACCGAAGCGGACGGCAAGGTCGCAGCCCTTGCCGGGCAGCCCGAAGCGGCACTGGCCGCAGGCGGCCTCCACGGTACGGAGCGAGTCGGGGGCAACTTTTTGCTGTGCCGAGGCGGTGCCCGCAAGCGCGAGCGAAAAAATGAGGAGCAATTGTTTCATGGAAGCTTGTGTTGCTCTAAAGGTATGCCGTTCAGGTTGTTCAACTGCTTGTCACCACCGGACACCGTTAACAGGATTTGATTGAAAGATCAGTGCGAAGGCGAGGAAGGAGCCGTTTCTACCCGGTTGTAGCTACGGCACCAGGCGAGCACCTGCGGGTAAAGATCAGTCACCACCCGGCCGGGATGGGCCGCGCGCAGGCGCAGCAACTCGCGGTCGAATTCACGGAACTGTGTGAACCCGCGGCGATCCACCATCAGGTCCTCGCGCTTTGCAATAACGAACCCCGCCGTCGCCGGGTCGTACGTCTCCTGCACATACAGGCAAAAAAGCGCGTGGGTCATGTACTCATTGAAAATACTCAGAGGGCTGCCGTAAAAATCGGTACCCGCACCCGGACGCGTCCATGCCGTGCGGTTGGCGAAAATGCTGTCCACCGTCTTCCGGTAGTTGCCTGTAGTGGGATTGACATAGTTGTGATCGATCTCGGTAAAAACAACGCCCGACAGGAGTCCTTCCTTTTGCTTTTCGGACAGAGAAGCATCTGCGTCGTAGCGATCCGGGCCGCAGATGAACATCACGCTCTCCTGGTACCAGCCGCCGGGCTCGTAGGTAGCATATTGCTGGGTACTGTGCGAGCCCCCGATAAGCGGCGAAAAGACCACGCGGTACGACTGGAACTTGCGCTTCGGGAACTCCCGCTCGAGCCAATGCCACATCTGCGTCAGGGGCAACAGCTGCTCCTGCCGCCGTACCTGTTGCGCGTAATAGCCCTGGTTACTTTTATAAAAATCCCGGAAGCGCGACACGCGCGCAAAATCTTCCACGAGCGGGCGCAATTTTCCAAAGAGGCTGCTGTCGGCCAGCTCGTTGCCGTATACGTAATAATACGGCCCATTGAACAGCAGCGGCGTCGCGGCCCGGGAGTTGGCGAAGTTGAACGCAAAGCTGTTCTCGCGAAAATCGTAATACTTCTGACTGTACACCGAGTCGGGGAAATTGAGCGCCTTGAAAACCGGGTGCCGCAGAAAGGGCCTGAAATAATCGAGCACGCGCTGATAGTAGGGTCCTTGCTTATTCAGATCGGTTGCCCGCTGACCGCTGGGCGAGAGCGTCCAGATAATGTTGGCCAGCTCGTAAGCCTCCGGAACATCAACCTGGCTCTTTCCGCGATGCTGCCCGCGGTAGGAAGCCGGGAAATAGCTGCTTAGTTCGTTGAAGTGAAAACGAAGTGTGGTCCTGCCTTTCGGCGAAGCGAAATGAACATAGAATATATGAGCGTAAGGGAGCCGGTTATGGTAAATAAGCCGGAGACTGTCCTTACCATAGTATAAAACAGCATATTCTCCCGGTGCGGCATCGGTGCCCGGGCTGACCTTATCCTTACGGCTCGCCGTAAAATAATCGCGTGCACTGTCTCCTTTAAACCGCAGCGCAAAGGTGTCATTCGGACACCACAGGGTATCGGTGCGCGTTACTTCTACAGGTTGCGCATGTACCACGGCGGTGAGCAACAAAGCGGGAAGGATAAAGAACAGTTTCATGTGCTTGCAGTTTTGGCTTCGGCTCGAAACAGTATCGCCTGGTAGCGAAAACAATTGTGTGACCCGACTTCCCGAATTTATACAAGCGGCTCCAAATGCCGCACGGCTTTGCCTATCTTTAAGAAACTCAAACTTTTCTTGCTATGAAACCTTTGCTTTTTACCCTAGCCGCCCTTGCATCGCTGGGGGCCGCCGCACAGGCACCGCTCCTCTCCTATCCCATCACGCGTAAGGTAGACACCGTTACCGACTACCACGGGCAAAAGATCGCCGACCCCTACCGCTGGCTCGAAGACGACCGCAGCGAGGAGACGAAGCAGTGGGTAGCCGCGCAAAACAAGGTCACCTTCAGCTACCTCGACCAGATCCCCTACCGCAAGCAATGGATGAAGCGCCTCGAAGAGCTGAACAACTATGCCAAGTACAGCTCGCCCTTCCGCAACAACGAATACTATTATTTCTACAAGAACAACGGCCTGCAGAACCAGAGCGTGCTCTACCGCCAGAAGGGCCTCAACGGCGTGCCCGAGACCGTGCTCGACCCGAACACCTTCTCGGCCGATGGCACCACGGGCCTTGCCACCTTCACTCTTTCCAAAGACGGCAACTATGCCGTGGTAGGCAAATCGGTGGGCGGCTCCGACTGGCGCAGCTTCCACGTAATGGATATGCGCACCCTGCAATACCTCCCCGACTCGCTCGCCTGGGTGAAAGTATCGGGCGCCTCCTGGCAGGGCAACGGCTTCTACTATAGCCGCTACCCGAAGCCCGAAGCGGGCAAGGAGCTTTCCACCAAAAATGAGAACCACCAGGTATGGTTTCACCTCGTGGGCACCCCGCAGGAAAAAGATGTGCTGATCTACGAAGACAAAGCCAACCCGCAGCGCTTTCATACCGCCTTCACCACCGAAGACGAGCGCTACGTGCTGCTCAACATCTCCGACCGCGGCAAGGCCAAAGCCGGCAACAGCCTGATGTACTTCGACAGCCGCAGCGATGACCACAGCTTCAAGCCCCTCATCCGCGAGATCACCGACGACAGCTACAGCTTCATCACCGAGCACAACGGCCGCTTCCTGCTGGCGACCAACAACGGCGCCAAGAACTACCGCATCGTTTCCGTTGATCCCGCCAACCCCGACCCAGCCAACTGGCAGACCGTGGTACCCGAAACATCCGAGGCCATCACCGGCGTGAGCACCGCCGGCGGCAAGCTGTTCGTCACCTACCTCAAAGACGTAACGAGCCGCGTGTACGTCTTCAGCCCCGACGGAAAGAAGGAGCGCGAGATCAGGCTCCCGGGCCTCGGCACCGTGGGCGGCTTCGGCGGCAAGGAGGAAGACACCGAGGTGTTCTTCACCTTCACCTCGATGACCTATCCCAGCACCATCTTCAAGTACGATATCGCCTCCGACAAAAGCACGCTCTTCCGCAAGCCCGAGCTGCCCTTCAACCCCGAAGACTTCGTGACCGAGCAGGTGTTCGTTACCAGCAAGGACGGCACCAGGGTGCCCATGTTCATCGTGTATAAGAAAGGCACGAAGCGCGACGGCTCGGCACCCGCGCTGATGTATGGCTATGGCGGCTTCAACGTGGCTTCCAACCCCTCCTTCTCGGCCACCCGCATCGGCTGGCTGGAACAGGGCGGTGTGTATGCACTCGTGAACATGCGCGGCGGATCGGAGTATGGCGAAAAATGGCACGAGGCCGGCATGCGCGATAAAAAGCAAAATGTGTTCGACGACTTCATCGCCGCCGGCGAATACCTCGTGAACAAGCAATATACCAACAAGGGCAAGCTCGCCATCACCGGCGGCTCCAATGGCGGCACCCTGGTGGGCGCGGTGATGAACCAGCGTCCCGATCTCTTCCGCGTGGCCGTGCCGCAGGTAGGGGTGATGGATATGCTGCGCTTCCAGAAGTTCACCATCGGCTGGAACTGGGTGGCCGAATACGGCTCGAGCGACAACGCGGCCGACTTCAAAAACCTGCTGTCCTACTCGCCCCTCCACAACCTGAAGCCGGGCGTCAACTATCCCGCTACCCTCATCACCACCGCCGACCACGACGACCGCGTGGTGCCCGCGCACTCCTTCAAGTACGCCGCCACCCTGCAGGCCCTGCACAAAGGCCCCAACCCCACGCTGATCCGCGTGGACGTCAACTCGGGCCACGGCGCCTCCAACCTCAAAAAGGCACTGGAAACAACCGCCGATATGTATTCCTTCATCTTCTACAACATGAAGCTCAACCCGAAGTTTGCCGACGGCGGCAAGGGCGGGAAGCCGAAGACGTTCTAATTGGCAGTGAGCGGAAGAACGCAGGTTTCTTATGATTGGTCAACATGAGCGCGGATAGCGCTACTAAGCCGTAGAAATACAAAGGTCCCGGCAGCAGCCGGGACCTTTTCGTTTGTTTCAGGGCAGCGCTCTTAGCTTCACCAGCTCCACCCTGCTGCCGAATGCGCGGAACTCGTATCTCCCGAGCTTCCCTTTCCGGAAGGTGAAAGGCGCCTTCCCGATACGCATTCCTTTGAGCTCCCCGGTGACGACATCATCATCCACCTTACCCACACCGCTGTTGCCGGCAACGCTGAAAACATATGCCGTATCATCAAGACGGGTTACCCGGAGCACCTCGTTGCTGTCTACCTCCGCAGGCTTATCCGCCGGGTAATAATAGCCGGTATAGTCAGCGGGCGGCGCGGCGTTGCAGGCTGCTATCACCGACAGCAGAACGACCGCGAAACTATGTCTCCGAGTTGCAGTCATCAATAATGCTTTCGTTGTTTTGGAATGAAATTCGCCTCAGCGCCGGGCACGGAAGGCAGATGCGCGGAACGAGTCCTCGATCACCTTTCCTTCCGCTTCCTTGTCATAGGCGGTGGTGAAATTGAACTCTTTCCCGCTCACTTCACCAATGAACGTTGTTGTCCAATACGCGCGGCCGCTCTCATTGCGGATCTTATTGTGGAGGGCAATAAACGGGATGCCGTCTACGGTGAGCTCCTCGGTGCTCAGGCTCACCGTCGTGCCCATATTTCCATACACTTCTTTCAGGTAGCCCATCATCCGCTGCACGTATCCCTTCAGCGTGTATGTTGTAATATTTCCGTTGGCTTTGAAGCTGACTGCAATGATGTTCATATCCTCTTCCGGCTTCAGCGAAGCGGCCAGCAGGATCACTTCCTTGTCGGGCTTTTCGGGAGTCTGCCCGCTTTCCCGGACGATGCTGTCGCCCAGGGCCTGTGCCTGCGCAAAATTGTCAACGCGGTATTGATAGGCGGATGGCTTCTCGTATTGCCACAGCATTTTATCAACGCGGTAGTCTTTCTTTTGAGCGATACCGGCGAGGGGCAGCAGGAGCAGCAGGAACAGGTACTTTTTCATGGCAATAGTTGGTTGATTAATGCAGCGCGGAAGGTGCACGGGGTAAAGGTATCTCAAGCGGGCCGATCAGCGACCGGCTGCCGTCTATGCGCCGCGCAGGATCTTTTCCATCTTGCGGCCCTTGGCCAGCTCGTCCACCAGCTTGTCGAGGTAACGCACCTGCCGGGTCAGCGGATTTTCAATATCCTCGATGCGATACCCGCAGATCGTGCCCGTGATCTGCGACGCATTGGGATGCAGCGTGGCCTCCCGGAAAAAGGTCTCGAAGGTGGCCTTCTCCGCGATGAGCGCCCGCAGCCGCTCCTCGTTGAAGCCGGTGAGCCAGCTGATCACCTGGTGCAGTTCTTCTTTTGTCCGCCCTTTCTTTTCCACTTTGGCAACATAGTGCGGGTAAACCGACGCGAAGGTCATCTTCGCGATCCGCTCATTATGGATATCGCTGGTATTCATACGATCAATGATGTTTTTGTGTTTGTCCTGCGGCACCGGTCCGTTCCAGATGCCGTTTATCGCGGTGAGGATGAGCGGCTGCCCGTCGGTGACCACGATGGTGTGCTCGTGCTGCGCCATAAAGCCACCCTTGTTCCCCACCATGGTCCAGCCATCGCCCAGCGTTTCGGCGTAAGTGGACGTGGTGGCAATAAAGGTTTCGATGGCCACAACCGAGTTCTTTTTGAACCGGCCCGTGTTGAAGCGGTCGCGGAAGTTGGCGATCTCTGCCGGCTCCTCGTGCAGGCTGCGGCCCACGCCGTGGCCTGTGAGGTTTTTGATCACCTTGTAGCCGCGCTTCCGGGCTTCGGTTTCGATGAGGTGCCCGATGTCGGCGATCCGCACGCCGCCGCGGATCTGCGCGATGGCCTTCCGCAGGATGTCTTTCGAGGCATCCACCAGCGCCTGATGTCCCTGCAGGTCTTCGCCCAGCACAAAGGAGGCGCCGTTGTCCGACCAGTAGCCACCGAGCTCGGCCGAAACGTCGATGTTCACCAGGTCGCCTTCGCGGAGAATGCGGCTGCCGGAGGGGATGCCGTGGCAGAACTCGTTGTTGACGCTGATGCAGGTCCAGCCGGGAAAGCCATAGGTGAGGTAGGGCGCCGACTTCGCCCCGAAGCCCTCGAGGATGCCGGCGCCGAATTCGTCCAGCTCTTCGGTGCTCATCCCCGGCCGCGCGTAGTTGCGCATTTCCTTCAGCGTGCAGGCAACGGCTTCGCTGGCCTTTTGCATCCCGACCAGCTCGGATTCTTTGGTGATAGACATAAGTGGTTGCTGTTTTTTCCGGCGCAGCAGGCGGCCGGCAACCATAAAGTTATTTCAAGATCAGGAACCAGGGCTACCGTGCGGGCGGCTCAACGCAAATAAAAAGCTGCCCGAAGGCAGCTTTCTTCAATACAAATACACCGGCAGTATCAGTGCCCCTTGGGCGGGTTGTTCCTGGCGAACTCCGCGTAAAAGTCGTCAACCGATTTGATCTGGTCGGCCGTCAGCGGGATCTCGGAGAACTTCTTCTGCTTCTCGGCTTTGAGTTCTGCGATACGGGCGCTGCGGTCGGCTTCGTTGAGGTCGCGCAGCTCGCGGGCGGCGGTCATGCGCATCTCCAGGTTGATTTCGAGCACGCGGTCTACCTGCGCGGCGGTAAGGCCGGTTTTCGCCATCATGCCGGGCTTGAATTGCTCTTTCATCTTCTCCAGCATGGCGGCCTTGTCGGTATTCGGGTTCTGCGCGGCGGCAGTGGACTGCGGCTTCGCGCTTTCTTTGGCGGGCTCTGCCATGGCTGTCTGGCTGGATTGGGCATTGGCCGCGGTTGCGGTGAAGGTGCCGGCGATCAGTGTCAGGATCAGAAGCTTTTTCATAATCGGGGTTTTAGTTTGTTGAAAAGGAAAGTTATTTCCTCTGTTCACCCCTTCATAGGGAAAGCCATATGGGCGGCGTTAACCAACGTTAATAAAGGCGGCTTTTTTTGTACCGGGAGCGAACGGGCGGGGTTGGGCTGTCTGAAATCTACATGACTCGTCGCTTAAGTGCGTGTAGGCAGTTGGCTATTTATCCGGAGAGCAGGCGTGTAAAGTGTCGCCGGGTACTACGGCTTATGCGCAGCCTTGGTTGCAGCTAACGGAAGGGGCTTTTCTCCGTGCGGTCGAACCATAGTTGCTACGCGACATAAGCAATAGCATACCAATCCTACTTATTTCCCTTGGCGCGATTGTGGGTAATGCATAGCATTTGGCAGTTCTTAGCCGAACTGTCGCCGCCCTTGCTCCACGCAGAAACATGGTCTGCATCCATTTCGTTGAACTCGTAAATTCTTTCCTTATTTGCGTCATGACCCACAGCGCAAAGTGGACAGTTAGATTTACTCTTTGCCTTTGCCTCTTTCGTTTGTTTCTCATAAACCGAATGTGTTGTGGCTTCTTCGAACAAGCGAACTTCCAAAAGCTTCTTTTCTTGTTTACCGCCGAGAATGAATTCAAAGATTCCGCGCTTCTTCTTTACGTAGAAGTCGGAATATAATTGCTTTACATCGGCAGACACCTGATCTGGTTTGTATGACTGGGAATGATACTGCTCGTATAGCCTACCCCACTCCAGTCCCTGCATCTCCTTTTTCACGTCCTTGAAGACAGTGGAAACCCAGTCGATCACACTATTGAAATAGTTCTTCAATTCCTTAATGTTGCTATCATTACGATGAGCGCTCATGTAAGCACCGATGTCGCCTTTGCTCACCCACTCTAGTGCCCTTTCCAGAAACTCCTGCCGGTTTGCGCTGCCCTTAACATACGCACTCCACTTTTGAATGTTGGCATTTTGACTGTTGCTGAACTCAGCCTTCGCTAGGGTAACGAACGTTCCCGAATAGATGGCATTTAATAATTCTTGGGGCGTGAGCGGCACGCCTGCGATATTAATAGTTTCAAACCATTGTTTTATCTCGGTTTCTGTGCCTTCACACTCATAAATCAGCAGTCTGGAACCCTTTATCTTATCTTGTTGATCACGGGGAAGGCTGTCAAAGTTCTTCGGATTGCCATTGTCTATGATAGCAAACTTATTGGTAACAAACCGTCCAATACTAGTGATTCGCTGCTGGCCATCTAAAACTTCAAACCTGTCATTCGAAACCGTATTGAAATAAATTAGTCCAAGGGGGTATCCTTTAAGCAATGATTCAATGACGGCAGCTTCTTTTTTCCCTCCGCCATCCGCATAGATGTAATTCCGTTGATATTCCGGCTGAATCGTAAGTTTTCCACCCAAACCGTAGAGCCCTTTACCTTCTAATTGGTTGTATACAAATCCATCGCAGATGTCGGCGACAGTGATCTCGGTCTTCAAAGTTGTATTCATTATAGTTTTGGTTTTAGGTTATTGCGATGACGTATAATTATACGGCAATAAGTTTTAATGTAGAGGTCATCGCCGACTTTGTAGTATGTTTCATCGCTTGGAGCATTTGTAATCTTAATTGCAGCGCCATCGTTCAGTTTCGTAACCTCTGATCGTCTCCCGTCTTTGCTGATTTGAATTTGCTTTGGATAGATCTTCGAGGCATTGCCATCCCATGACTGTGTAATTGCCAAAATCTCAAACTGCTCCGGGTTGTATTTGTCAAGGAACGTAATTGGAACACCCATATTTCCTTCGTAGTCGCTTGGAATCTCTTTGTATGTACTAACTTCAATTGCGTCGTAATTGTCGTACCGATCGTAAGCTGCCTTTCCACCTAGGTTCTTGCTGAACCGCAAGTTGTCGGCCATAGTCATAAGATGTAAAGGATCGTGACGGCGACCATGGTCCAAATTTGTAAACCAGCACGACGTCGAAACTCGCGCGATCTTTTTACCTGTAGTCTTGTCGATGTGATGAAATTCCGTCCAGGTATCTGGCACCTCGAAAAACATACCGACGTTGAAGTTTGTGCAGCCTAGCCACATTTTGTTGTCCTTAATAAGCGGGAAGACTTCCTTGTACGTGATTGAATTTGTATTCCCGATGATTAAAAACTTCTTGCGATGTGCCACAAGCTGGGCAACATACACACGGAAAAGCGAAAATGGCGGGTTGCTCACTACGATGTCAGCCTCTTTGAGCAATGCAATACATTCACTGCTACGGAAGTCACCTCCCGGATATCTATTGTCTGCTTTCAATGCAATCCTAGATGCATTGTTTCGCTTAAGGAAAATTTCAACATCGGTCATATTCGCTGCGCCGTCTCCGTCCTCGTCTTTCACGTGGTCGAGGATAACAGCAAGCGCTTGAGGCTTCTCGCGATTACCATCCACCCCTTCATATTCCGGAAACAAAGTTCCCTGCCCAGCAATTGGTGAGCCGTCGTAGCTGGTGGCGACAAGTTTTTTTAGGCCGAGCCTATTGAAGTTCGTAGCAAAGTATTTAAAAAAATTGCTTTCGAATGGATCGTCACAATTGCAGTATACAACCTTTTCGCGAAAGGTGTCAGGGTTAAACTCAAGGTAAGCTTCGATCTCCTTTTGGATGTCAATGTACTGGGTGTAGAACTCGTCATTCTTTGCCTTCTTAGCAGCACCTAGTCCTCGATTTAGCGTTTTGGTCGGTAAAGGTTCCATTTCCGCCCTCTGGGTATTCTTTTTTTTTGCGGTTACAGCTTTGGCTTTCATTAATCAATTATACATGTGTTTCTGAGAAACTTATTATCATGTGCCGATTGAGCTCCGGCGTTTCGCACAACATTTATTTATCCGCCACAAGATACACCGCCCCTTGCGCCTATCCAACCCCGCCCCTGGCTTCCCGTAGTAATACCGTTTGGACGGTTCCCAAGTGGCAACACAAGAATCCTGTTTCCGCAAGCCAATCTCTGGTCCACAACAACCCCGCTTGAAATCACCCGGCACTTCACCTCGCTGACAACCGGCAAGCTCCAAACCGCACCAAACATCACCCAGATGCCATCGGAGAACGCCCAAACAACATCAAACAACCTCCAAAAACCACCCAACATCGCCTAAACGAAAGCGCACAACGCCCGGAAGGCAGCGCACAATGCCTGGATGACAGCTAACATTGCCCAGACGGCAGCGAGCAACGTCTAAACGCGAGCGAACATCGGCTGGAAGACAGCCGACACTGCCTGGATGGCAGCCGACAACGCCTAAACGACAGCCGACAAGGCCCGGACGAAACGCGAAATTGATTTTTTATCTAAGTATCTATCAATCACTTACGCTCAAAATTTGCAGTTTTCAGGTAGGTGCCGGCCGCGGGCGCTTGCCGGTTCGGCCCCCTTTCGCTAACTTTAAGACAACCGACTGCAAATACACCACCCGGAGCGCCATTACCCCTGAAACCAACACCACAGCCCCTGGAAGACGCCGTATTGAAAACCCTTAAAATTTTACTGCGTTATGAATCCCATCAAACCCCTGAACAAGCGGCAGGAATGCCAGTTCAACATGGTGCAAACAACCGTTTCCGTTTTTAACGAGTACGCCCGCGTCGTCACTACCATCGCGGCCCTGCGGCGGCATGCGGCGCGGCTGGGCCAGCTCAAAGAAAGCATCGCCGAAATGGCCGGCCTCCGCATCGGCGGCGGCGGCGCCGCCGGAACAAAAGAAGGATACCGCAAGCAGGTGGAAGAGGCGCTCGGGGAAGTGAGCGGGCTGCTGCTTTCGCTGGCCAACGAGGGCGGCGACAACAGCCTTAAGGCACTGGTGTCTTTCGCGCCTTCTTATTTACAATCGGTACGCGACGGCGAGCTGCCTATCCTCGCCCGCCGCATCCTCGTGGAGGCCCGCGGCCGCGAAGCGGTGCTCACCTCCGACTGGGGCATGGATGCACAAACGCTCACCGACCTCGAAGCCAATATCGGCCGCTTCGACGAGAGCAGTCCCGCGCCGCAACGCGCCATCCAGCACCGGGCCGCCAGCACGGTTACCCTTAAAGACCTCTTCTCGCAGGTCAACATCCTCCTCCACGAAAGCCTCGACCCGCTGATGCGCGGCCTCCGCAAAAAGCACCCCGAGCTGTTCGCGGCCTACACCGCGGCGCGCGTCATCCGCGACAACCCCACACGCCCTGCCGCCACACCGGCTGCCGGCACCACCGGCGCGGCGTAATAACCCGCACGCGGATCCGTAGAACTACAAAAAGCCCCGGCGCTTGCCGGGGCTTTTCTTTTATCTGGCCCCATCAGAATCTACCTCAATCAGATCGTAAACAACGGAGCAGGAGCGTTTGGGAATTTAACCGCAGAGGGACAGGCAGAAATACATTCCTGTTCGAAGTTTCCTCCTTGATGTAATTGCATTTGGTCCGGCGTTGCGGGAGCGCGCGGGCGCGGCTGCGGGCAGCCTGCTTCACGGCTTTTAAGATCAGGAAGTCAATCATGCTTACGTTGCGTGTTGCTACCTGCTCTAAATCCGAGGAGCGAGATCCTGATGCTGCGCATCAGGATGACAGGAAACCGGGAGTGTGCGACGGGCGGCCCGTGTAGCACTTCCCTGCCCGGGAACAGCAGCCGGGCCGCCCTGTCAGATATCCCACGCCTGCTGTTATCCTGATCGCCTGCGATCAGGATCTGACCCCAGTTGCTTTCAGCAGTGACCGGGGCATAGCGAATTCAGCGCCTGCGGGGCCGGTTGCGGCGGGCAAAATCAACGCCCCACCACACGAGCCCCACGAGGATGAACCAGGCGCCGGTGCCGAGGCCGAAGGCCGTCAGCACCACGCCGCAGGCAACGAGGAGGAGCGCCGCGGTGGCCTGCAGGCGCTGCTCGCGGTGGGCCACCTTTTGCGCGATGCGCGCGCCGAGCGCATTCATGAAGGCCGCCGCCTCGGCATCGGTATAGCCCAACTCAAGGAGGTCCTGCCGCACCTCGCCGAGGGGGTAACCTTTCCGGGTTTTCTCATCGTATGCCGCCAGCAGCTTTTCGTCAATTGTTCTCATGGTAGTAGTGTCAGGGCCGCGCGTCTTTTGCCTGTGCGCGGAGCGGAACTCTTTTTTGGGAAGTGGATTAATGCATGCAGCCCATATAAATTTTACTCTTCACCACGTAGGCGCCGGGCTGCTGGGCGCGCAGGAGGCGCAGGGCGCTGTCGGCCTTTTGTTCGCCGCTACCGTTGCAGGAAGCAAAGAAGCCGGCCGCCAGCAGCGCGGCCAGGAGCTGGAGTTTCATGCACCCAATTTCGGGAATTTCACCGGCAGGCGCATTCGGTTCTCCTTTTGCGCAACGGCATCCTGTTATACATGCGGTGGGTTGCGCCGCGGGATGCGGTATTCGTCGTCGGCCGACAGGATGTGCATCTTCAGGTTGCGGATGGTGAGGGGCTTTTCATTGGTGAAGTCTTCAATGCTCGTTTCCGTTATATCGAATCCTTCGAGCACGATGATGGTGCCGGTGCCCACCACCTGGCCTTCGATCCCGTTGCGGATAATGATGGCCGTGTCTTCCTCGATGCCGATGCCCACGCAGCCGGGGTTGGTAACGATCACCTGGGCCATCCGCACCACGCGGCCGCGGTGCACGAAGTGGGTATCGATGCATACATCCTTGAGGAACTCGAGGCCGGTGGTCACCTTGATCATGCCGCCGAGCTCCTGCACCTCGTCGTTGCCGGCGTAGATCATCGGCGTGGACATAGCCATGGCGCCGGCGCTGGTGCCGGCCACCACGATCTCCTCATAGATATACCGCTCCTTCAGGAGGGTGAGGAAGGGAGTGCCGCCGTAGATGGAGGTGTATTTGAGCTGGTCGCCGCCGGCGAAGAAGATGCCATCGAGGTCGCGTATCCGGTCGAGCATGGCTTCGTCGTCGAGTGCCGCCTTCCGCGAATCGTGGTGGATGTGGCCCACATGGCGCATGCCGAGCTCCCCGAAGGCCTTCACGTAGTCTTTGAACAATTCGTCGCCCTCGGAGCTGGCGGTGGTCACCACCTCGATGCGCGGCTCTTTCTTGCCGAGCAGCTTGCGGAAGTCCTTGAGGATCTCGAAGCGCTCGAAGTCGGATGGTGTATGCTTCTTTTTCGCCTGCTCCTCGCCTTTGTTTTCCGCCCCGCCGATGATGAGCAGGGTACCCCTGGGCACGGGGCACCTGGACCGATGTTCTTTTGCCATGCTGTTATTCTTTGGGTACCGGGAGCGCAGCAATCCTTACGCCATCGTAGGGCTGCCGCCCGTTGCGCCACGCGCTTCCCGTACTTTTGAGGCGTGAGAAGAAAACAGAAGCCGCGCTTTATCGAAGGCCTTACCGTGGAGGCCTATGCCGCCGAAGGCAAATCGCTCGCCCGCCACGAGGGCAAGGTCATATTTATCGAGGGCGCCGTGCCCGGCGACGTGGTGGACATCCGCCTCGGCAAAAGCAAGAAAGACTGGGCCGAGGGCCACGTGGAGCGCTTCCTGCAATATGCCCCCAACCGCACGATGCCTTTCTGCCAGCACTTCGGCGTGTGCGGCGGCTGCCAGTGGCAGATGTTGCCCTACGAAAAGCAGCTCGAGTACAAGCAGCAGCAGGTGATGGACAACCTGACCCGCATCGGCAAGGTGCAGCTGCCGCCCTTCGAGCCCATCCTGGGCGCGCCGGAGGATAAGTTTTATAGGAATAAGCTGGAGTATACGTTCAGTACGAAAGAGTTTACGCCGGGGCGGCCCATGCGGAAAGAGCCATCGCCCCAGGAAGACCCATCCCCCCGGCCCCCTTCCCAATGGGAAAGGGGAGCGACTCCCCTCCCTTTGGGAGGGGTCGGGGGTGGGTCTTTGCCCCCCGAAGGTGAATCCTACAACGACCCCGCCCCCGGCGCTGCCGGCTTCCACGCCCGCGGCTTCTTCGAAAAAGTAGTGGCCATCGAAAAGTGCTGGCTGCAGGATGACATCAGCAACCGCATCCGCAACGGCATCCGCGACTTCGCGCGCGCCAACGGCGTTTCCTTTTACGATATCCGCGCCCACGTAGGTGCCCTCCGCACCATGCAGGTGCGCCTCTGCACCACCGGCGAGCTGATGGTCAACATCGTGTTCGGCAACGACAACGCCCGGGAACGCAACAAGGTGATCGATTATGTAAAGGCGAACTTCCCCGAGATCACCACGCTGCTGTATACCGTCAACCTCAAATGGAACGACTCCCTGCACGACCTGGAGCCGGTAACCGTTACGGGCAACGGCTTCGCCCTCGAGGCGCTCGAAGGCTTCCAGTTCAAGATCGGGCCCAAGAGCTTTTTCCAGACCAACACGAAGCAGGCCGAGCGCCTCTACCAGGTAACGCGTGAATTCGCGGAGCTCGACGGCTCGCAGGTGCTTTATGACCTCTATTGCGGCACCGGCTCCATCGGCATCTTCTGCAGCGCCGGCGCCAGAAAGATCGTGGGCGTGGAGCTCATCGAAGACGCCATCGAAGACGCGAAGCAGAATGCCGCGCTCAACGGCATCGAAAAGGCCTTCTTCACCGCCGGCGACGTCATTGACGTGTGCAACGACGAGTTCTTCGCCGTCCACGGCCGCCCCGACGTCATCATCACCGACCCGCCGCGCGCGGGCATGCACGACAAGCTGGTGCAGAAGATCCTGGAGATGGAAGCGCCGACGGTGGTGTACGTTTCGTGCAACCCCGCCACCCAGGCCCGCGACCTCGCCGGCCTCGACGCCAAATACGAAGTGACCCGCGTACGGCCCGTAGATATGTTTCCCCATACCCACCACATCGAAAACGTGGTGCAACTCAAACTCCGCAAGCCATGAGCCGTTTCGACTATTACCGCCCCAACGCGATGCCGCCCGTAGTGAAGAACCTGATCATCATCAACGCGATCGTGTTCTTTGCCCAGCTGATGCTCGATTCGCAGTACAACATCACCGATAACTTCCTGACGCTTGCGCCCCTGGTGCCCAAGGGCCTCCTGCAATACCTGCCGGAAGGGTTCCGTACGTTCCAGCCCTACCAGATCGCAACGCATATGTTCACCCACGGCAACTTCGGGCATATCCTGTTCAATATGTTCTCGCTGTGGACCTTTGGCAAGCTGCTCGAAACCGTTTGGGGGCCGAAGCGCTTCCTGCTGTTTTACCTGGCCTGCGGCGTTGGCGCCGCCCTGATGCATCTTGCCATTCAATATTACCGGTGCACGGAGCTGCTGCAGGCCGCGCAGGCCAACGACATGGCGGGCGTTGAGCGCTACCAGGGCGCACTGGCCGGGGCGGTGGGTGCATCGGGTGCCATTATGGGTCTCTTTGCCGCATTTGCCTTCCTGTTTCCCAACACAGAACTGTTTATCATGTTCATCCCGGTGCCCATCAAAGCCAAGTGGGTGGTGCTGCTGATGGCGGCCTACGACGTGCTCGGCGGGCTCGGCGTTACCAATGATAATATCGCCCACTTTGCGCACCTCGGCGGGGCGCTCACTGGCTTTATAATTGTACTATTCTGGCAGAAGACAAACCGCCGGCAGCTGTACTGATTGACGGGCGCAACCGACGCGAAGCGTCATTGCAAGCGAAGCGAAGCAAACTCCACGACCTTTAGACTGACCGTAACCGGAGAAGGGCTTTAGGTCGAAAATTTTTCAGGCTATAACTACCCTGCGTAAACCCGGAGTTTGCTTCGCTTCGCTCGCAATGACGGCCGAAGGCCGTCCCTCCGGCAGCAACACGCTCGCATGCGTTGCCTCACGATTGACGATTCACGATTGACGAACCGCCCCTAACCTAACTTTGCACTATGGCCTACTATTCCCAGCAAAACCGAAAAAAGCTCACCGTAGGCGCGGATGGAAACGCCCTGATGAACCTCATTGCCATCCTGCTGATGGTCTTCATCATTTTTGCGTTCATCGAGGTGGTGTACACGTTCACCTTCGCCAAAGAAGGGTCGGCGCGCTACCACGCCGAAGTGTTTCCCTACATGGCGATGCCCGCCGACTTCCGTACGCTGCTCTCCCGTCCCTGGACCTTCCTAACGCATCCCTTCCTCCACGACGGTGTGCTGCCGATGCTTTCGGCGGCGCTCTGGCTCTGGGCCTTCGGTTATATTTACCAGGATCTTACCGGCTACCGCAAGCTGATCCCGCTGTTCCTGTACGGATCCTACGCCGGCGCGATTGCCTTCCTGCTGATCGAGAACCTCATTCCCTCGCTGCATGCCGGGGCGGGCAACCTGATGCTGCTCGGCGCGGGCAACGGGGTGATGGCCATCGCCGTGGCCACCGCCGTACTGGCACCCAACTTCCGCATCTTCCCGATGATCCGCGGCGGCATCCCGCTGTGGGTGCTCACGGTGATCTACGCCATCATCGACCTGGCCACCATTCCTTATACGGCACCCGGGCTCCACGCGGCCCGCATCGCCGCGGCGGCCATGGGCTTTGTTTTCCAGACGCAGGCCTCCCGCGACCACGACTGGAGCGCACCCCTCAACGGCGCCTGGGACTGGCTCACCAACCTGTTCAACCCCGACGCACCGGGCAAGCGCGCACGCAAAGACGAGCTCTACTACAAAGCCACCGTGCCGCCCTACCGCAAGCAGGGCAACTACACCCAGCAACGTGTAGACGAGATCCTCGACAAGATCAACCAGAAAGGCTTCAAGAGCCTCACCGAAGAAGAAAAGGAGATCCTGAAGCGCGCGAGCAGCGATGGCAACATCTGAGAAATCTCAGATGTCAGATCGCAGATATCAGAATTACTATCCTCAAGTAGCCGGTCGCATTGCTTTTGGATCTTTCAGCCAACATCAGGTCGTTTGTTGAGCGTTAAAAATTGACCGCGTCTCCACTTTGCCCACAGCACCGATCCGAGATCTGACATCCGAGATCTTAGATCTTCTTTAATTTGCGTATATGGCAGGCAAGGCGCGGCTACTCGCGCGGCGAACATTTCTGATCATTAACGGCATTATCGTATTGCTGTTCCTGCTTTCGTGCCTCGCCCCCTATCTCAACCCGCAGCGCTGGTGGTTCATTGCCGTCCTGGGGCTCGGCTTCGCCGCCACGCTGAGCACGCTGCTCCTCTTCCTGGTCTTTACCCTGATCGTCAAGCCGCGCTATGCCCTCCTTTCGGTGGCGGCGCTGCTGCTTGGATTCCGCAGCATCGCGGTTTTCTTTGCCTTCAGCGGCGGCGGCGCGCAGAGCGCCGGCTACGCGCCCCGGAAGGGAGCACACAGCCTCCGCGTGGTGCATTGGAATGTGGCCCGCTTTATCGAGCAGCGCCGCAACAACAACGAAGGCAGCCAGACCCGCCAGAAGATGCTCGACCAGCTGCGTAAGCAGAACGCCGACATCATCTGCTTCCAGGAATTCATGCAGGCCACGGGAAAAGAATTTTACGACAACCTGGGCTACATCCGCAACACCCTCGGCTATAAATATTTCTACTTCCCGCGCGGCGAAGGTTTTAAGAACTGGTACGGGCAGGCCATCTTCTCGCGCTACCCGCTGATCGACACCGGCTACCTCACCTTCCCGCGCCCGGGAACACCCGAAAAGCTCCTTTGGGCCGACGTGGTGCTGGGGGGACGCAACATCATCCGTATTTATACAAGCCACCTGCAGTCGTACAAGCTGGAGAAGGACGACTACGAGCGCATCGAGAAGATCAAGAACCGCGAAGACAGCCTCATCCCCAACTCGCTCAGCCTCTGGAGTAAACTGAAGCGGGCCACGGCCATCCGGGCCGTGCAGGCCGACATCGTGCGCGACGTCCTCGACCGCTGTACCTATCCCATCGTCTTCACCGGCGACCTCAACGACGTGCCCAACTCCTACGCCTACCAGACCGTCCGCGGCCGCCTGCAGGATGCTTTCCTGCAAAAAGGCTTCGGCATCGGCCGCACCTACAACGCCCTGGCCCCCACCCTCCGCATCGACTACATCTTCACCACCCGCGACTTCAAGGTGCTGCAGTTCCGGCGCATCGCCCGCGACCTGAGCGATCACTATATGCTGGTGGCGGACCTGGAGTGGAAGCGATAAAAGGTTCTGAGGTTCTATGGTTTTAGGGTTCTGTGGTTGGTTTTGCCAACCTTTCAACCTAACCTCAGAACCATAGAACCTCAAAACCCCAGAACCCCTATCTTTGATTTCATGATCGCCTACCGGTACATCCGCTGCTGTTGTTGTTGCTGAGCCCTGCTCCCGGAACGGTATTTTATTTCCTGACGATCACATCCCCTATTTATTGCTATGAGCACACTCAAGATCTATAACTCCTACTCCCGCGAGAAGGAGGAGTTTCAATCCATTACGCCCGGCCACGTGGGCATGTACGTGTGCGGCCCCACCGTGAGCGGCGAAAGCCACCTGGGCCACGCGCGCCCCTATATCACCTTCGACGTGGTGTACCGCTACCTTACCCACCTCGGCTACAAGGTGCGCTACGTGCGCAACATCACCGACGCCGGCCACTTCGAGGAAGAAGGCCGCGCCGCCGAAGACAAGATCTCCAAAAAGGCCGTACTCGAAAAGCTCGAGCCGATGGAGCTGGTGCAGAAGTACACCAACCTCTTTCACTGGGCCATGGAACGCTTCAATAACATCCCGCCCTCCATCGAGCCCACGGCCACCGGCCACATCGTGGAGCAGATCGGGATGATCCAGGAACTCATTCGCCAGGACTATGCCTACGAGGTGAACGGCTCGGTGTATTTCGACGTAAAGAAATACGCCGCCGGCCACGACTACGGCAAGCTCTCCGGCCGTGTGCTCGACGAGCTGCTCAACACCACCCGTGAGCTCGAAGGCCAGGAAGAGAAGCGCAACAAAGAGGACTTCGCGCTGTGGAAGGCCGCGCCGCCCGAGCACATCATGCGCTGGCAAAGCCCCTGGGGCGAAGGCTTCCCGGGCTGGCATATCGAGTGCTCCGCCATGGCCACCAAGTACCTCGGAACGCAGTTCGACATCCACGGCGGTGGCATGGACCTCCAGTTTCCGCACCATGAAAGCGAGATCGCGCAGAGCACGATCTGCAACCACGTGCCGCCCGTGCGCTACTGGATGCATAACAACATGATCACCATCAACGGGCGCAAGATGGGCAAGAGCTACAACAACGTGATCAAGCTCACCGAGTTGTTCAGCGGCAACCATCCCGAGCTCGAGAAGGCTTATGCGCCGATGACGGTGCGTTTCTTCATCCTGCAGACCCACTACCGCTCCACGCTCGACTTCTCCAACGATGCGCTGCAAGCCGCGGAGAAAGGCCTGAAGCGCCTCATGGAGCCGCACACGTGGTTCCAGGGCATCACGCTCCCGGCAGCCGGTGCGGCAAGCGATGCGGAGCTCGATCAGAAGATCCGCAACCTGCTGGCGGAACTCGAAGCATTCATGAGCGATGATTTCAACACGGCACGCGTGCTGGCCAGCCTTTTTGAGATCGTTCCGGTGCTGAATTCATTCAAGGATAAAGTACTGCCATTGGAGACCCTTTCGGCCGAAACGCTTTCCCTGCTGCAGTCGCAGCTGAAGCTGTTCGTGGAGGACATCCTTGGCCTGCGCCAGGAAGACGATGCCGCCTCCGGCAAGCTGAAGAGCGTCATCGACATCCTCATCGACCTGCGCAAGGAAGCCCGCGCCAATAAAGACTGGAAGACATCCGACCGTATCCGCAACCAGCTTGCCGAAGCCGGCATCCAGCTGAAGGACGAGAAGGACGGGGGAATGAGCTGGGCGCTTGCCTGACGGCAAGCTTGAACCGCAGAATATCGATCAAGGAATAGCGAATTACGAAGGGAAGTCTGATCTGACTTCCCTTTTTTATGATCCATCCCTTCGATATACCGCGGTTCATTGTTCCTTGTTCGTCATTCGCGCGGTTTCACCGCGCGCACCATCTCCCGCTTTCCCCAGGGGCCCGGCGGCTTGGTTACATGAAAGCCCGCTGCCATCATGGCCTTGCGCACCACCGTCTTGGAGCAATAGGTAGTGAGCAGGCCGCCGGGAAGAAGTAGTTCATATAGTTGCCGGAAGCGCTCCTCGGTCCAGAGGTGCGGCTGCGCGGCGGGTGCGAAGGCATCGTAATAAATGACATGAAACCGGGTAGGCAGCTGCAGCTCCTCGAGCAGCACAATGTCCTTGCGCAGCGTGAACCACGGATGGATCTCCGTTTCCATATCCCAGGGCGCCGCGTGCAGGGCGCTGAAGAGGGCCCGCTCCTGCAGGTCGTCGCCGTAGCCGAGCGATTCCGCCTCGGCAGCCGGCAGCGGGTAGGCCTCGATGGACACATACTGGATAAAACGCCGGCGCTCCCGCGCTTCGATGGCGGTGAGCAAAGCATTGAGGCCGGTGCCGAAACCCATTTCGAATACCGACAAGGGTCCTTCCGGGAAACGGGCGAAAGCGTCTTTGAGCCCGGCATCGAGGAACACATGCCGCGACTCCTCGATGGCGCCGTGACGTGAATGATAGGTCACCTTTAACTCCGGCACTTCCACTGTACGCGATCCGTCTTTGGTAGCAATGATGCGGCGTTCCATGAAGCAAATGTCGGCAAAAGCCGTTCGTTGATTTTCGGTGCCAGCTGCAACAACCTTGGCGCAAATGATTTTTCTTGCGGGCTAAACAAAGCAGCATGATCCAGCAACAATTCGCGCAGCGGGTGACCGACATTGTACGTAACGACGAAGACGTGCTCGGGCTCGCCGCGGCGGGCTCCTGGATCAGCGGCACCCTCGACGAATGGTCGGACCTCGACCTCGTGCTGGTAACGCGCGAAAAGATCGGCGGCGACGGTCAGGCCATGCTGCGGGTGGCAGCCCGCTTCGGCAGCCTGCTCAGCGGCTTTACGGGCGAGCATGTGGGTGAGCCGCGCGTGCTCATCTGCCTCTACGACAACCCGCTGCTGCACGTAGACATCAAGTTCGTCACCCTCAAAGAATTCGGCGCGGGCCGCATCGAAACGCCGGTGCTGCTCTTCGACCGCGACGGCGGCCTGCAGGCCGCCATCAATAACAGCGAGGCCCGCTGGCCGCAGCCCGACCCGCAGTGGATCGAAAACCGCTTCTGGACCTGGATCCATTATGCCCTGCTCAAGATCGGCCGCGGCGAATACTTCGAAGCCCTCGACTTTCTCTCCTGTCTGCGCCAGCTGGCGCTCGGCCCGCTGCTGCAGCTGCGCCGCCGCGGGCTGCCGCGCGGCGTGCGCCGCATCGAGCAGGAGCTTCCCGCCGAAGACCAGGAGCTGCTGAAAGCTACCGTGGCCGGCCACGACCGCGCCTCCCTGACAGACGCCGTGATCGCCTGCATCAGGCTTTACCGCACCCTCCGCAACGACCTCGAAGGCCCCGGCTTCATCGCCCAGGCACGCACCGAAGAAGCCGTGCTTCGTTACCTGCACCGTTTTCGCTACGGAGGTAGCTGAGTGCTATCTTTAGCGGCATGGAATACATCGAGCATCTTTCCAAAGACCGTAAGCTGGCCACCGTGCTGCGCAGCCAGGACCCGGTGGAGTTGCAACCCCGCAAGAACGTGTGCCTGCGGCTCTGCGCCTCCATCATGAGCCAGCAGCTCTCCACCAAAGTGGCCAAGGTGCTCTTTCACCGCTTCCTCGAGCTCTACGGCGGCAAGGAGCCGAAGCCGCAGCAGATCGCCGACACAGCCTTCGAGCAGCTGCGTGGCATCGGGCTCAGCAACGCCAAAGCCCAATACGTGCACAACGTGGCGCAGTTCTTCCTCGACAATAAGATCGATGAGAAAAAGCTGCGTAAGATGAGTGACGAGGAAGTGATTGAGTTACTCACCCAGATAAAAGGCGTGGGCCGGTGGACCGTAGAAATGCTGCTCATGTTTACCCTTGGCCGCGAAGACGTATTTGCCGTTGACGACTACGGCATCCAGGTAGCAATGAAAAAGCTGTATAAGCTCGACGACGGCAATAAGAAAGAGTTCAAGCTCGCCATGCAGCGCATCTCGTCCAAATGGGCGCCCTACCGTACGTATGCGTGCCGGCACCTTTGGGATTGGAAAGACGAGAAATAATGTGATAATGCGGTAATGCGGTAATGCGGTAATGTGGTAATGCGATAAACCTGTTCGATACTAAAATAAAGCGCTGTCCTTCGGGAAGCGCTTTATTTTATCACATTACCACATTACCGCTTTCAAATCGTCCAGACATCCTTCAGCCACTCCGGCTTCACCCGAAGTCCCAGGCCCGGAGTATCGGGCACTTCTATAAGACCGCCGTGCCCGTAATGGATTCCGCCTTCGATGGGATCTTCGGTAAACATCAGCGGCGTATCGAAATCGACGTGCCGGATGGCTTTGTTCGCTAAGGCGAGATGTGCGGCAGCTGTCATGCCAAGGCGGCTCTCCATAAAGCCGCCCACCTGCAGTTCCATCCGGGCGGCTTCGCCGAGCGCGGCCACCTTCAGGGCTTTGTAGATACCGCCCGTTTTTCCGAGCTTGATATTGAACATAGGACAGGCCTTTAACCGGATAAGCCGCTCCGCGTCGTGCTCGTCGCCGCAGCTTTCATCCGCCATGATGGGTATGGGGCTTTCCGTAGAAACACGGTGCAGGTCCATGAACTGCCAGCGCGGGATGGGCTCCTCGCAATGCTCGATACCGAAAGGCGCGAGCGCTTTCAGCACCGCGATGGCATTGTCGGCATTAGCCCAGCCCTGGTTGGCATCGATGCGCAGGGGCATCTCGTGCGGCACCACGGCGCGGATGGCACGGATGCGGGCCACGTCGCGCTCCAGCTCCTGGCCGAGCTTCACCTTGATATAAGGAAACCCGTCCGCCACGAAGCGCGCCGCATCGGCGGCCATCTTCTCCGGCGTACCGATGGAAACGGTCATGTCGGTGTGCAATTCTTTTTCGCGGTTGCCGCCGAGGTAAGCATACAACGGAAGGCCCGCATACTGCGCGGCGAGGTCATGCAGGGCCATATCAAAAGCACTTTTGATGCTTGTGTTGGCATAGATAAGGTGATCCATTTTGCGCACCGCATCTACAATATCGTCGGCATCATGACCGAGCAGCACCTGCGCGATTTCGCGGCCAACGGCAAGGCAGGTGTGAATACTCTCGCCGTTGATGGTGCGGTAGGGGCTGCATTCGCCCCAGCCGGTTCGGCCATCGTCGGTTTCCACCTGTACTACGACGTTTTCGACGGCGTTGATCGGGCCGAGCGAGATCACAAAGGGCTCTTTCAGCGGCACATTGAGAGGCGACAGGCGGATGGTGCGGATGCGGGCTCCGGGCATAACGTTCCTTTTTGTTAAAGCTAAGCGTTGGCGGCAAACACTGCATTGTTTTTGCACAAAGGCGGCAAACCGACAAAGCCCATGAAAAACCTGTTCGCGATGGCCGCGGCCACCCTCCTTCTTGCCTCCTGCAGCAAAAAAGTATCCGAGCTGCCAGCCGCGACTGATAGCGGCGAAAACACTTTCGGCGCTTCCGTTAACGGCACATTGTGGGCACCCCGCAAATCGGTCATGCCTTCTGCCCCACCGGTAGAAGCTTCCTTCGCCGGCGGAGACGACTACGTCATACATGCCCGTGACCTCGGCAGCACGCCCCGCGAAACAGAGTTCGAGATCTTTCTGAAAGACATCACCAGGCCCGGCACCTACGTGCTCAACGCCAATACGGCCAAGATGCCCAACCATAGCGGCGCCTACGCCTACTATGTAGAGCGCAACATGACCCCTAAGTACGAATACATCACCTCGTCAACCAATACCGGCAGCGTCAACATCACCCGGGTAGACAAGGCCAACCATATTTTAGCGGGGACCTTCTCGTTTACCGCAAAAGAGATCAACGGGAAAACCGACCCGATCAATGTTACCGAAGGACGCTTCGATGTACAGATACAATAATTAGACTATGGGTTAGTTGGTAAGCGCTTGGCCTGCCAACCTACTTTAGGAAAGGGATTGCGCAGACCGTGTTACCAATAGACGAATAGAACAACAGACACCTCACCAAAGAGTTTACGGTTACTTTTCATAGGGAAGCCCTCCGCAAGGAGGGCTTTTTTTATCGCCGGCGGCGCTGCCCCCGGCGTGATTCAGGCCTGCTCTTCGCCCTTTGCCTTGCTGCTGTAAAAACGGATGGCTCCGATCACTTCTTCCTCCGATTTGTTTTGCGTGTTGGTCAGCCGAATGCGGCGGCGAATAAGGCCTTCCGGCTTTTCATATTCGAGCACGAGGTAAAAGTGGTCCTGCAGGGAGCCGAACACATCTTCCTGCACCACCAGCGCGCGGTGAAATACGTCCCACGTAAACAGTTGCTCACCGTAATAATAAAAACCGCTGCGATCCACGCGGATGCTCACACGGTTTTGAATGCCTTTCTTCAGAAAGGGAATGGCAAAGAAGCCCATTACCAGGGTCATATACAATCCGGGAAGCGTGCGCGAATAGATGTAAGCGATCAGTCCGGCTACAGAAAGACAGGCAAGGATGCCACCGGCAACCAGGGCAAGTCCCACCTCTTCACCGACTAGAAAACGGCCGTTTTCATTCAGTGTCTGCTTTGCCATAACGTTCGGTTAGCGCACAATAAAGTTACGGCATACCGCTGTGGGCAACCCCGGCCGGCAGTAGCCGCTTTTCCCGGCATTACGGACCGGTATATTCCGGCACCCCGCAGCTCAGGCACCTGCCTTCCGCAGCACGTCGGTCACGCCCGTCCAGCGTACACCGGGGTAGCGGCCATTGTCGAGCGGCCCCAGCTTTACGCGGCCTTCGAACATATCGTGGAGGTATTGCATGCCCTGCCAGGCAGGGAATACCTCGGTCTTTTGCGGCGCCAGCCTTCTGGTGACGGCGATGAGGGCGCGCAGGGTACCGAGGGAGCCGGCGCGGAATAGCTTAAAGGGATGTCCTTTGGCCGCCGCGGCATCGCGGGCAAGGTCCTGCGCCGTGGCCACTTCACCGGCAATCCGCAGGTAGCGCGGCGCGTCGGGGTCGAGGGCGGCAGCGGCAGTGAACTCGGCGGTGTTTTCCATGGTGGTGAAGTCGAGCTGCTGTGTGGCGCTGCCCCAATAGAGCACGCGGTGAAAGCGGTCGAGGATCACCGGCGCGGGGCCGGTAAGCAGGTCGGTGAACATACCGTTGAGGATGCCGGTAGCCTTGATGGGGGCTGCGTTGAGGCGGTCGGCGAAGCGGCGGCGCAGGTCGAGGTTGCGGTTGCGCCCGCCGGGCAGCGGGTTGTAGTCGATGCAGTAGTCGGAAGGAATGAAGCGCGGCACCTGTGCCGCCAGCGCGGCCTGCAGGAGCTGCGTCTGCGTGCCTACGATGGTGTCTTCGAGGCCCGAAAGCGCCGACACCAGGCAGTGGCCGCCGGCGCAGAGCGCGGCCAAGGCGCCGGTGTCGTTATAGTCAACGATCACTACGGTAACGCCCTTGTGCTTCAGCTCCCCAATCACGAAGGGGTCGAAACCGGTCCGCACCAGTGCGCGCACAGAGGCACCGCGCACCCGCAGGTGGTGGGCGATGCGGCGGCCGAGGTGGCCGGTGGCGCCGGCGAGGATGATGAGTGGAGTGCTGGCCATGTGCGTATAACCAATGAGCAGGAAAAAAGATGCCATGCTGCCGGAGCGCCGGGTCAAAAAAAGCCCCCGACGCTTCCGCCGGGGGCCTGAAACAGCTTTCCTGAATCTTTCTACTTACGGATAGAAAGCTCCTTCACGATATTCGACGCACCGCCGATCTTATCCACGCACCAGAGCACGTAGCGGATGTCGACGCAGATGGTGCGGTTGAGGTCTTTGTCGAAGGCGAGCTTATGGCTCAGGGCTTCGTAGTTGCCGTCGAAGGCAAGGCCGATGAGCTCACCGTTGCCGTTGATAACGGGCGAGCCCGAGTTGCCACCGGTGATATCGTTGGTGGTGATGAAGCAGGTTACAAGCGAGCCGGTGCGTGCATCGCCATACTGGCCCCAGTCTTTGGCTTTTGCTTTCTCCACCACTTCCTTCGGCAGGTCAAACTCGTAGTCGCCGGGCACATACTTCTCCATCAGGCCGCGGGCGGTGGTCACGTAGTCGTACTTCACGGCATCGCGGGGCGAGTAGGAGCCTACCTTGCCGTAGCTCACACGCATGGTGAAGGTGGCATCGGGGTACATCATTTTCGCTTTGGCGGGATTCTGCTCCATAATGCCTTTGAGGTAGAGGCGGCCCCACTCGTTGTTCTTCGCGGTGAACTGCTGGAACCGCGGGAGGTACTTCGCGCTGTAGTTCTTCGTGAAGGTGGTGGCGAGGTTGTAGGCGAGGTCCTGCTGCAGCACGGTGGCATCCGGGTTGCGCACAAAGGCGGCCCACTTTGCGTCGTCGAGGATCATCGTGTTGCTGAACACGGCCGTCGCATACTTGTCGTAGGTAGCGGGGTTATCGAGCTTTCCGTACTCGCTGCGGATCGATTCGAAAAGGCTCGGCGGCTGCTGGTCCTTCGGGATATCCTGCTGGTACATCATGAGCACGGCGGCTACGATGTTGCGGTCGGAGGTGCGGTTGTGCGCGGCGAGGAAACTCTTGCGCGCGCGGTCGGCGGCGGCAACGGACTTCTGGATGTCGGCCGAAGAAGTTCCGGGCTTCACCAGCTGGGTTTCAAGGCCCTGCAGCGAAGCGGCGAATGCGAGCAGGGGCGAGCCGAGGATGCCTTCGTTGATGTACTGGCGGTGCATGGCGTAAGGGCGCCATTCGCTGTATGCCGTTTCAAGGTCACGGAAAATGTTGGCGTACTCCGGCTTCGAAGCGGCCCACTTCGTGAAGGCTGCTTCGCTCTTGCTTTTCTGTCCGTAAACATCGTATTTCAGCAACTGCTTTGTTTCACCGTCGTAAAACTTCCAGTAGTTGGCAATGGAAGCATAGTCGGAAGCCAGCTGCAGCTTGATGGCCGGGTCTTTTTTCATCTCCTCGAACATGTACTTGAGGCGCATGTCGCGGAGCTTTACCAGCGTGGGGTTGTTGATGTCGGTGGCGAGCTTCACGCCAAGGGCGCTCTCGTAGCGGTTGGTAGAACCGGGGTAGCCCCAGGTCATGGCGAAGTCGCCTTCCTTTACACCTTTGAGCGACACGGGCAGGTACCACTTGGGTTTCATCGGCACGTTGTCGGCACTGTAGCGGGCGGGCTTGCCGTCCTTGCCTGTATAAATACGGAAGATGGAATAGTCGCAGGTATGGCGGGGCCACTCCCAGTTGTCCGTGTCGCCGCCGAATTTACCGAGGCTCTCGGGGGGCGCGCCTACGAGGCGCACGTCGTTGTAGCGCTGGTAGCGGAAGGCCAGGAACTGGTTGTTCTTGAACAACGGCGAGATGCGCGTTTCAATGAAGCTGGCAGTGTCGCTCATCTCGCGGTTGATGGTGGCGATGACGGCGGCCTGGCGGGTGAGGCGCTCCTGGCCGGTGAGGCCTTTGAGCGAGTCGAGCACGCGCGCGGTCACGTCGTCGATGCGGAGCAGGGTCTGCACGGTGAGGTTCTGCGAGGCACCCGGGATCTCTTCGCCGAAGTTTTTGGCGTAGAAGCCGTCGCGCAGGAAGTTGTGCTCCACGGTGGAGGCGCCGGCAATGACGCTGTAGCCGCAGTGGTGGTTGGTAAACACGAGGCCCTGGTTGCTCACGATCTCGCCGGTGCAGCCGTTGCCGAAGATCAGGATCGCGTCTTTCAGCGACGCCTTGTTGACGTTGTACAGTTGTTCCTTGGTGAGCTTGAGGCCTTTCTTCACCATGTCGTTGTAAACCTGCTGGCCCAGCAGCATCGGGAGCCACATGCCCTCGTCGGCCGCCGCGCGGAAGCTGACGGAGACCAGGAGCAATACGGCCATAAAGATTTTCTTCATATGCAAAACATTTAAGGTGGGCAAACCTACTTAATGTTCGGTTATTGCCGGGCGGAGCGGCAAAGACGTTTTTAACGAAGGGCACGAAAAAAGGCAGGAATACACCTGCCTTTCGAAAGAATTTGTTTCACGGGATGTCAGCGCGCCGCAATGTGCAGCAGGCCGCTCATCGGGATGCCGATCATCAGCACCAGGATGTGAAAGAGGATCAGGATCGTAACGAAAATGCGGAAACCGGTGGTACGATCCCGAAGGGCGATGTGGTTGTCAAAAATCTGATTGAACTTGGAAATCATACGTTAAGGGGGTTCAGTTGGCAGGGACAAAATTAACGTACCAGCACCCCCGAAAAGTCAAACAGGCGATATTTATTATTAGGAAACCCTTAGAACGGGCTGGGAAGGATACCTTAAGCTCTGCCATAGTTTCACTTTGTTTATTGATTGATCCACGGACGTTAGACAAAATCCCGGCTCCCATTGGGGTCGAAAATTCCCATTTTTCAGGGCTGGCCGTGGCCGGGAAGACCCGCTTTCGAATGCAGCGACGCTTTTTCCGCTCCCGCCGATAAAACGGAAGCGGCGGTCTAAGCTCCGGGCCTTTGGCAAAAACAGGTATGGCCTTTGGATAATTAAGATCAAAGTCCCCCTCATGAACGACCGCCTGCAACGAATCGAATTCTTTTCATTATACGAACTCTACCTTCAGAAAAACGAAGAGTTCCGCCGTGCCGTACACGCCCGCTCGGCGCCCGCGCACCTCGACGAGCTGCGCAGCAGCATCAATCATATTTTCACCCGCCTGCACGAAAAGCGCGGCTTCCACCGGCGCAGTGCTACGGATGGCCGCAGCGCGCCCTGACCGGGATCACCTTGCAAAAATCTTCTTAAGAAATAAAAAAGCGCCCGGAGGCGCTTTTCTTATGCTTGTTTGTTGAGCGTGGTCCACATCAGGTCTTTCAGCTCCTGCAGGCCCTGGTTGGTCACCGAGGAAATGAACAGGTGCGGCACATCGCCGGGCAGCTCGGCTGCAATGGCATCTTTCAACTCCTGGTCGAGCATATCGCTCTTGCTGATGGCTATGATGAAGCTTTTGTGCAGCAGCTCGGGGTTGTATTCTTCCAGCTCACGCACCAGGATGTTGAACTCCTCACGGTGGTCCTTGCTGTCGGCGGGGATGAGGAACAGCAGGATCGAGTTACGCTCAATGTGCCGCAGGAAGCGATGCCCGAGGCCACGGCCTTCGGCGGCGCCTTCGATGATCCCCGGCAGGTCGGCGATACAGAAGCTCTTGCCGTCGCGGTACTCCACCATGCCCAGGTTGGGGGTGATGGTGGTGAATGCATAGTCGGCGATCTTGGGCTTGGCGGCCGTGATCGCCGAGAGCAGGGTCGACTTGCCGGCATTCGGGAAGCCTACGAGGCCCACGTCGGCCAGCACCTTCAGCTCGAGCACCTTCCAGCCCTCGATACCGGGCAGGCCGGGCTGCGCATGCTCCGGCGCCTGGTTGGTGGGGCTTTTGAACTGCCAGTTGCCGAGGCCGCCTTTTCCGCCGGGAAGCCACACGACCTCCTGGCCGTCTTCGAGGATCTCGACTTCCTTCTCACCGGTTTCTTCGTCGCGGGCGATGGTACCCAGCGGCACCTCGATGATGATGTCCTCGCCATCGCGCCCGGTACGGTTGGCGTCGCCGCCGCGCTCGCCGTTTTCGGCCAATACGTTCTTATAATAGCGCAGGTGCAGCAGGGTCCACAGATTGCGGTTGCCGCGCAGGATGATGTGCCCGCCACGGCCGCCGTCGCCGCCGTCGGGGCCGCCCATCGCGGTCAGCTTGTCGCGGCGGAAATGCTTATAGCCGGCGCCACCGTGGCCGCTGCGCGCGAAAATGCGGATCTGGTCTACAAAGTTGCTCTTCTCCAATCATCAGGGGTTTGAATCGTCAAAAGTACCTTATAAAAGCAGACCAAAAAGAAAGGCCCCCGGTGAAGGAGGCCTTTCGATATAAGCAATTGGCTTGTCGCTATTTACTGAACGAGCACTTTCTGCTCGTAAACGCTCTTCGCATTGTTGTCTACGAGGCGTACCAGGTAAACACCGCGGGCACTGGCGGCCGACAGGGCTACGTCCTGCACCTGGCTGTCCATCGTTACGCTTACGCGGCGCGTCTGGATGGTCTTTCCGTTGGCATCGGTGATCTGCAGCGTGTAATCGCCGGAAGGCACCTTGGTAAACTGCATCGAGAAGCGATTGCGGGTAACCGGGTTGGGATACACCTGGATGTTGTCGGAGAGGTTCGACTTCACACCCGTGATCGTTTCGATGACGCTGGGGTTGCGGCGGGTAGCGAGGTAGTTGCTGTTGGCGAGGTCGGAGCTGTGGAAAGCACCGTTCTTGAGGATCTGTGCGCTCCAGTCTTTGGGACTCACTACATAAGAGCCGCTGCCGTCAACGGCGCTGGTCACTACGAGGTTGCCATCGGCGTTTACCACGGCACCGTTAGTGGTGAAGGAGGCGGGCAGGCCCTGGATGGAACCGAGCAGCGTAGCCACGCGGTTTTCGGTAGACACCTTGAACACCATGTTGCGGGCGGAAACAACGTACAGGTTGCCTTCGTTGTCGGCGATCATGTCGCCACCGAAAGAAGAGCAGCGGTTGTGTACCGACACGGTTCCGTTGGCGGGATCATCCACCAGCGCGCCGAGGTTCTGGATCTCCGTTTTCTTGCCGGTAGTGAAGCGCAGAAACGTATTACCGTCGTTGGAGATGGCGTAGCCGGTGCCGTCGGGGGTGATTACCATACGGGTGATGCACTTGCCTTCGGCATTGTGCATGCTGCCGAGCCCGGTAAAGGCTTTGTCGGCAACGTAGTGCACCTTCATCGTCTTCAGATCAATATAACGCAGCTGGTCGATGAACATCGGGGTGAACCAGATGCGGTCGTGCTGCGGGTCGTAGGCCGCGGCGGCAACGCCGGTGCTGAAGGGGATGTTGAGCGCGTTGCCGTAGCGGGCATCGGGCGTGAGGGTCAGGGGCTTTTTGGTAGCGGCGTCGTAGACGGTAACGTTGCCTTCAAGGCCGTTGAACAGAACCGGTCCATACTCACCGGTGTTCAGGTCGATCTTGCGCAGCACGCTCCAGTTGAAGCCGTCCTTTGTTGCATCGGTGATGGCGTATGCGAAGCGCTCGTTCTGGGCTTTGGCGGTGAAAGCGGTGCCAGCCAGCACGGCGGCGATAACGCCGGTGCGTAAAGTTTTGTTCATTATCAGCGGTTTTGAATTAAATAATTGGTGTTAACGAACTCTAATTTAGATAGAATTCAGCGGCGTTTCCTCGCCGTCCATCCATTTATTTTTTGAAGGGTTTGTACTCGCTACGGACGAGCGGTTCCTGCTCCACCCATTGGCGGAGCGGCTCACAGGGCTTCAGGCTGTCGTGGCACCAGCGGGGCAGCTGCTGGTAAAGCCGCGTCCCTTCCGACTTCCAGGCGATCTGCTCATCGGAAACTTCGCGGATGATGCGTGCCGGGTTGCCTGCCACCAGCGAGCGCCGCGGGATCTTCTCGCCCTGCTTGAGAAAGGCGAGCGCGCCTACGATGCATTCATCGCCAAGCTCTACCTCATCCATCAGCACAGCGTTCATCCCCACCAAACAGTTACGGCCAACCGTAGCGCCGTGGATGATGGCGCCGTGCCCGATGTGGGCGCCCTCTTTCAGCAGGACGGTTACCCCGGGAAACATATGCACGGTACAGTTTTCCTGCACGTTGCAGCCGTCTTCGATCACGATGCGGCCCCAGTCGCCCCGGATGGCCGCGCCCGGACCGATATATACGTCGCGCCCGATCTGTACGTCGCCGGTGACGGTCGCCTGTGGATGAATAAAAGCCGACTCATGGATCACGGGGCGGATGCCGTTGAATTCGTAGATCATTGAAAAAGGTATTTGAGGTTCTTAAGGTTTCGAAGGCTGGGCGAAAGTTTTCCGGATGACGAAGAAAAGAAGCGCGAGTGCAGCAAGTACCAGGATGACCTTGCCGGTGCCAGAGAAGCGTCCGACCTCGTAAACCGAGTAGGCTTCAAGCACCAGCGCCGGCGCTTTGCCGATGGTGCTGGCCAGGATGAAGGATCCCGTAGAAATACGGCCCACCGCCGCAGCGAAGGTCACCAGGCCCGACGGCACAAAAGGAAGCAGGCGCAGCGACAACACGAGACCAAAAGCTTCACGTCCCTGTGCGGCGGTTAAACGCTCCAGCCGCGGGAAGCGCGTAAGCGCGGCAGCGGTACGCTGCCGGAAGCCCCGCCGGTAAAGCAGGAAGGAAATCACCGCGCCCACTGCCTCACCGGCAAAGGATACCGCCAGGCCGCCGCCAAACCCGAAAAACGCGAGGTTCGCGGCGGTAACGAATACGCTCGGTACCAAACCCAGCACCGCCACTAAGGTGCTGACCAGCAAGGAGATGGCAACGGCCCAGCCGGGGTGCTGCTGAAAAAGTGCGAAAAGGGTTTCCTGCAAATGACGGGGTTGAAGAGGCAAATTAGCCAGTGCATGAAGCGACAAATGAAAATTATTTTATCAAACTTTCAATATTTTTTGAAAATATAAAATTCCAGATATAGCTTTGTTTTACAAACGCAGGAAATGAACCCGATCGCTTACCTGATGTACCTCACGATTACCTACTGGGTAACGGTACACGTGGGATGGCGCTTTTACAAAAACGGCCGTTTCTACCTCCTGGCGCTCTTCCGCAACGACGAAGCCCTGGCGGAAGCGGTCAACCGGCTGCTCCTTACCGGCTACTACCTGCTCAACCTGGGTTATGCCGCCCTCATGCTGCGCAACTGGGAAACCGTGCACAACCGGACCGAGTTGCTCGTATCGGTGACCCTGATGACGGCGCGCATCCTGCTCACCCTCGGCTGCATCCACTTCTGCAATATGGGCGTGCTGTTTCTCTTCCGCAAGCGCCCCGAAATGATGGAACTAAAATCCTGATATATGAACTCGTATAATTTTACTGCCTACCTGATCTACCTGCCTATCGTCATCCTGCTTACCTGGTATGTGGCCTACACGCTTTTCAAAAATGCGCGGGTGTTTATGATGGATATTTTCAATGGCCGCGCCGAGATTGCGCTGGCGACCAATAAGCTTTTCGAAACGGGTTTTTACCTGCTCAATATCGGCTTCGCCCTGCACATCATGGAGATCGGGCCCGAGCTCACCACCGGCCGCGTGCTGCTCGAGGAGCTGAGTACCAAGATCGGCGGCTTCGCCTTCTACCTGGGCGTCATGCTCTTCTTGAACCTCTATCTTTTCTTCCGTGGCAAGCGTGTCGCCCGCGAACGGAGAAATGGAAAGACGCTTCCTCCTGCTGCGGCCTATTAAGGCGTGCGTTGCTTAAGGAGTTTGCTTCGCTCACAATGACGCAGAAGGCATCGCTTGCGCGATGCCTTCTGCGTTTTATCAATGATTCCGCGTTTCCCGCGTGTCTAAATTGAATTCTCCGGCGTCACCAGCGGCTTGCCGGTACGGAAGCAGGTGCCCTTGAAAAGCGCCACCTGTGTGCCTTCCTGGTTGGTGACGGTGATAATGTAAAGCCCGGTGCTGCGGCCGTTGTGCACCTCGCGTGCTTCGGCGGTGAGCACGTCGCCGGGTTGCAGCGGCTTGAGGAAGTTGATGCTGGTATCAAGCGCCATCGATAGGTTGTTGCGATTGTTGCAGGCAAATGCGAAGGCGCTGTCGGACAGTGAGAACGCGATGCCGCCATGCACCACCCCGAAGCCGTTCAGCATCTCTTCGCGCAGGGTCATGCGGATGCGGCTATAGCCCGGGCCCGTCTCCAGCACCTCGATGCCCAGCCACTGGCTGAAGCGGTCGTTGCGCATCATCTGGTCCACTACCTGTCGGGCGAGTTCATTTGTCATGATAATCGTTTAGATGCGGGGAGAGACGGAACGCTGATTCCACCGAAGTGGAATACGCAGATCGGTTATGATTTATGCGGATGTTGGTACCGATATCGGCCTTCATCATAACAGATCATAAAAAATCTGCGTTCTTTCACTCTTCCCCTATTCTCCTTTGAAAACGGGTTTTCTTTTTTCCAGGAATGCCTGCACGCCTTCCTTGTAATCGTAGGTGGCGCCAGCTTTTTCCTGCAGCAATTCTTCGTCGTGCAGCTGGTCGTCGTAGTGATTGCTCAGCGAGTTGTTGAGCGCCTGCTTCGTCAGCGCGAGCCCACGCGTGGGCATGGCCGCCAGCGTCTGCGCAATCTTCAGCGATTCTTCGGCAAAGCCGGCATCGTCGAGCACCTTGTAGCACATGCCCATGCGCTCGGCTTCCTCCGCTCCCACCTTATCCCCCAGCATGAAAAGCGCCGATGCTTTCTGGAGGCCGACCAGCCGTGGCAGGAAGTAGGTGCCGCCGCTGTCGGGGATGAGCCCGATCTTCGAAAAGGCCTGGATAAAGGAAGCGGAGCGGGCGGCCACCACCACGTCGCAGCAAAGGGCGATGTTGGCGCCGGCGCCGGCGGCCACACCATTCACCGCGGCTACCACCGGCTTCTCGAGGCGGCGGAGGCGGCGCACGATAGGATTGTAATGCTCGCCGAGGATCTTGATGATATCCGGGCCATCGGGTGCTACCACCTCGTCGAGATCCTGGCCCGCACTGAAAGCCTTGCCCGCACCCGTCAGGTACACGCATCGGATGGCCGCGTCGGCGCATTCGTCGAGGCGCGCCTGCAGGGACAGGGCCATCTCCCGGTTGAAGGCATTGTATTTCTCCGGGCGGTTGAGGGTGATGTGGGCGATGCTGTCGCGCACTTCGAAAAGGATTGATGACATCAGCAGGACTTTAGGGGGTCAAAACTAGGGGATTCGGAATCGGGAATCCGGAATGGCTGGTAGGCGCCGCCGACGCGAAGCGTCATTGCGAGCGGAGCGAAGCAAACTCCCCGACCTAAAGACTGGCTGTTGCCGGAGAGAGCTTCGATGCGAAAGCTCCTTATGGCCACGACCACCCTGCGTAATTGAGGAGTTTGCTTCGCTCCGCTCGCAATGACGGGCGCTGCCCGTCGGCTTCGCACGCAAGCAACTCCCGGTTGACGTCAATGACATTTAAAATGATCAAAGGCCTCCTTGCAATCCCTGCAGCGGTACATGCTCTTGCAGGCGGTGGAGGCGAATTGCGAGATGAGCTCGGTGTTCCAGGAACCGCAGCGGGGACACTGCACGGCTTCTTCCACGAACATATCGGTGCTGCAGAATTGCTGCTTCGGGTTGGGCGGCGCGATTCCGAAGGCGCGGAGCTTTTCCCTGCCCGCTTCCGACATCCAGTCGGTAGTCCAGGCGGGTGAAAGCTGGTGGCGGATCTGCACCTTGCGGATGCCCCGCTCGATCAGCTTGAGACGTATGTCCATCGCGATGACATCCATCGCGGGACAGCCCGAGTAGGTGGGCGTGATGACGATCTCAACCGCGTCGCCGGTCACCGACACTGCACGGATGATGCCCATGTCCAGCACGGAAAGCACCGGGATCTCGGGGTCTTTGACATCCGCGAGCAGGGTCCATATTGCATCTTCAGAAAGCACAGAGTTAGTGTCAGATGGCTGATGTCAGATCTCAGATCTTAACTTTATTGCCAGGCTTCCGATCTGGGATCTGAGATCCGAGATCGAAAGATTTCCATCCTACCAGGTCACATTCGGATAGCTGCGCTGCAGGGTCTGCATCTCTGCCAGCAGGTAACCCATGTATTCGGTGTGGATGCCGCGCTTTCCGCCCTCCTGGCTCCAGGTGCCGGTAGCGGGCACGGCAAGCGTGGCTTCGGCAAAAACCGCGGCTACGCGCTCGTCCCAGGCCGCACGGAAGCGAGCGGGATCGGGGGCGAAATCACCGTCTTCAAAACCGGCGGCCTTGAAGGCCTCGCCCGTAAAGGGCCAGAGCTCCTGCAGCGCCCCTTCGATGCGACGGCGGCTTTCTTCGGTACCGTCACCAAGACGCACCACCCATTCGGCGCTCCAGCGGCGGTGGTAGGTCACTTCCTTGAGCGACTTCTCGGCGATGGCCGCAAGCGTGCTGTCGCCGCTTTGCTGCAGCGCCTCGTATTGCGCGTATTGAAAGGCGGAGAAGAAGAACTGCCGCAGGATCGTCTGTGCCCAGTCGCCTTTCGGCAGCTCGGTAAGCAGCAGGTTGCGGTACTGGCGCTCGTCTCGGAGGAAGGCGAGATCGTCTTCCTGCAACTCGCGGCCATAGGTCTTCCAGGTGCGGGGCAGCAGCTTTTCTACCGATGCTTTGCCGGCATCGTCCATGGCGTTATAGATTTCAGCGGCATGCTGAAACAGCATCCGCGCCTGGCCGATGAGGTCGAGCGAGATATTAGTAATGGCGATGTCCTGCTCCAGCACCGGCCCATGACCGCACCATTCGGCATTACGTTGTCCGAGGATGAGGGCGTTGTCGGCGAGATGCAGGATGTATTCGAAGTGCTGTTGTGCCACGTGTGTAGAAGTTAGATTCGTGATGCCTGGAGAAGAGAGAAGGAACGCAGATTTTTTATGATCTGTTATGATGTACGCAGGTATCGGTACCATGCCCGTACATCATAACCAATCTGCGCATTCCGCTTGCGGAATCAGCGTTCTTTCTCTGCGGTATTTTACATATGCGTCAGTTCATCCGGCAGGTCGTAAAAGGTCGGATGACGATAAACTTTATCGTTCGCCGGCTCGTAAAACGATTCGGCTTCGTCGGGGTTGGAGGCGTGGATGAATTTGCTTTCCACCACCCAGATCGATACGCCTTCCTGGCGGCGCGTATATACATCGCGGGCGTTTTCGATGGCCATGGCGGCATCGGCGGCATGCAGCGAGCCTACGTGCTTGTGGTCGAGGCCCTGCCTGGAGCGGATGAAGACTTCCCATAAAGGCCATTCAGACCCATCCCCCAGTTCCTTCCCGAGGGGAAGGGGGGCGGCGCTCCCCTCCCTTTGCGAGGGGCCGGGGGTGGGTCCGGGTTCGCCACCCTTCTGGATGGCGTCATAATCTCCGTAAAAAAACCTGCGAAACAGTTGCATAGCGCAATGTGCTTTATAGTTTGAATTCTTCGAACAGATCCGAGATCAGAGATCAGAGATCTGAGATTTTATGCTACCTGCGCGGTGCGGCGGGCAGCCCGCTTCTCCGCATGGGCCACGGCGGCTTCGCGCACCCAGGCGCCTTCGTCCCAGGCCTTCTGGCGGGCGGCGAGGCGCTCCTTGTTGCAAGGACCGTTGCCGCTTACCACGTTCCAGAACTCCTCCCAGTTAATGGGGCCGAAATCGTAGTGGCCGCGCGCTTCGTTCCATTTAAGCTCGGGGTCGGGCAGGGTGCAGCCGAGGAGCTTCACCTGCTCGGCGATCATATCCACGAAGCGCTGGCGCAGCTCGTCGTTGGAGAAGCGCTTGATCTTCCAGCGCATCGACTGCTGCGAGTGCGGCGAGGCATCGTCGGTGGGCCCGAACATCATCAGGCTTGGCCACCACCAGCGGTCGATGGCGTCCTGCACCATGGCCTTCTGCTCTCCGGTGCCCTGGCTCAGCACCAGCAGCGACTCAAAGCCCTGGCGCTGGTGGAAGCTTTCTTCCTTGCACACGCGGATCATGGCACGGCTATAGGGTCCGTAGGAGGTGCGGCAGAGCGGCACCTGGTTCATGATGGCGGCGCCATCCACGAGCCAGCCGATGGCACCCATATCGGCCCAGGTAAGCGTGGGGTAATTGAAGATGGAGGAATATTTGGCCTTGCCCGAGAGCAGTTGCTCGGTCATCTCGTCGCGCGAAATGCCGAGGGTTTCGGCGGCGCTGTAGAGGTAAAGGCCGTGGCCTGCCTCGTCCTGC
Organism: Flaviaestuariibacter flavus; assembly: GCF_004337505.1. GTDB lineage: Bacteria > Bacteroidota > Bacteroidia > Chitinophagales > Chitinophagaceae > Flavisolibacter > Flavisolibacter flavus. The sequence goes on along the minus strand of NZ_SJZI01000042.1, from coordinate 52,847 downwards.
ACCTTGGCAATAAGAATGAGCTTGCGCTTCAGCGACGGGGCCCGCGAGATCCAGTTGCCCTCGGGCAGCATCCCCACGATCTCGCTGTGCGCGTGCTGCGAGATCTGGCGGATCAGGTTCTGGCGGTATTTCTCCGGCATCCAGTCTTTGGGCTCGATCCGCACTTCGGCATCGACCTTGTCCTGGAAGATTTTCTCGAGTTCCTGTACGCTCATATTCGGTAGTTTATCCTTACAAATTTACGTTTCCGGGCACCGTTGATTTTCGCTTTAACAAAGGGCGCCGGGGAGCGGTTCTATTTCGCGTCAAAATCCACCACCACCCTTCCCGTCGTCGGGTGGGCCTGGCAGGTGAGGATGAAGCCCGCGGCTACCTCATCGGGCTCGAGGCCCCAGTTCTGGTCCATATTCACGGTACCCTCGAGGAGTTTGGCCTTGCAGGTGCAGCATACGCCGCCCTTGCAGGCATAGGGCAGGTCGGCGCCCTGCTTCAGGGCAGCGTCGAGGATGCTGTGACCGTTCTGCGCCAGCTCGAAGTCGAAGGCGATGCCGTCAAGCTTCACCGTTACGGCGCTCCGCGGGCCGCTGTCGGCCACGGGCTGCGTTTCGGTATGCACCGTGGAGCCTTTCTGGCCCGGCACGGTGAAAAGCTCGAAGTGGATGCGCTTTCCGTCGACGCCCGCGTCCTGCAGGAAGTCGCGCACACAGAAGATCATTTCCTCGGGCCCGCAGATAAAGAAGTGGTCGGTGCTGTTAAGATCGAGGAGGCGCTTGTCTACCAGCAGGGCGCACTTGTCGCGGTCGATGCGGCCGTAGTTGACGGCGGCGTCGGTACGCTCGCGGCTCAGCACGTGGTAGATGCGGAAGCGGTCGATGTATTTGTCTTTGAGCGCCTCCAGCTCCTCCTTGAAGATGATGGAGCTCTTGCTGCGGTTGCCGAATACAAGAGTGCACTGGCTGCCGGGCTCGGTGGCGAGCACCGTCTTGATGAGCGACAGCACGGGTGTGATGCCCGAGCCGGCGGCGAAGAAGGCGTACTGGCGGCGCTGGGTGGCGTCGAGGTCGATGCAGAACTTGCCGGTGGGCGGCATCACCTCGAGGGTGTCGCCAGCCTTCAGTTCCGTGTTGGCCCAGGTGGAGAACTTGCCGCCGGGCACCTGCTTCACGGCTACGCGCAGCACCCCCTCGAGGGGTGAGCTGCAGATGGAGTAGTTGCGGCGCAGCTCTTCGCCGTCGAGGGTTTTGCGAAATGTGAGGGTCTGCCCCGCGCGGAAGCGGAAGGCTTCCCGCAGGTCGGCGGGCACGTTGAAGGTGATGGACACGCAGTCGTCGGTTTCCCGCTGCACCTTTTTCACTGTAAGAGGATGGAAGTGGATCATAGCAAAGCGGCGCGAAGATACGGAACACGGCCCCACCCCAACCCGCTCCAAAAGGGGAGGGAGTGGCGCTCCCTCAAAAAAGGGAAAGAAAGGCATGCCGGAGGCATGCGCGTTTCCCAGAGTAAGGGATGGCTGGTTCATCGGAAGCCCCCGGAGGGGTTCAGGGTCCCCGACCCGGGGGATGCGGCGCCGGTGCTGCCCGACGGGGGCCAAAGCGCGCATTCCGGCCGCCGGCTATGTCATTTGCGCGCCGGCCTGTACTTTTACAGCTCTCAACCCAACCTGAATTATGCGTAAATCAACTAAACTACTGCTTGCGGCAGCGCTCTTCTGCGGCAGCGCCCGGGCCCAGACCGAAAAAGAAAAAATCAAGGTACAGAACCCGGCCGCCCGCCAATGGGCGGTGAAGTGGAACCCCGGCGGGCTCTCTTTCGGAAATGTTGCCCTTCACGGCGAATACAACTACAAGAACAAGAAGTCGATCACCTTCGGCGTGGGCATCCCGGTGCAATCTACTTTCCACCGCCAAGACAACGGTTCCGACTACCAAATCACGAACAAGACGTTTTTCCTGCAGGGCGGCTACCGCATGTATTTCGGGAAAAAGCCGATGCGCGGATTCTATTTTGAGCCCTTCCTGAAATATGTGAATTACAAAGGCAACGGGGTTTACGATGAAAATACGCTGGTGAAAGGCGACGAATACGACCTTACGGTAAAGAGCTCCACCTTTGGCATTGGCGCCCAGCTGGGTGTCCAGTTTGTGATTGCAAAAGTGGTGACGCTCGACCTGTTCCTGCTGGGACCCGAGGCCAATACGGGTAAAGTGGACGCCGTCTTCCATGACCCCAATAATAATTTGCCCTGGAACCTTGTACCGGGGCGCCGCCAGGATGTAGAACGGCAGATCCGCGACGCGGTAAACGATATACCGCTTGTGGGCGATCAGCTCGCAAAAAACATTGTTGTTGATGAAAACGCCCGTACCGTGAGCACCAACTACAGCGGCTTCCTGCCCGGCTTCCGCATCGGCGGCTCGATCGGCATCCGGTTTTAGACCCCTCCCCGGCCCTCGCCAAAAGGGAGGGAGTTAAAAGCAGGTACAAATCTGACCTCATCACATCTGACATCTGACATCTCCATGCGGCCCCGGGCCGCTTTTTTTTGGGCATCCTGCCCGATTGGCTTAGGTTTGCACGCCCTTCTTTTCGTCGGGCGATGGCCTTTTCCGCCATCTTCATCGCTCAAAAACACTGGAATTTCTTATGTCGTTAATGGTTGTAGGCTCCATGGCCTTCGATGCTATTGAAACCCCCTTTGGCAAAAGCGACCGCATCATCGGCGGAGCCGCCACTTATATCGCCTGGAGTGCCAGCAACTTCTGCCAGCCGATCCGGCAGCTCTCCGTGGTGGGCTATGACTTCCCCAAGGAAGAACTGACCGTACTGGAAGACCGCGGTGTGGTCATGGAAGGCGTACAAATCAAAAAGGATGAAAAGACCTTCTTCTGGAGCGGCCGCTACCACATGGATATGAATACCCGCGATACGCTCGACACCCAGCTCAACGTGCTGGCCAACTTCGAGCCGATCGTGCCGGAATCGTACCAGGGCGCCGAGTTCCTGATGCTGGGCAACCTCGTTCCCGCCGTTCAGCACAGCGTGATCAAGCAAATGAAAGAGCGTCCCCGCCTCATCGTGATGGACACGATGAACTTCTGGATGGAAGTGGCGCACGCCGACCTTCTCGAAGTGATCAAGGAAGTGGACGTGCTGCTGGTGAACGACTCCGAGGCCCGCGAGCTGAGCAACGAATACTCGCTGGTGAAGGCTGCCCGCAAGATCCTCACCATGGGTCCCAAGTACCTGATCATCAAAAAGGGCGAGCACGGCGCGCTCCTTTTCCACGGCGACAACGTGTTCTTTGCACCGGCCCTGCCGCTCGAAGACGTATTCGATCCCACCGGTGCCGGCGACACCTTTGCCGGCGGCTTTATCGGCCACATCGCCCGCACCAGGGACATCTCCTACGAAAACATGAAGACCGCCATCATCGTCGGTTCGGCCATGGCTTCCTTCTGCGTGGAGAAGTTCGGCACCGAGCGCCTCCGCGAACTCAGCAAGGCCGATATCGAAGCCCGCATCCGCCAGTTCCAGGAGCTGGTGAACTTCGACATCGAACTCGTATAACCGAAATACAGAAACAACTGGCGAAGCCCCCGGATACCCCGGGGGCTTTGTATATTGGTTAATTGGTCTATTGGTTAATTGGTACGTGTTCTCTGCCAGCCCTTCCCTGCCGAACTATTTTCTACCAACCTTCCGAACCTCGTGACGCTTCCGCGTTTGAAAAGAAATTCTTCGTTCCTGCAATAACGTTACGGGTATCCCGTTTTTTATCCCTTGTACCGGTTTTTTGTTTTTTGGTAGGGGCAGGCTCCGTGTGTGACCGGAACAGCCGTGTTGTGAGGGTGAAAAACTTCAACCTAAATACGTCCGCGTATGCTGCGCACACCAACTGTTTCGGCCCTGCTGGGCCTTGCTCTTTTTTCCTGCAGCCCGGCCGCCGCGCCGGAGGCCCAGGTGCCCCGCCCGGCGGAAAGCTTATCCCGCAGGGAGCTGCCAGTCCCCGCGCCGCGCATCGCTGCCAAAGCAGGCAAATCTTCCAAAACCCGATCGCTCGATGAATTGCTGGCATCGGCCGACGGTAGTGTGCTGGTGCACCCCATCGACCCGCGGGCCCACAACGTGGTCAACGGCTGGCGCGGCACCGTGCTCACCCTGCCGCCCAACAGCCTGGTGCTGGCCGACGGCAGCGAGCCGGCGGGGCCGGTCACCATTACCTTGCGCGAATTTTACACCCCGGCCGACATGATCGGCGCCCGTATTTCTACCGTCTCTTTCGGACGACTGCTGGAAACCGCCGGTGCCGTGCTGGTGGAAGCCCGCGCCGCAGATGCCGACTGCCAGCTGCGCCCCGGCGTTCTTGTGGACCTGGAATTCCCCTTCGAAGAAAAGCTCCCCGGCATGCAGCTCTTCACGGGCAGCCGCGAAGGCGGCCGCCTCAACTGGAACGCCATTTATGACCTGAAGTCGGGCAACCGCTTTGCCCGCAACAACGCGGCACCCGTAGCGCACCGCGTGGGCACCGGCTATTATTCTTTTCATTGCCCGGTGCTCGGGCTCATCTCCTGCAGCCGTTTTACCGAACAGGGCGAAGAAAGCACAGCATTCGATGTTACCGCCGCGCCACTCGAAGAAGGTGCCGCTTTCCTCCTTTTTCACAACAGCAACAGCATCGTGGAAGGGAGCTTTTCCGTCGACGTGGCACACTTCGACTCAGTGCCCGCCGGCGAGCCGGTAACGGTGCTGCTCACCAAGCGCAGCGGAGGAAAGCTTTTTCTTTCCGTTAAATGGGGCATTGTGGGAAGCCGCGGGCTGGAGCAGCCTGAATTCATCATCGTTACCGCGAAGGAGTTGCTGGAGAAGCTGCGTGCGCTGGAGCGAAAATCGGCAACACATTCGGTAGCGCGGCTATTTTCCCCGTCCCGTGCATCCTTGCTATAAAACGTCATCAGCCCGCAATTCCACTGAAACAGCAGACCGCGATCCCACCGGCAGGCGGCCCTATCGCTGAGCGCCTTTTTTGTTGTGGTAAAGCAACCAGCGGTTTGTTTCCCACCAGCCCATCACCATGCGGTCCATGTGTGCTTCAGCGGCGGCGCGGTTGGCGGGCAGGGCACCGTTGGTCAGCGACAGCAGGCGGTTGCGCCCGCCGCCGATAGGGCGGTAGTAAAGCGTGTCGCCTTCGAAGTAGCCGATAGAGCCGTCGTTGGGCGAGAAGATGAAGGTGCTGTTCCAGCGCTCCCGCTGCGTGCCGGTGCTGTCGAACAGGTTTTTCCCGAGCGAGGAATAGCGCGGGTACACGCCGGCGAGCGAGGCGATGCTCGGCATGATGTCGATCTGCGAGGAGAGCGTATGGCGCAGCTGGGGCGCGAGTCGCCCGGGTGCGTAGAAAAGCAGGGGCACGTGAAAGCTCTCGAGGCTCACAGCGCTCCAGGCCGGCGGCATCAGCTTGCCCACATCACCCTTGATGCCGTGGTCGCCCACGAATACAAAGAGTGTGTTGTTGAACCAGGGCTGCCGGCGTGCCGACTCCATGAATTTCCGGAAGCTGAAATCGGTATAACGAAAGGCATTGAGCTCGGCATTCGACGTAAAGCCGTTGCGGTGCAGCTCCGCGTCGGGCACGGTGATCTCTTTGAATTCATTCTTGTCCTCACCGGGAATGGTATAGGGGCGGTGGTTGTCCGCCGTCTGGATGATGGCGAAGAAAGGCTTCGGCTCTTTGGTAAGGCGGGTGGTGGCCTGCAGCAGCAGGTTCTTGTCGGAAATGCCCCACACGTCTACCTGGTCGCCCTCGAGGCGGTCCTGCTCAATGAGGTTAAGGCCCGCGATGTTGTTGTACAGCAGCCCGCGGATATTGGCCCAGGAGGCGCTGCCGCCGATGAAGTAGTACTTGCTGTAGCCGGCGAAGTCGTTCATCAGGATGTGCTGGTCTACCGTGGCCATGTTGCGGCTCGAGGAGCCATTCATTTCCACGTCGGGCAGGCCGGTGAGCGTGGCCCATACGCCGCGGGCCGTACTGTAAGAGTTGGTAAAGCAGTTGCGGAAGAACACACCCGAATCGCACAGGCTCTTGAAATAAGGCGTTGTGTTGAGCGGGTTGCCCCACATGCTGCTTTTGTAGGCGGAGAAGCTTTCGCAGATCACGAGCACCACGTTGGTGCCTTTGGGGAGCGCCGCCGGTGAAGGGGTAACGTTTCTCCCGAAGTTCAGGCTGTCGCGATTGAGCTCGGTAACGCCCAGGTAGGGCGCCATCGTATCGTAATAAGCGGCCACTTTGTTACGGTCGTAGGAGGATGTACGAAACTTAAGCGTGCTGAAAAAGCTCTGAAAGGGATTGAGTGCCAGCTGCCCGTCGAAGGAACGGGGGAAGGCGAACACATCGCTCCAGCGCAGTGCAAACTGGCTCAGCGAGCCCCAGATGCCGGCGAGCAACAGCAGCGAAAATGCCGTATAGTGGGCCCAGCGGAAGGCCACCGGCTTTTGCGGCGTGGCCGCCATGGCGCGGAAGAGGCGGCGGAAAAGGAACGAGAACAGCACCGTGAGCAGCAGCAGCGCCAGCAGCACGCGGATGACCGGGTAGGTTTCCCATACCATCTGCGCCGAGATGGCCGTTTCCTTCAGCAGGCTCAGCGAAGCGCCGTTGAGGCGCTGCTGGAGGTAGTCGTAGTGATAATAATCGATCACGTAAAAAAAGAGCACGAGGAAAGCCAGGAGCACGAGCAGCGGCACCCAGAAGCGGCGTGCGCGGGGGCTGCGCCAGGGCCGGAGGGCGGGGATGAAGGTGAGCAGGAGCGAGAGTCCGCCCAGCACCGCGGCAATCCGCGCGTCGAACCTGAACCCCATCCAGAATGCGGCAGCGGGAAAGCTTTCACCGGCAGGGTGGTAGGCGATATAAAAGAAAAAACGGAAGAGTGTAAACAACACCAGGAAGATGATGCTGATATAAAAAGACCACTGTATCGGGCGCGGAATGTTCATGTTTCGTGTTCTGTTTTTGTGAAGCCGGGGAGAGAAAGAGCGCTGATTCCGCGAGCGGAATACGCAGATCGATTATGATTTATTATGATTGGCAGACGCACGCGATCCTGTCTGCGCAAATCATAAAAATCATAAGAAATCAGCGTTCTTTCTCTCCCCCGCGAAGCGGCCTTATCTTCGCCCCGATGAACGCTTTGCTGGAACTGGACCGCTCGCTTTTTCGCCTGCTCAACGGGCGCTGGCACAACGCGCTTTTCGACGCGGTGCTGCCTTTCCTGCGTAACTCGCTTACCTGGCTGCCGCTTTACCTGTTCCTGTTCGTATTCGTGCTGGTCAACTTCCGCAAGCGCTGGTGGATTATCGGCTATGCCATCTCCACCGCCACACTCACCGACACGATCAGCAGCACCATCATCAAAAATCTCGTCTTCCGGCAACGCCCCTGCAGCGACCCCAGCCTCGGAAGCGTACGCTTCATCGTGTCCTACTGCCCCATGTCGTCGTCGTTTACCTCTTCGCACGCGGCCAACCACTTCGGCATTGCCATGCTCCTGTTCCTGCTGCTTCGTCCTTTCATCGGCAGATGGGCCTGGGCCTTCATCTTCTGGGCAGCCTCCATCGGGTATGCGCAAATATATGTTGGCGTCCATTACCCGGGCGACATCCTGGGCGGCACCGCCGTAGGCCTGCTTACCGGTTGGCTGATGTACCGCCTCTTTTGCTACCACCCGGGGCCGCTGACGCACGACGACCTTTTCACCACGAACACAAATAGTCGCAAAGTTTCACAAAAAGACGCGTTATAATCCGCCGTTCACGCCTTTTGATCCGGCCGGGCGGCCCGATTTGGCCTAAATTGTGGCCCTAGAACGGTTGTATGATGCGCTATCTCTTTTCCGCCCTCCTGTTGGGCACCTGTACCCTTACTGTATCCGCCCAAAAGCCCACCAGGGCTGCCCGTCACTGGGTTGACAGCACCTTCAAAACCTTATCGCCCGAAGAACGCATCGCGCAGCTGATGGTGGTGCGTGCCCACAGCAACTTCGGCCCCGAGCACGTGGCCCACGTAGACAGCCTGATCCGGCAATACAACGTCGGTGCGCTCTGCTTCTTCCAGGGCGGCCCGGTGCGGCAGGCCCTGCTCACCAATCATTACCAAAGCATTGCCCGCACGCCGCTGATGGTGACCATCGACGGCGAGTGGGGCCTCGGCATGCGCCTCGATTCGGTGACGAAATATCCATACCAGTCCACGCTCGGCGCCCTGCCCAACGAAGACCTCGTTTATAAAATGGGGGCCGCCATCGGCCGGCAGATGAAACGAATCGGCGTGCACGTGAACTATGCGCCCGTGGTGGACGTCAACAACAATCCCAACAACCCGGTGATCGGCTACCGATCCTTTGGCGAAGACAAATACAAAGTGGCGCGCATGGGTGTAGCCTATATGAAAGGCATGCAGGACAACGGCGTGATGGCCACGGCCAAGCACTTCCCCGGCCACGGTGATGTGGAGGTGGACTCGCACTACGACCTGCCCCTCATCAGCAAAAGCGCGGAGCAGCTCGACTCGCTGGAGCTGTATCCTTTCAAAGCCATCTTCAAGGCCGGCGTGGGCAGCGTGATGATCGCCCACCTTGCCATTCCCGCCATCGACACCACGCAGCACCTGCCCACCTCGCTGTCGCGCAACAATATTGAAGGCCTGCTGCGCGACCAGCTCAAATACAAGGGACTCACCTTTACCGACGCCCTGGAGATGAAGGGCGTGGCCAAGTATTTCCCGGCCGGCGAAGCCGCCGTGCGCGCGCTCGAGGCCGGCAACGATATGCTTTGCCTGCCCGAAGACGTTCCCGCGGCCATCGCTGCCATCCAGCAGGCCATCGACGGCAAGCGCCTCAAGAAAAAAGACATCGAGGAGCATGTGAAAAAAGTGCTCTATGCCAAATACAGCCTCGGGCTGAATAAGCCGCAGGTAGTGGATACCACCAACCTGCTGGCCGACCTCAACTCCGAAACGGACAGCATCCGCGAAGCCGTTGCCCGCAATACCGTGACGGTACTCCGCAATGCCACCGGAATGCTCCCGATGGGGCCGAAGCGGATCGCTTATGTTGCGATCGGCAGCGGTAAGGAAACGGTGACTGCGCGCCGCCTGCGCGAAGAAGAACGTGCCGACGTGTTCACTTTCAGCTATCGCCAGGACAGCGCCGCCGCCGAAAGCCTCGCCGCGCAAATACTTGCCGGCCGCTACGATGCGGTGGTGATAGGCATGCATGACTACAGCCTGCGGCCCGCGGGCAATTTCGGCATGACTACCAGCAGCCAGCTGCTGTGGAGCAAGCTCAATCGCCCCACCACCGCTACCCTGCTCTTCGGCAATGTGTACGCAGCAAAGAACTTCTGCGACGCACCCACGCTGGTGGCCTTTTACCAGGACGATTCCATCACGCAGGAGACCGGTGCCGCCTTCCTGCTCGACCGCGTGAAGGCGCTGGGCAAGCTGCCGGTAACGGTTTGCACCTTCCCTTATGGTAACAACGCGCCCGTAGGCCGGTTTGTACCGGTAGGCTTTTCAGCGCCCTGGCTGGCGGTTGACAGCATCCTCCGCGACGGCATCGCGCGCCGCGCCTACCCGGGTGTGGTGGTGCTGGCCGTAAAAGACGGGCAGGTGCGCTACCATAAGGCTTTTGGCAAATATGAATACGACTCCCTGGCGCAGCCCGTGCACCTCGAAAGTATCTATGACCTCGCCTCGGTAACGAAGGTCTCGGCCACGACGGTTTCGCTGATGAAGCTGTATGACGAAGGCAGGCTGGACCTTGACAAAACGCTCGGCGACTACCTGCCTGCGGCACGCGGCACCGACAAGGCCGGGATCAAGGTGCGCGACATCCTGCTGCACCAGGCAGGCCTCGTGCCCGGAATCGGGCTTTATGGCGAAACGATGGACCCGGCAACGAAGATGCCTTCGCAGCGTTACTACCGCAGCGAGCCCAACGACACCTTCGGCATCCCGGTAGCCCGCAACCTGTGGCTGCGCAACGACTGGACAGATTCAATGATGGCGAAGATTTACAACAGCAAGCTGGGCACACCCGGTAAATACGTGTACAGCGATCTCGACTTCATCCTGCTGGGCAAGATCGTGGAGGCCATCGCGAAGCAGCCGCTCGATCAGTATGCGCAGAAAACATTTTACGGCCCGCTGGGTATGACGACGACCGGCTTCCGTCCTTTCATCCGCTTTGGGGTGGAACGAACCGTGCCCACGGAGCCCGACAATTATTTCCGCCGCCAGCTGCTGCGCTCTTATGTGCATGATGAAACGGCAGCGCTTTTTGGTGGCGTGTCGGGGCATGCGGGGCTTTTCTCCAATGCTTACGACCTGTCGATCCTTTACCAGATGCTGCTCAACGGCGGCACCTTCGCCGGCAAGCGTTACCTGAAGCCCGAAACGATCCGGCTCTTTACCGCATACGGCAGCACCACGAGCCGCCGCGGCCTTGGCTTCGACAAGCCGGAGCGCGACAACGACACGCGCAAGGAGCCGTACCCGGGCTCGCTGGTGTCGCCCGAAACCTTCGGCCACACCGGCTTTACGGGCACCGCCGTCTGGGCCGACCCGAAGTCGGGACTCGTATATGTTTTCCTGTCGAACCGTGTAAACAGCGGCCGCACCAATACTTTGGGGGAATTGAATATCCGCGGCAAGGTGCTGGATGCCATCTACCGCGCCATCGGCACGGAGCAGCAGCCATAAGCGCTGAGCGGTCAGAAGCGCTGGTTGCCACGCAGGCGGCGTACAATGAGGAGGACGACCAGTATGAGCGCGGCCGCCTGAACGATGCGCGCCACATTAATGATCCAGTCTATTTCAATCAGCAGCATGCTGCTAAAATAAAAAACCCCTCAGGTGAGGGGTTTTCTTTTTATCCTTCTGCTTTTGGCGGGTTGTCGTTTTGTGCGTTGCCGCCACCGTCTCTCCGGCGCCGGCTGCCCTGCGAGCGCGGCAGGTTGTCGCCGCCTTGCTTGGGTTGCTGCTGCTGACCTCCGCCTGCTGGCGGATTCTGGTTCTGCTGGCCACCACCCTGGCGGGGCTCGCGGCGCTGACCCTGGGCTTTCGGCTGTTGTCCTTCGCCGCCGGCCTGCGGGTTGCGGGGCTCCCGCGGCGGGCGCTGCTCGCGCTGCGGCCGCTGGCCTTGCTGCTGACCGCCGCCACCCTGCTGGGGCTTCGGTTGCTGCTGCTGGCCTTCCGCCTTCGGCTGCTGTCCGCCAACCGGCGGATTCGGTCCGCCACCACGACGACCGCCGCCTCCACCTTGCTGCTGCGGCTTCTGGCCTTGCTGGCCAGCACCACCGCCGCCACGACGGGCAGGCACGGGGAGATTGCTCTTGGTATCGCCACCCTTCTGCGGGGCGCGGCCGCCACCGCCGCCCTGCTGGCGACGCTGGTCGCGGCGCTTGCGATCGGCTTTCTCCAGCGAGCGCAGCGAGATATGACCCACTACGTCCACGAACTCCGGCTCAATTTCTTTGTCTTTCGTGGAAACGATCTCCACCACGCCGAGCTCGTCGGGGATGACACCCTGCGTGTTCAGGGCCTTGATCTCCTTCACGCGCTCGATGGTAAGCGGGTACTGCTTCGAAGAGTCGGGCAGCACGTACCACATCAGGTTCTTGAAGATATCTTTCTTGATGAGCGTTGCCGTACCGCGCTGAATGCGCAGCAGGTCGGCATGCTCGGGGAAGCCCTGGAGGGCGTCGAGGTAGGTATCCAGCTCGTAGTTGAGGCAGCACTTGAGGCGGCCACACTGGCCCGAGAGCTTGGTCTGGTTGATCGACAGGTTCTGGTAGCGCGCAGCGGCGGTGTTCACCGATTTAAACTCGGTGAGCCAGGTGGCGCAGCAGAGCTCACGGCCGCAGGAGCCGATACCGCCCACCTTACCCGCTTCCTGGCGGGCACCGATCTGGCGCATCTCCACCTTTACCTTGAATTCGCCGGCGAGGATCTTGATGAGCTCGCGGAAGTCCACGCGGTCGTCGGCGATGTAAAAGAAGGTCGCCTTCTTGCCGTCGGCCTGGATCTCCACCTCGCTCATCTTCATGTTGAGCTTCAGCTGGCGCACGATGGCGCGGGTGCGGACCAGGGCGTCGCGCTCGCGGGCCTTATTCTGGTTCCAGAGCTCCACATCGCGGTCCGAAGCCTTGCGCAGGATGCGCTTCATATCGGAGGCGCCTTCCTTGATTCCTTTTTTCTTGAGTTGCAGGCGAACGGTCTCGCCGGTCAGCGATACCTCGCCCACATCGAAACCCGACACGCCTTCCACGGCCACCAGCTCGCCGGTGGCAAAAAACTGGAGGGTGCTGTTTCGGTAAAATTCTTTCCGGCTCCCGCTGCCAAAGGTGATCTCAACCACCCGGCAATAGCTGTCATTGTCTACGATCGGCAGGTTCACCAGCCAGTCGTAGGCATTCAGGCGGTTGCAGCTGTTGGTGCCGCAACTGCCGTTGCTCTTGCAACCGTTGGGCGTACCCTTGGAGCCACAATTTCCACATCCCATATGTTTAGGTCTGTTCTTAAGGTTAATAATGACCGGGGAAGCGGACGGACGCCGAAAGGCTACGAAGCTCGGTTGCCAGGCGATGCGGGGTTTCCGGTGTAGGGGAAGGCGCAGGAGCGGGCTCTGGCAGGCGGGGCAAGGGACGGAACCCCGGGGGGAACCACCTTTTATAGTGAGTTTTCGATAGCAAATTCATTCGGTCGGCACAGGTCCGGAACCTCGGGGATATATGTCGGGGCCCTCGCGGGCTTACGCAAATATACTCCTTTGAAGCTGTTTTCCGACCGAAGGAAATGTTCAATACCCAATGTTCAATTTTCAATGTACAAGGATGGGCCCACTTGAAAATTGAGCATTGAGCATTGATTATTGAAAATTGGTCTTTGTCAAACGGACACGACCACCCCGTTTTTGATAATATGAAACAGCTTAATCGTCACCGCGTGAAAGAGGATCTTGGCGTTGGCGTTGCGCTCCACGTGGTAGGCCGCGGCGTCGAGCTCGGTGGCTACGGCCTCCTTCTGGCCGGCGTGCAGCACCTTGTTGAGGCGCTGGGCGAAGTCGAGCTCCGTAGGTGAAAAGGTAGCGGTGAGCCCGGCCTCGGCGGGCGTGCCCCCGAGCACCTCCAGGCGAAGCGCCTGCTCAATGAGGTGGCTGAAATAGCGGAGAAACTGCTTCTGCTTCTCACGGCCCAGGCGCGCAAGCTCCTCGATCACCTTCAGCTGGGCCGAAGGGTTATAGCGGATGGTGGCGCCGAGCCATTCCTTCAGCAGGGTGCCGAAGTCTTCGTCGGCATGCTGCAGCAGGTGCAGGGCCTCGCGGTAAGAGCCGCCGCTGGCATTGGCCAGGGTGCGGGCGGTATTGGCGTCCACCCGGGCGCGGGCTACCAGCGCCGCCTCGATGTCGGCCGGCTCGAGCGCGGGCACCTTGATCAGCTGCGTGCGGGACAGGATCGTATTCAGGATGGCGCCCTCATTTTCGGCCACCAGCAGGAAAAGCGTATCGGCGGGCGGCTCCTCGATCAGCTTCAGCAGCTTGTTGCCCTCCTTGCCGAGGTACTCGGGCATCCACATCAGCAGCACCTTGTAGCCGCTTTCAAAGCTTTTCAGGTTGAGCTTCCGGATGATCTCGTTGCACTCGTAGGCCGTGATATTCCCCTGCTTGTTCTCGGCGCCGATAAACTGCAGCCAGTCGTACACGTTTCCGTAGGGCGACTGCTTCACAAAGTCGCGCCACTCGGTGATATAGTCGGTGCTCACCGGTTTGTCGCCCGACTTTTTCGGGATAACGGGGTAGGAAAAGTGAATATCGGGATGCACCAGGCCGGCAGCCTTGGCAAAGGCGTCCTGCCCTTCCATCCAGGCGTCGGCGGCTTCGGGTGTTCCGGGGAGCTTTACCTCCACGGCTTCGCCGAACATGCCGCCAGCTGACGGATCCGCCTTTTTATTCGGCAGCAGCGCCACGTATTCGGCAAATGCCAGGGCCAGCGGCAGGGCACCGCTTCCCTCCTTGCCCAGGAAAAGCAGGGCATGGCTGAGGCGGTTTTGCGCCACCATCTCTACGAGGTGCTGTTTCACTTCTTGCTGGCCGATAACGTCGCGGAACATAGGCCCGCAAGTTAATGCGGTAATGCGGTAATGTGGGAATGCGGTAATAAAGGCAATGTCTAAAGTTTCACTTGAAACCTTTAGTTATTATCCGATAAAACAGGCCGGGCGGGATGAAGAAGGCAGCCTGTAGAAAAGCTGGGACGATGCCGTAATTTGGCACTCATGAAGCTACTGAAGGTTTTCCGGGAATACGCGGAGCTTGCGCGGCTGCAAAAAGAAATGGCGGCCTACTTTCCGACATTTTCCGAGCAGAAAGCCTGGCTGGATAAGCTGCACCGCATCGACAAGAACGTACGCTCCTCCCACAATGCCAGTCATATTCTTAAGTTCCTGCTTGCCATCCTGGAGCTTCCCGAAGAGATGCCCGGCTGTATCGTGGAAGCAGGCACCTACAAAGGGGCAAGTGCCTGCAAGATCTCTCATTTCGCCCGCCGGCGCGGGCGCGACTTCTATATTTTCGATTCATTCGAGGGTCTTCCTGCCAACAACGAGCAACATGACAGGAGCCTGGAGGGACACTCCATCCGGGATTGGTTCCAGGAAGGAAAATTCTGCGGCACACTCGGCGAGGTGCAGGAGAATATCCGCAATTACGGCATCCCCGAAAGCTGCCGCTTCGTAAAGGGATGGTTCGAAGAAACCATGCCTTCCTTCCATGAGCCGGTGGCGCTTGCCTACCTGGACGTTGACCTTGCCTCCAGCACGCGCACCTGCCTTAAACACTTATACCCGCTACTGTCGCCCGGCGGGCGCATTTATTCGCAGGACGGCGACTTCCCGCTTGTAATCGATGTATTCCGCGATGCGCATTTCTGGCGGGAAGAAGTGGGCTGCACGGAGCTCCCGGTGATAGAAGGGCTGGGAAAGAAGATCACGGTCATTCGTAAGCCCTGACTGAAAGTCCGCGGCCGGCGGCTCGCCATAAAAAGACCTATGCCCCTGCATTCCGGCAGGGGCATAGTTTATATTCGGTTTGCATCTTCGCAAAGCCTGCATCTTCTATTTCAGGTACGAAGTCAGCTCCTCGCTCATCGGGGCCACTTTGCTCGGGAACACGTGTACGAGCTTGCCGTTTTCGTCGATGAGGAACTTGGTGAAATTCCACTTGATGACGGGGCCTTCAACACCCTGCTTTCTGGCTTCTTCAGCGAGGTACCTGAACAGCGGGTGCGCGTCGTCGCCCACTACCGATACCTTGGCGGCCATGGGAAAGGTGACGCCATAGTTCTTCTTGCAGAAAGCGCCGATCTGTTCGTTGGAGCCCGGCTCCTGGCCGCCGAAGTTGTTGGCGGGAAAGCCGATCACCACCAGCTTGTCGCTGTACTTCTTATACAGCTGCTCCAGGCCTTCGTATTGGGGCGTGTAGCCGCACTCCGAAGCCGTGTTGACGATCAGGATCTTCTTGCCTTTGTACTGCGCGAGATCGATGGTGCCGCCGCTGAGGCCGTCCACTTTAAAATCGTAAAGTCCGGTTGCTGTGATCATGGTTAAGAGGGTTGCGAGGAACAATAATTTCATGGGATGCTGCTTTGGTGGTGAATAACAAAGGTAAGGTCCAAAAGGTTGGATGCAACTCATCCGGAACCCTTGTTAAAGCATCTCATCGCCACGCGCCGGCCCAGACCCATCCCCCTGCCAGCGCTTCGCGCGCAACCTGCGCCTTCGCTTGGTTGTCCAAGGGGAAGGGGTGTCTCTCGGGTATATTCCTATCGTTTGGAAGAGTCTTCTATTTGGAGCTAATAACACAAGAGCGGATGCCGATGGCATCCGCTCTTGCAGGATATTCAACCAACAAAAGGTAGCAGACAGAAATGAATGACCAGCAGAGGCACCCTTCCCTTTGGGAAGGGACGGGGATGGGTATTCCGGGGGTGAGGGTACAGCGGTAGTGATCCCGAAAGCCCCGGAACCGCCTCCGCAAATGGCCGAACCGGCTCCAACTGGGTTAGGATCACTTTCGCAAATGCCGACAGGAGGTATAATCCGGCTAGCATCGGCTCCGCAGATGCCGCAACAGGGTCTAACGGAGTTAGGATCGTTTCCGCAGATCCCGGAGGTGACCGCACCTCAGTTAGGATCACTTCCGGAAATACCGGATACGGGTCTAACTCATTTAGGATCGGCACCGGAAATGCCGGCAAAACATTCCTCAATTCGGCCTATGAGTTTTTGGAAGTCAGTTGATTATGCAGGCGTGTTTGCCTGGATCCCCCCATTACCCCATTCTCCCATTACTCATGCAGGGTCATATCATCGGCATCGGTGCGATCGCCCTCACCCGAGTGCCCGCGGCGGGCGCGCTCATCGGGATGCTCGTCCACCGGTTCTTCCAGCGACGGCTGCGGCCGGTTGTGGGTGACGGGCTGCGGCGCCGGTTGCTGCGCGTTACCATATTCCCGCTGCGGCGCGGAACCGCCTTCAAGGTTCTTGTTTTCTTCCATGGCCTCGTTTTGAAAAACCGTGCAAAGGCGGTGCCGGAACGTCGGCTTATCTTTAATCCTCAAACGATGGTATGCAACAAGACGAATTCTTTTCCCTGCTCGACCGCACAAGCGCCGAAACGCTGGCCCAGGCCCGCAGCTTTTCCACCGAAGCGCTGAACACCGCGCCCGAAGGTTGCTGGACGCCGCTCCAGGTGCTCGAGCATATCTGCCTCACCGAGGCATTGATCACCAGCCTGCTGCAGCGCCCTTCAGAAGAGCAGCACGATAATCCTGAAGTATATGGCGCATCCAAACTGCGTCACCTCATCGTTGGCAAACGCGATATCAAGCGCACGGCGCCGGATCGCCTCCAGCCCGGCGGCGAGCTGCTAAGCCTTGCCGGTTTCGAAGAGCGGTTTACCCGCCAGCGCGAAACCCTGAAAGCGGCCATCAGCGGCGGCGCGCTCCCCATCGACCGGCGCCTCTTCCCGCACCCGGCCCTGGGCAATATGACGGTAAGCGATTGGCTCTACTTCCTGGTTAACCATACCGAGCGCCACGTGGAGCAACTCAAAGAAATTGCGTCAATCGCCACCGCATGAATTTCGAATACCTCGACACGCCGCGCCTCCGGCTGCGCGTACACGACAAGCACACCTATCGCTATGCCTTCGAGCAGCTTTCCGGTGCGGAACTCGAAGCCTTCTTCGGCACCGGCGACGCCGACGCGCTCGCCCTCGAGCGGCGGCGCCACGAAGGCGGCATGGAAACCTACCGCAGCACCTTCCGCTATTTTCACCTTATTGAAAAAGCGAGCGGGCACGTCATCGGCTCCTGCGGCTTTCACAACTGGTACCCCGAGCACCGCCGCGCCGAGATCGGCTATGCGCTGACGCAGGAAGAAGCGAAAGGCAAAGGGCTGATGCGCGAAGCCCTTACGCGGGTGCTGCAACATGGCTTCGAAGACCTTGGGCTCGAACGCGTGGAGGCACTGATCGGAGCCGACAACGAACCTTCGCTGGCACTTGCCCGTGGCGCCGGCTTTGTACCCGAAGGCCGGCTCCGCCGCCACTGGAACGTAGCCGGCGTGCTGCACGACTCCCTCGTGTTCGGCCTGCTGAAGTCCGAATGGGAAGAAAAGTCCCGCTCAGGGACAACCGCGGCACCAAATCGGACATCGAAGATCGGACATCCTTAGATTTCCTTTGTACCTTGCCGGTCCGTCCGCTATGGAGCAGCAGCCTTATTTTATACCACCACCTGCCGGGAAATTCCTGGAACTGGAGCGTCCGCTGGTCTTTTTTGACCTCGAGACCACCGGCACCAGCGTTTCGTCCGACCGCATCATTGAGCTGTGTGCCATCAAGCTCAACCCCGACGGCACCCAGGAGGAACTCCACGAGCTGCTCAACCCCACCATCCCGATACCGGCCGGCGCCACCGCCGTGCACAAGATCACCGACGAAATGGTGAAGGGCAAGCCGACGTTTGCGGAGAAAGCCGCTGAATTCGCCAACTTCTTCTGCAACTGCGACCTCGGCGGCTACAACATCCGCCGCTTCGACGTGCCGATGCTGATGGAGGAATTTCACCGCTGCAAGAAGTACCCGATCGTGGTAAAAGACGTGAAGCTGGTAGACGTAATGGGCATCTTCCACAGCAAGGAGAAGCGCGACCTCGCCGGCGCCGTTCGCTTTTACTGCGAGCGCGAGCACGAAGGCGCCCACGGCGCAAAGGCCGACATCCTCGCCACCATCGACGTGCTGAAGAAGCAGCTGCTGCGCTACGACGACCTGCAGCCCAACACTTCCTTCCTGCACGACTACCTCGGCGGCGGCAAACTCGTTGACCCGAGCGGCAAATTCATCCGCAACGATGAAGGCATCATCGTCTTCAACTTCGGCAAGCACTACGGCCGTCCCGCCGACAGCGACCCCGATTACCTGCAGTGGATGATGAAAGGCGACTTTACCGTCGACACCAAGATGGCCATCAAGCGCATCCTCAAAAACATCGAGTGGAAGCGCGACGTGCACGGCTGGCTGCAGGAGCAGAAGATCGATGGCAACGAGTCGCTGGCGGCCACGCTGTACGCCGTGCTGAAGAACGGCGAAGACATCTTCCCGTTCCAGCGCCGCATTGAAAACGGAACGCTCAGCATCATTTACTCGATGGAGCCGCCGTCGTTTTACACGTTTCCCGACAAAGACGCGCAGGACCTGATGCTGCAGGCGCTCGAAGCCCAGGTACAGGAAGCCTGACACGCGTCCTTTCCGATAAATCACCGAACAGATACTACTATGACCTCCACCGCTACCACCCCCCAGGACTATATCGCCTCGCTTCCCGATGATCGTAAAGATGCGATGAGCCGGCTCTATGAAACGATCGCCGGGAACCTGCCCGCAGGCTTCTCCGACTGCATGGCGTCGGGGATGCTCTACTGGGTGGTGCCGCACAGCCGCTATCCGGCGGGCTACCATTGCAACCCGAAACAGCCCCTCCCCTTCCTGGCCATCGCCAGCCAGAAGAATTTCATTGCAGTGTACCACATGGGTCTTTACAGCAACCCGAAGCTGCTCGAGTGGTTTGTGTCGGAATACCCGAAGCATTCGAAGACGAAGCTGGATATGGGCAAGAGCTGCGTCCGCTTCAAGAAGCCGGAAGCCATTCCGTTTGAACTGATCGGCCAGCTCGCAACCAAAATGACACCCGACCAGTGGATCAACGCCTATGAAGAGGCATTAAAGCGATAGTGCAATACCTGTATAAAACGAAATGGCTTCCGCATGGAAGCCATTTCTATTTTGGGGCTTGTAAAAGGGACGAATTAAAAACGGAAACCGACACCGACTTTGAAGGCCTGGTTGTATGCGTCCATATTGCGGTTGGCATCGACCTTGGTGAGGCCGCGATCCCAGGCAGCGGAGATATTGAGACCATTCTTAAGCTGGTAGCCAAGGCCGGCCTGGATACCCATATCCCACTTGTTGAACTGGTTGCCCGCGTCGAAGCTTTTGTCGAGCGCGTTGAAGCCCAGCGCACCGGCCGTCACCCGCACCTTGGAGTTGGCGAGGTAGGAAACCTGCGGGCCGGCAAAGACGTTGAATCCGCCGAAGTTGCCCTTCAGCAGTACGGGCATCGAAATATAATCGAGATTGAGCTGCGCCTTTGCGGTCGGGCTCAGCACGGAGGCAATGCCGTCGAACTGGTAAGAGCCGCGGAGCTCGTAGCCTTTCTGGTCGTAGTTGATACCGGGCTCGATCGAAAACTGCTCACTCACCGGGATGCCTACCGAAGCGCCGGCAAACACACCCAGCTTGCTGTGGGTCTGGAAAATATCGTTGGTATAGCCGACGAGGGAGTTGAGGCTCTTGCTGGCGTTGCCCACGATGGAGGCCGAGTTGACACCGGCTTTAACATTTACGGTTACTTTTTGCTGGGCAAAAGAGGCAGTGGCGGCGGCGAGGGCGGCGAAGAGGAGTACCTGTTTTTTCATAAGTTAGGTTGAAGGTTTTTTCCCTTTATACAATAGATGGAAAAAGAGTCGCGGGGGTTAATCGGGTTGCCGTAAAATCATGTTAAAGCCCCGTGCAAGGTCCTCCGCTCTGCCGTTTGGGTGAACCGGCACGGGTCTACATTCGTTTATAGATAACAGGAGTACGATGAACTGGAACGACGTAATCAACCATACAAAAAACACCGCGGCGCCTGACCGCCGCGTGGAAATGACCGATGAAGAATGGAAGGCGCAGCTGACGCCGGAGCAATACCGCGTCACCCGCCAGCACGGCACCGAGCGTGCCTTCACCGGTGAATACTGCGAGGCGCATGCGCCCGGCATTTATGCCTGCGTATGCTGCGGCACGGAGCTTTTCAACTCCACCACCAAGTTTGAGAGCGGCACGGGCTGGCCTTCGTTTACCGAGCCGGTCAAAGACAACGTGATCCGCTATAAGATGGACAACACCTACGGCATGCAACGCGTGGAAGTGCTGTGCAATGTATGCGATGCGCACCTTGGGCACGTCTTCCCCGACGGGCCGCCGCCTTCGGGACTGCGCTTCTGCATCAATTCGGCTTCGCTGAAGAAAACAGAAGGCACCGGTGATGCCACCGACCGTAGTTCTACGGCCGCGCTCGAAACAGCCACGGTTGGTGGCGGCTGCTTCTGGTGCATCGAAGCCTACCTCGACCAGCTGCGCGGGGTGCACAGCGTCACCTCGGGGTATGCCGGCGGACACACAGAAAACCCGACCTATTATGCCGTATGCGAAGGCGATACCGGCCATGCCGAAGTGGTGCAGGTGGAATTCGACCCGAAGGTGATCGCTTACAGCGACCTGCTGAAGGTGTTCCTGATCATGCACAACCCCACCACCAAAAACCGCCAGGGTGCCGACGTGGGCACGCAATACCGCTCCATCATCCTCACACACTCCGCCGAACAGGCGCAAACGGCGAAGGCCGTGGTGGAAGAGCTCCAGGCCTATTATGAAAAGCCGATCGTGACCGAGATCGTGCCACTGGAAAAGTTCTACCCCGCCGAGCTCCATCACCAGGATTATTACAAGAACGATCCGTCGAAGGCGTATTGCCAGAGCGTGATCTCGCCGAAGCTGGCGAAGATGCGGGAATATTTCAAAGGATTTTTGAAGACTGTCTGACAGTAGGCGAAGCGACGGGCGTAGCCCGTCATTGCGAGCGTAGCGAAGCAAACTGCTGATTTACGCAGGATGGTAGCGCCTGAAAAAAAATTCGAACTGAAGCTGTTACTGGCTACGGTCAGTTTTAAAGTCGGGGAGGTTGCTTCGCTACGCTCGCAATGACGCTTCGCGTCGGCTTCGCACGCCAACTTGTTCCACTTCTTATCCCCGGCAGGTACCGGCATAGAAATACTCTTCCGGTCGCGGCAGCTCAAGCCCACCATAATAGGTAACGATCTCGTCGAGCACGGGATCTATGGAGGCGATGTCGGGAAGCGTTACCAGCTTTGCCCGGAACTCCTTGATATTGGGAAGCCCCTTCAGGTAGTTGGCGTAGTGCCGGCGCATCTCGTTGATACCTACTACCGGCCCCTTCCATTCAACTGATGTATAGAGGTGCCGGCGGATTACGTCGACGCGCTCCTGCACAGTGGGCGGGGCGAGCATTTGGCCGGTGGCGATGTAGTGCTTGATCTCCCGGAAGATCCAGGGATAGCCGATGGCGGCGCGGCCGATCATGACGCCGTCCACACCGTAGCGGTTCTTGTATTCAACGGCCTTTTGCGGCGAATCGATATCGCCGTTGCCGAAGATGGGAATATGAATGCGGGGGTTATTCTTGACGCGGGCGATGGGCTCCCAGTTGGCCACGCCTTTATACATCTGGCAGCGTGTGCGGCCATGGATGGCGAGGGCTTTGATGCCCACATCCTGGAGGCGCTCAGCCACTTCGTCGATGTTGATGGTATTGTCGTCCCAGCCGAGGCGCGTCTTCACAGTCACCGGCAGCTTAGTGGAGTTAACCACGGCCTTGGTGAGGCGCACCATCAGGTCAACGTCTTTTAATACGCCGGCGCCGGCGCCCTTGCTGACCACCTTTTTCACGGGGCAGCCGAAGTTGATGTCCAGCAGGTCGGGGTTGACGGTGTCCACGATCTTTGCCGACAGGGCCATTGCCTCTTCATCGCCGCCAAAGATCTGGATGCCTACGGGGCGCTCCGCCTCGAAGATGTCGAGCTTGCGGCGGCTCTTGATAGCGTCGCGGATGAGTCCTTCGGAGGAGATGAACTCGGTATACATGAGGTCGGCGCCATTCACCTTGCACACGGCGCGGAAGGGCGGATCGCTCACATCTTCCATTGGTGCCAGCAGCAGCGGGAAGTCGGGTAACTGTATTTGATCGATGGTGACCACGGTATTGAAAAGGCCGGCTTATCTTGCAGCCGGCGCGCAAAGGTACCATTCTGCGCCGGCGCTTTATGCAAACATATCTTAAATCACGGCCCGCCCTGGTGCAGCTCCTGCTCTTCCTGGGCATCGCCTGTAGTTCCCTGCTTATTATCAGCGGCCTTGGCGGCATCCTCCTTTCGGCCATCACGGGCATTCCGCTCCGGGATATGGGTATTTATAACGGCGCCAAAGGCACGCCCGCTATGATCTGGAACCTGCGGGGCCTCGTGGTACTGCAGGATTTCGGCCTCTTCCTCATCCCGAGCCTGGTTTATGCAAAGTTCGCCGACGCCCATCCCGCCCGTTACCTGGGTATGCGCCTGCCGAAGCACGCTTCCATGTGGATCCTGGGCATCGCGGTGCTGCTGGTGGCGGTGCCCCTGGTGGAATTCACGGGACTGCTTAACCAGCGCGCCTCCTTTCCCGATTCGGTTGCCAGAAGCATCCGCGAAATGGAAGAAAGCGCCAAAAGGATGCAGCTCCTCATGCTCGCCGACCGCTCTATCGGCAACCTCCTGATCAATATCCTGCTCATCGGCGTGCTCGCCGGCCTCAGCGAGGAGCTGTTCTTCCGGGGCGTGGTGCAGCGTATCCTCGTCCGCGCCTTTCGCAGCCCCTGGCCCGGCATCGTGGTTACGGCGGCGCTCTTCTCGTTTTTCCATTTTGAATTTTATGGCTTTGTGCCCCGCCTCATCCTCGGCATCCTGCTCGGTGCGGCCTACTGGTACAGCGGCTCCATCTGGGTGGCCGTTGTGGCACACGCCCTTTTCAATTCCATCCAGCTGGTAGCCGCCTGGTTTCACCCCGAGCTTGCCGGCGGTGAAACCATCACCGATATGTCGGCGCTCAAGCTGCTCCCGGCAGCCGTCATCAGCGCCGGCCTCACCGCCTGGGTCGTGCTCCGGATGAAGCGCAGCAGCGACACTTCCTACCAGGAGGTCTACGGCGCAGAAGCCGATCCCTATTCCGAAACGAACGAACTCCGCTGATCATGGCTTTCCACTGGCAAACCTTCCGCACCCGCGCCCTCACCGCCATCGTATTTGTAGCCGTAATGGCCGCCGGTCTCTTTATCAACGCAGCCACTTTTGTGGGCCTCTTCACCATCGTGCACTTCGGTGCCTGGGCCGAATTCCTCAGACTGCGCCGCAGCTTTCCGGGCCGTAGTTCTACGGGTATCACCGCCGGCGACATCATCGGCGGCCTGCTGTACATCACGCTTCCCATCCTGTTGCTGTGCGACCTGCGCACCAACTTCCTCGGCACGACCCGCGAGGAAATGGCATTTTCGGATTACGACGGGGCGCGCCTTACGCTCGTATGCGGCCTCATCTTCAGCATCTGGATCAACGACACCATGGCCTATATCGTGGGATCGCTCATCGGCAAAACGCCGCTTTCGCCCATCTCGCCGAAGAAAACATGGGAAGGCACCGTCGGCGGCGCCCTGCTGGCCGTGGTGGTAATGACGCTGCTGGCAGTGTGGGTCGGCTTTCCCGAGTGGTACCATGCCGCCGCTATCAGCGCCATTGCGGCGGTCACCGGCACCATCGGCGACCTGTTCGAGAGCAAGCTCAAGCGTACCGCGGGCGTTAAAGACAGCGGCAACTTCATGCCCGGCCACGGCGGCTTCCTCGATCGCTTCGATTCGCTACTCTTCGCGGCGCCCTGCGTGTGGCTTTATGTGCTCCTTGCCTTTTAGCCGTATTTCCAAAATACCTTCCGGTAGGTATTGCCCGCAGCCGCCGGGGCAAATAGTTTTGATGCATTGCTTCCCGCTGTCGTCAACAAACCAACTACAAGCTTCGCCAAACACGATTGTCCCGACGCCCGCGCCGGGACTTTTCTTTTGAAGCCCCGGTATCCGGCACGTGGCCGAATGCGTTACTTTTGCCCGCATAAAAGCTTCGCATGCGCATACATAAAGAAGGATTGGCCACGATCCTCATTGCTACTATCGTGGTTTCGGCCGTTAACCTGCTGACGCTTTTCCTGGTGATGCCCAGTTATCCCGTGCTGGGCTGGATTATCATGATCGGAATGGTGGGCCTGCTTATTTTCATTCTGTCCTTTTTCCGGATCCCGAAGCGCAACCATGCCACGGGTGAAGACCTGATCGTGGCGCCCTGCGACGGCACCGTAGTGGTGATGGAAGAAGTGGAGGCCGACGAATTCTTCAAGGACAAGCGCCTCCAGCTGTCGATCTTCATGAGCCCGCTGAATGTACACGTAAACCGCAACCCCTGCGACGGCGAGGTGCTGTACAGCCAGTATCATCCCGGCAAGTTCCTGGTGGCCTGGCACCCGAAGTCGAGCACCGAGAACGAGCGGCACAGCGTGGTGTACGAGCTGCATGGCAAGCAGATGCTGGTGAAGCAGATCGCGGGCGCCCTGGCCAAGCGGATCGTCAACTACCTGAAGCCCGGCATGAAGGTGAAGCAAGGCGAAGAGATGGGCTTTATCAAGTTCGGCTCGCGTGTAGACCTGCTGCTGCCCATCGGTACCAGGCTCGACGTCAAGATCAACCAGAAAGTGAAGGGCGGTGTTACCGTGCTCGGCAAATGGTAGGAATTGGGCTATCTTTAAAATACTAATCGCTCCGATATGAAAAAATACATGCTGATCGCCCTCGCCGGCCTCTTCGCCGCGGGTACTGTTTTCGCCACCGTGAATGGTGAGAAAGACAAAGGCAAAAAGAAAAAGCAGGGCTGCTGCCAGAAGATGGAAAAGTCGGCCTGCAAAAAAGACATGAAGAGCTGCGCGAAAATGTAAGCGCACCTCGACCTTCTACTTACCAGAAAAAAAAGCCCGGGCAGTGCGCCCGGGCTTTTTTGTGTTCACTGGCTACGGGTCAGAAGCCCATCGAGTGATGATGCATTTTATAAAGTACGGCCAGGTCTTTCAGCTCGAATACCGTGGCAATCCGTAGTTTTTCAAACACACGGGCTTTATAAGTGCCCACGGTTGAAGGCTTCACGTTGATGCTTTGCGCAATAGCGTTGATGCTGGCGCCGGACAGCAGCAGGTTGACGATCTCGAACTCGCGTCGCGATAACTGGTCGAAGGGGTTCAATGCCTGCGTGGCGCCGGCGCCGGCCATGATCTCGGCAAAGTTTTGACTCATATAGGTTTTACGCCGGAACACAAGCTCAAAGGCCTTTTTGATCTCATCCAGTGTGGACTCCTTGGGCAGGTAGCTGCGCGCGCCCGCGGCCAGCATGCGGCGGCCATACACCTTTTCCGGGAGCATCGAAAAAACCAGGATATACGTTTTGGGATACCGGATCGATATCAATTCCACCAGGCTGATGCTGTCGGTGTTCCGGATATGTATGTCCATCACGAGAATGTCGATGTGCTGCTGGCGCAACACCTCCATCGCCTCGTCGCCGTCGCCGGCCTCGAACAGCTGCAGGTTGGCAAAAGCATCCTGAAGCAGGAGCTTCAGGCCCGCGCGCATCACTGCATGGTCATCTACAATAAGAACCTTTTTCTCCACGGCGCGAAATACACTTTTAAATCGTTACAGAATATACATTACCCCATCGGCGGCTGAAATGTAGCGGCCCGGCTACAAATATCTTTCCCCGGTTTCTAAACCTTTGGCCAAAATCCGGCGACCGGAAGCCTGGCCGCCACAGGCAAAGCGCAACGCGTCAGCTGTTCCGGTAAACATTAACAAAAGCCCTTATTATTGGCAAGGGCTATGGCAGCGGGGTACCTTTGTAATGACAAACCGTGTACAGCGCAGCCGGATATTTTAAATCTGCATCATGCTTGATTACCGGAAGCTTTTTGATTCTTTTCCCGGAGCCTGTCTCCTGCTGGCACCCAAGCCGCCAGACTTCACCATACTGGATGTCAACGCCGCCTACCTCGGTATTACCCAAACCACCCGCGCCATCATCGGCCGCCCGCTCTTCGAAGTTTTTCCCGACAACCCCGGGCAGCCGGATGCAAGTGGTGTAAAAAACCTGACGGCATCGCTGCACCAGGTGCTCAACGGGCGCGCCCCGCACCAGATGGCGATACAGCGCTACGACACGCTGCAACCAGGCACCGACAGGTTCAGGATCCGGTTCTGGAAGCCGACAAACATACCGGTATTCAGCGACGATGGCAGCATCGCCTGCATTCTTCACACCGTTGAAGAAGTGACCGACATGGTGCTGTTGCGCCGGGGCCTGAAAGACCAGAGCCAGCGGCAGATCCGCGATGCAGTGCTCACCACCCAGGAAATGGAGCGCATGGAAATCAGCCAGGAACTACACGACAATATCAACCAGATCCTGTTTACCGCGCGGCTTTTCCTGGAAAAGGCCAAATCGGCCGAACGCGTGGACGACGCCTTTCTCGTACGCGGGCATGAGCTTGTGCTGAAAGCGATCGACGAGGTGAAAAAACTCTCCAACGCCCTGCTTGATTATTCACCTGAAGAAAAACAGCTTACCGAGTCCCTCGAAGACGTGCTGGGCTACGTGGTGGACCTTAAGCTTTTCAACCTCACCAGGAATTTCGAGCTCCCCGACGAGCCGCTGATCGAATCCAAGATAAAAACTACCGTCATCCGCATTTTGCAGGAGCAGCTGGCCAATGTGATCAAACACGCCGATGCCCATAACGTGATCGTCACTATTCACTTTAGCAATAACGAGCTGGAGCTTTCCATACGCGACGACGGGAAAGGCTTTGATATGACCCGGGTAAATGCCGGGATGGGCTTTCAGAGCATGAAGACAAGAGCTGCGGTGATGGATGGCCGCGTCGACATCACGTCGTATCCCGGCGACGGTTGCCAGGTACGCCTGGCTTTGCCGATCAGGCCCCGATAGGCCTGCAGGCAGCGCAGCAGTCGAGCATCTTGCGCGCTACGTTCACGCACTCCATCACCGTGTTTGGCTTTGTGAAAAAGGCGAGGGCGCCCTCCTGCAGGCAGAAGCGTACATCCTCGTAAAAGGAAGAGGTGGTGAAAATGATCACCGGTGTTTTTTCCCAGCCCTTAATGTTCCGGATACTGCGTAACACCATGGCGCCGCCGGCCAGGGGCATCTGCATATCGCAGACGACAATGGGTGTGGTACCGAATTCGGGTGCGCCGGACTGCAGGTGTCGCAGCAGGTAATCCCCGTCTTCGAACTGGGTAAGGCGTACGCCGGGGTCGCATTGCTTCAGCACATCCTCGAACAACCAGCGGTCTTCGGGATCGTCGTCGGCGTGAAAAATATGAAAGGTGGACTGCATCGTTTTCAAGGTATGAAGCGCTAAAAGTACCGCCAATGGCAGGCGCAGCCCCTATTTGATGAGCTTTGTTTCAAAATGTAGCCGGACCACTACAGGCATTTTCGCGCCGCCCGCGGGCCGCTGTTTTGCTTTTCAAAAAAACAAATACTGCAGGAAAGGGGCCCGCCGTCACAGGAAATCCATCAACTGTTTCAGCGCCGTGATGGTATAGGTTGGCTGAAAGCTCTGCGGCACCCCGTTGTAATTTACGTGCACCGCGTCCATCCCCACGCCCCGCGCGCCTGCCACATCGATATCGAGCGCATCACCGATCATGAGGCTTTTTGATGCGATGGTGCCGGCCTTTTCCATGGCATAGTGAAAGATCGCGGGTTGCGGCTTCAGGCTGTTGCTGCCTTCGGAGGTGATCACATGACGGAAGAAGGTATCCAGGCCCGACACGCGCAGCTTCATGTGCTGGATCTGCTCGAAGCCATTGGTGATCATGTGCAGTCCGTAGCCACGCTCCTGCAGGTAGGTGAGCACCTCGCGTGTATCGGGAAAAACGCGTGTGCGCGTGGGCATCAGCTGCAGGAACAGCTCGCTCAGCTGCCGGCTCAGCGCTTCGTCGGCCACTTTGAAGTCGAGCAGGGTAAGCCACATACGCTTGATGCGGAGCTCGTCCTGCTTGATATATCCTTTGCGGTAACGGTCCCAGAGCTTTTCATTATGCCCGATATAGGATTGGTAAAAAGCGTCGAAGTCGTGGATGCCCCGCTCCGGCAGCTTCAGGTCGAGGTGCAGCTGCTCCAGGGTGGCGCGGGCATTGGCGTCGAAGTCCCAAAGGGTATGATCGAGGTCGAAGAACAGATGCAGGTATTTGCTTGCGGGCATCGAGTAGCTTTGCGTGAACCAACAAAAATACAGATGAACGTCGTGATCACCGGCGCCTCGCGCGGCATCGGCAAGGCCATCGCTGAAACTTTCGCACTCCACGGCCACAACTTGTTCCTCAACGCGCGCACCGAGGCAACGCTGCTTGCAACCGCCGAATCGCTCCGTACCCGCTTTCCCAACGTACGCATCGAAACGCTGGCGGCCGACATTGCGCTGCCCGAAGGCGCCCGCCTCTTCGGCGACTGGGTCACCCGCCACGCGGATGCGATCGACGTGCTGGTCAACAACACCGGCACCTTTACGCCGGGCTCGATCTCCTCGGAGCCGGAAGGCGCGCTCGAGCACATGCTGGCCACCAACCTGTACAGCGCCTACCACGTTACCCGCGCGCTGCTGCCGAAAATGATGGCGGCGAAGGGCGGCCACATCTTTACCATCTGTTCGATCGCCTCGCTGCAGGCTTACCCCAACGGCGGCGCCTATAGCATTTCCAAATTCGCCCTCCTCGGCTTCACCAAGAACCTGCGCGAAGAACTCAAGCCGCAGGGCATCAAGGTCACTTCCGTGATGCCCGGCGCGGTATATACCGACTCCTGGAACGGCTCCGGCGTTTCGGAAGACCGCATCATGAAGCCCGGAGATATCGCCTCGCTGATCTATACGGCGAGCCAGCTTTCCTATGCGGCCACGGTGGAAGAGATCGTGATAAGGCCGCAGCTGGGCGACCTCTAGTTGATGGCGGCAGAGAGAAGGAGCGCTGATTCCGCAAGCGGAATGCGTCGATCAGTTATGATTTATTATGATTGGCTGACGCCGGTTTTCCAATCTGCGTAAATCATAACAGATCATAAAGAATCTGCGTTCTTTCTCTACTCTGCGTATTTATAGCCTACGCCCCGCACCGAATGAAAATACTTCGGGTTTCTGGAGTCCTCCTCGAAATACTTCCGGAAGTTGAGGATGAAATTGTCGATCGTACGCGTGGTGGGATACACGTTGTAGCCCCACACCGACTGCAGGATCTTCTCGCGCGGCACCACGTCGTTCTTGTTTTCGATGAGCAGCTTCAGCAGCATCGTTTCCTTCTTGCTGAGCTCGATGCGCCCGCCGTCTTTGGTCTGGGCCTCCTGCGCCTTGAAGTTGATCGTATGCCCGCCGAAGCTGTAGGTATCGCCCACCGTGGTCTTCTCGCGGATCTTCTTGTTTTTCGAGATCAGCTTCTGCACGCGGATCATAAGCTCCTCCAGGTTAAAGGGCTTGGTGAGGTAATCGTCCGCGCCCTTTTTGAGTCCCTTGATGCGGTCCTCGCTGGCATTGCGCGCGCTGAGTATGAGGATCGGCACCTCGTCGTTGGTGAGGCGGATGTTCTGCGTCACGCTGAAGCCGTCGACCTCAGGGATCATGATGTCCATGATGATGAGGTCGAAGTATTCTTCCTGGAAGGATTTGAGGGCGGCGATGCCATCATAGGCCGATGTCACTTCATAGCCTTCCAGTTCAAGGTTGAGGCGCAGCGTTTCGTGGAGGTTCTCTTCGTCTTCCACCAGCAGGATGGAAAGCTTCTGGTTGGTTGTCATGGCGGTGATCTAAAAGCGTACGGTAAAGGTAGCACCCGTGGGGACATTGTCCGACAGGTCGATCTCGCCGCCGTGGGCGCGCACGATCAGCTCGCTGATATAGAGGCCAAGCCCGGTGCCCTGGGTGCTGCGCGTTTGCTCGTTGCCCACCCGGTAAAATTTGCGAAACACGTTCTTCTTTTCTTTATCCGGGATGCCGGGACCTTCATCGCGCACCGTCAGCACGGGCCCGTTGGCGCCGGGGGCAAGCACGCAGGCAATGGCCTTGTCGCGCGGCGAATACTTGTTGGCATTCTCCACCAGGTTGCTCACCAGCAGCTGCAGCAGCAGCGGGTCGCCGTCGAAGGCGATGCCGGGTGTGATGTCGGCAGCAAGACGGCGGGATGGATAGCGGGCCGAGAACTTCTGCAACACCCCGGCCACGAGCTCCGACAGGTCGAGCTCTTCGCGGGTAGGCTGGTAGGCTGCTGCGTCGAGCTGTGAAGAAAGCAGCACATTATTAATAAGGGTGTCGAGCCGTACCGTTTCGGTAAGCGTAGCCGCCAGCAGGCGCTGCTGCCTGTCTTCGGGCAGCTGCCGCTTCTGGAGCGTTTCCAGGTTGAGGCGCGCCACCGACAGGGGTGTCTTGAGCTCGTGGGTGATCGCCATCACGAAATTCTGCTGTTGCTGCTGAAGGCGAAACTGCCGGCGCACCAGCCGGTAGATATAGGCAGCACCGAAAATGAGCAGCAGCAGGAAGGTGAGGCCTTCATATACATACTTCAACGAATTGCGCCCATACCGCTCTTCAATGGCGGCACGCATCGCGGTATCGCCCGGTGCCACGGCGGCCAGCTGCTCCCGCTTCAGGTCGCGCAGGTCCTGGTTCTGGCGCTCGAGGGAAAGAAACCACCAGGCCAGTGCGATGACGATATAAGAAAGCAGTACCCAGAAGATGATGGTGGCGCGGCGCAGCTGGCGGCGCGAATCGGTGCGCGACATCAGCGCGCCGTTTTCTTTTCCACGCGCAGCCCCACGTTGTAAACTTCCTGCAGCGGGTTCTCACGCATGATGTGCTCGATTGTGAAAACGTAGGTGCCGGCCTGGTGAAAGCGGAAATCCTGGTTCACCGGCGTCAGCGCAATGCGGTGCTCGTAGATATCGTCCATGCCGCTGCCGAGCCAGCCGCGCCCGCCCGCGGCCAGGGGCAGCTCGTACTGCGCCGTATTGGTGCTGCCGTCGGGCGACACCGTATGCAGGTTGATCCAGAGGTTGTTATAATTATAGCGGGCCGAATGCCGCAGCAGCACATACAGCTGGTAGGGCACCGTCGTATCCTTGATGTTGAAGCGGAAGACGGGCTTTTCGCTGCTCTTCCAGGCATGACCGCTGATGCTGACAGCCCGGTCGTACAGGTCAATCGTATCGCAGCCCGAAAGGGCAAAAACCGAAAAGAGGCAGATCGTCAGTAGTCGGGTCATATCACAAAACTAATCTCAGATGTCAGATCTCAGATCGCAGATCCGGGATCTGAGATATTAAAGTACGTTGAGCACCTGCTCCTTCGCCTTCTCCAGCTCGTCTTTCATCTGCACCACGCACTTCTGGATGTTGTGGTCGTAGGCCTTGGAGCCGGTGGTGTTGATCTCGCGGCCGATCTCCTGGAGGATAAAGGAAAGCTTCTTGCCCTTGTTGGAATCTTCCTCGTTGAGCACGGTGGTGAAATATTCGAGGTGGTTGTTGAGGCGTACCTGCTCTTCGGAGATGTCGATCTTCTCGATGTAATAAACGAGCTCCTGCTCCAGCTTGTTCTCGTCGTAATTCTCCTTGCCCACGTGCTCTTCGAGCAGCTTCACGATGCCCTCGCGGATCTTCTGCTGGCGCGTCGGTGCCAGTTCGGCTACCTGGGCCTGCTGGGCGGCGATGTTGGAGATGCGCAGCTCGAGGTCCTGCTTCAGCGAGCGGCCTTCGTCGGCGCGGTGCCGGTTGAGGTCTTCGATGGCGGCGCCGAGCACGCGCTCAAACTGCTGCCACTCGGCGTCGGTGAGTGTTTCGCTCGACGGCGTGATCACCTCCGGAAGCTTGATGATGGTGCTCAGCATGTCGCCCGTCTCCAGCCCCAGCTCGGAGGCGAGGTTGCTCAGCGAATGATAGTAGGCCTTCACCAGGTCGGTGTTGATGGTGATCGGCTTTGAAGAGCCGGTCTCCTTCAGCGAGATGATGCAGTCGACCGTACCGCGCCCGAGTCCTTCACTCAGCACCTTGCGGATGTTGAACTCGAAGGGCTTCAGGAAAGCCGGCATCTTGAGTTGCAGCTCGAACTGCTTTCCGTTGAGTGATTTGATATCGATGAGAAAGGTCTTGTCGCCAACTGCCTGTTCTGCCCTGCCGAAGCCGGTCATTGATTTGAGCATGCCCGTTTTTTTAGTGTGAGTAAAGGTATCGGAAATACGCTACGCGCGTCTTTTACAAAGTGCCGGTACACAAACGTACCGAAACAAAAAGTCCCGGCGAGAACACCGGGACTAATATTGGGTTGGGTTAGTAAGTCAGGAAATAAATTTCCTACCACAATATTAAAAAGTTTTTTCGCTATTGGAAAAATTTTATGCACAAATTTATTCACATTTTTTCTTCTCGTTGATAAGCTTGTTGCATGTCGCGCATCATGATGCAACAGGCAAGGCGGTCATCGCGCACGCATTTCGATACACCGCCAACGCACAACCCTAACTTTGCTTCTTCAAATCAACGTATGCGATTCGAACAACCTGTTCCGATAACCGAGATCGCCGCGCTCATCGGCGCTGAAATCATCGGCAATAAAGAAGGTGCCGCAACCGGCATCAACGAGATTCACAAAGTGGAAAGCGGCGACCTCGTGTTTGTCGATCACCCGAAGTATTACCGCAAGTGCATCGAGTCGGCGGCTACCTTCATCATCATCAACCAACCCACGGAAGTCCCGCCGGGCAAGGCTTTGCTGCTGGTGGCCGAACCCTTTGAAGCCTACCTCGCCATCGTGCGTCACTTCCGTCCGTTTACGCCGCTGTCGAAAAATATCGCCGACACCGCCATCATCGGCGAAGGCACCGTGGTGCAGCCGGGCGCGGTCATCGGCAACGCGGTGCGCATCGGGCGTAACTGCATCATCGCACCCAACGTGGTCATCGGCGACCACTGCATCCTCGGCGATGATGTGATCGTGCAATCTGGTTCGGTGATCGGCTCCGATGCGTTTTATTACAACAAGAAAACCAACCGCGCGATCCACTATAAAAAAATGCTGAGCTGCGGCCGCGTTATCCTCGAAGACGGCGTGGAAGTCGGGGCTAACTGTACCATAGACCGCGGCGTGAGTGCCGACACCATCATCGGCGCCGGCACCAAGATGGACAACCTCGTGCACATCGGTCACGATACCGTCGTTGGCAGGAACTGTCTCTTCGCCGCGCAGGTAGGTATCGCCGGTGCCACCACCATCGAAGACAACGTGATTCTCTGGGGCCAGGTAGGCGTCAGCAAAACACTCACCGTGGGCGCGGGCGCCGAGGTATATGCGCAGAGCGGCGTACCCGCCTCCATTGCCGGCGGCAAAAAATATTTCGGCTCGCCGGTGCAGGAAGCTTCGGTGAAGATGAAAGAACTCGTTTGGATCAAGCGCATCCCGGAGCTGTGGGCGCGCGTGGTAGGCAAGGAATAATTCTATGGCAACAGAATTGCTGCAATGATGAAAAGCATTCAAATGAAAATGGCCTGCTTCCTCCTCCTGCTGCTGGCCGCCTGCGGCGACCGCTCCGCCAAGGAGCAGGAGACCGACCTGTCCACCGCCGACAGCACCATCATCCGCTATACACCCGATACCGGGCCGCTTACCGATACCGACGATTTCAACAAGCCGTCATCCGAAGACATCACCCTCGACTCCCCCCTGGGCAGCCCAAGCCCGGGCTGGGATACCGTGCTCCGAAACCCCGAAGGCGGCACCCGGAAGCCCCGCTAACACGGATCGCCGCGACCAGCGTTTTATTTGAACACCGGCGGGGCCACCGGCGCGCATCCCGGAAATGATATTCCATCCGCGCTTTCTCGTCCGGCGGGTCCTACTTTTAGAACATCAACCCTTTCCATGCCCGAAAAAGTAAAGCACAACCCGATCATTCCGCGCAAGCGGCACGTGTACCTCGAAGGGCCCAAAAGCCGTCCTTATGAATTCCGGTTCGCCTGGAAGGTTTTCCGCGAGCTGGTTACCGCCATCCGCGTCCTGCACTTTGTCGGCCCCTGCATCACCGTCTTCGGGTCGGCGCGCTTCAAGGAGGAACATCCCTATTACAAGGCCGCCGTGGAATTCGGAAAGCGCATCGCCGAGATCGGGTTCACCACCATGACCGGCGGCGGCCCCGGCATTATGGAAGCCGCCAACCGCGGCGCCTTCGACGCCGGCGGCATGTCGGTAGGCTGCAACATCAAGCTGCCCTTCGAGCAGGTGGAAAACAAGTGGCTGCACAAAAGCAAAACCTTCGAATACTTCTTCACCCGCAAAACAATGCTGATCAAGTATTCCTACGCCTTCATCATCATGCCGGGTGGCTTCGGCACGATGGATGAATTCTTTGAAACACTCACCCTCATTCAAACCAAGACCATTTCGGGCTTCCCCGTGGTGATGTGGGGCACCGAGTATTACAAGGAGCTGATGGAAGCCATCAAGGATATGGCAAAACGCGGCACCATCTCCACCGCCGACCTCGAGCTCGTACTCCTTACCGACAATGTCGACGAAGGCATGGAGCATATCCGGAAGTTCATTCAGTCCAATTACAAGATCAAGCCCCGCCGCCGGCGGTGGTGGCTCTTTGAAAACAAATGATTATGAAACGCTACCTCTCCCTTCTTGTGGCACTGGCCTCCGGGCTGTTTGCCTTTGGTCAGAAAACATTCAGCCTGCAGTCGCCCGACGGCGCCCTGCGCCTTGATGTTGCCAACGAGGCCACCGGACAGCTCCGCTATAGCCTCACCTACAAAAACAAACCGGTGCTGCTTCCCGGAACGCTGGGCATCACCCTGAAGGAGCCCAACGTAAACCTCTCGCTGTTCCGCATAACGGCCAACACCACCAGCACCCACGACGCCAGCTGGCAGCCCGTGTGGGGCGAGTGGGCCAGCATCCGCGACCGCCACTACGAGCTGCGCCTCGGGCTCGAAGACCTCGGCGACCAGCACCTACGCGTGGATGTGGTATTCCGGCTCTTCAACGAAGGCCTCGGCTTCCGCTACGAATTCCCGGCGCAGGCAGCCCTGCAGCATTTCGTGGTGGCCAGCGAGAACACGCAGTTTCACCTCGCCGGCGATCACAACGCCTTCTGGATCCCCGGTGACTTCGACTCCAACGAATATCCTTACCACCGCACGCGCCTCAGCGCCGTAGATGCCTGGGCCGACAGCACGCATAGCGAGATCGGCGTAAAAAGCATCATCGGCAAAGACTATGTGCAGACACCGCTCATGCTGAAGAGCGACGACGGTCTTTATATCAACATACACGAGGCCGCGCTGGTGAACTACCCCGCGATGGACCTCGCCGTCAACAAAAGCAACAATACGCTGCAATCGGTGCTGGTGCCCGATGCGGTGGGCAACGCAGCCTACCTGCAGGCGCCGGCGCATACGCCCTGGCGCACCATCATCGTCAGCGACAAGGCAACCGAAGTGCTGGCTTCCACCAAAATGATCCTCAACCTCAACGAGCCCACGAAGCTGAAGTCGACGGCCTTTATCCGCCCGCAGAAGTTTGTGGGCGTATGGTGGGAGATGCACGTGGGCAAAAGCAGCTGGGACTACGCCGCCACGCAATCCGCCTCCACGCTGGTGGCGCACGGCCACCACGGGGCCAACACCCCCAACGTGAAGCGCTATATCGACTTTGCCGCAAAGCACGGCATCCCCGGGGTGCTGGTGGAAGGCTGGAACGTGGGCTGGGAAGACTGGTACGGCAAATGGAAGGAGAATGTGTTCGACTTTGTGACGCCTTACCCCGACTTCAACGTAAAGGAGCTGCAGGCCTATGCAAAGAAGAAAGGCGTGAAGCTGATCATGCACCACGAAACCTCGGGCTCGGTCACCAACTACGAGCGCTGGATGGATACCGCTTACCGCTTTATGAAGCAGCATGGCTACGACGCCGTGAAGACGGGATATGTGGGCCGCATCATTCCGCGCGGCGAGCACCACGACGGGCAGTGGATGGTGAATCATTATGTGCGCGTGGCAGAAAAGACCGGCCGCTACGGCATCATGGTGGATATGCACGAACCCACCCGACCCACCGGCCTGCACCGCACCTATCCCAACTGGCTGGCTTCGGAAGCCGCACGGGGCAACGAGTTCAACGCCTGGAGCGTGGGCAACCCGCCGGCGCATGAAACCATATTGCCCTTTACACGCCTCATGGGTGGTCCCATGGATTATACGCCGGGCATCTTCGAGATCAAGATGAGCGCTTATGACCCGAAGAAGAAGGAGCAGGTGCATACAACGCTCGCCAAGCAGCTGGCGCTTTACGTAACGATGTACAGCCCGCTGCAGATGGCTGCCGACCTGCCGGAGAACTACGAGAAGCACCTGGATGCATTCCAGTTCATTAAAGACGTTCCTACCGACTGGGACGACACGCGTTACCTCGCCGCTGAGCCCGGCGAATACCTCCTCGTGGCGCGAAAGGCGAAAGGCCGCAATGCCTGGTTCCTCGGCGCCATCAGCAACGAAAAACCGCGCAGCGTCGAAGCCGACCTGTCTTTCCTCGGGCCCGGTGCCTACATCGCAACGATCTACCGCGATGCCGACGATGCCCATTGGCAAAACAACCCGAAGGCCTACAAGATCGAAACGATGACGGTTACGTCCGCCACAAAGCTTCCGCTGAAGCTCGCCGCGGGCGGCGGATGCGCGATCAGCATTGTGCCGAAAAGCAAGAAGTAATTAAGAGAAAGGCCCGCTCCGCGGGCCTTTCTCGTCATTGCGAGCGTAGCGAAGCAAACTCCCCGACCTAAAGGCTGATTGAAACCAAAGAGAGCACCTATGCGGAAACCGTTTGCGTTTCGACCACCCTGCGTGAATCAGGAGCTTGCTTCGCTTCGCTCGCAATGACGGCTATCGCCGTCGCGCTGTACCTTCACTTAAACACAACGACATGGAACTCATCGAAATCCTCGGCATGGTCGCCGGCTCCATATCCGCCATCACCTTCCTGCCGCAGGTGATCAAGACCTGGCGCACGAAGTCGGCGGCCGACATCTCGCTGCTCATGTTCACCTTCGCCACCATCTCGGTCATCCTGTGGCTGGTGTACGGCATCGTCAAAAAG
This sequence comes from Flaviaestuariibacter flavus, assembly GCF_004337505.1. Lineage (GTDB taxonomy): Bacteria > Bacteroidota > Bacteroidia > Chitinophagales > Chitinophagaceae > Flavisolibacter > Flavisolibacter flavus. The sequence goes on along the minus strand of NZ_SJZI01000042.1, from coordinate 15,294 downwards.
AGCGTTCCCATTATTTATACCAACAGCCTCGTGCTCGTCTTCTCGGTCATCATGCTGTATTTCAAGTTTCGCTACGGCAAAAGCCACACAACGGCAACCGGAGGCACGGTGAAAGTAGTGCTACCCAAAGAGCAGGTGACTTCATGAGTACCCGCAGCATCATCTGGGACCTGGGTAACGTGCTGGTAGACTGGAGCCCGCGTTACCTCTATGATAAAATCTTCAAAGACAGCAAAGAGCGCGACCACTTCCTGGAGCATATCTGCACCATGGAGTGGCACAACACCGTTGATGGCGGCCGGCCGGTGAAAGAGGCCACCGAACAACTCGTGCGGCAGCACCCTGCGTGGGAGCAACCGATCCGTGCCTTTTACGCACGCTGGAAAGAAATGTTCCAGGGCGAAATCGAAGGCTCTGTGGCAATTCTGCGCACCCTGAAAGAGAAAGGATTTTCGCAATACGCCCTCAGCAACTGGAGCGCCGAGCTCTTTGAGCAATCGCGCTGCGACTTTCCCTTCCTCGACTGGTTCGACGGCATCGTACTCAGCGGCGCCGAGCGAATGACCAAGCCGCATCCCGGGCTATACCTCGTACTGTTAGAGCGTTTCAACATCAATGCTGCTACTGCGGTATATATCGACGACCGGGAAAGCAATGTAGCCACCGCTGTTAACCTGGGCATGGACGGCATCGTCTTCCGTGACCCCGAAACCCTGCGCCGCGACCTGAAATTGCGTGGCCTGCTTTGAGTGAGAAAGAACGCAGATTTCTTATGATTTATTAAGATTAACGCAGATAAGGTTGCGGGCGAATGCAAATCATAAACAACCTGCGCATTCCGCATGCGTAATCAGCGTTCTTTCGCTCCACGTCCGGCCGCTTTCTACCTTTGCCGCACAAACAACCATCGTGATCCAGGATATCATTTTCGATCTCGGGGGCGTTCTCATCGACTGGAACCCCGACTATGTATTTAATAAAGTTTTTGAAGGCCGCCCTGAAGACAAGAGGCACTTCTTCGAAAAAATCTGCACCTCCGACTGGAACGAGGAGCAGGACGCCGGCCGCTCCCTGCGCGAAGCCACGCAACTGTTGGTAGACCGCCATCCCGAATGGAAGGAGCAGATCGAAGCCTACTACGGCCGCTGGGAGGAAATGCTCGGCGGGCCCATCGAAGGCACCGTGGAGATCTTCCGGCAGCTAAAGGAAAGCGGCCGCTATAAGATTTACGCACTGACCAACTGGAGCGCCGAGCTCTTTCCCATCGCGCTGGAGCGCTACGAGTTTCTTCACTGGTTCGACGGGCGCGTGGTAAGCGGTGAAGAAAAGATGCGCAAGCCCTTCCCGGAATTTTACCAGCTCACACTGGAGCGCTTCGGCCTCGAAGCAGCCAACACGCTTTTCATTGACGACAATGCGCGTAATGTAAAGGCGGCAGAGGAGCTGGGAATTCAGTGCATCCGCTTTACGGCGCCGGAGCAACTGGAAGCAGAGCTGAAAGCAACAGGTTTGCTGTAGCATGCTACGCGCGAAGCCGACAGCGTAGCTGTCATTGCGAGCGAAGCGAAGCAAACTCCGGATTTACGCAGGGTGGTCGAATCTGAAAGAGTTTACGAACTAAAGCTTTTGCCGGCTACGGTCAGTCTTCAGATCGGGGAGTTTGCTTCGCTCCGCTCGCAATGACGGCCGGAGGCCGTCGCTTCGCGCTCTACCAAATGCAGAAGGCGACGCCCAAGCGTCGCCTTCTGCATTTAATCTTTCCAAATTATTCGAGCACGGGCCGCAGCCACTTCTCCGCTTCCGCGATCGTCATGCCTTTGCGCTGCGCGTAATCTTCCAGCTGGTCGAGGCCGATCTTGCCGAGCCCGAAATAGTGGCTTCCGGGGTGGGCGAAATACCAGCCGCACACCGAGGCCGGCGGGTTCATGGCCAGGCTTTCGGTCAACTCGATACCAATGTTTTCGCTAGCATTAAGCAGCGAAAACAGCTTCAGCTTTTCCGTGTGATCGGGACAGGCCGGGTAGCCCGGCGCCGGTCGGATGCCTTTGTATTCTTCACGAATGAGTTGCTCGTTGGTGAACTGCTCTCCTTGCTCATAACCCCAATACTTCTTCCGCACCTGCTCGTGCAGGCACTCGGCAAAGGCCTCTACAAAACGGTCGGCCAGTATCTGCACAAGGATCTTGTTGTATTCGTCGTGGTCGGCGGCAAAGCGGTCGATGTGCTCGCGCGCACCCTGGATGGTGACGGCGAAGGCACCCATATAATCGGTCCCGCGCTCCTCTCCTTCAGAAGGGCTCGGGGCCTGGGCCTGGGCGGGGCCAGGCTTAACAAAGTCTGCAAGAGAGAAGCTAGGCTGGCCGATGGCTTTCTTGAGCTGCTGGCGCAGGCTTTCAAGCCGGACCTCTCCATCCTTCGTTTGCAGCGTGATCGTATCCCGGTTGTTGGAAAGCGCCGGCCAGAAGCCGATGACGCCGTTGGCCGTGAACCATTTTTCCCGCACGATCGTATCCACCATCTTCAGCGCATCGGTGTGCAGGCGCGTGGCTTCGGCACCAAAGATGGGATCGCTCAGCACCTCGGGGAAGCGGCCCGGCATCTCCCAGCCGATAAAGAACGGCCCCCAGTCGATGTAGCGGGCGATCGTGCCCAGGTCGAATTCATGAAACACCTTTACGCCATCCACAGCCGGCTTCACAGGCATATAGCTTTTCCAGTCGAAACGCTCTTTGGTCACCACGGCCTCCTCGTAGGGAATGAGCACCTTCTGGCGCTGCTTGCCCAGGAACTGCTCGCGCAGCCCGTTGTATTCTTTCGCCGTATCCTTCAGGAACTGTGCGCGGTTGTCCTGGCTGAGCAGGCTGCTCACCGCCGTTACCGAGCGCGAGGCGTCGAGCACGTGCAGCACGCCGCCGTCATACTCCGGCGCGATCTTCACCGCCGTGTGCGTGCGCGAAGTGGTGGCCCCGCCGATCAGCAGGGGCTGTTTCATATTGCGGCGCTTCATCTCTCGGGCAATGTGCACCATCTCGTCGAGCGAAGGTGTAATGAGCCCCGAAAGCCCGATCACGTCCACGTTTTCTTTCTGGGCTGCGTCGAGGATCTTATCCGCCGGCACCATCACACCCATATCGATCACCTCGTAGCCATTGCAGCCCAGCACCACGCCCACGATGTTCTTGCCGATATCGTGCACGTCGCCCTTGACGGTAGCCATCAATATTTTCGCAGCGCCCGCCGGAGAGATCTCCCCGCGCGCGGCGCGCTCTTCTTTTTCCTTTTCAATATAGGGCGTCAGCACTGCCACGGCCTTCTTCATCACACGGGCACTCTTTACCACCTGGGGCAGGAACATCTTGCCCGAGCCAAAGAGATCACCGACCACGTCCATACCGGCCATCAGCGGGCCTTCGATCACGTCGAGGGGTTTCGGGTACTTCTGGCGTGCTTCCTCCGTATCGGCATCGATATACTCGGTGATGCCGTTCACCAGCGCATGCTTCAGGCGTTCCTCCACCGTATTGTTGCGCCAGGCTTCATCCTTCACTTCTTCCTTGCCCTTCGCCTTTACCGTTTCAGCAAAAGACACGAGGCGCTCCGTCGCATCGGGGCGGCGGTTGAGGATCACATCCTCGCAGAGCTCCCGCAGCTGCGGCTCGATCTCGTCGTACACCACCAGCTGCCCGGCATTGACGATGCCCATATCCATACCGGCACGGATGGCATGCAGCAGGAACACCGAGTGGATCGCTTCCCGCACGTGGTCGTTGCCCCGGAAGGAGAATGATACGTTGCTCACACCGCCGCTAATCTTGGCCAGCGGCATCTTCTGCTTGATGATACGCGTGGCTTCGATGAAGTCTACCGCGTAGTTATTGTGCTCCTCGATGCCGGTGGCTACTGCGAAGATGTTGGGGTCGAAGATGATGTCCTGCGGATCGAAACCCACTTCTTCCGTGAGAATCTTGTAGGCACGCCCGCAGATGTCTACACGGCGCTGCAGCGTATCGGCCTGCCCCTGCTCGTCGAAGGCCATCACCACTACAGAAGCGCCGTAGTCGAGACAGATATGCGCCTGGCGCACAAACTCGCCGACGCCCTCTTTCATGGAGATGGAGTTGACGATGCACTTGCCCTGCACGCACTTGAGACCGGCCTCGATGATGGCAAACTTCGAAGAGTCGATCATGATGGGCACCCGCGCGATGTCGGGCTCAGCCTGCACCAGGTTGAGGAAGGTGGTCATGGCGTGCACCCCGTCGAGCAGGGCGTCATCCATGTTCACGTCGATCACCTGGGCGCCGCTCTCCACCTGCTGGCGGGCAACGGAGAGGGCTTCCTCGTATTTGTTTTCGCGGATGAGGCGGGCGAATTTCTTGGAGCCGGTAACGTTGGTGCGCTCACCTACGTTGATAAAGTTCGTTTCGGGACGTACAACGAGCGGCTCGAGGCCGGCAAGGCGCAGGTAGGGATGGATCACTGTGGGTTCACTCACGATGCTAATTCTTTTTCGAGTGTCGGTAATGGTCTTGGCTTGATGGTGCGCACCTGCTCCGCGATGTGGCGGATATGATCGGGCGTGGTGCCGCAGCAGCCCCCCACGATATTCACGAAACCTTCTTTCGCCCAGTCTTCGATGAAGTGCGCGGTGTCGGCGGGATGCTCGTCGTATTCACCCATGGCGTTGGGCAGGCCGGCGTTGGGATAGGCCGAGGTAAAGCATTCGGCAATGGTGCTGAGCTCTTCGATGTGCGGGCGCATCTCTTTGGCGCCAAGGGCGCAGTTGAGGCCGATGCTGAGCGGGCGCGCATGACGCACCGAGGTGTAGAAAGCCTCCAGCGTCTGCCCGCTGAGCGTGCGGCCCGAAGCGTCGGTGATGGTGCCGGAGATCAGGATCGGCAGCTCCTTGCCTGTTTCGCGGAAATACTTGCGGATGGCGAAGATCGCCGCCTTGGCGTTGAGCGTATCGAAGATCGTTTCCACCAGCAGCAGGTCGGCGCCGCCGTCCACGAGGCCTTTTACCTGCTCGTAGTAGGCGTCGGCCGCCTCGTCGAAGGTGAGCGCCCGGTAGCCGGGGTTGTTGACGTCGGGGGAAAGGGAGAGCGTTTTATTGAGCGGACCGATGGCGCCGGCCACCCAGGGGCTGTTATTTACCGCGCCGGGGTTGGCGGCCACGTATTCGGCTACGGCTTCCCTGGCTACGCGCGCCGCGGCCACGTTGAGCTCGTAGGCCAGCGACTGCATGCCGTAGTCTTCCAGCGACACGCGCTGCGCATTGAAGGTGTTTGTTTCAATGATGTCGGCGCCGGCCTCCAGGTACTGGCGGTGGATGCCGCGGATAATGTCGGGCTGTGTGAGGCACAGCAGGTCGTTATTGCCCTTGAGGTCGCTGGGCCAGTCGGCGAAGCGCGCGCCGCGGTAATCGGCCTCCTGCAGCCCGTGCCGCTGGATCATGGTGCCCATCGCGCCGTCGATGATAAGGATGCGTTCCTGCAGGGCCTTGCGTATATCTGCCATAAAGAAATGATTTAGCAGCGGCGGCTGCCCGGCAGTTGGGACAATAAACGTAGGGGAACCATTAAAGGAGGGGAGCCTGCGTTTATTAGTTCTGTGGAGCCGAACAATAAACAAATCCGCTGTGGGTGCAAAGATAAGGCAATAGAAAATTTATAATGGATATTGTCCAATGCTTAAGTAGCGATGAACTCACTACAACATTGGACATTAAGATTATTGATTAAACATTGCGCCTCAGCGCGCTGCCTGCGACACATAGCTCTCGATCGGCAGGCGGTTCTGCAGCGAGCGGGCCAGGGTCATCTCGTCGGCATATTCGAGCTCGCCGCCAAAGGCGATACCGCGGGCGATGGTGGTTACCCGGCAGGTAGCGGGCAGCTTCTTCTGGATATAGTAGATGGTAGTGTCGCCCTGGATCGTGGGACTCAGCGCGAAGATCACCTCGGCCGTCTCTTCCTTGGCGATGCGGTGCACCAGCGTGTCGATATTGAGCTGCGATGGCCCCACGCCGTCGAGCGGGGAGATAACGCCGCCGAGCACATGGTAAGTACCGCTGAACTGCTGCGTGCTTTCGAGGGCGATGACGTCGCGGATATTTTCCACTACGCAGATGAGATCCTGCTTGCGCATCGAGTTGGAGCAGATGGAGCAGATATCAGCATCGGCCACGTTGTGGCAGCGCTGGCAGAACTTGATCTCGCCCCGCATCCGGCTCATGATCTCCGAAAAATGCTGCACTTCCTCGGGCTCCTGCTTCAACAGGTGCAGCACGAGGCGCAGGGCCGTTTTGCGCCCGATACCGGGCAGCTTGGCGAACTCGTTGACCGCGTTTTCAAGAAGGGCTGAGGAAAATTGCATAAGGCTCCAAAGATACAAAATATAGGCCCGGGAAGTGGTTAAAAAGGCATCAAAAAAGGGCCGCTTTGACGACAGAAAATGATGATTAACATTCTCTTGAAACCCGCTACAGGCAAGGCATCCGTGTACGCTAGCCTATGCGAGTAGAGGCCGCCCCGTGCCATTGATGCATTGCCCTTTCCGGGGACGTTTTTATTTAACGCGAAGGATATTTTTAGGGAGCCGGACTATAGTTCGGAGACTCTGCTGCCTCACGGAAGGGGAATCATTTCTTCTGATCGAAGTTGCGAATGAAAGAATAGGATCGGTAGGTACAAGAGAAGCGGTCAAAACCAGGAACCAAGATCTGAGATCGGAGATCCGAGATCTTCAGATTATCTCCGTGGCATATCCGGCACCGCGATCTCGATCTCGTTTTCGATATCCGGCTTCACCACCAGGCGCCTGTCTACCGGCACCACGATCTCGGGCTGGCGGCGACCATTGAAGAAAGCACCGGGATCCCATTTACCGTTGCCATTGGTGTCGAAGAGCACCCGCAACTCGTAGTCGCCCGGGATGAAGAGCGCCCGCGACAGCTCACCCGAGCCGATCGGCGCCGAGAACACCACGCTGTTGTTCTGGATCATCTGCAGCACCGGGTTCAGGCCCGCCTTCACATTGCGGAAGCGCAGCAGCAGGTTGCCGTAGTCGGAGGTCTTTTTTGCCGCAAAGCGCAGTGTATCGTTGCGCAGCTGGCTGCGGCCGGTGGTGTCGGTAGCAAAATCCTTCCCGAGGATGAGGGCATAGCGCTCGCCGCTGGCCCAGGCGGCCCGCACCGCCAGCACGCGGCCGGTGCTGTCGAGCGAGAGGCGACGCGGCACCTCCGTAAATACGCTATCGCGCACGAGGCGCACCTTACCGCTGTCGAGGCTGCGCACCCGGTTGTCGAAGTTGATGCGGTAGTCGCCCTGCAGCTCCTGGGCGGTGGTGACGGCCGGGGTATACTTAAGGCGCCGGTCGGTGGCGGGCTGCGGCGCGGTGCGGGCACCATTGGCGCCGGCGGCCGCAACAGGCTGCTCCACGTAGGCGAAGAGCCGCAGCTCAGGGGCGCCGGGACGCACCACGATGGGCGAATCGGCAAAAGCGAAAAGCTGGCTCTTGCTCAGGTAGCGGCGGGTGCGCGACTTATCGTCGAACGCATAAACCGCAAAAGTGCCGCCCGGCAGGTTGCGGAAGGTAAAGTTGCCGCTGCCGTTAACACGGGTGATGTAGCGGGGCGACTCCAGCACCACGGCGCTGTCGCGCAGGTTGCGGTAGAGCGCCACCGTAAGTGTCGTGTCGATGCCACCCGTTTCGGCCAGCTGCACCGAGCCGCTATAGGTGAGCGAGTCGAGCGCCGGGCCGGTGGAAAAGGTATACGTGAAGTTGCGGAGCGTGTTGCCCTCGTTGATGTCTTTGATGGCCCCGTCGAAGTTAAAGCTGTAGGTGGTGTTGGGTTCGAGGCTGTCCTTGAGCTCGATGGTAACCGTACGCAGGCGCGTGCGGACATCCGGGCGCTTCGTATAAAGCGGCGACATCACCAGCTCGCCGCCGCCCTCGCGGCTGATATCCACAAACTCGTCGAAGGTGAGCTCGATGGTGCGGGTGTTGACGTTCACCGCGCCTTCGGCGGGTGTGGCCTTCACCAGCTTCGGTGGCAGCGAGTCGCGCGGGCCGCCCTGCGGCGGAATGATGGTGGCGCAGCCCGTGCCGCCCGTAAGGGCCAGTACGCCGCCCAGCGCGGTAATAAAGAGGAAAAATGCCTTCTTCATGGAGAAGGCAAACTTAACGTCTTTCAGGGCAATGGCGGATAGCGACGGGTTAAGGAAGGGCTAAAAGAAGGTTTTATGGTTCTAGGGTTCTGAGGTTGCAGGTAACGGGCGAAGCGACAGCGAAGCTGTCATTGCGAGCGGAGCGAAGCAAACTCCGGATTTACGCAGGGCGTTCGAAGCCACAAGAATTTGCCAGCTGAAGCTTTTACTGGCTACGGTCAGTCTTTTATTCAGGGAGTTTGCTTCGCTCCGCTCGCAATGACGCCAAAGGCGTCGCTTGCGCGACGCCTTTGGCTCCAGAATTCAATTCTTTCCTAATCCACCACCCGCAGGAGGCTCCGCTTATTCTCCTCCTCATCCAGCTTCAGTTCATGGAGCGCCACAGCCATCTTGTTGGTCTTCACAAAACGGCACCAGTGGCAATCTTCCGAGCCACAGCCGGTATAAAACTTCTTCTCCTGTATGGCCGCATAGGTATCGCGGATCTGCGCCTTCACATCCTGCAGGTCCATCTCGTTGATCAGCACCTCCTCGCGCACGTATTCCTTCTTCTTATTGGGCTCCACGAAGTCGAACACCACGCGCTCCACGTTCCATTCGGGCTTGTAGTTGCCGATCATGATCTTGTAAAACACCGCCTGGCGCCAATAGTCGCCACCGGCGGGGATCTTCGGGTTGGGGCGGGCAAACTTCTCGTTGTTCTTCTCGGGGTCGCCGGTCTTGTAGTCGACGATGGTGACGTTGTTGCCGCTGAACTCGAGCTTGTCCAGCTTTCCCTTGAGCAGGAGGCCATCCACGTTCACGCTCTTCACGTTGTGCTCGATGAGCACGAACTTATTGAGGTGCGCCACGTGTCGGTTGTAGTACTGCTTCAGGATTTCGAGGCCGTATTCCATGCGGCGCGCAAACTGCTCACGGGTAAAGCACTCGCGGTTGCGGTTCATATACCAGGTGAAGTCGTTGAGGAAGTCGTCGAGCTGCGGGAAGTTCTGCTGCTCGTCTTTCTTCATCTTGACAAAAAGCTGCTCCAGCGCATGGTGCACGGCCGATCCGAATTCAGCCGCTTCGTTGCGCGGCGAGGGAATGCGCACCACGTTCTTGAAGTAGAACTCCAGCGGGCAGCGCAGGTAGTTGTTGAGCGCCGACACGTTCATCTGGAAGTTGCCCAGCACGCGGTTCAGCAGTTCCTCTTCCAGCGGTGCCACCTCGGGCGCGAACACGCCCGTGAGCTGCAGCACCTGGAACTCAGCGATCGTTTCTTCCGGCAGCTCCTGTGCCTGCACGGGCAGCTGGTGCTCCTCGAAGATCTCGGCGATGAACATAGAGGCTTCCAGCAGCTTGCCTTCGTCGGTGCTGTTGGAGAAAGAGATGTACAGGTGTTGCTTGGCGCGGGTGAGCGCCACGTAAAAGAGGCGGCGCAGCTCCTCGGTGTCGTTGCCCTTGGCGCTGGAGGCGAAGAGGGTGTCGGGGAAGGCGAAGCCGGAGAAAGGCTTGCGCTTCTTCTCCCAGGAGGAGGCCGTAGAGCCGGCGAGAAACACGTGGTCGAACTCGAGGCCCTTGGAGCCGTGCGCGGTAAGCAGGTTTACGCCGCGCTCGTGGCCCGCCACCTGCACCAGCGGCAGCACGAGGCCTTCGCGGCGCATCAGCTCGATGCGGCCCATGAAGTCATCCAGTGTTGCATAGGGGTGGCGGCGCGTTTCGTCGCGGAGGTGATTGTAGAAGCCGGTGACGAGCTGCAGCAGCCAGCCGCGCTCGGGCGAATCCATGATGTGGCCGAGGAAGCCCGCCTCGCGGAGCACGCGCTCCAGCAGGTTCTGGAGCGTTTCGTTTTTCACGGCGCCGATGAGGCGCTCGAGGATGTGCACCGTTTCGCAAATACGCGGGTGCAGGCCCGAGTCGAAAAGGTCTTTGGGTTGCGCCTGCTCGCACACATAGCGGCGCAGCGAGGTCTTGTCTTTGCCGCGGGCGTTGTAGTTGAAGTCGCTCACCTCGATGGCGGCCTTGGCGATGGCCAGCGGCGGGATGCCGAACCACTCGTAGTGGAGGATCTCGAAGAGGAGGCCGTCGCCGCCGTAGGGCGTGTCGTGCTCCGCGCAGAGGTAGTCGAGCACGCGCAGCAGCTGCTGGATGAGGGGCTGCTCGAGGATATTAAGGTTGCGGCGCGTGTAAAAGGGAATGCCCTTGAGGCGCAGGTATTGCGCCAGCTCCTCGCCGTACTTGTTTTCGCGGTAGATGACGCCGATCTCGTTGGGCGCCACGCCGTCGGCGATGAGCTTTTCGATGCGCGTGGTGATGCCAATGAGCTCCTGTCCCTGCGTGCGGTAGGCGTGCACCTCCGGACCGTGCTCCAGCGCGGCGAGGGCTTCGTTGGAAGCTCTCAGGTCTTTCGAAAGGCCGCCCATCTGCTTCACGAGGCGCTCCTCGTTGCGGTCGATGAGGGTTTTGGAGATATCGAGAATGGGTTGCGTGGAGCGGTAGTTGTTGGTGAGCACTACGGTCATGAGGTCCTGCCCGAAGGAGGAGCCGAAGGCCATCATGTTTTCCACGTTGGCGCCCTGGAAGCGGTAGATGGATTGATCGTCGTCGCCCACCACGAACACGTTGGGCTTGTCCCAGTAATTAATGAGCAGCTCCACGATTCGGTTCTGCGAGCCCGAGGTATCCTGGTATTCGTCAACGAGGATGTACTGGTATTTCTCCTGGTACTGGCGCAGCAGGTCTTCGTTTTCCTGGAAGGCCGCGATGACCCAGTTGATCATATCGTCGAAGTCGTAGCGGTTGCGCTGGCGCATCATCGTCTGGAACTTCGTGAACTCCTTGCAGGCGGCCAGCAGCTTCTGCATGCGCTCTTCCTGCTCGGCGATCTTGTCGGTGCGCACGTCGCCCTTCTTGAATTCCTTGGTGGCGCGCTTGCAGATGTATTCGTCGCGCTCCGGCAGGCTCTTGAGGTACTCGTCTACCTTCTGGCAGATGAAGTCGGGGCTCCAGCCTTCGCGCTTCATGAGCGAAAAGAGGTTTTGCAGCGAATGCATCTCGAAGTACACGTCGCCGCGGTAGCGCTTGAGGGGATGGTCTTTGCCGAAGCCGTCGATCAGCTCTTTGAGCAGCTCGATGCGCTCCAGGTCGGAAATGGGGTCGAGGGCGGTCTTTTCAAAGAGGCCCAGGTTGTCTTGTATAACGTCGTTGCAGAAGGCGTGAAAGGTGTGGATGGCCACGCGGTAGGCATCCGGGCCGATAAATCCGGCGAGGCGGCGGCGCATGGCCACCACGCCCGCGTCGGTGTAGGTGAGGCAAAGGATATTATCGGGCTCGATCTGCGCGTCGGAGAGCAGGATGCGGCCGATGCGCGCCGACAGGATCTGCGTCTTGCCCGTGCCCGGCCCCGCGATCACCATCACCGGCCCCTCGATCTGGTCCACCGCCTTCTTTTGCTGTTCGTTGAGGCGTGCGTATTCAGTCTGGAATTTCTCGAGCAGTTCGGTGCGGTAGGCCATAGGGAAGGTTCTGGGGTTTTGAGGTTCTGGGGTTGGTTTGGGAGAGGGTAAAGGTAGGAAGAGTTGCTAGGATTTTTAGCAGGATCCAATGAAGCGGCTTGGGATGCTTTATTCGGACGAAACAGAAACCGGGAAATTGATATTCAGGTAATGCTGCAACAGCCTGTAGGGTATAACGGTAAGAAAGCAGCGCGGCGAAGACCAGCTATCGCGGCCTGAAGGGGCGCCATATAGGTTACATCCGGCGAAGCCGGGCGCCCGTGTTCATCATCAATAACCCTGCCCAAGCCCATAGCAACCTATCAGGCGCCATGGCTTCCCGACAGCATCAGGGCTTGTCACCTGGAATAACATTGCGAAAACTCCCTTCAAGAAACACCCACCCCGGATTCACCGACCCCACCAACGCCTCCTTCCTCCTCCGCGGCCAGCTTTTGATTTGCTTCTCGCGGGCGATAGCTTCCTGTATCCATCCAAATTCTTCGTAGTACAACAGGTGGCGCACCCGGTATTTTTTGGTGAAGCCGTCATGAGTGCCACCCGCATGCTCCTGCAGGCGCCGCGCCAGGTCGTTGGTGACGCCGGTATAGAGCACCGTGCGCCCTGCATTGGTAAGGATGTAGACGAAGTAGCGGTGTTCTTTCATGAATCAAAACTCCAGCTGCCTGCTGGAATAACCCGGTGAAAATCCCATTGAATTTCTGTTGTTTTCAACAGCACCTCCTGTTGAGGTATACGCAACACTTACCGTGCGCCCCGCACACGCATCTACCGGCTACACTAAATCCTTTGCGGGGCGCACTTATCTCTTATTGAGCTATTGTCATCCTGATGCGCAGCATCAGGAACTTGCCGCGGAACAGGCCTCGCTATTAAAGAGTCTTCTTGTCCTGGCACTTCCCTGCGCCCCGCACACGCATCTACCGGCCACCTGAGTGTCTCGCGGGGCGCACCTTTTGAACAATAAACGCTTTGTCATCCTGATCGCCTGCGATCAGGATCTTAACGGCGCAGAACGTCTCTTCCTGGCAGTACTTACAGAGCTCCTGACGGGAAGCACAAGATGCCACCCGTAACCAAGGCCCCGACCCTTTCCAGTAGGTACAGAGACCCGCTAATGCTTCGCATCAGGATGCCGCTTGCGATCAGGATCTTGCCGGGCATCAGCAGGCCGCCTCCTACTAGTACCTAGAGAGATCCTGATGCTGCGCATCAGGATGACAAACCCTCTTTTTAGAAAAAGAAACCGGCCCGACCGGCATTCCCGCACCGATTGATTGGTGGCGGGCCGGCCGCAGCATTATTAAAAAGCAAAAGCCACTGCACCCGCAGCGGCTTTATTATTACAATCCATTAAAGAATTCACGCCTCCGCCGTTCCCTCCTTCTCCTTCCTCGCCTCCTTCCTTCCTTTCCTGGCACTCACAATCTCCCGATACTCCTGCGTCAGTATCTCCACCAGCTTCACCATGCGGCCCCAGGGTTCGGCGCCTTCGGCGGTGTGGTAGAAGCCATCGAGCTTGTTGAGCAGGTTCTCGTAGGCCACGCGCATCTCGTCGCGCTTCTGGATCATGGTGTAGGGGATGTCTTTGTCGACTTCGAGGGCGGCGCGCTCGAGGAAGAGGGCGTCGAACTCTTTGTTGGTGCGGTCGAGGGCGTCGATCCAGGTGCGGAGGCCGAGGGCAGCGACGGCGGCGGCGCAGTCGGGGTCCTCGCGGAAGTCGCGCACGAGGGCGTTGATGATGGCTGTCTCCTGCTGGTAGTTCTGCTTGTAGATGCGGGGCCCGTACACCTCGAGACGGCGGTCGAGGAGGGCGGCCTGCTCGCGGAGGGCTTCGTCGGGGTTATAGCAGTGGCCCTCGCAGAGGTCCTGCAGCCCGACTACGAAGTCGTCGCGGCGCCCGTCCAGCTGCACGAGCTTCTGGGTGAGACGCGAGGCGTGGTCGCGCTTGAAGAGCAGGCTGATGTCTTCGAGGTGCGCGGCAACGCTGGCCTTGGCGCCCAGCATGACGGCCGGCATCGGCAGCGGGTCGGTGTCGATGGCCTTGAGAAGCTGGGTGAAAAACTGGATGAATTCCTCGTTCGTGAGCGGGGTTAAGTGTAAAGCTTTTGATCTCATATGACAAGGGTTTTTTGTTCCTATTAAGTTACGGCAGGGATTGGGCCTTTGCAAGCGGCGGCCCGTTTCTTTTTGCACCCTTGTTGCAGGCGCCGGCGGCGCGGGGCTGCTGCGCCCGGAAGAAAGGGCCGCGCCCATGGCAGCGGGCTACTGCGCCCGCGCAAAAGCGCCCGCCATTTTGGAGGAGCCTTTCTTCCGCGCGCAAAAGGGCGCTCCGGATTGGAGCAAGGGTTCTTCCACGCGCAGAAAGCCCGCGCCGGCTGGAAGGAGGTTTCTTCCCGCGCAAGTGGTTTTTTTCTCGCAGAGAACACGGAGCGTTTCGCAGAGGGCACGGAGGCCTTCGAGCTACCAACATTTAGGTTGGGAGGCACGCTTAACGGTAGCTACCCTTGCGCTGTAACGGAGACAGCGAGAGACGCCCTACGGGCGGAGGGGGGAGATTTCCATGGGAAAAAACCCAGGAAATTCTGTTGTTTTTCACATGGAATCCTGTGCTGGCTGCCGCAGGTTTGGGGGTATGGAAAAAGAAGAACTCAACCAAATCGGCGGCGCCATCCTGGATGCGTCTATTTATGTGCATAAGGCCTTAGGTCCCGGGTTGCTGGAATCGGCTTATCAGAAAGCCCTTGCTGTTGTATTGCGCAAGCGCGGCTTCCGGGTCAGCACCGAAGTTCCGATCACCTTTATTTTCGAAGGCGAAGACCTGGGCGACGTCTATTACATGGACCTCGTGGTAAACGACGAAGTCATCATTGAGCTAAAAGCAGTGAAGGCGCTGGAGCCGGTAGCGGAATCGCAGATGCTCACCTACCTCCGCCTCCACGAAAAGAAGCTGGGCTACCTGATCAACTTCAACGTATCCCTCCTGAAGCACGGTTTCCACCGCTATGTCCGCAACTGGTAACACCTTCGTAGTAAGGTGGTAATGTATCGGCAAAGTCGTCACCAACCAACTCCGCCCGCAGGGCCCCTCCCGCTGTCTTGAGCAGGAAGTTGATTGCCAGCAGCAGGAATGTCTCCAAACCTTTCTGTTGGTAGCTCGAGCATCTCCGTGCCCGCTGCGAAACGCTCCGCGCCCTCTGCGAGAAATATTCCCGTGGACCAAGCCAAAAAAATCCCCGCGAGCAAACAGCCCGCGGGGATCTTTATTGCTAAAAAGAACGCTTATTGATCCTTCTTATCGGGAGTAACGGCGTCCTTCACCTTGCTGCCCACTTTTTCGGCGGCATGGCCCACCGCCTGGGCGCCTTTCTTCACGCCGGTCTTGGTGGCATCCCAGCCGTGCTCGATGGCGTTGCCCGCCTTGTCGAAGAAGCGTCCGGCCTTCGTTACGTGTTCGCCTTCTTCGAGGTCGCGGTTTTCACCGTTATAGGTTACGCGGCCCTGGGAGTTCACCGTGGCGCCATTGTCGAGACGTACCTCGGAGGTCGAGCTCGTCCACTTGCCATTGTGGTATACCACCACCTTGCCGTTGTGGCGGCTCACGTCGCCCTCGGAGGGCGCATAGGCCTGGT